>NZ_CP109482.1:0-376733 GCF_036227505.1 Streptomyces sp. NBC_01450 | reverse complement strand
CACGCAGGCTCTGAAGGCCGTACCCGACCTGCAGACCTGGCTGCGCGAGCGCCGGCAGCACGTGGTCAATACGCTTCACGACCGCGACGGGATGTCGTACACCGACATGGCTCCCCACCTTCAGTGCACCCCCCAGCGAGTCAGCAACATCGCCAGCGGCCACAGCCGCTCAGGGGGCAAGACACGACGCGGCCAGGCCACCGAAACCAAACCGGCAGAGGCGCTGTAGTCGGCCGCGGAGCGGGAAGCATCGATCCGTCGCCCGGGCCCGCACCCACGCGTCAACTCCTGTACGGCCTGGCCATCGTTCGCCGTCGACCAGCGGGCGCGGATATCCCGCCCACGCGGTCACCGTCCCGGGGTGCTGTCAGTCCGTGGCCCAGGCGCGGAGTTGGGCGGCGACTTCCTGAACTCGGGCGCCCTTGTGCTTGGCGCGCATGACGAGCGCGAGGGCTTCCTCCGGCTCGTAGTGCATGTAGTGGTCGTTCGTGTTGAGGAACACCTCAGCGAGCAGCCACGCGAAGAACGGGTTCTTGTCTTCCAGGGGCTCGTGCAAGGCGATGGACTCGAGCATGGCCGCGGCTTTGAGCCAGTCGCTGGAGTAAACGTCCTGCCCCATGTAGTGGGCCTGGACCCGGGCACAGACGCCGTCGAGGACCCCCAGGTCGAGACAGGCGGGGTCGCCGGGAAGAGTCTGGGCGATCTGCAAAAGCTCTTGCGAGGTGAGGTAGCGGGTCACGCAGCGTGGCCGTGCGGCTGGTGCAGGTCGCGGCTACTCATCGGCGCCGGGTCGGGCCAAGCCTCGGTGTCGTCGCCAGCAGCGCTCGTGTCCTGAGTCCCAAAAACTTCGGAGAGGTGCGCAACGCGGTCACGGGCCTTGCCGAGGGCCTTGAGGAACGGGTCCGCGGCTGCGGCGAGCGCGGCATCGCGGACGAAGACCTCGGGGGTCTTGCCGACAAGCTGGGCGGCCTGTTCGACGCGTGCGTACTGCTCCGGGTCGAACCCGGACACCGGGGCACCGTTCTGGTCCATATGAGGGGCGGTATCAGCGTGTACGCCTTCAGGCCGAGAGTCCGTCATCCCGCCTCCCGGCGGCCGCCGGGTCGCTATGCAGCAGCAGCGGTGGCTGACTCCGTGGTGAGTGCCGAGCGCTTTCCTCCGGAGCTCACCACGGAGCGGCCGTCGCCCTCAAAAAATGCGCTCCGCTGGCCGGTGTCCAGCCTGGCGTGGTGAGACGGCGAGTCTCCCTAGCCGGATCCCAGTTCGCCGCGGAAGCCAGAGCGGGGCGGAGAAGCGGCCACGCCACCAAGAAGGGGCGAGCCACGGTCCTTGATCGCGGTGCGAGCCGCCGGCAGGAGGTTGCCATTGCTCTGGAGTGTCAGAGGCGGGAACTACTCTCGCTCGTATGACCGACGCCCCCGCATCCGACCCGTTCGACTTCCCGTCAGACCTGATCAAGGCACAGAAGGACGCGGCCGACGCCCACGCGAAGCTGCGCCGCTTCCAGGCCTCGTTGCCGTGGTCGCGCGAACCGCATGACGGGTGGGAGGCGCCGGAACCGGCACACGGCGGCGTCCTGCACGGCTATCAGTCGTCACGCCCGGCCACCAAGGGATGGACGCAGGCGGAGACAGCCGAGTACGCCCGGCTGTGGGAACAGTGGCGAGAGACCGCCGCTCGCGTGTACACGCACCGGTACTGGCAGAGCCATCGCGGCGAGGACGCCATCAAGGCCCGCCAGGCCCTCAAGCAGGAACCCGGCGCGCAGCCCGTCCTGGAAGTCGAGGCCTCCAAGCCAGGCCAGGACGATTTCGCCGCTACTGGCTGACTCCGGCGCCTATTGGACGGCGCGTTGTTCGTACACCAGCACAGGCACCGCGTGTGTAGGCTCGCATTCGGAATGGCCCGTTCCGCCGTGATGACCTGGGCCTTCTCTGCTGTCTCATTCGAGGGACACGGCACGTCTGTCTCACGATCTTGGCCCTTCGGCGCTGCCCTCGAACTCCTCGGAGGGTTCGGGGCCGCTGTCTACCTCCGGGCTTGCCAGGAACGACTCCAGGTCTTGGAACTGGTCGACACACACTGGGTATCCAAGCCCTGTGCGCGGGAGGGGCTGCCCCTTCTTCTTCCCACCCTGGTAGAAGCCCTTTGCGTACTCGTCTCGGGCTTCCTCCACCATGTCCGCGAACTTGAGTGGCTCGGCCCAGGTGATGAGGGCAGCCTCGGGCATAACGGTCTCAAGCACACGAAGCCCATCGCGCTCGGCGAGAACGGTCGTGGGCGCTTCGTGCAGCTGAACGAGCACCATGATCGCTTGGCCGCTCCTCGTAGACGCTGCCTGCACCAACCCCTCGGCTGACTTCCGAGGGTTCGCCGGCTGGTACCGGATCCAGCCGTACTCTTCGCTTGAGGTCTTGACCTGGGTCACCAGGACACGGCCGTTCTTCTCGAAGACGAGATCGAAGTGCTTCGTTCTGCTACCGATCTTGCCCTCGATGAGCTTCCAGCCGCGGTCCTCCATGTAGAGCTGCACGCGGCCTTCGCCAACGTCTCCAGTGCTCAAGTCAGTTATCTCCACTACCCGTTGAGTGAGTGACCGTTGGTGGAAGTCTGGCAGGCCGCTCTGAAGGCCAGGCTGACGTCTCACGGCCTACGCAGTGGGCTCGTCAAGCGGGATCGGCGCGAACCGTAGGTAGGCGAGTGCTTTGTCGTCCGAGATCTTGTACTGAGGCCAGTGGCGGCCGTCGGGATCCTCTGCCGTCTCCAGGTCGTGGATCGCACGGACGGCTTTGTTGGCTCCGTCGGTTCGGCAGTCGCGGGCCAGGTGGCCCCACGAGGGGTAAGGCACGTACTCCTCGGCGGCGGCGCTTTCCTCGTCCGTCATCACCAGGATCTCTGCAATGTTGGCGGTAGCCACGAGCGCACGGAGGCGGTGCCTTCTGCGAAACGGTGACGCCTGGCGTCCTCCTTGGCGCGGCGCAGTGCTACGCGGGCCAGGTCGATGGCAGGCCCGGGCTGGGAGGGAACACTCACGTGCGATCGGTTTCCGACAGGTCAAGGGCAACAACAGCAGCGGCAACCGGTCCCGACCAGGAACGGATCCGGGGCGTGCACATGCGTCAACAGCCAGGCTAGCGACGCAAACTGACTTACCGGCGCCCCTCATGCGGCCCGCTGCGGCAGGCGGCCCGCTGCGACCCGCACACGCAGGACTTGCAGCTGCCCGAGCTTGCGCTCCAGCAGGTGCTGGGCTGTGCGCCGCCGTGCATCATCGGCTGCCGCCTGGGCGGCCTGCCGCCCGCGGGGACGGTGCCGCAGGACCGTGTCGTACACGGCGTCGGCCTCGGCCTCGGCTTCCGCGCTCGACAACAGCCGCCGCAACGCGCTTGCCCGGCGCTCGTCCCGGATCCGCTCGGCCACCTCCCGACCCGTGAAAGCCGCCAGAGCCTCACCGGTGCGGCGGCTCACGTCGGTGATCAGCGCCCGGGTATCAGTCTCACAGCGCTCCGTGAGCGCAGCGACCTGCGCCGGATCATCCAGGTCCGCCCGGACCGCGATCGCCAAGTCGACCGCCTCACGCACCAGATGGTCCGTGCGCCGCCGGTAGGCGCAGTCCGGGCACAGACCTGCGGCGCCCGGCAGCCCGCACTCCGAGCACGCCGCCGACCGCCGCTGCAGCTCAGCGGCCTCCTCGGCCTCACGCCGCCGCGCGACGGCAGCCAGCCGCCCCTTGACCTCGGCCGCGGCACGGGCGTGCCGGGCCCGGGTCCGGTCCGCCTCGAGCACGGTGTGCTGGCGCAGCCGCTCCTCGTAGACGGCCCGCAGCCGGGCGGAACCGGTGCCGGCGAGATCCGCGTCGACCTCGGCCTGAATCCGAGCCCGCACGGCACGGAGATCCGCCTTCACGGCGGCACATCCCGGGCAGTCGCCGCGCGTGTCGAGCCGAATCCCGTCATCGCAACGGCGGTCCGGGCAGGCCTGCCGCTGGACCAGGCCGCGACGGAGCAGCCAGCCCATCGGATCGCGGACCAGGGCCTCGCCGCCAGCTTCCCCCAGCCGGTCGGCGAGACGGTCGGCCAGCAACTGCGGCGCAGACTGCGGGTCGACGATCCCGGACAGCAGGTCCAGCGCCTGCAGGGCAGACCGGCCAGCCACGGCCTGCTGTCCGCGGCTGAGCTTGGCCCACAGATCCGCGACCGGGGCCAGCGCGACCCGCAGCCGAACATCCGACAGGGCAGCAACCCCCCGCTCTTGGTGCTGTCGTCCACGGCCACAGCCCACGACCGTCAGGCGAGAATGGCCAGCAGTGGCCCGAGCCGCTGTCTGCCTTTCGCCACCCGGGGACTTAGACCGACCGGCAAATGGATCACTTGAGGCGTCGGGTGGTGGGGCGGCCGTCCCAGCGATAGCGGCTCGTCGAGCGTCGGATGAGCATGCGGAGCGTGACGAAAGCGGCGGCGAGGTAGAGGTAGAAGTCCACGGCGCTGCCGTCCTTCTCGGTGCAGCGCCGCAGCTTGCCGTAGCCGTTCATCCACGAGTGTGAACGCTCGACCACCCACCGCTTGCCGGCCTGGATCGGTGCGGGCACGCCCTTGCGGGCGATCTCGCCGGTGAAGCCGAACTCGTCGAGCAAGGCACGGGTCCTGGCGCTGTCGTAGCCGCGGTCGAGATTGATGTTCACTTGCTCTGGGAGCGCTCCTACCTGGGCTTTCGTTGCTCCGAGGGTGGGGCCGAGGAGCGGTGAGTCGTGCCGGTTGGCGCCTGCGGAGACGATCCCGAGAGGGACCCCGGCCGCGTCGGAGGCCACCGATCGCTTCAGCCCCTGCTTGCCCCGGTCGACCGGGGAGCGTCCGGCTTTCTCGCCACCCGAGGGAGCTTTCGTGATGCAGCCGTCCACGGAGATCTCGGCCAGTCCGAGGCCGATCATCCGGTCGTACGCCTGGAGCGCCAGGGCGTGGACCTGCTCTGATATGCCCATCTGTGACCAGAGTTTGACGCGGCGTCGGATGGTGCGGTCCGAGCAGCCCTGACTGGCGATCCGCTCGTATCCGGTGCCGTGGACCAGGGCCCGCACGATGTGCTCGAAGACGATCCGGTCCGGGACCCGGCGACGGTGACAGCCCAGCGGGTGAGTCGGCGCATAGTCATCGCGCGCGGGCAGCAGGGCGGCGAACTGGTCCCACAGGGGTTCGAGCAGGCAAGATGGCACAGCAGGCACGGGCCCTCCGGTGATCACTGAGCGTAGAGAACTCCATGATCACTCAGGCCCGTGCCTGTCTCGTGCCCAGAGCGACCAGCCACCGGCAGGCATCACCAATTGCCGGTTTGTCTTAGCTTGAAATTAAAGGTTTCCCCTCGGTTCTTCGGGTCGAGGGGTGTCCTTTTTGTGCTGGTGTTTGCCGACGGGGTGTCGGGGGGCGGGGCTGGTGGTGGTGCCCCGTGGGCGGCCTGGGCCGGGGTGGGTGGCTTTCGGCGGTTTCGCGGGTGTGCCCAGGATCTTGCGGATGCGGGGATAGCCGCGGCGGACCCGGCCGGGAGTGAGCTGATCCGATGTGAGTGGCTTCTCCCAGGGCCGGCGCAGATCGCCGGTGAGGGTGCGGGCGAGTCGGAGCTGGGTGTAGGCGGCGAGGATCAGCCAGACCCAGCGGTCGGCCTGAGCGGGGTGACGCAGGCGGGGGCGGGTCATCCTGAGGCGACCCCTGTGGTGTGGACACTCTGACAATGGATCTTGCAGATCCGAGGGAAGGTGTCCTGGTGGGACGTAGGTCTCCGTATCCGGTGGAGTTCAGGAACGATGCCGTCGCGCTGTACCGCGCGGCGGGCGGGAAGCGCACGTACGCGGCGGTCGCGGCGGATGTCGGGGTGACCGGCGAGACCCTGCGGAGCTGGGTGCGCCAGGCCGACGAGCACGCGGGCCGTGATCACAGCAGCGGCGAGCAGAGCGCGGAGAGCCGGAACGAGGAACTGGCCCGGCTGCGCGCGGAGAACGGCCGGCTCCGCAAGGCAGAGAAGGAATGGGAACTCGAGCGGGAGATCCTGCGCCGGGCAGCCGCCTATTTCGCGAAGGAGATGAAGTGAAGACCCACCGCTGGGACTTCGTCTCCGCCCACGCGGAAGTCTTCGGCGTTCAGCGGATATGCCGGGTCCTGCAGGTCTCGCGCTCGGGCTACTACCGGTGGCTCGCCGGTGCGAAGGTCCGTCGAGAGCGGCAGGCCGCCGACGACGCCCTGCTCGTGGAGATCCGGGAGATCCATACCGAGCACAAGGGCACCTACGGAGTCCGGCGCATCCATGCCGAGCTGCGTGGCTTCGGGCACACCATCAACCGCAAGCGCGTCGAGCGCCTGATGCGCCGGCACGGTATCGAGGGCCGGCACCTGCGGCGCCGCAAGCGCACCACGGTCCCCGACCGGCTTGCACCACCGGCCCCGGATCTCGTCCAACGCAACTTCTCCGCCAGACAGTTGAACGAGAAGTGGTGCGGCGACATCACATACGTCCCGGTCGGCGGGACATGGCTGTATCTCGCCTGCGTCATCGACATCTGTTCACGCCGGGTGCTCGGCTGGTCGATGGCCACGCACATGCGCACGGAACTGGTCATCGACGCCCTGGAGATGGCCGTGGCGACCCGCGGCGGCCACGTGGGCGGGGTGATCTTCCATGCGGACAGGGGCTCGCAGTACACGTCGGCCGCGTTCGCGCAGGTCTGCAACGGTTTCGGGATCCACAGGAGCATGGGCC
The DNA here is from genome assembly GCF_036227505.1 of Streptomyces sp. NBC_01450. NCBI lineage: Bacteria > Bacillati > Actinomycetota > Actinomycetes > Kitasatosporales > Streptomycetaceae > Streptomyces > Streptomyces sp. NBC_01450. The sequence goes on along the minus strand of NZ_CP109482.1, from coordinate 369,989 downwards.
GGGTCGGCTCGAGCTACGACAACGCCCTCGCCGAGTCGTTCTGGCAGGGACTCAAGAGGGAGACGATGTACCAGAGGCTGTTCTCCACGATGCCTCAGGCGAGGCTGGAGATCTTCCAGTGGCTCACCTACTACAACGCCCGCAGGCGCCACAGCGCCCTCAACTACCTCTCGCCAGTCGAATTCGAACAACAACAGCAGAGAGCACGTAAACTCACACTCGCAGCATGAACCCCCGTGTCCACACTCCGGGGGACACCTCAATCCGCCCTGTCTCCGATCTTGGACTCCCTGCCGTCGCGGTTACCAGGCCTGCGCGTATCCCGCTGACTGGCCGTGCTCGTGGTGCGTACCCGGGGCGGTGCAGTCAGCCGGGAAGGACCTATGCCGTGATCGCTGTTGCTGTTTTGCTGCTGCCTTTGCTGGGGCTTTTGCTGTACGGCATGGACCGCGTCGAGGGCCGTCTCACCGCCAAGCCGCCAGAGCCGCGTCATGCCGGCGGCCGCCGCCTGCGGTTGATTCCCGGCGGCCGGCAGCACACCGCTCACCATGCGGCACGCCGACAGCACGAACAGCAGACCCGGGCGGCTTGACCCCGTCCACATCCGCCGCTCAGCGCGTTCCGTAGGGGTGCGAAAGTGTCGACGATCCGCACCGTGACCTGTGGATTCGATGTTCAGAATCCCGGGAGCGTTGATCGCTAGGTGTCTCGCTGTCCGTGATCGTGGCTGTCGACCTGCTTCGTGGGCTTGTCATCTGCAGGGGGCGGTGGTGGTGAGGGGAACAGGAGGTCTTCGAAGAGGTCCAGCGCCAGCATCAGGAGCAGGAGCATTTCCGGCACAAGCAGAGCCAGCACGACCACGATGCCTCCCGACGAAGCGGTGATCACGGGAACGGCGCGACGGCAGAAGGTCCAGTGTCAGTGTGGGCTGAACGGGTGAGGGCCGCATGCGCGAGGCGAGGGCGTGTAAGCCGTTCGGGTGACCTCTGTCCGGCGTCGGCCTGCTCGCGCAGGTACTGCCACAACGTCGCGCGCAGCACCGCGGGCTCACCGACCACGTTGGCCGGGTTATCCATCGGCTGCTCAGCTTGCCCGCCCACGCCTGAGGGTCCCGCCGGTGCATCTCCCTTTTCGGCTGGTGTTCGTGGCGTGCTGGTGAGCGCGGACGATGGTGGAGTCGATCTGGACCGGCCAGTCGATGCCACTGGGTGGCCTTGGGAGGCGATGATTACGTGTGTTCGTCGCCAGCGAAGACGGCCGTAAGGTCACAGCGGCTCCTGCGAGGGTGTGTCCATGAACACGACACCGGATGGACGACCTATCCCGCCGGCGCATGCTGACGAGCGCGCCATGCTGGAAGCGTGGCTGGATTTTCACCGTGCGACTCTCGCGCTGAAGTGTTCGGGCCTGAAAGATGATCAGTTACGACTGGCCGCAGCGGCACCGTCGTCGATGACGCTGCTGGGCCTCGTTCAGCATCTGGCTGAGGTGGAGCGCAACTGGTTCCAGCGTGTATTCGCAGGCCAGGACCTGCCGCCGGTCTTCGGGGAGAGCAACCTCGACGGCTTTGCCCTTCTGCCGGACCGGGCAATCGACGAGGTGATGGCTGTCTGGCAAGCGGAGGTCGCCCGGGGCCGTGAGCTGATCGCTGACGCATCGCTGGACGACTCCGGCCGCCTGTCTGAACAGGAAGCGGGTCACGTCGGTGATCAGGGAGTCTCGCTGCGCTGGATCATGGTGCACATGATCGAGGAATACGCACGTCACAACGGTCATGCCGATTTCATCCGTGAGCGGATCGACGGAGTTACCGGCGCATGAGACGTGCTTGCGCGGTCACGAGGACCGGGCAAGCGGCGTGTCTGCCTCTCAGCTGGTGGCGGCCTGCTTTCACATCGCTCCAGCGCCAGGGCGGCCTTCTCGGAGTCCAGTTGGGTGGAGACCGAGACGCACTCGCCCGCCACCATCGACATGGACCCGGCCAGCAGCCCCGCCGTGAGCAGCACGGAGCGGTCGTCCGTGGCGCCGGCCACGCCGGTCGGCTTGGGCGGTGAGCACCCTGCGGTCAGCGAGCACCAACTCCAGCGCGGCGACCGCGTGCTGTGCTACACCGACGGCGTGATCGAGGAGCGGGATGCCCACGGAGAGCTGTTCGGAGGAACGACTCATCCACTGCGTCAACGCCATCGAGCACGCACACGCAGAAGGAGGAACGAGGGCAGGGGCACTGAGGCTCTCCCACGCTCTGAAGCGGGAGCGCGCAGGGCGCACCAGCGACGACGTTCCAGGGTGGCCCTCAGACCCTGTGGACCGCTCTGGAAACCGCCGCCCTGGCCTGGCGAGCGCGGCGAGGTCGAGGGCGATGATGCCGGGGTCGGAAGGCGGCGTAGTAGGGCGCGGTGGACGCGAACAGTTCGTCGGGCGTGTACGAGGCCGGTCTCGAAACATCGGGGTTAGGAGGTGACGCGGAGCGTCAGGTCGCGAAGTTGGCGGCCGGTGGTAGCGATGTCGTATCGGCGCGCGTTATTGACAGCCGCCTTGTTCAGGGTCTTGCGCTGGTGGAAGTCCCGGCCCATCTCGTCTAGGGCCAAGGCCAGCGAGCGCGGGTCGCCAGGAGTGTAGGGGAGGCCGGCGCTCCCGAGGATTTCCCTTACACCGGGAAGATCGGAGTAGATAACCGGAAGTCCGTGGGCTTGGGCCTCAATGAGGACGAGCCCGAAAGCCTCCAGACCCCTGGTTGTGAAGACGAAGGCGTCGAAGTTCGGCAGGCGGCGCCACAGTTCGGTGCGGGGCAGGAACGGATCAAAATGAACCCGGTCCCGGAGCCCGAGTTCGATAGCCCGCTGTTCCAGATGCTCCCGTAGGATTCCTTCGCCGATCACGGTCAAGTGGTGCGGCTGATCGGTTGAAGCGAGGGCTTCGACGGCGGTGATCGTGGATTTGTTGTCGTCCAGACGACCGGCGTGCACCAGAGACAGCGGTCCGGTTCCAGTAGGTGGTTGATCGCGTACCCGGGCATCGCTCAAAGGGATACCCCACGGGATGACGGTGAGTCGATCGGTGAATCGGCGTCGGGTGAGGCGGTCGATGCGGTCGGCGAGGGCGGAGGTCGGGGCGACGATTGCGGTGCTTGCGACAGCAACTTCATTCATGACCTCGCGTTCCGATGCGCTGCGCTCGGCCACCATCACGTCGGGGCCGTGGGCGATGGCGATGATCGGGATGTTGCCAGCAGCTCGGGTGAAGGCCAGGCTGAGAGCGAACCCGAGGTACTGGGCGTGAATGGCATTCGGCTGGATCTTCTTGATGAGCGCACCGACCTCACGCGTCAACTCGTCAACGTAAGGGTCGAAGTCCGGGCCGTGAGGGCGTTTCGTCGTGGAGAGGGTGATCAGCTGATCAAACGCAGCCTTCCAATCCTGATCGACCGGTGCCCTGCCCAGGAAGGTCGTATGGATTTCAGGCATCGCGCCGTAGAGATCGTTGACGAGGATCATACTCCCGGACGAAGGCACGGCAGTGCGGTTGATGCCGGTCAAGATGTTCAGGAATTTGGTGGTCATGCGGAGACTCTATTCATCGATAACCGTTGGGGGGAATCAGAGATCGGGCTTCCAGGGCCAACTCGAATCGTGAATCATCGGTGGTGTTCTGCATCTCGTGCTGACGGCAACGTCGCTCGGGTAGCTGAAGATCGTCTACGATCTCGATCTTGTGCCGAAGGATCACATAGCTGGTGAGACGTACCCGGAGCGGATCCGGATGGGGTTGCTGTCGCGGACCTTCACGCCCGAGTTGGTCGACTTCGTGGTCGATGAGGCCGGGGCCCGTGAGGAGCGAACGAAGTCGCTGCCCGCCCGGCTGATGGTGTACTTCGTGCTCACGATGTGGCTGTTCACCGGGAGTGGGTACGGCCTGGTGCTGCGGGAGTTGGTGGAGCACTGGCCGCGCCGGGCCGCTGAGGGCTGGCGGCCGGCACGCACGGGGTCGCTGACCGAGGCCCGTCAGCGGCTGGGGCCAGGCCCCTTGCGGTTGCTGTTCGACCGGGTGGCCGGGGTCAGCGGGAGTGCGGCCACGCCCGGGGCGTTCTGGTGCGGGCTGCGGCTGACCTCGCTGGACGGCTCGCTGTTCGACGTGCCCGCCAGCAAGGCCAACGCCGCGGCCTACGGCCGGTCCGCCAACGGTCATCGGCCCGGACCGTTCCCGCAGGTGCGGCTGCTCGCGCTGGTCGAGTGCGGCACCAAGGCGATGATCGGCGCGGCCTTCGACTCCTTCGCGGTGGGCGAGCGGACCCTGGCCAGGCGCCTGCTGGTCCACCTGCGCGCCGGGATGCTCCTGATGGCCGACCGGGGCTTTCCCGCCTTCGTCCTGTGGCAGGCGGCGACGCGGACCGGGGCTCAACTGCTGTGGCGCTGCTCGGATTCCTTCACCCTGCCCGTCGATCGGGTTCTGCACGACGGCACCTATCTCTCCCACCTCAACGGACCGCATGGGAAACGGATCACGGTGCGGGTGGTCGAGTACACGGTGACCACCTCGACCCTGGACGAGTCCGGTGTCAGCGAGGAGACCTCCGAGCTGTTCTGCTTGATCACCACGTTGCTCGAACCTCAGGCGGTACCCGCCGCCGAGCTCGCGGAGCTCTACACCTCGCGCTGGACCAGCGAAACGATCTTCAAGCACATCAAGATCGAGCAACGGGGCGGACGCACCGCGACCCTGCGCTCGAACAGCCCGGCCATGGTCGAGCAGGAACTGTGGGCCATGCTCTGCGTCTACCAGGCGATCCACCACCTGACGGTCGAGACCGCCACCCATGCCCAACTCCCCGTCTCCCACATCAGTTTCAAGCAGACCCTCGCCGCCGCCCGACGTTCCGTCGGCGCGGACTTTTCCCCCTCGCCAACTGGCCGCCAAGGCCCGTGACGTCCAGGACGACCTGGCCCGCGAGGCCGTCAAGCCCCGCCCCGGACGCGCCGCACCCCGCGCCACCAAACGCAGCACCGCCGGCTACCGCACCGTGAAACCCGACGAGCCGGCCACAACCCGCGTCATCCACACCGTCGGCCTACGCCTCTTCCCCGAAGAGCGACGCCCCGCGCCACCCGCCGACACCACGAGCCAACGGATCACGCCACCAGGCATGCCGTCACCTCGACGTCGAGAGATGGCCACTGCAGCCTAAACGAGCGACGTTGCGTGCTGACGGGGTGGCGCCCACCACGACGCCAGGTGGGGCGTGAAGACGGCCGTGACCTCCTCGGCCGGATGTAAATAGCCCTTGCTGTCCTGTTCTGCTGTCCATACCCTGACTGACGATCGGGGGTAGACGGGATTTATTCCAATCTCTCCCTTGGGGAGGATTCCATTGAAGGGGGTGGGTATTCCCTCACTGTTCCAGTAGTCCCATGCCTCAAGAGCCTTGGCTTTCTCGAAGCAGTGGTACAACTGCCGATAGCGGGGCATGCACCGGATCTCGCGGAAGATCATCTGGCCGATCAGTCCGGGCGCGGCTTTCTGGATCGTACTGAGATCAGCGCCCTGGAAGGTGACCGATGTCGCGTCCTGGGATGGGTGCAGCGCGGTCCGGGTGAACAGGTGGGACAGTCGTCGCCGGACGTACTCGGCGACTCCCGGGCCGAGAGCCGGTTCTATGCCTTCGATGAGCTGGACGAGCCGGTGATGGCGCGGATTGAAACGGGTCAGGTCGAACAACTGGTCCATGCCGTCCACGGCGGCGAAGGCGAGTCGTTTGTAGAGCCAGTTGTTCAGCTCTCCTGCCTGGGCGTAGGTCTTGGTCTCCGGAGTAGCGGAGTGGAGCATCAGGTATTCGGACAGGACCTCGAAGTACAGGTAGCCGAGGAACGGCACGTGGGCCACAGCGGCGGACAACTGGTCGATGAACTCGGGTGCCGGAGTGGCATGGCCGGCGGCGTTGCGCAGGGCGACGTCGAGGAACACGGCTGCGGCGCGCAGCCCGGCCAGCACGGCGCGGTCGAGCTGGTCGTTCTCGGCCGGGGTGAGGAAGCTCTGGTAGCGCAGATAGGTACGCAGGTGGATGGCACCGAGATGCAGGTAGTCGACGCCCTTGGGCCGGATCGGGGCATCCGGGGTGACCTCGAAGATCATGGGCGTGATGGAGGGTTTCGTCCGCATCAGGTAGGCGCCGAGGTTGTGTGGGCGCAGTCCCTCGCGCTGACTGGCGAGAGGCGAGCAGTACAGGGCCCCGACCAGGCATCCGGTGGAGACGTGCAACTGCCGGCTGGTGCGGATGGCGTTGATGTCCTTGGTGGTGTGCAGCAGGTACATCGGCTTTCCGCTGGCGAGCGCTTCGGTCATGGCGTTGTGTCGTATCAGCCAGCCGTTGGGGGTTGAGCGTTCCAGGTGGTGGCGCCAGTCGCTCTCGCTTTCGGCCAGCGAGGCAGGAATTTGACGCTGCGCGGGCATGGTGTAGTCCGTGTGGGCGTGTTCCCATTCGTCGCGCAAGAGAACTCCTGGGGATGGAAGATCGGCAGCGGGGCGGGGGGATTTCGAGGATCTAAAGAGTTTCTACGTTCGGTCCGGAAAGGCGGTTTCGGCAGTCGAGAACGTAGGGCGCGTTCTTCTCGATCATCGCGAGGTCGAATCGGGTGTGGTCCATGAGAAGCACCACGGCATCGGAGGCCGTGATCTCCTCCGGGCTCGCATCCACCCGGGGCACATTCAGCTTGGTGTCGTCGCCGTCAGGGATGTTGGGGTCGGCGCCGCGGACCTCGGCGCCGAGGTTGATGAGAAGTTCGGCGACACGTGCCGAAGGTGAATTGCGAAGGTCGGTGGCGTTGTATTTGTAGGTCAGGCCGAGCAGCAGGATCCGGGACCCGTTGATGGTCATGCGGCGCTTGTCGAGTGCTTCCGCAAGACGCCGGACGACGTAGTCGGGCATGTGGCGGTTCACGTCGTCGGCGAGTTCCACGAATCGGAAAGGGACGCCGAGCGCCTGCTGGACCTTCCAGGAGAGGAACAACGGGTCGACGGGCAGGCAGTGCCCGCCGACTCCCGGCCCCGGGGTGAACCGCGTGAATCCGAAGGGCTTGGTCGCGGCGGCGTCGATCGCCTCCCAGATGTTCACGCCGAGGGAAGCGGCAGGGCTTGATCAAGTTCCGTGAGTGTCTGGGTTGTTGGTGATGCCCAGGATGGCGAGTGATCGTTCGGGTTCGTGGCGGATGGCGCGGGTGGTCTTGGCGATGTTGTCGGCTCCGAGGGTCTTCAGGGTGCCGATGGCGAGGTTGCGGATGGTGGCCATGGCGCGGGGTGCGGTGCCGGTGTGAATGGTCGAGGCGTCCTCGGCAAACGTGACATCTCTGATGTAGTGGGAGGAATTTTCGATTCCCCAGTGCCCGCGGATGGCGGCGGCGAGGTCGATGGGGCGGGTTTGATGGGCGGCGAGGCTGGTGACCGCGTAGACGTTCTCGCGGGTTTCGGGCCGGCCGGTGGGCTTGCGGCGGCGGTGGACCCGGATGGCGAGGTGGGCGTGGGGAAAGCGATGCCGCCGAGGTTGTCGGCGATAGCGCAGGTTTTGATCGAGCGGGACTCGCGGCGGCCGTGGGCGGTGGCGGAGGCGGTGTGCTGGACCTTGATCGAGGTCCAGGGCAGGGCGGCGAGCTGGGCGTAGGCGGTGGGCTGGTTGGTCTTGATGACGGCGATGTAGTGGGCCTTCTTCGTCTCGACCAGCCAGGTGATGTTGGCCTTCACCGAGTGGAGGGCATCGAAGGTGACGACGGTGTCGGCGAGGTCGAGCGGTGCCAGCAGGGTTTGAAGTGGCGCACTTCGTTGGTCTTCGCACCGACTTCGACCTGGGCAATCGTGGCGACGCGGTCGTGGGTGACCGCCGAGAGCAGGTGACGGCGCGGCGCGGCCAGGCGGGCTGAGCCCTTGAGGGCCTTGCCGTCCACGGCGATGACCTGCCGCGATCGGGTCTCGGGCACGTCCGCGGACGCGGTGATGCGGTGCCGGCCGGCCAGGTAGGCGCCCACAGCCTGGTCCAGGGCGTCGCCGTCAAGTGCCTGAAGGACGCGTCCGAGAGTGACCGGCTTGGGGCTGCGCCGCCAGCCGAGCAGGTGACGGCGTACTCCAAGGGATGCCAGCAGCGAGTTCGTGGCCCGCTCGCCGAACTCGGCGAGCTCGTCGATGCTCTTCGCGCCGCAGACAGCCGCGCAGGCACACACCAGCAAGATCGCCGTCAGCGAGTACCACCGGCCCCGGCGTGAGCGCGGATCCGGAACCGATTCAAGGTAGGGACGCAGGTCAGCGATCCGGTCCGCATCCAGCGGCCCCAGCTTCTCCAGCACGGCAGGGATAGGGCAGGGTCCCTTGCATGATCGAGGTCTGTCCGGATTCATCCGGTGAGGCCGAGGGCGGCCAGGGGCCTTCGCCAGTCGCGGGCGGTGTGACGTAGGGCAGCGGCGATGTTGGTGTGGCCGTCCTGGCGGTGGACGCCGATGGCGAGGTTGCGCAGGCCGGCCATGATGCGCGGGAGATGGCCGGCATGGATCTTGGAGTCGTCCTCGCGGAACGTGCGGTCGCGGACGTGGTGCAGAAGATTTTCGATCTTCCAGTGCCCTCTGATCCAGTCGGCGAGCTGGGCGCCGGTAGCCGCGCCGGGCGGCAGGCTGGTGATCAGGTAGACGCGCTCGATGGTGAGCTTGCCGGTGGTGAAGTCCGCCCTCCAGCGCACGACTTGCAGGGCCTGGCGTGCGTCGGGGTAGTCGAGGTGGGCGAAGGCGGCGGTCTTCAGCCGCCGGATCTCCAGGCGGTGGTGGGCCCGGGTGCGGTCGTAGTGGTCGAGCGTGATCTCGCGCCAGGGCAGGCGGCGGACGCGGTCGAAGAGACCGGGATGGTTGGCCTTGACCTGGGCGATGTAGTGGGCACCGCGCTCGCGGAGGTAGGTGCCGTGAGCGTGCTGGGTGTGCAGGGCGTCGGCGGTGATGACCGTGCCGGTCAGGTCGACGCTGTCCAGCAGGGGCCGGAAGGCGGGGATCTCGTTGCTCTTGTCAGCGACCTGGCGCTGGGCCAGGACGTGACCGGTGTGGTCCATCGCGGCGAGCAGGGTGACGTGCCCGGTGACGTGGGTGCGCGAGCCGCGCAGGGCCTTGCCGTCAACGGCGACCGCCCGCAGTCCGGGGCCGGCCGGGGTGGCGCGGGCGGTGAGGAAGTCGCCGATCGCCCGGTCCAGGGCGTCGCCGTCAAGTTGGACGAGCAGACGGCGCAGGGTGTGGGGGTGCGGGACGGACACGGTGCCGGAGAGCGGGTCGGTGGGGAAGCCGAGAACCCGGCAGGCCCACGCGGGGACGTCGCTGATCCATTCCGTGATCGCGGTGAGCGAGCGGGCACCGGCCAGGACGCTCGCCGCGGCCGCGGCGACCAGAGCGGACAACCGGTAGCGGCGGCCACGGACGCCTCGCGGGTCAGGCACCAGATCCAGGAAGCCGGACAGTGCGACCGCGTCCGCCAGCGGGACCGGCGCGGCAGTCCGGCCCAATTGGGCCAGCGCGGTGGGCATGGGAGAAGATGCAGGAGCAGGCACGGACTCGCCAGGTGTTCATGGGACTTCGACACTCACATGATCACTGAGACCGTGCCTGCACTGCGTCCGCCCCCGCCCGAACCGGGATGTCCCCTCCAAGGACGGGCCAGCACGGCACTCCGGACGAAACGCGATCATGCAACGGCCCCTGAGGGATAGGGGAAGATGCAACAGCAGGCACGGGACATCCTCGTGATCATCTGGCTTCGACACCACAATGATCACGAACCCCCGTGCCTGCTCTGCTATCCGCCCCTACCAGCCTGATCGTCAACCCTCCACGCAAGCACGGAACTTGACGGAGCCCTGCCCTGACGAAAGATCGAGGTTAAACACGCATATTGATTCTCTGCGAGCCTTAAGCATCCCAACATCACTATGCCGGAGGCGACATCACCTTCGCGCATGCGTGGAGGCGTATGTCGGCTGGACTGAGTGGTAGACACCGGGAAATGGTTGTTGAGCAGGGCGCTGAATAGTTGGGGGGACTGCCGGAGGGTTCATCAGTTCGTCGGGGAACTGTGAGTTCCTGGCGACGTTGCGTAGTTCTTTCTCGGTGAGCGGGGAAATTGAACGGTAGCGGCGGTAGGTGTCGTCGTACGGCAGCTTCTGTGCCGAGCCTGTGTCAACGGCCCACATGTGTGCGCTGAGGAGGACCTCGTGGGCGGTGTGGTGGCCGTGCTCCACGAAAACGGCGAGGGCGGCCAGCCGGACGAGCTCGAGGTCGATTCCCTCCGTACCCTGATCTTTGGCCAGTTGGGCGATCTGAAGAAGGACCATGGCCGATCCAGACAACCCCGTAGTGACAAGTCCTCCGGTGGGCTCGGCATTCACGTGAATCTGGTTAGTGAGCCGAAGGGTGAGGAACTGCTCGCCCCTCCGCCACTCGACGTAAGAGGGACTGTCCGGGGATGACTGGAGCGAACCTCTTGACTCGGCCTCGGAAAGAGGCGGACACACCTCACTGAGCAGCTTGCGCTGCGGCACGACGGGTACTTTCTGACGATCGGCGCGGTGCTCTTCCAGGAGCTTTCGGCTCGAGAACTTCGTTAGTCTCTTGAACGCCTTGTTGCGCTCACCTGTGAGGAGAAAGCCCACGGTTTCTCTGAGGTTGCCGGAAAGCGCCACTTTCTCGAGGACCTTTAGGTTGCAACCCACGGCGCCCGCGTGATCCGCGTTGTCCTCACCGAACTTGGTGAGCCTGGCGGGATCGGTCTTGCGCACAAGGTTCCAGGCTGCCCAGGCCACCTTGCGCATCTGATGAGTGACCTCCGGGCGGTGGTTGATGATGTGACGCGCCAGAGCGGCGTCAAAGTACTCCGCCTCCCTCTGGTACGTAATCGCCGCGTTGTCGCAGGGCGAAGCATCACATGGTACGAAACGTTGCGCGTCGGGCTGTGGGAGCGGAGCGGGCGGACCCACCGGGTGGTGCGCGCTCATGGCTGCCAGCTCCCGCAACGCGGCCTGCTGCCGCAGCTGCATGTCTGCCTGACCCAATTCCCGCGACCGCTGGTCCGGCCGGGCGGGAGGCCACTGGGCGTGAATTCCGGAAGCGCCGTCCACGGGCTTTCCCTTCTCCGATACGTTGTCAACTTCGCTGTCTATCTTCCAGCCCCACCGCCACCGGATGACCGCCGCTCAGCACCGCTTCGAAATGACCCTCCGCTTCAGAATCTAGGACCACGTCACCGATAACACTGCTCTGCCCACCAAAGCCTGAACCACCACCCCCGGCCCGGCCGACCACACCCCGATACGCCCTCGGCCAACTCCCACGCAATAACGTGACAGCACCGTCTAGCGTTTCATGCGGAAGGCCCACGAGTTGGCGAACGCCAGGGGAGACGGCGGGCGCACATGCATTGGCGGGAAGAGTCCGATGCCGGCCAGCCCGGACGCCGCCTCGTTAGTTAGAGAAGCTGAATCATCGCAGGCCGAAATTACCCTTCCTTCATGAAGTGACCGACTGTCACCACGACACCGGGCGCCATGAATTCGTGAGCCTTGCGGAGTCCCGGGGTGACCACAGCAGTTTCTCCGCATCGGCTTCGGCCGACTCCCCGGAAACCTCCGTTAGGATTGGCCAAGTTGGGCAGCAGCCCCCTTGGATATTCTTATGACAACATGGAGGGGGAGATAATTGATCGCGGATTCGAGGACATAGGAGTCAAAAGTGCGGCAGTCTTCATTGAGAGGGGAAATTCTTCGGGGCGTGGTTCAGCTATCGATCGCGGAGAGGTCGATAGGAGTGCGCAACTGAAATTCGTCAACGAGTCCCTCGCTGCCGGACAGCCTGTCACTGGAGGCACGTCGGACCGAGTCGCAAGTTCGGAACTGACGAATAGACATGCGTATGCGATTCTAGACGTATTTCGACGTGACGGAATAAACAAATATAAGCTCTACGACCCGAAACAGGCAAAGGAGTTGATCGTAGATGATTCGGTCGTGCATCGCGATTTCAACGTGCTCTCCGCCGCACAAGACATTCAGGCGCAACGTGAAGGAAGATTCGGGACATCTGCGCGTGCCCTAAAGTTCAGAGAGCTAGGGATGCAATCGTCTTCCGTGGTGCACGATTCAATACTTCCTCATTCCTCATCTGTTGCCAGTGCGGCCGCAATTACTCTACCAAGAACTCCCGGGACATTGGTTGTTCGACCCGTCTCGCCGGGGAGTCAGGGAGTGCTGGCTGCTACTTCTCCGGCGCCTTCACGACCGAACACTTCGAAGGCGCGGAACCTAGGGTGATAGCGAAAGGTGAGGCCGATCCGGCTCGCGTGTTGGCCTTGGCCTTCTGCAGACCCTGACGAGATGATGAGTAAGCGTCCCCCCACCTCGCGCTGATGCATTTCGAAGGACCAAGACGGCTTTCATGAGGTTGGCGATTCGGCTGGTGCTGCAGTGGGGATTCCGCAGAAGGCGCCAGCCCTTGAGATCGTGGCCATGGCCCGCTCGCCGAGGCAGTGGATCTTTGCTTGGGTGGCGTTATGGCGACGCTTCCATCACTTAAGGCGGCGGCCCCTAGCCTCGATCTTTCTTGACGGTCCGCTGACGGAGTTGGCGGACCGTCAAGAAAGATCGAGGCTAGCAGGCGGCCTGCAGAACAGTGCTGGCCTTTAGCCTCCCAGGCCCGGTTCGTGCCTCTGACGCACGAGTGCGGGCAGAACTCCCGCAGCTTTGGAGGAGTAGGTCTTAATGATCATGGAAGCCCTCTTCTGCCCGGCCCCTGTAGGGGCCGGGCAGAAGGTGTCCCCGGTGACTGGACCTGGTGTGGGTCCGAGCTCAGTGACGACTCGGAGCGAGCGGCCACACGTGCGTGGGTTGTTTCGTCGGGTGGCTCGGAGAGCATTCAGGGAGTAGCGGGTGACGTTGGCAGCGTGCCCAGCCGCAATCGGTTCGGCGACGCTGGCGCCAGCTTCGTTGCGATCATGAGCGCGGAGTAGAGGGCACTCTCCTGGCTGTCCACATCGAAGACGTGGCTGCCAGCGAACCACAGTCCGTCATCGCCATTGCAGCGTTGCAGGTCCCCCTGCGCCTGAACGAAGTCGGGTGTGATCAAGGGATGACGGAAATCCATGCTGGCCAGCAACTGCTTCGGCTCCTCGCGTCGGTGCAACACCCAGCTCTTGTAGACGGGGATATCACCGCGCAGCCGCGCGTAGGAGATCGATGCCTCGCAGAACTCACCGTCACGGGTGATGTTGAAGGAAGACCAGTCCGCTGGAGAAGCAGGCATGTAGACCGGGTCCCGATGGATAGCGATTCGCGCCGGCATGTAGCGGAAGCGGCTGTATGCACTGGTGAGCGCATCGGCTTGAGGCAGCTGTGCTACCAGGGCTGCGGCGGGCTCGGGGGGAAGAGCGAGAACGACCTGATCCGCGAGATGAACGCGTCCCTGAGAATCGGTGATTCTATACTGGTTTCCGATGCGGAGAAGTCCGACGGCCCGCGTGACGACCAGAGTGGTGACGCTGGTGAATTCGTTAGACAGGGCCGAAACGACCGACTGCAGCCCGTCGCGAGCATTGACGTATTCGGTTTTGTCGCCGACCAGCGGACGGACGGCGAGTGCCAGCGCCGCCCGCGCCGAAAATTCCTTGACCTGACTGATCGTGGCGCCGTTCACCGAAGCCACGTACGGGTAGACAAAGCTCTCTTTCAGCGTTTCGTCAGTCGGCATCGCCTCGACAAGATCAGCGACGCTGGTGGTCCAGTCTCGGCGTTCCTCAAGATCTCTGGCTCTGTCCATCAGTTCCGCCACTGCCTGCAGTGCCGGCAGATACTGCAGCAGATCGGTAATGGGCCGGTCAGCGCTGGGCGACACCATGAGAGGGGTGGGCACCCCGTACTGGAAGACGGTGTTGTCCAACTGATTCGGCACTGTCGGCACCTGCAGAACCGACGTCACGAGCTTGTTGTAGATCGGATGGGAGTACGGCCCGAAGAACTGTGCCCCGATGTCCACCATCCCGTGGTGGCCATCGACGTCGACAGCCATACTGGTTGCGTGACCGCCCAACGAGGATGCCGCTTCTAACAGTGTCACGTCGTACTGGCCGTCGAGCAGCCAAGCAGTCGCAACGCCCGCGATACCACCTCCGATCACCACGACCCGCTGTCGTGTGGATCCAGCCGTTACAGCGCGGGCGGGCTTTGCACCGACCGAGATGCCTGTCAGGGCCGCGGCCGTGCTTAAGCCGGCAGCGGTCACGAGGCTTCGCCGCGAAATCTGAGATCCAACAGCTTGATGAGGCATAAAAGACGCCTTTCATTGTTATCGAACAGTTCGGCACCAGCGTCAAGCGCGACACCCCATGGCGGGAAGTCATGGCCCGCTACCGGTGTCTGCGCGCGCTCGGGGAGACACGGGGCCTGAGAGTTCCGGCGCGTTGGACAGGCGAATACCGCCCTACGGGCGCTGGCGTGGGCAGCGACCGTGCCGCCGCGCGTCGCAACCAGCCCAGTTCCTCACGGGAGTCGGATTGCGTGAAGTCCATGACGACTCCAAGTAGTCCCGCACATCGAGATTGCCGTGGTAACGCTGGCCGCTGCCGCATCGATTCATTTCCCTTGATCGTTGCTCGCCACCACTACGCTCTGCAGTGATGGAAGGTTCAACGGTTGGGACCGCAACAGGGCAGACGACGTCCGGTGATGAGAAGTCGGGCGGCAATTGAGAACAGCTACAGGCTGAATCGTCAGGGTGAGGTTCCCCCGGGATGCGGAGTGGACCGCGGGCCCCCTCACCATACGGAGAGGGGGCCCAAAGTGCTTCAGCGGTGCTACCTGTGTGTCACCACGTGGTGATATAGGCGCCCGCACCTGCATTCACTGTCGTTCCCTTGGCGGTGATTCCCAGGCCCGACGTGCCGCCGTCGTAGAAAGCGACGCCAGCCAGGAAAGTATTGTTGGACGTGTTGTACACGCCCCTCACATAGAGAGGGTCAACAGAGGTCGGGAGTTCAGGGTCCGACTCCTTGAGCGCTATGTCCCCGGTGCAGGTACCGGGCGCAATCACAGAGGAAATCTGCACATCGTCGTCCGAGGAAGCCGTGCCCTTGGACCAGACGACATAGACCTTATAGTTGCCCCCGGCGCACAGCTTCACGTGGCCGACGGGAACCGTCGAGGCAGCAGCGTCGCCAGCGGTTCCGAGTACCGCCGTGAGGGCTATTCCCGCAGTTGCCGCGCCCGCAGTCGCGAGTCGCACAAGGCGCTTACGCATGATATATCTCCTTCTGGTCGACTGTCCGGAAGTCGCGGAAAACTTCTGCTTGAAACCTGTCCTGCAACTCGCGGTTGAGTAGGCAGCGAATCTCTGGGAGGATGTTTTGCCCAGTGAAGTCCGCCTTGCCAGTTTTGAAGGAAGGTGAGAGAGGCGGATCCTGACGTACACCCGATGTACTGCTCCATCGGTTGGGGGATGGCGCCGGAAGACTCTCTTACCCAGGGCTACGGGTCGAGATGAATCCTGGTTCACGTTGCTGAGATCTCATTTTTCCCAGTTCCGACTCCAGCCAACGGCGGGCGGAAGTTAGACGCGCAAACCGGCGACGCGGTCCGCCTGCCGGGAGCGAGCGCAGCGCCCGCCCATGACCAGCGGTCAGTGAGCCTCTTTCATCCTGTGCTGGCAGGGGCCGTTGCATGATCGCGTTTCGTCCGGAGTGCCGTGCTGGCCCGTCCTTGGAGGGGACATCCCGGTTCGGGCGGGGGCGGACGCAGTGCAGGCACGGTCTCAGTGATCATGTGAGTGTCGAAGTCCCATGAACACCTGGCGAGTCCGTGCCTGCTCCTGCATCTTCTCCCATGCCCACCGCGCTGGCCCAATTGGGCCGGACTGCCGCGCCGGTCCCGCTGGCGGACGCGGTCGCACTGTCCGGCTTCCTGGATCTGGTGCCTGACCCGCGAGGCGTCCGTGGCCGCCGCTACCGGTTGTCCGCTCTGGTCGCCGCGGCCGCGGCGAGCGTCCTGGCCGGTGCCCGCTCGCTCACCGCGATCACGGAATGGATCAGCGACGTCCCCGCGTGGGCCTGCCGGGTTCTCGGCTTCCCCACCGACCCGCTCTCCGGCACCGTGTCCGTCCCGCACCCCCACACCCTGCGCCGTCTGCTCGTCCAACTTGACGGCGACGCCCTGGACCGGGCGATCGGCGACTTCCTCACCGCCCGCGCCACCCCGGCCGGCCCCGGACTGCGGGCGGTCGCCGTTGACGGCAAGGCCCTGCGCGGCTCGCGCACCCACGTCACCGGGCACGTCACCCTGCTCGCCGCGATGGACCACACCGGTCACGTCCTGGCCCAGCGCCAGGTCGCTGACAAGAGCAACGAGATCCCCGCCTTCCGGCCCCTGCTGGACAGCGTCGACCTGACCGGCACGGTCATCACCGCCGACGCCCTGCACACCCAGCACGCTCACGGCACCTACCTCCGCGAGCGCGGTGCCCACTACATCGCCCAGGTCAAGGCCAACCATCCCGGTCTCTTCGACCGCGTCCGCCGCCTGCCCTGGCGCGAGATCACGCTCGACCACTACGACCGCACCCGGGCCCACCACCGCCTGGAGATCCGGCGGCTGAAGACCGCCGCCTTCGCCCACCTCGACTACCCCGACGCACGCCAGGCCCTGCAAGTCGTGCGCTGGAGGGCGGACTTCACCACCGGCAAGCTCACCATCGAGCGCGTCTACCTGATCACCAGCCTGCCGCCCGGCGCGGCTACCGGCGCCCAGCTCGCCGACTGGATCAGAGGGCACTGGAAGATCGAAAATCTTCTGCACCACGTCCGCGACCGCACGTTCCGCGAGGACGACTCCAAGATCCATGCCGGCCATCTCCCGCGCATCATGGCCGGCCTGCGCAACCTCGCCATCGGCGTCCACCGCCAGGACGGCCACACCAACATCGCCGCTGCCCTACGTCACACCGCCCGCGACTGGCGAAGGCCCCTGGCCGCCCTCGGCCTCACCGGATGAATCCGGACAGACCTCGATCATGCAAGGGACCCTGCCTGTGCTGGCGGGTGAAATGGGCTGGTCAGTCCCGGCAGCTGTAGTTCTTGATCGTCATGGTGGTGTCATGTGGTCGCGGCGGCGGTGACGTTGTTCCAGCGCCGGTGGCAGGCTTGCGCGATGGCCTGGTGACGGCGTCGCCAGGCGGACCAGTGCAGGACATGGCCGATGTCGTGGCGGAGCGGGGGCAGGGTGGTTGCCCGCAGGATGGTCAGCAGCTCGCGTGCGCTGACCGGGATGAGGCCGACGGCCATGGTGGTGGTCGCGGTGCGGGCGCGGGTGACGGCCAGGACGGCGGTGGCCAGGATGCTGATCAGGGTCCAACGCATCCAGGAGTTCCAGCAGGTCGTCTGGCCCTGGTCGAGTCCGGTGACGCCCTTGGCCAGCTGGAAGTCCTCTTCGACCTGCCATCTGGTGCAGATGATGTGTATGAGGCCGGCAAGGGTGACGGGTCGGGTGGAGTAGCAGCGGTAGAAGGAGAGTTCGCCGGTGAAGCGGTGTCGGCGCACGACCAGGACGGATGTCCCGTCGTCCTCGGTGTCGGGGGCGTCGTCGCTCTGGATGTCGGTCCAGGTCCAGTCGTAGTGGCGGTCGCCCTTCAGGCCGTGACCGGTGAGCATCCGCATCCATGCCCGCCGGGGCAGCCGTGCGGCCAGGGTGGTCGCGGTGAAGCGGCCACCCGGGGTGGTGACCTGGTGATCGGCGCGGACCGACAGGGCGTAGTCGAAGCCGAGCCGGCGAGCACTGCGGCGCAGTTCGCGCCCGCCGTAGACCTCGTCGCCGGCGAACCAGCGTGCACGCAGGCCCAGCTGTCGGGCCCGGGTGAGCATGGCGGCAGCAAGTTCGGGCTTGGTGGCGAAGTCCACGTCGTCGGGGACGTGGGTGAGCAGGCGGCGTTCTTCGTCGGCGGCCCAGTCGGCGCCCAGGTACAGGGCCCGGTCGATCGGGGCATGGCCACGTGCGGAGGCGTAGGTGAGATGGACGGCGACCTGGCACAGACCGATCCCGCCCAGCGCACCGGAGTATTGCCTTGCCGCCCCGACGGCGTCGGTGGAGGACTTCTCGTCCCCCGTCTCGTCCACGATCAACACGGCGTCGTCATCCGCGAGTTCACCGGCCGCCCAGGTGGCCGTCCGGTCGCGCACGGCGTCGTGATCCCACACGCCGCGGGACAAGAAGTGCTGCAGCCGGGACGGCGACGCGTGCCCCAACGCCTCAGCGAGCGTCCAGCAGTTGCGGGTCTCGAGCCCCGTCAGCATCGCCTCGGCCATGTCCCTGGCCAGCAGCCGCGACTCCCGTCGCGGGAAGCAGGCGGCCACCGCCGCCATCGCCGCCCTGAAACACTCGCTCCACACCCCACCGGCTATCGTGGCGCCCACGGCCACCGCGTCCTGATCTGTTGTCACAGACGATCATCATCGCGGTGGCCGTACTCGTTCCCGCGGGCACCCCATCAGGCCGCTCACCAGCACGAATCCGTCAACGATCAAGAACTACAGCTGCCGAGTCAGTGGGTGTGGTGACGAGGCAGGGCCCCTCGTCGTTGGCGTGGTGATTCCACTCAGCACACCGTCGACCGAAGGGGCCCTGCTGGTTCCGTATCCTGCCACGCTCGACGTCCCGCATGAGCTCGTTGAGCACGCTGCCTGGCTGCTGTGCGAGCACCGCCGCGCACGTAACACCCGCTGGCGGAAGCTCCGCTGCTTTGACCAGGCACTGCTCACGCTGGTCCACCTGCGCAAGAACGAGACGTTCGCCCAGCTCGGCGCCGGGTTCGCGATATCGCAGGCCACCGCCTGGCGTTACGTGGACGTGGCCCTGGAGGTGCTGGCTTCCTGGGCCCCAGGCTTCCATGAAGCCCTCACCGGCCTCGGTGAGGGCGATGACGTCATCGCTGACGGCACGCTGATCCCACCGACCGCGTCCGCGCCGATCAGCCGTACTACTCACAGAAACACAAGAAGCACGGCATGAACGTGCAGGTCATCGTCCGCCCTGACGGCACACCGCTGTGGTTCTCCCGCGCGACACCCCGCCGCACGCACGACCTGACCGCGGCCCGCGCCCACGGCAAATCGTCCAGGCCTGCCCGACCCGGCAGATCCTCGTGCCGGCGGACCGCGCCTACCAAGGCACCGACGCCACATTCCGCACCCCGTCCTACCACCACCACGAACAGCCCGAGCACCACCAGCAGTTCAACCGCAACCACGCCCGGCTCCGAGCCCCCGGCGAACGCGCCCTCGCCCGGCTCAAATCCTGGCGCATCATGCGCAGAACACGCTCCTCCACTCGCCGCATCAGCCGCACCGTCCAAGCCATCCAGGTGCTACTGACCGGAAAACTTCACGGTTAGATGGGTACGGCGAGATAGCCCCTGGGCGGTGGCTCCGTCAAGTTCCGTGCTTGCGTGGAGAGTTGGCGATCAGCGGGTAGGGGCGGATAGCAGAGCAGGCACGGGGGTTCGTGATCATTGTGGTGTCGAAGCCAGATGATCACGAGGATGTCCCGTGCCTGCTGTTGCATCTTCCCCTATCCCTGCCGTGCTGGAGAAGCTGGGGCCGCTGGATGCGGACCGGATCGCTGACCTGCGTCCCTACCTTGAATCGGTTCCGGATCCGCGCTCACGCCGGGGCCGGTGGTACTCGCTGACGGCGATCTTGCTGGTGTGTGCCTGCGCGGCTGTCTGCGGCGCGAAGAGCATCGACGAGCTCGCCGAGTTCGGCGAGCGGGCCACGAACTCGCTGCTGGCATCCCTCGGGGTACGCCGTCACCTGCTCGGCTGGCGGCGCAGCCCCAAGCCGGTCACTCTCGGACGCGTCCTTCAGGCACTTGACGGCGACGCCCTGGACCAGGCTGTGGGCGCCTACCTGGCCGGCCGGCACCGCATCACCGCGTCCGCGGACGTGCCCGAGACCCGATCGCGGCAGGTCATCGCCGTGGACGGCAAGGCCCTCAAGGGCTCAGCCCGCCTGGCCGCGCCGCGCCGTCACCTGCTCTCGGCGGTCACCCACGACCGCGTCGCCACGATTGCCCAGGTCGAAGTCGGTGCGAAGACCAACGAAGTGCGCCACTTCAAACCCCTGCTGGCACCGCTCGACCTCGCCGACACCGTCGTCACCTTCGATGCCCTCCACTCGGTGAAGGCCAACATCACCTGGCTGGTCGAGACGAAGAAGGCCCACTACATCGCCGTCATCAAGACCAACCAGCCCACCGCCTACGCCCAGCTCGCCGCCCTGCCCTGGACCTCGATCAAGGTCCAGCACACCGCCTCCGCCACCGCCCACGGCCGCCGCGAGTCCCGCTCGATCAAGACCTGCGCTATCGCCGACAACCTCGGCGGCATCGCTTTCCCCCACGCCCACCTCGCCATCCGGGTCCACCGCCGCCGCAAGCCCACCGGCCGGCCCGAAACCCGCGAGAACGTCTACGCGGTCACCAGCCTCGCCGCCCGTCAAACCCGCCCCGCCGACCTCGCCGCCGCCATCCGCGGGCACTGGGGAATCGAAAATTCCTCCCACTACATCAGAGATGTCACGTTCGCCGAGGACGCCTCGACCATTCACACCGGCACCGCACCCCGCGCCATGGCCACCATCCGCAACCTCGCCATCGGCACCCTGAAGACCCTCGGAGCCGACAACATCGCCAAGACCACCCGCGCCATCCGCCACGAACCCGAACGAGCACTCGCCATCCTGGGCATCACCAACAACCCAGACACTCACGGAACTTGATCAAGCCCTGCCTCTGACCAGCCACACCGTCGTGGTGGAGACCATCGCCGCCACTCGCACCCGTGCCGGACTGACGGTGGAGGCCCACCTCGACCCGGGCGAGTACCCCATCGGCATCGCGATCAGCAACGACCGCTTCGCCGCCCTGCCTCTGGAGAAACACGAAGTTCATGGGCAGTGGAACTACACCCTCCACCCCACTGCCGCCCCGGAGGCCGGGCCTGCCACCGGCGAGGCGAACGGCGTTGCCCACCGCCGCGGCACCCTCCTCGACCGCCTGAACGATCCCCGCCTGACCGGGCTGGGCGCCAGCGAATTCGACGCCCTATGCGCCGAGTTGGCTCCACTGCAGCGGGCCCGGGCCCAGGAACGCTACAGCGAGCAACGCGGCGGCCGTCAACGCCGAGCCACCGGCAAACTCCGCGGCAGCAAGCCGCTCTTCGACGATGCGGCCCGCGTCCTGCTCACCCTCCTCTACCAGCGGCAGGTCTGCTCGATGAAACTGCTGGCCGACATGCTCGAGACCACCCCCACCTGCATCGGCCACCTCGTTCACGAGACCCGCCGCGTTCTGGAGGACCACGGCCACCAGCCGGGATACGCCCCCACCCGCTTCACCACGGCGGAGGCGCTGATGGTCTTCCTCGACACGGCCCAGGCCCCGTCCCGCACCGGGATCATGTCCGATCTCTCCCACCCGAATCTGACCGGTATGTCATGCGACGACCTGGAGGACCTCATCCGGGGCCTTGCCCCGCGACAGGCGGCACAGATCGAAAGACTCTCCCACCAGCGCCGGGGCGCAGACCGCCAGTCCGGCAGCCGCGGCGGTGTCTTCCCTCAGAAGATCGGAAACCGTGAGCGCGTCGTTCTTACCGTCCTCTACCTGCGGAAACTGTGCACCCTGGACATCCTGGCCGATGCGCTGGGCGATGTGAGCAGGTCTTTGATCGGCAACGTCATCCGCGAAACCCGCCCCTTGATCGAGGCAGACGGGCGCCTCCCTGCCCCATCTGCCACCCGCTATCGCACCGCCGCCGACCTCCTCGCATCCGCCCACCCCAACAACCCCAACAACCCCGACACGCCGACAAGTTGATTCCTTACGGCCTCATTACGCCCGAAATCTGCTGAGCCAGGTGCCGAAGTCTGCCCAGCCGTGGGTGGCCACGCTGCTGCGGACGGTCTTCGAACAGCCTGATGCCGACGCCGTCCAGGCCCAGATGCGACACGTACTGGACGCGCTGGAGGCCAAGTTCCCCAAGGCCGCAGCCCACTTGGATGCCGCTCAGCACGACCTGCTGGCGTTCACCGCGTTCCCGCGTGAGATCTGGCGGCAGATCTGGTCGAACAACCCGCAGGAGCGGCTGAACAAGGAGATCCGGCGTCGCACCGACGTGGTCGGCATCTTCCCCGACCGCACCGCCCTGATCCGCCTGGTCGGCGCGGTGCTGGCCGAGCAGAACGACGAGTGGACCGAAGCCCGCCGCTACATGGGCCTCGACCTACTCGCCAAGGCCCTCCTCCACCCGATCGAGTCAGAAACCGACGACACCGTCCTCCCGACCGAACTCACCGCATAGCCTCAAAGAAGAGATCACCGAGTGGCCGTCAATACACCACTCCAGCGGACGTGACCCTGCCCCGCCGCTGGGTCGTCGAACGGTTCCTGGCCTGGATCATGAACGCCCGCCGGCATGCCCGCGACTACGAACGGCTCATCCAGCAGGGCGGTTGCAAGTTCCGGGGGCGTGCGGCTGGTCGGGTTGTGACCGGTTGGGGTGCATAACAGGGCAGGCACGGGCTTCGTGATCATTGTGGTGTCTAAGCCCGATGATCATGAGGTGGCCCGTGCCTGCCGCTGTATCTTCTCCCATTCCCGCCGTGCTGGTGAAGCTGGGGCCGCTGGATGCCGGTCGGATCGCTGACCTGCGCCTCTACTTCGACTCGGTGCCCGACCCGCGCTCCCGGCGGGGCCGGTGGTACTCGCTGACCGCGATCCTGCTGGTGTGTGCCTGCGCGGTCGTCTCGGGAGCCAGGAGCATCGACGAACTCGCCGAGTGGGGCCAGCGTGCCCCGAACACACTCCTGGCAGTGATCGGGATCCGGCGCCACCTGCTCAGATGGCGGCGCACTCCGTCACCGGCCACGATCGGCCGTGTGCTGGGGGCTGTTGACGGTGACGCCCTGGACCGGGCGGTCGGCGCCTACCTGGCCGACCGGCACCGCGCCGCCACCGAGCCCACCCAGGCACCGTCGCCCTCCGCGTCCGGGCGGCCGCGCGTGATCGCTGTCGACGGCAAAGCACTCAAGGGATCAGCCCGTCTCACCGCGACGCGCCGGCATCTGCTCTCAGCGGTCACGCACGGCACCGTCGTGACCCTCGCTCAGGTGGAGGTCGGCGCGAAGACGAACGAAACCACGCACTTCCAACCGCTCCTGGCACCGCTGGACCTGGCCGGCGCCGTTGTCACCTTCGACGCCCTGCATTCGGTCAAGGCGAACATCTCCTGGCTGGTCGAGACCAAGAAGGCCCACTACATCGCCGTGATCAAGACCAACCAGCCGACCGCCCACAGCCAGCTCGCGGCCCTGCCGTGGCGGGACATCGCCGTCCAGCACACCGCCTCCGGGGCTGGACACGGACGCCGCGAGTCCCGCTCAATCAAGACCTGCTCGATCGCCGACAAACTCGGCGGAATCGCCTTTCCCCACGCCCGCCTGGCCATCCGCATCCACCGCCGCCGCAAGCAGACCGGCCGGCGTGAGACCCGTGAGAGTGTCTACGCCGTCACAAATCTCGACGCCCACCAAGCCGGTCCCGCCGATCTGGCCGCCGCGATTCGCGGGCACTGGGGCGTGGAGAACTCCTCGCACCACATCAGGGATGTCACCTTCGCCGAGGACGCCTCCACCGTCCACGCCGGAACCGCACCACGGGCCATGGCGACCCTCCGCAACCTCGCCATCGGCGTGCTGAAAACCCTCGGAGCCGACAACATCGCCAAGACCACCCGGGCGATCCGCGACGAACCCCAACGAGCAATCCCCATCCTGGGCATCACCAACGATCCGGACGCCTACGGAACTTGATCAAGCCCTGCTCATCCAGCACTCAGAAACCCTCATCACCTGGGCCGCCATCACCCTGATGACACGCCGCATCACCCGCTCCAGCAGCATGAAAAGCGTTAAGACCGTCACTTTGAGCGCATGAGACTCGTCAAGAGATCCTCCTCGATGGGCACATCCTCCGTATCTCCGTGTGAAGCCTGACGCAGATGCCGACTCACCGCACGGGACACGGAAAGACATGAGCCAGAAATCCTTCAGCCAAAATATCCTTGAAGCGAGTATTGAAGGTCTCCCCTACGTTTTTCAGGGTGCTGGCACCATCGCAAAGAACCTCAAGGTCTATGGAACCGGGCTTGCGATAGCCGGAACGGTAGGCCTTAAGCAAGTTGCCGACGAAGCCCACCGCTATCTGCAAATATATTGGGACCCGGACCATATTCATCCGAAACCCAACTATTACAAGGCCGGAAGTGGCCTAGTCAACATTGCCGGAGCAGCCGTATACGGCGCCTCAGGTGTCGGCCTACTCGGTCCAGTTGCAGGTAGCGCGGGCGCAATCGCGCAAGGCTTGTCCTACTACGCAACAAAACTCCTCCCCCAAGATGCAGGAACCCACTACCCGTCTCTCCCTCTTTACCACCGACAAGATCGAGCGCGAGGCAATGCACACCCACAGACATCGCTTCCGCCAAACGAACCGGCTGAACCCCACGATCAGCAAGGCGCTCCGAAAACCCCGATCCCCCTCCCTGAACGCGCCGCAATAGCTGGCGCAGCAGCTATGCGCATCGCGAACTACAACAACCAAGGCCGCCGAGATGAGACAGCCAAAGCAATCGAAGCTTCCTACCTGAATCACCCGTACGCCGTGACGGAGTCCCACAGAAGTAGACGCTGACTGAATCGTCCAAAAAAAACGAAGCACATGTCGCCATGCTTCAAGTTGGGAAACAGCTTCTTACCTCGCCGTTTCACTTGGGGACGGCTGACTGTCTCGGCAGCTGTAGTTCTTGATCGTTGACGGATTCGTGCTGGTGAGCGGCCTGATGGGGTGCCCGCGGGAACGAGTACGGCCACCGCGATGATGATCGTCTGTGACAACAGATCAGGACGCGGTGGCCGTGGGCGCCACGATAGCCGGTGGGGTGTGGAGCGAGTGTTTCAGGGCGGCGATGGCGGCGGTGGCCGCCTGCTTCCCGCGACGGGAGTCGCGGCTGCTGGCCAGGGACATGGCCGAGGCGATGCTGACGGGGCTCGAGACCCGCAACTGCTGGACGCTCGCTGAGGCGTTGGGGCACGCGTCGCCGTCCCGGCTGCAGCACTTCTTGTCCCGCGGCGTGTGGGATCACGACGCCGTGCGCGACCGGACGGCCACCTGGGCGGCCGGTGAACTCGCGGATGACGACGCCGTGTTGATCGTGGACGAGACGGGGGACGAGAAGTCCTCCACCGACGCCGTCGGGGCGGCAAGGCAATACTCCGGTGCGCTGGGGGCCCGTATTTCAATAAGTGCTCGGCAGAGGGGTGTTGGTGGGAGTCTGAGATATGACCCCGTGTCTGTCAGGCCGCGCTGCCACCCGTGCTCTGCGGACTAAGTTCGAGCAAATCCTGCCGCACTTCGATGAGCGCCGCCGTCGGTTGTACCTGGCCAGTGAGGCGACGGCCCTCGGCCACGGCGGGATCGTCCGGGTCGCCGCCGCCTCCGGCACCAGCACTGCCCCCATCGGGGTCTGTACGCTCACCGGTGTAATTGATGATCATGGAAGAGACATCAAGTGACTGACACCGTGACCGAGTTCGTGGCCGCCGCTGACCAGGCGGATCCGTCGCCGGAGGCCGCGACGGTCGAGCAGAAACTGATCGACCAGCTCGTCGAGCAGGCCCGCAGCAAGGGGCTGCAGCTGACCGGCGAGGGCGGGCTGCTGCAGCAGCTGACCAAGGCGGTTCTGGAGTCGGCCCTGGAGGGCGAGATCACCGACCATCTCGGCTATGACAAGCACGACCCGGCGGGCAAGGACGGCGGCAACTCCCGTAACGGCACCCGGTCCAAGACGGTGCTGACGGACATCGGGCCGGTCGAGATCGACGTGCCTCGCGACCGGGAGGGCTCCTTCGAGCCGGCCATCGTCAAGAAGCGGCAGCGCCGGCTGACCGGCGTGGACGAGATGGTGCTCTCGCTGTCCGCGAAGGGGCTTACGCACGGGGAGATCTCCGCGCACCTGGCCGAGGTCTACGGCGCGGACGTCTCCAAGACGACCATCAGCACGATCACCGACAAGGTGATGGATGGCATGGCGGAATGGCAGAACCGGCCGCTCGACCGCGTCTACCCGGTCGTCTTCATTGACGCTATCAACGTCAAGATTCGCGATGGCCAAGTAGCGAACAGGCCGATCTACGTGGCCCTGGCGGTCACCGCCGAGGGACACCGCGACATCCTCGGCCTGTGGGCCGGCGACGGCGGCGAAGGCGCGAAACACTGGCTCCGAGTGCTCTCCGAGCTCAAGAACAGGGGCGTCGAAGACGTCCTCATGCTGGTCTGCGACGGGTTGAAGGGCCTGCCCGACGCAGTTGGCGAGGTCTGGCCGCGAACTGTGGTGCAAACGTGCGTGGTTCACCTGCTGCGGGCGTCATTTCGATACGCGGCCCGACAGGACTGGGACAAGATCGCCAAGGCGCTCAAGCCCGTCTACACCGCGCCGACCGAGGACGCGGCCACGACGCGGTTCCTGGAATTCGCCGAGACCTGGGGCAAGAAGTACCCGGCGATCGTCCGCCTCTGGGAGTCCAGCTGGCCCGAGTTCACGCCTTTCCTTCAGTTTGATGCAGAAATACGCCGCATCGTGTGCACGACCAACAGTATTGAGAGCGTCAACGCCCGCATCCGCAAGGCCGTCCGCGCCCGCGGGCACTTCCCCACGGAGCAGGCCGCCCTCAAATGTGTCTACATGGCCGTCATGAGCCTCGACCCGACCGGCGCCGGCCGTAAACGCTGGACCATGCGCTGGAAGGGCGCTATGAACGCCTTCGACCTGGCCTTCGACGGCCGTCTCACCGCAGGCCAACTCTAGCCACACCAAACCCAGTTACACCGCTTGCTTTACAGACCCCCGAGAAGCGATTGGGCAGCCGTGGCACGGAGGTTCTGTCAGGGAGGTGGGGGTCTGGCTCCCTGCCCTGCGCGCGAGTCATGCGGCTGAGGCTTCCGCGGGGACACTGAGCGCCCTCTCGGCCACCTACCGTCGTCTCCTTCCGCTCCGTTCATGGACGGAGCGGAAGGGGACTTCGGAGTGAACTGTGGGACTCGCCTCGCACGTAGTGAGTTGAGGACCCGTAAACACGCTGGCGGGCTTCTCCTGCCGTATGCCAGTCGATGACATCTGGAGTTGAAGTAACGATGAAGATTAAGGCACTGCGTCTTTCGGTCGCCGCTCCGGCAGCCGCGTTGGCGCTGGCTTCGGTCGGCCTCCTCGCATCGCCGGCCAACGCCGCCTACGTGTGTGGCGCTGGTCAGGTATGCCTCTACCAGAACGCTGGTTACACCGGTTCCGTGTACGTCGTTCCGAAGATCCAGCTGAGCAACGGCCTGTGGACCGCGTGTCAGAAGAGCCTCGTCGGGAAGAAGTTCAACAACGGCGATGCGCTCGACAACAACGTGTCGTCGGTGGTCAACAAGTCCGGCAGTGTGCTCTTCATGTGGGAAACGGCACCCACCGGCGGAGCCATGTACGGCGTTTCGGGAGGCGAGTCCGTCTCCTCTCTGGGCAGCTTCGACAACAAGGCCTCTTCCGCTTGCTGACGAGTTCCTGAGAGCCGACGGGAACGGCATCTCGTCGGCGTAGCAAGCGGATCAGTGTTCCCTTCACATGATCTGGTGAAGCCCCTGGCTGTCGGTGTGATGATGACGCTCACCACACCGACGACCGAGGGGCTTCGTTGATTCCGGCACAGATCGGTCACGTACGCGGAATCAGATACTCAAACGCCTGTCTGGCCTCTTGCTCGTGACAGCGGCGGGTTGGGCGGCGGAGCCCCGCGACGCGTGGGGCTTGGAAGCCATGAGCCCGTCCGTGCCCTCGGCGCGGAGAGCGGCGGTAGCCGCGATCTTGTCACTTACCGAGAGTGCGGTCTGACGAGTGTCAGGGAGCGCAGGACCGTACAACTGCGGAGAGTGTGTCCGTGACTGTTCCCGTCGTGGCTCCCGCACCCAGGCTGCGCCCGCTTCGAGAAGGGAAGAGACGCTCGGACCTTCCTTCGTCGCGCGTGCTTGAGGCTGGGGCTGGGGCGTGCCCTGCGCGGCTTGGCGCGTCTCCTGGATCTTGCTCCAATTTTTTTCGGCAATCGTGCCGACCGCGAATCCCGCGGCGGCGCCGGCCATCGCACCCGGAAGGTTGCCGACCGCACCGCCTACGACGATTCCGACCGCGATCATGGCCGCCACCCGGGGATTCTCCTTGGTGAACTGGATGGCTTTGTTGACCAAGGGCTTCACTACTTGCCACCCGCGCTTCGCACGTTCAAGCATGCTGGCAGGTATCGCTTTCGCGGCACGTTCGGCCAGCGGCTTCACCGCGGCCTGCGCTCCGCGCACCGCACGGTTGAGCAGGCTTTCGGATGCTGGTCGGTAAGTACTGGGCGTGGGAGGGGCGACGAAACCGAGGACGTTGGCCGGCGTTGAGGCGTCGCCCAAAACTTCCACGAACCTCGTCGTACCTCCGGGCATCTGCCCGGACGTGCCGGGATGTACGGCCACCGGTGCGGGAACCGGCGGAGTCTGCATATGGGGGCGTGCCGCTTCAGACTCACCTGGCGACGCAGCCTTCTGGCCATCCCTGACAGCACGCTCCACCCGTGCCTGCCTACGCTTCTCTCTTTCGCTTTCCCTTTCTTTTATTTCAGGCACACTGTAAGATTCGGCGCTCGACGACTGGGCGCTCTGCCGGTCATTAATTGCCGCATCTGAAGAATGGTCGGCGGAAACTGCCATTCGGCCCTCCGTTTGTAATACTGGGTGCCGCTCAAGCGGACGGAATCGGGGACGCCCGTGGACCGGATCCGGTCAGCTGTCGGACCTGTCGCCTCGAAGATCTGCAGGGAGACGTCCAGCGTTCCCACTGAGAGCTACGTACCTGGCGCGTGGTTTAGTTCAGAGACCGCCCAACTCCCTCTGAGGAGGAACAGGTCGGCGAGGTCTGACATCCAGGGCCGCTGAGGGACTTCATCAGCGTGTCGTTCGTGCAGCCGTGTCGCGGTCGCCCCTTTGGTCTGGATCGCCGATTGCCGGACGGCCCTGGGAACTGCGCGCTTTGCGTGGATGGTTGCACCAAAAAAGCACCTGCCCAAGCGGAATGCGGGACAGGGGCCGTGGTTTCGGGCGCGCTGCCAGGTTGTGGGAGCGGACTGCGGGTGGCACCGGCAATTGGCACCCATACGGCCGCCCTCCACGCCGTCCGCCGTGTGTTTCTGTTCAGCTATCCGTTACTCACCGCGGACCTGTTTGAGCAGCAGGGGTTGCTAAGTCGTCCGTGGTGCGATTTGGGCGAAGGCCGAGGTTTCCTGCGTGACCTGCGCTCTTCGGGGGCACGGATGAACTGCGAACACCCGCCACGCGTCAGGTCCGTGAGACTCGCTTACACGGGGGTGCGAGAGAGCGGGCCTGGCCGGAGGCATACGGGAGAGGGGCGACCACTCGCGCATTACGGCTTGGAAAGGGTGCGTCATCGCCTTCCCCAGCACCTGGAGGCCGCCCGTGGAACGAGCCTCTGGACATTCCGCGGCAGGGGGAGCGCGGGCTCAGCGAGAGCGCATAGGCTGCGCTACTGCTTTCGTCGCACCGTAGAACCGACCGAACGCCTGCCCTGCGACTGACGAGGGCGAACTGGGGTGATAGGAAAAGCTGCGTCTCGCCCCCTGCGGACTCCAGGTACCTGAAGGGCGGCTGCTGTGGCCACGGGCGCAGCAGCCGCAGCCGGTGCCACCCTTTCAAAAACGGCATTCCTGGCAGAGATAGTATTTGAAACGAACCCGTCGACGATAGGCGCGTTCGCGTTCGACCGATCCGATGATGACAGAAACGCTGGGTGCTCATACGGGCCCGTCTGCCCTGAAGACCGACGAAACAGGGATTTAAGCGCTTCGAACGCCTTCCCCAAAGGAGTGGCCATGTAATTCGATTCCCATCTTTCTTAGTTACTGCGGCTGTCGCCGAAGGACAGGCACACCTATGTCTACGTGTCGGACGCTCAGGGCGTTCTATCGCAACTACCCTCTGGCAACACCACCAGTAAGGCTGCGAGCAAGCTCCGCGATCACTTACGGTGTGAGCCAGCCTCTTTGTTTCACAGCGGCAGTCGGTTGATCTTGCGTCCGTGATGTCGCGTTGAGTCCTGTCCGGGGACGGTGCCGGTCAGGGGTGCGCGTCGGCTGACGTGCCGGATGACGCCGGGTTCCACGGGCCCGGGGCCTGCTGGTGGCCCCCTCTCTGCGCTCGATGTGATCGTTCGTGCTGGTCAGGCGGGGTGCGGCAGAGCGAGGATGCGCCGGAAGGCGCGGATGATGATGTCGGCCCAGGGCCAGGTGTCGGGAAGTTTCAGGCGTTGTTTCCGCTGGCCGCGGACGAGGCGGGCGGGCACGTGGAGAACGCGGTAGCGCAACGTCTTCGGAGTGGCCCTGGCCATCTCGCCGTCCAGGGCGAGGAGCTGAAACCAGCAGCGGAGATCGGCGGCGAGGGTGGTGGCGAGGGTGGTGGCGGTGAGCCAGGCGGCGTTGACGTTCAACTCGCGCGAGGGCAACAGGCCGATCCCGGAAGCCTTCTGATCGCGGATCTTGGGCTCGACCCTGGCGTGCTTGCGGTGCCGGCCGTCCAAGTGGGCGATCTGCCCCCGGCGATGGTTGGTCGCGAAGGTCTGGTAGCGCGCCTCGTGCTTGATCTCGTAGGCGCTTGCGTCCTTGACGTAGCGGGGGTGGAGGGGTTCCTTGCGGGCGATCACCCGGTGGTGCGGGGGCCAGCCCGGCAGGTCGCCGAGCAGGGCGGTGATGTCGGCGACGAACGCCTTCTCGCGCACGCCGCCATCCGGGCCGCCACCGGCCGGCTGCCACAGGCCCTGCTTGTCGCAGATCTCGATGGCGGCCTGTTCGCGCGCGGTGAAGGCCCAGCCGACGGAGTACTCCCAGCGGAACGCGGGGCTCTGGCGGCCGCCCGCGGAGGCGATCCAGTCGACCAGCTGGTGGGAGAAGCCCGCCCCGTCCACCCGGAAGAGAATCTTCTGGCGCCGCCACCAGGACAGTTGGGCCACCGCCCGGGTCAGAATGTCGATGTTCACCTCAGCGTCGTTGGCGCTGACGTTGCCCGGGTGCAGGGTCGCAGCCAGTTGTTCGCCGGTGTTGTCACAGGTGGCGACGAACACATGATGTACGAGGAAGCCCTTGTAGGTGCCGTGGGCTCCCTCCTTCTCCGACGGTGCCGGGATCAGCGTCCCGTCGCTGTCGATCACGGTCCAGCCGGTCAGCGGCACCCCTTCGACCTCCACCTCGGGGAAACCCTCGGGCCGGTCGCGGAGCAGTTCGTACACGCGACGCCGCACCATCACACGAGCCCGCTCGATCCGGGAAAGCCCCTGTTCGTCAGCTTCTTTCAGCGCCCGCCACACGGTGGGATGAGAGGCGACCGCGCCGAAGACCGGCCGCTGATGCTCCAGCAGCCGGATGTCGCGGATGCAGGTCGCGCCCAGGGTGATCGCGACCGCGAGGTCCACCATCACCTGCCCCCGGTCGTGCATCGGCACGAACCCCGGCCGGGCCAGCGCCGCCGACAGCGCCCCGGTCAGCCCCGTCCGCTCCGCGGGCAGCCGCAGATGCACCCCGCCCACATGCCCGACCTGCCCCTTCCCGTCCCCCGACATCGCCAGACCTCGACTCCACTCGCTACCCTGCACGTGAAAGGTGCCCCCACCCGCTCATGATCCAAGCCTTAGACCGACCGGCAATTGGTGATGCCTGCCGGTGGCTGGTCGCTCTGGGCACGAGACAGGCACGGGCCTGAGTGATCATGGAGTTCTCTACGCTCAGTGATCACCGGAGGGCCCGTGCCTGCTGTGCCATCTTGCCTGCTCGAACCCCTGTGGGACCAGTTCGCCGCCCTGCTGCCCGCGCGCGATGACTATGCGCCGACTCACCCGCTGGGCTGTCACCGTCGCCGGGTGGGCGGTCGTCCCAGCGGTGGGTCGTCCATGCCTGACGGATCAGGCTACGTACGGTGATGATGGTGTCGGCGAGGTCGAAGAAGGCGTCGATGATGGTAGCCCGGCGCTCGTAGCAGCGGGCGAGGCGGTGGAAGGCGTTCTGCCAGGCGTGGGTGCGCTCCACGTGCCACCGCCGGCTTGCCTGGATCGGTGCCTTTTCACCCTTGTGCGCGATGCGGCCGTGCAGGCCGCGTTCGCTGAGCAGGGTGCGGGTGGTGTCAGAGTCGTAGCCGGCGTCCAGGTGGACGGTGACGTCGTCGGGCAGCGGTCCCAGGTCGTCCAGGCGGTCCAGGGTCGGGGCGAGCAGCGGGGAGTCGTGACGGTTCGCCCCAGCCAGCACGCGGCCCAGCGGGATTCCGTAACCGTCCGTCATGCCTGAGCGTTTCAAGCCTGCCGCGATCTACCGGTGAGCGGCCTGCAACCTCACCGCCGCCGGGGGCTTTGGTGATGGAGCCGTCGACTGCGATCTGGTCGAGGACGAGGCCGACGATCCGGTCGTAGGACTCCAGCGTGATCTGCTTGAGCCGGGCGAAGATGCCGAGCTGGATCCACTCGTCGCGGCGGTTGCGGATCGTGGTGGCCGAGCAGGTCGTGTCGGCGATCGCCTGGTAGGAGCAGCCGAACCGCAGGAGCTGCAGCAGCTTGTCGAAAACGATCCGGTCGCTGATCCGCGGGCGGTGGCAGCCCAGCGGATGGTCCGGGTGATACTCCGGCCGCTCGGGCAGCAGGGCGGCGAATTGGCACCAGAGCGGTTCGGTCAGCCATGATGGCAGCACAGGCACAGGTCTCCCCGGTGATCACAGAGCGTCGCAACTCCATGATCGCCAGGACCTGTGCCTGTCTTGCAGCCGGGGTACCACCACCGCGCCTATCCGCGCGACCTCTTGCACGAAGGGCTGACCGTGCTCGCCGACTACGCCCCGGGTCTGTCCACCGCGCTGGAACGGGCGGCGGCCGCCGGCTACACCCATCTCAACCTGGACGGCACCGTCATCCGTACTGACCGCGTCGCCGCCCCCGGCCCCAAAGGCGCCGACCTTTGGTGGTCCGGGAAGCACAAGCACCACGGCGGCAACGTCCAGGTCATCTCCGCCCCCGACGGCTGGCCGATCTGGGTCTCCCCGGTCCGCCCCGGCCGCGAGCATGACACCACCTGCGCCCGCACCCACGGCCTGGTCGACGCCCTCAACCGGCTCGCATCCACTCTGGACATTCCCACCCTGACCGACCTCGGCTACGAGAACGTCGGCGACGGCTTCCGTCACCCGGTCAAGAAGCTCAAGGGTAGCGAACTCGACGACGAGCAGCAGGCGTTCAACTCGGTCATCCGAGGCGTCCATGCGGTCGCCGAGCGGGCCAACGCCCTGCTCACGGTCACCTTCAAGGCCCTGCGCCGGGTCAGCCTCGACCCCAGCGGCATCACCCGGATCGCCCGAGCCGCCCTCGTCCTGCTCCAGTTGGAACACGGCCGCACCGCCTGACCGAAGATCACGAACCGTCACGAACCGTTACCGAGAAAGATTCACTGGGTCAGTAAACGAACCAACTAGAGCCGTGACACGTAGTTCTGGGAGTAAGCATTGATCCAACCAGAAGGATATGTAAGATGACCCCCGAGCAATTGGCCGCTCAGATTGCGGCTACTCAGCAGCAGGTTGCACAGTTGCCTCCCGAGCAGCAGCGTATGGCCGCAGAGTACTTGCAGGCTTTCCGGGCGAGTGGCGGCACTCTCACCCCCCAGCAATTTGCGCAGGCTGCTCAACACCATCCAGTAGCACCTGGAGCAGGTCAGCTGCAGGCGAATCCTCAGTCTCAATCCAGGAGCCCTTACGATCAGAGCATGTTGGGCAGGTTCACTTCAGCGTCCCAGCAGGGACCTGGGTCCTCACAGGGACCTGGGTCCTCACAGGGACCTGGGCGATAATTGCATCGGCACTGATCACGACACCGCGGCGTTTGCTGTCGCCTCGTTCCGGCGCTGGTGGTAGGCCCGCGGTCGACACGACTACCCCAGCGCCCGCAGGCTGCTGATGACTGCCGACGGCGGGTGTCGTAGCCCAGTTTTTCTGAGTTGTGGCTGTGAGCTGGGGTTTCTCAGTTCTTCTGGGTGTTGTTCGCGGCGTCTGGGGTGCTCAGAGTGTGGGGCTGAGCGGGGAGCGACAAGGGTCTGCTCGGCGAGCGTGTCGAAGATCTCGGTGGTGAGGTGGTGGGCCTTGTGCGAGCCGTGTGCCTTGAGCAGGGCCTCGCAGCGGTCCCGGCCCAGCTTCTTCAGCCTGGCCGGGGAGCCGTGGCGTTGGAGGAGGGTCTGGATGTAGGGGTAGGCCAGCCGGGCGCCGAGGACGCGTTCGAGAGAGGGGTGGATCTGGGACGCAGGGCGCGGCAGCGGCAGCGGCAGCGGTTTGGGAATCGAACCCAGCCGGACCGCGACAGATCTTTTCCTCGGCCTGGACCTGGGCAAGGAGTTCCACCATGCCCACGGCCGGACCGGGGACGGCAGAACCGTGCACGACAAGCGGCTGCCCAACACCGAGCCGAAACTGCTGGAGCTGTTCACCGGCAGCCCGCGCGGCGGGCTGCCGGGTGGCCTACCTGCCCGGCTTGTCAATGCGGCGGGCCGCCGACCTGTAGCCGGGCGAGGCCAAGACCGACGCCCGTGACGCCTA
Organism: Streptomyces sp. NBC_01450; assembly: GCF_036227505.1. NCBI lineage: Bacteria > Bacillati > Actinomycetota > Actinomycetes > Kitasatosporales > Streptomycetaceae > Streptomyces > Streptomyces sp. NBC_01450. The sequence goes on along the minus strand of NZ_CP109482.1, from coordinate 335,200 downwards.
CGTGATCGCTGAGACCGCCCGCACCATGCCGCACACCCTGCGGGCGGTGGACCGCGACGACGAGGTGCTGGCCCCGCTTCCAGGCCAATGCTGCATGGCTCGCCCTGGCGGCCCTGGCACACAACCTGACCCGCGCCGCCGGCGCCCCCTGGCCCGCCAGCGCGTGAACGTCATCCACGCGATGATCCGCACCGGGGCCCTCTACGAAGCACGCCCCCGGGCGACGTCGACCTCGCCGCCTGACGACTCCACCGCCCCTACCCTCCAGGCCCCATCACGCCCGCGCACCGGCACGTCCACTCCGGCCCTGCCGGCCACCGGGCTGCCCATCAGCCACCCGATCCGCCGGGAACATCCCGCTTCGCGGGACGTTCCCGAAAACCAGGATCAACCCCTACAAGCCGACCCCACCAGGGTTGACGAAACAGATAGGGGCACCCCGCAGGGCGTCACAGCCGTCGACTGCCGCTCCACCGCACAGAGGTATGGTCACCTGCCGGGTTGAGGCTGCCCATTTCGAGACTGGCTAGGCCCTTGGTGAGCAGAAATCATTTCTGGTGTATAGGCGGGGGCGCTTCTGGCGCCGGAGTGCTTCGGGCTGCTGCGGCGACATACGTGGGAGGAGAGAAGGTCCGGCCCGTGATGGTGATGCTGCCTTCGAAAGGCGCGACTCTCCTAACGTGCGATGGCCTATAAGAGAGGCTAAGACTGTCGGTCGAAAATTCGTCATTTACGGCGATGACTGACCTGTAGAACTTAATAAGCCTACGTTTATCCTCCCGAGCCTCATTGAGTAAATTGCTGTAGTTGTGGGTTCCTTCCGCGGTGATGTTCCGACTATCCCGGCCGGCCTCGATTTGACGGGTCGCTTCAATCGCATCAACGAGGTTGTCTCTGATGATCTCTCTACTGGCTGCAAGAGATCTGCTAGAATATTTGGCGGCATTCGCTCCGTCATTCAATTGCCGCAGGGTGCTTTTTGCGCCATTCCTGACAAACTCCAATTGTGAAGATAAATCTTCTTGGGCTTCAACAAATTCACGCATCGGATCCCCTTCGCGTTGCGACACGTAATGTCCTCTTCATCGAAGAACAGATTCTTTGTGAACAGTCGGTTGTTACACTTACCACAACGGTAGAAAAAGCTTGGGGGTTCATCCTCCAGGGCTTGATCAAGTTCCGTGAGTGTCTGGGTTGTTGGTGATGCCCAGGATGGCGAGTGCTCGTTCGGGTTCGTGGCGGATGGCGCGGGTGGTCTTGGCGATGTTGTCGGCTCCGAGGGTCTTCAGGGTGCCGATGGCGAGGTTGCGGATGGTGGCCATGGCGCGGGGTGCGGTGCCGGTGTGAATGGTCGAGGCGTCCTCGGCGAACGTGACATCTCGGATGTAGTGGGAGGAATTTTCGATTCCCCAGTGCCCGCGGATGGCGGCGGCGAGGTCGGCGGGGCGGGTTTGACGGGCGGCGAGGCTGGTGACCGCGTAGACGTTCTCGCGGGTTTCGGGCCGGCCGGTGGGCTTGCGGCGGCGGTGGACCCGGATGGCGAGGTGGGCGTGGGGAAAGCGATGCCGCCGAGGTTGTCGGCGATAGCGCAGGTTTTGATCGAGCGGGACTCGCGGCGGCCGTGGGCGGTGGCGGAGGCGGTGTGCTGGACCTTGATCGAGGTCCAGGGCAGGGCGGCGAGCTGGGCGTAGGCGGTGGGCTGGTTGGTCTTGATGACGGCGATGTAGTGGGCCTTCTTCGTCTCGACCAGCCAGGTGATGTTGGCCTTCACCGAGTGGAGGGCATCGAAGGTGACGACGGCGTCGGCGAGGTCGAGCGGCGCCAGCAGGGGTTTGAAGTGGCGCACTTCGTTGGTCTTCGCACCGACTTCGACCTGGGCAATCGTGGCGACGCGGTCGTGGGTGACCGCCGAGAGCAGGTGACGGCGCGGCGCGGCCAGGCGGGCTGAGCCCTTGAGGGCCTTGCCGTCCACGGCGATGACCTGCCGCGATCGGGTCTCGGGCACGTCCGCGGACGCGGTGATGCGGTGCCGGCCGGCCAGGTAGGCGCCCACAGCCTGGTCCAGGGCGTCGCCGTCAAGTGCCTGAAGGACGCGTCCGAGAGTGACCGGCTTGAGGGCTGCGCCGCCAGCCGAGCAGGTGACGGCGTACTCCAAGGGATGCCAGCCGCGAGTTCGTGGCCCGCTCGCCGAACTCGGCGAGCTCGTCGATGCTCTTCGCACCGCAGACAGCCGCGCAGGCACACACCAGCAAGATCGCCGTCAGCGAGTACCACCGGCCCCGGCGTGAGCGCGGATCCGGAACCGATTCAAGGTAGGGACGCAGGTCAGCGATCCGGTCCGCATCCAGCGGCCCCAGCTTCTCCAGCACGGCAGGGATAGGGGAAGATGCAACAGCAGGCACGGGACATCCTCGTGATCATCTGGCTTCGACACCACAATGATCACGAACCCCCGTGCCTGCTCTGCTATCCGCCCCTACCCGCTGATCGCCAACCCTCCACGCAATCAGGGAACTTGACGGAGCCCTGCCTGCCGGCGAGGCTGTTCCAGCCGACGGAACGCCAGAACGGCATCGAACTCGAAGTTGCCCATTGCGTGGGAGGAGTCACCGGTGAGCCCTGAGGGGTTCCCGCCCCGGTAGGCGAGGTCACCCCGCCCTCCAGGACTCCCATCCGCAGCCACGCCCGGATCAGCTTCAGCATCGGCCGGTCCACCACACGCCGTGCCACCTGGGCCATCAGCGCCTCATGGTCGATCGTGCCGAAGCAGTCGCGGATATCGGCCTCGAACACCCACTCCCGCCGCTGGTTCGCGGCGACGCGCACGGCTTCGCACGCGTCGATCGCGGACCGCTTCGGCCGGAATCCGTAGCTCGCCTCGGTGAACTGGGCCTCGAATACTGGTTCAAGGACCAGTTTCGCAGCCGTCATCACCACGCGGTCCGCCACGGTGGGGATCGATAGCGGCCGGAACTCCCCCGGCCGCCCAGGTTTGGGAATCTGGACCCGTCGCAGTACTGACGGACGAATACGTATGCGCCCGCAGTCTCTGCGAAAGGTCCTGGAGGAATGCATCCACTCCCGAGGTCTCCACCGCGTCGACGGTCATGCCGTCCACGCCGGGGGCACCCCGGTTTGCGCACACACCGGCCCACGCCCGCCGAAGAACGTCCATGCGGTGGACATGGCCATACAGGGCGTGAAACCGGCGTTCGGGTTCTTGCTCGGCACAGCGGTAAAGCGTCCGTTGCAGAGTTCGGACCTTGTCCAGAGGACGGCGGCCCGGTCCTGCGGCACCTTCCTCCCGGCGGATGGAACTAGGGCGTGTTTCAGAAGTGGATCTTGATGTGTCAAGATCCACTTCATGGGGAGGCACGATCTGACGAATGCGCAGTGGGCGAAGCTGGAGCCCCTGCTCCCCGTCGGGAAGAAGTCCGGACGACCGCCAGTACACACCAAGCGGCAGCTGATAGACGGCATACGCTGGCGCACCCGCGCCGGTGCACCGTGGCGGGACGTGCCCGAGCGGTACGGCCCATGGGAGACGGTGTACGGACTGTTCCGGCGTTGGCAGCGGGACGGCACCTGGCACCGCATCTTCGAGCAACTGCAGGCCCGGGCCGACGCCGAAGGACTGATCATCTGGGACGTCTCGGTGGACTCCACCATCGCCCGCGCCCACCAGCATGCCGCCGGGGCCCGCAAAAAGGGGACCTGCAGGTCGAGTCGCCCGGTGGCCTGTTCACCGAGCCCGACGACCATGGGCTCGGACGCTCCCGGGGCGGGCTGACCACCAAGCTCCACCTGGCGGTCGAGCAGGCCCAGAAGCCGATGTCGCTGGTGATCACGGCCGGACAACGCGGTGACTCCCCGCAGTTCCAGGTTGTCCTGGGCCGGATCCGGGTGCCCCGACTCGGGCCGGGCCGTCCACGGACCCGGCCGGACAAGGTTCGCGCCGACAAAGCGTACGGTTCCCGTGCGAACCGCGCCTACCTGCGCAAGCACGGTATCCGCGTGAAGTTCCCCCTTAGAGCTGGACACCTGGACACTGGGACGTGAGCCCAGGGAGAGCAGAGCCAGGTGGCAGGCAAGAGCAAGATGAGCAACAGGTACACCGAGGAGTTCAAGCGTGACGCTGTCGCGCTGGTCCGCTCCTGTCCGGACCGGACGGTCACAGAGATCGCCCGGGAACTGGGCGTCAGCCCCGAAGGGCTGCGCGGTTGGGTCAACCGCGACAAGGCCGACCGAGGTGAGGGCAAGCCCGGCGAGCTGACCTCGACCGAACGCGAGGAACTCAAGCGGCTCCGCAAGGAGAACGCCGAGCTGCGCATGGAGAAGGACATCCTGCGCAAGGCGGCCGCCTATTTCGCGAAAGAGACGATGCGGTGAGCCGTTTCCGCTTCGTTGACGACCACCGGGATGCCTTCGGCGTCAAGCGGCTGTGCCGGGTACTGGAGATCGGCCGCTCGGGCTTCTACTCCTGGCTGAAGGGCCGCCCGGCCGCCGAGGACCGCGCCGGGGCGGAGGAGGCCCTGGCGGCGGAGATCGCCGGGATCCACGCGGAGTCGGGACGTGCCTACGGCGCCCCGCGCGTGCACGCGATGCTGCGGCGCCGGGGTCGGCCGGTCAACCGCAAGAGGGTCGAGCGGATCATGCGGGAGCGCGGGATCCGCGGGATCACCCGCCGGCGGCGCTCGCTGACCAGACCGGACACCAGGGCCGTGCCGGCTCCCGACCTGGTCGGGCGCGACTTCACCGCCGCCCGGCCCGGGACGAAGCTGGTCGGCGACATTACCTACCTGCCGACCGATGAGGGCTGGCTCTACCTCGCCACGGCCATCGACCTGGCCACCCGTGAGGTGATCGGCTACGCGATGGCCGAACACCACCGCGCCGACCTGGTCGTCGACGCGCTTCGGATGGCCGTCGGCAGGGGCGGTCCGGAGGAAGGCTGCATCTTCCACACCGATCGCGGCAGCGAATACACCTCAACCCAATTCCGCTCCGAACTACGGGTGTTGGGGATGCGGCAAAGCACTGGTCGGACCGGCTCGTGCTACGACAACGCCGCCGCCGAGTCATTTTTCGCGATCTTGAAAGCGGAGATAGGGACCACCGTCTGGCCCACCCGCGCGTCGGCCCGAGCCGACGTCTTCCGCTTCATCGAGGTCTACTACAACCGCAAGCGGCTGCACTCGACACTCGGCTACCTCACACCCCACGAGATGCGCCTGAGCTACAGTCGGGACATCACCCTCGCAGCGTAGAAGTTGAGTGTCCACTCCGCCGGGGGAACTTCAGCTGCACGATCCCAGAGAAGCGCGACCAGATCGCCAACCGCAAGAAGCGCGGTTCGCGCGGCGGCCGGCCACCGCAGTTCGACGCGGCTGACTACAAAGAGCGCCACGCGGTGGAGTGCGGGATCAATCGCCTCAAGCGCCACCGCGCGGTGGCGACGAGGTACGACAAGCTCGCCGTCCGCTACGAGGCGACCGTGCTGGTCGCGGCCATCAACGAATGGCTGTGACCAGCACTTTCGAAACACGCCCTAGCAGTACGGTCGCCTCGTAGCGGACGGCGAGCTTGATGCCCCTATGGATGTCAACCGGCGGGGGTTGGTGCCGGGGATTGCCTTCTGGATGCGAGGAGGGCTTGGTAGATCTCACGGGCGACGTAGCGCTTGAGGCATCGGATGGCTTCGCGTCGTGTCTTGCCCTCAGTGACTCGTCGTTCCACGTAAGAACGGGTGCGGGTGTCCCAGCGTAGGCGGGCTATGACGATGGTGTAGAGCGCTGAATTGGCCTGGCGGTCGCCACCGCGGTTGAGTCTGCGGCGCTGGGTCTTTCCAGACGATGCTTCCACGGGGCTGGCACCGCAGAGGGCGGCGAATGAGGCCTCGCCGGCCAGACGGTCGGGGTTGTCGCCGGCTGCGGTCAGCAAGGCTGCGGCCGTGTCCGGACCGACACCGTAGAGCTCCAGGAGTTTGGGTGCGCAGGCATCGATCGCGGTGCTGATCCGGGCGGTGAGGTCGTTGATCTCCTCGGTGAGGTGCAGGATCCGCCTGGCCAGGAGCCGGAGCGTGTGGCGGGATGCCGCCTGCGGCCCCGTGCCGGACGCGGACCTCAGCTGTGAACACCGGCGGATGAGTTTGGGGTTACTCAGTCCGGCCAGGGACTCACGCAGGGTTGGCTCTGCTGCCACGAGTACGGCCTTGAGCTGATTGATGGCCATGGACCGGCACTTGACCGCGGAGGACTTGGCCATCTTGAACAGCCGGACTGTCTCCACCAGTCCATCGGTCGTCTTGGCGGTGGCCGTGGCTCGGCCGGAGAGGACCGCTCCCCTCTCTGCCAGCCCTGGGTGAGACGCCTCATGCACAGCAACGGGCTTCCCGAGTGGGCAGTTCACTCCGATGCGCCGACGACCGGGGGCCGGGCAGCGCCACGGCTGCCGTCCACGCCGCGGCGACACCCCGTTGAACCGATCAGCCCACAGGCCCGTAGCGCCTTGAGGAAGCCGGAAGGCGTGTCAGCGCGGACCGAGGGCGCCAGAAAATTCTCGCCCTCTGCCTGGCGGAGTTCTATCGCGGACTATCTGCGTGCCCTGGCCATGCCCGTGGAGGAGTTCGCCGAGCTGGCGTGGACGGCGCACATGTCCCTCGCCGGCTGGCTGCGCCCCGTGGAGCGGAGGTCCGGCGCTGTCCGTGCCGCCCGCGGTCGTGCACGCCTGCACATACACCACTGGTGTCGAGCGGCCGGGCTACGGCGTAGACGTCGCGTAGATCAGTCGTCCACGGGACGTCGACAAGCGGCTGGTTGCCTGGTCGGGCAATGACATCTGCCGGCACTCGGCGGGGCCCGGCCGCACCACGCCGTGGGTGTCCCGCAGCCGCTCGTGACACGAGCCATCGCTGTCCGGTAGATCGAACTCCGCGCCAGGAAGCGATCGCCGATGACTGAGACGTCCGCCGTAGTCCTCACCGCCCCCGTTCTCGACTTCGACCGCCTGGAAGCGTTGATGGCCGAGCACTCCCCCGCTGTGGTCGCCTACGCGGAGAAGATCCTCCGGGACCGGCATCTGGCGGAGGACATCGCTCAGGAGACGTTCCTCCGGGCATGGCCGCACGCGGAGCGGCTGCTGACCACCGCCGGGTCCATCCGCGGCTGGCTGCTGACCGTGACCCGCAACCTGATCATCGACCGGTCCCGCAGTTCGATGGCGCGCAACGAGGTGGTCGGGGCGGACGAGATGCTCGGCGCCGGGGAACTGCACGCGCTCCTGCCGGACCACGCCGAGTCGATCGCCACGTCGATGGAGACCCTCGCGCTGCTGCACGGTCTCAGCCGTGAGCACCGTGAAGTCATCCTCCACCTCTACGTGTTCGGGCACACCGTGCGCGAGATCTCCCGTCTGCTCGACATACCCGTGGGAACGGTGAAGTCCCGGCACCACTACGCCCTCAACGCCCTCCGGTCGAGGCTTCTCGGCGAGCGGGCCCGAACGGCCGTAGAGACGTGCGCATGACAGTGATCCAAATCGGGTCCGGAACCGTTACTCCTTATATGTATCGCATGCAATGGACGGAACTTGTGGAGCTGTTGCTCCGTCGACGCGCGGCCGCCCTCCGGGAGGACCGGATCACGGATGCGGCGTCGGCGCACGACTGGCGGCGGGCCCGGGCGGCCGCGGAGGCCGCCATCCTGCACTCGGTGCGGCGGCACGACCACGTGGTCCTGGTCGCCGACGTCGTACGTCAGGCCGAGGAGCAGTTCAGGCTCCGGCTGTCGGGCTCGATGGCCTCATGCGCCCTCAAGGAGCAGCTGACGGCGTATCGCGGTCTGATGACCGACACCGCGGACTACTGAGGCCGTCCCACCGTACGACGCCCCCTATCCGGACAAGGGAAAAGGACCGGATCCAGGGGCTCGGCACCGGGCGACCGGTCCCCCGCGCGCCTCGATCAGGTCCTTCGAGAAGGCCAATATGTCTGCCCGTCAGAGTTTGACCGTGACCATCCGTTTCCCCTGCTGGTTCTCCACCGCCACCGATGTAGCGTCCGCCAGGGGCACGGCGGCGGAGCCCGAGAGCTTCACCTCGTCCGCCTTCGCCGACTGTTGCTCGGCCACCACCCACGTGGCGGCGATCGCGCGCTCGCCCGAGCCGGAGTAGACGACCAACGTGCACCTGTCACCGGTCGGAAGACCGCGCACGGCGGCGTTGACACGGACCCACCCGGCCGCGGGCGTCATCCTCACAGACAGCTTCGCCTTCGTGCCGGGGTCCGTCGCCGAGCCACTCTTCCCCTCGTCTGAGACGGCCGGGCCCTGCTGCCGGGGAGCAGCCGCCTCCGGTGCCCGCGCGGTCCGCTGTGCCTGCCCCGCGACATAGCCCCCGCCGAGCAGCGTGCCGGCCAAGGCAGCCGCGGCGAGGCCGATCAGGAGCGTCCTGCGGCGCCGGGCCACGGACTGCTCCTCCCGGACCTGCCGCATGGTGCGTTGCAGCATCAACTCGCCGTCCTCCGGCGGGCCTTCCAGAAAGAACTCGGGAGGCACCTCGCCGAGGTCAGCCCTCAGCAGCCTTAGATCATCCAGCTCCACCTGGCATACCTCGCATGCCTCGATCCGCTCCTCGATTCTGGACTGCTCGTCCGGAGTCAGAAGGTCCAGCGCGTGCGCGCCGAGAAGTTCGTCATGGGAGTGCCCCTGCGCGGTCACACTGCAACCTTTCGAAGCTCGATATCGCTCCCGGGTTTGCCCACGTACACCTTGCGCAGCGCTTTCAGAGCATGATGGGCACGGGACTTGACGGTCCCCTCCGGGATGCCGAGCCGCACCGCGGCCTCGGCGGCTGTGCGCCCATGGTAGTAGACCTCCATCAGGGCGTCCCGGTGATCGGGCTTGAGCTGGGCGAGGGCCTCCATCAGGACGACGGATTCCACGACGTTGTCGGCGTGGTCCCGCTCGACCGGAGCCGTGCCTTCGCTCTCCCCCACCTCCGTCGGCCTGGCCGCCTTCGCGCGATAGCGGTCGGCGACGAGATTGCGGGTCACGGTGATCAGCCAGCCGCGGAGCGACCCCTTCGGGTCGGAGACGACCTCGGGATGCTTCCACGCCCGGATCAGCGTCTCCTGGACCACGTCCTCCGCCAGCGGCCGATCGCCGGTGAGTCGTGTCGCGTACGCCAGGAGCGCATTGCCGTGCTCCAGGTAGAGAGCCCTGATGACCGCCTCATGACTGGTGGCTTTTGTGGCTCGCGGCCGCAGAATCGCCATCTGTGTATCTCCCGTGTGTCCCCGCTAGGTCTGGTAGACACACCGAGTCGGACCCCCCCAGAGGTTCAAAGTTCAAACGTGACGCGCGTCACGGCCGATTCGGCTCTACGGCGAGCCCAACTCGGCTGCCGGGAAGCCCCGTAGGCCATGCTCGCGACACGTGAGACGGTGAGCGGCTCGTGTGGGGTACGTACGCCCTGGTGCCGTCGAAAGCCCAGGTGGGCTGCTATCCGTCACGGGGGGGGAACGGTCAGTGGTCCACCTGGGCGGCTCCGGTGCCCAGTCGTTACTACGGGGAGTGCAACGGCATGGTTCGACCCTCCTCGCGGTTGGCCGAAAAGTCGCCCCCCTGACGTGATGCGGTCCCTTTCCCACCCTCCGTCAGGTGCCCTTGGGGGCACCGAAAAGGAGTGAACTCAACTTCCACGCAGCGCCGTAGGTGTCGGTGTACGACACCGATCTTGACGGAGTCCATGGTGAAGAGCATGCATACCGACAGCACGCCCTCGACGCAGGTCAGGGCACCCTCCACGCGCCGCCGTCTTCTGGCGCCCGCAGGCGCCGTCACGGCCGGACTGCCCGTGCTCGGCGCGTGCGGCACGGCACGGCACGGACAAGCCCTCGTCCCGGATGCGTGCGTCTCTGGTCCGGCTGACGGCCGCGCTCGCCGCGCTGAACGGCCTCGATCCCCGGGCGACGATCACCTACCGCAGCCCCACGTCATGGAAGACCCCCGGGTCCCGGGCCTCGGCGGCCACCGGGACTGGATGTCCATTGAGTGCCCGGGCGAGGCCGCCCACCTGAACGTTCAGGACGTACGCGAGGAAGCTGCGGCCCAGGCCACCGCCCGCTGACCGGCCCGCCCCTCCGCACTACCTCCGCCTTCCTCCCTCTTCGGCGAACGGCTCGGTCCGAGCCAGTGAACTGGACGCGCACCCTCGCTCCGCCGCGCCCGCGCGGTGTGACACGCGGCCGGTTGCGCTCCAGGTCATGCCCTCCGCGGCCCGGACGGCACAGCACGTGGCCACGTCGCCCCGCCGGACCGCCCCTGTTCGCCGCCGTTCCCGCCGGTCCGTCCTGGGACGGCCGCACTCGCCGCGCCCCGCTCCCACGGCGGAGGTGGGTCACCGCTGGAAGGCCATCTGACGGAAGCAGCCGCTGCGCGCCGGGACACCCCCGAGCCCGGACACCACTAGGAGTGATCATGAGTTGGACGTTCATGGGGTCCGACGGATCAACCCGGTCGGCCGCCGATGACAACCGCGCCGACCACCGCACCCAGGTGCTCGCCCTGCACTCGTACGTGAGCCGGCTCCTGCGGGGCGACGAGGCACGCGCCGAGGACATCGTCCAGGAGACGCTGCTGCGGTGCTGGCGCACCTACGGGAGCATCGGCGACAGTGAGCTGCGCCCGTGGATGTTCCGAGTCGCACGGAACCTCGTCATCGACAACTACCGCAGCCACAAGTCGCGTCCACCGGAGACCGACGGAGACCTGTGGAAGGAGGTAGACACCTCCGAAACGGATGACACCGAGCGGGTGTTGACGGCCATGGTGGTGCGCAAGGGCATGGCCACCCTGTCAACGGCCCACCGTCAGGCCCTCTTCGAGGTGTACTACCACGGCCGCACCCTGGAGGAGGCGGCCCACGTCCTGGGCGTCCCGAAGGGCACTTTGAAGTCCCGCGTCCACTACGGCCTCCGGGCCCTCCAGCGCTCCCTCACGGGACCGCGCGTCCCACTGATTCGCGCAGAGAACACTTGAGGGGAATACATGCCGTCCTTGAAGCCAAACGAACTCCTTGAGCTGCAGCATCTGAGAGATTTCCTGAACAGCAACTATCTCGTGACCCCAAAGGAAAGGCCGGAGACCAGGACCGCCGCGTCGATCAGACTCGGGAGAAGGGCGGAATGGATCACCCGCCACCTGTCAGGCTTTCGTGGCTCGGAGCCGGCCTGGAACGCGCTGACCGGCCCGGAGAAGATCACTTTCGAGGCGCTGCTTCTGCTGCACATGAAAGGGTCCCAGGTTCCCGAACCGGCGTCGACTGTGAACGACTACGTCCGGCACCTCCGCGCGGACCCTTTGAAGGAAAGGGAGATACTCGATCTCCAGCACGACCGGCGACAGTTGAGGCGCGCGGGCAGCGACACGGTGATGGACTCGGCGAGCAGGGCTAGGGTTGAAAAGCGGCTGGCAGCGGCCAGGTCCGAAGCGACGCACTGGAAGGGGCCATGGTCCGCCGCCCGGCCACAGGCCCATTTCGCGCAGGTGCGCGCGGCTTCCCAGGCTCCGATGCCGACGTCCTACCATTCCCGGGAGTCTGCTCCCGTCTACGCTCCCGCCCCTCAGCGAGCCCTTCCCTCCCCCGACTGGCTCCTACCGCACGCACCCTCACCGGTTCCGCAGGCAGCGCCCACTACCTCGTACACGGATCCCCCACTGCCCAACTGGCTCCTACCGCACGCACCCTCACCGGTTCCGCAGGCAGCGCCCACTACCTCGTACACGGATCCCCCACTGCCCAACTGGCTCCTACCGCACGCACCCTCACCGGTTCCGCAGGCAGCGCCCACTACCTCGTACACGGATCCCCCACTGCCCAACTGGCTCCTACCGCACGCACCCTCACCGGTTCCGCAGGCAGCGCCCACTACCTCGTACACGGATCCCCCACTGCCCAACTGGCTCCTACCGCACGCACCCGGTGGCCATGGCACGACCCCTCTCACGTACACGTCGGGTGCCGCGCCGCAGATCGCCCATGCCGCCGCGTCCCACCCGGTCCAGCCCCTTGGTGAAGGTGCTCCAGGCGGGACTCGGGGCGCGCCCGTGCCCCAGGACCCCCGCTCCGCCCGCCGGCCCTGGGAGGCATCGCAGAATCCGTCCACCACCCAAAGGATCTGACCGGCGGACGGGGCTCCGCACACCGGCACCTGAACGGCCCCGAGGCGGCCTGGCCAGCGAAACGCACCTGGCCTACGACGCCTCGGGGCCGTCCGTTCGGCTGCGGTCCCTGCGGCAACAGTCCCTCCCCGCACCCCCGGCCCTCACCGCGGAGCCGGGCGGCCCGACGTCACGCGGCGCAGCAAGGTCTCGGCGGGGCCGTGCGCGGCGATGCGCGGGAAGCGGGCCGAGACAGCGAGTTGGACGGTCCACAGGGCCACACAGGCGCAGACGAGGGTAGCCGGGCCGACAGTGCCGTAGCGGGCGAGGCCGTAGCCGGTGAAGACGAAGGCCATGACGGCGGACTGGAGGAGGTAGTGCGACAGGGACGTCCGGCCCGCCGCGGCCAGCGCCCCGACGATCCTCCTGCCGAACCGTCCGTTCGGCAGGGACAGCACTGCGGTCACGTACACGGCGGTGAGCAGGGGTGCGGTAAGGATGTCCACCGCCTGGCCGAGGTAGTAGCAGCGCGGGTCGAGCGGGCCGTAGGTGCACATCGCGGTGAAGACGCCCCCGGCCAGGCCGGTCGGCAGGGCCACCGCCACAAGCCGGCCGCGCAGGGCGGCCGTACGGGCGGAGACCGGTGTCGACGGGTCCAGTAGGCCCTTCCGGCCGGCGGCGTAGCCGGTCAGGGCGGCGGCGACGAGGTGGAGGCCGTAGACGAGGACGCCGCCGAGGGCTCGGCGGTACTCCTCGATATTGGTCCGGACGACCGAGAGCGGGCCGCCGCGGTAGCCCGCTGCGAGCCGCGCGGTCTCGGCCTGCCCGGTCTGCGTGGTGAGGTGGCCGCCGTCCACCCCCAGCGAGAGCACGCCGACCACGAGGAAGACGGTGGCAAGCAGGACGGTCAGCGCGGCGGCCGCACCGAGCGCGGCCCGTGCGCTCAACCGCCGTACGGCGAACAGGATCAGGCCGACTACGGCGTAGGTCACCAGGATGTCGCCCGGGTAGAGCAGCACCGCGTGGGTGAGGCCCATCAGGAACAGGCCCAGCACTCTGCGGAGATGGCGGCCGGTGAAGAGGACGCCCGCGCGGGCGGCGGCCTTCTCCTGGAGGACGAAGCTGTAGCCGAAGACGAAGGCGAAGAGGAGGTAGAACTTCGAGTTGAACAGGACCGTGATCAGCCACACTGCGGCCCGGTCGGCGGGCGGGGTACCGGGTCCGACGGGCAGGCTCCAAGTGCCTGCAAAAATCTGGGCGTTGACTACGAGGATGCCGAGCAGAGCGAAGCCCCGCAGGGCGTCGACGCGCGGCAGCCGGTTCCCCCTGGTGCCGGTCACGGCTCCTCGACCGGGGGCGGTTCCTTGTGCCGGTGCTGGCCCGGCTTACAGCCGGCGAAGATCCCCGAGGGATCGCGCAGGTTGTTCATCACGGGGGTGAGGTAGTCGCGGTGCCACATGGCCGGGCCGGTCAGGGGCGAGGCCTGGCCGGTGAGGTCCTGCCAGGCCATCCAGAGGCCGTAGAGCTGCCCGACGGCCTCCAGGTGCTCGTACCAGCGCGGGCACCAGGGGGCGGTGGAGGAGATCTCACGGCCGTAGACCGGCAGCAGCAGTCCGTGCACCCACAGGGACAGGTTGGCCATGGCGTCGCCGAAGTCCTTACCGGCCTTGTAGAGGATGAAGGGCGGTTCGTCAGCTGGCTTGAGAGCGGGGGGCGGTGCGCTCGCGGGTGCGCCCGGCTCGGGCTCGGGCGCCACCTTCCCGTGCGGCGGGAACAATTCGCTCAACTCCGTCTCATCGATCAGCAGGTGGCCGAGGCTCGCGTCGCCCGGGGGCGGGGCGCCTCGTACCCATCCCCCGGTGTCGGACGACATGCCGTCGCCCCACCGGCCGCCGTCCGGCGTCTTCCCGTCCGTCGCGCTCATGCCGGTTCCTTCAGTGTTCGATGCCATGCCCGGCCCACTTCTGTGCGGCCCGGCGGGTGATGGCGTCCGCTTCCTCCTTGGCGGCGGCGGAGATGAGGTCGGCGCCGGGCTCCTTGAACCAGGGGCGCAGCCGGATCATGGCGGGTTTGACGCCGGTGGCCAGCAGGAGCGCGGTGCCCTTGGGCAGGGCGCGGATGCGGTCCGGCGGCAGGATGGGGTCGAGTCGGTACGACGTCGAGCGCGAGGTGCCGTCCTTGCTGCGGGAGACGCTCACGGTGGCCACGTCGTGCTGTCCCACCAGTTTGGAGACCTTGTCGACGAAGTCGGCGTCGTCCAGGCCCGCGCCGAGGAGTTTGATGGTCGCGGCGCTCCACAGGGCGTCCATGCCCGCCTCGCCCCAGACCCGGCTGCCCTGCCGGTATCTCTGCAGGAGGGTGACGACGTTGATGCCGCGGGAGCCCAGGGGGCTGTAGAGGTCGGGAAGGTCGGAGATCCGGCAGACGTTGGCGGCCTCGTCGAGGACGGCGGTCATGGGCTGGTCCAGGCGGCCGCCCATGCGTTCGGCGGCCATCACCCCGGCGCGCATGGTGCCGTCGGCGATGCGGGCCACCACCCCGGCCGCCGAGCCGCCGCCGTCCTTGGAGAGCAGGTAGAGGGTGTCCCGGGACAGGACGTGCTCGTGCGGACGGAACTCGGGAGGGTGGGGCTGCGGGGTGACCCAGGCGACGATCTCGGGGTCGAGCAGGCAGGACACGCACTGGCGAGCGGTCTCGTAGATGCCGTCGCGGGTCTCGACGGCGCCGCGGACGGTGCCCTGGAGTTGCTCGGCGAAGGCGTGCATGCCCATGTCGCGCAGTAGGTCGATGGGGGTGCGGTCGGCGGGGTCGGCGAGCCAGGCGAGGAGGTCGGTGACCTGCCGCTTGCCGCCCGCGGCGGCGTGGAGGAGCGCCGTGAGGGTGTTCTGCGCGGCGGAGATCCAGAGGTCCTTCTTCGACGAATCGTCGTTGACTGAGGCCACGAAGTGCCCGGCGAGGCGTCGCGCGCGCTCAATGGTGGCGCAGTCCGCGAGCATGTCCCACCACATCTCGCGCGGGGCGTGGGCGATGCCCTGGGGGTCGAAGGTCCACACCCTGCCGACCTCGGTGCGGGCGGCGCGCGTGACGGCGTAGACGTCGGACTTGTTGGAGGTCAGCAGGACGGCGCCGCGGGCGCGCAGGACGCGGGGGATCGCGATGCCCGTGGACTTGCCCGCGCGCGGGGCCATGAGGTCGAGTTCGACGTCCTCGAAGGAGGAGCGGAGCTCGGGGCCGTTCGGCATCAGGTCGCCCAGCAGGTTGCCGGTCTCGTCGGCGTGGAGTTCCTTGTGGAGTTTCAGGGAGGGGCGCAGGTCCCTCGCGCGGGCGGCGATGCCCGCGGGGGCGAGCGCGGCGAGTTCGCGCACCCCGGCCAGTCCCGTCTTGGACCGTCCGGACCAGACCACGCGGCTGACCACCAGGACGACGAGTGCGGCGGCCAGGGCGAAGGCGCCCACGATGCCGCAGCAGACGACGAGCGGGGAGGCACCGGGCCAGCTCTTCTCCGGTCCGTGGGCGGCGAGTTCGGCGAAGGTGGACAGGGCGAACGGCGGGGGATTCCAGCCGGCGCCGCTCAGGGCCGCGGCCGTGGTGCCACCAAGCCAGACGGTGCCGGACAGCAGCAGCGCCACGGCGGCCACCGACACGATGGCCCACGGGGCGAGTTCGTTGCCTGTGTGACGGGGGCGGGCGCTCACGCGGTCCGCCCCGGCGCGCCGGTCCGGGACTGATCCCCGGCGGTCCAGCGGCTGTTGGTGTTGTGCAGGTCGCGTTCGGTCTGGGTGATGGCGACCTTGATGGGGATGCCGGGGCGGCCACCGACTTTGATGAGGAACCGGCCGCGCCCCGGCGGTTCCTCGTGGCCGCCGGTGACAGCCCAGCCGGGCGACGACCAGGACGACACGAGGTCGATCTCCCGCTCCGACAGCCCTACGACCCGGCCGAGTTCCTCCATCTCGGTGCGCGGCAGGCCCGCGCAGACGACCATGCCGGCGCGTTCGACGAAGCCGCGCGCCTTGGCTCGGTCGGACTCGCTGCCGAGGGCCTCGGCGTCCTTCAGGGTGTGGGTGATCTTCGCGTCGCCGAGGCCCAGGGAGCGGTTGAGGCGGGTCAGGGCGTCGATGCGGTCGACGATGCCGGAGGCGGCGCGCAGCGGGCGCCACAGCTAGTCGAGGACGGTGAAGTACCAGCGGCGGGGGGGCGAGTCCGGCGTCGGCGAGGGCGTGCGCGGCGGCGACCGTGCCGAGCCCGTCGGACCAGGCGGCGAGCATGGCCGCGGCGGTGAGCTGGGTGTCGGACTCGCCGATGCGCGAGATGTCGATGCACGGCGGGCGCCGCGGGATCGATGCGGGAGCCGGCGGAGCCCGGGCGCACCAGGCGAGGAGACCGAGGAGGAAGTCCGCGTCGGCGCCGGGGTTGAAGGTCGCCGCGAGGACCTCGCGGGCGGCGGTGTCGTGGATCATCGTCGGTCCTTCGGGGCTGGTGCGTGCTGAGCGCGGCCCGCGGTGGGCGCGGGATGGACCGGGTGCGGTGCTGGGGGCGTGGAGGGCGTGGAGTACACGGACGGCACCACGTGCTGGGGCGAGTACGGCGTCGGGTAGACGAACGGCTGTAGCTGCACCGCGGGTTCGCCGTGGGCACCTTGGTCGGGACCTGTCGGGCCACCCGGCCGGACGGGGTGCCCCGGGGCCGCGGACCGCTCCCGACGGGACACCTCCTCACGGCGCGACGCATCTTTCCGGTGGGCCTCGGGTGCGGTGCTGGACTTGGGGATGAGCGCCGCGAGTTGCATGACGGCCCGGGGGGCCTTGGACGCGGGCCTGCCCACCCGCCACTCGGCGATCCACGGCACGCTGATGGTTCCCACGACGGAACGCATGACCCGGACGCGGCGCCACAGTTCGACCGGGAGACGACCGGGCGCGTCCGCCACCAGGACGAGCGCCAACAGGTTCAGCCCGACGGGATGCTTCCCCGTCCGCAGCGCGTCCAGCGTCTTGGACGCGGCCTGCAGTCCGGACAGGTGTGTGCGCGCGAGTAGCAGCATGTCGCCGGGGTGTCCCTCCGTGACATCCGGCCACGCGTGTCCGACGTCCACTCCGCCCAGAGCTCCCGCGAAGGTGGTCGCCCCGGCTCCTCCATGGGCCCCGACCCAGCTGACGCTCTTCTCCGCCGCATCATCGACGAGAGGCTGTACGGGAGTGGACAGGTGGGGCACGTCCGTGGGGCCGTGACCAGCTGATCCCGGGAAGGCATCGGTGAACGTGGGCACCAACCCATACGGCTGATGCTCCGTCACCGGACCGCGCACCCAAGGGTCCGACGGGGAGTTCGCGGCCGAGGCGTTCATCGTGTCCATCTCCTTCTCCGCACGCGCCGATTCGGGCATACCGGACACCGGGCCGGTGTCGACGGTCTGGGGAGCCCGCGGACGAGTAGGGACGTTCGTCGTCCCCACCCGTCAGGGGTCCGGGATTCCGGTGCGGCTTTCGGGCGCGGTACCGGTGCTGTCGGGCCGGCCGGAGGAGGGGTTTCCGCCTCCGCTCCGATCCCCACGAGAGCCACCTACGGCCCGATCCCCGGGGACAGTTCATTCCCGAACCCGATTGATCGAAATTGAACCGCGCGGCCAGGTGCGGCCGTTACCGAACACGATCGGCCCCGGCCGCGGGACTCGGGGCGGATCGGGCGGCACAGGGCCGCCCGGGACGGTCGTCGAGAGGGCGGGACGGTGAGCAGGAACGCGGGCTGCGCCAGCGAGGCGGGCCGGGGCCACGGGCGGACGCCAGGCCGTCGTCCGGGTCGGTCCGGCATCGCGGGGCACGGCGGGCGCGTCGGCGAAGTCGTCATGTCCCCGAGGTCCGTGCCGGATGCCGGACGGGCCCCTCAGACCTGGGGAACCGGACCGACCCGCGCGTCGGGGCTGAGCGGGCCCCTGGTTCGAGCCGTGTCGGCGGTCGCCGGGAACGCGGTCGCCCCCGCTCCGTCCCCTTCCACCCCAGACATCGAAGGACAGTGAGGCCTCATGTTCCGACAGGAACGGCGTGCCGACAGGTCGACGCCGCGCGCCCCGAAGACCCCGAGGCCCGCGAAGAGCGGGAAGGCCAGGAACGGCGACAAGGACGACGTTTCCGGGAGCGGCCTGTGGCACGTGCTCATCGCCGTCGACGGAACCGTGACCGTCAACGGTGACGTCATCGCGACGGCCACCGGAGGCGCCGCCCGGACGACCGCGCTCGACCATCTGCACCGACGCGCGGTGGCCCTGGCGCGCCCCGTGGAGGCATCGGTCCTCGACGAGCAGCGCCGGGCGACACTGCGCATCCGGGTACAGCAGGATGGCGCGAGTGAACTGCTGGGGGATCCGATTCCCTTCGACAAGCCCAAAGCGGCTCCGGCCGCCCCTTCGCCACCGGTACCGACCCCGGCTCCTGGTCCCGGCACCGCGCCCTCCCCCGGCTCAGGCCCTCGCCTTGGCCCCGGTCCGATCCCGGCACCCGAACCCGGCCCGGCGTCCGGCAGCGCTCCCGGCCTCGCTCCGATCCCGGCATCCGGGTCCCTCCCGGAGCCCGGCGCCGGTCCGGTTCCAGCGCCCCCGCAGGCGGGCGGCCCCCGGCAGCCCGAGCGTCCGGTCGACGTGACGGCGGAGCCGTACATGGACTCGGCCACCACCGTACTGAAGCCCGTCCGTGTCCCGCCCGCCCTGCGCCGCACCGTTCCGGCCCCGGTGGTCACCGAGCCGTCCGTGCCAGGGGCGCCGCCCGCACCCGCCCGGTCCACGCGAGCCGACGGCCCCGACGCGCCACCGGCGGCCGAAGGCCACACCGCCCCGCCCGTCGGCGCCCCGCCCATCGCGGCCTCGGTGCCGAACGACCTGGCCACGGCCCCGGTGACAGTGCCGGACGAGCTAGCCGCGAACGTGGCCCTCATCTGCGAGACCATCGCCGGCGGCGACCTGGCCCTGGCCAAGATCCAGGCGTCCGCGCTGGAGCGGCAGGCGGTGCACCACTTTGGGCGGGACCATCTGTACGCGCTCGAGGCACGCTCCCTGGAGGCGTACGTGGCCCATCTGACGGGCGACCACGGCACCGCCGCCGCCCTCGCGCTCCGGGTGGCTGAGGTACGTCACCGGCAGGGCGACGTGCGGGCCCGAGAGGATGTCGAACGGGCCTTCTACAGTTGGGAGTTGGTGTTGTCACCGCTGCAATCGGTGCCCCTGGGCCGACGGCTGCTGCCGCTGTGGAACGCGATCAGCGCCGCCGAGGGCACCGAGCGGTACAAGGCCGCGGAGAGGCGGATGTCCGCCCTGACCCAGGTGACTCCCCCCTCGTTCGCCGCGTCCTTGGTGCTGCCCTGACCGATCCGCGCGCCCACGCCGGACAGCCGGCGCGGGGGCGGTGCGACTCCCCGCCGACACCAAGGACACACGCCCACCGCGCCCTCTTGCCCCACGACCCACCACAGCGCAGACCCCCGAAAGGCAGGACCCCATGACCTCCCACACCCTTCTCCGCCAGCAGGACCCGAAGGACGACCAGGCGTCGTCGCACACGAAGTAGGCCACAGGGCCGAGGACTTCACGTGGAATACTTCCGACAGCCAATCGAGCCCAGCTCCGAGCCCGTTCGGCTGCCGTCACCGGACCCCGGACCGGAATCCGACCTGGGCTCGTACTTCGGCTCCGACCGACCGAGCCGGTTGCACCTCCTCAGACCGAATAGGCTCCCCCGGCCCCGACTTCCGAAGAGGGCGCTGGCCGTCCTCTCGGGAGCCTGCGTCATCATCGCCGGGTCGGTCACCGCGTACGCCATGTCGGGTGAGCAGAGGACCGCTGCCACCAGGACACCGCCGCCCCCGCCGACCATCACCACCTTCCCGCCCTTTCCCTCGGCCAGTGTGATGCCGCCCTCGGAAACGGCGGGACATCCCGACGGCGGCGTGATCGAGACATCGGAAACACCGGTCGATACCGATAGGAAGCCCGTGGAGAAGGGGATCACCCTCGCACCGAAGGTGACGGTGGCGGCGCCCTCGACGCACCCGAAGCAGATCCGCAGAATGGGTATTGATGACGGCGACGCCGTCTTACCGGTACACGCGTACGTCATCACCTCCACCTACGGTCAGGCGGGCGGCTGGAGCACGGGCCATCACACCGGCGTGGACCTGGCGGTCCCGGTCGGCACCCCCGTGACGTCCGTGCGGGCCGGGGCGGTGGTCATGTCGGCCACCGATCCGAAGTACGGCAATTACGTCCTGATCCGCCATGCCGAGCACGAGTACACGCTGTACGCGCACCTGTCCCGGCAGAACGTGAAGGCGGGCGAGACCGTGACCGCCGGGCAGCAGATCGGGCTCTCGGGGGCCACCGGCAACGTGACCGGTCCACATCTCCACTTCGAGGTGCGCACGGGCCCGGCCTTCGGTTCCGACATCGATCCCGTCGCCTATCTCTCCAAGCACGGCGTCCGTCTCTGAGTCCGCGTACCGTCCCACGGCCTCGCCACTCCGTATGCCCCTCCCCGCCGTCCGACCTCGACGGGGCGCACGGGGGCGGCGAGGCCGTTCCGCGCCCCGGCCCCCTCCCCTCCCGCAAACCTTCGGGCATCGCGTCACGTTTGGGTAAAGCGTGACGCCCCGCAGAACTCCCCACGAGACGGCAGCCGTGTTGGGTGTGTCGACCGTCCCGGATCCGCCGGACCGGAACGGCTCAAGGGTGTCGACCGGGCCGACGTCGGGTTCATCGCGCCGCGTGAGTGCTACCAAGTGACGCTCGGCGACGCGCCGTTGTACCTGTTCAGCAAGGACGGCGCCGCACACCTCCGATACCCCGCGGCGACACACGTCGTACGCCGGGCGCAGGGCGTAGACCATCGGTCATGGGACAGCGACATGAGAGGACAAGCGGAATGAGAGGGTACGGCAGGACGCGCGGGTGGTCCGGGCCGCTGCTGGGTGTGATGGTCGCGACGGCTCTCCTTGCCCTCTCCGGTTGCCGGTTGGCCGCGCCAGACGCGGCGGCCCAGGCCGCCGGGAGCTTCCGTGAACCCGGAGCGTGGACATCGACCGAGATGGCGGACGCCGCCCCTTACGACATGGCGATGTCCGACGACACGGAGGTCGACTCGCGAGTGTCCGACCCGGAGCCCGCCCCCGTGGCGGCCCAGCCGCAGGAGCCGCCCTACGTCGACAAGGCAGCGGTGCTGGGCAAGGTGTTCTTCGATACACCCGACGGCCCCCGCGCCTGTTCGGGAACCGCCGTCACCGACCCGCGGCACCCCGGTGCGTCGAGTCTCGTGTGGACGGCCGGGCACTGTGTGCACAGCGGAAGAACCGGCACCTGGTACCGGAACATCGTGTTCGTCCCGTCGTACAACAACGAGGCGCTGTCGAGGGTGAGCAGCGCCGACAGGGGGTCGCGGCGGATCTCGCCGCTGGGTGTCTGGTGGGCGGACCGGGCGAGCGTGTCGCCCGGCTGGGCTCGGGAGGGCGAGGCGTCTGGCGGCGCGGGGGCACCCTTCGACTACGCGGTCCTGCACGTACGGCTTGTCGGCGGTCCGGACACGTCGCTGGAGCAGACAATCGGCTACGCGATCCCGGTCGCCTTGGACGCCCCCGCCATCCCCTCGATCCCCACCCTCAAGGTCTGGGGGTACCCGGCGGAGGCCCCGTTCGGCGGAAACCTGCTGTTCTCGTGCCAGGACCGGCCGACACGGCTGTCCCTCGCGTCGGACGAGCCCACGCTCTACCGGATCGGCTGCACCATGACCGGCGGTGCCTCGGGCGGCGGTTGGTTCCGAGCGGAGGCGGACGGCACACTCGAACTCATCAGCGACACCTCGGTCGGCCCCACCGATGCCCGCTGGCTCGCCGGACCCCGGCTCGGCGCCGAGGCACGGAAGATGCTCGACGAGATCGGTGCCGTCGCCCCGTCCTGACGGAACGCCGGGCCGGCCGATGACCTCGCCGACCCGCTCCGTGGTGTCGGCCCTGAAGACGCATCCGTAGTCCGTCCAGTACGGCCCGTCTCGTAGGCGACGACTCCGCCGATCACCACGTCCCACAGTTCACAGGCCCGCAGGACGGAGCCGTCCTCCCGCCCCCGACGGCGCCAGGACTCGCGCCGCGGGGAGGTCGAGAAGCAAGGCCACACCGTCCCCCAGGGGCCCTTCCCCAATCCGTGAGACCAAGTTGTCGTGCAGTCCACGATGGCTTATGTTTCCACGACCCGGATCAAGGGCTGTGAGCAAACGGTGCGTTGATGCTCGTCGTGCTTCCGGAAACGCTCGGAGGAGGCCAGTGACAGAGCAGATCCGCTTCACCGTCCTGGGGCCGGTCCGTGCGTGGCGGGGGGCACGGGAGGTCGACCTGGGCTCGCCGCAGCAGAGGGCCGTACTGGTCGCGTTGTTGCTGGCTGGAGGCTCGGTCTTGGCGGCGGAGGAACTCATCGACGCCGTGTGGGGCGCGGAGGTGCCCGCCTCGGCCCGGGGCACGCTACGCACCTACGTGCACCGGCTGCGCAAGGCCCTGGACGGCACTGGTGACCCGTCGCTCATCGCCTCGGCGGGCCACGGCTACCAGCTCGACACGTCACGGATGGCCCTCGACCTGGACGATTTCCGGAGCATGGTCGCTCAGGCCGAACGCAGTCTGGGGACAGGGGACTTCAAGGAGGCGCTGGATCCGCTGCGCGGCGCGCTGGGCCTGTGGCGGGGGGCGGCCCTGTCGGGGGTCCACGGCGCGTACGCCGACGCCTGGCGGCACGGCCTGGACGACCACCGGCTGTCGGCCGAACTCCTGCTCATGAGAGCCGAGATGGAGCTGGGCTGTCACAGTCTCGCGGCGGGCAGGCTCGACAGCCTGGTCAACGAGCACCCGCTGAACGAGCGGCTGCGGGAGATGCTGATGCTCGCCCTCTACCGGTCGGGACGCCAGGCCGCCGCCCTGGCCACCTACCGGGAGATCCAGGAACTCCTCGCGGCGGAACTCGGGGTGGACCCCGGCCCGGGCCTCCAGTCGATGTTCCAGCGGATCCTGCGCGCGGACTCCGACCTCGCTCCGTCGGCCGCCTCGGCTGCCGCGGCCGCCCCGGCGGGCACGGCATCGAGTCCGTCCCAGCCCGCGCGCACCCAGGTGCCCCCCGCGCAACTGCCGGCCGGACTGGCCGCGTTCGTCGGCCGGGAGATCGAACTCGCCAGCGCCCTGAGTCCGCACACGTCCTCGGAAACGGCCATCACAGTCGTCACCGGCATGGCGGGGGTCGGGAAGACGTCCTTCGCCGTCCGCTGGGCGCACGAGATCGCCGGCGACTTCCCCGACGGCCAGATCTATCTGAACCTCCGCGGTTTCGACCACGCGACCGACCCGCTCCCCGCTGGCCAGGCCATCGGCAGGGCACTCGACGCGCTCGGCGTCGACTCGGCGGAGATACCCCAGGACATGGACGCGCGCGCCGCGTTCTACCGGACCTGGCTCAGCGGCAAGCGCGTCCTGCTGCTTCTCGACAACGCCCGTGACGCCGCCCAGGTCCGCCCCCTCCTGCCCGGCACGCCCGGCTGCCGCGTCATCGTGACCAGCAGGGACCAGATGGCGGGTCTGGTGGCCGTCGAGGGTGCACACCCCATCCAACTCTGCCTCCTCACCACGGGGGAGAGCCACCGCCTCCTCGCCCGCCGACTGGGCGCCGACCGCGTCGCGGCCGAACCCGAGGCGGCGGCGGAGATCGTCGCGCTGTGCTGCCGACTCCCCCTCGCCCTCGCCGTGATCGCCGGTCGCGCGGCCACGCGCCCCGCCCTGTCGCTCTCCGCCATCGTGACGGACCTGCGGCAGAGCAGCGGGGGGCTCGACGCCTTCCATGCCGGTGACACAGCAGCCGACGTACGCGCCGTCTTCTCCTACTCGTACCACGCGTTGAGCGCCGACGCGGCACGCCTGTTCCGCCTGCTCTCCCTCCACCCCGGCCCCGACGCCGCGCCCGCGTCCCTCGCCAGCCTCACCGGCTTCCCCCTCCCCCGCGCCCGCCGCGTCCTCAACGAACTCCTCCAGGCGCACCTCGTCGACGAGCTCACCCCTGGCCGGTACAGCTCCCACGACCTGCTCGCCGCGTACGCCTCCGAGCTGCTCCACGACGAGGACAGCGAGGAAGAGACGACAGCGGCACGCCGTCGCATGCTGGACCACTACCTCCACACCGGTGTCCTCGCCCGCCTGTACCTGACGTCCGTCCCCACCCCCGCCGCCATCGACGTGCCGCCCGTCGCACCCGGCACGTACGTCAAGGAGTTCGACGGCGAGCGCACCTCAGTCGGCACAGCACGCGAGTGGTTCGACGCCGAGCACACGGTCGTCCTGGCCTGCGTCGACCTGGCCGCCGCAATGCGCCTCGACACCACCACCTGGCTCCTGGCCTGGATCATCGGGCCGTACCAGGAACGCCGGTTCAAGTGGAACGAGGTGAACACCGTCTTCCACCAGGCGCAGGTGGCGGCTCGACGGCTCGGCGACCGGTTCGCCGAAGGATACGCGCACGGCGCACTCGCACAGGCGAGCGTGACCTCGGGCTCCATGGAGGATGCCTTGGCTCACATGGACCGGTCGCTGGAACTCTTCGGCGAGTTCGGCGATCCCGCCCTCCTCGGCAAGGCTCACAGCCAGGCGAGCTGGGTGGTCGAGCGCGCGGGCGACCTGCACGGCGCTCTGGAACACGCGAAGCGGGCGTTGGACTTGCACCGTTCGGCCGGCATCACCACAGTCACCACCGGACGCATCCTCAATTCCGTCGGGTGGTACCTCGCACACACCGGACAATACGAACAGGCCCTGGCCTACTGCCAAGAGGCGCTGCCCCTCCTCAAGGACGGCGGGGACGCCATGGGCTACGCAGACACTCTCCTGAGCATCGCGTACATCCACCGGGAGTCGGGCGCGTACAAACAGGCGGCGGCCCTGTACGAAGAGGCCCTGCCCTCTCTGCTCGCCACCGGCGCCACCTTCAACGGCGCCGCCGCGCTCGATGAACTCGGCGACATCTACTTGCGGTTGGGCCGCCGCGAGGACGCGGTGAGGTCCTGGCGCGAGGCTGTGGAGATCCTGGAGAAGATGGGTCACGCAAACGCGGAGGGCATCCGGCGGAAGGTGGAGGAGGCCAGCCGGGAGGGCGCAGCGAGACCGTAGTCAGACAGCGCTCTCCAGGAAGCCGTCCGCGCGCCCGGGCGAACCGTGAGCCATGCCCCGGGCGTTCTTCAGATAGACCGCAGGCGTCTCGCCGT
Organism: Streptomyces sp. NBC_01450; assembly: GCF_036227505.1. NCBI lineage: Bacteria > Bacillati > Actinomycetota > Actinomycetes > Kitasatosporales > Streptomycetaceae > Streptomyces > Streptomyces sp. NBC_01450. Next base: position 309,777 of record NZ_CP109482.1, on the reverse strand, counting down.
ACACCGGCTTGAAGCTCTTGATGAAGTGGCTCGCGTCGGAGAAGTGCCAGCGGGCGGCGATCTCGGAGATGCTCAGGGAACAGTCAGGGTCCATCAGGTCGTCGTGCGCCCGCTGCAACCGCATGTGGCGGATGTACGCCATGACAGAGTCGCCGGACGCGGAGAACGCCCTGTGCAGGGTTCGCAGGGAGACGCCGATGGTCTCCGCGACCACCGTCGGCGTGAGCTGTTCGCACTCTATACCCTTCTCGATGGCTTCCTTCGCCAGCTTCAGCGTCTCCGTGGGATGGTTCAGCGGGCGCGAGAGGGAGTGGTCCGTCAGGATGTTCGCGAGGATCAGGGTGCAGATGTCACGTGTCATGCTCCGCACCGACAGCGAGCTGTTGAGGCCGATGTCCGCGCTTTCGATGGTTTCCAGGAAGTTCTCCAGGAACCGGCCCTGGGGAGCCGTTACCTCCAGCGTGTACGCGCCGTCGAGCTTCGAGGGCGATCCGATGCGCGACAGGACGAGGTGGCGCGGGATCGAGACCACGCGGAACTCCGTGCCCGTGGCGACGGAGAAGTCCCATCGGGACTTGGTGTCGCGAATGCAGATCTGGCCGGGCAGTACGACCGCGGAGACCTTTCCCTGGGTGAATTGCAGAGCGCCGGACACGACGAGGTGGGCGACGATCGGGTCGTGCTCACGGCTCCCGCCGGTCACGCCCGTCATCGCGTCGCAGAAGACGCGCGCGGACAGCACTCCGTCAAAGAGCCGTCCTGTCACGTCGAAGCGGAAGCCGTGCGAGGCCCGCGGCGTGAGTTCATCGATCCGCGCGAGATAGGGAAAGGCGCTGCGCCGGAGCGCCCTGAGGAGTTCGTTCGGGTTCTCCGATTGACCCGGCGACAGATTCAGCTCGGCCCGATATTCGACGGAGCCGACCAAACATGTCGGACAATTCGTGGAATCGCCCAGGAAGATGTGATGGCTGCTGTGCATGATTTTACTCTTTCGCATACCGCCACGGGACGGCCGGTATCTGCGAACCGCAGCGCCAGGCGCCCGTGATCCCCGCGTACACACCTGCTGTCGTGTGACCATCCCACTATCCCCCAGGGGCGTATTCATCGCGTTGACATCTGATAGAAGTCCGCAGCTACGCCATTACCGACAGCCCCGTACGGGTACGGAAATGCCATTGAACTCGGCCGGGTGGTGAAACGTAGCACTCAGTGGGAAGCACACCACACAGGACTATGGCCTACGGAGCATTTAGTGCAACATTCACGCGGAAAAATCGTCGCAGCGGCCATATGCATGGGCGCGTGTCTGACACTCGCGGCCTGCGGCAGCGGCGCCGGAGACAGGCCGAGCGCCGGACTCAAGAAGGCCGACGGCCAGGTGCTGGAGAATACGGACGGCGGTCTGCTGTCGTCGCCGCTCGCGGTGGACCAGGGCGGTCTCGGCTCGACGGCGCGGCCGGGGACGGGGACGTCCCCGGAGCCACGGCCCGGGTCCACGGCCGGGCCGGCGTCCGGGACCTCGGCGGAGCCGGGCGCCGGGCCGACGTCGAAGACGTCCACGGAGCCGGGTTCGGGTCCCACCCCCGTCCGGGGGCAGCAGGGCGGGTCGAGCGCCGACCCCCGCTCCTGGCCGCAGGGCCAGGAATGCCCGCCGAACTCCCTCTGCCTTTTCGAGAACGCCGACTTCACCGGCAGGAGGTTGGTGATCGCCGTTCCCTCGAAGGTGCCGGCGCTCGCCCAGGATTACGTCGACGGCGCCGGATTCGACAAGACGGCCTCGTCCGTCATCAACACCTCGATGTACGGGGTGAACCTGTGGACCCAGCCGGAATTCCACGGTTACAGGTACAGCCTCGTCGAGCACTCGCGGGTGGCCAATCTGTCGAGCAGCGGTTTCAACGACCTCGTCTCGTCCGTCACGATGCCGGGAATCGGCGCCGACTAGCCTCGATCGTTCATGAGTCCCCGTCAGCTTGCTGACGGGGACTTTGTGTCTGTGCGGTGGGGTCTTTTCGGGGCTGGGGCAGGCTGAGGGCCAGGCTCTCGCGTCGGGTGTGCGCCGGGTTCCACTTCGCCGGTGTGGTGGTGGGGGTTGTCGGGATGGTCGAAGTGGCTGGTCAGCCGGGGTTCGGGAGGATGCGGAGCCTGCCGATCGCGTGGGTGATGACGTCGGTCCAGGGCCATCGGGGCGTGAAGCGGAGCCCGTGGCGGCGGCGGGTGTGCACGAGCTGGGCTGCGGCGGAGAACAGCCGCAGGCGGAGCTTCTTGGGTTCCCAGCGGCGGGCCTTGCCGGTCAGAGCGAGCATGGGCATCCAGGCGAGGAGGTCGAGTGCGAGGGAGACGATCTCCAGCCAGATCCGGTTCTGCGCGGTGTCGTGCAGGGGCAGATTGCGCAGACCGGTGTCGCGGGCACCTCGGATGCGGTCCTCGCAGCGGGCCCGGCGGCGGTGACGCAGTTCGAGATCGGCGAGCTGGCCACCCTTTGTGTTGGTCGCGAAGCAAGTCAGCCTCAGCCCGTCGACGTCGGTGAACCGCAACTGGGCGCCGGGATGCGGCCGTTCCTTGCGGACGACCAACCGCATCCCCTTCGGCCACGTGCTCAGGTCGGGGATGTCGGTGATCTCGGCGACCCAGGCGCCGGGCCGCTCGGTGCCGCCCGCGCCGTAGGCCGGCGTCCACGCCTTCTTCGGGATCTTCAGCACGGCCTGGTGGATGGTGTCGGTGATGGTCATTCCGACGGAATACGACAGCCACCGGCCCGGCCTGGAGAGCCAGTCGAGGAAGGCATGAGTGCCGCCGGCGGAATCGGTACGGATCAGTGTCTGCCGGCCCCGCCGCAGGTGTCTGGGGAGTTGGGCCAGGGCGAGTTGGGTGGTGATGTGGTCGGTGGCGGTGTTGGAGCCCGCGTTGCCGGGCCGCAGCAGGGCGGCCACCGGTTCCCCGGACCCTGTCTGGCCGTGGTCGACGAACGCGACGAGCGGATGGTGGCCGAAGGTCTTCTTCCAGGTCGCGGTGGCGTCCTGCTTCTCGGAGCGGGCGAGGACGAGCACGCCGTCGATGTCCACGGTCACGCTGCCACCGGCGGCCGGACTGTCTTCACCGGCCAACTCCCACACCCGCGTGCGCACTTCGGCTCGCGCCGTGCGGATCGCGGTGAGCGCCTTCGGCCCGGCTGCGGCGAGGACGTCGATGAGCCGGGAGACCGTGGGGTCTGATGCCACCGGGCCGAACACGTCGGGCTCGGCCCGCAGCATGGCGACATCGGCGAGGCAGTCCCCGCCCAGAGCCGTCGCGAGCGCGACATCCAGCAGGATCTTCCCCGGATCGTGCACCGCCCGCGACTTGCGCCACGGCGCCATCGCCGCCGATATCGCGGTGTCCAGACCCACCTTGCGGACCGTCTCGACGAGCAGCACGGCCCCGGCCTGCGAGACCACCCCGCGGCCGCCGCCCTCGACGCGGACACACGGGTACAACCCGATACGCTTGCTCACCTGGAGAGTGCTTCTTTCCGTGCAGCCAACAGGACCCTAGACAAGTCCCATCGTTGCAGGTCAGGTGCACTCTCCGCTTATTTGATCAAGACGTGGACGAGCACGCCCATGAAAGCCCGAGGCTAGCCCACGGCGGAAAAACAGCGGTGAAGGGCTCTCACCCCGGCGGGTGGGAGCCCGAGCTGTGTACGGGCGGCGGCATACGGCACCCCTCAGGGCGCGGAAACCAGGAACCTGTGCCAGGACCGGACGTCGGGCTTGCGCCTCAAGAGGCTCCGGCGCTCGCGTTCGGTCATTCCGCCCCACACCCCGTACTCGATTCCCTGATCGAGGGCATAGGCCAAACATTCGGTCACCACCGGGCACCCTCGGCACACCGTCTTGGCCCGGTTCTGGGAAGGGCCGTCCGCGAACAGGTCGTCGGCGTCACTCGGCTTGCACAGGCTCCGGTCGTTCCAGTGGTAGTAATCCATCTTCTCCAACTCTCCGTCCTCACACTCCCTGTCCGGACTCACGGCGGTCCGGCCGGAGGGCGCGGAACAGGAGCGCACCCGCCGGTCGGACACGACCGCCGAATGCGCCCCTGAGCGGGGTTCTCCCCGTCGCGGATCCATGTCCTACGACTGGACGAACTGGCCGATGAAAATGGACCGGATCTTGTCGATGCCGACGTCCTTGAAGGTTCCGCTGCCCTCCGGGAGGAGCGCGGAGCGGCCCGTGCAGTCCGCGCCGGTCCAGATCTTGATCGGTCCCGCGGAGTCCTTGCCCTGCGGAGCGATGGCGGTGCCGAAGGACGCCGTGTTGACGCATCCGGTACCGCTCACGATGCCGGTGGTGCCCTCGGAGTCGGAGGGGTCCTCGGAGAGCTGGTAAGTGCCCTTCTTGTCGCGGGGTTCGAGTTCCCGCTTGGCCTCGCCGTCGCCCGCCTTGCCGTCCCCGGCCGGATCCACCTCGGGCTCGGAGCTGCCGCCGGAGTTCTGGCCGGCCTTCTGCCCGTCGGGCGCGACGCCGAACCACGTACCGCCCACGCCCTGCCCGTTGGTGTCACCGGGAGCCTGGTCCTTGCTGAACAGGTACACCGGCCAGCCGCCGAGCGTCACCTGAAATCCCCTGCCGCGCTTGATGAAACCGACGTCCGACTTGTCGATCCCATCGATGAACACCTTGCCGTTGGACGCGACCACGAGAGGCGGCCACGTCTTCTGGCAGTCGTCGAAGCAGTTCGACGTCGACGGACTCGCCTTGTCCTTGTCGAACCGGTAGAGCACGAACCCGGCGCCATTGGTGACAACGGAATCCAGACCGCCCACGGAACTGTCGGACAGCTGGACCCACTTGCGTATCACCGGAGATGCCTCGCCGGCCTGGCGGACCGGGGCCGCTTCGTCAGCCAGGTCTCCCGTGCTGAGATCGGCGTTGTTCTGCTTGGCTGTTCCGTTCTTGAAGGTCAGCTGACTGGCGTCGACGCCGGACGCAGAACTCTGCTCCGCCGAACCGGCTCCCCTTTCCGCTTCTCCACCGCCGCATGCGGTGAGGGCAAGACCCCCCGCGAGCACCATCGCCGCGAAAATATTCCTGCGCGTGCGAGACACACCAACCCCCATGAGAACTCCCATATATGCATCGTCCGGGCCTCTTTTTGGCCCGACACCCGAAATACGAGCCCCGCCCGTCTGACAGTTCTCACTAACCTCGATCGTTCATGAGTCCTCGTCAGCTCGTTGACGGGGACTCTGTGCGTGTCAGGGCTCCGTCAAGTTCCGTGCTTGCGTGGAGGGTTGGCGATCAGCGGGTAGGGGCGGATAGCAGAGCAGGCACGGGGGTTCGTGATCATTGTGGTGTCGAAGCCAGATGATCACGAGGATGTCCCGTGCCTGCTGTTGCATCTTCCCCTATCCCTGCCGTGCTGGAGAAGCTGGGGCCGCTGGATGCGGACCGGATCGCTGACCTGCGTCCCTACCTTGAATCGGTTCCGGATCCGCGCTCACGCCGGGGCCGGTGGTACTCGCTGACGGCGATCTTGCTGGTGTGTGCCTGCGCGGCTGTCTGCGGCGCGAAGAGCATCGACGAGCTCGCCGAGTTCGGCGAGCGGGCCACGAACTCGCTGCTGGCATCCCTCGGGGTACGCCGTCACCTGCTCGGCTGGCGGCGCAGCCCCAAGCCGGTCACTCTCGGACGCGTCCTTCAGGCACTTGACGGCGACGCCCTGGACCAGGCTGTGGGCGCCTACCTGGCCGGCCGGCACCGCATCACCGCGTCCGCGGACGTGCCCGAGACCCGATCGCGGCAGGTCATCGCCGTGGACGGCAAGGCCCTCAAGGGCTCAGCCCGCCTGGCCGCGCCGCGCCGTCACCTGCTCTCGGCGGTCACCCACGACCGCGTCGCCACGATTGCCCAGGTCGAAGTCGGTGCGAAGACCAACGAAGTGCGCCACTTCAAACCCCTGCTGGCACCGCTCGACCTCGCCGACACCGTCGTCACCTTCGATGCCCTCCACTCGGTGAAGGCCAACATCACCTGGCTGGTCGAGACGAAGAAGGCCCACTACATCGCCGTCATCAAGACCAACCAGCCCACCGCCTACGCCCAGCTCGCCGCCCTGCCCTGGACCTCGATCAAGGTCCAGCACACCGCCTCCGCCACCGCCCACGGCCGCCGCGAGTCCCGCTCGATCAAAACCTGCGCTATCGCCGACAACCTCGGCGGCATCGCTTTCCCCCACGCCCACCTCGCCATCCGGGTCCACCGCCGCCGCAAGCCCACCGGCCGGCCCGAAACCCGCGAGAACGTCTACGCGGTCACCAGCCTCGCCGCCCATCAAACCCGCCCCGCCGACCTCGCCGCCGCCATCCGCGGGCACTGGGGAATCGAAAATTCCTCCCACTACATCCGAGATGTCACGTTTGCCGAGGACGCCTCGACCATTCACACCGGCACCGCACCCCGCGCCATGGCCACCATCCGCAACCTCGCCATCGGCACCCTGAAGACCCTCGGAGCCGACAACATCGCCAAGACCACCCGCGCCATCCGCCACGAACCCGAACGAGCACTCGCCATCCTGGGCATCACCAACAACCCAGACACTCACGGAACTTGATCAAGCCCTGTGTGCGTGTGGGGTGCCGTTTTCTTGGGGCGGGGCAGACTGATGGCCCGGTTGTCGCGTCGGATGAGCGCCGGGTTCCACTCCCGGGGTGGTCGTGCGGGTTGTTGGGACGGTCGAATTGGCTGGTCAGCCGGGGTTCGGGAGGGCCTGGAGCCGGTTCATGGCGCTGGTGATCACGGGCGTCCATGGCCATTGGGTGGGCAGACGCAGCCAGTGGCGGCGGCCGGTGTTCACGAGCTGGGCGGCGGCGGAGAACAAGCGGAGGCGGAGGCGCTTCGGCTCCCAGCGGCGGGTGTCGCCGGTCAGGGCGAGCATCGGCATCCAGGCGAGGAGGTCGAGCGCGAGGGAGACGATCTCCAGCCAGATCCGGTTCTGCGCGGTATCGTGCAGGGGCAGGTTGCGCAGGCCGGTGTCGCGGGCGTTTCGGATGCGGTCTTCGCAACGGGCCCGTCGGCGGTGACGCAGTTCCAGGTCGGCGAGCTGGCCGCCTTTGGTGTTGGTCGCGAAGCAGGTCAGCCGCAGTCCGTCGAGATCGGTGAAGCGCAACTGGGCGCCGGGGTGCGGGCGTTCCTTGCGGACGATCAGCCGCATTCCCTTGGGCCAGGTGCTCAGGTCGGGTATATCGGTGATCTCGGCGACCCAGGCGCCGGGCCGCTCGGTGCCGCCGGAGTCGTAGGCCGGCGTCCACGCCTTCTTCGGGATCTTCAGTACGGCTTGGTGGATGGCGTCGGTGATGGTCATGCCGACGGAGTACGACAGCCACCGGCCCGGCCTGGAGAGCCACTCGAGGAAGGCGTGGGTGCCGCCGGCGGAGTCGGTACGGATCAGTGTCTGCCGTCCCCGCCGCAGGGTTTTGGGGAGTTGGGCCAGGGCGAGTTGGGCTGTTTCGATGTGGTCGGTGGCGGTGTTGGAGCCTGCGTTGCCGGGCCGCAGCAGGGCGGCCACCGGCTCTCCGGACCCGGCCTGGCCGTGGTCGACGAGCGCGACGAGGGGATGGTGGCCGAAGGTCTTCTTCCAGGTCGCGGTGGCGTCCTGCTTCTCGGAGTGGGCGAGGACCAGCACGCCGTCGATGTCCACGATGACACCGCCGTCGGCGGCCGGACTGCTCGCACCGGCCAGTTCCCAGACCCGCCCGCGTACTTGGGAACGTGCGTCCCGGATCGCCGCAAGGGCCTTCGGGCCGGAGGCTGCGAGTGTGTCGACGAGACGGGAGACCGTCGGATCGGACGCCACCGGGCCGAACACATCCGGCTCAGCCCGCAGCATGCCGACGTCGGCCAGGCAGTCCCCGCCGAGTGCGACGGCCAGGGCCACATCCAGCAGGATTTTGCCCGGATCGTGCACGGCCCGTGGCTTGCGCCACGGCGTGAGTGCCGCCGATATCGCGGTGTCCAGGGCGGACTTGCGGACCGTCTCGGCCAGCAGCACCGCCCCTGCCTGCGAGACCACCCCACGGCCGCCGCCCTCGACACGAACACGCGGATACGACCCGCTACGCTTCTTCACCTGGAGAGTGCTTCTTTCCTTGCAGCTGACAGGACCCTCGACAAGTCCCATCGTTGCAGGTCAGCAGCACTCTCCACTTATTTGATCAAGACCCGGACAGGCCCACTCGCGAAAGCGCGAGGCTAACTCTTCGCCGATACACGACCGTGACATTTTCGTCTGGTGCGGAGCCGCGGGTGCCCCGGTGGCGGACCGCTCCGAGTCCGGAGGCCGGGGAGTTCGCGGACCTCGGGAGTCAGGTCGCTCAGGCGGAGTTGCCCAACTCCTCGTCCGCAGATGGTGACTTGTCCTCCCGCACGGGTCTGCCGCGGCTACCGGACCCGTCGAGGTCCGTCAGGCGGGCACGGATCACCTCGGCGTCCTTGTGGCCGAGGCGCTCGAAGATCTCCAGCGCCTCGGTCCAGGCGTCCCTGGCTGCGTCCCGGCGGCCCGCGCTCCAGCATGCCTCGGCCAGCCGGTTTAGGGTGTTGGCGATGGACCACGGATTGTCGTGCTGCCTGCGGAACAGATACAGGGCGTCACGGAAGGCGGCCACGGCCTGGTCGTACTCGCCGAGGTGGTGATGGGCGTACCCGATGCTGTCCCAGGTGTTCGCCGCGAAGACGTCGTGGCCGAGTTCCGTCCATATGCGCAGCGCCTGTCGGCAGTGTTCGAGACCCTCGTGATCACGGCCGCCCCTCGACAGCATCCAGCCGACCGCGTTGAGCGCGGAGGCGACGCCCGCCCTGGCCCGTACGTCGCCCGGCCGCCGGCGTTCCTCGGCCCGGCAGAGCCGGAGGGCGGAGTGTGAGGCGGCGAGGGCCGTTTCCAGGTCGCCTTGCCGGTCCGCCACCCAGACCAGGGTGTTGTGGCAGTCGGCAAGACTCTTCTGGTCGTCCGCCCGGCCCAGCAGGTCGATGGCCTGTTCGACGTAGGTGCGTGCCTCCTCAAAGCGGCCCAGGCCACCTAGGGCACCAGCGAGACCCTGCAGCGCGTCGGCCTCGGCCGCCGGGTCACCGAGTCGGCGCGCCGCGGCCAGGCCGGCGACACGCAGGGCCCGCAGATCCCTCCAGCGGCCGCGTATGTAGACGTGATAAGACGTGGCCCAGGCGAGCTGCCATGTGTGGCGGTCGAAGTGATGGGCGGCGGCGGTCCCGACGACAGTGGTCAGTACGTGCCACTCGGTGCCGACCCATGCCCTGGCCCGATCCACGTCGGCGCCGAACTCCTCGGCATGAGCGCCCTCGGCCGGGGGCTCCAGGTCGATGAGCGGTCGCACGAGGTTGAGCAGTGCAAAGGCTTGGTACGCGCCGTGCAGGTAGTGGTCGAACATCCGCTGCCGGGCGGCGTGCAGTTCCGCGGGCGGTTCGAGGGATTCGGCGAGTTCGGTGGCGTAGGCGCGGAGCAAATCGTGGGAGGCGTACCGGCCGAGTGCGGTTTCGGCCACAAGGTGGGACTCAAGGAGCTCCGAGATCAGCCGCCGCGTGCGCGGGAGGCCGAGTCCGGCGAGGCCGGCGGCGGCGGGCAGGGCGATGTCGGGCCCGGGGTGCAGGGCCAGCAGCCGGAAGAGCCGGGCCGCGCCGGGGGTGAGCGCGTCGTAGGACCAGGAGAACACTGCCCGGACGTCGGTCGTGGCGTCTCCGTCGTCGAACGCGTCCAGACCGACCGCCTGTTCCCGCAGTTCGTCGGCTATCGCGGACAGGGGGAAAGCGGCCCGCATAGCTGCGCGGGCGGCGGTTACGGCGAGGGCCAGCGGCAGTCGGGCGCACAGGCTGATGATCGTGTCGACCGCCTCGGGTTCGGCGTCCACCCTCGCGGATCCCAGGCGCCGGGCCAGCAGCCTCCGGGCCTCGGCTACGGAGAGCACGTCGAGGTGGACGGGGAAGGCGCCGTCGACGGCGACGAGGCCGGCCAGCCGGTCACGGCTGGTGACGATGGTCAGGCAGCCCGGAGCGCCCGGCAGGAGAGGTCTCACCTGCGCGGCGTCACGCGCGTTGTCCAGCAGCACGAGCATGCGTTTGCCGGCGAGGAGGGTGCGGTAGCGGGCCGCGAGGGCGTCGACGTCCTGGGGCAGCGCCCGCCCGTCGAAGCCCAAGCCCTCCGCGAGTGTGCGCAGCGCGTGTTCCGGTGTGACGGGTGCGGCGGCGGGGTCGAAGCCACGCAGATTCAGATAGAGCTGGCCGTCGGGGAAGCGGTCGGCCACCTGCCGGGCCCAGTGCACCGCGAACGCCGTCTTGCCGACGCCCGCCATCCCGGCGACGGCGCTCACCACCGCCGTGCCGCCGCCGGACAGCTTCTGGACTTCCGCCAGTTGGACCTCCCTGCCGACGAACACTGGCAGACCAGCGGGCAGTTGCGCGGGGCGAACGAACGCCGGCGTGGCGGCCGGGTGCGCCTTCGGTGCTGGGTCGGCCCGATCCAGCTGGGCAGCGCGACGGTCCGGTACGGGCAGGAGGCCGGGGTCAGCTCGCAGGACCCGCTGATACATCGTCTGCAGGGCCGGACCGGGGTCGACGCCCAGTTCCTCCGCGAGCAACGCCTGCACCTCACGGTAGCTGTCGAGTGCCGCGGCCTGCTGGCCCGAACGGTAAAGGGCGAGCATCATCAGCTCCCTGAACCGCTCGTCCAGGGGGTTCTCCCGGATCAGGCCGTGGAGGTCGGACACTGTCTCGACGGCGGGCGCGAGTTCGAGCCGGGCCGCGATACGGGCGGCTTCCGCGGTCAGCCGCAGCTCCTCGATGCGTCGGCGCTGGATCCGCGCGTACTCGCCCCGGATTCCGTACAGTGCGGTTCCCCGCCACAGCCGGAGCGCGTCGTCCAACTGCCGTAGCGTGCCATTCGCGTCGCCCGACTGCCGCGTCCGTTCGGCCCCAGCGATCCGATCGCGGAAAGTGCGAAGGTCCAACTCGCCCGCTTCACGGTTCAGTTGATAACCGTCTCCCACGGAGTGGATCACAGAGCCAGTGGAGTCGCCGCGAACGTCGAGGGCCTTGCGCAGCCGGTGGACGTACGTCCGCAGGATGCTGAGGGCGGACGCGGGGGGCCTGGCACCCCACAGGATGTCAACGAGTTCGGCCGTGCTCACCTGGGCGCCCTCGGCGAGGAGCAGCACGGCGAGCACGGTCCGCTGCTGGGGTGTGCCGAGTTCGGCCTCCTCCGTCCCGCGCCACGCGCTGACGGGGCCCAGCACGCTGAACGTCAGCTGGTCGTCCATCCTTCTCCTCCTCCGGTGCTCCACCTCCATCATGGGCGGGCCCTCCCATGATGGAGGTGGAGGCGGCGAGCGAGGCCCGGCTCGATGGGTGCCGGGCTCCCGGGCCCGTTACTGAAGTTTCCCCGTGATCTTGGGCACGTTGTCGTTACGCCGCGAGGGCTTGGTCTTGCCGGTAGCGCAGGCGTGTTTCGTGGGGCGTGAGGTAGCCCCAGTGGATGTGCTTGCGCAGACGGCGTCTGTTGTAGAAGGTCTCGACGAATTCGAAGATGTCGGCGCGGGCGGTGGCCCGGTCGGGTGAGGCGACCCCTGTGGTGTGGACACTCTGACAATGGATCTTGCAGATCCGAGGGAAGGTGTCCTGGTGGGACGTAGGTCTCCGTATCCGGTGGAGTTCAGGAACGATGCCGTCGCGCTGTACCGCGCGGCGGGCGGGAAGCGCACGTACGCGGCGGTCGCGGCGGATGTCGGGGTGACCGGCGAGACCCTGCGGAGCTGGGTGCGCCAGGCCGACGAGCACGCGGGCCGTGATCACAGCAGCGGCGAGCAGAGCGCGGAGAGCCGGAACGAGGAACTGGCCCGGCTGCGCGCGGAAAACGGCCGGCTCCGCAAGGCAGAGAAGGAATGGGAACTCGAGCGGGAGATCCTGCGCCGGGCAGCCGCCTATTTCGCGAAGGAGATGAAGTGAAGACCCACCGCTGGGACTTCGTCTCCGCCCACGCGGAAGTCTTCGGCGTTCAGCGGATATGCCGGGTCCTGCAGGTCTCGCGCTCGGGCTACTACCGGTGGCTCGCCGGTGCGAAGGTCCGTCGAGAGCGGCAGGCCGCCGACGACGCCCTGCTCGTGGAGATCCGGGAGATCCATACCGAGCACAAGGGCACCTACGGAGTCCGGCGCATCCATGCCGAGCTGCGTGGCTTCGGGCACACCATCAACCGCAAGCGCGTCGAGCGCCTGATGCGCCGGCACGGTATCGAGGGCCGGCACCTGCGGCGCCGCAAGCGCACCACGGTCCCCGACCGGCTTGCACCACCGGCCCCGGATCTCGTCCAACGCAACTTCTCCGCCAGACAGTTGAACGAGAAGTGGTGCGGCGACATCACATACGTCCAGGTCGGCGGGACGTGGCTGTATCTCGCCTGCGTCATCGACATCTGTTCACGCCGGGTGCTCGGCTGGTCGATGGCCACGCACATGCGCACGGAACTGGTCATCGACGCCCTGGAGATGGCCGTGGCGACCCGCGGCGGCCACGTGGGCGGGGTGATCTTCCATGCGGACAGGGGCTCGCAGTACACGTCGGCCGCGTTCGCGCAGGTCTGCAACGGTTTCGGGATCCACAGGAGCATGGGCCGGGTCGGCTCGAGCTACGACAACGCCCTCGCCGAGTCGTTCTGGCAGGGACTCAAGAGGGAGACGATGTACCAGAGGCTGTTCTCCACGATGCCTCAGGCGAGGCTGGAGATCTTCCAGTGGCTCACCTACTACAACGCCCGCAGGCGCCACAGCGCCCTCAACTACCTCTCGCCAGTCGAATTCGAACAACAACAGCAGAGAGCACGTAAACTCACACTCGCAGCATGAACCCCCGTGTCCACACTCCGGGGGACACCTCAGTAGCCGATCTCAACCCGGTCCTGCGGGGTTGGGCTGCGTACTTCCGTAACGGTAACTCCGGACGGAAGTTCAACGTGGTTGACGGCTATGTCCACGAGCGGCTGGCGATCTTCGCCAGCGCGAAACACGGGCTTGCGGGCAGGAACTGGACCACCCGTTTTACTTATGGGTGGATCACCCGGCTCGGTGTCTACCGTCTTACCGGAAACGTGCACAGAGCGACGGCGCATGCCAGCCGGTGAATGATGTCGGAAAGCCGTGTGCGGGAGAACTGCATGCACGGTGTGCGCCGTGAGGCGCTTCGTTGTATCCCCGACGCAGTCGGGAGGAACTCGGAGGGAGGTTCTTGGGTCGCCTGACTTACCTGGACGCGAAAGCGCGAGGGGACAAGAGCATGTCAGGGAAGCGGTGGCCGTCCGGAGGTGTCCGGGACGGGGTGCCGCGAGACCCGCACGATATGGCCAAGTTGCGCCGCGAGGCGCTCTGTTGTATCCCCGGCTCAGCCGGGAAGGACTCGGAGGAACGTTCTTGAATCGAATGGCTTACCTCAGCCTGAAAGGGTGAGAGGGACAAGAGCATGCCAGGAAATCGGCGACTGTGTCCAGACGTTAGGAGCAGTGCGCCGAGCGATTCACGCAATACGGTGAAAGCTAGACTGCCTGAATCCCAATCTCCAGGAGATGCAAATATCCATCCGCCGGAAAGACGTCTGGAACCGGCGCCACGTCCTGCATCGGCATTTCTTTCGCGGCCGTTGCAACCTCCGGAACGTGGAGCGATGCCCAGTGAGGGCATTCAAGGAGATGAGTGGGGCACCTAAGTTGCGTTAGTACGTACGACAGAGATGAACGCGGGATCACCTAAGGGATGCGAATCCTATGGTGACGGAGACCCCATAGTAGTCGCCGGAGTAACGACCGGTCATGAAGTCCGGGAAAGCCGGAATGAGGGCGAAGGGGGTCAGGTGATCGGACACTCGAAGACCTGGGAGGTATGCGAAATTGCAGAGCGCCGAAACAGTGCTGGGTGTCCTCCGTGAACGCGGCAGGCACGGCCTGCCATGTAATGAACTGTACCGACAGATGTTCAATCCGCAGCTGTATCTCATGGCTTACGGGCGTATCTACTCCAACAAGGGAGCGATGACGCCTGGAGTCTCGGCAGATACCGTGGACGGCATGTCGCTGGACAAGATCGAGCGCATTATCGATGCGATGCGCCACGAGCGCTATCGATTCAGTCCGGTCAAGAGAGTCATGATCCCGAAGAAAAACGGGAAACTCAGACCCCTCGGATTGCCTGGCTGGACGGATAAGCTGGTTGGAGAGGTGATGCGTCTCCTATTGGAGGCATATTATGACCCCCAGTTTTCCGATCGGTCCCATGGGTTCCGTGCCCGTCGGGGCTGCCACACCGCGCTGCGCGAGGTGGCTAATACCTGGACGGGTACGACCTGGCTGATTGAGGGCGATATCTCCGACTGCTTCGGGTCGCTTGACCATGAGGTCATGCTCTCGACGTTATCTGAGAAAGTCCACGATCGCCGGTTTCTGCGGCTATTGCGCAACATGCTTCAGGCCGGATACTTGGAGGACTGGGTATGGAACGCCACGCTCTCCGGGGCACCACAAGGCGGTGTTCTCTCTCCCACGCTCTCCAACATTTATCTGCACCGGTTGGACAACTTTGTCGAAAAGGTTCTGATACCCGAATATGACCGAGGGGCGGAACGAGTTAAGAATCCCGCCTATCGTAAGGTTCAGAAAGCACTCACGCTAGCTCGGGTGCGTGGTGACCGTGCCGAGGCGCGATCGCTACGTAAAGAGCTACGCAGTATGCCGAGCAAGGATCTCAACGATCCTCGCTACCGGCGGTTGCGCTATGTGCGGTACGCCGACGACACCTTGCTCGGTTTCACCGGACCGAAAGCCGAAGCCGAGGAGATCAAGCAACGCCTCGGGCAGTTCCTGCGTGACGAACTCAAACTGGAGCTGTCCGAGGAGAAAACATTGATCACTCACGCCAGAACCGGCGCGGCAAGATTCCTCGGTTACGAGATCACCGTTCAGCAGAACGACAAGGCGATCAGCAATGGCCAACGGTCAAGCAACGCGACCGTCAAGTTGCGGGTGCCAGTCGCGGTGATCAAGGCTAAATGTGCCTCCTATATGAAACGCGGGAAACCCGCACGCAGGACCCCTTTGATGAACATGGACGATTACACCATCGTCTCTATCTTCGGGGCCGAATATCGCGGGTTGGCACAGTACTACCTGTTGGCCAGTGACGTCTATCGGCTGAATCGGCTGAACTGGGTCATGGAGACATCGCTGCTAAAGACGCTTGCGGGCAAGCACCGCTCGACCGTATCGAAGACGGCGGCCAAGTATAAGGCCAAGGTCGAAACTCCATACGGGTTGCGCACGTGCTTCGAAGCGACCGTTGAACGCAGTGGTGGCAGGAAACCACTGGTAGCACGGTACGGTGGCATACCACTTCGGTGGCAGAAGACAGCGGTCCTCGAAGACCGTAAACCAGATCGAGCAGTTGGTCCCAAGGAATTGGTCACCAGACTCCTTGCGGGGAGGTGCGAGATCTGTGAGCGGTCGGGGAAGGTTCAAGTTCACCACATCCGAAAACTCTCGGATCTCGACAAGCTCGGTCAGCCGGACAGGCCGGCGTGGGCATCAATCATGGCGAAGCGGCGCCGCAAGTCCCTTGTGGTCTGCCAGAACTGTCACGACGATATCCATACTGACTCGCAAGTCGCGAAACCCACGGAGTAGTCACTGGAGAGCCGGATGCCTTTAACGGGGCACGTCCGGTTCGGTGGGGGGTCGCGTGGAAAAGGGTCTGAACTCCAGATACCTCGCCGCGCGGCCTACCCTGCGCTGGATTGCTTGAAGCCCAATCTCCAGCGGTGAGAGTGCGCACCCGTCGGAACGACACCTGAAACCGACGCCACGTCATGTCCGGGCATGAACCGTGAGACCGGACAACCTCCGTGACGTGGAGCATCGCCCAGCGAGAGCGGTCAAGGAGATGAGTGGGCGGCCTACGTCGTGCTCGATACGTACAACGAAGACGTACCACGGGATCGCCTACGGGGCGCGAGCCCTACGGCGACGGAGTGCCCGTAGTAGTCGCAGGAGTGACGACCTGCCAGGGAGGACGGGAAAGCCGTTCACAGGGCAAAGGGGCACAGGTGACCGAGATGTCCAGCGAAGGGAGGCATGCGTAATGCAGAGCGCCAAAGCGGTGCTGGACGTCATCCGAAAGCGCGGTGAGAGAGGACTGCCGGTCGAGAGGCTGTACCGGCAACTGTTCAACCCTCAGCTGTATTTGGTGGCTTACGGGCGCATCTACGCCAACGCGGGTGCGATGACGCCCGGGGTCACCGGGGAGACCGCGGACGGCATGTCGCTGGAGAAGATCGGCAGCATCATCGACGCCTTGCGCGCCGAGCGCTACCGGTGGTCTCCGGTCAAGCGGGTCTACATCGAGAAGAAGGGATCGACGAAGAAGCGCCCGCTGGGCCTGCCGACCTGGTCGGACAAGCTGGTCGCCGAGGTGGTGCGTCTGCTGCTTGAGGCGTACTACGACGTCCAGTTCTCCGACCGGTCTCACGGTTTCCGCCCCCAACGGGGCTGCCACACCGCACTGAGCGAGGTGGTGGACCTTTGGAAGGGGACGCACTGGTTCATCGAGGGGGACATCTCCGACTGCTTCGGCAGCCTCGATCACGAGGTCATGCTGTCGACGCTGGCGGAGAAGATCCACGATGGCCGGTTCCTGCGGCTGATCAGCCACATGCTCAAGGCCGGTTACCTGGAGGACTGGAGGTGGCACGACACGCTCAGCGGCGCCCCGCAGGGCGGAGTTGCCTCCCCGATCCTCTCGAACATCTACCTTGACCGGCTGGACCAGTTCGTCGAACAGTCTCTGCTGCCTGAGTACAACCGGGGTCTGCGTCGGCGGCCCAACCGGGCATACAGGACGGTCGAGTTCGCGATCGCGAGAGCCAGACGGCGTGGCGACCGGGAGGCGGTGCGGGCGCTTGGGCTCCAGCGTCGCACCCTGCCGAGCCAGGACCCGAACGATCCGGACTACCGCCGGCTGAGATATGTCCGCTATGCCGACGACTGGCTTCTGGGGTTCGCCGGCCTCAAGCACGAAGCCGAGGAGATCAAGTCGAAGATCGGTGCGTTCCTGCGTGACGAGCTCAGGCTGGAACTTTCCGAGTCCAAGACCGTGATCACGCACGCCACCAGCCAGGCGGCGCACTTCCTCGGCTATGAGATCCGGGCCCAGCACTCCGACACGAAGATCACCCGGAACCGTCGGGCGGTCAATGGAGCGATCGGCCTGTTCGTGCCACGGCAGGTGATCAGGCAGAAGTGCGCGCTCTACATGAGCAACGGGCAACCGGCGCAACGCGGCATGCTGCTTCACGACGAGGACTTCACGATCGTCGCGAAGTACCAGGCCGAGTACCGGGGTTTGGTCCAGTACTACCTTGAGGTTCCCCCGAGATGCGGAGTGTGTTGACAGAGGGTCAGATGGGACTCATGAGAGGAACATCGACCATGGCTGCCCCCAGGAAGTACTCGCTGGAGTTGCGTGAGCGTGCGGTGCGGATGTACCGCACCGCCGAACCGAAGCCCCAAATCAAGAAGCTCGCCGTCGACCTCGGCGTGCATCCGGAGGCGCTGCGCGGCTGGATCCGCCAGGCCGAGGCGGACGCCGACGAGCGGGATGATCGGCTGACCACCGATGAACGCGCCGAACTTGCCGCGCTGCGCAAGGAGAACATCCAGCTCAAGCGGGCAAACGAGGTCCTGCGGACGGCCTCGGCGTTTTTCGCGGCGCAGCTCGACCCGACCCGGCCCAGGTGACGGCGCTCGTTGACGAGCACCCGCACCTGGGGGTCGAGTGCGTACTCCGGGAACTCTCCATCGCCTCCTCGACGTACTACCGCTGGCGTCGTGCCGAGCGCGAGCCGTGCGAACGCCGGCGCCGGGACGTGGAACTCACCGGGCAGATCAAGGAGATCCACGCCGACTCGGGCGGGATCTACGGCTCGCCGCGCGTGCACGCCGTGCTCAAGCGCGAGGGCGTCCGCGTGGGCCGCAAACGGGTCGAGCGCCTGATGCGCGAGGCCGACATCGCGGGCATCAGCCCCCGCCGAAGCGGCTTCACACGCCGCGATCCCAAGGCCACACTCGCCCCGGACCTGGTCGAGCGGGACTTCACCGCATCCGCGCCGAACCGGCTGTGGGTCACCGACCTCACCATGATCACCACCGGTGAGGGGCCCTTGTGGCTGTCCGCGATCCGGGACGCGTTCTCCCGCCGGGTGGTCGCCTGGGAAACCTCCGCCCGCGCGGACGCCGACCTGGTCCTGACCACCCTCGAGTACGCCCTCGCGAGCCGGGAGGTCGAACCGGGCAAGCTGGTCCACCATGCCGATCACGGCTGTCAATACACATCCGTGAAGCTCACAACTCGACTACTACGAGCGGGAGTTGAAGCATCCATGGGCTCGGTCGGGGACAGTTACGACAACGCTCTCGCGGAGAACCTGTGGATGATCATCAAGACGGAGTGCATCCGCGGCCGCGTCTTCGCCACCCGGGCCGAGGCGAATCTCGCGCTCTTCGAGTACATCGACGGCTTCTATAACTCCCGGCGCATCCAGAAGCGGCTCGGCTACCTCAGTCCGGTCGAGTTCGAGGAGAAGCACTACGCCGACCAGGCAACGGCCGAACGAACGAACCTGAAACCCCGTCAACCCGCCCTGACCAGCTGATCAGCACCTCCCGCACACCGGGGGAACCTCACCTTCTTGCCCAGGATGTGTTCCGCCTGGGCAGGCTCCAGTGGGTCATGGAGACCTCGCTACTGAAGACGCTGGCAGGGAAGCACCGGTCGACGGTCACGAAGATGGCTCGGAAGTACAAGAGCACCGTCGAGACACCTGAGGGACCGCGAACCTGTCTGACCGTCACCGTTCCACGCGACCGGGAGAGGAAACCGCTGGTAGCCCGCTTCGGCGGGATACCGCTCAAACGACAGCGCAAGGCCGTCCTCACCGACAGGCGGCCGGTCATGGCCAGTGCGAAGCGAAACGAGCTGATCCACCGGCTCATCGCCGAGTGCTGCGAGATCTGCGAAGCCCGGACGAATCTTGAGGTCCATCACGTCCGCAAGCTCGCCGATCTCAACCGGCCCGGACGTCGGGACAAGCCCGACTGGGTGCACCTCATGGCCAAACGACGGCGCAAGACCCTGGTGATCTGCCGTCGCTGCCACGAGGACATCCATGCCGGGCGGGGCACCGCGCCACCACGGAAGTGATCACTGGAGAGCGGGATGCCGGGAAACTGGCCCGTCCCGTTCGGGAAGGGGCCGTCGGAAAAGGACCCGAACCACGGGCACCTCGTCGGCGGCCTACTTCACTTGAAGCGGCGGGGACTGGAAACGGAGCGGAAGGCACCGCGCCAGTCCCCGACCCTACTCACCCCGTGTGGACCTGGGTGCTTCCGCTTGATCCCGGCGACACGCCGGCCCTCCTCGCCGCGGGGGAGGCGGCGATACGGTCGTCCGGCTCGGATCGGTGCGTCTGCGTGGCGACTCCGGACCGGAGTGAACTCACCACAGTCTGCCTGCCGTAGTTGTCTTCAGAGCCGGCAGGTCGCGGCGCCTGCGGAAGCCAGGCACACACCGGCCCGGCACGTAACGAGCCAGAAGGAGACATCGAACGATGTTCAAGATCAAGGAACGTGCGCTGACGGCGGGTATTGCCTCAGTCCTGCTCGCAGGAGGCGCGGTGGCAACGGCCACACCGGCCTCCGCGGCGACGTGCCCCCAGGGGCAGGCGTGCGTCTACACCGATGCCAACCTCACCGGATCCTCCACAACCCTGTACATGGTGCAGTCTGGGTATCCCATGCCGGCCGGATTCGACAACAACGTCTCCTCCGTGACGAACAACACGAACCGCGCCCTCATCTTCGTTGACAGGCTCTGCACAACCTCGGATTCCGTCAGGGTCTGTAAAGCAAGCGGTGTAACTGGGTTTGGTGTGGCTAGAGTTGGCCTGCGGTGAGACGGCCGTCGAAGGCCAGGTCGAAGGCGTTCATAGCGCCCTTCCAGCGCATGGTCCAGCGTTTACGGCCGGCGCCGGTCGGGTCGAGGCTCATGACGGCCATGTAGACACATTTGAGGGCGGCCTGCTCCGTGGGGAAGTGCCCGCGGGCGCGGACGGCCTTGCGGATGCGGGCGTTGACGCTCTCAATACTGTTGGTCGTGCACACGATGCGGCGTATTTCTGCATCAAACTGAAGGAAAGGCGTGAACTCGGGCCAGCTGGACTCCCAGAGGCGGACGATCGCCGGGTACTTCTTGCCCCAGGTCTCGGCGAATTCCAGGAACCGCGTCGTGGCCGCGTCCTCGGTCGGCGCGGTGTAGACGGGCTTGAGCGCCTTGGCGATCTTGTCCCAGTCCTGTCGGGCCGCGTATCGAAATGACGCCCGCAGCAGGTGAACCACGCACGTTTGCACCACAGTTCGCGGCCAGACCTCGCCAACTGCGTCGGGCAGGCCCTTCAACCCGTCGCAGACCAGCATGAGGACGTCTTCGACGCCCCTGTTCTTGAGCTCGGAGAGCACTCGGAGCCAGTGTTTCGCGCCTTCGCCGCCGTCGCCGGCCCACAGGCCGAGGATGTCGCGGTGTCCCTCGGCGGTGACCGCCAGGGCCACGTAGATCGGCCTGTTCGCTACTTGGCCATCGCGAATCTTGACGTTGATAGCGTCAATGAAGACGACCGGGTAGACGCGGTCGAGCGGCCGGTTCTGCCATTCCGCCATGCCATCCATCACCTTGTCGGTGATCGTGCTGATGGTCGTCTTGGAGACGTCCGCGCCGTAGACCTCGGCCAGGTGCGCGGAGATCTCCCCGTGCGTAAGCCCCTTCGCGGACAGCGAGAGCACCATCTCGTCCACGCCGGTCAGCCGGCGCTGCCGCTTCTTGACGATGGCCGGCTCGAAGGAGCCCTCCCGGTCGCGAGGCACGTCGATCTCGACCGGCCCGATGTCCGTCAGCACCGTCTTGGACCGGGTGCCGTTACGGGAGTTGCCGCCGTCCTTGCCCGCCGGGTCGTGCTTGTCATAGCCGAGATGGTCGGTGATCTCGCCCTCCAGGGCCGACTCCAGAACCGCCTTGGTCAGCTGCTGCAGCAGCCCGCCCTCGCCGGTCAGCTGCAGCCCCTTGCTGCGGGCCTGCTCGACGAGCTGGTCGATCAGTTTCTGCTCGACCGTCGCGGCCTCCGGCGACGGATCCGCCTGGTCAGCGGCGGCCACGAACTCGGTCACGGTGTCAGTCACTTGATGTCTCTTCCATGATCATCAATTACACCGGTGAGCGTACAGACCCTTCCGTCATCGTGCGTGCCCACACTTCGGTGAACATGGGCAGCCTCAACAACAGGGCCTCCGGCTACTACTTCGGCCTCGCCCCGTCCGCAGCCCGCGCCACGGAGTCCGGCGTGGGCGTTTTCGGCTGCTAGTGCTGGATTCCTCAAAGGAGATACACATATCGGCGTCGTAGGGAACGGGTTGATGGTGTGGTTCTGCCCCAGATCCAGGGACCGGCACGGGAGTTGAGCTGGTCGGTTGCGAGGGCCGTGGCCTGGGCGATGTCATCGGGGTTGGCGAATGACTGGCCGGCGAGGGCAGCTTTGCGGAAGATGCGCCACCAGCCTCCCTGCAGGTTGAGCCAGCACGCGCCGACGGGGATGAAGGCGTGGTGGATGCGGGGATGGTCCTCGAGCCAGGTCCGGGTGGACAGGCTGGAGTTGGGTGGTGATGTGGTCGGTGGCGGTGTTGGAGCCCGCGTTGCCGGGCCGCAGCAGGGCGGCCACCGGTTCCCCGGACCCTGTCTGGCCGTGGTCGACGAACGCGACGAGCGGATGGTGGCCGAAGGTCTTCTTCCAGGTCGCGGTGGCGTCCTGCTTCTCGGAGCGGGCGAGGACGAGCACGCCGTCGATGTCCACGGTCACGCTGCCACCGGCGGCCGGACTGTCTTCACCGGCCAACTCCCACACCCGCGTGCGCACTTCGGCTCGCGCCGTGCGGATCGCGGTGAGCGCCTTCGGCCCGGCTGCGGCGAGGACGTCGATGAGCCGGGAGACCGTGGGGTCTGATGCCACCGGGCCGAACACGTCGGGCTCGGCCCGCAGCATGGCGACATCGGCGAGGCAGTCCCCGCCCAGAGCCGTCGCGAGCGCGACATCCAGCAGGATCTTCCCCGGATCGTGCACCGCCCGCGACTTGCGCCACGGCGCCATCGCCGCCGATATCGCGGTGTCCAGACCCACCTTGCGGACCGTCTCGACGAGCAGCACGGCCCCGGCCTGCGAGACCACCCCGCGGCCGCCGCCCTCGACGCGGACACACGGGTACAACCCGATACGCTTGCTCACCTGGGAAGTGCCTCCGGCGGTGGCAGG
Source organism: Streptomyces sp. NBC_01450 (assembly GCF_036227505.1). Taxonomy (NCBI): domain Bacteria; kingdom Bacillati; phylum Actinomycetota; class Actinomycetes; order Kitasatosporales; family Streptomycetaceae; genus Streptomyces; species Streptomyces sp. NBC_01450. The sequence goes on along the minus strand of NZ_CP109482.1, from coordinate 287,350 downwards.
AACAAGGACCTCGACAATCCTCATTCTTGCTGGCCAGAGCAATGCCGGTGATTTAGGGTGTTTTTGCAGGTGAGGATAGGTGTCCTGGGTTCCCTGTGACTTTGAGTGAGTAGCTGACGTGGCTGGGAGGGTGGGGCTCGTCCCGGCGTTTGGCTTCGAAGGTGTTCCTCGGTGGTTTCTTCAGTCGTTGGCAGCGGCGGTCGCGGCGTGAGGGCAGGAGGTCGTTCAGCAGCTCCTGGACGACTTCGAGTCGGGCGGCGCACAGGACCTGCGGGTTCGCTGCGGTCTGTCCGGCGGTCGTGAGCCGGGCGAGCTGCACCGTCGTGGTGAAGGAGATCCGGTCGGGATCGACCTCGCCTTGTTCGGCTGCGTGGACTTTGAGCGCGCATAGTGCCTGGTAGACGGTGAGGAGTGCGTAGATCTCCTGGCAGATGAGCTCGGGGGTCTTGGAGCGCAGGATGAAGCCGGCGCCTCGCAGCCGGTTTTTGAGTTCGGCGAAGCCGTTCTCGATCTGTCGGGTAGGTGCGGCGCATTGCTGCGCCGCACCCCCCTCAGAACCGGACGGGCGGCGTTAACCGCATCCGGCTCAAGCAGGCCCTGAAGGCCCACGGGCAGCCAGAATGGCTGGTCGCAGTGGTTCACTGCCGCCGCGCCAGCGATGGCAGTGAACGTGGGTGAGTCGGAAGGTGACGGGATCGTCGGACTGGCTTCCGTCCGCTTCGGCGGTGAGCGGGTTCGCGCGTACCGCCGTCCGGATCGCCCGCAGCCACTGCTCCCATTCCTGGGGGTTCTGCGGCTGCTGGTCGGCGTGCAGGAGAAGCGTTCCGCAAAGCGGGCACCGGCCGTGCTGTCCTTGGAGCAGACTCAGCAGGCGCGGGCTGAGCGGGGGCTTGTTCCTGCGTCGCCGCGAGGCCCAGTACTCGGTCAGCGCCGGGTCGTCCACGGACGCCCCTTTGACGACGAGTTGATGTCTGACGATCCTGGTCCAGGCGAATTTGGTGAGGTAGCGGCCGCTCTCGCGGTCACCGAACACCCACCGGTCCTGCCGGGACTCGTTGAACCGGCCGAAGTACCGGGAGGTCACCCAGCCGTTCGGCTTGTTCGGGTGTGTGTGGCGGGCCCACTTGTAGACCAGCCTCCACACATGGTTGTCCAGCGAGGCGAACACCTCGCTGGAGACCGCTCCCCGAAAGTAGGCAGCCCAGCCCCGGATGATCGGGTTGAGCTTGGCGATCACCGCCGCCGCGTTCTGCCCCCGAAGGGCCAGCACCTCGGCGGTGAGCCGTGCCCGGATCCGTCGCACGGATGCCTTGCTCGGCTTGATCAGCAGCATGCCGTGATAGCGGCGGACGGTGAAGCCCAGAAAGTCACAGCCCTCATTGAGGTGCGTGATGCGCGTCTTGTCCTCGTTGAAGGCCAGACCTCGGGGCTTGAGCCACCGGGCGAGCCGCTCCTTGACCTGCTGGGCCTCGTCACGGCTGTGGCAAAGAACCACCAGGTCGTCGGCGTACCTGATCAGAGTCGGCGAGCCGACTGCCAGTTCACCGGCCCGTGGGCCTGTGAGCCGGTAGCGGACTCCGGCAGCCTCTTCCATCCCGTGCAAGGCCACGTTCATCAGCGCCGGGGAGATGATCCCGCCTTGCGGAACCCCCTCCTCAGTCGGGGCGAAGACGCCGCGGTCGATCACTCCTGCCTTGAGCCACTGCTCGATCAGACCCCGTGCGGGGAACTGGCCGATGGAGGCCATGAGGCGGTCGTGGTTGATGCGGTCGAACGCCGCTGCCAGGTCTGCGTCAAGGATCCACTGGCGCTTCGGGCTCTTGCCCTTGGCGGCCAGGAAGATCGCTCCGATCGCGTCGTGGCAGCCACGGCCCGGACGAAATCCATAGGATCTCGGCTCGAACCGTGCCTCCCACTCGGGTTCCAGCGCGTTCAGCGTCACGGCTTGAAGACACCGGTCGATGATCACGGGAATTCCGAGGCCGCGCTGACGACCATTGGCCTTGGGGATATAGACCCGCCTGACGGGCAAGGGCCTCCACGGCGCTGCCCGGTGCTGCATCCAGTCGGCCAGTTCGGCCTTCCCCTGGGGCAGCAGGACAACCCGACCGTCGATCCCCGCCGTCTTGCGGCCAGCGTTGATGTCCGTCACCCGCCGCACGCTCACCAGCGTGTTGGAGCGGGAGCGGAGCATCAGTTTCTGGAGATTGCGGACCCTCTTGAGGTCCCCTGCCTGCGATGCCGTGAAGATCCGCTGCCTCAGCCGCCGTACTTCGTTCTCCGCGCCCTGCCAGTCGATCGACTGCCAGTCGGTGAAGTCGTCCTCAGGTCCGTTCCCCGTGACGGCACTGTCGTCCTGGACGGTGTCCGCCACGGGAGATGTTGTCGCCACGGTGTCCAACTTGCCCTTCGGTTTCAGCGTTGGTGGCCATCGGGTCCTCACAGGCCCACCTGACCCACGTCAGCACCCTTGCGGGTCCGGGCAGAGCCCGTATCCGGCCGGTTATGCGGGACGGCCAGCGGAGGCGCTGGTCATCTGCCCCGGTTTCCCGCTGCCTTTCGGCGACCGGCGTTGGCTTCTTGGGTCATCCTGTGCCCGCTGGGGAGTTGGGCCTTCCTTACGGTCGGCTGACCGGACGCTTGCGCGTCCGGACCCCAGCGGGGTTTCCACGTTCCACACGAGTGAGATACGACCGGGGTGGGTGCCCCCTAAACTCCGGGACGGCGATGCTCTCCCGGCTGACGTTGGGTCTTCAGCCGGCGCCTGCCGCTTCTCAGCGACCAGTCCTGCACCCCGCTGGAGCAATCCATCGGCGGGGCCCACGATCACGAAGCATCATCAGGGGTTCACTTGTGTTCACCCGTCCGGTCTTCCCCTTGCCTGTGGCCCCCGGATGGCACGGGGGCCCTTGGGCTTGTCCTTCGAGCTCCACACCCCGCCGTTACCGGCGACGCATGTCGAAGTGGGGACGGGCCTTGAGCACTGGCCCGGAACTACGCTGTCGACATCAAGTCGATCCTCCGATCAGGTAGTTCACTCAGTCTCGTGCGACTTCGTGTCGCACCCCAGCGTTGGTGGTAGAGCTGGGACAACTGCCGTGCGGGCGCCTGCCGGTGGTCGAGCAGGCTGGTCGCCAGCCGGAACTTCTCCACCTGGGCCGACTCGTCCTGGGACCGGACGGTCACGGTGTAGTCGATGATGCGCACGAGGTGTCCATGGGGCAGCCTTGCCGGGGTGCGGCCGTGGAAGCGGGCATTGCCCAGACGCTGGCCCTCGGCGGGGGTGGGCATGACGGACACGTACGAGCCGTCGGGCAGAACCCACAGGGGTGGCAGGACGAGGTTCTTCTTGATCCGCCAGGCGAGGTGGCAGCCGGTCGCCTCGACCAGGCCCCACAGTTCATGGCCGGCGAAGTTGCGGTCGGCCAGCAGCAGCATGCCGGGCCGCAGGGAGGCGAGCAGGCGGCGGGCGAGCTTGTGCTCGCTGAATCTAGCGATCGAGTCGAAGGCTGCGTCGATGATGGCGTGGGTGCCGCACTCGATCAGGGCCATCAGTCTGACCTGCGGGTTTCCGCTCTTGTTCGTGCCGTCGCGGCCGGTGAATCCGAACGCGGCAGCGTTCTCGGGGGTGTCCGGCACGTCCAGCGCGGTGCCGTCCCAGGCAACCAGCCGCAGGCCGAAGGCGAACGCTCCCGGGGTCGTGGGTGTCGCCTGAGCGCCGCACCGGCGTTCGAAGAGCGCCTGGAACGGCTTGTCGCCCAGGCGCTGGCGGGCTCTGGTGAGGGCCGAACTGGTGGGCAGGCGCTGGACGAGGCCGCCCGGCAGGTGCCGCAGTTTCTCGGTCAGGGTCCGCCGGACCACCCGGTAACCCGGCGGCCCAGTGCTGTCGGAGCTGCTGAACAAGCACAGAGCCAGGACGAAGTAGACCACCGCGCGGGCCGGCAGGAGCCTGCGGCGGCGCTCGGCCCTTCCGGTCAACTCCAGTACCTCGTCGACCACTTCGGGGGTGATCTCCCCGGTGAGTACGCCGAGCCGGATCCGGTCGCCGAACTGCGGCTCCACCCTCCTTCGCGGTCTTCGAGGAGACGTCGGCCGGGGCGTCGACATGACGATTGAAGCAGCATCGATGGCAGACTGAGCGCCCAACGGGGCTCCCTTGCAGACAGTCGGATCTTGGTCGATCTTCTGTCCTACCGGGAGCCCCGTTGCCATGTCCCGAGATCATCTGGCGCATCATCAGATCGGGGCGAATCCCCTCATGCACCCCAGGAGCCTACCCACCCAAAACCGCCACCAGCATGGCGTCCCACCTGCACCGATGCACTAAGAGCGTTGTGGCCAACCGAACCGCAGCTCGAAGAGCTGCGGTTCTTTCATGATCGACGTGTTCTCGTCGGTGAGGCCGGGCAGCACCGTGACGTCTGGATTTCTCGTCGTGGAGGTGGTCGATGCCGTCGGTGATCGCAATGATGGAGCGGCGTGAAGCGCGGGCTCGTGAAGTCCTGGACGGGGCGGAGGAGCGGTTGCGTGAGGCCGAGGAACAGGCGGTGGAGGCCCGTCAGCGGTGGGAGTTCGCCCGGATCGGGCGGGAGGAGCTGATGGACGAGCTTGCCGCGGCAGGTGCGCAAGCGTCGCAGGCGGCCGCCGATGCCGGAGCGGTTGGCGACGGGCCTCAGGCGACGGACAGCGAGACCGAGGTGCCCTCGCGCCGGGCGCGTGAAGGCTACGACGAGCGGCCGTCGCAGTGGCACGCGGGCCTGGACCGGCAGGCGTTGTGCGGCATGTACCGGCAGATCTTCGAGACGGTCGTGGCCGCCGGCGGCCTGGTGGACGTGGCCACGATCGCAGACACCCTGGGGCAGGGACGGGAAAAACTCGCGGTGGAGCGGGTGCGCCACCGCGCCTATGCCCTGCATGCAAAGGGCTGGCTGGAGCGGGAGAAGGGCCTGTTCAGGCCAGCTGCGGGCCCGGCCGGCGGCCCGGCCGGCGATCGGGCCAGTGCCGGCGCTCGCCGGCGATCCGGCGGGTGAGCGTGATCAGGCCGGCCCACCAGACCATCTGCTCGTGATGGTCCGGGCGGCGCTCGTGGTCACGGTTGAGACGCCGGGCCCGTGAGAGCTGACCCAGGGTGCGTTCCACCACCCAGCGGCGGGCCAGGACGGTGAAGCCGTGTGTCCCGTCCGGGCGTTGAACGACCTCGACCCTCACCCCGTGCCGGGCAAAGGCATCGGCCAGGGGCTGCCCCTGGTAGGCGCTGTCGGCCCAGATGAGTTTCAGCAGCCGCCCGGGCTCGTCCATATAGCGGTCCAGGAGCGCGGGCGCGGGCTTGGAGTCGTGCACATCGGCCGGGGTCACGATGACTTCCAGCAGGTCACCGCACGTGTCGGTCAGGATCGAGCGCTTGCGGCCGTCGCGTTTCTTGTTCCCGTCGAAGCCGCGTGACGTGACGACGGTGTCCGCTCCGTCGACGGACTGCGCGTCGATGATCCCGGCCGTCGGCTCCGCACTCCGGCCCCGCGCCAACCGGTCGGCGCGGCACAGCCGTTGGTACAGCTCCCGGACGTAGCCGTGCGCACGCCACCGGCGGAAGAAGTCGTACACCGCCCGCCACCAGGGATAATCCCGTGGCACGGCCTTCCACTTCCCGCCATTGTCGACCACATAGCGCACCGCATCGATCATGTCGCGGTGGCAATACTCCTCCGGCCGGCCGCCTCTGGACTCCATCCAGGCCGGCATCGGCATCGACGCCCGGACCAGAGCCCATTCCGCGTCACTCATGTCGGTCTCGTAGTACGAGTCCCGCCGCCTTGGAGCGATCGCCCCGAACTGGTGGACGTAGCAGTCGCATTCCAGGGTGACGGAGTTGGACGTCTCGGGCACGGCAGTGGTCCACTGGGTGGGCAACGGGTCTCCTCGGAGGGCTTGGTCGACTCAACCGTGTCCCTACCGAGGGGCCCGTTCTTTCATGCCCGCTACCCGCACCGCACGAGCGTCCGAACCGCCCTGGCTACCCCTCGAACGTAATCCGATTGGCCACAACGCTCTAAGACCGACCGGCAATTGGTGATGCCTGCCGGTGGCTGGTCGCTCTGGGCACGAGACAGGCACGGGCCTGAGTGATCATGGAGTTCTCTACGCTCAGTGATCACCGGAGGGCCCGTGCCTGCTGTGCCATCTTGCCTGCTCGAACCCCTGTGGGACCAGTTCGCCGCCCTGCTGCCCGCGCGCGATGACTATGCGCCGACCCACCCGCTGGGCTGTCACCGTCGCCGGGTCCCGGACCGGATCGTCTTCGAGCACATCGTGCGGGCCCTGGTCCACGGCACCGGATACGAGCGGATCGCCAGTCAGGGCTGCTCGGACCGCACCATCCGACGCCGCGTCAAACTCTGGTCACAGATGGGCATATCAGAGCAGGTCCACGCCCTGGCGCTCCAGGCGTACGACCGGATGATCGGCCTCGGACTGGCCGAGATCTCCGTGGACGGCTGCATCACGAAAGCTCCCTCGGGTGGCGAGAAAGCCGGACGCTCCCCGGTCGACCGGGGCAAGCAGGGGCTGAAGCGATCGGTGGCCTCCGACGCGGCCGGGGTCCCTCTCGGGATCGTCTCCGCAGGCGCCAACCGGCACGACTCACCGCTCCTCGGCCCCACCCTCGAAGCAACGAAAGCCCAGGTAGGAGCGCTCCCAGAGCAAGTGAACATCAATCTCGACCGCGGCTACGACAGCGCCAGGACCCGTGCCTTGCTCGACGAGTTCGGCTTCACCGGCGAGATCGCCCGCAAGGGCGTGCCCGCACCGATCCAGGCCGGCAAGCGGTGGGTGGTCGAGCGTTCACACTCGTGGATGAACGGCTACGGCAAGCTGCGGCGCTGCACCGAGAAGGACGGCAGCGCCGTGGACTTCTACCTCTACCTCGCCGCCGCTTTCGTCACGCTCCGCATGCTCATCCGACGCTCGACGAGCCGCTATCGCTGGGACGGCCGCCCCACCACCCGACGCCTCAAGTGATCCATTTGCCGGTCGGTCTAAGACACTCCCAATTCACGCTCGGCCTGGGCCTGAAGCAGCAGGCCTCGTCAGAACCGGTCTCTGAGCTACGGAAACATCATCTGGCGACTGTTTCCGCTGCACCGAAGAAGCACCAGGGACCGTCAATCCAGCAGCGGCCGCAATCCCACGAACCCCCTTCGAGAGCTGCCCTCTCCGCGTGCGCTGAAAGGCGTCGAGGCCAAACTCGCCACCAAGCGTGCGCTCAGAGTCAGGCGTTGGAGGCTGCGGTGCAGGACGTTGCGGTATATACGCACCCGGGCTGTTAATGTATCCGTCCGTATCCAGTTGAATGTAAGTACCGCCCGACGGTACCGCAGTAGGTTCCAGGGCCGTAGCTCCGGTAGGTCGTGCCACAGCCGGACAATCTAGGGTCGCTCCCGGCCGGAACGAAAAGGACGAAGCGTCCTGCGTTGGAGGCTGCGGTGCAGGACGTTGCGGTATATACGCACCCGGGCTGTTAATGTATCCGTCCGTATCCAGTTGAATGTAAGTACCGCCCGACGGTACCGCAGTAGGTTCCAGGACCGTAGCTCCGGTAGGTCGTGCCACAGCCGGACAATCTAGGGTCGCTCCCGGCCGGAACGAAAAGGACGAAGCGTCCTGCGTTGGAGGCTGCGGTGCAGGACGTTGCGGTATATACGCACCCGGGCTGTTAATGTATCCGTCCGTATCCAGTTGAATGTAAGTACCGCCCGACGGTACCGCAGTAGGTTCCAGGACCGTAGCTCCGGTAGGTCGTGCCACAGCCGGACAATCTAGGGTCGCTCCCGGCCGGAACGAAAAGGACGAATCGGGCCCCGGGATAATGGGGAGAGGACGCGGAGTCCTCGAAGGCGTTGGCGCTGACATGGTGGCGTGCTCCTTTATCTTGAGACCAATCTGGGGCTAAGGCTTGTCCCGTAACCGCTGGTCACGGGTGAGATGATCTTGGTGTGGCTGGTGTGATCACGGCGTCGGAGCCGTCCTGGATAACCCCGTTCACGGGGCTGAGTCCGCGTCAGTTCGGCAAGCTGCTCACCGCGTTGCGGCGCGAAGAGGCAGACCCGGTCCGCAAGGGCCGGCCCTGGAGCCTGCCGCTGAAGGACCGGGTCCTGCTGGTCGCCGCGTACTGGCGAACCAACCTCACGCTGCGCCAACTCGCCCCGCTGTTCGGGGTGTCGAAGTCCGCGGCGGACCGCATCGACAACCACCTCGGGCCGGCACTGGCACTACAGCAGCGCACGCGGTTCCGCAAGGACGCCGTGCTGATCGTGGACGGCACCCTCGTGCCCACCCGCGACCACACGGTGGCCGAGCAGTCGAAGAACTACAGGTACTCCACCAATCACCAGGTCGTCATCGACGCCGACACCCGGCTCGTCGTCGCCGTCGGCCGGCCGCTGTCCGGCAACCGCAACGACTGCAAGGCATGGGAACTGTCCGGCGCCAAGGACGCCGTCGGCAAGAACAACCTCATCGCGGACGGCGGCTACCGGGGCACCGGCCTGGTGATCCCGCACCGCCGCGAACCCGGCCAGACCGAACTCCCGGCCTGGAAAGAAGAACACAACACCTCCCACCGCAAGGTCCGCGCCCGCGTCGAGCACACCTTCGCCCGCATGAAGACCTGGAAGATCCTCCGCGACTGCCGCCTGAAAGGCGACGGCGTCCACCACGCCATGCTCGGCATCGCCCGCCTGCACAACCTCACTCTGGCCGGATGACCAAGAAACGAGCAGGTCACCCACCCACGTCAGATCATTTACGGGACAAGTCTTAGACACGGGATTCCACTCCATATACGTATTCGGCATTCGCATGGTTCGCAGGTCGGGACGCGGCGCCCGGGCTGTACAGCACCGCCGCCGACCTCGCCGCGTTGACCCGCGAGCTGGTGCGCTTCGCGGTCATCGCGGACCGGGCTGCGGGTGCGACCTGTGCAGAGACCGGCCGGCCCCACGACCTAACCGCCGACGCCGCGCAGGCCCAGTGGGGTCACCTCCGCCCTGAGCGGCCGCCCCCGTGAACGCCGAGGTACTCAGACAGACAGTCAGGGTCGGCGACGCCCCTTGTCCACCACCGGAGTAGTTGGGGACACTGCCCGGCTCCGCCCTCTCCACGCCCTCTCTACGCCTGCTCGGAGTCTGTCAGTTCGCGTCGGCATTCCGCGAGGCGGGTGTGGATGTCCTCGGGGGTGCTGCCCGCGTTGCCCAGGGACTCGGTGTAATCGTCGATCGCCTGTTGCCAGTTGCCCTGGTGTTGGTGGGCCAGGGCCCGGTTGTAGCGGATGTCCGCGTCCTCGCCCAGAGTGAGGGCCTGGGTCAGGTCGGTGATGGCGGCACCGGTGTCGCCCACGGTGTAGGCGAGGACGCCGCGATTAGCCCAGGCGGCCGCGAGAGTCGGGGCTTCCTCGATGGCGCGGGTTAAGGCCCGGTGAGCGGTCTCCACGCGGCCGTCTGCCAGTTCGAGCAGGCCAAGGGCGCACAGGAGCCGGGCATGGGCGGGCTCCAGGGTCAGGCCGCGCTCGACGTCCTGGCGGGCCTGGCCGAGGTCGCCCCGGTCGTAGTGGAGGGCGGCGCGGTTGACCAGCGTGTCCACGTGGTCCGGGTCGAGATCCAGGAGGATGTCGTAGTCGGCCAACGCCTCCTGCTCGCACCCCAGTTCCAGGAGCATGCCCGCCCGGTTGTAGTACGCCTCGGGCGGCGGGTTGCGGGCGATCGCGCGGCCGTAGTCGGCCAGGGCCTCCTCGGGGCGGCCGGCCCCGCGATGCGCCGTGCCGCGTTCGAGATAGCCGTCGCTCTCGTGGGGGAAGAGGTCGATCACCGAGGTCCAGTCGGCGATTGCCTCGTCGTACCTGCCGACCGTGGCGCAGACCTGCGCGCGGTTGAAGGTGAGCAGCGCGCGGCGCAGATACCGTTCGTACGGGTGTGGACCGGGCTTGCTATCCAGCAGCTCCATCGCCTCGGTCTCCAGTCTGATCGCCTCGTCGAAGTGGCCCAGCCGGTACTCGATCAGCGCCAGTCCGTTCTGCTCAAACGCCGTGAGATGGGCGCGCAGTTCGGCATCGGGAAGGGTGCGGGCCAGAGCAAGGGCCGTGTTGATCCAGGCCCTTGCCCGAGTGAGGTCGCGCTGCTCCGGCGGGTAAAAGCGCGCGTACAACATGCTCATGCCGTAGGCGACATGGGCCTGGACGGCGGGCTCGGCAGAGAAGGCGCGCAACTCCTCGTAGACGCGGCGCGCTTCGTCGGTGCGGCGGAGCGCGAGCAGCGGAATGTCCTGGTCTAGGAAGAGGCTGGGGTGGGCCCGCATCTGCGTGGTCCGGTCCACCAGCGCCCGGCCGAGGTCGCCGATGCGCACGGCCGCCTCGTAGTAACCGACGTCGGTGACGTACTCCGTGGCCTCGGTGTACGCGGCGGCTCCCCGCGTGGTGTGGAAGCGGCCGTGCGCGCGATGGTAGGGAATCGCGCCCAGCCGCAGCCCGAAGTCGTCCTGTTGCAAGAGCAGTTCGGCTCGCTCATCGTGCCAGTCCCGGCGTCGGCTCACGCTTACGGCGTCGTACGCTGCCTGTTCGAGCGGCACGTCACTGGTGCCGTCCGAGTCGACGAACGCCTTCGCCCAGGTCTCGCGGAGACCGGCCGGTGCCCGCCGTAGAGCTTCGCCGACGTCGTCCTGTCCGCGCGAAGGCCGTCTCGAAGTCAACCCTGTTGAGAGTCGACGGGTGTGGCGGTAGAGGGCTCTCGCGAGCGGCTCGGGCAGCCTCTCGTCCGCCGAACCCACGCCGATCGTCACCATCCCCGGATCCACCCGGCGGACCAGGATGGTCAGAAGCTGCCGGTCCAGTTCGTCGGCCGCGTGGACGTTCTCGAAGGAGCAGCTGAGGGAGGGGAGGACGGGCGGCAGGGCGGCGCATTCCCTGAGGAAGTCCGTGAGGCCGTGCGCGAGCAGCAACGGTCGTACGGTGGAGTAGGCACGGGCGAGGAAGCGCCGGTGTTCCCGGTACACCTCCACGGGGATCGGCCGGAACACCTCGGGCTCAGTGGCGATGAGGTCGTTCAACTCCGGTGCCACGTAGAGGATCTCGGTGGCGTACGAGTGCACCAGCTCGGTGGCGTGTTCGTAGACCAGCGGGACCAGTTGGCGGAGCAGGGTGTTGGTGCCGGTGTAGACACCGCGCAGTCGACTGTGGCAGTCGCTCACCAACCTGACCCCTTTGGGTGATGCGTCCTCCCATACGGCCTGGCGGTCCTGCCGGTGCGGGCCGGTGATCCAGAGGTGGTGGGTCATTCTTCGTTCCGTTCCGCTGGTGACATGGCGGGGAGGTAACGACGGTTACGGCGTGGTGGCCGGTCCGGAGCCTGCTCTCCGGCTGCCGTCCGGTGGGCTCGCCGTCGGAACAGCACGATGAACACAACCGTCGCCATGGGCGCGAGGTTGATGAGGAGGGTGAGGCAGCCGTCCACGAACGAGGCGTTCGGGAAAGGGGCTGCGTCCAGCGCGTTTTTCTCGCCGCGCAGTTGTGCGGTGACACCGGTGAACATGTGGGCCAGGAAGGGCACGCCGATCCAGCCCCCCATACCCAGGGTGACCACATAGCCGGCCCCGGCCAGGAAGACGTACCAGCGCGCCACCTGCCGATCGCGCGGATACCAGCGCTCCTCGACGTACGGGGCGGCCCGGCGGAGCAGTCGGCGTACCCGGTTGACGAGAGATTCCCTGGTGGTCCCGCGCAGGTCCACGCAGCGCAGTGCGGTGACGAGGACCTGGTAGACGTCGGTCCGCAGATGGACTTGGAACTGCCAGGCCAGCCGCAGGAGCGCGGACAGGGCCAGGGCCCGGAGGAACGTGCCCGGGAAGCCGTGCGGACCGCCGTAGGTGTCGGCCGTCCGGGCCAGGATCGTCGCCAGCGAGAACCAGACCAGGTCACCCACCATCCCGGCCAGCAGCGGGAGATACCGGTACCGGCGCGGCAGGCTCCACAGCTCGGTGAGATCGGTCTCGAACACCAGGAAGTAGAGGCGGTTGCCGAGCCGGAGTCGGGTGCGGACACCGAGTCTCCGGCCCGCCAGCGCGTGCCACACCTCGTGGTGGAGGCCGCCCAGAACCTGTGCGGCCAGCAACCCCAGCTCGGTCAGCAGCAGGGACTGCGTGAAGAACAGATCGTTGGGGCTCGGCCGCAGGCCGGGGAACCGCACCAGCAGATACAGCGCGTACCCGCAGAGACCGGCATAGACGAGCCACGCGGGCCAGGAGAAGGCGAGTCTTCCCAGGAGTTGACCCCGTGGCGCTCCCGGTGGTGCGGTGACGGAGGGTTCACCGGACACGTGGACGAACCCCAGCATCCGCAAGGTGGAGAGGAAGTCCATCATGTCTGCCGACTCACCGTAGCGTTCCCGGTACCAGCCCGCCGCCTCGTCCGTGCTGGCACCGGCCTGTAGCCGTCCCAGCAACGCGGCGCCGTCCGCCGGGAACACCGCGTAGACACCGGTGTCCGCGCGCCCCACCACGACGTCGTCCCCGTCCGGAACCACGGTCAGGTGAGGAAACGTCAGCATCCCCGTGTCACCGCCGATCCGCGACTCTCCGCTCTCCGTACGACGTCAGACGGGGACGATGGCCGGCTGATGGCTGAAGGGCGCCGACGTCACTTTGATGGGCTCGGTGCGCCGTACGGAGATCTTCCGCATCGGGCCACGGTGCGCGCCGCCTCTCGCAGCAGCCGTGGTCACTTCCGCGCCCGCCGCGCTCTCTGCCTTCTCCGCGTTCACTGCCATGTCTCCATCTCTTTCGAACAGCGCATGCCATGTGGCTCGTTGACGGTCCCGCTGTCAGCAGGCGGACGACGTCTTGTTGTCGAAACTCCCGAGAGTCTCGGCGTCATGACCTCCAGGGACACCGAACATCTGCCCGTCGTCGGGTGCTGTCTCCCACGAGAAGAGTGCGCTGCCGGAGTTGTTGACCACCGACGAGACGTTGTTGTCGAGCGGATCGCCGTTGCTGAACTTCACCCCGGCGAAGTTCGTCTTGCACCTGGTCCACAGCCCGTTGCTCAACGGGATCTTCGGCACGACTACACCGAGCCGGTGAAGTCGGTGTTCTGGTACAGGCACACCTCGCTGGAGCCGCACAGGTACGCGGCGTCGGCGGGCGAGGCGAGAAGGCCGACCGAGGGCGACCGCAGGGGCGAACGTCGAGGCAAGGGCGGAGAGACGGGGTCGTCGAGGCTTCGTCATGAGGTGCAACTCCGGTTCACAGAAGGGATCAGGCCGTGGAAGGTGGGCCCCTCTCCTGGCACTACGCCGGGCGCGGCGGTGGAGTTCACCCGGTCCGGGACCGCCGTGACCTCCGCCGCGTCCTTCCCGGATCGTTGGAACCCCTCAGATCACCCTTCCGTTGTGCGGACGAAACGTCCCACCAGCAGAGATGAGGACGCCTTCATGAGCAGCGCATCCACAGGGCCGGCCCAGCCTCCCAGGGACCATTCCATTCCTCTGACGACGCTGCCGGCCCCCGCGGCCCCCTCGGCGGTCCGGAGACTCGCCAAACGGAGGAACGGATACACGCTGAATTTCCAGAACGTCGGGTCCGGCTCCGCCACCAGCACGTCGGCGCAGGCGCAGGGGCGGAGCGGCCCCCCTCCAGCGTTCGGAAAGCTCTGGTGGGGCGACCATCTAGGAGCCGGCCTCCAGGCTAACTTCAGTCTGGACCGGCTGCCCACCACTCTGACGCAGATCCTCGCCGCCGCGACCAGCTTCGCCGAGTTCGCGGGCGAGACACCAGCGCTCAAGGTGCTCAAGACCGCGTCCGCATCATCCTCCGTGGTCACTGCGGCCACGTCCCTCGTCCAGGCCATCCGGAACGGAAACGTCGCCCCGGCCACCGCGAACCTCTGAAGTTTCCCCAAGGCCGGGTAGTTAGGGCCTGCCGGGAAACAAGCCGTCGCTTCCGGCTCCGAGGCTCGTTGCCATGGTATGGGGAGTCCGGAGGGGATCGAGGCGGCCCTGGCCGCGAAGTTCGCGACGCTGTTCCCGCATCTCGACGAGCGGCAGCGGCGGCTGGCTATAGGAGCAGAGGCACGGTCGCTGGGCCATGGAGGCATCAGGCTCGTCGCTCGTGCGGCCGGCGTCCGGGAGGGCACCGTGTCGTGCGGTGTGACGGAACTCGAGTCCGGCGAGGCGCCGTTGGGGCGGGTGCGCCGGTCCGGTGGGGGCCGCAAGCGTGCGGTGGACCTGGATCCGGGCCTTCGGCCCGCCTTGCTGGCCTTGGTGGAACCGGATGTACGCGGGGACCCGATGTCGCCGCTGCGCTGGACGACGAAGTCGACCCGGCAACTGGCTGCTGAGCTGACCCGGCAGGGGCACCGGGTCTCGGCGGACACCGTGGCGGCCGTGCTGCGCGAGGAGGGCTTCAGTCTCCAGGGCAACGCCAAGACCATCGAAGGTGCCCAACACCCGGACCGCGATGCGCAGTTCCGCTATATCAACGGCCAGGCCAAGGACTTCCAGGCCGCCGGAGACCCGGTGATCAGCGTGGACACCAAGAAGAAGGAGTTGGTCGGCAACTATAAGAACGCCGGCCACGAGTGGCGTCGCGAAGGCGATCCGGTCCGGGTTCGCACCCATGACTTTCCCGATGCCGATCTGGGCAAGGCGATCCCATACGGGATCTACGACCTGACCGCGGACGCGGGCTGGGTCAACGTCGGCACCGACCACGACACCGCAGCCTTCGCCGTCGCCTCCGTCCGCCGCTGGTGGCACGCGGTCGGGCACGACACCTACCCGCGCTCGCACCGTCTGCTGATCACCGCGGACGCGGGCGGTTCCAACGGCTACCGCACCCGGGCCTGGAAGTTCGAGCTGGCCGCGCTGGCTGTCGAGACCGGCCTGGAGATCACCGTGTGTCACTTTCCTCCGGGCACACAATGCCGTTGTTTGACTACTGAACTATCGTCGCCTGCAGTGTGATGGTCCTGGCGGCTACGCGGCGTGGTGGGGCCTTCAGTTGGTCCTTCGGCCGGTAGGAGTACGGCGAGTTGGGCCGTTTGAGGAAGCGGTCTGCCTCTCTCAGTCGGCGGGTGCCGTTGTCGAGTTTCCGGCGGACCTTCGCCGCCAGCGCGGTCAGGAACCTGCGGATCTTTGACGGGGTGTCGGCGCGCTGGCGGACCACGCTGCGTCGGGTGTGCTTGAGGACCTTGACGAACGAGATGCGGTCCGGGTCGATGCCGTTGCTGTCGGCGAGTTGCATGACGATGCCGGTCAGGCAGTGGTGCACGACCAGATGCGCCCACACTTCCTGGCGCACCAGCTGCGGGTCTGTCGATCGCAGGACTTCCTGCCGACCTCGCTGGAAGGTCTTGATCTGCCGGTAGGCGGATTCCACCTCCCATCTTTCGTGGTACAGGACCGCTAACTCCCTTGCTGGGTAGGTGTCGTGGTCGAAGAGGTCGGTCAGCAGCCGGATCACTTCGCGCCCATCGACGCGGTACTCAATCACGCGCACCAGCACGCCGCCCGGATGGGCGCCCTTCTGCCCCGCGAGGTTCATGCGCGCCAGGTAGGTGCCGTCGGGCAGGTGGCGTACTGGGCGGCGTGCGACACACGAGCGGGCCCGCAGCAGTAGGTGGGCACCGGCACCGGTGTACGCCTTCCACAACTCCACCCCGGGGAACCCCCGGTCCATGATCACGAGCATCCCGGAGGCCGAGGAAGCCATGGACACGGCTGGGTCGCGTTCACCGCTGTTGTAGCCGCCCACCCGCGCGTCGATGGAGGAATGCGTGCCGGTCTCGGTCAGCGTCACGACTCTCACCTGCGGAAACCCGCCCGGCTTCCCGCTGGAGTCCTTCGGCCCGCCGAAGGCGCGTCGGTTGGCCTCGTTGTCCGGCACGTCCAGCAGGAAACCGTCGACCGCAGCCAGACGCATCCCCCGGTAGAAGGATCCGGCCAGCCCCGCAGGGGCCAGCGGGCCGGCCAGGCGGTGGAAGAGCTGCTCCACAACCTCCGGCCCCAGGCGCTCCCGAGCCCGGGTGAAAGACGCCTTGTGCGGGATGCACCCACTCAACTCCGGGACACCACCTACCAGTTGTTCGGCCACATCGTCGTAGGAGTCCTGGTGGAAGAGCGCAAGCGCGAGTGTGAAGTAGACCATGAACCCCGCCGGCAACGCTCCCGGCCGACGGCCCTGTTTGCGACACTCCGACAGGACCTCGTCCACCAACTCGGGCGTCACCCACTTCGTGATCAAGCCCAGCCGCACTCGCTCAGATACCCCGCTCCACGGATGCACACCCGGCATAACGGCGCGACGTTCAGTCCGTCACTACCAACTCAATGAACCTTCAAACAACGGCATTGTCCGGGCACATCTAAGTGGAACCGAATCGAGCACCGACTGTTTTCCCACATCACGATGAACTGGCGGGGCAGGACGCTGACCAGCCATGAAGTCATCGTGAACAGCATCGCAGCGACCACCACCCGCACGGGACTGATAGTCCGCGCCGAACTCGACACCCTCAGCTACGAGACCGGCGTCCGCATCAGTCCCGGCAGCTGTAGTTCTTGATCGTCATGGTGGTGTCATGTGGTCGCGGCGGCGGTGACGTTGTTCCAGCGCCGGTGGCAGGCTTGCGCGATGGCCTGGTGACGGCGTCGCCAGGCGGACCAGTGCAGGACATGGCCGATGTCGTGGCGGAGCGGGGGCAGGGTGGTTGCCCGCAGGATGGTCAGCAGCTCGCGTGCGCTGACCGGGATGAGGCCGACGGCCATGGTGGTGGTCGCGGTGCGGGCGCGGGTGACGGCCAGGACGGCGGTGGCCAGGATGCTGATCAGGGTCCAACGCATCCAGGAGTTCCAGCAGGTCGTCTGGCCCTGGTCGAGTCCGGTGACGCCCTTGGCCAGCTGGAAGTCCTCTTCGACCTGCCATCTGGTGCAGATGATGTGTATGAGGCCGGCAAGGGTGACGGGTCGGGTGGAGTAGCAGCGGTAGAAGGAGAGTTCGCCGGTGAAGCGGTGTCGGCGCACGACCAGGACGGATGTCCCGTCGTCCTCGGTGTCGGGGGCGTCGTCGCTCTGGATGTCGGTCCAGGTCCAGTCGTAGTGGCGGTCGCCCTTCAGGCCGTGACCGGTGAGCATCCGCATCCATGCCCGCCGGGGCAGCCGTGCGGCCAGGGTGGTCGCGGTGAAGCGGCCACCCGGGGTGGTGACCTGGTGATCGGCGCGGACCGACAGGGCGTAGTCGAAGCCGAGCCGGCGAGCACTGCGGCGCAGTTCGCGCCCGCCGTAGACCTCGTCGCCGGCGAACCAGCGTGCACGCAGGCCCAGCTGTCGGGCCCGGGTGAGCATGGCGGCAGCAAGTTCGGGCTTGGTGGCGAAGTCCACGTCGTCGGGGACGTGGGTGAGCAGGCGGCGTTCTTCGTCGGCGGCCCAGTCGGCGCCCAGGTACAGGGCCCGGTCGATCGGGGCATGGCCACGTGCGGAGGCGTAGGTGAGATGGACGGCGACCTGGCACAGACCGATCCCGCCCAGGGCCCGTATTTCAATAAGTGCTCGGCAGAGGGGTGTTGGTGGGAGTCTGAGATATGACCCCGTGTCTGTCAGGCCGCGCTGCCACCCGTGCTCTGCGGACTAAGACCGACCGGCAAATGGATCACTTGAGGCGTCGGGTGGTGGGGCGGCCGTCCCAGCGATAGCGGCTCGTCGAGCGTCGGATGAGCATGCGGAGCGTGACGAAAGCGGCGGCGAGGTAGAGGTAGAAGTCCACGGCGCTGCCGTCCTTCTCGGTGCAGCGCCGCAGCTTGCCGTAGCCGTTCATCCACGAGTGTGAACGCTCGACCACCCACCGCTTGCCGGCCTGGATCGGTGCGGGCACGCCCTTGCGGGCGATCTCGCCGGTGAAGCCGAACTCGTCGAGCAAGGCACGGGTCCTGGCGCTGTCGTAGCCGCGGTCGAGATTGATGTTCACTTGCTCTGGGAGCGCTCCTACCTGGGCTTTCGTTGCTTCGAGGGTGGGGCCGAGGAGCGGTGAGTCGTGCCGGTTGGCGCCTGCGGAGACGATCCCGAGAGGGACCCCGGCCGCGTCGGAGGCCACCGATCGCTTCAGCCCCTGCTTGCCCCGGTCGACCGGGGAGCGTCCGGCTTTCTCGCCACCCGAGGGAGCTTTCGTGATGCAGCCGTCCACGGAGATCTCGGCCAGTCCGAGGCCGATCATCCGGTCGTACGCCTGGAGCGCCAGGGCGTGGACCTGCTCTGATATGCCCATCTGTGACCAGAGTTTGACGCGGCGTCGGATGGTGCGGTCCGAGCAGCCCTGACTGGCGATCCGCTCGTATCCGGTGCCGTGGACCAGGGCCCGCACGATGTGCTCGAAGACGATCCGGTCCGGGACCCGGCGACGGTGACAGCCCAGCGGGTGGGTCGGCGCATAGTCATCGCGCGCGGGCAGCAGGGCGGCGAACTGGTCCCACAGGGGTTCGAGCAGGCAAGATGGCACAGCAGGCACGGGCCCTCCGGTGATCACTGAGCGTAGAGAACTCCATGATCACTCAGGCCCGTGCCTGTCTCGTGCCCAGAGCGACCAGCCACCGGCAGGCATCACCAATTGCCGGTCGGTCTAAGTTCGAGCAAATCCTGCCGCACTTCGATGAGCGCCGCCGTCGGTTGTACCTGGCCAGTGAGGCGACGGCCCTCGGCCACGGCGGGATCGTCCGGGTCGCCGCCGCCTCCGGCACCAGCACTGCCACCATCGCGCGAGGTATCGCCGAGTTGGCCGGTTGCTCCTCACCGACCCGACGGGTTCGGGCTCCAGGCGCCGGCCGCAAGCGGCTGACAGACACCGACTCCGGTCTGCTGCCCGCGCTGGAGTCGCTGATCGAGCCACACACCCGAGGCGACCCCGTCTCCCCGCTGCGGTGGACCACGCTGTCGTTACGGGCCCTGGCCTCGACCCTCACCACACAGGGCCACCCGATCAGCGCTTCAACCGTCGGACACCTGCTGCACACCCTGGGCTACAGCCTGCAGGGAACCGCGAAGACAACAGAGGGCATCAGCCATCCGGACCGCGATGCCCAGTTCACCCACCTCAATGCCACCGCTACCGAGTTCCTCAACGACGCCCAGCCGGTGATCAGCGTCGACACCAAGGCCAAGGAATGGCTCGGCAACCGGGACCGGCCCGGTCGCACCTGGCGGCCGGGCAAGAACGCGATCAAGGTGGACTGCCACACGTTCACCACCAACGACCAGCCCATGGCGATCCCCTACGGGATCTACGACATTGCCAACAACAGCGGATGGGTCAACGTCGGCACCGACCACGACACCGCCCAGTTCGCGGTGGAGTCCATCCGACGCTGGTGGCAGCACCGCGGACAGGCGGACCACCCGAATGCCGGCAGGCTCCTGATCACCGCCGACTCCGGCGGCTCCAACGACCCCCGCCGCTGGACCTGGAAAAGCAACCTTGCCACCTTCGCACGAGAGAGCGGCCTGGAGATCACGGTCTGTCACCTACCTCCCGGAACTTCGAAAGTCGGGTAGCCGGAGGGAGTCACACCCTCCGGCTCCCACAGATCCGTACGTGACGATCTCTCGTCATACGGCTCTTGTCGTCCTGATCACCAGGCCAAGGAGGGGGAACTGATCCATCTCCACTGCGCGAACATCCCCGGGCGGCGCTTGGCTGCCCTCTGGAAGGCCGCGATGGCCTTCCTCATCGCGCGAAACCGTCTGTACTTGTTGCGTAGCCAGCGCACCAGGTAGGCGTTGATGCGCATCAGAATTGGATACAAGGCCGATCGATAGAACCGGCCGTAGTACTGCATCCAGCCCGCGACGATCGGATTGATCCGCTGCGCGAGTTCTTCCACGGTGAGGTTGACCCGCCGGTGAAGCCGCCAGGAGCGGACCTCCTCGCCGAGTCGTTTGAGGGCGTCCCTGCTGACCGCGGGACGGAACGACCATCTGATGCGGCCGTTCTTGTCCCGCATCTGGCGCTGTTGGAGCGTGAACCCCAGGAACGTGAAAGACGTGTGCTCGTACGAGCCGCGCCGCAATCCGTCCCGGCAGTACACGATCCGGGTCTTGGCCGGGTGCAGACACAGCCCGACCTCGGCCATCCTGTCCGAGAGCGCGGCCAGCACTTGGTGGGCCTGGCGCTCGGTGACGCAGTGCACGACCGCATCGTCCGCATAGCGTTCGAACGAGACAGCAGGGAACTCCCGGGCCATCCAGACGTCGAACGCGTAGTGCAGGAACAGGTTCGCCAAAACGGGAGAAACCGGGGCTCCTTGTGGCGTCCCGCACTTCCGTTCCAGCAGGGTGCCGTCGGGCATCTTGAGCGGGGCAGCAAGCCACCTCCGCACATACAGCTTCACCCAAACGGCGTCGGTGTGCGCTACCACCGCCTTGACCAGGAGGTCCCAGGGCACACTGTCGAAGAACTGGGAGATGTCGAACTCGACAACCCAGTCCCGTTTCCAGCTGCGTTCCCGACACTTCTCCACGGCGTCCAAGGCGGACCGTCCGGGCCGGTATCCGAAGCTGTCCGGATGGAAAATAGGATCCACCCTCCGCACCAGATGCCGGGCCACGACGGCCTGAGCCACACGATCAGCGACGGCGGGAATCCCGAGGGTTCTCTCGCCGCCTCCATGTGGCTTGGGAATGGCCACCGCACGCACCGGCGGAGGAAAGTAGGAGCCCGACGACATCCGGTTCCAGACCTTGTAGAGGTTGTTCTTCAGGTCTTTCTCGAAGTCGGCGATGCTCTGTCCGTCCACTCCCGGTGCCCCCTTGTTAGCCCTGACTTCCTCCCATGCTTCCTTGACTTCCCACTTAGAAATCTCAAACGGCTTGGCCTGCGACTTCAACTGGCTCACCGAACTCCTCCCGGACACCGTCCGGTTGATGCGATCAACTCAGTCACGGACGACCCGGCCCCTTCGCTCCACCCCCGTTATAGGGGCTTCTCCACTACTACGAGCCGGTCCGCCGGCGCGTCCCGCATCGGTACTCGGCCCCTTCACGGCACAACCGCTCGGGGTGCTCCCTCTCGCGCGCCCCTACCAGGACGGGCTGTATCGGTACGCGCCTTCTCCAGTTCCACATGACCGCAGCAGATCAGGTTCACGTCGTCTCCATGCCGGACACCGCCTGGCCAGTCGACGGGCTCCCGCCAGGCTTATCCCGGGACGGTTCCAAGCTCCCCGGTTTTGATGTCGTCGGAATCTTTTCGACACGTCAGCAACGATTCACTTGCGTTCGTCTCCCTGATCCCCACCTGACGCCTCTTGGACGCCTTTTCCTCATCGCTCACCACGACAGTCTTCGGCTAACGCGGCATGAGGCGGTTTGAAGTCTCCCCCCGCAGGGCGACTTCGAAGGGCCAATCCTTCATCGGTCACGCAGCACTGCTTCGAGTAACTCGTCCTACATCGAATTCCCCTCTGCATTCAGGACACACTGGAACAAAATAGAGCATCGTATGTTCTGCCACATCACCGCGAACTGGCGGGGGCGACCGCTGACCAGCTACCAGGTCGTCCTCGAGACCATCGCCGCCACAACAACCAAGACCGGCCTAACCATCGGGGCCGAACTGGACACCGGCAGCTACGACCTCGGCATCAGCGTCACACCCGCCGAGTTCCACACCCTTCCGATCACACCCAACGCCTTCCACGGCGACTGGAACTACACACTGTCTCCCGAGCCACCGCGAACGCCCGACGCGCCGGCAACCACTCACCGGACCGACCCGGCCCTGACCATGATGCTCACCGATCCAGCCCTGACCGGCATGTCACGAACCGCCTTTGAGCATTTGGTGGCGGTCTCGGAACCCTTCTGGGACGCCATGGCCGAGGCGGCATTCCAGCGACGCTTCCACCGCCCACGCAGCTACCGACACCCGCAGACCAGCAGCGTGGACCACACCCACCGGCTCCTGGCAGCCATCCTGCGCCGCCGCAGAGCGGTGACCATGACCTTCCTGGCCCAACTACTGGGCGTCAACCGCACCAACCTGTCCATCCAGTACCAGGACGCAAAACGGCTCCTGGACCTGCACCGGATCCTCGTCACGCCGATACCCGGATCACCCGCCCGCACATTGGAACAGCTACACGCCCGAACAACCCCCGCGGAAACCCGTCGCTGACAGTTATTGAAATACGGGCCCTGGGCGGGATCGGTCTGTGCCAGGTCGCCGTCCATCTCACCTACGCCTCCGCACGTGGCCATGCCCCGATCGACCGGGCCCTGTACCTGGGCGCCGACTGGGCCGCCGACGAAGAACGCCGCCTGCTCACCCACGTCCCCGACGACGTGGACTTCGCCACCAAGCCCGAACTTGCTGCCGCCATGCTCACCCGGGCCCGACAGCTGGGCCTGCGTGCACGCTGGTTCGCCGGCGACGAGGTCTACGGCGGGCGCGAACTGCGCCGCAGTGCTCGCCGGCTCGGCTTCGACTACGCCCTGTCGGTCCGCGCCGATCACCAGGTCACCACCCCGGGTGGCCGCTTCACCGCGACCACCCTGGCCGCACGGCTGCCCCGGCGGGCATGGATGCGGATGCTCACCGGTCACGGCCTGAAGGGCGACCGCCACTACGACTGGACCTGGACCGACATCCAGAGCGACGACGCCCCCGACACCGAGGACGACGGGACATCCGTCCTGGTCGTGCGCCGACACCGCTTCACCGGCGAACTCTCCTTCTACCGCTGCTACTCCACCCGACCCGTCACCCTTGCCGGCCTCATACACATCATCTGCACCAGATGGCAGGTCGAAGAGGACTTCCAGCTGGCCAAGGGCGTCACCGGACTCGACCAGGGCCAGACGACCTGCTGGAACTCCTGGATGCGTTGGACCCTGATCAGCATCCTGGCCACCGCCGTCCTGGCCGTCACCCGCGCCCGCACCGCGACCACCACCATGGCCGTCGGCCTCATCCCGGTCAGCGCACGCGAGCTGCTGACCATCCTGCGGGCAACCACCCTGCCCCCGCTCCGCCACGACATCGGCCATGTCCTGCACTGGTCCGCCTGGCGACGCCGTCACCAGGCCATCGCGCAAGCCTGCCACCGGCGCTGGAACAACGTCACCGCCGCCGCGACCACATGACACCACCATGACGATCAAGAACTACAGCTGCCGGGGCGGTCTACGACTTCTTCCGCCGCTGGCGGGCCTACGACTATGCGCGTGAACTGTACGAACGCCTGCGACGTTCGGCGAGGCAGCGCGCCGGCCGCAACGCCGAGCCCAGTGCGGGAGTCATCGACAGTCAGTCGGTGGACGCCTCCGAGACCGTCGGCGAGGACAGTCGCGGATACGACGGCGGCAAGTCACGTGACGGCCGCAAGCGTCACATCCTGACCGACACCGATGGCCTGCTCCTGGAAGTGACCGTGACCACGGCCGATGTCCACGACTCCAAGGCCGCGCCCGCGCTGCTGGAGACGTTCATGCAGCAGCCGGGACGGCTGCTGCAACTGGTGTGGGTCGACAGTGCCTACCAGGGTCCGGCGCTGGCGAAGGCGTTCGCCCGTCACGGAGTGCGGACCGAGGTCGTGCGCCGCTCCGACGGACAACGCGGATTTGTCGTACTGGCCCGCAGGTGGGTCGTGGAGCGGACGCTGAGCTGGCTTGCCCGCTCACGCCGCCTCAACCGTGACCACGAACGCCGCCCCGACCACCACGCCCAGATGGTGTGGTGGGCCGCCGTGATCAGACTGTCCCGGCGCCTGGCCGCAGACGCTCCGCGCTGGCCGGAGAAGCGTCCCGGCCGACTGCTCCGGGCTCAGGCATGAACCGTCCGTCCTTCGCCCGCACCAGCCAGCCCCGCTTCTCCAGCACGTAGGCACGGTGCCGGATCTTCTCCACCTCGTTCTTGATCTCCGCTTCCCGGCCCACCGCCCGCGTCAGCTCCACCCCGTTCATCGGCCCCGAAGCGGCCACCACCGCGGCGAACACCTCCCGATACAGGCCGCCGAGCACCTCCTCACCCATGCCCGACCGCCACACCGGCGGCCGCTCGCCATGCCCCGCACCCAAGCCGCCCGATCCCACGGCGGCAGCCGTCTCACCACCGGACGGCACCGGAACCGGCGTATTCACCGGGCTCTCCCCGGCCAACACCGACACGAGCTCCTCACGCCCCACCCGGGCCCGCTCGACCCGCTCCCGCGCGGCATCCACCTCCGCCTGAGCCTGCTCCAGGACCTCCGTCCAGGACTCCAGATCCTGCCTCGCCCGCGCCTCACGCTGTTCCATCAACCCCAGCACCGACGGCATCGCACCCTCCTCGATCCACAACAAGCCGTCCGCTGCCTGCCCAGGGCTTGATCAAGTTCCGTAGGCGTCCGGATCGTTGGTGATGCCCAGGATGGGGATTGCTCGTTGGGGTTCGTCGCGGATCGCCCGGGTGGTCTTGGCGATGTTGTCGGCTCCGAGGATTTTCAGCACGCCGATGGCGAGGTTGCGGAGGGTCGCCATGGCCCGTGGTGCGGTCCCGGCGTGGACGGTGGAGGCGTCCTCGGCGAAGGTGACATCCCTGATGTGGTGCGAGGAGTTCTCCACTCCCCAGTGCCCGCGGATCGCGGCGGCCAGATCGGCCGGGCCGGCTTGGTGGGCGTCGAGGCTGGTGACGGCGTAGACACTCTCACGGGTCTCGCGCTTGCCGGTCTGCTTGCGCCGGCGGTGGACGCGGATGGCCAGGCGGGCGTGGGGAAAGGCGATTCCGCCGAGTTTGTCGGCGATCGAGCAGGTCTTGATTGAGCGGGACTCGCGGCGTCCGTGTCCAGCCCCGGAGGCGGTGTGCTGGACGGCGATGTCCCGCCACGGCAGGGCCGCGAGCTGGCTGTGGGCGGTCGGCTGGTTGGTCTTGATCACGGCGATGTAGTGGGCCTTCTTGGCCTCGACCAGCCAGGAGATGTTCGCCTTGACCGAATGCAGGGCGTCGAAGGTGACAACGGCGCCGGCCAGGTCCAGCGGTGCCAGCAGTGGACAGAAGTGTGTGGTTTCTTCGTCTTCGCGCCGACTTCTACCTGGGCAAGGGTCACGACGGTGCCGTGGGTGACCGCGGAGAGCAGATGTCGGCGCGTCGCGGTGAGACGGGCTGATCCCTTGAGTGCCTTGCCGTCGACAGCGATCACACGCGACGGCCCGAACCCGGAGGGCGACGAAGCCTGGGCGGGTTCGGTGGCGGCGCGGTGCCGGTCGGCCAGGTAGGCGCCGACCGCCCGGTCCAGGGCGTCACCGTCAACAGCCCCCAGCACACGGCCGATCGTGGCCGGTGACGGAGTGCGCCGCCATCTGAGCAGGTGGCGCCGGATCCCGATCACTGCCAGGAGTGTGTTCGGGGCACGCTGGCCCCACTCGGCGAGTTCGTCGATGCTCCTGGCTCCCGAGACAGCCGCGCAGGCGCACACCAGCAGGATCGCTGTGAGTGAGTACCACCGGCCCCGCCGGGAGCGCGGGTCGGGCACCGAGTCGAAGTAGGGGCGCAGGTCGGCGATCCGGCCGCTGTCCAGCGGGCCCAGTTTCACCAGCACGGCAGGTACGGGAGAGGATGCAGCAGCAGGCACGGGCCACCTCATGATCATCGGGCTTAGACACCACAATGATCACGAAGCCCGTGCCTGCCCTGTTATGCGCCCCAACCGGTCACAACCCGACCAGCCGCACGACCCCGGAACTTGCAACCGCCCTGGCAAAAGGGTGCACCGACCCCCGTCGGCGGTCCCGCAGGAAACATCGAGGTCAGCGACGAGGGGCTTGCGATCCCTGGTGACTCGTCGTTCCAGTGAGTGACGAGCCGGCATTCATTGCATTATTTGCAGTGCTAGCGCTCTGATTTCCATCAGTGTGCGATGTTTGCGTATTTCCTGAAGATGTGCGGCTCGCCTGGAGATCAGAGTACGCCTTTGCGGCAAATGCTACATCAATGACAGTTTCCATTACTACTCCCAATTCATTTGACTTGCTTGGTGGGGAATTCACAATCCCCTGGGTAACCGAGATGCCTATAGCACCTACTACGCAGTACTAGACTGCTAGGTTCAGCCTGGATCCACGGCTTGATTCCTGGTTGATCGTTTCGGGGTCGCGAAGGCCGTGGTGGGGCTGAGTTGCGGATTCGGCCAAGGGGTGGCGGCTGGTCTGCCCAGCTGTTCCACTTCGTCCACAGGTTCTGGGCCCTTTGGGCAGGTCGGTCAGGGAGTGTAAGAGGGCCGGTGGTGCATGCACCGTGCTGGACAGCTGGGTGAGGTCCTCGCAGGGGACGCGTTCGGACGGGTGCAGGGTGAGGCGGCGACCGGAGCAGGTTAGACCGACCGGCAAATGGATCACTTGAGGCGTCGGGTGGTGGGGCGGCCGTCCCAGCGATAGCGGCTCGTCGAGCGTCGGATGAGCATGCGGAGCGTGACGAAAGCGGCGGCGAGGTAGAGGTAGAAGTCCACGGCGCTGCCGTCCTTCTCGGTGCAGCGCCGCAGCTTGCCGTAGCCGTTCATCCACGAGTGTGAACGCTCGACCACCCACCGCTTGCCGGCCTGGATCGGTGCGGGCACGCCCTTGCGGGCGATCTCGCCGGTGAAGCCGAACTCGTCGAGCAAGGCACGGGTCCTGGCGCTGTCGTAGCCGCGGTCGAGATTGATGTTCACTTGCTCTGGGAGCGCTCCTACCTGGGCTTTCGTTGCTTCGAGGGTGGGGCCGAGGAGCGGTGAGTCGTGCCGGTTGGCGCCTGCGGAGACGATCCCGAGAGGGACCCCGGCCGCGTCGGAGGCCACCGATCGCTTCAGCCCCTGCTTGCCCCGGTCGACCGGGGAGCGTCCGGCTTTCTCGCCACCCGAGGGAGCTTTCGTGATGCAGCCGTCCACGGAGATCTCGGCCAGTCCGAGGCCGATCATCCGGTCGTACGCCTGGAGCGCCAGGGCGTGGACCTGCTCTGATATGCCCATCTGTGACCAGAGTTTGACGCGGCGTCGGATGGTGCGGTCCGAGCAGCCCTGACTGGCGATCCGCTCGTATCCGGTGCCGTGGACCAGGGCCCGCACGATGTGCTCGAAGACGATCCGGTCCGGGACCCGGCGACGGTGACAGCCCAGCGGGTGAGTCGGCGCATAGTCATCGCGCGCGGGCAGCAGGGCGGCGAACTGGTCCCACAGGGGTTCGAGCAGGCAAGATGGCACAGCAGGCACGGGCCCTCCGGTGATCACTGAGCGTAGAGAACTCCATGATCACTCAGGCCCGTGCCTGTCTCGTGCCCAGAGCGACCAGCCACCGGCAGGCATCACCAATTGCCGGTCGGTCTAAGCTTGAAATTTAACCTTCAGTGATCGTTTGAGGTTCGGATCGTTCACTCACATGGGGATCTGCCGGACATGGCGACGACCTCCCTTTCACGCTGTGTGATGTTGAGTCGCACAACGGGCCGGGAGGTCGTCAGTGTCGAGTGTCGTCCCTGGAGCCGCTCATCGGCAGGCACTTGCCGAACTGTCCTCCTTTCGATTGGAGTTGTACGTGGCAATGCCCCGCCGTGCCGATGCGTTGTTCGAGTTGACGGACGCGGTGCTGTGCGCGGGCGGCCCGGTGGTGTCGCTGCCGGAGTTGTCGCTTGAGACAGTTCACCGGCGTGGGCACGGGGCGATGTACGACGCGCTCGCCCGAGGCCGCCTGGATGTGTCGCGGCTGCGGTTGGCGCTGGCCGGGCTGGAGCTTCCGCGCGGGACGGACCGGCAGATCTCGATCGCGCTGGACGTGACACCGTGGCCGCGCCCGGACGCGGAGTGCTCGCCGGACCGGCTGCACTGCCACCGCCCGTGCCGCTGCGACGGGGTGCGGCAGACGATTCCGGGCTGGCCCTACCAGGTCGCCGCCGCGCTGGGCGGCGGACGGACCTCGTGGACCGGGCCGCTGGACGCGGTCCGCCTCGGCCCGGACGATGACCTGACCGAGGTCACCGCCGCCCAGGTCCGGAACCTGCTCACGCGCCTGCGCCAGGCTGGTCAGTGGCGCGAGGGCGACCCCGAGGTGCTGTTCGTGCTGGACGCCGGCTACGACATCGTGCGGCTGACGTGGTTGCTGCGCAACGAGCCGGTCCGGCTGCTCGGGCGGATCCGCGCCGACCGCGTCATGCACCACCCGCCAGGGCGCCGCAGGGGACCCACCAAAGGCCGCCAACCGCGTCATGGCGCACCCTTCCGGCTGGCCGACCCGGCCACCCACCCCGCACCCGTCCCGCACCCGTCCAGGAGTCCACCACCCGTCATGACCGGTTCGGTGCCGTGACCGCCCGCTGCTGGGGACGCCTGCACCCCAAACTCGAACGCCGCCAGGGCGGTTGGGCCGATCACCCGGGTGACCTGCCCAACGTGGAGGGAACGCTGGTACACCTCGCGGTCGAGCGCCTGCCCGGCAACCGCGATCCCAAGCCGTTATGGCTATGGCACTCGGCCCCCGACGCCGACACTCACGACGTCGACCGCCTGTGGCGGATCTTCCTGAGAAGATTCGACATCGAACACACATTCCGGTTCTGGAAGCAGGCCCTGGGCATGACCCGCCCCCGCCTGCGTCACCCCGCTCAGGCCGACCGCTGGGTCTGGCTGATCCTCGCCGCCTACACCCAGCTCCGACTCGCCCGCACCCTCACCGGCGATCTGCGCCGGCCCTGGGAGAAGCCACTCACATCGGATCAGCTCACTCCCGGCCGGGTCCGCCGCGGCTATCCCCGCATCCGCAAGATCCTGGGCACACCCGCGAAACCGCCGAAAGCCACCCACCCCGGCCCAGGCCGCCCACGGGGCACCACCACCAGCCCCGCCCCCCGACACCCCGTCGGCAAACACCAGCACAAAAAGGACACCCCTCGACCCGAAGAACCGAGGGGAAACCTTTAATTTCAAGCTTAGTTAGCAGGGCTGTTCCAAAGTCCTGCCGGGTGGGTGAAGGTGCTGGTCACGGCGTGGTGACGATGTCGGCGAGGGCCGCTACGAACAGATCGAGGCTCCTGTTGTGGACGGATGACCTTGCCAGTCACCGTCTCGAACCGGAGCCTCGATGTGCCGTCAGTCTGCCACCGTCTGTCTCGTCAGGTCGCCGTCGTTGGCGGGTGTTCGGAGCTGTCGTTGGCGGAGCGGCTGGTCAGGCTCCCGGACCCGCGCCATCGCCGGGGCGTACGTCACCCGTTCGTGGCGGTGCTGCTGATCGCTGCGTCCGCCGTGGTGGCGGTGCTGTCATACGCGGCGATCGGGCGGTGGGCCCGCAGTGCCCCGCAGCAGACGTTGGCCCGGCTCGGCGCACGCCTGCTGACCTCGCTGAACGTGCGGATCGCGCCGAGTAGATCGACGATCCGACGGATCGTCTCCACCGTCTGCCCGGGCGGCCTGGCGGACCTGACCGGCGAGGTTCCGGTCGGGGCGGAGTCGGTGGCCGCGGACGGCAAGAGCGCCCGCGGTTCCCGCCACGGGCAGAGCCCGGCCGCGCACCTGCTCGCCGCCATGACCAGCGACGGCCGGACCGTCACCCAGCTGCGGGTGCCGGGCAGGACGAATGAAATCACCTGCTTTGCGGCCCTGTTGGATCCCTTCGACCTGGCCGGGACCGTGGCGACCGCCGACGCCTTACACACCCAGCGTGACCATGCCGTCTTCCTCGTCGAGGTGAAGAAGGCGCACTACGTGTTCACGGTGAAGAAGAACCGGCCGGCGTTGCACGAGCGGCTGCGCACGCTGCCCTGGGAGCGGGCGACCGCGAAGTTCTACGACCGCAGCCAGGGCCACGGCCGCAACGAAACCCGGGTAGTTCAGGTGCTCACTGTCGACGACCTTGACTTCCCGCACGCCGCGCAGGTCGCGAGGATCACCCGGCATCGCACCAGCCTGAAGACCGGGAAGCGGACCCGAGAGACCGTCTACGTGATCACCGACCTCACCAGTCGGCAGGCGTCACCAGAGAAGATCGCCCGCCTCGTGAGATCACAGTGGGTGATCGAAAACCGGCTGCACTTCATCCGTGATGTCACCTTCGACGAGGACCGCTCCCAAGTCCGCACCGGCTACGGCCCGGAGAACATGGCCACCCTGCGCAACCTCGCCATCAACAAGCTCCGCGAGAACGGCCACACCAACATCGCCGCCGGCCTCCGCAAGATGTCCTACGAACCCTTCACCCGTCCGCTCGACATCCTCGGCATCGCCCCGTGACCAGCGGCAACACCAAGATCAAACGACTTTAGATCGGCCCTGCACGGCAGGGCTCCCGCACGGTTCGTTTTGATTTCGAGCTGCTCGGGCAGGCTGGCCGCGGTAGCCCGGGCCGCTGTGGTCGTCCGTCTTCGATCTCTGCCTTCTTGCCGCAGCTGCACATTGCGCTGCGCCGGCAGCCGCAGCGCGAGGACCGCAGTATCGGCTGCCGAGTTGTCATCGCGGGTGCCGGCCAGTCCCGCGCATCAGAGGAGCAGCAGCGAAGTCGAGAGCGGCGTGAAGCTTTCGCGGGCCGGTAGGCAGGAGCACGGCCGACCGAGATGGCCAGGGGGCCCGGCCCAGCCGGAAGGGTGCGAGACGGGTGCGGGATCAGAAGGGGCCGACCCTCACGAGCTGCTTGCCCTGGCCGTTCTCGATCACCAGCGCTTCGACCTGTTGCAGGCTGGTCGCGGCGACGGCGACCAGCCTCTCCCGGCCGGTGTGCGCCAGTGCAGTGACCTGGTTGTCCCGTGTGGCCGTCCAGGTCAGTGCCGGCTTCTGCGATGACCATGTAAAGATCGACGCCACCGTCACCGATGTACCGGACGGCGAACGGTGCCGGCTGGTCGTGGTCTCCACCGAAGGGGAGCACCGGGGTGAGCTGGACCCGCAGGGACACCTTTGTAAGGGCATCGGTGGCGGAGGCCACTCGCACGCCGGTCGCGGCCGGAGCGGCGGACGTGTCCGGCGCACCTCCCGTGGGACCGTTCCCGCCCTCGGCGGACCTGCCGGAGAAGAGTGCCGTCGTCGGTGGTGCGGCGCCCCCCCCGCATCGACGGTGGCGGACCTGAGTTGTGAAACGCCGGCTTGCTCGGCGCGAACCTGCCGAAGGGTGCGCTGAAGCAGCAGATCGCCGTCCTCGGGCGGACCCTCCAGAAACACCTCGGTCGGCACTTCACCCAGAGCTGCTTCCAAGTCTTGCAACGCGGCGAGTCTCATCCGGCAGCGCTCGCAACCGGTCGCGTGTGCGCCGAGCGCTGCACGTCGGCCGGCGTCCAGGGTGCCGGACACATACGCACCGAGCAGTTCGTCGTCAGGATGCTTCGGTGCACTCACGCCGTCCCCGCCTTTCGAAGGGGCAGGCGCCTGCGTGCGCCGGTGCCGACGAGCAGAGCGTGTGCAGCGACTTGAGCGCGTGAGGTGCCCGCGACTTCACCGTGTCCTCCGGTATGCACAGGCGTCCGGCGGCCTCCGACGCCAACCGGTTCCGATAGTAGTGCTCGACCAGCTCCTCCGGGTGCCCGGGATGAGCCGTAGCGGTCCCTCCGGTCCTACCACCGAGTGGACGATGTCGTCGACGTGAGTCCGGAGCATTGACGGGAGCCCTGTTGTCCCGGCCACTCGCTGGGCCGGGCGGGCTGCACTCCGAAGCGGTCACCCCCCTTCTTTCCGGGTTGCCGTGCACGACCAGCCGCGCAGCGGGACAGGACGGCAGCAAAAGCGCCGCGCCGCTGCGTCCCCCGCGGAGACTGGCGGTCTCGTCCCTCCGGAGAGACCACGAGCCGGCTCGGACAACCAGGGGCAGGAGTACGTGCCGGAGTACACGGCCTGGACGCGGCGGGGATGGCGAGCGCGAGCCGGCGGCTGCGACGCGGCGGTGGCCACGGTCGATGGGCTGGGCGCCCATCGGCGCGCCGACCCGACCGCGCTCCTGGACGTCACTCGATCGGTAGCCGTCCTGAAGAAGCGCAACGCCTCGACTGCCCTTGTCCTGGCAGGTCGCCGGAGAGGTCACAGACCGTGCGCCGGCCGACGGTCCGGCCGACGGCAGCACCTGGTGATGCGACGGCCGCTCTCCTGGACATCGCGGTCAGGGCACCCTGGGCGCACGCTTCGCGGGTGTTCCGGTGGCCATTCCCAGTACCGGCGATCGCCGCAACCCCGTGTCGCGACTCGCCGCACTGGTCCCGTGGACAACTGATTGCATACGTGCGGCCTGTGTGAGGGACGCGGGCGGCATGGGAACCCCCCCGGCTTGCGTGGAGGCGGGCTCGTTCGGGGCGCTTTCATGGCGGACCGCCTCCCTGGCGCTCAACTCCAGGGCTCGCGCAAGATCACGGTCGGCCGATTCCACGGCGTACTGACGGGCGCTCTCGTGCAGAGCGTGATCAAGTACGCTCTCTTGAAGAGCATTCTGGAGTGCGCTTTCTTCCAGGGCGTGCAGGAGTGCACTGTCCGGAGACCTCTCTGCATATGAGAGGGGCTCGCCCCGTGCTTCCGCACCAGCGTTCCCTTCGGCGGGGACCATATGGCGCTGCTGATCGGCCGACCATCGCGCCTGATCAGCCGGAGCAGGGGGCAGGTCTATTCCCAGTCCCTGTCTGTAACTGTCGAGTCGACGCTCGTCGTAACGCCATTTCGAATATTCACCCGCGCCGGCGCCGTCCCGCTTGAGAACTTGTTCCTCTATCATTTCCGCAAGGATTTTACGTTGCAGGTCTTCGCCTATCAGGTCGGCCTTCTCTTGCAGGTGATGCAGATTGAAGGACTTGTTCGAAAATTCCGACAAAGCCCCGCTGATTCTGTTGACCGCGTCCTGTCTGGAAAAAAACTCTTCATCAGAAAGGGACATTTTGGGGGGGTCCTCGCTTCAGTTGCCGTGTAGAGATCCAGTCGACCCATTAACCGTCCTGCCACTCGCGAGACAACTGATCTCACCCTGCACTACGGAACCGAGCGGAGTGGAGTTCACGGCGGATGTCCCGCCATACACAGAGCTTCTTCAACTGCGCCCCGGGAGAGCGGCAGCGGGTCCGTCGTTGACGTCCGGTCGACCAGCAGGATCGAGCGCGATGGCTGTGGTCGACACCTCGGCCGCATCACCCGATCTGTGGCCCGTCTGAAGAAGCTCAGTGAACCTCTTTCATCCTGAATAGTCGCAGGTCAGTAGTGCGTGGATGGCTTGGACGGTGCGGCTGATGCGGCGGGTGGAGGAGCGTGCTCTGCGCATGATGCGCCAGGACTTGAGCCGGGCGAAGGCGCGTTTTGCCGGGGGCTCGGAGCCGGGCGTGGTCGCGGTTGAACTGCTGGTAGTGCTCGGGCTGTTCGCTGTGGTGGTAGGACGGGGTGCGGAATGTGGCGTCGGCGCCCTGGTAGGCGCGGTCCGCCAGGATGAGGATCTGCCGGGTCAGGCAGGCCTGGACGATTTGCCGTGGGCGCGGGCCGCGGTCAGGTCATGTGTGCGGCGGGGTGTCGCGCGGGAGAACCACAGCGGTGTGCCGTCAAGGCGGGCGATGACCTGCACGTTCATGCCGTGCTTCTTGTGTTTCTGCGAGTGGTACGGCTGATCGGCGCGGACGCGGTCGGTGGGGATCAGCGTGCCGTCAACGATGACGTCATCGCCCTCACCGAGGCCGGTGAGGGCTTCATGGAGGCCTGGGGCCCAGGAAGCCAGCACCTCCAGGGCCACGTCCACGTAACGCCAGGCGGTGGCCTGCGATATCGCGAGCCCGGCGCCGAGCTGGGCGAACGTCTCGTTCTTGCGCAGGTGGACCAGCGTGAGCAGTGCCTGGTCGAAGCAGCGGAGCTTCCGCCAGCGGGTGTTACGTGCGCGGCGGTGCTCGCACAGCAGCCAGGCAGCGTGCTCAACGAGCTCATGCGGGACGTCGAGCGTGGCAGGATACGGAACCAGCAGGGCCCCTTCGGTCGACGGTGTGCTGAGTGGAATCACCACGCCAACGACGAGGGGCCCTGCCTCGTCACCACACCCACTGACCAGCCCATTTCACCCGCCAGCACAGGATGAATGAGGGGCCCTCCGCTTCTCGGACAGCGGTGTTGAGGGTTCTGCCTATGCCGCCGCCTGCAACTCCTCGTACTCGGCGTGGACTTCTGCGGGAGTCTTGTAGCCGAGTCCGGAGCGGAGGCGCTTTCGATTGTAGAACATCTCGATGTAGCGGACGATGGCCCGGTGGGCGTGTGCGCGTGTTGGGAACGTAGTTCGGTGCACGAGTTCGTTTTTGAGGGCACCGAGAAATGATTCAGCCATCGCATTGTCCCAGCAGACACCGGT
Source organism: Streptomyces sp. NBC_01450 (assembly GCF_036227505.1). NCBI lineage: Bacteria > Bacillati > Actinomycetota > Actinomycetes > Kitasatosporales > Streptomycetaceae > Streptomyces > Streptomyces sp. NBC_01450. The sequence continues at coordinate 253,055 of NZ_CP109482.1, read as the reverse complement.
GCGGCCGACCGAAGCTCGCAGGCCCAACGAGCGGAGCTTGCAACGAAGTTCCCGAGACGTGTATTGACTGCCGCGATCGGAATGAAATATGCCGCCTTCGGCGAGGTCGATGTTCCGGGCCGCCATATCGAGTGCATCCGATATGAGGGAGGCCTTCATGCAGGGCGAATGCGTTCTCAGGCGGTGAGATCGAGGAGGGTAGTCGCGTGCTCGGGGCGTGACCGGTAGTGGTCGGTTGCGGCGGCGATGTTGGTCCAGCCGGCCTGGCGCATGAGGCCGATGGCCAGGTTCCGCATCGTGGCCATGGCTCGTGGCGCGGTGCCGGTGCGCACGCGCGAGGCGTCCTGGCCGTAGGTCACGTCTCTGACATGGTGCAGGGCCTCAACTGACCAGTGGTTCTGCATCAGTTCGGCGAGCTGGGACGGGTTGGCCTGGCCCGGGGACAGGTTGGTGACGGCGTAGACCGTCTTCGTCTGGACCTTCCCGGTCCTGCGATTGACCCGGCGGCGCTTGATTTCGATGGCCTGGACGGCGTGCGGGAACAACAGGCCGGGCTGGACGGTGCAGACCTTCAGCCGGCGGATCTCGCGGCGGCCGTGGCCGGTGGTGGTAGTGCGGTCCTGCAGTGGGATCTGGCGCCAGGGCAGCTTCTTGAGCTGCTTGCGGAGCTTCTTCTGGTTCCCTTTGACGACCAGAAGGTAGTGACCTTGAGCCGCGATGACGTGCTCGGCGTGGGCGCGCTGGGTGTGCATGGCGTCGGCGGTGATCACAGTGCCGCGCAGGTCGATGCGGTTCAGCAGTGGAGCGAAGGCGGGGATCTCGTTGCTCTTCGCGGGGATCTGGCGCTGGGCGATGACGGTCTGCGAGGTGTGCAGTGCGGCGGCGAGCAGGTAGACGGCTTTGTCGTTGTCGGTGCGTGAGCCGCGCACGGCTTTGCCGTCGACGGCGAGGCCGACCGGGGTGTCGCCGGGTTCGTCGACCGGGTCGGTGGCGTAGCGGGCGATCCAGGCACCCACGGCGTCGTCCAGGGCGTCGCCGTCCAGGCGGGCCAGCAGTCGGCCCAGGGTGGTGGTGTTCGGGGTGGCGCAGGTGAGACCGAGGCGTGTCCGCAGGTCAGAGTTGCTGTCGGCGGCGAAGCGGGCGATGGCGGCCACAGATTTGGTGCCGCTGAGGACGGCGACCAGGCACAGGGCGAGCAGGGAGCCGATCCGGTAGCGGCGGCCTCGGACCCGGCGCGGGTCGGGCACCTGGTCCAGCACGTCGGCCAGGGTGCACAGGCCGGGCAGTTCGATGAGCGGGCATGGGAGGTCAACGTCCTCGTGGTGGCGCGCGAGGGCGTCGATCAGGGAAGATGGCACGCGAACGCGACCCCTGTTCATGATCTTCGGCTTCGAGAACCTTGATCATCGGGAGTCGCGTTCGTCATTTCCAGTCGGGCACATCGACCACCGGGCACCACACCGGCGCGAACCCCTCATCTCGACATCTGAGAACGCATCAGCCCTGCCGCTGGACCTAATCGGACTGCCCTGACCAGCAACCCCACTTGACCACGAAGACTTTGAATCAGCCCTGGCCGCCGACGAGGACGCCTCCCAATTGCCGACCGGCAACGCGCCCCGCGTGATAGCGACCTGGCGCGACATCGTGAAACGGCGTCAGGAACATCGGGGAACCACAGCCCGTCAGCACCTACGACACCACAACCGCAATCTCAATGGGATACGCTGAAAAGTTGATATTCTGCGACCTTTTCAAATCCCATGCGAGTATAGAGGGGGGCGCCTGAAGCACTCGCCTGGAGCGCCCCGATGTGCAAGCCGGACTGACGTCCAGCCTCCAGCGCCGCTGCGGTGAGTGCTGCGCCGATGCCCCGATGACGATATTCGGGTGAAGTGGATACCACGAATATCCCTGCCACACCATGCGCAGCTCGCATGAGTGCCGTACCAACGGGAACGCCCTCTGCTCGCGCGATGAAGCGAACAATCCGGGAGGAGTCAGGACGCGCTGCTTCTATGCGAACGGCATCGCTTACCAGCGCAGGATCCATACCGAACGAATTCCAGTAGGACTGAACCCACTCCTGCAACGGTTCGTTGCCATCGACTACCTCGATTTTGAGTTCGGCAGGGCCATCGACTTTGGTCACTCGATCCAGTGACACAGCCATTACTGGAACTGTGCCGACCCTCTCGAACCCAAGCTCATCAAGTCGCTCGCCGACTCCCACTCCGCTGTCCGCTCCTATCCACCACAGATGAGGAACATCTGCCAGAGCATCTCTTGCCTGAGTAAGGGCACTATCGACATCCTGGCTCGTCCTGACTCGAAGGATCCCATTGAACTGACCGTCCCCCAAGCCGCTGCGGTAGTAGGTGACGTTTCCGTCCCTGCGTTCCTGATGCCCCCAACCAAGCCAGTAGTCACGGAAGCTAGCGAACTGAGGTTCAAGGTCCTGTACATTCAGTATAGCCACGATAACTCGCCTTCAGTTTGTGAGAGCCGCACACAGCTATGCGGCAGAGTCGAATGCTACGAGCGTGAGGTGATGGGTTATGCATTCCGCCTGAAGCAGCCCGAAGTCTGTGCGTTCAGCCCGGCTCCGGCTGGTCATGAAGAACCATGCGCTACCAGCTACCGGACGACATGAGAGTCGGTCCACGGTCGCGATCGAGGAGGCGATGGGTTGTGTTCATCGCCGACGAGCGGGGGATGAACTGCTACCGACTGGGCTTCCCGTGACTGCGGGGATCTTATCCCTGTTCAGCCAGGCAGAGCACTCCGATGGATTCGAACTGGCTATGCCACGGGAAAGCCTCGCGCTATACGCGAGCGGGCCAAGAATTGCTCCACTTGTATAGTGGGGGACAGGGGAGAGACCGTATATGCCAGGCTCAGCATGGGGCGAATTAAGGGTATCTGCGGAGCTGTACTTCTCAATTTCGTTTTTTGCCACGTCCGCTGCTTGCGATGCCGGATTGACCGGCCTATCGGTATATGTTATTTCGTTGGGTGAGGCGGGTAGCAGTGACGGTTGAAATCCGTCACGAATAGCTTTGCGTATTGCTCCGGTGAGATTTTTTTGGCAATTGAAAATGCGTGTCTCATTCTTGCTTTCAATGGCCCTGAAAAGTTGAAGGGTAGCCATTGTCATAGGGAGCTCTTCGTTTTCTAGAGCTTTTAGCCCGGCCAACACTTCTTCAGGCGAACGCGCGCCCGAGAGATTACTCGCATACGCCTTGATCTCGTCGTTCCATCGAAGGTCCGACCAGGTACGCCTCAGGTTTGCGCGAAGATCGTCTGTCTTCACATGGTCGATGCGCGAGGCGATGAATCCATCCAGTCCGAATATACCCAACTTTTCTTTGATTTGATAGAGGTCGTGGAAGTCGCCCCCAGGGAATTGACGGCCGGACCTATCTGAACAGCAGTCGATTTTTATGCGAATAGCATCCTCGACAGAAAGAATCTGGGTGTTGGCAGGTCCGTGCAGGTAAGGGGTGGGCGGATATTGCAGCCTCGGAGCCTGGAGCACGCGCAGGTGATCGTCCGAGTAACCCATATTTTTGACCCGTTCGCGGGCTCTTTGTAGATGCTCGGAACCGAAAAGCCCCGTTTTGATTTCTCCAGTGACGAAGAAGCAGACTTGATCGCTCTCTGTATTGTCTCGCAGTTCGTGGGCGTTCAGCGCGAAGTCTCCGCCCACTATGAGATCGTCGCGGGCCAAGGATATCGACACAGCGTCGATGATTTTTAGCTGGTCGTTCCGTGAAAGCATGGCAGCCTGCCCTATCGATTAACGGATATCCTGTGGAGCATGTGAGCAATTAGTCGATCAAAGCACTCGCGTTCATCTTTTTCACCGACGCCGAGCAGTCACTACTTTATGTAACGACCAAGACCCCGGTCGGGTTCAATTCATACGGCAGCGGCAGCGACGGCGGCCTGGCCGGCTGGTGTGTCCGGCCACGGGAGGGAAGCCGTCGATCAGGTCGAGAGTCTGGGCGCCCGCATTGACGTTGCCCGCGGTGGTGATGAACTTGAGCGGGGTGCCGCGTCCGTCGCAGATCAGATCGCGTTTGCGGCCCGTCTTCCGGCGGTCGAGCGGCGACGGGATGGGGTGTCGGCTCCCCTGAGGTGTCCCCCGGAGTGTGGACACGGGGGTTCATGCTGCGAGTGTGAGTTTACGTGCTCTCTGCTGTTGTTGTTCGAATTCGACTGGCGAGAGGTAGTTGAGGGCGCTGTGGCGCCTGCGGGCGTTGTAGTAGGTGAGCCACTGGAAGATCTCCAGCCTCGCCTGAGGCATCGTGGAGAACAGCCTCTGGTACATCGTCTCCCTCTTGAGTCCCTGCCAGAACGACTCGGCGAGGGCGTTGTCGTAGCTCGAGCCGACCCGGCCCATGCTCCTGTGGATCCCGAAACCGTTGCAGACCTGCGCGAACGCGGCCGACGTGTACTGCGAGCCCCTGTCCGCATGGAAGATCACCCCGCCCACGTGGCCGCCGCGGGTCGCCACGGCCATCTCCAGGGCGTCGATGACCAGTTCCGTGCGCATGTGCGTGGCCATCGACCAGCCGAGCACCCGGCGTGAACAGATGTCGATGACGCAGGCGAGATACAGCCACGTCCCGCCGACCTGGACGTATGTGATGTCGCCGCACCACTTCTCGTTCAACTGTCTGGCGGAGAAGTTGCGTTGGACGAGATCCGGGGCCGGTGGTGCAAGCCGGTCGGGGACCGTGGTGCGCTTGCGGCGCCGCAGGTGCCGGCCCTCGATACCGTGCCGGCGCATCAGGCGCTCGACGCGCTTGCGGTTGATGGTGTGCCCGAAGCCACGCAGCTCGGCATGGATGCGCCGGACTCCGTAGGTGCCCTTGTGCTCGGTATGGATCTCCCGGATCTCCACGAGCAGGGCGTCGTCGGCGGCCTGCCGCTCTCGACGGACCTTCGCACCGGCGAGCCACCGGTAGTAGCCCGAGCGCGAGACCTGCAGGACCCGGCATATCCGCTGAACGCCGAAGACTTCCGCGTGGGCGGAGACGAAGTCCCAGCGGTGGGTCTTCACTTCATCTCCTTCGCGAAATAGGCGGCTGCCCGGCGCAGGATCTCCCGCTCGAGTTCCCATTCCTTCTCTGCCTTGCGGAGCCGGCCGTTCTCCGCGCGCAGCCGGGCCAGTTCCTCGTTCCGGCTCTCCGCGCTCTGCTCGCCGCTGCTGTGATCACGGCCCGCGTGCTCGTCGGCCTGGCGCACCCAGCTCCGCAGGGTCTCGCCGGTCACCCCGACATCCGCCGCGACCGCCGCGTACGTGCGCTTCCCGCCCGCCGCGCGGTACAGCGCGACGGCATCGTTCCTGAACTCCACCGGATACGGAGACCTACGTCCCACCAGGACACCTTCCCTCGGATCTGCAAGATCCATTGTCAGAGTGTCCACACCACAGGGGTCGCCTCAGATTCGGCTGTCCCATGAGCTGTTGCATCTCACGGGTCGGCTGCTCAACCCGCTCCGCCACCGGCTCCATCTGCTGCTGCGGCCGCCCCGGTACGGAAGCCGCCTGACGATCCGCCGAACCCGGAGCCCGAGAACCCCACGACGGTGCATAGGGGCCTGGGCACGAGACCGAGGAGGCGGCGAGGGCGGGGGCGGGCTTGTCCACGCCGTCCCTGTGGGCGTTGACGGCGACGACGACGGCCTCGTGCTCGTCCCTGCCCTCCGTGACGCTGCGGGTGAAGCCGCCGGCCCGAGCAGGGTCCGTGTGACTCACTCCGGTGTCCGCACCGAACACCGGCGAGCGGTGTTCCGCCGAGCTTCGATCGACACGGCCCAGGCGGGCGGCCTCTTCGAGCGGAGCGCCGGCGTCGACCCCCGCGACCAGGCGCGTAATGGCGCTGTCACCGCTCTCCAGGCCCGCCCTGGCCCCGGAGCTCGTCACGGCGGCGAACAGTTCCGGGTGTCGGGTCAGGAGGCCGCCCTCAAGAGTGGTGCGGTCCTCAGTGAGCGGGAACATGGCGGTCAGGCCGTTGGGGACGTCGACCCGGAATTGGTGTCCGGGTGTCTGATCGGGGTTGACAACGACCGTGACGTCGAAGTCGTAGTAGCGGAAGGTGCGGGTGCCTTCCTCGTTGTGCTCGTCAGTCTGACCGAGTGCGGATACCTGCTTGTCGGTGTTGCTCCCGAGCCGCTCGTAGGGGAGCCGGCCGAGGTATGCGGCGTCCTGGTCGGCTTCTGCGCCGCCGCCGTCGATGCCGGCCCCGGCTGCCCAGCCGCGGCTGTGCTCGGTGTGCACTTCTACTTCGGCGTCCTCCTGCCGGTAGCGACGTGCCTTGTGACGGATGTCCTGGGTGACGACGCGGCCGTTGCTCAGCTCGATGCCGACGTTGACCTTGCGGCCGCCGACGTCGACCCGGTAGTTGTGCTGGAGCAGATCCTTGATGTTCGGGCGCATGAGGGCCTGGCTGGTGCGGCGGGTGTATGCCAGGCCGTGCGGGTTGGTGAAGTCGATGCCCGGGATCCGCCATGGCTCGTCGCCCTGGGCCGGATCGCTCTGCCGGACGGCCCGGAACGCCGCGAACTTCACCCATCGGTTGATCGCGGAGGAGGCGGGCAGGTCCCATGGGTGCAGGTTTTCCAGCAGCTCCGGTGTGGCCGGGTGCTGTCGGTCCGGGGGCCGGGGCTGCCAGCGGGGATTGGTGCCGTAGTTGCGGGTGAAGTAAAGCGCTTCGGGGCCGCCCTGTGCTTTCTGGTCGGTGCGATCGGTGCCGCCGGCGGCGTGTGCGGTCTGGTCGGGCGTCGTGGTGGTGAGGAAGTGCGGGACGATCAGCCGGATGCTGCCGCCGACGTCGCGGCTGCTGCCGTCGGGGTGGGAGCCGGTGCCGTCATCGCGCCAGATCCAGGGGCGGTTGGCGTTCCAGAGTTGGTCCATCGCCTCCTTACGGCCGAACGTGCCGGCGACGGCGCCGAATCCGGCGTAGATCCCGTTTCCGGGCAGACCGACGAGTTTGAGGATCTCGGGCATCTCCCGGACTGTGCCCATTTCGATCCGGAAGGTCAGATCGTGCTCGAATTCCTCGGAGCCCTTGGTGGTGGCGCGATAGATGCCAAGCCGTTTGACGACTTTCTCGGCCTGACGTCCGACCTTGTCGGTATAGGAGCTGCCGATGTCACCGCCGAGGTGGAACTGCGCATTGGTCTGGGCGTTGTGGGTGCCGCCGCGGCCGCCGGCGATGGCGCCGCCACCGGCCACCCGGGTGGACTTCGTTGCCACCTTGGTGTCTTCGGAGGTCTCGCCGCGCAGTGTGAGGTCCACATCGGGGCGGCTGCGGTGGCTCGTCGGGGCCGACATCCGCTCGGCAGTGACGTTGACGTAGAGGTACTGCGTCGAGCCGCCGAAGCCTCGGACCGGGATCCAGGTCCACAGGCCGTTGTCGAAGAGCGCGCCGGTCTGCGTCTTCATCGCCTCAGGCCGGTACACCGCGCGCAGTGCGCGGGTAATCCGGTCGGGGACGTCCACCACGTTGCCCTCTCGGTCGTGCCGGACGCGCAGTACGCCGCGATCCCTCATCCGTTGCTCGATCTGCTCCAGGACCTTGTCACTCTCGATCCGCTCGGTGTACGCGGCAGTCAGCGGGACCTTGTCGCCGCAGTAGGTGCGGGCCGGCCGCGGACGCGAAGCGTCTACCGTGGCGGCGTGCAGAGCGTCGCCGGGGGCATCGTGCGGGTCGTGGCCCGTCCGGCTGGTGCTCCGGGCCCCTTGCGGGGCGGTCCGGTCGTTGCTCGTCCGGCTGGTGGTTTCCGTCGGTTGCGGGCGGGGGGCCATCAGGTCGGTGACCCGTCGCTGCGGTGCGAGTAGTTCGAGGGCCTGGTCTGCCTTGAGGTGGACGGTCTCCTGGAGCGCGACGCCGCCTTTCTGCCGGGTCAGGGTCAGACTGAAGACCGCGTCGGAGCCGAGCCGCACCGGTTTGCCGCCGTGGGTGGCCCGGGAGATCTCCACTGCGCCGGTGGCGGTTTCCTTCGACGTGCTCCACTCGTGGCCGTAGTCGGCGTGTGCGGTCAGCAGGAACCGGCCGCCGGGGCTCGCGCCGTGCCCGGTCTTGTGACCGCCCTCGTGTCCGGTGCCGCCGGCCTGCTGCCCGGCCGGATGGCTGCTGCCGCTGCCGCCGCCGGAGCTGTCCGGCTCGTCGTGGGTGCCGGACTGGTCGGAGCCGAAGCGCAGGGTGACTCCGGCGACGACTTGTCCTTGCAGGCCATAGTTGCTGCTGCTGTCCTGGGTGTACTTGCCGACCGCCTGGGAGTACTGCTCGATTTCGGTGTCGCCGTCCGCGTCCCGGATCTGGCGCGGCTCGAAACCGGCCACTTTCATGGTGAGGGTGTTCTTCCAGCCGTCGATCTCCGGGAGTTCGACGTTTTCGCCCCACTTGTCGGTGAGCTGGCCGAAGAACGCTGTCAGATGTTCAGGCCTGGTGGCGTTCACGATCTCTTTGGGGAGCTTGGCGAAGTGCTGGGCGTTGGTCTCGTCCAGTCCGTTCAGCCGGAAGTACAACCGGGCGGCTTGCTGGGCCAGTTCGGGCATCGCGGGGAAGGCCGGGTAGAGGCCGGAGGCTCCGGTGTCGAAGTTCATGTACCGGCCCTGGGGCGGCTTCTTGACGGCGTGCACCTTCCCGGCGCTGTCCGCCTGCTCCGCGGTCACCGGCTCCACAGGGACGTGCTGTTCGGGGATGACGACCTGTGCCACCAGTTCGTCCGGCCGTGCCACCCACCGGCGTTCGATCCGGTCGTCGCGGGTCTCGCCGACCGGCCGCAGCGTCAGCTCGTAGGCGATGTTGTAGACATGCTCGTGGACGTTGTTGACGTTTTCCATCCGTCGGTAGGACTTGGCGGTGCCGCCGAAGCCCTCGCCGCGGCCGCGCCCGAAGGAGAACTGGGCCCGCAAGCCGCCGATCTGGAGCCGGAGAACCTTGCCGATCGTCACCCGGAAGCCCGCGCCGAGACCGAATGTCGCCGACCAGCGGCTGTCGCGGGCCGTCGCCACCGTCTCGCCGACCGCGGCCCGGATGTTGACCACCATCGGGTACGCGCGGTGGTCGAGGTGCTCGCGCAGGTGACCGCGGACGCCGAGTTCGTAGCGACGTCCGCCGAAGGTCACCTCTTCCTTGTAGCCGGAGAGCAGGCCGCTGAGGTCCCCTTCCAGTGCGGGGCGGCCGAAGTGGGTGGCGAGCTGGCGGTCCGCTGACGACAGGCCCTTGGACGGGCCCCGCCCGGTGATTTTGTCCACGAACCCGCCCCAGCCATGGGTGCGTCGCTGGGACAGGGCAGTCAGCCGGCGCCGGAACTGGTCCTCGACGAGTTCCGAGCCGGGCAGTGCCGCCGCGACGGCGTACCCCGTGCCCTTGCGGGAGGCCAGTGCCAGTGACTCCTTGGGGTGCGGGTCACCCGGGGGCCGCTGGTCGATGCCGTCCGGCGGCTGCTCGCTGACGGTGGTGCCGTCGGACTCCAGCCCGGCGATGTGCAGCAGTGCGCGGACGTGGGGCTGGGCCATGACCGGCGTGGGCCACACCATGGGACCCGGCTCGGCGGCGGGCCGGGTGGATGGGCCCTGCTCGTTCGTCTCGTCGCTGCTCTGTGGCTGTTTGCCTGCCTGGAGGTACGGCGTGTGCACTCCGCCCAGGACCCGGCGCTCGAAGTCCCGGGCGCCCTCGCCGTCCTGCCAGGGCACGCCCAGGTCGGCGGAGACGTACAGCTTCTGGTTGGTCAGGCCCTTGTGGGTGCGGGAGTTCCAGTTGACGTCCAAGCGCAGCACCGCGCGGTAACGAGCGTGTTCCTCCGTGCTGTTGAGGATCACGTGGCCGAGCGCCTGAGAGGTGACGTTGGCACCCCAGGCGCGTTTGAGGCCGAAGGTGCCGCCGGCCAGCGGCGCGATGCCCTTGACCTCGACCGGCCCGTGGTGATGGCCCTCCAGTGCCGGTGCGACCAGGCCGGTGACGTTGAAGCCGCCCGTGATCGAACCTGAACTGTCGCCGCCTGCGCCGGTGATGGTGGACAGGCCGCCCCCGAGGTCCTCGCGGACCTTCACTCCCCCACCGTCCCCGCCCTTGGCCACGTGCAGAAACTGCAGGCCGGCGATCGACACCTTGATCCGGGGATGGCCGCGGAAGGTGTTCCAGCCGCGGCCGACGCGGATCTTGCCGCCCGGGTCGCCGCTGGTGAGCCACCAGCGGCTGCGGTTGCGTGCGGTCTGTTCGTTGAGCATCGTCTGCGCCTGTTCGGCGATCTTCCGGGCATTCGACGCCGACAGGCCCTGACCGCGCAACTGTCCGACGAGGTCGGCGACCGCGGGTGTCAGATCGATGGCGTTGAGGACCTCGCCGCCGCGGCGGAACTTCTGCGGCCCCTGGCGGGCCGGGCCGGACGGCGTGCTGTCCGTACCGTCCTGCCGCGGGCCGGGCCGCGGCTCGTCGGCCCCCGAGTAGTCCGCGGGGAACTTGACGCCGATGCCGCGGTCGATGGCCGGGCCCTGCCGCACCGAACCGGCAAGGCTCTGCGCCGGCGGGTTCCCGCGAGTGGTCTTCTGCGTGTCCGCGGGGGCGGCGTCGGCGGGAGGGTTGCGGGTCTTCGCGGGGCTCTGTCTGCCGGGCCGTTGCCGCAGCTCACGGCCGTCCACGAAGACCCGCATCCTGAGGCCGCTGGTGAATTCGTTCGCGTCGCTGACAAAGAGCTTACGGCCGTTGATGATGTTGCGCCGGGTGCCGAACCGCTTGGTGCCGGCCGCGTCCGCCTTGAGGAACGGCAGTCCGCTCACAACGGTGGAAGCGGCGGCCGAGGCGAGGTTGAACGCGAAGTAGGAGATGCCCTCCAGGGCGCTGCCGGACGATTTCTCCTTCACCTGCTCGGCCGCGGTGCTGTTGAAAGACACGCCGTAGCGCCGCACCGCGCGGGCGATGGCGGACGGCGGCTTGTAGGTGGGCTGGTCCAGTGCCGGCTTCACCCACACCAGGCGGTCGTCGGCCTCGAACATCGAGCCGCGCAGCAGCAGGGTGGTCCACTGACTGGCGGATTCCTCGGCGTCCTTCGGTTTCTGCGGCAGGAGGGCGTCCTGCCGGTCGCCCTGGTCCTGCCTGTGGCCCTGGTGGCCGTCGCCGCCCTGGTCCTGATCGTCCGGGCGGTCCGGGTGATCACTGCCGGTGCGCAGCAGCGCGGCGATATGCGTCTCGATCCTGGTACGCAGGGCCGCCGACAGGCCCGAGGTGTCGAACGCAGCCATCGCATCGCGCGCCGCGGCCTGGGCGGTGGCGTGGTCCCAGCCGGGGACGTCGGTGATCTCGGCCTCGCCGAGCATGCCCTCCTGGACATACCAGGGGGCCCGCGGCTGCGGGGCAAGCGGTGCCTCGTCGTCGGTCTTCACCTCCGGCTCGGGCTTGACGCCAGATGTGAACCTGACCTTCTTCGGCACCGGGCGGGAGCTCCCGGGCTTCGGCTCCACAGGGATCTCCGGCCCGTGTCGCTCCCCTTCACCGCGCCCACCGGCACGCCCCTCCTGCCGGTGGGCGCCCTTGGGCTTCAGGGGATTCGCGAGGCTCTCGGCAATGTGGGCGTTCTGGTGCCTGTCGCCGCCGGGAGTCTTCGCCGGGGCTTGCTCGAATGCCTTCTCGGGCGCCTTGCCCTGCGAGCTCTCGGCCTTGTCCCCGACGTGCTCATGGGCCTGTTCTTCGGAGATACGCACGGCGCGGCCCTCGGACGGTGCCGCCTGCCTCTCGGGCCGTATCCCGGTCTCGGATCGTGTCATCAGTTCGACGAGCCTCCTCGACCGTGCCGAGGGGACGCTGCTCGACGGCTGCTCCCCCGGAGGCAGCCCATCCCCTTCTGACAGCTGCCCAGATCGTGCCGATACTACCGGGACGACAAGATCCAGAATGTCGTGGCTACTTGTCCGCGTTACGAGAGGGGTGTGTACGGGATGTGAACTCGTAGGACTCCCCAATATGGTGCTGTCACGATATTGCGTGGGACTTGGCCGAGGGCGTATCGGGGTGTGGTCGGCCGGGCCGGGGGTGGTGGTTCAGGCTCTGGTGGGCATACCAGTGTTATCGGTGACGTGGTCCCAGATGGTGAAGCGGAGGGTCATTTCGAAGCGGTGCTGAGCGGCGGTCATCAGGTGGCGGTGGGGCCGGAAGTGGGTGCTGTCACGTTGACCCGGTGGGTGAGATGATCTTCGGGTTGGTGGTGGCTGGGGGGCCTGTCGTGGAGAACGCGTCGCTGTCGTACAAGGGCCACTGCTACCCGGTGGAGGTCATCGCGCACTGCGTGTGGCTGTACTTTCGCTTCCCGCTCAGCTACCGCGAGGTCGAGGAGCTGATGCTCCGGCGCGGTGTGATCGTCTCGTACGAGACGATCCGTCGCTGGTGCCTGAAGTTCGGCCAGGCCTACGCCGACGGCCTGCGGCGCCGCCGGCCCCACGCCAGGGACAAGTGGCATCTCGACGAGGTCTTCATCAAGGTCAACCGGCTACGGCAGTACCTGTGGCGGGCTGTCGACCAGGACGGCAACGTCCTGGACATCCTCGTGCAGTCCAGGCGGGACGCGAAGGCCGCGAAACGGTTCATGGCCAAGCTGATGAAGAAGCAGTGCCGGGTGCCGCGGGTGCTGGTCACGGACAAGCTGAAGAGTTACGGCGTCGCCCACCGCGACCTCATGGCGTCCGTCGAGCACCGGGCGCACAAGGGGCTGAACAACCGGGCCGGGAACAGTCACCAGCCCACCCGACAGCGTGAACGCGCCATGAAGTACTTCCCGCTCACCCGGCGCCGCGCAACGCTTCCTGTCCGCCTTCAGCGGCATCTCACCCCACTTCCGGCCCCACCGCCACCTGATGACCGCCGCTCAGCACCGCTTCGAAATGACCCTCCGCTTCACCATCTGGGACCACGTCACCGATAACACTGGTATGCCCACCAGAGCCTGAACCACCACCCCCGGCCCGGCCGACCACACCCCGATACGCCCTCGGCTAAGTCCCACGCAATAACGTGACAGCACCCCGCGCCGGCCTTCGCCGCCGCCTTCCGGCCCCGGGACGCTTCTCCAGGCACATCAGTGCTGGGAGAAGAGGAGTTGCAACCGGCCGGGGCGGGGCGACAAGGGGTCTGATCAGCGACAACCGCCAGACGACGGCTCGGAACTGCGGGGCTGGGAGCGTGGCTCGCCACAGGGCTCATTGCGGGGCCCGCTGTCGCAGCACTGCCCGACCCGGTCGGCGGCGTCGGCGGGACGGGCGGGAGGGGTGCGGTGGTCGCGTCCTCGGGATTCTCCGGCCGTACGCGGCCGGATCGGTGACAGGTCCGGCCCGCACGCGCGAGGCGTACGGGCCGAAGCCACCGTGAGAAAGCACCCCTTGTCCGCGACCTGACGGTCACCGCTCCAGGGTGTCCGTTATGGCCCTTGACCACCCCTTGACGAGACGGTTCGTCCGTGATCGACGTCACGAGCGGTGCCCCATCCCGGCTCCGAAATCTGTCCACAGGCCAGGGGCTGCACCGTAGAGAGCGGCCGGGTGCAGCAGGCGCCCGGCGTGCGAACAGCGAGGAAGCGTCATGGAGACGACGACGTCGACGGTGCCCCAGCTTGCCCCGGAGCAGATCGCGCGGGCCGCCGACTATGTGGAGCTGGTCTGGCTGTACCAGGACAGCGAGCAGGACAAGGCAGCGCTCGCGGAGTTCCATGCCGACGGCCAGGAGCTGGCGCTGCTGGTCGGTGAGTTCGGCGCGCTGCTGCTGGCCGACTACATCAGCGTCGTGCCCGATGGGCACACCGACTGCGAGTCCGGGTACGTCCTCGGGCAGCTGGTGGCCGTGGCGAGCCGGTACCTCAAGCGGTGGTGCCACGCGGGCGGCGGGGCGCAGGCCGCCTGGATCGCGGCGGGGTTCCTGATCGAGTGCATGCAGGAGGTCGACCAGGTCTCCCAGTTCCTTGCCGACGTCCGCGGCAACATCGGCAGTGGATACGGGCTAGCTGCGGTTTGAGAGGTCGGGACGGCGGCCGGCGACGTCGTCCTCGATGTCGTCGGCCGCACCTGAGTGCGCATCGTGGCGCGCACCGGTGCGATGTGTAGTGCACAACGCAACGCACTTCTCCACCAGCGGTGCGCACCGGTGCGGTTCACTCCCGGTCCGGTGCGCACGGTGCAGGGCACTCACCGCACGGTGGTGCGCATCGCCGTGCAGAGTGCGCACCGCACCGAGCACCGGTTCACCCAGCGTGAAGGGCTCAAGAGCGGATGCGGAAGGGAGAGTTCTCCCCTCGGTGCGCAGCATCGCGCACGCATAAGCCTCGCCGTTTCGGTTGGGGTGATGAGGCGTCGCCGAGGGGTAACTGCCGGGTGGCCGAGGTGATTTCGGTGCTCGGGCATGGCGGAGTCCCGGCGCGGTGGTCGGGTTCTCCAGGGTCCTTCGGGTCGTGGCGGGCGGCGTTTGCCGGTCAGCCGGTGGGACGGGGCAGTGCGGCGAGGCGGTGGAAGGCTGTGGCCAGTTCGTTTCTCCAGGGCCAGGTCGCCGATATCCGCAAGCGCAGACGGCGGCCGCCGCGGGTGAGGCGTGCGGCGACGTGCAGCAGCCGGTAGCGGAGCTTCTTCGGCTCGGCAGCGGCGAGTTCGCCGCCCAGCAGCAGGACACGCATCCAGGCCAGCAGATCGATCGCCGCGAGGCTGAGTTCGAGCCAGACGGCGTTGATGGCGAAGTCGCGGGAGGGGAAGCGGCCGAAGCCGGTGGTCTTGCCGCACCGGATGTGGTCCTCGACGCATGCATGCCCGCGGTGACGGACCTCCAGGAATTGGGTGGAGCCGCCATCGCAGTACGGGGTGTCGGTGAGGAACACCTGGTGGCGCAGGCCCTCGTCCTGATCGAACAGGGACAGCTGGGCTCCGGGGTGCGGACGTTCCCGGCGCGCGATGATGCGGGTGCCGACGGGGTAGCCGGTCAGGTCGACCATGCCGGTCAGCTCGGTGACCTCGGCGCCATCACGCAGCGTCCCGTCCTGGTTGAGGGCGGGATGCCAGAGGCAGTCGGGCATGGCCCGGACAGCGCGGCGGACCGGCTCGGTGATGGCGTATCCGACCGAGAAGAAGGTACGGATTCCTCGTTTCCGCACGTCGCGGACGTGGGCGAGGAAGGCTTTCGCGGATCCGGCACTGTCGGTGCGGATCAGGATGTCGGTGCCGTGCCGGTGGGCGTCGGGGATCTGCGCGAGCGCCTGGTCGAGCACCGTGACGTGGTCGGCGGCGGTGTTGGCACCGGCGTTCCCTGGCCGCAGCCGGCCAGCCAGTGCCTCGCCGGTGTTGGCCAGGAAGCACAGCAATGGGTGGAAGCCGAAGCCGCCCTTATAGGTCGGGGCGGCCTGCTCCTTCTCCGAGTGGCAGGTGACCAGCGTGGCGTCGAGGTCCAGGACCAGCCCGGGCAGAATGCGTCCCGCGGCCCGGGCTGCGGGTATGCCCTCGCCGTACTCCGCGGCCTGCAGCCAGGCGACTTCCCGGGCCTGGGCGCGGGCCGAGCGCAGCGACGCCAGTGTCCTCTCGTCGGTGTCGGCGAGCAGCCGCCAGGCCGTCGGGTTCGAGGCGACGGGGCCGAACACCCCTGCCTGGTCCCGCAGTACGGCCAGGTCCGCGATGGCCTCGCCGCCGTCGGCGAGCATCACCGCCAGGTCGGTGGCGATCCGGCCCGGATCATGCCCGGTCCCACGCGGCCGAAGCGGCCTGAGAGCGGCGGAGTACGCGGCGCTCAGCCCGGTGGCATCGGCGAGATCCGCCAGCAACCGTGCCCCGGCATGCCCGACCACCCCCGAACCATCAGCAGTGACATGGACCTTGGGACGCAACCCGATAGCCTGCACGTAGAAAGTGTCCTCCGCCTGGACCGACAGAACCCCTCAGCAAGGTTCATCGTCCCAGGTCAGGAAGGCACTTTCGCATTTCCGCCCCGGAGTCAGTGTCGGCGGCGGTTGAATCCTGGCTCAGTCAAGATTTCCGTGAAGTCGATCAGTGAGTCGTCTGGTTCGTGACTCTGTCCCGGCAGCTGTAGTTCTTGATCGTCATGGTGGTGTCATGTGGTCGCGGCGGCGGTGACGTTGTTCCAGCGCCGGTGGCAGGCTTGCGCGATGGCCTGGTGACGGCGTCGCCAGGCGGACCAGTGCAGGACATGGCCGATGTCGTGGCGGAGCGGGGGCAGGGTGGTTGCCCGCAGGATGGTCAGCAGCTCGCGTGCGCTGACCGGGATGAGGCCGACGGCCATGGTGGTGGTCGCGGTGCGGGCGCGGGTGACGGCCAGGACGGCGGTGGCCAGGATGCTGATCAGGGTCCAACGCATCCAGGAGTTCCAGCAGGTCGTCTGGCCCTGGTCGAGTCCGGTGACGCCCTTGGCCAGCTGGAAGTCCTCTTCGACCTGCCATCTGGTGCAGATGATGTGTATGAGGCCGGCAAGGGTGACGGGTCGGGTGGAGTAGCAGCGGTAGAAGGAGAGTTCGCCGGTGAAGCGGTGTCGGCGCACGACCAGGACGGATGTCCCGTCGTCCTCGGTGTCGGGGGCGTCGTCGCTCTGGATGTCGGTCCAGGTCCAGTCGTAGTGGCGGTCGCCCTTCAGGCCGTGACCGGTGAGCATCCGCATCCATGCCCGCCGGGGCAGCCGTGCGGCCAGGGTGGTCGCGGTGAAGCGGCCACCCGGGGTGGTGACCTGGTGATCGGCGCGGACCGACAGGGCGTAGTCGAAGCCGAGCCGGCGAGCACTGCGGCGCAGTTCGCGCCCGCCGTAGACCTCGTCGCCGGCGAACCAGCGTGCACGCAGGCCCAGCTGTCGGGCCCGGGTGAGCATGGCGGCAGCAAGTTCGGGCTTGGTGGCGAAGTCCACGTCGTCGGGGACGTGGGTGAGCAGGCGGCGTTCTTCGTCGGCGGCCCAGTCGGCGCCCAGGTACAGGGCCCGGTCGATCGGGGCATGGCCACGTGCGGAGGCGTAGGTGAGATGGACGGCGACCTGGCACAGACCGATCCCGCCCAGCGCACCGGAGTATTGCCTTGCCGCCCCGACGGCGTCGGTGGAGGACTTCTCGTCCCCCGTCTCGTCCACGATCAACACGGCGTCGTCATCCGCGAGTTCACCGGCCGCCCAGGTGGCCGTCCGGTCGCGCACGGCGTCGTGATCCCACACGCCGCGGGACAAGAAGTGCTGCAGCCGGGACGGCGACGCGTGCCCCAACGCCTCAGCGAGCGTCCAGCAGTTGCGGGTCTCGAGCCCCGTCAGCATCGCCTCGGCCATGTCCCTGGCCAGCAGCCGCGACTCCCGTCGCGGGAAGCAGGCGGCCACCGCCGCCATCGCCGCCATCGCCGCCCTGAAACACTCGCTCCACACCCCACCGGCTATCGTGGCGCCCACGGCCACCGCGTCCTGATCTGTTGTCACAGACGATCATCATCGCGGTGGCCGTACTCGTTCCCGCGGGCACCCCATCAGGCCGCTCACCAGCACGAATCCGTCAACGATCAAGAACTACAGCTGCCGAGACTGACCGACGATCCGGGCGGGGATCAACCGGCTCGGTCCCCGTCCGCGTGGTTCGCGGCGGTCCGCCAGGCTTTGGAGAGTGCCATCGTCTTGAGCTGTCCAGTATCAAGAGCCGGTTTTTCCCGGTCTGCTGGAATTCCGTAGGCTGGCGCGTTGACTGCCATGATGACGACACGGAACCCGTCCTCGCGAACGGTGTCGTAGGTCAACTGCACAGCTCCTTTCCCGTTTCCGGGAGCGGGTCTCTCGGACGCTGTCGCCTTCGTCCCGTCGGGAAGTGTCCGCGCGTCCGTGAAAATCTTCGTGATGCCCGGGTCTTCCGGATCCCATTTCTGCACATTCGCGGCGACGAGGCTTTTCCCCTTTCCGTCGTCGACGACGATATGCCCGAACCCGTCCGAGCCCCCCGGACCGGACGCGTGCATTCCGGCAGGCAGCAGCGAAGTGAGGAGCTTCGCGATCCGCGGGCCGGTCATGGCGGCGACCGGCTCGGGCGTCGAGGGCTTGGGCCGAGGCAGGAGGGAGTGCAGTTTCCCCCACCGCGCGGAGACGGCTATCGCGGTGAGTTGAGCCTGGGTCAGCGGAAGCCCGGGGGGGTGAGCCGCGGTGGCGGCTCCATCGCCGGACGGGCGGCTCTGCCGTACGGCGACCTGGTCACCGTTCGCAGCGATCCAGGTGACGGTGACCGCCTTCGCGCCGGACGGCCGGTCCGGACTCTCCGGCGACCTATCGACGGCGACCCGGGAGCCGTCGGTCCTCGTCGACTCCGTACACCGGCTGTAGGGGAAGTACGCCGTGTCCGGGCAGGGCGGAGGCGCAGACGCCCCCCATCGGGTGAGCGCCACGCTGACCTTCGCCTCCCTGCCTCCCTCGCGGAAGTTGACCTCCACGTAGGGGGGTGTCCCGGTCGCGGGTCCCGCACCGCTCTCCTTCTGCTGCTGCACCGTGCTCCCGCCCGCGGGGAGGAGGTCCTGCAGGGTCCGCGTCATGCGCGCGTGTAGCCTCTCCGCCGCCCCGCCCTCGGACGCAGTCCCTTCAGAAGCCGTACAGCCCGCCAAGGCGGTGAGGCTCAGGCCCGTCGCCATGAGCGAGGACAACCAGTGCCGCTGAACGAAACGGACGCCCGCCATCAAGAATCACCAGTCACATACGAAAGAGGTATCTCTCATCACGTGCACGCACAGCCGTAAATACAGAGAATGCGTACACGGTGACCGTAGCCCGATGCCGGGCCCGGGAGATAGAAAGACTGTGCCGTCCGATCGGAAACACGCGCCAGTCCAGCGAGGCTGCGAACTGCTCGCGGCCCGCAAAATTGGCGCCGACTTTCTATGACCTGGCCGCCCTCCGTCGGCACTCTGAATGTGCAACCGCGGACAGTGCGACCGTCGACAGTCCGCACCCTTTTCTCTGGAGGATTGAAGTGAAGCGTCCGATCGTCGGTATTCTCACCGCCACGGCTCTCGCGGTCGGTGCCGCGGCCACCCTCGCACCCACCGCCTCGGCCGCGGTCACCCCCACCTGCTCGGCCACCACTCTCTGCACCTGGAAGGACGGCGGCTACTCGGGTGCCTCCTACTCCTTCCCCGCCAACAAGTACGTCACCATCCAGAAGAACGACCTGAAGTTCACCGACGGGTCCCTGATCAACGACAACATCTCGTCGGTCTACAACAACTCCCCGATGCGGGCGACGCTCTACACGAACTCGAACTACCAGGGCCTCTCCTGGTCCCTGCCGCCTTACACGGGCATCTACTCCCTCGCCGGCGTGTACAACGACTCGTTCACCTCGATCTACATGACCGTCGCCTGATCGAATCCTGCGCCGACCAACGCGCCTGTCAGAGCCCTGTCTCCGACCGCCACGGACGAACGCCCCTTCGGTGGCCGCCAGCTCGACCCGGCAGGCGGCCACCGGGCTTCAGCCCAGCACTCCACGAACGGCGGGTGATCGGGCGCTGTCGAGCATGCCGTAGAACGCGACGAGGAGGCGATCTGCGGCTGGGTGAAGGAGACCTGGCCGCAGGTGGAAGGGACGCGGCGGCGCTCAACGCATGGATCGCCTTCGAGGACGAGTCCGGCTTCTCGATGACGCGGCCGACCGCACACACCTGGGCCTGTTGCGGGCACACCCCCGTCATCCAGGTCCGCGGCCGCTCTCGCCGCCGGATCTCCATCGCTGTCCTGAACTGCTACAAGCCTGGCGAACGCGGCTGATCTACCGGCCACCACCAGCTCGGCGGACTGAGGCGTATCTCCATCAGCGTCCGGCTCGCGGCGGTCGGGCCGCACGTCGTGGCGGCCAACCTCTACGCCGGCAGCTTCGTACCCGGCGCCATTCTCGAGGAGGCCCGGCGGGTCACCATCCCGCTGTGGGGGCAGTTGCTCTCGCGTCGCCTGCCGTGCTCCCTTCCCCCTCGTGTTCTCCGTGCACGAGGGGGACCCCGACGAGCAGACGGCGGTGCGCCACGTCCCTTCGGGGTACGGCGACTTCCACCGGGTGTCCGCCGCCACTGGCAGCTGTAACCCTGGCGCTTAGGCTGCCCTCGAACCCCCTTGTCGGGCCGCCGACATTCTCGGCGGCCCGACGGCCCAGCAGCCTGGCGAAGAGCGGGAATCCGTCGGCCCGACAAAGGTCTACGGGCAGGCGATCGGGCACCGGATCAGGCGTCCGCGAAGACGGCCCCCGGTGCGGTGTCCTCGGGCAGATCCCTGATGCGCGTCTGCTGGATGTCCGAGGGGCTCAGCTGGTCCAAGATCTCCAGGCCCTCGGACCAGGCGGCCCGCGCCGGTTCCGGATCGCCGAGGCTCAGGTGCGCGTCCCCGAGCCGCATGAGTGTCCCGGCGATCAGCCAGGGACTGCCCCCGTTCTTCTGGTCGAGGGCGAGGGAGGTGGTGAGGCTGGTGACCGCCTCCCCGTACTGTCCGAGGTGGTACTGCGCGAGGCCGACGCTGTCCCAGATGATCGCCGCGTTGGACTCGTCGCCCAGCTCGACGCACAGGTCCAGTGCCTCCTGGCAGTGCCGCAGCGCCTCCTCGTACCGGCCGATCGCGATCAGGATCCACCCGACGGTGTTGAGCGTGAAGGCCACGGCCGTCTGCGCGCGGTCGTCACCACTGGTGTCGAGGGCGCGGAACAGAGCCAGGGACCTCCGCGCCGCAGTCAGGGCCGCGTGCAGGTCCCCCTGCCGTTCGGTGGCCCAGGCGAGGGTGCCGTAGCTCTCCGCGGTGGCCCTGGTGTCCCCAGCCCGGGAGAAGCACGCGATGGCCTCCCGGGCGTGCGCAGCCGCTTCGTCGAAACGGCCGTACCCCGCCATGGCGATGATGAGACCGCGGTGGGCGTAGCCTTGGGCGGTGTGGTCCCCTAGCCGGCGTGCCGCCTCCAGGGCTGCCCGGTTGACGTTCTCCTCCTCCCGCCACAGCCCGCGCAGATGGAGATACGGCGCCATGGCCCACGCGAGCTGCCAGGTGTGGACGTCGTGCCTGTGCGTGGCAGCCTCCTGCACACACAGCAGCAGCGTCGCCCGCTCGACATCGAACCAGCGCATCGCACCGGCCAGGTCCATGGCCTCATCATCGACGACGACGCCCTCCAACAGAGGGGCCAGGCCGATCAACGCGCGTGCTGGACCCGCCAGTTCAGCCCTCCGGAACGCCATGTGGAGATAGTGATCGAACATGCGGTGCCGAGCGGCCCGCGCCTCCTCGGGCGAATCGACGCCGTCGGTCAGCTCGGTCGCGTAGGCACGGAGCAGGTCGTGGAGGAAGTAGCGGCCCAGGGTCTCTTCGTTCAGGAGATGTGCCTGGAACAGTTCGGACAGCAACTGCCGTGCGTACGGCATGAGATGCCCGCCGAGGCTGGCCGCCGCGGCCACCGTGACGTCGGGACCGGGGTGCAGCGCGAGCAGGCGGAACAGACGGGCCGCGTCGGAGGAGAGCGCCTGGTACGACCATGAGAAGACGGCGCGTACGTCAGCGGAGGGATCGCCGCCCTCGTGGAAGACGTGCAGACTCTTCGCACTGTCCCGCAGTTCCTCCGCGATCACCGCGAGCGGGAGGGTGCCACGGGCGGCGGCGCGGGCGGCGGCCACCGCCAAGGCCAGGGGCAGCCGAGCGCACCGCGCGATGATCTGCGCTACGGCATCCGGCTCCGCCGCGACCCGCTGCTCCCCGAGCCTGCGCGAGAGCAGCGCGCGGGCCTCGTCCTCGGGTAGGACGGTCAGGTTCAGGGGAGTGGCACCGTCCACGGCGATCAGTCCGGTCAGCTGGTTGCGGCTGGTGACGATGACCAGACAACCGGGTGTGCCCGGCAGCAGCGGCCGTACCTGCATCGCGTCGCGGGCGTTGTCCAGCAGGACCAGGACCCGTTTGCCCGCGAGGAGAGTCCGGTACTTCGCTGTCAGCGAGTCGACGTCGTGGGGCAGACCCTGGGGGGCGGCCCCCAGGGACTCCAGCAGACTCCGCAGCGCGTAGTCGGGTGCCACGGGGGCATCGGCCGGATCGAAACCGCGGAGGTTGAGGTACAACTGTCCGTCGGGGAAACGGTCGGCGACCTTCCACGCCCAGTGCACCGCGAAGGCGGTCTTGCCGGCGCCGGCCATTCCGGCGACTGCGCTGATGACCACTGTCCCCTGCGGGGACAGCTGCATCACGCTGTCCAGCTCCGCAGTCCGCCCGGCGAACACCCCCAGATCTGGGGGGAGATGCGCCACCACGGCAGGGAGTGATGGCGAAGCCGGCTCCGGTGCCGCCACCGCGGCGGGGAGCGCGAGTGAGGGCAAAGGCGGAGCAGGCTCCGGTGCGCTCGGCGGCGCGAGCAACTCGGCGTCCGCGCGCAGGATGCGCTCGTACAGGGACCGAAGTCCGGCACCGGGGCCGACATTCAGCTCGTCCGCCAGAAGCAGCCGTGTCTCCTGGTAGACGTCGAGAGCCGCCGCCTGCCTGCCCGAGCGGTACAGGCTGAGCATGCGCAGTTCACGGAGGCGTTCGTCCAGCGGATGCTCGGCGACCAGCGCGGTCAGTTCCGCGGCCACCTGCTCGTGCGCCCCCAGGCCGAGCTTCAGCGTCAGTTGGGCAAGCAGCGCCGACAGCCGCATCTCGCCGAGCCGGACCCGCTGGGACCTCGCGTACTCGCCGCGCACACCGGACAGCGCGCTGCCGTGCCAGAGCTTGAGAGCCCGTTGAAGACAGTCGAGTGCGGCCACTGTGTCCCCCGATCGGCGCGCCTGCTCGGCCTCGACGGCCAATTCCCGGAAGACGTGCAGGTCGAGGGCCTCCTTGCCGACAATCAGCCGGTATCCGTCGCCGGTGGAGGCTATCTCCGCACCGGCGGGGCCGCCGCTGTCCTTCAGGGATTTGCGCAACCGGTGTACATACGTCCGGACGACGGCTGGCGCCGAGGCGGGCGCCCGGGTACCCCACACCGCGTCGATCAAGTCGCTGTTCGGTACCGGTGCGTTCTCGGCGAGAAGCAGCACGGACAGCAGTGCCCGCTGCTGCGGCGACCCGAGATCGATCTCGTCCGGTCCACGCCACGCGCGGACTGGCCCCAGTACCGAAAAGCGTATGCCGTCCACCATTCTCTCCTTTCCAGGCGGCTCGTACGCGACTCCAACAGACAGCCCCGCTGCGTGGTACATGGCCAAGGGGAACGAAGGACAGACCCGATGACGTCGACGAGCCGGCGAAGGGGCGTGAGCCACGACGGCGGAGGACGAGGTGGGATCGCCACCCCAGCGGACCTCCGTAGCGGCAACCCGCGCCCTGTGCGGTCCCCTGGCTCCAACATACATTCGCACCCTATGCTTCCGGTTCAAGTGCGACGCGCGGGCCGCTCAGGGCAACGCCCGGGCCAGGCAGAGCAGTTCATCACCGCCAGGTCGTGGACGACAGGTCGGTCCGCCCGGTCTTGCGGAAACGCGGTGAACCGATCCCGCTTCGCGCCCGTTGCCCCACGCAGAAGGACAGACGGCGGCCAGCGGCGACGGCCCGGCACGACGGAGCCGGCCACGGGGGCCGCAGCAAGCGTGAGCTCGCCGTCCGGGATAAGCCGCGCCGGCCACCACCTATGTCACCGGCATGCTCATCACTCCGAGGTGCGACTGCTGAAGAAGTTCAGAACCTGTGAACGATAAATGCATTATGAATGTATTGAGGAGCAAGGCTCAACTGATGTCAGATCTAAAGCATGTGCTGATCGGGCGGGCTCTGCGTAGTGACCGGCTGGGCGAAACGCTCCTGCCGAAGCGCATCGCCCTACCCGTCTTCGCCTCCGACCCGCTGTCCTCCGTTGCATACGCCCCCGGAGAGGTGCTGCTGGTCCTGTCCATCGCGGGCGTGTCGGCGTACCACTACAGCCCCTGGATCGCCCTCGCGGTCGTCGTGCTGATGTTCACCGTCGTCGCCTCCTACCGGCAGAACGTGCACGCCTACCCCAGCGGCGGCGGGGACTACGAGGTGGCCACGACCAACCTCGGCTCCAAGGCGGGCCTCACCGTCGCCAGCGCTCTGCTCGTCGACTACGTCCTGACCGTCGCCGTGTCGATCGCCTCCGGCATCGAGAACCTCGGCTCGGCGGTCCCGTTCGTGGTCGAGCACAAGGTGCTGTGCGCGATCGCGGTGATCGTGCTGCTGACGCTGATGAACCTGCGCGGGGTGAAGGAGTCCGGCTCGCTGTTCGCCATTCCGACGTACGTCTTCGTCGGCGGCGTCTTCGTCATGATCGCCTGGGGCGCCTTCCGCGGGCTCGTGCTCGGCGACACCATGCAGGCGCCGACCGCGTCGTACGAGATCAAGGCCGAGCATCAGGGCCTGGCCGGCTTCGCCCTGGTCTTCCTGATGCTGCGCGCCTTCTCCTCCGGCTGTGCCGCGCTCACCGGCGTCGAGGCGATCTCCAACGGTGTGCCGGCCTTCCGCAAGCCGAAGTCGAAGAACGCGGCGAGCACCCTCGCGGCGATGGGCCTGCTGGCCGTCACCATGTTCTGCGGGATCATCGCGCTGGCCATGGTCACCAAGGTCCGCATGGCCGAGAACCCGGCCACCGACCTGATCCACAACGGCGTCGCGATCGGCTCCGGCTACGTCCAGAACCCGGTGATCTCCCAGGTCGCCGAGGCCGTCTTCGGCAAGGGCAGCTTCCTGTTCGTCGTGCTGGCCGCGGCCACCGCGCTGGTGCTGTTCCTCGCCGCGAACACCGCGTACAACGGCTTCCCGCTGCTCGGCTCGATCCTCGCCCAGGACCGCTACCTCCCGCGCCAGCTGCACACCCGCGGCGACCGCCTCGCCTTCTCCAACGGCATCGTGCTGCTGGCCGGCGCGGCCGGACTCCTGGTGTGGATCTACGGCGCCGACTCGACCCGGCTGATCCAGCTCTACATCGTCGGCGTGTTCGTGTCCTTCACGCTCAGCCAGACCGGCATGGTCCGGCACTGGAACCGCCACCTCGCGGTCGAGAAGGACCAGGCCAAGCGCAGGCACATGCTGCGCTCGCGCGCCATCAACACCTTTGGCGCCTTCTTCACCGGCCTGGTGCTGGTCGTCGTCCTGGTCACGAAGTTCACGCACGGTGCCTGGGTGGCGCTGCTGGGCATGTGCATCTTCTACGCGACGATGACGGCCATCCGTAAGCACTACGACCGGGTCGCCTCCGAGATCGCGGCTCCCGAGGGCCCGAGCGACGACAGCGTTCGGCCCTCCCGCATCCACTCCGTCGTCCTGATCTCCAAGATCCACCGCCCGACGCTGCGCGCCCTCGCTTACGCCAAGCTGATGCGCTCGGACTCGCTGGAGGCGCTGACCGTCAACGTCGACGCGGCGGAGACCAAGGCGCTGCGCGAGGAGTGGGAGCGGCGCGGGGTCGACGTACCGCTGAAGGTGCTGGACTCGCCCTACCGCGAGATCACGCGGCCGATCATCGAGTACGTCAAGAGCCTGCGCAAGGAGTCGCCGCGGGACGCGGTGTCGGTGATCATCCCGGAGTACGTGGTCGGCCACTGGTACGAGCACCTGCTGCACAACCAGAGCGCGCTGCGCCTCAAGGGCCGTCTGCTGTTCACGCCGGGCATCATGGTGACGTCCGTGCCCTACCAGCTGCAGTCCTCGGTGCTGGCCCGGGCCCGGGCCAGCACGCGGCAGGAGTGGAACGCGCCCGGTTCGGTACGGCGTGGTCCGGCTGGACGAGAAGAGAATGAGGAGGATGCCGAACACTGAGCCTTCTCAGAAGGGCCACCGATCGAGTGACGCCCAGGGCAGCGGTTCGCGGCAGCACGGCGTAGGCGCCCTGCTCGTCGACATCGTCAACACCCGGGGGTTCATCACTCGACGGAGGGGCCGCTGAAGAAGCTCAATCTGTTAGATGAAGCACTTGACCTGCTCCTCGGCTGGAGGACCCCGTTGGGGATCTCTCATTTCGAGTGGTGGGGGTCGAGGAGTCGGCTGAGGTGGGTGGAGCGGGTCGGTTCAGGAAGGGTGCCGTGTTCCCAGGCGTCGATGCGGATGAGGTTGATCGCGGTGGCGGCCAGGCAGTGGCCGAGGTGGGTGCGGTCGGTGCCTCGGTAGCGGGTGCGGCGGGTGCCGGTGCGGTGGACGATCTGGTGCATGGTCGACTCGATTCCGGCGCGGGCCCGGTAACGGGTGCGCCAGGCTTCGGTGCCCTGTTCACGGCGTCGCTGTTGCAGGGCTGCACGCTGACGGGGCTCGCGCAGGGTCAGGGCCCGCCCCCACGTGATGTTCAGCGAGGTGGTGCACTTCTCCCGTAGCGGGCAGGGGCGGCAGGTGCCTGCGGAGAAGCGCGCCTGGATAATCGGGGCGCCGTGCCGGGTATGGGTGTGGGCCCAGGAGATGCTGGTCTGTCCGGCGGGGCAGGTCACGGTGCGGGCGTCCTCGTCGATGAGGAAATCATCGTGTGAAGTTCCCCCCGCGAACTGGACAGCGGGTGTTTACGCTGCCGGGACGAGGCTCTGCCTGAGCAAGGATCTCGTTTCGAGCGGGGTGACGTCCCCGTAGTCGGGGTGCCGACGGAGCCGGCTGCGGTTGTACTCGACCTCGACGTAGCGGAAAACGTCGGCCCGGGCGGCCTCGCGGGTCTCCCACATGGTCGTCCCGATCTCCGCTTTCAGGATGGCGAACCAGCTTTCCGCGGCGGCATTATCGTAACAAGAGCCGACGCGCCCCATCGACTGCCTCATGCGCAACTTGCGTATTTCGCTGCGGAATTCGTCACTTGAACCTCTTTCATCCTGATTATTGGCAGGTCAAGAGGGTGTGCACGGCTGCCACGGTCCTGCCGACGTGGTTGGTCGAGCAGCGTGCTCGCCGCAACAGGCGCCAGGACTTGAGGCGGGCGACAGCGCGTTCGCCGCAGGCGCGCAGGCCGGCGTGGTCGCGGTTGTACTGCTGGTAGCACTCGGGCAGGTCACGGCCGTAGCAGGGGCTGCGGACGGTGGCGCTGGCACCCTGGCAGGCCCGGTCGGCGAGCATGAGGATCTGCCGGGTCAGGCACGCGTGGACGATGCCGGGGGATCGATCGCCGGTCACGGCTCGTCCGCGCCGCCGGGCAGGCGGACGACGAAGCAGGCTCCCGGGCCGTCCGAGCCGAGCGTTAGAACTCGTCTCATTTGGGGATGTTCGATAGTCTGGCGTCGTGGGGATCGTTGAGCGTCTGGCGCCGGATGAGTTGTGGGAGCTGTTCGTGCGGGTGGTGCCGCCCGCTCCCTCGCGGCCGCAGGGCGGTGGCCGACGGCGGCACGGAGACCGCGAGGTTCTGGCGGCGATCGTCTTCGTGTCCACGTCGGGCTGTACTTGGCGGCAGTTGCCTCCTTCGTTCGGGCCTTCGGGGCCGACGGCCCACCGGCGGTTCAGCGAGTGGAGCAAGGCCCGGGTCTGGGCCAAGCTCCACCGCCTGGTCCTGGACGAACTGGGTGCTCGCGGCGAGTTGGACTGGTCCCGCTGTGCGATCGACTCGGTGAACATGCGGGCCCTGAAAGGGGGGAGCTGACGGGTCCGAATCCTGTAGACCGGAGCAAGAAAGGGTCGAAGATCCACTTGATCACCGAGCGGACCGGTCTGCCCTTCTCCATCGGCATCTCCGGCGCGAACCTGCACGACAGCCAAGCCCTCGAACCCCTCGTGCGAGGCATCCCGCCGATCCGCTCCCGCCGCGGACCACGCCGCCGCCGGCCCGCCAAGCTGCACGCGGACAAGGGCTACGACTACGACCACCTGCGACGTTGGCTCCGCTCACGCGGAATCACCCACCGGATCGCCCGCAAAGGCATCGAGTCCTCCCAGCGACTCGGCCGACACCGCTGGACAATCGAACGCACCATGGCCTGGCTTGCCGGCTGCCGTCGACTGCACCGCCGCTACGAACGCAAAGCCGAGCACTTCCTAGCCTTCACCAGCATCGCCTGCACCCTTATCTGCTACCGCCGACTCACCAAATGAGACGACCTCTAAGTGTGCCGCTGTGGCGATGGGCGAGTTCGCGGGCGATGGCCAGTCCCAGGCCGGTCCCGCCCGAGGTGCGGGCACGGTGGTCGTCCAGGCGGGTGAACCGCTCGAAGATCCTTTCGGTATCGGCTGCGGGAACGCCCGGACCGTCATCGCACACCGAGGTGACGACCCGGTCCCCCTCGACGCGGACGGTGAGACGCACGCTGTGCGTCGCATGGCGTACCGCGTTGTCGAGGAGGTTGCGCAGCAGTCGTTCCAGTTCCTGCGGCCTGCCGGAGACAAATGCCGGTCCGGGGGTGTCGGGACGGACATCGGGGTGTCCTTCCGCCTGCTCG
The DNA here is from genome assembly GCF_036227505.1 of Streptomyces sp. NBC_01450. NCBI lineage: Bacteria > Bacillati > Actinomycetota > Actinomycetes > Kitasatosporales > Streptomycetaceae > Streptomyces > Streptomyces sp. NBC_01450. The sequence continues at coordinate 224,728 of NZ_CP109482.1, read as the reverse complement.
CGTTCGTGGGCGAGCCGCTGGGCGAGGGCCGACAGGTCGACTGACGTGGCAGCGGTGCCGGGTGCGTCGGCGTCCAGACGGGCCAGGAGCAGGAGGTCCTCGGTGAGGGACCGCAGACGGCGGGTGTGACGTGCGGCAGTGGCCACCGCGGTCGGCCAGTCCGTGCGGTCGGGATAGGCCAGCGCGACCTCCAGGCTGGTCAGGAGTGTGGTGAGCGGGCTGCGAAGCTCGTGCGCGGCGTCGGCGACGAAGCGCTGCTGCAGGGTCGCCGCCGCGTCCAGGCGTTCCAGGGTGGCGTTGATGGTGCGGGCCAGGGCGGCGATCTCGTCCCGGGTGTCGGGCACGTCGACGCGTTCCCGGGGCTGCCTGGCGGTGACCTGGGCGGTGCGGGTGCGGATCGCCTTGACGGAACGCAGGGCCAGGCGGGTCGCGGTGTGCGCGGCGACGGCGACCAGGACGACACCGACGACGCCGGTCATGAGCACGACGCGGTCGGCGGATTCCATGACGTGGTCCGCCTCGGGGGAGGTCAGCAGCACGTACACGCGCAGCAGTCCGTCGTCGGCGATGGCCATGCTGACGGCCTTGTCGTGTCCGAGATCGCGGGCCTGGATGTCGGCGGTCAGCGCCTGGACGGTGCGGCCGGTGAGCGCGGTCCGCGGGGTGCCGGGCGGGTGCGGGAGGTGGACGGTGCGTATCGTCCATGGGTCCCAACGGGTGGGCGCGGGCAGTAAGTGCCTCTGCCGCGAGCCGAGTTCGTCCAGGTCGCTGCTGGCGCCGCCGGAGGCCGACCGGCCGGAGATGACCACTTCGTAGGGCAGGGGGCCGAAGCCGCCGGGCAGCGCACCCCGGTAGAGCTGATCCAGCACTCGTTCCATCTGGCTCTCGGCCTGGGCATGGGTGGCGCCGACCTGCTGGCGGTGCAGTGTGGTGTGCGCCCAGACGCCGGTGGTGGCCAGGACCGCCGCGGCGGCGGCCGCGGCGGCCAGGGCGGAGCGGGCGCGCACCGACCGTGGCCATGGCCACCGCCACGACCACCGCCACCGCCACCGCCACCGCCAACCGCTGTGTCGGTCGTCACGCTCGCTGTTCACGGTCGTCCACCAGTCGGTACCCGGCGCCGCGCACCGTTTGCAGGGACTGCCGCCGGAACACGGTGTCGATCTTCCGGCGCAGAGAGCTGACGCGGGCTTCGACGAGGTTGGGGTCCACGGCCTCGCCGGGCCAGGCGTGGTGCAGCAACTCGGCCTTGGACACCGCCTGTCCGGGCCGGCGGGCGAGCACCTCCAGGATAGCGAGTTCGCGCGGGCTGAGCTCGACGCGGCTCCCGGCCCGTCGGCAGGTGCGGGAGGCCGGGTCGACGGTGAGGTCCCCCACGGTCAGGATCAGTGGCGCCGCCGAGGAGGAGCGACGCAGCAGGGCCCTCAGCCAGGCGACCAGGACGACGTACGAGAAAGGCTTGACCAGGTAGTCGTCGGCGCCGGTGTCCAGCGCCTCGGCCTGGTCGTACTCGCCGTCCTTGGCGGTGAGCACCAGGATGAGGGTGGTGATCTCCTCGCGGCGCAACTGGGCGCACACCCGGTAGCCGCTGAGGCCCGGCAGCATCAGGTCCAGCACGATCAGCGCGTAGTCGCCGGTGCGGGCCATCCACAGCCCCTCGTGCCCGTCGTTGGCTATGTCGACGATGTAGCCCTCCGCCGTCAGCCCCGTGTGCAGGGCTTCGGCGAGGTCCTTCTCGTCCTCGATCAACAGGATTCGCATACGCGGCAGCCTCCTTCGTGGGCCTCATGAGCCGCTGTGCGGTCGCGCCGTGGCCGGCGCGCCGCCACTGTCCGGCACGTCATTTCTGCTACGCCGTTTCTAGTACGTCATCGGCGGCGCAGCAGGAGGTAGCCGTTGCGGTCCAGCACGGTCAGGTAGCCGTGTGCGCGTGCGGCGTCGAGCAACCGCCGTTCCCTCTCCGGCGAGTTGGGCCATCCCTGCGGGGTGGCGGTGTCGACGACAATCCACTGCGGGTCGGGACGACTGCCGGGAAACCCGAACACCGTCACCTGCGCCCGGTCCGTCAGGTGCGGCACGAGCCGGTTGGAAGCGGCTACGGTCGCCCCAGTGGGGATGCGTTCCAGGACGCGGTGGGCCTGCGCCACACGCGGGTCAGTCCTCCAGGTGTTGGTCTGGAAAATTTGCACGAGCGGGAACTGCGGCAGCAGCAGAGCCGTCACCGCGCCTCCGACGGCCAGGGAATACCGGCGCTGACGGACGTCCGCGTACCGCAGGGCCTCGAGGAACGCGACGAACACGATCGGCATGAGCACGGCGCTGTAGTGGAAGCCGGTCCCCCAGTACGCGGGGTTGTCCGACAGCAGCCGCCACGCCAGGTCGGGGACGCAGACCCATATCAGAGTCGAGCGCAGAGCGAGAAAGGCCATGGGCGCCAACAGCGTCAGCAGCATGATCGCCTTGGGTTCGGGCGTGATCACGCCCACGGTGTAGTGGCGCAACACGTCCAACGGACTCCCGCCTTCCGCCCCGGCGGTCGGCAGTTGGCCCCAGTAGGCGAAGTCCCCCTGCGGATTCACGGCGGGTACAACGACCAGGATCTCTAGCGCGCTGCCCACCATGCCGACCGCGGCCAGGACGGCGCCCGGCCGCGGATACCCGCGCCAGACCATGACACAGCCGATGGCGGCCACCGTCAGCCCCATGTCCTCCTTGACCGACAACAGCGGCACCACCCAGGCTGCCGCCGCGCGACACCGGCCCTCGGCCACTGCGACGAGGCCGAACGCCAGGAGGGGTACGGCGAAGGCGCCCTCGTGGAAGTCGAAGCCGACCGCGCTGGCGATGCCCCAGGACGTGCCGTACAGCAGTGCCGTCACGACGGCGGCGGGACGGCCCAGCACGCGCTGCGCGAAACGGGCCAGCGGGACCACCGAGACCGCCAGGAGCACCGCCTGGGCCAGCAGAAGGGTCACCGGAGTCAGCCACAACCGATAGAAGGGGGCCAGTAACGCCAGTACGGGGGAGAAGTGGTCGCCGAGAAGGGTGAATCCCGGGTCATTCAACTCCGCCACCGGCAGGTGACCTTGCGCGTAGGAACGCACGGCCTGCTCGAAGATACCCAGGTCGTAGCCGGTGGACAGCATCCGCTGGTGCAGGCGTACGGACACGGCGCCGTACGCGGCACACAGGGCCAGCGCCACCGCCCAGGTCCAGGCCGTCCCCTCGGCGCGGGCGGCCGGCGGCTCGGGCACAAGGGGCGGGCGGGTGTTGGACGCGTGGGTCGGCGTGGGCACCGTCATACTCATGGGCGCAAGGCCTTCCAGATCGGCGATCGTTTCGGTCAACCGTGCCGGTCCCTCGCTGACTCTTTCCTGACGCGACCTGACGGGACGCTCAGCAAGCATCAGGCGCCGCCCTCGGAGGCCGCCTTCTCCACACTTGGCGTGAACGTGGGTCCGCTCCTTCCCCATATGCCGCCGCGCCGTGCGTCGAAGGCGGCCGAACCCGCTATATCTGTCGACTACGTCGACGTCGGCACAGGGGTTCACCCCTTCCCGGAGCACGAGGGCCCCGGCAGGCGCCAGATTCGACAGAACGGTGACGGCCCAGATGTAGGCCGGCCGTACTCCCCCAGGACCTCGCCACCGCGCTCATCTGAGGTTCCCCCGGTGTGCGGGAGGTGCTGATCAGCTGGTCAGGGCGGGTTGACGGGGTTTCAGGTTCGTTCGTTCGGCCGTTGCCTGGTCGGCGTAGTGCTTCTCCTCGAACTCGACCGGACTGAGGTAGCCGAGCCGCTTCTGGATGCGCCGGGAGTTATAGAAGCCGTCGATGTACTCGAAGAGCGCGAGATTCGCCTCGGCCCGGGTGGCGAAGACGCGGCCGCGGATGCACTCCGTCTTGATGATCATCCACAGGTTCTCCGCGAGAGCGTTGTCGTAACTGTCCCCGACCGAGCCCATGGATGCTTCAACTCCCGCTCGTAGTAGTCGAGTTGTGAGCTTCACGGATGTGTATTGACAGCCGTGATCGGCATGGTGGACCAGCTTGCCCGGTTCGACCTCCCGGCTCGCGAGGGCGTACTCGAGGGTGGTCAGGACCAGGTCGGCGTCCGCGCGGGCGGAGGTTTCCCAGGCGACCACCCGGCGGGAGAACGCGTCCCGGATCGCGGACAGCCACAAGGGCCCCTCACCGGTGGTGATCATGGTGAGGTCGGTGACCCACAGCCGGTTCGGCGCGGATGCGGTGAAGTCCCGCTCGACCAGGTCCGGGGCGAGTGTGGCCTTGGGATCGCGGCGTGTGAAGCCGCTTCGGCGGGGGCTGATGCCCGCGATGTCGGCCTCGCGCATCAGGCGCTCGACCCGTTTGCGGCCCACGCGGACGCCCTCGCGCTTGAGCACGGCGTGCACGCGCGGCGAGCCGTAGATCCCGCCCGAGTCGGCGTGGATCTCCTTGATCTGCCCGGTGAGTTCCACGTCCCGGCGCCGGCGTTCGCACGGCTCGCGCTCGGCACGACGCCAGCGGTAGTACGTCGAGGAGGCGATGGAGAGTTCCCGGAGTACGCACTCGACCCCCAGGTGCGGGTGCTCGTCAACGAGCGCCGTCACCTGGGCCGGGTCGGGTCGAGCTGCGCCGCGAAAAACGCCGAGGCCGTCCGCAGGACCTCGTTTGCCCGCTTGAGCTGGATGTTCTCCTTGCGCAGCGCGGCAAGTTCGGCGCGTTCATCGGTGGTCAGCCGATCATCCCGCTCGTCGGCGTCCGCCTCGGCCTGGCGGATCCAGCCGCGCAGCGCCTCCGGATGCACGCCGAGGTCGACGGCGAGCTTCTTGATTTGGGGCTTCGGTTCGGCGGTGCGGTACATCCGCACCGCACGCTCACGCAACTCCAGCGAGTACTTCCTGGGGGCAGCCATGGTCGATGTTCCTCTCATGAGTCCCATCTGACCCTCTGTCAACACACTCCGCATCTCGGGGGAACCTCAATCCGGAAGACGAGAACGATGCTGCGCGCCGCGTCCGGGACCGGTGACACGACCGTCCTGAGCATCACCGACCGGGAGCGGGACATCCCGCGCATGCTCTCCAACGGACTGGAGACACCCCAGATCGCCCGCAAGCTCAACTACTTGGATCGCACCCAAAGAACATCCCGCACGGCACGCTCGCCCGACTCGGCCTCCGCAACCGCTCCCATGCCGTCGCGTGCGTCCTCCGTGCCGGGCCTGCTGAGACCACGGCTCAAGACCCACCGGCGCCAGGCCGACGCCCCGGCCGCGCCGAGTCCGTCCTGGGTGTCCGCTTCGCTCGGTGAACTGGATCACACAGCGAGCACGTAGCGCTCAATGGGAGCAACCGGCATCCGTCACACAGCATTTGAAAGCCATCGCTCACACGACATGGCCGGCACCAGCCCGCTGGACGCCCCCGTGCCCCGTCCGCCCGGACAGGGACCACCCCTACCCCGGAGGGCCGCATGGCAACTTCCGACCACCTCGACCGCGAAACAACAGCGGACCGACGGCGATCCGCCACGACGGGAGATCCCGAACTCGACAGCCTGATCACCCTCAACAACACCTGGCTCACAAATGAGCTCACCCGCCCCGAGCAACTCCACACCCCGGTCGCACAACACCCGCCCCTGGGTGTGGCTCTTCCTGCGGGCCCTGCATCGGTTGTAGTAGGCGCGGGTGGCGGGATCGTGCAGGGCGGCGAACGTGGACAGGAACTTCGCCGGGAGGCCAGGTGAGCGGCGGTGGGGAAGCCGGTGCCGTCGCCGACGGTGACCAGCAAGGTGGCGGCGGACCGCGACCCCCGGAAGCGACGTCAGGACGGTGGAAAGAGGGTGAGCCTCCAGCAGTTGTCCGATCTGCGCTTCCAGGGCTCGTCCCTGTTCGTGGACGGCCGCGAGCGAGCGTGCCAGGGAGGGGGCACGACGTCGAGGGGACCGGTGTCCGGGACCACGACGGTCTGCTCTTCGAACACGTCGAAGACGTTGTCGATCAGCCGGGTAGCCATGCGCGGAGCCCTGGGCCGGATCACCTCGCGGCGGCCGGGCTTTCGCAAGCTGGCCGGGGATCCGTAGCGTTCCAGCAGCCAGGTCACCACGGGGTCGTCCAGGCGCGGTCCGAGGACGCGTTCCAGGCTGGGATGGAACTGGGCGAGCAGGCCGCGTATCCGGTTTGAGGTGCGGGTGGCCTCGGCTGCGAGGTCCCGGAGGAAGCCGCCGTCACATACACGTCGTGGCACGCCAGCAGCACGCTGACCAGTCCGCACCGTACGGCGCGGGCCAGTTGGGCTTCGCTGACGGACTCGGCCACCAGCACCATCCGCATGTCGGGGTGCACGCTGGTGCGCGCGGCCGTCTCCATGTCGGTGAGCATGGCGTCGGTGACCTCACCCGCCAGCATTACGAGCACGGACGCGTGAGCGGCCCGGCCCGGTGTGACGACGCGGACGCGGGGGCAGGAACGGAAGTACGCCTCCGCGCCCTCACGGGAGATCGCGTCGTCGGAGAGGTACGCCAACGTCGGTTTCATCACACGGTGTCCTTCACTGCTGCGGAGTCGGGGTGGGTGCAGGCGTCGCGCCCGGTGCGAGCTGCGCTCCGCCGCCGTCGTGGAGGGCGGCCACGCTCCTCAGCTTCCGGGGAATCGGCCCTACGCCCTCCATGGAGGCGAACCAGGTCCGCACCCCGGTGACGTACTTCTGGGCGTCGTCGGTCGGCGGTATCCCCTTTGCCTGGCGCACCGCTTCGAGCCCACCGTGATAGGCCACCAGGGTCAGATCGAGGACGTCGCCCGAGACCTCCTGCCGGTCCACCATGCCGCGGATCTCTCCCGACAGCTCGCACAGGTATTTTCCCTGCGTCTCGATCGAGACGTCGGAGTCGGTCGGGTCCGCGTTCTCCCCGGCGATTCTCTTGAACGCGTCCTGCGGGACCTGGGACATTCCCCGGGCGCCGTCCAGGCCGATGAAATCGTCGTTGAATCCCGACTCGTACTCGATCTGGGAGGCGATGATCACGGGCCCGATGGAATCGCAGATGCCGCCCGCGTCCTTGATGTTGTCGAAGAGTTCGGCGGGGACGGTGCAGGGCTGGTCTCCGTTGTCCTCGGCACCGTCGGGCGGGGTCACCTCCAGTTTCCCGAGGCCGTCCCCGGTGATGATCTTCGAGGCTCTCTCGGAGGCGGCCTCGGGATCGGAGTCCAGAGTGTCCCTCTCCGCCTGTTCGCAGCGCTGCTCGGCGGACGAGAGGTCACTCGTCGGGTCGCCCACACCGGACAGCCCGGAGAACGACAGACCGTGGAAGAACATGTAGATGATGACGATGGGGAAGAGCAGGACGGTGAATCCGCCGAGGATGACAATGGCGCCGATCATGATGACTCCGCCGAACGGAATCGCGAGGCAGCCCATACCTCCCACGGCCGCCGCGACCTTTGTACTCGAACTGGTGCCACTCATCGCTTCACGCTCCTCAACTCCCGCCGAACCGTCCCCGTCCCGCTGACCGACGGGACACCTCATGCGGAGTAACGCGCGCGCCGAGTGGCCAGTTCACTCCGGCGCACCGCCGTACCGCCCCCGGAGGAAGCACCGCCGCAGAAGACGCGCCGCTGTCGGTCCGGCCAGCCGCCGTGCGGAGAAGCGGTGTGAACCAAACCGGACGGCACACCCGTAGCGCCTTGTGCGATGCCCACAAGGAGTCGGAAGTCACGAGGGACGCGGAGAAAGGAGCAGGGCATGCCGGACGAAGACGAGCGGTTGGCCGATTACTACGCTCAGGCAGTGAAAAGCTGGAGGGGGAGCAGGAATCTGAGTCCTGAAGGAGCGGTCTATATTCCAGAGGAGTGGACCCCCGCGGTAGTCGAACGGCTGGCCAAGCAGAGCGTCATGGGATTCCTTGCGTCAAGCGGGGCCCGAGAGCGGAAAATGAACACGGCCCGCGCCGATGTGGACACCTACAGGTTCCAGAAAGTCGTCCTGGACGGCCGGGGAATTATTCATGAGGCGAAGACCGGGCTGGCTACGGTCCGTGCGAACCAGGACCAATTCATCGCAACAATTAGGAGCGGTATCGAGAGTGAAGTGAGTAGTCGGGAAGCGCGTTTCAGGTCCAATGATCCAGGCGACCGGGCGTATATGGAAAGTGCCGCGATGGAGTACCGCTCGAACATCATACAGTTTCCAGGAGAACGTGCATATCACCCGACAGATCGTCGATCAGGAGTTGAAGAACAAGGAACTTCACCGCACCGTCCGCACACAGCACCGCGTCCACCAACTCGAACAATTCGTCGCGCCGCGCGGTCAGGCATGCGTAGAACTCGCCCCGGAAGCGTGATGCCTCCGCCAACGCTTCCCTCCGGACATCAGGCAGCAGACTCACCCTCACGGCCTTCGTCGTGGTCACGTGCACCTTGGTCGGAGCACAGGATCAGACGAAGGCCGCCCCCACGTCCGGCGAATACCCGGGTGAGCGAATCCGTTCGAGATGCCATTCGAGACCGTGGCACCATGTACCGCATGACGACGAACCGAAAGGTCCATGCCGCGTAGGCGGCCAGGACGGATCCGTGCCGGCGGCGTCGGCAGCCACCGGGCAACGGGTGCACGGCCGGTCATCGACGGCCTGTCTTCGCGTGCGCTGTCCGAGATCATCGAACTCGAGCGCACCCGAAACTATCTGCAGCCGGGCGACGTCAGCACGGCTGTGGGCCTGTGGAAGGACTACGTCCACCAGCCCGAGCGTGCTCTGTGGCACGACTACGAGTGGGGCAACGTGCACTGGTACTGCTGCGGCGACCCTCTCGAAGCCCGAGCTCTCCTCGACATCGTGATACAGGCTGTATCGCCACGAAGCGCCCGCGAACTTCGAAAGATCGTCAGCCGGTCAGACGCAGTCTGGAACCTTCCGTCCCCGCCCTACGACGCCGACGGAAGGTAAAGAACAAGCTAGAGGTTGTCCCGTAACCGGTGTGGCTGTTGGGGCGTTGTCCGATCATGGGTGGGGTGATCTCAGCGGATGATCCGAAGTGGATCGAGCCGTTTGTCGGGTTGAGTCCGGAGCAGTTCAACCGGCTCGTCGCGCTGGTGCGCCGGCGCGGTGGTGACATCCAGCGAGGCCGGCCGTGGCGGTTGCCGCTCGAGGACCGGGTGTTGCTGGTGGCGACGTACTGGCGCACGAATCTGACGTTGCGGCAGGTGGCGCCGCTGTTCGGGGTCTCCAAGTCGGCCGCGGACCGGATTCTGGACCATCTCACACCGTTGCTGGCGATCTCACCGGCCCGCCGCAAACGGGAAGACACCGTCTACATCGTCGACGGCACCCTGGTCCCCACGCGAGACCGCAGCATCGCGGCCTCGAGCAAGAACTACCGGTACTCGACGAACCTGCAGGTGGTCATCGACGCCAACAGCCGCCTGGTGGTGGCGATCGGCGATCCGCTGCCCGGCAGTCGCAACGACTGCCGGGCTTTCAGCGAGTCCGGAGTCGACCGGGTCTGCCGCGGTGTCCCCACCATCGCGGATGGCGGCTGCCAGGGCACCGGGCTGCTCATTCCGCACCGAAAACGTCGTGGTCAAGAGCATCTGAGTCCCGTGCAGGAAGCGGAGAACTCGGTCCACCGCCGCGCTCGGGCACGCGTCGAGCACGCCTTGTCCCGGCTGAAGAACTGGAAGATTCTGCGGGACTGCCGACTCAAGGGCAACGGGGTCCACCAAGCCGCACTCGGCATCGCCCGCCTCCACAACATGGCACTCACGGGATAACACAAACCCCATACGGGACAACCTCTAGGTGTCGGTGACGGATCACTGGCGCACCGCGCCCCGGAGCGCCGGAGGCCAGTACGGACCACCGCTCACCACGGGAGCGCGGACAGTGACCCGCCGGCCGGATCGGTCACCCGTCGCTACTACGGGAGCCAACCCGTCACAGTTCGATCCCCCCTCGCGGTTGGCCGGAACCTCACCCCCTGGCTCGAAGTGCGCTTCTTCCGGCTCTGTCACGCCCGCCCTGGGCGCGGAGAGAACAAGTGAACTCGCCTTCCGCGCAGCGCCGTAGGTGTCGATGTACGACTGTCTTGACGAATCTGAGGGTGAAGAGCATGCACGAGGACGACTGGCCCCAGCCAGAGCGCAGCCGATGGATCTCCCGCCGTTGCCTCCTCGCGGTGGCCGGCTCCGTGGCCGCCGGCTCCGTGGCCGCCGGAGTGTCCTTGCTCGGCACGGGCTCCGGTGACGGGGCCGCGGACGGCACAGCGGCACCGGGCGCCCGCTCGGGGCCGCACAGGAACCTGCTGCCCCAGGTCCGCATGGCGAAGACCACCTCGGTGGGGCGCGGTGTGGAGCGGACATCCTTCCCGATCACATGGATCGGTCTCACCTGGACCGGTTCTGCGCACGGCGTGCGTCTGCGGACCTTCGACCAGGACAAGAAACCCGGGGCATGGCAGGACGTCGTCGCGGGCTGTCCCTGTGGCATGAAACCCGGGGCCATGGGTCCCATGAGCCAGGCAATGGTCCCGGGCGACGGCGGCTACGGCTACCAACTCGACGTCAACAGCGACGCGATGGTGATCGAGGCCGTCGCCATCAACGCCGGGCGGTTCAAGCCGCGCGTCGACGCGGCGACGGGCACTCCGCTGCCGACCACGTCCCCGTCCGCCCTGGCCCGCACCTCCGCGTCACCGTCCGCCTCTGCCTCCGCAAAGCCTTCCGCGGCGGGCGGATCACGGCCCCTTTCCTTCCCCCCGAAGGGGCTGGTACACCGGGCGGGCTGGGGCGCCGACGAGGCGAAGCGGCTGACCGCCGACGGCCGGGAGTCGTCGCCCGCCCAGTTCTCCCGGGCCCAGGCGATCACCGTCCATCACACCGCCACCCCTCTCGACGATCCCGACCCCGCGGCCACCGTGCGCGCCATCTACCAACAGCACGCCGTCGCGAACGACTGGGGCGATATCGGCTACAACTTCTTGATCGACCGTCAGGGAACGATTTACGAGGGGCGGTACAGCGGCGAGGACGGGATCCCCGCACATAACACCCGCAACGAGGTGGTAACCGGGTTCCACACCTACGGCTACAACCCCGGCAACATCGGCATCGCCTTGCTGGGGAACTTCGTCAAGGACAAGCCCTCAGCGCGGATGCGCGCCTCCTTGATCCGGCTGACGAGCGCACTCGCCCATCTGCACGACCTCGACCCGAGGGCCCGGATCACCTACCACAATCCCACATCCGGGAGGGTCACCAAGGGGCCCGCTCTCGGCGGTCACCGAGACTGGACGGCCACGGAATGCCCGGGCTCGGCCGCCTATCTGGACCTCGCGGAGATGCGCGAGCAGGCGGCCCGAGCCGCCCGCTGACCCCCCACGCCCACACGACCCACCCGACCCGGTGAGTCGGGCACCCTGGTGCACCGACGATCCGGTGCGGGTCACCGCCGTACCCCCCGGGGGCGTCCGCCGGGCCCGGCACCGAGACCGCAGCCGCCACCACATCGGCAATCCCTGCCCACGCTCGCCCACCAGGGCCACAGGCATCCGTACGCCCAGCTCGCAGCCTTGCCGAAGCAGTGCTTACCGCATCGTCGAAGGCGTTCGGCCTGCTGGACAGAACGCTAGTACTCCAGCAGTACTTCGTGGCTTGACCTGGGGAAACGCCGAGCGGTGGGAGTGTAGCGGGCGGGCAGTTGTCACGGGCGGTTTCTGCCTGTCCGCCCCTCGAAGGAGTGCCCGCGACGGCGGTAGTGGCAGTGGCGGGCCACCGCCTGGCGCCGTCGGCGCCAGCTCGACCAACTCAGCGCGTGAGTGGGGGCACGGGGGTGCCGGGGAGTGCAAGCTGCCAGGAGTCGCCGCACTTCCGCCACGGTGAGTTCGATGACCTCAGCCTCCTCACCAGTGCAGCCCCCTTTTCGCCCTCCTGCGCGGTCATCGCCGTGAGGAAGGCGTGCGCGAGCATCGCGAGCGTGATGTGCCGGTACCAGCCGACATAGCGGCGCACTTCGTACTGGTCCAGGCCGCACTCGTTCTTCGCCGCCTGGAAACACTCCTCAATCTGCCAGCCAGAATGCACACATGAAGGTGTATCAGGCAGTAGACGAGCCGATAATTGCACGTGAGGGGCTTTTGCGGTTGGTCGCGGTGATCGAGCGGCTGCAGGCCCGTGCGAGCGATCAAGCGGAGGCGTCGTCATGGACGACGGAGGGGGCAGCTGCCCCAGATACCGGCCCCGAGGCGGGCGGACGACAGTGTGTGGGCGGCACTGCCGGCGGTGAACCGGCAGGCCGCGCTGTATTGGCTGGCGGCGCTGGTCGGCCGGACTCTTCCGGCGGACACGATTCCCGCGGCCGGGGATCTGGCCGTTCCGAGGGATGAGGGGTCGGCCTCGTGACGGTGTTGATGCCCTGGGAACGGTTGGACGGGAAGGTGACCGGGCGGCATCGCGACGCACTCGCGGTCGTGTACGTACGTCAGTCGACCCGCCAGCAGGTTCTTGACCACGGTGAGTCCACGCGGTTGCAGTATGCGCTGACCGACCGGGCGGTCGCGTTGGGCTGGCAGGCGGGCAGGGTGCTGGTGATCGATGATGACCTGGGCAAGTCCGGGACCAGCGCGATAGCGCGGCCGGGCTTCCAACGCCTGGTCAGTGAGGTCTCCTTGGGGCATGTCGGGCTGGTACTGGGCATCGAGATGTCCCGTCTGGCACGCTCGGGTAAGGACTTCTATCAGCTGCTGGAGCTGTGCGCGCTCTCGGGCGCCCTGCTGGCGGATACCGACGGCGTGTACGACCCCGGTGACCACAATGACCGGATGCTGCTGGGTCTGAAGGGGACGATGTCAGAAGTTGAACTCCATCTGATCAAGCAGCGGATGCAGGCCGGGAAGGTCAACAAGGCCCGCCGCGGCGAGCTGTCGTTCGCCCTGCCGATGGGATATCTGCGCCGTCCCTCGGGCGAGGCCGTCTTGGACCCGGACGAGCAGATCCAGGCCGTGGTCCGACTGGTCTTCGCGAAGTTCACCGAACTCGGCACGCTCTACGGAGTACTGCGCTATCTCGTCGACAATGCCGTTGACCTGCCCATGCGGGCCCGATCCGGACCGGACAAGGGCGAGATTGTCTTCCGGCGTCCCACCCGTCCCACCTTGCAGTGGATGCTGCGCAGTCCGATCTACGCCGGCATCTATGCCTATGGCCGGCGCCGTGTTGATCCGAGGCGCAAGATTCCCGGCCGGCCGGGCAGCGGCAAGACTGTCACCGCCGAGGACCAGTGGCTGGTGATGATCCCGGGCGCATTGCCCGCCTACATCAGCGAGGAGATCTGGCGGTCCAACCTCGCCCGGCTCGCCGCCAACGCTGCCAGGGCCGAGCAGCCCGGCGCGGTCCGACGGGGCACCGCACTGTTGTCCGGCCTGGTGCACTGCGGCCGGTGCGGGACCCGGATGACCGTGCGTTACCACGTCCGGGGCGGCGTGAAGACGCCCGACTACGGCTGCGCTCGCGCGCTCACCGACTACGGCGGCCCACTCTGCCAGAGGATGGCAGGCCGGGGCATCGACATGTTCGTCACCGAGCAGGTCCTGGCCGCCCTCGCCCCGGCCGCCCTCGAAGTCTCCCTGCACGCGGCCGAACAGATCGAGGCCGACCGGGCCCGGGTGGACCGCATCTGGCGCCAGCGCCTGGAACGCGCGCAGATCGCTGCCGACCGGGCCCGCCGGTGTTATCGCCTCGCCGAACCCGAAAACCGCCTGGTCGTACGCCAGCTGGAACACGACTGGGAACACGCCCTCGCCGCCCAGCAGCAACTCCGTGAGGACTACGAACGCTTCACCGCGGCCCGCCCGGCCACGCTGACCCGTGCCGAGCGCGAGGCGATCACCGCAAAAGCGGCCGACGTCCCCGCCCTCTGGCGGGCTGAGAGCACCACGGACACGGATCGCAAGGAACTCATCCGCGCCGTCCTGGAAAAGGTCACCATCGCGATCGTCGGCGAGAGCGAGCAGGTGACCTGCACACTCACCTGGGCCGGCGGGCACACCACCACCGGCACCGCGATCCGCGCCGTGCGCACCTTGGAGCAACTCAGCTACTACCCCCAACTCGTCGCACGCATCCGGGAACTCGCCCAGCAGGGCCACCGGGCCCGGCCGATCGCACGGATTCTGGCCGCTGAAGGGTTCCGCCCGGCCAAGGGCAGCGACACGATCGGTATCCGCGCCATCGAGCACCTCCTGGAACAGCTCGGCTTCCCACCGAACCGCCGACGCCGAGCCGCCACCCCGCCCGGCGAGGAACCCGGGCCCCAGGAGTGGTGGCTCGATGACCTCGCCACAGAACTCGGCATGCCACCGATCACCCTGCACGCCTGGGCAAGCAAAGGCTGGGTCCAGGGACGGCGCCTGTCCGTCCCACCCCACCGCTGGATCCTCCACGCCGACCCCGACGAGCTCGCCGCTCTTCGAGAACGCCGCGCACGCCCACCAGGCTGGTACACCCACCGCTACTGGCAAAACGCCCCGGACGCACCGCCAGCAGACGACTGACGTCTATGTGTGCAGTGTGGTTGACACATCTCGATCGCCCACCGGAGCCCGGCCACCCGCACCAGCACGTCCACACCGACATCCAGCGGCGCATAGCCGAGGTAGTAGGAGATCTCGTCCGGGCGGTTCACGCTGCGCCGTGCCAGCGCCCACCGTCGACGGGTCAGCACGCCGTCCTGGTGGTCGTACTCAGCCACCGGGCGCAACTGCACAGCCGCCCAGTCGTACTCGCGCTGCCCCTTCGCTCCCGCGCCACAGGAACGGCGCTCCCACGCCTGGGCGGGGGCTTGCTCGAACACCCTGTCGATGCGTGGGCCAGCCAGCGAGAACTGGGACTTCGGAACGGCGAGCACGTAGCCGACGCCGGATGTTTCCAGCATCCGGCGGAAGCGGTTGTCCTGTCCGTAGGCGGCGTCCGCCGTCACCCAGGCGATCGGCAGCGGCGAGGACAGTGTCCTGCGGACGATCGTCGCCGCGAGGGTGTTCTTGGTGGCGAACTCCCGCTCGTCGGGTATCTTCGCCGCGCGGCAGCGGTCACGGTCGTCGGTCCAGGACTTGGGCAGGTACAACTCCCGGTCCACCAGGGCGCGGCCGGCCGTGCTGGCGTAGGCGGCGAAGACGCCGATCTGGCAGTTCTCGGTGCGGCCGGGGGCCCGTATTTCAATAAGTGCTCGGCAGAGGGGTGTTGGTGGGAGTCTGAGATATGACCCCGTGTCTGTCAGGCCGCGCTGCCACCCGTGCTCTGCGGACTAAGTTCGAGCAAATCCTGCCGCACTTCGATGAGCGCCGCCGTCGGTTGTACCTGGCCAGTGAGGCGACGGCCCTCGGCCACGGCGGGATCGTCCGGGTCGCCGCCGCCTCCGGCACCAGCACTGCCACCATCGCGCGAGGTATCGCCGAGTTGGCCGGTTGCTCCTCACCGACCCGACGGGTTCGGGCTCCAGGCGCCGGCCGCAAGCGGCTGACAGACACCGACTCCGGTCTGCTGCCCGCGCTGGAGTCGCTGATCGAGCCACACACCCGAGGCGACCCCGTCTCCCCGCTGCGGTGGACCACGCTGTCGTTACGGGCCCTGGCCTCGACCCTCACCACACAGGGCCACCCGATCAGCGCTTCAACCGTCGGACACCTGCTGCACACCCTGGGCTACAGCCTGCAGGGAACCGCGAAGACAACAGAGGGCATCAGCCATCCGGACCGCGATGCCCAGTTCACCCACCTCAATGCCACCGCTACCGAGTTCCTCAACGACGCCCAGCCGGTGATCAGCGTCGACACCAAGGCCAAGGAATGGCTCGGCAACCGGGACCGGCCCGGTCGCACCTGGCGGCCGGGCAAGAACGCGATCAAGGTGGACTGCCACACGTTCACCACCAACGACCAGCCCATGGCGATCCCCTACGGGATCTACGACATTGCCAACAACAGCGGATGGGTCAACGTCGGCACCGACCACGACACCGCCCAGTTCGCGGTGGAGTCCATCCGACGCTGGTGGCAGCACCGCGGACAGGCGGACCACCCGAATGCCGGCAGGCTCCTGATCACCGCCGACTCCGGCGGCTCCAACGACCCCCGCCGCTGGACCTGGAAAAGCAACCTTGCCACCTTCGCACGAGAGAGCGGCCTGGAGATCACGGTCTGTCACCTACCTCCCGGAACTTCGAAAGTCGGGTAGCCGGAGGGAGTCACACCCTCCGGCTCCCACAGATCCGTACGTGACGATCTCTCGTCATACGGCTCTTGTCGTCCTGATCACCAGGCCAAGGAGGGGGAACTGATCCATCTCCACTGCGCGAACATCCCCGGGCGGCGCTTGGCTGCCCTCTGGAAGGCCGCGATGGCCTTCCTCATCGCGCGAAACCGTCTGTACTTGTTGCGTAGCCAGCGCACCAGGTAGGCGTTGATGCGCATCAGAATTGGATACAAGGCCGATCGATAGAACCGGCCGTAGTACTGCATCCAGCCCGCGACGATCGGATTGATCCGCTGCGCGAGTTCTTCCACGGTGAGGTTGACCCGCCGGTGAGGCCGCCAGGAGCGGACCTCCTCGCCGAGTCGTTTGAGGGCGTCCCTGCTGACCGCGGGACGGAACGACCATCTGATGCGGCCGTTCTTGTCCCGCATCTGGCGCTGTTGGAGCGTGAACCCCAGGAACGTGAAAGACGTGTGCTCGTACGAGCCGCGCCGCAATCCGTCCCGGCAGTACACGATCCGGGTCTTGGCCGGGTGCAGACACAGCCCGACCTCGGCCATCCTGTCCGAGAGCGCGGCCAGCACTTGGTGGGCCTGGCGCTCGGTGACGCAGTGCACGACCGCATCGTCCGCATAGCGTTCGAACGAGACAGCAGGGAACTCCCGGGCCATCCAGACGTCGAACGCGTAGTGCAGGAACAGGTTCGCCAAAACGGGAGAAACCGGGGCTCCTTGTGGCGTCCCGCACTTCCGTTCCAGCAGGGTGCCGTCGGGCATCTTGAGCGGGGCAGCAAGCCACCTCCGCACATACAGCTTCACCCAAACGGCGTCGGTGTGCGCTACCACCGCCTTGACCAGGAGGTCCCAGGGCACACTGTCGAAGAACTGGGAGATGTCGAACTCGACAACCCAGTCCCGTTTCCAGCTGCGTTCCCGACACTTCTCCACGGCGTCCAAGGCGGACCGTCCGGGCCGGTATCCGAAGCTGTCCGGATGGAAAATAGGATCCACCCTCCGCACCAGATGCCGGGCCACGACGGCCTGAGCCACACGATCAGCGACGGCGGGAATCCCGAGGGTTCTCTCGCCGCCTCCATGTGGCTTGGGAATGGCCACCGCACGCACCGGCGGAGGAAAGTAGGAGCCCGACGACATCCGGTTCCAGACCTTGTAGAGGTTGTTCTTCAGGTCTTTCTCGAAGTCGGCGATGCTCTGTCCGTCCACTCCCGGTGCCCCCTTGTTAGCCCTGACTTCCTCCCATGCTTCCTTGACTTCCCACTTAGAAATCTCAAACGGCTTGGCCTGCGACTTCAACTGGCTCACCGAACTCCTCCCGGACACCGTCCGGTTGATGCGATCAACTCAGTCACGGACGACCCGGCCCCTTCGCTCCACCCCCGTTATAGGGGCTTCTCCACTACTACGAGCCGGTCCGCCGGCGCGTCCCGCATCGGTACTCGGCCCCTTCACGGCACAACCGCTCGGGGTGCTCCCTCTCGCGCGCCCCTACCAGGACGGGCTGTATCGGTACGCGCCTTCTCCAGTTCCACATGACCGCAGCAGATCAGGTTCACGTCGTCTCCATGCCGGACACCGCCTGGCCAGTCGACGGGCTCCCGCCAGGCTTATCCCGGGACGGTTCCAAGCTCCCCGGTTTTGATGTCGTCGGAATCTTTTCGACACGTCAGCAACGATTCACTTGCGTTCGTCTCCCTGATCCCCACCTGACGCCTCTTGGACGCCTTTTCCTCATCGCTCACCACGACAGTCTTCGGCTAACGCGGCATGAGGCGGTTTGAAGTCTCCCCCCGCAGGGCGACTTCGAAGGGCCAATCCTTCATCGGTCACGCAGCACTGCTTCGAGTAACTCGTCCTACATCGAATTCCCCTCTGCATTCAGGACACACTGGAACAAAATAGAGCATCGTATGTTCTGCCACATCACCGCGAACTGGCGGGGGCGACCGCTGACCAGCTACCAGGTCGTCCTCGAGACCATCGCCGCCACAACAACCAAGACCGGCCTAACCATCGGGGCCGAACTGGACACCGGCAGCTACGACCTCGGCATCAGCGTCACACCCGCCGAGTTCCACACCCTTCCGATCACACCCAACGCCTTCCACGGCGACTGGAACTACACACTGTCTCCCGAGCCACCGCGAACGCCCGACGCGCCGGCAACCACTCACCGGACCGACCCGGCCCTGACCATGATGCTCACCGATCCAGCCCTGACCGGCATGTCACGAACCGCCTTTGAGCATTTGGTGGCGGTCTCGGAACCCTTCTGGGACGCCATGGCCGAGGCGGCATTCCAGCGACGCTTCCACCGCCCACGCAGCTACCGACACCCGCAGACCAGCAGCGTGGACCACACCCACCGGCTCCTGGCAGCCATCCTGCGCCGCCGCAGAGCGGTGACCATGACCTTCCTGGCCCAACTACTGGGCGTCAACCGCACCAACCTGTCCATCCAGTACCAGGACGCAAAACGGCTCCTGGACCTGCACCGGATCCTCGTCACGCCGATACCCGGATCACCCGCCCGCACATTGGAACAGCTACACGCCCGAACAACCCCCGCGGAAACCCGTCGCTGACAGTCTCGGCAGCTGTAGTTCTTGATCGTTGACGGATTCGTGCTGGTGAGCGGCCTGATGGGGTGCCCGCGGGAACGAGTACGGCCACCGCGATGATGATCGTCTGTGACAACAGATCAGGACGCGGTGGCCGTGGGCGCCACGATAGCCGGTGGGGTGTGGAGCGAGTGTTTCAGGGCGGCGATGGCGGCGGTGGCCGCCTGCTTCCCGCGACGGGAGTCGCGGCTGCTGGCCAGGGACATGGCCGAGGCGATGCTGACGGGGCTCGAGACCCGCAACTGCTGGACGCTCGCTGAGGCGTTGGGGCACGCGTCGCCGTCCCGGCTGCAGCACTTCTTGTCCCGCGGCGTGTGGGATCACGACGCCGTGCGCGACCGGACGGCCACCTGGGCGGCCGGTGAACTCGCGGATGACGACGCCGTGTTGATCGTGGACGAGACGGGGGACGAGAAGTCCTCCACCGACGCCGTCGGGGCGGCAAGGCAATACTCCGGTGCGCTGGGCGGGATCGGTCTGTGCCAGGTCGCCGTCCATCTCACCTACGCCTCCGCACGTGGCCATGCCCCGATCGACCGGGCCCTGTACCTGGGCGCCGACTGGGCCGCCGACGAAGAACGCCGCCTGCTCACCCACGTCCCCGACGACGTGGACTTCGCCACCAAGCCCGAACTTGCTGCCGCCATGCTCACCCGTGAAGTTCCCCCGGCGGAGTGGACACTCAACTTCTACGCTGCGAGGGTGATGTCCCGACTGTAGCTCAGGCGCATCTCGTGGGGTGTGAGGTAGCCGAGTGTCGAGTGCAGCCGCTTGCGGTTGTAGTAGACCTCGATGAAGCGGAAGACGTCGGCTCGGGCCGACGCGCGGGTGGGCCAGACGGTGGTCCCTATCTCCGCTTTCAAGATCGCGAAAAATGACTCGGCGGCGGCGTTGTCGTAGCACGAGCCGGTCCGACCAGTGCTTTGCCGCATCCCCAACACCCGTAGTTCGGAGCGGAATTGGGTTGAGGTGTATTCGCTGCCGCGATCGGTGTGGAAGATGCAGCCTTCCTCCGGACCGCCCCTGCCGACGGCCATCCGAAGCGCGTCGACGACCAGGTCGGCGCGGTGGTGTTCGGCCATCGCGTAGCCGATCACCTCACGGGTGGCCAGGTCGATGGCCGTGGCGAGGTAGAGCCAGCCCTCATCGGTCGGCAGGTAGGTAATGTCGCCGACCAGCTTCGTCCCGGGCCGGGCGGCGGTGAAGTCGCGCCCGACCAGGTCGGGAGCCGGCACGGCCCTGGTGTCCGGTCTGGTCAGCGAGCGCCGCCGGCGGGTGATCCCGCGGATCCCGCGCTCCCGCATGATCCGCTCGACCCTCTTGCGGTTGACCGGCCGACCCCGGCGCCGCAGCATCGCGTGCACGCGCGGGGCGCCGTAGGCACGTCCCGACTCCGCGTGGATCCCGGCGATCTCCGCCGCCAGGGCCTCCTCCGCCCCGGCGCGGTCCTCGGCGGCCGGGCGGCCCTTCAGCCAGGAGTAGAAGCCCGAGCGGCCGATCTCCAGTACCCGGCACAGCCGCTTGACGCCGAAGGCATCCCGGTGGTCGTCAACGAAGCGGAAACGGCTCACCGCATCGTCTCTTTCGCGAAATAGGCGGCCGCCTTGCGCAGGATGTCCTTCTCCATGCGCAGCTCGGCGTTCTCCTTGCGGAGCCGCTTGAGTTCCTCGCGTTCGGTCGAGGTCAGCTCGCCGGGCTTGCCCTCACCTCGGTCGGCCTTGTCGCGGTTGACCCAACCGCGCAGCCCTTCGGGGCTGACGCCCAGTTCCCGGGCGATCTCTGTGACCGTCCGGTCCGGACAGGAGCGGACCAGCGCGACAGCGTCACGCTTGAACTCCTCGGTGTACCTGTTGCTCATCTTGCTCTTGCCTGCCACCTGGCTCTGCTCTCCCTGGGCTCACGTCCCAGTGTCCAGGTGTCCAGCTCTAAGGGGGAACTTCACCCGGGCCCGACAGCTGGGCCTGCGTGCACGCTGGTTCGCCGGCGACGAGGTCTACGGCGGGCGCGAACTGCGCCGCAGTGCTCGCCGGCTCGGCTTCGACTACGCCCTGTCGGTCCGCGCCGATCACCAGGTCACCACCCCGGGTGGCCGCTTCACCGCGACCACCCTGGCCGCACGGCTGCCCCGGCGGGCATGGATGCGGATGCTCACCGGTCACGGCCTGAAGGGCGACCGCCACTACGACTGGACCTGGACCGACATCCAGAGCGACGACGCCCCCGACACCGAGGACGACGGGACATCCGTCCTGGTCGTGCGCCGACACCGCTTCACCGGCGAACTCTCCTTCTACCGCTGCTACTCCACCCGACCCGTCACCCTTGCCGGCCTCATACACATCATCTGCACCAGATGGCAGGTCGAAGAGGACTTCCAGCTGGCCAAGGGCGTCACCGGACTCGACCAGGGCCAGACGACCTGCTGGAACTCCTGGATGCGTTGGACCCTGATCAGCATCCTGGCCACCGCCGTCCTGGCCGTCACCCGCGCCCGCACCGCGACCACCACCATGGCCGTCGGCCTCATCCCGGTCAGCGCACGCGAGCTGCTGACCATCCTGCGGGCAACCACCCTGCCCCCGCTCCGCCACGACATCGGCCATGTCCTGCACTGGTCCGCCTGGCGACGCCGTCACCAGGCCATCGCGCAAGCCTGCCACCGGCGCTGGAACAACGTCACCGCCGCCGCGACCACATGACACCACCATGACGATCAAGAACTACAGCTGCCGGGACAGTTATTGAAATACGGGCCCCCAGCGCACCGGAGTATTGCCTTGCCGCCCCGACGGCGTCGGTGGAGGACTTCTCGTCCCCCGTCTCGTCCACGATCAACACGGCGTCGTCATCCGCGAGTTCACCGGCCGCCCAGGTGGCCGTCCGGTCGCGCACGGCGTCGTGATCCCACACGCCGCGGGACAAGAAGTGCTGCAGCCGGGACGGCGACGCGTGCCCCAACGCCTCAGCGAGCGTCCAGCAGTTGCGGGTCTCGAGCCCCGTCAGCATCGCCTCGGCCATGTCCCTGGCCAGCAGCCGCGACTCCCGTCGCGGGAAGCAGGCGGCCACCGCCGCCATCGCCGCCATCGCCGCCCTGAAACACTCGCTCCACACCCCACCGGCTATCGTGGCGCCCACGGCCACCGCGTCCTGATCTGTTGTCACAGACGATCATCATCGCGGTGGCCGTACTCGTTCCCGCGGGCACCCCATCAGGCCGCTCACCAGCACGAATCCGTCAACGATCAAGAACTACAGCTGCCGAGACTGACCAGCCCATTTCACCCGCCAGCACAGGATGAAAGAGGCTCACTGGGGCACGCTGAAAAAGCTCCTTGAACCCGATCTCACCCCAGTCCGTAGCTCAGAGCAGACGAGATCATCGGGAGTGAATCATGTCCACGCCTTCCAGCGAGCCAATTGCTCGACCTAGTTCAGTTGCCCCCTCGAAAAGACTGCAAGACAGTGTTCATAGAAATGGATTTGTCGTCATGCAGATGAATACGCCTGGACTATTTCGGGACGGAGGTATGCCTAATTTCACAGACGTCAAGCAAGGTAAGCTGGATGATTGCTGGGCAATGGCGTCGCTTGCTGCAATCGCCCACAAAAATTCAGCTTACATACGGGACATGATAACCCCTAACGAGAGAGGCGGATTTACCGTAAGCCTTAATAGCGACATAGATGTTAGGCCGAACGTTCTCGTTGCGCAGTCTATGCAACGAGAAGGGGTAGTACCCCTAACAGCCAATGCACTGGAAGTTTCCTGGGTGGCCTTGACCGAGAAGGCCTTGGCGAAGGCGATGACCCCGTCGGGTCATGGTTTTTCGTATGAAAAATTGGATGCAGGGGAGAACGTGGAAAATGGATTCGCTCACCTGGGCATAGAAAGCCATACACTCAAACTGACCAAGCCGGCCCTGCCTAAGACGCTCGAAAAGTTCATAGGTTTCACGAAGATTAACGATTACAACGGCGAAGCGGTGAATTTTATCGAGAACGCCCTGAACGCCAACCAACCCCTCATTGCAGGCACGTGGGACGGTGCGGAAAACCTGGAGAACGCAAAACTGACGCCTGGTCACGCATATGCGATCCTGGGGCGGCATCGAGAGCAGAATGCGAACGGATATCTGCTTTACGACCCCACGGGCAAGATGCTGTTTGTTGACGCAGCTACAATTCGTCACGATTTTAGCAATCTGGCGTCAACGGTAAATATTGAGAAGGATAGGCTGAAGCGTTTTGGGGCGCGCCAGCATGCCCTCTACCAAGAGGGCCAAATTGGCCAAAATTTTGACGGTGCATCTCGCGCAGCATCAGGAAATTTTCATGGAAACTATACGACTGCAACTGCGGCAAACTATATGCCTGTCTCTTTGGGTGCATCGCGCGTTACACGGCAGTATCCTCAAGGTGTGAGAAACTCGGGATCGGATCACGATCTGACTGACTCGCTTCAGCAGAAATCACCGAGACGTTCCTAAGTGGCGGAGTCCTTGTCGAACGGGTGTTTTCCTTCCGAAGTTCTTTTATTCTGTCACAGTCACTGATTCCTACTGACCTTCAAAGCCTAACCTCGATCTTTCGTCAGGGCAGGGCTCCGTCAAGTTCCCTGATTGCGTGGAGAGTTGGCGATCAGCGGGTAGGGGCGGATAGCAGAGCAGGCACGGGGGTTCGTGATCATTGTGGTGTCGAAGCCAGATGATCACGAGGATGTCCCGTGCCTGCTGTTGCATCTTCCCCTATCCCTGCCGTGCTGGAGAAGCTGGGGCCGCTGGATGCGGACCGGATCGCTGACCTGCGTCCCTACCTTGAATCGGTTCCGGATCCGCGCTCACGCCGGGGCCGGTGGTACTCGCTGACGGCGATCTTGCTGGTGTGTGCCTGCGCGGCTGTCTGCGGCGCGAAGAGCATCGACGAGCTCGCCGAGTTCGGCGAGCGGGCCACGAACTCGCTGCTGGCATCCCTTGGAGTACGCCGTCACCTGCTCGGCTGGCGGCGCAGCCCCAAGCCGGTCACTCTCGGACGCGTCCTTCAGGCACTTGACGGCGACGCCCTGGACCAGGCTGTGGGCGCCTACCTGGCCGGCCGGCACCGCATCACCGCGTCCGCGGACGTGCCCGAGACCCGATCGCGGCAGGTCATCGCCGTGGACGGCAAGGCCCTCAAGGGCTCAGCCCGCCTGGCCGCGCCGCGCCGTCACCTGCTCTCGGCGGTCACCCACGACCGCGTCGCCACGATTGCCCAGGTCGAAGTCGGTGCGAAGACCAACGAAGTGCGCCACTTCAAACCCCTGCTGGCGCCACTCGACCTCGCCGACACCGTCGTCACCTTCGATGCCCTCCACTCGGTGAAGGCCAACATCACCTGGCTGGTCGAGACGAAGAAGGCCCACTACATCGCCGTCATCAAGACCAACCAGCCCACCGCCTACGCCCAGCTCGCCGCCCTGCCCTGGACCTCGATCAAGGTCCAGCACACCGCCTCCGCCACCGCCCACGGCCGCCGCGAGTCCCGCTCGATCAAAACCTGCGCTATCGCCGACAACCTCGGCGGCATCGCTTCCCCCACGCCCACCTCGCCATCCGGGTCCACCGCCGCCGCAAGCCCACCGGCCGGCCCGAAACCCGCGAGAACGTCTACGCGGTCACCAGCCTCGCCGCCCATCAAACCCGCCCCGCCGACCTCGCCGCCGCCATCCGCGGGCACTGGGGAATCGAAAATTCCTCCCACTACATCCGAGATGTCACGTTCGCCGAGGACGCCTCGACCATTCACACCGGCACCGCACCCCGCGCCATGGCCACCATCCGCAACCTCGCCATCGGCACCCTGAAGACCCTCGGAGCCGACAACATCGCCAAGACCACCCGCGCCATCCGCCACGAACCCGAACGAGCACTCGCCATCCTGGGCATCACCAACAACCCAGACACTCACGGAACTTGATCAAGCCCTGTCGTCAGGGTCCGTCGACGGAGTCGGCGGATCTTTTCGCTTTCCGGGACGGCTGGTGGGCAGGCCGGTGGCCCGGCTGTCGCGTCGGGTGGGCGCCGGGTTCCACTGCCCGGGGGCGGGTGGTTTTGTCGTTGGGACGGGAAGTCTGCTGGTCAGCCCGGGTTGGGCAGGAGCGCGAGTCGTTCGAGGGCGCCTGTGATCTCACCTGTCCAGGGGCAGTGCTGGGTGAAACGGAGGATCCTGCGCCGGCCGGTGGTGACGACCTGGGCGGCCGCGGTGAACAGGCGGAACCGCAGTCGGCGGGGTTCCCAGAGCCGGGCTTTGCCCCTCAGGGCGAGCATGGGCATCCAGGCCAGCAGGTCGAGAGCGATCTGGACGATCTCCAGCCAGACCTTGTTCTGCGCGGTGTGGTGGAGGGGCAGGTTGCGCAGGCCGGTCGCGCGGGCGGCCCGGATCCGGTCCTCCGCGCGGGCCCGCAGCCGGTGTCGGAGCTCGAGCTCGGCGATCGGCCGGTCGGGGGTGTTGGTCGCGAAGCAGGTGATCCGCATGCCGTCCGCGTCCGTGATCCTCAATTGGGCCCCGGGTGTCGGCGTACGGACTTGTCTCCCCGACTGCGTACAGATCAACGTCCCCAACTGTTTCCTCCTCCTGGTGCGCCATGATTGCTCCATGGAAGCTAAGGGGCGGGGCATAACGTCCATGGCCTGGAGCGTGCTTGCTGTCTTGTTTCTCGGGGCAACGGTGTGGGTCGGGGCACTTGGGCTTGTGCGACTGGGGCTGGCTGGAGAAGAAGTTCAGGTTCGTCTTGCGCAGTGCCAGCTCAAAGGCGGGGGCCGAGGAGGCGATTACGTCGAGTGCTCTGGCCAGCTTGTGGGCAACGTCGCTCGGGTAGCTGAAGATCGTCTACGATCTCGATCTTGTGCCGAAGGATCACATAGCTGGTGAGACGTACCCGGAGCGGATCCGGATGGGGTTGCTGTCGCGGACCTTCACGCCCGAGTTGGTCGACTTCGTGGTCGATGAGGCCGGGGCCCGTGAGGAGCGAACGAAGTCGCTGCCCGCCCGGCTGATGGTGTACTTCGTGCTCACGATGTGGCTGTTCACCGGGAGTGGGTACGGCCTGGTGCTGCGGGAGTTGGTGGAGCACTGGCCGCGCCGGGCCGCTGAGGGCTGGCGGCCGGCACGCACGGGGTCGCTGACCGAGGCCCGTCAGCGGCTGGGGCCAGGCCCCTTGCGGTTGCTGTTCGACCGGGTGGCCGGGGTCAGCGGGAGTGCGGCCACGCCCGGGGCGTTCTGGTGCGGGCTGCGGCTGACCTCGCTGGACGGCTCGCTGTTCGACGTGCCCGCCAGCAAGGCCAACGCCGCGGCCTACGGCCGGTCCGCCAACGGTCATCGGCCCGGACCGTTCCCGCAGGTGCGGCTGCTCGCGCTGGTCGAGTGCGGCACCAAGGCGATGATCGGCGCGGCCTTCGACTCCTTCGCGGTGGGCGAGCGGACCCTGGCCAGGCGCCTGCTGGTCCACCTGCGCGCCGGGATGCTCCTGATGGCCGACCGGGGCTTTCCCGCCTTCGGCCTGTGGCAGGCGGCGACGCGGACCGGGGCTCAACTGCTGTGGCGCTGCTCGGATTCCTTCACCCTGCCCGTCGATCGGGTTCTGCACGACGGCACCTATCTCTCCCACCTCAACGGACCGCATGGGAAACGGATCACGGTGCGGGTGGTCGAGTACACGGTGACCACCTCGACCCTGGACGAGTCCGGTGTCAGCGAGGAGACCTCCGAGCTGTTCTGCTTGATCACCACGTTGCTCGAACCTCAGGCGGTACCCGCCGCCGAGCTCGCGGAGCTCTACACCTCGCGCTGGACCAGCGAAACGATCTTCAAGCACATCAAGATCGAGCAACGGGGCGGACGCACCGCGACCCTGCGCTCGAACAGCCCGGCCATGGTCGAGCAGGAACTGTGGGCCATGCTCTGCGTCTACCAGGCGATCCACCACCTGACGGTCGAGACCGCCACCCATGCCCAACTCCCCGTCTCCCACATCAGTTTCAAGCAGACCCTCGCCGCCGCCCGACGTTCCGTCGGCGCGGACTTTTCCCCCTCGCCAACTGGCCGCCAAGGCCCGTGACGTCCAGGACGACCTGGCCCGCGAGGCCGTCAAGCCCCGCCCCGGACGCGCCGCACCCCGCGCCACCAAACGCAGCACCGCCGGCTACCGCACCGTGAAACCCGACGAGCCGGCCACAACCCGCGTCATCCACACCGTCGGCCTACGCCTCTTCCCCGAAGAGCGACGCCCCGCGCCACCCGCCGACACCACGAGCCAACGGATCACGCCACCAGGCATGCCGTCACCTCGACGTCGAGAGATGGCCACTGCAGCCTAAACGAGCGACGTTGAGCTTGTGGGTGGCATGAGCACGGAGACGGTGAGGGTGCGTTATGACGGCAAGCAAGGGGAGGTAGTACCCGTCGCCCGAACGCCGTGGGGAACCCCTGAAGTAGTCGATAGGGGTTTCACGTCCTGGGGAACGGCAGCTCTGTATCCACTGCTGCCTCTCACCGCCGCGGCGTTGACTGCCTACTTGGCGTGGAGGTCCGGTCGCCGGAGGAAGCCGCAGACCACGCCACGCGCCTCGTGAAGCGGATGCTTATGCCACGTCCGTCTCGCGTTCGATGGCCTGGAGGCGGTTCTTGAGCCGGTAGCTGGGGCCGTTGATCGGGACGACTTCGCAGTGGTGCAGGAGCCGGTCGAGGATCGCGGTGGCGAGGACCTCGTCGCCGAAGACCTGGCCCCACTCAACTGGGGCTGGCACTTGTTCCTTGTAGGGAGTCTGCGCTGCCACCTGGCCATAGCCGGGTTCTGGGCTTCTCTTGGATTGTCTCGCTGACAGTACGCTTTTGAAGGCACTACCTTCATTCATCAGGTGCGAGGAAGGTGTGCCCCTATGGTGGAGTCGCGTCTGCGGGTGATCGAGGGCCGGGCAGTCCCCGAGATGCCCGTTGCCCGGGACCCGTGGGAGTTCCAGGCGTTATGCGTGGAGGCCTTCGTGACCTCCTGGCGAGCCCGTGGGTTCAGCCCGGTGACGATAGACAACGACACCGGGCTGCTGGAGCGGACGTTGAAGGCCCTGGGCCGGCCCGCGTGGGATGTCACCCCGGAGGACATCGACCGCGTGGTCGGCGGCCTGGCCGTGGACGGGCGGGCCCCGTCCACCCGCCGCGGCTATGTGCAGGTTTTCAAAGGCTTCCACCGGTTCCTGCAGGCCCTGGCGGAAGCGCCGGTCATCGCGGACCGCAAGCTCTTCGGCCAGGACCAGGTCGAGGAAGTCGAGGTAGCCGAGCGTGCCCTCCTCGGCCCGCTCGGCGTACTGGTTCAGGCTCTCGGCCAGGTGGGGCAGGCCGAGCTTGGCGGCCGTGCTGCGGATGCGGGCGGTGACCAGCTGGCTCAACGGGCTTCCCTCGTCGTCGAATTGGTGGTGAACGGACGGGTGCCGGTCAGCTCGTCATAGACCGACAACGGACGCCGGCTGACCTCGATGCGGCTGGCGGCGGACCGGTTCAGCAGGGCCTTGAGCGGTCCGGCCTCCTCACCCAGGACATCCCGGTGGCGGGGCCGGGGCAGCACGTCGCCGGTGGTGACGCGCCGGTTGTCGCCCTTGGGCAGGCCGTCCCAGTGCCTGTCGTCGACGATGCGGGCGCCGCGGCCAACAGCCCGCGGGTGGACGGCCAGGAGGGTCTCGCCGTTGGCGTCGGCGATGGTGGAGTGCAGGCTGATCTGCGACTTTGTGGCCCGGATCTCGACCAGTTGACGGGCACGGACCTTGCGGGCCGGCACCGAGTAGAGGTTCGCGTCGAAGGCGACCAGGCAGTCCTTGCCGACGTGCCGCAGATGCCGCTGGGCGACCGCATACGGTGTCCTGGGCAGCGGCCGCAAGGCCATGTGGTCACGGACAGCGCGATGCCCGATGACCTCGCCATGGGTGCCGTGGACCTTCGCCCGCCGCATCGGCACCCAGGAGGTGAACGCAGCGTCCATCTCCTCGACGGAGGAGAACGCCCGGCCCGCCAGAACATGATCGCGGACGATCAGGACTTGGCGCTCGACCCGTCCTTTCCCAGTCGGGCGATAGGCGGCCAGAACATCGATGTCGAAGTCGTAGTGCCCGGCGAAGGCCACCGCTTCAGGATGCAGCGGAACCGCCTCACCAGGAGCGACGTGGCGACGGACAACCGTCTTGGTCCGGTCGTAGACGATCGTCATCGGCACACCGCCGAAGTGCGCGAACCCGCGGCGATGGCAGTCGAAGAACGTCGCCAGGTCCTGGCTGGTGGTGAAGCAGCAGAACGGGTCGCGCGAGTAGGACAGGGTCATGTGGAACGAGTAGACCTTCGGGATCCCGACATGGGCGAGGATCTTGCCCTCGTCGCCCCAGTCGACCTGCGCCTGAGCACCGGGGACGACCTCGAACCGACGGTGCAGACCGGCGAGTTCGCCGGGGCTGATGCCCAGTTCGTCCGCGATCCGGGGCCGGGCTTCCTGCAGGTAGATCTTCACGCGCTGGTAGTTGCCGGTGAAGCCGTACTCCTTGGCCAGACGCTCGTGGACTACGGCCCCTTTGATGAGGATCTCGGCCCGCAGCATCGCGTCGATCAGCGGCGCGACCTCGTCCACCACCCGAGCCTTCGGCTTCCCGTTCGGCGCCCGCTTCGGCGGCGCGATCGGTGCCTGCCCCGACAGGTACTTGCTGACGGTGCGACGGTTCAGCCCGGTCGCCTTGGCGATCTCCGACAGGCTCATCGCCCCGGACTCGTAAAGACCTCGGAAACGCCTCAACTCCAGCCAGCGATGCGGGTCCAGAACCACCGTCAGCCGCCTCTCTGCCACCCCGAAGACACAGGAGCAGCCTGCCGAGACGGCGACCTCACCGCATCAAGAACTGAGCACGTTCATCCGTACGCGGCTGTGTACGTTCACGTGTACGCCGACAGCGAGTGACAGCGGTGTCGCGTCGTCCCCGCGGCGCCGGTCAGGCCCGGCCGTTGTCCGAGCACTACGGCGACCTGGTCCGCGTCTCTCTCATGGAGGCCAGACCCTCCGGGCTCCAGACCAAGCAGCTGGTCGCGGCCACCCGTCTCTCTCCGTCCCAGGTCGCGCGAGGGGTCCGTCATCTGCGCGATGTCGGGGCTGCGGAGCATCTGACCCCGATCATCTGGCGCCGCAAGGACGGTTACCTCTTCTCCGAGGAGCCGGCCGACTGGATCGAATACGAGAAGAAGCAGTTCCGTCTCGTCCTGGGACGGCTGACCCGGTTGATCACGGGGACGCTCGACCCGCACCTCGCCCGCCATCCCGACGACGAGTGGGCCCAGCTCGCATCCGCCCAGCTCACGGGTGTTCGCGCCACGCTGGCCCAGCTCTCCAAGTAATCCCGGACCTCCTCTCATGCCATCTTCAACGACTCGCCGGCGTCGCTATCCCTCCGACACCTCTGTCGCGGAGTGGGCGCTGATCGAACCGCTGCTTCCCCTGCCGGCCTGCCAGACCAAAACGGGCGGCCGGCCGGAGAAGTGGCATCGGCGTGACATCGTCGACGCGATCCGCTATCTCGTCGACAACGGGGTCAAGTGGCGGGCCCTGCCCGCGGACTATCCGCCCTGGCAGACCGTCTACTACCACTTCGCCGCCTGGCACCGCCGCGGCGTCATCGGCTTCCTCCGTGATCAACTCCGTCGGCAGATCCGCACCGGGCAGGGGCGATGTCCCTGGCCCGTGACGTTGATCGTCGACTCGCAGTCGGTCAAGGGCGCCGAGACCGTCTCCAAGGCCACCCGCGGCTTCGACGCCGGGAAGAAGGTCAACGGACGCAAGAGACACATCGCCGTCGACACCCTCGGACTTCCGGTGATGATCACGGTGACGCCCGCCGACACCACTGACCGGGACGCCGCCCGCGAACTCCTCTGGCGGCTGCGGGTCATGCAACCGCAGATCACACAGGTCTGGGCCGACTCAGCCTACGCCGGCCAGCTCACCACCTGGTCCGGCAGTGACGGCGGCCGTGGGAAAGTCCAGGTGTGCGGCCAGCTGAGTCCAGGCTGATGGCCACCGGAATTCCAGGTGGATGGCCGTCTGACCAGTGGTGTTCCTGATCACTTCCGTAACTGGAGGAGACCCCTCCGACCGTTTGCTGGTGTTTGCACGCATCAGCTACCGGCCGGAGAGGTCCTGTGACGAAGTCTGACACGGAGATCATGGAAATCCTTGAGGCGTACGACCTGACCGGGACGGTCTGGTCCGCGGCGACCTTGACGGGGCACGACCCGAAGACGGTCAAGCGGTATGTCGAGGCCCGCAACGGCGGGCGCAATCCTTATGAGCGAGAGCCGCGGCCGAAGATGATCGATACGTTCCTGGAGAAGGTCGAGGAGTGGGTCGAGCAGTCGAAGGCGACGATCCGCGCCGATGTGGTCCACGACAAGCTCGTGAAGATGGGCTACCGGGGCAGTGAGCGTTCGACGAGGCGGGCGGTGAACGCGTCGAAGAGCGCGTGGAAGGCGGGTAAGCGCCGCACCTACCGGCCGTGGATTCCCGAGCCGGGCCGGTGGCTGCAGTTCGACTGGGGAGAGGGACCGCGCATCGGCGGCCGGCGGACCTGGCTGTTCTGCGCATGGCTGTCCTGGTCGCGGTTCAGGGTCGTGATCCCGGTCTGGGACTGCACGTTGGGCACGCTGGTGGCCTGCCTGGACACCACGCTGCGGCGGATCGGCGGGGCGCCGACGTATGTACTGACCGACAACGCGAAGACGGTCACCGTCGAGCACATCGCCGGGATCCCGGTCCGTCATCCGCAGATGGTCGCCGCGGGCCGGCATTACGGCTGCCAGGTGGTCAGTTGCGTGCCCTACGATCCCGAGTCGAAGGGCGGCGCGGAGGCCACGGTCCGTATCGCGAAGGCCGACCTGGTGCCCACCAGCGTGAACCTGCTGCCCGCCTACGACACCTTCGCCGAGCTCACCGATGCCTGCCTGACCTGGTGCGATGAGGTGAACTCCCGCCGTCACCGGGCGACCGGGCAGATACCCGCTAACCGCCTAGACATCGAACGCACCACCCTGCACATCCTGCCCATCGAGCCGCTCGCGCTCGCGCTGGGCGAGGAGAGACTGGTCGGTTCCGACCGCACGATCAGCTTCAACGCGGTGCGGTACTCGACCCCGCCGGGCTACACCGGCGCCAGGGTGTGGTGCCGGGTGGTCGGCGAGGAACTGTCCATCACCGCCCGCACCAACTCCGGTGACCTGTCGGAGATTTGGCGCCACCAGCTCTCCACCCCGGGTGTTCCGCAGATCATCGACGCCCACTACCCCGACCACCCGGACGGCCGCAGCATCCACCAGCCCAGGCTGCGGCCCCGCTCGGAGGCGGAGATCGCGTTCGTGGGCATCGGCCCCGGGGCCGGGCGCTGGCTCAAGGAAGCCGGACCCGCCGGAGCGGTCCGCATCCGCGCCAAGATGGCCCGCGCGGTCGAGCTGGCCACCGTCCTGGGCAACGACAAAGTCGACCAGGCCCTCGGACTTGCGGCCACGGCCGGGCGCTTCGCCGACGACGACCTGCTCTCGATCCTGGGACACCTCGCCGACAGCAAGCCCGCCGGCGAGGTCGTCCGCGCGGACGAGTCCCACTCCGTCCAGAACGGAACCAGCGGCTGGCAGGCCCTGGGCCGGTAGGCAACGGCCTCACGACAGTTCAAGCCCAGCCGGGCGGGGTCAGTCGCCGAGGAACCAGAGATACAGGTGCATCCCGCGCTCGACGACCTGGCACAACCCGCGGGCCTGAGCGACCCATTCACCACCACAGACGGCCGGAAGCCGGTCGAGTTCCGCCAGCAGCAGCGGCATCTGCCGCTGGTTGAACACCGCGTCCCCATCCGGGGTCAGGGCGAAGAGCATCGGGAAGCTTGCCGCGTCCAGGTCCGCAAATGCAGCGGTCCACTCCACACCGGCTTCGGCGCGAGCCACGATCTCTCGGCTGTCACCACGCACCGCCAGATTAATCACCCGCCGAGCCTATCGGCGCACACCCCGACCAGCGAAGGAATATGCAACCGTGACGTTTCCCCAGGCCCCGGCCCTGCCCGAGGAGTTGGACAGGCTGATGCGCCGGATGCGCCTGCCCTATATGCGCAAAGCCGCCCCCGATGTGTTGGCCACCGCCCGCGCGCAACGCTGGGACCCCGCCGAGGTCCTACGACTGCTGATAGCCGAGGAGGTCACCGGCCGCGACGCGGCCACCCGGCGTCTTCGCCGCCACTCGGCGAACTTCCCCACCGGCAAGACCCTGGGCTCCTGGCGGGCCGAGGACTCCACCATCCCCGCACCCACCCAGAACTCCCTGACCACCCTGGAATGGATCGGCCGCGCCGAGAACCTGGTCATCGCCGGCCCGCTCGTTATCGCTGGTTCGTTCGCGATCTGAGCACGCTTTTGCAGCTCAGCACGGTTCTTCGATCGATGCGACGTGGTCAGCAAGGGCCGATGGTTCGAGCCCGTGGGACGGGGACGTCTCCGCCGCGGCGGGCGAGTTCGCGTCGGAGGTCGAGGTTCTCGCCGTGGGCTTGTTCAAGCGCGTCCCGCAGCGCCTGTACTTCTTCTCGGTGTTGCTTCTTCAGGCGGGTGATCTGGCCGGTCAGGGCGAGGACGAGGGTGCTCTGCTCGTCGGCTGGAGGCGTGGGGGCGGGAACCGGCCGGGCCTGGGCCCGGAGTCGTTCGATGCGTCCGCGCAGGTCGGGGTGGTTATAGAGGAACGCGTGGGAGACGCCGGCCTCGCGCTGGACGGCCTGGAAGGTGATTGGCTCACCGCGTTTGACCAGGGTGCGGATCGCCTTCTCCGCCGCAGCGGTCTTGGCCTGGGATTTGGCCTTCGCGGAGGCGGCGAGGGTCTGAGTGCGTTTTGCGCGGGCATCGTCGGTCATGGCCGGGTCCTTCGGTGACGGACGAGGTCGAGGGTGAGTGGGACGGGGCCGGTGGGGACGGCGCCGCAGCCGGCGCCCTGGACGGCGCATCCGGGCTTGGAGCGGAGGGTGTCCAGCAGCTTGGTGAGGGCCGCGTGTTCGGCCCGCCGTTGCAGCAGCCAGACGTTGTCCTCGGGCATCGGGCGGCCGTGCCGCTCCTGGAACGCGGTGGTGCTGCGGTTGATCAGGGACTCGGTCTCGGTCAACTGCCGTTCCAGGGCACTTTGATGAGAGGCGTCGGTGACGAAGACCGAGCAGGTCAAGCAGGCGTTTCCTTTGTCGCAGGTCTGCAGGGGTGGCAGCAGGCACCAGCCGTGGGGCAGGAACCGGTCGGCCCGGTTGAACAGGTGGAGGCTGTCGTGGTCGTCGCGGGAGAAGACGACGTGAGTGCCGTCCGCACGGAGTTTCGCGGTGGCCAGGAACGCCTGCTCGGCGTGTTCCTGGCGGGCGGCGACGTAATACATCGTCATCGACGGGGTGGCATGCCCGGCATAGCGCATCAACACGTGGACGGGCAGGCCGAGTTCGGCGAGCCGGGTCAGCTTCGTGTGCCGGAAGCGATGAGTGTGGCTGAGCCCGATGGGCTTGCCCTTGCTGTCGGTGACCTTCACGATCTTGCTGAACTCGCGGAGCATCCAGCTGTAGGTGCCCGAGGGGTAGGGCTTGTCGCCCTGCCGGTTCCCGGTCCGCTGCAGGAACAGGTGACGCGGGGTGATGCCGGGGAAGTGGTCGCGGACCCACCGCCGTTGCTCCTCGATGACGGCGACGACCTCGGCGTCGACGAGGATGTTGTCCGGCGCAATATCGATCTTGCTCTGTGCGTAGTGGAAGCGGGCGATCTGTTCGCCCTCGGCGGCGTCGACGGCCCGGTCGAGGACCGGGGAGAGGCACTCGAAGCGGCTGGTGCGGATCTCGCTGGCCCGTCGTCCGGTGAGAATCTGCAACAGGATCATCCGCATGGCCTGCGGGTCGTCGAAGCCGCGGGCGGTGACCTGCTGCCCGTCGCCGCGGGTGAGGACCATCTCTTCGTGGCGGGCGAGCCCGAGCAGGGGCAGGGCGGCGGGGATCTGCGCGAGTGCGTGGTCGTCGACGTAGTGCTCGTCATTGAGTTCGCGCTGGTGCGGGATGCGGGAGACCTGGCGGAACCAGCCGGTCGCGTGCGCATCGGTGACCCGCGACCACGGGTTGGGACCGAGGACCTGGCGGGCCTCGACGGGGTTGGCGGCGACGAACGCCAAGAGCTCGGCGACGGCCCGCAGGTCGTCGTTGACCAGGCGGGGATGGACGGGCTGCTGAGCGAACCGCTGCTCGGAGCGTCGCAGGAGCCGGTTGGCGGGGTCGGTGTCCCAGCGGCGGAAGGCGGCGGCCAACTGGACCGCGTGGGCCGGGTCGCCCAGGACGTCGAGTGGGTCGGTGAAGGTCTCCAACCACCGGTCGAAGCGGGCGAAGCACCGCATCCGCTCCTGGCTCACCGTCGACCAGCGCAAAGCGCCGGCCTCCAACTGCGTGCCCAGGCACCACTTCACGGCCTCCCGCAGCCACGGCTGAGTGATCCTTGAGGGGGAACAGCCGTAGTGGGCCTGGGGTTCGTGCTCGGCCAGCGGGATGCGCGGGTCGCAGCGCGGGTGCCACTCGTCCAGAGTCCACCAGGGCCCGTCCGAACAGCGGGCGAGCAGGGCGAGGCGACTGAAGCGGAAGATCACCCGCAGCCGGGCGACGCTGCCGCGAGGAATGAGCCGACCCCAGCGGGTGGCATAGAACCACCGCTGCAAGGCTGCCGCCGTCTCCCATTCCATGGCCCGGATCGACGTCGGGAAGGGATGGTTGTCGCGGATCGCGCGACGCAGGATGTTCGCGAACTGGTTGGTGCCCAGCACCGAGGAGCGGGTCCCGTCCATCGCCTGCCAGTGCGCCATCCAGGCCAGTTCGGCGGCGATCACGTCGGGCAGACCGGTCAGGTCGATACTCCGGTCGCCGTTCTCGGTGATCTTCTCCCAGTCGTCGATGCCGTCCCTGATCACCGGCCCCTTCCAGGGCTCGGGCAGCTCCCGCCAGAGTCGCCAGAACGGATCCTCGTCGCCGGCTGCGTGCAGATGACGCTGTTCACCGGCCATCGTCGACCTGCCAGGCGGAGATGTACGACTTCCAGTTCGCCGCGGCCCGCAGGGCCTCGTCCTCGCGAACCCAGCCATATAGGTCGAGCGTCGTCTGCACGTGTGCGTGACCGAGCCGCCGGGAGACCACCCACTCCGGCGTCCCGGCCAGCAGCAGCGCGGTCGCGTGGCTGTGACGGAACCAGTGCGGCGTCCATGAGGCCGGCCCGATGCGCTTCTTGCGCAGGGCGGACACCTTGTCCCGCACCGTGCCCTCACGCAGGGCGGCCAGCAGCGGCGGCCGCTCCAGGTTCACCAGCAACGGCGATCCGGCATCGATCTCGATACCCAACTCGGCGGCCCGGCAGGCGAGTTGGGTGAGGTAGTCGGCGAACAGCCGCTCCAGGTCGCAGCCGACATAGACCCGTCGCGGGCGCATCATCTTCACCCTCGCCCCGTTCGGATTGTCCTCGCGCGGCACGACCTCGACATAGGGAGTGGAGCCGCGGCCCATCACGAAGTCGCAGATCCGCAGGCCGAGGACCTCACCCAGCCGCATGCCGGTCTCCGCGAGCAGGGCGAACAGCAGCCGGTCGCGCAGGTTCCCGTTCCAGTCGCCGACCGTGGCATCCGGCATCGCGCAGCCGTCCAGGATCGCCTGGATCTCGGTCGGCAGCAGCAGCGGAGGGCGCCCGCGATGCCTCTGGCGCCGGACCCTGACCAGCGAGGACGGTGCTGGTGCGGTGCGGGCGTCCAGGTGCGCGAGCAGTCCCCGGGCCGGGGCCCGGCGCGGCGTCCCGCGCATGAGCCGACCCGCGACCGGCACCGAGAAGACCGCCTCCTGCCAGCGATAGAAGGAGATCAGCGCGGCCAGTCTCGCCTCCAGCGTCCCTGCCTCCGGGGCCTGTTCGGGCGTGACGAGGGCGTGCTCGACGGTGCGGCCGTTGCGCAGCCAGGACAGGAACCCGGCGACTGCCGGGACCCCGAGATCGCCCCACCTTTCGGCCTCATCGCGCTGTTCGAGGAATGTCCACCACTGGGCCAGCGAGGTCGCATAGCCGCGGACCGTGTTCGGTGACCACAGCTGCCGGTGGGCCTCCAGCCAGTCCTCGACCGGCGCGACGGTCCGGTACTTCTCACCGATCACGGTCCACGTCCGCCGCCCGTTCGCGGGCCGGACCGCCAAGCTGTGCGCCACTGATGCCGTTCCGTCTCGTTGAAGAACTCCCGTTGATAGCAATGCATCAAC
The DNA here is from genome assembly GCF_036227505.1 of Streptomyces sp. NBC_01450. Lineage (NCBI taxonomy): Bacteria > Bacillati > Actinomycetota > Actinomycetes > Kitasatosporales > Streptomycetaceae > Streptomyces > Streptomyces sp. NBC_01450. The sequence continues at coordinate 187,526 of NZ_CP109482.1, read as the reverse complement.
GACGCAGAACGCTCACGGTGACGCTCGTCGCAGACAGAGAATCGAGGGGCTCACGCCCCGCTGATAACGTCGGGGACGGGGAAAAGCCACTTCACCGAGGGCCTGGCCCAGGCCGCGATCGAAAACGACCTGCGGGTGTCCTGGTTCACCCTGGAGACGCTGAGCGCCGCGATCGGGAAGTCGAAGGTCGACGGGTCCACCGCCCGCACCGTCGCCCGGATCTGCCGCGCTGATTTGATCGTCATTGACGACATTGGCCTGCTTCCGGTCGGGGAAGACGCCGCCGAGGCGTTCTACCGGATCATCGACGCGGCCTACGAACGCCGGTCCATCGCGGTGACCAGCAACATTCACCCCTCGGGCTTCGACACGATCATGCCGAAGACTCTCGCGGGCGCGAGCACCGACCGCCTCATGCATCACGCTCACCTCGTGACCACCACCGGGGACTCGCACCGCCTCGCCGAGGCCCTCGCCGGGAAGGGAGTAGTCCCCTTGAACTGACCCCCACCCCCAGGAACACCACTGGCCACACGCCTGGGTTTCCGGTGGCCACCAGCCTGGACACCCCACGGCCACCCACCTGGGCATCTCAATGGCCGTTGACAGGCAGCTTCCTCAACATGACCCTCAAAACCGTCTCCCGGCCCCGCGGCGCCAAGGGCTTCGTCGTCCTGCCCCGGCGCTGGAAAGTCGAACGAACCCTGGGCTGGATCATGAAATCCCGGCGAAACGTCCGGGACTACGAACGCCTGCCACAGCACTCCGAAGCCCACCTGACCTGGTCGCTCATCACCCTCATGACCCGCAGACTCACACGCCGAGAACCTCACACCAAATGGACAAAGAGAAACTGACCGCCCCGCGCTGCCCCCAGACTGCAGTGGAGCTTGCTCGAGAAATCCGGCCGACCGATCACCTCGCCCGGGCCGGTGGCTTCGCCTTCTGCAGAACGCTGCGCGCCCGCACCGTCTCCACCGAATCTGCGCTCCACCGGGAGCTCGGACTCGTCCCCGGAACCGCTATCTGCGCCGCAGCCGCAAGCGAAGCATCCTGCATCGCACCCAGCTGCTGCGGATGTGTCCCCTGACTTGTCCCCGGAACCGTCATCCGCGCCGCAGCCGCGAGCGAAGCATCCTGCATCGCACTTAGACGGTTTTTCAGCCCGCTCTCGTAGCTCCCCGGAGTGGCAGGCAAGTCGTCAAGACCCCTGGCAGGAGCCGGTCGCTTAGCCCCTACTGCGCCATTTGGCCTGAGAGACGGAGGGCTCGGAGCAGGACGTGGTCGATTAAAAGCGTTGCTCCATTCACGATCTGCGCGAGAGGGATCCACCGGCTCGCTTTGACTTCCGTCAGTGCCCACGACTAGCCACCCTTGTCTTGTTTTATCTCCTGTCTGAAGGACGCTCCTGCCCAGTAAAGCGTTCAAGATCCACCTAAGATTGAACCGCCCCGGGTTCGATAGAGATCTCAGATGATGGTTGTGACCTGGGGTTTCGTGGATTCCATGTAGTGGTTGGCTTCGTACTCGACGGGCGGAACGTGCCCTATCTCACCGTGGAGTCGGCGGTGGTTGTACCAGTCGACCCACTCCGCGGTGGCCAACTCGACCTGGGAGAGCGACTTCCAGGGCCGTCTGGGCTTGATCAGCTCGGTCTTGTACAGGCCGATCGTGCTCTCCATCAGGGCATTGTCGTAGGCGTCGCCGACCGATCCGATCGAGGCGGCGATGCCGGCGGCGTCCAGATGCTCGGCGAGCCGGAAACTCGTATATTGCGACCCGGCATCCGAGTGGTGGATCAACTCGCCTGGCTGAACTGGGTGTTGGTCGCGGTCACGTTGCCACACGGCCATCTGCAGGACGTCCAGGACGAAGACCGTTTCCTTCACGGTGGCCGCGGACCAGCCGACGATCCGGCGGGAGAACGTGTCCACGACGAAGGCGACGTAGACGACACCGGCCCAGGTCTTCACGTGGGTGAAGTCCGCGACCCAGCAGCGGTTGGGGGCGTCGGCGACGAAGTCGCGGTCCAGCAGGTCCGGCGCCCGTTCGGCCTGCCCGCCGGGCAGCGTGGTGATCACCTTCCTGCCGCGGACGGCGCCGGTGATGCCGAGTTCGCGCATGAGGCGCTCGACGGTGCAGCGGGCCACGGCATGTCCCTGCCGGTTCAGTTCGCGCCAGATCTTCCGGGCCCCGTAGACGCGGTAGTTGGACGTGTGGACCTCTTGGATGCGCTCCTTGAGCAGGGCGGTTGCAAGTTCCGGGGGCGTGCGGCTGGTCGGGTTGTGACCGGTTGGGGTGCATAACAGGGCAGGCACGGGCTTCGTGATCATTGTGGTGTCTAAGCCCGATGATCATGAGGTGGCCCGTGCCTGCCGCTGTATCTTCTCCCATTCCCGCCGTGCTGGTGAAGCTGGGGCCGCTGGATGCCGGTCGGATCGCTGACCTGCGCCTCTACTTCGACTCGGTGCCCGACCCGCGCTCCCGGCGGGGCCGGTGGTACTCGCTGACCGCGATCCTGCTGGTGTGTGCCTGCGCGGTCGTCTCGGGAGCCAGGAGCATCGACGAACTCGCCGAGTGGGGCCAGCGTGCCCCGAACACACTCCTGGCAGTGATCGGGATCCGGCGCCACCTGCTCAGATGGCGGCGCACTCCGTCACCGGCCACGATCGGCCGTGTGCTGGGGGCTGTTGACGGTGACGCCCTGGACCGGGCGGTCGGCGCCTACCTGGCCGACCGGCACCGCGCCGCCACCGAGCCCACCCAGGCACCGTCGCCCTCCGCGTCCGGGCGGCCGCGCGTGATCGCTGTCGACGGCAAAGCACTCAAGGGATCAGCCCGTCTCACCGCGACGCGCCGGCATCTGCTCTCAGCGGTCACGCACGGCACCGTCGTGACCCTCGCTCAGGTGGAGGTCGGCGCGAAGACGAACGAAACCACGCACTTCCAACCGCTCCTGGCACCGCTGGACCTGGCCGGCGCCGTTGTCACCTTCGACGCCCTGCATTCGGTCAAGGCGAACATCTCCTGGCTGGTCGAGACCAAGAAGGCCCACTACATCGCCGTGATCAAGACCAACCAGCCGACCGCCCACAGCCAGCTCGCGGCCCTGCCGTGGCGGGACATCGCCGTCCAGCACACCGCCTCCGGGGCTGGACACGGACGCCGCGAGTCCCGCTCAATCAAGACCTGCTCGATCGCCGACAAACTCGGCGGAATCGCCTTTCCCCACGCCCGCCTGGCCATCCGCATCCACCGCCGCCGCAAGCAGACCGGCCGGCGTGAGACCCGTGAGAGTGTCTACGCCGTCACAAATCTCGACGCCCACCAAGCCGGTCCCGCCGATCTGGCCGCCGCGATTCGCGGGCACTGGGGCGTGGAGAACTCCTCGCACCACATCAGGGATGTCACCTTCGCCGAGGACGCCTCCACCGTCCACGCCGGAACCGCACCACGGGCCATGGCGACCCTCCGCAACCTCGCCATCGGCGTGCTGAAAACCCTCGGAGCCGACAACATCGCCAAGACCACCCGGGCGATCCGCGACGAACCCCAACGAGCAATCCCCATCCTGGGCATCACCAACGATCCGGACGCCTACGGAACTTGATCAAGCCCTGCTCCTTGAGTTCCTCATCGCGCACGGAACGGGCGGAGGGAGCTTCGAGGCGTTTCTTGTGGGCGTAGTAGGTGGAAGGGGCGATCTTGCAGTCGTGCTCGGTGAGCGTCCTGCAGATCGGCTCGACGCCGCCGAAGCGGTCCCGGTGCTCGTCGATGAACGCTACGAGCGTGTGTGTGGCCGGTCGGTGAAAGTCGGCCCGGGGCGCGGTTCCGGCCTTTCGACCGGACCGTTTCCCCGGACCGCTTCCCGAACCCGGCGGGCACCTCTCAATGAGCCTTTCCCGGTAAGCGCCCGTCGCTCGCTGTGATCGCGAGGCTGGCGCAGTGGCGCGTGCGGTCCCCAAGTCCGGGCAGCCGTAAGGCCCCTGGTAGGAACGATCTTGCGAAGGAAAGATCCGACCGAGGGGCCTCACGTGCCGATCAGTGTCACATACACCGCGGTGCTCGATGTGAAGCGGTCCACCGCCGAGCACCTGGCCCGGCTGCTGCGCGATCACCGCATCGTGACCGGAACCCGCAAGGGCAGGCGTGCGCTGGGCTGTTTCCGTCAGGCGGTAATCGTCCTGCGCTGGTTCATCGACGGCACTCGTCTTTCCCAACTCGCCCGCGACAACGGCCTGTCGGTCTCCACCGCCTACCGCTACCTCCACGAGGGGCTGACCGTTCTGGCGGCCGGGGCACCGGACCTCGCGACCGCGCTGGAGCGCGCGAAGGCGGCGGGACTGACGCATCTGAACCTCGACGGCACCGTCATCCGCACCGACCGCGTCGCCGCCCCCGGCCCCAACGGCGCTGATCTGTGGTGGTCCGGAAAACACAAGCACCATGGCGGGAACGTGCAGGTCATCGCCACCCCGGACGGCTGGCCGATCTGGGTCTCACCGGTCCGCCCGGGCAGGGAGCACGACACCACCTGCGCCCGCCACCACGGCCTGATCGACGCCCTCAACCGGATCGCCGCCGAGCTGGACATGCCGACCCTCGTCGACCTCGGCTACGAGAACGCCGGCGACGGCTTCCGGCACCCGCACAAGAAGCCCGCCGGAGGCGAGCTGACCGAGGCCCAGCAGACCTACAACAAGGTCATCCGCGGCATCCACGGCGTCTGCGAGCGCGCCAACTCGCTGCTCAAGACCACCTTCAAGGCCCTGCGCCGGGTCAGCCTCGACCCCAGCCGCATCACGAAGATCGCCGCCGCAGCCCTCGTCCTGCTCCAGATCGAGTACGACCGCACCATCTGATCAATCACGCAACGCCATGATCCATTACTGACAAAGGCTCAATGCACCGGGCTCTCCACAAGCCCCGAAATGGACCGCGTGTTGGACATCCTCATCCCGCGATGGGCCAGGGTGCTGGAATAATAGAACCTCGATATCGGTAGCGGGTCGTTCCTACCTTCTCGGGGTCGAACAGCTCTCTGTTCTCACTGGCGGGCCACCATCCGCCGCCGCAATAGCGGTTGCGGAGATCCTTCCAGGTGGACCGGCGATGTTTGCGCCGCATCCATCGCCATACCGTCTGCCACGTGTAGTAGCTCAGATAGGCGAAAGTCGCGGAGGACACCCCGGGCCGGAAGTAAGCACACCAGCCCCGCAACGCCATATTCATCCGACGCAGCAGGTCGTCCAGCGGCTGGTTCACTTCGACCTCTCGGCACAGCATCTTGACCTTCCGCTTCACAGCCTGAACGGCCCTCTTCGCGGGATAGGTATAGACGTAGCGCTGGCTGGTGCCTCTCTTGCGGTGGCGCTGGAGGTGCCACCCGAGAAAATCCAGCCCTTCCTCGATATGGGTGATCAGGGTCTTCTCCGGAGACAGGCGCAAGCCCATCAAGGACAAGACCTCTGTGATCTCCTCACGCAGAACTTCGGCATCCGTTCGGGAGCCGAACACCATCAGGCACCAGTCGTCCGCATACCGCACAAGGCGATAGGTGGGAAGACCGTGACGGTGCCGTCTGTTCCGTTCCCGCTGCCCAGCAGCAGGGCCTCCCGGCGCCTGAGCGATGTACTCGTCCAGGACTGAAAGAGCCACATTGCTGAGCAAGGGCGAGAGAATCGACCCTTGTGGGGTTCCGGCAGTCGTCTCCCGCAGCAGACGATCCTCACCGAGGATGCCCGCCTTGAGGAAAGCCTTAACCAGATCCAGGACGCGTTTGTCTCCGACTCGACGCCGCACCCGGTCCATCAGGGCCGAATGTGAAATTTCGTCGAAGCAGGCCGTGATGTCACCCTCCACGATCCACTCATAGTTGCGTGGCCGCGAAGCTAGATAGTGCACCTCGGCTACCGCGTCATGAGCCCGGCGATTCGGGCGAAACCCGTAGGAGCACGAGAGGAAATCCGCCTCGAAAATTGGCTCCAACACCAGCTTCAAGGATGCCTGGACCACCCGGTCGGTGATGGTCGCGATCCCCTCTCGGCGGCGCCTGAATTCTGACCCTCTGACGGCGGATCAAAAGTGACCCTCTCGGTGGTCTTCGCCTGAACCTGATCTTGATCGGAAGGTCAGGAGGGAAGGGTGATCCGCGTGGAGGACTGGGCAGAGATCCGCAGGCTGCACCGGGCCGAGCAGATGCCGATCCGGGCGATCGCCCGGCATCTGGGCATCTCGAAGAACACGGTGAAGCGTGCACTGGCGAGTGACCGGCCGCCGAAGTACGAGCGGCCGGCCAAAGGCTCGGTGGTCGACGCGGTCGAGGTGCAGATCCGTGAGCTGTTGCGGGAGACCCCGACGATGCCCGCCACCGTGATCGCCGAGCGGATCGGATGGGAGCGCGGGATGACGGTCCTCAAGGAGCGGGTGCGGGAACTGCGGCCCGCCTACGTTCCCGTCGATCCGGTCTCCCGCACGACCTATCAGCCGGGCGAGCTGGCCCAGTGCGACCTGTGGTTCCCCGACGCGGACATCCCGCTCGGCTACGGGCAGACGGGGCGACCGCCGGTGCTGGTCATGGTGTCCGGCTACTCGCGGGTGATCGCCGCGCGGATGCTGCCCTCCCGCACGACCGTCATCGCGCTGGCGCCCGGCGGCGTGGTCGTCGCCCGCCACCCCCGCTGCTGGGCCCGCCACCAGACCCTCACCGATCCCGATCACGCCGCTGCGGGCCAGACGATGCGTGGGCAGGCCCGCCATCAGCAGGCCGCCCAGTTCGAGGCCGGCCCGCTCGTCGAGGTCGAACAACGCGAACTCGGCGCCTATGACCGGCTGTTCACCGTCATCGAAGGCGGCGGCGACAGGGAGGCCGGCTGATGCCTCGCACCACCAGTGCCTCGGCCGAAAGCACCGGAGCGGGCCGCAGGACCGGCTCCCAGACCCTCGCCGACCTCGCTTTCCTCGCCCGCGCGATGAAGGCCCCGGCCCTGCTGGACGCCGCCGACCGGCTCGCCGAACGCGCCCGCAAGGAGTCCTGGACCCACGCCGAATACCTCGTCGCCTGCCTCCAACGCGAGGTCTCCGCCCGCGAATCACACGGCGGCGAGGCGAGAGTACGTGCCGCCCGCTTTCCCGCGATCAAGACGATCGAGGAGCTCGACGTCACCCATCTGCGCGGCCTGACGCGACAACAGCTCGCGCATCTGGGCACGTTGGACTTCATCGCCGGCAAGGAGAACGCCGTCTTTCTGGGCCCGCCGGGCACGGGGAAGACACACCTGGCGATCGGCCTCGCCGTCCGCGCCTGCCAGGCCGGACACCGCGTCGCCTTCGCCACCGCCGCCGAGTGGGTCGACCGCCTGGCCGCTGCCCACCACTCCGGACGACTCCAGGCCGAGCTCACCAAGCTGAGCCGCTACCCGCTGATCGTGGTGGACGAGGTCGGCTACATCCCCTTCGAAGCCGAGGCCGCGAACCTGTTCTTCCAGCTCATCTCGAACCGATACGAACGCGCGTCCGTGATCGTCACCAGCAACAAACCCTTCGGACGCTGGGGAGAGGTCTTCGGCGACGAGACCGTCGCCGCCGCCATGATCGACCGCCTCGTCCACCACGCCGAGGTCCACTCCCTCAAAGGCGACTCATTCCGCATGCGAGGACGCGAACTCGGACGCGTCCCCGCCACTACCGACAACGACTGAAACGACCGAACCGAAGACACCCGGGTCAGATTTCACCTGTCCAGACTGGGTCCAGGTTCAGCCGCCGCCGACATCCCCAAGCGGCGCAGTTTCCCGCCGGCCTTCGGGATCATGCGTTCCAGCACTGGAAGCGGGCGGAAACTACGGTCCTTCACATGCGACCGCAGTTCGTCGAGAAACTCCTCGACGCCCTGCCCGGCCTCGACGGAACGGGCCGTGCGACCGTCCACTCCGGCCGTGCGGGCACCCTTGTTACCCCTCACCCGATCCCAGGCCACCAGAAGGAAACCGGGATCGGCAACAAGGTTGTAGAGGTCGTCGAACCTGCGATGAGAATCATCACGGGCCCAACGGTGCAGCTTGGTCTGGATATTCAGTACCCGTCGCTCCGCCATAAATAAGGCGCGCTCCAGTTCGTCGGTATTCACCAGCGAAAACCTCCCGGCCTTCCAGCAACCTCAACTGCTGACTTGCTGGCCCCCTTCGCCCTGCGGCCGTCTTTCACGGCCTCCACGGCGGGTCGTCACGCCCGCGACTACTACGGGGCCTCCGCCCCATCCCACGGCCCTCAATCGGCAACGGACCTGCCCACCACCGGACCGGCTGCCCGGCGGGAGGGCGACCGCGGATGGTTCCCACGTTCACCATGTGATCGATCGGTCAGGGAGGCGCCCAGCTCTACTCCGGCAGCATCGCCACGCTTACGCCGCAGACCTTCAACGTGGCCTCCCCACCGTCAGAGCTACACGGCTTCGGAGTTGGGCCCCCGCCGCAAAGCAGAGTTCCACGCACTGCACACCGGCCCATATCCACCAGATTTGACCCGGCTTCGCTGTTACGGAGCTTCAACCACTGGTTCGCTCTCGCTACACCTTCTGACCTCGCTGAACAGACCCGCACCGTCTGGTAGTTCCGGCACGTCCCGCCTTCGTCGGGGCCGCTTGCCACCCTCACCGGCGTTCCCCGGATCAGGCTGCCCCCAAGCTTCGATCAGGCCGCTACGACGACCTGACGGAAGTGGCCTTTCACCACCTCTCGATCAACATCGCGCCTCGTGGCGCACAGCTCGGCCGCGAAGAAACTCGCCGCGGCCTTCAGGATCTCGTTGGCCCGCTTCAGTTCGGCGTTCTCCTTCTTCAACGCCTTGAGCTGGGCGGACTCCTCCGTCGTCGCCCCCGGACGTGTCCCCGTATCGATCTCGTGCTGCTTCACCCAGTTCCGCAGCGTCTCGCGGGAGCCGATGCCGAGCTTCTCGGCCACCGCCTGCAGGGCGGCCGTCTCGTTCGGATAGTCGTCGCCTACATCGGCGACCATGCGCACCGCGCGACGGCGGAGCTCAAGCGGGTAACGGGAAGGTCGTGCCATGACTAACCCAGGCTGACCAGCTTGTTCCCGTGCCACGAGCAGCACCACCCAGCCGGCCCCGTGGAACCCAGCGCCCACCGGACCAGGGCTTGATCAAGTTCCGTGAGTGTCTGGGTTGTTGGTGATGCCCAGGATGGCGAGTGCTCGTTCGGGTTCGTGGCGGATGGCGCGGGTGGTCTTGGCGATGTTGTCGGCTCCGAGGGTCTTCAGGGTGCCGATGGCGAGGTTGCGGATGGTGGCCATGGCGCGGGGTGCGGTGCCGGTGTGAATGGTCGAGGCGTCCTCGGCAAACGTGACATCTCTGATGTAGTGGGAGGAATTTTCGATTCCCCAGTGCCCGCGGATGGCGGCGGCGAGGTCGGCGGGGCGGGTTTGATGGGCGGCGAGGCTGGTGACCGCGTAGACGTTCTCGCGGGTTTCGGGCCGGCCGGTGGGCTTGCGGCGGCGGTGGACCCGGATGGCGAGGTGGGCGTGGGGAAAGCGATGCCGCCGAGGTTGTCGGCGATAGCGCAGGTCTTGATCGAGCGGGACTCGCGGCGGCCGTGGGCGGTGGCGGAGGCGGTGTGCTGGACCTTGATCGAGGTCCAGGGCAGGGCGGCGAGCTGGGCGTAGGCGGTGGGCTGGTTGGTCTTGATGACGGCGATGTAGTGGGCCTTCTTCGTCTCGACCAGCCAGGTGATGTTGGCCTTCACCGAGTGGAGGGCATCGAAGGTGACGACGGTGTCGGCGAGGTCGAGCGGTGCCAGCAGGGGTTTGAAGTGGCGCACTTCGTTGGTCTTCGCACCGACTTCGACCTGGGCAATCGTGGCGACGCGGTCGTGGGTGACCGCCGAGAGCAGGTGACGGCGCGGCGCGGCCAGGCGGGCTGAGCCCTTGAGGGCCTTGCCGTCCACGGCGATGACCTGCCGCGATCGGGTCTCGGGCACGTCCGCGGACGCGGTGATGCGGTGCCGGCCGGCCAGGTAGGCGCCCACAGCCTGGTCCAGGGCGTCGCCGTCAAGTGCCTGAAGGACGCGTCCCGCGAGTTCGTGGTCCGCTCGCCGAACTCGGCGAGCTCGTCGATGCTCTTCGCGCCGCAGACAGCCGCGCAGGCACACACCAGCAAGATCGCCGTCAGCGAGTACCACCGGCCCCGGCGTGAGCGCGGATCCGGAACCGATTCAAGGTAGGGACGCAGGTCAGCGATCCGGTCCGCATCCAGCGGCCCCAGCTTCTCCAGCACGGCAGGGATAGGGGAAGATGCAACAGCAGGCACGGGACATCCTCGTGATCATCTGGCTTCGACACCACAATGATCACGAACCCCCGTGCCTGCTCTGCTATCCGCCCCTACCCGCTGATCGCCAACTCTCCACGCAATCAGGGAACTTGACGGAGCCCTGCCACCGGACGCGACAGCCGGGCCATCAGCGTGCTCACTACCGACCCAAACAAACCGAAACGGCCCGCGAAAGACCGATGGACCGTCACGAAAGATCGAGGCTAACCAACGTTATCGGATCAGGTTGAACCTTGAGGTTCCTGTTGACGTAGACACTCATGACGACGGAACCCAGACAAGAGAAAAGAATAAGATTCCTAATCCCCTCCAAAACCTCTATACGGCAATCAGGTACAGGACGAACAGTGGGGGTGGGGGCCCTCATCCATTTTAAAGCTCCGAGTCCCATGAGTGTGCCGTTTGAACCAGTTAGCGTCACTCAGAACAACAGGATATAATTAAGGAGAGTATAATGCAGAATCCGGATGATGAAAATATAGACCCCCGTTTGGTTGCTGCGGGAGCCTTTGCTGTTGGCGGGGCTGTACTCGCTGGCGCCCGGATGCTGAGGGATCATCAACAAGCAAGGGATGAGGCCCGCCGCGCGCAAGAGGCCAACGACGCCGTCCGAGCGGTTCGAGGTTTTGCTGAGCAGGCTGCTGCTCGCCAGGCGGCCGAGCAGCAGCGTCGGGCCGCCGCTGCTGGAGCTCGGGCAGCCCAGCAGACAGCATCACGAAGAGCTGACGACGCGCAGCGGAAACAAGCAGCCAATGGTGCCTCAAAGGTCGTGGCGACCCAAAAGCAAAATCAGACGTTCGGCCGCTAACTAGAGCTCACAAATTGGGCACAGCGGGTTCTTGCAGACCGGTCCGACTGATTGGTCAATTCAATGGTTGAGTTGCGCGTGACGGGGGGCGCCTATATAAGCGGCAGCCTGCACCTTTTAGCAAGCGCCCGTCGCTCACTGTGATCGCGATGCCTGCGCTGCCGCCCGTGGTCGAGCGATCCAGGACGAAGACCAGCGCGATCAGCACGGTGCCTACGGCCGCCTGGCCGCGCCAGGACCACGTCACGATGCGCTCACTGCGCCTGCGCTCGGGTTCGGCAAGCCGCTCGGGGATCGTCTTCTCGAACTCCACCAGCTTGCCGGTGACGTTCACAAGCCGGGCGTACTCCACCGCGAACTGGTCACCGTCGCAGTGAGGTGTCCCCCGGAGTGTGGACACGGGGGTTCATGCTGCGAGTGTGAGTTTACGTGCTCTCTGCTGTTGTTGTTCGAATTCGACTGGCGAGAGGTAGTTGAGGGCGCTGTGGCGCCTGCGGGCGTTGTAGTAGGTGAGCCACTGGAAGATCTCCAGCCTCGCCTGAGGCATCGTGGAGAACAGCCTCTGGTACATCGTCTCCCTCTTGAGTCCCTGCCAGAACGACTCGGCGAGGGCGTTGTCGTAGCTCGAGCCGACCCGGCCCATGCTCCTGTGGATCCCGAAACCGTTGCAGACCTGCGCGAACGCGGCCGACGTGTACTGCGAGCCCCTGTCCGCATGGAAGATCACCCCGCCCACGTGGCCGCCGCGGGTCGCCACGGCCATCTCCAGGGCGTCGATGACCAGTTCCGTGCGCATGTGCGTGGCCATCGACCAGCCGAGCACCCGGCGTGAACAGATGTCGATGACGCAGGCGAGATACAGCCACGTCCCGCCGACCTGGACGTATGTGATGTCGCCGCACCACTTCTCGTTCAACTGTCTGGCGGAGAAGTTGCGTTGGACGAGATCCGGGGCCGGTGGTGCAAGCCGGTCGGGGACCGTGGTGCGCTTGCGGCGCCGCAGGTGCCGGCCCTCGATACCGTGCCGGCGCATCAGGCGCTCGACGCGCTTGCGGTTGATGGTGTGCCCGAAGCCACGCAGCTCGGCATGGATGCGCCGGACTCCGTAGGTGCCCTTGTGCTCGGTATGGATCTCCCGGATCTCCACGAGCAGGGCGTCGTCGGCGGCCTGCCGCTCTCGACGGACCTTCGCACCGGCGAGCCACCGGTAGTAGCCCGAGCGCGAGACCTGCAGGACCCGGCATATCCGCTGAACGCCGAAGACTTCCGCGTGGGCGGAGACGAAGTCCCAGCGGTGGGTCTTCACTTCATCTCCTTCGCGAAATAGGCGGCTGCCCGGCGCAGGATCTCCCGCTCGAGTTCCCATTCCTTCTCTGCCTTGCGGAGCCGGCCGTTCTCCGCGCGCAGCCGGGCCAGTTCCTCGTTCCGGCTCTCCGCGCTCTGCTCGCCCAGGGCTCCGTCAAGTTCCCTGATTGCGTGGAGGGTTGGCGATCAGCGGGTAGGGGCGGATAGCAGAGCAGGCACGGGGGTTCGTGATCATTGTGGTGTCGAAGCCAGATGATCACGAGGATGTCCCGTGCCTGCTGTTGCATCTTCCCCTATCCCTGCCGTGCTGGAGAAGCTGGGGCCGCTGGATGCGGACCGGATCGCTGACCTGCGTCCCTACCTTGAATCGGTTCCGGATCCGCGCTCACGCCGGGGCCGGTGGTACTCGCTGACGGCGATCTTGCTGGTGTGTGCCTGCGCGGCTGTCTGCGGCGCGAAGAGCATCGACGAGCTCGCCGAGTTCGGCGAGCGGGCCACGAACTCGCTGCTGGCATCCCTTGGAGTACGCCGTCACCTGCTCGGCTGGCGGCGCAGCCCCAAGCCGGTCACTCTCGGACGCGTCCTTCAGGCACTTGACGGCGACGCCCTGGACCAGGCTGTGGGCGCCTACCTGGCCGGCCGGCACCGCATCACCGCGTCCGCGGACGTGCCCGAGACCCGATCGCGGCAGGTCATCGCCGTGGACGGCAAGGCCCTCAAGGGCTCAGCCCGCCTGGCCGCGCCGCGCCGTCACCTGCTCTCGGCGGTCACCCACGACCGCGTCGCCACGATTGCCCAGGTCGAAGTCGGTGCGAAGACCAACGAAGTGCGCCACTTCAAACCCCTGCTGGCACCGCTCGACCTCGCCGACACCGTCGTCACCTTCGATGCCCTCCACTCGGTGAAGGCCAACATCACCTGGCTGGTCGAGACGAAGAAGGCCCACTACATCGCCGTCATCAAGACCAACCAGCCCACCGCCTACGCCCAGCTCGCCGCCCTGCCCTGGACCTCGATCAAGGTCCAGCACACCGCCTCCGCCACCGCCCACGGCCGCCGCGAGTCCCGCTCGATCAAGACCTGCGCTATCGCCGACAACCTCGGCGGCATCGCTTTCCCCCACGCCCACCTCGCCATCCGGGTCCACCGCCGCCGCAAGCCCACCGGCCGGCCCGAAACCCGCGAGAACGTCTACGCGGTCACCAGCCTCGCCGCCCATCAAACCCGCCCCGCCGACCTCGCCGCCGCCATCCGCGGGCACTGGGGAATCGAAAATTCCTCCCACTACATCAGAGATGTCACGTTTGCCGAGGACGCCTCGACCATTCACACCGGCACCGCACCCCGCGCCATGGCCACCATCCGCAACCTCGCCATCGGCACCCTGAAGACCCTCGGAGCCGACAACATCGCCAAGACCACCCGCGCCATCCGCCACGAACCCGAACGAGCACTCGCCATCCTGGGCATCACCAACAACCCAGACACTCACGGAACTTGATCAAGCCCTGCCCATCAACCCCTCGAACAGCCCGTCCCACCCGGCATGTACTACCGTGGCCTGCGCGGCCACCGCTTCTTGATTCTTCGTCACACAAGATCACGATGCCGGTGGCCGTACCCCTGCCCGCAGGCACCCCACCCACCACGCTGGCCAGCGGCGATACCTCACGCCTCACGAACTACAGCTGCCGTGGCAGTCAGGCTCCGTGATCACCGGCACGCATCATGAACCGAGGGGTAGCTCTGCCCGTAGAGCTATGTAAGAGGCCCTTCCAAGGCTTCTCACTTGCGACAAAGAGAGGTTAACGATGTCTGCATCCGCGCGAAATGCATTATCCGTGAAAGAGGCATACCAAGATTGGTTTGCGACTTTTCGTGAAAAGGAGGAGCCCCTCCCGAAAAAGGGGGAGTCCCTCCCGGATATGGTCATGGTGCAAGCGTCTGAGCTCCTTGCCAAATATTCAGGCGCGGAAAAATTGGCCTCACATATGGCAGGTTCGGTATTCATGGCGATGCTTAACGAGATTTATCGCAAGTCACCTCAAATGGCCCAAGATCAGCTGGCGCAGGCCGAACTGCGGGGTGCCAAGTTCTCGCATGACGCCATGAGTAGAGTTCAATTACCCAAGGATGAGATGCGGGAGCGTCTTCTACAGGAGATGGGCAACCTAGCGTCGCTGTACAATGCGCCCTCTGGGGAATGCAAGGAGATGCTGAAGGAATGTTGGGAAAAGCTAGACAATAATATGATGGAATACCTGCAAAGGGCATTTCCGTCGCATGTTATGCAGGTGATGCAGCCCACCCGGGGGGCGGCGCCAGGCGTTGCATTAACAGCTTCGATGCGTAGCGCGGCAAGCTCATCAACCAGGTCAATGAGCGAGGAACACAGGTTGTTCTCCTCCTCGCCTGGTTCCAGCACGAGCAAGCCGAGAAAAATGTGAAATTTAAATTCGGTGAAATATTTTTATTCTGCCCCGTGAGGGTAAGGAGGTGGGCCGACGCAATGAGCCCGGATCCACCGGTTTGATGCCGGTGGATAGTTTCTCCGGAAACGAAGAAGTGCCTTGTGACCTGTGATGATGGGGTTTCTCTAGGACCACATCAAGCAGGAGCGGCAAGTACTACAGCCGGAGATCTTGCGGGTCAGTGACAGGGCGGTTGCAAGTTCCGGGGGCGTGCGGCTGGTCGGGTTGTGACCGGTTGGGGTGCATAACAGGGCAGGCACGGGCTTCGTGATCATTGTGGTGTCTAAGACCGACCGGCAATTGGTGATGCCTGCCGGTGGCTGGTCGCTCTGGGCACGAGACAGGCACGGGCCTGAGTGATCATGGAGTTCTCTACGCTCAGTGATCACCGGAGGGCCCGTGCCTGCTGTGCCATCTTGCCTGCTCGAACCCCTGTGGGACCAGTTCGCCGCCCTGCTGCCCGCGCGCGATGACTATGCGCCGACTCACCCGCTGGGCTGTCACCGTCGCCGGGTCCCGGACCGGATCGTCTTCGAGCACATCGTGCGGGCCCTGGTCCACGGCACCGGATACGAGCGGATCGCCAGTCAGGGCTGCTCGGACCGCACCATCCGACGCCGCGTCAAACTCTGGTCACAGATGGGCATATCAGAGCAGGTCCACGCCCTGGCGCTCCAGGCGTACGACCGGATGATCGGCCTCGGACTGGCCGAGATCTCCGTGGACGGCTGCATCACGAAAGCTCCCTCGGGTGGCGAGAAAGCCGGACGCTCCCCGGTCGACCGGGGCAAGCAGGGGCTGAAGCGATCGGTGGCCTCCGACGCGGCCGGGGTCCCTCTCGGGATCGTCTCCGCAGGCGCCAACCGGCACGACTCACCGCTCCTCGGCCCCACCCTCGGAGCAACGAAAGCCCAGGTAGGAGCGCTCCCAGAGCAAGTGAACATCAATCTCGACCGCGGCTACGACAGCGCCAGGACCCGTGCCTTGCTCGACGAGTTCGGCTTCACCGGCGAGATCGCCCGCAAGGGCGTGCCCGCACCGATCCAGGCCGGCAAGCGGTGGGTGGTCGAGCGTTCACACTCGTGGATGAACGGCTACGGCAAGCTGCGGCGCTGCACCGAGAAGGACGGCAGCGCCGTGGACTTCTACCTCTACCTCGCCGCCGCTTTCGTCACGCTCCGCATGCTCATCCGACGCTCGACGAGCCGCTATCGCTGGGACGGCCGCCCCACCACCCGACGCCTCAAGTGATCCATTTGCCGGTCGGTCTAAGCCAGATGATCATGAGGTGGCCCGTGCCTGCTGCTGCATCCTCTCCCGTACCTGCCGTGCTGGTGAAACTGGGCCCGCTGGACAGCGGCCGGATCGCCGACCTGCGCCCCTACTTCGACTCGGTGCCCGACCCGCGCTCCCGGCGGGGCCGGTGGTACTCACTCACAGCGATCCTGCTGGTGTGCGCCTGCGCGGTCGTCTCGGGAGCCAGGAGCATCGACGAACTCGCCGAGTGGGGCCAGCGTGCCCCGAACACACTCCTGGCAGTGATCGGGATCCGGCGCCACCTGCTCAGATGGCGGCGCACTCCGTCACCGGCCACGATCGGCCGTGTGCTGGGGGCTGTTGACGGTGACGCCCTGGACCGGGCGGTCGGCGCCTACCTGGCCGACCGGCACCGCGCCGCCACCGAGCCCACCCAGGCACCGTCGCCCTCCGCGTCCGGGCGGCCGCGCGTGATCGCTGTCGACGGCAAAGCACTCAAGGGATCAGCCCGTCTCACCGCGACGCGCCGGCATCTGCTCTCAGCGGTCACGCACGGCACCGTCGTGACCCTCGCTCAGGTGGAGGTCGGCGCGAAGACGAACGAAACCACGCACTTCCAACCGCTCCTGGCACCGCTGGACCTGGCCGGCGCCGTTGTCACCTTCGACGCCCTGCATTCGGTCAAGGCGAACATCTCCTGGCTGGTCGAGACCAAGAAGGCCCACTACATCGCCGTGATCAAGACCAACCAGCCGACCGCCCACAGCCAGCTCGCGGCCCTGCCGTGGCGGGACATCGCCGTCCAGCACACCGCCTCCGGGGCTGGACACGGACGCCGCGAGTCCCGCTCAATCAAGACCTGCTCGATCGCCGACAAACTCGGCGGAATCGCCTTCCCCACGCCCGCCTGGCCATCCGCATCCACCGCCGCCGCAAGCAGACCGGCCGGCGTGAGACCCGTGAGAGTGTCTACGCCGTCACAAATCTCGACGCCCACCAAGCCGGTCCCGCCGATCTGGCCGCCGCGATTCGCGGGCACTGGGGCGTGGAGAACTCCTCGCACCACATCAGGGATGTCACCTTCGCCGAGGACGCCTCCACCGTCCACGCCGGAACCGCACCACGGGCCATGGCGACCCTCCGCAACCACGCCATCGGCGCGCTGAAAACCCTCGGAGCCGACAACATCGCCAAGACCACCCGGGCAATCCGCGACGAGCCCCAACGAGCACTCCCCATCCTGGGCATCACCAACAATCCGGACGCCCACGGAACTTGATCAAGCCCTGCTGCTCGCCGCTGCTGTGATCACGGCCCGCGTGCTCGTCGGCCTGGCGCACCCAGCTCCGCAGGGTCTCGCCGGTCACCCCGACATCCGCCGCGACCGCCGCGTACGTGCGCTTCCCGCCCGCCGCGCGGTACAGCGCGACGGCATCGTTCCTGAACTCCACCGGATACGGAGACCTACGTCCCACCAGGACACCTTCCCTCGGATCTGCAAGATCCATTGTCAGAGTGTCCACACCACAGGGGTCGCCTCACACGGTTTCCGCCCCCAACGGGGCTGCCACACCGCACTGAGCGAGGTGGTGGACCTTTGGAAGGGGACGCACTGGTTCATCGAGGGGGACATCTCCGACTGCTTCGGCAGCCTCGATCACGAGGTCATGCTGTCGACGCTGGCGGAGAAGATCCACGATGGCCGGTTCCTGCGGCTGATCAGCCACATGCTCAAGGCCGGTTACCTGGAGGACTGGAGGTGGCACGACACGCTCAGCGGCGCCCCGCAGGGCGGAGTTGCCTCCCCGATCCTCTCGAACATCTACCTTGACCGGCTGGACCAGTTCGTCGAACAGTCTCTGCTGCCTGAGTACAACCGGGGTCTGCGTCGGCGGCCCAACCGGGCATACAGGACGGTCGAGTTCGCGATCGCGAGAGCCAGACGGCGTGGCGACCGGGAGGCGGTGCGGGCGCTTGGGCTCCAGCGTCGCACCCTGCCGAGCCAGGACCCGAACGATCCGGACTACCGCCGGCTGAGATATGTCCGCTATGCCGACGACTGGCTTCTGGGGTTCGCCGGCCTCAAGCACGAAGCCGAGGAGATCAAGTCGAAGATCGGTGCGTTCCTGCGTGACGAGCTCAGGCTGGAACTTTCCGAGTCCAAGACCGTGATCACGCACGCCACCAGCCAGGCGGCGCACTTCCTCGGCTATGAGATCCGGGCCCAGCACTCCGACACGAAGATCACCCGGAACCGTCGGGCGGTCAATGGAGCGATCGGCCTGTTCGTGCCACGGCAGGTGATCAGGCAGAAGTGCGCGCTCTACATGAGCAACGGGCAACCGGCGCAACGCGGCATGCTGCTTCACGACGAGGACTTCACGATCGTCGCGAAGTACCAGGCCGAGTACCGGGGTTTGGTCCAGTACTACCTTCTTGCCCAGGATGTGTTCCGCCTGGGCAGGCTCCAGTGGGTCATGGAGACCTCGCTACTGAAGACGCTGGCAGGGAAGCACCGGTCGACGGTCACGAAGATGGCTCGGAAGTACAAGAGCACCGTCGAGACACCTGAGGGACCGCGAACCTGTCTGACCGTCACCGTTCCACGCGACCGGGAGAGGAAACCGCTGGTAGCCCGCTACGGCGGGATACCGCTCAAACGACAGCGCAAGGCCGTCCTCACCGACAGGCGGCCGGTCATGGCCAGTGCGAAGCGAAACGAGCTGATCCACCGGCTCATCGCCGAGTGCTGCGAGATCTGCGAAGCCCGGACGAATCTTGAGGTCCATCACGTCCGCAAGCTCGCCGATCTCAACCGGCCCGGACGTCGGGACAAGCCCGACTGGGTGCACCTCATGGCCAAACGACGGCGCAAGACCCTGGTGATCTGCCGTCGCTGCCACGAGGACATCCATGCCGGGCGGGGCACCGCGCCACCACGGAAGTGATCACTGGAGAGCGGGATGCCGGGAAACTGGCCCGTCCCGTTCGGGAAGGGGCCGTCGGAAAAGGACCCGAACCACGGGCACCTCGTCGGCGGCCTACTTCACTCGGCGGGCGGGCCGGGGAAACGGAACATCAGAAATGGTGTCACCGCGCCCCGGTCCGACCCGACTCGTCCACGCAGAGCACGACCGCCTTCTCGGGCGGGTGGTGGTACAGGCCGACTACATCAACGACCTTGGCGACGAACTGCGGGTCGGTGGAGAGTTTGAAGGAGTCCTGCAGGTGGGGCTTGAGGTCGAACTTCTTCCAGATCCGGCCGATGGTCGACTTCGACAGGCCGGTGCGCTGGGCCATCGAAGCCCGTGACCAGTGCGTGTCCTGGCCCGGCGTGGACTCCAGGGTGGCCACGATGACCTCCTCGACCCGGTCGAGGAGGATCGAGGGCGGGCGGCCCGAGCGGGACTCGTCGTGAAGACCGTCGAGGCGTTTCGCGATGAACCGGGCCCGCCAGCGGTCCACGGTCGACCTGTCGATGCCGAGGTCGGCCGCGGCCTGCTGGTTCGTACCACCCTCCGCGCAGCGCAGCACGATCTTGGCGCGCAACGCGAGGAACTGGGCGGTCTTCGCCTGCCGCGCCCACTGCGTCAACTGCCTCCGCTCAGCATCGTCCAGGACCAGGTCGGCCTTCGGCCGGCCGATCCAGCCGGCGTCCTCAAGCCCGGCCATCCGCTCCGCGCCGAAAGCCCGCCGCCACTTGCCCACCGTCTTGGCTTGAACACCGACGACCCGCGCCACAGCCGCGTTTGACATACCGTCAGCGCACGCCAGGATGATGCGGGCCTTCTCCGCCGAGCGCCGGTGCGGCAATTCCGTCCGGCGCACCAACTCGGCACGCTCGGCCTCGGACAGCGTGATCTCCACAGCAGAAGGCCCCGGATGCGACATGCCAACAGGGTAGTAACTAACTCTCAGGATTTCTGGCGCATCACACTAGGTCTCGCCGCCACCCTGTGCTGCTACAAACGGTTCGTCCGCATCACCACATAGAACACGGTCTTATAAGGCCGACGCCCGGACCGGGCAGGGGGCAGTGCGCAGGCATGTCGCCGGCCAGGCCCTGCGGGTGTGCCGGGGAGTGAGGATGCCCCGGTGGAAGCGGTCGCCGTCCAGGGCCTCGCACGCGACGGGCCGGGCGCCGTCCCGCGGCATGCGGCGACGCCTTGCGCCTGGGGGAGCGTGCGGTGCCCAGCGGGGCAGCCCATGCCCGCGCCACCCGACGCCGAGGCCCAGTCCCGTCGGCACCACGCCTGGTCGTCGCCGGGGTCATCCTCACTCCATGGATTCAAGAGAACTCCGCGCGGCTGGGCTCCGTACATCCACGTGAGGGTGTTTCCGGCCGAGACGATCCGTTCAGCAGCCGGGCGCCACCGACGAGAGGACGAGGGAAACCAGCATGCGCAGGCACCTGGCACCGAGGGGAGTCGTCGTCGGCGTGCTGCTGCTGACCGCATGCCACACCGGCAGCCCGTCCGGCACGGCAGCCGCTGCACAGGGTGGTCCGGGCACCGGGGACCCGTACTTCCCGAACGACGGCAACGGCGGCTACGACGTCAGCCACTACGACGTGCGGGTGCGCTACGACCCGTCCCGGCGGGACCATCTCGACGGCGACACCATCATCACGGCCCAGGCGAGCGCGGTTCTGGGCACCTTCCACCTGGACCTGCGCGGCTTCGACGTGACCTCCGTGACCGTCGACGGAGAGGCCGCCGGGAGCGTCAAACGCGAAGGCGCACACGAACTGGTCGTTTCCCCTGCGCACACCATCGCCGAGAACGCGCGGTTCGCCGTACGCGTCCGCTATTCGGGCCGCCCCTCCAAGGAGGGCTGGCACACGCTCACCAGCGGTGGAGTGGTCGCCCTCGGTGAACCCCACGGGGCAACGTCCTGGTTCCCGTCGAACGACCACCCGTCGGACAAGGCCACCTTCCAACTCACCGCGACCGTCCCCGACGGCTGGACCGCGATCGGCAACGGAGGACGTGGAAGGACCACGACCGCGAACGGAAGAACGACCTTCCGCTGGCGTGAGGATCATCCGCTCGCGACCTACCTGGCCACCGTCGCCGTCGACAAGTTCACGGTGCGGAGTTCCAAGCTCTCCGACGGTACCCCGGTGATCAACGCCTACAGTCCGGACACTTTCGTGGACGATGAGACCGAGAAGCAACTTCAGGAGATCCACGACCTGTTGGTGAGCAAGTTCGGTCCGTACCCCTTCTCTTCGGCGGGCTCGACCGTCGTGGGGGAGCAGGTCGACGACAGCGGGCCCATCGACTTGGAGACGCAGAGCCGGCCCACCTACAACGGCGCGCTATTCGACTCCGCGATGGTGCACGAGATCGCCCACCAGTGGTTCGGTGACAGTGTCTCCTTCACCGACTGGCGCGATGGCTGCATAGCCGAATGCTTCGCGCAGTACGCCAATCAGTTGTGGGAGGAGCACAACGGAGCAGACCTGGACGAGGACTTCTACCGCAGCACGCTGGAAGACGGCGAGAAAGACGCCAAGTTCTGGAAGGTGCGCCTCTACGACCCCGGTAAAGGCGAGGAGTTGAACGAGGCGCTTTACGCCAGAGGATCACTCATGCTGCACGCGCTACGGCGCACGGTCGGCGACCGGGTGTTCTTCGCGACCCTGAAGCGGTGGACGAGGGACCATCGTTATGGAAACGCATCCTGGCCGCAATTCGAGAGCCTCACCAGTGAAATGGCTGGACGGAACCTGCACGGCTTCTTCCGTGCGTGGGCGCACAGTTCCACCGAACCTCCCGCCGAGTATCTCTATCCGGGAAGTCTGAAGAGGCACGTACCGTGAGCCGTGCTCTTTCGACGAATACCGGCAGAAAAGTCCGTGAAGTGACCGGGCGTTGTTAGAACGGGATCGTCCCCGCATACGTCGTGTGCAGTGAAAGACCTTCACTGGGCACGATGAATCGGGGATCACATGGGCACACTCACTCGCAGAGGAATACTCGGGCTCGGTGCGGCTGCCGCAGCCACCGCGGGGGTCGCGGGCTGCGGGGGGGAGAACCTTCCGTTCGGTACCCCCCCGGAGCCCGGGGTGAAGAACGGCCGGAGCGAGACTCTCAAGACGACCGCAAGTCCCATCGGTGACAATTCCACGTCGTTCACGGGAAAGCAGCCGCACCAGCCTGACGCCCCCCTGCCGCTGGAGCCGGGACAGACCCCGCCGCAGTTCGTGATCTTCTCCTGGGACGGCGCCGGTGAGGTGGGCAACGGCCTCTTCCCACGCTTCCTGGACCTCGCCCGGCAGCACGACGCCGGCATGACCTTTTTTCTGTCCGGGCTCTACCTGCTGCCCGAGTCGAAGAAGCGCCTCTATAACCCGCCGAACAACCCGCAGGGCGCCTCCGACATCGGCTACCTCACCGACGAGCACATCAAGGTCACCCTGAAGAACGTGCGCCGGGCGTGGCTGGAGGGGCACGAGATCGGGACCCACTTCAACGGCCACTTCTGCGGCGGCTCCGGCAGCGTCGGCAACTGGACGCCCCAGCAGTGGCGCAGCGAGATAGACCAGGCCAAGTCCTTCGTGAAGGAGTGGCGGACCAACACCGGCTGGAGCGAGCTGCCCGCGCTGCCCTTCGACTACGACAAGGAACTCGTCGGCGGCCGCACCCCCTGCCTCCTCGGCCAGGACAACCTGCTGCCCACTGCCCGTGCGCTCGGCTGGCGCTACGACGCCTCCTCGCCCGGCGGCACCCAGGTCTGGCCCGACAAGAAGCTCAGTGTCTGGGACTTCCCGCTCCAGCAGATGCCGTTCCCCGGGCACACCTTCGAAGTTCTCAGCATGGACTACAACGTGCTCGCCAACCAGTCGGTCAACTCGACCAACGCGCCCGCTTATAACTACCCTGCCTGGCGCGAACAGGCGGCTCAGGCCTACATCTCCGGATTCCAGCGGGCCTTCGAGACCAACCGCGCCCCCTTCTTCATCGGCAACCACTTCGAGCACTGGAACGGCGGCATCTACATGGACGCCGTGGAGCAGGCGTTCACGCACATCGCGCAGGAGAAGGAGAGTGGCTCGGACGTACGCCTCGTGTCCTTCCGGCAGTTCACCGACTGGATGGACGTGCAGAAGCCGGAGATCCTCGCCAAGCTGCGCATGCTCGGCGTCGGCCAGGAGCCGACCGGCGGCTGGAAGTCCTTCCTCGGTGACACCACCCCGACCTCGGACGACGCGACCTGAGGGGCCGTCAGCTCCAGGCGGGCCGTCCCGTGCTGAACACGCCGACCGTGTCGCGAAGGGTGCCCCGAAGGGGAGCCCATGAACCCGAAGCCGGGTCGGACGTGGCAGACCGGGCGGACCGCGGGTTCAACCCGGGTAGACCCGCGCCCCCGCACCGTGACGTCGGACGCGGAGCACCCAAGGAGGTAACCGGTGGACCGTCGGCTGAGATTCAGTGAGCTTCTTCAACTGCGCCCCGGCAGAGTGGCGGTGGGTCCGTCGTTGACGTCCGGTCGACCAGCAGGATCGAGCGCGATGACTGTGGTCGACACCTCAGCCGCATCACCCGATCGGTGGCCGATCTGAAGAAGCTCAGTGTGCTGGGCCCCGTCCGGGCCTGGCCTGGTCCCGAGGAGGCCGAGCTCGGCACGCCCCAGCAGCGGACGGTGCTCGCCGCCCTGCTCCTGGCCGAGAGCGCGCAGGTACGCACGGTCGAACTCGTCGACACCGTATGGGGTTGTTGAGTGCGTGGGCTTCTGACGCCATGTCGGGGCGTGGTGGGGGTCGGGTCTCGGGTCGGTGCTCAGGCTTCGGCGGGCAGGCCCGCGATGCCGGTGACCTGGTCCCAGATCGCGAAGCGGATGGTCATCTCGGCTCGGTAGCCGGAGGCGCTCATCAGATGGCGGTGGGGCCGGAAGTGCGGTGAGATGCCGCTGAACGCGGACAGGAACCGCTGGGCCCCGCCAGTACTCCGAAAGCCCTTCATCGCGCGTTCACGCTGCCTGGTGGGCTGATGACTGTTCTCCGCCCGGTTGTTCAGACCTTTGTGTGAGCGGTGTTCGACCGAGGGCATGACCTCGCGGTGGGCCGCGCCGTAGGAACGAAGCTTGTCCGTGACAACCACCCGGGGCACCGTACGAGTCTTCTTCAAAAGCTTGCGGAAGAACCGCCTGGCCGCGGCGGTGTCCCGCCGGTTCTGTACGAGGATGTCCAGGACGTTACCGTCGGCGTCCACGGCCCGCCACAGGTACTTCTGCTGTCCGTTGATCTTGATGAAGACCTCGTCCAGATGCCACTTGTCCCCGGCCCGGGGCTGCCTGCGGCGCAGCGCGCCTGCGTAGGCCTGCCCGAACTTGGCGCACCACCGCCGGACCGTCTCATACGAGACGACGACACCGCGCTCGAGCATCAACTCCTCGACCTCGCGGAAGCTGAACGGGAAGCGGTGGTAGAGCCACACGCAGTGGGCGATGATTTCCGCCGGGTACCGGTGCCCCTTGTACGACGGCGGCGCGCTGCCCACGAACGACCCCTCCCCGCGTGATCGACCAGAAGATCATCCCACCGGATCAGTCAACGTGACAGTGCCGTCGGGGTCCTTCGCGTGCGCCAGGCGCCGCACGGTGTTGCGGGCCAGGCCCAGCCGTCGGGCTATGACACGCAGAGCGATGCCCTCCTTCAGGAGGCCATGGACGGTGGCATGTTGTTCACGGACACGGTCCGACAAACGCCCGAGCGCCGCGGTCCGGCAGTGTCCGGCGGCAGGCCCAGGGCTGGCGACGGGGCCGGCGTGCTGGTCGCAGGCTCGGGCAGCAAGGCACGGTGGTGGACGACGGTCTTCTCGACTGCTTCGGCGAGGTTGTGCCAGAGAGTACTGGTGGGCCGTCGGCGAGGTGCCTGCTGAGCAGGCCCTTTTCCAACGGCCCCCAGCCCGAACGACGCATGCGACTTGTCACCGCACGTCGCTCTCCAGTGACTACTCCGTGGGTGCTGAGCCAGGGTTCTTGCCGTGGATGTCCGCGTGACAAGTCCCGCAGACCACAAGGGCTTTGCGGTGCTTCGCGGCCATGAGATCTGCCCACGGCGGCCGGTGCCCGGATCTTCCGAGGTCTGCGAGCTTGGCGACGTGGTGAACTTCCACCTCGTCGACGCGCCCACATGCCTCGCATCGTCCCGCGAGGAGCCGGGTGACCAGCTCCTTGCGTTTGATGTTGACCGGGGCCAGCTGGCGATCGGTGACAACCACCTTCTTGTCCTGCCTCAGCGGAATCCCGCCGAACCGTCCGACCAGGGGCTTCCTGCCGGGTTGTTCAACGCGGGCGCGGTCCGTGCGGTGTCTCGATGGTGGCCGCGTACTTGCGGGCCATCTTTGAGAACGACGAACGGTGCTTGTTGGCCAGTGTCATCAACATCGAGGCCGACATGGCCCATTGCAGCCGGGCGAGTCGAAAGACGTCGCCGGCCAGCAGGTAGTACTGGACGATGCCGCGGTACTCGGACCCGTACGTGCTGATGATGACGTGATCGTCCTGGTTCAGCAGTTGGGGTCGACGCGCGGGTTTGCCGCGCTTCATGTACTGGGCCTGCTTGGCAACTACCACCGAACGGGGGACACGCAGACCGATCGTCCCATTGACAGACCGACGCCTGCCGGAGAATTTGCGGTCGTTGTGGTGCACGGTGATGTCATACCCGAGGAACCTCGCCGCCCCGGTACGGGCGTGCGTGATGAGCGTCTTCTCCGGCGACAATTCCAACTTGAGTTCATCACGCAGGAATTGCGCCAGAACGCTCCTTGATTTCCTCGGCCTCTGCCTTTGGTCCGGCGAACCCGAGCAGGGTGTCATCTGCGTAGCGCACATACCTCAGCCGCCGATACCCAGGGTCCTGGGTATCCACGCTGGGCATGCTGTGGAGCTGCTTGCGTAACTCCCGCACCTTGGCGCGATCGCCGCGCTTTCGGGCGCTCCCTATAGCCGCCCACACCCTGTGAAAGGCGCGGTTCGGCTTCCTGACTCTTCCCCGGGTGTATTTATGGATCAGAACCTTCTCGACGTACTCATCCATCTTGTGCAGGTAAATATTTGAGAGGATGGGTGAAACAACTCCACCCTGCGGGCTACCGCTGTGCGTGGCGTTCCAGATCCAGTCCTCCATGTATCCGGCTTTGAGCATGTTCCGCATGAGCCGCAGGAACCGGTTATCGTGGATTTTCTCGCCCAGAATCCGGAGCATGACCGTGGTCAAGCCGGTCGAAGCACCGGGAAATATCACCCTCGATAAACCAGATCGACCCCGTCCAGGTGTGAGCCACCTCGCGCAGTGCGGTATCAGGGCTCCGTCAAGTTCCGTGCTTGCGTGGAGGGTTGACGATCAGGCCGGTAGGGGCGGATAGCAGAGCAGGCACGGGGGTTCGTGATCATTGTGGTGTCGAAGCCAGATGATCACGAGGATGTCCCGTGCCTGCTGTTGCATCTTCCCCCATCCCTGCCGTGCTGGAGAAGCTGGGGCCGCTGGATGCGGACCGGATCGCTGACCTGCGTCCCTACCTTGAATCGGTTCCGGATCCGCGCTCACGCCGGGGCCGGTGGTACTCGCTGACGGCGATCTTGCTGGTGTGTGCCTGCGCGGCTGTCTGCGGCGCGAAGAGCATCGACGAGCTCGCCGAGTTCGGCGAGCGGGCCACGAACTCGCTGCTGGCATCCCTTGGAGTACGCCGTCACCTGCTCGGCTGGCGGCGCAGCCCCAAGCCGGTCACTCTCGGACGCGTCCTTCAGGCACTTGACGGCGACGCCCTGGACCATGCTGTGGGCGCCTACCTGGCCGGCCGGCACCGCATCACCGCGTCCGCGGACGTGCCCGAGACCCGATCGCGGCAGGTCATCGCCGTGGACGGCAAGGCCCTCAAGGGCTCAGCCCGCCTGGCCGCGCCGCGCCGTCACCTGCTCTCGGCGGTCACCCACGACCGCGTCGCCACGATTGCCCAGGTCGAAGTCGGTGCGAAGACCAACGAAGTGCGCCACTTCAAACCCCTGCTGGCACCGCTCGACCTCGCCGACACCGTCGTCACCTTCGATGCCCTCCACTCGGTGAAGGCCAACATCACCTGGCTGGTCGAGACGAAGAAGGCCCACTACATCGCCGTCATCAAGACCAACCAGCCCACCGCCTACGCCCAGCTCGCCGCCCTGCCCTGGACCTCGATCAAGGTCCAGCACACCGCCTCCGCCACCGCCCACGGCCGCCGCGAGTCCCGCTCGATCAAAACCTGCGCTATCGCCGACAACCTCGGCGGCATCGCTTTCCCCCACGCCCACCTCGCCATCCGGGTCCACCGCCGCCGCAAGCCCACCGGCCGGCCCGAAACCCGCGAGAACGTCTACGCGGTCACCAGCCTCGCCGCCCGTCAAACCCGCCCCGCCGACCTCGCCGCCGCCATCCGCGGGCACTGGGGAATCGAAAATTCCTCCCACTACATCAGAGATGTCACGTTCGCCGAGGACGCCTCGACCATTCACACCGGCACCGCACCCCGCGCCATGGCCACCATCCGCAACCTCGCCATCGGCACCC
The DNA here is from genome assembly GCF_036227505.1 of Streptomyces sp. NBC_01450. Lineage (NCBI taxonomy): Bacteria > Bacillati > Actinomycetota > Actinomycetes > Kitasatosporales > Streptomycetaceae > Streptomyces > Streptomyces sp. NBC_01450. The sequence continues at coordinate 159,787 of NZ_CP109482.1, read as the reverse complement.
TGAAGACCCTCGGAGCCGACAACATCGCCAAGACCACCCGCGCCATCCGCCACGAACCCGAACGAGCACTCGCCATCCTGGGCATCACCAACAACCCAGACACTCACGGAACTTGATCAAGCCCTGGTGCGGTATGACAACCCCGGCGGGGACGGAAACCGTGAGAGGAATCAGAGAACGTCGGCTCGTAATACGCCTCAAGAAGCAGACGGATCACCTCGCCAACGAGCTTGTCACTCCATGGGGGCAGGCCGAGCGGCCGCAGCTGTGAACTGCCCCGCCCCTTCGGGATGTAGACCCTTCTGGCTGGGCTCCACCGGTACCGCTCGTGGCGCAGCGCGTCGATGACGTGCTCGATCTTGCCCAGCGACATGCCATCCACGGTCTCCCCGGTGACCCCGGGCGTCATCGCTCCCTTGTTGGAGTACAAACGCCCATAGGCCAGCAGATACAACTGCGGATTGAATAGCTGTCGGTACAGTTCGTTGCACGGCAAGCTTCGCCTGCCGCGTCCACGGAGGACACCCAGCACTGTTTCGGCGTTCTGCATTTCGCATACCTCCCATTTCTGCGGTGTCCAATCACCTGGCCCCCTTCGCCCGATGCGAACGGCTTTCCCGTTCTCCTTGGCCGGTCGTGACTCCGGCGACTACTACGGAGCCTCCGTCGCCATAGGAAGATCTCCTCCCGTAGGCGATCCCATGTTCGTCCTTGTCGTACGTACTAGCGTGACATAGGCGCCCCACTCATACCCTTGAATGCCCTCATTAGGCATCGCTCCGTTCCCCGAAGGTTGTCTCGGGTCTGGCATTAACCCAGGACAGGAAACGGCACCGGTTTCAGACGTCTTTCCGGTGGATTCGACCTTCAATCTTCTGGGTATTGGGGTTCAGGAAATCCAGCGCAGGGTAGGCCGCGCGGCGAGGTATCTGGAGTTCAGACCCTTTTCCACGCGACCCCCCACCGAACCGGACGTGCCCCGTTAAAGGCATCCGGCTCTCCAGTGACTACTCCGTGGGTTTCGCGACTTGCGAGTCAGTATGGATATCGTCGTGACAGTTCTGGCAGACCACAAGGGACTTGCGGCGCCGCTTCGCCATGATTGATGCCCACGCCGGCCTGTCCGGCTGACCGAGCTTGTCGAGATCCGAGAGTTTTCGGATGTGGTGAACTTGAACCTTCCCCGACCGCTCACAGATCTCGCACCTCCCCGCAAGGAGTCTGGTGACCAATTCCTTGGGACCAACTGCTCGATCTGGTTTACGGTCTTCGAGGACCGCTGTCTTCTGCCACCGAAGTGGTATGCCACCGTACCGTGCTACCAGTGGTTTCCTGCCACCACTGCGTTCAACGGTCGCTTCGAAGCACGTGCGCAACCCGTATGGAGTTTCGACCTTGGCCTTATACTTGGCCGCCGTCTTCGATACGGTCGAGCGGTGCTTGCCCGCAAGCGTCTTTAGCAGCGATGTCTCCATGACCCAGTTCAGCCGATTCAGCCGATAGACGTCACTGGCCAACAGGTAGTACTGTGCCAACCCGCGATATTCGGCCCCGAAGATAGAGACGATGGTGTAATCGTCCATGTTCATCAAAGGGGTCCTGCGTGCGGGTTTCCCGCGTTTCATATAGGAGGCACATTTAGCCTTGATCACCGCGACTGGCACCCGCAACTTGACGGTCGCGTTGCTTGACCGTTGGCCATTGCTGATCGCCTTGTCGTTCTGCTGAACGGTGATCTCGTAACCGAGGAATCTTGCCGCGCCGGTTCTGGCGTGAGTGATCAATGTTTTCTCCTCGGACAGCTCCAGTTTGAGTTCGTCACGCAGGAACTGCCCGAGGCGTTGCTTGATCTCCTCGGCTTCGGCTTTCGGTCCGGTGAAACCGAGCAAGGTGTCGTCGGCGTACCGCACATAGCGCAACCGCCGGTAGCGAGGATCGTTGAGATCCTTGCTCGGCATACTGCGTAGCTCTTTACGTAGCGATCGCGCCTCGGCACGGTCACCACGCACCCGAGCTAGCGTGAGTGCTTTCTGAACCTTACGATAGGCGGGATTCTTAACTCGTTCCGCCCCTCGGTCATATTCGGGTATCAGAACCTTTTCGACAAAGTTGTCCAACCGGTGCAGATAAATGTTGGAGAGCGTGGGAGAGAGAACACCGCCTTGTGGTGCCCCGGAGAGCGTGGCGTTCCATACCCAGTCCTCCAAGTATCCGGCCTGAAGCATGTTGCGCAATAGCCGCAGAAACCGGCGATCGTGGACTTTCTCAGATAACGTCGAGAGCATGACCTCATGGTCAAGCGACCCGAAGCAGTCGGAGATATCGCCCTCAATCAGCCAGGTCGTACCCGTCCAGGTATTAGCCACCTCGCGCAGCGCGGTGTGGCAGCCCCGACGGGCACGGAACCCATGGGACCGATCGGAAAACTGGGGGTCATAATATGCCTCCAATAGGAGACGCATCACCTCTCCAACCAGCTTATCCGTCCAGCCAGGCAATCCGAGGGGTCTGAGTTTCCCGTTTTTCTTCGGGATCATGACTCTCTTGACCGGACTGAATCGATAGCGCTCGTGGCGCATCGCATCGATAATGCGCTCGATCTTGTCCAGCGACATGCCGTCCACGGTATCTGCCGAGACTCCAGGCGTCATCGCTCCCTTGTTGGAGTAGATACGCCCGTAAGCCATGAGATACAGCTGCGGATTGAACATCTGTCGGTACAGTTCATTACATGGCAGGCCGTGCCTGCCGCGTTCACGGAGGACACCCAGCACTGTTTCGGCGCTCTGCAATTTCGCATACCTCCCAGGTCTTCGAGTGTCCGATCACCTGACCCCCTTCGCCCTCATTCCGGCTTTCCCGGACTTCATGACCGGTCGTTACTCCGGCGACTACTATGGGGTCTCCGTCACCATAGGATTCGCATCCCTTAGGTGATCCCGCGTTCATCTCTGTCGTACGTACTAACGCAACTTAGGTGCCCCACTCATCTCCTTGAATGCCCTCACTGGGCATCGCTCCACGTTCCGGAGGTTGCAACGGCCGCGAAAGAAATGCCGATGCAGGACGTGGCGCCGGTTCCAGACGTCTTTCCGGCGGATGGATATTTGCATCTCCTGGAGATTGGGATTCAGGCAGTCTAGCTTTCACCGTATTGCGTGAATCGCTCGGCGCACTGCTCCTAACGTCTGGACACAGTCGCCGATTTCCTGGCATGCTCTTGTCCCTCTCACCCTTTCAGGCTGAGGTAAGCCATTCGATTCAAGAACGTTCCTCCGAGTCCTTCCCGGCTGAGCCGGGGATACAACAGAGCGCCTCGCGGCGCAATTTCGCCGTATCACGCGGGTCCCGCGACGCACCGTCTCTGACGTCTGAACCCGGCCGTCGCTTTTCTGGCATGCTATTTTCCCCATCGCCGTTTCCGGATTGGGTAAGCCATCAGACCCAGGAACCTCCCTCCGAGTTCCTCCCGATTGAAACCGGGGATACGACAAGGCGCCTCATGGCGCACTGCCACCTGTCTGCCACGTGGATCGCGTCGGGGGCGCCGAGCCGTCCGGCCTCGGCATATGTGCCGGAGCGATCCCGACAGATCACTTCGACGCCAGGGTGATCTGTCAGCCAGCGGGCGACGGTTTCGACCTTGCGGTCGGGCAGCAGGTCGACGGGACGGCGCGTCTCGATGTCCACCAAGATCGTGGCGTAGACATGGCCCTTGCGTAGAGCGAACTCATCCACTCCCAGCACGCGGGGCGTCGGCGATGCGGTCTCGGGCAGGCCTCGTATCAGCCGTAACAGCGTGGACCGGCTCACCGGGACGGCAAAAACATCAGCGAGCCGGGCGCCGGCTCGACCGGCCAGCATGAGCGCTACGTGCCGCAGAGCCGTGTGCAGTCTCTGGCTCCGCCGCCTGTATCGGAAGGTCAGGCCAGGCACTTGCTCGACGAACGTCGCCTTGGAGCAGGCCTGTTGGTGGCAGCGGAACCGGCGCACCTGTAACTCGATGATCACGCGACGTTGACCAGTTGCAGTGTCGTCCAGGCGGCGTACGTACCGACTGTGTACCCGTGTCGAGCTGGTCCCGCAGCCCGGACATGGCGCTCGGCCGGACCTCGCGGCGGCTTGGACGGTCACCAACTCGCCGCGGACGGCGATGGCGTCGAGCACGACGTCATCAGCGTGGTGGAACCAAAGGTCTTGGAGGAGCGCGTCAGTCACGAGGGTTCATGATCTCGGTTTCGGTGACCCTCCGTGGCCCTGGCACGGAAAGGGATCCAGAACCAACATCGGGCCGTCGTTGACCTACGATCTACCAGCAGGATCGAGCGTGAGGACTGTGGTCGGCACTCCTGCCGCGTCACCCGATCGGTGGTCGATATGAAGAGGCTCAGCAATACTATGACCTACATGCCTGGTTACATTAAGCGCATCAACCCCGACACTCTGCACGCCACTCCCGGCTATCACCACATCGTTGTCGTGCAAGCCGGTCGCACCGCACACCTCGCCGGACAGTGCCCCCTCGACCTGGCGGGCAATTTGGTCGGCCCCGGTGACGTACTTGCCCAAACTGACCAGGTGGCCGCCAACGCGCTGGCCGCACTTGCTGCCGTCAACGCGGGTCCCGAGCAGGTCGTACGGGCTGTGATCTATGTCGTCACCGGGGAGCCCGGCATCCTTGGCGAGGTCTCGAAACGGCTCCGAGCCTCGTCCCTCGCACCCGCCTTCAACGGAGCGAGCACCCTACTGGGCGTCGCGCAGCTCGGCTATTCCGGGCAACTCGTCGAGGTTGAACTCTCCGCTGCGTTGGAAGGCTGACACTGAGCCTCTTCCAGCCTGGCATCTGCGCAGGTCAGACCTCTGTCGCGTATGTGAGGCGGCAGGGTCTGTACGCTCACCGGTGTAATTGATGATCATGGAAGAGACATCAAGTGACTGACACCGTGACCGAGTTCGTGGCCGCCGCTGACCAGGCGGATCCGTCGCCGGAGGCCGCGACGGTCGAGCAGAAACTGATCGACCAGCTCGTCGAGCAGGCCCGCGGCAAGGGGCTGCAGCTGACCGGCGAGGGCGGGCTGCTGCAGCAGCTGACCAAGGCGGTTCTGGAGTCCGCCCTGGAGGGCGAGATCACCGACCATCTCGGCTATGACAAGCACGACCCGGCGGGCAAGGACGGCGGCAACTCCCGTAACGGCACCCGGTCCAAGACGGTGCTGACGGACATCGGGCCGGTCGAGATCGACGTGCCTCGCGACCGGGAGGGCTCCTTCGAGCCGGCCATCGTCAAGAAGCGGCAGCGCCGGCTGACCGGCGTGGACGAGATGGTGCTCTCGCTGTCCGCGAAGGGGCTTACGCACGGGGAGATCTCCGCGCACCTTGGCCGAGGTCTACGGCGCGGACGTGTCCAAGACGACCATCAGCACGATCACCGACTCAAGGTGATGGATGGCATGGCGGAATGGCAGAACCGGCCGCTCGATGGACTTCAAGATCCGGGAGAACCGGAAGCCTCAGGGGGCAGGGCGGTTGCAAGTTCCGGGGTCGTGCGGCTGGTCGGGTTGTGACCGGTTGGGGCGCATAACAAGGCAGGCACGGGCTTCGTGATCATTGTGGTGTCTAAGACCGACCGGCAAATGGATCACTTGAGGCGTCGGGTGGTGGGGCGGCCGTCCCAGCGATAGCGGCTCGTCGAGCGTCGGATGAGCATGCGGAGCGTGACGAAAGCGGCGGCGAGGTAGAGGTAGAAGTCCACGGCGCTGCCGTCCTTCTCGGTGCAGCGCCGCAGCTTGCCGTAGCCGTTCATCCACGAGTGTGAACGCTCGACCACCCACCGCTTGCCGGCCTGGATCGGTGCGGGCACGCCCTTGCGGGCGATCTCGCCGGTGAAGCCGAACTCGTCGAGCAAGGCACGGGTCCTGGCGCTGTCGTAGCCGCGGTCGAGATTGATGTTCACTTGCTCTGGGAGCGCTCCTACCTGGGCTTTCGTTGCTCCGAGGGTGGGGCCGAGGAGCGGTGAGTCGTGCCGGTTGGCGCCTGCGGAGACGATCCCGAGAGGGACCCCGGCCGCGTCGGAGGCCACCGATCGCTTCAGCCCCTGCTTGCCCCGGTCGACCGGGGAGCGTCCGGCTTTCTCGCCACCCGAGGGAGCTTTCGTGATGCAGCCGTCCACGGAGATCTCGGCCAGTCCGAGGCCGATCATCCGGTCGTACGCCTGGAGCGCCAGGGCGTGGACCTGCTCTGATATGCCCATCTGTGACCAGAGTTTGACGCGGCGTCGGATGGTGCGGTCCGAGCAGCCCTGACTGGCGATCCGCTCGTATCCGGTGCCGTGGACCAGGGCCCGCACGATGTGCTCGAAGACGATCCGGTCCGGGACCCGGCGACGGTGACAGCCCAGCGGGTGAGTCGGCGCATAGTCATCGCGCGCGGGCAGCAGGGCGGCGAACTGGTCCCACAGGGGTTCGAGCAGGCAAGATGGCACAGCAGGCACGGGCCCTCCGGTGATCACTGAGCGTAGAGAACTCCATGATCACTCAGGCCCGTGCCTGTCTCGTGCCCAGAGCGACCAGCCACCGGCAGGCATCACCAATTGCCGGTCGGTCTAAGCCAGATGATCATGAGGTGGCCCGTGCCTGCTGCTGCATCCTCTCCCGTACCTGCCGTGCTGGTGAAACTGGGCCCGCTGGACAGCGGCCGGATCGCCGACCTGCGCCCCTACTTCGACTCGGTGCCCGACCCGCGCGCACGGCGGGGCCGGTGGTACTCACTCACAGCGATCCTGCTGGTGTGCGCCTGCGCGGCTGTCTCGGGAGCCAGGAGCATCGACGAACTCGCCGAGTGGGGCCAGCGTGCCTCGACGGCACTCCTGGCAGTGATCGGGATCCGGCGCCACCTGCTCAGATGGCGGCGCACTCCGTCACCGGCCACGATCGGCCGTGTGCTGGGGGCTGTTGACGGTGACGCCCTGGACCGGGCGGTCGGCGCCTACCTGGCCGACCGGCACCGCGCCGCCACCGAACCCGCCCAGGCTTCGTCGCCCTCCGGGTTCGGGCCGTCGCGTGTGATCGCTGTCGTCGGCAAGGCACTCAAGGGATCAGCCCGTCTCACTGCGACGCGCCGACATCTGCTCTCCGCGGTCACCCACGGCACCGTCGTGACCCTTGCCCAGGTAGAAGTCGGCGCGAAGACGAAGAAACCACACACTTCTGTCCACTGCTGGCACCGCTGGACCTGACCCGCACCGTCGTCACCTTCGACGCCCTGCACTCGGTCAAGTCGAACATCTCCTGGCTGGTCGAGACCAAGAAGGCCCACTACATCGCCGTGATCAAGACCAACCAGCCCACCGCCCACGCCCAACTCGCCGCCCTGCCCTGGCAGTCCATCGCAGTCCAGCACACCGCCTCCGGGGCTGGACACGGACGCCGCGAGTCCCGCTCAATCAAGACCTGCTCGATCGCCGACAAACTCGGCGGAATCGCCTTTCCCCACGCCCGCCTGGCCATCCGCATCCACCGCCGCCGCAAGCAGACCGGCCGGCGTGAGACCCGTGAGAGTGTCTACGCCGTCACAAATCTCGACGCCCACCAAGCCGGTCCCGCCGATCTGGCCGCCGCGATCCGCGGGCACTGGGGCGTGGAGAACTCCTCGCACCACATCAGGGATGTCACCTTCGCCGAGGACGCCTCCACCGTCCACGCCGGAACCGCACCACGGGCCATGGCGACCCTCCGCAACCACGCCATCGGCGCGCTGAAAACCCTCGGAGCCGACAACATCGCCAAGACCACCCGGGCAATCCGCGACGAGCCCCAACGAGCACTCCCCATCCTGGGCATCACCAACAATCCGGACGCCCACGGAACTTGATCAAGCCCTGCTCAGGGGGCGAAGAGGCTCACCGCGGAACGGGCGGCATACTTCCAGCTCATGCAGCAGGGCTTCAGTAACAACGAGGCTTGCCGGATCGTCGGGATTGACCCGAGAAGCGGCAGGCGCTGGCGTAACGGATACGTACCGTCCAGTCGGAGAGGGGTGGCCCATCCGGTTCCTCCGGCGGTGCCGCCGGCATCATCTCGGTATCTGAGCGTGGACGAACGCATCTACATCGCTGACCGGATACGGGAGAAGGCGGCGGTCCGGGCGATCGCCGCCGAACTCGGGCGGAGCCCGGCCACGATCAGTCGGGAGACTCGCCGCAATCGGCATCCCGACAGCGGCGTCTACCGGCCCCATGCCGCCCAGGCTCGCGCCGAGGCTCGCCGTCCGCGGCCGAAGCCCGCAAAGATCGAACAACACGGTGAACTACGGCAGTTCATCCAAGAGCGACTCGACCGTCGGTGGAGTCCCGAGCAGATCTGCCAGGCTCTTCCCAGCGCCTTTCCCGAGCGGCCGGAGCTGCACGTGGTCCCCGAGACGGTCTAGCAGGCCCTCTACGTCCAGAGCCGTGGCGAGCTGCGCCGTGAGATTCACCGAGCCCTGCGCACGGGTCGGGTCCGCCGCAAGCCGCGCCGTCAAGCCCAGCAGCGCACATCGCGGTTCACCGACCCTATGGTCATGATCAGCGAGCGCCCGGCCGAAGCTGAGGACCGGGCCGTTCCCGGCCGCTGGGAGGGAGATCTGATCATCGGCAAGGACGGAGCGTCGGCGATCGGCACACTGGTCGAACGCACCACCCGCTATGTGATGCTCGTCCATCTGCCCGACGGCCGCAGTGCGGAACTGGTCCGCGATGCTCTCGTGAATACCATCCAGACTCTGCCCACTCACCTGACGCGCTCGCTGACCTGGGACCAGGGCAGCGAGCTGGCCGCACACGGCTCGTTCACCACGACCACCGACATCCCGGTCTATTTCTGCGATCCCGCCAGCCCGTGGCAGCGCGGCTCGAACGAGAACACCAACGGCCTGCTGCGGCAGTACTTCCCCAAGGGCACCGACCTTGCGGCCCACTCCCGAGAGCATCTGGACGCAGTCGCCGCCGAACTCAACGGGCGTCCACGCAAGACACTCGACTGGGACACCCCAGCCGAGCGACTGCATAAACTGATCGCAGCCTGACCAAGCGACCATGTGTTGCGACGACCCCTGGATTCCAAGGACGGCGCCCGCGGGCACTTCCCCACGGAGCAGGCCGCCCTCAAATGTGTCTACATGGCCGTCATGAGCCTCGACCCGACCGGCGCCGGCCGTAAACGCTGGACCATGCGCTGGAAGGGCGCTATGAACGCCTTCGACCTGGCCTTCGACAGCCGCCTCACCGCAGGCCAACTCTAGCCACACCAAACCCAGTTACACCGCTCGCTTTACAGACCCACCCAGGGGGCCTGCCGATCAATAACTCTTCGGTATTCGTGGGCTGTTGGGTCGTAGGATGCGGGGGTGTCGGAGGGGACGAAGGCAGAGCTGGTGGATGCGTTCGGGCTGTTGCTGCCGCATCTCGATGAGCGCCAGCAGCGCCTGACGCTGGGCGCCGCGGCCCGCGTTCTGGGCCACGGCGGGATCCGCATGGTGGCCGGAGCGGCCGGGGTGGCGGAGTCCACGGTGTCGCGCGGGAAGCGGGAGCTGGAGCACGCGGAGGAGCCCGCTGGCCGGGTCCGGGCACCGGGCGCGGGTCGGAAGCCCTTGCGGGAGGCCGATCCGGGGCTGGTGCCCGCGTTGCTGGCGCTGGTCGAGCCGGACCAGCGCGGCGACCCGGAATCTCCGCTGCTGTGGACGGTGAAGTCCACCCGGAATCTGGCGGCCGAGCTGACGCGCCGGGGGCACCGGGTCGCTTCGGACACGGTGGCCACGCTGTTGAAGGCGGAGGGCTTCTCCCTGCAGGGCACCTCGAGGACCACCGAGGGGGCCCGTCATCCGGACCGGGACGCCCAGTTCCGCTACATCAACGACCAGGTCACGGCGTACCTCGCCGACGGGCAGCCGGTCATCAGCGTGGATGCCAAGAAGAAGGAGACGCTGGGCAACTACGCGGTCATCGGACGCGAGTGGCATCGCGCCGGGCAGCCGGTGCAGGTCCGCGTGCACGACTTCCCCGAGAAGGGTACCCAGAAAGCGGTGCCGTACGGGATCTACGACATCGGCGCGGATACCGGCTGGGTGTCGGTGGGCTGCGACGGGGACACCTCTGCCTTCGCGGTGGCCACTTTGCGCCGCTGGTGGAACGGTGAGGGGCGCCTCCGCTATCCGCACGCTTCTCGCCTGTTGGTCACCGCCGACGCCGGAGGCTCCAACGGCTACCGTGTGCGTGCCTGGAAGAAGGAACTCGCCGATTTCACCTACGAGTCGGGCCTTGATGTGACTGTCTGCCACTTTCCGCCGGGAACACAATGCCGTTGCTTGACTACTGGACTATCGCGGTGTGCAGCGTGATGGCCTTGGCTGTGATCCGCCGTGTCGGTTGCCGGTCCCGGGTGTTGATCCGGTAGGAGAGCTTCGAGGAGTACTTCGAGTCCGGCCGTTTGAGGTGCCGGTCCGCCTCGCGCAGGCGCCTGGCGCCGTTGTCGAGCTTCCGGCGCACCTTCGCCGCCAGCACAGCCAGGAACTTCTTGATCTTCTTGGGCGTATCCGCGCACTGCCGGACCACGCTGCGCCGCGTGTGCTTGAGGACCTTGACGAACGAGACCCGGTCCGGGTTGATGCCGTTGTCGTCGGCCAGACACATGATGACCCGCGTGAGGCAGTGGTGCACGACCAGGTGCGCCCAGACCTCCTGCCGCACCAGATCCGGGTCTCCCGAGCGCAGGACCTCGACCGGCCCGCGCTGGAACGTCTTGATCTGCCGGAACGCCGACTCCGCCTCCCACCTGGCATGGTAAAGCGCTGCCAACTCCGCCGCCGGATACGCAACCGGGTCCAACAGATCAGTCAACAGCCTGACCACATCGCCGCCGTCGACGCGGTACTCGATCACCCGGACCAGCACCCCGCCAGGATGCGCGCCCTTCTGCCCGCCCAGGTTCATCCTCCCCAGGTAGGTCCCGTCGGGCAGATACTCAACCGGCCGGTGCGCCACCGGCGAGCGAGCCCGGATCAGCAGATGGGCCCCGAATCCGAGATAGGCCTTCCATAACTCGACCCCAGGGAAGCCCCGGTCCATGATGACGAGCATCTTGCTCGCCGAGGTCGCCAGAGTGATCGCCAACTCCCGCTCACCGCCGCTGAATCCGCCCACCGCCGCGTCGATCTGCGCGTGCGTGCCACACTCGGTCAGTGTCACCACCCGCACTTGAGGGAACCCCGCCGGCTGGCCGTTCTTGACCGGCCCACCAAACGCGGCCCGGTTGGCCGGTGTGTCCGGCGCGTCCAGCACGAACCCGTCCACCGCGGCCAGCCGCATCCCGCGGTAGAAGGAGCCCTCCAAGCCGACCGGGGCCAACGGGTCGGCCAGCTCACGGAAGACGGCCTCCAGGACCAGCGGTCCCAGACGCCTGCGCGCCCGCGTGAACGAGGACTTGTTCGGGATGCTCCCGCTCAACTCCCGAATACTGCCCACCAGTTGCTCCGCCACATCGTCATAGGAGTCCTGCTGGAACAGCGCCAGGGCAAGCGTGAAGTAGACCATGAACCCGGCCGGCAGCGCGCCGGGCTTCTTGTCCCGGACCCGGCACTTCTCCAGCACCTCGCCGACCAGTTCCGGAGTCACCCACCGGGTCACCACCCCCAGTCGCACATGATCGGACAACCCCACCCAAGGATGCATGCCGGGCCCAACGACCGCGCTCCTCCGGCGTCACCACGAACTGCTTGACGAGTTCAAGCAACGGCATTGACCGGGAACATCGAAGGTCGGGTAGCCGGAGGGAGTCACACCCTCCGGCTCCCACAGATCCGTACGTGACGATCTCTCGTCATACGGCTCTTGTCGTCCTGATCACCAGGCCAAGGAGGGGGAACTGATCCATCTCCACTGCGCGAACATCCCCGGGCGGCGCTTGGCTGCCCTCTGGAAGGCCGCGATGGCCTTCCTCATCGCGCGAAACCGTCTGTACTTGTTGCGTAGCCAGCGCACCAGGTAGGCGTTGATGCGCATCAGAATTGGATACAAGGCCGATCGATAGAACCGGCCGTAGTACTGCATCCAGCCCGCGACGATCGGATTGATCCGCTGCGCGAGTTCTTCCACGGTGAGGTTGACCCGCCGGTGAAGCCGCCAGGAGCGGACCTCCTCGCCGAGTCGTTTGAGGGCGTCCCTGCTGACCGCGGGACGGAACGACCATCTGATGCGGCCGTTCTTGTCCCGCATCTGGCGCTGTTGGAGCGTGAACCCCAGGAACGTGAAAGACGTGTGCTCGTACGAGCCGCGCCGCAATCCGTCCCGGCAGTACACGATCCGGGTCTTGGCCGGGTGCAGACACAGCCCGACCTCGGCCATCCTGTCCGAGAGCGCGGCCAGCACTTGGTGGGCCTGGCGCTCGGTGACGCAGTGCACGACCGCATCGTCCGCATAGCGTTCGAACGAGACAGCAGGGAACTCCCGGGCCATCCAGACGTCGAACGCGTAGTGCAGGAACAGGTTCGCCAAAACGGGAGAAACCGGGGCTCCTTGTGGCGTCCCGCACTTCCGTTCCAGCAGGGTGCCGTCGGGCATCTTGAGCGGGGCAGCAAGCCACCTCCGCACATACAGCTTCACCCAAACGGCGTCGGTGTGCGCTACCACCGCCTTGACCAGGAGGTCCCAGGGCACACTGTCGAAGAACTGGGAGATGTCGAACTCGACAACCCAGTCCCGTTTCCAGCTGCGTTCCCGACACTTCTCCACGGCGTCCAAGGCGGACCGTCCGGGCCGGTATCCGAAGCTGTCCGGATGGAAAATAGGATCCACCCTCCGCACCAGATGCCGGGCCACGACGGCCTGAGCCACACGATCAGCGACGGCGGGAATCCCGAGGGTTCTCTCGCCGCCTCCATGTGGCTTGGGAATGGCCACCGCACGCACCGGCGGAGGAAAGTAGGAGCCCGACGACATCCGGTTCCAGACCTTGTAGAGGTTGTTCTTCAGGTCTTTCTCGAAGTCGGCGATGCTCTGTCCGTCCACTCCCGGTGCCCCCTTGTTAGCCCTGACTTCCTCCCATGCTTCCTTGACTTCCCACTTAGAAATCTCAAACGGCTTGGCCTGCGACTTCAACTGGCTCACCGAACTCCTCCCGGACACCGTCCGGTTGATGCGATCAACTCAGTCACGGACGACCCGGCCCCTTCGCTCCACCCCCGTTATAGGGGCTTCTCCACTACTACGAGCCGGTCCGCCGGCGCGTCCCGCATCGGTACTCGGCCCCTTCACGGCACAACCGCTCGGGGTGCTCCCTCTCGCGCGCCCCTACCAGGACGGGCTGTATCGGTACGCGCCTTCTCCAGTTCCACATGACCGCAGCAGATCAGGTTCACGTCGTCTCCATGCCGGACACCGCCTGGCCAGTCGACGGGCTCCCGCCAGGCTTATCCCGGGACGGTTCCAAGCTCCCCGGTTTTGATGTCGTCGGAATCTTTTCGACACGTCAGCAACGATTCACTTGCGTTCGTCTCCCTGATCCCCACCTGACGCCTCTTGGACGCCTTTTCCTCATCGCTCACCACGACAGTCTTCGGCTAACGCGGCATGAGGCGGTTTGAAGTCTCCCCCCGCAGGGCGACTTCGAAGGGCCAATCCTTCATCGGTCACGCAGCACTGCTTCGAGTAACTCGTCCTACATCGAATTCCCCTCTGCATTCAGGACACACTGGAACAAAATAGAGCACCGGCTGTTCTCACAGATCAGCATCAACTGGCGTGGCAGGCCCCTGACCAGCCACGAAGTCGTCGTCAGCACCATCGGAGCGACCACGACACGCAGCGGGCTGTCCGTCCACGCCGAGCTCGACCCCGGCGCCTACCCCACCGGCGTCACCGTCCCCGACACCGTCATGGACCGCCTGCCCCTGACGCCGCACGAGTGGCACGGCACGTGGAACTACACGTTGCGCCCCGAACCGCTCGCTCCCGAACCGCTCCCGCCCAGCCCCGAGTTCGGGCGCTTTCCCACCGGGGACAAGCTCCCCGCCTGGCTGCGGCACCCCAGCCTCACCGGACTCGAGCCCGCCGCCTTTGACGATCTCGCCGTCCGCTACCGAGCCTGGCGTGCCGAGCACCCGCCGATCTTCCTGCCCGGGAAACGCCCCGACGGCGGCCCCGGCGCCGACGGCAGACGGCTCTCCGTCTCCGACCAGCTTGTCGTCTTCCTCCTCAAGAGGCGCTGGTCCATGACGAACGCCGTTCTCGCCGAGGCGACCAGCCTGGCCAAGAGCAGAATCGGCGCGACCCTCCAGGAGGCCACCCCCGTGCTCACCGCGCTCGGGCACAAGGCCCCGGCCGGCGCCCTCACCGTGACCACGGCACAACAACTCGCCGCGATCGCCGGGCACGACCCCACCCTCCCGTAATCCCCACCAAGATCGACGAGTTATTGATCGGCAGGCCCCAGGGTTTCGGCGTTGTCGCGTGACGCCCAGTTCGTGACGATCTGTTAGCTCATTGGTGCCCCGGAACGGGACAGGCACGGCTTCCAAGATCATGGAGGTCCTACCTTTCTTGATGTGGGGCTGAGCTGGTCATTCGTAAGATCGGCGGGGCCCAGGGGTTCCGGGTATGGCTGTCATGGAGTCGCCGCTGGATGGCTCAGAGAACTTGGCCGCCCGAAACCCCGCGACGACTCGACCGCTAATTGGGAGACGCGACGCGATCGCTTTGTAGGACAACGTCGGCGAGGTCGTCTGCTGGGTTGGTGTACGACGAGCTGACGGAGGGGCTGTGCCCGAGATCTGGGCCGGAGTGGACATCGGCAAGGAACATCACCACTGCGTGGTGATCGACGCCCAGGGCAAGAGACTGCTGTCGCGTCGGATCCTGAACAACGAGGCTGAACTGCTCCAGCTCATCGCTGACGTACTGGAGCTGTCGCGGGATGTGCTGTGGGCGGTGGACATCAACCACGGCGGGGCCGCACTCCTGCTCGGTCTGCTGGTCAGCCACGACCAGCACATCACCTACATCACCGGCCTGGCCATCCACCGCGCCTCGGCCGGCTACCGCGGCCAGGCCAAGACCGACGCGAAGGACGCCTTCGTCATCGCCGACCAGGCCCGCATGCGCACCGACCTCGGTGTCCTGCGGCCCGGCGACGAGATATCGGTCGACCTGCGCACTCTGGTTACCCGCCGCACCGATCTGGTCTGAGAGTGCGGGATGTGGCGTTCCGTCGGTCTTGTCATCGCTCGATGGTGTGACGTTGGGGCATCGCTGCCGGTCAGGCGTTCGGGGTTCGCTTGAGTTGTGGCATGAGCATGCGCAAGCCGTACCCGAGTGATCTCACCGATGAGCAGTGGGAGCTCGTCGAACCCGTGATCACGGCATGGAAGGCCCGGCATCCGTCGGTCAGCGGGCATCAGGGGAAGTACGCGATGCGGGAGATCGTGAACGCCATCCTCTACCAGAACCGCACGGGTTGTCAGTGGGAGTTCCTGCCCCATGACATGCCCCCGCCCGGAGCGGTGAAGTACTACTTCTACCTCTGGCGCGACGAGGGCACCGACCAGGACATTCACGACCTGCTGCGCTGGCAGCTGCGGGAGAAGCGGAAACGATTAGCCGACCCGAGCCTGGTGGTCCTGGACACGCAGAGCATCCACGTGGCCGTCGGCGTCCCGGCCACGACGACGGGCCGGGACGCCGCGAAAAGGGTGCCGGGCAGGAAGAGATGCCTGGCCGTGGACGTGCTGGGCCTCGTCATTGACTGCGTCGTCCTGCCCGCCTCCGCGCACGAGAACACCGCCGGCATCGCCCTGCTGGACGCTGTCACCGAGCAGTGCGACACGGTGAAAAAGGCCCTGGTCGACCAGGGCTTCAAGAAGAAGGTCGTCGAGCACGGCAGACACGTGGGTATCGACGTCGAGATCGTCGAGCGCAACCCGGACGACAAAGGCTTCGTTCCACAGGCCAAACGGTGGATCGTGGAGCAGACGAACGGGATCCTGATGTTCTACCGCCGTCTCGTACGCGACTACGAACACCGCCCCGCCTCCTCCCGCTCCCGCGTCCTGTGGGCGATGACCTCCGTCATGAGCCGCCGCCTCACCGGAGCCACCATCGCCTCCTGGAGGACCGCATGAGCGAAAACCCACAGGTCAAAGCCATCCTGGAACACATCGAAACCCGCGAACGCGAACTGGACGACCAAGCCGAGCAGTTCCGGGACCGCATCGAAGAACTCACCCGGCAGCTCGGCGAACTCGACGCGGAGAGCGAGAACCTGCGCATCACCCGCAAGACCCTCCTCACGCTCCCGCTACCCTCACCCGCCACCGGGCCGGACCGCCCCGACATCCCCGACCACCCCGCCTACCAGCAGATCCTCTCCGCCCTGGCCGACGCGGACCGGCCGATGCGCGCCCGCGATCTCTGCCAGGCCCTCGACCTGCCGATCCTCCCGAAGAACACCGAAGGCATCCGCTGCAAACTGAAACGCCTGGTCAGCCGGGGCATCCTCATCGAACCCGAACCCGGCTTGTTCGCCCGCCCCGACGCCTGAGGGCCACCCCACACCCGCGACCAGCGATCCTTCCCCAACCTCAACCACGAAACGGACAAGAACTCACGTTCCGCACTCTGAGACCGGACCCGGCAGATCAACCGACTGCGCGCCCAACTCCTGGAAATCTTCCCTGCGTTGGAACGTTCGTTGGACCTGACGAAGAAGGGGCCGGTCCTGTTGTTGACCGGCTACCAGGCCCCGGCCGCGATCCGTCGCGCCGGTACCTCCCGGATCGCGGCGTGGCTGAAGAACCGCAAGGTCCGCAACAGCGCGGCCCTGGCCCGGACCGTCGTGGAGGCCGCCGAGGCCCAGTTCACCGCACTGCCCGGCGAGAAACTCGCGGCCACCATGGTGGCCCGTCTGGCGAAGGGTGTGATGACCCTCGATGAGGAGATCACCGAGCTCGAAGACCTTATCGAGGCCCGGTTTCGCGAGCACCCGCACGCCGAGGTGATCCAGAGCCTGCCTGGCATGGGCACCATGCTGAGCGCGGAGTTCCTCGCTGCGACCGGCGGCGACATGGACACCTTCGGCACCGCCGACCGCCTGGCCGGCTACGCCGGCCTCGCACCCGTCCCCCGCGACTCCGGACACGTCAGCGGCAACCTCCACCGCCCACGCCGCTCCCCTGCTCCGCGCCTTCTACCTCTCGGCCTTCGCCAGCCTGCGGAACTGTCCCGCCTCGAAACAGTTCTATGAGCGCAAGCGGGCCGAGGGCAAGGGGCACAAGCAGGCGCTGCTGGCACTCGCCCGCCGCCGGGCCAACGTCCTGTGGGCCATGATCCGCGACGGAGCGTGCTACCAAGCCACACCACCAGTCACGGCAACGGCTTGACAACGTCATTGGGAAGTCCTACTACATGAGACTTCAGGAACAGGGCCCCGACAGCCCCACTTGCGGAAGCCCGCTCCTCGTCATCTTCCAGGGCCGTGCTGCTGACCGCTCTGCTGCTGACCGTAGGACTGGCCACCCTGCCGCGCGATGCCTGGCATCGGTTGTCGAGCCTTCAATGAGCCTTTGTCAGTAATGGATCATGGCGTTGCGTGATTGATCAGATGGTGCGGTCGTACTCGATCTGGAGCAGGACGAGGGCTGCGGCGGCGATCTTCGTGATGCGGCTGGGGTCGAGGCTGACCCGGCGCAGGGCCTTGAAGGTGGTCTTGAGCAGCGAGTTGGCGCGCTCGCAGACGCCGTGGATGCCGCGGATGACCTTGTTGTAGGTCTGCTGGGCCTCGGTCAGCTCGCCTCCGGCGGGCTTCTTGTGCGGGTGCCGGAAGCCGTCGCCGGCGTTCTCGTAGCCGAGGTCGACGAGGGTCGGCATGTCCAGCTCGGCGGCGATCCGGTTGAGGGCGTCGATCAGGCCGTGGTGGCGGGCGCAGGTGGTGTCGTGCTCCCTGCCCGGGCGGACCGGTGAGACCCAGATCGGCCAGCCGTCCGGGGTGGCGATGACCTGCACGTTCCCGCCATGGTGCTTGTGTTTTCCGGACCACCACAGATCAGCGCCGTTGGGGCCGGGGGCGGCGACGCGGTCGGTGCGGATGACGGTGCCGTCGAGGTTCAGATGCGTCAGTCCCGCCGCCTTCGCGCGCTCCAGCGCGGTCGCGAGGTCCGGTGCCCCGGCCGCCAGAACGGTCAGCCCCTCGTGGAGGTAGCGGTAGGCGGTGGAGACCGACAGGCCGTTGTCGCGGGCGAGTTGGGAAAGACGAGTGCCGTCGATGAACCAGCGCAGGACGATTACCGCCTGACGGAAACAGCCCAGCGCACGCCTGCCCTTGCGGGTTCCGGTCACGATGCGGTGATCGCGCAGCAGCCGGGCCAGGTGCTCGGCGGTGGACCGCTTCACATCGAGCACCGCGGTGTATGTGACACTGATCGGCACGTGAGGCCCCTCGGTCGGATCTTTCCTTCGCAAGATCGTTCCTACCAGGGGCCTTACGGCTGCCCGGACTTGGGGACCGCACGCGCCACTGCGCCAGCCTCGCGATCACAGCGAGCGACGGGCGCTTACCGGGAAAGGCTCAATGCTTCAAGCCAGATTGACAATCTCTTGATATTGTTGGGGTGCTGCCAGTCTTCAGGAGAAGAATGGACTAGCTCCGCATAGTCTTCGCCGCTCTTGTTATAACCAGGAGCCTCTACCCTCAACTTCTGCAAAGTGCTAGGAAGTCTGGAGCGAGGTGCTGAATCTCGTTCCAGTGTGTCCTGAATGCAGAGGGGAATTCGATTGTAGGACGAGTTACTCGAAGCAGTGCTGCGTGACCGATGAAGGATTGGCCCTTCGAAGTCGCCCTGCGGGGGGAGACTTCAAACCGCCTCATGCCGCGTTAGCCGAAGACTGTCGTGGTGAGCGATGAGGAAAAGGCGTCCAAGAGGCGTCAGGTGGGGATCAGGGAGACGAACGCAAGTGAATCGTTGCTGACGTGTCGAAAAGATTCCAACGACATCAAAACCGGGGAGCTTGGAACCGTCCCGGGATAAGCCTGGCGGGAGCCCGTCGACTGGCCAGGCGGTGTCCGGCATGGAGACGACGTGAACCTGATCTGCTGCGGTCATGTGGAACAGGAGAAGGCGCGTACCGATACAGCCCGTCCTGGTAGGGGCGGGCGAGAGGGAGCACCCCGAGCGGTTGTGCCGTGAAGGGGCCGAGTACCGATGCGGGACGCGCCGGCGGACCGGCTCGTAGTAGTGGAGAAGCCCCTGTAACGGGGTGGAGCGAAGGGGCCGGGTCGTCCGTGACTGAGTTGATCGCATCAACCGGACGGTGTCCGGGAGGAGTTCGGTGAGCCAGTTGAAGTCGCAGGCCAAGCCGTTTGAGATTTCTAAGTGGGAAGTAAAGGAAGCATGGGAGGAAGTCAGGGCTAACAAGGGGGCACCGGGAGTGGACGGACAGAGCATCGCCGACTTCGAGAAAGACCTGAAGAACAACCTCTACAAGGTCTGGAACCGGATGTCGTCGGGCTCCTACTTTCCTCCACCGGTGCGTGCGGTGGCCATTCCCAAGCCACATGGAGGCGGCGAGAGAATCCTCGGGATTCCCGCAGTC
Source organism: Streptomyces sp. NBC_01450 (assembly GCF_036227505.1). Classification (NCBI taxonomy): domain Bacteria; kingdom Bacillati; phylum Actinomycetota; class Actinomycetes; order Kitasatosporales; family Streptomycetaceae; genus Streptomyces; species Streptomyces sp. NBC_01450. The sequence continues at coordinate 140,178 of NZ_CP109482.1, read as the reverse complement.
GCTGATCGTGTGGCTCAGACTCGGCAGCTGTAGTTCTTGATCGTTGACGGATTCGTGCTGGTGAGCGGCCTGATGGGGTGCCCGCGGGAACGAGTACGGCCACCGCGATGATGATCGTCTGTGACAACAGATCAGGACGCGGTGGCCGTGGGCGCCACGATAGCCGGTGGGGTGTGGAGCGAGTGTTTCAGGGCGGCGATGGCGGCGGTGGCCGCCTGCTTCCCGCGACGGGAGTCGCGGCTGCTGGCCAGGGACATGGCCGAGGCGATGCTGACGGGGCTCGAGACCCGCAACTGCTGGACGCTCGCTGAGGCGTTGGGGCACGCGTCGCCGTCCCGGCTGCAGCACTTCTTGTCCCGCGGCGTGTGGGATCACGACGCCGTGCGCGACCGGACGGCCACCTGGGCGGCCGGTGAACTCGCGGATGACGACGCCGTGTTGATCGTGGACGAGACGGGGGACGAGAAGTCCTCCACCGACGCCGTCGGGGCGGCAAGGCAATACTCCGGTGCGCTGGGCGGGATCGGTCTGTGCCAGGTCGCCGTCCATCTCACCTACGCCTCCGCACGTGGCCATGCCCCGATCGACCGGGCCCTGTACCTGGGCGCCGACTGGGCCGCCGACGAAGAACGCCGCCTGCTCACCCACGTCCCCGACGACGTGGACTTCGCCACCAAGCCCGAACTTGCTGCCGCCATGCTCACCCGGGCCCGACAGCTGGGCCTGCGTGCACGCTGGTTCGCCGGCGACGAGGTCTACGGCGGGCGCGAACTGCGCCGCAGTGCTCGCCGGCTCGGCTTCGACTACGCCCTGTCGGTCCGCGCCGATCACCAGGTCACCACCCCGGGTGGCCGCTTCACCGCGACCACCCTGGCCGCACGGCTGCCCCGGCGGGCATGGATGCGGATGCTCACCGGTCACGGCCTGAAGGGCGACCGCCACTACGACTGGACCTGGACCGACATCCAGAGCGACGACGCCCCCGACACCGAGGACGACGGGACATCCGTCCTGGTCGTGCGCCGACACCGCTTCACCGGCGAACTCTCCTTCTACCACTGCTACTCCACCCGACCCGTCACCCTTGCCGGCCTCATACACATCATCTGCACCAGATGGCAGGTCGAAGAGGACTTCCAGCTCGCCAAGGGCGTCACCGGACTCGACCAGGGCCAGACGACCTGCTGGAACTCCTGGATGCGTTGGACCCTGATCAGCATCCTGGCCACCGCCGTCCTGGCCGTCACCCGCGCCCGCACCGCGACCACCACCATGGCCGTCGGCCTCATCCCGGTCAGCGCACGCGAGCTGCTGACCATCCTGCGGGCAACCACCCTGCCCCCGCTCCGCCACGACATCGGCCATGTCCTGCACTGGTCCGCCTGGCGACGCCGTCACCAGGCCATCGCGCAAGCCTGCCACCGGCGCTGGAACAACGTCACCGCCGCCGCGACCACATGACACCACCATGACGATCAAGAACTACAGCTGCCGGGACTGTAAAAGCGATAACGTGAAAAATGTAAGGCCGGGGCTGCACTCTCCGGTCTGAATCCTCTTTGCGAGTGCAGCCCCTGAGTGTCTACTGCTGGGTGAACTGTCCGATGAAGACGGACTTGATCTTGTCTATGCCGAAGTCCTTGAAGATTCCGCTGCCGTCCGCCAGGAGTGCGGACTTGCCGGTGCAGTTCGTGCCGGTCCAGATCTTGATGGGCTTGGCCGAGTCCTTGCCCTCGGGGGAGATGGAGGTGCCGAACGATGCAGTGTTGACGCACCCGGTGCCGCTGACGATGCCGGACGCACTCTCCGAGTCGGCGGCGTCTGCGACGATCCGGTAGGTGCCTCCCTGATCGCGGGGCTCAAGCTCCCTCTTGGCCTCACCGTCTCCCTGCTGGCCGCCGTCGGCGGGGTTCACCTCGGGCTGGGAGCCCCCGGAGTCTTGGCCGGCCTTCTGGCCGTCGGGCGTGACACCGAACCACGTGCCACCCACACCCTGGCCGTTAACGTCACCTGGTGCCTGGTCCTTGCTGAACAGGTACACCGGCCAGCCACCGATCGTCACCTGAAAGCCCTTGCCCCGCTTGATGAAACCGACGTCCGACTTGTTGATCCCGTCGATGAACACCTTGCCGTTCGACGCCACCACCAGCGGAGGCCACGTCTTCTGGCAGGCGTCGAAGCAGTTCGACGTCGATGGATCTGCCTTGTCCTTGTCGAAGCGGTAGAGGACGAACCCGGCGCCGTTGGTGACCACTGAACTGAGGTTGCCTACGGAGCTGTCAGACAGCTGTACCCACTTGCGAACGACTGGGGAAGCATCGCCCGCCTGCCGTACGGGCGCCGCATCGTCCGCCAGATCCCCGGTGTTGAGATCGGCATTATTCTGCTTCGCCGTACCGTTCTTGAACGTCAGCTCACTGGAATCGACCGTGGCCGTAGAATGCCGCTCCGCAGATCCGGATGCCTTATCAGTGCCTCCGCCGCCACATGCTGTGAGGAAAAGACCGCCGACTAGTACGACCGCCGCAAAAAACCTGCTACGAGTGCGGGACACACGAACCCCCATGGGATGTTCTTTTCGTAAACTGCCTCGGCCCTTTTGGGCGGACACCCCGGATACGGCCCGACCCCGCCCGCCAGTTCTCATTCCGCCTCTCCGATACACGACCGTGACATTTCCCTCCCGCCGAATCCGGGTCTGTACGCTCACCGGTGTAATTGATGATCATGGAAGAGACATCAAGTGACTGACACCGTGACCGAGTTCGTGGCCGCCGCTGACCAGGCGGATCCGTCGCCGGAGGCCGCGACGGTCGAGCAGAAACTGATCGACCAGCTCGTCGAGCAGGCCCGCAGCAAGGGGCTGCAGCTGACCGGCGAGGGCGGGCTGCTGCAGCAGCTGACCAAGGCGGTTCTGGAGTCGGCCCTGGAGGGCGAGATCACCGACCATCTCGGCTATGACAAGCACGACCCGGCGGGCAAGGACGGCGGCAACTCCCGTAACGGCACCCGGTCCAAGACGGTGCTGACGGACATCGGGCCGGTCGAGATCGACGTGCCTCGCGACCGGGAGGGCTCCTTCGAGCCGGCCATCGTCAAGAAGCGGCAGCGCCGGCTGACCGGCGTGGACGAGATGGTGCTCTCGCTGTCCGCGAAGGGGCTTACGCACGGGGAGATCTCCGCGCACCTGGCCGAGGTCTACGGCGCGGACGTCTCCAAGACGACCATCAGCACGATCACCGACAAGGTGATGGATGGCATGGCGGAATGGCAGAACCGGCCGCTCGACCGCGTCTACCCGGTCGTCTTCATTGACGCTATCAACGTCAAGATTCGCGATGGCCAAGTAGCGAACAGGCCGATCTACGTGGCCCTGGCGGTCACCGCCGAGGGACACCGCGACATCCTCGGCCTGTGGGCCGGCGACGGCGGCGAAGGCGCGAAACACTGGCTCCGAGTGCTCTCCGAGCTCAAGAACAGGGGCGTCGAAGACGTCCTCATGCTGGTCTGCGACGGGTTGAAGGGCCTGCCCGACGCAGTTGGCGAGGTCTGGCCGCGAACTGTGGTGCAAACGTGCGTGGTTCACCTGCTGCGGGCGTCATTTCGATACGCGGCCCGACAGGACTGGGACAAGATCGCCAAGGCGCTCAAGCCCGTCTACACCGCGCCGACCGAGGACGCGGCCACGACGCGGTTCCTGGAATTCGCCGAGACCTGGGGCAAGAAGTACCCGGCGATCGTCCGCCTCTGGGAGTCCAGCTGGCCCGAGTTCACGCCTTTCCTTCAGTTTGATGCAGAAATACGCCGCATCGTGTGCACGACCAACAGTATTGAGAGCGTCAACGCCCGCATCCGCAAGGCCGTCCGCGCCCGCGGGCACTTCCCCACGGAGCAGGCCGCCCTCAAATGTGTCTACATGGCCGTCATGAGCCTCGACCCGACCGGCGCCGGCCGTAAACGCTGGACCATGCGCTGGAAGGGCGCTATGAACGCCTTCGACCTGGCCTTCGACGGCCGTCTCACCGCAGGCCAACTCTAGCCACACCAAACCCAGTTACACCGCTTGCTTTACAGACCCCTCCCGCGCCACAGGAACGGCGCTCCCACGCCTGGGCGGGGGCTTGCTCGAACACCCTGTCGATGCGTGGGCCAGCCAGCGAGAACTGGGACTTCGGAACGGCGAGCACGTAGCCGACGCCGGATGTTTCCAGCATCCGGCGGAAGCGGTTGTCCTGTCCGTAGGCGGCGTCCGCCGTCACCCAGGCGATCGGCAGCGGCGAGGACAGTGTCCTGCGGACGATCGTCGCCGCGAGGGTGTTCTTGGTGGCGAACTCCCGCTCGTCGGGTATCTTCGCCGCGCGGCAGCGGTCACGGTCGTCGGTCCAGGACTTGGGCAGGTACAGCTCCCGGTCCACCAGGGCGCGGCCGGCCGTGCTGGCGTAGGCGGCGAAGACGCCGATCTGGCAGTTCTCGGTGCGGCCGGGGGCCCGTATTTCAATAACTGTCAGCGACGGGTTTCCGCGGGGGTTGTTCGGGCGTGTAGCTGTTCCAATGTGCGGGCGGGTGATCCGGGTATCGGCGTGACGAGGATCCGGTGCAGGTCCAGGAGCCGTTTTGCGTCCTGGTACTGGATGGACAGGTTGGTGCGGTTGACGCCCAGTAGTTGGGCCAGGAAGGTCATGGTCACCGCTCTGCGGCGGCGCAGGATGGCTGCCAGGAGCCGGTGGGTGTGGTCCACGCTGCTGGTCTGCGGGTGTCGGTAGCTGCGTGGGCGGTGGAAGCGTCGCTGGAATGCCGCCTCGGCCATGGCGTCCCAGAAGGGTTCCGAGACCGCCACCAAATGCTCAAAGGCGGTTCGTGACATGCCGGTCAGGGCTGGATCGGTGAGCATCATGGTCAGGGCCGGGTCGGTCCGGTGAGTGGTTGCCGGCGCGTCGGGCGTTCGCGGTGGCTCGGGAGACAGTGTGTAGTTCCAGTCGCCGTGGAAGGCGTTGGGTGTGATCGGAAGGGTGTGGAACTCGGCGGGTGTGACGCTGATGCCGAGGTCGTAGCTGCCGGTGTCCAGTTCGGCCCCGATGGTTAGGCCGGTCTTGGTTGTTGTGGCGGCGATGGTCTCGAGGACGACCTGGTAGCTGGTCAGCGGTCGCCCCCGCCAGTTCGCGGTGATGTGGCAGAACATACGATGCTCTATTTTGTTCCATTTCGAAGTTCCGGGACAATGCCGTTGCTTGACTACTGGACTATCGCGGTGTGCAGCGTGATGGCCTTGGCTGTGATCCGCCGTGTCGGTTGCCGGTCCCGGGTGTTGATCCGGTAGGAGAGCTTCGAGGAGTACTTCGAGTCCGGCCGTTTGAGGTGCCGGTCCGCCTCGCGCAGGCGCCTGGCGCCGTTGTCGAGCTTCCGGCGCACCTTCGCCGCCAGCACAGCCAGGAACTTCTTGATCTTCTTGGGCGTATCCGCGCACTGCCGGACCACGCTGCGCCGCGTGTGCTTGAGGACCTTGACGAACGAGACCCGGTCCGGGTTGATGCCGTTGTCGTCGGCCAGACACATGATGACCCGCGTGAGGCAGTGGTGCACGACCAGGTGCGCCCAGACCTCCTGCCGCACCAGATCCGGGTCTCCCGAGCGCAGGACCTCGACCGGCCCGCGCTGGAACGTCTTGATCTGCCGGAACGCCGACTCCGCCTCCCACCTGGCATGGTAAAGCGCTGCCAACTCCGCCGCCGGATACGCAACCGGGTCCAACAGATCAGTCAACAGCCTGACCACATCGCCGCCGTCGACGCGGTACTCGATCACCCGGACCAGCACCCCGCCAGGATGCGCGCCCTTCTGCCCGCCCAGGTTCATCCTCCCCAGGTAGGTCCCGTCGGGCAGATACTCAACCGGCCGGTGCGCCACCGGCGAGCGAGCCCGGATCAGCAGATGGGCCCCGAATCCGAGATAGGCCTTCCATAACTCGACCCCAGGGAAGCCCCGGTCCATGATGACGAGCATCTTGCTCGCCGAGGTCGCCAGAGTGATCGCCAACTCCCGCTCACCGCCGCTGAATCCGCCCACCGCCGCGTCGATCTGCGCGTGCGTGCCACACTCGGTCAGTGTCACCACCCGCACTTGAGGGAACCCCGCCGGCTGGCCGTTCTTGACCGGCCCACCAAACGCGGCCCGGTTGGCCGGTGTGTCCGGCGCGTCCAGCACGAACCCGTCCACCGCGGCCAGCCGCATCCCGCGGTAGAAGGAGCCCTCCAAGCCGACCGGGGCCAACGGGTCGGCCAGCTCACGGAAGACGGCCTCCAGGACCAGCGGTCCCAGACGCCTGCGCGCCCGCGTGAACGAGGACTTGTTCGGGATGCTCCCGCTCAACTCCCGAATACTGCCCACCAGTTGCTCCGCCACATCGTCATAGGAGTCCTGCTGGAACAGCGCCAGGGCAAGCGTGAAGTAGACCATGAACCCGGCCGGCAGCGCGCCGGGCTTCTTGTCCCGGACCCGGCACTTCTCCAGCACCTCGCCGACCAGTTCCGGAGTCACCCACCGGGTCACCACCCCCAGTCGCACATGATCGGACAACCCCACCCAAGGATGCATGCCGGGCCCAACGACCGCGCTCCTCCGGCGTCACCACGAACTGCTTGACGAGTTCAAGCAACGGCATTGAGTTCCGGGAGGTAGGTGACAGACCGTGATCTCCAGGCCGCTCTCTCGTGCGAAGGTGGCAAGGTTGCTTTTCCAGGTCCAGCGGCGGGGGTCGTTGGAGCCGCCGGAGTCGGCGGTGATCAGGAGCCTGCCGGCATTCGGGTGGTCCGTCCGTCCGCGGTGCTGCCACCAGCGTCGGATGGACTCCACCGCGAACTGGGCGGTGTCGTGGTCGGTGCCGACGTTGACCCATCCGCTGTTGTTGGCAATGTCGTAGATCCCGTAGGGGATCGCCATGGGCTGGTCGTTGGTGGTGAACGTGTGGCAGTCCACCTTGATCGCGTTCTTGCCCGGCCGCCAGGTGCGACCGGGCCGGTCCCGGTTGCCGAGCCATTCCTTGGCCTTGGTGTCGACGCTGATCACCGGCTGGGCGTCGTTGAGGAACTCGGTAGCGGTGGCATTGAGGTGGGTGAACTGGGCATCGCGGTCCGGATGGCTGATGCCCTCTGTTGTCTTCGCGGTTCCCTGCAGGCTGTAGCCCAGGGTGTGCAGCAGGTGTCCGACGGTTGAAGCGCTGATCGGGTGGCCCTGTGTGGTGAGGGCCGAGGCCAGGGCCCGTAACGACAGCGTGGTCCACCGCAGCGGGGAGACGGGGTCGCCTCGGGTGTGCGGCTCGATCAGCGACTCCAGCGCGGGCAGCAGACCGGAGTCGGTGTCTGTCAGCCGCTTGCGGCCGGCGCCTGGAGCCCGAACCCGTCGGGTCGGTGAGGAGCAACCGGCCAACTCGGCGATACCTCGCGCGATGGTGGCAGTGCTGGTGCCGGAGGCGGCGGCGACCCGGACGATCCCGCCGCGGCCGAGGGCCGTCGCCTCACTGGCCAGGTACAACCGACGGCGGCGCTCATCGAAGTGCGGCAGGATTTGCTCGAACTTAGTCCGCAGAGCACGGGTGGCAGCGCGGCCTGACAGACACGGGGTCATATCTCAGACTCCCACCAACACCCCTCTGCCGAGCACTTATTGAAATACGGGCCCCGGCGGTGCCGGAGTACTGGCGCTGCACCCCGGCGGAGGTGGTGCCCTTCTTCAGGAATCCGGTGTCGTCGACAACCAGTACCCCGTCGGGGCGACCGAGTTGTTCGGCGACGTAGGTCTGCAGGTCATCGCGGATGTCGTCGGGGTTCCAGCGGGCGCGGGAGAGCAGGTGCTGCAGGCCGTCGGGGGTTAAGTGGCCTGCGTGTTCGGCCAGTTGCCAGCTGTTTTTGCGGGCCACCGGCGCGAGTAGTCCGCGCACGTAGTCCCGCATGCGGCGGCGGGGTTCAACGCGGCCGAAGCGGTGTCCGATGGTGGTAAAGAGGTCGTCCAGGTCGCGGTCCCAGGTCTCTGCCTGTTGGGTGGTCACGATCGGGGGCTTCCCCGCACGGATGCGCCCCCGCCGTCGCGGGCACTCCTTCGAGGGGCGGACAGGCAGAAACCGCCCGTGACAACTGCCCGCCCGCTACACTCCCACCGCTCGGCGTTTCCCCAGGTCAAGCCACGAAGTACTGCTGGAGTACTAGGCCACCGTCCGTGAGCGCGAGGTGCACCCCGCGGTCCGCGTGATCCCCACGTCCGGGCAGGCATGAGGTTCCTGGTTTGGACGATCTTGCTACGAATCGTACTGACCGAGGAGCCTCATACATCGATGAAGGACTGACTGTTCGTAGCTGAGGTGCCGGCCTTCGCGACTGAGCTCAAGCGTATGAAGGCGGCCGGGCTGACGCATCTGAACCTTGACGGCACCATCATCGATGGCGACTACGTCGCCGCCCCCCGGACCCAACCGCGCAGACCTTTGGTAGTCCGGCAACACAGGGATCATGACGGAAACGTACAGGTCATCAGCGCCCCGGACGGCTGGCCGATCTGGGTCTCGCCCGTCCGCTCGGGCCGCGAGCACAACACCACCTGCGCCCGCCGCCACGGCCTGATCGGCACCCTCGACCGGATCGCCGCCGAACTCAACGTGCCGAACTATCGACGGGCTCGGGTTGCAGGATTTGTACTGTTTGTTGCTGCTTTGGATGGGAATCTTGTGTCGAGTCGGGACTGGTTGCGTGTCGCGGGAGCGGGGCGGAGATTGCTTGCTGCGGCGATGGAGTAGTTAGAGGCTACGCTGGCCGGTTCGGTCCTTATCCAGCTGCTGGGCGGCTCCTTGTGCAGTTCTACTTCACCTTTTTGGCGAGCCTTCGCCAGCAAGATCGATTGCCAGGCCGTCGGCGCGAATCCTACGGCAGGGCTGCCGCTCTGAAGGGGGACTTGGCGTGCCCCCATGTCGTTGAGGGCGTTTTGCACCTGCGGGGAGAATGCGGTGTTGGGGAGAAATCCGGAAGCGGCACCGGTGACGTGAACCTGGTGTTCTGATCCTTTTCCTTGGAAGGTGAGAGAGTATCCCAGGTACTGGGAGTTCTTGTCGAACATGAGATCTCCCTCCAGGTTGCCGTTGCTCGTATGGATCCAGCGGTTAAGTCCCTGCACAGCTTCGGGAACGGGGGCTGTGCGGGCAAGGCTGGCGATGTAGGCCTCGGCTTCGACGTCGCCTACGCGGAAGCGAGCCTCTCCTTCCGAGTTGTATGTGATCGGGATGTCACGTGCCCGGTTTCCAGGGGCGATATGGAAGCTGAGCCTTCCGTCTCCGCCGTACGCGGCCTCGTATCGTTCTCGCGCGACTCGCAGTGGAATTTGCTCAAACAGAATAGGCGGAATGTTCGAGCCGACTATTGCCACTTTTGCGTTGGGGTTGGCCTCCAAAATTATTTCGGCCGCGGATATGGCATTTCCGGATGCGCCGGAGATGAGCCAGGAGTTGGCGATGTGAGGATCGAATTTGTTGTCCGACACTGCGTCGCCGAGAAGTACCTTTCCAGGGAGCGTTTCCCTGGCGTCATCCCACTTGACGGTGGCGTCGAGGGTGCGCATCGCGGCCCCCGCGGACGGATCTGCGCGCAGCGCGTTCTCGCTGTTTTCCTGCTGAAGCACTTCGAGTGTTTCCCGTGCCGTGGCAACTGCGGTCAGCTGCTCGTGCGCGGGGCTGTCGTCGGGGAGAGTCTTGTGCAACCTGTCATGCACGGCGGCTATCGTCGGCACAGCGAGGTCAGCTCCCGGAATCAGCTGGGGCGGTATCCCTGTAGCAACGGTCGGTACTCCTTCGACCCTGACACGAACACTTTCTGAGCCGTCATTCGGCACGATGTGTGCCCAGAGGTTTCCGTCTTCCCCGGCTACGAGTCGGGCGGAACCGTCGACGAGCGGCCCCCGTGAAGCCAGTGTGTCCTCCCACAACTGCACGGCCTGCATCGTGACACGGCTCGTGGGGTCGGTGAACTGATGACTGTAGCCAAGGCCTATAGCGCGGGTGTCCCTGACCTGGTCAGCGGACTGAAATATGCCTTCGCCCGGGTCCAGATGCCATCGCCCGCGTGCGTCGATGAGTAGAGCTTCAGGGTCCCGCCCAGCCAGGCTGGCCCCGCCACCGATGATTACCTTCCGGCTGGGCGATTGTCCCGTTTGGCGAGTCTCAGAACGCAACTCGTCGAGAGTGCGCTGACTGATGCCGGTGCGGGTGTCGGCCATCAGTTGTGCCTCCGCGGAGAGTTCCGCTCGGGAGATGGCAGAACCATCGGCGCGAAAGCCCGGCACGGGATGATTCCCGATTCCTGTCCCGGTCACGTTCTGTGCGGGTTGAGACCGGACACGGGCCCGGAAATCCAACAGTGCGTGCGCATCGAAACCCCCCAGTTGATGAATGGGTACAGAGAGCTGTTGCAGTTCCCGCAACGCGGTCGGAGACAGGTGCCGCCTGATGGACGTAATACGTAAATCCGCCGCATACTGTTCTTCGGTACGGGCCTCCGACTCGCGTGCGAAGGCCTGCGAACGCAGTCCAGTGTGGTCAAGTAGAAACGAGAATTCCTTGCGGGCCTCGCTACGTTCCCGCACCGCCAGGGTACGGTCATTCATGCGGCTGGCAAGGTAGTTGAGTTCACTGACTCTGCCGAGATCCTCGTCGGAAAGGGCCACAGGTCCCCTAACCGGCCCTCTCTTCAAACTGTCTTGAAAGGGAGTTTCTTCATTGATCCTGGCCCTTTCCCTGACTGCCAGCAGTTCCCCCAGCTCATGACTCAGAGCTCGGTCAACCTGCTGCGCGTCGATGGTATCAGGCAACTGAATGGTGTGGTTGTCCGACGTAGTGTTGACGTAAGTTCGGGCGACGATTCCTGCTGGGAGGGGAATGACATCCAGGCGAACGGTGAGGGCTTTGTCGTAGCGATCGGACATCGAAAAGGAGTTGCTCTTGCCGTCGTTGCGTCGCTCTACGAGATGAAGTCGATCGGAATAGAGGCCGTTTACCACGTCCGCGAATCTGGATTCGACCAGCCCGGCCAGATGTCGCTCGGTCCGTATTTTCCCCTTCCTGGGAGGGATGGCTTGGCCCGTAAATGACGTGCCAGGGATTTCGGTTGCAGTGATTACCCTGATATCGTCAGAAATAGTGCGTTCCACTTCATTGTCGAAAACCATATTTCTATTCAAGTCCTCTAGTGTCTCGTGATCCCGTTCGTGTTACTTCGGGTTGTTATTGACGAGTTTCTTCACGCTGGTCTGGACGAGTCGGACCTTGGCGAGGATCTCGTCGGCGGTGGCGGTCCAGGTGAAGGGCTTCGCGTTCTCGTTCCAGGAGTTGATGTAGTCGCGGATCTATTTGACCAGGACGTTGACACTCGAGAACGTGCCGCGGCGGATGGACTGCCGGGTGATGATCCCGAACCAGATCTCGATCTGGTTCAGCCACGAGGACCCGACGGGGGTGAAATGGAAGTGGACGTGCGGGTTCTTCACCAGCCACGCCTTCACGTCCGGGGTGGTATGCGTGGACAGGTTGTCCAGGACGACATGGATCTCCTTGCCCGTGTGCGGTTCGACGGCCTTCTTCAGGAACGCCAGGAAGCTCGCGCCGTTCCGGTTCGGCTTGCACTCGCCCAGCACTTCACCGGTCGTGACGTTCAGCGCGGCGAACAGGTTCGTGGTGCCGTGCCGGACGTAGTCGTGGGTGCGCTGCTCGGTAACCGCGAAGGCCACCGGCAGCACCGGCTGGGTCCGGTCCAGGGCCTGCACCTGCGTCTTCTCGTCGACCGACAGCACCACGGCGCCACCGGGCGGGGCCAGGTACAAACCGACGACATCGGCGACCTTCTCCGCGAACGCCGGGTCTTTCGAGATCTTGAAGGTGCCCGAACGGTGCGGCTTCAGATTCTCCTCACGCCAGATGCGGGCAATGTAATGCCAGGACACCGAAATGCCCTCACGCCTCCTCAAGTGGTCGGCCAGCGTCCGCGTCGACCAGTGCGAGAGCCCGGAATCCGCCGGCGGAGACATCCTCGTCAAAGCGATCACCCGGGCCCGCACCCGGGGCGGCACCTGCGTTCGCGGCCCGCCCCGGCGTTTGCCCTCCAGCCCGGCCGAACCCCGCTCGGCATAGCGGGCCTTGCAGCGGTCCACCGTCAGCGGTGCCACACCGGCAAGCTCGGCGATGTCCTTTCGCCGCCGCCCCTCGGCCGACCACAGCACGATCCGAGCGCGAAGCGCCACGAGAGCCGGCACATCCCGCGAACCCGCCAACCCCCGTAGCCCGGCCATCTGTTCAGAGGAGAGATCCATACCAGACTCAACGATCAAGGACGCCTCAGGTTCCACAAACAGAATCACAAGACACTAGTAGACTGTCGCAGCTAATTCCTGGGATAGAGGTGGCGCAGTTTGATGCGTGCGTCGTGGGTGGTGAACTGCCAGTCCACCTGACGTTGGTCGGTGTTGGTGGCGTTCTGCCAGGCCGAGAGTTCGGTGTTGAGGGTGTCGAGGTCGCCGATCCGGCGGTCGAGACATTGCCTGGTCAGCGCGGAGAGTTCGATCTCGGCGATGTTGAGCCATGACCCGTGCTTGGGCGTGTGGTGGATCTCGAGGCGCTGAGCCAGGGCGAAGGCCTCTTCTGGTTCGAATGCCTCGTACAGTGAGGCGATGCCGTGGGTGTTGAGGTTGTCCATCACCAGCACAACCGTCTCGGCATCGGGGTAGTCCACGCTCAGCAGCTGCCTGACCTGGCCGGCCCAGTCGATCCGGGTCCTCTGGGACAGTGCCTGAACTCGACGCCACCCGCGCAGGGGTTCGACCCATACGAAGATCGAGCACGTGCCGCAGCGGATGTACTCGCTGTCCTGGCGGGCGTCGTGACCAGGGCGGGCCGGGAGCGGGTCGCGGACATGGCCGAGGAGCTGGTAGGGCTTCTCGTCCATGCACACGACCGGACATGCCGGGTCATAGGGCCGGGCATAGACGGCCAGTACGTCTTCCATCCGGGCCGCGAACTCCGCGTTCGCTCGTGGTGGGATGGTCCAGCACTTCTTCAGGTGAGGACGCAGTTCCGTTTTTAAGACCCGGCCGATGGTGGAATGGTCCAGATCGGGGATGTCCTCGACCAGTGCGACGTGCTTCTCCAGCAGCCGCAGCGACCACCGGGTATAGCCCTGGGGTGGCTGTGAGCACGCCATCGCGATCAGCCGGGCTTCGACCTCACCGGTCACCGGCGAGGGCACCGGCGGGAGGTCGCGCTTCTTCCGCGCGATGGTGGCGTGAACATCGCCACCGGTTTCGGTGAAACGCTTGGCGACCAGCCGCAACGTCTCACCGGAGACGCCGAGCCGGGCCGCGATCACCTCCTGCGAGCCGATCCCGCCTGCAGAGGTGTCGAGTGCGAGGAGCACCCTCGCCCGCCTGATTACCGAGGCCGGACGAACCCCCGTCGTGGTCACCCGGACCAACTCCTCGCGGTCCTGCGCGGTCAGCACCACCGGCCTCTTCTTCTGCGAACCCATCGCACCAGTCCTGTCCGGCAGAGCGGGAGAGGAATCTGCCAGACGCAAGCCTCCCAATCAAACAGCCCATACCTAAGCAGCGACACGCTACTAGTAGCGTGTCGCTGCTTAGGTATGGGCTGTTTGAGGCGACCCCTGTGGTGTGGACACTCTGACAATGGATCTTGCAGATCCGAGGGAAGGTGTCCTGGTGGGACGTAGGTCTCCGTATCCGGTGGAGTTCAGGAACGATGCCGTCGCGCTGTACCGCGCGGCGGGCGGGAAGCGCACGTACGCGGCGGTCGCGGCGGATGTCGGGGTGACCGGCGAGACCCTGCGGAGCTGGGTGCGCCAGGCCGACGAGCACGCGGGCCGTGATCACAGCAGCGGCGAGCAGAGCGCGGAGAGCCGGAACGAGGAACTGGCCCGGCTGCGCGCGGAGAACGGCCGGCTCCGCAAGGCAGAGAAGGAATGGGAACTCGAGCGGGAGATCCTGCGCCGGGCAGCCGCCTATTTCGCGAAGGAGATGAAGTGAAGACCCACCGCTGGGACTTCGTCTCCGCCCACGCGGAAGTCTTCGGCGTTCAGCGGATATGCCGGGTCCTGCAGGTCTCGCGCTCGGGCTACTACCGGTGGCTCGCCGGTGCGAAGGTCCGTCGAGAGCGGCAGGCCGCCGACGACGCCCTGCTCGTGGAGATCCGGGAGATCCATACCGAGCACAAGGGCACCTACGGAGTCCGGCGCATCCATGCCGAGCTGCGTGGCTTCGGGCACACCATCAACCGCAAGCGCGTCGAGCGCCTGATGCGCCGGCACGGTATCGAGGGCCGGCACCTGCGGCGCCGCAAGCGCACCACGGTCCCCGACCGGCTTGCACCACCGGCCCCGGATCTCGTCCAACGCAACTTCTCCGCCAGACAGTTGAACGAGAAGTGGTGCGGCGACATCACATACGTCCAGGTCGGCGGGACGTGGCTGTATCTCGCCTGCGTCATCGACATCTGTTCACGCCGGGTGCTCGGCTGGTCGATGGCCACGCACATGCGCACGGAACTGGTCATCGACGCCCTGGAGATGGCCGTGGCGACCCGCGGCGGCCACGTGGGCGGGGTGATCTTCCATGCGGACAGGGGCTCGCAGTACACGTCGGCCGCGTTCGCGCAGGTCTGCAACGGTTTCGGGATCCACAGGAGCATGGGCCGGGTCGGCTCGAGCTACGACAACGCCCTCGCCGAGTCGTTCTGGCAGGGACTCAAGAGGGAGACGATGTACCAGAGGCTGTTCTCCACGATGCCTCAGGCGAGGCTGGAGATCTTCCAGTGGCTCACCTACTACAACGCCCGCAGGCGCCACAGCGCCCTCAACTACCTCTCGCCAGTCGAATTCGAACAACAACAGCAGAGAGCACGTAAACTCACACTCGCAGCATGAACCCCCGTGTCCACACTCCGGGGGACACCTCAGACCTCTGGTGGTCCGGAAAACACAAGCACCATGGCGGGAACGTGCAGGTTATCGCCACCCCGGACGGCTGGCCCATCTGGGTCTCGCCAGTACGGCCGGGCCGGGAGCACGACACCACCTGCGCCCGCCACCACGGGCTGGTCGAGGCACTCAACCGCATCGCGGCCGAGCTGGACATGCCGACCCTGGTCGACCTCGGCTACGAGAACGCCGACGACGGCTTCCGCCGCCCCTTCAAGAAGCCCGCCGGAGGCGAGCTGACCGAGGAGCAACAGACGTACAACAAGGTCATCCGCGGCATCCACGGTGTCTGTGAGCGCGCCAACTCCCTGCTCAAGACGACCTTCAAGGCACTGCGCAGGGTCAGCCTCGACCCCAGCCACATCACGAAGATCGCCGCCGCAGCCCTCGTCCTGCTACAACTCGAGTACGACCGCACCATCTGAACGATCACGCACCGTCGTGATCCATTACTGGGAAAGGCTCAGTGAACCGAGTTGTAGGCGCTTCCGTTATTCCCCTCGCGGAGTATGACAGGGAGGCTGGGTGTCCAAAGAGCCACTGCGCTGTCCCACCCGCAGGTGGGCGAGAACAAGCAAGGCTTGGCGTTCGGTGCTCAGACGCCGCCAGTGGGAGCCGAGCGCGCGACGGTGCTGTGACAGGCGGATGGACAGGAGGCGCAGGGCAGAACTGGACACGTCGACATCTGACGGGCGAATGCTGAGTGGTAGAAGCTGGGGCCTTCCTGCCTGTCAGCAACGTGCGTTGTGGCAGATAGCGAGATCACCGGCAGGTGATCGACGGGATCCTGCACCGTGCGCGGACCGGCTTTCAGTGGTTTACCCGAACGGTTCGCCCCGTGGAAGAGGGTCTACGAACGGCACCGCCTGTGGTCGGCCGACGGGACGTGGGAGCGTCTGCTTCAGCGGGTCCAGGCCGAGGCGGAGGCAGCGGGCGAGATCAACATAGGCGTCGTCCTGATCGCCGTCGCCCCAGACATGTACCTCACCCACTTCGGCAACAGCCTCACCCTGCGCAGCGGCTTCGCCAAAGCCAACCCCATGCTCATCGGCCCCAACGCCCCCATATGAGCAACGTGCTGCGCCAGGCCGACTGACCTCACATCCACCACTTCCAAGGAGCCCCCATGTCCAACCCCCCTCACCTGTACGACGACCCGGACGTGCACCATCTCGTCCAGCTACTCGCCATGCTGCCCGGCCCAGACAACATCGTCTTCTGGAACACCGTGGACCGCAACGGCCGCCAGGCGGACCCGAATGAGGCCGAACCGACCGGCAACGGCTACCTCATGAAGAAGATGGAGATCGGCATCCACGGTCTCTTGAACCCCGAACGAGGAGACATCGCCTACTTCTGTGAGTACCTGCTGCGCTTCTTCAGTGGCGAACGGCCCTTGTTATGGGAGCACCTCAGCGCCCACGTCCCGCACCGCGACATCGACCGCGTCGGTGAGCGATGGGCCCGCGACCTGACCGACACCGCCTGGCATCTGCTCGTGCGCTATGGCCCCGGCGGACAGCCGGCCCTCTCCGATAACTGGCCGACAGCCATCAAGAACCGCTGAGACTCGACGCCTCCGAAAGGCTCATCAACCCATGCCTGGAACCCTCTGGCTGATGGATCCCGCTGCCGCTGCCGCGCTCCCTGTGCTCGACGCCCACTACGCAGTCCTGGGATGCAGGACAGGCAGTAGCCGCCTTGACGAATTCCTCGACGACATTGCACCTCATCAGACCAACGAGGCCACCGAGACGCTCCGCTCCGCTTTCGCAGCGCTCGCCGACGGTGAGCGGCATCCACTGACCGTCCGAGAGCTCGCGCAAGGCACCTGGCTTACCTTCCTGGAACCCGCGCAGGGCCTCGCCGAAGTGATCGACCGCTACGGAGTGGCTAAGGCCGTCGGCCGGCCCGGCGCCTATGGTCGCCAATGGGCTCGCCACGCCAGTGACGCTGCCTGGACAATCTGGATCGCCTCTGGCAGATACAGCAGCCACGGTGCTGGAATAGCCCGCTGATCTTCCGCCCCGACCACGGTGGCATGCCCTGGGTCGCCTGACGCGCATCACTGAGCATGACAAAGGCCTGTATCCCTGGCGAACTGGTAGGGAGTACAGGCCCTTTCGCGCTTTGAGGGTGAGAGTCCGCGGTAAGTCGGTCGGCAGATGATTGTGCGGGGGGGGGAAGCAGCAACACGCCCCCGACTGCCGGGTGTGGGGGTTTGCCGAGGCTCGCCGACTCCAACGACAAGGCGTCCTGCCCAGCTCCGACTCACGGCTCAATCCTGATTGCGACAGCCAGGTACTTGGGTCGGCGCCGACGTTCGACCGGTGACGTATGTCGGGAACAGTGAGCTTTTTCAGAGTGGCCCCTGATCGGGTGACGTCCAGGGGGCGGTCCGGGCTGGGACGGCGGTAGTTGCCCTGCTCGTCGGCGTCGTCAACACTCAGAGGCTTCTCACTCGACGGAGGGGCGGCTGAAGAAGCTCAGTGAGCGTTTTCAGCGTTGTCTCTCCAGGGTGAGGGGACCTGTCCCAAGGCCGGGTAGTTAGGGTTTTCGCAGGTCACGCAAGGGGAGTTGGCGAGTTTCCGACGTAGAGCAACGGGGCTCGTTGGTACAGGCAGTCGTCCAAGACAGCTTGTCCCGAAGGAGCTCCGTTGCTCGATCATTGTGTCCTGCCGCCGCCGTTGGCGACTATCACCCGAACGGTCACGGTGGCTGCGGGCCGGTTCGCGCCCGGTCATCTGGGGGAACTGACGGCGATCGTGCCGTTCGAGCTCGTCGACGCGGTCCTGTCGGAGACGAGGACGGTGCAGCGGCGGCTGCGTGATCTGCCCTCGCGGGTGGGGGTCTACTTTCTGCTCGTGATGTGCTTGTTCCCCGAGGTCGGCTACCGGCTCGTCTGGGACAAGCTGACGGCCGGCCTGTCCGGGATTCCTGTGGTCTGCCCGACCGCGAAGGCGTTACGTGACCTGCGCCGGCGACTCGGCAGCGCGCCGGTTCGGGCGTTGTTCGACGTACTGGCCGGGCCGTTGGCAAGGCCGACGACGCCGGGAGTGCGGTTCGGGCCCTACCGGACGGTGTCATTCGACGGCTGCAGTTCGCAGAGGGTCTTCGACTCCGATCGGAACCGGGCCTGGCTGGGGAGAACGTCTCATCACGGCTATCCGACGCTGGAGTTGATGACGCTGGTCGAGACCGGCACCCGGGCCCTGATCGGTGCGGTGTTCGGCCCGACGGCCGAGGGCGAGACGAGCTACGCCGGCCGCCTGCTGCACCTTCTGAGGCCGGACATGCTGGTGCTCTGGGACAAGGGGTTCGACGGCAACGCCTTCCTCTCCGCCGTCACCACCACCGGCGCCCAGTTCCTCGGACGGCTCCGCAGCAACCGGCGCACACCGGCTCTCACCCGTCTCGTCGACGGCTCCTATCTGTCAGTCATCGGCACCGTGCGGGTGCGGGTCATCGATGCGCAGATCACCGTGACCTGCACCGACGGCACTGTCTTCACCGGCTCCTACCGGTTGGCCACCACCCTGACGGACGCCCGCCGCTTCCCGGCGGCCGTGTTGGTGGATCTCTACCATCAGCGGTGGGAGCACGAATCGGCGTATTACGCGCTCCGCCACACGATCATGAACGGCCGCCTTTTGCGCTCGGGTGACCCCATCGGCATCGAGCAGGAGATGTGGTCGCTCCTCACGCTCTACCAGGCACTGCGGACCGTTATGGTCGACGCCGCCGAGTCCGTCCCCGGCACAGACCCCGACCGCTGCGGCTTCACTATCGCCCTCCAAGCCGCCCGTGATCAGGTCATCCAGGCCGCCGACGTCGTCACCACGACCGTCGAACCGGTCGGTCTCATCGGACGCCGGATCCTGTCAGGCCTGCTCCCACCCCGGCGGCAGCGGGTGAGTACCCGCAAGGTCAAAGCACCGACCTCCCGCTACAACGGGCGATGCGACAACGACGGCCGGCCCGATGCCAGCCGCACCGTCACCGACCTCGACGTCACCATCCTCGAACCCTCCGATCCGCTGCCCGCACTGCCGACCGCCTCCCGGGATGATCGGCACACCGCCCCCGGCAAGCGACGCCGACACCGAATCCTGACCCTGCTTGAGGAAGACCCCACCCGCCTCTGGCAACCCCGCGACATCGCGGCTCACTTCGGCGACGTCACCCTGGAAACCATGTACAGACAACTGAACCGCTGGGCCACCAGCGGACTCATCCACAAGCTCGGCCCCGGCCTCTACGCCGCCACAGCATGGTCACCAACTCCCCTTGCGTGACCTGCGAAAACCCTAACTACCCGGCCTTGGGACCTGTCCCCGAGTGGTGGACACCTCTGAGCCCGGCCCCGGCAGGGGCCGGGTGGGAGGGATCTCTTAGACCGTGTCCTACGTGGTGAGGCGGACGAGTCGCTTGAAGCAGCAGAGGGCGGCTGCGAGTCCGAGGAAGGCAAGGTAGTTGCGGGGATGGCGCTCGTAGCGAGGGTTCAGGCGTCGGTAGCCGGAGAGCCAGGACATCGTGCGCTCGATGACCCAGCGTCGGCGCCCTAACCTCGCGCTTTCACGAGGTGAGCTGTCCAGGAGTTGATCAGAAACACGGAAAGCGCCCTTGACCTGCAACGATAGGACTTGCTGAGGGTCCTGTTGGCTGCAAGGAAAAGAGCACTTTCCAGGTGAGAGAGCCTATCTCGTCGTACCCGCGTGTCCGTGTCCAGGGAGACGGTCGACGGGTGGTCTCGCAGGCCGGGGCGGTCCTGCTCGTTGAAACAGTTCGCAAGACCGGCCTTGACCAGGCCATATCCGCAGCTCTGGTTCCGTGGCGGAAGCCGCGGGCCGTCCACGATCCCGGCAAGATCATCCTGGACGTCGCTCTGGCGGTCGCGCTCGGCGGGGACTGCCTTGCGGACGTCGCGATGCTGCGGTGTGAGCCGGCCGTCTTCGGCCCGGTCGCTTCCGATCCGACCGTCTCCCGTCTGATCGAGTCCCTCGCCGCCTGCGGTGAGAAAGCCCTGCAGGCCATCCGGTCCGCACGGGCCGAAGTCCGCAGCCGGGTCTGGTCGTTGGCGGGCAAAAACGCCCCGGACACCGATGGACAGGTCACGGTCGACCTGGACGGCGTCCTCGTGATCGCACACTCCGACAAGGAGGACGCGGCCGCGACATGGAAGAAGACCTACGGCCATCACCCCCTGACGGCCTTCGTCGACCACGGCCCCGGCGGAACCGGAGAGCCTGTCGCCGCCCTGCTCAGACCGGGGAACGCGGGCTCGAACACGGCCGCCGACCACATCACCACCGCCCAACTGGCCCTGGGCCAGCTACCGAAGAAGTACCGGCGAGGGCGGCAGACACTGATCCGCACGGACTCCGCCGGCGGCACCCACGACTTCGTGTCCTGGCTCGCGAAGCAAGGCCGATGGCTGTCCTACTCGGTCGGCATGGTGATCACCGAAGCGATCCACGAGCATGTGCTGAAGATCCCTGCTTCGGCCTGGACGCCGGCCGTCGAGTCCGACGGCACGGTCCGCGACGGGGCCTGGGTCGCCGAGCTCACGGGCAGGCTGTTGGACAACTGGCCAAAGGGCATGCGGCTGATCGTCCGCAAGGAACGACCGCATCCCGGGGCCCAATTGAGGATCACGGACGCGGACGGCATGCGGATCACCTGCTTCGCGACCAACACCCCCGACCGGCCGATCGCCGAGCTCGAGCTCCGACACCGGCTGCGGGCCCGCGCGGAGGACCGGATCCGGGCCGCCCGCGCGACCGGCCTGCGCAACCTGCCCCTCCACCACACCGCGCAGAACAAGGTCTGGCTGGAGATCGTCCAGATCGCTCTCGACCTGCTGGCCTGGATGCCCATTGTCCGCGTACTCCCTGAAGTTCACGTGTACGCCGACACCCATGCTCGCCCTGAGGGGCAAAGCCCGGCTCTGGGAACCCCGCCGACTGCGGTTCCGCCTGTTCACCGCGGCCGCCCAGGTCGTCACCACCGGCCGGCGCAGGATCCTCCGTTTCACCCAGCACTGGCCCTGGACAGGTGAGATCACAGGCGCCCTCGAACGACTCGCGCTCCTGCCCAACCCGGGCTGACCAGCAGACTTCCCGTCCCAAGACAACACCACCCGCCCCCCGGGCAGTGGAACCCGGCGCCCACCCGACGCGACAGCCGGGCCACCGGCCTGCCCACCAGCCGTCCCGGAAAGCGAAAAGATCCGCCGACTCCGTCGACGGACCCTGACGAAAGATCGAGGCTAATCGTTCGCTGGATTCGACGCCTTTGCGGGCGATGCGTACTCCGATTCGCTTCCAACGGAGCCATCTGCGCAGGTCGGCGCGATCGTAGGCTTTGTCTGCATGTAGGCGCTGGGGCTTGAAGTACCGGCCGCGGTGGGGGTCGTGTCTCGTTTGGTGACCCTCGATCATGGGCTTCAGGCCCTCGCTGTCGTGGGTGTTGCCGGCCGAGATGCCGACGAGGAGGGGCAGTCCGTTCGCGTCCGACAGGATGTGCATCTTGGAACCCGGTTTGCCCCAGGGCTCCGTCAAGTTCCGTGCTTGCGTGGAGGGTTGACGATCAGCGGGTAGGGGCGGATAGCAGAGCAGGCACGGGGGTTCGTGATCATTGTGGTGTCGAAGCCAGATGATCACGAGGATGTCCCGTGCCTGCTGTTGCATCTTCCCCTATCCCTGCCGTGCTGGAGAAGCTGGGGCCGCTGGATGCGGACCGGATCGCTGACCTGCGTCCCTACCTTGAATCGGTTCCGGATCCGCGCTCACGCCGGGGCCGGTGGTACTCGCTGACGGCGATCTTGCTGGTGTGTGCCTGCGCGGCTGTCTGCGGCGCGAAGAGCATCGACGAGCTCGCCGAGTTCGGCGAGCGGGCCACGAACTCGCTGCTGGCATCCCTTGGAGTACGCCGTCACCTGCTCGGCTGGCGGCGCAGCCCCAAGCCGGTCACTCTCGGACGCGTCCTTCAGGCACTTGACGGCGACGCCCTGGACCAGGCTGTGGGCGCCTACCTGGCCGGCCGGCACCGCATCACCGCGTCCGCGGACGTGCCCGAGACCCGATCGCGGCAGGTCATCGCCGTGGACGGCAAGGCCCTCAAGGGCTCAGCCCGCCTGGCCGCGCCGCGCCGTCACCTGCTCTCGGCGGTCACCCACGACCGCGTCGCCACGATTGCCCAGGTCGAAGTCGGTGCGAAGACCAACGAAGTGCGCCACTTCAAACCCCTGCTGGCACCGCTCGACCTCGCCGACACCGTCGTCACCTTCGATGCCCTCCACTCGGTGAAGGCCAACATCACCTGGCTGGTCGAGACGAAGAAGGCCCACTACATCGCCGTCATCAAGACCAACCAGCCCACCGCCTACGCCCAGCTCGCCGCCCTGCCCTGGACCTCGATCAAGGTCCAGCACACCGCCTCCGCCACCGCCCACGGCCGCCGCGAGTCCCGCTCGATCAAAACCTGCGCTATCGCCGACAACCTCGGCGGCATCGCTTTCCCCCACGCCCACCTCGCCATCCGGGTCCACCGCCGCCGCAAGCCCACCGGCCGGCCCGAAACCCGCGAGAACGTCTACGCGGTCACCAGCCTCGCCGCCCATCAAACCCGCCCCATCGACCTCGCCGCCGCCATCCGCGGGCACTGGGGAATCGAAAATTCCTCCCACTACATCCGAGATGTCACGTTCGCCGAGGACGCCTCGACCATTCACACCGGCACCGCACCCCGCGCCATGGCCACCATCCGCAACCTCGCCATCGGCACCCTGAAGACCCTCGGAGCCGACAACATCGCCAAGACCACCCGCGCCATCCGCCACGAACCCGAACGAGCACTCGCCATCCTGGGCATCACCAACAACCCAGACACTCACGGAACTTGATCAAGCCCTGGGTTTGCCCCGGTCCACGGGGCTCGGACCTGTGTGTTCGCCCCCTTTTTAGCCCTCACATGGGCGGTGTCGAGGACGACGCGGGTGACGTCGATGAGGCCGGCGTCATCGAGGCGGTGCAGCACGGCTTCGTGCAGGCGGGCCCAGACACCGGCTCTCGACCAGATCAGGAACCGGCGGTGGGCGGTCGACTTCGATATCTCCTGGATGCGCTGGACTTTGATCAGCATGCTCGCCGCCGCCGTCCTGGCCGTCACCCACGCCCGCACCACCACGGCTACCACCCCCGGCAGCGAACTCGTCCCGCCCAGCGGCCGCGAACCGCTCCGACTCCTGAGGATCACCGCCCTGCCCCGCCCCCGACGCGACCGCGACCACCTCCTGCACTGGTCCGCCTGGCGCCGTCACCACCAATACCAGGCAGCCGAAGCCCACCGGAGATGGAACAACATCACCGCCACCGCAACGACCTGACCAGCCGCGATGCCCTGCCAATCAGGGAACTACAGCTGCCGTGTCAGATCGACCAATACCGCTGAACCTTGACTGTGTGGTCGTACGTAGTAGTTGTGGGTAGTTCGGATTGTTGGAGCAGCGGACGCATGAATCACTGCAGAGAGGTAATGCAGTTATGACTGAACTGCGCGCATCGGAATCACTCGATGAGTCTCTGGAGCGATGTGGCCAACAGGGAACATTCGGAATTTCAGGAATTCAAAACGCGGAGATTTCGCGACTTGCGCAATCTGATGCCGCTAGGTCACGGATTGAAGAAAGTTATCTGAAAAATAGGACTGCGTTCTTCAAAAGCTTCACATACAAGTCCATGCCGTATACGATGCAAGGAGTTGGCCACCTTCTGGGCGGGACCGCTGGGAATGCTCTATGCATTGCAGGTATCGCCGGACTTGGGCTTGAGAGTGTCCACAGGGTTGCGGATGAGATCGGTCTGTGCGGAAAGCCTGAGTTCAGTTCGGTCAAACTCGTTGGAAATGTGCTTCAGGTGATGGGTGCCGGGCTGCGGGGAATGGGAACCTATGCGGGGTTTGCTTCTGACGTGCAAAATTCCCTCGTGGCCGCTGGTAGTATCGCGGTGGCGGCAGGTATGGCAATATCAGCCTTCCCGGGCCTGCCGCCCACCTCGGCGGAGGTTACTCAGTCCGGCCCTGCGCATCAGCAACGAGATTTCCCCCTGTCGCACCCGAGCCGTTGCGGTATGCAGGGGGATTTCGCGGCTTATACAGAGGCCGGAGAAGGCGCAAACATGACGATCAGGCATGTCGCACGCGACCATCCGACCCCGAGAAGAGAAATCGCGGACATCGTCGACGCCTCCTATGCGAACCATCCCTACGCGCGCACGGCGGCACGAAGCCCAGGGCTGATGCGTTCTCAGATGTCGAGATGAGGGGTTCGCGCCGGTGTGGTGCCCGGTGGTCGATGTGCCCGACTGGAAATGACGAACGCGACTCCCGATGATCAAGGTTCTCGAAGCCGAAGATCATGAACAGGGGTCGCGTTCGCGTGCCATCTTCCCTGATCGACGCCCTCGCGCGCCACCACGAGGACGTTGACCTCCCATGCCCGCTCATCGAACTGCCCGGCCTGTGCACCCTGGCCGACGTGCTGGACCAGGTGCCCGACCCGCGCCGGGTCCGAGGCCGCCGCTACCGGATCGGCTCCCTGCTCGCCCTGTGCCTGGTCGCCGTCCTCAGCGGCACCAAATCTGTGGCCGCCATCGCCCGCTTCGCCGCCGACAGCAACTCTGACCTGCGGACACGCCTCGGTCTCACCTGCGCCACCCCGAACACCACCACCCTGGGCCGACTGCTGGCCCGCCTGGACGGCGACGCCCTGGACGACGCCGTGGGTGCCTGGATCGCCCGCTACGCCACCGACCCGGTCGACGAACCCGGCGACACCCCGGTCGGCCTCGCCGTCGACGGCAAAGCCGTGCGCGGCTCACGCACCGACAACGACAAAGCCGTCTACCTGCTCGCCGCCGCACTGCACACCTCGCAGACCGTCATCGCCCAGCGCCAGATCCCCGCGAAGAGCAACGAGATCCCCGCCTTCGCTCCACTGCTGAACCGCATCGACCTGCGCGGCACTGTGATCACCGCCGACGCCATGCACACCCAGCGCGCCCACGCCGAGCACGTCATCGCGGCTCAAGGTCACTACCTTCTGGTCGTCAAAGGGAACCAGAAGAAGCTCCGCAAGCAGCTCAAGAAGCTGCCCTGGCGCCAGATCCCACTGCAGGACCGCACTACCACCACCGGCCACGGCCGCCGCGAGATCCGCCGGCTGAAGGTCTGCACCGTCCAGCCCGGCCTGTTGTTCCCGCACGCCGTCCAGGCCATCGAAATCAAGCGCCGCCGGGTCAATCGCAGGACCGGGAAGGTCCAGACGAAGACGGTCTACGCCGTCACCAACCTGTCCCCGGGCCAGGCCAACCCGTCCCAGCTCGCCGAACTGATGCAGAACCACTGGTCAGTTGAGGCCCTGCACCATGTCAGAGACGTGACCTACGGCCAGGACGCCTCGCGCGTGCGCACCGGCACCGCGCCACGAGCCATGGCCACGATGCGGAACCTGGCCATCGGCCTCATGCGCCAGGCCGGCTGGACCAACATCGCCGCCGCAACCGACCACTACCGGTCACGCCCCGAGCACGCGACTACCCTCCTCGATCTCACCGCCTGAGAACGCATTCGCCCTGGCCCGAGAGATACAAGTGAACGAGGGAACGCTGGGCACCTGGGTTAGCCGGTACCGGCAGGAGCACGTTGGGGAGGAACCTCCGCTGAACATCAGCGAACGTGCCCGCCTGCGCGAACTGGAACGCGAGAACCGGGAACTCCGCATGAAGACCGATTTCCTGGGAAAAGTACCCATGACGGCGCTGTGCGCCGGCACCGTGGCGGGATGAGAATCCGGGGCGCGTAACGGCTTCTGGCCGGTGGGTGGTTGGCTTCTGTGCGCGGGTTGAGTGCTCTGTGGCGCCGTTGGCATGCTGGTGGGGTGCGGTCCGGGCAGACGTCGGTGACGCTTGGTATCCACGAGTCCGGGGAAAAGTATGACGCTGGGGCTTGAGGGATTGTTGACTGCTGCTGCGAGCGCGAATCTCAGACTCTTTGGATCAGTAGGCCCCTTCCGGGCGGCACGTTGACCGGTGCTGTCGCGGAGGAGGCCAGAGATGCAGGTGATCTTCGAGCGGTGCGCCGGGCTGGACGTGCACCGGGACACGGTGGTGGCGACGGTGCGCTCGCCGGGGCAGCGCCGGGGTTCACGGGCAACGGAGACCCGGACCTTCAAGACCACCGTGCGCGCGCTGGCCGACCTGGGCGACTGGCTGGTCTGCGAGGGGGTGGAGCTGGTCGGCATGGAAGCGACGGGGGTGTACTGGAAGCCCGTCTTCGCCGCGCTGGAGGGGCGGTTCACCTGCTGGCTGGTGAACGCGGCGCATCTGCGGAACGTGCCCGGGCGCAAGACCGATGTCGCTGATTCGGTGTGGATCGCCCGGATCCTGGAGTGCGGTCTGGTGCGGCCGTCGTTCGTGCCGGTGCAGGAGTTTCGCGAGCTGCGAGACCTGACCCGGGCGCGTACGGCGGTGTCTCAGGAGCGGGTGCGGGTGATCCAGCGGCTGGAGAAGGTACTGCAAGACGCCGGTATCAAGCTGACCTCGGTGGCCTCGCAGGTGTGGTCGAAGACGGCGCGGGCCGTGCTGGAGGCGCTGCTGGACGGGGTGACCTCGCCGGTGGAGCTGGCCGCGCTGGCCAAGGGACGGCTCCGCTCGAAGCGGGAGGCTCTGGAGGAGGCTCTCGAGCACCGCTTCCGTGTCGAGCACCACGGTGTCATCGTGCGCGGTCTGCTGGCGCATATCGACGGGCTGGAGCAGCGGCTCGACGCCTACGATGCGGAGATCGCGATCCGGCTTGCCCCGCACCAGGAGGTCCTGGAGCTGATCCAGACCATCCCCGGGGTGGGGGCGAAGGTCGCCCAGGTGCTGATCGCCGAGATCGGTCTGGACATGTCGGCATTCCCGTCCTCGGCTCATCTCGCCTCCTGGGCGGGGGTGTGTCCGGGCAATCATGCTTCGGGCGGCAAGCGCAGGGGCGGACGCAGCCGGCCCGGTCCGAAGTGGCTGAAGGCCGCGCTGACCGAAGCGGCCTGGGGCGCGGTCAAGGCCAAGGGCACCTACCTGCACGCGCATCACATGCAGATCAAAGGCCGGGCGGGCGGCTTCAAGGCTCTCGGTGCGACCCGCCACGACATCGTCGTGGCCTACTGGCACATCGTCCACGACCAGGTGCCCTACCGGGAGTTGGGCCCCGACTGGGCAGCGAGGCGATTCAGCCCCGAGCAACGCGCCAGGCGGCTGACCGCCCAGCTCGAAGCCCTCGGTTTCGACGTCACCATCGGACCCCCAGGAACCGGACCCGCCTGAACCGGGGTCGGCAGGAGTGCGGCCTCGCCGCGAGGCCGCACTTAAAGATGCCCGTGGGACCCAGGATTCACATCTCAGCGGCGGCCTTCTTCGCCCAGGAATACCGGTGACGGAGAAGTACGAATTCATCGACGGCGAGGCCGGTAACTTTCCCGTGCAGCAGATGTGCACCTGGGCGGGAGTATCCACGTCGGGCTTCTACCACTGGAGATCGAGGCCATTGTCGGCCACCGCGAAGCACCGTGCGGAACTGAGGGCTGTCATCCTCCAGGTCTTCTCCGACTCGCATGAAACCTACGGCTACCGGCGTGTCCACGCCGCGCTCCAGCGGATGAACGTGCAGGCCGGAGCAGAACTGGTCCGCGCGCTGACCCGGCAGCTGTAGTTCTTGATCGTCATGGTGGTGTCATGTGGTCGCGGCGGCGGTGACGTTGTTCCAGCGCCGGTGGCAGGCTTGCGCGATGGCCTGGTGACGGCGTCGCCAGGCGGACCAGTGCAGGACATGGCCGATGTCGTGGCGGAGCGGGGGCAGGGTGGTTGCCCGCAGGATGGTCAGCAGCTCGCGTGCGCTGACCGGGATGAGGCCGACGGCCATGGTGGTGGTCGCGGTGCGGGCGCGGGTGACGGCCAGGACGGCGGTGGCCAGGATGCTGATCAGGGTCCAACGCATCCAGGAGTTCCAGCAGGTCGTCTGGCCCTGGTCGAGTCCGGTGACGCCCTTGGCCAGCTGGAAGTCCTCTTCGACCTGCCATCTGGTGCAGATGATGTGTATGAGGCCGGCAAGGGTGACGGGTCGGGTGGAGTAGCAGCGGTAGAAGGAGAGTTCGCCGGTGAAGCGGTGTCGGCGCACGACCAGGACGGATGTCCCGTCGTCCTCGGTGTCGGGGGCGTCGTCGCTCTGGATGTCGGTCCAGGTCCAGTCGTAGTGGCGGTCGCCCTTCAGGCCGTGACCGGTGAGCATCCGCATCCATGCCCGCCGGGGCAGCCGTGCGGCCAGGGTGGTCGCGGTGAAGCGGCCACCCGGGGTGGTGACCTGGTGATCGGCGCGGACCGACAGGGCGTAGTCGAAGCCGAGCCGGCGAGCACTGCGGCGCAGTTCGCGCCCGCCGTAGACCTCGTCGCCGGCGAACCAGCGTGCACGCAGGCCCAGCTGTCGGGCCCGGGTGAGCATGGCGGCAGCAAGTTCGGGCTTGGTGGCGAAGTCCACGTCGTCGGGGACGTGGGTGAGCAGGCGGCGTTCTTCGTCGGCGGCCCAGTCGGCGCCCAGGTACAGGGCCCGGTCGATCGGGGCATGGCCACGTGCGGAGGCGTAGGTGAGATGGACGGCGACCTGGCACAGACCGATCCCGCCCAGCGCACCGGAGTATTGCCTTGCCGCCCCGACGACGTCGGTGGAGGACTTCTCGTCCCCCG
Source organism: Streptomyces sp. NBC_01450 (assembly GCF_036227505.1). Classification (NCBI taxonomy): domain Bacteria; kingdom Bacillati; phylum Actinomycetota; class Actinomycetes; order Kitasatosporales; family Streptomycetaceae; genus Streptomyces; species Streptomyces sp. NBC_01450. The sequence goes on along the minus strand of NZ_CP109482.1, from coordinate 111,392 downwards.
TCTCGTCCACGATCAACACGGCGTCGTCATCCGCGAGTTCACCGGCCGCCCAGGTGGCCGTCCGGTCGCGCACGGCGTCGTGATCCCACACGCCGCGGGACAAGAAGTGCTGCAGCCGGGACGGCGACGCGTGCCCCAACGCCTCAGCGAGCGTCCAGCAGTTGCGGGTCTCGAGCCCCGTCAGCATCGCCTCGGCCATGTCCCTGGCCAGCAGCCGCGACTCCCGTCGCGGGAAGCAGGCGGCCACCGCCGCCATCGCCGCCCTGAAACACTCGCTCCACACCCCACCGGCTATCGTGGCGCCCACGGCCACCGCGTCCTGATCTGTTGTCACAGACGATCATCATCGCGGTGGCCGTACTCGTTCCCGCGGGCACCCCATCAGGCCGCTCACCAGCACGAATCCGTCAACGATCAAGAACTACAGCTGCCGAGTCTGATGCGCGAGCTCGGCCTGGTGCCATGCCAGCCGCGGCCCTGGCGGGCGACCACGATCGCCGATGATGCGGCGCCGGCCACGCCCGACCTGCTGACCCGTGACTTCACCGCTGACGCTCCCGGGCGCAAACTGGTCAGCGATATCACCTACGTTCACACCTGGGCCGGGTTCCTTTATCTCGCGACCGTCATCGACTGCCACACCAAAGCGGTGGTCGGCTGGGCGATGGCCGACCACATGAAGACCTCTCTTATATCGGATGCACTCGATATGGCGGCCCGGAACATCGACCTCGCCGAAGGCTGCATATTTCATTCCGATCGCGGCAGTCCATACACGTCTCGCGAACTTCGTTCCAAGCTCAGCTCGTTGGGCCTGCGAGCGTCGGTCGGCCGCACCGGCGTCTGCTGGGACAATGCGATGGCTGAATCATTTTTCGGCGCCCTCAAAAACGAACTCGTGCACCGAACTACGTTCCCAACACGCGCACACGCTCACCGGGCTATCGTCCGCTACATCGAGATTTTCTACAATCGAAAGCGCCTCCACTCCGGACTCGGCTACAAGACTCCCGCAGAAGTCCACGCCGAGTACGAGGAATTGCAGGCAGCGGCATAGGCAGAACCCTCAACACCGCTGTCCGAGAAGCGCAGGGCCCGTCACTGTGACATGGTTCACTTTCCCAAGAAAAGAGGTATGCGTCGGCGTTTCCCTGAAACGGCCACCGATCGACCGTGGGCCCCCTGCTTTCGATTGGAGCTTTCCAGGTGGGCGCGCTCGAAAAAGCCCACTCATCTTTCACTACGCAGACCACTCGGACATGGTTCATCTGTCGGGTGGCCGGCGGCCAGCGTGCGCCCGCCCACCGTGTTCGCCCATGCGTCGGCCGTCGGGTATGAGCGATAACGCGGTCTGGTGTGCGGCCGGGGCCGGACGGTGCTGCGGGCGGTGAGGGTGTTGCTGTCGCTGCATGGCCTGTCACCCGCGCAGATCGCCGTGTTGGTGGCGTACGACCCGGCCACCGTGCACCGCTGGTTCGGCCGTTTCCACGCCTGCGCATGCCCACGTCTTACCCGGCGACCCGCTCGCCCGTCGGTCCGACCGCGAACCACTTTCCGTCGACACCCTGGCCGTTCAGGTCTCCGGGCTTGGTGTCCCCCGCGAAGCGGTAGACCGGCGCGCCGCCGACCGTGAGCTGCACCTGGCCGTCCTCTCGACGGATGGCGCCGACCTCCTTGCTGTCGACGCCCGCGAGGTAGACGTTGCCGTTCTCCTCGATGGTGACAGGCGGCCACTTCGCGGCGCAGGTGTCGTCGCAGTGGGAGTGCTTCGGGTCGGCGTTGTCACCGTCGAATCGGTAGAGCGCTGCCTGGTTGATGTTGATCAGGTGCGAGGCCGAGAACGGCTGCGAGGTGACCGCCGACAGCTGGACCCATTTCGGCGGGGCCTCCTGGACGGCCGCGCCCACAACAGTGCCGCCGGTACCGGTCAGGCCCGCGTCCGCGGCCGTCTTGTCCACGACCTGCAGCGCGGTGTTGCCCGCGCCGGACGCGGCTTCGGCCGACGGTGAGGAGACGGCCGGTGCGGAGGCGGCGTCGCCGATCGAGATGGTCTTGCCGCATCCGGCGAGGCTTGCCACACCACACAGGACCACCGCGGTGGCGACGACCGCGCGACGTACCGGACCACGTGAGGCGGCTGAAAACGGGTGAGGAGAGGTCATGACCCCTACACGGGGATGAGGTCAGCCGGAGTTCACCGTTCGATGGAAAAAGCGATTGAACCTTTCGGGCCGCTCCGGCCGTGTGACGGCTGAGGCCGGTAGCGGCGGAGCACGAGGGGATCGGCATGGCAGACGACGTCTATGTACCAGGAGACGAGCTACAGCAGGCTCAGCAGATGCTGGACCTCGTCCACGACCAGATCGACATCGGGCACCACACCTTCGACTTCGACGCGGCGTTCGGTCGCGAGCTCTCCCGCGGTGCGGCCCAGCACTTCGAGAACAAGTGGAACGACGGCAAGAAGCAGCTGAAGAAGCAGATCACAGGGATCAGGGACGCCATCGGCAGCATCCTCGACTCGATGAACAAGACCGACCAGGACGCCGTGAGCAACCTCGACAACGGAAAGGGCCGTTAGTGAACACCGCGCATCGCTTCCTGCTCGACATACCCGACCTGTGGAACACCGTCGACCTGAGCGGGGAGGAACTGGCCAGGACCCGAGCCGCGGCTCTCGCCACCACCGACGACCCCCGCGAGAAGGCCCGGATCAACGACATGTTCCGGCAGGGGCGCGAAGTCAGCCGGGCCGCCCGGCGCCAGGGCGCACTGCTGGCCGTCGGCACCGCGACGCTCTACGACGAGGGTCTGTTCATGGCCTACGGGATGGTCTTCGCCGTCACCACGCCCGAAGGATCAGAGCTGACACTGCCGGTACTCTCCGCGCAGCTGGGCACCACGTCCGTCGGCGGCGGAGCACCCAAGGACCGGGTGATCACCTCCGTGAGGATGCCTCACGTGGGCACCGTGGCCCGCGTCACCGGCACCGAGACCACCCGGCTCACCGGGGACATCGACGTCCGGCTGCTCACCATGCACACGATGATGCCGGTTCCCGGCCGCACCGAGGACTTCCTCGTCGTCACGCTCGCCAGCCCCAACCTGCCGCTGACGAACGAGGTGTACGACCTCTTCGACGCCGTCACGAGCACCTTTCGCTTCGTGTCCGGGGACGGGACGCCACTGGCGCCGGCCGCCGCCTGACGCGGCTCACGGGGAACGATGCGAAGGGCGGCCGGGAGAGGATTCCCGGCCGCCCTTCGCGTTGTCGCCTGCCGGGGCCTCAGACCTCGGCGCCGGAGAGGGGTACCTGTACGGACACCAGCGCGCCATCACCGAGGTGCAGCAGGCCACGGCCGGGCTGGGGCGCCTGGCCGACGACGCCCCGGGTCAGCTTGACGCCGATGACCTCGCCGTCGGCAAGGTTCTGCGGCGACAGCAGCATGCCGGTCCGGTTCCGCTTCACCTGGCCCATCCAGCCGGCCAGGCTCAGCGACAGCGACTCCGCGTTGCCTGCGGCCAGGACTCCCCAGCCGCTGCCCGCGCCGCCGCGGGCAAGCAGCGCCAGGTCGCTGTCGATGTCGGTGCCCATGAGCAGTTCGGCGTCGTCCACGATGATCACCGCGTTGTCCTGCTCGATGTTCCCCAGGACGTCGCGGAACTCCTGGACCGTCACCTGTGCGTCGGTGATCACTGCCGCCACGCCGTGGCGGCCCGCCAGGTCGCGCAGCGGCGACCGGCGTGGCGCGAGCACCACCAGGCCCGCGCCGTCCGCCAGCAGGGAGTGCGCTGCGGTGAGCAGGACCGTGCTGCGGCCGGTGCGCGGGGGCCCTGCGACGACGAACGTCGGTACGTCGGCCAGATCGGGACCCAGTGAGGTGAGGGTGTCACCGCCGACGGCGACCAGCGGGCGCATCGGACCGTGCCGGTGGTGCAGGGCCAGTGCCTGCCGGTAGCTGATCCGGTCCGGCAGGACGTCCAGGCATAGCGCGCGACGTTCGCTGGTCAGCTCCGCCTCGCGCTCGGTGAGCCGGCTTCCCAGATCGGCGAGGTACTGACTCTGGGCCGCGCCGGAGAGGTCGCCGGTGAGCACCGCGATCTGGACCTCGGCGAGGTCCAGGGTGCGGATGCCGCGACCGGGCGCGGGGTCGGTCGGCGCGGACTTGGTGGGGATGCCGACCGACGAGTAGTCCTGGCGGTCGTTGAGTTTGAGGACGATCTTGTCCTCGGTCGTCCCGGAGAACCGGCTGCCGCCCAGCACCCGGTCGCCCGCGAGCACCACGTGGATGCCCACGCCCGCGCCGTCGCGCAGCAGCCTGACCATGCGCTCCATGAGGCTGCCGTTGTCGTACGCGGTGAACTCGCGCTCGAAGACCTCGAAACGGTCCACCAGCACCACGATGTGCGCCAGTCGCTCCCCGGGGGGCTGCGAGCGGCGCAGTTCGGCGAGGTCGGCCGCGCCGCGGGAGCCCAGTACGCCCTGACGCGCGGTGATTTCGGCGTTCAGCCGGTCCAGCAGGCGGCTCAGCCGCTCCACCTGGTTACGGTCGACGACCGCACCGCAGTGCGGTAGGGCGGTCAGCGCGTTGAGCGCCCCGTTGCCGCAGTCCACGCCATAAATGTGGACATCGTCGGCGCCGTGCGCCTGGGCCAGCGCGGCCGCCAGGGTGCGCAGCGCCTGCGACCGTCCGCTGCGCGGTGAGCCGATCAGGTGCAGGTGGCCCGCCCGGTCGATGTCGAACTCCAGCGGAGCGCGGGTCTGCCGGGCTGGCAGGTCCACCATGCCGTACGCCACGGACGGCAGCCCGGCCTCGCGCTCCGTGGCGGGGGCGGGTGCGGGCGAGGCGGTCCATTCCAGCACGTCCGGCAGCGGTGGCAGCCACGGGCTCGGCTGGCGCGGCACCTCGGCCAACCGTGCGGCCTGTGCGACGGCCTCGGTGAGCACTGCGAGGTCGGTAACCGTCTGGGTCTGCGCCGGCCCCGAACCGCCTTTGCGGGAACGGCCGCTGGGCAGCGGGCCGCCGAGTTCCCGCCAGCTCACCGCCTCGGCCCGGACCGGCGTCTCCGTGCCCTCCGGGACCGTGCCGTCCGGCCGACGGCCGCCGACCCGTCCGGCCTGGAACGGCAGCAGGGCGGAGGGGCCGAGCCGTGCGTAGGCGCGGCCGGGGTTGGCGGTCGAGATCTCACCGGAGTCGGGCGCGTCGATGATATCGCGGCTCTCGGTGGTGTCCGTGGTGCGCAGGGCGATGCGCAGATTGGTGTTGGCCCGGATGTCCGGAGTGACCGCGCCACCGGGACGCTGGGTCGCCAGCACCATGTGGATGCCGAGCGAGCGCCCGCGCTGGGCGATGTCGACAAGGCCCGAGATGAAGTCGGGCAGTTCGCGCACCATGGACGCGAACTCGTCCACGACCAGCACCAGGCGGGGCATCGGCGGCAGTGCGTTGCCACCGCGCGAGCGCTTGTCGAGGTAGTCCTCGATGTCCTTGGCGGCCGCACCGGCCAACTGGGTCTCACGGCGGCGCAGTTCGGCGCCGAGGGAGACCAGGGCGCGCTCCACGAGGTTCGTGTCCAGGTCGGTGACGAGGCCCACGGTGTGCGGCAGGTCGGCGCACTCGGCAAAGGCGCTGCCGCCCTTGTAGTCGACGAGGACGAACGTCATCTCGTCTGGCCGGTTCACCACGGCGAGCGAGGCGACCAGGGTCTGCAGCAGCTCCGACTTGCCGGAACCGGTGGTGCCGGCGATCAACGCGTGCGGCCCGTCGCGGATCAGGTCCACGGAGAAGTCGCCGTCGTAACCGGTGCCCAGCAGGGCGCGGGTGCTGCGGCCGCCGAGCGACCAGCCGGCGACCACCGCCTCCGCGGTAGGCGGTTCGACGTGCAGCAGGTCCAGCAGGCGCACCGAACCAGGCAGCGCGCTCTCGTCGCTGTCCCCTACACCACGGAGCGGCGCCAGCGCCCGCCCCAGGTGGTCGTACCAGGTCGCCTCGGGCGAATCGGTACGCACGTTCTCCAGAGCGGCGCCAGTACCGGTGCGCACCCGGGACGTACTAGGCGCGCCCGTGCCGGTGACGACGACCGCGCCGCACTCCTCGGGCAGCAGCCGTTCCTCGCGGTCGATGCACAGCGTGTGGACCCCGACCGAGGGCCCGTCGCGGAGCAGGGCGATCACACCTGGCAGCGACCGCGCCCGGCGGGCCTGTTCCAGCACGACCAGGATGTCGGGGTAGCCGTTGACGCCGCCGCGTACCAGGTCAGGTCCCGCCGCCATGCGGGCCGCGACGATCTGGCCCAGTTCGCCGATACGCCGGGCCAGCGAGTCCACGGTGCTGCCCACCAGCACGTAAGCGTCCTCGCTCTGCGCCTGAGTGTGCGGCAGCCAGCGGGCCCAGGACCACGCCGTCTCTCCGTCAGGGCTGGCGAGCACGACGATCCGCAGGTCCGCGGGGCTGTGCAGGGCGGCGGCCTGGGCGGTCAGCCAGCCGGCCAGGCGGTCCGCGCCGGGGCCTGCCAGGCCCGCGACGCCGGCGCGGCGCAGCGCGATGGGGACCGGCACCTGGTTGAGCGGCGCCACCGTGGTACGCCGGTGTTCGTCCTGCGTGGGGTCCTCCACGCTCACCGATGAGGGCAGATCGGCGGTGCCCACCCGCATGGAGAGAAAGTCCGGGTCCTGCCAGCGGCGTTCCCACAACCGCTCGGACGGCTGGTCCGCCATTCGCAGCAGCGAGGCCGGATCGGGCAGGGAGAGACGCAGGCCGTGCTGCTCGTCGAGGACGGCGCTCCCGATGTCGGCCCTGACCCGCTCGGCCGCCGCCTCGTACTCCTCTTTCTTCTCCTCGTACTTCAGCATCGCCTGCTTGCGACTGCCGAACTGGGTGAACAGCGCGGCCAGCGGGGACAGCAGGGCTATGAAGACGAAGGTCCAGCTCTTGGTGACGAAGATGGCGATGGCGGCGCTGCCGGCCGGCAGCAGCAGGATGGGCAGCAGCGGGATGGGCCGCTTGTCGGGTTTGACGGGGGGCGTGGGCAGACGGAATTTGCCGCCTGCCCACGCCGGCAGGAAGCGTGGCGGCCGGTTGAACTCCAGACCCAGGCCGTCCGCTGCCGGGGTCAGCGGTGCGGTGGCCAACTCGCGGGAGGCAAGCTCCAGCAGAGTGTCACCGACGGCGAGCTGGCTGCCCTCGCGCCACACCGTACCGTCTGCCGCGGGCTTCCCGTTGAGCAACGACTTGCCGACGGTGAGCAGTTCGGCACCGCCGTCGAGCCGTACCCGCACGCGGGCCGCGAAAGCGGTCACGTCCTCGGCCAGCCGGATGCGGCAGGCACGGTCGCTGCCGATGTCGTAGTCGCCGGGGACGAGCCGGAAGACCGTTCCCGCGCCCCGTCCCGACACCAGCCGGATCTCGGTCCGGCCCTCGGGCTCGGACGCCGCCGGAAGGGCGGCGTCGAGCCCGAGGTCCATACCGTCCCGGACCCCGGCCGCCTGCAGGGTGGCATCGGGGTCGATCTCCTCCGCGCCGATGAACAGGGCGGGCCCCCGCGTTTCCGCCCCACCGGTCCCCCTGTGGTCGACGGCCCGCGCGAGTTCTGCCGCGAGGCGGCCCGCGCGCGCGGACGGCTCGGTGTCGACGACGACGGTGGTGGACACCCCCTCAAGATGGGGGGCACGGACGCTGACGTTCAAACGCACGATGCATCGTCTCTCTCATGAAGGAGCGTGGGTCGGAGACCGGGTCGATGTCAGCTCAGGTTCGAACCGAGCTGGTCGTCGGTCTGCGAGAAGGCGTCTCCGACGGCGCGGACGTACTGACCGATGCCCTGCAGGCCCTGGTTGACCTGGTCGAAGCCCTTGGCGAACTCGTCGAAGAACGGCGAGAACTTCTGCTGGGCGGCAGGGGTGCTGTAGCCGTTGGCAAGCAGGTTGGAGATCTTGCCCTTGACCTCGTTCAGCTTGTCCTGCAGCTGGGAGAAGTCGTTGAGCAGCGCCTGCGAGGTCGAGGCGGTCTCTTCAGAGTTCACGCGAAAATCGGGCATATCGGTACTCCTTGACGAGTGGACGACAAAGGCTGTCGTCATGTGAGTGAACAATCCGTCCCCCGCGGGGACGGAAACCTGTGGAGGCGGCCACTGGCTGCGGCCGACGACCGCCCCTCAGGGAGTCGTCGGGGAGGCCGGTAGGGGTATGTCTGCGGGGTGTGTTGTCGCCGGTCGTACGGGTGGGGGCGTGGTCGGTGAAACGGGGGAGGGCGGTAGGGGTATGTCCGCGGGAGCAACGGGTCGGGGGACGGGGGTGTGCGTCCCGGGTCCGCCGGTCACCGGGGCGGTCGTGCCGCCGCCCCCGATGCTGCCCTTGATCGGGATGCCGTCGATCTTGCGGCCGACCCCCGCGATGCCGATGGGCCCCACGCCGATCTTGGGCGCCGCGTTGGCGATCTCCCCGGCCGCGACCTCGTTCGGGTCGCCGCCCTCGGCGACTCCGACGCCGATCTTCGCGCCGACCGCCGCACCCTCCTCGAGGACGCCTCCCACTTGGTCCGAGATCTTCTTGCCGATCGAGTCGTCGATCGAAGGCTCGGTGGTGTCCCCGAACCGGCCCCCGGTGCCGGGCTGGACCTCCGAGTTGCCGCGCGCGGAACCGATCTTGCCGATGACGCCCTTGAACCCGATGCCGGCAGCGGCTCCTGCGGCGGCTCCCGCGAAGACGCCCGCAGCGGTGATCTCGTCGTGGTTGGCGGCCTTGGCAGCCGCCTCTACCGCGGAGTTTCCAAGGAAACCGCCGGTGAGGTCCACCACCACATCCAGCGTCTTGTTGTTCTCCAAGGTTTCGCTGATCTTGCTGATCGGTCCGTTAATCTTGGTGAGTGCCGAGGAGTTCTTGATCGCCGCGACCGCTCCGGGGGCGATCGCCTCAAGCGCCTTGCCGCCGAGCTTGAACAGGGACCCGCCCGGGATCAGGCCGACCAGCCCGGTGATGAAGTCACCGGCCTTCAGGCCCCCTGCCTGACTCGCCACCACTTGGTTGAAGACGAACAACGCCGCGCCCAGCAGTGCCCCGACGACCGGGAAGAAGACCGCCACGACGGCGATCAACGCGGCCAGCAGGATCTGGACGAATGGGAAATCCTTGAAGAAGTCGGCGATCTTCTGGAAGATGTTCCGCTCCGGAATCGCTTCCGAGGCGGCCCTGTCCAGAGTGTCGGCGCAGGTGCGCTGGGCCGACTCGCGCATCTGCTGTGCCTGCCTGGCCAGGCTCTTGGCGGCGGACAGCTCGTTCTTGCCGGCGTCGATGCCGTCCTGGACGGCGCGGGCCTCGGACCGCTCCTGATCGGTGGGGTTCTCCCCGAGCGCCGTCGGCGTCTGGTTCGCCTTCGCGGACGCGGCGATGGCCTGATCCACTGCCCGGTCGAAGGTGTCCTGCGCCTCCTGCAACCGGGGGATGTAGTCGGTGTAGGCCTGGGCGGCGTCGTGGTAGGAGGTCGCCGTCTTGTTGAGCTTGTCCGGGAGGTCGTCGCCGATCTTCTCCCGGAGCTTGTCCATGGCCGACCCACGGCCTTGGGAGATGGTGCCGTCCTTCTTGAGGATGCCGAGCGCCGTCTGGGCCGCGTCACCGATGTCCCGGTACCGATTGACGATGTCGCGGATGAGTTCGGGATCCCCGGGAGTGGGGTCCCGGTCGAGTCCGACGAGGTGAAAGTCCTCGCCACTCGCGTGCCGGCGTCCCATTGGTGACCCCCCTGATCCGTTTTTCGTGACCTGTGTTGCTTCTGACACGTCACTGGCCGGGGAAGGAGTTCATATTTCCTTTCGAACCCTTGCCCAGGGCTGCGCCGTGTAGGGGGTGACAGGGCCGGGACGCGGGATCCGGCTCGCCCGACGAGTGACATGGGTGGAGACGATGAGAGACGGCGTCAGCGCCATACAGCAGAGCCGGCCGAGGAATGCCAGAACGGGTGCCGTCCGCGCGGCGGCACTGGGGCGAACCGCCGCTGTGGTGCTGCTGGCACTGTGGGCGGTGCTCGGCACGCTTGCCGCCCAGGCCATGGCGGTCGGGACGGGTGACCAAGTGGTGAAGGTCTTCGTCGTACCGGACCCGGCGCAGGACGGGGGTGTTCCCGCCACCTTGCAGTCCGTCGCCTCCAGCACTCTGGGCGATGCCGGTCGGGCCGGTGAGATCTTCGACCTGAACCGCGGCCTGGCCCAGGCCGACGGCGCCGTCCTCACCAGTGAGGACGAGCAACTTCACCCCGGCTGGATCCTGCGGCTGCCGCAGGACGCCGCGGGCCCCGACGTGAAGCTGGCCCGGGACACCGCGAGCCAGGGCGGCTCTTCCGCGCCCTCGGTCGGCGGAGGCACGAACACGACGGTCGGAGGCAGCGCCGCTGTCACCATTCCGCTGCCCGCCGCTATTGCGGCCGCCGTCGCCGTGCTGCTCGCCCTGGTGACCGTGGGCATCGTCGGCCGGCGGCGGGTGCGTGCCGCGTCGGCTGTCATGGGGCACGCGGTGCGCCGACTCGGCGGCGGGGTCGGGCGGCGGCGTCGGCTGGCGGCACGCCGCGCGGTCAGCCAGCGCTTCGCGGCCGACGCAGGTACCGTGCGCCGTGCCTACGCTGCCGTCGCCGGAATTTCCAGCACCGGGGCCATCCCCGGGCGGCCGGTGCACGCGCTGCGGGTCGACGAAGCCGGCGTGACAGCCTGGCTGGCCCCCGGCGACGCGCCGGGCGCACCCTGGGCTCCGCTGGATGGCGCGCACGGCACCCGCTGGCGGCGTGCCGCCGCCCACAGCCACGAGCCCCGGACCACGGACAGCCGTGCGTGCCTGGTCCGGGTGGGCGTGGACGCGGACGGCGAGGCCGTGCTGTACGACCTGAGTCGACTGGACGGGGTGTTGAGCGTGACCGGCGACTACTCCGTCGCTCGCGACGTCGTGCACGGACTGCTGGAGGAGGTTGCCCGCAGCCGGCCCGGCACCCCGGTCACCGTCCTGCACAGCAGCGACCACAGGCCACCGTTGGAGCTGCCCGCCGGGCTACAGCCGGTTGTCCGCGTCGAACAGCAGGGCGAGCCAGTACGGGACGCCTCGCGCGAGGAGCGCGGGACGGTGCGTGGCGCGGCCGCCCGCCGCCCGGTGAAAGGGCTGGTCGTCATGGCCGGTACGCCGACCGAACGCGAGGCCACCGAGCTCGCCGCACTCTGCGGCCCCGGTGGGGCCGGCTGGACGGGCCTGGTCTGCGGCGAGGTGGGCGGCGCCCACTGGCGCTGGCGGGCCGAGGCGGACGGCGTCGTGGACATCCCTGTGCTCGGGATCCGGCTCACCGTCCCGGCCTGAACACTGACTGCTCAGCATCGCGGTACCGTTGCTGAGCCTTTTCCATCCGCGATCTGACACGGCAGCTGTAGTTCCCTGATTGGCAGGGCATCGCGGCTGGTCAGGTCGTTGCGGTGGCGGTGATGTTGTTCCATCTCCGGTGGGCTTCGGCTGCCTGGTATTGGTGGTGACGGCGCCAGGCGGACCAGTGCAGGAGGTGGTCGCGGTCGCGTCGGGGGCGGGGCAGGGCGGTGATCCTCAGGAGTCGGAGCGGTTCGCGGCCGCTGGGCGGGACGAGTTCGCTGCCGGGGGTGGTAGCCGTGGTGGTGCGGGCGTGGGTGACGGCCAGGACGGCGGCGGCGAGCATGCTGATCAAAGTCCAGCGCATCCAGGAGTTCCAGCAGGTGGTCTGGCCTTGGTCGAGGCCGCAGACGCCCTTGGAGGTCTGGAAGTCCTCCTCGACGCGCCACCTGCAGCACACCACATCCACAAGATCGGCCAGGGTGACGGGAGTGGTCGAGTGGCAGCGGTAGAAGGAGAGTTCACGGGTGTAGCGGTGGCGGCGGACCAGGACGGTGGCGTGCCCGGGCCGGTGCCCGTCGGGGGTGTCGTCGGGGTGGATGCCGAGCATGGCCCAGTCGTAGTGGCGGTCGCCCTTGAGGCCGTGGCCGGTGCGCAGGCGCATCCAGTTCTTCTTCGGGACGCGGGCGGCGAGCTGGGTGACGGTCAGGCGGCCGATGGCGGTGTCCACGCGGTGGTCGGTGCGGACGGCCAGGGCGTAGTCGAAGTCGAGTGCGCGAGCCGTGCGGCGCAGTTCCTTGCCTCCGTAGACCTCGTCGCCGGCCAGCCAGCGGGCCTTGATGCCCAGGTCGCGGGTGCGGGCGAGCAGGGCGGCGGCCAGTTGCGGCTTGGTGGCGAACACGACGTCGTCGGGGACACCGGTGAGCAGGCGTCGTTCCTCGTCAGCGGCCCACTCGGCGCCGAGGTAGAGGGCCCGGTCGATCGGGGCGTGTCCGTGCCGGCTTGCGTAGGTGAGGTGGACGGCGACCTGGCACAGACCGATACCGCCCAGTGCTCCGGAGTATTGGCGGGCCGCGCCGACGCAGTCCGTGGAGGACTTCTCGTCTCCGGTTTCGTCCACGATCAGCACCGCGTCCGGATCGGCGAGTTCACCGGCGGCCCAGGTGGCGATCCGGTCCCGGGCCAGATCATGGTCGACGGCGGCACGGGAGAGCCGGTGCGGCCCGCGGTGGCCGAGGGCCTCGGCGAGTGTCCAGCAGTTCCGCGTGTCCAGCTCCATCAGCATCGCCTCGGTCATCTCCCGTACCACAGCGGGTGGTTCACGGCGCTCGAAGCAGTCCGCGATCTCCTCGGTCACCGCCCCCAACGCCGCCGTCCATGTCTGCTCGGCTATCGTGGCCTCTGCGGCCACCTGGTTCTGAAACGTCGTCACAAACGTTCATGATCAAGGTGGCCGTACTCATGCCCGCAGGCACCCCGCCATCCCGCTGACCAGCCTCAACTCACGAGGCAGCCACATCTACAGCTGCCGTGACTGAGGGGCGGTGATGCGGTGTCAGGCGGTTCTTGACGGTCGGGTAGGTTGATCTTGTGTCCTCCGCCCCGCCGCCGCCCTCGTACGAGGAGCTTGCCGCGCTGGCAGTGGAGTTGAAGCTGTTGGTGACCGCCCAGGCGGCGACGATCGCGGAGCTGACCGCGAGGAACGCCGAGCAGGCGGAGCGGATCGCGGAGCTGGAGCGGCAGTTCTCATCGGACTCGCACAACTCCTCCAAGCCGCCGTCCAGTGACGGGCTGCGCAAGAGGCCCGCGCCGAAGTCGCTGCGGCAGCGTTCGGGCCGTAAGCCTGGTCGGGCCAAGGGTGATCCGGGCGGCCGAATGGAGCAGGTCGCCGATCCCGACGTGATACTCGATCACCATCCGGCCGCCTGCGGCGGCTGCGGGAATGACCTGGCCGGTGCGGTGAGCACGGGCTATCGGGCCCGGCAGGTCTTCGATCTGCCCAAGATCGCACCGGAGGTCACCGAGCACCGGCTGCACCGGGCGGTCTGCGGCTGCGGGCACACCACCTCGGCCACAGCACCGGAGCACGTACCGGCCGCGACCGTGTACGGGACGTGAGTGCGGGCCGCGGTCTGCTACCTGTCGGCCTACCAGCACCTTCCTGCCAAGCGCCTGGCCGAGGCGATGGACAGCCTGTTCGGCCTGCCCCTGTCCACCGGCACCGTCCTGTCCGTCCTGGCCCGCGCCCACGACGGGCTGGCCGGCTTCGAGGAGCAGGTCAAGGAGCATCTGACCGCCGCCCCGGTCGCACACGCCGATGAGTCGGGGGTGCGGGTGGCGGGGAAACTGCACTGGCTGCACGTGATGTGCACCCACCTGGTCACCTTCTACGGCATCCACACCCAGCGCGGTCGTATCGCGATGAACGACCTCGGCGTGCTGCCCGCCTTCACCGGCACCCTGGTCACCGACGCCCTGGCCTCCTACACGGTCTACGGCAACAGCAAGGCCCTGTGCGGTGCGCACGTCCTGCGCGAACTGATCGCCGTCACCGAGGACACCCGTCATGACCCCACCTGGGCGACCACCATGATCCAGGTCCTTATCGAGGCCAAGACCGCGGTCGCCGACGCGGTCGCGGCCGGACAGGACGCTCTGGCCGCCGATGTACTGGCCGGCTTCCAAGACCGCTACCGGCACGCGGCGTTGTGCGGGATCGCAGCCAACCCGTACTCCGGCACCGGACCGAGAGCCAAGGCCAGAGCCCTGGCCGAGCGGCTGCACGACCGCACCGAGGAGTACCAGCGGTACATGACCGACTTCAGTGTCCCGTTCGAAAACAACCAGGCCGAGCGCGACCTCAGAATGATCAAGACGCAACAGAAGGTCTCCGGCTCCTGGCGGACCCCGACCGGAGCGAGGCGTTTCGCCCGGATCCGCTCCTACATCTCCACCGTGCGCAAGCACGGCGTCAACCCCCTGACCGCCCTACGCGACCTCTTCACGGACGGCCATGGATGCTGCCCACAACCAGCTGAAACCCCTAAACAGTTACGCTTTGCTCCCCCCTTTGCAGGGCTTTCGACACTGGGCTTCGACGCCGGGCGTTTCCCCCGACGCCGCCAGTCTGCTACCGGGCCTCCTGGCAGCTACCCGGACCGGACTTCCACCGGCAGGCGACAACGAGCTTACGACTCAAGATCAACTACAACACGAAGACCTCCGAGTCTGCTGGGCGCGCGAAAGATCGAGGCTAACAGGAATGAAGCTCGGACTCGGCAGCTGTAGTTCTTGATCGTTGACGGATTCGTGCTGGTGAGCGGCCTGATGGGGTGCCCGCGGGAACGAGTACGGCCACCGCGATGATGATCGTCTGTGACAACAGATCAGGACGCGGTGGCCGTGGGCGCCACGATAGCCGGTGGGGTGTGGAGCGAGTGTTTCAGGGCGGCGATGGCGGCGGTGGCCGCCTGCTTCCCGCGACGGGAGTCGCGGCTGCTGGCCAGGGACATGGCCGAGGCGATGCTGACGGGGCTCGAGACCCGCAACTGCTGGACGCTCGCTGAGGCGTTGGGGCACGCGTCGCCGTCCCGGCTGCAGCACTTCTTGTCCCGCGGCGTGTGGGATCACGACGCCGTGCGCGACCGGACGGCCACCTGGGCGGCCGGTGAACTCGCGGATGACGACGCCGTGTTGATCGTGGACGAGACGGGGGACGAGAAGTCCTCCACCGACGCCGTCGGGGCGGCAAGGCAATACTCCGGTGCGCTGGGGGCCCGTATTTCAATAACTGTCAGCGACGGGTTTCCGCGGGGGTTGTTCGGGCGTGTAGCTGTTCCAATGTGCGGGCGGGTGATCCGGGTATCGGCGTGACGAGGATCCGGTGCAGGTCCAGGAGCCGTTTTGCGTCCTGGTACTGGATGGACAGGTTGGTGCGGTTGACGCCCAGTAGTTGGGCCAGGAAGGTCATGGTCACCGCTCTGCGGCGGCGCAGGATGGCTGCCAGGAGCCGGTGGGTGTGGTCCACGCTGCTGGTCTGCGGGTGTCGGTAGCTGCGTGGGCGGTGGAAGCGTCGCTGGAATGCCGCCTCGGCCATGGCGTCCCAGAAGGGTTCCGAGACCGCCACCAAATGCTCAAAGGCGGTTCGTGACATGCCGGTCAGGGCTGGATCGGTGAGCATCATGGTCAGAGCCGGGTCGGTCCGGTGAGTGGTTGCCGGCGCGTCGGGCGTTCGCGGTGGCTCGGGAGACAGTGTGTAGTTCCAGTCGCCGTGGAAGGCGTTGGGTGTGATCGGAAGGGTGTGGAACTCGGCGGGTGTGACGCTGATGCCGAGGTCGTAGCTGCCGGTGTCCAGTTCGGCCCCGATGGTTAGGCCGGTCTTGGTTGTTGTGGCGGCGATGGTCTCGAGGACGACCTGGTAGCTGGTCAGCGGTCGCCCCCGCCAGTTCGCGGTGATGTGGCAGAACATACGATGCTCTATTTTGTTCCATTTCGAAGTTCCGGGACAATGCCGTTGCTTGACTACTGGACTATCGCGGTGTGCAGCGTGATGGCCTTGGCTGTGATCCGCCGTGTCGGTTGCCGGTCCCGGGTGTTGATCCGGTAGGAGAGCTTCGAGGAGTACTTCGAGTCCGGCCGTTTGAGGTGCCGGTCCGCCTCGCGCAGGCGCCTGGCGCCGTTGTCGAGCTTCCGGCGCACCTTCGCCGCCAGCACAGCCAGGAACTTCTTGATCTTCTTGGGCGTATCCGCGCACTGCCGGACCACGCTGCGCCGCGTGTGCTTGAGGACCTTGACGAACGAGACCCGGTCCGGGTTGATGCCGTTGTCGTCGGCCAGACACATGATGACCCGCGTGAGGCAGTGGTGCACGACCAGGTGCGCCCAGACCTCCTGCCGCACCAGATCCGGGTCTCCCGAGCGCAGGACCTCGACCGGCCCGCGCTGGAACGTCTTGATCTGCCGGAACGCCGACTCCGCCTCCCACCTGGCATGGTAAAGCGCTGCCAACTCCGCCGCCGGATACGCAACCGGGTCCAACAGATCAGTCAACAGCCTGACCACATCGCCGCCGTCGACGCGGTACTCGATCACCCGGACCAGCACCCCGCCAGGATGCGCGCCCTTCTGCCCGCCCAGGTTCATCCTCCCCAGGTAGGTCCCGTCGGGCAGATACTCAACCGGCCGGTGCGCCACCGGCGAGCGAGCCCGGATCAGCAGATGGGCCCCGAATCCGAGATAGGCCTTCCATAACTCGACCCCAGGGAAGCCCCGGTCCATGATGACGAGCATCTTGCTCGCCGAGGTCGCCAGAGTGATCGCCAACTCCCGCTCACCGCCGCTGAATCCGCCCACCGCCGCGTCGATCTGCGCGTGCGTGCCACACTCGGTCAGTGTCACCACCCGCACTTGAGGGAACCCCGCCGGCTGGCCGTTCTTGACCGGCCCACCAAACGCGGCCCGGTTGGCCGGTGTGTCCGGCGCGTCCAGCACGAACCCGTCCACCGCGGCCAGCCGCATCCCGCGGTAGAAGGAGCCCTCCAAGCCGACCGGGGCCAACGGGTCGGCCAGCTCACGGAAGACGGCCTCCAGGACCAGCGGTCCCAGACGCCTGCGCGCCCGCGTGAACGAGGACTTGTTCGGGATGCTCCCGCTCAACTCCCGAATACTGCCCACCAGTTGCTCCGCCACATCGTCATAGGAGTCCTGCTGGAACAGCGCCAGGGCAAGCGTGAAGTAGACCATGAACCCGGCCGGCAGCGCGCCGGGCTTCTTGTCCCGGACCCGGCACTTCTCCAGCACCTCGCCGACCAGTTCCGGAGTCACCCACCGGGTCACCACCCCCAGTCGCACATGATCGGACAACCCCACCCAAGGATGCATGCCGGGCCCAACGACCGCGCTCCTCCGGCGTCACCACGAACTGCTTGACGAGTTCAAGCAACGGCATTGAGTTCCGGGAGGTAGGTGACAGACCGTGATCTCCAGGCCGCTCTCTCGTGCGAAGGTGGCAAGGTTGCTTTTCCAGGTCCAGCGGCGGGGGTCGTTGGAGCCGCCGGAGTCGGCGGTGATCAGGAGCCTGCCGGCATTCGGGTGGTCCGTCCGTCCGCGGTGCTGCCACCAGCGTCGGATGGACTCCACCGCGAACTGGGCGGTGTCGTGGTCGGTGCCGACGTTGACCCATCCGCTGTTGTTGGCAATGTCGTAGATCCCGTAGGGGATCGCCATGGGCTGGTCGTTGGTGGTGAACGTGTGGCAGTCCTGAGGTGTCCCCCGGAGTGTGGACACGGGGGTTCATGCTGCGAGTGTGAGTTTACGTGCTCTCTGCTGTTGTTGTTCGAATTCGACTGGCGAGAGGTAGTTGAGGGCGCTGTGGCGCCTGCGGGCGTTGTAGTAGGTGAGCCACTGGAAGATCTCCAGCCTCGCCTGAGGCATCGTGGAGAACAGCCTCTGGTACATCGTCTCCCTCTTGAGTCCCTGCCAGAACGACTCGGCGAGGGCGTTGTCGTAGCTCGAGCCGACCCGGCCCATGCTCCTGTGGATCCCGAAACCGTTGCAGACCTGCGCGAACGCGGCCGACGTGTACTGCGAGCCCCTGTCCGCATGGAAGATCACCCCGCCCACGTGGCCGCCGCGGGTCGCCACGGCCATCTCCAGGGCGTCGATGACCAGTTCCGTGCGCATGTGCGTGGCCATCGACCAGCCGAGCACCCGGCGTGAACAGATGTCGATGACGCAGGCGAGATACAGCCACGTCCCGCCGACCTGGACGTATGTGATGTCGCCGCACCACTTCTCGTTCAACTGTCTGGCGGAGAAGTTGCGTTGGACGAGATCCGGGGCCGGTGGTGCAAGCCGGTCGGGGACCGTGGTGCGCTTGCGGCGCCGCAGGTGCCGGCCCTCGATACCGTGCCGGCGCATCAGGCGCTCGACGCGCTTGCGGTTGATGGTGTGCCCGAAGCCACGCAGCTCGGCATGGATGCGCCGGACTCCGTAGGTGCCCTTGTGCTCGGTATGGATCTCCCGGATCTCCACGAGCAGGGCGTCGTCGGCGGCCTGCCGCTCTCGACGGACCTTCGCACCGGCGAGCCACCGGTAGTAGCCCGAGCGCGAGACCTGCAGGACCCGGCATATCCGCTGAACGCCGAAGACTTCCGCGTGGGCGGAGACGAAGTCCCAGCGGTGGGTCTTCACTTCATCTCCTTCGCGAAATAGGCGGCTGCCCGGCGCAGGATCTCCCGCTCGAGTTCCCATTCCTTCTCTGCCTTGCGGAGCCGGCCGTTCTCCGCGCGCAGCCGGGCCAGTTCCTCGTTCCGGCTCTCCGCGCTCTGCTCGCCGCTGCTGTGATCACGGCCCGCGTGCTCGTCGGCCTGGCGCACCCAGCTCCGCAGGGTCTCGCCGGTCACCCCGACATCCGCCGCGACCGCCGCGTACGTGCGCTTCCCGCCCGCCGCGCGGTACAGCGCGACGGCATCGTTCCTGAACTCCACCGGATACGGAGACCTACGTCCCACCAGGACACCTTCCCTCGGATCTGCAAGATCCATTGTCAGAGTGTCCACACCACAGGGGTCGCCTCAGTCCACCTTGATCGCGTTCTTGCCCGGCCGCCAGGTGCGACCGGGCCGGTCCCGGTTGCCGAGCCATTCCTTGGCCTTGGTGTCGACGCTGATCACCGGCTGGGCGTCGTTGAGGAACTCGGTAGCGGTGGCATTGAGGTGGGTGAACTGGGCATCGCGGTCCGGATGGCTGATGCCCTCTGTTGTCTTCGCGGTTCCCTGCAGGCTGTAGCCCAGGGTGTGCAGCAGGTGTCCGACGGTTGAAGCGCTGATCGGGTGGCCCTGTGTGGTGAGGGCCGAGGCCAGGGCCCGTAACGACAGCGTGGTCCACCGCAGCGGGGAGACGGGGTCGCCTCGGGTGTGCGGCTCGATCAGCGACTCCAGCGCGGGCAGCAGACCGGAGTCGGTGTCTGTCAGCCGCTTGCGGCCGGCGCCTGGAGCCCGAACCCGTCGGGTCGGTGAGGAGCAACCGGCCAACTCGGCGATACCTCGCGCGATGGTGGCAGTGCTGGTGCCGGAGGCGGCGGCGACCCGGACGATCCCGCCGCGGCCGAGGGCCGTCGCCTCACTGGCCAGGTACAACCGACGGCGGCGCTCATCGAAGTGCGGCAGGATTTGCTCGAACTTAGTCCGCAGAGCACGGGTGGCAGCGCGGCCTGACAGACACGGGGTCATATCTCAGACTCCCACCAACACCCCTCTGCCGAGCACTTATTGAAATACGGGCCCTGGGCGGGATCGGTCTGTGCCAGGTCGCCGTCCATCTCACCTACGCCTCCGCACGTGGCCATGCCCCGATCGACCGGGCCCTGTACCTGGGCGCCGACTGGGCCGCCGACGAAGAACGCCGCCTGCTCACCCACGTCCCCGACGACGTGGACTTCGCCACCAAGCCCGAACTTGCTGCCGCCATGCTCACCCGGGCCCGACAGCTGGGCCTGCGTGCACGCTGGTTCGCCGGCGACGAGGTCTACGGCGGGCGCGAACTGCGCCGCAGTGCTCGCCGGCTCGGCTTCGACTACGCCCTGTCGGTCCGCGCCGATCACCAGGTCACCACCCCGGGTGGCCGCTTCACCGCGACCACCCTGGCCGCACGGCTGCCCCGGCGGGCATGGATGCGGATGCTCACCGGTCACGGCCTGAAGGGCGACCGCCACTACGACTGGACCTGGACCGACATCCAGAGCGACGACGCCCCCGACACCGAGGACGACGGGACATCCGTCCTGGTCGTGCGCCGACACCGCTTCACCGGCGAACTCTCCTTCTACCACTGCTACTCCACCCGACCCGTCACCCTTGCCGGCCTCATACACATCATCTGCACCAGATGGCAGGTCGAAGAGGACTTCCAGCTCGCCAAGGGCGTCACCGGACTCGACCAGGGCCAGACGACCTGCTGGAACTCCTGGATGCGTTGGACCCTGATCAGCATCCTGGCCACCGCCGTCCTGGCCGTCACCCGCGCCCGCACCGCGACCACCACCATGGCCGTCGGCCTCATCCCGGTCAGCGCACGCGAGCTGCTGACCATCCTGCGGGCAACCACCCTGCCCCCGCTCCGCCACGACATCGGCCATGTCCTGCACTGGTCCGCCTGGCGACGCCGTCACCAGGCCATCGCGCAAGCCTGCCACCGGCGCTGGAACAACGTCACCGCCGCCGCGACCACATGACACCACCATGACGATCAAGAACTACAGCTGCCGGGACAGTACATGGCATAGGAATCCTGCTATGCAAGTGAAGCTTCCATTAACGACGGTAAAAACAGAGGGAATGAAAGAGATGGGCACCTTTAACTGCAACGTCGCTCGTTTAGGCTGCAGTGGCCATCTCTCGACGTCGAGGTGACGGCATGCCTGGTGGCGTGATCCGTTGGCTCGTGGTGTCGGCGGGTGGCGCGGGGCGTCGCTCTTCGGGGAAGAGGCGTAGGCCGACGGTGTGGATGACGCGGGTTGTGGCCGGCTCGTCGGGTTTCACGGTGCGGTAGCCGGCGGTGCTGCGTTTGGTGGCGCGGGGTGCGGCGCGTCCGGGGCGGGGCTTGACGGCCTCGCGGGCCAGGTCGTCCTGGACGTCACGGGCCTTGGCGGCCAGTTGGCGAGGGGAAAAGTCCGCGCCGACGGAACGTCGGGCGGCGGCGAGGGTCTGCTTGAAACTGATGTGGGAGACGGGGAGTTGGGCATGGGTGGCGGTCTCGACCGTCAGGTGGTGGATCGCCTGGTAGACGCAGAGCATGGCCCACAGTTCCTGCTCGACCATGGCCGGGCTGTTCGAGCGCAGGGTCGCGGTGCGTCCGCCCCGTTGCTCGATCTTGATGTGCTTGAAGATCGTTTCGCTGGTCCAGCGCGAGGTGTAGAGCTCCGCGAGCTCGGCGGCGGGTACCGCCTGAGGTTCGAGCAACGTGGTGATCAAGCAGAACAGCTCGGAGGTCTCCTCGCTGACACCGGACTCGTCCAGGGTCGAGGTGGTCACCGTGTACTCGACCACCCGCACCGTGATCCGTTTCCCATGCGGTCCGTTGAGGTGGGAGAGATAGGTGCCGTCGTGCAGAACCCGATCGACGGGCAGGGTGAAGGAATCCGAGCAGCGCCACAGCAGTTGAGCCCCGGTCCGCGTCGCCGCCTGCCACAGGACGAAGGCGGGAAAGCCCCGGTCGGCCATCAGGAGCATCCCGGCGCGCAGGTGGACCAGCAGGCGCCTGGCCAGGGTCCGCTCGCCCACCGCGAAGGAGTCGAAGGCCGCGCCGATCATCGCCTTGGTGCCGCACTCGACCAGCGCGAGCAGCCGCACCTGCGGGAACGGTCCGGGCCGATGACCGTTGGCGGACCGGCCGTAGGCCGCGGCGTTGGCCTTGCTGGCGGGCACGTCGAACAGCGAGCCGTCCAGCGAGGTCAGCCGCAGCCCGCACCAGAACGCCCCGGGCGTGGCCGCACTCCCGCTGACCCCGGCCACCCGGTCGAACAGCAACCGCAAGGGGCCTGGCCCCAGCCGCTGACGGGCCTCGGTCAGCGACCCCGTGCGTGCCGGCCGCCAGCCCTCAGCGGCCCGGCGCGGCCAGTGCTCCACCAACTCCCGCAGCACCAGGCCGTACCCACTCCCGGTGAACAGCCACATCGTGAGCACGAAGTACACCATCAGCCGGGCGGGCAGCGACTTCGTTCGCTCCTCACGGGCCCCGGCCTCATCGACCACGAAGTCGACCAACTCGGGCGTGAAGGTCCGCGACAGCAACCCCATCCGGATCCGCTCCGGGTACGTCTCACCAGCTATGTGATCCTTCGGCACAAGATCGAGATCGTAGACGATCTTCAGCTACCCGAGCGACGTTGCGGCTACTTGTGCCACATCGCCGGACCAGTCGTCCATAACAGGGAGTTACCCTGTGAACCTGATCGCCGAACTACAACTGAAGGGCTGGGGAGTTCCCTCCTCGGTGGGCGTGAACCAACCTTTCTCGACCACCCCCGCCTTCAGCCACCCGGCAATCAGCCCCCTCCCGGGGAACCTTCCGAGTGAAGTGAGAAGGTGCTGGTGATCGATTCGGTCGAATGCCGCTTTCAAGTCGGCGTCGAGCACCCACAGGCGTTTGGCGTTCTTGCCGCGTGCCGTGGTGTGGATGGCTACGATCGCGTCATGACAGCCACGACCGGGGCGGAATCCATAGGATCTCGGCCCGAACCGTGCCTCCCACTCGGGTTCCAGTGCGCTGAGCGCCAGAGCCTGAAGGCATCTGTCAGCGATCACAGGAATTCCTAATGGCCGCCGTTTTCCATTGTCCTTCGGTACATACACGCGCTTGACAGGCTTTGGTTTCCACGGGGCGGCACAATGCTGAATCCAGTCCGCTAACTCTGCCTTGGACTGTGGCAGCAGTGCCGTCTTTCCGTCGATACCGGCCGTCTTGCGCCCAGCATTGACCTCCGTGACGCGCCGCACGCTGAGAAGCGTGCTGGCGCGGGACCGGAGCATCAACTTCTGTAAATTGCGGACCTTCTTCAGGTCCCCTGCCTGCGATGCCGTGAAGATCCGCTGTCGCAGACGCCGTACGTCGTCTTCAACTCGGCGCCAGTCGATCGACGCCCAGTCGCTGACCTCGTCCTCCGGTCCGTTCACCTCAGCGTCGCGTCCTTGGCGGGCTTCGCCGCCTGCGTCACGCATATCGTCATGGTGTCAAACTTGCCCTTAGGTTCCGGTGTCATCGGCAGTCGTGCTTCACAGGCTCACCAGATCCACGTCAGCACCCTTTCAGGTCGGGGCATTGGCCCCTATCCGGCCAGTTATGCGGAGGCCTCCGACGGAGTCGTCGGCACTGCGGCATCCGTTTTCCTGCTTCCTTTCGGCCGCCGGCATTGGCTTCTTGGATCTTCCTGCGCCCGCTGAGGAGTTGGGCCTTCCTTGCGGTTGGCTTACCAGTCGTTGCCGTCTGGACCTCATCGGGATTTTCGCGTTCCGCATGAGTGAGATATGGACGGGTCGGGTGTCCTCTGAACCCCGGGGACGGTGGTGTGCTCCCGACCGGCGAGCACTCTCCGGTCGGCACCTGCCGTCTTCCAACGGCCGGTCCCTATAACCCGTTTCGGCTACCCATCGACGGGCGTTTGCTTGACGAGGCATCATCGAGGATTCGCTTACGTTCACCCGGCCGCCCTTCCCCAGCCTGTGATCCCGGATGGAACGGGGACCCTTGGGCCGCTACCCCAGGCTCCGCACCCCGCGGTTACCCGCGGCGCACGCTGGGGCGGGGACAGGCCATGCACACTGGCCTGCGCCTACACCTTCGACATCAGCCGACCCTCCTCGGTGTCGAACCACTCAACTCAAGCGACCTCGCGTCGCAAGTGCTCGAAGCAACAATGCGCAGCCCCTCAGGGCCAGCCCCAGCACCAGACTCATTACGGGCTTCGTGCCCACAGATCATCGGCGTCGGGCGGGCAGCCGCCACACGGCCTCATTTTCACGGCTGCGCCGACGTCCGGTATGCCGGATACAGATACTCGTTCGTCTTCTCGCCGACGTCCATCTGCGCGAGGACATCATCTCCCTCGCACTCGGCCTCCTCGCCCGGATGCCCATGCTCGCCCTGACCGGCGACACCCGCCGCCGGGAACCCACAAAGCTTCGCCTGCGCCTGGCCCACATCAACGACCGCCCGCGCACTCCCGGCCGCCGGCACCCTCTACGAGCGGCAACGCGCCCACCCCACCGACCCCGACGGCGAGTTGGCCACGGCGCCCGTCAGCCCGCGCGAACTTCTCGCGCTGCTCCGGGCCTTCGCCCTGCCAAGGCCCCGCCAGGACACCCAACCGGCACACCCCCGCACCGGCCGAACCGGCGTCGCCTACACCACCATCACACTACGGCCTGCCACCACCACTGGAACAACGTCACAGCAAGGGCCATCCCATGACAGGAGACCCACGAGTCACGAACCACAACCGCCGTGTCCGAGCCGTCGCCAACGGGTGGTGAAGGTGTCGGCCCAGGGCCAGGAGTGTTCGTTCCGCAGCCATCGGCAGCGGGCGTGCTGGTCGTGTCCCGCTCTGTGGTGTAAGAGACCTCGCTCGACGCGTTCCGGCAAGCCGCGAGTCGGCCACCCATGGGACACGGCTCCCGGGTCGCACGGCGGCTGACCTGCCGTCAGCACGGTGCGCGGCCCCGAACCGCGCCGACGCAGCGACCTGTGGATTCCGGCGCCTAGATCCGCTACACCACCTGGCGGAACGCCACCCCGGTGGGTGCCGACGCGGCCTCGGCGGCGCACCACAACTTGGTGTACTGGGTGCCTTCGGTCAGGCCGCAATTCGCGGCGACGGAGGTCCAGTCGGACGGCAGCAGGGGCGGCGCGATCATGAAGGAGCTGGGCACGCCCTGTCGGCGGTAGAAGTCACACACCTGGGCCACGACGTCCTGGGTGACCGCCTCCCGGGCGCCGAATCCACCGGCACGGTCGAAAAGCCGCTCGTGTCCTCGCGGACCGGCAGCGCCGACACCGGGCCCACGGTCAGCGAGCTGGTGCCCCGTGCCGTGAGCACGGCCGCCGCGGCGCCGGTCATGAAGTCGGCGTAGGCTCGGATCTCGGTCTGCTCGGCCAGGCCGATCGGTACGGTCGTCGTCGTGCTGCCGTCCTTTCCTCCACGCGCCCACGCGCGGACCGCCCGGCACTGACACAGAGCGGCACGGCGCCCGCGCGGGCATCCGGTACCGGGACGTGTCCGAGGTGCCCGCTCTTGGCCCTCCCCCGGGGCCGAAAACACGACAACACGGTGGCTCCGCCGTACACGTTGCATGCGGAGTGGATGAAGTCGTGGGCGCGGTCCCTCATACGCGCCGGTGTCCCGGTCGTCGCCCCGAGCCCTTCGAGTACGCGGCTGTCGACCGTCAGCTGGCCGGAACCGCCGGGTACCTGGAGGTCCAGCGCGCCGCCCCACCCGGACTTCCCGCGGCGGGCGGCGAGATACGCGGGCAGGACGCCGTCCACGAAGCACCGGTGCGACTCAGCGTCGGTGAACTCCCGGGTCCGCCGTACGACGAATCCGTCCCGGCCCCGGACCGCTCCGGCTGTCTCGGCGAAGCGGGCGTGCAAAAGCGTGGAGTGATGCCCGTCCGTCGGCGTGCGCGGATGCCGGGAGTGAACGCCCGAGCATCCGCACCGGACAGCACGCGAGGGGCCGGCACCGGCGAACCGGTGCACCTGGCGGACGCCGTCGGCTTCGGTCCGCACCGTGCCGTCGGGAACGGGGTTGGTTGAGTTCATACCCACCTGATGTGGTGGGGTGCGCAAAAGTTCGACCCACTGCAGAACGGATTTTCCAGAGTGGCTGCACGGGCCCGGACCGGCTCAGCGGCGGGGCAGGTGGAATAGCCTCAGTCCGCTGACGCGGCCTCCCTTCAGGAAGTGCACCCACACGATGCCGGGCGGGCAGTGAAGGGGATCCTGCGGCGGACTGAGCAGGGCTGACTGCCAGATGACGACTTCACGGCTGGCCACCACGTCCACCAGCTGCTGGCGCACCCCGTCGGACAGGTCACGTTCAAACGCGCCGCCGAGGTAGCTGAGGTCCGTGCGCCTGCCGGTCGGCCAGGTCACCTCCGCGTGCGGCAGCCAGCGTTCGGCCACCGCCGGGAGGAACTCGCCCCGGTGGGCAGAGCGCAGCACATCCTCGGCCAGACCGCGATGCCGCATGCCCAGCGCCCCGACGTCGCCGTGGGCCCGGTCCGCCGAACTCGACAACGCGGCCGTGAGCTTCGTACGAGCCTGGCTCAGCCTGCTGCGCACGGTGCCGACGGGGATGGAGCAGAGCGTCGCGATGTCCTCGTACGCCGAGACGTCGGTGAAGTAGCGCAGCATGGTGACCAATCGCAGCCCGGGCGTCAGCTCCTCCAGTGCCGTCCAGACCCAGTCCCGCAGCGCGTGCCGGTCGAGGACCTCCGCTGGGTCGGACGGACCGCCCGTACGGTTCATCGCGACGGTGCCCGAGGGGGTGGCCATCGGAACGGCGGACATTCTGCGCAGCCGGGCGCGGCACATGTTGCGCACGATCATCCGCAGCCAGGAGCCGACCGCGTCCGGGTCTCGCACGTCACCGAGACGGCGAAGCGCGACGATCGCCGCTTCCTGCACGGCGTCCTCGGCGTCCGGCACATCGCCGAGCAGCCCAAGAGCGACCGCGTGCATACCCGCCCGGTGCCGGTCGAGAAGGAGTCCGAGGCATCCCGCCTCGCCCGCTTGCGCCGCACGCACCAATTCACCGTCCGACGGTTCCTTTTCCACCAGCTGTTCGAGCATGGAAGGGAAAGTACCTCAATCGCGGGCGCCGGGGCCGTGCCTGGTCGCCGGGTGAGCACCAGGGACGACCCTCCGTCCGGACCTATGCCCGCGGGTGTGTGGTCGGGTTGCCGAGCGGGCCACGTCGGGAGGCGAGTGCGGACCTCTCATGTTCTACCGAGCGTGGCCAGAGGCAGCCGCCGTGCTGACCTGCGCCACAGCCGACCATGCCTCAGGCCGACCGTCGCCGACGTGGCTCCCATGAGGGAGAGTTCGAACACCGGGCTCTTCCTCATGGGAGGAGCCCGGCGACTCCCGTGCCTACCCTGGGCGGTGAGGTTCACCGCCGACACCGTCGCCATGCCCTGAGCGCCCAGACGCAGCGCGAGGAGCAGGCATGGGTCCTTGGTCTCGTGCTCACTGTGTTTTGCGGGGGCCTGATGTGATGAGGCGTAGCAGTGTTTCGGCGGGGCCGTAGCGGGTGTGGGTGATGAGGGGTGTGGAGAGGGTGAGTTGGGTGGTCC
Source organism: Streptomyces sp. NBC_01450 (assembly GCF_036227505.1). Taxonomy (NCBI): domain Bacteria; kingdom Bacillati; phylum Actinomycetota; class Actinomycetes; order Kitasatosporales; family Streptomycetaceae; genus Streptomyces; species Streptomyces sp. NBC_01450. The sequence goes on along the minus strand of NZ_CP109482.1, from coordinate 84,215 downwards.
AGAGGATGCCGGAGCCACAGAGTATGGCGGCTGGGCCGATGGTGCCGTGGAGGGCGAGGCCGTAGCCGGTGAAAGTGAGGGCCATGACGGCTGATTGGAGCAGGTAGTTCGTGAGGGACATCCGACCTGCCGGGGCGAGCGCTCGGGTGATTGGCGGGCCGAACCTGCTGTCCAGCAGTGCCAGCAGTACGGCGGCGTAGGCGGCGGTGAGAAGGGGTGCGGTGAGGATGTCCACGGCCTGGCCAAGGTAGTAGGAGCGCTCGTCGAATGGGCCGTCGGTGCACATCGCGGTGAGGACACCGCCTGTCAGGCCGACGGGCAGGCAGATGGCGATCAGTCGTCGGCGCCGGACGGCAGTGTCGGCGGGAGAGCGGATTGTGGGGTCCAGCCAGCCCTGCCTGCCAGCGGCCAGGCCGGTCAGGACCGCGGCGAGGAGGTGGAGGCTGTAGACGAGGACGCCGCTGAAGGCGTGCCGGTACTCCTCGATGTTGGTGCGGACGACCGTGAGCGGGTCGCCCCGGTACCGCGCGCTCTGCCCCGCCGCCACGGTCTCCGTGGTGATGTGTGGGGCGCCGTGCAGCCCCAGTGCGAGGACGCCGACGAGGAGGAAGACGGCGGTCAGGAAGACGACCAGGGCCGTCGCTGTGCGCAGCGCGGTCCGCGGGTTCAGCCGCCGTACGGTGAGAAGGACCAGGCCGAGTACGGCGTAGGTGCTGAGGATGTCACCGGGGTAGAGCAGTACTGCGTGGGCGAGGCCGATCAGGAACAGCCCCAGGACCCTGCGGACGTGGCGGCGGGCGAAGGACACCCTTTCCTGTTCGGCGGCCTTCTCCTGAAGGACGAAGCTGTAGCCGAACAGGAAGGCGAAGAGCAGGTAGAACTTCGTGGTGAACAGGGCGGTGATCAGCCATGCGGCAGCCCGGTCCACGGGTGCGGTGCCGGGGATCGGGCTCCAGGTGCCCCCGAACATCTGGGCGTTGACCACGCAAATGCCGAGCAGGGCGAAGCCCCGCAGGGCGTCGATCCGCGGCAACCGGTCACCGCCCGCCGGGGAGCCGGGGAGTTCCCGACTGCTGCACGGGGGCGCTGCGTTCGCCCTGACGCGGTCCATGGTGAGGTTTTCTCCGGGTTCGTCAGGCTCTGTGTTCCAGGGTGGCCGGGTACGTCACATGATCTCCGTCGGGGGTGCTTCCTTGGGCCGGTGCTGGCCCGGCTTGCAGCCGGCGAAGATGCCCGAGGGGTCGCGCAGGGAGTGCATCACCGGGTTCAGGTAGTCCCGGTGCCACGTGGCGGGACCCGTCAGCGGCGAGCCCTTTCCGGTGAGGTTCTGCCAGGCCATCCACAGGCCGTAGAGCTGGGCGACGGCTTCCAGGTGCTCGTACCAGCGCGGGCACCAGGGGGCGGTGGAGGAGATCTCACGGCCGTAGACCGGCAACACCAGCCCGTGCACCCAGAGGGCCAGGTCGGACATCCCCTTGGTGAAATCCTCGCCCGCCTTGTACAGGATGAACGGCGGTTCCTCCTCGGAGCCGGAGACGTCCGGGGAGCCGGAGACGTCCTCGGAGCCGGAGACGTCCGGGGAGCCGGAGACGTCCTCGGAGCCGGAGACGCCCGGGGAGTGCGGGGGCGGTTCGTCGGCGGGTGCCTGTTCAGGCGTGGACGGGGGCGGCCCGGCCGGGTCCGGTCCGGGCCCGGCCACCGTCCCCTCGTTGTCGTCGGGTTCGGCCGACATCACCGGAACACCGCTTTCGCCGGTGGTGGGCGCGACCCGTACCCATCCTCCGGTGTCGGACATCTCGTCGCCCCGTTCCTCCGCACCCGGCCTCCCGCCCGGTGTCTGCGTGCCTCCCATATAGATGCCGGCTCCTTCAGTGCTCGATACCATGCCCGGTCCATTTCTCTGTCGCACGCTGGGTGATGGCGTCCGCCTCGGCCCTGGCCGCGGCGGAGATGATGTCGGCGCCGGGCTCCTTGAACCAGGGGCGCAGACGGATCATCGCGGGTTTGACCCCGGTGGCCAGCAGGAGCGCGGTGCCCTTGGGCAGGGCGCGGATGCGGTCGGGCGGAAGGATCGGGTCGAGGCGGTACGACGTCGAACGCGATGTGCCCTCCTTGCTGCGGGACACGCTGAGCGTGCTGACCTCCTGCTGGCCGACGAGTTTGGAAACCTTGTCAACGAAGTCGGCGTCGTCCAGACCCGCGCCGAGGAGTTTGATGGTCGCCGCGCTCCACAGCGCGTCCATGCCCGCCTCGCCCCACACCCGGCTGCCCTGGCGGTAACTCTGCAGCAGGGTCACGACGTTGATGCCGCGCGAGCCCAAGTGGCTGTAGAGATCGGGGAGATCGGAGATACGGCAGACGTTGGCGGCCTCGTCGAGAACGGCCGTCATCGGTGGGTCGAGGCGGCCGCCCATGCGTTCGGCGGCCATCACTCCGGCGCGCATGGTGCCGTCGGCGATACCCGCGACGACTCCGGCCGCCGACCCGCCGCCGTCCTTGGACAACAGGTAGAGGGTGTCACGGGTCAGGACGTGCTCATGCGGCCGGAACTCCGGCAGGTTGGGCTGCGGGGTCACCCAGGCGACGATCTCCGGGTCCAGCAGACAGGACACACACTGGCGGGCAGTCTCGTAGATGCCGTCGCGGGTCTCGACCGCCCCGCGCACCGTGCCCTGGAGCTGCTCGGCGAAGGCATGCATGCCCATGTCGCGCAGCAGGTCGATCGGGGTGCGGTCCGCGGGGTCGGCGAGCCACGCAAGCAGATCGGTCACCTGCCGCTTCCCGCCCGCCGCCGCATGGAACAGTGCGGTGAGGGTGTTCTGCGCCGCGGAAATCCAGAAATCCTTCTTCGAGGAGTCGTCGTTGACGGAGGCCACGAAGTGTCCGGCGAGACGGCGGGCGCCCTCGATGGTGATGCAGTCGGCGAGGATGTCCCACCACATCTCGCGGGGGGCGTGGGCGATGCCCTGCGGGTCGAACGTCCAGACCCGGCCCACCTCGGTGCGGGCGGCGCGCGTGACGGCGTAGACGTCGGACTTGTTGGAGGTCAGCAGGACGGCGCCGCGGGCCCGCAGGACGCGCGGGATGGCGATGCCGGTGGACTTGCCCGCGCGGGGTGCCATGAGGTCGAGTTCGACGTCCTCGAAGGAGGAGCGGAGTTCGGGGCCGTTGGGCGACAGGTCGCCGAGGAGATTGCCGGTTTCGTCGGCGTGGAGCTCCTTGATTCCCTTGAGGGAGGGGCGCAGGTCGCGGGCGCGGGCGGCGATGCCATCGGGTGTGAGCGCGGCGAGTTCGCGTGCACCGGCCAGTCCCGAGGAGGGCTTTCCGAATCCCCATACCCGGGCGCTCACCATGACGACGGCTGTGACGAGCACGGCGAAGGCGCCCAGGATCCCGCCGTACACGGCGAGCGGTGACGCGCCGGGCCAGCCCTTCTCCGTTCCGTGGGTGACGATGTCGGTGAAGGTGGACAGGACGAAGGGCGGCGGGTGCCAACCGGCGCCGCTCAGGGCCGCGGCAAGGGTGCCGCCGAGCCAGACGGTGCTGGACAGCAGGAGGGCCACGGCGGCGACGGCGACGATCGCCCAGGGCGCGAGTTCGTTGCCAGTGGGCCGGGGGCCGGCGCTCATGCGGTGCGCCCGGAGCCGGCGGCGCGGGACTCTTCGGTCGCGGCCCAGCGGGTGTTGGTGTTGTGCAGGTCGCGTTCGGTCTGGGTGATCGCGACCTTGATGGGGATGCCGGGCCGTCCGCCGACCTTGATGAGGAACCGGCCGCGGCCCGGGGGTTCCTCGTGGCCGCCGGTGACGGCCCAGCCGGGCGGGGAGGACCAGGAGGAGACGAGATCGATCTCCCGTTCCGACAGCCCTACGACACGGCCGAGTTCCTCCATCTCCGTGCGGGGCAGGCCCGCGCAGATGACCATGCCGGCGCGCTCGACGAAGCCGCGGGCCTTGGCCCGGTCGGACTCGCTGCCGAGGGCCTCGGCGTCCTTGAGGGTGTGGGTGATCTTGGCGTCGCCGAGGCCGAGGGAACGGTTGAGGCGCGTGAGGGCGTCGATGCGGTCGACGATGCCGGAGGCGGCGCGCAGCGGGCGCCACAGCTCGTCGAGCACGGTGAAGTACCAGCGGCGCGGGGCGAGTCCGGCGTCGGCGAGGGCGTGTGCGGCGGCGACGGTGCCCAGGCCGTCGGACCAGGCCGCCAGCATGGCCGCCGCGGTGAGCTGGGTGTCGGATTCGCCGATACGGGAGATGTCGATGCACACGGCGGGCGCGGCGGGGTCGATGCGGGTGGAGGTCGGTGAGGCGAAGGTGTTGCCGAGGGGGCCGTCGAGGATGCCGAGCAGGGAGCGGTGCAGCGGGTCGACTGCGTCGCGGTAGCGAGTGTCGTCCCCGCGGTCCAGGGTGACGGCGCGGACCCGGTCCGGTCCTTCCTGGAGCACGGCGAGCAGGTCGGGCAGCAGCGGCGCCGTGCCCACGGGCAGACGTTCCCTCAGATGGTGCAGCGCGGCCGAGAGGATGGACTGCTCGTGGTCGTCCATCGGCCGGCTGCGCACCACGGTGATGAGCGCCGCAACCATATTGAGCACCCGGCCCTGGGCCTCGGCGGCCAGGGCCTCTCCGGCCGGACCGCCCAGCCGGGCGGCGGCCGTTCCCATGGCGCCCGGGTCGAGGATGTTGATGCCGCCGACACCGCGGCCGATGGAGATGACCTGACCGCCCAGTGCCCGCACGGTGTCGGCGTAGTCGGGCTTGAGGTCACCGAGCACGAGGGGTACCACGCCGGTGGCGGCCAGGCCGATGAGCATGCGGTTGATGAGGGTGGACTTGCCCAGGCCGGGCATGCCGAGCATGAACAGCGAGGGGTTGGAGATGTAACGGGCCCTGGTGAACCAGGAGATGGGATCACCGCACACCGTGGCGCCGGTGTCCATGTGCTGGCCGAGGGGCACCCCCGTCATGGGAGAACCGGAACCGGCGGCGAACGGCCACAGCCCGCACGCCTGGACGGTGGTGGCGCGCCACATGGTCGGCGGGTCAAGGTTACCGATCTCGCCTCCGCCCGGCCCCGGCCAGCCGCGTGCACCGGGCATGGACGACCGTCCGCCCCGGGACTGCGCGGGACGGTTCTTGGACGACGAGGACTGGTGGCCGGGGGATGTCACAGTGCCTCCTGGAGTGCCTGGGGGACGAGGGTGTGCTCCCACGGCAGGACGCCGACCGGGAGTGTGCAGGTGAAAGCTGCGGCCTGCATACGGTCGGCGGGGCGCAGCGAGAGCCGGGCGGCAGCCTGGAGGTTGCGGACGGTGACGGCGGCGTCGGAGAGCTGCGCCTGGGTGTCGACAGTCACGGTGACCATGAGGGAGAACTCGACGAGTCCGGCGCCGGCCGCCTCCTCGGCGGCGGTCTGTTCGGCGGCCCGCATCTCGGAGGCGGCGCGGGCCTGGACCATGCCCTTGCCGGAGGTGGCCATGAACTGGGCGGCGCGGCGGTCGGCTTCGACGATCCGCGCGGAGGTCGCCGGATCGATGGGCCGGTAGAGCAGCGCGACCCGCTTGCGGCGGGTGCTCGGGGCGGCCTCCAGCAGGCCGCGCAGCACACCGGACCGTACGGTGCCGCGCGGCGCGAGCGTGAGCAGCCAGGTTCGGGAGATCCCGGAGTCGTGCTGGTACGAGTTCACGGTCTCGACCGCGGCGGCTGGACCGGTGTCCTCCCAGACCAGTCCGGTGCCGCCGTAGCGGGCACGAGCGTCGAGCACATCCCCGGCGATGTCGGGGTCGTAGGCGACGCGGACCACCTCGGCGATGCGCTCGGCGGACAGCGGCGACGCGGAGCCGGCGCCCGCGCCGACCAGTCCGCTCAGCAGGCCGGGGATACGCATGGCCAACTCGGTGATGATCTCGGACTGCTGGCGCTTCTGGCCGGGCATGACGCCGTAGGTGAGGGCGATATAGGTGTTCATCTCGGAGGAGGCCGAGGGATAGCGCTCGACGACCTCGCGCATCACCGCCTGGGCGGCGGCGGGCGCACCCTCCTTGATCCTCGGCAGGACCTCGTTGGCCAGCCGCGTGCCGGAGTCGGGCGCGGTCTCCACGACCACGCATGCGCCGCGGAGTTGGGGCTCCTGGGAAAGCCTGGCCAGCCACTGCCCCCAAGCGGCAACCCATACGTCGGTCTGGTCGGGGTCGACGAGCGAGCCACCGTCGGGCTCACAACCCAGCACGATCGTGTACGTGTTGCGTGTGGGGTGGTACAGGACGCCGAAGGGCCGGTCGTAGGCGTCGCGGCCCTCGCTCATGGTGAGCCGGCTGAGCAGTCCGGGCGGGCTGAAGTGGCCGCCGGGGCGGGTCGACAGCGGCCCGCCGACGTACAGGTGGGCGCCCTTGGACTTGCGTCGCAGCCAGCCGACGCGCAGGCCGAGCAGCTGGTAGAGATTGCGGCCGTCCTGCGTGCGCACCATGAGTGGCACGATCACCATGGTGACCGGGATCAGCACGAACAGGGCCGCCACGAGGGAGACCAGGGAGACGAGCAGGGTGACCACCAGCCCGCTGAACACCCCGAACGTGCCGAGCAGCCCGAGAGGGCCGAGTCCGGGGCGCCGGGGCCGACGCCAGTTCCCGTACGTGGGATGGACGACCGTATCCGTCGACATGTGAGTTCCTGAGGTGAGAAGTTGATGAGTTGGAAGGTGGGCCACGGCGTGGCGCGGGGGCAGGGGGGATCGGTCACCGAGAAGTCGCGGGATACGCCGCCGAACACCCTGCGTCCGACGAGGCGTTCGTGACTGTGTGCTCGGAACGTCTCGTGGCTATGGGGAATTCACGGCGTACACCACGCATTCCTGCGCCTACCCGCGCCTGCGCTCCATCACTGGTTGTGTCCCCGGTCGCCGTTGGCGCCCTCGACCGCTCCGGCGGCCATGCGGCCCACCATCTGACCGGCCGTCATTGCGGCGGCTGCGGCGGCGCCTACCGGGCCGCCCGCCGCGGCGGCGGCGCGCGCTCCACCAGCTCCCGCAGCACCGGCGGCACCGGATCCACCGGCAGCACCGGACGGTCCTGCGGCACCGGGCATCGCGCTGGCTCCGCCGGAGGAACCGGACCCGCCGCCGATGGACTTGGCGCCCGAGGCGAGCGCGCCGACCACGGCACCCGTGTCGCCCTGGCCGCCGGCTCCCAGCGCGGCCGTCGCCGGGACGACCAGCTTGAGCAAGGCGGGCAGGGCGAGCGCCGAGAGCAGCAGAACTCCGATACCGGCGATCTTCTCGTGGACGCCCCCCGTGCCGTTATTGGAGAGCATCGCGGCCCCGGCGAAGATGACCAGTCCCGCGGCCGGCTTGTAGAGCAGCCAGGCGACCATCCAGCCGATGTGCTTGCGCCACCAGCCACCTCCCCAGTTGGTCATGGACGCGGCGGCGGCGATCGGCAGGGTGCCGAGCAGGATGATCATGACGCCGAGCCGGATGTACAGCAGCACGGTCTGCACGATCGCGGCGATCAGCAGCAGGAACGCGAGGACCAGCAGCAGCACCGGCGGGATGCCGTCGCCACCGCTGCACCCGATGGTGGTGAGCTGCTGCTGCGCCCCGTTGGCGAAGAGGTGGTCGGCGTACCGGTCGGAGAGGCTCGCCAGGGCGGTGACGACGGCGGTCGCCGCGCCCGCCACGAGGATCACCCGCAGCAGTCCCTTGAGGGCGGCGGCGCCCGCCTCGCCGCGCCGCTCCAGCGCCATGCGTCCGGCGGCGAAGATCAGCGAACCGACGGCGGTGTAGACGACGATCCACTGGGTCTGCTGGTTGACCTTGTCGGCGGTGCCGCCAGAGTCGGCGATGAGGGTGGGGATGCCGGTGGTGAGGTCGCCGAAGACCTCGATGGCGCTGGCCAGCACCTTGTTGGCGATGACCTGAAGGATGGTCCCGATGGGGTCACCGAGGAAGTCGAAGAAGCCCTTGATGGCGTCTCCCGGGCCACTGCCCGTCGTGCAGGCCATGTCACACCTTCCAGAGCACGTAGCCGTCGGTGCCGCTCACCGAAGACAGATCGGTGTGCAGCCCCCCGTCGTTGCCGGGCAGGATCTTCCAGTCGCCGCCGTTCCAGCGCAGCCGGACCGAGGTGGTGAAGTACGAGCCGTCCGGGCTTTTGATCAGCACGTCGACGGTGGCGTCGGTGGACGTGTAGTCCACGAGGAGGAAACCGGCGTAGGTGCCGTTCTTGTGGTTCTTCAGGCGGGCGTCGGAGAACGAGGCCCGCTGCGAGACAAACATGTCGCGCCCGAAGCCGGCCACCACCTGGTCGCGCGTCACCACCCGCCAGTTGGGCGAGGTCATCTGCGCGGGGATGACGTGGGCCGCCATGACCGCGCCCGTCGGGGTGTGGGCGAAGCACCAGAGCACCGCGCCGGTCTTCTGGGTAGGTCCGGCGACCGGGGAGAGGGGGACACGGGTACCGCCGAGGGTGCGCCAGTGGATCTCGGCGGGCGGCGCGTCGGGGGTGGCACGGTCGCTGTCGTCGGTGTCGCACCCGGCCGGCCGGCCCGTGGTGTCCTGGGCGCTGCGGGACAACGGGCCGCGCGCGAAGGTGGATTCCAGGGGTTCGGGGGTGTCGCCGCCGGTGACGACCGCGACGAGCGACAGGAAGAGGGCCGCCGCGAGAGAGCCCGCGGCGATGCGCCACCCCCGTTGCTTCCAGAGCGGGACCGCGACCGGGTCCCCGCCTTGTCGTCGTGGGAGGCCGTTGCGGGGGTCTGAGGTGAACATGGAGTGTTTCCCGGCCGGTTCAGTTGAAGACGAACTGGACGAGGGGGCCCGCGGTGGCGATCAGGACACAGCCGCCGAGCACCATGCCAAGGCGGCTCATGTGCTCCGAACTCTCGCCGCGCTTCATCGAGATGGCCATCATCGCGCCGGTCACCAGGACACCGGCGACCCCGGCGGCGGTACCCGCCCAGGCGGCGATGCCCAGTACGAGGTCGACCTTGTCGGTGAGGGCGGCGGGCGCCTTGCGCTCGGGGTTGGGGATAGCAGCGAGGAACCAGTTCATAAGGAGTCTCCTGAACGAGAAGTGACGGAAGGGGAATAAGAGCGGAGGGTCCGGTGGCGCGTCGTGCCGGGACAGCCGGCTGCGGTCAGAGCCCCAGCGGGCCGAGGAACTGCACGATCGGGCCGGCGGTCGTCGCGAGCACACAGCCGAGGAGCACGAAGAACATGCCTCGCATGTGCGAGGCGCCCTCGCCGGGTTCGCCACGGCGCAGCTGAAGGGCCATCAGGATGCCGGTGAACAGCACGCCCCCGACTCCGGCCGCGGACGCGCACCAGGCGAGCAGACCGAGCAGGAAGTCGGCGTCGGCCCCCGGGTCGAAGGGGGCTGCGAGGACCTGGTGGGCGACGGTGTCGCGGATCATGGTCTGTCCTTCGGGTTCATACGTGGCGGGAGGGGCGGCTGGCGGGCGCGGAGTGGTCGGGGTGGGGTGCCGAGGCAGGTGCGGAGTACACGGAGGCCACCACCCGCTGGGGAGAGAACGGCGTCGGATACACGAACTGCTGGAGACCTGTCACCGGATCGGCACTGTTCAGGTGGCCGGGGTCGGCGGGCCGCCGTGGTCTGACGGTCTGTACCGGCTCCGCGGGACGTTCCTGACGGGCCGCATCCCGTGGGCCGACGGTGGGCGCTGGACGGCCCATAGATCCGGGGCCGGTGGGTCCGGGGCGGTCCTTGGCCATGAACGCCGCGAGTTCCAGGACGGACCGGGGCGCCTTGGGAGCGGGCTGCCCCACTCGCCACTGCGGGATCCACGGAATGCTGAAGGTAGACGCAGCGGAACGCAACACCCGTACTCGGCGCCACAGTTCGGACGGGAGACGGCCGGGCGCGTCCGCGACGAGAACGAGCGCCAGCAGGTTCAGCCCGGCGGGATGCCTGCCCGTCCGCAGCGCGTCCAGGGCCTTGGAAGCGGACTGCAGACCGGACAGATGGGTCCGGGCGAGCAGCAGCATGTCGCCGGGTTCACCCCGGGAGACGTCCGGCCAAGCATGTCCGACATCCACCCCACCCAGCGATCCTGCGAACGTGGTCGCCCCGGCCCCTCCGTGCGCCCCGACCCAACTGAATCCGCCGGTAGGCGCGTCGGCGGCGACGGGCAGGACAGCGGTGTGCGAAGCGAGCATGTCGGCGTTGCCGGGAGCGCCCGTCTCCGGCGGATGCACCGGGAACGGCTGTGCGGCGAGGTAGTTGTGACGTTCCGTCACCGGACCGCGTACCCACGGGTCCAACGGGGAGTCAGCGGTCGAGGCGCTCATCGTGTTCATCTCCTACTCCGCACGCGGTGGTTCGGGCACGCCGGACACCGGGCCGGTGTCGACGGTTCGGGGAGCCCGGCACAGGGATGGGACGTTCGTGCCACACCCGTCACGGGTTTCGGTGCGGCGTTCGAGCGTGGTACCGGTGCTGCCGGGCCGGACCGCAGGAGCGCTGTCCTCCTGCGGTCCGATCCTCACGACAGCCACCTACGGCCGGGATCCGCTGGCCAGTTCACTTCCGGATCCGATTGTCGAAATTGAACTGCGCAGCCGAGTGCGGACGTAGCCGAGCACGAATAGATCCGCACGTGGGGCCGGAGAACACCGGCCCCACCCGTGGGGCGCGTGCCGGGTCGGGCGGCACGGGGCCGCGCAGGGACCGGTCGTCGGAAGAGGTGGGGCAGGTAACGGTTCCACAGCGGCGGGCCGGTGCCGGGGAAGGGCGAGACTCCCGGACCGTTCCGGCTCTCCCGGACCGTCCGGGGCGACGGGGACGCGGGCAGGACGGGAGAGTCCCGGTCCTTTCCCGCGACGCCCCGGACACGACCCGCGCCCCACCGTCCGGTCGGGCGCGAGCCGGCCTGGCACGCCCGGCAACCGCCGGACTCCGAAGCATCGGGGAGCTGAGGCTCGGCCGGACCGCTGTGCCCCCGTCCGCGTTCCCCTACCTCAAGACATCGAAGGACGGTGAGGGCTCATGTTCCGACAGGAACGGCGTGCCGCCAGGCCGACGCCACCTGCCGCAAAGGGCGGCAAGGGCAGGAGTGCCCGAAACAGCCGCGAGGGCGGCGCGGGCGACAACCTGTGTCATGTGCTCATCTCCGCCGACGGCACCGTGTCGGTCGGCGGCGAGGTCATCGCGACGGCGACCGGGGACACGGCCCAGACGGCCGTGCTGGACCATCTGCACGGACGCGCGGTGGTGCTGGCACGGCCCGTGGAAGCCTCCGTCCTCGACCACCAGCGCCGCGCCACCCTGCGGATCCGGGTATGGCAGGACGGCGCCAGCGAACTGATGGCGGACCCGAGCCCCCTCGACAAGGACGTCCCGCCCGCGCCCCCGGCCCCATCCTCCGGTCCTGCGCAGGCCCCCGCCCCGGCGCCGGCGCCCGCCGCAGTCTCCGCAGCCTCGGGCAACCCCTACACCCCTCCCGCACCCGCCCCGACTGCACCCCCACTCCCCGAGCCGGAGCCGTACACGGACCTGGACACCGCTGTGCTGAAGCCCAACCGTGTCCCCCCCTCGCTGCGCCGTACCGTCCCCGCACCGAAGATCACCGAGCCCGCCGTTCTGGGCGGGCCGCAGGCGCACCGCCAGCCCGCGACAGCCGACGGCCCTGACTCGCCGTCATCGTCAGACCTGCCTGCTACCCCCAGCGCGGCCCCCACCTCGCCCAAGACCGCTGTCTCTCCCACCACGGGCCCCGTACTGGTGCCGGACGAGCTGGCCCTCGATGTGGCCCTAGTCTGCGAGACCATCATCGGCGGCAATCTGGCCCTGGCCAAAGTCCAGGCATCCGCGCTGGAGCGGCAGGCCGTCCACCAGTTCGGGCGAAACCACCTGTACGCGCTGGAAGCACGCGCCCTCGAAGCCTACGTAGCCCACCTGGCGGGCGATCACCACACAGCAACCGCCCTCTCACTCCGGGTCGCCGAGATACGGCATCAGCAGGGAGACCCACAAGCCCGGAAAGACATCGAACGCGCCGCAGCCAGCTGGGTACTCGTGGCCTCACCGCTCACCTCGATACCACTGGGCAAAAAACTCCTCCCCCTGTGGAACACCATCGGCGCGACCGACGGCAACGAAAGATACGAAGCCGCCAGAAGACGACTGTCCGCCCTCACCCGGGTAACCCCCCCAGCCTTCGCCACCGGCCTAGAACTGCCCTGAACCGGCACACACCAGGACGCCCCAACCCTCTCCCCCCACTCACCATGACTCCCGCCCGAGCCGTCACCGGCGGGCGACACACGAGGTCAAGAGATCCCAGTGCAATACTTCCGGCAGCCGATCCGGCCCGACACCGACACCGAGCGACCACCGTTCGAGGAACCCGACCCCCGGTCCGCCTTCGGAGCCGACAGGCCAGGCCGCCTCGGCCGTTTCCGTACCCGTATCCGCGTCCGTTCCCCCGGAGTCGTCCGCCCCCACCTGAAGAAGAGGACCCTGGCGGTCCTCTCCGGAACGTGTCTCCTCATCACCGGATCGGTCACCGCCTACGCCCTGTCCGGTGAACCGGAGACCGTCGCCGCTGGCAGGACCCCGGCCCCGGCGACCGTCACGACCTTCCCGCCCTTTCCCTCCGCCAGCGTGATGCCGCCCCCGGACACCACGGAACAGCCCGACGGCGGGGTGATCGAAGCGCCGGAACTGCCCGCAGGCGCCCAGACACCGCCGCAGGAAGGACCTACGCCATCACCGGACACGTCGGCGGCAACACCCCCGCTCACCACGGGCGAGCAGCGAAGCACGAGCGCGGCGGACGGCGCGACCGCCCTGCCGGTGCACGGATACGTGATCACCGCCCCCTACGACCAGGCGGGCAACTGGTCAACGGGCCATCACACCGGCGTCGACCTGGCCGTCCCGGTCGGCACCCCCGTGATGTCCGTGCGCGCGGGGGTAGTGATCATGTCGACCACCGACGCCAAGTACGGCACCTACGTGCTGATCCGCCACGCGGAACACCAGTACACGCTGTACGCACATCTCTCCCGGCCGGAGGTGGAGCAGGGGGCGACCGTGTCGGCAGGGCAGGAGATCGGACTGTCGGGGGCCACCGGCAACGTGACCGGCCCGCACCTCCACTTCGAGGTCCGCACCGAGCCGGTCTTCGGCTCCGACATCGACCCGGTCGCCTATCTGGCCGACCACGGCGTACTTCTGTGACCACGAGCGGACCGTACGAGAAAGGACGGAGAATGTCGCCCAACAGTGCAACGCGTAGGCGGTCCAGATCTCTCCTCGGCATGCTGGCGGCCGCCGTACTGCTGACCGTGTCCGGCTGCCGGATCACTCCGCCCGCCACCACGCCCGAGCCGGTCGGCAGCTTCCGCGAACCGGGAACGTGGACCTCCTCACAGATGTCGGAAGCCGCCCCGTACGACATAGCGATGCCGAACGACGCGGAGATCGACCCGCGGGTGTCCGACCCAGAACCGACCGCGGTGACCGCCCGCCCGGAAGAACCGCCGTACGTCGACCACGCAGCCGTACTGGGCAAGGTGTTCTTCGAGACACCCGACGGCCCCCGCGTCTGTTCGGGAACGGCCGTCACCGATCCGAACGCCCACGGCGCGTCGAGTCTGGTGTGGACTGCGGCGCACTGTGTGCACACCGGCAAGCCTGGCACCTGGTACCGGAACATCGTGTTCGTCCCGTCGTACAACAACGAAGCACTGCCGGGAGCAAGCAGCGCTGACCGCAACACACAGAAGATCTCACCGCTGGGGGTCTGGTGGGCCGACCGGGCAAGCATCTCCCCCGGCTGGGCACAAAAGGGCGAAGCCAGCGGCGGCGCCGGCGCGTCCTTCGACTACGCGGTCCTGCATGTCCGGCTCTCCGACAATCCCGACGCATCACTGGAACGGACGATCGGGTACGCGATCCCGGTGGCATTCAACGCACCGCCCGTCACCTCCATCCCCACCCTCAAGATCTGGGGATATCCCGCAGAGACACCCTTCGACGGCAACCTGCTGTTCTCCTGCCAGGACCGGCCGACACGATTCTCCCCCGCAGCAGACGACCCCACGCTCTACCGGATCGGCTGCACTATGAACGGCGGTGCATCGGGCGGCGGTTGGTTCATGGCCACAGCGGACGGCTCGCTCGAGCTTGTCAGCAACACCTCGGTCGGGCCGAGCGAAGCCCGCTGGCTCGCCGGCCCCAGGCTAGGTGCCGAGGCCCGGGCAATGCTCAACGGCATCGGCGACACGGCATAACCCCGCCGGTTGCGACCCGCCCTCAGGAGTTCCTACACCCGCGAGACGGTCGCGGCCGAAGTAGGCGACACCACACAGCCGGAGCTGCTCGGTCTGGACGGGGGTCAGCGGCTCGGTGGACGTGATCCTGCGCCTATTCAAGAAGTCGGCCACAAAAGTGACCGCACCAAGACCGTCGTCCCCGCGGCCCGGGTCCGACTTCGGAGGCGGCCACCATCGTTCTGGTCGCCAAGCTGCTGCTTTTGAGACGCAGTTGGCGTATCAGTTCACGATGACCTATCTTTCCGTGATCCGGGTCAGCCCCGGGTCGGCTGTGCGCGGACCGCCGGATGCGGCACCGGGGACGTCCGGAGGGAAGTCACGTGACAGAGCAGGTGCGCTTCAGCGTCCTCGGGCCGGTCCGGGCCCGGCGGGGAGCCGACGAGGTCGACCTGGGGTCACCCCAGCAGCGGACTGTGCGCGCTGCTCTTGGCCAGAGGCGCGACCGTCTCGGTGGACGAACTCATCGACGCCGTATGGGGTGCGGACACACCGTCCTCGGCACGCTGCGCACCTATGTGCACCGGCTGCGTAGGGCACTTGACTTGACCGAGGAACCGTCGATGGTAGCGTCTGCGGGGCACGGTTACCGGCTCGACACCGATCGCGTCGCGCTCGACCTCGCCGACTTCCAGCGCCTGCTCGCCCGGGCGGAACGAGCTTTGGACACCGGGGAGATCGAAGAGGCCGCGGAGGACCTACGCACGGCACTCGGTCTCTGGCAGGGTTCGGCCCTGTCGGGAATCCGCGGCGAGTACGCCGACGTCCGGCGACGCGTCTTGGAAGATCAGCGGCTGTCCGCCGAAATGTTGTTCATGAAGGCCGAGATCGAGCTGGGTTCGCACGATCTGGCGGTCGGGAGACTCAGCAGCCTGGTGAACGAGCATCCGCTCGACGAGCGTCTGCGGGAAATGCTGATGCTCGCCCTCTACCGGTCCGGACGGCAGGCCGCCGCCCTCACCGCCTACCGGGACATCCAGGAACTGCTCGCGCAGGAACTCGGGGTCGACCCCGGGCCGGGTCTGCAGACGATGTTCCAGCGTGTCCTGCGCGCGGACTCCGGCCTCACCACCCCGTCGGTGCCTGCCCGTCCGAAGGCGGCAGTCCGGTCCGGGCCCGCCGTCTCGGGGCCGCCCCCTTCCCAACTCCCGGCCCCTCTTGCGTCGTTCGTGGGCCGTGAGGCCGAACTGGCGAGGGCCTCCGACCTCGTATCGCCCGCCGAGGCGGCGATCACCGTCGTCACCGGGATGGCAGGGGTCGGCAAAACAACCTTCGCTGTGCGCTGGGCTCGGCAGATCGCCGACGCCTTCCCCGACGGGCAGATCTTCCTCAACCTTCGCGGATTCGACCACGCGAGCCCACCCCTCGCCCCCGGTCAGGCCATCAGCACGGTCCTGGACGCACTGGGAGCGAAACCGCGGGACATTCCACAGGAGACGGACACGCGGGCGGCGTACTACCGCACCTGGCTCAGTGGCAAGCGGGTCCTGCTGCTCCTGGACAACGCCCGGGACGCCGCCCAGGTGCGGCCGCTCCTGGCGGGCTCGCCCGGCTGCCAGGTCATCATAACGAGCCGGAACCAGATGGCCGGGCTGGTGGCCATCGAGGGTGCTCACCCGATCCAGCTGGACATTCTCAGCGACGCGGAGAGCCACCGTCTCCTCGCCCGGAGGCTGGGCGAGCACCGTACCGCGGCCGAGCCCGAGGCGACGGCGGAGATCGTCGCACTGTGCTGGCGGCTCCCCCTCGCCCTGGCCGTCATCGCAGGGCGGGCCGCCACCCGCCCAACCCTGTCACTGTCCGCCATCGTGACGGAACTACGAGAGAGCACGGGCGGACTCGACGCGTTCCACAGCGGCGACGCCGCAGCCGACGTACGCGCCGTGTTCTCGTACTCCTACCACGCTCTTGGCGCCGACGCGGCACGGCTGTTCCGCATGCTCCCCCTTCATCCCGGTCCCGACGCCGCCCTGGGCTCCGTTGCCAGTCTGGTCGGCCTCTCCCCCGCGCGGACGCGGGGGCTGCTGGACGAGCTCCTGCGGGCCCACCTCGTGGACGAGCTTTCCCCCGGCCGGTACTCCTCGCACGACCTTCTGGCCGCGTACGCCTCCGAAATGCTCCATGAGAAGGACACCGAGGAAGACCGGGCCACGGCACAGCGACGGATGCTCGACCACTACCTGCACAGCGCTGTCAAGGCCCGGCGTCACCTCTCCTCCGTCCCCGCCCCCGCCGCCGTCACCATCCCGCCCGCGGCGACCGCCGTGTACATCGCGGAGTTCGACGGCGAGCACACCACCGCGGACACGGCGCGCGAGTGGTTCGACGCCGAACACACCGTGCTGCTCGCCTGCGTCGGTCTCGCCGCCGGCCTGCGCCTCGATTCCTACACATGGCCC
The DNA here is from genome assembly GCF_036227505.1 of Streptomyces sp. NBC_01450. Classification (NCBI taxonomy): domain Bacteria; kingdom Bacillati; phylum Actinomycetota; class Actinomycetes; order Kitasatosporales; family Streptomycetaceae; genus Streptomyces; species Streptomyces sp. NBC_01450. Next base: position 67,536 of record NZ_CP109482.1, on the reverse strand, counting down.
CTCGCATGGGCCCTCGGCCCCTACCTGGAACGCCGGTCCAGATGGAACGAGGTGAAGACGGTGTTCGGCCAGGCGCAGGAGGCGGCCCGGAGGCTTGGAGACCGGTTCGGTGAGGGCTACGTGCACGGGGCGCTCGCGCAGGCGAGCGTGTCCTCGGACTCCCTGGAAGAGGCATCCGCGCACATGGAGCAGGCGCTGGAATTCTTCACCGAGCTCGGCGACCCCGCACTCCTCGGCAAGGCCCACAGCCAGGCCAGTTGGGTGCTGGAGCGCGCGGGCGACATGCAGAGCGCGCTGGACCACTCACAGCAGGCACTGGAACTGCACCGCTCCAACGGCATAGAGAACGGCACCACGGGACGCATACTCAACGCGGTCGGCTGGTATCTCGCCCATCTCGGACAGTACGAACTGAGGCGACCCCTGTGGTGTGGACACTCTGACAATGGATCTTGCAGATCCGAGGGAAGGTGTCCTGGTGGGACGTAGGTCTCCGTATCCGGTGGAGTTCAGGAACGATGCCGTCGCGCTGTACCGCGCGGCGGGCGGGAAGCGCACGTACGCGGCGGTCGCGGCGGATGTCGGGGTGACCGGCGAGACCCTGCGGAGCTGGGTGCGCCAGGCCGACGAGCACGCGGGCCGTGATCACAGCAGCGGCGAGCAGAGCGCGGAGAGCCGGAACGAGGAACTGGCCCGGCTGCGCGCGGAGAACGGCCGGCTCCGCAAGGCAGAGAAGGAATGGGAACTCGAGCGGGAGATCCTGCGCCGGGCAGCCGCCTATTTCGCGAAGGAGATGAAGTGAAGACCCACCGCTGGGACTTCGTCTCCGCCCACGCGGAAGTCTTCGGCGTTCAGCGGATATGCCGGGTCCTGCAGGTCTCGCGCTCGGGCTACTACCGGTGGCTCGCCGGTGCGAAGGTCCGTCGAGAGCGGCAGGCCGCCGACGACGCCCTGCTCGTGGAGATCCGGGAGATCCATACCGAGCACAAGGGCACCTACGGAGTCCGGCGCATCCATGCCGAGCTGCGTGGCTTCGGGCACACCATCAACCGCAAGCGCGTCGAGCGCCTGATGCGCCGGCACGGTATCGAGGGCCGGCACCTGCGGCGCCGCAAGCGCACCACGGTCCCCGACCGGCTTGCACCACCGGCCCCGGATCTCGTCCAACGCAACTTCTCCGCCAGACAGTTGAACGAGAAGTGGTGCGGCGACATCACATACGTCCAGGTCGGCGGGACGTGGCTGTATCTCGCCTGCGTCATCGACATCTGTTCACGCCGGGTGCTCGGCTGGTCGATGGCCACGCACATGCGCACGGAACTGGTCATCGACGCCCTGGAGATGGCCGTGGCGACCCGCGGCGGCCACGTGGGCGGGGTGATCTTCCATGCGGACAGGGGCTCGCAGTACACGTCGGCCGCGTTCGCGCAGGTCTGCAACGGTTTCGGGATCCACAGGAGCATGGGCCGGGTCGGCTCGAGCTACGACAACGCCCTCGCCGAGTCGTTCTGGCAGGGACTCAAGAGGGAGACGATGTACCAGAGGCTGTTCTCCACGATGCCTCAGGCGAGGCTGGAGATCTTCCAGTGGCTCACCTACTACAACGCCCGCAGGCGCCACAGCGCCCTCAACTACCTCTCGCCAGTCGAATTCGAACAACAACAGCAGAGAGCACGTAAACTCACACTCGCAGCATGAACCCCCGTGTCCACACTCCGGGGGACACCTCAACGTTCGTAGTCGCGTGCCAGGCGACGGGTCCGCATCAGGTGGGCGAAGAGGCGCTCGACGATCCACCTCCTAATGATGTTGTCAAGCCGCAGCAGTGACGGGGAGGTTGCTTTGGTAGCACTGTCCGTCACGGATGAGAGCCCACAGGACGTTCACGCGTCGTCGGGCCAGGGCGAGGACGGCCTGGATGTGCCGCTTGCCTTCGGCGCGCTTGCGTTCGTAGAAACGACGCGACTGGTCGCAGCTGCGGATGCTGATCAGCGCGGAGGTGTAGAAGACGCGTTGCAGCCCGCGGTGATAGCGCCTGGGCCTGTGCAGGTTGCCACTGATGTTGCCCGAGTCCCGGGGGACCGGAGCGACTCCGGCAAGGCTGGCCAGGCGGTCAGCGGTGCCGTAGCGGCTCATGTCGCCGGCGGTGGCGGCGAGGAACTCCGCGCCCAACAGTGGGCCGATGCCGGGCATGCTGGAGATTACTTCGGCGAGTTCGTGGTCGCGAAACCGGGCCGCAATGAGCTTGTCGATCTCGGTGATCTGCTCGTTGAGGCTCATCACCTCCTTGGCCAGGGTATGGATCACCTGCGCCGTGATCTTCTCCCCGGGGACGGCGGTGTGCTGGCGCTCAGCCGCTTCCAGGGCGACCTCGGCCAGGGCTTCGGGACTGCGGGTGTTACGGTTCCGCAGCCAGGTCTCCAGGCGCCTGCGGCCGGTTCGACGCAGAGCGGCCGGCGTCTGATAGCCGGTCAGCAGAATCAGCGGCCCGGCGTTGCCCAGGTCGAGGACTCGCTCCAAGGCCGGGAAGATGCTGGTGAGTTGGCCGCGCAGGCGGTTGATCCGGCGGGTGCGGTCGGCGTTCAGGTCGGCCCGACGGCTGGTGAGGATCCGCAGTTCGATGGCGTGCTCGTCGTCCGGCTTCAGGACGGTCAGGTCTCGGCGCATCCGGGCCTGGTCGGCGATGACGGTGGCGTCCTTCGCGTCGGTCTTGCCCATGCCCCGGTAGCCGGCCGAAGCCCGGTTAACGGCCAGGCCGGGTATGTAGACGAGGTGCTGGCCGTGGTTGAGCAAGAGGCTGATCCACAGTGCGGCCATGCCGTCGGCGACGTCGACCGCCCAGACCACGTCCTCGTCGAGGGCCAGCACGTCGGCGAGCAGGGCCAGCAGCTCCGGCTCGTCGTTCAAGACCCGTCGCGACAGCAACCGTGCGCCCTCTGCGTTGAGGACCACGCAGTGGTGATGGGTCTTGCCGATGTCCGTACCCGCCCAGATCTGGGCCACCTGTTCCTCCGGTCGTTCGATGACGCTCTGTTCTCCCGGACGACCTCGCCGGCGTGGTCCTACTCAGCGATCCGCTCGAAGGCGTTCGCAGCTCCTAATCAGCGGCCGAGTCGTCGTGAGACACCGGGCGGCCAGGTGGATGGAACCATCGAGGGCAACCGCTTGGAAGCCATACCCGGTGTCTCTGGGTCTCTGGACCTTACGACGGCCCGTCCAACCCACGAACAAGGTAGGACCGCTTGGGCAGGACCACGAAGCCGCGCATGTCGTCGCTGCGTTTGACGATCGCGAGGACCAGGGCGAGCGTGGCCAGGCAGTACTCGACGAGGGGGCCGGTGTAGCCGCCGTCGGCCCAGACCAGGGCGAGGCGGTGGTGCGTGTCGGCCACCTGCTCGAGCAGGACCTGGGCGGCGGCGCGGTCGCCGGTGTCCGCGGCGGTGACCATCACGCCCAGCAGCAGACAGAGGGTGTCGACCACGACGTGTCGCTTGCGCCCGTTGATCAGTTTGCCGCCGTCGAAGCCACGGCTGTCGGAGCCGACGACGGCATCCGCTTTGACGGACTGTGAGTCGATCACGCCGGCCGTCGGCTCCGTGTCGCGCCCCTCCCTCTCGCGGATCCTTGCGCGCAGCCGGTCGTGGAACTCCTTGACCAGGGCGTGGTCGCGCCAGCGGCGGAAGAATGCGTATGCCCGGTCCCACGGCGGGAAGTCGGCGGGCATGGCCCGCCACTTGATGCCGTTGTCGACGAGGTAGCGGATCGCGTCCAGTATCGCCCGGTGGCAGTACGCCTCCGGCTGCCCTCCCCGGCCGCGCAGCCAGCCGGGCACCGGCAGCAGCGGCCGGACCACGGCCCACTCCGCGTCCGTCATGTCCGAGGGAAACCGCCGAACACGTTGCGGGTGATCGGCCGCGTTTCCGAACCGGTGGGCGACACAATCACACGTCGGTGCAGTCGAGTTGAACTCCACCGGCGCGGGCGGTCCCCGCTGCTGGAGCTGTTAACAAGGAATTAGGGTCTCCTGGATCTCGGTTGGCTTCGCAACCCCGAGCTACCAAGAGGCCCTGTCTTCATGCTCGCGACCAGCTGCGATCACCCGATCGAGACTCCCGTTCGACACACACCCCTCAAGATCGGAACGACAACAGCTTCTGAGATCACCACCGCACTCAGACGACGCGCGCTCTTGCCCAGCCCAGGCTGACCAGCAGGCTTCCCGTCCCGACGAAAGCACCACTCGATCCCGGCCAGCGGAACCCGGCGCCCACCCGACGCGACAGCCGGGCCACCGGCCTGCTCACCACCCAGGGCTGTTCCAAAGTCCTGCCGGGTGGGTGAAGGTGCTGGTCACGGCGTGGTGACGATGTCGGCGAGGGCCGCTACGAACAGATCGAGGCTCCTGTTGTGGACGGATGACCTTGCCAGTCACCGTCTCGAACCGGAGCCTCGATGTGCCGTCAGTCTGCCACCGTCTGTCTCGTCAGGTCGCCGTCGTTGGCGGGTGTTCGGAGCTGTCGTTGGCGGAGCGGCTGGTCAGGCTCCCGGACCCGCGCCATCGCCGGGGCGTACGTCACCCGTTCGTGGCGGTGCTGCTGATCGCTGCGTCCGCCGTGGTGGCGGGCGCGCGGTCATACGCGGCGATCGGGCAGTGGGCCCGCAGTGCCCCGCAGCAGACGTTGGCCCGGCTCGGCGCACGCCTGCTGACCTCGCTGAACGTGCGGATCGCGCCGAGTAGATCGACGATCCGACGGATCGTCTCCACCGTCTGCCCGGGCGGCCTGGCGGACCTGACCGGCGAGGTTCCGGTCGGGGCGGAGTCGGTGGCCGCGGACGGCAAGAGCGCCCGCGGTTCCCGCCACGGGCAGAGCCCGGCCGCGCACCTGCTCGCCGCCATGACCAGCGACGGCCGGACCGTCACCCAGCTGCGGGTGCCGGGCAGGACGAATGAAATCACCTGCTTTGCGGCCCTGTTGGATCCCTTCGACCTGGCCGGGACCGTGGCGACCGCCGACGCCTTACACACCCAGCGTGACCATGCCGTCTTCCTCGTCGAGGTGAAGAAGGCGCACTACGTGTTCACGGTGAAGAAGAACCGGCCGGCGTTGCACGAGCGGCTGCGCACGCTGCCCTGGGAGCGGGCGACCGCGAAGTTCTACGACCGCAGCCAGGGCCACGGCCGCAACGAAACCCGGGTAGTTCAGGTGCTCACTGTCGACGACCTTGACTTCCCGCACGCCGCGCAGGTCGCGAGGATCACCCGGCATCGCACCAGCCTGAAGACCGGGAAGCGGACCCGAGAGACCGTCTACGTGATCACCGACCTCACCAGTCGGCAGGCGTCACCAGAGAAGATCGCCCGCCTCGTGAGATCACAGTGGGTGATCGAAAACCGGCTGCACTTCATCCGTGATGTCACCTTCGACGAGGACCGCTCCCAAGTCCGCACCGGCTACGGCCCGGAGAACATGGCCACCCTGCGCAACCTCGCCATCAACAAGCTCCGCGAGAACGGCCACACCAACATCGCCGCCGGCCTCCGCAAGATGTCCTACGAACCCTTCACCCGTCCGCTCGACATCCTCGGCATCGCCCCGTGACCAGCGGCAACACCAAGATCAAACGACTTTAGATCGGCCCTGGCTCACCACCCGCCCCGTAAACCGAAAAGGCCCGCCGACTCCGTCGACGGACCCTCACGAAGGATCGAGGCTAATAAAATTGAACCAGTTTGCACTCCACAACCGTCACGTGAGTAGAGCCGTCAAACACCTCTACCAGAAAGAGAGTTCCGGGAAAGACATGAGACGCATCCTGCGCGCACGCGGTCGCCGGACGGCGGTGGGCCTGACCCTGCTGTGTGCCCTTACCGCGACGCACTCACCCGCACTTGCGGCCCCGAAACCAGGCCCCACCACCCTCGACGAAGTGCGGACGCAGTTGGACTCCCTCTACCATCAGGCGGAGGTAGCCACTGAGAAGTACAACGCCGCGGATGAAATGGCTCGTGCACAACAGAAAAGGGTCGTCGCCCTGAACGGCCAGATGCAACAGGCAAGTCAGCGGGAAGCGCAGCTGAAGCAGTCGATCGGCGCAGCGGTCCGAGCCCAGTACCGCAGTGGCGGATTGTCCGCTGAAATTCAGTTCGCACTTGCCCTCGATCCGGAACGCGCGCTGGACAACGCCGGGTTGGTCAAGCAGGCACAGCAGGCCACGTTAGGGCAGCTAGCAGCGATGAAGGCAACTGAGAAGGAGCTACGCACACGCACTACAGAATCCACCTCGGAACTCAAGAACCTATGGTCAAGCCGTCGCGCCATGGCCAAAAGTCGCAAAACAATCGAGGAGCACATCGCTAGGGCCCGCACCCTGGAAACACAGCTTCAAATGAAGGACCAGCAGCGCCTCGCTGCATTGCAGAAACAACGGGCTGACAAGTCCCAGGCGAAGTGGGTCGGCACCGGCATCCTCGATCAGGTCGGAACCAAGGCGAGCGCCGCCGGTACCGAGGCCATCGCCTATGCGGCTAAACAACTGGGCAAGCCCTACGTTTGGGGCGCCGCCGGCCCCGATTCCTTCGACTGCTCTGGCCTCACCTCTCAAGCATGGCTCCACGCTGGAATAGTCCTTCCCCGGACTTCCGAGGAACAGTGGGCCCAGCTCCCCCACGTCCCCGTTTCCAAGATGCGACCCGGCGACCTGATCGTCTACTTCTCCGATGCCAGTCACGTCGCTCTCTACATAGGCGACGGTCAAATCATCTCCGCCCCACACCCCGGTGGATTCGTATACGTGTCAGCGGCGGGATCAATGCAAATCCTGGGAGCAGTTCGCCCGGACGCCGACTGAGCCTGGATCCACCGGCTTGATGCCTGTGGATAGTTTCTCCGGAAACGAAGAAGTGCCTTGTGACCTGCGATGATGGGGTTTCTCTAGGACCACATCAGGCACGATCGGCAAGGCACTTTCGAGATGCAATCCTCCCATGCCGCGGCGGCGGTCTCTTCCACGTTCGATGATCCGAACCTGGTCGCGTACGGCGGGCTGGAGCCGGTGGTGCGGCTGGCCGAGCGGTGCGGTCTGCCGACGTTGGCCGGGGAGCACATCAGGCTGCCGGTCTCGAAGGCAGGGCTCCGTCAAGTTCCCTGATTGCGTGGAGAGTTGGCGATCAGCGGGTAGGGGCGGATAGCAGAGCAGGCACGGGGGTTCGTGATCATTGTGGTGTCGAAGCCAGATGATCACGAGGATGTCCCGTGCCTGCTGTTGCATCTTCCCCTATCCCTGCCGTGCTGGAGAAGCTGGGGCCGCTGGATGCGGACCGGATCGCTGACCTGCGTCCCTACCTTGAATCGGTTCCGGATCCGCGCTCACGCCGGGGCCGGTGGTACTCGCTGACGGCGATCTTGCTGGTGTGTGCCTGCGCGGCTGTCTGCGGCGCGAAGAGCATCGACGAGCTCGCCGAGTTCGGCGAGCGGGCCACGAACTCGCTGCTGGCATCCCTCGGGGTACGCCGTCACCTGCTCGGCTGGCGGCGCAGCCCCAAGCCGGTCACTCTCGGACGCGTCCTTCAGGCACTTGACGGCGACGCCCTGGACCAGGCTGTGGGCGCCTACCTGGCCGGCCGGCACCGCATCACCGCGTCCGCGGACGTGCCCGAGACCCGATCGCGGCAGGTCATCGCCGTGGACGGCAAGGCCCTCAAGGGCTCAGCCCGCCTGGCCGCGCCGCGCCGTCACCTGCTCTCGGCGGTCACCCACGACCGCGTCGCCACGATTGCCCAGGTCGAAGTCGGTGCGAAGACCAACGAAGTGCGCCACTTCAAACCCCTGCTGGCACCGCTCGACCTCGCCGACACCGTCGTCACCTTCGATGCCCTCCACTCGGTGAAGGCCAACATCACCTGGCTGGTCGAGACGAAGAAGGCCCACTACATCGCCGTCATCAAGACCAACCAGCCCACCGCCTACGCCCAGCTCGCCGCCCTGCCCTGGACCTCGATCAAGGTCCAGCACACCGCCTCCGCCACCGCCCACGGCCGCCGCGAGTCCCGCTCGATCAAGACCTGCGCTATCGCCGACAACCTCGGCGGCATCGCTTTCCCCACGCCCACCTCGCCATCCGGGTCCACCGCCGCCGCAAGCCCACCGGCCGGCCCGAAACCCGCGAGAACGTCTACGCGGTCACCAGCCTCGCCGCCCATCAAACCCGCCCCGCCGACCTCGCCGCCGCCATCCGCGGGCACTGGGGAATCGAAAATTCCTCCCACTACATCAGAGATGTCACGTTCGCCGAGGACGCCTCGACCATTCACACCGGCACCGCACCCCGCGCCATGGCCACCATCCGCAACCTCGCCATCGGCACCCTGAAGACCCTCGGAGCCGACAACATCGCCAAGACCACCCGCGCCATCCGCCACGAACCCGAACGAGCACTCGCCATCCTGGGCATCACCAACAACCCAGACACTCACGGAACTTGATCAAGCCCTGTCTCGAAGGACGGCACCGGCTCCTTCCCCGCCGCGAAGCTGATGTCGCTGGTGGGCGGTATGGCCGCGGGCGCCGACAGCATCGCGGACATGGACCGGCTACGGCATGGCGCGATGGGCCGCCTGTTCTCCGGGGTGCGGGCCCCGTCCACGCCGGGGTCGTTCCTGCGCTCCTTCACGCACGGGCATGTGAAGCAACTGCATGCCGTGGCACGCCGGTTCCTGCCCGAACTGGCCCGTCACACCCCGTTGCTGCCCGGCGCGGACCAGGTCGCCTACGCGGACATCGACGACACCATCCGCCGCACCTACGGCTACGCCAAACAGGGTGCAGGCTACGGATACAGCAAGGTCAAGGGCCTGAACGCGTTGCTCGGCATCGTTTCCACACCCCTGTCCGCCCCCGTGATCGCCGCCACCAGGCTGCGCAAAGGGCCCTCGAACTCAGCGCGCGGGGCGGCAGCGTTCGCGGCCGAGACCATCCGCACCGCCCGCGCCTGCGGCGCGAGCGGCCTGCTGGTGGTGCGGGCGGACTCCGCGTTCTACGGCGCCGACGTCGTGAACTCCTGCCGGGCGCTGGGCGCGCGCTTCTCCGTCACCATGCGGATGAACGCTTCCGTCAAGGCCGCCATCGCCCACATCGATGAGACCGCCTGGACGCCGATCAAGTACCCCAAGGCTGTTTGGGACGAGGAGGGCCAGTGCTGGATCTCCGACGCCGAGATAGCCGAGGTCCCCTACACCGCGTTCACTTCCAAGCCGAAGAAACAACAGGTCACCGCCCGTCCGATCGTGCGCCGCGTCAAACGCCTGAACCCTGACGCCGTCCCCGCCGGGCAGGGCAGCCTGTTCGACACCTGGCGCTACCACGCCGCGTTCACCGACTCCCCGCTCGCCTTGAGGGATGCCGAGCGTGATCACCGCCGGCACGCTGTCGTCGAGCAGGTGATCGCCGATGTCAAGAACTGAGGTTCCCCCGGTGTGCGGGAGGTGCTGATCAGCTGGTCAGGGCGGGTTGACGGGGTTTCAGGTTCGTTCGTTCGGCCGTTGCCTGGTCGGCGTAGTGCTTCTCCTCGAACTCGACCGGACTGAGGTAGCCGAGCCGCTTCTGGATGCGCCGGGAGTTATAGAAGCCGTCGATGTACTCGAAGAGCGCGAGATTCGCCTCGGCCCGGGTGGCGAAGACGCGGCCGCGGATGCACTCCGTCTTGATGATCATCCACAGGTTCTCCGCGAGAGCGTTGTCGTAACTGTCCCCGACCGAGCCCATGGATGCTTCAACTCCCGCTCGTAGTAGTCGAGTTGTGAGCTTCACGGATGTGTATTGACAGCCGTGATCGGCATGGTGGACCAGCTTGCCCGGTTCGACCTCCCGGCTCGCGAGGGCGTACTCGAGGGTGGTCAGGACCAGGTCGGCGTCCGCGCGGGCGGAGGTTTCCCAGGCGACCACCCGGCGGGAGAACGCGTCCCGGATCGCGGACAGCCACAAGGGCCCCTCACCGGTGGTGATCATGGTGAGGTCGGTGACCCACAGCCGGTTCGGCGCGGATGCGGTGAAGTCCCGCTCGACCAGGTCCGGGGCGAGTGTGGCCTTGGGATCGCGGCGTGTGAAGCCGCTTCGGCGGGGGCTGATGCCCGCGATGTCGGCCTCGCGCATCAGGCGCTCGACCCGTTTGCGGCCCACGCGGACGCCCTCGCGCTTGAGCACGGCGTGCACGCGCGGCGAGCCGTAGATCCCGCCCGAGTCGGCGTGGATCTCCTTGATCTGCCCGGTGAGTTCCACGTCCCGGCGCCGGCGTTCGCACGGCTCGCGCTCGGCACGACGCCAGCGGTAGTACGTCGAGGAGGCGATGGAGAGTTCCCGGAGTACGCACTCGACCCCCAGGTGCGGGTGCTCGTCAACGAGCGCCGTCACCTGGGCCGGGTCGGGTCGAGCTGCGCCGCGAAAAACGCCGAGGCCGTCCGCAGGACCTCGTTTGCCCGCTTGAGCTGGATGTTCTCCTTGCGCAGCGCGGCAAGTTCGGCGCGTTCATCGGTGGTCAGCCGATCATCCCGCTCGTCGGCGTCCGCCTCGGCCTGGCGGATCCAGCCGCGCAGCGCCTCCGGATGCACGCCGAGGTCGACGGCGAGCTTCTTGATTTGGGGCTTCGGTTCGGCGGTGCGGTACATCCGCACCGCACGCTCACGCAACTCCAGCGAGTACTTCCTGGGGGCAGCCATGGTCGATGTTCCTCTCATGAGTCCCATCTGACCCTCTGTCAACACACTCCGCATCTCGGGGGAACCTCAAACAGCGCCTTCGCCCACGCACCGTCCGGCCGCTTCCAGGCCAATGCTGCATGGCTCGCCCTGGCGGCCCTGGCACACAACCTGACCCGCGCCGCCGGCGCCCTGGCCGGAACATTCCATGCCAGAGCGACCACCGCCACCATCCGTGACCACCTGATCAACGTGCCCGCCCGCCTGGCCCGATCCGCCCGCCGCCTCACCCTGCACCTGCCCGAACGCTGGCCCTGGAGCGAGGACTTCACCCAACTCTTCAGCACGGTGCATGCGCCACCAGCCTTCTGACGCTCCCTGACCAACCCGCCCGAAAGGGCCCGAGACCTGTGGACAAGTGGAAGAGCTGGGCAGACCAGCGGCCACCCCATGTCCGAATCCGCAGCCCAGCCCAGACACGGCCTGCACGACCCCGAAACGATCACACCGGAATCACGCCGGTGGATCCGGGCTGAGCCTCTTCATCCACACCCCAGAAGAGTGAAGGCGTTTCCATCGTTGCCGTACGGTCAGGGTCCCTTGCATGAGTCCTTTTCAAGCTGGCGGTGCTGACGGCGAGTTGGACTGTCCTGCACAACGACGAAGCTCCTGGTAGACGGGTTCTCGACCAAGATCACCCGTGTCCGCCAGGAGCTTCGTGTGCTTGTCTACCCGTCCTCGATTGATCTGTCCAGCCGCACCTTGCGGTTCCCGACCGGGCAACTGACAGCCCGGCAGCAGGAGATCGGAACGCGGTGGCGGCGCCTTCCTGCCGGACGTCAGGCCCTGCTCGCCCTGGCCCACCTGCGGTGCGGTGACACTTAGAACTCCTAACAAAGTGAGAGGTTCCTCAGTCGTCGCCAGCAGATGATGCTGCAGGCCAGGCGGAGGAAGGCTTCGTGGATGTCGTCGCGTATCTCCCAGCGGATACGTAACCGACGGAACCAGTGCAGCAGCGCGAAGCTCTGCTCGACCACCCATCGGTGGATGCCCAGTCCTGAGCCGTGTTCGGTGCCGCGGCGGGCGATGACCGGGGTGATCCCGACCGCCCGGACCTGCCGACGGTACTTGTCATGGTCGTATGCCCGGTCGGCGTAGAGCCGGACGGGGCGCCGGCGGGGCCGTCCGCGTCGCCCGCGCACTGGCGGAATGGCCTCGATCAGCGGCATGAGCTGGGTGACGTCGTTGCGGTTGCCGCCGGTCAGCGACGCGGCCAGCGGGATACCGTGCGCTTCGGTGATCAGATGATGCTTGGAGCCAGTTCGGGCACGGTCGACCGGGCTCGGTCCGGTTTTGGGCCCCCCTTCATAGCCCGCACGTGGGAGCCGTCGATCACCGCCGTCGACCAGTCCAGGGCGCCTGCGGCATTCAGCTCGGCCAGCAGCGATTCGTGTAGACGCTGCCAGACACCCGCGTCGTTCCAGTCACGCAGACGCCGCCAGCAGGTCATGCCGGAGCCGAAGCCCAGTTCCTGGGGCAGGAACTCCCACGGAATGCCGGTGTACAGCACGAACAGGATGCCCGACAGCACCTTGCGGTCGTCCAGACGCTTGCGCCCCGGGTGATCGGTGCGGCGCGGCACAACCGGCAGCAACGGCTCGATCCGCGCCCACAGTTCATCGGACACGATCCACGGCAGCTGCTCACCACTTCTCACATGAAGGCAAACACTCCGTCAGATACCTACATTCCGAGGGCGGAAGCGTCTTTTTGTTAGGAGTTCTTAGACCGACCGGCAAATGGATCACTTGAGGCGTCGGGTGGTGGGGCGGCCGTCCCAGCGATAGCGGCTCGTCGAGCGTCGGATGAGCATGCGGAGCGTGACGAAAGCGGCGGCGAGGTAGAGGTAGAAGTCCACGGCGCTGCCGTCCTTCTCGGTGCAGCGCCGCAGCTTGCCGTAGCCGTTCATCCACGAGTGTGAACGCTCGACCACCCACCGCTTGCCGGCCTGGATCGGTGCGGGCACGCCCTTGCGGGCGATCTCGCCGGTGAAGCCGAACTCGTCGAGCAAGGCACGGGTCCTGGCGCTGTCGTAGCCGCGGTCGAGATTGATGTTCACTTGCTCTGGGAGCGCTCCTACCTGGGCTTTCGTTGCTCCGAGGGTGGGGCCGAGGAGCGGTGAGTCGTGCCGGTTGGCGCCTGCGGAGACGATCCCGAGAGGGACCCCGGCCGCGTCGGAGGCCACCGATCGCTTCAGCCCCTGCTTGCCCCGGTCGACCGGGGAGCGTCCGGCTTTCTCGCCACCCGAGGGAGCTTTCGTGATGCAGCCGTCCACGGAGATCTCGGCCAGTCCGAGGCCGATCATCCGGTCGTACGCCTGGAGCGCCAGGGCGTGGACCTGCTCTGATATGCCCATCTGTGACCAGAGTTTGACGCGGCGTCGGATGGTGCGGTCCGAGCAGCCCTGACTGGCGATCCGCTCGTATCCGGTGCCGTGGACCAGGGCCCGCACGATGTGCTCGAAGACGATCCGGTCCGGGACCCGGCGACGGTGACAGCCCAGCGGGTGGGTCGGCGCATAGTCATCGCGCGCGGGCAGCAGGGCGGCGAACTGGTCCCACAGGGGTTCGAGCAGGCAAGATGGCACAGCAGGCACGGGCCCTCCGGTGATCACTGAGCGTAGAGAACTCCATGATCACTCAGGCCCGTGCCTGTCTCGTGCCCAGAGCGACCAGCCACCGGCAGGCATCACCAATTGCCGGTTTGTCTTATACCGACACCTACGGCGCGGCTCGGAAGGTGAGTTCACTCTTCTTCGGCGGAGCGAGGCGGAGGCGGCGGAGCGGGGTGAGGCGTGGCGGAGGCGGCGCGACGCGTGAGCGTAAGCGGGATTCAGCCAGGCGATGTTTTCCGGCCGCCTCCGGTCAGAATCGAACTGTCGTCGCCCGTGTCGCCGTAGTAGCCCATGGATGCTGGCTCCCCGAGGTGGACCACTGACCTGTTCCCCCGCAGCGGACAGTGGTACGCATCCCGGCATCCCCACCCCGAACCGGACTCTGCGGTCCGGACGGGAAGGCCGTGGCCCGACTCCGTTCATCGTCGACGGAGCGGGCCACGGTGTCGTTCCGAACCGTCGGTCCTCGATGTCCTCAAGGGCCGGGACCGACGAGTCCGGCAGCTCTGCACGCACATCGAAGCGACGTAACTGGCCTCTCCCGAAAGAGAGTTGGCCAGTGACTCACGTCACGGCCACCCGTTGAACCCGCGAGGGGCTCAGCTCGATGTGTCTATCAAACCAGCGGGGACACATGGGAGACACTGAATGGCGATCCTGCGGCCACGTGCCACAAAAGCCACAAGTACCGAAGCGGTCATCAGGGCCCTCTACGCAGAACACGGCAAAGCCCTCTTGGCGTACGCGACACGTCTGACCGGTGATCGGCTGATCGCGGAGGACGTGGTCCAGGAGACGCTGATCCGTGCCTGGCGTCATCCGGAAGTCGTCTCCAACCCTCAGGGGTCACTGCGCGGTTGGCTGATCACGGTGACGCGCAACCTCGTGGCGGACCGCTATCGGGCGAAGACCGCCCGTCCGACGGAGGTGGGCGAGAGCGAGGCGACGGTTCCGGTCCAGCAGGACCACGCGGAGAACGTCGTCGAGTCGGTCGTCCTGATGGAGGCTCTTGCGCAACTCAAGACCGACCACAGGGATGTCCTGATGGAAGTCTATTATCACGGGCGCAGTGCGGCCGAGGCGGCGGTACGCCTCGGCATCCCGGAAGGTACCGTCAAATCACGTGCCCATCACGCTCTGAAGGCCCTCCGTAAGGTGTACGTAGGCAAGCCCGGCAGCGACGTTCAGCTTCGAAAGGTGGCAGTGTGACCGTTCAGGAGCACTCCCATGACGAACTCCTTGGTGCCCACGCGCTGGGCCTTCTCGACACCGACGAGCGAGCCCGGCTTGAGGGACAGATCGAGGGGTGCGAGGTATGCCAAGTGGGGTTGGCTGATCTGAGGGCGCTTGAGGCCGAACTAGGAGAGGTACCACCGGAGTTCTTCCTAGAGGGCCCCCCAGACGGTGGTGAACTGCTCCTCCAACGCACGTTGCGGCAGGCCCGGGAGGAGGACAAGGTCACCCAGCGGCGCAGAAACCTCGTGGTCGGCCTCGCCGCCGCCGTCCTGACCGGTGTGCTGCTCGGCGGCGGCTTTGTCGCAGGCCAGGCGCAGACCACATCCGAGGCGAGTGCCTCCCGTTCTGCTCCAGCCGTCTCGGATGGAGTGGAGACCGGCTCCGCGACGAACGCGACCACGAAGGCGACCATGACGGTCAGCCTGACACCCGCCGCGGGATGGGTCCGGGTCAATGCCGCGGTCGGCGGTCTTCAGACCGGCGAGAAGTGCCGGCTGATCGTGCTCTCCAAGTCCGGAGAACGAGAGACCGCGGGCAGCTGGGTGGTGGGGGAACAGAAACAGGGAGTCCAGGGACAGGGCGTGGACCTCGCGGGCTTCGCGGCCGTGCCCATGGACCAGGTGAAGTCCGTGGTCGTGGAGAACGATCAGGGCAAGCGGTATGTGGAAGTGGCGATCTGACACATGAACACAGGTCGAACGTCGGTCGACTGACAGCGGGAGGTCCGCGTCCCTGACCTCTGGGTCAACCTTTTCGAGCCTGGCCTGTGTTGTCGGGGCCAGGTCGCCGTCAGGTGAGGCGACCCCTGTGGTGTGGACACTCTGACAATGGATCTTGCAGATCCGAGGGAAGGTGTCCTGGTGGGACGTAGGTCTCCGTATCCGGTGGAGTTCAGGAACGATGCCGTCGCGCTGTACCGCGCGGCGGGCGGGAAGCGCACGTACGCGGCGGTCGCGGCGGATGTCGGGGTGACCGGCGAGACCCTGCGGAGCTGGGTGCGCCAGGCCGACGAGCACGCGGGCCGTGATCACAGCAGCGGCGAGCAGAGCGCGGAGAGCCGGAACGAGGAACTGGCCCGGCTGCGCGCGGAGAACGGCCGGCTCCGCAAGGCAGAGAAGGAATGGGAACTCGAGCGGGAGATCCTGCGCCGGGCAGCCGCCTATTTCGCGAAGGAGATGAAGTGAAGACCCACCGCTGGGACTTCGTCTCCGCCCACGCGGAAGTCTTCGGCGTTCAGCGGATATGCCGGGTCCTGCAGGTCTCGCGCTCGGGCTACTACCGGTGGCTCGCCGGTGCGAAGGTCCGTCGAGAGCGGCAGGCCGCCGACGACGCCCTGCTCGTGGAGATCCGGGAGATCCATACCGAGCACAAGGGCACCTACGGAGTCCGGCGCATCCATGCCGAGCTGCGTGGCTTCGGGCACACCATCAACCGCAAGCGCGTCGAGCGCCTGATGCGCCGGCACGGTATCGAGGGCCGGCACCTGCGGCGCCGCAAGCGCACCACGGTCCCCGACCGGCTTGCACCACCGGCCCCGGATCTCGTCCAACGCAACTTCTCCGCCAGACAGTTGAACGAGAAGTGGTGCGGCGACATCACATACGTCCAGGTCGGCGGGACATGGCTGTATCTCGCCTGCGTCATCGACATCTGTTCACGCCGGGTGCTCGGCTGGTCGATGGCCACGCACATGCGCACGGAACTGGTCATCGACGCCCTGGAGATGGCCGTGGCGACCCGCGGCGGCCACGTGGGCGGGGTGATCTTCCATGCGGACAGGGGCTCGCAGTACACGTCGGCCGCGTTCGCGCAGGTCTGCAACGGTTTCGGGATCCACAGGAGCATGGGCCGGGTCGGCTCGAGCTACGACAACGCCCTCGCCGAGTCGTTCTGGCAGGGACTCAAGAGGGAGACGATGTACCAGAGGCTGTTCTCCACGATGCCTCAGGCGAGGCTGGAGATCTTCCAGTGGCTCACCTACTACAACGCCCGCAGGCGCCACAGCGCCCTCAACTACCTCTCGCCAGTCGAATTCGAACAACAACAGCAGAGAGCACGTAAACTCACACTCGCAGCATGAACCCCCGTGTCCACACTCCGGGGGACACCTCACTCAACAGGCACCCCCCGCCTCCGCCGCGGCGGGACGTGACGTACATCGCTTTTCCAAATCGAACGGTCACTGATGCCGTACGCGTGTCACACATGGAGTCGATTCTTTCGGACTCATGCAACTCAGCTGCACAGCAACGCAATTGAAGGAAGTCGAGGCAATTGACTTGAATACCGGCATCAAGCACATGCGCGTGCGCAGGGCCGCGGCCGTCGCCTTCACGGCGGGTACAGTTTTTGCCACCGGTGCCCTCGCCGCGGCACCGGCGCAGGCTGTCGCGACGCCCACCATCACCGCCAAGGGCGGATACTTGATGAACAGCACCACGGGCATGACGCTGTTCAGCAAGGCCGCCGGCACGAAGCGGCTCACCGCCTCCACCACGAAGATCATGACCGCGAAGGTCGTACTGACCCAATCGAACCTGGATCTGAACTCCAAGGTCACGATCAAGAAGGCATACAGCGACTACATCGTCTCCCAGGGGGCCTCGTCGGCCCACCTGATCGTCGGTGACAAGGCCACTGTCCGCCAGCTGCTCTACGGGATGCTGCTGCCGTCCGGCTGCGATGCCGCGATGGCCCTCGCGGACAAGTTCGGCACAGGCTCGACGGTGTCGGCACGCACCAAGAACTTCATCACCAAGATGAACGCCAAGGCGAAGCAACTCGGTATGACGAAAACGCACTTCGACTCGTTCGACGGCATAAGCAAGGGCTCGAACTACTCGACGCCGAAGGATCTGACGCTCCTTGCCCGCAGTGCGATGAAGTCGTCCACGTTCAAGTCCGTCGTAAAGTCCACGTCGTACCGGCCCAGGACAGTCACCAAGACCGGCTCCACACGCACGATGAGCACCTGGTCGAACACCAACACACTGCTCGGATGGAACGGCACACTGGGCGTGAAGACCGGCTCAGGCACCTCGGCCAAGTACTGCCTCGTCTTCGCCGCAACGAAGAACGGTGAGTCGGTCATGGGCGCGGTCCTGACCGCCCCCTCCGCGGCCGCACGCACCGCGGACGTCAAAAAATTGGTCAACTACGGCTACGCCCGCATCAGCTGACCTCGATCTTGCATGACGGTCCGTCGGTTCTCCGGCGGGCCGTTTCTCTGTTGCGGGCTGGTTGTGGGAATGGTGGTGGCCCGGTTGTCGCGTCGGGTGGGCGCCGGGTTCCACTGTTTCGGTGGGTGATGCTGTCCGCAGGGGCTTGAGGATGCTGCTCAGCCGGGGTTCGGCAGAGCTTGGAGTCGGTCGGCCGCTGCGGTAATCGCGTCGGCCAGGGCCAGTGCGCCGCGAGGCGGAGGTAGCGGCGGCGGCCGGTGGTGACGAGTTGTGCGGCGGCTGAGAGCAGGCGGAAGCGGGGCTTCTTCGGTTCCCAGTGGCGGGTCTTGCCGGTCAGGGCCAGCATCGGCGTCCAGGCCGGCAGGTCCAGGGCGAGCTGGACGGTCTCCAGCCAGATCTGGTTCTGCGCGAAGCTGTGCAGGGGAAGATTGCGCAGGCCGGTGGAGCGGGCGTCCCGGATGCGGTCCTCGCAGCGGGCGCGCTGGCGGTGGCGCGGTCGAGCCCGGCGATGGCCTCGCCGGGAGTGTTGGTGGCGAAGCAGGTCAGGCGCATGCCGTCGGCGTCGGTGAAACGCAACCGGGCTCCGGGGTGCGGGCGTTCCCTGCGGACGGTCAGCCGCATGCCCTTCGGCCATCCCTTCAGGCGGTCCCCGCCGGTCTCTGCCGCCCAGGCGCCGTCGCGGACCTCGCCGCCGGGCTCGGCCGCCGGTGTCCAGGCGGTGACTGGGACCTTCAGCACAGCCTGGTGGACGGTGCCGGTGATGGTCATGCCGGCCGAGTACGACAGCCACCGGCCCCGCGCGCCGCGAGCCAGTTGACGAACTCGTGGGTGCCGCCGCCGGAGTCGGTGCGGATCAGTGTGCGGCGCCCGCGCCGGAACCTCTTCGGGAGCTGAGCCAGGGCCAGTCGGGTGGCGGTGATGTGGTCGGCGGCGGTGTTACTGCCCGTGTTCCCCGCTCTGAGCAGGCCCGCCACCGGCTCGCCAGCGCCGCCCGCCCCGTGGTCGACGAACCCCATGATCGGATGATGGCCGAACGTCCGCTTCCAGGTCGCCGCGGCGTCCTGCTTGTCCGAGTGCGCGATCACCAGCACCCCGTCCAGGCCCACGGTCACCTGCCCGCCCTGGTCAGGGGCGGTGTCCCCGGCCAACGCCCAGACATGCCGCGGACGTCGGCGCAGGTCCGGCGGATCGCGGTCAGCGCGCGCTTCCCGCTCGTGGCGAGTGTGCCGGCCAGGCGGGAGACCGTCGGGTCGGAGGCCACCGGCCCGAACACGGCCGACCCGGCCCGCAGCATGGCGATATCGGACAGACAGTCGCCGCCCAAAGCCCCGCGAGCGCCACATCGAGCAGGATCTTGCCCGGATCGTGCACCGCCCGTGCCCTGCGCCACGGCGCCAAGGCCGCCGATATTGCCGTATCCAAGCCGCTCTTGCGGACCGTTTCCACCAACAGCACGGCCCCGGCCTGCGAGACCGCTCCGCGGCCACCGTCCTAGTCCTGGTGGTCGGGTGGTGTTGCAAGCAGCTTCGTGAAGCCGGTGACCTCGGTGGTCTTGTCCGGCACCCGCAGCCGGCTGACGGTGCGTCCGCCTTCCACGGAATCATCGACGCGCTCACCGAGGCGGGCCTGAAGTGCTGGGCGGACAAGGCGTATCAAGGCGCCGGCGGGCCTGTTCGAGTCCCGTTCCGCGGTCGCCGTCTGAAGGGGTGGAAGCGCCGCCACAACACCAGTCACGCCAAGATCCGATGCGTCGGCGAACGAGCTATGGCCACGCTCAAGGACTGGCGTCTTCTGCGGAAGCTCCGCTGCAGCACCAACCGGATCACCGACATGGTGAAGGCCGTCCTCGTCCTTCATCACGCGTCAACGTGAGGTTGGAAAAAGCTCAAGGACCCACCCTCCGAGCTCCAGGCCCTGATCAACGCGGTCACCTGCGGACACGGTATTTACCTCTACAGCCGGAATTAACGAACTACCGGTAGGAATCAGTGGCCACTCTGAAACAGCTCAGTGTCTATCAGAAATGCCTGACTCCGCACCGATCGCCTCGCCTGAATTTGCAATGGCACTGTCCGCATCGGAACGTCGACGACCCCTCAAGCAATGATAATCTAGAGGCCTTGAGCACGAGGGCGCCTCATATTCGGCACGTTGTTCGATACCGACGCCGCACCGGCTCCTGCACTTCCCGGGCTGCCAGCGCCAGGAGCAGGATGGCGAGATGCCGAAATTGCCACCGACTCAGTATGCTGCGTCTTGATATCTCCGATCCGCGCTATATAAGCGCCCCGCCAGCGTTCTTTGTTGTCCTCATACATTTGGTTGCGCACCTGCAAATGGGTAACAATTTGCGAGATGCTATCCTCATGCGTCTTCAGGTGCTGCATCAAAGCGTTCTCTGCTGCAGTAAAAGTAGTATCATTCTCTAGGCGGGGTCGCTGTTGATCTCGGCCTATTTCACAGAAGCGTTCAACGGCCTCTACGCGCAACTCCAGCTTTTTTATCTCATCAGACATCTCGGCCTCCATTTGACTTTGACTGCTTCTATAGTCTGCCGCTGCGGCATCTGCCAGGCTCTTGATCTGTGGATTTTTCCTCAGGCCACCCAAGGATGCATCTGATTTCCTTATTCGCTCCTCTATTTCGCTTTTAGTTGCTCGAATGATGCCTTTCTGCTGTTCGCGGGCCTGCTGCCACTTCATTGTGCTCGTGTAGGTTTTTGCATCATACTGATCAAGGGTGTTCTGGGATCTTTGGCGGATTTCGTCGGTCCTTAGATCGAGACGCAGGTACTCTTGCCGCTCTCGACTCTCCCTCTCTCGGGCCTCGTGATTTTGTTGAGCTCTATAGTTCTCAACCAACTTAGTCGCCGCCATTTTTGTTGTCTTGCGATCCGTCAGGCGCTGGGTGAAAGTTGCATTTTTCTCGTAAATCGCTTTGGCCACTTCGGATACTTGACTGACAGGGATCTCTTTGCCGTCCCCTGCCCTCGCTGTTTCCCTATTCTGCCACCAGCGCATGACATCATCAGCCAACTCTTCGATTTCCTTTGATGGCATTTTAGGCACCCTTCGTGTCTCTATGTAAACAAATAGGATAGAGTCCTACTCTCATGCATACTACGAGCGCGGGGATAACCGGGTTCAACGAGCTTCGTCGAGTTGGCCACCGATTCCTAGCCTCGATCTTTCGTGAGGGTCCGCCGACGGAGTCGGTGGGCCCTTTGCTTTCCGAAGCTGGTGGTGGGCAGGCCAGCGGCCCGGTTGTCGCGTCGGGTGGGCGCCGGGTTCCACTGCCCGGGGCGGGTGGTGTTGTCGTCGGGGTGGTGGGAAGTTGCTGGTCAAGCGGGTGTGGGTAGGAGCGCGAGCCGTTCGAGGGCGGCGGTGATCTCGCTGGTCCAGGGCCAGTGTCGGGCGAGGCGGAGAATCTTGCGTCGGCCGGTGGTGACGAGCTGGGCGGCTGCGGAGAACAGACGGAATCGCAGGCGGCGGGGTTCCCAGAGTCGGGCCTTGCCGGTGAGAGCGAGCATGGGCATCCAGGCCAGCAGGTCGAGGGCGATCTGGACGATCTCGAGCCAGACCTTGTTCTGGGCTGAGGTGTGGAGCGGCAGGTTGCGCAGGCCGGTGGCCCGGGCGGCCCGGATGCGGTCCTCGGCCCGGGCCCGCAGCCGGTGACGGAGCTCGAGGGCGGAGATCGGCCGGTGGGGGGTGTTGGTCGCGAAGCATGTGATTCGCAGGCCGTCCGCGTCCGTGATCCTCAACTGGGCGCCAGGATGGGGCCGTTACTTTCGCACGATCAGTCGCATGCCCTTCGGCCAGCCGTCCAGGAGCTTGCCGGTGAGCTCGGCGACCCAGGCCCCATCACGGGCCTCACCGTCGCTCTCGACGGCCGGGGTCCAGGCCGAGGCGGGGACCTTCAGCACGTGTTCGTGGATCGCTTCCGTGATCACCATGCCGACCGAGTAGGACAGCCAGCGCCCCCGCTGGGCGAGCCAGGACACGAAGTCGTGGGTGCCGCCCGCGGAATCCGTGCGGATCAGCGTCTGGCGCCCCCGCCGATAATGCTTCGGCAGCTGTGCCAGGGCAAGTTGGGCGATGGTGATGTGGTCGGCGGCCGTGTTGGAGCCCGCGTTTCCCGGCCTGAGGAGGGCGGCTACGGGCTCTCCGGTTCCGCCCGGGCCGTGTGAGGTGTCCCCCGGAGTGTGGACACGGGGGTTCATGCTGCGAGTGTGAGTTTACGTGCTCTCTGCTGTTGTTGTTCGAATTCGACTGGCGAGAGGTAGTTGAGGGCGCTGTGGCGCCTGCGGGCGTTGTAGTAGGTGAGCCACTGGAAGATCTCCAGCCTCGCCTGAGGCATCGTGGAGAACAGCCTCTGGTACATCGTCTCCCTCTTGAGTCCCTGCCAGAACGACTCGGCGAGGGCGTTGTCGTAGCTCGAGCCGACCCGGCCCATGCTCCTGTGGATCCCGAAACCGTTGCAGACCTGCGCGAACGCGGCCGACGTGTACTGCGAGCCCCTGTCCGCATGGAAGATCACCCCGCCCACGTGGCCGCCGCGGGTCGCCACGGCCATCTCCAGGGCGTCGATGACCAGTTCCGTGCGCATGTGCGTGGCCATCGACCAGCCGAGCACCCGGCGTGAACAGATGTCGATGACGCAGGCGAGATACAGCCACGTCCCGCCGACCTGGACGTATGTGATGTCGCCGCACCACTTCTCGTTCAACTGTCTGGCGGAGAAGTTGCGTTGGACGAGATCCGGGGCCGGTGGTGCAAGCCGGTCGGGGACCGTGGTGCGCTTGCGGCGCCGCAGGTGCCGGCCCTCGATACCGTGCCGGCGCATCAGGCGCTCGACGCGCTTGCGGTTGATGGTGTGCCCGAAGCCACGCAGCTCGGCATGGATGCGCCGGACTCCGTAGGTGCCCTTGTGCTCGGTATGGATCTCCCGGATCTCCACGAGCAGGGCGTCGTCGGCGGCCTGCCGCTCTCGACGGACCTTCGCACCGGCGAGCCACCGGTAGTAGCCCGAGCGCGAGACCTGCAGGACCCGGCATATCCGCTGAACGCCGAAGACTTCCGCGTGGGCGGAGACGAAGTCCCAGCGGTGGGTCTTCACTTCATCTCCTTCGCGAAATAGGCGGCTGCCCGGCGCAGGATCTCCCGCTCGAGTTCCCATTCCTTCTCTGCCTTGCGGAGCCGGCCGTTCTCCGCGCGCAGCCGGGCCAGTTCCTCGTTCCGGCTCTCCGCGCTCTGCTCGCCGCTGCTGTGATCACGGCCCGCGTGCTCGTCGGCCTGGCGCACCCAGCTCCGCAGGGTCTCGCCGGTCACCCCGACATCCGCCGCGACCGCCGCGTACGTGCGCTTCCCGCCCGCCGCGCGGTACAGCGCGACGGCATCGTTCCTGAACTCCACCGGATACGGAGACCTACGTCCCACCAGGACACCTTCCCTCGGATCTGCAAGATCCATTGTCAGAGTGTCCACACCACAGGGGTCGCCTCACAGGCAGCCGTCACCCTCGCATCCCTGCTGATGTGGGCGTGAGTTTTGAAGACAACTCCTAGCAGCCAGGTGCTGACGGGCCGGGGCGTCGACGGCGGATGCAGGCAGTCTCTGGGGGGGGGTACGCCGACGCCGAGGTCCTTGCATGGAAGTGTGTGGGCTCGATGCGACGAGCGGTTCTCCGGCGTTGTGCCCGGAAACCGTCGGCTCGTAGGCAATTTTCGCTTAGACCGAGGGCCCGTATTTCAATAACTGTCAGCGACGGGTTTCCGCGGGGGTTGTTCGGGCGTGTAGCTGTTCCAATGTGCGGGCGGGTGATCCGGGTATCGGCGTGACGAGGATCCGGTGCAGGTCCAGGAGCCGTTTTGCGTCCTGGTACTGGATGGACAGGTTGGTGCGGTTGACGCCCAGTAGTTGGGCCAGGAAGGTCATGGTCACCGCTCTGCGGCGGCGCAGGATGGCTGCCAGGAGCCGGTGGGTGTGGTCCACGCTGCTGGTCTGCGGGTGTCGGTAGCTGCGTGGGCGGTGGAAGCGTCGCTGGAATGCCGCCTCGGCCATGGCGTCCCAGAAGGGTTCCGAGACCGCCACCAAATGCTCAAAGGCGGTTCGTGACATGCCGGTCAGGGCTGGATCGGTGAGCATCATGGTCAGGGCCGGGTCGGTCCGGTGAGTGGTTGCCGGCGCGTCGGGCGTTCGCGGTGGCTCGGGAGACAGTGTGTAGTTCCAGTCGCCGTGGAAGGCGTTGGGTGTGATCGGAAGGGTGTGGAACTCGGCGGGTGTGACGCTGATGCCGAGGTCGTAGCTGCCGGTGTCCAGTTCGGCCCCGATGGTTAGGCCGGTCTTGGTTGTTGTGGCGGCGATGGTCTCGAGGACGACCTGGTAGCTGGTCAGCGGTCGCCCCCGCCAGTTCGCGGTGATGTGGCAGAACATACGATGCTCTATTTTGTTCCAGTGTGTCCTGAATGCAGAGGGGAATTCGATGTAGGACGAGTTACTCGAAGCAGTGCTGCGTGACCGATGAAGGATTGGCCCTTCGAAGTCGCCCTGCGGGGGGAGACTTCAAACCGCCTCATGCCGCGTTAGCCGAAGACTGTCGTGGTGAGCGATGAGGAAAAGGCGTCCAAGAGGCGTCAGGTGGGGATCAGGGAGACGAACGCAAGTGAATCGTTGCTGACGTGTCGAAAAGATTCCGACGACATCAAAACCGGGGAGCTTGGAACCGTCCCGGGATAAGCCTGGCGGGAGCCCGTCGACTGGCCAGGCGGTGTCCGGCATGGAGACGACGTGAACCTGATCTGCTGCGGTCATGTGGAACTGGAGAAGGCGCGTACCGATACAGCCCGTCCTGGTAGGGGCGCGCGAGAGGGAGCACCCCGAGCGGTTGTGCCGTGAAGGGGCCGAGTACCGATGCGGGACGCGCCGGCGGACCGGCTCGTAGTAGTGGAGAAGCCCCTATAACGGGGGTGGAGCGAAGGGGCCGGGTCGTCCGTGACTGAGTTGATCGCATCAACCGGACGGTGTCCGGGAGGAGTTCGGTGAGCCAGTTGAAGTCGCAGGCCAAGCCGTTTGAGATTTCTAAGTGGGAAGTCAAGGAAGCATGGGAGGAAGTCAGGGCTAACAAGGGGGCACCGGGAGTGGACGGACAGAGCATCGCCGACTTCGAGAAAGACCTGAAGAACAACCTCTACAAGGTCTGGAACCGGATGTCGTCGGGCTCCTACTTTCCTCCGCCGGTGCGTGCGGTGGCCATTCCCAAGCCACATGGAGGCGGCGAGAGAACCCTCGGGATTCCCGCCGTCGCTGATCGTGTGGCTCAGGCCGTCGTGGCCCGGCATCTGGTGCGGAGGGTGGATCCTATTTTCCATCCGGACAGCTTCGGATACCGGCCCGGACGGTCCGCCTTGGACGCCGTGGAGAAGTGTCGGGAACGCAGCTGGAAACGGGACTGGGTTGTCGAGTTCGACATCTCCCAGTTCTTCGACAGTGTGCCCTGGGACCTCCTGGTCAAGGCGGTGGTAGCGCACACCGACGCCGTTTGGGTGAAGCTGTATGTGCGGAGGTGGCTTGCTGCCCCGCTCAAGATGCCCGACGGCACCCTGCTGGAACGGAAGTGCGGGACGCCACAAGGAGCCCCGGTTTCTCCCGTTTTGGCGAACCTGTTCCTGCACTACGCGTTCGACGTCTGGATGGCCCGGGAGTTCCCTGCTGTCTCGTTCGAACGCTATGCGGACGATGCGGTCGTGCACTGCGTCACCGAGCGCCAGGCCCACCAAGTGCTGGCCGCGCTCTCGGACAGGATGGCCGAGGTCGGGCTGTGTCTGCACCCGGCCAAGACCCGGATCGTGTACTGCCGGGACGGATTGCGGCGCGGCTCGTACGAGCACACGTCTTTCACGTTCCTGGGGTTCACGCTCCAACAGCGCCAGATGCGGGACAAGAACGGCCGCATCAGATGGTCGTTCCGTCCCGCGGTCAGCAGGGACGCCCTCAAACGACTCGGCGAGGAGGTCCGCTCCTGGCGGCTTCACCGGCGGGTCAACCTCACCGTGGAAGAACTCGCGCAGCGGATCAATCCGATCGTCGCGGGCTGGATGCAGTACTACGGCCGGTTCTATCGATCGGCCTTGTATCCAATTCTGATGCGCATCAACGCCTACCTGGTGCGCTGGCTACGCAACAAGTACAGACGGTTTCGCGCGATGAGGAAGGCCATCGCGGCCTTCCAGAGGGCAGCCAAGCGCCGCCCGGGGATGTTCGCGCAGTGGAGATGGATCAGTTCCCCCTCCTTGGCCTGGTGATCAGGACGACAAGAGCCGTATGACGAGAGATCGTCACGTACGGATCTGTGGGAGCCGGAGGGTGTGACTCCCTCCGGCTACCCGACTTTCGAAGTTCCGGGAGGTAGGTGACAGACCGTGATCTCCAGGCCGCTCTCTCGTGCGAAGGTGGCAAGGTTGCTTTTCCAGGTCCAGCGGCGGGGGTCGTTGGAGCCGCCGGAGTCGGCGGTGATCAGGAGCCTGCCGGCATTCGGGTGGTCCGTCCGTCCGCGGTGCTGCCACCAGCGTCGGATGGACTCCACCGCGAACTGGGCGGTGTCGTGGTCGGTGCCGACGTTGACCCATCCGCTGTTGTTGGCAATGTCGTAGATCCCGTAGGGGATCGCCATGGGCTGGTCGTTGGTGGTGAACGTGTGGCAGTCCACCTTGATCGCGTTCTTGCCCGGCCGCCAGGTGCGACCGGGCCGGTCCCGGTTGCCGAGCCATTCCTTGGCCTTGGTGTCGACGCTGATCACCGGCTGGGCGTCGTTGAGGAACTCGGTAGCGGTGGCATTGAGGTGGGTGAACTGGGCATCGCGGTCCGGATGGCTGATGCCCTCTGTTGTCTTCGCGGTTCCCTGCAGGCTGTAGCCCAGGGTGTGCAGCAGGTGTCCGACGGTTGAAGCGCTGATCGGGTGGCCCTGTGTGGTGAGGGCCGAGGCCAGGGCCCGTAACGACAGCGTGGTCCACCGCAGCGGGGAGACGGGGTCGCCTCGGGTGTGCGGCTCGATCAGCGACTCCAGCGCGGGCAGCAGACCGGAGTCGGTGTCTGTCAGCCGCTTGCGGCCGGCGCCTGGAGCCCGAACCCGTCGGGTCGGTGAGGAGCAACCGGCCAACTCGGCGATACCTCGCGCGATGGTGGCAGTGCTGGTGCCGGAGGCGGCGGCGACCCGGACGATCCCGCCGCGGCCGAGGGCCGTCGCCTCACTGGCCAGGTACAACCGACGGCGGCGCTCATCGAAGTGCGGCAGGATTTGCTCGAACTTAGTCCGCAGAGCACGGGTGGCAGCGCGGCCTGACAGACACGGGGTCATATCTCAGACTCCCACCAACACCCCTCTGCCGAGCACTTATTGAAATACGGGCCCCGACCGGCAATTGGTGATGCCTGCCGGTGGCTGGTCGCTCTGGGCACGAGACAGGCACGGGCCTGAGTGATCATGGAGTTCTCTACGCTCAGTGATCACCGGAGGGCCCGTGCCTGCTGTGCCATCTTGCCTGCTCGAACCCCTGTGGGACCAGTTCGCCGCCCTGCTGCCCGCGCGCGATGACTATGCGCCGACTCACCCGCTGGGCTGTCACCGTCGCCGGGTCCCGGACCGGATCGTCTTCGAGCACATCGTGCGGGCCCTGGTCCACGGCACCGGATACGAGCGGATCGCCAGTCAGGGCTGCTCGGACCGCACCATCCGACGCCGCGTCAAACTCTGGTCACAGATGGGCATATCAGAGCAGGTCCACGCCCTGGCGCTCCAGGCGTACGACCGGATGATCGGCCTCGGACTGGCCGAGATCTCCGTGGACGGCTGCATCACGAAAGCTCCCTCGGGTGGCGAGAAAGCCGGACGCTCCCCGGTCGACCGGGGCAAGCAGGGGCTGAAGCGATCGGTGGCCTCCGACGCGGCCGGGGTCCCTCTCGGGATCGTCTCCGCAGGCGCCAACCGGCACGACTCACCGCTCCTCGGCCCCACCCTCGGAGCAACGAAAGCCCAGGTAGGAGCGCTCCCAGAGCAAGTGAACATCAATCTCGACCGCGGCTACGACAGCGCCAGGACCCGTGCCTTGCTCGACGAGTTCGGCTTCACCGGCGAGATCGCCCGCAAGGGCGTGCCCGCACCGATCCAGGCCGGCAAGCGGTGGGTGGTCGAGCGTTCACACTCGTGGATGAACGGCTACGGCAAGCTGCGGCGCTGCACCGAGAAGGACGGCAGCGCCGTGGACTTCTACCTCTACCTCGCCGCCGCTTTCGTCACGCTCCGCATGCTCATCCGACGCTCGACGAGCCGCTATCGCTGGGACGGCCGCCCCACCACCCGACGCCTCAAGTGATCCATTTGCCGGTCGGTCTTAGCCGCGCCGCGGTTCGTCGCCGTCCGACGTGTCGTTGTCGTCGTCTCAGCCCGGATCCACCGGCGTGATTCCGGTGTGATCGTTTCGGGGTCGTGCAGGCCGTGTCTGGGCTGGGCTGCGGATTCGGATATGGGGTGGCCGCTGGTCTGCCCAGCTCTTCCACTTGTCCACAGGTCTCGGGCCCTTTCGGGCGGGTTGGTCAGGGAGCGTCAGAAGGCTGGTGGCGCATGCACCGTGCTGAAGAGTTGGGTGAAGTCCTCGCTCCAGGGCCAGCGTTCGGGCAGGTGCAGGGTGAGGCGGCGGGCGGATCGGGCCAGGCGGGCGGGCACGTTGATCAGGTGGTCACGGATGGTGGCGGTGGTCGCTCTGGCATGGAATGTTCCGGCCAGGGCGCCGGCGGCGCGGGTCAGGTTGTGTGCCAGGGCCGCCAGGGCGAGCCATGCAGCATTGGCCTGGAAGCGGCCGGACGGTGCGTGGGCGAAGGCGCTGTTCTTGACATCGGCGATCACCTGCTCGACGACAGCGTGCCGGCGGTGATCACGCTCGGCATCCCTCAAGGCGAGCGGGGAGTCGGTGAACGCGGCGTGGTAGCGCCAGGTGTCGAACAGGCTGCCCTGCCCGGCGGGGACGGCGTCAGGGTTCAGGCGTTTGACGCGGCGCACGATCGGACGGGCGGTGACCTGTTGTTTCTTCGGCTTGGAAGTGAACGCGGTGTAGGGGACCTCGGCTATCTCGGCGTCGGAGATCCAGCACTGGCCCTCCTCGTCCCAAACAGCCTTGGGGTACTTGATCGGCGTCCAGGCGGTCTCATCGATGTGGGCGATGGCGGCCTTGACGGAAGCGTTCATCCGCATGGTGACGGAGAAGCGCGCGCCCAGCGCCCGGCAGGAGTTCACGACGTCGGCGCCGTAGAACGCGGAGTCCGCCCGCACCACCAGCAGGCCGCTCGCGCCGCAGGCGCGGGCGGTGCGGATGGTCTCGGCCGCGAACGCTGCCGCCCCGCGCGCTGAGTTCGAGGGCCCTTTGCGCAGCCTGGTGGCGGCGATCACGGGGGCGGACAGGGGTGTGGAAACGATGCCGAGCAACGCGTTCAGGCCCTTGACCTTGCTGTATCCGTAGCCTGCACCCTGTTTGGCGTAGCCGTAGGTGCGGCGGATGGTGTCGTCGATGTCCGCGTAGGCGACCTGGTCCGCGCCGGGCAGCAACGGGGTGTGACGGGCCAGTTCGGGCAGGAACCGGCGTGCCACGGCATGCAGTTGCTTCACATGCCCGTGCGTGAAGGAGCGCAGGAACGACCTCGGCGTGGACGGGGCCCGCACCCCGGAGAACAGGCGGCCCATCGCGCCATGCCGTAGCCGGTCCATGTCCGCGATGCTGTCGGCGCCCGCGGCCATACCGCCCACCAGCGACATCAGCTTCGCGGCGGGGAAGGAGCCGGTGCCGTCCTTCGAGACCGGCAGCCTGATGTGCTCCCCGGCCAACGTCGGCAGACCGCACCGCTCGGCCAGCCGCACCACCGGCTCCAGCCCGCCGTACGCGACCAGGTTCGGATCATCGAACGTGGAAGAGACCGCCGCCGCGGCATGGGAGGATTGCATCTCGGAAGTGCCTTGCCGATCGTGCCTGATGTGGTCCTAGAGAAACCCCATCATCGCAGGTCACAAGGCACTTCTTCGTTTCCGGAGAAACTATCCACAGGCATCAAGCCGGTGGATCCAGGCTCAGGCGTGCGTGGGGGCAGACGTCGACGATCCGTGAAGTGGTCGTAAACGAGTTGTAGACACGCGGCGTGTTCTCTTACTCAGGCAGCGGGTCGTATCGTTCGTTCCCCTTGTGGCACACCGTAAAACCGAACATCGTTCCGAGATCCGTAACGGGGATTTTTTCGGACAGACCGCGTCACTCATCAATGGCGTTGTGCTCGCGTTGTCCGTGTTTACCGGCTTCTCTTTCTGTACGAGGCGCCTACAAGTGATCAAGGGAATTCATCCAGATCCACGTCGGTGGCGACCCCCGCCGACGAGGACTGCTCATCGGGCAAGGGACGGGCGAAGCCTCGTATGAGCGGGTGAACCGACGGGGGATGGAGTGACTTAGATGGCGATTCTTCGGTCTCGTGCCTCAAAGGCCACGAGCGACGAGGTCCTGATCCGGGCGCTGTACGCGGAGCACGGCAAGGCTCTGTTGGCGTACGCGACGCGACTGACCGGCGACCGGGCCGCCGCGGAGGACGTGGTGCAGGAGACGTTGATCCGGGCGTGGAAACATCCGGAGGTGACCGACGGACCGCGGGTTTCCCGGCGTGGTCGGCTGCTGATGGTGGCTCGGAGCGTTGCCACCGACGGGTCCCGGTCCACGACGCGGGACACGCTGGGCGGTGAGGGACAATTGTCCGGAACCGACGCCTGTCAGCGGTCAAAGAATTCCCCACGATCTGCATGATCAGCGTCACGTAATTCGGCATCTGTCGCTGATCTTGTGATCGGGTGGGTCAGGATCGGTGCAGGATCCGGATGCGGAGGAGGTCGAAGTTGGCCCGGCCGTATCCATCCCTTTTGATCCGTTTCACCCTCGTGTTCTGGCCCTCGACCTGGCCGGAGCTCCAGGAGCTGGACAGGCCGGCGATGACGGCGTCCTGGTCCCTGCGTAGGCCGTTGACCAGGGAGTGCAGTGCGGGCAGGTCGTCGTGTTCGACGCGCTCCATCCAGGCGGGGAGTTCGCTGCCGGTCAGGTCCCGCATCATCATTGCGAAGTCGCGGACGTGCTGGGTGACCGCGTCCAGTTCGGGACAGCTGGCACGGATCTCTTTGAGTGCGAGGGCGTCCTCGTCCGGGAGATTGCCGGGGTTCGTCGTGATCCATCTGACGACGCGGCGGGGCCGAGGAGCCGGACGCGGTTCTGCCGGTGCAGCGGTAAAGGATTTGAAGGGGCGAAGGTAGCGCCGGGTGGTCTGGATGCTGCCCCGGAAGCCCAAGGCCCGGATCTCCTCGTGGAGTTGTGCGCTGTCGCGGCAGCCGTCGTTCCACCGCTGATGGAGGTGAGCCGTGTACGGGTCGAGAATGCTGACTCTGTTCGTCGCGTTGACCAGCAGTTCGTCGATGCTGGTAGCGCGGGCGAAGCGGCGCACGGTGGACCGGTCCAGCCTGAGTGTCCGGCAGATCGCTTCCAGCGAATCGCCATCGGTCAGGAGCTGCTGCACGGCGGCGTACCGCTCCTTCGTCCGCGTCACCAGGCGGCGTTCACGCCCGCAGACGTCGAGCGTCGCGTCGGCCGCGGGCGGCGGAGTCTGCCAGATGTCGTCTTCGAGCGGCCGGTTGACCGGTATGGTCTTCGCGAACACCGTCCGGACGCAGGCATGATGCGCGCCGACGGTCTTCTCCACCGCATCGCCGAGGTTCTTCCACAAATGCCAGCCGTCGGCAATCTGCGCCGCCTGCGGGGCGCCGGTGCGGGCGCCTTCGGCATAGGCTCCGCCACGGTCCCTGCAGATGATCTCTACCTCGGGGTGGCCGGCGAGCCAGGCGGCCAGCGGTTCAGCCTCACGTCCCGGCAGTACGTCGACCGGGCGCCGTTGTTCCAAGTCCACCAAGATTGTCGAGTACGAATCGCCCTTGCACAGCGCGAAATCATCAACCCCCAGCACCCTAACCTGCCCGACAGGTTGCTCTGGAAGGGCCCGCAAGAGGCGTAACAGCGTGTCCTTCGCCACCGGAACTCCGAGAGCCGCCGCGAGCCGGCTCCCCGGCCGCCCGGCCAGCGCCACCGCGATGCTGGTCAGCATCCCGCGCAGCAGCGGGGTGAAGCGGGCATGCGGGCTGGTCAGCCCGGCAACCTGTTCGACGAACGTCACTGCCGCGCAAGCGGCGTTGAGGCACCGGAACCGGCGAACCAGCAGCTCGATCACCACCCGGGCGCCGCTGATCGCCGCATCCGACAACCGTCGCAGATACCGGCCGTGCACTCGTCCCGAGGAACTGCCGCAGTGCGGGCACAGCCCATCGGCCGCACGCGCGCGGGCATGCAGGGTGATCCCGCCGACCGACCGCTCCACCAACTCCACCACGACACCCGTCAGATGAGGAAGAAGCGCCTCGAAGCTCCGCGAAGTACACGCGAATCATGATCACAGCCGCGCCGCCCGGAGATCGCCCGATCACAAGATCAGCGACAGAGCCGGTAGTTCACTCAGTCTCGTGCGACTTCGTGTCGCACCCCAGCGTTGGTGGTAGAGCTGGGACAACTGCCGTGCGGGCGCCTGCCGGTGGTCGAGCAGGCTGGTCGCCAGCCGGAACTTCTCCACCTGGGCCGACTCGTCCTGGGACCGGACGGTCACGGTGTAGTCGATGATGCGCACGAGGTGTCCATGGGGCAGCCTTGCCGGGGTGCGGCCGTGGAAGCGGGCATTGCCCAGACGCTGGCCCTCGGCGGGGGTGGGCATGACGGACACGTACGAGCCGTCGGGCAGAACCCACAGGGGTGGCAGGACGAGGTTCTTCTTGATCCGCCAGGCGAGGTGGCAGCCGGTCGCCTCGACCAGGCCCCACAGTTCATGGCCGGCGAAGTTGCGGTCGGCCAGCAGCAGCATGCCGGGCCGCAGGGAGGCGAGCAGGCGGCGGGCGAGCTTGTGCTCGCTGAATCTAGCGATCGAGTCGAAGGCTGCGTCGATGATGGCGTGGGTGCCGCACTCGATCAGGGCCATCAGTCTGACCTGCGGGTTTCCGCTCTTGTTCGTGCCGTCGCGGCCGGTGAATCCGAACGCGGCAGCGTTCTCGGGGGTGTCCGGCACGTCCAGCGCGGTGCCGTCCCAGGCAACCAGCCGCAGGCCGAAGGCGAACGCTCCCGGGGTCGTGGGTGTCGCCTGAGCGCCGCACCGGCGTTCGAAGAGCGCCTGGAACGGCTTGTCGCCCAGGCGCTGGCGGGCTCTGGTGAGGGCCGAACTGGTGGGCAGGCGCTGGACGAGGCCGCCCGGCAGGTGCCGCAGTTTCTCGGTCAGGGTCCGCCGGACCACCCGGTAACCCGGCGGCCCAGTGCTGTCGGAGCTGCTGAACAAGCACAGAGCCAGGACGAAGTAGACCACCGCGCGGGCCGGCAGGAGCCTGCGGCGGCGCTCGGCCCTTCCGGTCAACTCCAGTACCTCGTCGACCACTTCGGGGGTGATCTCCCCGGTGAGTACGCCGAGCCGGATCCGGTCGCCGAACTGCGGCTCCACCCTCCTTCGCGGTCTTCGAGGAGACGTCGGCCGGGGCGTCGACATGACGATTGAAGCAGCATCGATGGCAGACTGAGCGCCCAACGGGGCTCCCTTGCAGACAGTCGGATCTTGGTCGATCTTCTGTCCTACCGGGAGCCCCGTTGCCATGTCCCGAGATCATCTGGCGCATCATCAGATCGGGGCGAATCCCCTCATGCACCCCAGGAGCCTACCCACCCAAAACCGCCACCAGCATGGCGTCCCACCTGCACCGATGCACTAAGACCGACCGGCAAATGGATCACTTGAGGCGTCGGGTGGTGGGGCGGCCGTCCCAGCGATAGCGGCTCGTCGAGCGTCGGATGAGCATGCGGAGCGTGACGAAAGCGGCGGCGAGGTAGAGGTAGAAGTCCACGGCGCTGCCGTCCTTCTCGGTGCAGCGCCGCAGCTTGCCGTAGCCGTTCATCCACGAGTGTGAACGCTCGACCACCCACCGCTTGCCGGCCTGGATCGGTGCGGGCACGCCCTTGCGGGCGATCTCGCCGGTGAAGCCGAACTCGTCGAGCAAGGCACGGGTCCTGGCGCTGTCGTAGCCGCGGTCGAGATTGATGTTCACTTGCTCTGGGAGCGCTCCTACCTGGGCTTTCGTTGCTCCGAGGGTGGGGCCGAGGAGCGGTGAGTCGTGCCGGTTGGCGCCTGCGGAGACGATCCCGAGAGGGACCCCGGCCGCGTCGGAGGCCACCGATCGCTTCAGCCCCTGCTTGCCCCGGTCGACCGGGGAGCGTCCGGCTTTCTCGCCACCCGAGGGAGCTTTCGTGATGCAGCCGTCCACGGAGATCTCGGCCAGTCCGAGGCCGATCATCCGGTCGTACGCCTGGAGCGCCAGGGCGTGGACCTGCTCTGATATGCCCATCTGTGACCAGAGTTTGACGCGGCGTCGGATGGTGCGGTCCGAGCAGCCCTGACTGGCGATCCGCTCGTATCCGGTGCCGTGGACCAGGGCCCGCACGATGTGCTCGAAGACGATCCGGTCCGGGACCCGGCGACGGTGACAGCCCAGCGGGTGAGTCGGCGCATAGTCATCGCGCGCGGGCAGCAGGGCGGCGAACTGGTCCCACAGGGGTTCGAGCAGGCAAGATGGCACAGCAGGCACGGGCCCTCCGGTGATCACTGAGCGTAGAGAACTCCATGATCACTCAGGCCCGTGCCTGTCTCGTGCCCAGAGCGACCAGCCACCGGCAGGCATCACCAATTGCCGGTCGGTCTAAATCACCGGCATTGCTGGGCAGAGGCACTTTTCGTGTATCTGACCACCCGTCGGACACCAAGCTTCATGAAAGCGCGAGGTTGCGTACAAGGGGAGTTGCCGACAGTCCCTCGGGGGCCCGGAGGGCCCGGAAGGTCTCGCCGAGCGGGTACGCGACAACCAGTTCACGGGGACCCCTTCAACCGGATACTGGTCGCTCAGGCACAGATCGAAGAGACGACCCTGATAACGAGGGACAAGTGGATCCCGCAGTACGACGTGCAGATCATGCCCGTGTGAGGGCTGACCGCTCCCTTTTGTGTCACTCGTCGGCCGCCGGTTTGCTGGTGGGCGGATGTCCGATCGCGACGGACGGCGGCTGGGATCGGGCGCCGGGCGCGCAAGTCGTCGTCCCCGTTGCGGCGGGCGGTGATCGATCCAGTAGTTGGGAGCCAGCCCACCGCGCGCTGCGGGTGTGAGGAGGGCGCAAAGTAGCACAGGGAGTGTGGGCCGGAGAGCGAGGTTTTCGCACCGCTTCGGGTGCGGCAGACTGGTGCGGAGTCCCGCCTGCCCGGCCGGACGAAAGGCTTTCGAGACCATACAGGGGAAACCGACAGTTCCGTGAGTTCCGTGAGTGACGAGCCCCAAGCCCCGGGGTCCCACGCCCCGGAGCCCGTCGACGAGGGCGCGTTCGGTATCGACGCGTTCTCCCTCGACGACCGGCTGCGGCTGTTCCACTTCGCTGCCGCCGAGAAGCGGCACGAATACCTTTGGCTGCTGCGGGCGTTCGACCGCGGGCGCGCCAACTACAAGGTACTGTTGCACGCTTCGGACGCGGTGGCGCTGCTGGAGCAGATTGCGGCCGGCCATCCGGCAGCGGGCGTCGTTGGCGGGTTGGCCGGTGTTCAGCCGTTGCTCGACGCGCTCGCGGAGTGGCAGGTCCTGGACCGGTCCTACGACGGGACACGGGCCGCGAATCTCGCCGAGTACCGCAACCGGCACTACGTGTACCAGTTCACCCAGGCCGGATACCGGGCCTACCGGGCTGTGGAGGACGTGCTCGGGGCGAGTCTTGAGGACGCTCAGCTCTCCCGCCTCGTCTTCCCCGACATCCTCGGCGACCTGCACGCGCTGGCCAATGCCAATGTCGCGGGCGACGGGGAGGAGGTGTACCGCAAGCTCGGCCGGCTCGACTCCGTGCTGAACGAGATGGCGCAGCGCGCCGCCCGTTTCTACCTCATGCTGGGCGACCTGGCGCGCACCAACGACACCCGGCCCGAGGTGTTCCTCGCCCACAAGGACACCCTCCTCGCGCACATGCGGGAGTTCACTGCCGAACTCGGACGCTACGCCCCGCTGTTGGCCGAAGCGGTCGAGAAGGCCGCGGCCACCGGTGTGGACCGCATGATCGAGTACGCGGCCGAGGCCGACGAGCGGCTCTTCCGCAGCCCCGCCGAGCGTCTGGCGGACTGGCGGCGCCGGTGGGACGGCATCGTCCACTGGTTCGCGGAGCGCGAGCGCAGCGAGACCGAGCGATTGCAGGACGCCACCGTCACCGCGATCCGCTCCGTCCTCGCCCTGCTGCGCCGCGTCACCGAGGCCCGCCGGGGAGGGGTCAGCCGCGAAAGCCAACTGCGCCACCTTGCCCAGTGGTTCACCTCCTGCGAGAGTGACGAGGACGCGCACACCCTGTTCCAGGTGGTCTTCGGGCTCGGCGCACCCCGGCACATCGCCGTCCCGTACGCCGATCCGGAGCAGATCCCGGGGCGTACGTCCTGGTGGGATGCAGAACCGGTCGAACTCGCTCGCACCCTGGTCCAGTCCGGCCGCACCCCCGCCCTGCACGGCCCCGGCCGCATCGAACGCAACGACGACCGGCGGGCCCTGCTCCGCGCGGAGCAGGTGAAGGAGCAGTACGAGCGCTGCAGTGCCGCGAACGCCCTCGCCTCGGACGGCGTGTACGGCCGGACCCTCGACGAGCCCGAGACGCGGGCGCTGCTCGCCCTGCTGGACGTGGCGCTCGCCGCTCGTGCTCCCGCCAGCCGCCTGGTCACCGCCGCCTCAGGCTCCGCCCACGGGGTACGGCTCACCCTCAGCCCCGCCGAGGGCCTCACTACGGTCGACACCGTGCGTGGTCGCCTCCATCTCGACGGGCTGCGCCTGGAAGTCACCCACCGACTGGAGGGCGGGACCGCATGAGCCACGTCGCCGAGGACGTCTCTCCGCTCGAACTTGCCGACTACCAGAAGGCCGTACGGCTCGTCCTGCGGCATCCGCTGGTCACGCCCGGTTATCCGGACAGGACGGCGCTGGCGACCGTGCGCCGCTGGGCCGGACAGCTGCGCACGGATCTGATGGAGGTGTTCGGCTACCGCCTTGTCACCACCGCCGACACCGCCCGGCTGCAGCGTGCTCAGGACGGCCTGGACACCACCCGCCCGGCCCTGACCCGCGCGGGACGCCCCTTCGACCGTCGCCGGTACGCCTACCTCGTCCTCACCCTTGCCGTCCTGGGCCGCCACGGCGCGCAGGCGGCGCTGGGCGAACTGGCCGACGCGGTCGCCGCCGACGCCGTGCGCATCGACGGTCTCGGGCTGGACACCGCGCGCAAGCCCGACCGGGACGCCTTCGTCGATGCCGTCAGCTGGCTCACCGAACGCGGCGCGCTCACCCTCGCCGACGGCTCCGCCACCGCCTGGGCCGGCGATCCCGAGCGCGCCGAAGCCCTCTACGACATCGACCGCGAGATCCTCCTCGCCGTCCACCACCCGACCCGGATTCTGCAACACCTGACCTCCGTCACCGCGCTCCTCGACTCCGGCAGCGCGCTCGGCATGTCCGTCGGCCGTGCCGGTCGGCGCCGTGACCAGGCCCGCCGCGCGCGCCGTTTGGTGCTGGAGAACCCGGTCGCGTACTACGCCGACGCCGACACCGAACTCCTGGGCCAGCTTCGCGCCCCCGCCCTCGCCGAGGACCTGGAGCGCCTGACCGGGCTGACGGTGGAGCGGCGGGCCGAGGGCATGGCGCTCATCGACACCTCCGGCAGGCTGTCTGACATCCGTTTCCCCGGCGGCGGTACGGTCGCGCAGGCCGCCCTGCTTCTCGCCGCCCGGATCAGCGCCGCCGTACAGCGTTCAGGACGGCATGCCCTCGACCTGTTGCCTGCGCCGACCGCCGCCGAACGCCTCGCGGCCCGCGCCCGGCGGATCGACGGCGCCCTGCCGTCGCGGGGGCTGATCGCCGAACTCGCCGATCCGGGTGATGAGTTGGCGTACGAGATGTACGGGGTGTCCGGCGATGCGGTTCAGGAGCCGGGGGAGACCCGGTATCCCTTCGTGACGGACTCCTGGCTCCGGGGCCGGCTCAAGGAGATCACCGGCGAGTACGGTGCGGGCTTCGCCGCCGATCTGCGTGGCGATCCGGACCGGCTGCTCGACCGGGCCCTCGACCTGCTGGCCGCCATGTCGCTGATCACCCGGGTCGACGGCGGGGCTCTGGCGCTCCCTCTCATCGCCCGTTACCGCGGGGTCACCGCCCGGGTGAAGCCCCGTAAGTCCCCCCAACCGCCGGCCCAGACCGTCCTGTTCGCCGAAGACACCGCCGAGGACTCGACCCCGTGAGCACCCCCACCCTTGCCCCGGCCCCCCGTTACGTCCCCACCCGTGCCGGGATCATCAACCTGTGGGACTACCGGGACGAGGAGTTCTCCTTCGCCGGCGGCTGGCTGGTTTTGCGCGGCCCCAACGGATCCGGCAAGACCAAGGCACTGGAAGTCCTTTTCCCGTTCGTCCTCGACGGCCGTATCGACCCCAAGCGGCTCAACCCGTTCGCCGCCGAGGACCGCACGATGAAGTCCAACCTGCTCTTCCGCGGGCAGGACAGCGCGCTTGGCTACGTCTGGATCGAGTTCACCCACCGGGAGACCGGCGAGTCCGTCACCTGTGGCATCGGGTTGCACGCCCAACGGCACCGCGACACGCCTGCTCGTTGGCACTTCGTCGCCGAAGGCCGCGTGGGCGAGGACTTCTCGCTCCTCACCGACGACGACCGGCCGATGACGCGGAAGCAGCTCACCGCCGAACTCGGACGCGAACCGATCGCCTCCACGGCCGACTACCGTGCCGCCGTCGACCAGCGCCTGTTCGGCCTCGGCCGGGAGCGATACGAGCAACTACTCACCCTGATCCTCACGTTGCGCCGCCCGCAGCTCGCCAAGAACCTCGACCCGGCCAAGCTCTCCGACACCCTCACCGCCGGTCTGCGCCCGCTCGACGACGACCTGATCGCCGAGGCGGCCCGCTCCTTCGACGACATGGAGTCCGTGCAGCGCACCCTGGAGGGGCTCACCGCAGCCGACGACGCCACCCGTGCCTTCCTCGCCAGCTACTCCACCTATCTGCGGGTCCACGCCCGCACCGCCGCGGACCGGCTCACCGCCCGTCGCGCCGAGAGCGCCGAACGTGCGGGCGCACTGCGCGCCGCCGCCGTGGACCTGGCGGCGGCCCGAGAGCAGCAGGCCGCTGCCGAGACACGCGCCGAGTCTGCCGACGCCTTGCTCGCCGCCCAGCGTGCCCGTCTCGACCAGCTGCGATCCTCCGCCGCCTACCAGGCCATCGAGCAACTGGCCGACCTGGAACGTCTGGTGCGCACCTGCGAGCAGACCGCTCGGCAGGCGGCCGACGAACGCGAACGCCGCACGGCCGCCACCGGCCGTGCCCGCGCCGAGGCCGAACACGCCGCCCGGCTAGCCGCCGAACTTGACGCCGCCGTCTCCCGGGGCGCCGCAGCCGTCGCCGATCACGCCCACACCGCCGGCCTTCCCTGGACCCCGGCGGACGCCGAGCCCGCCCGCATCGCAGACCGCTCCGCCGCGCTGGCAGCGGCCCGCCACGAGGGCGTGCGGTCGGTGCGCGACGCTCAGCAGGTGGCACGAGGCGCCGAGCAGACCCGTGACCTCGCCCGGGTCTCGTTCGACCGCGCGCAGGAGGCCGTCGCCGCGGCCGAGACCGTCGAGTCGGCCGTCGAGTCGGCCGTCGAATCCGCCCGTGAACAGGCCCGTACGGCACTCGGCCAGTGGACGGATGCCCACGGCGCCCTCCTCCCGGAACCGGGTGCTGAGCGACTCGCCGAAGCTCTCGAACTCACCTGTGAGCCAGACGCGTTGACTCTCACCGACACCTTCACCGAGGCCGCCGCTTACGCCGTGCAGGAACTGCGCGACACCCTCGCCGCCCTACGCACCGGGCGCGCCGACGTCGAGCGCCGCCGCGCCGAGACGGAGGCCGAACGCGACCAGATCGCCGCCGAACGCGACGACGCCCCGCCCCCGGCTCGCGGCCGAACCGCCGACCGGGCACCTGGTGACGGCGTGCCGTTGTGGCAACTGGTCGACTTCGAGAGCGAATTGACAGATCGTCAACGAGCGTGCCTCGAAGCGGCCCTGGAGGCGTCGGGCCTCCTGGACGCCCTTGTCACCGCCGAGGACACCCCTGTGGCGGCCGGGGACAGCGAGGGCTACCTCCGTGCCGGTGCCCCGGTGAGGGGACCGAGCCTCGCGGAGCTCCTGAAGCCCGAGGCGCCCGAGGACCTTGACGGCTACGTCGCGATCCCGGCCGCGCGTATCACCGCCGTACTGCGCTCCGTCGCCGTCACCGGCGACCTCGACACCGGAACCCCGCAGATCAGCCCCGACGGCCGGTACCAGGCTGGTGTCCTGGTCGGTGCCCACACCAAGGAGCACGCCGAGTACGTCGGCGCCACCGCCCGCGCCCGCCGGCGCGCCGCCCGAATCGCCGCCTACGAGACGTTGCTGGCCGAACTGGCCGACCGGCTGGATGAGTTGGCGCGCGAACAGGCCCGTATGGACACCGCCCTCGACGCCTACGTCGCCGCCCGCGCCGCTCTGCCCCGCACCAGCGGCATCACGCAGGCCCTGCGCGAACTCGACCGGGCCGCGGCGAGGCTGCGCGCCACCCGCGACGCCGCCGACGCCGCCCAGGCGTCGTACGACGAGTCGGTGGCCGCCTGCTCGGTCGCCGAGCGCGCCCTGCGCCGCACCGCGGCCGAGCACGCCATCGAGATCGAGCACGTCGACGCCGTCGAGACCGCGACCCGCGCCTTCGAGACGGCGGTACGCGAACTCACCGCCCGCCGTCGCGAACACGCCCGCCAGACCGAGGCCGCCCAGGCGGGCGCCGACCGGCTCACCGCCGCCGCCGAGGACGAGGAGGCGGCGCTGGAAACTGAGCGCGCCGCGCGCCGCCGGCACACCGAGGAGGCCGCGGGACTTGAGGCCCTCCAGGAGGCCGTCGGGGCCGAGGCGCAGGAGGTGATGCGCCAGGTGCAGACGGCCGAGGACGCGATGGACGCCCTGGTGAGGGAAGCTGAGGCGGCTCGCACGGCCCAGCACGCCGCGATCGCGTACGCCGCTGCGGCCGAGGCCCGCCGTACGGCCGCCACCGAGGCCGGGTCGGTCGCCGCAGCGGAGGAGAAGGACACCGCGCGCAGCCTGCGCCCGTACGCTGTCCGGGAACTCCTCGACATCCTGCGCTGCCCGCCCGGCTTCGCCTGGCCCGCCCAGGAGGCCGACTGGGCCGGGGACGCACTCCCGTCTGCTGTGGTCGCCGTGCATGAGGCGATCCTCTCCGCGACCCGAGACCTCACCCCCACCGAGACCAGCCTCAAGCAGTCCGTCACCCGTCTCACCAAGGCCCTGGACGACCTGCAGGCGCAGCTCGCCGCAGCCGGACAGGACTACCGGCCCGAGTGGGACGGCTCCGACGGGGTCATCGTCGTCCGTGTGGCCGACGAGGAAGGCCCGCTGCCCGTCGCTGCCTTCGCCCAGAAGATCTCCTCCCACCGCCGTGACCAGGCTGAACTGCTCTCCGATTCCGAGCAGCGCATCCTGGAGGACGCCCTGCTCACCCGGCTCGCCCAGCAGATCCACGACCGCACCGTCGACGCCCGTGACCTCATCCGGCGGATGAACACCGACATGCGGGCCCGTACGATGTCCTCAGGGACGACAGTCGGTGTGAGCTGGCTGCTCGCCGACCATCTGGACGACGAACAGCGCGCCGTCTGCGCCCTCCTCGACGCCGACGCCGCCCGTCTCGGCCCGGACGGTCTCGCCCGGGTGCGCATACACTTCGCCGCGCAGATCAAGGCCGCCCGCGCCCGTCACCGCGACCAGCCCTACCGTGAGTTGCTCGCCGAGGTGCTCGACTACCGGCGCTGGCGGCAGTTCGCGTTCCAGCTGGTACGGCCCGGCGAGTCCGGAACGACCGAGGAGCGGCTCACCCGCGCCCGGCACAGCCGCTTGTCGGGCGGTGAGCAGTCCGTGTCGCTGCATCTGCCGCTGTTCGCCGCCGCGCACGCCATGCTCAACTCCGCCGACCCGCACGCCCCGCGCCTGCTCGCCCTCGACGAGGCATTCGCGGGCGTGGACGACACCGGGCGCGGCGAGCTCATGTCGCTGGCCGCCCAGTTCGACCTCGACCTGTTCATGACCGGCTACGACCTGTGGGCCGCCCACGCCTCCGTGTCCGCCGCGGCCCACTACGACCTCGCGCACACCGCGGTCGACCACACCGTCTCCGCACTCCTGCTGGTCTGGGACGGCGAGGGGCTCCTCGCGGACGGCACCGGCCATCTCACCACCGCCCTCGGCTCGCCCGGCACCCGGCGCGTCCCGACACCGGAGGAGGCCGCGGTTGCCGGCTGAGCGACGTGAACAGCATGAGTACGAGCACGACGAGTTGCGGGGCGAGGGCTGGACCCGGCTGCTTGCCGCCGCCCGCCGCAGACTGGAGCGCACCGGCGGCGTGCTCGACGGCGACATCGGGCTCGCGGGCCCCAGCGAGGCCGAACGCCGCGCTGTCATCGGCATCACCGGCCGCTACCGGCCCGAGACCGCCCAGCGCCTCGCCGTACCCCTGCGCGACCTGGACGGGTATCTGCACGACCGGTACGGCAGCGGCCTCCTGACGATCCTCGGTCGGCTCCACGG
Organism: Streptomyces sp. NBC_01450; assembly: GCF_036227505.1. NCBI lineage: Bacteria > Bacillati > Actinomycetota > Actinomycetes > Kitasatosporales > Streptomycetaceae > Streptomyces > Streptomyces sp. NBC_01450. The sequence goes on along the minus strand of NZ_CP109482.1, from coordinate 24,925 downwards.
CCCGCTGCGCGACCGGGCGGCCGAACGGGCCGACGAGGACGAGCGCCGCGAACAGGCCCTGGAGGCGGCGCACTTGAGCCGGCTCGCCGGGCAGGGATGGTTCGTCGCCTGGCTGGAACGGATCGCCGCCGACGGCACGCTGACGCGCCTCGTACGCCGTGGGGACGTACCGCTCCTGGACGCGGCGGTACGCGTCCTGGAAAAGCTCCCCGGTGACCGGGATCGCCTCCCCGGTGACCCGGACCGGTTCCCCGCGCACCCGGGCGGACTCCTGCCGCTTGCGGTCCTCGCCGAATGGGCCACCGGCGACACCAAGGCCCTTGTTCCCGGTGCCCCGCTTGAACAGCTCGTCCTGCGCGCCCTCGCCCAGCGCACCGGCGACAGTTCGGTCGTACCGCGCGAGCGGGCCGGGCGGCGCGCCCTGTGGGAGAGCGCCGGAGCCATCGCCGACGACCTGGCCAGCCAGGTACTCGTCCTCAACATCGGCGCGGAGGGCAACACGGTGGTCTGCGACTGGCTCCGCGACGCCGCCGACTTCGGCATCCCCTTCCGGCTCACCCTCCACCAGCTCACCACCGACCCCGTGGTTCCCGCCACCCGCACCATCTTCGTCTGCGAGAACCCGGCTGTACTGCGCGCCGCGGCCGGCGAGCTTGAGGACACCGGCGCTGCCCTCGTCTGCACCGAGGGCGTCCCGTCCGCCGCCTGCCACAAACTGCTCGACGACGCCGTACAGGCGGGAGCACGGTTGCACTGGCGCGCCGACTTCGACTGGACCGGCCTGCGTATCACCGCGCACGCCATGGCCCGCCACGGTGCCCGCCCCTGGCGGATGAGCGCCGCCGACTACACGGCGGCGCTCGGCAAGGGCGAGTCGACACCGCTCGCGGGACCGCCCGCGGCCAGCCCCTGGGACCCCGAACTGGCCCGTGCCATGGAGGAGTCGGGCAGCACGGTCATGGAGGAGCGCCTCCTCCCGGTGCTCCTGTCCGACCTCGCTCCTGCCTGACCCGACGGGTCCGGTGGCCGGCCTGATCTGTCCGCCGGGGAGCGTAGGTCGCTACGTCATTCACGAGTTGGTGCCTGAGGTCGAGGATCAGGTCCCGGTGCGTCAGGCGCCTTCCTCGGTTCGCTCGGGCTCCGCGTGCGGGGGAGAGAAGGAGCCGATGGGTGACCAGAGGTACCCGCGTTCCGTTGAGACGTTGCCTCGCAGAGCCAGATCTTGATGACGCGGGTGCCGGGGCCGCACAGCATGTGGAGGTCCTCGCGGTCTGACGTCAGGACGGTCGTGGGGGAGGGCCAGGCGAGTGCAGTGGCGGCCACGAGGGCGTACTTGCGGCAGTGTAGGCCCGCTGCGGCGAGGAGTTCGCTTGCGTGGCGGGCGATGGTTTCGGTGGGCGGGACGAGGGCTTCGACGTAGGCGGACATGCCGCGCTTGCCGGTACGTGCCTGGAGAGCGGCGATGGTGCCTTCGTGGAGGGAGACGGAGACCGGGCGGACTGGGCCTTCACCGGAGTGGGATCGGGGGTGAGTTGCGCCTGGGCCTTGACCCCGGAGTTTGAACACGTCTATGCGGCTTTGGCCAGGCTAGTTGTTGCTGCTTGGTGGTCGTTCTCGTAGGCGATCGGAGATCGATGGCCGAGGTGGGAGTGCCGGCGTCGGGTGTTGTATCGGGTCAGCCAGCGGAAGGCGTCGAGTCGCGCCTCGCGCTCGTTCGACCAGCCTTTGCGGCCCTTGAGCGTCTCCCTCTTGAAGGCCGCGTTGAACGACTCGGCGACGGCGTTGTCGGCGCTGGAACCGACCGCGCCCATGCTCTGCCGGACCCCTGCTGACCTGCAGATTTCAGTGAAGGCTCTGCTCGTGTATTGGGCGAGTTCAATCAGTCGTTGCAAGTCGTCTTCGCGGAAGGTCCGGTCGCGGACGTGGTGGAGGAGGTTCTCGATGCGCCAGTGGCCTTTGATCCATGCGGCGAGCTGTGCGCCGGGGGCGGCTCCGAATGGCAGGCTGGTGATGAGGTGGACACGCTCGATGGTCAGCTTCCCGGTGTGCTGATCGCGGCGCCAGCGCACGATCTGGAGGACCTGGGCCGCGTCGGGGTAGTCGATGTGGGCGAAGGCGACGGTCTTCAACCGGTGTATCTCCAGGCGGTGATGGGCTCGGTCGCGGGTCTGGTGGTCGAGCACGATGTCCCGCCAGGGAAGCTTCCTGACCTGGTCGAACAGTCCGGGGTGGTTGGCTTTGACGACGGCGAGGTGATGGGCGCCGTGCCGGCGGAGGTAGCGGCCGTGGTCGTGCTGGGTGTGCAGAGCGTCGGCGGTGATCACCGTGTGGTTCAGGTCGAGGGTGTCCAGCAGCGGAGCGAAGGCGGGAATCTCGTTGCTCTTGTCTGCGACCTGGCGCTGGTCCAGGACGCTTCCGTTGTGGTCCATCGCGGCCGGCAGGGTGACGGTGCTCTTGCCGCCGGCCCGGGATCCGCGCAGGACCTTGCCGTCCACGGCGATCGCCCGCAATCGGCCTTCGGTGCCCCCGTCTTCGGCGGCGCGGGCGGTGAGGAAGGCACCGATCGCGGTGTCGAGTGCGTCGCCGTCGAGGTGGGACAGCAAGCGCCGCACGGTGTGCGGGTGCGGGGCCGGGACCGGTGACTCTGCTGTCGATCAGGTCGTGGTGCACCCCGCACAGCAGCATCAGGTTTGATTTCTACTATTTCTATTGTGCTTTGATTTTTCGCGAGCCTTGTTAATTAGATTTTGCTCTTTCCGAGTGAGGGAGTAGATTAGTTTAGAGTTATTCATCCACCCATTAAGCAGGGCGTGCGAGCCTCCTAATCTAAGCGAGTACGACCATGCGCTTTCACCTTTTGAATCACTGTTCCATTCGGCGGCCCACTGTAGTAGGTGGCGGATCTTTTCTTCACGGCTATACCGAATTAAATTCACGAATTCTGTCCCAGGCGGTTTGCTGCTTACCTTTCGTTCTTCCTACGGAAGGCCGATCGCAAAGGTTCAATAGTTTAGCCGCACTGGACGAACTTCTTGAACTCTTCGGTCCGGTGTCGGCGGTGCAGCGACAGGGCTGTTCCAAAGTCCTGCCGGGTGGGTGAAGGTGCTGGTCACGGCGTGGTGACGATGTCGGCGAGGGCCGCTACGAACAGATCGAGGCTCCTGTTGTGGACGGATGACCTTGCCAGTCACCGTCTCGAACCGGAGCCTCGATGTGCCGTCAGTCTGCCACCGTCTGTCTCGTCAGGTCGCCGTCGTTGGCGGGTGTTCGGAGCTGTCGTTGGCGGAGCGGCTGGTCAGGCTCCCGGACCCGCGCCATCGCCGGGGCGTACGTCACCCGTTCGTGGCGGTGCTGCTGATCGCTGCGTCCGCCGTGGTGGCGGGCGCGCGGTCATACGCGGCGATCGGGCAGTGGGCCCGCAGTGCCCCGCAGCAGACGTTGGCCCGGCTCGGCGCACGCCTGCTGACCTCGCTGAACGTGCGGATCGCGCCGAGTAGATCGACGATCCGACGGATCGTCTCCACCGTCTGCCCGGGCGGCCTGGCGGACCTGACCGGCGAGGTTCCGGTCGGGGCGGAGTCGGTGGCCGCGGACGGCAAGAGCGCCCGCGGTTCCCGCCACGGGCAGAGCCCGGCCGCGCACCTGCTCGCCGCCATGACCAGCGACGGGGTCTTCAAAGTTGAGCGGTGCAGGGTTGGCGGCCACTGACTGCCTGTCACGGTCTGTGATGGGTGGGGTGGTTGTCGGCCCTGGATGTAGGACGCCCGTGGTTCTGGTGATCATTTCTGTTCTCTACGCAGAAGGATCGCTGGGGAGCCACGGGCTTGGTCAACGATATGACGTTGCTGCTCGACCTCGACGGGGTGTCCGTCATACGGGTCGAGCGGTGCGAGGACGGTGGGCGCCGGGTCCACCTGGCCACGGCGGATGCCTCGGCCCGGGCCTGCCCGGCCTGCGGGGTCTTCTCGTCCCGGGCGAAAGGCTCCGCGACCACCCGTCCTCGGGATCTCCCTTACGGCGAGCGCGGGCTGGAGTTCTTGTGGCACAAACGGCGCTGGTGGTGCCGCGAGCCGGCCTGTCCCCGCAAGTCGTTCACCGAGCAGATCCCGCAGATCCCGGCCGGCGCCCGGCTGACCGGGAGGCTGCGCAGTGCGGCCGGGCGCCGGATATGGGATGCAGGCTCCACGGTCATCCAGGCCGCCCGCGATCTGCATCTGTCCTGGCCGACCGTGATGGACGCCTTCAAGGTCGTTGCCCGCGAGGTCGTCGAAGCACCGCTGCCCGAGGTCGAGGTGCTCGGCATTGACGAGACCCGGCGCGGACGGCCCCGCTGGGAACAGGATCCCGACAGCGGCAAGTGGCAGCTGACCAGGGACCGGTGGCACACCGGGTTCGTCGACGCGCTCGGTGTCGGTGGCCTGCTCGGCCAGGTCGAGGGCCGCACCGTCGCCGACGTGCTGGCCTGGCTCGCCACCACCCCCCTGACCTGGCGCAACAGTATCCGGCACGTGGCCATCGACATGTCAGCCACCTACCGGGCCGCGATCCGCACCGGCCTGCCGAACGCCGTCGCCGTGGTCGACCACTTCCACATCGTGCAGCTCGCGAACAAGATGCTGTCCCTGGTCCGGCGCCGCACCACCACCGAAATCCGCGGACGACGCGGACGCGCCACCGACCCGGAACGGAAGGCTCGCAGGCGCCTGCTGCGCAACCGCGAGGACCTCACCGACGAGCAATTCGCGACCATGTGGAACCCGCTCCTGGACGAGGGGAAGATCGGACAGACACTGCTGACCGCCTGGATCGCCAAGGAAAGCCTGCGCACCCTCCTCGCTCTGGCCCGCACCGGCGCCGACCGCCACCGCACCGGCCAGGCCCGCTACAAGTTCCTCACCTGGTGCGCGGACGCCGACATCCCGGAAGTGCGTACCCTCGCCACCACCGTGGACCGCTGGTGGCCCGAGATCGCCGCGTTCATCGCCACCGGGCACAGCAAACGCCAAAAACGAGGGCATCAACGCGTGATCAAGCTCGTCGCCCGCGCCGCCTTCGGGTTCCGCAACGCTACGAACCAGCGGCTACGTACACGCTGCGTCACGACTCGTCGAGCCCGCGGGCACCTCCGCACCGCTCAACATTGAAGACCCGACAAAGTCCGTGCGGCGACCGCTCGTTCGAAGACTGAGCGGCCGGTATCCGCCGTGGTAGCCGAGCTCAACCCGGTCCTGCGGGGTTGGGCTGCGTACTTCCGTAACGGGAACTCCGGACGGAAGTTCAACGTGGTTGACGGCTATGTCCACGAGCGGCTGGCGATCTTCGCCAGCGCGAAACACGGGCTTGCGGGCAGGAACTGGACCACCCGTTTTACTTATGGGTGGATCACCCGGCTCGGTGTCTACCGTCTTACCGGAAACGTGCACAGAGCGACGGCGCATGCCAGCCGGTGAATGATGTCGGAAAGCCGTGTGCGGGAGAACTGCATGCACGGTGTGCGCCGTGAGGCGCTTCGTTGTATCCCCGACGCAGTCGGGAGGAACTCGGAGGGAGGTTCTTGGGTCGCCTGACTTACCTGGACGCGAAAGCGCGAGGGGACAAGAGCATGTCAGGGAAGCGGTGGCCGTCCGGAGGTGTCCGGGACGGGGTGCCGCGAGACCCGCACGATATGGCCGAAGTTGCGCCGCGAGGCGCTCTGTTGTATCCCCGGCTCAGCCGGGAAGGACTCGGAGGAACGTTCTTGAATCGAATGGCTTACCTCAGCCTGAAAGGGTGAGAGGGACAAGAGCATGCCAGGAAATCGGCGACTGTGTCCAGACGTTAGGAGCAGTGCGCCGAGCGATTCACGCAATACGGTGAAAGCTAGACTGCCTGAATCCCAATCTCCAGGAGATGCAAATATCCATCCGCCGGAAAGACGTCTGGAACCGGCGCCACGTCCTGCATCGGCATTTCTTTCGCGGCCGTTGCAACCTCCGGAACGTGGAGCGATGCCCAGTGAGGGCATTCAAGGAGATGAGTGGGGCACCTAAGTTGCGTTAGTACGTACGACAGAGATGAACGCGGGATCACCTAAGGGATGCGAATCCTATGGTGACGGAGACCCCATAGTAGTCGCCGGAGTAACGACCGGTCATGAAGTCCGGGAAAGCCGGAATGAGGGCGAAGGGGGTCAGGTGATCGGACACTCGAAGACCTGGGAGGTATGCGAAATTGCAGAGCGCCGAAACAGTGCTGGGTGTCCTCCGTGAACGCGGCAGGCACGGCCTGCCATGTAATGAACTGTACCGACAGATGTTCAATCCGCAGCTGTATCTCATGGCTTACGGGCGTATCTACTCCAACAAGGGAGCGATGACGCCTGGAGTCTCGGCAGATACCGTGGACGGCATGTCGCTGGACAAGATCGAGCGCATTATCGATGCGATGCGCCACGAGCGCTATCGATTCAGTCCGGTCAAGAGAGTCATGATCCCGAAGAAAAACGGGAAACTCAGACCCCTCGGATTGCCTGGCTGGACGGATAAGCTGGTTGGAGAGGTGATGCGTCTCCTATTGGAGGCATATTATGACCCCCAGTTTTCCGATCGGTCCCATGGGTTCCGTGCCCGTCGGGGCTGCCACACCGCGCTGCGCGAGGTGGCTAATACCTGGACGGGTACGACCTGGCTGATTGAGGGCGATATCTCCGACTGCTTCGGGTCGCTTGACCATGAGGTCATGCTCTCGACGTTATCTGAGAAAGTCCACGATCGCCGGTTTCTGCGGCTATTGCGCAACATGCTTCAGGCCGGATACTTGGAGGACTGGGTATGGAACGCCACGCTCTCCGGGGCACCACAAGGCGGTGTTCTCTCTCCCACGCTCTCCAACATTTATCTGCACCGGTTGGACAACTTTGTCGAAAAGGTTCTGATACCCGAATATGACCGAGGGGCGGAACGAGTTAAGAATCCCGCCTATCGTAAGGTTCAGAAAGCACTCACGCTAGCTCGGGTGCGTGGTGACCGTGCCGAGGCGCGATCGCTACGTAAAGAGCTACGCAGTATGCCGAGCAAGGATCTCAACGATCCTCGCTACCGGCGGTTGCGCTATGTGCGGTACGCCGACGACACCTTGCTCGGTTTCACCGGACCGAAAGCCGAAGCCGAGGAGATCAAGCAACGCCTCGGGCAGTTCCTGCGTGACGAACTCAAACTGGAGCTGTCCGAGGAGAAAACATTGATCACTCACGCCAGAACCGGCGCGGCAAGATTCCTCGGTTACGAGATCACCGTTCAGCAGAACGACAAGGCGATCAGCAATGGCCAACGGTCAAGCAACGCGACCGTCAAGTTGCGGGTGCCAGTCGCGGTGATCAAGGCTAAATGTGCCTCCTATATGAAACGCGGGAAACCCGCACGCAGGACCCCTTTGATGAACATGGACGATTACACCATCGTCTCTATCTTCGGGGCCGAATATCGCGGGTTGGCACAGTACTACCTGTTGGCCAGTGACGTCTATCGGCTGAATCGGCTGAACTGGGTCATGGAGACATCGCTGCTAAAGACGCTTGCGGGCAAGCACCGCTCGACCGTATCGAAGACGGCGGCCAAGTATAAGGCCAAGGTCGAAACTCCATACGGGTTGCGCACGTGCTTCGAAGCGACCGTTGAACGCAGTGGTGGCAGGAAACCACTGGTAGCACGGTACGGTGGCATACCACTTCGGTGGCAGAAGACAGCGGTCCTCGAAGACCGTAAACCAGATCGAGCAGTTGGTCCCAAGGAATTGGTCACCAGACTCCTTGCGGGGAGGTGCGAGATCTGTGAGCGGTCGGGGAAGGTTCAAGTTCACCACATCCGAAAACTCTCGGATCTCGACAAGCTCGGTCAGCCGGACAGGCCGGCGTGGGCATCAATCATGGCGAAGCGGCGCCGCAAGTCCCTTGTGGTCTGCCAGAACTGTCACGACGATATCCATACTGACTCGCAAGTCGCGAAACCCACGGAGTAGTCACTGGAGAGCCGGATGCCTTTAACGGGGCACGTCCGGTTCGGTGGGGGGTCGCGTGGAAAAGGGTCTGAACTCCAGATACCTCGCCGCGCGGCCTACCCTGCGCTGGATTGCTTGAAGCCCAATCTCCAGCGGTGAGAGTGCGCACCCGTCGGAACGACACCTGAAACCGACGCCACGTCATGTCCGGGCATGAACCGTGAGACCGGACAACCTCCGTGACGTGGAGCATCGCCCAGCGAGAGCGGTCAAGGAGATGAGTGGGCGGCCTACGTCGTGCTCGATACGTACAACGAAGACGTACCACGGGATCGCCTACGGGGCGCGAGCCCTACGGCGACGGAGTGCCCGTAGTAGTCGCAGGAGTGACGACCTGCCAGGGAGGACGGGAAAGCCGTTCACAGGGCAAAGGGGCACAGGTGACCGAGATGTCCAGCGAAGGGAGGCATGCGTAATGCAGAGCGCCAAAGCGGTGCTGGACGTCATCCGAAAGCGCGGTGAGAGAGGACTGCCGGTCGAGAGGCTGTACCGGCAACTGTTCAACCCTCAGCTGTATTTGGTGGCTTACGGGCGCATCTACGCCAACGCGGGTGCGATGACGCCCGGGGTCACCGGGGAGACCGCGGACGGCATGTCGCTGGAGAAGATCGGCAGCATCATCGACGCCTTGCGCGCCGAGCGCTACCGGTGGTCTCCGGTCAAGCGGGTCTACATCGAGAAGAAGGGATCGACGAAGAAGCGCCCGCTGGGCCTGCCGACCTGGTCGGACAAGCTGGTCGCCGAGGTGGTGCGTCTGCTGCTTGAGGCGTACTACGACGTCCAGTTCTCCGACCGGTCTCACGGTTTCCGCCCCCAACGGGGCTGCCACACCGCACTGAGCGAGGTGGTGGACCTTTGGAAGGGGACGCACTGGTTCATCGAGGGGGACATCTCCGACTGCTTCGGCAGCCTCGATCACGAGGTCATGCTGTCGACGCTGGCGGAGAAGATCCACGATGGCCGGTTCCTGCGGCTGATCAGCCACATGCTCAAGGCCGGTTACCTGGAGGACTGGAGGTGGCACGACACGCTCAGCGGCGCCCCGCAGGGCGGAGTTGCCTCCCCGATCCTCTCGAACATCTACCTTGACCGGCTGGACCAGTTCGTCGAACAGTCTCTGCTGCCTGAGTACAACCGGGGTCTGCGTCGGCGGCCCAACCGGGCATACAGGACGGTCGAGTTCGCGATCGCGAGAGCCAGACGGCGTGGCGACCGGGAGGCGGTGCGGGCGCTTGGGCTCCAGCGTCGCACCCTGCCGAGCCAGGACCCGAACGATCCGGACTACCGCCGGCTGAGATATGTCCGCTATGCCGACGACTGGCTTCTGGGGTTCGCCGGCCTCAAGCACGAAGCCGAGGAGATCAAGTCGAAGATCGGTGCGTTCCTGCGTGACGAGCTCAGGCTGGAACTTTCCGAGTCCAAGACGGCGCACTTCCTCGGCTATGAGATCCGGGCCCAGCACTCCGACACGAAGATCACCCGGAACCGTCGGGCGGTCAATGGAGCGATCGGCCTGTTCGTGCCACGGCAGGTGATCAGGCAGAAGTGCGCGCTCTACATGAGCAACGGGCAACCGGCGCAACGCGGCATGCTGCTTCACGACGAGGACTTCACGATCGTCGCGAAGTACCAGGCCGAGTACCGGGGTTTGGTCCAGTACTACCTTCTTGCCCAGGATGTGTTCCGCCTGGGCAGGCTCCAGTGGGTCATGGAGACCTCGCTACTGAAGACGCTGGCAGGGAAGCACCGGTCGACGGTCACGAAGATGGCTCGGAAGTACAAGAGCACCGTCGAGACACCTGAGGGACCGCGAACCTGTCTGACCGTCACCGTTCCACGCGACCGGGAGAGGAAACCGCTGGTAGCCCGCTTCGGCGGGATACCGCTCAAACGACAGCGCAAGGCCGTCCTCACCGACAGGCGGCCGGTCATGGCCAGTGCGAAGCGAAACGAGCTGATCCACCGGCTCATCGCCGAGTGCTGCGAGATCTGCGAAGCCCGGACGAATCTTGAGGTCCATCACGTCCGCAAGCTCGCCGATCTCAACCGGCCCGGACGTCGGGACAAGCCCGACTGGGTGCACCTCATGGCCAAACGACGGCGCAAGACCCTGGTGATCTGCCGTCGCTGCCACGAGGACATCCATGCCGGGCGGGGCACCGCGCCACCACGGAAGTGATCACTGGAGAGCGGGATGCCGGGAAACTGGCCCGTCCCGTTCGGGAAGGGGCCGTCGGAAAAGGACCCGAACCACGGGCACCTCGTCGGCGGCCTACTTCACTTGAAGCGGCGGGGACTGGAAACGGAGCGGAAGGCACCGCGCCAGTCCCCGACCCTACTAAGGAAACAGCTCCAAAAGCACATCACGAGAGCACGCGATGAATGATTGCGAACGGTCGGCACGAACCGCTCAACCGTCCGGATCACAAGATCGTCGACAGAACCCTGATCTTGACGTTGATGGCGTCCACGAACAGGACCGGATACACGCCTTGAGTTGTATCGGTGATGGTGGAGACGGTCTGCTCGGACACCTCGGCGCCATACACCTCGGCGAGATGGGCCGATATCTCACCGTGGGTGAGGCCCTTCGCGGACAGCGACAGCACCATCTCGTCGACGCCGGTCAGGCGCCGCTGCCGCTTCTTGACGATCTGCGGTTCGAAGCGGCCGGCGGTGTCGCGAGGCACCTTCACTTCCACTGGCCCGACATCGGTCAGTACGGTCTTGGCCCGGCCCCCGTTGTGGGAGTTGCCGCTGCCACGGCCGGCCGCGTCATGCTTCTCATAGCCGAGGTGATCGGTGATCTCACGTTCCAGGGCCGATTCCAGGACCCGCTTGGTCAGCTGCTGCAGCAGCCCACCCCGCCCGGTCAGCTGCAGCCCCTCCGACCGGGCCCGCTCCACCAGCATCGCGACCAGTTGCTCGTCGGACACGGGCGCAGGCTGTCCCAAATGGGCACTCTCGATAGGCTCCACGGTCTCCAGCTCCACGGCGGAGTCAGTCACTTGACGTCTCTCCCATGATCGTCGGATCCGCCGTTAGATTTACACTCCCTCAGCTTCCCGACCGCAGCCCACGTCGCCGCCATGGACGGACTCGCCCCGGCGACCCGCAACTCGGTCTCCTCGATCAGAGGCGAACAGCCCTCCAGGCGAGGAAACAAGCAGCTCAAACGGGTCTTCTTCCTCTCCACGTTCGCCGTCCTCGGCGACCCGGCATCCCGGGCCTACTACGACAAGAAAATCGTCCAGGGAAAGCACCACACCCAAGCCCTCCTCTGCCTCGCGAGACGACGAACCGACGTCCTCTTCGCCATGCTCCGCGACGGCACCTTCTACGAGCCCTAACCCGCCCGATCAGCTTGACCAAACCCATAGGGGCACCCCTCTGCAAACCCTCGGCCTCACGTGACGAACCTCGACAGATTCCGATCATGCAATTACCCTGCCTCATAGGGACTTTCGTGACGGGCGGCCTTCTTTGGCGTCAGCCTCGATCCGTCAGCTGGGGCCGGTCGTTGATCGGCTCGGCGGTTCGCCCGCAATGTCCTCTGCCGTTCGAGGGTGGGCCGTCGCGTGACGCTGCGGGGTGCGCCGGGGTTCCACGTCTCCCGGAGTGGTGCGGTCCTCTCTTCTTCGGTTCTCGTTGGGGCGGGTGTCGGTGGTCAGGTGATGGCTGGGAGGGCGGTCAGTCGCCGCCAGGCGGTGGTGAACGCGTCGGCCCAGGGCCAGGTGTGTTCGATCCGTAGCCATCGGCGGCGGGCGTGTTTCGCGAGGCGGGCCGGGAGGTGGTAGAGCCGGAAGCGCATGGTGTCCGGCTCGGCGTCGGTCAGGTCGGGGTGATCGTGGAGGGTGAGCAGGCGGAGCCAGGCGTGCAGGTCGGCGGCGAGGTTCGCGCTCAGCATCCATGCCTCGTTGATCTGCCAGGACTTGGAGGGCAGGTTGTGCAGGCCCATCGCCTTGTTCGTGCGCACATGGTCCTCGACCACCGCGTGGTGGCGGTCCAGGGCGTCCAGCCACTGGATCTGATGGGAGCCGGGGATCCGGGCCATCCTGTTGATGTTGGTGGCGGTGATCGAGTACTTCCAGCCGGTCTTCTTCTCGAAGGCGGTGAGGTCCTTCGTGTGCCGGCCGGACGGCTTGACCCGGCGGACGATGAGCCGCATCCCCTTGATCCAGCCCTCCCGGCGGTTCAGGCCGGTCAACTCGGTCACGAAGTAGCCCTCCTGGAGGCTGCCGTCCTGTTTGAGCGAGGTCTCCCAGGCCCTCTCGGGCAGGCGGGCGATGGCCTTCTCGTCCTCGTCGGTGATGGTCCAGCCGGTGGTGAAGCGGACCGTGCGCCGCATCGTGTTCAGATCCCGCAGGTGCTCGTGCAGGCCATGGGTGGCGCCCGCGCCGTCCACGCGCACCAGGATCTTCGCCGTCGAGGAGCCGGGCACCTGGGCCAGCGCCTCGCGCAGCACCCGGATGTGGTCGGCCACCGTGTTACTCCCGGCGTTGCCTGCGCGCAGCAGCATCGCCAGACACTCACAGGGGTTCGCGCACCACGCGGCCAGCGGATGAAACCCGAACGATTTCTTCCAGGTCGCCGCAGCACCCTGCTTCTTCGACGCCGCCGTGATGATCGTCGCATCCATGTCGATCACTATCCAGCCGTGCAGCCGCTTCCCGGCGACCGTCAGCCAGGGGAAACCGCTCGGCCGCAGATGCAGCAGCGACCACACGTGCCGGCGTACCCGCGCCCGCACCTTGGCGATCTTCGCCAGGACCTCGGCGTCCATCAGCTGAAGTGTCCGGCGGGTCGTCGAGTCGGACACCGCCGGCCCGAACAGGCCCTGGTGGTGGGCCTGCAACTGCTCGGCGTCCGAGAGATTCACCGCCCCCAGCACGATCCCCACGGCGAGCTGCACGACCACGGCCGCACGGTCTCGCCAGCCGGTTCCGGTCCCGACGGGCAGCACAGCCGCCAGCGTACTCGTCAACCCCGTACGGTCGGCCAGCCGGCGCAGCAGCACCGCCCCGGCGTGTCCGATCAGCCCCTTGCCGTCGGCGGCCACGGACAGCCGCCGGTCCCACCCTGTACTCTCGACCAGGGCTTGATCAAGTTCCGTAGGCGTCCGGATCTCACGCCGGCCGGTCTGCTTGCGGCGGCGGTGGATGCGGATGGCCAGGCGGGCGTGGGGAAAGGCGATTCCGCCGAGTTTGTCGGCGATCGAGCAGGTCTTGATTGAGCGGGACTCGCGGCGTCCGTGTCCAGCCCCGGAGGCGGTGTGCTGGACGGCGATGTCCCGCCACGGCAGGGCCGCGAGCTGGCTGTGGGCGGTCGGCTGGTTGGTCTTGATCACGGCGATGTAGTGGGCCTTCTTGGTCTCGACCAGCCAGGAGATGTTCGCCTTGACCGAATGCAGGGCGTCGAAGGTGACAACGGCGCCGGCCAGGTCCAGCGGTGCCAGGAGCGGTTGGAAGTGCGTGGTTTCGTTCGTCTTCGCGCCGACCTCCACCTGAGCGAGGGTCACGACGGTGCCGTGCGTGACCGCTGAGAGCAGATGCCGGCGCGTCGCAGTGAGACGGGCTGATCCCTTGAGTGCTTTGCCGTCGACAGCGATCACGCGCGGCCGCCCGGACGCGGAGGGCGACGGTGCCTGGGTGGGCTCGGTGGCGGCGCGGTGCCGGTCGGCCAGGTAGGCGCCGACCGCCCGGTCCAGGGCGTCACCGTCAACAGCCCCCAGCACACGGCCGATCGTGGCCGGTGACGGAGTGCGCCGCCATCTGAGCAGGTGGCGCCGGATCCCGATCACTGCCAGGAGTGTGTTCGGGGCACGCTGGCCCCACTCGGCGAGTTCGTCGATGCTCCTGGCTCCCGAGACGACCGCGCAGGCACACACCAGCAGGATCGCGGTCAGCGAGTACCACCGGCCCCGCCGGGAGCGCGGGTCGGGCACCGAGTCGAAGTAGAGGCGCAGGTCAGCGATCCGACCGGCATCCAGCGGCCCCAGCTTCACCAGCACGGCGGGAATGGGAGAAGATACAGCGGCAGGCACGGGCCACCTCATGATCATCGGGCTTAGACACCACAATGATCACGAAGCCCGTGCCTGCCCTGTTATGCACCCCAACCGGTCACAACCCGACCAGCCGCACGCCCCCGGAACTTGCAACCGCCCTGACTCTCGACCACCAGAAAGGTGCCTTGCTCTCTGCAGCGGATACGACCTAGACACTCGCATCCTCGCAGGTCAACGGCGCCTTTCTGCTATCGTGGCGTCAGATCACCCAATTCCGCTGAATACCCAGGGTCAGGGCTGCTCTTTTCAGCCAGCCTCAGCAAAGATCGAACCCTGCGCCAGGATCACCACGTAGCTCCCAGTGGATGCCGCACCTGAGTCGCTCGTTGCCTGCCGGGCCACCTCGTCACGGAGGGCAGCAGCTCACCCGGCATCCACGCTGACCTCATCATGCATGGTCGAGGCCGGCACGCCGTGGCCCAGGCACCCATGCAGTCTGGGTCACGGCCCGCGGAAGACCCGGATGGCGTCCCCGCGCAGCTCTGAAGCCCGCAACGGGCCGTCGCTGCCATGCTTGTCGAGCTGCCCCTTCCCGGCCGGAGCTGCGCGCGGGGAACAGGGCACCGCCGTCCGGTCGATCGTCTCCCTGCGCCACCGCGGGTTCGAGGCCGCGACACGGGTTCGGGGTCGCCAAGCCGGCTCCGGGTGGTGGCTATCGGCCCGGCCCGGAAGAAAAATCCTCCCCGAATCTCGAAAAGGTGAGAACCATCCGGGGCGGCCCCACGTAGCTAGGAACAGATACAGCGTGAGCGGCCGACATCTGACCCCCCGTCGATGGACGTAGCTCACGCGGCATCTCGTCGGCCTCATCGCCCATGGACGGGGCCGAGCGGCGGCGTGGCCCGATATCCGCCAAGAGCTCGGGTCACACCGCCGCAAGCATGATTGTCCGTGCCTTCAGCCGCATGGCTGCGGGCCACGAACACCGCTGTTCCGGATCCAGAAAGGAAGCTCGCCATGGCCCAGCCCGACTGGTAAGTCGCGTTGTATCAGCACCCGGTGCATGCTCGCGGGCGTGAACATGCACCGGGAAGCCTGACCCTTCGTGCCACGCCGAAGCTCCGTCCAGGATCCGCGCCGTACGAGAGCCTCCCGCCTTACGAAGACCTCTCGCCGGACTTCGCGCGAACGCACGCCGAAAGGCTGTCCGTAGCCGTCATGCACAGCGAACACACCCCCCGTTCCCTCTTCTCCTCGACCGAGTTCCGGGCTGCCTGGTCGGCCGAGCTGATCTCGTACTTCGGGGATCAGCTCGCTCGGATCGCGCTGGCCGTCCTGGTCTTCGACCGCACGAACTCGGCGGCACTGACCGGGCTCACCTACGCTCTCACCTACGTGCCGAGTGTCGTCGGCGCGCTTGCTCTCTCCCCTGTCGCGGATCGCCACCCGCGCCGAAGTGTCATGATGGCCGTGGACATCTCAAGGGCCGCGGTCGTGGGAGCCATGGCGATTCCAGGTGTTCCGCTCGCTGTTCTCTGCCTTCTCGTGTCTGTCATGTCCTTTCTCGGAGGGCCGTACAAGGCCGCGCAGCTCGCCTTGCTGCGGGACATCCTCAGCGCCGAGCAGTATCCGGTCGGCATGTCTGTCCGCCAGGTCACCACGCAGGCGGCGCAGATCTTCGGATTCGCCTTCGGCGGGGCACTGTCCTGGCTCCTCGCCCCTGAGGTGTGTCTCGCTTTTGACGCCATGACATTCGTGGCGGCCTACGCGCTCTATCATGCCTTCGTCAGACCGCGGTCCAGGGAACCGATGAGATCCAGGCCCGCGGTCGGCAGCCTGAGTCTGCTCTGGGGTGAGCCGCGTCGGCGGGCGATCTTTCTGAGTACCGCTCTCGGATTCTTCTACATCGCCCCCGAAGCCCTGGCGATGCCATACGTCAGCGGACTCGGCCTCGGACCCTCCTGGACCGGTGGCCTGATGGCCTGCACGGGCGTGGGCGCGGTCCTCGGACTGTGGGCGTTCCATCGGTTCGTGCCGGTCCGTCGTCATGCCGCCCACCTGCCTCTGCTGTGTATCACGGCGGGTCTTCCGCTTGTGATCGTCTCGGTCCGGAGCGTCAGCATCTACCTGGCCATGGTGGCCTTCGCCGTCAGCAACGCCCTGTGGTGCGTCCAGGTCGTCGTCTCCGTCTCCACCCTGATCGAGCTGCTGCCGGACGATGTCCGCGCTCAGGGCATGGGAACGGCGTCGGCCATGAATCTCACCGCCCAGGGAATCGGTACCGCGGCTGCCGGACTTCTCGCGGAGTGGCAGGGCCCGGTCGTCGCCGTGTCCCTCATGGGGGCCCTGTCCGCGCCGGCCGGGCTGGGGCCTGCTCTGCTGTGGCTCAGGAGCACACGGCCGGCAGCGTCCGCCCCTGCGAAGCAGGATGTGAGCTGGACGTGAGCAACCCTCGCCAGGTGTGACGCCCCAGGGCGTCCACTGTCCGGCACCCGACCTCGTACCAGTCAGCACCCGTCCATGGACGACGGAAGCCGTCGTCGTGAGAAAGAACAGGTTGAGAACCTTGGAAGCACTGGACTTCGACACCTCCGTCTTCGACAAGGAGTACGTCAACCTCGGAGACGGACGCGAGGCGGTCGTACGCGGCGGCCGGCATCTGTTCGACCGGCTTCCGGCCGCGTTCGAGGGGGTACGGCAGATCGGAGTGATCGGCTGGGGGTCGCAGGGGCCTGCCCAGGCCCAGAATCTGCGCGACTCCCTGGGCGACGCCGTCAAGGTGGTGGTCGGTCTCCGGGAAGGATCCCGGTCGCGGGACTCCGCCCGTGCTGCGGGCTTCAGCGAGGACGAAGGCTCTCTCGGGGAGATGCTCGAGGTCGTCGCGGCCTCCGACATGGTCCTGCTGCTCATATCCGACGCCGCGCTGGCCGAGAACTACGCGGACATCTTCACCGCTCTGCGTCCGGGCACGACGCTGGGCCTGTCGCACGGATTCCTGCTGGGGCATCTCACGGACACCGGTGAGCGGTTCCCGCAGGACGTCGATGTGATCGCCGTCTGCCCCAAGGGCATGGGACCCTCGGTGCGCGCCCTCTACGTCCAGGGTTCCACCGTGAACGGCGCCGGCATCAACGCCAGTTTCGCCGTCGAACAGGACGTCACCGGCCGCGCCGTCGAGCGGGCTCTCGGGTGGTCGGTGGCGCTCGGGGCACCGTTCACCTTCCAGACCACGCTGCGCTCCGAGTACCTGTCGGACCTGACCGGTGAGCGCGCCATGCTGCTCGGCGGTGTGCACGGAATCGTGGAAAGCCTCTACCGGCGCTACCGTGACGAGGAGATGAGCGAGGACGACGCCTTTCGTCACTCGGTGGAGTCCGTCACCGGCCCCCTCTCGCGGATCATCTCGAAGGACGGCCTCATAGGCGTATACGAGCGTCTCGCGGATGAGGACAAGGAAACATTCGCGGAGGCGTATTCCGCCGCGTATCCCGTCGGGCTCGAACTGACGGCGGAGATCTACGACGAGGTGAGTTCCGGCAACGAGATCCGTAGTGTGATCCTGGCCGGCAAGCGTCTCGACCGTTTCCCGATGGGCCGCGTCGACCAGGCGGACATGTGGCGTGTTGGTCGGAGCGTCCGGGCGGCACGCGAGACAGACGCCGAGGTTCCGCTCGACCCCTTCACCGCCGGCGTGTTCTGCGGCGTCATGATGGCCCAGGCGGACCTGCTCCTGGAGCGCGGCCACCCCTACTCCGAGATCGCCAACGAGTCCGTCATCGAGGCGGTCGACTCCCTCAACCCGTACATGCACGCCCGCGGCGTGGCCTACATGGTGGACAACTGCTCAACCACGGCACGACTCGGAGCCCGGAAGTGGGCTCCCCGCTTCGACTACCTCCTCACTCAACGGGCGTACCCGGCGGTCGATGACAAGACCGTGGACCGCTCCCCCTTCGAGGTGTTCGAGGGGCACGTCCTCCACCAGGTGCTGGAGGTCTGTTCGCGGATGCGTCCGTCGGTCGACATCTTTGTCGAGTAGGTCAGAGGGCTCCCGGGAGTCTTGCGGCCAGCAGGGCTGTGCTGAGGATCATGGTCGGCTCGGCTCGTACGGCCCGGACCGGAGATTTCGACGTCCCCCGAGACGGCATCGGCGGCCGGTCTGTCCACCCCCGGCCGCCGTCGGCGTAACGGTCCCGAGTCCGTCGTCGGCCCTCACGGGGGATCGGGTTCGAAGGAGTACGGCAACCGGCGAGACTCTCCGCCCGTATCCCCAAGTACTCAGGTTGAACTCGTGAAGTCTGGGCTTGTGATCACCAGGGTTCGATGATCAGCCCGGTCCCGGCGAGGTACCCGTCGATCAGGTGGGGTCTGAACTGGATCTTCTTGAGCTTGCGCTTGACGATGCGGACGAGTCCCCTGAGGTCGCTGGCGACGAAGTTGGCGATGGCGCGTTTGAGGAGTGACCACACGCCTTCGGCGAGGTTCAACTCGGGTGCGTACGAGGGCATCTGGAAGATCCGCAGCCAGTCCTCATGCTCCTCGGCAAATGCGGGGAGTTCCTTGGTGCGGTTTCCCGGTGTGCGGGAGGTGCTGATTAGCTGGTCAGGGAGGGTTGACGGGGTTTCAGGTTCGTTCGTTGGTTCGGGCGTTGTCCGGTCGGCGTAGTGCGTGTTCTCGAGCTTGATGGGACTCAGGTACTTCAGCCGGAGATCTTGCGGGTCAGTGATCGGTGGGATCGGTCGATGGTGGGCCCAGGCTTGTAGGTGGCGCGGGAGGGGGTCGCCGCGGCGGCGGTAGTGGCTGACCATGGCCCGGGTCTGGTGCAGGCGGCGCCAGAACTCGCAGGTCAGGATGGTCTCTACGGGGTGGTGGGGGTTGAGTCGGGTGGCGGCCAGGCAGTGCCGGATGGTGTGGGCGGAGGGCCGCAGCAGCGGTCCGGGGATCAGCCGGTGGCCTCGCTCTCGGCCGTGGTCCGGGCTTTTCCCGGATCGGGCTCCTGTACGACGTCGCTCTCTGGTTCTGGTTCTGGTTCGGGGACGGCGGCGCGTTGGACGGCGAGGAAGGCGGTGGCGGGCATGCAGGCGGTGACGTGCCGGTGCCAGGGGGTCCACCTGCGGACCTGGTACTGGGCGAGGCCGACGAGCTGCTTGTTGATCTCGTTGTCCTCCTCGATCTGCCAGCGGCCGCCCGCTCGGGAAATGATCTCGGCGACGGTGGCGCGGGCGGGCGCGTGGACCAGGAAGTAGGCGATCTCCCGGTGGAGTTGTCCGTCCTTGCCGCGCCGGTTGGGGTGCAGCGATCTACGCAGGACCATCCAGTGCGAGAAGTCCCTGGCCGGCCTCTCGTCCTTGACCTCGACGGCGAAGGCGGTCCAGTCGTAGAGCCGTTCGCCCTTGGCGCCGTGGCCGCACGAGCGGCGTTCCCACTGGTCACGGACGTGGGCGTAGTGGAGCAGGTCGTCGGCGCGTTTGACGGCGGGATGGCGGGGTTTGCCGGGCGGGCCGTCCAGCGGGAGATCGACCGGGACGCCCAGTACGTAGGGCACCGCCCGGGTGTGGCACCAGGCGCGCAACTGCGGATCGCGTCCGTAGCCGGAATCGGCCAGGACCCAGGTGAAGGGGACTTGGGCGGCGAGGGCGCGGTCGAGCATGGCGATGGCCAGCCCGGGCTTGGTGGCGAAGGCAGTCTCGTCGGGGATACCGGCAGCCCGGCGCCGCTCCCGGTCGGACGTCCATTCCTCGGGCAGGTACAGGCGGCGATCGATAAAGGCGTGTCCGGCGGCGGTGGCGTAGGTGAGCATCACCATCGTCTGGCAGTTGCGCACGTCCCCGGTCAGCCCGCAGTGCTGGAAGGCCACCCCGACCGATTTGGTGCCCTTCTTCTGGGCCTGGGTGTCATCGATCACCAGCGAGGCGTCCGCGTCGCCCAGATGCTCCACGACGTAGTCGCGGACCTCGTCGCGCAGCTGGTCGGCGTCCCATACCGACCCGTTCAGCAGCCACTGCATCCGGTCCGCGGTCGCATGCCCGGCCCGCTCCGAGAGCGTCCAGCCGTTCTTCTTCGGCAGCTCCGCCAGCAGGCCCTCGATGAACTGCGCGAACACCACCCGCGGCTCCGGCCGGTTGAACAGGTTCCCCAACGAGCCGGTCAGCCTGGCCAGTTCGTCATGCCACTCGGCTATCAGCTCAGCCGTCACATCCAGCATCATGCCCGGTCAACGACGGCCCACGGACCCCGTCACAAGATCTCCGGCTGTAGTACAAGCAACCCAGAATGAACGAGGGTCAGTAACGGTGCGATAACGATAGCTACTTGGGTGACCTCTCCGGGGGGTGGCTTCGTGATGAAGAGTATGTGGCGCAGAACAAGAGGCCACGGTTTAATTTTCGGCTCTTGGAGTACCCAATTCATAACACCCAAAGACTTCTCGCATTTACAGCCGCCACGATTAGTTGCTGTATGGCCACATCTTGCGGTACACAGCGTGAAAAGCCTCACGTCGAACAGGTAACCTCCGGTGTGCGCTATGCGCAACCAGGGATTGGCGTTAGCATGCCTCCGGGAACGGGAAGCATACTAAACCCTGCATCATCGGGCATGCCGCCCGGTCGGTCATCGCTAGTTCAAATATTCCCGGAGAATTCTCGGGATTTCGGAAGTAATGCGGAAGCGTCCGCGGAAAGGTCGCTGATCGCGCTCCCCGGTCGCGAGAAGATGAAGAGTCCTGCAGCTAGACCACCAAAGAGCAAGGAAGCATCGCAACCTGCATCAGATAACCCGAGCAAACCTTCACCAAGCCCATCCCCCGAGATAGAGAGATGTCCAGTAGGTTCGGTCTGTTTGTACGAAAACTTCAATTTTGCAGGCAGGGTGTACAAAATTGAATCCCCAGCGAGGCAATCAGATCTCCGAAGTGTGCATATCGGCGGCGCCACTTTCGATGATCGCACATCGTCAGTAATCAACAATAGCGACCTACGGCTGGATCTATTTAGCGATGCCGGATACTCCAGTCGAGCCTATTCACTTCTGCCGCACCATTGGAACTCAAAATTGTCCGACATAAAGTTTGATGACGTGATTTCTTCATTTAGAGCAGGGTGACGGTGGCTCAGATTTTACGACGGACCATCGGTGCCAGGGCTTCGGCGAAGTCTGCCGATGACCGTTTGGTGATCATGTGAGCCCTAGTAGACTGTCGCAGCTAATTCCTGGGATAGAGGTGGCGCAGTTTGATGCGTGCGTCGTGGGTGGTGAACTGCCAGTCCACCTGACGTTGGTCGGTGTTGGTGGCGTTCTGCCAGGCCGAGAGTTCGGTGTTGAGGGTGTCGAGGTCGCCGATCCGGCGGTCGAGACATTGCCTGGTCAGCGCGGAGAGTTCGATCTCGGCGATGTTGAGCCATGACCCGTGCTTGGGCGTGTGGTGGATCTCGAGGCGCTGAGCCAGGGCGAAGGCCTCTTCTGGTTCGAATGCCTCGTACAGTGAGGCGATGCCGTGGGTGTTGAGGTTGTCCATCACCAGCACAACCGTCTCGGCATCGGGGTAGTCCACGCTCAGCAGCTGCCTGACCTGGCCGGCCCAGTCGATCCGGGTCCTCTGGGACAGTGCCTGAACTCGACGCCACCCGCGCAGGGGTTCGACCCATACGAAGATCGAGCACGTGCCGCAGCGGATGTACTCGCTGTCCTGGCAGGCGTCGTGACCGGGGCGGGCCGGGAGCGGGTCGCGGACATGGCCGAGGAGCTGGTAGGGCTTCTCGTCCATGCACACGACCGGACATGCCGGGTCATAGGGCCGGGCATAGACGGCCAGTACGTCTTCCATCCGGGCCGCGAACTCCGCGTTCGCTCGTGGTGGGATGGTCCAGCACTTCTTCAGGTGAGGACGCAGTTCCGTTTTTTTAAGACCCGGCCGATGGTGGAATGGTCCAGATCGGGGATGTCCTCGACCAGTGCGACGTGCTTCTCCAGCAGCCGCAGCGACCACCGGGTATAGCCCTGGGGTGGCTGTGAGCACGCCATCGCGATCAGCCGGGCTTCGACCTCACCGGTCACCGGCGAGGGCACCGGCGGGAGGTCGCGCTTCTTCCGCGCGATGGTGGCGTGAACATCGCCACCGGTTTCGGTGAAACGCTTGGCGACCAGCCGCAACGTCTCACCGGAGACGCCGAGCCGGGCCGCGATCACCTCCTGCGAGCCGATCCCGCCTGCAGAGGTGTCGAGTGCGAGGAGCACCCTCGCCCGCCTGATTACCGAGGCCGGACGAACCCCCGTCGTGGTCACCCGGACCAACTCCTCGCGGTCCTGCGCGGTCAGCACCACCGGCCTCTTCTTCTGCGAACCCATCGCACCAGTCCTGTCCGGCAGAGCGGGAGAGGAATCTGCCAGACGCAAGCCTCCCAATCAAACTGAGGTGTCCCCCGGAGTGTGGACACGGGGGTTCATGCTGCGAGTGTGAGTTTACGTGCTCTCTGCTGTTGTTGTTCGAATTCGACTGGCGAGAGGTAGTTGAGGGCGCTGTGGCGCCTGCGGGCGTTGTAGTAGGTGAGCCACTGGAAGATCTCCAGCCTCGCCTGAGGCATCGTGGAGAACAGCCTCTGGTACATCGTCTCCCTCTTGAGTCCCTGCCAGAACGACTCGGCGAGGGCGTTGTCGTAGCTCGAGCCGACCCGGCCCATGCTCCTGTGGATCCCGAAACCGTTGCAGACCTGCGCGAACGCGGCCGACGTGTACTGCGAGCCCCTGTCCGCATGGAAGATCACCCCGCCCACGTGGCCGCCGCGGGTCGCCACGGCCATCTCCAGGGCGTCGATGACCAGTTCCGTGCGCATGTGCGTGGCCATCGACCAGCCGAGCACCCGGCGTGAACAGATGTCGATGACGCAGGCGAGATACAGCCACGTCCCGCCGACCTGGACGTATGTGATGTCGCCGCACCACTTCTCGTTCAACTGTCTGGCGGAGAAGTTGCGTTGGACGAGATCCGGGGCCGGTGGTGCAAGCCGGTCGGGGACCGTGGTGCGCTTGCGGCGCCGCAGGTGCCGGCCCTCGATACCGTGCCGGCGCATCAGGCGCTCGACGCGCTTGCGGTTGATGGTGTGCCCGAAGCCACGCAGCTCGGCATGGATGCGCCGGACTCCGTAGGTGCCCTTGTGCTCGGTATGGATCTCCCGGATCTCCACGAGCAGGGCGTCGTCGGCGGCCTGCCGCTCTCGACGGACCTTCGCACCGGCGAGCCACCGGTAGTAGCCCGAGCGCGAGACCTGCAGGACCCGGCATATCCGCTGAACGCCGAAGACTTCCGCGTGGGCGGAGACGAAGTCCCAGCGGTGGGTCTTCACTTCATCTCCTTCGCGAAATAGGCGGCTGCCCGGCGCAGGATCTCCCGCTCGAGTTCCCATTCCTTCTCTGCCTTGCGGAGCCGGCCGTTCTCCGCGCGCAGCCGGGCCAGTTCCTCGTTCCGGCTCTCCGCGCTCTGCTCGCCGCTGCTGTGATCACGGCCCGCGTGCTCGTCGGCCTGGCGCACCCAGCTCCGCAGGGTCTCGCCGGTCACCCCGACATCCGCCGCGACCGCCGCGTACGTGCGCTTCCCGCCCGCCGCGCGGTACAGCGCGACGGCATCGTTCCTGAACTCCACCGGATACGGAGACCTACGTCCCACCAGGACACCTTCCCTCGGATCTGCAAGATCCATTGTCAGAGTGTCCACACCACAGGGGTCGCCTCAACCCCCACCACCCCGTAGAGACCATCCTGACCTGCGAGTTCTGGCGCCGCCTGCACCAGACCCGGGCCATGGTCAGCCACTACCGCCGCCGCGGCGACCCCCTCCCGCGCCACCTACAAGCCTGGGCCCACCATCGACCGATCCCACCGATCACTGACCCAGGGCTTGATCAAGTTCCGTAGGCGTCCGGATCGTTGGTGATGCCCAGGATGGGGATTGCTCGTTGGGGTTCGTCGCGGATCGCCCGGGTGGTCTTGGCGATGTTGTCGGCTCCGAGGGTTTTCAGCACGCCGATGGCGAGGTTGCGGAGGGTCGCCATGGCCCGTGGTGCGGTTCCGGCGTGGACGGTGGAGGCGTCCTCGGCGAAGGTGACATCCCTGATGTGGTGCGAGGAGTTCTCCACGCCCCAGTGCCCGCGAATCGCGGCGGCCAGATCGGCGGGACCGGCTTGGTGGGCGTCGAGATTTGTGACGGCGTAGACACTCTCACGGGTCTCACGCCGGCCGGTCTGCTTGCGGCGGCGGTGGATGCGGATGGCCAGGCGGGCGTGGGGAAAGGCGATTCCGCCGAGTTTGTCGGCGATCGAGCAGGTCTTGATTGAGCGGGACTCGCGGCGTCCGTGTCCAGCCCCGGAGGCGGTGTGCTGGACGGCGATGTCCCGCCACGGCAGGGCCGCGAGCTGGCTGTGGGCGGTCGGCTGGTTGGTCTTGATCACGGCGATGTAGTGGGCCTTCTTGGTCTCGACCAGCCAGGAGATGTTCGCCTTGACCGAATGCAGGGCGTCGAAGGTGACAACGGCGCCGGCCAGGTCCAGCGGTGCCAGGAGCGGTTGGAAGTGCGTGGTTTCGTTCGTCTTCGCGCCGACCTCCACCTGAGCGAGGGTCACGACGGTGCCGTGCGTGACCGCTGAGAGCAGATGCCGGCGCGTCGCAGTGAGACGGGCTGATCCCTTGAGTGCTTTGCCGTCGACAGCGATCACGCGCGGCCGCCCGGACGCGGAGGGCGACGGTGCCTGGGTGGGCTCGGTGGCGGCGCGGTGCCGGTCGGCCAGGTAGGCGCCGACCGCCCGGTCCAGGGCGTCACCGTCAACAGCCCCCAGCACACGGCCGATCGTGGCCGGTGACGGAGTGCGCCGCCATCTGAGCAGGTGGCGGATC
>NZ_CP109481.1:0-2351338 GCF_036227505.1 Streptomyces sp. NBC_01450 | reverse complement strand
TACCACATCGCTGCGCGATGTGCAAGCGAAGGCACCCGCTTCGCGAGTGCCGGCGGTTCGCTTCGCTCACCGCGCCCGGCTTCGCCGGGGTAACTCCCTCCGCTTCGCTTCGGGAGTTGAGGGAGGCCGGCCGCTTCGCGTCCGGCGGGCCGCGCTGCGCGCTGCCCGAGATTGACGGTGTGCCAGGTGCGACTATTCGCGTTTCCGTATGGGAGTTGGGGAGTGCTTCGCACTCCTGGGGCGGGTCCGCTGCGCTCCCCCGCCCTGGCGGCTCTTCAGGCTGCGCCTTACGGGCCGTTAGCCCGCTGCCGCGGGCTGGGCTGGCTACCGGGGTGGTGGGTCGCTCGTTCGTGTTCTGGTTTCCGTGTAACACATCATCGATGTGATGCAGCATGTAGAGTTGGTGGAAACAAGAGACACACTCTGGCAGCGAGGGGAGCCGGGCTCATGTCGGTCTACGAATATCTTCCGGCTGAAATAGCCCGGCTCGGTGTGACGAGAAAGGCCGCCGGGCTCGTCCTCGGCCAGGTGCACACGCATGCGTGGCTCTCCCGGGAGCGCGAGGAACGTGCACGCGAAGGACCGGCAGAGATCCTCAACTTGAGTGAGCTGCTGATCGCCATGTGGGAGCGCGTTGAATGGGAGCGGATCGCCCACGTGATGACGGAGCAGCAGATGCCTGTCTACGTACCGGGGCAGGATCCGCGTGTAGGCCGTCGTGAGGAGCAGCGGATGCAGCGTGTGGCCCTTGACGTGGCCGCTGCAGAGCAACACGGCGGGGCACCGGCCGAGATGCTGCGTCATCGGGTCTACCGGATCGTCGCCCAGCGGGCCGACCCTCCGGGCGGAGGCGAACCACGGCTCACCGTCCACATGATGGCCTCTTCCCTCAGTGAAGCCGCCCACCGGGCCTGGACCGTCTATGGACGGCCGGGCCGCCTCTACCAGCAGGGCACATACCGGATTGCCTCGGTCGAGCAGGTCCTTCCCGAACCCGGAGAATTGCTGTGATCCAGCTTCGAGAACACCAGATGGACGCGAATACGCGTATCCGCAAGTGGGTGGGATTCCCTGCAAGACCATCTATTCCCTCGGAGGAATCGCGCGCCACGGTTGTGTCCGCCACCGGCTCCGGGAAGACGATCACTGCCGCTACGGCCGCGCTGGAATGCTTCCGGGGCGGGCGGGTCCTCGTCATGGTCCCCACCCTGGATCTTCTGGTGCAGACCGCGCAGGCGTGGCGCCGGGTCGGCCACAACTCGCCCATGGTCGCCGTGTGCTCGCTGGAAAAGGACGACGTCCTGGAGCAGCTCGGGGTCCGTACGACCACGAACGCAATCCAGCTCGCCCTGTGGGCGGGGAACGGGCCGGTGGTCGTGTTCGCCACGTACGCCTCCCTCGTGGACCGTGAGGACATCGACGCACCGATGGGCCAGCGGAAGGTGCGCGGGCCGCTGGAGGCCGCCCTGGCGGGCGGGGAGCGGTTGTACGGACAGTCGATGGACGGCTTCGACCTCGCCGTCCTGGACGAAGCCCACGGACTCGCCGGGGACACCGGCCGGCCCTGGGCAGCCATCCACGACAACACCCGGATCCCCGCAGACTTCCGGCTCTACCTCACCGCCACCCCGCGCATCCTCGCCTCCCCCCGCCCGCAGAAGGGCGCGGACGGCCAGGAGTTGGAGATCGCCTCCATGGCCAGCGACCCGGACGGGACGTACGGCGAGTGGATCTACGAGCTCGGGCTGTCCGAGGCGATCGAGCGGAGCATCCTCGCCGGCTTCGAGATCGACGTGCTGGAGATCCGCGACCCCTCTCCCGTGCGGGGGCTGTCGGAGGAGGCGCTGCGGGGCCGGCGCCTGGCACTGCTGCAGACCGCCCTCCTCGAGCACGCCGCACGCCACAACCTGCGTACGGTCATGACGTTCCACCAGCGGGTGGAGGAGGCCGCCGCGTTCGCGGAGAAACTACCGGAGACGGCCGCAGAGCTGTACGTGACCGAGACGTCCGACAAGGCCCTGGCCGACGCAGACGCGCTGCCGAAGTCGTCGATCGACGCGGAGCTCTACGAACTCGAGGCCGGCCGCCACGTACCCCCGGACCGGGTATGGTCGGCGTGGCTGTGCGGCGACCACCTCGTCGCCGAACGGCGCGAGGTGCTACGGCAGTTCGCAGGCGGCATCGACGCGGCGGGCCGGCGAGTACACCGCGCCTTCCTCGCCAGCGTTCGCGTTCTCGGTGAAGGCGTCGACATCGTCGGCGAGCGGGGAGTCGAGGCCATCTGCTTCGCCGACACCCGCGGCTCCCAGGTCGAGATCGTCCAGAACATCGGCCGCGCTCTGCGGCCGAACCCGGACGGCACGACCAAGGTGGCCCGCATCATCGTGCCCGTCTTCCTGGAACCCGGCGAGGACCCCGACGACATGGTCGCGTCCTCCTCGTTCCGCCCTCTTGTAGCCGTCCTCCAGGGCCTGCGCTCACACTCGGAACGCCTCGTCGAGCAGCTCGCCTCGCGGGCACTGACCAGGCAGCCGCGGACCAAGCTGCACCACCTCATCCGTGACGAGGACGGGCAGATCATCAGCGCCGGCGGGACAGGCAGCAAGGACCAGGAGCAGGACGACACCCAGGGCGCGGTGGAGTCCGCACTGCTGCACTTCTCCGCCCCCCGCGACGCGGCGACCATCGCCGCCTTCCTACGCACACGGGTGTACCGGCCCGAATCACTGGTCTGGCTCGAGGGCTACCAAGCCCTCCTCCGCTGGCGGAAGAAACACCACATCACCGGCCTGCACGCCGTTCCCTACGACACCCAGACCGAAGTCGGCGTCACAAAATCCTTTCCACTGGGACGCTGGATCCACCAACAGCGGAAAGCCCTCCGCGCCGGCGAACTCGACGACCACCGCAAAGAACTCCTCGACGCCGAAGAGGCCGGCATGGTGTGGGAACCCGGCGACGAAGCCTGGGAAAACAAACTCGCCGCGCTGCGCAGCTACCACCGCGCTCACGGCCATCTCGCCCCGAGGCAGGACGCCGTGTGGGGCGAGAGCGACACCGAAGGCCTCGTACCCGTCGGCCAGCACATCGCCAACCTCCGCCGCAAAAGCGGCCTCGGGAAGGATCCCGAGCGCGCCGCGGCGCGGGCCGCGCAGCTGACCGCCATCGACCCCGACTGGGACTGCCCGTGGCCGCTCGACTGGCAACGCCACTACCGCGTCCTCGCCGACCTCGCCGCGGACGAGCCCGGCGGGGCCCTGCCCGCCATCGAGCCGGGCGTGCTGTTCGAGGGCGACGACCTGGGGCGGTGGATCCAGCGGCAGGCGAGTTCCTGGGCAGAGCTGTCGCAGGAGCAGCAGCGGAGACTGTCCGCGCTAGGCATGATGCCCGCCGAACGGCCCACATCGGGCCCGGCCGCCAAGGGCGCGGCGAAGGCGTCAGCAGCCTTCCAACTCGGCCTAACCGCCCTCGCGCAGTACATCACTCGCGAAGGAAGAACCGTCGTGGGAAGAGCACATGTTGAAGAGCTTCCGGACGGCACGATGATCAAGCTGGGTGTGTTTCTGAGCAATCAGAAGGCCAGGCGTGACCGGCTTGATGCGGAACAACGGGCCGCCCTCGCCGAGCTGGGCTACGCCTGGGCTGCAGAGCCCCAGGTGTAGATGACGGTTCGTCCGCGGTTTGGGGCGTCTGACAGCACCGGCTGGGAGCCTGGTGCTCTGGCAGCTTTTGTTGATCGGCCACGTTACGCCCGATACCGGATGGGCCGATAAGCCGTTTAGTTCTGTGTGCACGGTGCGGGGTGGGACGGAGCGAGGGCGGGGTGGCCCGATGTCGAGTCGGTGGATGTGCTGTTCCAGGCTGTGGGCAGGACAGCGGAGTGTTCCAGGTGGTTGGCGGCCGCCTCCGAGGTGGTCTTCGAACGCTGTCCGTCGCTGAAGCCGTTCCCAGTCCGCAAAGGCAAGCGGCTGGCGCCGGGATGGTGGTGGTCGGCCACCACCGGACGGCTGGTGCACTACGGGTCCGCAGCGATGCGGCTGCACGTGATGCTGCTCGACCGTGACCCGCGCGTGGGCGGCCTGGCCGCCCGGCCGCTGGAACTGCGGTGGCGTGAGCCGGGTGGGGTGCGTGCGCATGCTCCTCAGCTCATGCTCCGGCTGGCCGATGGCCAGGGGGTGCTGGCCGACTGCACGGCCAGGCCTGAGCTTTCGCAGCGTCAGCGCTCCCTCGCGGCGGTGGTAGGAGAGATCTGTGCGGCGGCGGGCTGGCGCTACTGGGTGCTCGGGCCAGTCGACCCGGTGTACCGCCGCAACGTGGCCTGGCTGGCCGGGTACCGGCATCCGCGGAACCACGGTGGACCGCAGCTGGCCGCCGCGCTGCAGGAGGCGTTCGCCGAGCCGGCGCCGCTGCGGGAGGGCGTACGCGGGATCGGGGACCCGATGCTGGTGCTTCCCTCGCTGTTCCATGCCTTGTGGGCGGGACGGCTTACGGCGGAACTCGGTGCGGCGATGCATGAGCGGACGCTGGTGTGGGCGCAGGCGGCAAAGTGAGGGCAAGCAGCGGGGTGCATGGCGGGCCGGTGGTGGAGCTGGGGTGCCGGGTGCGGTTCGAGGGGCGTACCTGGACGGTGGCGGCCATTACTGGCGGTCAGGTACGGCTGGCTGCCGAGGACGGTGAAGTAGCGGCGCTGCTGTTCGCCGATGCGGGGTTCGAAGTCCTGGATGCGCCAGGGGTGTCCAGGGTGCCGCCGCTGGGTCTGCTGGAGTCGTTGCCCGATGCAGTGCGGGAGCGGGCGCTGGCGTGGGAGCGGCATGTGCAGGAGGTGGAAACGGGGCGGCCGGGTGGATGCAGCGCGGCGGGCCCGCCGCGGGCGGAGTACGACCCGCAGGCGCGGACGTTGGCGCAGCGGGAGGAGGCGAAGGCGGCCGAGCTTTCGGCGGCGGGGATGCCGACCAGCGCGGTCACGGTACGGCGGATGCGGGCCCGTTACCGCCGGGAGGGGGTGTGGGGTCTGGTGGACCACCGGGCCTCACGGCCGCGGACGGCGCTGGGGCGTGCGGATGAGCGGGTGGTGGCTGCCATGCAGGAGGTGCTGGAGGCCGGGCGGGAGCGCTCCAGCGGGACGCTGGGGCGGCTGCGGGTGTACACCGAGCGGCTGCTGGCCGAGCGGTACGGGGAAGGGGTGGTACCGCTGCCCTCGAGCGCGACGTTCAACCGGCTGGTGCACGCCCTCGCCGACGGGCGGCGACTGCTGGGCAGTGCGCGGGAGCGCCGGTGGCGTTCGGCCCGGCCGGCTCCCCCGTTCGTGCCGACGACGGTGATGATGCCGGGGGAGCTGGTGATGATGGACAGCACCCTGCTGGATGCCTTCGTGGTACTGGACGACGGGGTCGTGGAACGTCCCGAGCTGACCATCGCGCTGGATGTGGCCACCCGCACCATCTGCGCGGCCGTGCTGCGCCCGAAGGGAACCCGCAGTGTCGATGCGACACAGTTGCTGGCGCAGATGATGGTGCCGGCGCCAATGCGGCCCGGCTGGCCCGAGGCGCTGGCGATGGAAGCGTCGGTGATTCCCTACGAGCGGCTGCTGAGCGTGGACGCCCGGTTGGAAGGGGCCGCGGCGCGGCCGGTGATCACCCCGCAGACCGTCGTGGTCGACCAGGGCAAGGTGTTCGTCTCGGGCGTTACCCCTTGACCGTGGACACCCTGATCATTGGATCGTGAAGATCCGAAGGACAGGAGTTCCCGTTGGGGACGTCGAAGTACTCGCCTGAGTTCCGGGCCGATGCCGTCGCGTTGTACCGCTCCAGCCCGGGCCGGACGTACGCGTCGGTGGCCAAGGATCTTGGGGTGAACCACGAGACGCTCCGCACCTGGGTGCGGGATGCCGAGCAGGCCGCCGTGCCCGGCGCGGTGGAGGCCAGCGAGTTGGAGAAGGAGAACAAGCGGCTGCGGGCCCAGGTGAAGGAGCTCGAGCTGGAACGCGAGATCCTGCGGAGGGCCGCGAAGTATTTTGCGGGCGAGACCAGCTGGTGAGCCGTTTCCAGTTCGTTGCCGACCACCATGACGCCTTCGGCGTGAAGCGGCTGTGCCGGATCCTGGGGCTCTCCCGTTCCGGGTTTTACCGGCACCTGGCCGGCTTGGATGCGCGGGCCGGGCGGGCGCGTGCGGACGCCGAACTTGCCGGGCGGATCACGTCGATCCACACCGAGTCCGACGGCACCTACGGGGCTCCGCGCGTCACCGCCGAGCTCCAGGGCGCCGGGCTGCGGATCAATCACAAGCGGGTGGAACGCGTCATGCGGAAGTTCGGCATCGTCGGGCTGCACCTGCGCAAGAAGGTCCGCACCACGGTCCCCGCAGCCGACGCCATCCCGGTGCCGGACCTGATCCAGCGGGACTTCACCGCCTCTGGGCCGAACAAGAAGTACGTCGGCGACATAACCTACCTCCCGGTCGGCGACGGCCAATTTCTTTATCTGGCAACGGTGTTGGACCTGCACTCCAAGCGTCTGGTGGGCTGGTCGATCGCCGACCACATGCGGACCGAACTGGTCACCGACGCCCTCAAGGCCGCCGCCGGCGCGCGGGGAGGGAACCTGCGCGGAGCGATCTTCCACAGCGACAACGGAGCCCAGTACGCCTCCAAGGAGTTCGCCCAGGTCTGCAAGGACCTCGGCGTGATCCGATCACGCGGGGCCGTCGGCACCAGCGCGGACAACGCCGCCGCGGAGTCGTTCAACGCCAGCATGAAAAGGGAGACTCTCAAGGGCGCGAAACGCTGGCCCGGAGCTCGCGCCGCCCGCCTTGCGGTCTTCCGCTGGGTCACCCGCTACAACACCTGGCGACGGCACTCAGCCCTCGGTCAGCAGAGCCCGATCAACTACGAACAGCGATCAACTACGCTGACCACCGCCGCATAACAACCGGTGTCCACGATCAAGGGTGAAGGCCCGTGCCGCCGGAACTCTATCCTGTGCAGACATGACATGTCGTTCTTGGAGGGAGAGCGGGTAGCGGCGGTGCACGCACGAAATTGCTGTTCTTCCGTCTCCAGTTGTGGGCCTGTTCGTTGAGGCAGAGGGGTTGCGGCCCAGACGGCGGGACGGCTGCCGCGGTCATACCAGCCATCTGAAGGGGCGATGTCCCTCGACGGCACGGATCCTTGTTCTCGCCAATGCAGCGTACCTACGCTTCGAGTACCGCACTCCGGCGGCATGGAACAAGGGATCTGGCAATCATGGGTCGACTGTCCGGAAAAATCGCCTTCATCAGCGGAACAGGGGCCGGAATTGGGCGGGCTGCTGCCCAGGTATTTGCCGCGGAAGGGGCATCCGTATTCGGCTGTGACATCGATGCCGATGCTGCGGCGGAAACGCTTGAACTGGTGGAGAAGGCCGAGGGAGTAATGAAGTCTCTCGCCCCCGTCGACCTGTCGACCGAGGACGGTGCCCGGGAGTGGATCGAGGCCGGCATAGCGGCCTTCGGCGGTATCGACATCCTTTACAACAATGCCTCCGCGCTGCGGAACGGGCCGTTCGAGACGATGCCCGCCGAGGACTGGTACTTCACCATCAAGAACGAGCTCGACATCCCCTACTTCTGTACGCAGGCGGCCTGGCCGCACCTGATCGCCCGGGGCGGCGGTGCCGTCCTCAACGTCGCGTCGGTCGCCGCCGTGCGCGGCGCTCCGTTCATGCCGATGGTGCCGCACGGTGCCGCCAAGGGCGGGGTGTTGGCGATGAGCAAGCACCTGTGCGCGGCCGGCGCCCCGCACCACATCCGCGTCAACACCGTCGCACCCGGCATGATCCACACCTCCGCGACCGCGCCCTTCCTCGATGACCCGAACGGGCCGAAGGCTCAACTGGAGGCGCGTATCCCGGTGGGTCGGGTGGGACAGCCGGAGGACATCGCGAGGGTCGCAGCCTTCCTCTGCTCCGACGAGGCGGCGTTCATCAACGGCGCCAACCTCATGGTCGACGGCGGCGACAGCGCGATGGCCGGCTGACCGGCGGCATGCCCCGTCGAACGCCGCGAGTGCGCGCTGATCACGCCGGAGTCAACGGCCGCGATCAGCGCGCACGGGATTCGCTGATCGCCGCCCTCACCAAGGAATTCGGCGGGCGGCACGCGCGGCGCAGACAGGCGTGACGGCTTCGGCGAACCATCTTCGTAGGGTGGCTGGCAGGCTGACGCGCGCCAGAACGTTGGCAAGGAACTGCCGGTCGCCGTTGCTCTTTGCGGGGAGCAGGGGCTGGGGGCGGCGCTGTACCGGCGGGCATCGAAGCCGACCCGACCCTTGAGCCGGGTCAGGTCAGCGGCCAGGTCGGCCCCCCGCCGACCACGATCACGCTGGTACCGGCCGCGTTGCACACCGGGTGAGCACGAACCAGTCCGGGTGCCGACCGACCGCAGCGGGCCGCACGCCGCGTGTCGACACTGTCCGCGCCGTCAGGAGCGAAGGGACGGCGCCGTAGGTCGCGAGCACGGCACCGATCGAGGCCATGGTCGCCAGGCACCCGGTGCCGCCTCACTGGCAGTGCGCCCGTCCGGGGCGACGCGAAGCGCCCGAACTCGCCGAACGGTTCGTACATGTTGCGGTGCAACGAGTCGCCTCCACCAGCCCGTCGCCAGTGGTGTGCGACAGCCGCAGGCACAGCACATCCTGACGGTCGGCTGCCGCGTTCCCCGCCGGTTCGGCGAGCGCGGCACGCAGGGCGGTGCCCGCCTGGCAGCACCGACCGCGAAAGGCTTGCGCAGCAGTCAGGGCAGCCGGTCGCGGCACCGTGCGCACACGTGCCCGACGCCTCGTTCCCCGGGTAGGCGAGCGGCGCTTACGCGCCACGTTGACAATGAGTTCCGCGCGCCATGCCGGAGTCGTGTCGGAGGGCTGCTGTGATACCGCTTGCCACACGGCTTGCGGGCGGTCAACGTGTTTGTCGACAGGGTAGAGGATCAGGAGATCCGGCTGAGTGCCGTCGCGCGGACTCACCTCGAAGCCGACGCAGAGTCGCCACGGGGTCGGGTCATGAGTGCGGTCCTGCCCCATTCCCGCAGGTCGCACAAGGGGTCGTACGGCACATATTCATGTCGCATGCCATCCATGTTGCGACGCGATTTCCGATCGCTTCCGGCCACGCACGGCGCTCGCTATTGTGAGGACCCCGGAGCCGCCTATGCCGCCCCGCTCGCACCGGCCTCGCTGCCGGTTCCGTGAGCGGGGTCCCCAGAGCTGAAGGAACACCGCATGACCACCATCACGTCCGAGCTGGGCCGCTGCGGCGGCATGCTCGCTGTGGGGTGCGTGCCGGTCCGGTCCGATGGCATGCGGCGGCCCGTTTCCTTGCCCCACGGTCGCCGCCATGACACGGGACCGTCCATGAGCGCTCTCGGCGGCTCGATGCCCACGCCGACTGGCTGCAAGAAGGCTTCCACGGTGATGCACACGGGCCGGCCGTGCCGCCCGGCCCACGCGGCGCCCAGCGCCCGTACGTTGCTGAGAAACGGATCCCGCCCGGGGCCGCTCCGCGGCTTCGTGCGTCACGCCTGACACGGCATCACCGCACCGTTCACCGCCGTCACCCCGGCACCGCCTTCTCCGGCGACGATTCGCGGCACCCGCGCATCCGCCGAGACACGTGTTCCGGCTGTTTCCCGCCGGTGAGCGGGGCTGGGGCGGCACCGGTGACCGGGCTGGTGACAAGCCGTCGGCGAGCTGCCCCGCGATACCCATCAACACCCGTCCCGAGCAGTGCTGTGCGCCCGCCTCCCCAGGGCGCTCACTTCCCACCACCACAGCTGCGACCACGACGGTTCCGACCACGACCTCCGACCACAAGGGATGAGCAGAGTTGGACGACCACGACACCGTCACACCCGATCTGGAGAGGCAACTCCAGCGACTGGAGGACGTCCAGGCGATTCACAACCTCATGGGCCGACGCGCGTACCTGCACTCGGCCGGCCTCAACGACCGCGAACTCCTGGAGTGCTGGGCGACGGACGCCCCCGGCGTCTCCTTCGAGGCCGAGGACTGGGGTGTGTGGGACGGCTGGGACCACATCTGGAACGCCTACGTGGAGAAGAACCCCTTCCCCGCCGGCACCCCTGGCCTGCTCATCGAGCACGCCCTGACGACGCCCGTCATCGAGGTGGCCGGTGACGGCCTGACCGCGAAAGGGGTTTGGATCTCCCCGGGGCACGAGACCTTCCCGCTGCCGGACAGCCTTCCCGCCGCCCACTGGTCATGGGGCCGCTACGGCGTCGACTTCCTCAAGGAGGGCGGCGTCTGGCGGATCTGGCACCTGCACGTCTACACCACCTTCCGCACGCCGTACGACCAGGACTGGGTCGACTCATCGGTCAACCGCCCCGCCCATTTCCCGAAAGAGGGAGAGGTCGTTCCCGGCATGCCGGTGGTGGACCGGGCGGTGACCTTCAACCAGCCGTACACGCTCGGCGCGGTCCCCGCCCTGCAGCCCCCGCCGCCCGAACCGTACGGGACCTGGCAGGAGACCACCCGCTACACCGACCCGCCGAAGGAGGCTTGAGGTGACGACGTCGACCGGAACCCCGACGACCCTGACCAGGGCACAGCGACTGCACCGGATCAGGGCAGTGCACGAGATCCACAACCTCATCGGCCGCCACGCCTTCTTCAACGCGGCCGGCCACTACGACGACCTCATCGACACCTTCGCCCGCCATACCCCCGGCGTGTCGGTCGAGCTGGCCGACTGGGGCGTGTACGAGGGGCTGGACGGCGCCCGCGCCGCGCTGGTCGGGCCGCTGCTGGAGATGGCCCGCCGCAACGGGAAGGGCATGCGAGCCCAGTACCCGGAGCTGGACATCCAGGATGACCGCGCGGGGATGCTGCTGGAGAGCGCGTTCACGACCCCGGTCATCCAGGTCGCCGAGGACGGCGGCTCGGCCCGCGGCGTGTGGATGGTGATGGCCGCGCAGACGGGCTTCAACCCCGACGCGGGAGGGCCCGAGGCCGGCTGGGCGTGGGTGCACTACGCCGTCGACTTCGTCTACGAGGAGGACGGGGAGGACGGCGCCTGGCGGATCCTGCGTCTGCGGGTCGTGCCGCGCTTCCGTACCGCCTACGGCGTCAGCTGGGTCGAGAGCTCGCTGCGCGAGCAGGCGCCGCCACCGCTGACCACGACGTCCGACCGGCCGCCCACCGCCACCCTCAACGACTACTCCGTCACCCGCATGGCGACGTACGACCCCGTCCCCCCGGAGCCGTACCGCACCCTCGACGACCTCCCGCCCCTGTAAAGGACCGCCACATGGCACAGGACCAGGACGACTTCGACAGGCGACTGCGACGCCTGGAGGACATCCACGAAATCAACAACCTCATGGGCATGCACGAGTACCTGCACGCCGCGGGGCGCAACGGCGAGGAGTTCGAGAAGCTCTTCGCCAAGGACGCACCCGGACTGACCTTCGAGCCCGAGGACTGGGGCGTCTTCGAGGGCGCGGAGACCGTCAAGGGCTGCTACGTCGACGGCGCCCCGCCGGAGATGCCGGGGCTCATGACCGAGCACGCCGCTACCACCCCCGTGATCGAGATCGCCGAGGACGGCCTGACCGCCAAGGGCGTGTGGATCTCACCCGGACACGAGACCTTCCCCAGGCCGGACGGCCCGCCCATCGCCCACTGGTCGTGGGGCCGCTACGGCATCGACTTCGTCAAGGAGGGCGGCGCGTGGAAGTTCTGGCACTTCCACATCTACACCACCTTCCGTACCCCCTACGACCAGGACTGGGTCGAGTCCTCGGTCCACCGGCCGCCCTACTTCCCCGAACCCGGGCAGCTCATGGAGGGCATGACGCCCCCGTCGCGTCCGGTCACCTTCAATCAGCCC
This sequence comes from Streptomyces sp. NBC_01450, assembly GCF_036227505.1. Classification (NCBI taxonomy): domain Bacteria; kingdom Bacillati; phylum Actinomycetota; class Actinomycetes; order Kitasatosporales; family Streptomycetaceae; genus Streptomyces; species Streptomyces sp. NBC_01450. The sequence continues at coordinate 2,339,459 of NZ_CP109481.1, read as the reverse complement.
TACCAGGTCGACACGGCCCAGGAGATGGCGCCGGTCCCGCCCGTGCCGTACCGGACGTTCGACGAGACCTGGTCCTACACCGATCAGCCCGCCTGACCCTTCGCCTCGACGAGGAGCCGTACATGAGCGACACCGCGGAACCGACCACCGAGCAGAAGCTCCAGAAGGTCCTGGACATCCACGAGGTCCAGAACGTGATGAGCCGGCACGCCTACTACCACGGGCTCGGCAAGAACGCCGAGGAGCTGGAGGCGATCTGGGTCAAGGAGACCCCGGATCCCACCTTCGCGCAGAACCAGGGCTACTTCGTCGGATACGAGTCCATCAACTACTACTACGGCGAGTTGTGTCGCTTGATGCAGCGGGCCAACCTCAAGCTGCTCCGCCAGCACTACCCCGAGCTTGACGACTCGGACGACAACCTGGGCGCCGGAACTCTGATCATGCACCCGCTGACCACGTCGATCATCGAGATCGCCGACGACGGGAAGACGGCCAAGGGCATGTGGTACTCCCCGGGCCAGGTCACCGAGATCATGCCGCCCGACCACAGGCCCGTCGCGCACTGGATCTGGGAGAGGTACGGCGTCGACTTCGTCCGCGAGAACGGCGTCTGGAAGATCTGGCACATGCACGTCTACACGGACTTCTTCACGCCGGTCGGCGAGAGCTGGGCGGACCTGACCGCTGACGCGCCGATGGGCGTCGGCGGCCCCCCGGTCGAAATGCCGCGCCCGGACATCGAGGAAGAGACCTACAAGGTCTACAGCCACACCCAGCTGCCGCAGGACCTGCCGCGTATGCCCGAGCCCTACCAGACCTTCAGCGAGACCTTCAGCTACTGACAGCACGCCAGGCGCCGGCACCAACCGATTGACAACGAACTGAGATGTAGCCATGCCTCATCCGGAATTCCTGCGACTTCAACCGACCTCATTTCGCAAAACGGGAAGTGGAGGGTCTGGCGCCCGAATGTCGTCGGAATCCCCGACGAACGCGGGCCGGTCCGCCACCGGCACGCCGGTGGTTGCACGCCTGACCGGTTCTGCTTCAACGAGCCGGCGCCGCGGGACCCACATCGCACCTTCGATGAGGTGTCCGGCGCCTGCTGACCGCCCGCCGCCCCGGACGCTGCGTCTTGGACGGCCGTCCACAGGACGGCATTCCGTCCTGCCCCCTGTTCCCGAGCCCTGGAGGGCTTTCGTGTCCCATCTGCTTGCTACGCGGAACCGGCGTGCCCCGCTCGCCTGCAGCGGGCCAGGAGGACAGCTATGACCTCGCGCATCACCTCCGAAACCGTCCCGCGGCCGCCCGTGCCCTTGGAGCGCGTTGTCATCCGCTTCGCCGGCGACTCCGGTGACGGCATGCAACTCGCGGGTGACCGACTGTCCGCTGACAGCGCCGCATTCGGCAACGACCTGGCGACCCGCCCGGACTTCCCTGCCGAGATCCGCGCCCCTCAGGGCACGGTGCCGGGTGTCTCCTCGTTCCAGGTGCACTTCGCCGACTACGACATCCTCACCCCCGGCGACCGCCCCGACGTGCTCGTCGCGATGAACCCGGCGGCCCTCAAGGCCAACGCCGCCGACCTGCCGCCGGGCGCGACCGTGATCGTCAACACCGACGAGTTCACCCGCCGCAACCTGCAGCGCGCGAACTATGCGACGTCACCGCTGGAGGATGCAACCCTGAGCGGGCACGTCGTCCACCAGGTGCCCATGAGCAGCCTGACGCGTGCCGCGCTCGCCGACAGCGGCTTGTCCCGCAAGGACGCGGAGCGGGCGAAGAACATGTTCGCCCTCGGCCTGATCGCCTGGATGTACGGCCGCCCCACCGCCGGCACGGAGACCTTCCTGCGACGGAAGTTCGCCGACCGCCCGGAGGTGGCCGAGGCCAACGTCACCGCCTTCCGGACGGGCTGGAACTACGGCGAGACCACGGAGGCGTTCGCCACCACGTACGAGATCGCCCCCGCCAATCTGCCGCCCGGCACGTATCGGCAGATCACCGGCAACACCGCGCTCGCCATCGGACTGACTGCTGCCGGGCAGCGCGCGGGCCTTCCCGTGCTGCTCGGCAGCTACCCGATCACCCCCGCCTCCGACATCCTCCACGAACTCGCCCGCCACAAGGAGTTCGGCGTCCTCACCCTCCAGGCGGAGGACGAGATCGCCGGGATCGGCGCCGCCCTCGGCGCGGCCTTCGGCGGGGCGCTAGGGGTCACCTCCACCTCCGGGCCGGGTCTCGCCCTGAAGAGCGAGATCCTCGGTCTGGCGGTGATGACCGAGCTGCCGCTGATCGTGATCGACGTCCAGCGCGGCGGCCCGTCCACGGGGCTGCCCACCAAGACCGAGCAGTCCGACCTGTTGCAGGCCATGCACGGCCGCAATGGTGAGGCCCCGCTGCCGGTCATCGCTCCGCGCTCGCCCGGTGACTGCTTCGACGCCGCCCTGGAGGCGGCCCGGATCTCGCTCACCTACCGCACCCCGGTCCTGCTCCTGTCGGACGGAGCGCTGGCGAACGGCTCCGAACCGTGGCTGATCCCGGAGCCCGACGATCTGCCGGACCTGCGCGTGGAATTCGCGACCGGGCCCAACGCCCCGGACGGTTCGGAGGCGTTCTGGCCGTATCTGCGCGATCAGACCACCCTCGCCCGACCGTGGGCGATCCCGGGCACGCCAGGACTGGAGCATCGCATCGGCGGCCTGGAGAAGTCCGACGGTCCGGGAACGATCTCCTACGACTCGGCCAACCACGAGCGCATGGTCCACCTGCGTCAGGCGAAGGTCGACGGCATAGATGTGCCCGACGTCGAGGTCGAGGACCCCGACGGGCGGGCGGACGTGCTGGTGCTCGGCTGGGGTTCGACATACGGGCCGATCGGTGCGGCCTGCCGCCGGGTGAGGGCCCGCGGACTGCCCGTGGCCCAGACCCATCTGCGGCATCTGCGGCCCTTCCCGGGCAATCTCGGCGCGGTTCTGCGTGCCTACCGGCAGGTGGTGGTGCCCGAGATGAACCTCGGCCAACTCGCCGGGCTCCTGCGCGCCGCGTACGGAGTGGACGTGGTCAGCCGTTCGAAGGTCACCGGCCAGCCCTTCGGAGCCGAGGAGCTCGCCGATGTCTTCGTATCCGTGATCAAAGGAGAATCGGCATGACCACGAAGGAGCTCGGCATGCCCGGCATGCCCGGCATGCACGGTCTGGACGGCGTGCCCCTGGCCGACGGGCCGCAGTCAGCCAAGGACTACCGTTCGGACCAGGAAGTCCGGTGGTGCCCCGGCTGCGGGGACTATGCCGTCCTGGCTGCGGTCCAGTCCTTCCTGCCCGATCTCGGACTGCGCCGGGAGAACATCGTCTTCATCTCGGGCATCGGTTGCTCGTCCCGCTTCCCGTATTACCTCGACACCTACGGAATCCACTCCGTGCACGGACGCGCCCCCACACTCGCCACCGGCCTCGCCGTCACCCGCCCGGATCTCAGTGTTTGGGTGGTCACCGGTGACGGTGACGCGCTGTCCATCGGGGGAAACCACCTCATCCACGCCCTGCGGCGCAACGTCAACCTGAAGATCCTGCTCTTCAACAACCGGATCTACGGACTGACCAAGGGTCAGTACTCTCCCACCTCGGAACCCGGGAAGGTCACCAAGTCGACCCCACTGGGCTCGGTTGACCACCCTTTCAACCCGGTCTCGCTCGCGCTCGGCGCGGAGGCGACCTTCGTGGCCCGAGCCCTGGACTCCGACCGCGCTCAGCTCACCGAGGTGCTAAGTGCGGCGGCCGAGCACAGAGGGACGGCCTTGGTCGAGATCTACCAGAACTGCCCGGTCTTCAACGACGGCGCCTTCGAGGCTGTGAAGGATCCCGGGGAGCGCGTCCAACGGGTCATCCCACTCCGCGACGGGGAGCCGGTGCGCTTCGGGGCCGCGGGAGAGTACGGCGTCACGCGCGACCTCCGCACCGGCGGACTGCGTGTGGCCCCGGTCGCCGAGACGGGCGAGGACGCTTTGGTCGTGCACGACGCTGCGGCCGGCGACCCCACGCAGGCGTTCGCCCTGTCCCGGCTGGACAGCGGAGACCACGGCCCGGTCGTGCCCGTCGGGGTATTCCGGGCGGCTCAGCGACCCACTTACGACGACCTGGTACGGCAGCAGGCAGTTAGGAGCGGAGGCGGCGGCACTCTGCGGGACCTGCTGCGAGGCCGCGATGCCTGGACCGTGGAACCGAATCGGAGGAATGCCCCATGACGTACGTCATCGCACAACCCTGCGTGGACGTGAAGGACCGGGCGTGCGTGGAGGAATGCCCCGTAGATTGCATCTACGAGGGTGAGCGCATGCTCTACATCCACCCGGACGAATGCGTCGACTGCGGCGCCTGCGAACCAGTGTGCCCGGTCGAGGCGATCTTCTATGCCGAGGACGTGCCGCCGGAGTGGGCGGCCTTCACCGACGCCGGCGAGGCCTTCTTCACTGCCCTCGGCTCCCCCGGAGGCGCCTCCGCGGCCGGTCCGATATCGGCGGACGCTCCGCTCGTCGCCGAGTTTCCAGCGGCCGCCCATTGACCGTCAGTGAATCCCGTTTCTCCGAGAATCCAGAAGCACGGGCATCACATTAGGCGATCAATTCATGATCAATTCCCTTGGGCTGCTCGCTCGGGAAACGGAGAGACGGACCGGTAAGCACATCAATTAGAAGGCGGGGTGACCTACGGAGGTCCGGGATTCTCGCGTGATGGTTTTTCCCGGAGGTCGAACGGTCGCTGCCCATCGTCTCCATGAATGGCAGCCATCAATACGAAGCCGATGCGGGTGTGTTCTCACCGTGTCGCACGGAGTGTTGAATTCGAGGCCACCACATATCTCATTCAGTCAGCGTCGACGTTGAGGAGTACAGGGTGTTGAGGCGTACAGCGTTGTCACTTATCGGGTCATCCGTCCTGGTGGCCGCCACCGGCTGTGCCGGATCGGGCACGGCGAAGTCCGGACAGAAGACCTTCACGATGTCCGCGTTTCCGACCGGAAACTCGATGGACCCATGGAAGACGCAGCTGAGCCAGTACGTGGCAGCCGCAACGTACGACACGCTCACCCATATCGACGCCGACGGCACCGTGGTCCCGTGGCTCGCCACCTCATGGGATTATAGCGACGCCACGACCTTGGTGATGGAGCTGCGTACCGATGTGGTCTTCACCGATGGCACGAGCTTCGACGCGGCGGCTGTCAAGGCCAATATCGAGTACGCCAAGTCGGCCACCCCGTCGAACGTGGCGGCGCAGCCCTACCTCTCATACATCCAGTCGGTCGACGTGGTGTCCAAGAGCAAGGTGCGCTTCAACCTGAGGGCTCCCCAGCCCGACCTGCCCTACGGGTTCTCCCAGCAGGCCGGCTGGATGCTGAGTCCCACCGCGCTCAAGAACCCCAAGACGCTCGCCGACACACCGGTCGGGTCCGGTCCCTACGTCCTCGACAAGAGCGGCACGACGACGAACAAGACCTACGCGTTCACCCGGAACAAGAGCTACTGGGCGGCGGCCAAGTGGTCGCGCTTCGACAAGCTGGTGGTGCAGTTGATCACCGACCCCACCGCATCCAACAACGCGGCGCGCAGCGGCCAGCTCGACTACACGATCGTGTCGGCGGGAACGGAAATCAACGGGTGGAAGATCGCCCAGGGCTCCGCATCCGCCTTCTTCGGCTTCACGATCTTCGACACCTCCGGCGAGATCAGCAAGCCGCTGGGTGATGCGCGCGTCCGGCAGGCCATGAACTACGCGGTCGACAGAAATGCGATCCTCAAGTCAGTGCTCGACGGTCAAGGGGTCACCAACGCCTCGACGCCGTTCGGCCCGGACAGCCTCGGCTACAGCCGGAACATCGACAGCTACTACACCTACGACGTCGCCAAGGCCAAGCGGCTCCTGCGCCAGGCCGGCTACCCGAACGGGTTCTCGGTCAAGGTGCTGAACAACCCGCAGTGGGACCAGATGGCCCAGGCTCTCGCCGGCTATCTCCGCAAGGTCGGCATCGACGTGCAGCTCAGCAACCACGGTGACGACTTCGTGCAGCAGGTCAACTCCGGCAAGTGGGCGATGGCCACGGGTCTCCTGTCGGTGACCGGGCTCCCCTACAGCGACTTCACCTTCACGATGACGAAGAGTTCCTCGATGAACCCGCTCGGCAACAGCAACCCGAAGGTGAGTGCCATGCTGGCCAAGGCCGTGGCAGCCAGTGGAGCCGAGCAGAAGCAGTTGTATGCACAGCTGGCCGAGTACGCCGCGGAGCAGGCGTGGTACGTGATCCCGGCGCTGAGCAGCCAGTTGCACGCCTACAACCCGCAAGTCGTCAAGGTGGTCGAGCCCGCCAGGGCCGGTGCACCGATGCTGTACCACCTGCGGCCGGTCGGAGCTGAGTGACCATGCTCCGACTGTGCTTGCGGCGGCTGGCGTCTGTGGTGCCCATCATGGCGATCGTCGCTACGTTGACGTTTCTGCTGGTTCAGCTCGTTCCTGGGGACCCGGCGTCGTTCCTGCTCGGTTCGGGTGCCACGGCGGACGAGGTGGCCCGGCTCAGGTCCTCGATGGGGCTGGACCGGCCGGCACTCGTCCAGTACGGCGACTGGCTCGGCGGCCTGTTCCACGGCGACCTGGGCGTGTCGCTGGTGTCGAATCAGAAGGTGGCCGCCTCCCTGGGCAGCGCGGTGCCGGTAACGGTGTCGGTCGCCCTGCTCGCCACGGTGTTCACTCTTCTGATCGGCGTCACCCTCGGGACGGTCGCGGCCGTGCGGGGCGGCCTGGTGGACCGTGCGGTCATGTGGGGGGCCAGCATCGGCATGGCGGTTCCGAGCTTCTGGCTCGCGGGCCTGCTCGTGTTCGTCTTCGCCATCCGGCTTCCGGTGCTTCCAGCCACCGGGTACGTGGCTTTCACCGTCTCACCGGGGCAATGGCTGTCGCATCTGATCCTGCCGATGGTCGCCGTGGGGCTGGCGGGGGTGGGACCGGTGGCGTTCCAGACGCGCGTGGGCGTTGTCGAGCAGCTCTCACGCGACTACGTTCGCACGCTTGCGGCCAATGGGCTGTCCCGCAGAAGGATCGTGTGCAGGCACGTGCTGCGCAACGCCAGCGGCCCGGTGGCGACCGTGGCCAGTCTCGGATTCGTGTTCGCGCTCGGCGGGGTCATGGTGATCGAGGCGATCTTCAACCTGCCCGGCGTGGGCACGCTGATGCTCAGCGCGATCCGCCAGCATGATCTTCCGATCGTGCAGGGCGCGGTGTTGGCGTTCAGCCTCATCATCGTCGCCGTCAACCTGCTGTCCGATGTGGTGGCCGCGGCCCTCAACCCAAGGATCCGGTTCTCATGACCTCGTCCATCACAGCCCTGCGCAGGGCGCTCGCCCGCCCGGCGGTCTGGGTGAGCCTTATCTGGCTGATCGGGATCAGTGTGGCGTGCGCGATGGCATCGGTGCTCGCGCCCATCGACCCACTGGAGCAGGACCTGTCCAACAGCTTCAGCGGGCCCGGCGCGCGGCACTGGCTGGGCTCGGACGAGCTCGGTCGCGACATCTTCTCGCGGCTGCTGCACGGCGGAGGCGGACTGCTGCTGACCGCGCTCATCCCGGTGGGTGTCTCCTTGCTGCTCGCCGTACCCGGCGGGCTGCTCGCGGGCTATCTGTCGGGGTGGGTCGACACCGCCTCCACCTTCGTCGTCGACATCCTGTTCGCGCTGCCGGGTCTGGTGGTGGTGCTGGCCATCGCCGCGGTGACCGACAACAACCTGATCGTGATGGCCATCTCCTTCGGTGTGTTGACCAGCGGCGCCGTCTTCCGGGTGGTGCGCACCTCAACGGCCGCCGCACGCGAACTGCCGTACGTCGACGCCGCGCTGGTCTCCCGGCTGTCACGTCCGCGGATCCTGGCCCGGCACATCCTGCCCAACGTCACCGGTCCCCTCATCGCCCAGGCGGTCGTGCAGTACAGCGGCACGTTCCTGTTTCTCACCTCCCTGTCCTTCCTCGGCCTCGGCTTTTCACCGGAGACCCCGAGCTGGGGTCAGATGACCCTGGACGCCGCAAACAACCTGGATCAGCACCCGTGGCTGATGGTGCCGGTCGGCTTCGCCCTGACCGCGACCGTGCTGGCCCTCAATCTGGTCGGCAACGCCCTGCTGGAGGCGGTGAGCGGACACCGGCGTCCCTCGCAACTGCCTGACCCGCGACGGCCGGTGCCGGATGTGCCCGCGGACGGGGTGGCCCCGCCCGGGCCGGCGTCGGCGTCGGCGTCGGACGCGGTGCTGACGGTCGATCGGCTTCACGTGTGCTACCCGGGACAGGACGGCAGCGAGCGAGCCGTGGTCCGGGACGTCAGCTTCCAGCTGCAGCGCGGAGAGGTGTTCGGCCTGGTCGGCGAGTCCGGATCCGGAAAGACAACGACCGCGCTGTCCATCCTCGGGCTGGTGTCACAGCCCGGGCGGGTCACCTCCGGCCGCGTGCTGCTCCAGGGTGAGGACCTGCTCCGACTGAACGAGGCGCAACTGCGCAAGGTCCGCGGATCCCGGATCGGCCTTGTCGCCCAGGAGCCCATGGCCGCGCTCGACCCGTCCTTCACCGTCGGCTCGCAACTGGACGAGATGATCTGCCTGCATCGGCGCGTCCGTCGGCGGGAGGCCCGGCAGATCGCGCTGGATCTGCTGGCCCGCGTCGGCATGCCCGATCCGGCCGCGGTCGCCGGCCGCTATCCGCACCAGCTCTCCGGGGGCATCGCACAGCGCGTGGCGATCGCGCTCGCCCTCAGCGGCGAGCCCGACGTCCTGGTCGCCGACGAACCCACCGCGGCGCTCGACGTCACCGTCCAGGCAGAAATCATCGATCTCCTGCTGCACCTGCGGGAGGAGTCCTCACTGACGCTTCTGTTGGTCACACACGATCTGGGTGTGGTCGCCGACATCTGCGACCGGGTCGCGGTCATGTCGGACGGACGTCTGATCGAGGAGGGCACCACGGAGGCGGTGCTGCTGTCGCCCGCCCAGGAATACACCCGCACGCTGGTCGCGGCAACACCCCGGCTTCCGGTCGAGGCAGGCCAGGAAAGGAGCTGGGGATGAGTACACCCCTGCTGGACGTCAAGGATCTCGGTGTGGAGTACAGGAGCGGGTGGCGCTCCAGTCCCACCAAGGCGGTCGACGACGTGAGCCTCACGGTCGGCCACGGGGAAATCGTGGGCCTGGTGGGCGAGTCGGGCTCGGGCAAGTCGACGGTGGGCAGGGCGATTCTCGGCCTGATGGCCCCGGCGCGGGGCACCATCCACCTGGGCGGCCAGGACATCACCCACCAGCGGGCCGCCGAACGGCGGGATCTGTCCACCGGGCTCCAGGTCGTCTTCCAGGACCCCTACGCCTCGCTCAATCCGGCACGCACCATCGGCAGGACGCTGAGTGAACCCCTCGAAGTCCACGGCAAGTTCAGTGCCGCGGACGCCCGAACGCGGATCGGGGAACTGCTGAACCGGGTCGGCCTGCCCGCCGACGCGATCGACCGCTACCCGAGCGCGTTCTCCGGCGGCCAGCGTCAGCGCATCGCCATCGCCAGGGCGATCTCCACCGACCCGGCGCTTGTCATCTGCGACGAACCGACCAGCGCCCTCGACGTGATCACCCAGGCACGGATGCTCGACCTGATGAGCGACCTCAGCCGCGAGCGGGGGACAGCGATGTTGTTCATCGCGCACAACCTCGCGGTGGTCGCAGCCATCGCCCAACGAGTGGTTGTGCTCTACCGCGGGCGCGTCATGGAGACCGGAACCACACAGGACGTCCTGTGCCGGCCGTTGCACCCCTACACCCAGGCGTTGATCGCCAGCTCTCCCGTGGCCGACCCGCTCCGCCAACGCAAACGGCGGGCAGCCCGCCAGCAGGCCGATCCGGTCGCCGGCGGTGAGGGGACAGGAACCGCACCACAAGGCTGTCCCTTCGCACCACGCTGCCCGCACGCCACGTCAACGTGCCGGATCCAGCGTCCGGCCGTCACCCTCGTCGACGGTCGGTCGGTCGCCTGCCACCTCTTCACGGCTGACACCCCCACACCTGAGGGAGCGACCGCATGAGCGATATGACCATGGAACGCCGCGTCCAGCGGTTGGCGGACATCCTGGCCGTCACCAAGCCGATGAGCCGCGTGGCGTACCCGCATTCCGCGGGCATGACCGCCCGTGAGATCGAGGAGTCCTGGGTGAAGGTGACGCCGGGCATCACCTTCGAGGCCGAGAACCGGGTCGAGTCGTCGATCGATCGCCTGGGCCATTTCCTGAAACTCGGCGAGACGGCGCCGGGTGTGCACCGTCCGGATCGCGAGGTGACCTTCAGTCAGTCCTACGCAGTGAGCGTGGCGCCCGCACTGCAACCCGAGCCGCCGAAACCGTACGACAGCTTCTATGAGTCGACCAGCTACCCCGACAAGCCCGCGCGCGTGGAGCGCGTGGTCAACAACGAGAGTGAGGACCAGTGAGCGAGCTCAGCGGCGCACTGACGGCGGACCTGGTGGTGATCGGGGCCGGTGGTGCCGGCCTGCCGGCAGCGATCACCGCACAGGAGCATGGTCTGGAACGGGTCGTGGTGCTGGAAAAGCGCCCGCTCGTGGGCGGCAACGCCGGTATGTCCGGCGGGTTCCTGTTCTCGGTGCAGAGCAGGTCCCAGCGTGAGGCCGGCCTCGGGAACTCGCCCGACGCCGTCTTCCGGGACACGATGGCGTACCACCATTACGACGGCGTGGATCCCCGGCTTGTCCGGCTGTGGGTGGACGAGGCCGACGAGACGGTGAACTGGCTGGAGGACCGCGGTATCGGCTACCGGCCCATGACGGGAGTCGACCTGGGCGTGGAGCCCAGCGGATGGTCCAACCACCCTGGCAGCTTCCAGCGGGTGATGGAGGAGCTCAGCCAGCGCTTCACCGCCAAGGGCGGCCAGATTCTCACCAGGGCCGCAGCGGCCGAGATCATCGGCTCGCCGGAGATCGGGGTGAGCGCGGTGGTGGCCGACACCAAGGACGGCAGGATCACGATCGAGACCCCGCGGGTCGTGCTCGCCACCGGGGGCTTCACCGGAAACGTCGACCTGCTGCACGAGAAATTCCCCGGTGTCTACGACGAGGACGTCTACTGGACCGACACCAAGCGATTGGCCGGTGACGGAATCGCCCTCGCCGGCGCGGTCGGGGCCGACACAGGCGGCCGTTCGTTCCTCATCAAGGAGAACTGCTACAGCTTCAAGACCAAGAAGAACAAGCCGAACCGCGCGGGCATGGAGCCTCGTTGCCTGTGGGTGAACGCACACGGCGACCGGTTCCTCGACGAATCGAGCGGCAGGGTCAACGCCACCACCAACGCGCTGATCGTCCAGCCCGGCATGGCAGGGTTCGCACTGTTCGACGACGACTTGGTGCAGTACGTCATCGACCAGCCGGACCCGTTCGCCGGAGAGGCGCGTCCCGGCGAGGAAGATCCGGGCACCTGGATCGCCGGGGGCTACCGCACCACGCTGCGTGACACTCTGGCCGATCCGGCCAACAAGGAGTGGTGCGTCTCGGCCGATGACTGGTCGGAGATCGCGCGCTGGATCGGTGCCGACCCGGAGGTGCTGAGCGCCACCGTGCAGGAATACAACGGCTATTGCGACGCCGGGCGTGACGCGCTGTGGGCAAAAGCCCCCGAGCACCTGGTCCCGCTGCGCAAGCCGCCGTTCTACGCACTGCGGTTCCGGCCACTCATGATCGACACCGCCGGGCCGCTGCGCATCGACCAGAACCTGCGGGTGCTCGACCCGCAATCCCGCCCCATCCCCGGACTGTACGGGGCCGGCTCGGTCGTCGGCGGCTGGATCGGCTTGGACGAGCACCGGTTCGGCACTCCGCTGTCCTGGGCGATCAGTTCGGGTCGTATCGCCGGGATTCACGCCGCCACGGGGTGACGGGGAGCAGACCTGTCTACTTCTTCGTAGATCCCGGTTCAAGTTCGTGGCCTCCAGGGCCGGTAGAACTCTTCGCCGGCGTTGATCCGCCTCCCCCCTGACTTCCAGTTGGTCGGCAGGGGGAGTGTCGGAAATGAGGCTTGAGCGAGGGAAACGTCGAGAACGCGGCCGGGGGTGCGGGGTGCCCACGCGGCCGCGTTGTGGCTGGTCATGACGGGTTTGCGGCGGTGATCCTCGGCGGCGGCGTGATGCCGCAGTCGCGGTAGGAGGTGGCCTGCTCGCTGTTGAGCGGGGTGGTCGGCGACGACTGGGCACGAGTCTGCCGATCGACGTGCTGACCACGCACTACCCGGTTGGTTCGGGGGACGGCTGCGGGCTGCGGAGGTGCGTGATCTCTTCGTGCTGGGCGGCGAGCCGGGATAGCGCGAGCTTCTTGAACGCGGTCAGCTCTTCGATGGCCTTATCCCTGTCGGCGACGCGGTCCTTCAGCTCGGCGTTCTGGTCCTTCAGACGCTCGATCTGTGCGTCTCTGGGGTCTGGCACCTCCCCGGCCTCCCGGAGAGCCTTCAGGCGGCGTACGAACTCGTCGCCGAGGTGCTGGTAGGGCCCTTCCCGAACGCTGCCGTCACGGTCCTTCTTCGGGTAGAAGCCGGTGCGGGTCACTCCGGCCTCTGCTGCGAGGGTCTTGAGGTCGCATCGGCCGCCGGGTGGGAGTTCGCCGCGAAGGAGCCGGTCCATGGCGGCCCGGATCGCTTCCTCGTTGCGGGTCCGGTCGGTGTCACTGATCCTGCCCATGCGCTCCTCCAGGAGTGGTGGCCAGGGCCGCGTCGATGGCGGCGACGACGTGGTCGGCCCGCTCGGCCTCGGCCGTGAGTCGCGACTTCTCGGCCTTCTGGGACCGGCCGATCTTGGCGATGAAGACCCTGCTGCTGGCTGCGGCCGACGCCCAGACGGGCCGGTGACAGGGGTGGTGGGTGGCCTGCGGACATCGGGCGGAGTCACACATCCCGGCCAGAGGACGGCTGCGGTCTTTGGTCTGGCCGAGCTTGAGGCAGAGGGCCTTGTCCGGGTCGATGAACCAGCAGTAATTCGCGATGCCCAGGTGCAGGGTGCCGGCTCGCTGGGACAGCAGGTTGATCACTTCCTGGTCGCTGTGCTTGATCTGCGGGGCGATGGTGTCCTGGAGGAGTTCGTTCTCGACGGACTTGAAGAAGCTCACGAGGTCACGGGCACCCGGGCCGGCTGGCTGGCGGCCTGCCTGGAAGTCGCGGAAGGCCTGCAGGGTCAGGGTGAGGTTGCGGTTGTGTTCTGACTCGCCGACCTCGGCGAGGAACTTGGCCTGTGCTCCGCCGGGCCGATTCGCGTAACCCTCGGTGGTGACCACGGACAGGTGCTTGAGCTGGATCTTCGCGGCCAGCAGCCCGCCGCGGCGGTGGGCGATCTCGACGGCCAGGGTGCGTCGCAGGATTCGCAGGTTGAGCGGATCATGCGGAATTGGAGCGAGGCCGAGACGGGCCCCTTCTTCGCCGTTGACCCACTCCCGGAACCGTTCGTAGCGGCCATGGAAGACGAGGGTTTGTGGAAACAGGTGGGACGCATCGGGACCGGTGAGTTGCCGGGCGACGCCGGCCGCCTCGTATGCCTCGGCGGCGACGACCCATTCGTCCCAGACACCCCCGAGCTTCTTTCCCTTGATCAGCTTGCTCTTGAGGCGGTGCCGGACCCGGCGGGGCCCGATCTTGTCGGGCGGCTGTTGGCAGTCCTGGGGCAGTTCGACGAGTTCGCTGTGACGCATACCGCTGAGCGCCGAGATGGCGATCATGCAAGCTGTGCGGACGATCCCGATCAGCGCCTTCACGTCCGCGGCGAACAGCGGCAGAGTCCAGGGGACCTGCCCGTCGCCGTCCGCGCGGTCGATGACAGCGGCGTGACGCCCCCAGAGGGGGGCCACCCCGACCTGGGCGAGGGTCTGCTCGAGCAGGGAGAGGATGGGCTCCCAGCGTCCGCCGGGTTCCACCCAGTGACGGCGGGGATCCGATCCGCCCGTCCGGCTCTCCCTGACCAGGGCCTTGAGGCTGACGCGGAACAACCGGTCGGCCGGGTCCCACCCCTTTGTGATCTTGTAGTCCAAGGTGTCTGGAGCCGTCTGGACCAGGGGTTCACCGGTCCTCGCGTGCTGCTGCAGCTTCTCGACCAGGGCTGCTTCCCGCTCGGCCAGTGGCATCGCCGGAACCTTGGGGCTGGCCCGGTGCCGGTCGACGTCAGCTCGGCCCGGGCCGGCTGGGTCTTGTTCTCTGTGTTCCCTTCGGTCCGGACCGCCGTCGTCGCGCGGGGACGAAAGCCGTCCCGATAGCGGTCGATGCTGAACAGCTCGCCGTAGTAGGCAAGTTCGCGCGGGACGAGTTCGGCCATCATGCGGGTGTCGTCACTCGCGTCCCGCAGGAAACTCCCGTCCCGGTCGTAGATCGTTGAGCGGTGCTGCAGGAACCGGCCACAGTGTCTCTGGGTCACCTCGCTCAGGGAGGTGACGCCCTGCTTGGTGAGCCAGTTCATCCAGCTGGTCAGCCATCCCAGCCGCTGATGGCAGGTGGTCAGGGTCTTGGGCAGGCGAGAGGCGTCCGGAAGGACACGGACCTGTTCGTGTTCCGGCGCCATCAGCGCCAGCACGTACTCCTTCGCGACCGTCCACCACCGCGGGTTGCGGATCTTGGTGAAGTCCAGGATCCGCCGGGACGGGCTGAAAAACCGGGGAATCCCGTCCACCACGGTCAGGTCCCAGACATTCTGCTCGAAGACGGGGCTGTGACAGCCGAGCCGGACGGGAAGACGGATCACTTCGCAGACGGCCGCGCCGGCGAACACTGACCCGCCAGGCCGACCGGCCCTCTCGGCTCGTTCAGCGAGAACGGTCACTGGGTCAACTCCTCTGGTCGGAGTGGGAGTTCGCTGTCCGTGTCGGCGACCTGACCTGCGGCATCCTGCAGTGCCGCCGCGGTGAAGTACTTGGACTGCGGGCTGAGGAGGTCGTCCAGACGCTGGGCATAAGGACCGAAGATCGCCATGAAGGCCGCGGCGGGAGTCTGCTGCCACTGCCGGGCGAAGAACGCCCTCAGCCGCATGAGGTTGGACAGGTGACGTGGGGCGAACAGGGCCAAGGGGCAGATCAGACAGACCCATGGCCTCGCCGGGCAGGGCTTTCCCGGTGGCCCGTGCAGCCCCGACAGCTGATCGCCGCAAGCGGCAGCGAACACGTCGCGCTCGCCGCCGATCAGCTCGGTCAGGGCAGCGTCGTCGAGGCCGAGCCGGGCCGCCTCGGCCGGGAACCCTTCGAGGAAGGCGGCCAGATCGTCATCGTCTTTGATCACCAGCGGGTTCTGGCTCCGGCGGATCAGGTCGCTCTGCGCGGACTCGATGATCGACTCGGTGGCCGCCTTCTGCGTCGGTGTCTGGTGGGCCACGTAGTGGGACCCCTCGACCGCCGGGGTGTGGTTCGGGTCGATCGTCGCGCGGGAGGTGCTCTGCCAGATGCGCCGGTCCTTCGATGCCTCGAAGGTGGTGCGGATGCGCGGGCTGTGGACCAGGAACGGCTTGCCTTCGGCGTCGACCAGGCCGTTGCGTTCGTACCAGTTCGACTCGTCGGGCTTCGGGAACCGGCCCGCCGACCACTTGTAGGTGCCGGTCGGGTTGAACCGCAGCCAGAGGCGGCCCTTCAGATCGGCGGGGGCGAACTGCCGCAGCACCGAGGAGTGTTCGAGCCAGCGTTCCAGCAGGCGAACCGCCGAGCGGGACAGCGTCAGGCTCTCCTTGGCGGTGCGGCCCTTGATGTAGTCGACCAGGGCCGTCTTGTCTCCGGCCCAGTCGATGTCACCGAGTCCCAGGCCGGCGATGCCGTCGGCCACGATGCCCGTGCGGGTGCCGAACAGGATGCGGTAGGCGAAGACGATGCCCGGCCTGGGGAAGAGCGCGGCCACCGCCTCGTTGCCGGCACCGGGATAGATCTTCGTGAGCTGGCGGACTGCGGCGTACTGGCCGCGGACCCGCCGCGGCAGGGTGCCCTCCGGTCCGCGATGCCGAAGCATCCACTGGATGTTCTCCCGGCTCCAGCCCCCAACCGCGACGTCCTGGCCCCGCTCGGCTTCCTTCAGGGCGGCCCTGAACGCTGTGTAGGCCCTGCCTGTGATCCCCTCGCAGACCGAGATCAGATTCGCCCACTCCCGTTCGCTGTAGGGCACCAGGGGGCGGCGGTCCTCCGCGGTGCGGGCATGGAAGTTGCGGCCGTCCACAAAGCGGCGGACGTCCGCCGGGAACACGCCCTCCAGGTCGTCCAGCCGCCGAAGCAGGAGGCGGATGGGCGACTCGTGACGCCCCTGCTTCAAGGCCACCAGGGCCCTGGCCAGCAAGGGCCGTGACAGGTCCTCGGCCGTCCCGGCGAACCCGTATTCGTCCAGATCCCTCAGGAAGAACCGGATGCTGACCAGGTAGCCCCGCACTGAGTCCGGCGAGTCCAGATCACCGTGCGGCTTGACCAGGTCAGCCAGGGCCCTCATCAGCTGGCTCGCCAGCTGGGGCAGCCGGGCTTCGTTCAAGAAGCACTCTGCCCGCCGGGCATCCATGAACACGCAGGACACCCCGAGCGGCTCGGCGATCACGCTGCCCGGCATCAGACCAGCACCCCGGCGTCCTCGTCCTCGAACTCGGCGTCTGCCTCCCGCTGTGCCGCCTCCTGATCCAGCAGGCCCCAGCGGCGTCCGGTGTCCTCGTAGATCTCGCGGAAGATCCGCATCATGTCCAGTCGCCGGAGATATTTTTCCGTGGTCAGAGACGAGGAATGTCCGAGCAAATCTCGCAGGACCAGCAGCGGCTCCGTCGTCGTCAGGTAGTGGGCCAGGGCATCATCCGCGTCCCTACCCGCCGCCGACAGCCGTGCGGCCTGCTCGTAGTAGCCGGCCACCAGCCTTTCCATGGTGGCCATGGCCATCGTGTGCCGGCATCGGTGCGGATGAACATGCGGAAACCGCGGCTCGTAGCGTTCGGCGATCCGGCGGCTGGTCCGCTCGAACACACTCGACCAGGCGGTGAACGGGCCGCCGTCGGACCGGACGGCCAGCAGCATCGACCCGCCGTCCGGTGCCACCAGGCGTCGCCGCTGGGCCGACTTCAGCGAACTCCACTTAATCCACTTGCCGTTGACCCGGCCGCCCTGACCGTCCGTCTCGGTCACGAACAGCGGCTCGCCCCACCGCCTCGGCGGCCGCCATGCAGATCCCTCGCAGGCCAGCATCCGCTCCAGAGAGATGTAGGCGTGAACGCGGGCCAGCGAGGTGTAGCTCACCCACGTCACCCGGAACTTGCTGCCCTTGGTGATCGACTCCGGGACGGGGAACGGGATCGGCATGAGCCTGGAGGCGAGTTCCTGAGGACAGCACCATGTCGACCACTGAGGAGTTGCGGGCCACGTTCCGCCCGCGGAACCGCTTCGGGCTGTCGTCCTCGCTGCCGTCCGGCCTCAGCCCGGCCAGGGCGTTCACGAACATGGAGGCGAACTCGTCCTCCAGGTACTTGATGGTGACGTGGGCATGCGGGATCCGCCGCCTCGCCTGGTTCACCATGATCTGGCGGACGGTCTCCGCGTAGACCACCGCCGCCTGCTGATAGGTGAAGGGCACGGACGTGGCGTACGACTCGTCGACCGCCCACCGGTAGAACATTCCCAGCACGCTCATGTGCTGGTTCCAGGTGACCGCCCCGAGTCGCTGCTTGAGATCTCCGCTGGAGCGGTCCACCGCGTACGTGCTGAGCAGGGCCTTCAGCCGGTCTCGAGTGTCGAAGATCTCCACCCCATGCAGTTGGGCGGAGACGAACCAGTCCCGCAGGATCCGCGCGTACGTACCCCATGACGAGGGTGCCGGGCAGTTCTCCGTCGGCCGCAGGCGAAGCCACTCGTTCGCAGCCGCGGTCGCCCGCAGCCCGTTCTCATCCTCGAAGAGCAGGTCGTCATCGACGAGGAAGGCCATCCCTTCGGGGATCACCGGCTTCGTCGGCAGTCCCCAGGACTCCCAGCCTTCACTTGAGTAGAACGCGACCTCCATGCCCACCGACCGTACGGACGGGACACAGCGCGGACTACCCGACAAGTGCGTTCGAAGGGTCGCTCGATCCGCCTTACGAGACACGACAGTTAAGCGTGAACAACCCAGCCGGGTCATCGTCGCCGACGCCCGCCGCCACGGCGTTCCCATCCTGCCCGTCGACGTCAACCGCTCCCGGCCCGGGCACAGCGTCGAACAGACCCCACAAGGATGGGGCGTCCGGCTCGCCTTCGCCACCATCAAGGACATCACCGCGGCCGAGACCGCCCGCCTCGCGGCCGGCCAGCCCTACACGAACCTGCAGGACCTGTGGCAGCGGGCCCGACCCTCGCTGCCGCTCGCGCAGCGCCTAATCCGCATCGGCGCCCTCGACGAGCTCGCGGCAGAATTGACCCGCCGCGACCTGCTGCTGCAGGCAGCCGAACTACACCGGCAGTACCGCAACCGCGCCGCCACCGACGGGCAGCTGCCGCTGGGCGGAGAGCTCGTGACCGCCGGGCCGAGCGGTCTGCCGGAGATGACCAGCCGCGACAAACTCAGCGCCGAACTCGACACCCTCTCCATCGACGTGAGCCAGCATCTGATGGAGCACCACCACCGGCTGCTGCGCGAGCTCGGCGCCACCGACGCCGCCCACCTCCGCAGCATGATCCCCGGGCAGCCGGTCCTGGTCGCTGGAGTACGGGCCTCCACCCAGACCCCGCCGATCCCGTCCGGAAAGCGGGTCATCTTCGTGACGCTGGAGGACGACTCAGGCCTGGTCGACATCGCCTTCTTCGAAGACTCCCACGAGGCCTGCGCGCACACCGTGTTCCACAGCGGGCTGCTGCTGGTGCGCTTTACCGACCACTTCTCTCTTGCCCGGGTCACTCGTTGGAGGGGTCTTCGGGGCCCTCGTGTTCCTGTTTACCGGTCGAGGAAAGCCTCTTCGCGATGTGCGTATGAGGGGGGAGTGGCCGGTGCGAACTGGGTTGGTCCTGGGAGACATTCGCGTCCAGGCGATGAAGCGGGCGGGCGGCGGCTTGTCGTACACGATCGTCTGGCCGGACTGCTCAGTCGATCAGGAAGCGGACGGCTATTTGCGTACGCACGAGGGCAGCGGATCGCAGAAGACGTACGCGTACTACCTCGTTGATCACCTGCGATGGCGGGTCCGCGAGGGACTCACCACAGAGACGATCAAGCTGCTCGATCTGCACCGGTACATGGGGGCGGTGGGCGCCCAGGTCCCGATGCCCTGGGGGCAGCCGTGGAGGCTGCCCCCGAAGAATCCGTATGGCTCCTCCGCTCTCGGGACTGCGGCCGCCTGCCTGAAGGGCTTCTACCTCCATCAATGCGTCACCAGGGATGTGAATCCCGAGCTGCGGGACGCGCTGGCGGCCCAGAGGCTGCCGACCCAGGCCGATCGCAGCCGGGCCTTCTTGGGGCACGTGAAGACCGCGATGCCGGCGAACCCGTTGGCCCCGAAGCGGGGCACCAGGCGGCGACACCCGAAGATGCTGCCCGAAGGCGCTAGGCCGGAGCTGCTGGACGTGGTGAACACCGCCCGGGACGAGATGGTGGTGACCTGGCTGTCCGACACGAGCCTGCGCATCGGCGGGCTGACCGGCCTGCACCTGGTGGATCTGCACCTGCGAGACGACGCTCCCTGCGGCGACTGCAAGAGCCCTCACCTGCACGTCTGCCATCGATGGGGCAATCCCAACCGGGCAGCCGCGAAGATCAAACCAGACTGGAAGCTCGTCGACGGAGTCATCACCGAGGGCGAGATCTACCGGGTCAGCCCGGCCATGATCAGCAGCTACTTCAAGTACATGACGACGGAGTACGCGAAGTACGCCGGCGGACACGGCATGCTCCTCATCCAGCTGGCCGGACCGAACCGCGGCGAGCCGTGGACGACGGACGCCGCTCGGGGGATGCTGCGCCGGGCCGGGCGCCGGGCCCAGCTGGCGGGCCGCATCACACCCAAGGCGTTTCGCCACCAGTTCACCAACGACATCATGGACGTCACCGGCGGCGATCCCCTGGTGGCGAAGGCGGCCGGGAACTGGGCCTCAGCCAAGATGGTCGACGAGGTCTACGGCCATCCCGACCTCCACTCACCCGAGTTCGAGGGCGCCCTGCAGGCCGTCTGGGGTGAGGAATGACGACGCCCGCCCGGCTGCTGCCGGTGGTCGTCACCGGGGCGTCCTCAACCCGCACGGTCTCCGACCGGCTCGAGATCCTCCAGGCCCTGATCGCGGCACCGTCGTTCTAGCCCCTCTTTCGCGAGGACGTCATCCAGATCCCACCGGATCATCCGGTCTGGGGCTGGAGATGCCGCGTCACCGACTGCGCCCGCGGCCGCGAGAGCTGGGGGGACTTCTGCGACACCCACCACGACGAGTGGATGGCCTGGCGGCGAGACGGGGGCGACGCCGTCCGCTTTCTGGAACAGGCGCGTCCACTGCCGTCGCGGGGATGGCGGCGACCCCCGCAGTGCCTCATCTGCCCCCATCTTCCGGGCCGCTGCGGCACTCAGCTGTGTTTCATGCACAACGACCGCTGGTTCAGCTGGCGCGAACAGCGGCGCAAGAGAGGACTGCCCGCCGAGTTCGACGCCTACCTGGCCACACAGGAGCCGTTTCCCGACTTCGGTGTCTGCAGCGTCGTCGCCTGCCCGGACGCGGCGGATCATCCGGTGGGCCTCTGCACACCTCACCGCTCTCTCTACCGGCGAGAAGGCCGTCCCGGAGATGCGCAGACGCCGCGGAAGTACGGACGCTATCTGGCGATGAACCCACCGGTCATCCCGGTGACCTATCAGGACGAGAAGGGATTTCGCCGCTGGTGCCGCGAGACCGACCCACTGGTCCGCATGGACGGCAAGCTGACCCTGCTCGGCCTGCGCCCGTTGGTGAAGGCCGAGATCAAGTGGGCGATGGTCCACCACCACCGGGACATCGTCGAGGGAGGGCACTGGCCTATCAACGCGCTCCAGCACCTGGCCACCAAGTGCCGTCACCAAGCGGTGAACTCCCTGGCCGACCTCGCTGTCGGCAACGATCCCAGGAACCGCCTGCGGCAGATCACCCACCAGATGCTGCGGCACCTGAGGCTCGTCTACTTCAGCC
This sequence comes from Streptomyces sp. NBC_01450, assembly GCF_036227505.1. NCBI lineage: Bacteria > Bacillati > Actinomycetota > Actinomycetes > Kitasatosporales > Streptomycetaceae > Streptomyces > Streptomyces sp. NBC_01450. Next base: position 2,318,299 of record NZ_CP109481.1, on the reverse strand, counting down.
GGCGGGACACCAAGGACGCCGGATTCCTCGAGACCGATCACTACGGCATCCGCCTGACCAACTACGGCAGCCACTTCGATCTCTCCGGTGTCTCCCAGCGGTGGCTCCGCGATCTGCTCTGGGACTGGATGGACGCCCGGCTTACGACCGATCCGCCCCGCAGCCACACACCGCTCGTGGTCAGTCGCAAGGGCTGCGTCGAGCTCAGCGCCTACCTCGAAGCGGCGGCCCCCGAGGGTGGCCACGACCCGACCCTGCTGACGTCGGACCACATGGTCGACTTCGTGGCCGACCAACGGCGCAGAGCCCGGCACGGACTGCCCTCCCTGGGCGGTCACACGTCCTCCCGGGCCGGCCCGCCGGAGCCTGCCACCGTCACCAAGGGCACCGTCACCGACACGTTCAACGGGGCCCGCAGGGTCCTGCGAGCCGCGATGGACCGCGGCACGACCCACGACATTGGCTTGGACCGGGCCTTCATCGTCGTTCTGCCCTACGGCCGCGGCAGCAGCGGCCGCCGCCGCCCGTTCCCCGACTCGGTGGCCCGCGCTCTGGCGAACGAGCAGAACCTGCAAGGCCCCGCCGAGTCCGATGCCGACGACCGCGGGCTCCGGGGCATCTGGGAAGCACTCGTCTTCACGGGACGCCGTTGCGGCGAAGTCCTCAACGCCCGACTGGAGTGCATTGACCGCCTCAACAAGATCCCGCTGTTCTGGCACGACCAGACCAAGGTCGGCAATCTCGACGAGGCCATCCGCATCCCCGAGCGTCTCTACCAGGTCATCGAACGCCGCCAGCAGACGACGATCGCTCGATTCACCCAGCGGCATGGACGCCCGCCAACCGACCGTGAACGCCGGGAAATCGCCCTGTTCCCCCGGCGAACCGCCAACCGCGCCTTCCTGAAGGGAGTCAGCTACACCTGGTTCCACCAGGCATTCCGCTCCTGGCTGACCGGCCTCGACATCGGTCATGCCGTCCCGCACCAGACCCGGCACACTCTGGCCACCAACCTGCTCAAGCACGGCGCGAACCTCACCCACGTCAAGCGCTACTTGGGCCAGGTCTCCGAGAAGATGGCCGAGCACTACACCCACATCGCCAACACCGACCCGCGGATGAACGACGCCCTCAACGCCGTCTGGGTCCACGGCCCTGGCTCGCCCGAACCGGGCCTCCCCCTCTCCACCGGCAAGCCGATGACCCGCGCAGAGGCAGAGGCCCTGGCCATCGACCTCAGCCGCCGATCGACTCCGGCCGAAGGCGGCTTCTGCACCTACCAGCCCGTCGTCAACGGCGACAACTGCCCCTACAACCTCGACTGCCACAACTGCGACAGTTCGTCCTCTCCGGCGCCGACCTCGTCTACTGGCACCGCAAGCGCGAACAGTGGCATGCCCGAGCAGAACGCGCCCCCGACAGCGCCACCGCCGACTACCTTCACGACCTCTTCGAACCCACTGCCAGAGCCATCGCGGGCCTCGAGAAGGCCCTGGAAGCCGTCGGCCTCCTCGAGGAGGCCCTCGCCCTCGACCTGCGTCGGCCCCAGGACTACTTCGGCCGCGTCTGGTCCACCGCATTCCGAGCCCAGGAACTGGCCCACCGCGAAGAAGAACAAGACGGGGAGGCCGCATGAAACCCTCCGCACCCGCGGCCGCGATCGCGGCCCGCAAGCGGCAGGCCGAGCAGAAGCTCGCCCAGATCCAGAAGGCCATCGGCCAGCTCCGCCGAGAACGCGGGCGGCTGACCGTCCGGTCGATCGCCGAACGCGCCGGAGTGTCCGCCACCTTCTGCTACGAGAACTTCGACGCCCGAAGCCTCGTGAAGAGCGCCATCGCCGACAGCCGCAGTCGCCACGACCAGGCGGCGGCCGACGAGCACGAACGGATCGAAGCCACTTGGCGTGAGCGAGCCCTGAACGCCGAGGCCGAACTGAGCCGAGCTCAGAAGGAAATCCTCACGCAGCGTCAGCACATCGGCGAACTCATGGGCCAGATCCGCGACTGCGGTCAGATGGTCTCCGGCGAGTCCGTCCAGGTGCTCGTCACAGAGAAGAGCACTCTCCAACGGCGAGTCCAGCAGCTCACCCAAGAGCACCGCAAACTCCAGGAACGACTCGAAGGAGCCCGATCCAACCTCCGCTTCGCCGACAAGCGCATCGCCGATCTTGAAGCACAAATTCTCGAGCATGACCGGTGATGACCTTCGAACCAGGGGTTTCAGAGGATGCCTGAGCCTGAGTTCTCGTCAGGTCCTGCAGAAAATGGATCGTCAAGGGGAGCCCAGCCTCCTACCGTTCCGCCATGCAGATCGTTGTGACGCTGGACTGTGTCGATATCGAGGCCCAAGCGAACTTCTGGCTCGGCGCGCTCGCCCCGCTGGACTACTGCCGCGGTTTCCACGGACCTCCCTACCTGAGCCTGGTCGGGCCCGCTCCTGCACCAACCCTTCTCCTGCAGCACGTCCCCGAACCAAAGCAAGGCAAGAACCGCATGCATCTTGACCTCGACTTTGGCACCGCAGACCTGACGTCCGAGGTCAACCGCCTCGAACAGCTAGGCGCTGCGAGGCTCTCTGAAGAACTCAACGAACACGGCTTCCGCTGGATCGTCGTTGCCGACCCGGAGGGCAACGAGTTCTGCGTATTCAATCCCCCGAAATCGCTTCGTCACGGACGCCTACGCAACACATAACTCCAGGTCAGAACCAATACGGACACTTCGAGGCTCGGTAAACTGGACGGCACCGTCGAGGCCCGCGGACCGCGCCGCACCGTCGTCGGCGCAATGGCCTGGGACCTGGAAGAAGTCGCCGCGGCCCGCCGCGACCTGGGCCCGCAGGCCGCGCTGGACCTGCTCGGCCGCACCGCCCCCGCTCCGACCCCGGCGCAGCCCGCCGCGCCGCAGCGGACTCTGGCCGACGGCACCGCCGGGGCACGCCTCCACCCGTATGCAGACCTCCAGCCCGCCGGCACCCGCTCGGCGGACCTGAGCCGTCTAGGCCACCGCAGTCAGGGAAGCGCAGGGTGACCACCATGGGTCAACAGACCGTCCTCCACATCCGGTTCGACCTACCGCCCGGCCACGACCCCGCACTCCTGGAGCGGCTGCGCCGCCTCCTTGAAGACTTCACGCCGTGCGTGCAGATGCTGGAGCCGGACAGCGCCGTGCTGGACCTCACCGGAAGCTTGCGGTTCTGGCAGCGGGACGCCCGCGGCATCACCGAACTCATTCAGTTGCGCGCGCTCGCCCTGTACGGGGTGCGCAGCGGGGCGGGGGCCGCCCCTAACCGGATGCTCGCCGCTATGGCCTGCGCGCTCACCCCGCCTGGCCGGCGCACCGTCATCGACGACTCCCCCGAGGCGATCACCGCGTTCCTGCGACCGCGTCCGGTCCGGCAGTTGCCCGGGGTGGGCGCGAAGGCGGCCGCGACGCTCGCGGAGTACGGCCTCCACACTGTTGGGGACGTCGCCGACGTCCCCCAGCTCACGCTGCAGCGCCTGCTCGGTGCCCGTGCCGGACGGACCCTTCACGAGCGAGCCCAGGGCCGCGACACCACGATCGTCGACCCCACTCCGACGCCGGCGAGTATCAGCACCGAGCACCGCTTCGCCCGGGATGAACTCGACCCGGCCCAGCACCGGCGTGCCCTGCTCGCCCTGGCCGACGATCTCGGTGCCCGCCTCCGTGGCTCCGGCCAGGTCGCGACAGGTTTGACCTGCACCGTCCACTACGCCGACTCCAGTGCCACCCGCCGCAGCCGCACTCTGCCCGAAGCCACCCTCCGCACAGTGCTCCTGGCCCGCACGGCGTACGCGGTGTACGACTCCCTCGGTCTCCAGCGCGCCCGGGTCCGCAGCATCGCGCTGCGCGCCGACGCCCTTCAGCCCGCCGACCGGGCCACCCGGCAGCTCACCCTCGACGCGAGCGACGACAAACCCCTCGAGATCGAAGCCGTCGCGGACCGCGCCCGGGCCCGGTACGGGCACCAGGTGATCTACCCCGCCGCTCTCGCCATCAGCTCACCTCCCCCGTCAGCCCGACAGTGGAACCGCGGCGGTCGTCCAGAGGATGCGCACGGACGTCGCGCGACATGAGCGCTACAGCGGCAGGCGACGGTGGGCACCCCTGCCGAGGAGCGCTGATGATTCAGGACGGATATCGGGACCTGCGCGTCCCGGACGACGGCGGACGGCCGGCACGCGAGGAAGTAGCCCGGCTGATCTGTCTCTGCGACGCGATCACGGACGGCCGCCGCACCGCGCGGACTACCTCCCGGGTCGCCGGCAACGTGCTCGAAGCCCTCACCCGGCGCGGGCTCCTCAGGACAGCGGCAACTGACCGAGTGGCCGGCCGCGGTCGGCCTGCGCCTCCAGCAGAGCTGCCACGTCCGGCTCCCTCGTGAAGACGGGGCCGTCCCAGTACGCCGGGACCACCACGGGCGTGAGGCACACCTCGGTGCCGTGGGCGCGCGCGGTGTCGAAGAGGGTCTGCAGCATCTGCAGTCCCGCCAGGTCGAGTGCCCCGCGGCGGGCATGCCACGTCTGGGTCTCAGGGACGTACGAGGCGATCGGGCGGAGCCTGCCGAGTTGCTCCTGCCATTGAGGGGTCCCAGTAGTTCTCGCCGAAAAAACAACGCTAAGGACTGAGTCGCAGGTCAGGCTGTGGGCTCCAGAGGGGCCGTGGCTGTCTGCTCGTCATGTTCGTGCAGCATGCGCATGACGGTGGCGGGTGAGGGGTGTTGTCCCTTCTTCGTGCCTGTGGTGATGACGAGCCGCTTGGCGATGTCGCGCAGGCTCATCTCCTTCTCGTCGCGCAAGTGGAGGGCCATGGAGAGCATGTCGGGGTCGGTGACGCCGGCGCCTCCGATGGTCTTGCCGCGTTTGCGGGCGGATTCGTGGCCTTCGAGAGTGCGGTCGCGGATGTACTCGCGCTCCATACCGGACATGGCGGCCAGCACGGTGAAGACGATGCCGGAGGGGTCGTGCGAGCCCTTCAGCTCTCCGGTGAGGAACTCCAGGCCGACGTCGCCGGCCTTCAGTTCCTCGGCGAGCATGGCGAGTTCGATGCCGCGGCCGAGCCGTTTGTGTTCGTGGACGACGAGGGTGACGGCGACGCCGGAGGATCGGATCTCCCCGGCGAGCCTGACAGCGGCCTCCAGCTCGGGGCGCCGGGTGGCGCGGGTGGAGATCTTCTCCGAGAAGACCCGGGTGACCCCGGTCTCGGCGAGGGAGTCGAGCTGTGCGTCCAGGGACTGCCGGGCCGTCGAGGCGCGGGCGTACCCGAGTCGGACGTGTCCGATGGGCTCGGCGCCGGCGCTCGCGGGCCGGGGCAGCTCGGTCCAGACCGAGCCCGGTTTGCGTACGGCGGGTGTCGGCACACCGAGCACCTTCGCGAGTTGGGGCACGAGGCGGAAGCGGGCGGTGTGGTACTGGATGGCCACCTTGCCCTTGCCGGTCCGGCACGGCGAGCCCGCCGGGGCGGCGCAGGTGGACATCGGGCAGGCGTGCGATTCCACGCGCTTGAAGTCGTCGTTCACGGTCCCGACCGTTTCATGGGGTCGTTTCAGACGTCCAGTCGTTTGCAACAACTCATGAAACGCGATCGCCCCAGGTGGACCGCCGGGTGTCGGGGTGTTTCACGAGCGGTCACCTATGAAACAACCGCAGTGTCTGGGTTGTCGTCTCTTCGAGTCGGCGGACGTCCTCGCCACCGCCTACGACACCGGTTCGCGCCTGTGACGTACTGGCCGCTGGTGTGTGGCACGTTTCACTCGTATTCCGGTCCCACCCCCAGCACGGTCACCGAATCCGGGACCACGTTCAGTTGAGCCCTTGAGCGAGTCACCCGCCTGGGCGGTGTGGCGGGCCGGTTTCACCGCAGAGATCAGCAGGATGAGCGCTGGGGCAGGGAATCGCGGCGGCCATCCCGACCCCGCGACCACCCTGGCCACCGGCACCTCACGCACCCGGCCCGAGCTCGGTGCGGACTTCCACCCGCTGCTTGAGGCCGGTGTTGAACGCGGCGTACCCGTCTTTTTTGGGTGTTCTGAGGAAGGGCCGGATCAGGGTGACCAGGGCTCCGGAGAATTCCTCGTGGTTGGTCAGGCGGGTGGTGCCGTCGTGGTTGAGGGAAAGGACGAAGGAGTGCTGGCCGTGGAACAGCTGCTTGATGCCGAGCGTGCCGACCCACCGCAGTTCCTGGCCGGGTGTCGCGACGGTGACCGTGGGCCTGAAGGTCATGCCCGGCATGCGCATCGTGAGCCGGCTTCCCACTTGAGCGGTTCCCTCGGCTGCGGAGAAGGTGCTCCACTCTCCGTAGGCGGCGAAGTCGGTGAGGACGTCCCACACCGCTTGCGGGGTGGCGTCGATGTCAATAACGGCGGTGAGGACTGGCTTCATGGTGGTTTCCACTTCTGGCTGGTGCGGGACGGAGGGGCGGGGGTTCGGCGAGCGGGTCTACCGGTGGCCGGTGGGGCCGGGGACTGGCGTGGAGCGCAGTCCACGGCGGTCAGAGCGTCACGCCGGCGCGGCCCTGCGGGAGAGGGCGCTGTTGGTGCTGGTGGCCGTGGTCTCCTGCAGGCCGTGGTCGATGAAGTCGATCATCCAGGTGAAGCTGTCGTCGATGTCGGTGGCGAACTGGAACCCGCCGGCTGCTTCCAGGGATGCGTATCCGTGCAGGACGGTGCGCAGCATCCGCAGCGCGTGGATCTGCTGGTCGGGGTCGATCCGGTAGCCGTGCAGCATGGCCGCCCAGGAGTCGACCACCCGGTTGAGGGCGTCGATGAGGGGGTCGTCGGGTCCGGTCGGGCGGGCTGCGTTGGCTGCGGCGTATCGGCCGTGGTGGTCCTTGACGAACGTCCGCATCGCCTGTGCGCCGCGGGCCAGGGCTTCGGTGCCGGCCCGGCCCTGGATGGCGTCGCGGATGGCGTCGGCGCACTGGTTCATGGCCAGGATGGCGATCCGGTGGGCGAGGTCGGTCTGGCCGGTGACGTGCTTGTACAGCGAGGGGGTCCTGACCCCGAGCCGTTCGGCGACCAGGCCCATGCCGAGCTGGTCGAACCCGACCTCGTCGACCAAGGCGGCGGCGGCTTCGGTGACCGTCGCGGCGGTGAGTCCAGCCCTAGGCACCGGCAGCCGCCTTGGCCAGGAATGGCAGGGCCAGCGCGAGGACCTGGTCGGGGGTCTGGGCGTGCGGGTAGTGGCCGGCGCCGTCGATCACGGCCAGCTCGCCGCGGCCGGCGGGCAGGTCGGCGATGATCTTCGCTCCTTCGGCGCGGGGGTCGGCCCAGTCGGGGTCCAGGCTGCCTTCGACGATCAGGACCGGGCAGGTGACGTGGGCGAGCTGGGTGCCGGCGTCGGTGGGCTTGGACTTGCACATGTCCTGCAGGGCCTTCATCCGGCCGGGCTCACTCAGCGTGGCCTCAATGCGGGCCAGTTCGCTGTTCCAGTCGGCGGGCTTGGCCGGGTAGGCCACGTCGAGGTACTTCTTCCAGTCCGCCAGGCGTCCCCGGACGATGACCTGCGCCATCCGCGTGTACCCGGTCCGGAAGCGCTTGACCCGAATCAGCCCGCCCAGGTCGACTGGCTGCGCACGGGTGAACGGAGCCAGCTCGATCACTCCGCTGATCACGTCGGGCGCAGTGGCGGCCGCGATGGTCGCGGCGCCGCCGCTGATCGACTGCCCGATGATCACGGCCGGGCCGCCGAGGTGACGCACGACGGCGACCAGATCTCCGGCGATGTCGGTGCGGCTGTAACCGTCCCAGCCGAGGCTGGACTCACCGCACCCGCGGATGTCGACGTTCGCGACCCGGTAACCGGCGGCCACCAGGCCGGGAACGAGGAAGCGGTAGGAGTGCCGGCTGTCGCCGATACCGTGCGCCAGCACGACCAGGGGACCTTCCCCGGTCACGTCGAAGGCGATGGTGTTCCTGCCGATTCTCAGGTGCTCAGGCATGCCGTCCTCCACCGAAATAGCTAATGTGATTAGCCATAGGCTAGCTATATTAGCTACGAAGGTCAACACCACACCCCGCCTCGCTCGATCGGGGGCCGGGCATCGGGAACGAAGAGTCCCCGCCGAACGCCTTCGGGCCTGGCTTCCCAGCGGGACTGCTGGTTCCCCTCTCCAGCCGACGTGGTGGTCGGTCCGCCAGCCCTGGCTCTGCACTCCTCGCTATGTGACACAGAATTCGTATTGCCTGTCACGCTGGCCTCCGGGACTGGGAAGACGCCCAGCTCGCCGCCTTGCCGGGCCGGACCCGGCTCGGCAACGTTGTGTGCCACATCAGCGCGGGAGGCTCCTCACGACGGTCGTGCCGTTCCCCATCCCGCCCGCCGAGACCACTGGCGGCGAGACCGTCGAGGCCGCCGTCGACCGCTACCTCGACTCCGTCCAGACCAAGACCACCCGCGACAGCTACGGCGAGACTCTCGCCCGGCTGACCACGCTCGCCGGGGACCGGCCCGCAGCCGCGCTGGTGCCTGAGGACTGAAGCGCCCCGGTTCGAATGGAGACTCGATTTCGTGAAAGGATCGAGTCATGGCACGACCTTCCCGTTACCCGCTTGAGCTCCGCCGTCGTGCGGTGCGCATGGTCGCCGAGGTAGGCGACGACTACCCGAACGAGACGGCCGCCCTGCAGGCGGTGGCCGAGAAGCTCGGCATCGGCTCGCGCGAGACGCTGCGGAACTGGGTGAAGCAGCACGCGATCGACGCGGGGACACGTCCGGGGACGACGACGGAGGAGTCCGCCCAGCTCAAGGCGTTGAAGAAGGAGAACGCCGAACTGAAGCGGGCCAACGAGATCCTGAAGGCCGCGGCGAGTTTCTTCGCGGCCGAGCTGTGCGCCACGAGGCGCGATGTTGATCGAGAGGTGGTGAAAGGCCACTTCCGTCAGGTCGTCGTAGCGGCCTGATCGAAGCTTGGGGGCAGCCTGATCCGGGGAACGCCGGTGAGGGTGGCAAGCGGCCCCGACGAAGGCGGGACGTGCCGGAACTACCAGACGGTGCGGGTCTGTTCAGCGAGGTCAGAAGGTGTAGCGAGAGCGAACCAGTGGTTGAAGCTCCGTAACAGCGAAGCCGGGTCAAATCTGGTGGATATGGGCCGGTGTGCAGTGCGTGGAACTCTGCTTTGCGGCGGGGGCCCAACTCCGAAGCCGTGTAGCTCTGACGGTGGGGAGGCCACGTTGAAGGTCTGCGGCGTAAGCGTGGCGATGCTGCCGGAGTAGAGCTGGGCGCCTCCCTGACCGATCGATCACATGGTGAACGTGGGAACCATCCGCGGTCGCCCTCCCGCCGGGCAGCCGGTCCGGTGGTGGGCAGGTCCGTTGCCGATTGAGGGCCGTGGGATGGGGCGGAGGCCCCGTAGTAGTCGCGGGCGTGACGACCCGCCGTGGAGGCCGTGAAAGACGGCCGCAGGGCGAAGGGGGCCAGCAAGTCAGCAGTTGAGGTTGCTGGAAGGCCGGGAGGTTTTCGCTGGTGAATACCGACGAACTGGAGCGCGCCTTATTTATGGCGGAGCGACGGGTACTGAATATCCAGACCAAGCTGCACCGTTGGGCCCGTGATGATTCTCATCGCAGGTTCGACGACCTCTACAACCTTGTTGCCGATCCCGGTTTCCTTCTGGTGGCCTGGGATCGGGTGCGGGGTAACAAGGGTGCCCGCACGGCCGGAGTGGACGGTCGCACGGCCCGTTCCGTCGAGGCCGGGCAGGGCGTCGAGGAGTTTCTCGACGAACTGCGGTCGCATGTGAAGGACCGTAGTTTCCGCCCGCTTCCAGTGCTGGAACGCATGATCCCGAAGGCCGGCGGGAAACTGCGCCGCTTGGGGATCGCGACCATCACCGACCGGGTGGTCCAGGCATCCTTGAAGCTGGTGTTGGAGCCAATTTTCGAGGCGGATTTCCTCTCGTGCTCCTACGGGTTTCGCCCGAATCGCCGGGCTCATGACGCGGTAGCCGAGGTGCACTATCTAGCTTCGCGGCCACGCAACTATGAGTGGATCGTGGAGGGTGACATCACGGCCTGCTTCGACGAAATTTCACATTCGGCCCTGATGGACCGGGTGCGGCGTCGAGTCGGAGACAAACGCGTCCTGGATCTGGTTAAGGCTTTCCTCAAGGCGGGCATCCTCGGTGAGGATCGTCTGCTGCGGGAGACGACTGCCGGAACCCCACAAGGGTCGATTCTCTCGCCCTTGCTCAGCAATGTGGCTCTTTCAGTCCTGGACGAGTACATCGCTCAGGCGCCGGGAGGCCCTGCTGCTGGGCAGCGGGAACGGAACAGACGGCACCGTCACGGTCTTCCCACCTATCGCCTTGTGCGGTATGCGGACGACTGGTGCCTGATGGTGTTCGGCTCCCGAACGGATGCCGAAGTTCTGCGTGAGGAGATCACAGAGGTCTTGTCCTTGATGGGCTTGCGCCTGTCTCCGGAGAAGACCCTGATCACCCATATCGAGGAAGGGCTGGATTTTCTCGGGTGGCACCTCCAGCGCCACCGCAAGAGAGGCACCAGCCAGCGCTACGTCTATACCTATCCCGCGAAGAGGGCCGTTCAGGCTGTGAAGCGGAAGGTCAAGATGCTGTGCCGAGAGGTCGAAGTGAACCAGCCGCTGGACGACCTGCTGCGTCGGATGAATATGGCGTTGCGGGGCTGGTGTGCTTACTTCCGGCCCGGGGTGTCCTCCGCGACTTTCGCCTATCTGAGCTACTACACGTGGCAGACGGTATGGCGATGGATGCGGCGCAAACATCGCCGGTCCACCTGGAAGGATCTCCGCAACCGCTATTGCGGCGGCGGATGGTGGCCCGCCAGTGAGAACAGAGAGCTGTTCGACCCCGAGAAGGTAGGAACGACCCGCTACCGATATCGAGGTTCTATTATTCCAGCTCCCTGGCCCATCGCGGGATGAGGATGTCCAACACGCGGTCCATTTCGGGGCTTGTGGAGAGCCCGGTGCATTGAGAGGTGCCCGCCGGGTTCGGGAAGCGGTCCGGGGAAACGGTCCGGTCGAAAGGCCGGAACCGCGCCCCGGGCCGACTTTCACCGACCGGCCACACACACGCTCGTAGCGTTCATCGACGAGCACCGGGACCGCTTCGGCGGCGTCGAGCCGATCTGCAGGACGCTCACCGAGCACGACTGCAAGATCGCCCCTTCCACCTACTACGCCCACCACAAACGTCGGAGCACGCCGTCGGCCAGGACCGTGCGGGATGCCGAACTGAAGAAACAGATCAGCGAGGTCTTCGAGGCCAACTACCACGTCTACGGGGCGAGGAAGATCTGGCGTGAGCTGAACCGGCAGGGCCGCCGCGTGGCCCGCTGCACCGTCGAACGCCTGATGCGCGAACTCGGCATCGCTGGGGCGGTCCGTGGTAAACGCGTGATCACCACGCTGCCCGGCGGGCAGGCCGAACGGGCGCCGGACCTGCTGGACCGCGACTTCGTCGCTGCCGCCCCGAACCGCTGCCGGGTCGCGGACTTCACCCACGTGAAGACCTGGGCCGGTGTCGTCTACGTCGCCTTCGTCGTGGACACGTTCTCCCGCCGGATCGTCGGCTGGTCCGCGGCCACCGTGAAGGAAACGGTCTTCGTCCTGGACGCCCTTGAGATGGCCGTGTGGCAACGTGACCGCGACCAACACCCAGTTCAGCCAGGCGAGTTGATCCACCACTCGGATGCCGGGTCGCAATATACGAGTTTCCGGCTCGCCGAGCATCTGGACGCCGCCGGCATCGCCGCCTCGATCGGATCGGTCGGCGACGCCTACGACAATGCCCTGATGGAGAGCACGATCGGCCTGTACAAGACCGAGCTGATCAAGCCCCAACGGCCCTGGAAGTCGCTCTCCCAGGTCGAGTTGGCCACCGCAGAGTGGGTCGACTGGTACAACCACCGCCGACTCCACGGTGAGATAGGGCACGTTCCGCCCGTCGAGTACGAAGCCAACCACTACATGGAATCCACGAAACCCCAGGTCACAACCATAATCTGAGATCTCTATCGAACCCGGGGCGATTCAGTTGTAGTTCAGGGCGAGTTCGCGAGCCCGGCGTCTGCGATGATGCCCGTTGGCGTCGGCCTGGTGATGTCGTCGCCAGCGTGACCACCACAGTCCGTGGGCGGCCCGACCGTGCTCGGGTGGGGGCGGCGGGTGGATGAGCGTAAGGAGCTTGCGGATCTCGGCGGCGGTGTAGGGGATGAGCTGTTCGGGGCTGATGATGTCCTCGTGCTCCCCCCTTTGGGCTCCTCATCAGGCTCGTCACCGCTGAGGGCTTCCCGGAGCGGTGCGGGGGCGTCGGCGTCGTCTGTGGCGGCCTGTACCGCCAGGAATGCGGCGGCCAGCATCGACAGGGTGATGTGCCGGTACCAGCCGTGCCAGTGGCGCACCTCGTAGTCGGCCAGCCCGCACTGATGCTTGCCGAGTTTGATCGCGTCTTCCACCCGCCAGCGCGCGCCGGCGACGTGGGCCAGGTGTTCCGGCGGGGTGCCGGACGGGCCCCAAGCCAGGTAGTAGTCGAGGTCGTCGGGCGTTTCGGGGCGGCGTCGGGCGATCATCCATCGGCTCGGCCAGGGCTGCCCCCGCACCGCGCTGCCCACGGGCTCCTCCGGGTCGGCGATCCGGCGGACCCACCACTGCCACCAGCGGGAGCCGGTCTGGCTCGGGCCGGCTTCGATCAGCTGCCACTCGCTGTCGTCCGCGGCGGCGGCCAGTTTGTCGATACGCCGCCAGCCCGGTCGGGGCAGCACTGTTTGGGCGCTGGAGACGTTGACCACGTACGGCAGTTGGCGGCTCTCGGCGAAGGAGCGGAAGCCGCCGTCACGGCCGTAGACCTCGTCGGCGGCCAGCCAGGTGTTCTCCGCAAGCTCGGGGAGAATCCGGTCGATCATCTTCTCGGCGAGGCGGGGTTTGGTGGCGAAGCCGACGGTCTCGGGCACCTGCGCAGCCGCGCACCGCTCGCGATCGCCTGTCCAGACTTGCGGCAGGTAGATCTCCCGGTCGACCAGGGTTGCCCCGCGGGTGGTGGCCCAGGCGGCGAACACCCCGATCTGGCAAGGAAAGACGCCGCCGAGTGAGCCGGTGAACTGCCGGGCCACGCCGACGGAAGTCTTGCCCTTCTTGGCGAACCCGGTCTCATCGATGACCAGCACCCCGCCCGCGCTGTCGGCCAGCCCGTCCAGCGCATACCGGCGGACGCCGTCGCGCAGCTCATCGACGTCCCACTTCGCCCGGTCCAGTAAGTGCTGCTGCCCGTCGGGGCGCCGCCAGCCGGCGTACTCGGCCAGCTGCCAGCCATTCTTGCGGGAGACCGGGCCCAACAGCCCGCGCACACACGCCTTCGCCCGCCGCCGCAGATCCGCCCGGGGAAAGACGTCGCCGACCTGCTGCAGCAACTCCTCCAACTCAGCATCACACTCGGCTACTTGTGCCACATCGCCGGACCAGTCGTCCATAACAGGGAGTTACCCTGTGAACCTGATCGCCGAACTACAACTGAAGGGCTAGCCTGTACGCAGCGGCCACGAACGGCCTACACGAACGGCTGAGGGCCCCGCCCCCGTACGGGATGCTGTTGGTTAATTCGGGCCTGGTTGCTTCGCCCCGTCGTTATGCGGCGGGGCGGAGTGCTGTCAGGGGGCTGGTGCGGGTGCGGGCTCTTGGTGTGCCGGTGAGCCAGGCATTGATGCGGATGAGGTTGACGGCGGCGCCGGTGAGCTGGTGCTGGAGACTGGTCTTCGCCAGGCCGCGGTAGCGGGTTCTGCGCAGGCCGCAGGCGTTCACTGCTTGGGAGATGGTGCCTTCAACGCCGGCACGGATCTTATAGCGGTCCTTCCACCCGTCGGTCGCCTGGAGCTTTCGCGCCTGCTGGAGTGCTTCATATTCGTCGCGGGGTCGGAGGTTGATCTCCCGCCGCCGAGGCTTGGCGGAGTTGACGCATTCCCGCAGCTGGGGACAGGTGCCGCAGTCGGCCGGAGAGAACCGGACCCGGATGGTCGGCAGTCCCTCCTCGGAGTTGCGCTGGGCCCATTGCGTACTGACAACGCCGTTCGGGCAGGTCACGTGCTGGTTGTCCCAGTCGATGGTGAACGCGTCCTGGCCGAAGGCGGCATCGCCGCGGGCGTGCGGCACGGTCACCGCTTTCAGCGGTCCGTGCAGGTCGACCCGATGGTCACGGCCGGCCGTCACCAAGGCGCCACCGTTGGCATAGCCGGTATCCACCCAGTGCTCGCCCGGCAGCAGATCCCGCCGGGCGAGTTCTGCGTGGACCGGGGCGGCCATCCGGTCGTCAGAGACACTGCCCAGGGTGGTCACCACGCCCGTGACCAGATGCGGGGTGTCGTCCTCACACGTCTCGGTGAGGTGGACCTTGTAACCGTCCCAGTTGATGTCGCGCTTTCCGCCGGTGCGAACTTCCAGGTCATAGGGGGTCACCAGGCGCATCAGGCCCGGTGGCCGGTCTTTTGGGTCCCGGCGGGCCACCTCCCCGTCAACCAGGTGGAAGTACTGCACCCACACCTGCCGCAGCACCTCGACTTCCGGCAGTTCCCGCAGGCCCGGTGGCGCGTCCTGGGCCCAGACGTTCCGCAGCAGGTGCATGCCGTCGTCGCCGACCCGCCGATACGTCTGGTCCCGGCGAGACCGGTCCTTGGGGAAACGGGAGTCCTCGGCCCGGGTGGCGTAGTGCTTGAACCATTCCGGCCGGGCGCACGCGCTCAGCCGGCCCGGCTCGGCCAGAGCTACGGCATTCAGCGCGGAGCGCAGGGTTTCCGCGACCAGTTCCAGCTGGTTCAGCTCGCGCACCGCGGACAGCACGTGGGTGGAGTCGGTCCGTGCCCGGCCCCGGGCGGTGATCAGTCCCTGTCGCCGGGCGGCCGCCAGGACCGTGTCCAGGATCTCCCGGCCGCCGTCGGCTCCGACGAGCCGGTCCCGGAACTCCGAGAGCACCGAGTAGTCGAATCCGGCATCGGCCAACTCCAGCCCGAGCGCGTACTTCCAGTCGATACGAGCCCTCACCGCCTCCGCGGCCTGCCGGTCGGTCAGCGCCTCCACGAACTGCAACACCAGCACCATCGCCAGTCGCCCCGGTGACCAAGCCGGTTTCCCCCGCGCAGGAAACAGGCCGGCGAACTGCTCGTCGCTGAACAACGACCCCAGTTCGTCCCGCACCCGGATCGCCAGGCTCCCTTTTGGGAACGCGGCCCGCGCCACCCGCACCGTCTCCGCCGGGATCTCCCCAGACCCCTTCGGCTGCATCGACATCCGCACCCACCCCATACGACAACGTCGGCCTTCAAGACCACAACCGGGTCTTGAAGGCCGACGTCACGCACAGGCCCGAATTAACCAACAGCATCCCCCTGACGGGGGCGGGGCCTTTGCCATCCCCAAAGGGTCTGCGGTGCTCACCACTTCGACGCCCGCGGCTGGGCTCGGCCGTCTCCCCTACCCTCGTTCCCAGGCCCTCATGGAGGCCCTCATGGGAACGCCATGGGAACGGAAGGCCATGTAAGGATGAGGAAGGACCAGACAGGGCGGGAAGGCCGAACTTCGCTGACCAGTAGGAACAGTGAATCCCGGGGAGGATCAACACAGACAGGGACAGTAAGGCATCTGGCGGGCCACCGGCAGCCTCGGCCATCTCACCGCCGACGACCGCTTCGTCCGCGCCGCCCGCCGCATCATCGCCCTGTGGCGGGTCGAGCAGGACCACGAGAACCGCTCACCGTACGAGTTCCGGCGCCTCGGCGACGACGCGTTCGACTCGCTGCCGCGCGGCGGCCGGGGCGCGCCGGTCGCGCCCACCGGCATGACCTGGTCCGGCTTCCGCCCCAGCGACGACCGCTGCCACCACGGCTACCTGGTCCCGTCCAACGCCATGGCGGCCGTCGCGCTGAGCGGTCTCGCCGAGCTGGCGACGGCGATCGGTGACCCCGGCCTCGCCGCCGACGCCACGGCCCTCTCGGCCGAGATCGCCACCGGGGTGCGTACGCACGGGGTGACCGCAGGGGCAGACCCGACGGTGTACGCGTACGAAGTCGACGGTCTCGGCGTGCAGTTGCTGATGGACGACGCCAACATCCCGAGCCTCCTCTCGCTGCCCTACCTGGGCTGGTGCGACCCGGGCGAACAGCTCTACCTGCGCACCCGCGAGTTCGTCCTCAGCGACGCCAACCCCTACTACTACGCGGGCAGTTCGGCGTCCGGCATCGGCAGCCCGCACACCCCGCCCGACCACATCTGGCCGCTCTCCCTGACCATGCAGGCGCTGACCAGCGACGACGAGGCCGAGCGGACCCGCCTCGCGGAGCTGCTGCTGCGCACCGACGGGGGCACCGGCTCCATGCACGAGAGCTTCCACGTCGACGACTCCGCGACCTTCACCCGCCCCTGGTTCGGGTGGGGCGACGCCCTCTTCGCCGAGCTGCTCCTCGACCTCACGGGACGCTCGACGGCAGCCCTGCACCCTCGCCTGTCCACCACCGAACCGCCCTCACGGTAAGGACACTTCCGACCTCCCGGCGCCGGCGGTCGCTACGATCTGCGGCGTGTGCGCAAACATTGTGGTCGCCGAAGACGACGCGAAGCAGGCCGAACTGGTGCGCCGCTACCTGGAGCACGAGGGTCACGCCGTCACGGTCGTCGAGGACGGCCGGACGGCTCTCGAGACGGTCCGGCACCAGGAACCCGACCTGGTCGTCCTCGACGTGATGATGCCCGGGGCCGACGGTCTCGACGTCGTACGGATCCTGCGCGCCGAACGCCGGGAGGTGCCGGTGCTGATGCTGACGGCCCGCAGCACCGAAGACGATCTGCTGCTCGGCCTCGACCTCGGCGCCGACGACTACATGACCAAGCCGTTCAGTCCGCGTGAACTCACCGCCCGGGTAAGGACGTTGCTTCGCCGCAACCGGCGCGGCCCCGACCCGGCTCCGGCGACCGTACCCGCCCCCGCTCCCGCCTCGGAGCCCGAAGCGGCCCCGGACGACGAAGTGTTGACGGTCGGCGCGCTCAGGGTCGATCCCTCGCGGCACGAGGTGTCGGTCGCCGGGACGCCCGTCGAGTGCACGCCCGGTGAGTTCCGTATCCTCGCGGCGATGGCGGCCGAGCCCGGCCGGGTCTTCACCAGGGCACGGCTCCTGGACGAGCTGCACGGCTTCGACAAGTACATCAGCGGCCGGACCATCGACGTGCACGTCATGAACCTGCGCAAGAAGATCGAGCGCGCCCCACGACGGCCGGCCCGCCTCATCACCGTCTTCGGCGTCGGCTACAAACTCACGGACCCCGCGAAGAACGTGCGCCATGCGTCGTCCTGACAGGGGAGGTGCGGCGGGGGCCGCCCGGCTGCCGCTGCGCAAGAGCCTGGCGGGGCGGCTGTTGACCGTGACGGCGCTGGTGGCCTCGTGCTCGGTCGCCGCGACCGCCTGGCTGGCCGTGCAGACGACCTCCGTCGCGATCCGCCAGGAGCAGGGGCAGAACCTCAAGTCCGACGCGAAGATCTACAACACCCTCCTCGGCTACGCGGCCACCCACCCCGACTGGGACGGCGTCGACACCACCGTGCGAGATCTGGCCCTGGAGTCCGGGCGCCGGATCGTGCTCACCACGCCGGGCCGACGCCCGTTGGTGGACTCGGCCGACTCGCGCTCAGCGGGCGGCGGTTCGTCCGACGATCTGCTCGCTCAGCAGGCCTCGGCGGTCGTGGATCCACGCTCCGTCGACACCGTGCTGGTGCCCGACGCGGCCAAGGCCGGCGCCGACCGCGTCGATCCACGGGCCGTGGGGCCCTTCCGGCTGCCCGCGAAGGAACACGACGCACTGCGGAAGGCCGCCGCCGGGAGGGTGGAGTGCCTCAGCCAGATGGGTATCGCCGCCGACGTCGTCGAGAGCCCGGGCGGACGGCCCCGCGTCCAGTTCGTGAGCGACGAGACCGAGGGGGGGACCGACAGCGTCACCGACCGTGACATGGAGGCCAAGTGCTTTGCGTCCTACCCGGTCGGTCCCACCGCGACCGAGCGGAAGGCCCTGAGCGCCCTCAACCAACTGGCTGACGCCTGTCTGAAACGACAGGGTCGCACCGCCGTGAAACTGAACCTGGACCTGTCCTGGGACCGGAGTTACGCATACGGGCGGGACGACGCGGTCTCCGGCGCCGAGGACGGCCTCAGCGATCGGGAGGCAAAGGCCCTGGCCGCCAAGAAGGCGGAGGACGCCGCGACGGCCGAACGCAAAGCGGCTTCCGGCGGCGCACTCGACTACGCCCCCGCCGAGATCCGCGACAGCGCGTACGACCGGGCCGTGGCCAACTGTGTCGAAAGCGCCCGCCGGGAACAGCTCACGGGCTATGTCGCCGAGCCCGCACTCCTGTTCATCGACGGCCCCGGTGCCGCCGGCGTGCCTGGCTTCGACCTCTCCCGCGCCAACACCGCACGCATCGCCGGTGTCACCGCCCTGGTCCTCGCCCTCACCGTCGGCGCCTCGGTGCTCGCCGGAGCCAGGCTCGTACGCCCGTTGCACGCGCTCACCGGCGCCGCCCAGCGCATGCGGGAGGGCCTGGACGCGACGCCGGTGCCCGTGCCCGTCGTCTCCGACAATGAGATCGGACGGCTGACGGCGGCCTTCAACGACATGGCCGCGCACCGGGCCCGCCTGGAGGAGCAGCGCAAGGTGATGGTCAGCGATGTCGCCCATGAGCTGCGAACGCCGCTGAGCAACATCCGGGGCTGGCTGGAGGCGGCCCACGACGGACTGGCCGTGCCGGACCCCGCGTTCGTCTCCTCGCTCCTGGAGGAGGCGGTGCAGCTCCAGCACCTCATCAACGACCTCCAGGACCTGGGCGCGGCCGACGCGGGCGCCCTGCGGCTGCACCGGAAGCCGGTACGGATCGACGAGCTGCTCGGCCAGGTCGCCGCCGCGCACCAGGGGTTGGCCGAGACGGCGGGCGTCACCCTCACGGTCCTGACACCGCCGCCGGGCACCCCTCACCCACCGCTCCTCGACGCCGACCCCGTACGGCTGCGGCAGACCGTCAGCAACCTGCTCTCCAACGCGGTGCGCCACACCCCGGCCGGCGGCACGGTGACCCTGCGCCGGTACGTCACCGACCCGGGGGACGAGCTCGCCGTGGAGGTGTCCGACACCGGCAGTGGCATTCCGGCGCGCGACCTCCCGTACGTGTTCGACCGTTTCTGGCGGGCGGAGAAGTCCCGCAATCGCAGCACCGGCGGCAGCGGCCTCGGCCTGGCGATCGTCCTCAAGCTCGCCGAGGCCCACGGCGGCACGGTGGACGTGGCGAGCACGGAGGGGGAGGGGGCCACCTTCACCCTGCGGCTGCCGACAGCCGAGTCACGGAAGCCGGAGGGCCCCGGTCGACCCTGATGGGATGACGACAGCGCTCTGACAGTTTCATCACAAGTGGCCGTCAGGGTGAAGCCATGCCCGGAACCTGGTGCGGATCGGCAACCAGGAACGACCAAGCCGGGCTGGAACTGGAGCCCTCACATGTCCCGCCGTCTCACCCTGCGCCCGCTGCGTATCGCTGTCCTGACCGGCGTCGCGGCCGGCGCGCTGCTCGTCCCGGCCACCGCGGCCTTCGCCACCGGCCCGACTCCGACGCCGGGCGCGACCGCCTCGACCCCGGCCGACAAGGAGGCCCTGGCGAAGAAGAAGGCCGAGGACGCCAGGACGCTCAAGGAGGCCGAGGCCCGGAAGGCCGCCGAAGCCCAGAAGGCCGGAGGCAAGGACTACCCGCGTGGCGGTGTCGCCGCGGGCGAGGCCCCCGCCCAGGACGACAACACCGGCACGCTCATCGGTTCGGCCACCGGCGCGCTGCTGCTCGCGGGCGCCGGCACCTACGTACTGCGCCGCCGCACCACCGCCCGCCGCGAAGGCTGACCCGGCAGCACGACCTCTCGTACGAAACGGTGGCGCCGCCCTTCACCAGGCGGCGCCCTGTGCGTTCCGGCGAACCCTCGCACCCTGTTCTGGAGCCCGAGTTGCCCCCTGCACACCGTCCGGCCCTGTCCCGGGCCCGCCTCGCGACCCTCACCCTGTTGACCCTCGTCACCCTGCTCACCGGCTGTTCGTCCGGCCCCGACCCGACGGTCCGGGTCGCCCCCACCGCCCCCGCCGCCGCGTCGGGCGCTCCGAAGTCCGAGCGGCCTGCGGCCGACGCTCCGGCGGCCCCTGCCGAGGTGGCCGTTCCCTCCGTGGGGATCACCAGTTCGCTGATGGAGTTGGGCCTCAACACGGACCGGACGGTCCAGGTCCCGCCGGCCGAGGAGGGGATGACCGCGGGCTGGTACACGGGCGGTGCGGTGCCCGGTGAGATCGGCGCGGCCGTCATCATCGGCCACAACGACACCCGCTTCGGCGAGGCCGTCTTCCACGACCTGAAGAAGATCAAGGAGGGTGCGGACATCACCGTCACCGACAAGACGGGAAAAGCCCTCCACTTCACCGTCACGGCCACGGAGAGCGTCGCCAAGAACGCCTTCCCGACGGAGAAGGTCTACGGGCCGACCCAGGAACGTGCTCTACGGCTCATCACGTGCGACGGCGACTTCGACGCGCAGGGGCACCCTGTCGACAACCTCATCGTGTACGCGACAGCGAGCTGAGGGCCGTACCTGACAGCCTCATAGCGCACCCTGTTCACCAGGGGAAACGGGGTGTGTGGCTCATAGCAGGAGTCGGGGTGAGGTAAGCGGCGGCGGTCAGAGGACGGTGCCGTGCAGGGCGCGGCGGTCCCCGGACATCGCGTAGCGGCGGGCGGCGAGGCCGTGTTCGAGGGGCTCGCCGATCTGCTCGCACAGCAGCGCCATGACGCCGGTCGCCGCCTCGGTGTCGGACAGGTAGGCCGGCGCGACTTCGAGCATCAGCTCGCCGATCGCGTGCGCGCTGGCGGAGAGGTCGTCGGTGAGCTGGCGCCCCGCGGCGACTACGGGATCCGCCGATGGATCGACGGGTGGCGGAGGCGGGGCGATGCGGACGTCGCGGACGGCCTGGCGGACCACCGCGCGCACCGTCGGCTCATCGAGGGCCTGGAGGCCGCTGTGGGCGAGCGCGGCGAGGCGCCGGGTGATCAGCTCCGCGACGACGTCCGTGCGGCCGGAGACGGCGATCAGGGCGCGCTGGGACAGTCCGTAGTCGAGCGCAGCCGCGGCCGGGTCGGTGTCTCGCGTGCGAAACGTCTCGGTGCCGGCGGCGACGGTCCCGTGAATCGCGGCCAGGGCGCGGGCGACGTCCAGGAGCCGGTACGCCTGCGCGCGACTGATGCCGAACTCCGTCTCGCAGTACGCCTCCCAGCTCGGGTGACCGAGGGGTGTCCAGACGCGGGCGGCGTGCGCGTCCCGGACCCGGATGGCGAGCACCGCCACGGAGCGCCGGACGTCGTCCATCGCCTCGCGCAGCCCGGCCGTCACCTCCCGGGCCTGCGCGGCGTTGAGCGGCGGCCGCGCCGGTTCGGCGACGTCGCCCTGGTCGTGGTCGTGCTCGCCCATGCCTCCATCGTCCTGCGCGCCGGCGGGCCGGTCCAGGGCGTACGGATCCATCACCTAGCCAATGCTGCTCCTTATACCTGACAGCCTCTCTGACCGCGCTGCTGGGCCGGACGCGCGCCGCAGTCCTCCATGCCATCGCCACGCATCCCGGATGCAACACGGCCGAACTCGCTGCTGTTCTGGGCATCGGCCCCTCCGGCGCCAGCCAGCACGCCACCGTCCTACGACAGGCCGGACTGGTCACCACTCTCCGGCACCGCAACAGCGCGGTGCACACCCCCACCAGCACCGGGCTCAGCCTCCTCATGCTGCACAATTGAAGACCGCCGCAGGCCCCAACAAGAGGGTGCCACCCTGCGAAGGTGGCGGCAGAAGCACCCCGACGCAACTTTCGCAGGACAGCGCGGCAGCATGCCTGGACAGCGCAGCTGGGATCGAAAACACGCTCTAACAACTCGACTGCTGCGAGCGGGAGTTGAAGCATCCATGGGCTCGGTCGGGGACAGCTACGAGGTGAGTCGGCGGCGGGAATCTCACCCACCGCCGCTCTCAGAACCGTGCGTGAACCTCGCGACTCACACGGCTCCCATTGTTGAACCAGTAGGCAACGCGCCGTGCTTCCAGTGAGCAAACATGCCCGGGAATGCTGAGGCGATCTCAGCCAACCTCCTCCGGGGCGTTGTCACGTTGTTGGGTATGTGGGTGCCTGATGGCGTGTCGGGGCGTGGTGGGGCCCGGGTGCCGGCCTGTGGTCAGGCCATGGTGGGCCGGCTGGCAGCGCCGGTGATCTGGTCCCAGATGGCGAAGCGGATGGTCATTTCGGCTCGGTGTTGGGATGCGGTCATCAGGTGGCGGTGGGGTCGGAAGTGGGGTGAGATGCCGCTGAATGCGGACAGGAACTGCTGAGCCGCGCCGACGGAGCGGAAGCCCTTCATCGCGCGTTCGCGTTGCCTGGTGGGCTGGTGGGAGTTCTCGGCCCGGTTGTTCAGTCCCTTATGGGAGCGGTGCTCCACCGAGTGCATGACCTCGCGGTGGGCCGCGCCGTAGGAACGCAGCTTGTCGGTGACGATCACCCTCGGCACCGCCCGGGTCTTCTTCATCAGACGACGGAAGAACCGTCTGGCCGCCGCCTTGTCCCGCCGGTTCTGTACGAGGATGTCGAGCACGTTGCCGTCCTGGTCGACGGCCCGCCACAGGTACTTTCGTACCCCGTTGATCTTGATGAACACCTCGTCCAGATGCCACTTGTCGCCGGGCCGGGTACGGCGGCGGCGCAGTCCGTTCGCGTAGGCCTGGCCGAACTTGGCGCACCAGCGGCGGATCGTTTCGTGGGAGACGATCACGCCGCGCTGGAGCATCAGCTCCTCGACCTCGCGGTAGGACAGAGGGAAGCGGAAATACAGCCACACGCAGTGGGAGATCACCTCGACCGGGTACCGGTGACCCTTGTACGCCGACGGCACAGGCGACACCAGCGATCCCCTCCCAGCATGATCAACACAGAGATCATCCCACCCAGTCAGCCAACGTGACAGTGCCTGCCTCAGTGCACAGCTCTTCGCCCACCATGACCGACCACTACCGTCCCTAACCCATGGGGGACTACGGGCCGGGGCCGCCCCGACCAACAGCACCACGGTCACCGTGCACGACACCCTCACCTGCACCCGTAGCGAGGTCTTCCCCGCCGGGAGCAGCTACCCTCCCATCACTCTGAAGGTCGACGTCTCCTGCAGGGCCCACGCCCAGGTGACGAACACCGCAACGGCCACCGGGGGCGGCGACACCACCACCCGCACCGCCACCGACCCCACCAAGATCAAGCGCCACGAGCACGACGAGCGCTGCGAGCGTCACGACCACTGGTAACCCAACCGGACTGTGCCAACGGCGGGGCGCGTCCACCAGGACAGCCCTGCCGTCAAGCACGCGCTGCTGATCAGTAGCGGGAGCTCCGCGAGCGCCAAGGCCGACAGTGGTAGGAAACAGTCACACAGATCGTCCACCGGTCGGCCCACCAACCAAGACCACTACAGCCCTGGACGGGCGGACCGGTTCGGAAACAGGCACGCCTGGGCGCACTCGGCTCGGGACGGTATGCCCAGGTCATGATCGAGCGACGTCCGTATCCGAGTGATCTGTCCGATGCCCGCTGGGAGTTGATCGAGCCGGTTCTGAGGGCCTGGCGCTTCGAGCGTCGCGGCCGGGCCCTGGACTTCGGACGTCCGCCCGGGCATGAACTGCGCGAGATCATGAACGCGATCCTCTATGTGGACCGCACCGGGGTGCAGTAGCGCTACCTGCCGCACGATTTCCCGCACTGGGAGACGCCGACCGCAGGAGCTTGGAAACCGGCTGTGAACTGCGACGATTCATAGGCTACTTGTCCGTGACGGTGTGTTGGGGCCCTGTGGCAGCTCGTCCGGGTGGTCTCGTGGGACGGCCCCTCCGCCGGGACGGTGGACGGGGTTCAGCGGGTGGGTGGGACGAATTCAGGCTGGTCGAGCAGGCGCAACCAGCTTCCGTCAGGCTGGCGCCGGACGACCTGCGCCCGGGCGCCAGCCCCGTCCTTCGGCGGGGTCGAGGTGAGGGCGATATCGCCGCTGACCAGCGTCGGCAGCGGTTGTTCCGGTTCGAAGCGGGGGCGATTGGCCAGCACCTTCTCCCAGAGCACACGGATCGCCTCTCGGCCCAGCGTCTGGTCGCCGGGCGGGTAGGCCATCACCGCATCCTCTTCGTAGAGGGCGGCGACCCCGGCCGCGTCACCGGCGTTGGATCGTTCGATGAACAAGCGGGTGATGTCTTCGGGCCGCATGGCCTTCTCATATCCCGGCATGAGTTCCTCCTGACGTCGGGCTTCAGTGCTTTCCCAGCGTGGTCGCCCACCGATCAGAAGTCCAACAGATGGATCTACTGAGAACTAGAATCTGTAGTCATGGATCTGAGGCAGCTGGAATATTTCGTCGCAGTCGCGGAAGAGCAGAACTTCACTCGTGCAGCCGAGCGGGTGCACATCAGCCAGTCCGGCGTCAGCGCCCAGATCCGCCAGCTGGAACGTGAACTGGGTGCCGAGCTGTTTGACCGGTCAGCGCGCGCCGTCACCCTTACTGTTGCGGGAAAAGCCGCGCTCGAACACGCCCGCGCCACGCTCGCCGCGGCTGGGGCGGTCGGCCAGGCAGTGAGTGAGGTGACCGACCTGATCAAGGGTCGGCTCGCGGTCGGGATGGTCATCGGCTGTACCGTCACACCGTTGTTCGACGCTCTCGCCGCATTCCATCGGGCGCATCCTGGTGTGGAGATCTCGCTGCTGGAGGACAACTCCGACCGGCTTGTCGAGCGGGCGCGGGCCGGCACCATCGACCTGGCTCTCGTCGGGACCGCGACGGCCACTCCCGATGGGCTGGACGCGATGACGATCATCAGCGAGCGACTCGTCGTAGGAGTTCCCGCTGGACACCCCTTGGCGAAACTGCGGCGGGTCACCCTGCGCGACGTTGTCGCCCACCCGATCGTGTGCATGCCACCTGGCACGGGTCTGCGCACAGTATTCGACCATGCCTGCGCCGCACAGGGCCTCCAACCCACGATCGCGCTGCAAGCCGGCGCAGCGGAGGCCATTGCCCACCTCGCTGCCCGCGGACTCGCCGTCGCTGTCCTCAGCGACTCAATGGCCGCGAGCCATCGCGACTTGCTCACCGCCCGCGTCATCGACGATGTCGAGGCACCCGCCGTGCTGGCCCTGATCTGGAAGAGCACGCACAGCCCCGCGGTGCGTGAGTTGCTCGTGCACTGTCGGCAGGCATTCATCAAACGCGACCCCGGGTAGCAGGAAAGCCCTTCAGCATCCGATGCGGGTTTGGCTTACTTGGGCTGCGCCGGCAGACGGGCTGTGGAGTGGTCAGCGGGACAGGATCACATGGTTGATCCCGGATCTGCGATTCGGCCTTCGAGGTCGGCGACGCCGCGGTCTTGGAAGCGGAGGTTGGAGCGGGCGGCCTCGAGCCGCTCGTCGAAAGTGCGGTCGTCGGCCGTGAGCTGACGGACTCGCTGCTTGAAGGTGGTGTTCTCAGTGGTGATCCGCAGGATGGCCTCCTCGGTCCACTCGACTTCCAAGTCACGGAACTGGCACAGGAGTTCCCGGATGCGGGCGCGCTGAGTGAGGATCTCGGCATGGGCGGCCTCGAGGGCGTCCTCGGCGTTCAGTGCGCGCTCGCGCCACGCCGCTTCACGTTCGCTGTCCTGCTCGGCGAGCGTCTGGGTGCGGCGTTCGCCGGCCTCAGCCATGGCGGTGGTGACAGCCGCTCTCACCTCGGGGTTGTCGTAAAGGAAGGTGCGCGAGACGTCCGCCCGGCGGGGTACCGCCGCAACGGTGACCTGTGCCTTCTCCCGCCGAAGGCGACCAATGCTCTCGTGAATCCGCCCTCCGGTGAAAGGTGCCTCCACGTCGCGTTGATGGCACGAAGTACGCGAAGGGGGTCCCGGCGATCGAGTTCATGGGCGGCAGGACGTACCAGAACCACGGGGCTCCAGGACGCTGAGGTGATGGGCTGGTGACGGACAACGCAGCGGCCACGATGGGTACCGCGCTCCCTGGCACGCGCTGGCGGGGACGGCGCCGTGCCGAGGCCATAGAAGGAAAGATCGTGGGGGCGATGCTGCGGTGGATGCAACGCGGCATCGCTCTGAGGGCGATGAGCAGGGAGGCGATCGGCGGGGAGGCGATCCGCGGGGAGGCCGGTGTCAGCAAAGCCACTCCCTGTCGGCGTTGGCCCAGCAAGGATGCGTTGCTGCTGCACCTACTGGAACGCCTTGGGGCTGAGACCGAGGAAGGGACGGATCTCACCAAGTGCCGCCGCGGGACGGTCTGTTCCGCGTCCTGGAGAGCATCCGGCACACCTACCTCAGCGAACACTCCGACACCAACCTCGGCGTCCTGACCGCGGAGATCCGCACGCTGCCCGAGCTCAACGCCGTTTTCCTCCGTGCGGTCATCGGCCCACGCCGACCACCAGCCTGAATATCCAGGCCTCAGGGAAGCCGGCCTATCGGACTCCGGCCGAGGGATGCCAGCCCAGCCTGCGAGACACGGCCAGACCGGAGCGATGACCGCCGGCCGTATAGCCCGGAGATCGACCGACCCGGCGCCCACAACGACCGACAGGGCTGCGACCACCTCACCATCGGCGTTCAGGATCCGGGTGGCCACCGAGTCAACCCCAAGCGTCGTCTCCTCACGGACGACAGCCACACCGGTCTCGCGGCACTCCGCCAGCATCGTCCACAGCCGCGCCGGATCGGTGACGGTGCGCTCGGTGTACGCCGGCAGGCCCTGCGCAACGACCTGCTCCACCAACTCGGGGCCGGCGTGCGCGAGCAGCACCTTGCCCACGCCGGAGCAGTGCAGCGGCAGCCTCCCGCCGAGCCTCGACATCACGTCGACCGCCTTGCCCGCCGACAGCCGCTCGACGAGAACCGCTTCGGTGCCCTCCAGTACCGCGAGCTGTACGTGCTGGCGCAGTGCGGTGTGCAGGTCGTCCATGAACGGGAGTGCGGCGGTGCGCAGCGGGACACTCAGCGGTGCCAGCGTGCCCAGCTGCCACAGCTGGATGCCCACGGTGAACCCGCCGTCCGGTGCCCGGTCCAGCAGCCCGGCCTCGACGAGTTCCAGCGCCAGTCGGCGCACTGTGGCATGGGGCAACCCGGTCTCTCGGGTCAGGTCGGCAAGGGTGAGCCGGGACCGGCCGGGCCGGAACGCGAAGAGAACGTCGAACAGCCGTGAACTCACGCTGCGACCGGGCTGACCGGAACGGGGCATCAGACCTCAGCTCCTCGTGGCGGCCGCCGAAAGAGGGTGTCCATTGAATGAACATAGACGTTCTCGGCGGTCATGGAGGCCGGTGAGAATCGAGTTCTTACCAGGACGTTCGCCTTCGAGGCAGAGGAGTGGCTCCATGCCCGACCTTGTGCACGGCCCGCGGATCGCCATCATCGGGGGTGGCATCGGAGGTCTGGCCGCCGGCGCCTTCCTGCGCCGCGCGGGGCTGACCGCCACCGTCTACGAGCAGGCTCCCGCACTCGCCGAGGTCGGCGCCGGACTCGTCGTGGCCCCCAATGCCGTACGGCTGCTGCGTCGGCTCGATGTCATCGAGCGGTTCCTGCGCCGGGCGGTGCCGCTGGACTGGGGCTGGGAGTTCCGTCGCTGGGCGGACGGGGGCGTGCTCTCGGTGGAGAGGCTGAGCGGTGTGTGCGAGCGGCTCTACGGCGAGCGCACTTATGCCGTTCACCGGGCGGATCTGCTTGGCACCGTCAGGAGTGCCGTGCCCCATGAATGGATACGGCTGGGCGCACGGTGCACGTCGGTCGAGCCGCGCCCGGACGGCGCGCTGCTGCGCTTCGCCGACGGCAGCCAGGTCGAGGCCGATGTCGTCATCGGCGCCGACGGCGTGCACTCCGTCGTGCGTGGCGCGGTGGCCGAACCCGCCCCGCCGGAGTACTCCGGCATCTGTGCCTTCCGCACCGTCGTGCCCACCCATGCCGCGCCCGAGTTCGCGCTTCGCCCTGCTCAGACCCTCTGGCTGGGGCCCGGACGGCACTTCGTTCACTATCCGATCGCCGACGGGAGCGCCGTCAACATCGTGGCCTTCGCGCCCGCCGGGGACTTCACCGACGAGTCCTGGAGCACGACGGCCACGATCGAGGAGTTCCATGCCGAGTTCGCCGGCTGGGATCCGCGGGTGACGGACCTCATCACCTCCGGCGGGGTTCCCGGCCGCTGGGCACTGCTGGACCGGGCACCCCTACGGCACTGGAGCCGGGGCCGGATCACGCTGCTCGGGGACGCCGCGCACCCCATGTTCCCCTTCTTCGCCCAGGGTGCGGCCCAGTCCATCGAGGACGCGGCCGTGCTCGCTCACTGTCTGGCCGCGTCCGCGGACGACCCCGAACAGGCGCTGAAGCGGTACGAGTCGGCACGCATCGAACGCACCACACGCCTTCAGCAGGTCAGCCGCGCCCGCCGGGACATCAACCACCTGCCCGACGGACCCGACCAGCAGGCCCGGGACGCGACACTCGCCGCAGCCGACCCCCTGGTGAGCAACGGCTGGATCTACGGCTACGACGCCGAGGAAGCACTCACCTCTTGAATCCTCCCCCTCGTGAACGAGAGGGATTTGGCTCAGGCCGCATCCCGGAGCAGCGCTCCGGGAGGTCTTGTGCCTTCGGCACCAGCCGGGTTGAGACCAGCCCGGACGAGCATCACGCGGGCGGAGTTCTTGTCCCTGGGGGAAACGGCTTGGCACGCGGTGCAGGTGTAGGTACGTTCCGACAGCGGGAGTGCGTGCTTGGTTCTCGCTCCGCACTGTGCGCAGTCCATGGTGGTGTGCGCGGGATGCACCAGGCGGACGTCCCGCCCGTGCTGACGTCCCATCTCGGTCAGGGCCTTCTTGGTGGCGCCGATCGCGGCGTCGGCCGCCTTGCGCGCCATGCTGGTCTTGGCCAGGAACTTCGGGCGGAAGTCCTCCACCGCGATCGCGTCATGGTCGCGGACGACCTTCTTCGCCCACTTGCGGCCGGTGTCCTGCCGCTGCCGGGCGGTCTTCTTGTACGTCTTCGCGCGCGGCTTCTTGGCCTCGCGGTAGCCGTTCGAGCCGGGCTGCCCCTTGGCGGGTCCGCGGCGGGCCATCATCCGGTCGTACCGCGACAGTTTCGCCTGGGCTTTGCGGCCGTGCTCGGCGTGGGGCAGGTCGTGGGCGTCGCTCGCGGTGGTGAGGGTCTCCTTCACGCCCCAGTCGACACCGATCACCGCACCCGTCTCGGGCAACGGCTGGATTTCGGCAGGGACGACGAACGAGGCGTACCAGTGACCGACGCTGTCCCGGTACACCCGCACCGAGGAGGGATCGGCGGGCAGGTCGCGGGACCACACGACCCTCAGCACGATGTCGCCCGCGAGGTACAGGAGACCGTCTTTCAGCCGGAAGCCGCGCTTGGTGTAGTTCAGACTCGGGTCGGCGCCCGGCACCACCTCCTCGCGGGCTTCGACGGTCGCCACGCGTTTCGTGCCGCCGCTCATGCCGACCGCCGTGTCATCGCGGTGCGCTCCAGGCGGGCCAGGAGCAGGGGGACACGGCGGGCGAGGATGTCCTCGCGCCGCTTCTCGTACGACGCCCGGGCGTCTTCGTGGAACCGTGCGTGCGTCTCCAGTTGGGCACGCGCCGCCTCCGGACTCGCCCATTCGAAGGAGGCCGCCTTGAGACGCTGGGGGTCCCGCTCGCGCCGTGGTTCCTCGACCTCGTCCACCCGGGACCGAAGCCGATCCCGGCCGGTCAACGCCTGCGCCGAGCGTGGATCCTGCATTCAGACGGACCGGTGTTCCTGCCAGGCGCGTACGTAGGCGCGGCCGTAGTCGTTCCCGTGAGGAGTCCGCAGCACGGTGTGGATGTGGAACGGTTTCGGGGTGTCGTAGTCGAGGAAGACGCCGCAGTGGTGGTCGAGTTCGGCGATGAGCACCGGCGACTGGACCCGGTAGTAGAAGACGTCGTCGGACCCGTGCCCGCCGATCCAGCTGAACCAGGTCTCGTCGAGGTGGTCGCGGACCTCGCGCATCCGGGCCGCGCGGGGGCCGTCGGGCAACAGTGACACGAACGACTCGGCCATCTCCAGGAGGATCGCCCGGCCCTGCTCGGGCATGTCCGCGGCTCGCAAGCCCTCGACCGGGATCACCCGATTGTCCTGGAAGGCGCCGGCGAGGTGCCGCTCGTCTCCGGGGTGGACACGGCCAGGAGGCATCTCGGGATCGACCATGCGCCGGTACACGGTGGCGGTGGCCCGTAGATCCGCCGGCAGCGCGGCCATCAGGTCCGTGCCGAGCCGGATCCGATCGGTGAACGCCGGCGTGCCCGCGCGGGGGCCCTCGTCGATCTCGTTGGGTTCGGCACCGAGGAAGACAGGACTGAGAACCATGCGCCCCTCGACGACGAGGCAGTTGACCGCGCAGTGGTGGCCGAACAACTGCCAGCCCCACGGCGCCACGAGGTCGGGGCTCCCGTAGAGCGCGACGTTGTAGCTGAACTCGTTGAGAATGCTCTCCAGGCCGACGACCTTGCCGAGGAAGCCGTTGATCAGCATCATGTCGTGCACCAGGCGGAAGCCGTCGGGGCTCAGCGACGCCTCGACCAGTGCAAGGGCCTTCCGTCGGACCTCGGGTGGCTGGAACTCCAGGCGGATGCCGGTGTCGAACTGGAGGAACTCCGGATTGGACCAGGTCTGCCACTCGCTCGCGTCCACCGGGTGGCTCAGCTCGGCGCGGCCGTCCTCGTCGAGCGCAGCCATCAGTTCCCGCGCCGCGGCGACCATGCCGGCGACGGGAGCCTCCTCGCCGGGGCGGGCGGGCTCCCAGGTATGCACCTCGGGCCGCGGCGCGCCGTCCTCGGTCACTCCACGGAACTCGGCGAGCTGCAAGGGTTTCCAGCCGCGGATCAGTCCGCCGGTGAAGGGGTCCGCCTTGGCCGCCTCACGGTACTCGTAGGCGTCCAGACCCCTGATCGCGGCGAGACGCGGCGAGTTCTGCGGGTAGAGGTACTTGCGGTACTCGGCCGGCGGCATGGCGGCTCCCGTGTCCGTGCGTTCAGTCGGTGTGGTTGTGGCGTGCGACGGCGGCGCGGACGGCGGCCTCGTCCCCGGCGGCGATCGCCTCGACCAGGTCGACGTGGATCCGCAGCCGCCTCGCGCGGTAGGCGTCGGCGTCCCGGTCGGCGGTGCGCGCGGTGGATGCCGTGAGGTGGCCGAGCGTGCCGAGATAGACCGCGCGGGCCATCACGTTCGGACACAACTGCGCGATGCGCTCGTGCAGCGCCCAGTTGGCCCGCATGAAGGCGTCCCAGTCCGGCGCGGCCGCCATGTCGTCGAGGCATGCCCGTAGGGCCGGGATGTCATCCTCGCCCGCGCACCGGGCGGCGCCGACATCGATCAGCTCCTCCAGGTGGTTGCGCAGCTCGATGGCGTCCGCGACCGTGCCGGGTTCTCCCCCGACGCTGAGCAGGGTGTGGCGCAGCCGGACCACGGGGGTCTGGTCAGCGACGAACAGTCCGCCGCCGCGGCCCGGGCGAATCACGAGCACGCCGCGGTCACGCAGGAGCCGGATGGCCTCGCTGACGGTGGCGCGCGCCAGGCCGGACTCCTGCCGGATCTCCTCGATGGTGCCGACCGGCGAGCCGGGGCTCAGTCCGCGCATGCGCCCCTCAAGGGCTGCGGCGAGTTGCTCGGCTCGCGTGGTGCCAGGGGCGTTCAGGCCGGCCAGCAGGGCTCTTCTCTCAGCGACCATGACATCATTCAACCATAAAGGTTGTAACGTTTATAGTGGTTGCCCTCGTACAAGGTGTCGTCTCTGAGCTGAGGAGTCCGGATGCGGATCGTGGGAGTGGAGTACGACGGCGAGGTGCACGTGGCGAACCTGTCCCCCGACGGCACGGGTGTCACGGTGGTGGCCGGACTGCGGGAGTTCTGGAACGACCCCGAAGGATCTCTGGCCCGCCCCCCGGCCGGCGGGACGCTGCCGGTGGGTGAGGCGCGCCTGGTTCCGCCTGTGCTGCCGGAGGCGCAGGTGCTGTGCGTCGGGCTGAACTACATCGAACACGCCGCCGAAGGGTCCTACCGGGACCAGGAACTGCCCGAGCACCCCACGCTGTTCGCACGGTGGACGCGGTCGCTGACAGTCGGCGGCGCCGACATACCCGTGCCCTCCACCGAAGACGGTCTGGACTGGGAGGGCGAGATCGTGGCCTGGGTGGGCCGGACGCTGGTGGACGCCGATCCCGGCGAGGCGCTCGCGGCGGTGGTCGGCTACTCGACGTTCAACGACGTCACCGCGCGACGCGCGCAGAAGCTGACCTCGCAGTGGACCCTCGGGAAGAACGCCGACGGTTCCGGCCCGCTCGGCCCCATGGTGCCGACCGCCGAGGTCGGAGACCTGCGCGACGGGCTACGGGTCCGGACCCGGGTCAACGGCGTGACCGTCCAGGACGGCTCCACCAGCGACATGGTCCACCACGTGGGAGAGACGTTGGCCCATGTCTCGCGCACCCTCACGTTGCACCCCGGTGACCTGCTGGCAACCGGCACCCCCGCCGGTGTCGGCTATGCCCGTACACCGCCCTGGCTGCTGCGGCCCGGCGACGTGGTGGAGGTCGAGGTCGAGCGTCTCGGGGTTCTGCGCAACACCGTCGTCGGGAACGAGCACCGACGGAGTCCCCTTTCCCGGACTGCGGAGAGGGTTGTTGGCCGAGCCAACTAGCCCGCCGGTAAGGTCGTTCCTGTGGCAGCGGAGGAGACGACATCAGGGAAGTCGGCAGCACCGTCCGGCAAGCAGCAGCGCCGGAGGCGCCCCGACGATCCCGGTCGTCGACGGGATCCGGTGGGCACCCGACGAGCCATCCTCGCCGCGGCCGGCGAGGAGTTCGGCGCCCACGGGTTCGACGGGGCGCGGGTGGTCCGTATCGCGGAGGCGGCCGGTGTCAGCCATCAGCTGATCACCTACTACTTCGGGGGCAAGCGCGGGCTTTACGAGGCGTTGAGCGAGCGGTGGCTGGGGACGGCCCTGCCGGTCAGTCAGGACCCGACCTTTGCCGCGGCCGTACGGCGCTATGTCCACATGGCCCATGAGGACCCTGGCTGGGTCCGCACGTTGACACGCGAAGAGCCCGGCTCACGCCCGCCCGCCG
The DNA here is from genome assembly GCF_036227505.1 of Streptomyces sp. NBC_01450. Taxonomy (NCBI): domain Bacteria; kingdom Bacillati; phylum Actinomycetota; class Actinomycetes; order Kitasatosporales; family Streptomycetaceae; genus Streptomyces; species Streptomyces sp. NBC_01450. The sequence goes on along the minus strand of NZ_CP109481.1, from coordinate 2,285,067 downwards.
AGGACGAGCGGGCTGCCGAGCTGTTCAAGAGCATCGAGGAACTCCGCGAGCGGCAGGCACGGGGAGAGTTCCGCGCCGACCTCGATGTCGGCGCGGTGTCCCTCGCCTTCTTCGCCGCCTCGATCGCCCCGGTGGCCCTGCCCTGGATCGCGCGCGAGTTCACCCGCCAGGACCCCTTGTCGCAGGAGTTCATCGACCACTACGCCGAGCAGGTGGCCCGGATCATCTCCGCACTCGCCGAAGCCACGGCGGACGGGGCGACGGTGGACGACACATCGGGGGACAGCGCACCAGCGGACGACGCATCAGAGGACGGCGAGCCCGAGGAATGACGGCGTCCGTGCTCCCGCATGCCGGAAGCACGGACGCTCAGCCCGGCGGGAGTCGCCGGGCCAGCTGCATGTGCGCCAGCTGCCAGCCGCCCGAAGCGGCCTCCACCCAGACCCGGCTGACGGCGGCCTGGATGACGAAGGGGGTCAGCTCGGGCACGAAGGCGACGCGCATCTCCTGCAGGCAGCTGACCACGGCCGAGCCGCCGAATTCCTGGACCGTCACGTCGTAGGTGTCCACCTGACTGGTCCGGCCCAGGCGTCCGGCGTACCGCAGCCAGTCGTCCGCGCCGTGGATGTGGCCGACCGCCGAGTGCACGACGACGCAGTCGGGGTGCAGCAGCGCGCGAATGGCCTGCTCCGGGTCGGGGAGTGTCTGTGCCGCGAGCCAGGCGGTCTCGGCCTCCTCGACCGTGGCCGGGGCGGGGGCGGGGCGGGCTGTCGCCGCCGTGGATGAGGTGGTCACAGTTCCAGCTCCAGGAGGGGGGACCGGGACCGCGACGAGCACGGGGTGAACAGGCCCTCCGCGCGCTCGTCGTCGGTCAGGACGTCGTCTCGGTGATCGGGTTCGCCGGCGCGCACCCGTACGACGCACTCACCGCAGATGCCCTGTCCGCAGGAGTTGGGTGCGTCGACTCCGTTCGCCAGCAGGACGTCGAGGACGCTCTGCTTCTCGGGGACGTGGTACTCCGCTCCTGTCGAGGACAGCCGTACCGTGAACGCGTCGTCTCCTCCGCCGTCGGGCTCGGTGGCGGGCGCCGAGGCGCTGAAGCGCTCTTTGTGCAGAGCGGACGCGGGCCATCCCAGCTCGGCCGCCCGCCCGAGCACGTGGTCCATGAACCCGCCCGGGCCGCAGACGTACACCGCGGCGTCGGGCTCGGCTTCCCCCACGTCGCGCCCGAGGTCGAGGCGTTGCTCCGGGGCCTGGTCGTCGAAGTAGAGGGTGACCCGCGGATGGCGCTCCAGTTCGGGGACGAACGCGGCATCCGTCCGGCTGCGGGCGCAGTAGTGCAGGTGGTAGTCGCCGCCGGTGGCGTCGAGCGTCTGTGCCATCGACAGCAACGGGGTGATGCCGATGCCGCCCGCGAGGAGCACGTACCGACGCGCGGGCGTCAGGCCGAAGCGGTTGCGCGGCGCGGCGATGCGGAGCGTGTCGCCCTCGGCGAGGGCGTGCATCGCTCGGGAACCGCCGCGCGAGGCGGGATCGTGCAGAACCGCGAGCCGGTACTGCTTGCGGATGCCCGGAGGTCCGCACAGGGAGTACTGCCGGATCAGTCCCGCCTCGCCGATCTGTACGTCGATGTGGGAGCCGGCCTCGTACTCCCACAGCTCGTCTCCGTCGGCCCGGGCGAGGTCGAAGACCGCGATTCTCGGCGTGGCGTCGTGCCGGGCCACGACGACCGCGTCCGTCCAGGTGGTGCTCACGCCTTGGTCACGCCCCTGCCGGACTCGGGGTGTCGTCCCCCGGCTCCCGCCGGATGACGGCGCCGGATTCGACGTGTCGCACCGGTTCTCCGGGCGCGCCGACGCCGAGCGGGTTCCGGCCGGCCTCGACGTCGTCGATCATCGTGCGCAGCATGCGCCGGAGCATGACGACGCCACGGTCGGACGGGGCCAGGGTCTCCTCCGAGTGCTGGGTGATGTCGCCCTGCGAGCTCTGGGCCTCGTAGTCGCCGGGGAAGCGCCGGCGCTCCTCGTCGCTGAGGAGCCAGCCGTCCTTGCCGTTCTGCTTGATGCCGAAGACGAAGGACTTGAGCCGCTCGGGGTCGGCGGAGCGGATCGAGAAGACCAGCCGGTGGTGCGTGTCGTCGGCCGGGACGACCCAGATGAGCATGTCGTGCCGGGCGTCGGGGGTCACCCGGACGAAGTCGGGGAGGCAGATGATGTTCGGCAGCTGGAGCTCCACCGACCAGTCGATGTCCACCAGTTCCCCGTCGGGACCCTTCTTGTCCTGGTAGCGCTGGAGGTACTTCACGCCGTGGTCGGTCCGGTGATAGGTGATGCGCTCCGCGACGGTGGAGGCGTCATAGAAGTTCTCGGGGAAGCCAGTGGTGCCGGTCCCCTGGAACTGGAACCCGCTGTGCGTGGAGTGGAGCCACGACGCGTGCACCGGGTCGACCGCGTTCTCGAACAGCTGGAGCCAGTTGAAGTCCTGCTCCAGGCCGATGACCTCGGCGCCGGGTACCAGCCAGCTGCTGAAGTAGGTCTCCCCCTCTTCCAGGGGCTCCAGGCTGTCGAAGCGCGGCAGCGGGGGCTTGAGCTCGGGCGGGCCCATGTAGACGAAGACCAGGCCGTACCGCTCCTCCACCGGATACCACGGCTGGCGCGCGAGGTGGCGGCGGCCTCCACCGCCGACCTCACAGGCCTGTTCCAGACAGTGACCCCGCACGTCGAACTTCCACCCGTGGTAGCAACAGCGGATGCCGTCCTCCTCGATGCGGCCGTAGAAGAGGCTGCTGCCGCGGTGCGCGCATCGCTCGAAGACGACGCCGGGGCGGCCCTGACCGTCCCGGAAGACGATCAGGTTCTCGCCCAGGAGGCGGGCGCGGTGCGGAACGTCGCTGGTGAGGGCGGTGGAGCTGGCGATCGGCTGCCAATAGCGCCGCAACGCCTCGCCCATGGGCGTGCCCGGCCCGACCTCGGTCAGGCGGGCGTCGTGAGAGGAGGGCTTACGCCCGTAGCCGGTTCCCGTGTCGGTCACGGTGGTGTCGGTCATGCTGAACCATCTCCTCGGCATTGAGGCAGTGGGGACGCGTGGATGAGTGCCACCGGGGGTTCGGATGGCCGCGCGAGCCTGTGACGAGGCTCCGTCGTGCTCCCGTCCGGCGGGCACGCACGAGCGTGCGGCGGTCCTTCTTCCACGGCTCTGGCAGACGCCGCAGGCGGTGCGGCCCACGTGGCGCTTCTAGCCGTTTTACGGCTCTGATGAAAAACTGTCAACGCCACTGACCTGCTTTGATGAAATACTTGCAGAAGTCTGTCGCATCGACGAGAGCCCTGTTACGTTGTGCCTGCGCCGAGGCGACGAGCCGCTCAGGGACGTTCTGCCGCCTCGCGATCACATCTGAGAACGCGCCGCGAGCGACCGCCTTCCCGCGCCTCCCCGCGCCCCGCCTGCCCCGCGCGTTCGTTCAAGGCCTCGAAGGAGACGATGATGTCTGGACCTTCCGCATGAGCGCCGGGCACGGCACCGAGTACGACTACGTCGTCGTCGGTGCCGGTACGGCCGGCTGCGTCCTCGCCGCGCGCCTGTCCGCCGACACCGGGACACGCGTGCTGCTGATCGAGGCCGGCCCGCCCACCGATCGCAGCCTGCTCGTGCGGCTGCCCCTCGGTGTCGGGCTGCTGTCGGGCCGCAAGGACATCAGCTGGGGATACGAGACGGAGCCCGAGCCGGGACTCAACGGCAGGCGCATCCCGGTCCCCCGTGGCCGACTGGTCGGCGGGACCGGTTCGATCAACGGCTCGACCCACGTCCGCGCGCACCGCCTCGACTACGACGACTGGATCAAGTCCGGTGCCACCGGCTGGGGTTGGGACGACCTGCTGCCGTACTTCCGACGCTCGGAGAACAGCTGGCGCGGAGACACCGAGCACCACGGCGGGTACGGACCCGTCACCGTGTCGACCGTTACCGGAAGAGGTCCGTTCGGCAGGAGTCTGGACCGTGCCGCCCGCTCACTGGGCATCGAGTTTCCCGACGACACCCAGAGCGGCGACCCCACCGGCGCCGGCCAGAACGAGACCGCGATCCGCCGTGGCCGACGCCACAGCACCGCGGCCGCCTACCTGCGCCCCGCGATGCGGCGACGGCCGAATCTCACTCTGCTCACCGGGGTGCTGGTGGACACGCTCGTGATGGATCGGGGACACGCGACCGGTGTTCGTGTCGTGGAAAGCGGACGGAGCCGCGTGATCCGGGCGGCCCGCGAGGTCGTGGTCTGTGGCGGCACGTACAACTCGCCGCAGCTGCTGATGCGTTCGGGCATCGGCCCGGCTGACCACCTGCGTGAGCACGGCATCGACACAGTGGCGGACCTGCCCGGAGTCGGCGCCAACCTGCAGGAGCATCCGGCGGCGCCCGTGCTCTTCGACGTCAAGGATCCGGTGACCTTCCACGAGCACCTGCGCGCCGACCGTGCGGCGCTCGGCGCGATCCGCTGGTTCTTCACCGGCACCGGTCCGCTGGCCCAGATGCCGGAGTTCCTGTCCGCCTACGTCCGTACCCGCACCGACCTTGACCGTCCCGACGGGTTCCTCGGCATCCTGGCCGGCGGTTTCGGCGCCCGGCCCTGGTTCCCCGGCGTGCGACCGCTGAAGGACCGCCACTGCGTGGCCCTCAACGCCGTCGCGACCCCCCGCAGCCGCGGCGAGGTCCGGCTGGGTTCCGCCGACCCGACCGCCGCTCCGCGCATCAGGTTCAACCTCCTCACCGAGCCGGAGGACGTCGCCGCCCTGCGGGAGACCGTGCGCACCACGCTGGCCATCCTGCGCAGTCCCGAGGTCGCCCCGATGATCGGGGCGGAACTCGCGCCGGGTCCCGACGTGCGCACCGACCAGGACTTCGAGCGCTATCTGCGGGAGAGCGGCTACTCCGCCAACCACGCCTGCGGCACCTGTGCCATCGGCACTTCCGAGAACGCCGTCGTCGACCCCGACCTGCGGGTGCGCGGCATCACCGGACTGCGCGTCGTCGACGCCTCAGTGCTGCCGAGCGTGCCCGGAGCGAACATCAACGCCACCGTCATCGCCGTCGCCGAGAAGGCGTCGGACCTGATCCGCGGGGTCCCGGCCGGCTCCGGTGCCACCGTCACCCCGCTCCATGAGAGGAACGCAGGATGAGGGAGCCCCTGACCTACGCCATCGCGCACGGGGCGGCCGAGGCCACGCTGGAGGCGGCCCGGGCCGAGGGCGTGCGCATCTGCGTAGTGGTCGTCAACCGCAGCGGCATCACCAAGGTGTTGCTCAGCGACGACGGGGTCGGCCCCATCGGGGTCGAGACCGCGCGCCGCAAGGCCTACACCGCCGCCGTCTCCGGCATGCCGACCTCGACGTTCGCCGCCTTCGCCGCATCCCCCGCGATGGCCCTCGCGCCGGTGCACCTGGTCGACGCCCACCTCCTCCCGGTACCAGGAGGAGTGCCCCTCACCGTGGACGACGGTGAGGTCATCGGCGCCGTCGGCGTCGGCGGAGCCGACGGCGAGACCGACGAACGGCTCGCGTCCCACGCCCTGGAGGCACTGAAGGACCTGCTCGCCTGAGAGCGCCCGGCACCACCCGTGACATTCAAAGGAGAACGACAGTGATCGAGGACTTCCTCGTCGTCGAGGGCGTGGCCCACAACTACAACTTCCGGCCCGAAAACTGCGTCAACCCGCACATCGGCGCGGCCATCGGCGAGCACCTCTATGCCCTTCACAAGCGGGTCGGCGGACCCGAGTACACCCTCGAACGCTCCACCTACATGCAGGGGGCGGGCGCGGACATCATCGGCCGGTCCCTGCTGGCGGAGAGCCAGACCGACGTGATCGCCTACCACGAGACCCCCATCTACGGGCACTTCCGTGACGGCGGCTCGGCGCTGAGCTACGGCCTGGAGATGCGCGAGAAGTGGCCGGAGCGCGTGCTGATCTACGGTGCGGTGTCCCCGCTGCGTCCCGGGGCGCTGGACCGGGTGGACGAGTTGGTGGAGAAGCACCGGGTCAACGCCCTCAAGCTGTATCCGATCGACGTCGTCGAGGGCCGGGCGACCGCGCTGGACATGGGTGACCCGGAGATCTGCTTCCCGCTGTTCGAGCGGGCCCGGCAGCGCGGTCTGAAAGTCGTGGCCATCCACAAGGCCCTCCCGGTCGGGCCCGGCCCGACCTCCGCCCTCGGGCTGGCCGACGTCGAGGCCGCCGCGCTGGCCTTCCCCGATCTCACCTTCGAGGTCGTCCACGGCGGCATGGCCTTCGTCGAGGAGACGGCCCTCCAGCTGGAGTCCTTCCGCAACATCTGGGTCAACCTGGAGGCGACGTCGTTCCTCGCGGTCTACGCGCCGCGGCGCTTCGCCCAGGCGATGGGCGCCTTCCTCGCGGCCGGTGGCGGCGACCGGATCGTCTGGGCGACCGGGTGCGACGCCGTTCACCCCCGGCCGGCGATCGAGGCGTTCTGGAACTTCGAGATGCCCCGTGACCTGGTCGAGGAGTACGGACTGCCGGAGCTCACCAAGGAGGTCAAGGCCGACATCCTCGGGCGCAACTTCCTGCGGATGCACGACATCGACGAGCAGGACCTCCGCGACCGCATCCGCGGCGACGAGTTCGACACCACCGAACTGCGGCAGCCGTGGGGCGGGCGCGTCGCCCCGGTGGAGGACGACACACTGGCGGGTGCCCGATGACGATCACGGAAGCCACGGTCCGCGCGACGCTGAACGAGATCCTCGATCCGTGCAGCATCACCGCGGGAGTGCCCGCCGGTCTCGACGACATGGGGCTCCTCACCGACATCCGCATCCAGGACGACATCGAAGTCGACGGCGGCGGCCGACGCGTCGCGGTCACCGTCGGGGTGACCGAGCCCAGCTGTGTGCTGATCGGCTCCTTCGCGAACGAAGCCCACACCCGGCTCGCGGCTCTGCCCGGGGTGTCAGCGGTCGACGTGACACTGGCCGACGACTTCGACTGGACCCCGGACCGGCTCGCACCGCACTATCAGCGGCGGCTCGCCGAGCACCGCGCACAGGTGCGTCGCGCTCTCCCTCTCCTGGCCGTGACCGCGACGGGACCAGCCCGTGAACGGTGAGACCGCACAGCAGCCGGACACCTCCGACCTCACGGCCGTGCTGGCGAACAACGCCGACGTCATGGGCCGCTTCATGGAAGGGCTCAGCCAGGCACCGCGCCCGCCCGAGAGGCTCGACCCGGCTCCCGTCCGGGTGATGCGCGATCTCGTGTTCAGCAGGCCGTCGGACGGCGCGACCGACCAGGCGGACCTGCGCATGGACCTGTACCTGCCGCAGTCCGGACCGGCTCCGGCACCCGTGATCGTATGGCTTCCGGGAGGCGGCTGGCGTACCCAACAACGAGGCCATGGACCACAGTTGACCCGCCTCTTCGCCGAACGCGGTTACGCCATTGCCGACATCGAGTACCGGTCCTCCGAGGTCTCTCCCTGGCCGGCCCAACTCCACGACGTCCTCGCGGCGTTGCACTACCTGCGCGGCATCGCGGACACCTCTGGCCTGGACCCGGCGTCGATCGGGTTGTGGGGCAGCTCCGCCGGAGCGCACCTGGCACTGCTCGCGGCCTTCGCGGCCGACACCGACGGCTCCCCCGCGGCGCCCGGTGTACGAGCCGTGGTGGCGGGCTATCCCCCCACGGATCTGCTGACCCTCACCGACGACGCCCTGCCCGGTGGAGTACTGGGCGTGGATCCCACCGATCCTGCCTGGGGCCTCCTGGGCGGGCGCCCGTCGGACCGGGCCGCCACCGCCGTCGAGGCCAGCCCGGCCCGGCAGGCCCACCCGCGCGTTCCGCCCGTGCTCCTGCTGCACGGCGACGCCGACCTCCTCATCGGCCCGGCGCAGAGCCGTCGGCTCCACGACGCCCTGGTCACGGTGGGCGCCGAGTCCCATCTGCTGCTGGTCCACGGCGCCGACCACGGCTTCCTCAACACCGGCGACTGGGAACTGCACCCCATGACAGCCACGGTGCTGTCCTCCCGCACCCCGGACGTCGAACGTTCCCTGCTGCTGACCCCCGCACTGATCGAGCGCTTCTTCGACCGCCATCTGCGAACGGATCCATGGCATGCCTGACACACCACCGCGCTTGGACGACGTGGGCCGGGCCCTCTCCCGCCTCGCGCTGGCCGCCGTCTTCGTCTCCGGGGGCCGCCACGTCTGGCAGCACCCGGACGGCCCCGCGCAGGGAGCGGAGACCTTCCTCGAGCGGTGCCGGCGTTCGGTACCCCTCCTGGACCGGTTCACGGACCGCCAATTGGTCCGCGTCAACGCAGCCGTCCACGTCACCGCCGGAGCCGGGCTGGCGGCCGGCCTCGCCCCCGCGGCCTGCGCGACGGCGCTCGCCGGCTCGCTGGTGCCCACGACACTCGCCGCCTTCCCCTTCTGGACCCAGCCCGACGGCCCGCAACGCCTCCGCCAGCAGGGCGACTTCCTCAAGAACCTCGCCCTCGCCGGGGGGCTGCTCGCGGTCATCGTCAACGACGGGCGACGAACCGGGCGCACCTCCAGGTAGCCGGCCCCGCCTCCCGGACCCCATGACGTCCTCACGCCAGGAACAGCGCACCCACCATGCCGACAACAGGAGGAATCTCAGCATGGCAACCACCACACCCGCAGTGTCGGACCCGCAGCACCAGATCGAGGACGAGTTGGTCCAGACGGTGCTCGCCTCGTTCAAGGACACGCCGGACCCCCGGCTCAAGGAACTGATGCGGTCCCTGGTGCGACACCTGCACGCATTCATCCGTGAGGTCCGACTGACCGAAGCGGAATGGCAACAGGCCATCGACTTCCTGACCGCGGCCGGCCATATCACCACCGACCGCCGCCAGGAGTTCGTGCTGCTGTCCGACGTCCTCGGCGCGTCCATGCAGACGATCAACGTCAACCACGAGGCCACCGCGGGCGCCACCGAGGCGACGGTGGTCGGCCCGTTCTTCGTGGAGGACTCCCCCGAGATCCCCCTGGGCGGCGACATGGCCGCAGGCGCCCCGGGGGAACCCTGCTGGGTCGAGGGCACCGTCACCGACACCGAAGGCAACCCCGCTCCCGGCGCACGCCTCGAAGTGTGGGAAGCCGGCGAGGACGGCCTCTACGACGTGCAGTACGACGACGGCCACCTGGCCGGCCGGGCGCACCTGTACACCGACGACCAGGGCGGCTACGCCTTCTGGGGCCTCACCCCCACGCCGTACCCCATCCCCCATGACGGACCGGTGGGAGCCCTGCTCGACAAGACCGGCCGCTCGCCCCTGCGCGCCTCCCATCTGCACTTCATGGCCACCGCACCCGGCCTGCACACCCTGATCACCCACATCTTCGTCGAGGGCGACAGCCTGCTGAGCTCCGACGCCGTGTTCGGCGTCAAAGATTCCCTCGTCAAGCGATTCGAACGGCAGCCGGCCGGCACGCCGACCCCGGACGGGCGCGGCCTGTCCGGACAGAGCTGGTCCCGCGTACGGTTCGACATCATGCTTCCCCCGCAGCGGATATGAGACGGCTTCCTTCCATGCCCGGCGGTTCCCCTCACGAACAGCACGAACAGAAGGACAGGACTCACATGCGATTCGAGCATGAAACCCTGGCGCAGCGCGTCTGTTTCACACCCGGCGAAGCACCGGCGACGGTGCGCGCCGAGGTGCAGCGGCTGGGCGGCTCACGGGTGATGGTGATCGCGGCGGCAACCGAGGCCGATCTGGCCGAGAGGGTCACCGCCGAGGTGCCGGTCGTTCTCCGCCACGACGAGGTGGTGATGCACGTCCCGGTCGAGTCGGCCGAGCGGGCGCGCGCCGCGGCGGCCGCGCACGAGGTGGATCTCCTGGTCAGTGTCGGCGGGGGCTCGACGACCGGCCTCGCGAAGGCGATCGCGCTGACCAGCGCGATCCCCATCGTGGCCGTCCCCACGACGTACGCGGGGTCGGAGGCCACCAGCGTCTGGGGGCTGACCGAGGGAGCACACAAGACCACGGGAGTGGACGCGCGCGTCCTGCCCCGTTCGGTGGTGTACGACGCCACGCTGACGCTGTCGTTGCCGGTGGCGATGAGTGTCGCGTCGGGACTGAACGCACTCGCCCACTGTGTGGACTCCATGTGGGCACCGCGCACCGATCCCGTCGACCAGGCGCTGGCCGGAGAGGGCATCCGCGCGTTGGCGGCCGGACTGCCGGCCGTGGTGGCCGACCCGGCCGGACTCGACGGCCGCGAGCGGGTGCTGTACGGGGCTTACCTGTCGGCAGTGGCGTTCTCTTCAGCGGGTTCGGGGCTGCATCACAAGATCTGTCATGTACTGGGGGGCACGTACGACCTACCGCACGCCCAGACGCATGCGGTCGTGTTGCCGTATGTGCTGGCATTCAACGCCCCCGCCGCACCGGATGCCGAGCGCCGCATCGCGGAGGCGTTCGGCTCCGCGTCTGCGGTTGAGGGCCTGCAAGGTCTGCGGGATGCGGTGAATGCGCCGAGGGCGCTGCGCGACCACGGGTTCGACGAGGCCGACATCGACGATGCCGTGGACGCGATCCTCGAAGTGGTTCCGGCGAACAACCCGCGCCCGGTGACCTCCCACGGCCTGCGGGGGCTGCTGCGAGCCGCGTGGCAGGGTACGGACCCGCTGACGACGGTCGGCGAGGAGCGCTGAGGAACAGGCGGCGCCGTGCTGACGCGGGCGGCGCAACTGGTGGCGCACACAATGCGTCTGACCGCTTTCATGCCGGTCTCGGACATCCCAGCCATCTCCTGCGTGGAGATGCCCGAGATCGCGGGCGAACCGGTCACGCCGCCCGTTCGGGACAGCACCGCCTCGTGGACTTCATGACAACACCCTGGTGGCCCTGAGCCATGCTCAAAGCCTCACTGAACTGCGAGGGTCTCGCCGTCCGGGTAAGGCCGAGGGTTCCGCCGGCCTCAGTAGCCCCGGTCGATCCACTCTTCGAGATGCGGAGCCTCGGTGCCGATGGTGGTCGACTCTCCGTGGCCGGTGCGGACCACCGTCTCGGGCGGCAGGACCAGCAGACGGTCGCGGATGGAACGGACGATGGTCGGGAAGTGGGAGTACGACCGGCCCGTGGCCCCCGGCCCACCGGCGAACAAGGTGTCACCGGTGAAGACGGTGCCCAGTTCCGGGGCGTGCAGGGAGATCGCTCCCGGCGTGTGGCCAGGGGTGTGCAGCGCGGTCAGTTCGACACCGGCCACGCTGATCCGGCGCAGGTCGGACAGGTAGCCGTCGGGGTTCCGGTCCGGGTGGGTGTGCTTCCACAACAGCCGGTCGTCGAGGTGGATCAGGATCGGTGCGCCGGTCGCGTCGGCCAGCGCGGGAGCGGCGTCTATATGGTCGTCGTGGCCGTGGGTGCACACGATGGCCACGAGTCGGCGGTCGCCGACGGCAGCGTCGATGGCCTCGGCGTCGTGAGCGGCGTCGATGACGATCACCTCCTCGTCGTCGCCCACGATCCACACGTTGTTCTCGACGTCCCAGGTGCCGCCGTCGAGACTGAAGGTGCCGGACGTGACCAGGTGCTCGATGCGGGCGGCCGTCACAGGATGACCACGGAGCGGAGCACGTCGCCCTTGTGCATCCGGGCGAAGGCGTCCTCGATCCCGTCCAGGGCAATCGTCTCGCTGACGAACGCGTCGAGGTCCAGACGGCCCTGGAGGTACAGGTCGATCAGCAGGGGGAAGTCGCGCGAGGGCAGGCAGTCGCCGTACCAGGACGACTTCAGCGCGCCACCGCGGCCGAAGACGTCCAGCAGCGGCAGTTCGAACTTCATCTCCGGCGTGGGCACGCCGACGAGGACGACCGTCCCGGCCAGGTCGCGGGCGTAGAAGGCCTGCCGGTAGGTCTCGGGGCGACCGATGGCCTCGATGACGACGTCGGCGCCGAAGCCGCCGGTCAGCTCGCGGATCGCCTCGACGGGGTCGGTCTCACGGGAGTTGACCGTGTGCGTGGCACCCAGCGATGCGGCCGTGGCGAGCTTGCGGTCGTCGATGTCCACGGCGATGATCTTCGCCGCTCCGGCCAGATGGGACCCGGCGATGGCAGCGTCGCCGACACCGCCGCAGCCGATGACGGCGACCGAGTCGCCGCGGCCGACGTTGCCGGTGTTGATGGCGGCGCCGATGCCGGCCATCACGCCACAGCCCAGCAGCCCCGCGGCGGCCGGTGACGCGGCCGGGTCGACCTTGGTGCACTGCCCGGCCGCGACCAAGGTTTTCTCGGCGAAGGCGCCGATACCCAAGGCAGGGGACAGCTCGGTCCCGTCGGTGAGGGCCATCTTCTGCCGCGCGTTGTGGGTGTTGAAGCAGTACCAGGGTCGGCCGCGCAGACAGGCCCGGCACTGCCCGCACACGGCACGCCAGTTGAGGATCACGAAGTCGCCGGGCGCCACGTCCGTGACACCGTCGCCGACCGACTCCACGACCCCGGACGCCTCATGGCCGAGCAGGAAGGGGAACTCGTCGTTGATACCGCCCTCACGGTAGTGAAGGTCGGTGTGACACACCCCGCATGCCTGGATCCGCACCACCGCCTCCCCCGGGCCGGGGTCGGGGATGACGATCGTCTCGATGCCGACCGGTTCGCCCTTGGCCCGCGCGACGACGCCTCGTACCTGCTGGGACATGGCTGGGTTCCCTCACTTTCCGCAGAGATGGGCAGAGATGATGCGACGGCTGATCACGCAGCCGGCTGGACGCGCAGGGGCAGGGACGCCCACGAGCGCAGGGTGTTGTTGGGGTGGCGGTGCGGTGTGCCGGCGAGTTCGATCCGCTCGACGCGGCGGGCCAGGGCGGTCAGCAGCGCCTCGGCCTCCAGACGGGCCACGTGCTGGCCGATGCACTGGTGCAGGCCCATGCCGAAGCCGACGTGGCCGGAGGGGTCGCGGGTGAGGTCGAAGCGGTCGGGGTCGCTCCACCGGTCCGGGTCTCGGTTGGCGGCGCCGAGGAACATGAGGATCTTCGTGCCCTTGGGGATGATCGTGCCCGCGATGGTGACGTCGGTGGTGGCGGTACGGAAGAAGGTCTGCACCGGTGACTGCCAGCGGACCGCCTCGTCGAACGCGGCACGCGCCAACTCCGGTCGCACCCTCAGCCGTTGCCACTCCTCGGGGTGGGTGGCGAAGGCGTACAGGCAGGCCGCCAGGCCGTGCACGGTGGTGTCGACACCGGCGGTGAGCAGGGAACGCACCACCAAAGGCGCCTGTTCGTACGTCAGATCGCCACGGTCGGCGGCGGCCCAGATCTGCGCGCCGAAGCCGTCCTCGCTCAGCGCCTCCCGGGTGCACTGGGCGTTCACCCATGCCGACAGCTCGGCCACCCGATGCGTGTCTGCCGCGACGAGGTCGTTGCGCGGGCCGAAGGCGTTGAAGGCCATGTTGCCGTAGGGCAGGAGGTTCTCCCGGCCGTCGGAGCCAAGACCCACCGCGTCCGGGAAGGCCCGCAGCGGGAACGCCTCCGCCACCGCCGTGAAGGCATCGAACTCGGCCCCGTCGGCGAGGACTTGGCCGACGAGTTCCTCGGCCACCGCGGCCCACGTCGTGCGCAGGCGGCGCAGGGCGGGCGGGGCAAGGATCTCGCGCAGGATCCGGCGCGGGGCGTCGTGGCGGGGCGGGTCGGCCTCCAGCAGCAGGCTCGGCGGGCGCCAGGGCGTCTCGTGGCGGAAGTTGGCCAGGCCCACACCCGCGCCCGACTCGAAGTGCTGCCAGTCCACCAGAGCGGCGTGCACCTGCTCGTAACGGGCCAGCGCGTGGACGTCGTAGCGCGGCAGGTACACGACCGGACCGGCCTCGCGCAGGGCCTGGTGCAGCGGTTCGGGGTCCAGGAGGACCTCGTGGGCGAACGGGTCGGCGTCACTGACGGGCGGCTCGACAGCACGCTCCAGTGCCTCGGTCATCGCGGCTCCTTGGGGAAGTGAAGAGGTGCTCGGAGATCGAAGAAGTTTCAGAGGTCGAGGACGAGGCGGTCGCCGCAGGAGCGGGACACGCACAGGAACATGCAGTCGTTCGCCGCGCGTTCGTGGTCGGCCAGCACCGAGTCGCGATGGTCCGGCTGCCCCTCCAGTACCGGCGTCAGACAGGTTCCGCAGGTGCCCTGTTCGCAGGAGGACAGCACATCCGCGCCGACGCGGCGCACCGCCTCCAGCACCGAGACCTCCGGGGTGACGGTGACGGTGCGTCCCATGCGCCGCAGCTCGACCTCGAAGGGCTCCTCCCGTGTCGGCGCGGTCCGCGCGGCGGCGGTGAAGCGCTCGACCCGCAGGACGTACGGCGGCCAGGCGGCGCACGCGGCTTCGACGGCGGCGAGCAGCGGGGCGGGGCCGCAGCAGTACACCTTGGTGTCGGGTCGCGGTGTGCCCAGCCAGGCCGCGAGGTCCAGCAGCCCGAGTTCGTCCTGCGGGACGACGTGCACCCGTTCCCCGTGGGCCTCCGTCAGTTCCTCGTGGAAGGCCATCGACGCCCGGGTCCGGCCGCCGTACAGCAACTGCCAGTCGACGCCGAGCAGTTCGGCCTGGTGGACCATGGGCAGCAGGGGGGTGATGCCGATGCCGCCCGCGATGAAGAGGTACTTCTCCGAGGGCACGAGGGGGAAGTGGTTTCGCGGGCCGCCGACCCCGACTCGGTCTCCCGGCCGCAGCCGGTCGTGCACCTGGGCGGATCCTCCCCCACTCTCGGATTCGCTCGAGCGGGGGGACCCCCATCGGCCCGCGGGCTCCCTCAGCACGGCGACCCGGTAGGTGTGCGCGTCCCATCGGTCGCCGCACAGCGAGTACTGCCGAGTCGTCCCGTCCGGCAGTACCAGGTCGATGTGGGAACCCGGCGTCCAGTCCGGCAGCCGGGCACCGTCCGGGTGCGCGAGGGTGAGTGACATGACGCCCTCGGCCACCGGCTCCTTGGCGGTGACCGTCAGGGTCGCCGCGTTCCTCTGCGCCAACTGTCCCGTCCCGACACCGGACTTGGTGTCCACAACCGCGCTGGTTCCGACCACGTCGTCGCCTCCCGTCCTTGGGTTGAAGGCAGGATGCGCGGTGACGACGGACGGTCGCGACGGCATTCTCAATCAGTGAGAGACGAAGTTCCGACGACTGTCATCGGGCCGTCGCACTGCCGTCCCGTGATCCACCCGGACTCCGAGGATGTGTCGGGGCGTCCGGTGCCCCCAGCGCACGGGAGACACCGCGTGCCGCGGTCCGCACCACCGGCACGACGGACATGGCCCCGGCCTCGTTGGGGACGATCACCGCCAGCGCGGCCACCACCTCACCATGTGCGTCGCGCACCGGTGCCGCGATCCCCAGGGCGTCCGGGTGGACGTACCCCGGGCAGTACGCGTATCCCCGCAGGCGCACCTCTGCCAGCACGGCCCGCAGCCGCGCGGGGGTGGCGGGAGTGTCTGGGGTGTAGCGCTGCAGGGGCGCGTCGAGTACCCGCCGACGCAGCTCGGCGGGGCCGTGGGCGAGGAGGAGCAGACCGCTGGAGGAGGCGTGCAGGGGAAGGCGGCCCGCGATGCGGGTGTAGTTGATGACGCCCCCGGGTGCCGTGAGCCGCTCCAGGAACAGCACCTCGTCACCGTCGAGCACGCCGAGCTGCACGTGATGACCGACGACGTCGTGGACGCCCTCCATGAACGGCATGGCCGCGTCCCGCAGCGACAGCGTGGGCGATGCTCGTGTCGCCAGCTCCCACATGCGCATGCCGACACGGACGCGGCGGTCGGCGTCCCGCGTCAGGAACCCGTACGAGACCAGCTCGGCCACCAGCCGCGACGCGGTCGCCACGTGCAGCCCCGTACGGCGGGAGATCTCCGAGACGGTCAGGGCCGACTCCTCCGGCGTGAACGCCTCGAAGATCCGTACCACTCTCGCCAGAACCGACTCACCGTGCTGTGTCCTCACCTCGCCATCATCGGATTCCTTTCAGCCACGTCAAGCCCACAATCACCCTGGTGGCGGGCCCCGTGCACGCCCTGTACGCCCTGGAGCAGTCCGACGGGCGGTCGCGGACCTGGGTGAAGCCCGGCGGGCCGCTGACGTACGCGAGGGAACGGTGGCGGCGTCGACGAGGTGGCGTACGGCCGGCGCGGAAGGGTGCCGAGGGTGGTCGTCACCGACAAGCTGCGCTCCTGCGGCGCGGCCCACCGCGAGGGCATACCCTCGGTGGAGTACCGCTCCCACAAAGGGGCTGAACAACCGGGCCGAACAGTCATCAGCCCACGCGGCAGCGTGAACGCGCGATGAAGGGCTTCCGCAGTACCGGCGGGGCCCAGCGGTTCCTGTCCGCATTCAGCGGCATCTCACCCCGCTTCCGGCCCCGCCGCCACCTGATGACCGCCCCCGATCATCGAGCCGAAATGACCGTCCGCTTCACGATCCGATAGCACATCACCAGCGCCGCCGGCCAGACCACCACAGGCTGAGCAGCGGGTCGGAACCTGGCCGCACCACGCCTCGACGCACCGTCAGACATCCACACACCTGACAACGTGACAACGCCACGAGCGGCGCCCAGCCACCTGCCCGGCCGGACACACCGTCAACCTCCGTCGGCCACAGCCCAACGGCGTCACCGCCTGAGGCCGGGGTGTACTCACCCCGAAACCCACCGATGACCGGGCAAGGTTTTCCGTGATGTGATCTCCTAACCTCAACCGAGTTGCTCAGCCGCCTGATCGGGCACGTCGGCCCGTGTCGCCGCGCGGGCGCTCCCCTCGCCGAGCGGAGCGAGCCGCTCGGCCGCACCCTCGACCAGTTGCAGATCGGCCTTGGTGTGGGCGATGGCCGCGTCGATCAGGAGGGCCACCAGGGGGGCGCCGGTGTGGGAACGTCGCAGCCGGGTCAGGCCGGCGAGTTCGGCCAGGTAGGACCGGCTTTGCGCCGCGATGAAGGCGTCCAGGGCGTCGGGGCCGAGGGACGAGGCGCCGACCAGCTTGAGGAACAACTCGTCGCGGAACCCGCCCGTGCGCACCCACGCGCTGGTCGCCCATTCCTGCAACTCGTCCTGTCCGGACGCCGTGAGGCTGTACAGCGTCTTGTCGGGCCGGTCCGACTGTGCCACCTGTGATCTGGTGACGAAGCTGTCCCGGACCAGTCGGTCCAGAATCTGGTAGAGGTGGCCGATGTTGAGCCCGCCCCACTGTGGGCCGATGGTCTCCTCGAAGCGCCCTTTGAGCTCGTACCCGTGGCTGGGTCCCTCGGTCAGCAACGCGAGCACGGCGTGATGCAGTGGCATTTTGCACCTCCCCTGGATTGTGACAATGTACCGCTGCATTGCCACAATGTAGGAAAGGCGGAAGGCGCTATGGGTGTACGACTGCGGGGGGTGACCCGCCGGTATCCGGGCCTGACCGCCCTGGACGCCGTCGACTTGGAGATAGCGGACGGGGAAGCCGTCGCGGTCACCGGCCCGTCGGGCTCGGGGAAGTCCACCGTGCTGCACCTGCTCGGCGGCATGGACCGGCCGGACGAGGGCGTGGTGGAGGTCGACGGCAAAGAGCTGACGTCGCGTCAGTTAGATGCGCACCGCCGCCGGGTGGGGTTCGTCTTCCAGCGTTTTCACCTGCTGCCCGCACTGACCGTGCTGGACAACGTGCTCGCGCCGGTGCTGCCCCGCCGGGTGGACTTCGACCGGCGCGCCCGCGCACTGGAGCTGCTGGAGGCGGTCGGCCTCGCGGCACGCGCCGACGCGCTGCCCTCCGAGCTCTCCGGCGGTCAACAGCAACGAGTGGCGATCTCCCGGGCGTTGATCAACCGGCCGGGGCTGCTGCTGGCGGACGAACCGACCGGCAACCTCGACAGCGCGACCGGGCGGGAGATCATCGATCTGCTGCTGTCGCTGCGCGAGCGGTACGGGATGACGATGCTGCTCACCACCCATGATCCGGAGGTCGCGGTGGCCTGTGACCGGATCGTACGGCTGCACGACGGCCGGATCGTGTCCGACGAGCAAGTGGCGCCCGCCTCCGACGTGTTCGACCGGCTCGGAGGCCTGCGTCCGTGATCGCCATGATCTTCTCCCAGCTGTGGCGGCGTCGTTCGCGTGCGCTCGCCCTCGCCGCGGGCATCCTCGTCGCCGCCACCAGCTTCACCCTGCTCACCTCGACCGTGACCACCAGCCAGGCGCGGACCACCGGGATCGTCGAGGACAGCTCCCGTTCCGCCTACGACATCCTGGTCCGCCCGGCCGGCAGCCAGACTGCCGTCGAGCGGGACCGCGGTCTGGTCGAGCCCAACTTCCTGTCGGGGATCTTCGGCGGCATCACCCTCGGCCAGTACCGGCACATCAAGTCCCTCGCCGGTATCGAGACCGCCGCTCCGGTCGCCAACATCGGCTATCTGATGGTCGAGGGCACGGTCCCGGTCGATGTGTCGGCGTTCCGGGACAGCAAGGTCCCCCGCCAACTCCTGCGCCTCACCCCGAAGGTGAAAGCCGGGCTGGGCAGCTACCCGGCCGCCGACCAGTACGTCTACCTGACCCGCGAGCCGATCGTCACGGACGCGACATGGGGAGACGACAACCCCTGGCCGGACCTGCAGCAGGAGAAGGTGAACGGCCGGAGGTACTCGGTCTGCTGGTTCTACAACATGGACAAGAGCGGGTTGAAGACCGACTTCCTGGGCGAGAAGCTGCCCCAGCCCATGTTCGACTGGAACGACGACCCGAAGTCGGTGTTCTCCCTCGACCCCCGCTCGAACATGACCTGCGTACCGGGGGACGGGAAGGCCACGGCCGAGGTACCGGTCAAGTTCCCGGTGCTGCTGTCGGCGATCGACCCGGCGGCGGAGGACGAACTCGTGGGCCTGAGCGACACGGTCACCTCGGGCCGGACGCTCACCGCACGGGACCGGCCCGTCTGGGCCCCGGACCCATGGGAGGACCCGAAGTCGGAGGAATCGGAGCGGGGCCACCATTACCAGGTCCCGGTCGTGCTCAGCAGCCGCGCCCTGACCGCCGGCACCCTGAGTGCCACCGTCAAGCGCCTGGACGTCGGCGATCCGGGGGCGCTGCCTGCCAAGTTGAGCAGCCCAAAAGCCCACGACTTCGTCAACGGCCTGCAGGGCACCACCGTCGGCACCGTGACCGCCGACCTCGCAACCGGTTTCCGGTCCATCACCGACGCCGGCGCCTGGTTCGAAACGTTGAACTACTGGACGGTCGGCCCGGTCCGCTACCGCAGCACCGAGGACGGCCTGGCCGTGCGGACCCGGCCCGCCCAGCCACCCGGCATCTGGCAGTACAACAGCAACACGCCGGACATGTACGTCCCCGAAGAAAACGCGGGCACCCAGTTCCGGACGGTCACCGGGCATGCCGCCACCGTGTGCGGTTCGTTCAAGATCTGCGACCGTCAGGACTCCGGACGCGCCCCGGACCCGCTGGTCCGCGTCGTCGGCCGCTACGACCCCACCAAGCTGCGCGGCTTCTCCGCACTCTCCCGAGTCCCGCTGGAGACCTACCAGCCGCCGCAGGTCACCGGCGCGGACGCGGCCGGCCGGGCCGCCCTCAACGACCGGCCGCTGCGGCCCGACCGTAACCTCGGCGGCTACCTCAGCCCGCCGCCCACCATGCTCACCACGATCGACTCGATCTCGGCACTCACCCACAGCCGCAGAAAGCCCACGGCGCAGGACACGGCACCGGTCAGTGCCATCCGCATCCGCGTCGAGGGCGTCACCGGCGTCGACCCCACCTCCCGGGCCCGGGTCAACTCCGTCGCCGGCCAGATCCGCGCCGCCTACCCGAAGCTGCAGGTCGACGTCACCGTCGGCAGTTCACCCGCGCCGCAGACCATCGTGCTGCCCTCGGACATCAAGGTCACCGAACGCTGGGTCGCCAAGGGCGTGGCCCTGCGGATCCTGCGGGCCGTGGACACCAAGAGTGCGGTGCTGTTCGTCCTGGTCCTGGTGGTCTGCGGACTCTTCCTCGGGCAGGCCGCCCTGGCCTCCGTACGATCGCGCCGCACCGAGATCGGCGCACTGCGCTGCATGGGGTGGAGCACACCGGAGGTCCTGCGTCTGATACTCGGCGAACTGGCAGTGATCGGCCTCGGCGCGGGTGCGCTGGGCGCCCTCATCGCCTACGGGCTGGGCGCCCTGCTCGGGCTGCCCGGATCGGCGGAGAAGGCTGCCCTGGTCCTGCCCGTCGCGCTGCTGCTCGCGCTGACCGCGGGCCTGCTGCCCGCCTGGCGGGCGACCCGGCTGGGGCCGTTGGACGCGGTCACCCCGCCGGTGACACCCGCCCGGCGGGCGGTTGCCGTCCGCTCGGTCACCGGCCTCGCGCTGCGCAACCTGCTGCGCACTCCCGGCCGCACCGTGCTCGGCGCGGCCGGCCTGGCACTCGGGGTGGCTGCCTTCACCGTGCTGCTGTGCCTCACCCTCGCCTTCCGCGGCGAGGTGGCCGGCTCACTCCTGGGCAACGCCGTCGTCGCGCAGGCACGCACCGCCGACTATGTGAGCGTCGCCCTGTCACTGCTGCTCGGCGCGGCCGGGGCGGTGGACGTCCTGGTCCTGTCGCAACGCGAGCGAGCGGCCGACCTCGCCGTGCTGAACGCCACCGGCTGGTCGCACCGCGAGATCGCCCGGCTCACCCTCTACGAGGGTGCCGGCCTCGCCCTTCTGGGCGGCCTGGCCGGCGCCGTCGTCGGCCTGACCACGGTCCTGGCGATCGGTCAGGGAATCCTGGCAGGACGGCTGTCGACGGTCATCGGCGCCGCACTGCTGGCAACCCTCGCCGCGGTCGGCCTGGTGTGCGGGGTCCTCTCCGTACCGATCCGGGCCATGTCCCGCATCGCCCCGGCCCACCTGCTGGCGAGGGACTGAGGCAGCCCCCGGAACGGGACGCGGACGCGTCGCCGCTGCACGTCCCGTTCCGGGCAGCCGTTCTGTCTCTGCGCACCCTCATGGCAGCACGTGGCCCGGCGGGGCCCCGAACAAGTTGCGCCGGACGGCTGCGTGCCAGTCACCGCGTTCGTCACGGCGGCGGCGGTAGTGGGCCTTGGCGCCGGGTGACCCGTTCGTAGCCGCGAAGGCCCACAGGTATCCGGCGTGGTCAAACCGGTCGTTCTTCACCCAGCGGCGCGTAGCACTCGCCTTCTTGCCGGAGGCGCGCGTGATGGGCGAGGAGCCGACGTACGCCTTCAGTCCGCGGGCGTCGGCGAAGCGGGTGCGGTCGTCTCCGATCTCGGCCAGGACCCGGGCGGCAAGCTGGATGCCGAGGCCGGGGAAGCTCAGCAGGATCTCGGCATCCGGGTCTGAGGGAACGCTTCTTCCACCGCTTCGGCGAGCTGGTCGGCTGCGGTGCAGGCGGCCTCCGGCCGGGGCAGGAGAGCGAGCGTCTGCTTCCCGAACGCTTCCTCGACAAGAGGCGGCTGGTGGGCCTGGTCGGCGCGCAGGATGCCGCGGGAGGTCTCGATCGCGACCGGAATCGGGTGCTCCTCGCTGTCGCCGTGCTCGGCGAGCAGTTCCGGCAGCAGCCGGTAGCCAGTGCTTTCCGCCCGGTCGATTCCGCAATAGATCAAGGGGATTCGTTCCCAGTCCTCGGTGTTTGTACTGCTCACGAGCACATGCGGGCCACGCGTCGCACTAATCCCAGGCATCGACCGCTGCGCGGCGAACACCCCAGGCACCAGGAGGGTGCTCGGAGCGTCCCTAACAGGGGATTAGTTCCTCAGGTGCGCGAAGCCGTGCTCGACCGGGGGCGCACGGCGTCAGCAGGGAGCTGTCCGCGTCCGTAGCGGGCGGACTGAGGAGCCGAGGATGACGCGGCGACCTGCACCACAAGGACCGCCCGGTCGTCACCGCGGTCGACCGAGCGCGCCCGCACGCGACCCAACGCCTCGGTGATCTCCCGGTCGGAGGACTGGTCCTGAGAGTCCTGACCGGGCGTCAGGGATCGGCGGTGCTGCCGCTGCTCGCGGCCGAGGCCGGGCCGTCGCTCAGCAGGGCGGCGATCGTGGTCGCTGCCGCCACCGGGCAGAGGGATCTTCGTGCTCCACGTCTCGTTCTCACGGATTCTCCACGCCTTGATGGGACAACCGAGTTTCTGCCAGCAAAGCCGAGCGATGTGCACTTCTGTCGCAAATCCACCCGATCCCCTCGGTGGGTCCGTGCTGGCCAACTGTCGCCCTGTTCAGCGGTGTTGGCCGATGAGAAAAGTGACCACCGGGTTCCATGCTGAAGTGAGGCTTGACGACCTCTTGGGTGAATCTTGGTTGGTGTTGTTGAATCTTGAGGGTAATTCTGTGACGGTCGCGTGATCGATGCACCGGTCCACGACAGCGAGACGGTGGGGGCGTCGCGCACCGCATGGCCTTGCGGTGAATCCGCCTCCCCTGCACGGAGTTTGCCCGTATTCACCTTTGAAAAGGACGGTCATGCCTCGCTTGCTCCCGAAAACTCCTCGGCTCTCGAAAAGAAGACGTTGGGCAGGCGGCGCGACAGCCGCACTTCTCTTAGCCGGTGCTCTCCAGGGGGTGTCCGCCCCGCAGGCATCGGCCGCCCCGAGCTGCTGGCGTGACACCTGCTCGGGTCTCGACCCCGTCGACGCGGGCTGCGACGCGGACGCCGAGATCCTCCAGCAGGTGGACGAGCCGGACGACTCTGTCGAGGTGAAACTCGTCTGGTCTCCGGACTGCCAGGCCGTGTGGATGAAGGTCTCCTACGACCCTCAGGCCTCCGTCAAGGACGTGTACGGATCGTTGTGGACCACTGACCAGTTCACCGGCGGCATCGAATGGGCCAGTACGACCGGCCTGGTCACGAGCACTCGACTGAGCGCCTACACGCCCATGCGCAACTGGAAGGACACCACCACCAAGGCCTGCTGGAACGACCAGGGCGACCGCTTCGACCCGTTCCCGCTCCACTACGAGCAGAACGGCAACGACGCGAGCCTCGGGCCCCTGCACGGTCTCTGCACGGATTGGATGTGAGGGCACCCATGTACCGATCGCGGTTGTTCCGCTCGCGGATCAGAAGACCCCGCCTGTCCGGCCCGGTCCTGGCCCTGGGCGTCCTCGCCGGCTCCCTCGCCGCAGTCCCCGCGGCGACGACCATCACCCCCGCGCAGGCCGCGCCCGCCTCCGGCAAGCTCTTCTCCGATCCCGGCAAGGCCCTCGGCTCCCACTACACGGACTCCACTGACATCGATGTCCAGGCCACGGGCGACTCCGGCGGACTGCACATCCTCACGGCCAAGGAGAGCGACGGCTTCACGTTCCGGGAGATCGCCCGCCTGGGCAACGGAGAGCTGTCCGACGTAGGACCGTGGACCGGCTACGTCTGCACCACCGGCTCCGGCCGGTACGCGGCCGCCGTATACGCGCCCTCCGCATGGACCAACGAACCCGGCGCCACCGCCCGCGGCGCCTTCGCCGCCGTCATCCGCCTCTCCGACGGCAAGGTCACCGAGGTCGCCGACGGCGTGCAGCTCGCCTACTTCAGCCCCGGCTGCGGAGACGGCGACCGCGTGATGTTCACCTCCAGCTCCGCCACGGACACCGATCTCGGCGACACGACCCTCATCGAGGCCGACGCCGCCACGGGCCAGGTCAGCAGCGAGCGGAAGATCGCGGGCCAGCTCACCCACGTCGTGCCGACCGTCCACGGCGACTACGGTGTCCTGGGCGGCAAGGTGGTCACGCTGACCGGCAGCGGCAAGAAGCTGAAGGCCACGGTCAAGGCGAAGGTACCGGGCCCTCTGTTCGCGCTTACGGCGTCGGCGAACGGAGCCGTCGACATCGGGACCGTCCAGAACGGCAAGAGCGTCGTGACCCGCTGGCAGGGCGGGGCACTGACCCGACTCGGCGCCGGCACGGAGGGCGAGGTCAAGCTCTTCCCGGCGAAGGGCGGTGACATCGTCGCGGGTGACGTGGCGGGCATCGACACCACGCACGCCCCCGGCCTCGTCCGCCGCGCCTTCGACGGCCGCCCCACGGGCGTCTCCCGAGAGGGCCACCTGGTGACCACCTCGGTGTTCTCGGAGCAGATGAAGGGCGTCACCAGCAAGCTGGGCTCCCCCTCGGACGAGGGCGCCGGCCTGATCACGGTGAAGGCGACCGCGGCCGAGACGGGCACGGCAGCCACGACCGCGGTGGACGCGAGTCAGCAGCTACCCACGGGTGCGGACACGACCTCGCTGGAACCGGCCGCGTACACCGCGGCGGTCACCACTACAGGCGACGACGTGGACCCGCTCACCTGCGGCGAAAGCGGCGCGGAATCCCAGTGCCTGACCTCCGGCGGAGCCGACGTGTACGGGCCTGTCCTCTCCATGGAGACGCCCTGCACAGTCGAGCGCAACGACCCCGAGCGCCAAGCCCTCCAGCCCAGCGCGAACATGGTCGAGTGGGCCGTGGACCAGGCCGTGCACGGTGACCTCACCACCACCCGCCCGGCGAACTGGCACGACACGGGCCTGCCCGCCTTCAGCCCCCAGGGCCTGTTCCCCAAGGCGGGCCTGACCGACGGCGACAGCGTCCCCGCCCAGGTCATGCTCGGCATCCTCGCCCAGGAGTCCAACTTCAAGCAGGCGTCCTGGCATTCGATCTACGGCGACTCGGGCAACGTCCTGCAGGCCGACTGGTTCGGCAACGGCGCGAGCATCCACTACTACCCGGACCGCAGCAAGGCCGACTGTGGATACGGCATCGGTCAGGTGACCACCGGCATGTCAGAGACCAAGCCCGACCCGTACGACACCCTTCACGCCGGCGCGATCGCCACCGACTACGCCTCCAACATCTCGGCCGGACTCCGCATCCTCACCGAGAAGTGGAACCAGCTGAAGGCCCTCGGGATGAACGTCAACAATGGCAACTCCAAGTACATCGAGAACTGGTACATGGCCCTGTGGGGCTACAACTCCGGTGTCTACACGGATCCGGCGGAGAAGACCGGCCTCGGCTTCCTCAACAACCCGGCCAACTCCGTCTACCCGGCCGACCGCGCCGCCTTCCTCCGCTTCGACTACGCCGACGCCTCCCACCCGGCCGACTGGCCGTACCAGGAGAAGGTCCTGGGCTGGGCCGAGGTACCGCAACAGACGTGGAACGCCGAACCGTCGTACTCGAAGCCCAACATGCCCCTGGCCAACGTCATGCTCAACACCCCCACCAGCTACGACCTGTTCTGCGACCCGAGCGTCAACGCCTGCACCCCCGGCGCGGCCGCCCCCTGCCCGACCTTGGACGAGCAGTGCCGCTGGACCCAGAGCGTCACCTGGATCACCGGCCAGCAGGACGGCAACTCATCGACGGAGAACCTGGCTTACAGCCTGGGCTCGGGTGAACCGGCACTGGAGAGCAAATACGACCACGGACCGTGCATCGACTACCCGAACGACGACGAGACAGCCCTCATCGTCGACGACCTGGGCGAGCACGAGAACACCTACGGCTGCCAGGACATCGTGGGCGCCGCCGACGGCAAGTTCACGCTCCAGACCGGCGACAACATCACCATGCAGCGCGACGACGCGACCTGGCGTGCCACCCCGTACATCGCACAGATCGACATCCACCAGCTCGGCGCCGGCTACGACAACCACATCTACTTCACCCACAGTTACCCCGCGGGCGACATCTTCCACAAGGCCACCGGCCGCTGGGAACTCAACCAGGCCCGCCTGCCCGCCGGCGACCAGCCCGGCAAGCGGTACGACGTGTTCGCCCACCTGCCCAGCCACGGCGGCGAAGCGATCGTGAGGTACAACTTCATCCCCGGCGACAACACCGAGGGGGCCGAGGCAGACTACTGCCGCATCAACCAAGGAACCCGCAGCAACGGCAGCGACACCTGGTTCGATTTCGGCACCTTCACCTTCTGGAAGGGCGGCCGCATCGAGGCCGACAACCTACACGACCCGGGAACCGGAGACGCCGACGTCGCCTTCGACGCGATCGCCTTCGTCCCGCACAACAGCAAGGTCACCACGGCATGCGCACTGAACGACAGCGGTACGTGAGGGGAAGGGGCAAGGGGGTGGTGCTGGTGCTGACTGCGTTGGTGACGGCCCTGACGCTCACCGCCTGCACCAAGCACGATCGGCAGGATCCCCCGGTGGTCGTGGGCGCCGAGGACAAACCGTCCCCGACGAAGCCGAGCCCCACCCCCTCCTTCACACCACCGTCGGCTGCCACCTTGCCCACCCACGCGATCCCGGCCGACGAGATGCCGAGGTTGGGCGAGGCGACGGCCATGGCCAAGGGCTATACGGGCAAGGCGTTCCTGGACGACCTCTCGAAGGCATGGGGCATCACCCTCGGAGACCCGAAGGAGGAAGAGTTCCCCGGCGGCCGCAAGAAGACAGTGATCACAGGCGACAACGGCAAGGGCCTGTCCCTGCTCCTGACGGTCACCAAGGCCGACGAGCTCGTTCTCCTGGACTGCATCGCCGAGAACGGCAACACCCACACCACCACCTTCCTCCGCGCCTGCGCCACGGTCGACGCCCCGGGCACCGACCCGGACAAGGCGACCACTTGGTTCGACCAGGCCAAGAAGGAGACCGACACCCTGTACGCGAAGAAGAAGGAGGCCACCGTCAGCGGCATCCTCACCACCGGAAAACTCGTCATGTTCGTGAACAGACTGACCGACTCCGAGCACCTGAAGATCTTCGGCGGCGGAACCGCGGATAACTCCTGACCCGCCCCGCCCCCGGCCCCCGTCCGCATCAGCGGCCGGGGGCCGACCCCCACCGATGAGCACTGTTCATCGTGAAGTTGCAGGTCACGGAGGAGTCAGGGGTCGGTTCCGGGCGGCCTTGTAACCGGTGATCGCCGCCGGATCGGTGTCCGGGCCGCTGTCGTCGAGGCCGACGAACCCCAGGTCGGCAATCGCACCGAGGCCAGCCGCCCGCAGGTGGGCGGTGAGCTTGTCGTGATGCCCCTATTGCTGGATTCCTCAAAGGAAGTACACATAGCGGCGGCGTAAACGCCTGGTGGGCGGTGCGGGTCTGCCCCAGATCCAGGGTCGGGCGCCGACCGGTGAACGCCTCCTCCAGCTCGGCGAGTTTGGCGCGCAGGCGGCGGGCGCACTGGGCCAGCGCCTTGGGGTCGCGCTCGCCGGCGATCAGCGCGGCGAGCATGTTCCGCCCGGAGGGGCCGAAGATGTCGGTGGCCACCGCGGTGACCTTGATCTGGGCGTCCTCCAGAAGCTTCTCCACGCGCTGCTTCTCGCTGGTGCGTGCGGCCACCAGGTCGGTGCGGTAGTGGGTCAGGTCCCGCAGCGCGCGGATCTCGCGTGGCAGGACGAAGCTGGGGCGGATCATCTGCCGTTCAGCGATCTTGGCCAGCCGGACCGCGTCGAGCTTGTCCGTCTTGGGCCTGCCCGGCAGATGCTTGACGTCCCTGGCGTTGACCAGCCATACCTCGAAGCCGACGGCCTCCAGGAGGTAGAACGCGGGCCGCCAGTAGTCGGACGTGGCATCCATGACCACCCGGGTCACCCCCAGACAGCGCAGGTGGCCGCACGTGCCCAGCAGGGAACGGGTCATGGTCGGGTAGGCCGCGACGTCCTGCATGCGTCGCCCCGGGGACCCTTCACGGGGCACCCGGGTGCAGCACACGACCTCGGCCTTGCCGATGTCCAGCGCGGCAACCCGCTCGATGATCTCCTCGGTGTCCTGCGTCTCTTCCAGCACCACTGCCCTCCCTCAACTCCCGGGCGGCTGCCGCCTGTGGGAGCCAAAGGGCTGGTGGAGGAATCTCATCCGCGTGCTCGAAGCGACACTGAAGGCGCCCGATGACTGGCTCCCCGCGCCCGGCTCGGTTACGACCTCGAAGGTCACAGACAAGACGGCGTCGACAGGCAGCAACCACACCCGTTTTCCGCCCGGAACGGGCGTCGCCGCAGGGGATCCGACGGGCTCAGGTGATCTGGTTCGCCTGGGGCGTTTCCGCCCGCTTGCTGGGTTCGCGCTGAAGCTGGCCGTCCAGCCATGCGGCGACATCCGTGATGACCGCCGCGTCGACGTGCTGAGGTGCCGTGTACCCGGCGGGCGTCGACGGTCCGGTCCCTGGGAAGAAGAGGTGGTCGTCGGTTTCGTGGATCTGGATGGTGACGTCCGGACGCCCGGTCAGTCCCTCTCGCCAGAGGGACAAGTCGTGCTCGACGGTGACCTGATAGTCGCGGCCGCCCTGGAGGATCAGCAGCGGCTTGTCCAGGCGGGCGGCGGTGGCGACCGGGTCATAGGAGCGCAGGTCCAGCCAGTACGAGGCAGGAAGGCCGAAGGGCAGTTCCTCCCGGGGTGTACGGGGTGACAGGGCGGTCTCGACGGTCGCGGCCTGTCGGGTGATCTCCGCAAGGACCGCCTCGGAGTGCGGGCCGGGGTCGAGGGCGGCGAGGTGGCCCACGACCCGGACGGCCGCCCGGTGCATGGGCTCGGCGTCACCCGCCAGGACCACGACGCCCGCGACGGACGGCTCGGTCTCGGCGACCCGTGGGGCGACCTTGCCCCCCATGCTGTGCCCGGCGACGAACACCCGGCTGGAATCGACGCACGCCTCCTCCTGGAGCAGACGCACGGCGGCGACGGCATAGGGCAGGTACTCGCGTGTCATCGTGAAATCGTCCGCGGCAGCCACCTCCGCCGCGTGTGTGAAGGTCACCTTGTCGTAGCGCAGCACCGCCACGCCGCGGCTGGCCAGACCCCAGGCGATGTCCTTCAGGGGCTTGTTGGAACCGCTGGTCGCGTCCCGGTCGAAGGGACCTCCGCCGCTCAGAAGCACGACCCCGGGCCATGGGCCGTCGCCGCGCGGAACGGTGACGGTGCCGGCCACTGAGAGAGCGCCGACTCCGACCGTGACGTCGTGCTCCTCGAAGGTATCCGGATCCGCGTAGGAAGGCACCGTCCACGGTTCGCAGACAGGGGGCGCGAGGCGCAGCCCGTTCAGCAGGCCGGCGGAGTCGACCGACATCACGGCGGTGAACTGTCCCCGCTCGCAGACCACGGGAACGCTGACACGGATCAGGTCCGGCCGCAGGCTCTCGCTCAACGGTTCACCGAGGCCCGTGACCGGACCGGTTCCCGCGGTCTCGGCGAGCCAGGCTGCCTGAAGGGTCTGGGCGCTCAGCGCAGCACGCAACGGCGGGGCGAACAGTGCGGCGATCTCCCTGAATCGGCCATCGCGGGCCCACTCGACCACCAGCACGGCGGTTTCCTCCGCAGTCTGCATCCCCCCACCTTTCTTAGATTTGAGAAAGGTAGCATGCGTGAGAAAGTGGGGTGATGGACACCTTGGAACTCCTGGCGCATCCTGTCCGCCTCCGCGTGGTCCACGCACTGCGCGGCGGGCGAGCCCTGACCACCGGCCAGTTGTGCGCTCTGATCCCGGACGTGTCCAAGGCGACCGTCTACCGGCACGTCGACCTTCTCGCAGCGGGCGGCATCCTCGACATCGCCGACGAACGGCGAGTGCGGGGCGCCGTCGAACGCCGCTACCGGCTACGGCAGGAACGCGCGGGCGTCGACACGGAAACCGCGCGCGCACTCACCCCGCAGCACCACGAACGGGCATTCGCTGCCGCCATGGCCGCCTTGGTCGCGGAGTTCGGCGCTTACCTGGAGCGCGAAGGCAGTGACCCCGTGGACGACCTCGTCGGCTATCGGCAGCACGCGATCTGGCTCAACAAGGACGAGCTCGTAGCACTGATCAGCGCGATGCAAGCCGCCATCGCGCCCCTCCTCGCCAACGAACCCTCGCGGGAACGCACCCGCTACCTCCTCAGCCCCATTCTCTTCCCCGCCGAACAGGCCGAACAGCAGGACCCGCTGTAGCCGACACCCCCCGCTCAGCGGCTCACCCCAACCGCCCGCCAAGGAGGGACACCACCGCTCGCGGTGAACCAGATCTTAGGACGCTCTCTGGCGTGATCGACTTCGGTGCCCTGTTCGCCGGCGATCCGGCGTGGGACCTCGCGGCCGCGTGGGTCATCCTTCCTGCGGGCTGGCTGCTCTGAAAAGCCTGTTCCTCATGTTGATGGGCCAGAACGGAGATCGGGGCCTTCCTGGCTGCAAGCCGACATGGGGACCCGTCGGCCGGGCAGCGCTTGATCGTGTTCTGATAGGCGGTTTGGTGTAGGCACGGAGCGACGATCCTCCTCCGACAATCTCGGCGCGCAGCTGGACAACAGCGGCCTTCAGACAGCGGGCCGTCGTCGTACGCCTGGCTGACCTACACCCATCTCTCAGGCCGCGACCGCGCAGAGAAACTGAACCAGGGAATGCAGCAGATCCATTCCCGCGAGGCGGTCGCCTCCGGTGCCGCCGCCGGCGGCGAGCCCTGGCAGTACTACGACCTCGGCCACGCCTGGTGCACCTACACCTTCTTCGAACAGTGCCAGCACCGAATGGCCTGCGCGCGCTGCGACTTCTACAACCCGAAGGAATCCAGCAAGGGCCGACTGCCGGAGGCGAAAGACAACCTGCAGAAGATGCTGGCCAATATCCCGCTCACCGACGATGAACGCGCCGCCGTCGACAACGGGCAGACCGCCCTCGACAAGCTCCTCGACCAACTCGCCGACAGTCCTACCCCCGCAGGGCCGTCGCCCAGCCAGATCGGCGCCCCCGCGACACTGCTGCCGGTCATCGACCTCACCACCCGCACCCGATCGTGCCGACCTGGGGAGCCGTGCTGAGGACCCCTCGAACATTATCCAGATGTGGGACAGCACGAGAAGATGCCAGAGTCACCGTCGTGACCTTGATGAACGTGCTCGTCGACTTCGCCCGGACCGGCCGTATCGGCCCGCTTCACTGCGGCATGCCCCTGACCCAGGCCGAGGATCTCCTGGGGCCAGGACGCCCGCACCCCGCCATCCGGATGAGACCAGACATCGACGGCTACCCCTACTCCTGGAACGGCCTGGAGCTGTCCATCACCCAGCGCCTTGTAAGCGGAATCTCGATCAGTCTCCGGCCGGGATCGACAACCAAGTTGCCGCCCCTGGTCTTGCCAGACTCAGAGTCCTACCCGTCCACAGTGCTCCGAGAAGACCTGATCGCCGGCCTTGACGCAGTCGACTGCCGCCACGACATCAACGGCCGCCTCACGTTCGGAGAGCAGTCCAGCATCATTTCCCAACCCGCCAACGTCTGCGCGGTGTTCTTCACACCTGGCCGTAACGACCACGTGCCCCATCGTGGACGCCTCTACCTCGGCGTGATCCACAAGCACACCGCTTGACGTCTCTGATTCCACAGAACGCCCCGGTGCACCTGCTACGGCTTCATGGCCCGCTGGGTCGCCGCCGGTGTGATCGGCCAGATCCGCGACCAGCTCCGCAAGCGCATCCGACGCGAGATGGGCCGGGCCCCGGGCGCGGTCGCCACCGTCATCGACTCCCAGTCGGTGAAGGCCGCGGAGACGGTCGGTAAGGACTCACGCGGCTACGACGGCGCGAAGAAAATCAACGGCCGCAAGCGCCACCTGGTCGTGGACACCAAGGGCCTGCCGTTGTTCGTCATGGTCACCCCGGCCGATATGACCGACCGCGACGCGGCCGAGGAAGTCCTGTTCCGGCCGCGCTGACGTACCCGGAAACTACCGTCGTCTGGGCCGACTCCAGCTATGCCGGACAGCTCGTAACCTGGGCGAAGAAGCACCTGAACCTGACCCTCAAGACCGTCAGCCGGCCGCCGAACACACCAGGATTCGTCATCCTGCCCCGCCGCTGGGTGGTCGAGCGGTCGCTCGCTTGGATCATGCACGCCCGCCGCCATGCCCGCGACAACGAACGACTCGTCCAGCACTCGGAGTCACTGCTCACTTGGGCCGCGATCACGCTCGTGACCTGGCGCATCACCCGCAGGCAGTCCCGCCGGACAGGGCAGCCCACATTCTGCGAGGGCGACAGGTACTGACGGTCGCCCGGACCACCGACACCCAGCTCTCACAGCGTTCCCGGCCCCTCGACTCTCCAACGGGAGGCAGAAACCCAAGCCGGAGGCGTTCAGTCTCCAGGGGCCGGTGGCGTGGTGACGAGTTCGCTGGCCAGGCAGTTGTTGACCATGGCCAGGAGCTCCTGGTCCGTGAGACCGAGCTCGCGCGCCTGGGTAATGAGGCCGTGCACGGCCTCGGTGAGCCGGGCCTGGTCCGCGACGCCGGGCGCCGCGGTGATCACCGCGCCCCGGCCACGGCGTAGCTCGATCAAGCCCTCGTCACGCAGTCGCTGGTAACCGCGCAGAACCGTGTGCACGTTGACGCCCAGCGACTCGGCGACCTGGCGGGCAGGCGGCAGTCGCTCACCGGGGGCCGCCGTGCCGTTGGCGATTGCCCCCCGTACACAGGCGGCGATCTGCTCGCCCAGCGGCACGGGAGAGCCGGAAAGCACCCGAAACAGCATCCCTACTCACGCTCCACGTGACGATTGACCAAGCCGTTGAGCAGCGCGGCCGCGGTAGTCGAGTCGTCGACGGTGACGACGTATTCGCGTTTCCCCACCGTGCGGACCGAGAGCGCCTCCCCCGAACGCAACACCACGCCCCGTCGGTTCGGGCGTATCCGATAGCCCCAGCCGCCGAAGTCCCCCATGGCGTTGACCTGGATGCTGCTGGCACTGACGATGCTGCCGAGCGGCAGGGCCAGCCGGGGCCTGGGCAAGACCGTCGAGGCAACCATGAGTCCGCGCCGGTCGACGGTAACCCGGACACCGGCGAACAGTGCGCAGGTCATGCCAAGGACGAGCGACAGCAGTCCTGCCTGCCACGGACCGAACGCCACGAAGAACAGCCCGCTGAGCGTGACGGCGCCGGCCGGTAACAGCAGTGCGCGGGAGATCATGGTGCGGCTCCAGACCGCGGCCTCGCCCTCGGCCAGCGGCAGCGAGGGGGTCGGTGGCGCGGGCGCGGGGCGCGGCCCGGCGCTCATCAACCACCAGGCCAGCGCGCCGGTAGCCACGCCCGCGAGCAGCAGCACGGCCACATGCCACATCGGCAGTTGCACATCAGCCGGGTCCTGGACGTCCGTGTTGACAAGGACGGTGAGGATCAGCGCATAGCCGAGCGTGACGGCAGTGCCAGCGCCGACCGCCACGGTCAGCCTCGACCCCGAACTCTCCTTGGAGACCAGGGTCAGGACGGTGAACAGCAGTCCAAGACCAAGGAGCAGACCACCGCCGAACCACAGTGCGGCGGTCCGGCTCATGAAGCCGTCAGCCCCGCCATCCCCCGAGAAATGGGTGGCGATCCTCCCGGGCAGCCGGTCGTAGCTTGCCAGAAAGATACCGATGTAGGCGGCAGTAGCGATGCCGAACGGAACGGCCGTCAGGGCGCACCTGCGGGTGGCGGTCATCTGACTCCCTCACATCATTGTTCTCATTCAAGTAGAACAATGACACTCTACCTTCAACAGAGAGTTCGGAAACAGGCGCCGAGAGGTCGTTTTCACCTTCGTTGCTCTGGTATCGGCTACCTTGCGAGTCGTGGGGATTCGATGCCGGTGAGGCGGTCGGTGCGGTGGAGGCCCGAGAGTTGGACGGTGTGACGCCTGGGGTGGGATGCGGCTTGCGCCTGTCTCATTCCTGGACGCCCTGGTCCAGGCCGTGCTTCCACGACTGAAGACGCACGCCTGGGCGCACTCGGCTCGGCACGGTATGCCCAGGTCATGACCGAGAGACGTCCGTATCCGAGTGATCCGTCCGATGCCCGCTGGGACTTGATCGAGCCGGCCCTGAGGGCCTGGCGCCTCACCGGCGAAGCCACCATCTCCTGGCGCGACCCGACATCACCGGATCAAATCCGCATCACGGGATGAAGCAACGGGAGACAACGACCTCTCAGCGCGGAATCACCCAGCCCGGCCTCCAGGTCCCGGCGGCATCGTGGTCAGCCGCTGTGGCGGCGAGGTGGGCGCGGAGGGTGGCCAGCGCCGGGTGGGGGTTGTCGCGGTGCCAGAGGAGCGCGTGCGGGTAGACGGGTGTTGGGTCGGTCACCGGGATGCGGCGCAGGCCGTGGCCGGCGGGCCAGACCAGGCGGGTCTGCGCGGTCGTGAAGGTGGCCAGGGTCGGGGTGTCGGCGACGGTGTCGAGGAGCGCGTCGGAGCCGAAGTTGGGGCCGGTTGCCTCGATGGTGAGGCCGAACTCGGCGACGAGGGCGTCGTAGTAGGCGGCCCACTCGGTTCCGGGAACGATGCCAGGCATCCAGATCCGGTGGCCTGCGAGCTGGGCGACGGTCACCGACCGGGCGCGGGCCAGCGCGTGGGCGGGTCCAGTGAGGAGCTGGTGCGGCTCGTCGAGCACCCGGACGGACTCGATGTCCTCGGGGAGGGGCCGGCCGGGCATGGCGACGGCACGGAAGGAGGCGTCGATCGCACCGGACCGGATGGCGGCGACGGCCGTCTCGACGTCGAACAGCATCACCACGTCGAGGTCGATCTCGGGGTGCGCGTGGTGGAAGGCGCGCATCAAGCCCGATGGCGCGACGCGCGAGGCGATCACGTCGACGCGCAGCGGACGGCGGCCGGTGCGCACGGAGGCGACCGCGCGTTCCTCGACGCGCAGCAGCTCGCGCGCGTGGGGCAGGAACGCCTGCCCGTCGATGGTCGGCTCGGCACCGCGCGGCGTGCGGGTGAACAGCCGCACGCCGAGATCGCGCTCCAGCCCAGCCATGCGCTTGGAGACAGCCTGCTGGGTGATCGACAGGTCGGCGGCGGCTTTCTGGAACTGGCCCGCTTCCGCGACGGCGACGAAGGTACGTACTGCTTCGAGATCCACGCCGACCCACCTTAGTGAACAACGGATGGTTGTGGATATCTTGCATGACAGTTGTTTGACCTGCTGTTCTCCAGCCCGCTTAGCTCTCACAGATCAACGTCGGTTTGTTCTTGTGGTTCGCCAAGGGGAGCGCGCTGAGCATGATGGGCAGGAGACCGTTGGGCCGGCAGTTCGGCTGGCTGTGGGCGGCATACGCGGTGAGCGCGTACGGGTCCGGGCTGGGATTCGGGGCATTGCCGCTGATCGCCGTGCTGGTGTTGCATGCCGGCCCCGCTGAGGTGTCCGCGCTGTCCGCGGTGGGGCCTGCGGCGGGCGCGCTGATCGCGGTGCCACTCGCGCCGTGGGTGGAGTTCAGGCGCAAGCGCCCAGTCATGATCATGATGGACCTGACCCGGTTTGCGGCCATGGCGACGATCCCGGTCGCCTACGCCTTCGGTCGGCTGAGTTTCGTCCAGCTGCTTGTGATCTCGGCCGTGGTCGCCGCAGCCAAGATCGCGTTCAACGCGGCCAGCGGCGCCTACCTCAAGGCCCTCGTCCGGCCGGATGACCTGCTCGTCGCCAACGCGCGGTTCGAGTCCACGAACTGGAGCTCCATCGCGGTCGGGCCACCGCTGGGCGGGGCGGCGATCGGTCTGTTCGGGCCGGTCACCACCGTGGTGGCCGACGCGCTCAGCTACCTGTTCTCCGCGCTGGGCATCACCGCGATTCGCGGCCGAGAAGAAGCGCCGCGAACAACCGATAAGAGCTCGGTCCGGGCGGGCGCAGTGCTTGACGGCTGGCGACACATCCGGCGCCATCCCGGTTTGCGGGCGCTCTACCTCAACCAAATGCTCGTCGGCGGTCTGATCATGGCCACCGAGCCACTGCTGGCCGTGCTACTCCTGCGCCAGCTCGGGTTCCCACCTTGGCAGTACGGCCTCGCCTTCGCCGCCCCCTGCGTCGGCGGCCTCATCGGCTCCCGGCTGGCCCGCCGTGTCGTGGCCCGCTTCGGCCGGCACTGGGTCTTCCGGACCGTCGGCACCCTGCGCGCCATCTGGCTGATCGGCCTGGCCTTCGTCCGTCCCGGCATCGTCGGCCTCGTCACCGTGATGGCCGTCGAACTGGCGATCATCATCAACATGAGCCTGTACACCCCGGTGCTCGCCACCTACCGGCTCGAACACACCCCCAAACATCTCGTCGCACGCACCCTGTCGGCCTGGTCGATCGGCCAGCAGGCATCCATCGCCATCCTCACCGCGCTCGCCGGGCTGCTCGCCGACGTCACCAGCCCACGCACCGCTCTCACCGTCGCGGGACTGCTCATCCTGACCACCCCGCTCCTGCTTCCCCGCGACGACCACACGCCGCAGCACGAGCCGGAACTGGCTCGTAGCCACTCATGACACACCGCAACTCGCCGCTGAAGCCCCGCAGGCCGCAGCTGGTCCGCCGATACGCGTCCGCCTCGACCGGGCGCACACCACCAGCCAGGAGAACACTCACGTGAGCGCTGCCCCCGCACTTGACCCCGCGCACACCGCACTTCTCGTCATGGACTACCAACCCGCGATCCTGGCCGTTCTGCCCGAAGACGGAAACCGCGAAGCCCTGCTCGATCGCATGGAAGGGGCCATCGCCGACGTTCGCACAAACGGCGGCACCATCGCCTACGTACGCGTCGGCTTCACCGACGCCGACTGGGATGCGATCCCGGCCGCCAACAAGTCCTTCGCCCCGCTGGCCCAACACCGCGTCATGCACCGCGAGGACCCTGCCACCGCCATCCACGAGCGCCTGGCTCCCCAGGACGGCGACATCACCGTGCGCAAAATCCGCTACGGCGGTATGTCCACCACCGACCTCGACCAGCAACTGCGCGAGCGCGGCATCACCACTTTGGTCGTCTCCGGCATCAGCACCAGCGGCGCCGTCCTGTCCACCGTCATCGACGCGGCTGACCGCGACTACCAGCTCTACGTCCTGTCCGACGGCGTCGCCGACCCGGACACCGAAGTCCACAACGTCCTGCTCCACAAAGTCTTCCCCTCACGGGCCCACATCATCGACACCGCTGAGCTGCACGCCCTGCTCCGGACTGACTGACCCGAACCACGAGCCGATCCCACCTGCGGTCGCCGCACCCACCCGTGCGGCGGCCCACCCGCACCCCCGTGCCGGACCAGCAGCAGCCCGGAGCTCCCACCAGCCGCCTACCGCACCCACCGCCACGCTCTCCGCCGGCGTGCTGACTCCCGGCACCCTACGAGCCGGTGCCCAGTGCAAACGTCACCGCACGGCTCAGCGGCGACGGGCTGCCCTGGAGTCCGCGTTCACCGCCCTCCAACTGACCACACCGTTCACGCTGTGTCCGTCGACCACCGACACCTATCAGCCGGGCATGCGGGGGTAGCTGAAGTGCAAGCCGTACGAGACGACCGAAACCATCGTCGGCGCGGTCACCGGAAGTATGGCCGCACCCCGTGCTCTGGTGCTGGGCAGGTACGACACCGACGGGCGCCTACAGTACATGGGGCGCACCGCTACCCTGAGCGCGCCGGCCGGGGTCTCACTCGCTCTCCTGCTCTCCCGGCCGGGACCGAACACCCCTGGACCGGCTGGACGTTCTCCGCCGGACCCGTCAGATCGACGACATGCTGGGGGGGTGCCTCTATGTTCTTCGTCAAGCGTCTGGGCAGCCTCTGCCCGGGGTTCGATCTTCTCTGTGGGGCGTGAGACTGTCTGGTCGTGCCAGAGATGACGAGTGGGTTGGAGGCAGCCTTGGCTGAGGCGTCGTCTCCTTCGTGGACCCAGCGTGTTCGTGCCGGGCGTGACCTTGCTTCCTTCGCTGATGTTTCTGAGGCTGCGGAAGCGTTGGTGGGGCTGCTGCTGGACGTCGAGGACACGGCGGTGACCCGGCAGACGGCAGAGGCTTTGACCCGGGTGGGGACGGTGGCCGCCATAAGGCTTATCGCTCTCGCGGTTGCCGAGGCTGACGACAACCAGGCCGAGTGGCTGCAGACCGGGGTGCATGACGCGCTCGTGGGACCGGGCGGTGTGCCGGACGTCGCAGCGGCCTGCGGGAAGCTCGCCCGGGACCCGGAAGAAGCTGTCCGTCGGGGGGCCGCAGATATCTCGGCATGGGCAGACGACCCATGGTGTTGATCTGCGTCAGCCTTCCTGTGGACTGGTTCATGCAGCCGTCGCCTGGGGGACGCGGGGTTCGTAGAAGGTGCCGTCGCGGAGCATGGCGAACAGGACGCTGATGCGTTGGCGGGCGAGGCGGAGGAGGGCTTGGGTGTGGGTCTTTCCGCGGGCCCGGCATCGGTCGTAGTAGGTGCGGGAGGCGGGATCGGCGTTCATGCAGGCGAAGGCGGAGAGGAACATGGCGCGTTTGAGCTGCCGGTTTCCGCCTCGTGGTGCGTGTTCGCCGTGGATCGAGGTGCCCGACGACTTCGTGGTCGGGGCAAGTCCGGCGTAGGAGGCGAGGTGGGCTGCGGTGGGGAAGCTGGTGCCGTCGCCGACGGTGACCAGCAGGACGGCGGCGGTCCTGACGCCGACGCCGGGCATCGATGTCAGGACCGGGGAAAGAGGGTGTGCCTCCAGCAGGGCGTTGATCTGGGCTTCCAGGGCCCGGCGTTGTTCGTGGACCGCGGCGAGCGAGCGGGCCAGGGAGGGCACGACGATGTCGAGGGTGCCGGTCCCCGGGACCACGACGGTCTGTTCGTCCAACGCGTCGAAGACGTCGTCGATCAGCCGGGCGGCCATGCGCGGGGCCTTGGGCCGGATGAGCTCGACGAGCCTGCGGCGGCCGGCTTTGCGCAGGGCGGTCGGGGAGCCGTAGCGCTCCAGCAGCCAGGTGACGGCCTGGTGGTCCAGACGCGGGCCCAGGACGCGTTCCAGCGACGGGTGGAACTGGGTGAGCAGGCCGCGTATCCGGTTGGAAGTGCGGGTGGCCTCGGCGGCAAGGTCCTGGTCGAAGCCCACGAGCACGGTCAGTTCGGCGGTGATCTCGTCGGTGAGTTCCAGCGAGCGCAGGGTGTGCGGCAGGGTGCGGGCGGCGTCCGCGATGACCGCGGCATCCTTCGCGTCGGTCTTGGCCTCGCCCGGGTAGAGGTCGGCGATCCGGCGCATGGCCAGTCCGGGCAGGTAGGCGACCTTGCAGCCCGCGTCCCGGGCCACGGTGAGCGGGAGGGCGCCGATGGAGGCGGGCTGGTCCACGATCACCAGGACGGTGCCGAACTTGGCCTTGAGCTTGTCGAAGACGGCCCGCAGCTTCGGCTCGCTGTTGGGCAGCTGCTTGTCGAGGACCTTCTTCCCGGCCGGGGTGAGCCCGTGGCCGTGATGAGCACTCTTGCCGACGTCCAGGCCGAGGAACACGCCCACGTCTTCGGGGTCGAACATCGCGCCCTTCCCAGGGTGTTGAACGTGCCGGCCTCGGCGGTGGTGTCGTACGCGCGCATCCACGTTATGCAGACCTGCCGCCCGCGAGCTGTCCGGCATTGCGCCGGACCGGGCGGTGGCCGGACCTCTCATCAGCGTCTCCGACGGCACCTCCCAGGCCCGGCGACACCACCCCCCAGGTCATGCCTTCGACAGGGGGCAAAAGTCATACCGGGCCCGGAGGCCAGCGGCCCTCTTGCAGGACCGCGAAAAACATAACGGGGGTGAACGGCAGCGTGAGGAGCGAGCGAGAGCCGCTGCGTGGAGAGCTGCAACGGGAGAGGCCCGAGGCGTGGACTGTCCGTTACGCCCCGTCCCTGGCCGACGCCTTGATCGTGAAGCTCGACGAGGACCTCGCCATCAGAACTCCTCTCCGAGAAGACGCGGGCTGAGACGCACACGCCCAGGCGCCGTCGTGTCGGTCTGGCATGTGTTTCATGAGACACATCAAAGTCTGGAGAACGACGGCCACAGGACCGTGCTGTGGCGGACCGAGGACGGTGTCCGGCTGCAGTCCCGTACCGGCCGCGACGTCACCGCGCTCTGGATGGACCTGGCCGTGGCCGCCATGCGCCTGCCTCCCGGCGTGATCCTGGACGGCGTGGCGGTCGTGTATCTCGCCGACGACGACGGCAGCGCGCAAATCAGCTTCGAGGCGGCGCAGTTCCGCGCGTTCTCCGGGCCGTGCCGGGCCCGGGAGCTCGCCGCTCGGCACCCCGCGACGTACGTGGCCTTCGACGCCCTGGCCCCACCCTGCGGCGGACTTCCCCGACCTTCGCCCGCGCCCGTACGTGGAGCGCCGCCAAGCCTTCCTGGACGTGCTCGCCCGCGTCGGCCCGCCGATCGAGCCAGTGTGGTCGACCACCTACCAAGGCCCAGCAGACCAACAGAGGGATCACCGGAGCGCGAACGACGCTCGCTGCTGCCACCTTGTTCCGTCGTGAACCATCAGATCGACCGACGACACACGGCCAGTGACGGGAAGCCGGCTACGAAGGTCGGCCTCGGCCTCCTCCAGCACGGCATCGTCTTGCCCCTGGGCGATGGTCAGATGCGGGACGACCTCGTCGAACTGCCCGCCGAACGGCGGGGTCTCCGGCCACCGGTCCGCGATCGCCTCGGTGAGCCGACGGAACGGGATGTCCGGTTCGGGGACGAGATACAAGATCCCCGGGAATCGCCCGCAGTGCTCGAACCGGGCCTCGAAGGACCGGTGACGCCCGATCACTTCTCCGATGGCAGCGCAAGCACCGTCGTCGATGCGGCTCTCGTCGAGAAACGGGAAGAGGACGGTGACATGGGCCGGAACACCCGCACGGGCTGAGGGGTCCAGCCGGTCACGCCACGCTCGAACAGCAGGTTCCGCCTCGGGGACCCTCACGATGAGTCCCGACCGCCCTGCCTGAAACTCACCGGAGTCATCGCCTGCCATCGCACATATGTATCAGCAGGCCCAGAGCGACAGCGACCCGATCACGATCGAGTGATGGCGCGCGTTGAAAGCTCAGGGCTCTGTCCGCAGTTCCGTGATTGCCGCGCCTACGCTCTGACCGCGGTGTCATGCTGGGACACGGAGCAGCGGGAGGGAACATCGCGGAGGGCAGTGGTGGTGCAGCCGGGCTCGATGCGCGGCCCTGGTATGCCGCGAATGAAGCCGTGGCGTTCCTGCTGGAACTTGCCGCGCTGGGCTTTCTGGGCTGGTGGGGATTCGGTGCGGGGCATGAGGGTGCCCTCCGGATCCTGCTCGGCGTGGGCACACCCCTGTCAGCCGTCGTGGTCTGGGGGCTGTTCGCGGCACCCCGGGCGCGGTGGCGACCGCGGCTCGTGCTCGTCCTGGTGGTGAAGGCGCTGGTGCTCGGCGGTGGCGCCGCCGCTCTGTACGGAGTGGGGCACCCCGTCGTGGCAGGCGCCATGGCGGTCATGACGGCCGCCAATATCACGGTCGCCGAGACTTTCCGCATCCCCCTGTCGACCGGCACCGAATCGACTGCACAGACCGGGTAGGCGCGACTGACAACCAGGACCGGTTCACGCAACTGCGGCCAGAACCTTGAAGCGATTACCCCCCTGCTCGGGGGGACCCCACCCCTGCTCGGTGAATCTCCCCACCCGAAGTGCGCCCAACCTGCGGACGGATGCCCCACGGGAAACCCCGCCCAACAGCCGGCCAGGCCCAGGGGTGGACTGCTGGTCCGGGATGGCCGAAGCCAACGCGCGGCATCGCCGCAGGCGCGCCCTTGATCGGTCGGCGGAGTCCGCGCACTCCATGAGGCGTGACGGCTTCGCCGGGTACGGGCAGACTGAGGTCAACACAGGGAGGATGCATAGATTCCGAAGAGCCGATGTACCGGTTCCGGCGCGATGTCACGCGGCCGGGAGGACCCCCGAGCCATCTGGACGTGACAGGGGTGAACGTTCTGGCCCAGGCCGCCGGCATAGCGAGCTGGTGGATCCGCAAGGGCATCGCCGACCGCGTCGAGGTACTCCACGGGCAACGCCTGGTCCTTGCCCTCTCACGGTTCGACGTCCAGGTGCTCGATGATCCACGCGGGCCGAACACCTACCAGGTCCGAACGGTGGACCATCAGCACACGTTGATGGGTCTCGGTCATGCGGCCCAGCTGCGGGACGCGTTGATCGTCGCCGACGAGCAGTTGCTGTCCCGGAGTACGTCGGCTGCGGTGGAGATTCGCAGAGGCCGGTCCACCGTTGCGCTTGTGACCCGGGCGGACCTGGGCCGGGTGTTCGTCAAGCCTTCGCCCGGACTCCGCCCCCGCAAACGTGTGGGGGACGCCGACGCTGGATCAGCAGCTCCTCCGTGACCGTCACGACTTGCACGCCCCAACCCAGAGACTTCCCACTCAGTTGAACGCCGGAGCGAGTTGGCTCTATCGGTGAGTGCTGACACCGGTTGTCGATCGCTGGTGACACCGCCTGGCCCTCGGCGTCTGCGCACGCGACTTCGGCACCCCCTGCGTCCACGAACACGCCTGCATCCGCTGCCCCGTCCTGCGACCCGATCCCGAGCAGCTGCCCCGGCTGGAGGAGATCCACGCGAACCTGCTCGACCGGCTCCGGGAGGCCGAGGAACAGGGCCGGCTCGGCGAGGTCGCCGTAATCGAGGCCGGCCTCGCCGCCGAGCAGAAACTCGCCGCCATGCGCGACATCCCGGCCCGGCACCCTACCGTTCACCTCGGCGTGCCCGATTTCCGTGGCGTCGTCGCGCGCATCGACTCCGAGCAGCGAAACGAGGATGCGAAGCAGCAGCCCTGAGGACTACAACAAAGCATGACCGTCTTCCTCTGTTCCAAGTGCGGCACCGCGATCACGCCGGAGTTGGCCGAGCTTGCTGCCGTCCCTGACGTCTTCGACGACGAGCGTGACCGGGACAAGGAGTCACGCCGGGCACCTTCCACCGTTCCGCGGGGCGGCTACGTGATCGATCCCGAGCCCTGGGGACCTCCCTACGTCGTGCAGGACGATCAGGAGGACCCGAAGCCGGCTCAGTCGCGCGGACCTGTGGTCTGCCGGGAAGAAGGCTTCGTCATCTCGACGGGCAGCCGACAGACAGTGCTGCTGCACCCCGCCGACGCCGTCGGCCTTCAGCCACTGCCCAACTGGGAGAACAGCAACGGGTGCTGCGGACCGACAGGCGACGAGGGGCTCAACCGGGCCTGCCCCTGCGGTGCCCCAGTCGCGACCCTCGTGGCCGACTGCTTCGGGCCCTACGAACTGCACCTCGACCCCGTCCAGACCTACGCGTTCTCCCAGTAGGACCGCGAAGCGCACGGGGACGACGCGACCGACACGCCTGGCCCGCACGGCCGGACACGATGCCCCTGAGGGTATGGGTCGGACGATGTTGCGAAGGCGGCGGTCGCCCGTGTTCTGGCAGACCGAAGCTACTCAGCGCAGTACGGCCGCCAGCAGGTCGGCCCCCAGCGCCGTCAGATCGGGCAGATTGAGGGTGTAACGGACGTAACGACCGTGCCGCCGGGCCGTGAGCAGGCCCGCGCGGCGCAGGACAGCGAGGTGGCGGGAAACCTCCGGGGGTGAGAGTTCCCAGGCGTGGGCCAGCTCACCGGTGGTGTGCGGGCCGCGGGCCAGGGTGCGCAGCAGCCGCAGCCGTACCGGATGCGCGAGTGCCTCCAGCCGTAGCGTGACCGTTTCCAGCGATACCGGCTCCGATGGACTCGCCTCGGCCACGGGGTACTGCACCACCGGCTGCCATCCGGGCGCATAGACCGCCACCAGGTGCGGGCGGCCGAAGACGCTGGGGAGGAAGGTGACCCCGGTACCGCGCGCGGCGGTCGCATTGTCCTGCAACTTGTCCACGATGATGCAGTCGCCGTCCGGCGCCAGGGTCACGGCGCCGGAGACCGACGCGAGCGCCGCCCCGATGCCCTGGCGCTTCAGCAGGTCGTTCTTCAGGCGCAGGTCGGTGGCGAGTTGCACGGCGACGCCCGTCCAGGCGGCGTCGAAGAAGGCCTCGGCGCACTGTTCGAGGGTGTCACGCACCCGTGCCCGCACGGCGGCCGGGTCCGAGAGCAGCCGTTCCGCGAAGGCCTCTTGGAGCGCGCCGCGGGCCTGGGCCCGGTCCAGGGCCCGTTCGCGCGCCGTCGCGTCGGCGAGCGGCGACGGCGCGGCGAAGTGGACCCGGTTGCTGCCGCACGTGGTGATGAGCGCGGCGGTCACATAGGTTTCGTCGTCGATCCGGTCTACATCGTCCAACTCCTCGGCGAGGGTCGGCCGGGGACGAGCGGGGACCAGGAAGTCGGCTCGTGAGGAACGCCAGAGGAACTCCGCTTCCCTGAGCCGCTCGGCCAGCTCCGGCCGCAG
This sequence comes from Streptomyces sp. NBC_01450, assembly GCF_036227505.1. NCBI lineage: Bacteria > Bacillati > Actinomycetota > Actinomycetes > Kitasatosporales > Streptomycetaceae > Streptomyces > Streptomyces sp. NBC_01450. The sequence continues at coordinate 2,241,050 of NZ_CP109481.1, read as the reverse complement.
CCCAGCCCAGACGTCCCCGGCCCAGCCGGCGAGCTGCGGGTGATGCGCGGGTTCGGCCAGCACGTGCAGCATCGCGGTCAGTTCGGCCAGCGGGGAGGCAGCGAACCGCAGTCGCCCGGACGGCAGGCCGTCGATGTCGATCCTCAACGTCATCCCCTCATCATCGCTGGTCGGATGGCCGACGAACGCGTCGATTGACGGTGTCCGTCAACCGACATGGTCGGCCCGGTGGCCGAACGCACCGTTGACGCCATGGCAACCACCACCAAGCTCCAGCCGCGCGCCCTCGTCCGTGCCTCCGGAGGCCCCCGCTATGCCGTCGCCCTGGCCGTGGACGCGCTCGGCACCGGCCTGCTGCGGCCCTTTCTGCTGCTCTACGGGATGACCGTGCTGAGGCTGTCCGCGTCGGTCACCGGCATCGCCATGACGGTCGGCGTCGTCGTGGGTCTGGTGTGCATGCCCGCTGTCGGCCGATGGCTGGACCGGGGCGCACGCAGCACGGTCGTGGCAGCGTCGATGCTCGTGCGGGTGCTGGGCGTGGCGCTGCTGCTGGCCGCCCCGGCGGGGCACGTCTGGCTGTTCGCGACGGCGGCACTCTTCCTCGGCATCGGCAACCAGGCATGGCCGGCCGCCCATGCAGCCCTCGTGGCCACGGTCGCCCACGGCCGCGAACGCGACGCCGCTCTCGCGGCAGGCCGCGCCCTGCGCAACGCCGGCCTGGGCGCGGGTGCCCTCCTCGCCACCGCGTGCCTGGCGGGCGGCACCACCGCATTGCAGGCGCTGGCAGCCGTCACCGGGCTCGCCTATCTCGCTGCGGCGGCCTTGGCATGGTCGGTCCACCTGCACACGCATCCGGCCGCTACCCCGGCCATGGACAGGGCCGACTGGCCCGCACCTCGGATGCGCGCGCTGCTGGCCGCCAACGTGGTCTACGCCTTCTGCCTCAACATCACCGAAATCGCGCTCCCCCTGGTCCTGGTGACACAGTTGCACGTATCCCCGGTGTGGTCGTCAGCCATCTTCGTGGCGAACACGGTGCTGGTGGTCACCCTCCAGGTGCCAGTCACCGTCCTGATGTCCCGCTTCTCCCGGCGGACCGTGCTGGCTCTTGCCGGCGTGGTAGTCGCCGCGTCCTACCTCGGCTTCCTCGCGGCCACCTCACTGGGACACGGCTGGAGTGCCCCGGCCGTCGCCACGGTGTCCGTGGTCTGCACCATCGGCGAGATCATCTATGCCGGCAGCGCCACCGCGCTCGTCACCACCCTCGCCCCGGCCCCTGTCCTGGGACGCGCCCTCGCCCGCTTCCAGCTCTCCACGGGCTTCGGCCTCGCCGTCTCCCCGGCGGTCGTCACCGCTCTCGCCTCCCACGGCTCGGCCGCCCTCTGGGGCAGCCTCGCCGCTGCGACGCTCCTCTCCGCCACCGCCGTTGCCACCGAGAAGGATCAAGGAACGCTGCCCAGCGGTCGCTGCCGCCCGGCACGAGCAGGCTCGTGAGCTCGGCGATCGCCTCGGGGGACGGCTTGAAGTAGCGGCGGACGTTCTCCGGCTTCTTGTGGCGGGACTTCGCCATCAGCATCAACAGCGAGGCGCCCAGTTCGCCGAGTTGGGGCAGGGCGGAGTGGCGGTACTCGTGCAGGTCCCAGCCCGTGCCCGGTCCGCGCAGGGCCGTGTGCTCGTCGAGCAGGGCGCGGGCCTGCCCGTAGGAGAGACGAGCCAGGCCGGTGACCGGGCACACGTCGCGGGGGCTGACGACCTTGCCCGGCCCCGGGCGGCGGTGGGTGACGAACACCGGCCCGCGGGTGCGGCCTTTCAGCAGACGGGGCAGCGGCCGAGCGGTACCGGCATCCCAGTACACGGGCTCCAGCACGTAGTCCTCGCGAGCCCGGCCCCGGCGGCGGGCTTTGGTCGGGGCGCCCTTCGCCTCGACCGGGCAACGGCGCCCGGCGAAGTCCAGATCCTCGATGGTGACGCCGAGGATTTCCTCCGCCCGCCCGGCTGTCTCATACAGCATCCGCCACAGCGTCTTCTCCCGTAGGTGCACCTCGCGCCGCGCGATCAGCCGGTCGATCGCCATCTTCGAGCGGGCCGGGGTCTCGGAGCCCGGCACAGCCAGCCGCTTCGCCCAGGCCGGGACCGTCGGCCGCCGCCCGCACGGTCAACGCCTTCCCGGTCGGCAACTGCGCGACGGTGGGCGCCTCTTCCCCCTTGCCGCAGATAACAGGGCCGCTTTACGTAGCGGTCGGAGGACGTCACCGCAGGTGACGGATCAAGCTACCGCAGGTATTGGGGTGTTATCCGTGGGAGGGCTTCAGACGGGTCCGCCCGCCGACGACAGAAGTGTTCCCTGCGTGTTCCCCTTCGGGTCAGTCGCACTGACCGGCTTGGCGTGCGGGTGGTGGGTTGAGCTGGAGTTGCTCCGGTCACTTTGCTCGTCCGGACCCACCCCGAAGCAGTGCAGTTTCCATGACCACATAGGCTTCACGCTTCGTACCGGTTCCTCCGCTACTTCTTCACACCTCTCAGGAGAACGATCTCCGTGTCCCACCGGAAACACGTCGCCGCACTCAGCATGGCTGTCACGGCCGCGACTCTCGGTGCCTGCAGCAGCACCGGCTCCACGCCCGCGGCTGCAAAACCCGCCGCTGCGCACAGCTCGGCGGCTTCCAGTCCGGTATCCGCCTCCCCGACTCCGCGGATGGCGCTCCTCACGAAGCCGCTGCTCACGTCCGCTCTGCTGCCCCTGTCGCAGATGCCGGCCGGATGGTCAACCGATAACAGCAGCACCAGCAGCGGCGACAAAACCTTCTGCGACTACCGCCAGCCGCACAAAGCGCAGGTGCAGGTCTTCCGAACCTTCCAGAAGGGCGGCGGGCTCACCGCCACGGTGGCCTCCGTGGGCCTTCGGCAGTACGCGAGCGCGAGCGATGCCGCCGAGTCGTTCGCCGCGATGGAGAAGGCACTCGAGTCCTGCCACAAAGAGACCTACCAGGGATCAGTGCTGAAGTACTCGCCGATGAGCGTGGACAAGCTCGGGGACAGTTCCCTGGGCGTGCGCATCGACAGCGACGGCACCACGGCACTGCAGCAGTTCACCCTCGACGGCCCCACCCTCATCAACGTGGGCACTGGCGGGCTGGCGGACGCAGAAGCCGACACGGCCATCAAGCTTCTGCGCGATCAAGTTGACCGGTACGAGGCCGCGGCCCGCCAGTAAGGCGGCCACGCAACTCGCCATCCGGACACTACTGCGACACAGCGTGTCGCCGCACGACGGCCTCCGATAACCGCTGGCCGACACACCCGGACCAACGACCGACTGATCCAAACGAAACCGCCTAGCTGTTCTACCCACGGAACCTTGTCCCCGCCGCGCCGCAACGGGGACCAGGCACTGGAAGGGGTGCGGGCCGAAGCGGCCCAGGTGACGGTGGCCGCCGCTGCCGGCAGGACGACGTTGATGGTGATCATCTGGAACTCCTTGCGGCGCCCATGGGTGATGGCCGCACCGGCCGTCAGAGCCGCGAGTCCGGTTGCAGCCATCGGGACCAGGATCCCGCGACGCCGACGAGCGGTGGGGGGATCAGCCCGAAAGCGGCGAGGACTTCGACTGCGCCGATGAGCCTGGCAGGTTCGGCACCGAAGTCCATGTGGCGCTCAATCACTTCAAGCTAAGAGTAAATTGCTTGCCCATCTTACTTCAAGCTTGGAGTATGCTGGGGGCGTGGAAGAGGAACGGGAGACCGCTGATCCGCGCTGGCTCGATGCCGACCACCAGCAGCAGTGGTACGCATTCGCCTATGTACTGACCCAGCTGCCGGCCGCACTGGAGGCGCGGATGCAGCGGGACGCGGGCATCGCACAGTTCGACTACGTGGTGATGTCCTCGCTGTCGATGGCGCCGGAACGCACCCTGCGGATGAGCGATCTGGCCCAGTACGCCGGAAGCACGCTCTCCCGGCTGTCCAACGTGGTGATCCGGCTGGAGAAGCGCGGCTGGATGCGGCGACACCCCGACCCCGCGGACGGTCGCGCCACCCTGGCCACCCTCACCGACGACGGCATGGACAAGGTTGTCGCCGCAGCCCCCGGCCATGTCGACGCGGTGCGTCAGCTGATCTTCGACCCGCTGACCAAAGCGCAGCAGCGTCAGCTCGGTGCCATCTCCCAGCGCATGCTCGCCGCCCTCCAAGCACCGTGGCCCGCCGACTGGCCCGGCACCACCCCGTCGGCCGACCGGGACTGACCCCCACATACCTGGGCCCTGCACACCAGTCGCGACCAGGCCGAGCACTTCATCGGCGCCTGACCTCAGCGCACCGAGGACGGGAGGCCCACAGCCGCGATGCCACCGGCCGACGGCCGCCCGTCTTCTCCCTCTTCTCTCCCGGAGCATCATGAAGACCGTCCTCATCGCCGGCGGCAACAGCGGCATCGGCCTCCAGGCCGCCCGCAGCCTCCTGGCCCACGGCCACCGGCTCGTCCTGCTGGGCCGTGACTCTCGCAAGGGCGAGGCCGCTCTCGCCTCCTTCGGCACCGCCGCCGACCGGGCCTCCTTCCTCGCCGCCGACCTGTCCACCCACGGCGGTGTCCGCGACGCCGCCCATCGCGTCCTCGCCCAGCACGACCGCATCGACGTCCTCGTCCACACCACCGGCGTGTTCACCTTCGAGGAGAGCCGCACGGCCGACGGGCTCCACCCGTTCTTCGCGGTCAACTACCTCAGCCGCTACCACCTCACCCAGCTCCTCCTGCCCGCCCTGCGCCAGGCCGGACGGCCGGTCGTACTCATGATGACCGCCGCGATCCCACCGACCGACGAGACCGACTTCGCCCGGTTCCCCGAGTTCACCCCCTTCGCCTTCAGCCGCGACCGCAAGCCGATCCAGCTCGCCAACCACCACTACGCCGCCCATCTCACCCGCGCTGAACCCGGCCTCGCCGCCGGCGTCATCAACGCGGGCTCCGCCAAGACCGACATCATGCGCATCGCCCCCTGGTACATGCGGGCCGGCATGAAGATCCTCGGACCGCTCGTCCTCGACTCCGTCGACACCTCCGCACACAACGTCGTCGAAGCCGTCCAGCACGACGACTGGCACACCCCCGACTACTGGGCCAAGCCGGGCCGCTTCGAACAGCGCACCCCGATCGCCCTGGACGCCATGACCACCCAGCACCTCATGGACGCCTCCCGCAATCTCACCGGCGCCTGACGCCTCACCCTCAAGCCCGAACTCTCGCGCTCACGGCTCTCAACAGGCCGATCCGCGCGCAGATCCAAGCGGCGAAGACATATCGGTCCGTACTCCTTGACGGCTCCGCCGCCGAGACTCTCCTCCGGCACCGTCATGATGTCGCTTCGAAGTGAAAGTCTCACTTTCCCGGGACTACTCCCAAGACGAAATGGACCCCCGACGTCTTATCTTCGCCGGGGGTCCATCTCATTTACCGACGAGGACAATCCGGTCGTCTGCTCCCTCTTCCAAGTCCGCCGGCGGCGACGGGTGCCCAGGAGATGACGTCGATGCGGTGGAGCTGGAAGAGGTCGATGTGGTCCAGGCCGAGGCGTCGCAGGCTCATCTCTGCCTGCTGGCACAGGTATTCGGGGCGGCCCTACGGGGGCCATGCCTTCATGCCGAGCTGGACCGGGCCCCCTCGTTCACCGCGGACCGTGTCAGATCCGTTGCGGGTCAGGCCGGGCTTGGTGGCGATCATTGTCCGGCTGCGTGGGCCGTCGGCGCGGTCATGGTGCGGGGTCCTTCCTGAGGGGTGCTGCGGATGTGTATGCGTGGCTGGTCAGGACAGGCCGAACATCAACCACGCCTGCTTGGCGGCGAAGTCGGGGTAGAGGGTGTGCATGGCGTCGAACAACTCACGGTCGGTGGACGCCTTTTCCTGGAGGCTCCCGAAGTCGGTGAGGTAGCGCCTCGTCGTCTCGATGCACTCGGAGGTGTCCGGGGCGCCGGGCTTCTTGTGACCGGCCACGGCCGTCTTCGGGTTCAGCGCCGCCAGCCGGTCCAGCGCCGCGATCCAGTTCTCGCGGATCTTGGGGGTGGTCTCGGCGACGTACGCGTGGCACTGGTTGTACAAGACGTCACCACCGACCACGAGGTCGATCGACGGGACGTACAAGGAGGTGCTGTTCTTGCCGTCGGTGTGGCCCTGCTCGATGATCCGCAGCTCGTGGCCCTCCAAGGTGAAGGTCTCGTCCTCGTAGGGCTCCGGCAGCGTGAGCGTGGTCGGCATCTGCCCCGGGAACCACTTACGGAAGGCCGGCAGCGCCTTTTCGTGCTCTCGTGCCAGCTCGACCGAGCCCGGTGTCGCGATGGCGCGGGCCTCGGGGTAGCGCCGGAGCAGCACGCTGAGGCCGCCGAAGTGGTCGAGGTGGCCATGGGTGATGTAGATCGTGGTCAGGTTGCGGTGGTGCAGGGCGACCCAGTCGGCCAGTGCCTCGGCCTCGGGGACGATGGTGAGCGGGTCGACCAGGACGGCATCGCGCTCGCCGTAGATCAGGGTCGAGGTCATCGGATCCCAGGCCGTCGGCGCTCCGAAGGGCCGGGGCCGTTCTGCCACCAGTGGCTTCTCCGGGGCGGTGAAGACGTTGACGTTGAGCTGAGTGGGCATGTGACTCGGTTGCTCTCTGTCGTACGGATGTAGGTGATCTGTGGATGGGAGGTGGTCGGGGCCGTCAGCCCGGCAGCGGCAGTGGCGGGAGACCGTGGCCCGGCCACAATTCCCTCGACACCTCTTCCGGGCACTGCCTGACCCCGGCTTCGCGTCGAGTTCCTGCACCGGCCGCCGTCGTGTGTCGTACGCCGGCCGGCCCGGGTCTCCCGTCCTCGCGAACGCCGTCCACGCCGTACGGAAGCGGGACGACAGCTCCGTCGCCTCGGGCGTGACCGCCGCGTCGGCGAGCGCCAGGCGCCCGAAGTCGGCCTCGAACGTGCCGAACAGCAGCGGGACGTCCAGGCCGTGGCAGGCGCCGAAGACTCCGCCCTTCCCGGGCCCCGGCCAGGTCGGCTCGTGGACGAACGCCCGGCCGCCGCCCTGAACTTCTGCCTCGGCCAGGTGCAGGGACGGCATGCGCAACAGCCAGTCCGAGGAGACGCGTTCGATCAGCTCGTCCGGTCCGGCGTCGGGGTATGCCGCGCGACAGGCGAGCTTCCCCGCCCCGCCGGGGGGAGCTCTGCGCGATCGTCCGGTGGAACAGGCCCCGCGCGCTCGGCATCGCCGGCAGGGCCGCCACCGATCCCGCGCCCGCCGACTCGCCGAACACGGTGACCGTGCTTGGGTCGCCGCCGAACGCTGCGATGTTGTCCCGTACCCACTCCAGCGCGGCCACCTGGTCGAGCGGACCCCGGTTGGCGGGCGCGCCCTCGATGCGGGTGAACCCCTCTGTACCCGCGCGGTAGTTGAAGGTGACCATGACTCCATCGCCGTCGCGGGCGATGTGCTGTGCGTCGTAGCCAGGGCTGTCGGCCTGGCCGAGCTTATACGCGCCGCCGTAGATCCACACCATCAGCGGGCGCCCGGCGGCCGGATCCGGATCGGGAGTCCAGACGTTCACCGTGAGCCAGTCGTCGCCCGTCGCCGCGTCCGGGACGTCGAAGATGCCTCTGAATCCGAACTCCTGCGGAGGCGGCGGCCCGAGGCGTAAGCGTCGCGGACGCCTTCCCATGGCTCGGGCGCGCGAGGTGCCTGGAAGCGGGCGTCCCCCACCGGCGGCGCGGTGAACCGTATGCCGCGGAACAGCCAGGCGGTGCTCCAGGCGGCCACGCACGGCACCAGCAGTGGTGCGCACCACGAGCCGCCGCTCTCTGGCGCCCGTCGAGCCCGGGGTCTCGGCGGGATCGGCTGTGGTCATCGTTCACTCCTCTGCGGCCCGTACGGGAGGACTCCTCTGCGTACCGAGTCGCATGGGCGGGGATCGGAAGGCTTCGCTGCCGACTTCGCGGCGGGCCCCGGCTGTTCCGGCACAGACGCCGGACCAGGAGGAGCGCACGAACCCCCTTGCATGTTCTATGTCATTCACCATAGATTAGCTTCGGCGAGTCCGCCTACGTGGGCAGCCCCCCATCTCCACGGCGAGGAAGACGGACCAGCATGGACGAACGTTGGATATCCGCGGCCGGTCCCATCTCCGGCTACGCGGGGCGTACTGAGGTGGTGTCATGAGCCCTCGTAAGAGCGACAGTCGCGAGCGGATGGTCAGCAGTACCGCGGCCCTGCTGCGCGAGTACGGCGCGAGCGCGACCAGCATCGACCGGGTGCTGGCCCACAGCGGCGCCCCGCGCGGCTCGGTCTACCACCACTTCCCCGGCGGGCGGACGCAGCTGGTCGAAGAGGCGGTGGAGCTGGCCGGCGACTTCATGGCCGGCGTGATCGAGGCCGCCATGCAGGCCGACGATCCGGTGGCAGCCATCGACACGTTCTTCACCATGTGGCGCGACCAACTCGTGAAGAGCCGCTTCCGGGCCGGCTGCCCGATCGTGGCGGTGGCCGTGGAGACCAACGACGAAGCCCCCCACCTCGCCCGCTCCGCAGGCGCGGTCTTCGCCGGCTGGCAGGAGGCGTTGACGGCCATGTTGCGGCGTCACGGCCTGACCGAGGACCGAAGCCGCCGGCTTGCCGCCCTCGTCGTCGCCGCGGAGGAAGGAGCGGTGGTCATGTGCCGGGCCCAGCAGAGCAGCGCCCCGATCGAGGCGGTCGCCACCGAGATCCACGACCTGCTGGTCCATGCACTGAGCAACCGCCCCGATGCCGACCCCGCTCCCAGCCGTACGACCCACATCCACTGACGCGTATCGCCTCAAGGAGCCGCCATGCCCACCCTCGACCGCCAGGACAACGTCTTCGTCCTCGACCTCGGCGACGGCGAGAACCGCTTCCACCCCGACTGGATCACTTCCGTAGGCGCTGCCCTGGACGAGGTGGAGAAGAGCGACAGCCCACGGGCACTCGTCACCGCCGCCACGGGCAAGTTCTACTCCAACGGCCTGGACCTGGAATGGCTGTCCGGACACGCCGACCAGTGGCAGGACTACGTCGTCTCCGTCCAGCAGCTCTACGCGCGCCTGCTGTCCCTGCCGGTGATCACCGTGGCCGCAGTGCAGGGCCACGCCTTCGCGGCCGGGGCGATGCTCTCCCTCGCACACGACTTCCGGGTGATGCGTGCCGACCGCGGCTTCTGGTGCCTGCCCGAAGTGGACATCAACATCCCCTTCACCCCCGGCATGGCCGCCCTGGTCCAGGCACGCCTTGCGCCGCAGACCGCTCACGAGGCCATGCTCACCGGCCGCCGTTACGGCGGCGCCGACGCCGAGGCCGTCGGCATCATTGACCGCGCGGTCACCGAGGACGCCGTCCGCGCCACGGCCGCGGAGATCGCCCAGGCGCAGGCGGCCAAGGCCGGCGACACCCTCGGCACCATCAAGGCCCGCATGTACGCCCAAGTCCTGATCACCCTGCGCGGCACCACCAACCCGCTGGGTTGACCAGGCAGTTGGCAGAGCGGGCCCGTGGCTTCGAAGGGCTCCGCCCCGTACGGCCTTCAGCCCTCATTTGCGCCCGCTGACCTGACGACGCCCGCCGTCGAAGCGGCTTGACTGGTGCGCGCCAGCAGCTATACGCACACGGTCCCGATGTCCGGGAACAGGCTGACGGCCGTTGGGAAGATCATCCACGCTGGTCGCCGCACCGCGACCGCAGGGAGAAGTACGCGACGAGCAGGGCCGGCTTGTCGCTCATGGCACGACAACCTGCCTGATGCATCGATGAGCGTTGGCATCAACCCCGCGGAGACAGGCCTTCGTTCACCAACCCGGGGCCCCGGACCGACATGCGTCGGTTCCCAGTCCCGCCTGACCGAGTCCTGAGGAGGGCTACCCATGCAGAGATTCGAGTTCGTCAAAAAGCGCGAGCTGCGATACGTCGACGTTCCGATGCCGGTGCTTGAGTCCGACGACGACGCGATCGTCCAGCCGGTCGTCTCGACGACCTGCGACCTGGACCGCTTCATGATCGCGGGTCTGGCCCCGTTCGAGGGCCCGTTCGCCCTCGGACACGAGACCGTGGCCAAGGTCCTCGAGGTCGGCGACAACGTCTCGCATGTGAAGCCCGGTCAACTGGTCGTCCCCGCCTGGCATGTCGCGTGCGGCACCTGCGCCTCGTGTGCATCCGCTCGCCCCACCGGTTGTACGAACGTTCCGCGGAACGCGATGTTCGGCCTGCCCACCGGCGGTGACTACGGCGGCTTCTTCTCCGAAGCGGTCCGCATCCCCTTTGCCGGCTACGCATTGGCGCCGCTGCCCGAGGGTGTCAGCGCGCGTGCGGCGGCGTCGGTGGGCGACAACCTCTCCGACACCTACGGCGCGGTCGCCCCGGCGCTGCGCAATGCGCCGGGCGCCGACGTCCTGGTCATCGGAGGAACCGGCTCGGTCGGAGTCTTCGCTGTCACCTTCGCCAAGGCACTCGGTGCGTCCTCGGTCTCCTACGTCGACGCCTTCGACCCCGAGTGCGTTGAACTTGCCCGCCGACTGGGCGCCGAGATCCTCGACGAAGCGCCCCGTGGCCGCGAGTTCCAAGTGACGTTCGACGCGTCCGGCCGTCCCGACGGGCTACATGCAGCCCTCAACGCGGTCGCCCCGAACGGCACTTGTCACAGTTTCGGCATCTACTGGCAGGACGTCGCCGTGCCCGCGCTCTCGATGTACATGCAGGGCGTGACGTTCACGACGGGCCGGCCCAACGTCGGTCCGAACATCCCCGACGTACTCGCCCTCATCGCCGACGGCACCGTTGACCCTCTCCCGGTGTTCTCCGACGTCGTGAGCTTCGACGACGCCCCGACCGCCCTGGCCCAAGGCCTGCGCAAGCCCCTCGTCGTCCGCGACGGCTACTAAACCGAACAAGGAGAAACCCATGAACCGCATCGTCGTCGAGTACTTCGGCCCCGCCGACCCCGACGCCTTCGACGCCCGCTACCGCGACGAGCACGTCGCGCTGGTGAGGGCCATCCCTGGCCTCGTCGACTTCCACCTCTCCCACCCACACGGGCTCAGCGGCGTGACGCCGTATCTGGTGGCCGAGATGTCGTTCGCCGACGAGGACGCCGTGGCTACCGCACTGCAGTCCGCTGAGTTGGCGGAGGCCGGAAAGCACGCGGCAGGGTTCGAGGTCGCTTCGACCGCCCTGTACACCTCCTCTCCACGGCAGCCCTGAAACCGGCCGACAGCCGGGGTGGACGGTCAGCGCGGACCACCACGTGCCTCCGCATCCATCCCGGCGGCATCCGCTTCGAAAAGGCCCCAGACCCACGGATCGAGAAGCCCGCGGATGCGATCGTGCGGGTCGTCCGGTCCTGCATCCGCGGTTCTGACCCGTGGCCCTATCGCGGAATCGATCAGCCCGCCACCGGCTCGACCATCGGCACAAGTGCGTCGGAGAAGCGTCGGCTGCCACCCTCTGGGTTGCCGCCATGTCCGCGTAGACGCTGTTCCACGACCACTGCATCGAGTTCATTCCGGCGACGGTCTCGGGCATCGCCGCGCGCCGCAATTGCTGTCGCCTGCGCGGCAATGCCCGCGCCGCTCGTCATCTTCGTCGCCGACAAGGACACCGGCGTCGCCAACTCGATCAGCAGCATCATGCGAACCATGGGCGGAGCGGTTGGCACAGCCATCGTCATCACGATCCTCGCGGGCTCGGCGCAGATCGCCTTCTTGCCGGCGGCGTTCCTCGCATCGATGGCTTCCGGGGTATTCGGGCGACGCACGAAGTCAGCCCGCCCAGACCAGACAGGTCGGCCATTGCCACGCCAACCAGCCTCCGATTTGTCAACGCCGCCGCGTCAACGCGACCAAGGAGAATCAGAGATGAGCACGACCCAGACGCACCCTGTCGACGACGAGATCACCAAGGAAGTTCGGGCGAACCTCGACAGAGCGATCGCGGACCTCACCGTGGGAGCAGACTCCTGGTCGAGGCTCGGCCTGGACCAACGGGCCACCCTGATCACGGAAACACAGGCGTCGATCGCGCGGCACGCGAACGACTGGGTCGCGGCCGCGATCGCGGCCAAGGGAACCCACGAGGGCTCGATGGAGGGGGAGGAGTGGATCTCCGGGCCGTACGCGTCGCTGGCCGGCTTCGGTCGCGTCGCACACAGCCTGACCCTGATGGCAAAGGGCGAGTCGCCGCTGAGCGGCGTGAAGGCCCAGTCGGCACCCGGCGGCCGGATCCGGTTCAAAGTGCTGCCGTCGAGCCTGCTCGAATACACCCTCTTCCACGGCTTCACAGGCGAGGTCTGGCTCAAGCCGGGCGTTCCGGAGGATCAGGCACGAGGAGAGGCCGGTCTCGGAGCGCTGCGCGTCGGAGAGAACGGTGGCGTCGGGCTGGTGCTCGGCGCCGGCAACATCGCCTCGATCGGGCCGCTGGACGTGCTCTACGAACTCGTCGCCTTCAACCGGGCATCCGTGCTCAAACTGAACCCGACGTTCGCAGGACTCACCGAGGCCTACAGCGCGGCGTTCAAGCCGCTGATCGACGCGAACCTGCTGCGGATCGTCAACGGCGCGGCGAAGGTGGGCGGTTATCTCACCCAGCACCCCGGCATCGCGCATGTGCACATCACCGGTTCGGCCGTGACCCACGACGCGATCGTGTGGGGTACCGGCGCCACCGCCTCGGCGAACCGCGAAGCCGGCACACCCGTCCTGGACAAGCCGATCAGCTCCGAGCTCGGGGGCGTCTCGCCGACGATCATCATCCCCGGCAAATGGAGCAAGGCCGACCTCAAGTTCCAGGCCGAGCAGATCGCCACCCAGCGACTGCAGAACTCCGGCCACAACTGCATCGCGACCCAGACGCTGATCCTGTCCGCGGAGTGGAAGCAGAAGGAAGAGTTCCTCGCCGAGCTGCGCCGCGTCTTCGACCGCCTGCCCCGACGCGAGCCGTGGTACCCCGGCTCCGACCGCAAGATGGACGCCGCCCGCAGTTCCTACCCCCAAGCCGAGGACCACTCCGGCCGCCTGCTGATCGAGGTGTCCGAAGCCACGAGCAGAGACCTCTTCGCGACCGAGTACTTCTCACCCGTGCTCGGCCACACCGCTCTCGCCGGCACGGGCGCGGAGTTCTTCCAGGCCGCGGTGGAGTTCGCCAACACCGAACTGGACGGCACCCTCGGCGCGAGCATCGCCGTAGCCCCGAAGGACAAGCGCGCGATCAAGGACTTCGACGAAATCCTCGCCGGACTCCGCTACGGCTCCATCGGAGTCAACGCGTGGAGCGCGGTGGCGTTCCTGGGCGCCCCCTTCACCTGGGGCGCGTTCCCCGGCAACACCTTGGAGCAGGTGGGCTCCGGCATCGGGGTCGTCCACAACGCTCACCTCATCGACAACACCGAACGCTCGGTCATCTACGGCCCCTTCCGCACCTTCCCGCGCTCGGTTCTGCACGGCGAGAACTCGTTGTTCCCGCGACCGCCGTGGTTCGTGACGGCCAGGACAGCCCACCGCAGTGGAGCCAAGTTGTCCGCGTTCGCGGCGAAGCCCAGCTGGCTCAAGCTTCCCGGAATCTTCGCCGACGCATTCCGCGGCTGACTCTCTGCATCCCACAACCTGCGAAGGAGCACTCCGTGACCAGCATCAAGAGCACGTATCCCGACGTGGCGATTCCGGCGACCAGCGTCTATGACTACATATTCGGCTCGCTGAGCGAGACCGATCTCGGTCGGGTGGCGGTCGTCTACGGTGACCGCACGCTGACCTACGGCGAGCTCAGACAGGCGGTGGACCGGTTCGCGGGCGCTCTCGCCGCTCGCGGGGTCGCGCCGGGCGACGTCGTGGCACTGCACGCGCCGAACAGTTCCGGTTTCGCGATCGCCTTTCACGGGATCCTGCGCGCCGGGGCCACCGCGACGGCGCTCAACGCGATGTACGCCCCGCACGAGATCGCGGGCCAGCTGCGCGATTCCGGCGCGTCGACGTACGTCACGGTCTCGTCGCTCCTGCCGGGCGCGCTCGCGGGCGCCCAGGAGGCGGGTCTCGGCCAGGACGCGTTCATCGTGCTGGACCCGACCGAGGGCTACCCGTCGTTGCCCGACCTGCTCGGCCAGGACGCGGCCGCACCCGACATCGCCGTCGACCCGGCCACCCACCTCGCGGTGCTGCCGTACTCGTCGGGCACGACCGGCCTGGCCAAGGGCGTCATGCTCACCCACACCAACCTCGTCGCCAACATCGCTCAGTGCGAGCCGATGCTGGAGGTGACCGAGCGCGACACGGTGCTCGCGGTGCTGCCGTTCTTCCACATCTACGGCATGAACGTCCTGCTGAACCTGACCCTCAGAGCACGCGGCACGCTGGTCACCATGTCCCGGTTCGACTTGGCGGAATTCCTGACCCAGATCGAGGAAAACCGCTGCACCTTCCTCTATATCGCCCCGCCGGTAGCGGTTGCCCTGGCCAAGCACCCGATGGTCGATCAGTACGACCTGTCGAGCCTTCGGATGGTGGTCAGCGGCGCCGCACCGCTGGATGAGGCACTTGGCAACCGTCTGATGACGCGACTGGGCGTCCGACTGATGCAGGGCTTCGGCATGACCGAACTCAGCCCCGTCTCGCATCTCACCCCACTCGACGATCCGGACATGTCCGTCGGCTCGATCGGTGTGGCCGTCCCCAACCTCGAGTTCAAGGCCGTCGACCCGGCGACCGGCCAGGACGTCGCCTGGACACCAGGTCGGCGCAGCTCCGCCGGCGAGATGCTCGTGCGCGGCCCGAACGTCATGCAGGGCTACCTCGGCAACCCCGAAGCAACCGCGGCCACCATCGATCCGGACGGGTTCCTGCACACCGGGGACATCATCGAGATCGGTGCCAAGGGCGAGGTCTACGTGGTCGACCGGCTCAAGGAACTCATCAAGTACAAGGGCTACCAAGTCCCGCCGGCCGAACTCGAAGCTGTGCTGCTGACCCATCCCTCGATCGCGGACGTGGCGGTCGTGGCGCATCCCGACGAGGAAGGCGGCGAAATTCCCCGTGCGTTTGTCGTCCTCCAGGACGGCGCCGGCCCGACCGCAAACGAGATCATGTCGTACGTCGCCGAACGGGTTGCCCCGCACAAGAAGGTCCGGATCGTCGATTTCATCGACGCCATCCCGAAATCGGTGTCAGGAAAGATCCTTCGCAAGGACCTCAAGGGACGCCCGGCAACCGCCTGAGACGCCCCTCGATCGTGTGCGGCCGCCGCTGATAGTGACAGCGGTCCGGGCAAGCCTCCCGGCGTGATCGACGAGCGTGCAGTTGAGTCGGAAGGCCGCACAGCCGGACTCGCCGAGCGGCAGCACGGCCCTGCTTTTCCTCAAATCGGGCGAGCCACGCGCCAAAGGAAAAGCAGGGCACCCACCCTGCCGAGCGATCCACCGGGCTGACCCGCCCCAGAGGTCACCAGCAAAGAGGCCCTGAACCTGAACACAAAGACTTGACAGGGAACACGCCTGTGCCATCGTGCTGACCTTCCGGAGGCACAGTGGCGATCCGCCCGTAGCGGGCGATCGCGTCGCCCAGCGGGGTCGCCCGCCCGTCCCGCGACAGCATCCGGATCACGTCGTACGCGCGCACCGCGCCGGTGTGTACGGGCGAGGACCAAGCGGGCGGCGTGGCAGCGGCGTTCACGTATCCGCCCGACCAGCTTCCTGGGCCCCCTAGGGTCGGTGTGCCCTTGGAGACCACCGGGGCCCGGCATCGTCTGTGGGTGGGTCAGCGATCCTGCGAGGCGTACGAGTGTGGAGTGCCGCCTTGTTC
This sequence comes from Streptomyces sp. NBC_01450, assembly GCF_036227505.1. NCBI lineage: Bacteria > Bacillati > Actinomycetota > Actinomycetes > Kitasatosporales > Streptomycetaceae > Streptomyces > Streptomyces sp. NBC_01450. The sequence continues at coordinate 2,225,247 of NZ_CP109481.1, read as the reverse complement.
CAACGTGTTGTGACGGCCTGCCGGCCGCTGCGCATTGCGCCGTTCCGGCGGCGCGTCACCGCGCGAGTTCCGAGACGTGCGCGTGCTGCAACCGCAGCACAGGATGGATCTACACCGCGACCTTCTACACGACCCAAGATGTCAGCGGGAGTTTGTGCCCCTGGTGCATCGCCGACGGCAGCGCCGCTGAACAATTCGAAGGCGAATTCACCGACGCATACGGGCTCGACGACTCAGCGAGGAGACCCTCGAGCAGGTCACCCGCCGCACCCCTGGCTTCCACGCCTGGCAGGATCCGTACTGGCTTGTCCACTGCAATGACGCGGCCGCCTTCATCGGCGAGGTCGGATCCACCGGACTGGCGGCCCACCCCGAGGCACTCGACCCGCTCCGACTCGACCTGCGTATGGCAGGGAGCCAGGGCCATCCAGTTCAAAGGCGAGTACGAGATGGTGTGAGGACCACTTCCGTGCGCGTAGCGCTGGCCCCCTCCGGGTCGGCCGGCTCATGGCATGCCTGATGCCAGCCCTGACCGGTAAGGGAACCGCGCGGGCCGTATGATTTCGCCTCGCTCATCCGCCCCTCACACGAACGCTCGGGGAGGAGGAGGGAGGCCACCTCCGACCGCTGAGGCCCAGCGGGACGCGACGACGTGACGGGCTGCAACATCCGGGGGGATCATTGCCGGAGACCGGCAATGCACGGACGGCCAGCGGAGTGACACCGCGTCGCGTCACGCGAGGCAGACACTGAGCGTTACCCTACCGTCGCCGCCATGAACACACAGCGTCATGTCGATGCTGCCGGGAGACGAGCCGGCAGCACAGGCCTGTCTCGCCCCGGCAGGCTCACGATCCTGGGCATGCTGACCCTGGTACTGGTCACTCTGGCGGCAGCCGGCACACCGGCCGCTGCCGCGCTGCGCTCGGGTTCCCTGTTGACCGTGCGGTTCACCAACAACAGCGACCGCGATCTGACCCTGGGCCCGTTCCGCTACAACGGGTGCCCCACCACCCTGCCGGAACGCATCAACGCGGGCACCACCGTCAGTTGGACCCTCGACGCGTGCAACGATCCTCGCGGCAACGTGGGGACCGTGGCTTTCAACATCTACCGGGAGTCCGGGCAGGTGAACATCGGGTGGGACTCCCCCCTGCTCGGTTCGGCCGGGTACACCGCGTCCGTACCGTCCGGCTATGTGATCAGTCACAGCGGCGGTCAGGGCTTCGACCCGACCGTCGACTTCACCTTCGACTGCAACTCCAAGACCTGCGACGGGATCCCCGACAGCTGGAAGCAGAACGGCATCTACATCAACCCGGCCGACGGCAGCGCCCACACCCAGCCCGGGCCCGGCCGGAAGTTCATCAACCTGCCGGCGATGGGGGCCAGCGTCGACAAGCCGGACGTCTTCGTCCAGGTCGACTGGATGGCGGACAAGGACCACAGCCACGCCCTCTCGCCCGAGGCGATCAAGCGGGTGGTCGACGCCTTCGCGAACTCGCCCTACAACCGCCACTCGCCCAGCACCGGCATCAACCTGCACGTGGACGCAGGACCGGACAGCATCCTCGACTTCGCGGCCGAAACGAAGTGGGGAGACCTGAGCACGGCCCGGAAACTCACGGAGACGAAGAACCTGGGAACCTCGGTCAACGGTCTCTACCAGTGGGATGCGTTCAACAAGATCAAGACGGAGACCGGAGGCTTCAAGAGCACCGGTCGGGCGCCGATCTTCCACTACGCCATCTCGGCACACAACCTGGAGTCCGGCAGCGCCTCCAGCGGCATCGCCCCCACCCCGGGAAGTGACCTCATCGTCAGCCTGGGCAGCTTCGCCAATCAGGTGGGCACCGTCTCCGAGCAGGCCGGCACGTTCATGCACGAGTTGGGCCACAATCTCAACCTGGAGCACGGCGGGAACAACAACGTCAACCACAAGCCGCAGTACTTCAGCGTGATGAACTACGCGTACCAGATGGGCCTCACCTCCGGGTCCACCACGGGAAGCATGGATCTCTCCCACCAGAACACCGCACTCGACGAGAACAGCCTCTACGAAACGTCCTATCCGACCAGCAGCGGGAACCACGACCTGAAGCACTACTGCGCGAACCCGGGAGGAGGCGGCGCCTACGTCACCGTTCCCTCGGCGGACGAGCAGGTCGACTGGAACTGCGACGGCCAGATCAGCCAAAGGCCGGTCAGCTACGACGTCAACGGCGACGGCCAGCGCACTCCGCTCACCGGCTGGGACGACTGGAGCAACCTGCTGCTGCGCGTCGGCTCCATCGGTACCAACGCCTCGGGCAGCATGCCGGCGCCGACGGTGGAGAGCGAGATGACCCCGGCCGACGAGGCGATGAACGAACCGCTGGACACCACGCCACCGGTCACCAAGGCCACGACGACCCCGCGCCCCGACAGGCACGGCGTCCACCACTCGAATGTCACCGTCACCCTGACCGCCACGGACGACCTGTCCGGTGTGGCGAGGACCGAGTACAACCTCGACGGCAGGGGCTGGAAGCAGTACTCCTCACGGATCAAGGTGCGCGGCGACGGCAAGCACCGACTGCTGTTCCGCTCGATCGACCACGCGCAGAACCATGAGCGCGCGAAGTCCCTCAGCATCCGTATCAAGGGCGGCTCGCACGGGCACAGGGACGGGGACTCCTGACTCTGAAATCCGACTCCTGATCCGAAACACCGTGACGGCCCCCGGTTCGCCCGGCGGGCCGTTCGGCTTTCGTCGGCCGGATCCCTTGAGGAGCCCTTACAGGAACGAGTTGATCTCGTCCGTCTCGTCCTGGTGTGGCCGGGACATGGATTTCACCGGAGCCGCCCTCGACGGCGGAGATTTCAGCGACGCATGGTTCGCCGGCGGTACGGTCACCTTCGACAACGCGACGTTCTCCCATGGACACCCTGGCAATGGATCTTGATGGTCCAGGGGAGGGATGTCCAGGTGGGATGAAGGTCTCCGTATCCGGAGGAGTTCAGGAAGGACTCGGTCGCGCTCTGTCGCGCCGCGGGCGGCAAGCGCACATACGCGGCGGTGGTGGCAGACCTCGGCATCACCACCGAGTCGCTGCGGACGTGGTCCGCAAGGAAATCGCGCCCCAGGCACTGCCCGAGCGCCGCGAGTCCGGCGGGAGTCCGGCTGGGGAACTGGCCCGGTTGCGGGCGGAGAAGGAGTGGCAGCCGGAGCGTGAGAGGTTGCGCGGGAGCCGCCAGGACTTGAGGGGGGCGATGGCCTGTTCGACCAGTGCCCGGATCTTCGCGTGGGACCGGTTGACGGCCTGCTGACCGGCGGAGAGATTGTCCCCTCGGCCGCGGTGAGGAAGACGGACCGTGCCGCCTGCGCCCTGGTAGCCCTTGTCTGCCCGGCAGTTGATGCCGACCTCGGTGAAGGCGTCGATGATGCCGTGCTCACGTGCGGCCCGGACGTCATGGACGGCGCCGGCCAGCGCCGGTGAGACCCAGCGGAGACGGCCCTTCGGGCCGGCTATCACCCGCACGTTCATGCCGTGCCTCTTGTGTTTGCCGGAGCAGAAGGGGCGGTTGGCGACGATCCGGTCGATCGGCAGCGGGGTTCCGTCCAGGATCAGGTACGCCTTCGTCGATGCGGCCAGTGCTGCTGCGGCGAGTGTGGGGCGAGGGCGGCCGGGAGTTCGACGGTGGCGTGAGGGAGGCCGGCCCGGCGGGGTCATGTGGTGTGGGTTCGCCGTGTGATCCGCACGAGGTGTTCGGTCTGGGCGTCGACGGACTGGGGTCCGTTGCCGGTCAGCAGATTGTGCTCGTTGTCCCAGACGACTTTGACGGCGGCGGGGTTCAGGGTGAGGCCGACGTCGTACCCGGCCGCGTCCAGGGCGACGTCGACATAGTAGGGCAGGCGGGTGGCTTCGCCGGGCACCTTGGGGTACTGCATTTCCAGCATCATTCGCTCGCCGTAGCGGGGGACCGTGGTGATCCGTGCACCCTTGAACAGGTGCTGTTCATCGGTGGTGACGGCGCCTTCGTCATCGACGCGGTAGCGGGCGGAGGTCAGCGCGACGGGTGCGTGACAGATGAGGGAGATCGGCACGGCACTCTCCCGGAGGGTGTGCAACAGCTCGCCCATCCACGGGTTGTCGTGGAAGTCGACCATCGGCGCGTGTCCGCCGGGCATGTGGACGAACGCGAGGCCGTCGAGGGAGAAGTCGTTGGCCGGGTCGCGGTGCCGGCGGATCAGTTCGGGGATCGAGTGGTAGCGGCGCTGTGGCAGGGATTCGAAGCTCGCGACGACGTCGTCCCTGATGGAGGCGGCCTCACGGTCGGTTCTGGGCAGGGCCTGGGAGACCGGGATACGTCCGAGGTGCCGCCGCGCAAGGGCCAGTTCGGCGTTACGGCGTTCCAGCAGGGCGGGGTTCTTGGCGCGCATCGACTGGGGGCTGGAGTGCTTCGCCGCGCTCTGGATGGTGGTGCGAGCGGTGGCACTGCCCAGGTTGCCGGCCGCGTGGAAGTTGAGGGCGAGGCCGTTGATGTCGAGCTGGGGCGGGTTGCCGTCGGGAGTGGCGAGGATGAAGTCGTAGTCGTTCTCGAACGCGGCCATGACCGCGGCGAGTTCGACCAGGAAGAAGCCGGTGGGGATCCCTGGGTGGCCGGCCGGTCTGCTCAGCGGCAGAGTCCGGGCGGAGGACAGGACGAACAGGGCTTGGGGGCGGGGCTCGACGGGACTGGACACCAGAGGGCCTTTCCTTGTGCTGACGGGGCTGGGAGTCAGGCCGGTACGCCGGAGCCGCGCTTGATGAGGGCGTCGAAGGCACGGGCGGGCAGGAGCCGGCTGAGCAGGATCAGCGGGCCGGCGCCGAAGCCGACGCGGTAGCGGATGCGCGGGCGGCGGGCCGTGGCGGCCTTGGTCACCGCGTCCGCGATCACGGAAGGGGGAGAGGTCATCCGGGCCCCCTCCCGGGAGCTGCTTTCCAGGGACTTCGCCATGGCCCCGGCCTGCTCGGCGTAGGGGCCGTGACCGGAGACGGCGCGCAGCTTGTCGGCCGCGATGGCGCCCCACTCGGTGTGGATCGAGCCGGGCTCGATGAGGACGACATTGACGTCGAACCGCTTCAGTTCGAGCCGGAGCGCGTCGCTGAGTCCTTCCACGGCGAACTTGCTGGCGTGGTACCAGACCCCCATCGGGGTGGCGAAGCGCCCGCCCATGGAGCTGATGTTGACGATCGTGCCGCTGCGCCGGCTGCGCATGTGGGGCAGTACGAGCTGGGTGAGGTGGGCCAGGCCGAAGAGGTTGACGTCGATCTGGGCACGGGCCTCGTCCAGGGGTACGTCCTCCAGAGCTCCGTAGGAGCCGTAGCCGGCGTTGTTGACCAGGACGTCGATACGCCCCTCGTCCTCGATGATCCTGTCGATCGCGGACTTCGCCGAGGTGCTGTCGGTGACGTCCAGGGGCAGTGTGCGCACGCCCGCGGCGGTGAGCGCGTCCATGCGGTCGACCCGCCGCGCGGCGCCGTAGACGATGAATCCCGCCTTCAGTAACCGGAGTGCGGTGGACTCACCGATACCGGAGGAGGCCCCTGTGACCAGTGCGACCTTGTTCGACATGAGAGTTCCTTCGTTCGTGGCAGGCCCGGTGTGCGGGCCGTCGGCCGGGTGGGCTTCGCGTTGCCACAAACATAAGAGACCGGCGGTCTGAACACAAGAGGACGGCGGTCTCTAATCAAGAGACTGCCAGTCTGTAGACTTCGGACATGACCACGTTCCAGCGGGCGAGGAGTGAGGAACAGCGCCTGGCGCGAAGGCAGACCATCCTGCAGACCGCCGCGGCGATGCTCGCCGAGATGCCGGTCTCCGCGATGAGCCTCAATGAGCTGAGCCGCCGTGTCGGGCTCGCCAAGTCCAACGTGCTGCGCTACTTCGAAACACGTGAAGCCGTGCTGCTCGACCTGCTCGACCAGAGCGCCCGTGACTTCCTGACAGAAGCGGGCGAACAACTTCGCTCACTGGTGGACGCGCGCGACCCTCTGGACGTCAGGACCGAAGCCGTGGCATCCGGGCTGGCCGCGTCCTTCGCTGCCCGGCCGATGCTGTGTGAACTGCTCAGTGCGCAGGCCGGCGTACTGGAGCACAACATCTCCATCGAGGTCGCGACCCGATACAAGGAAGGCGCCCGCGACAGCCTTCTCGGACTGGCCGAGCTGCTGCGGCGCCTCTTTCCCGAGCTCGACCAACAGCGTTCCGAACAGGGCGCCAACCTGATCATCGTCTTGATCTGCGGCCTGTGGACCCACACACACCCCGCGCCCGCGGTGCGCGCCGTCTATGACGCCGACCCGAGCTTCGCGTTCATGGACTCGAACTTCCCGGACGCCCTGCATCAGGCGTTGTACATACTGCTCACGGGTCTCCTCGTCCGTAGCTGACACACTCCGCCCCGTCCGGTGTCCGCTCGCGCCGACTTGCCCGACCTGGACGCCGGCAAGAGCGGCTTACGCAGGGCGCTGTCACGTTGACTGACCGGGTGGGATGATCTTCGGGTTGATCACGCTGGGAGGGGTCGTCGGTGGGGAGCACGTTGCCGTCGTACAGGGGGACCGGTAACGCGAACGGACTGCGCCGCCGCCGGCCCCGCCGCGGCTGCGGTCGTACTCGCCGGCGTGCTGTCGACCCCGGGAGCCGCGGCTGTTGCACAAGAACTCCGTGACAACGGGGCGGGCGCCGTCACGGTCACGGAGTTCGTCGTGGCCGAACCGGAAGACTTCGTATCCACAGAACTTCAGGTCGCGGTCGCCAGCCATCGCGGTCGCGTACTTCGCGCTGTCGGGTTCAGCCTCGGCATTACGGGTGTAGTGCTGCATGCCGTCGACCTCCAGCACGACACGTCGGTTTCCGGGCAGCAGCACGAGAAAGTCCATGCGCAGGTTCTGCAGAGCGCGCACGCCTAGTTGTTGTGGTAGAGCCAGAACAGGTTCTTCTGTCCCTCGGACTTGGCCGGCAGGGAGGCTCGCATGCGGCCGTAGAGGGACCGGTTCGCCTGCTCGGGATCGCTGCTCTCCCGGGTCTCCTGCCACCAGGTGAGCAGGTCACACCGGAGCAGGCCGTTCTTGCCGACCGGGCGGTCGTAGATCAGGACCTGGTCGGCGCGTTCCGCGATCTCGATGTCGTTGTCGAGGGCACTGGTGAAGCGGATGTCGGGCTTGCCCAAGGTGGCGAAGGTGAGATTCCGAGGCCGCCGGCGCGCCCCGCGACCAACCTGGACGAGCTGGACGAGCTGGAACAGGGGGTAGCCGTCGTCTTCCCCTTCCAGACGCAGCTGCGCGTCGACGGGCTGCAGATGTCGGTTGGCCGGCTCGACGAATCGGTGCTGGGCCTGCTCGTCAGGAAGGGCGGCGGGGGACGCCAGGCCCTCGAGAAAGTGCCCGAAGCGGGAGTCCGGGGCTTCGAACGCGCGGAGCTGTTCGACGAGGTACTTGGTAGTCCAGTCCTCCTGGAACCTGATCACGTGGCGTGCGATGTCGTCTCGCAGGGTTCGAGCAGCAGGGTCCCAGGCGCTGCGCAGGTCGTCGCCCAGGTCCATACCCTGTCCAGCAGTGCCAGGAAGCGGTCCGGGTAGTTGAGGTGATCGGACAGGTCGAATTCCTTGGCCAGTTCACGCCGCGCACGGCCGGGATTCCTCACCTGAGGCCGTGCTGCCCACAGCACGTCCTGCAGCGGGTTGCGCTCCCCCCGTTACCTTCTTCGTGGTCCTGCAATGGGGTCTCCGGCCTTCGGGACGGTGTGTCAGTAGACGGTGCCGCACTGGTAGCCGGGGGCGTTCATCAGCAGCACGGCGTCACGCGAGGTGCCGTTGCCGCTGCCGCTGCCGGTCCAGGCCACGCAGTACAGGACACCTGGGTCTCCGCCGGTGGACGGCTCGGAGATGATGTTGATCGTCTGCAGGGTGGGCGGGCCGCCGCACAGGCTGTCAATGTCCTTGACGTAGGACGCGGATCCGACGGCGCAGATGTCCTTCTTGGGCTCGCAGCCCGCCGGGCCCTTGGGCATTTTGTAGGTGCCCGGCAGGCACGTGGCGGACACGGGCGCCGCCGGGGTCTTCTCCTCTTGGCCGGCTTCCGGGGTGCCTGTTGGCCGGCTTCCGGGGTGCCTGCTGCCGGGGAGGCGGTCACCGCTCCCGAACGTTCGCCGGGGGAGGCCGTGGCGGAGGCCGTCGTGGCCGCCCCGGCCCGCGTGCTGCCCCGCTGCCCGTCTTGGTTCTGTTCCACGATCAGGTAGGCGCCGGCGGCGGCCACGACGAACCCGGTGACGGCGGCCGCGGCAACGAGCCAGGTGCGGCGGCGGGCGACCCGGCGCCGGGCCAGGGTCCAGGTCGGGTCGTCCTCGGCGGCCGGCAGGCCTTCCCATCCGGCCATCACCAAGTCACCCACCAGGGTCGGCGCCTCGGCCCCCGGCTGCAGGACCTGGGTGGTCTGGGCGGCGAGAAGCACCGTGCACCGCCCGGCCAGCGGGGCGGCCGTGGGCCGCTCCTGCGGTGTCTTGGCCAGCGCGGACGTCACCAGGGTCAGGAGGTCGTCGGGGATCCCGGCAATGTCGGGGTCGCCGGACATCACCCGAACCGCGACCGCGTCCGGTGCGCCGGTGCGCCGGTGCGCCGGTGCCGAAGGGCAGCCGTCCGGTGGCGGCGTAGGCGACCAGTGCTCCCCAAGCGAAGACGTCCCCGGTCGGCCCCACAGCGCCGGTGCGGTAGCCCTCGGGGCTGATCCAGCCCGCGGTGCCGGTCATCACGCCGGTCCGGGTAACCGAGGTGCCGTCCAGGGCGTGGGCGATGCCGAAGTCCAGTACCCGCGGCCCGTCCGGCGCCAGGATGACGTTCCCCGGCTTCACATCGCGGTGCACCACCCCGGCTGCGTGGACGGCCGCCAGCGCGGCCGCGGTGCCGACCGCCAGCGCGTACAGCCGGGCCCCGGACAGCGGGCCGTGCGCGGCGATGTGCGCGCCGAGCGTGAGGCCGGGCACGTACGGGGTGGCCAGCCAGGGAACGGCCGTGCCGGGGTCCGCAGCGAGCAGCGCCACCAGACAGGGCCCCGTGACCCGCCGGGACACCTCGACTTCCCGCTTGAACCGGGCCCGGAACTCCTCGTCGCCGGCCTGCGCCGGGTGGACGACCTTGACCGCCACCCGCCGCCCGCCGGGATCCAGGGCCGCATGGACCGTTCCCATGCCGCCCGAACCCAGTCGGCCGATGAGCCGGTAGGGGCCGGTCCGGCCCGGATCACCAGGCCGCGCAGGATGAACACGCATGGACAACAACGCCCCCCACAGGCCGAACACCCCAACCGCGCAGGTCGGAACCGCAACTCTCTCACGCGCCCATCAATCAGCCAGACGACCGACCGGACTCAGCCTGCCCCACCGCGCGGGGGAAGATGGGGATGCAATGACGGAACGCGAGGACTGGAGCTTCCATGGCGAAGCGGGTTCACCAACCCCGTGAGGACGCGGAGTTCGATTTCATCCTCGGGATGAGCGGAGTCCCGGTCCTCGCATACTTCACCGGGACATGGCCCAAGGCAATCGAGCCCTGCCGGGCGATGGACCTCGTCGTGGGTGACATCGCAGACGAGTACACGGGCCGCCTGACGGCCGTCCGCACCGACATGACGCGCTGTCCGTCCGCGACCAAGCGATACGGGATCACCGGAGCCCCGTCCTACGTCCTGCTGAAGGAGGGAGAGGTGGTGGCCCACGGCACGGGGCCTATGACCATCGCCGACGTACGGGAGTTCCTGGACGGCCACCTCTGAGCGGTCGCCACGGCACTGCGGCCGCCGCGTCCCTCACGCAAGCCGTAGTGCGCGGGCTGCGGGCGTCGGTGGTGGAGCAGACGCGCGCGGCCGGGCTCACGGTGGAGTACATCGACGAGCGGCCGGACCAACCGGCGTTCGCCGACGTCGGCAGCGACGTCACGATCCACGCCCGACGGCCTGAGGTCGTCGCCGAGACCAACGTCCGGCACCAGAACGCCCGGTACCTGCCCGACGTCGTCTTGCCCGACATCGTCTTGCCCGACCGGCTCCGCGCGACAGTAGACCCGGTCGAGACGCTCTACCGGCGGACCGCCGAGATCAGTCCGCCGGGCCGCTCCTCGCTCTGCGGCGGGGTGCTGATCGGGCGGCCGTAGGCAGCAGCGCGCTCGCGCAGGGTGTGGCTGCCGGCCTCCCAGCCGTGCCCGGCCAGCCAGCCCACCGGGTCGTCGGGCATCTCCGAAACCCACATGGACGCCGCCGATCCCGGCACGGCGTCCGCGCCGAAGCGCTCGATCACGCCGCGCGAGCCCAATGTCAGCCCCATCCGACTGCCTGCCGCCGACTGCGCGCTGATCCGGGCCAGCAGCAGCTCCACCGCGTCCTCGGGCAGATAGATCAGCAGTCCTTCGGCGATCCACACGGTCGGCACCGCCGGGTCGTGCCCTGCGGCGGCCAGCGCGCCTGGCCAGTCCTCACGCAGATCCACCGCGACGGTGATCCGCTCACAGCGTGCGACGGCCCGCTCCTGGCGCAGCACCGAAGCCTTGAAGTCCAGTGGCGCGGCGGTGTCGACCTCGAACAGGCGGGTGCCCTCGGGCCAGTCCATCCGGAAGGCCCGGCTGTCCATGCCGGCGCCGAGCAGCACGACCTGTCGGACCCCGGACGCGGAGGCCTGCCGCAACAGGTCATCGAGGAACTTCGTCCTGATGACGATGGAGAACGCCACGCCCAGTCGGCGGCGTCGCGCGGCCTCGTCACCGGGCGGCGGCGAGGAGGGCCACAGGCCGCCGGCGGTGGCGAAGGCCTGTGCCAGTGGGTCGCGGAACAGCGCGTTCTCCCGCTCGGTCTCCAGCGCCCGCACCCTGGCCACCCCCACCGCCGTGGCCCACACTCCCGACGGCTGCACCCGCTCCTGCTCATCAGTCACCACGCCAGCCTAGAGGATCGATTCCAAGGGGCCGATGAGTGGAGCCAGGTTCAAAGGAGATCGGACACGCGGCGCCGGACACTTGCAACTGCCTCTGCGTGCACGGTGATCAGCGGTAACGCGGGCTCTTCAGGGCTGGTGCTCACACGCGGCTTCCCATCTGGTGTGTCACCTGAGTTCAACGGAGTAGCTGCTGCCAGAGAATTCCCATCCGTCTGTGCCTTCGCCGATGTCGGCGACGATGACGTCGTCGATGAAGTGGTCCTCGAAGTCTTCGTCGCGCAGGTCACCGGCCAGCCAGAGCGCTTCGATGTCGCTCCAGTCGCCGCGGCTTCCGTCGATCCGCAGGGGGGATCCGACAGCCACTTGAAGAGGGTGTCGAGTTTGACGTCGAGCCCGGCGCTCTCGGGGGCCTCGTAGCCGCGTCTGGTGCCGGTGAACCGGCTGAGCTGGGTGTGCCAGTGCTTGGCGCTGTAGGAGGACAGCCGGTGGACGATCTGTGTGACCGTTTCCTTCCGCTGATGAACCACTGTCGGCTTTGGCGCTCGCGGAGCTCCCGCTACTGATCAGCAGCGCGTGCTTGACGGCAGGGCTGTCGTGGTGGACGCGCCCCGCCGTTGGCACAGTCCGGTTGGGTTACCAGTGGTCGTGACGCTCGCAGCGCTCGTCGTGCTCGTGGCGCTTGATCTTGGTGAGGTCGGTGGCGGTGCGGGTGGTGGTGTCGCCGCCCCCGGTGGCCGTTGCGGTGTTCGTCACCTGGGCGTGGGCCCTGCAGGAGACGTCGACCTTCAGAGTGATGGGAGGGTAGCTGCTCCCGGCGGGGAGGACGTCGCTACGGGTGCAGGTGAGGGTGTTCAGGGTGCAGTTCCATCCCGTGCCGAGGATGCTGTCGGCGCTGAGCCAGGCGGGGAGGGCGTCGTGCACGGTGACCGTGGTGTTGTTGGTCGGGGCGGCCCCGGCCGCGTTGCCCACGGTGATGGTGTAGGTGCCATCCCACCCCTGGGTGAAGTGCCTGGTGTGGGTCTTGGTGATGGTCAAAGACGGGACCGTGTAGGAGATGATCACCTGGCCGTTGTGGTTCGCCGTCCCCATCGTCGAAAGCGCATAGGACGTGCCGGTACCCGTGGGGGTGGCGAAGCTGCTGCCCCCACCACCACCGCCCCCGCCCCCGCCCGCCGAGGTGCCCCTGTTGTTGACGGCGCCGCTGCCGCCGCCCCCGCCGGCGAAGTACCCACCCCCACCGCCCCCACCGGACCCGGTTCTGGTGGCGGCGCAGCCACCGCCGATGCTGCCCCCGGTGCCGCCGGTACCGACCGTGGCACCGGCGAACCCGCCCCCCGGCCCACCGTTCGTGACGCCACAAGACAAGACGGTACAGGCGGCCCCGCTGGCACCCCCGGTACTGGTGCTGGTGCTGCCACCGCCCCCACCCTGCCCCGACGAAGCCCCAGGGCCGGTGGCACTTCCCGCGGTACCGCCGGTGCCATCCGCCGTCGTGCCGTTGCCCCCGTTCCCCCCGTCGAGCCGGCTCCGGTGCCGCCGGCAGCGCCGCCGCCCCCGGCGACCACCAGCAAGGAGCCGCCCGCACTGACGCTGGACGTCCCACCCCCACCCGGACCCTCCGCCTGAGAACCACTGACCACGACGCCCCCGCCTGGGGCACCGCCGTTGAACCCGCCGGCACCCCCCGCCCCGGTGCCATTGCAGCCTTTGCCGCCGGTCCCGCCGACGTTGATGGTGAACGTTGTCGGGGCGGTGGTTTGCGGGAGGGTGGTCACCACCCGCGCCCCCGACCCGCCCGTCCCCGTGACGGAACAGGGGGTACCTGTGCTGTCGGCGCCGCCGGCTCCGTCCGCGGTGATCGTCACCACCGCCGCCGCCGGAACCGTCAAGGTCTGCGGAGCGCCGGTGAAGGTGAAGGTCTGCGACGGATCAGCCCTCTGCGTCCGCGCTGGTACGGCCCCCACCGGCGCGGCGGCCACTGGTGGAGCCGTGGCCGCCAGCAGCGCCATACCGGACAGCAGCGCGCATCCCACCGATACCACCCCCGCGCCGCGCTCCCCACGCCGTCCACCCGAGCCGACAGGATCGGACGCAACGACGGCACGAACCGGGGTCGTCCCACCGACCAGGACCCTGTTGAACACGGCCACGGGCCGCTGACAGCTGACCGATACCACGGCAGATCGCCCTGTCCACGAGTATGAGCGCTCATTCGCGGGTTCGCCTCTCCTCATATCAAAGCGCCCCGCACCCCCCGAGCGACAAGACACAAGCGCCACAGGACACCTGACAGAAAATCATGACAAACCACATTAAATATCCCGATCAGATCGCTTCGCGGTAGCGAGGTAATGAGAAACCTCGTGTCTCGCAGCGCCCTGCGCGACCTGGTGAGAAGGATGATTCGCATCATCGGCCGGTCTCCGCCGTGCATGGGCGAATGCCTGACGAACCAGGTGTGGGCGTGGGAAAACTGAGGCGGCAGACCATTTCCTGGGTCTCGCCCGGTGGAGCGGAGGGCCATCCCGCCGACGGACGGAATGTCGTACAGCTGCCGTCCGACTGGCCGCCGAAGCCGGGGGCACCTGGGGCCGATATCCCCCGGCGACCGCACACGGTACATCAGCCCCACCATCACCGCGGCTTCTGCACCGGCAGGGGCCCGGCGGACCCTGTCCGAGGGGACGGCCCCGGGCTGCCCGGACCGTATGCGCCGGGACCACGCTGCCCTGTGTTTCTTGTTTCAGAACAAACTTGCACGAGACAATACGAAATGGCGGAGCGTCAGCGACTTGGCTGCGGGCGCGTAAGAGCGAGGGAGGACCGGCATGTCGCAGGGGCGGAAGATCACGGTCATCCTGCTGGCGGCGATCGGCGTCGTCTCCACACCATTGATCTGGCTGCTGGACAGCCCCGACACGGGACAGCTGGCCGGAGCTTCTATCCAGGCCGCCGTCGGCATCGCCACACTTTGGAAAACGCCGCCCTCCCACTCGCTTTCTGGCGAGGTATGGCTGGAGATCCCGCCACAGCTGCCAACGAACTGGAACTGGTCATCGAGGACATGCTTCGAGTCCTCGGCCCTGCCCACCCGGACACCCTCCAAGCTCGACAAGACCTCCTCCGCTGGAGGGAAGAGGCGGGAGAGGACGGTTCGGCCGTCGGGTAACCATCGTTCGCGAAATGCAAAAATCAACACGGCGTTCTACCGGCGGCCGCCGCGGGGTGCTGGTAGGCGCGCAGTCCGGGGGCGCCGGGTGGCGCGGGCTTGCGCGTCGGGATGCCAGTGGCCGGTGAGTGCGGCGAGGAACTCCGCGGTGGTGTCGCCACGGCCACAACGGCCATTGCTGACCGGCAGGAACGGCTCAAGCCACTCCCATTCCGCATCCGTCAGATCGCCTCGCCCCATACCCCGAACAACGACAGCTGATCGACGGCATACGCTTCCGGGTCCGCACCGGCCTCCCGTGGCGCGGCATGCCCGAGGAGTACGGGCCATGGGGCCGGGCGTACGACCTGTTGCGCCGCCGGCAGCGCAATGGCACCTGGCAGCGCATCTTCACCCAGCTCCAGGCTCAGGCCGAGGCGGAAGACCTGATCGCCTGGGACCTCAACATCGACTCCACCATCTGCCGGGCCCACCAGCACGCCCCCGGAGCGCGGAAAAGGGGGACCTGCAGAAGGAGCCGTCCGGCGGCGTCGCCACCGAGCCCGACGACCACGGCATCGGGCGCCCGCGCGGCGGCCTGACCACCAAGCTGCACCTGGCCGTCGAGCAGGGACAGAAGCCCATGTCCATCGTGATCACCGCCGGACAACGCCGGCGCCTCATCGCAGTTCGAGGTCGTCCTGACGCGTCAGGGTGCCCCAGCCGGGACCGGGCAGACCGCGTACCAGGCCAAGGCGGGTGCGCTCCGACAAGGCGTACGCCTCCCGAAAGTACCGCACCTACTTGCGCAGACGTGGGATTCGCCGCACGATCCCGGACAAGGCCGAGCAGGCCCGAAACCGCAGGAAACGCGGCTCCCGCGGGGGCCGTCCACCAAAGTTCGACCCGGAGGACTACAAGGCTCGGCACGCGGTCGAGTGCGGCATCAACCGCCTAAAGGTGCGACACGAAGTCGCACACGTTAAGTGGGAAAGCCACGAAGGGAGCGAAAGCGTGCTGACCCCAGATTAGTGTCTGCAATCCGTTCCCGCGCTCACATGCGTCGCTGGTAACAGCGAGGTGTGAAGCTGAGTGTTCAAGCCCAAGGGTTCCCTGGCCATCGGGGAACAACAGGCGAGGGAAAGGCTGGACGGGTGAACAGTGTGAACCCCTGCTGATGTCTCGTAAGGTTGAAGCCGCCCGATGGTTCGTAATCAGCGGCTACAGAACCCGGCGTTGGAACACGCCAGGCGACTCCCGAGGACTTTAGATCGGGAGGAGGACACCGCCGGTTCCGGGATAGAGGGGGCACCCACCCCAGCTGCAACTTACGTGTGTGGAACGTGGAAACCCCGTTGGAGTCCGGGCTCTGGCCCGGTAAGCCAACCGCAAGGAAGGCCCAACTCTCCAGCGGGAACAGGATGGCCCAAGAAGCGAACGCCGGTCGACCGAAAGGTCGGAGGAAAACCCTGGAGTCCTTCAACCCAGGCTATAACTCGCCGGATACAGGTCTGAATGACCTGACCCGAAAGGGTGCCCACGTGGGCCGGGTGAGCCTTTGAACCATCCCGAGTAACGACGCCAGAACCTTCCGGACAAGTTAGATGCAAAGGAGGAACATGCGACAGACAGCCCCTGCTGCCGGCCGCACCTCCGGAGTGAACGGACCGCAGGGCGACCCACTGGACTGGCACAGCATCGACTGGGCCAGCACTGAGGGAAACGTACGGCGCCTGAGACAACGGATCTTCAAGGCGACACAGGAAGGGGACCTCAAGAAGGTCCGCAATCTGCAAAAGCTCATGTTGCGGAGCCGCAGTAACACGCTCGTGAGTGTGAAACGAGTGACACAGCAGAGCAAGGGCCGCAAGACGGCAGGCATCGACAGGGAACGGGCACTCACCCCCCAGGCGCGTGCCCGCATGGCGGTCGATATTGGCCAGCAAACCCAACCCTGGAGAGCCAAGCCCGTCAAGCGGGTCTATATCCCGAAGAGCAATGGAAAGCAACGCCCGCTCGGTATCCCGGTCATGCGCGACCGAGTAATCCAGGCACGCGTGAAGAATGCGCTGGAACCTGAGTGGGAAGCCCGGTTCGAATCACGCTCCTACGGATTCCGGCCAGGCCGCGGATGCCACGACGCCATCCAGGCGATCTTCAGCACCGCGAAGGGCAAGGCGGCCAAGCGTCAGTGGGTACTCGACGCCGACCTGGCCGCAGCGTTCGACCGCATCGACCACGACCACCTGCTCGACGGTGTCGGCGGCTTCCCCGCCAGGGAACTCGTCCGCCAGTGGCTGAAGGCGGGAGTGGTCGACAACGGACGCTTCACTCGCACCGACGAGGGAACACCTCAAGGCGGAGTGATCAGCCCCCTGTTGCTCAACATTGCACTCCACGGAATGGAGGAATCCGCAGACGTCCGGTTCGCAACCCGCAAAGGAAAGGTGATGTGGGCCGCGAAAGGGACGCCCATTCTGGTGCGTTACGCCGACGACTTTGCCGTGTTCTGCACGAGCAAGGAAGAGGCTGAGACGGTCAAGTCGCGACTGGGCATCTGGCTTGAACCCCGAGGGCTTCGCTTCAACGAAGAGAAGACACGAATCCTCCATCTATCGGAAGGATTCGACTTCCTCGGCTTCAATGTCCGCCGCCATGGCGACAGCCTGATCATTACGCCCAGCAAGGATGCGGTGAAGAGAATCCGGAATCGACTGCGCTCCGAGATGCAGGCTCTCCTCGGGCAGAACATCACAGTCGTACTGCGCAGACTTTCCCCTATCGTCAGGGGCTGGTCTGGGTACTACCGGACGGTGGTATCCAGCAAGACGTTCTCAGCGCTGGATAGTTACGTTTGGACGCTCACCTACAAATGGGCCAAACGCACCCACCCGAAGAAGTCGAAGCACTGGATCGTCAGCAAGTACTTCGGCAGACTCAACCGGTCCAAGAACAACAACTGGGTCTTCGGTGACCGCACCACAGGTGCACACCTTCCCAAGTTCGCCTGGACCAACATCAGACGGCACCAGCTTGTCAAGGGAAAGTCCTCACCTGACGATCCCACGCTCGGTGACTACTGGAGCCAACGCCGCAAGACGCGCACACCCCCACCGATGGACAGAATCAGCCTGACTCTGGCAGCCCGCCAGAAAGGACTTTGTCCGCTCTGTGGTCAGGCGCTCATCGTCGGCGCGGAATATGAGCCAGAAAGCCCACGCGAGTGGATTGACTGGTTCGACGCGATGAAGAAGCGGTTGCACAAACACCACTTCACCTACCGGCGAGACGGTGGATCTGATGAAGTCAAGAATCTTCGACTCGTGCACTCCGAATGCCATCAGCAACTTCATGCACGCGATGGCACCACCAAATAGCAGATCCTGTGAAGCGTTTGGGCTTGCTTGAGCCGTGGTGCTTGGAAACAGGCATGCCCGGTTCTGAGGGGGCCGGGTCATGGCAACATGACCCGGCTACCCGACCGCCACCGCGTCGTGGCCACGAGATACGACAACCTCGCGGTCCGCTACGAGGCGACCGTCCTCATCGCCGCCATCAACGAGTCGATGTGATGCCCCCGATAGCCCCGTCCGGTGTGTTGGAGGCATCGAGAAGCTTCTGCACCAAGTCGATGACCAGCTCCGGTCGTCCGACAAACGGAGAATGACCTGTCTGCCATTCCTGCACGGAGCCGCAGCGCGCGGCCATGATCCGTTGGAGACCCGGGTCGATAGCTCGATCCTCCGCGCAGACGACGTAGGCGGAAGGAATATGTTTCCAGCTTTGTCGTTCCGGGACGCCCCGCCCGCAGCCAGCCCCCTGGGCCCGTAGCAGTCCCGCTGCCCAAGCGGCCAGGTGCTCAGGGCAGTCTGCGTACAGCGCGTCCACGGCCCGGCTTGGCTGAAGCCGCGTAGAGCCATCCGACTGCGACTCGATCGCGGACTGCAACTGGGGCGACGAGCCGCCCAAACTCGCCGCACTCTCATGCGCATCCGGTACGAAGGCCGCCAGATACACCAGACGCCCGACTCCGCGCAGACCGGTGATTACCGATCCCCCGTAGGAGTGGCCCAGAACCAGGGGAGGCTCCGCCAGCGCGTCAACCGCGGCCTGCACTGCCGCCGTGTCCGCAGTCAAGGAGCCCCGATGCAGTTCGGGAGTAACCACGTCCACACCTGCCGTTCGCAGGCCCTCAGCAACCTGGATGAAGTGCTCAGGTTGGTGATACAGGCCGTGAACCAAAACCGCGCTCGCCACTTGGTCCGCCTCCCCAGGTCGACCGCCGAGGGTGCGATCCTGGACCGCTGAGCCTTGCCGGTGATCCACTTCCGATACACGCTGGACCAGGTGTCAGCACCCCGCCAACATCACCACCAGAGTCACGGTATTGACCCTAGTCCGCCTTCTCCTCTAGCCGTCGAATGGTCGGCCGCTCGCGGCCCCAGGCGGCCAGCGGCTGGAGTGCGTCATTGAGGCGCATGCCGTCCTCGGTCAGCGAGTACTCGACGCGGGGCGGCACCTCGTCGTAGGAGACGCGGTGCACGACGCCGTCCGCTTCCAGCTCACGTAGGTGAGAGGCCAGCACCTTCTCGGTGATCCCCGGAAGCAGTCGACGCAGCTCGCCGAAGCGACGGTGGGGATGCTCGTGGAGCGCCCAGAGGATCAGCACCTTCCACTTGCCGCCGATCACCTCCATCGCGGTGTCGATCCCGCAGACGTGTCCGTCTGGTGTGCCCGGCCGGTTAAGCGTCGTCATGCCCCACCCTTCTGACGTGTTCGCTCACCCCGAGGTAACCACCCACTACCAAGTGCGTACTTGATCACCTCCGGACCTGCGACCAGCCTAATCGGCATGGCACAGAACCCTCTTGAGAAGACTCCCGTCACGATGCTGGGCCTCGGCGCGATGGGCACCGCGCTGACCCGCACCTGGCTTGCCGCCGGCCACCCACTCACCGTCTGGAACCGCACCCCAACCCGCGCCGCAGCGCTCGCCACCGAGGGCGCATGGGTCGCGGACACCGCCGCTGAGGCGGTCGCAGCGAACACCCTGATCGTCCTTTGTCTGTTGGACGACACCTCGGTCGATGAGGTGCTGGCCGGCACCGACCTGGCCGACAGGGACCTGGTCAACCTGACCACCACCACCCCCGCCCAGGCCCGCGCCCGCGCCGAGTGGGCCGGCGAGCGCGGCGCCCGCTACCTGGACGGCGGGATCATGGCCGTCCCTCCGATGATCGGCGTCCCGGAAACCGGCGGTTACGTCTTCTACAGCGGCTCGCGGGAGCTGTTCGAGCGGCACCAGGAGACCCTGAGCATCCCGGCCGGCACTACCTACGTCGGCGAGGACGCGGGCTTCGCGGCCCTGCACGACGTGGCCCTTCTCAGCGCCATGTACGGGATGTTCGCCGGGGCCGCACACGCCTTCGCCCTGATCCGCAAGGAGGACATAGACCCCGCGGCGCTCGCCCCGCTGCTCGCCGACTGGCTCGTCGCGATGGCCCCGGCAGTTCACCAGACCGCCGATCAGTTGCGGAGCGGCGACTACACCAAGGGCGTCGTCTCCAACCTCGCCATGCAGGTGGCTGGCACGCCTACTTTCCTGAGCACCGCCGAGCAGCAGGGTGTCAGCCCGGAACTGCTCAGCCCGTACTTCGAGCTGTTGCGCCGCCGCCTGGCCGAGGGCAGCGGTGAAGAGGACCTGACGGGAGTGATCGACCTGCTGGTGAACTGACCAGCCACTTGCCGCCACAGAAGCGACCCTGCTGATCACAGTCCTCAACGAGAGGCTGTGACCAGCACTTTCACAGCACGCCCTAGTTGGCCATCGGCAGTGCCAGTAGGCCATCCGCGCGCCATTCGGACAATCGGACACTGCGGCTTGGTTTCGGCTTCCCCACTTTCCTTTCCCCTCGCCGGCGGCCTCTGCCGCTGCGCTGTGGGGCTCCGTCCCGCCCTGTTCCGGAGCGCAGGCTGGTGGGGGCGAGACGACTGGCCACCAGACCTGTCTCGGCAAAGGTGAACCACGGCATGGCTGTACCCTGCGGCCGCGGCGAAACCCGGTGGAGTTTCCCAGTCGGTGTCACCGAGGATCGCGTCATGCGTGTCTTCCTGGAAACTGACCGGCTCGTGCTGCGGCCGTTCACCCGCGACGATGTCGACCGCCTCCTCGCGCTCGACAATGACCCCGACGTCATGCGCTTCATCGACGGCGGTCGGCCCACGAGCCGCGAAGCGATCCTCGAACGGATCCTGCCGCGACTTCTGCACAACCACCCGTGCTTCGGAACCCGCGGATACCGGGCAGCCCAGGAGAAGGACACCGAGGTGTTCCTGGGCTGGTTCGAATTCCGGCCGCTGAACGAAGACAAGCCGGCCGTGGTCGAACTCGGCTACCGGCTCAACAAGGCCGCCTGGGGCCGCGGCTATGCCACGGAGGGAGCACGCGCCCTCATCGACAAGGGCTTCACACAGTTCGGGGTGGAGCGGGTGACCGCGAACACCATGGCGGTCAACCGGGCGTCACGACGCGTGATGGAGAAGTCCGGACTGTCCTTCCTCCGGAACTACACCGGGGACTGGCCGGAGGTGATTCCTGGTTCCGAACACGGCGAGGTCGAGTACGAACTCACTCGGGCGGAGTGGGAGCGGCGCTGAACGAGACAGATCAGCGCATGGCCAAGGTGGACTGAGTAGGTCGCCGCGATGCTGGTGCCGCCGCAGCCGCCCGCGGGCTCGATCGGCGTTTCGAGGACCACCTCAAAAGCTCGAGCGCCATTTCCGGGCGAGCCGCCCTCTCAGAACTCGCCGGCAATCTCTCGTGGACGGGCAGTGGCGCGGTAGCCGTTGCACTGCGTCGGCGGTGGATCGTCCAGACCAGGCCGCCCCTCGTCGCCTGATGGTGTGGGTGCGGGGCGGAATCCGCCGATCCGCGGCCGGTGGTCTGCTGGTGTGGCGGGGCGAGGGAACTCGGTCAGGAGGCCTCGGGCGGTGCGACCGCTCCGTGCCGTCGCACCAGCCGGTGCCGGAAGCCCTTCGGCAGTGTGCCCAAGTAACCTGCCGTACGCGCACACCCCCCCCCGTGTACGCGTCGGAGTCCATGGCGCCGACCGCGTTCGGTAGATGAACATCCTCAGGTGAGAGCGGGCTGGGCAAGGTCAGTACCGAGGTGCGTACAGGTTGCCCGACTGCGGGTACGGGCTGCCCGACTGCGGGTACGGGCTGCCCGACTGCGGGTACGGGTTACCCGACTGCGGGTACGGGTTACCCGACTGCGGGTACGGGTTACCCGACTGCGGGTACGGGTTACCCGACTGCGGGTACGGGTTACCCGACTGCGGGTACGAGCTGCCCGACTGTATGGTGAACGAGCCGTTGAGCAGCGGCCCCGGCGTATAGCCGCCACTGGGCAGCGCCTGCGGCGCCATGGCATCCATGGACCCTCCGTCCACGGTGACTTGGGTGAAACGCACGCTGTCGAATTCCGGATAGGCCTGGTTGGGCGACTCGATCACCGCCTCCGCGCTGACATTTTTTGCTTGAAGCGTCTTTTTGACGTGCTCGGTCCAACCCTTGGTGTTGTTGGTCAGGGCCAGCGAGTAGCCACCCGCGCCATCGGAGGTGACCGACGCGGTCATGCTGTCCCCCTCGGAGACCGGATCCTGCCAGTACACCGGTGGGGCCGGATACATCTCGTACCAAGCGGTTCTCACCGGAGAGCCGCTGGAGCAGTCGGTCTGCACCCCAGCTTGCTCCACCGTGTGTGAGCCCCAGCCGTCCAGCCCGACCCAGGGGGCGAACATGTCGTTCTTGGAATGGCAGACGACATGCGGCTCCGTCCACGAGCCGGTGACTTTGGTGAAGCTGCCCTGGGTCACGTAGCCGGCCCAGTTCGAGCCGCCTGACTGCTGCTGGGCCGTGGGGTCGAACCGCACAGTCGGCATCGCGGTGGCTGCGGAGGCCGCCGGGGAAAGAGCTGTCGCGGCGAGAACCAGCCCTGCTGCCGCGAATGCGGCCGGGGTGCGCCGTGTGGTGCCTGCGCTGCCTATTCGCATAACGATGACCGGTCTCCTTGCGAGATGTGGAACTCAAGTCGGGTGAGAGGGGACCGTCCCTGCGGACGGTCTACGGGCACTGGTGGTGGCAATGCCGTCCGGAAGACGTCGTGCTGCGGACCTACGTGACACGAACACGCCGCAGGGGCGACGAGTTGCCGACGATCCCTTGGCTCGTCGCGCGGCGTCGTGGGCTCCGGCCCGGCGACGACTTGCTCGGATATTTCATCCCACTGGTAGCGATGACAAGTGTTTTGTGATGGTCGTCACCACGTCGCTTCGTCACAATGCCGACGGAGAGTCGGAGGGCGTTTTGGGAGATTTAGCACCGTTTCAATACGTTGCGACCACCCGCAAAAGCCGTCATTTCGGACATCAAGGCTGGCAAGTCCGGACCCTTAATGCCCAGAGCGCCACTTGCAGTCGCGCCGGGCAATACCTGCAGGTCGACCGCACCTCCACATGCCCCAATCGCAGTAAATATGCAGGAAAACTCTTAACTAGCTCTCTTGGGATAGTTAGCCTGCTAATGCCCGCTTTAGGGTGATTCTCGGGGCAGGGGTGCTGGCCGCGGCGCCGACTACTGCTTCCTGGCGAAGTTGCCGGTGTCGGCTTCGGTGAGGATGCCGAGTTTGACCAGGCGCTTCAGCTTGGCCCAGGCGCCTTCGGTGAGCTTCGGCAGCAGGTCGTGGCCGAAGGCCTGGCTGACGTCCTTGGCTCGCAGGGGGCCGGTCACCTCGTTGAAGACAGCGAAGATGCGCGGGTAGTCCGGGTGTACTCGGGCAGCTCCGGCGGGGATGCGGGGAGCCGGTCGGCGAGGCCGATGACGGTCTTGTGGGTGATCGCGAGGTGCTCGAGGTGTGTCCCGGCCTCACGCAGCCGGGTCTGCAGGCCGTCCATCCGCGCGCGACGATCATCGGCCAGTGGACGCGAGAAACGGACGAGGTGGTGCGGTGCTCGTAGTCACGGGCCAGGCGCCGGTGCAGTATCAGGATCCCGTACGCCTGCTCAGCCCTCCGCCGGTTCGGTTGCGGCAGGAATCCCCGGTGCCCAGGGTGCGTGGCCTAGGTGTATGAGGGCTCGACGTTGGTGACGCTCTCGCGGAGGCGTGCTGCTGGCGGCTTTCCGGCGGCAGCACTATGCGGCCGGTGGTAGTTGTAGTGGATGTTCCACACTGTGATCGCGGCTGACCGGGCGTCCTGGCTGGTGAACTCGCGGGCGTAGAGGACTTCCTCGGCCATGATGCGCTGGTAGCGCTCCACCTTCCCGTTGTGCCGAGGTGTGTATGGTTTGGTTCTCTGATGCCGGGTGCCTTGCCCGACGATGCGGGCGAAGTCGCCGGAGCGGTAGCAAGCGCCATTGTCGGTGACGACCCGGTGGATGTGGTTTATGCCGTGGGCGGCGAACCAGACCTTCGCCCGGGCGAGGAAAACAAGCAGCCGTCACGCCCTTCTCATCGCCCAGCGGTTGTGTGTAGGCGAGCCGTGAGAAACCATCGACGACGGAGTGCGGGTAGACGTAGCCACGCTTCGCCCCGGCCGACTTCGCCCGACTAGCGACCTTGGCCTGATCGCTGTCCTGGCCGTGGATCCGCCACCCGCCGCCATCAGGGATCCGGCCGACCTTCTTCACATCCAGGTGCACCATGTGTCCGGGCCAGCGGGCGATGGTCTTCCCCAGCTTCCGGTTGTTCTCACCGCCTGGGTCGATGAAGCGGCGTTCGCCGAGGCCGAGCCGGGTCAGGTGTCGGCTGACAGTTCGCCGGTTGATCACAAAACCGATACTCACAAGTTCGTCGGAGATCCGTTGCGCGGACCACTTGTGCTCGCGGCGCCAGGACTCGATCTGCTCGATGACCCATGCTGGAGTCGCGTTCGGACTCCGGTGCGGACTCGACGGCCGGTCTTGCAATCCCGCATCACCGTGTAGCCGCCAGCGATTTACCCACTTGCCGGCGCATGCGCGAGAGATGCCCATCTCAGCGGCGACGTGGGCGATGGGACGTGTCTGGCACCGCTTCACGAGCTGCCTACGGCCCTCGACGCTCAGGGGCGCATTCGCGTGGGGCACTCGTCGTCCTCTCGAAGTCAGACGACGGCAGGCGCGACACCCATCGTGCGCGCCTGCCGCATTGCGGCCTTTCAGTCCTGCGGTGCGACGCGGATACGGTTCCCGTCAGGATCGGCTGCGAGGAAGGTCAGCCCGAACCCCGCATCATGAGGCTCGCGCAGGATCGTGACCCCCTTGGAATTCCACTGCTTAAAGGTCGCGTTGAGCTCGTCGGGTCCACCGTCGATGGCCAGGCAAACCTCACTGGTGCGCGGGACGTCCGGTGACAGATCCTCGAACTGGCCAGACCACAGAGCGAGGTCAGCGCCTGGCCCGAGGTCGAATGTGATGTATCCCGAAGTCTCGAACGAGGGGCTCATGCCGAGGAGGTCGCCGTAGAAACGAGCTGCGGCGGGCGCGTCGTTCACGTAGACGATGGACACGACGGATGTGGTCATGGTTGTTCCTTCTCACAGGTCGTAGGTACGCATCCACCAGCCTGACCGGGATATGCGCCGCATCGTGTCGCAATTCCTGAAAAAATTGGTGTGTGACCCCAGATCGCTTCTTCACCCTGATGCTGCTCCTCAAATCGAGGGATGCCGTGACCACACAGGAACTTGCCTCAGCGCTCGGAGTGTCCCTTCGAACCATCACCCGAGACCTGAACTGGCTCCGCGACGCCGGTCTGCCGGTGACCGCACACCGGGGCCGCCTCGGAGGCGTGACCATGCTGCCCGGGTCCGGGCTCGACCTCACGCGACTCACACCGGGCGAGCGTGATCATCTGTCGCTCACCGGGCTGGATGAGAAGCAACGTGCGGAGCTCAACGCATCGGTCGAAAGCCAGCGCGCGCTCTCCAAGATCGTCGCTACACAGCCACGTCGAGTTCATGAGCTCTTGCCGCTCACCGACGTAGTGCACGTGGACAGCCGTCCCTGGCGTCAGGCACGAGCTTCCGGCACGACTCCGGCTTCGCTGATCGGCGCAGTGCGGCGAGGTCGCCGGCTACGGATCGAGTACGACAGCCCACGCGAGTCATGCCCACGCGACCTGGTCGTGGATCCCTACGGGCTGTTCGCCAAGGCCGGCATCTGGTACCTCGTCGCCGACTGTGCCCGAGTGCCACGGATGTACCGACTCGAACGGATCACGACGTGGAAAGAAGTCGATCAGCCACGACGGATCCGCGAGAGCCAGACCCTGGCCACCGTCGCTGCAGCGCTCATTGATCAGTGGGAGCACAACCACGCGATAGAGGTCAGCGCCACCATCGACCAGACCCAGATCGTGTCGGCGACGGGTGAATCGTGACCCTCTGACGGCGGATCAAAACTGACCCACTTCGTGGTCTTCTGACCAACCTGATCTTGATCGAAGGTCAGGAGAAGAGGGTGATTTCCGTGGAGGACTGGGCAGAGATCCGCAGGCTGCACCGGGCCGAGCAGATGCCGATCCGGGCGATCGCCCGGCAGCTGGGCATCTCGAAGAACACCGTGAAGCGGGCCCTGGCCACCAACCGGCCACCGCTCTACTCCCGGCCGGCGAAGGGTTCGGCGGTCGACACGGTCGAGCCGCAGATCCGGGAGCTTTTGAAGCAGACTCCGACGATGCCCGCGACGGTGATCGCCGAGCGGATCGGCTGGGACCGTGGCATGACCGTCCTCAAGGAACGCGTACGCGAGCTGCGGCCCGCCTATCTGCCCGTCGATCCGGTCTCACGCACCACCTATCAGCCCGGCGAGCTGGCCCAGTGCGACCTGTGGTTCCCACCCGTCGACATCCCGCTCGGATACGGGCAGTCCGGCCGTCCTCCAGTGCTCGTGATGGTCTCGGGATACTCGCGGATCATCGCCGCACGGATGCTGCCCACCCGCACCACCGGCGACCTGATCGACGGCCACTGGAAGCTGCTGACCGGCTGGAACGCGGTCCCGCGGATGCTGGTCTGGGACAACGAGGCCGGCATCGGCCGCGGCAAGGTGACCGGCGACTTCGCCGCATTCGCGGGCCTGCTCGCCACCCGGATCTACCTCTGCCGGCCCCGTGATCCAGAAGCGAAAGGGCTGGTGGAGCGGGCCAACGGTTACCTGGAGACGAGCTTCCTGCCGGGCCGCACCTTCACCGGGCCCGACGACTTCACCACCCAGCTGACCGCCTGGCTGGCCATCGCCAACCGGCGCCAGCACCGCACCCTGGGCGCCCGCCCCGTCGACCGGTGGGAAGCCGACCGGGCCCAGATGCTCACGCTGCCGCCGGTCGACCCGCCGCGCTGGTGGCGTTTCGCCACCCGCATCGGCCGCGACCACTACATCCGCGTCGACACCTGCGACTACTCCGTGCACCCCCTGGCCATCGGCAAGAAAGTCCAGGTCCGCACCGACACCGACGAGGTCGTCGTGACCCTCGCCCCCGGCGGGGCGGAAGTCGCCCGCCATCCACGGTGCTGGGCCAAGCAGCAGACCATCACCGACCCGGTCCATGCCCGCGCCGCCGCCGTTCTGCGCGGCGACTACCGCCACCACCAAGCCTCCCAGGCCCAGGCCGCCCGCCGGCACAACGCCGCCACCGCCAGTGATCTCGTCGAGGTCGAACAACGCCAACTCGACTCCTATGACCGCATGTTCACCCTCATCGAGGGCGGCGGCCAAGCCGATGATCCGGAGGTCTCCTGATGCCCACCACCAAGACCGCCGCCGCGGCGGCGGGGCCCAGGACCGGCCGTCAGACCGCCGCCGACCTGTCCTTCCTGGCCCGGGCGATGAAGGCCCCGGCCCTGCTGGACGCCGCCGAACGCCTGGCCGAACGCGCCCTGAAGGAGACCTGGACCCACACCGAGTTCCTCGTCGCCTGCCTCCAGCGGGAGGTCTCCGCCCGCGAGTCCCACGGCGGCGAGGCCCGCATCCGCACCGCCCGCTTCCCCGCGATCAAGACGATCGAGGAACTCGACATCACCCATCTGCGCGGCATAACGCGCCAACAGCTCGCCCATCTGGGCACGTTGGACTTCATCGCCGCGAAGGACAACGCTGTTTTTCTGGGACCGCCGGGAACCGGGAAGACACACCTGGCGATCGGACTCGCGGTCCGCGCCTGCCAGGCCGGCCACCGGGTCGCGTTCGCCACCGCCGCCGAATGGGTCGACCGCCTGGCCGCCGCCCACCACGCCGGACACCTCCAGACCGAGCTCACCAAACTGTCCCGCTATCCGCTGATCGTGGTCGACGAGGTCGGCTACATCCCCTTCGAAGCCGAGGCCGCGAACCTGTTCTTCCAGCTGGTCTCGAACCGATACGAGAGAGCGAGTGTGATCGTCACGAGCAACAAACCCTTCGGACGCTGGGGCGAGGTCTTCGGCGACGAGACCGTGGCCGCCGCCATGATCGACCGCCTCGTCCACCACGCCGAGGTCCACTCCCTCAAAGGCGACTCCTACCGCATGCGAGGACGCCAACTCGGACGCGTCCCCACCGCCACACACGACACCGACTGAACACCGGCAACCAGACCCGGTGGGTCAGAACTCGACCGCCCACACCGGGTCAGGATTCAGCCGCCGCCGACAGATCGAGCGAGCGCAACGGATCTTTGGCCTACGACTCGTCCCGGACGACCATGAAGAATCCGCCACTGGCCGCAAGGTAACGATCCGCTTCCTGCATCTGGAGGACGTGCGAGCACTACTGCCGTTCGGGAGCGCCATCACTGTGCACGGCCCCACCGAAGCCAGGGCTCACCTCCGCGACCTGGCCACCAATCTTGCCCACCACTATGCGCCGTCACCAACGTCCTGACCCGCAACACCTAGGCCCCACTCTGCCTCGCCAGGCGTCGGGCCGACGGCCTCTTCGCCATGCTCCGCGACGGCACCTTCTACGAACCCCAGCCACCCACCACAATCACCTGACCGGCAGCTCAGCGAAGAGCACGACTCGATCAGTCTCGACATCGAAGCCAAGCACCGGATGCCCGCGGTCGCCCGAGAGGCTGGCCACGCTGGCCGATCCGCGGTGCCGGCGCGGGAAGCGTCACCCCTTCGTGGCAGTACTGCTGACTGCCTGTTCCGCCGTGGTATGGGGGGCGAAGAGCTTCGCGGCGATCAGCGAGTGGGCGGCTAACGCGCCGCAGGACGTCCTGGCTCGACTCGGCGCCCGTACCGCGACTCCCCTGGCCGTACGCGTCCCGCCCAGTGGCGCGACTGTCCGCCGGGTCATCAACAACACCTGCCCCGGCGGCCTGGCTGACCTCCTCGGACACGACCCGGCCGGCGCCGCCCCCTCGCCCTGGACGGCAAGAGCGTCCGCGGCTCCCGCCGGGGCACCACCCCGGCCGCGCACCTGCTGGCCGCGATGACCGACACCGGGATGACCGTCACCCAACTCCGGGCCCCACAGAAGACCAACGAAATCACCTGCTTCGCCGCTCTACTGGACCCCTTTGACCTGGCGGGTGTCACAGTGACCGGCGATGCACTGCACACCCAGCGAGGCCATGCCCGTTTCCTCGTCGAGACCAAGAAGGCGCACTACGCCTTCACCGTGAAGCGGAACCAGAAGAACCTCCACGGGCAGATGCGAAGCCTGCCCTGGCCGCAGACGACTGCGAAGTACTACGACCGCACCGAGGGGCACGGCCGCAAGGAGACCAGGGTCGTGCAGGTGCTGACTGCCACCGGCCTCGGCATCGACTTCCCCCACGCCGCCCAGGTCGTCCGCCACCGCACCGACACCCGGACCGGCAGGCAGAGCCGGGAAACGGTTTACGTGGTCACCGACCTGACCAGCCGCCAGGCGTCCCCGGAACGCCTCGCGACGATCTTGAGG
The DNA here is from genome assembly GCF_036227505.1 of Streptomyces sp. NBC_01450. Taxonomy (NCBI): domain Bacteria; kingdom Bacillati; phylum Actinomycetota; class Actinomycetes; order Kitasatosporales; family Streptomycetaceae; genus Streptomyces; species Streptomyces sp. NBC_01450. The sequence continues at coordinate 2,196,225 of NZ_CP109481.1, read as the reverse complement.
GCGCACTGGGTGATCGAAAACAGGCTTCACTTCGTTCGTGACACCGCCTTCCGTGAAGACGCCTCCAAGCTCCGCATCGGACACGGGCCGGAGAACATGGCCACCCTCCGCAGCTTCGCCCTGAACCGGCTCCGCGCGGTCGGCCACGCCAACGTCGCCGCCGGACTCCGTACGACGGCCGTCCGCCCCTACGAACGACCGCTGGCCCTCCTCGGCCTCAACTGACCTGCACCGAACCATGATCAAGAGACTTCGCAATCACCCTGCGCGGCAAAACCGTCGAAAAGTGCGTCGACGGATTCCATTTTTGACTCATTCCTTACGAACTCCGGGCTGCCAGTGCCCTGGTTGCGGCGGAATCGGGGCAGTACTGTCCGTATCCCAAGGAGGGGACCACATAGGGGGATTCATGTCTTTTCCGACCGACGAAACGCAGGACCCTCGCGAACAAGAATTGGTCGACGGTCATTCCGTCATGGCGAAGGAAGCGCTCCGCTCTCTGACCGCCAGGACCCTGGAGATCGCCCAGAAAGCCGACCCGGAGAACGTGCCCGAGCAGGTCAAGGAGTCTCTCGCGGCGAAGGAGCAGTCCGAGTATCCCGTCTGGATAGGGATGGGCGGGATCTTCGAGGTCACTCTTGACGCCAATTTCACGGACCTGCCCTATACCTTCCACGGAGTCTCCGGAGGTATAGCCCTGGGTGGGGGCTTCACCTGGGGAACCGCATGGTTCAACTACCCGATCGACCGCATCATCGGGTGGGACGCGCGATTCCAGGCGAGTTTCATGCCCGGGGTGGCGACGATCAACTACTGGGGCATGCGCGGTGAAGTCATCGGCTCGATGATCGCCGGCGGACTCACCATCGGCGTCGGCGTCGTAGGCGGCCAGGGTACTTTCCTCCGGCGATAGACGACAGCGATCCGCCGCACGACCCGGGCGGCCGCGGCGTACGGCACCCCCGCCACCGCGGCCGCCCTCGCGACTGCGGCACAGCATCCGCAGGGCCGCGCTGGCCCTCCTCGGCCTCAACTGACCTGGCCACCCCGCACGGCACTCCGGCCGCCGGTACCGCCACGTCCAGCAGGCGGGCGCCCAGGATCGTCTGAAAGGTCCACTCGCGCCGGTACTCGCCGCGAACCTGCGCACAGCGGGCCAGGGCCTGCTCGTCGGAGAACGCGAGGATGAAGCGGATGCCGCCCAAGTCCGCGGTCAGGAGGCCGCGTTCGCCGTCCGGGCCGGGCCCGTCCTCGAGCGGTACCAGGACCGCCGTACGCCGGAACTCACCCAGCAGTGCCTCGAACTCACGCCGACGCGCGGCCACTTCAGGGTCATCGAGAGTGGGCTCCGGAGCGCTCAACCCGCTTACCATCTGGCGCGGGCTCCGGCGTGGCCGGCTCCAGATGCTCTTGCGAAGACCCCCGCACCGGCGCCGATTCGCCGGGCTGGTCCGTCATCATCTCTGCGTAGTCCGCAAGGCGTGACCTTGGAATCTGCTGCGGCTCGTCTGCCGCACCCCCGTGCTCAGGCATGCGGTCCATCATCACAACTGCACATGGCGTGCCACCACAGCACGCGTATCACCCCTGTGACAGCGGGACGTGTGCCCGGCCGCCCGCCAGCGCTCGTACAGCACCTCCAGCACCGACAACGCCCTCTCCCAACTCCTCATCCCACTCCCCCGCGTTGTGTGCCGCGCCCGTACACGTTCGCCGACCGTGGACGTCAATGCCGGCCTGGGCAGGCCAAGGCGAGGAAGGCCAGCCCATCAGGGGAATCCGTCCGCCGCTCGGCGCGCTCTCGGTAAGGCGACGGAATCACGGCCTAGCGGCCAGTGAGGGGGCCGGAGGAAGTGGCAGCCGCGACCGCCGACACCTCGCGGCGGGCAGGCAATCATGGAGGCTTTTCCAACCTGATTGTGTAGTACGTCGGTTGGCTGAGGGCGGCGTTGAGGAAATGGTGAAGCTCCTGGTAGATGGGTTGTCGACCAAGATCAACCTGTCCGCCCGGAGCTTCACGTGCTTGTCTACCCATCGGGGATCGATCTGTCCAACCCGACCCTGCGTTACCTGTCCGACCTGCTGAGAGCCCGGCGTCGTGAGCGCGGCACGCGCTGGCGCCGCCTGACCGCGGGCCGACAGGCTCTGCTCGCGCGGGCCCATCTGCGCTGCGGGCACACGTACACCCAGCTCGCGGCTGGCATCGGGATCGGGCTGGCCACCGTCTACCGGTACATCGCCGAGGCGGTTGAGGTCCTGGCCGCCCTCGCCCCCACCCTCCAGCAGGCCATGACCGTCGCCGCCAACAAGGCATTCGTGATCCTGGACGGCACCCTGCCGCACACAGACCGCATTGCCGCCGATCGCCCCCACTACTCTGGCGAGCACAAGTGCCACGGCACGAACGTCCAGGTCATCGCCGACGCGTTCGGGCGCCTGCTCTGGGCCTCACCTGCCCTGCCGGGTGCCGTCCACGACATCAAGGCCGCACGCACCCACGGCATCATCGAAGCGCTCACCCAAGCCGGCATCCGGACGTGGGCAGACAAGGGATATCAGGGAGCTCGGGGGACGATCCGGGTGCCTTACCGGGGCTGCTGGAGCACGCTCCCAGCCGGGAAGCGGGCGGTGAACTCCTCCCACGCCAGGATCCGAGCCGTCGGAGAGCAGGCCGACGCCACCTTGAAGAGTTGGCGGCTCCTGCGCAAACTCCGTTGCAGCACCACCCGCATCACCGACATCGTCAAGGCCGTCCCGGCCTTGCACCTTGCCACGGCAGCCTGAGGTCGCTGTGGCCGGAAGCATGGACAAGGACAGCGCCACCATCAACGACAGCAAGGGAGACCGCTCACCGTGACAGACGTCAGAGTCACCTACGACAAGACCGTGAACGCAGCGTACGTATACCTCACCGAACCGCAGGCCCACGTGAAGTCCGCGCGCATGTATCCCTGCGATCCAGTGGACGTCGACGGCATGATCAACCTCGACTTCGACGAGCAGGGCCGCCTCATCGGCATCGAGGTATTGGCGGCCAGTTCAAAACTGCCCGAGTACCTGCTCCAGTCCGCGGAGCGACTGGACACCGAAGGTGCATGACCAGTCGAGCACCACGCTCGCGGCGAGCAGGTTGGAAAAGGCTCATGGTCTCGAGGCCCGAATAATTGGCGTAGGGTAGAGGAATCCGACGCGGGGTGGAGCAGCTCGGTAGCTCGCTGGGCTCATAACCCAGAGGTCGCAGGTTCAAATCCTGTCCCCGCTACTGAAACCTGAGGGGCCAGCACATGGTGCTGGCCCCTCAGGCGTGTCCAGCCCCGCGGAGAGCTGACGACGCTGCCGTCAATTTGCCAGCGCTACCGGCGCCGGGGTCGGATGCCCTCGGCGTCCAAGACGGCGGCGATTTCGCGGTAGGACAGTTCGTCCTCGTCCCGGAGCTGGCGGGCGCGGGTCGTACCGGCTTGCACCGTCTCCTCCTCGGTCAGTTCGTTCTTGTGGGCCTGCCAGCCGTACGGCGGGGTGCCGTAGACGTATCGGCCCTTCTCCTTTTATGTGACGCAGGTCTCAAAGAAGTGGTGCAGCAGAAAGGGCCACTCCACGCTTAAAGGGGGGACAGGCAGGGAGGAGCAGTGTGGCTCTGGCAGCCAAATGGAATTCACTGCTTTCCGAGGCGAGTCGAACCAGCCGACCCAGCCGGCATGGCAGGTCCGATTCGACGTCGGCCGGACTGGACCCAGGGGAGGATTTCCAGTCCTTCGTCACGGCCCACTCGGGGGCGTTGTTCCGAGGGGCCCTGGCCCTGACCGGAAGCCGCGAGGCCGCCGAGGATCTGGTCCAGGAAACCCTGGAGCGCACCTTCCGCCGTTGGCGCACCATCGCCGACATGGACGCTCCGGACGCTTATGTGCGGCGGGCCAGGCGGACCGCACCGTCATGCTTGTCCACCAGGACCAGAGCCAGGGCCGCCAGGAAACGGCCTTTGTCGTGCAGGGTGGTGTCGTCGGCGAGGCGGGCCAGGTGGGCCGCACCGTCACGCTGGTAATTCCGGACCAGATCGCGGGCCGCCCGCACGCGGACGGGATGGCCTGCTCGATGCGTCAGGACGCATTCGTAGCAGTCGGGCCCGCGCAGCCTCACATCCGGGATCTCAGCACGTCGACCTCGCAGCCCGGCGCGAACGGGTCGAAGCCGTGCTCGCTCAGCCAGCGAACCACCAGCAGGCTTCGCAACGACCACCACGCGTGGATCACGTCGAGGTCGATGTCGGTGCCATAGCCGGCGATGACGTCGTCGAGGTGCTCCTCGTGTCCGAGCGTGAAGGTGGCGAGGTCGTACAGGGCATCACCCTGGCCCGCCTCGGACCAGTCGATGATGCCGGTGACCTCGTCGCCGTCGACGAAGACGTGCGCGATCTGCAGGTCGCCGTGCGTGAACGCCGGAGTCCACGGCCGGAGAGCGGCCTCGGCGACCTGGCGGTTGCGGGTGACCAGGTCAGCGGGCAGGACACCGTTCGTCACGAGCAACTCGCACTCGTCGTCGAGTTCCGCCGCCAGCGCGACGATACTCCGGCCGGCCCGGCCCGGCAGGGGCGGCAGAGGCGCTTCGTGCAGCTCCCGGATGGCGGCGCCCGCCGCGGCCCACGCCGCCGGCGACCCGGTCGACGGCCCGCCGAGGCGCCCAAGCGTCGTCCCCGGGAGCGCGGCCATCGCGAGCACCGGCGGCTTGCGCCACAGGACCTCCGGGGTCGGCACCGGCGCGAGGGACATCGCCTCGACCTCGACGTCGATGCGCGCCTGATCGGCGTCCACCTTCAGGAACACGTCGCCGACGCGCAGAGTTGCGCGCTCGGAATGGGCGACGACGACTTCGACCTCATCCATGGGCGACCAGTATCCCGGGGATGATTGCCGACGTCGCCGGGTTCATCGCGTGCGATTACGCGGCTGACCGCGTCCCGCTACCCGGCGGCCTCGTGCACGACACCGACCTCTGACCAGGTCAAGCCCACCACTTTTGTGGCTCATCGCAGAAGAGGGTGTAGTCGAGGTCTGTCGGTTTTCGAGGTCGTCGGCACGGATTTTCACGCTCGGCTGCACTCCTGTCCGGGCGCGACAAGACGTGCGCCGGGGAACGAGCTATGCACCGTCATTGCCATCGCGCAGGGAATGGATCATGCTCTGCAGGATCCGGAACGCGCCTGACTGCTCGCTCTCGGTCATACCGGCCAGCATTCTGACCTCGACGGACCGGACCGCTACGGTCGCCTTCTCGAGGCTCTGTCGGCCGCGAGGCGTGAGCTGCGCGGGAAGAACCTTACCGACGGGTGCCTCTGCAGGCCTGGTCACGTAGCCCTCGCGTTCCAGGGCCTGGAGCAGCACGTTCATCGACTGCCGTGTCACGAACGCGCCCCGCGCCAGCTCGGAGTTCGACAAGCCCGGTCGTTGAGCCAGCAGCTCGAGGCAGGAGTAGTGCGTCACGCTCATCCCGAGCGGCCGCAGCACCTCCTCCATGGCTACGCGCAGGACGCTCGACGCCTCTTTCAGCAGATAGCCCAGTGACGTCTCCAGGTCGACACCGTCTTGATTCATGTCAGCATTCTGACATAGGTTGCCTGTGTCAGAAAGCTGACACGAAAGAAGGAGCATCACCATGCCCGCCATCGGCCCCGACTTCATCTCGCTCCAAGCGCGCGACCTCGACGCTTCGCAGGCGTTCTACGAGCGGTACCTCGGCCTCGTCCGCTCGCAGGCCGGACCTCCGCACGCCGTCGTCTTCGAGACGAAGCCGATCGCGTTCGCACTCCGCGACGTCGTTCCCGGCACCGATCTCGCATCCGTTGCCCAGCCCGGCATCGGTGCCGCGATCTGGCTCCACGCCACAGACGTCCAGGCCATTCACGATGCTCTCGTCGCCGACGGTCACACCATCGTCTCCGCACCGATCGACGGCCCCTTCGGTCGGACATTCACCTTCGCCGACCCCGACGGCTACCAGGTCACTCTCCACGACCGCGCCTGATCGGCCAAACGCCACCGGACGATCACCGATCCCCGAAGACCGTGGTTGCGCCCTGGGCTCGTGCGTGACGCTACCTTCCGCCCTGCTGACCTGACGACGTCCTGCCGGCTAGACCTCTGCTTGGAAGTGGTCGGCCAACAGCTGCATCCCGACCACGCGTTGTTGCACTGTCGAGTGGTCGATCCTGATGACTGGTGCCATGCCTGCGGCTGTCTTGGGGTGCCGCGCGACAGCGTGCTGCGCCGACTGGCGCACGTCCCGCTCGGCTGGCGGGCAACGATCCTGCAGGTCCACATCCGCCGCTCCCGCTGTTCGGGCTGCGGGCAGGTCTGGCGCCAAGACACGACCGCGGCCGCCGCGCCGAGGGCGAAACTCTCGACACAGGCGGTGATGTGGGCGTTGAAGAGTGTCGTCATCGACCGGATGTCGATCGCCCGGATCGCCGCCGGGCTCGGAGTGTCCTGGCACACGGGCGTTACCCCTTGACCGTGGACACCCTGATCATTGGATCGTGAAGATCCGAAGGACAGGAGTTCCCGTTGGGGACGTCGAAGTACTCGCCTGAGTTCCGGGCCGATGCCGTCGCGTTGTACCGCTCCAGCCCGGGCCGGACGTACGCGTCGGTGGCCAAGGATCTTGGGGTGAACCACGAGACGCTCCGCACCTGGGTGCGGGATGCCGAGCAGGCCGCCGTGCCCGGCGCGGTGGAGGCCAGCGAGTTGGAGAAGGAGAACAAGCGGCTGCGGGCCCAGGTGAAGGAGCTCGAGCTGGAACGCGAGATCCTGCGGAGGGCCGCGAAGTATTTTGCGGGCGAGACCAGCTGGTGAGCCGTTTCCAGTTCGTTGCCGACCACCATGACGCCTTCGGCGTGAAGCGGCTGTGCCGGATCCTGGGGCTCTCCCGTTCCGGGTTTTACCGGCACCTGGCCGGCTTGGATGCGCGGGCCGGGCGGGCGCGTGCGGACGCCGAACTTGCCGGGCGGATCACGTCGATCCACACCGAGTCCGACGGCACCTACGGGGCTCCGCGCGTCACCGCCGAGCTCCAGGGCGCCGGGCTGCGGATCAATCACAAGCGGGTGGAACGCGTCATGCGGAAGTTCGGCATCGTCGGGCTGCACCTGCGCAAGAAGGTCCGCACCACGGTCCCCGCAGCCGACGCCATCCCGGTGCCGGACCTGATCCAGCGGGACTTCACCGCCTCTGGGCCGAACAAGAAGTACGTCGGCGACATAACCTACCTCCCGGTCGGCGACGGCCAATTTCTTTATCTGGCAACGGTGTTGGACCTGCACTCCAAGCGTCTGGTGGGCTGGTCGATCGCCGACCACATGCGGACCGAACTGGTCACCGACGCCCTCAAGGCCGCCGCCGGCGCGCGGGGAGGGAACCTGCGCGGAGCGATCTTCCACAGCGACAACGGAGCCCAGTACGCCTCCAAGGAGTTCGCCCAGGTCTGCAAGGACCTCGGCGTGATCCGATCACGCGGGGCCGTCGGCACCAGCGCGGACAACGCCGCCGCGGAGTCGTTCAACGCCAGCATGAAAAGGGAGACTCTCAAGGGCGCGAAACGCTGGCCCGGAGCTCGCGCCGCCCGCCTTGCGGTCTTCCGCTGGGTCACCCGCTACAACACCTGGCGACGGCACTCAGCCCTCGGTCAGCAGAGCCCGATCAACTACGAACAGCGATCAACTACGCTGACCACCGCCGCATAACAACCGGTGTCCACGATCAAGGGTGAAGGCCCCACCGTCAACGACGCCGTCCTGGCGACCGGCCACCAGCTGCCGATCGCCGACCCGACCCGCTTCGACGGTGTCCAAGTCCTGGGCGTGGATGAGCACGTGTGGCGCCACACCACACGGGCTCTGACCAGGCCGGATAAGGTTATCGGCAAGGGCAGGTCTGCCGCTTCACGGCGAATTGCTAGCGGTTTGTGGAGTCGCCGCGCGTCGAGGCGAGTTCGATGCCGCGAATTCTGCGGAGCCAGCTGACAAACAGCTTGAGCGCGATTCCGCACCCGGCACACCAGCCCCACCCCTCGGTCAGGAGGGCGTGCACACCGTCCTCGTACTGGATGTACACCACCTGCGCGCCGACCGCCAGCGCGATGGACCCGTGCGTGCGCGACTCCGTCGACAACAGCCAGTCCACAGGCATCCACAGTGGAGCAGCGACGTCGTGGAGGCGCATCCGCAGCGCCGCCCAGAGGAAGCCGAAGGCGTAGCGCGTCCTGCGGCGCGAAGAGAGGACGATGCCGTTCCCAGGATCGCCGGCAAGGACCGCGGCCCACTCCTCACGGAGGTTTGCCCTACGACCTCCGGCAACAAAGGAGGCGAGATCCAGAGTCCGATGGGCAGCCCTGCCGCCTGAGTGAACCGTTCTCCCCGGGTTCTCACGCTCCTCTCGCTCGCGCAGCGCCCGCGAGCCATGGCGCACGGCGGTGAACAGCAGACCGGTCGCGGCGAGCAGGATCGTGACCGCCGTTACCGCGCCAAACACCCAGCCGGTGGTGAGGAGGGTCTGGGCGAACGCCGGCTCGGGGGTGAGTATCTTCAGGAAGAAGCCGACGAGCAGCAAAATCGCTGCCAGTGTGCCGGACAGTACCGGCGCCAGCACGGCGACAACAGCCAGCGCCCCGGCGCCGGAGCCCTCAGCGCGCCGCTCATCTGTGGTCACGCCGTGCCCCTTTCGGATGCTGGTCGCAGTCCGAAAAGACGAGGCTTCCGCTCCCTGGCCCGGTGGGCTGCCTGCTGGCCGGCAGCAGTGAGTTCGTAGTAGTACCGCTTCGGCCTACCCGGGTGCTCACCGGTCTCCTCATACCGGGACGCCCACCCAGCGTCGACCAGGCGCTCAAGGATGGGATAAACAGTCCCGGACCCGAGATCGGCTTCCTCGCAGATCTTCAGCCCCCAGGCGGGATCGTCGGCAGTGGACGCCAGCAACACCTTGATCACCTCAAGCGTCGGGCGCGTAAGACGAATTGATGCCATGTCACGAGTGAAGCACCGCGCCGACCATATGTCGAGTACGACATTCGGTTGGCTCGGGCTCCCCCGGACGCCATGCTGTGTGCGGACAGGCCAGTGATGGCGCGTACCGCATCGAGCCCGTGCTTGTTGAGGAGCTCAAAAAGGCCCTCGCCATTGCCGACGCCCCACCTGACCCGCTTCGTCGGCAGGAAACAGCCGACGGGGGTTAGGAGTTGCCTTCAAGTGTCACGCCCACATCTTGAAGCCCGACCCCAGCCGCTCGTGGAACCGGCCCGCGCCGGTCGGCGTCCCTCCATGAGTCCGTAAGATCGACTTCACCGAAGGACGCGTCCATGACCGGTATGGCTGCCCGCTACCTGTATCTCACCCGCCATGGCGAGGCATCGTCGGACGAAAGTGAACTGACGGATGCGGGCCGCCACCAGGCCGCCTTACTGGGGGAACGGCTCCGTGGGGTTCCGCTGGCGGCAATCCACCACGGGCCTCTCGCCCGTGCTGAACAGACCGCCCGGCTGATCGCTGAACGGCTCGACGGCGTTCCCCACCGTCGCTCCGAAGCTGCTGGCGACTACCTCCCCTACCTGCCGACACGCGAAGAGCTGCCGCCGGAGGCAGCCGACACCTGGCTCAAGTTCCTGGACCAGTTCACGGCTGAGGAACGCGAGCAGGGCCCCGGGCTCGCGGCGGCGGCGCTCGCAGACTTCACCGGACCTGTCGTCGGCGACGAACCGCGCCACGAGCTTGTCGTCACCCACAACTTCCTCGTCGGCTGGCTCGTTCGAGCCGCCCTCGACGCGCCGAAGTGGCGCTGGCTGGGCATTAACCATGCCAACGCGGCCCTGACCGTCATCCGCTACGCACCCGACCGCCCCCCGGCGGTCCTCCTCTTCAACGACACCGGCCACCTCCCCACCGAGCTGCGCTGGACCGGCTTCCCGCCAGAGCTCCACGTCTGAGGCCCGTGGGCGAGATCGATGTTGATCCATCGGAGGGAGCAGCTGATCCTGTCGGCAAACGCGTTTGCCGACAGGAGCTGCATGCATCCAATGAACCCGGACTATCCAGGGCGCCGGGGCGACGCCGATCCAATCAGATCCGATGGTGATTGATGACAGGGTTTGGCGACAGATAGGGTCCGACCCCTCCGCATGGAACGGGCCCTTCGGTGGCGAACCTGGTCTACAAACGGATCTCGACCGACCAGCAGTCGACTGCCCGGCAGAACCTCGTCCTGGCCGTGGCCGGGATCGAGGACCCAGTCGTCTTCGAGGAGCAGGCCGGCACCTCCAGCCGCCTCCACCCGCTCCAGCGCCCGAAGTTCAGCGAGCTGCTGACATACGCACGGCCGGGCGACACCGCGCACATCTGCGAGATGTTCCGCCTCGTGCGCGGCACCCAGCACATCCTCGACGTGCTCGACGTCCTGCATCGCGATCGTCTCGCCCGACGCATCCGCGACGGCGCGTTCTCCGCGATGGACCTCACCGCCCGCCACCCGCACATCGGAGAGCTGTTGTCCACCATGAAGTTCATGGTGCAGACCCTCGCCGCCACCGGCGAACTCCAGCGCGACCTTCAGCGCGAGCTGACCTACGACGGGCTGCGGGCCGCCGAGGCCAAGGGCAGCAAGGGCGGCCGCCGCCCTGCCATCCCACCCGGGAACACCGACGCCGTCCGCACGGCGTACCCGGACGGTCGGTCCATCGCCGCCCTGGCCCGCGAACACGGCGTCAGCCGCGGCGCCATCCGCACGGCCGTCGCCGACCTCATGAACGTCCTTCGGGTCATGGGTGGTCGAAGTGCGGCCGAAGTTCCTGAGTGGTTTCGGACCGTGGTGGCGAAGAAGGTTGATTCAGAGGCGTTGTTCTAGACGAGTCATTCCGATGTGGTCAGTGGTCATAAGCGATCAAGGATCGTATGACGGGCTGGCCGGTCTTGTGGTTGTGCCAGATCGCGGCGGCCATCGCGAGGATGCGTTGGGCGACGCGGACGGCGACACCTTCGAAGGTCCGTCCACCGTGCCGTTCCAGGTCGAGCTGGCCTTTGAGGGTGTCGTTGACCGACTCGATCAGCTGCCGCACCGACTTCAGGAGGCTCTCGCCCCTGCGCTTCTTCTCGCGCTTGAAAGAAGGACGCAGCAACTCCGCGCCCCGGAAGGCCAGATCGGCCTCGAACTCCTTGGAGGCGAAGCCTTTGTCTGCGATCACCAGCAGGCTCGGCCGGTCCGTGGACAGGTGCGGTTCGCGGTCCAGCATCGCCGACAGCACCTCCCGCTCATCCAGTTTCGGGTTCGCCAGTGCCCACAGGATGGGCATCCCGGTCGGGGTGCATACCAGGAACAGGCGCAGGCCCCAGAAGAACCGGGAGTGCGAGGCGCAGTACCCGTATCCGGCCCAGCCGGCCATGTCCGACCGCTTCACCGTCGGACGCGAGCGGCCGCACTCCACCGGTGTGGAGTCGATGATCCAGTGGTTGTCGAACCAGAAGTCCGTATCGACGGCCAGCAGTCGTATTGCCCTCTTGACCAGTGGCAACGCTGCCCGCAGCCGCTTGTTCCAGCCCGGCTGCCTGGGCACGTACGGGAACATCGCTCCCAGTCGGGAGTCCACGAACCGCAGCCAGCGCGACTCCGAGGTGTAGCCCAGCAGCGCCTGGGCGACGGCAAGGGTGACCAGCTCAGAATCCGTCAGCTGCGGCGGTCGGCCAAGCCATCGGCTACCTCCGATCTCGTCGTCGATCTTCACGTACAGTGCGGTCAGCAGGGCGTCTAGGTTGTTCGTCACACAACGATCTTGGACGCCCTGTCTGCGTTCCCAGACACACCGTCAGCATTCGGAATGACTCGTCTAGTCGTGATCGGTGGCGAGGGCGACGTGCCGCCAGGCGTCCATCTCTTTGCGGAAGGTGTCCAGTTTGGCGTCGAAGGCTTGCAGGGTGTCGGCTCCGAGCGGGAGGCGCAGGGGCGGCTCGGGGGCGGCGGCGATCTCGATGATGGCGCGCGCGGCCTTGGCGGGGTCGCCGGGCTGGGCGTGGTTCAGGCTCGCGGCGGCCGCACGCATCGCGCCGACGGTGGGCGCGTAGTCTTCGATGATGTCGGGGCCGGTGTGCAGGTTGGCGGGGTCGAGGAAGCCGGTGCGGAAGAAGCCCGGTTCCACCAGCGTCACGTGGATGCCCAGGGGGGCCAGTTCGATGCGGAGGGTCTCGGTGAAGCCTTCGACGGCGAACTTCGTGGAGGCGTAGATGCCCCAGCCCGGCGCGGTGGCGAAGCCCACGATGGAGCTGATGTTGATCACGTGCCCGGCGCGCTGGCGGCGCAGTACCGGCAGTGCGGCGCGCTGGACGGCGAGCGGGCCGAACACGTTGGTCTCGTACACCGCGCGGACCGCGGCGTCGTCGGACTCTTCGACGGCGGCGAGCAGCCCGGTGCCGGCGTTGTTGACCAGGACGTCGATCCGGTCGAACCGCTCGACCGCCGCGTCGACGGCCGCCTGGATGCTCTGCGGGTCGGTCACGTCCAGCGCTACGGTGAGCAGCGCGTCGCCGGCGTCGGGGAACTGCGCGCGGACGGTTTGGGTGTTCCTGGCCGTCGCGACCACCTGGTGGCCTGCTGCGAGGGCGGCTCGGGTGATCTCCAGGCCGAAGCCCCGGGACGATCCCGTGATGAACCAAACGCTCATTGTCTTCTCCAGTGTTCAGACGGTGCGCAGGTCGAAGGCCGCGCGGTTTTGGGAGATGAAACCCTCGACGTCGAGGGGGTCGCTGCCGCCGATCGTCTTCACGAGGTCGTTGGTGCCGGCGAAGACGCCGTTGCGGTAGTCGACGGCCACGGCGAGCAGGTGCTGGATCAGGTGGTCCGGCGCGCCGCGTCCGCGCAGGATGGCGGCGAATTCGTCGAGTTCGATGGGAACGTAGGTGACTTCGCGGTCCAGCGCCCGCGACATCTTCTCGGCGATCTCGTAGTGGTTGAGTTCCTCGGCTCCGTACAGCGGGTAGATCTGGCCGGCGTGCGGGGCGGGGTTTTCCAGGATGGCCGCGATCACCTTCGCCTGGTCGCTTTCCGCGATGGGGGCGTGGCGTCCGTCGGCGAACGGCAGGCGCAGTTCGCCGGTTCCGTCGGCCCAGGTGTCGATCAGCCACTGGGCGAAGAAGGTCGGGCGGATGTGGGTGACGGGGACCGGGGCGTGGTCCAGGACGCGTTCGGCGACCCAGTGGTGGCGTGCCGCGTTGCTGGCGGTGTTGCGGCGGGCGGAGATCTGCGACATGTTCACGATCGCCTGGACCCCGTTCTCCTCCGCGGCCTGGGCCACGTTCACGGTGGCGTCCATCAGGCCGGGGCGGATCGGATAGGTGAAGTACAGGGCGTCGATCCCCTTGGTCGCCGCGGCCAACGAGTCCAGGTCGAGGACGTCGCCTTCCACGACGTCCGCTCCGAGGGAGGCGAGCCGCTCGGCGCGCCCGTCGAGGCCGCGGACGAGTGCGCGGACGTGGTGCCCGCGCTGGAGCAGGAGTTCGGTGGTGTGGCCGCCGGTCTTGCCGGTGGCTCCGATCACGAGGAGGTTGCGTTCCATGACGGTGATCTCCGTTTCTTGAGAGGGCGCTGGTGAGACTTCCAGCGTCGGTCCTTCGAGCGGGTGCCGCTGAAGATGAGTGAGGCGGTGCGATGCCCGTCCAACAGGAGGCTGTGACTGTTTGCGGGCTCGGTCGCCGAGTGGCTGCGGCGGTGTGGTCAGGGTGTGTGGCGGGGCCGGAGGGCGAGCAGCGCGGTGGCCGCGGCGATTGCGGCGCCGGCCTGGACGGACCAGGCATGGTTGAAGGCAGTGGTGGTGGCCTGGGGGGTGAGGGCGACGAGGAGGGCCACGCCCACGGCGCTGCCGATCTGTCGGCTCATGTTCAGTACGGCGCTGCCGGTGGTGGCGCGTTCGGGTGCGAGGGTGCCGGCGGCGGCGAACAGCGGCGCCTGGGACAGACCGCCGGCCAGGCCGACCAGGATCAGGCCCGGGAACATGCCGCCCCAGTAGTCGGGGGTGGTGTGCACGGTCGCGATCCAGTAGGCGGCGGCGAGTGCCATGGCCAGCGTGCCGGTCACGGCGGGGGCGGTGCGTCCGAAGCGGCTCTGGATGGGTCCGGCGTTCATGGCGAAGGCGATCGAGGCCAGGGGCGCCGGGGCGATGCAGACCCCTGCGCGCAGTGGGCTGAAGTGCCAGACCTCCTGCATGAACAGGGCGGTGCTGAGCAGGACGATGGCGAAGCCGGCGGAGAACAGGAACAGGGCCACAGTGGCGGCGGTGAACTGCCTGCCGGCGAAGAGCTGCTTCTCGATCACCGGTGCCTTGGCGCGCAGGGTGCGTTCGACGGTCGCGGCAGCGGCCAGGGCGGCTGCGGCGAACAGGGCCACGGTGCGCAGGTCCGTCCAGCCCCACCCTGGCCCCTGGACGGTGGCGAGCACCAGCAGGCTCACGGTCAGCAGCAGTGCGAGGGCGGAAGCGGCGTCCGGTACAGCGGCACCCTTGGGCCGGCGCACCTCGGGCAGCAGCAACGCGCCGACGACGAGGGTGGCGATGCCGACGGGAACGTTGATCAGGAAGATCCACCGCCAGTCGAGGGTGACGAGCAGTCCGCCGACGGGCGGGCCCGCCGAGGCCGCGATCGCGCCCACGCCCGCCCACAGACCCACCACCAGGGTGTGCTGGCGCTTGGGGAAGCTCGGGTAGAGCAGACCCAGCGAGGTCGGCACGATCATCGCCGCGCCGACGGCCTGGACGGCCCGGGTACCGACCAGCACCCCGAGGCTCGGCGCGGCGGCCGCGACGGCGGAGGTGAGGGTGAAGAGAGCCACTCCGGACAGCAGCATCTTCTTACGTCCCCAGTGGTCCGCGATCCGGCCCGCGGGCACGAGCACGGCGGCGAAGACGATCGCATAGGCCGACAGCACCCACGACACGCTCGCGATACCCGGGCCCGGGAACGACTGCCCGATCCCGTCGAGAGCGACGTTGACGACGAAGAAGTCGAGCTGCGCCATGAAGGCGACGGCACCGAGCACCGCCATGATGCTCCAGCGGCGCGGGTGCCCTGCCTCGCCGACGGCCGGAGCGGGGCCGGTGTGCGACGGCGTAGCGACCGCCTGCGGTGCAGCCTGTGTGGACATCCCGTCCGCCTCTCTTGAGAATGGGCTTGGCAACCCTTTTTCGACCTGCCTCCAGGAGACATCTCAGAGAATGGGTTGTCAAGCCCCTTTTTGCAGTAAGGTGGTCGGCATGACCACCACCAGCGAAGCGTCGGGTCAGAAGCTGACCGCCAAGGGGCTGGCCACCCGTGAACGCATCGTCAGGGCGGCCGCCGAGCTGATCTACGAACATGGCGCGCAGAACACCAGCAACGAGCAGGTCCGGGAGGCCGCCGGGGTCAGCGGCTCGCAACTGACACGCCACTTCCCCACCAAGGAATCCCTGGTGCGCGCGGTGCTCGCCTGGCAGGCCGACAGCATCGTCGCCCGCCACCAGGCACCCGAGCTGGGCGAGCTGGACAGCTTCGCCGCCCTGCACCGGTGGGCCGACTCCTACATCGCCTCGCAGGACATGCTGCGCGGCGGGTGCACGTTCGGCTCCCTGGCCGCCGAGGTCGTCAAGAACGAGCCCTCCCACCGGGACGCGGTGGCCGACGGCTTCGAACGATGGCAGGAACTGTTCAGGCGCGGCCTGAGCAAGATGCGCGAGCGCGGCGAACTGCGGCCGGAGGCCGACCCGGCCGCGCTCGCCCACCTGCTCACCGCCGCGTTCCAGGGCGGAGCACTGCTGGACCAGGCGGCCGGCGAGTCGACACCCCTGCGTGATGCGCTGTACGGGGCTCTCGGCTACATCGAGTCATTCGCCGCGGAACGCTGACCGCACCGCGCAGCGCGGACCTTCGAGCGAGCAGCGCTCAGGAAGCGCCTGAGGCGGCTGGGCGGGGTGTCCGCTGGGACCGGGCTCGTGCCGTGAGGGGGAGTCCCGCGAAAGCTTGATCGCCGACGCGCTCCAGCGCGGCCGTGTCGAGCCCGCCCCTGGCCAGCACCTCCATGCCCCGGTTGATCGCCATGAGCAGCTGGCTGACTTCGTGGGCGTCCGCCTCGATGTCGAGGTCGCCATGCCGCTGCGCGGCCTGAACACACTCGATCAGGGAACCCTCGATTTTCCCGAGGGCTTGCTTGACGCGGGCGGTGGCCTGCGGATCGTGGTCGGCTCCCTCGACGACGAAGCCGGTCACCATGCAGCCGAGCCCGTCGGGGTCGTCGTGCACGAATCGCGCCGACTTGACGAGGTATGCGCGCAGCCGTTCCAGCGCGGTGTCATCGGGGCCGTCGAGTACGGCCGCCCAGGCGGTCTCGGTGCGGTCGCAGTACGCCTCCAGCGTCCGCAGGTACAGCTGGCTCTTGTCGCCGAAGGCGGCGTAGAGGCTGCCGCGGCCCAGCCCGCCGGCCTTGGCGATGTCGTCCACGCTGGTACCGGCGTATCCGGTACGGCGGAACTGTCGCTCGACGGCCTGTACGACCTTGTCCTTGTCGAATCCTGGTGGGCGCCCCATGGCCGCCAGCCTACAGGCAGCACAACCATTCTTGACATTCCGTTCCACAAGTTCATACGGTTCCTGACGGAGCGGTCCAGAATCCTGGGGTCGTTGTCCGCGGCATCCCGCGAATCCCGCAGAACGGATGAGACGTATGTCCTTGCACGGCGGAATCAACGACCTCGCTACCGGTGACGGCAACCCCGTTGCGGCACGAAGCAGCCGGACGGCGACCGACGTAGTCACCTCTGACCTGGTGCTTCGCCTCACGCGAGGGGTGGAGGGCAGCGGCCGTACCGTGAGTTGCACCCCCATGACGGGCGAGATCGTCGCGGAACTGCCCGAGTCGACACCCCACGATGTGGAGGTGGCGTTCAGCAGGGCCCGGAAGGCCCAGCGGGAATGGGCGTCGCTTTCGGTGCGAAGGCGTGCGGCGGTACTGCTCCGGTTTCACGACATCCTCCTGGACAAACAGGCCGAGGCGATGGACCTGATCCAGGTGGAGACAGGAAAGGCCCGGCTGCACGCACACGAGGAAGTGCAGGGAGTAGCCGTGGTGGCCCGGCACTACGGGCGCAAGGCCCCCGCGTACCTCCGGCCGCGGCGCCACCTCGGCGCGTATCCCCTGCTCACGAAAGTCACCGAGTGGCACCACCCGCGAGGCGTGGTCGGGCAGATCGTCCCCTGGAACTACCCCCTCGAACTCTCCCTGGCGGACGCGCTGCCCGCGCTCGTCGCCGGCAACGCCGTGGTGACGAAACCGGACACGCAGAGCGCCCTGACACCGCTGTGGGCGCGCCGACAGCTCATCGAGGCAGGGCTGCCGGCCGACGTCTGGCAGATCGTCATCGGCGACGGCCGGGGCGTCGGATCCGCCGTAGTGGATCAGGCCGACTACGTCTCGTTCACCGGCTCTGTTCGCACCGGCCGGGAAGTCGCGACCCGCGCGGCGACCCGTCTGGTCGGCGCCTCACTCGAACTGGGCGGCAAGAACGCCCTGCTCGTGCTGGCCGACGCGGACCTGGACAAGGCGGCCGACGGCGCGGTGCGCACGAGCTTCACCTCGGCCGGCCAGTTGTGCCTGTCGACCGAGCGGATCTTCGTCCACTCCTCGGTCGCACCCGCGTTCTTGGAGCGATTCGTCCAACGCACCAAAGCACTCACCCTCGGCACATCGCTGAGCTACGGGGTCGGCATGGGTTCACTGGCGGGCCGACGCCAACTGGAAACAGTGTCCCGGCATGTCGATCAAGCCGTCGCCGAGGGGGCCACCGTCCTCACCGGGGGCAAGCCGCGCCCTGACATCGGCCCCTTCTTCTATGAGCCCACCGTTCTGGACGGCGTGGAGCCCACGATGGCCGTCCATGCGGAGGAGACGTTCGGACCGGTCGTATCGGTGTACCGATTCACCGACGAGGACGAGGCGATCGAGCGAGTGAACGCCACGCCGTACGGCCTCAACTCCAGTGTGTGGACGAAAAACACACGGCGCGGCGAACGCATCGCGGCCCGTCTGCAGAGCGGCACCGTGAACATCAACGAGGGCTACACATCCGCCCATGGCAGCGTCCGGTCCCCGATGGGCGGCATGAAGGACTCCGGACTCGGCCGTCGGCACGGCCTCGAAGGCATCCTCAGCTATACGGAGTCGCAGACCGTCGCCACGCAGCGGATACTTCCGCTGGCCCCGTCGATGGGCATGGACGATCAGCAGTACGCGGCTTTCATCAGCATGAGCCTCCGTGTCATGAAGGCACTGAGGCTCCGCTGATGACCGAACCGAGCCGCGCGGAGGCGCTCGCGCGCCGTCATCGGCACGCCTGGCTGCTCGCCACCCTCACCGAACTGATCGGCGACTGCGCACAGGCCGCGGGTGAGGTGTACAGGCCGGTCGCCGAGGCCCCTCCCCCACAGACCGACGTCCCCGTGAACCTCGGGCCGCTTGTCGGTCTCCGCCGGTCCGCCGGTACCCGGGTGGATGCGGCACGTGCTCAGGACGCCGCGCGATGCGCCACAGCCGAGACGGAAGGGGTATCGGCCCGGGCGGACGGCGTGCCGGCGGACGTCGGCGCCGACTTCCTCACCGACCTGCTGGACGATCCGGCACAGGCCGTAAAGCGGGCCCGGAAACTGGCGAATACAGGCCGGTTCACCGTGGATCAGATCCTTGACGAGGCAACCGATTCGGCCGTGCTGTCCGGACTGCTCTCGCTCCACGAAGCACAGCGGCAGTCCGACCCGAGCACGGCGGCGGCCAGGTGCCTGGCCGCCGCCGGGCACTTCGCCTTGGCCGTCTCCGTGGTCTTGGTCCACGTACCGGCGGCCACGCCCTGAGGAAGTGAAGCGACTCGGGTACGGCGGACTATCGCGCAACCTCGGCGGGAACGTCGCGGACGATCTCCGTCAGCTCGCCGGAATCGATGTCGTAGAAGAGGCCGTAGATCTCAACGTGCTCCGGGGTTCCCGGGCTGTTGCGGATCAGGCTCACGTCGTAGTTGAGCGACTTCTCGAAGTCGGTGATGGCGATGCCGTCCCAGTCGTACAACGACGAGATGTCGGAGTGCTGCTCATCTTTCCACGCAGCGGTGATTCCCTCCGCCGTGAAGGAGGTGGCTCCGCAGAAGGAGTGGTGTACGACGACGACTCGCTCGAGTCCGAAAAGGTGTTGGGAGACCGTGATCGAGCGAAGAGCGTCCGCGGCGCGACCGCCCCCGACGATCAGGGGGAACACCGTCGCTGTGGAGCCGATCCTCCTGCCGGTCTCGTCGAGGAGAAGTGCGCCGGGGTAGACCTCGTCGCCGAAGTGGTCGGCCACCGCTTGCGCGGCCCCGGCTGCCCGGGGGTCGAAGCAGTACATGACGATCGTCCTGACGGGAATCGAACCGGTGACGATCTCCCGAGCCAGCGCTTCATCGAAACCCGGCTGCGCTCGGAACGTGAACTCCGCAAAATCGGACACTGCTTGACTCCGCTTCTCATGGTTGACTCCCCGGCTTTCTCGGGAAGCCAGGAACGTTTCAGACAAGGAATGGGGATGTGGCACCGGCGGTGAGGGCTCTTCGCTACTCCCCCCACGGTCCGCCGGCCACGCCCCGCTCCATGGTGGTGATGCCGTCGGCTGCCCGCTCCTGCGCGAGGTGGAAGGCGAGCGCGTAGGGAGGCGCCGCTGTCTCGGAGCGGGCACCGTGGGCAAGGACTTCCTCGGCCAGATGGTGGGCCATCCGAAGCCGCGGATACGCGGCATGGATCTGACTCTGCTCCGCGGCCACGAGGTCGGCGTTCTTGCCGAAGTCGACCCAGATGCCTTCGTAGGTCAGGTGGGTCAGCAGCCCCATGCGTTCGGGGATCTGCGGAGTGGTGTGCAGAGCGATGGCCTCCCAGACCTTGTCGACATCCCCCGCCGGGGCGCCGAGACCGGTCAGCAGAGCGGCGGCGAGATCGGCGCTCTCGATCTCGAACCGGTGCAGGCCCGGTGCGTCCGGCCCGGTGCCCAGGTCGTGCAACACGTTGGCGGCGAAGAGGAGTTCCTCGTTGTAGTCCGCGTCGTTCAGAACCCCCTGGTGGGCGGCGAACAGGCGGGACCAGTAGAAGCCCCGGACGCAGTGGTTCAGCACGGACGGATGCACCGCGGCGCGGGCTGCGGCGAGGCTCGCCTCGACCAGCGGCCCGGAAGGGAGAGCGAGTACACCCTCGTGCAGCCTGGTCGAGAGGGTGGGGGGTGTGTTGGTCATGATGTGACGCTACGAGAGCGGATCGCGTGCGAAAAGTGGCACGGGTGCCATGCAGCGCTACTGTCGTGCCACTATGACGAACAGACATCATGTCGCCGTGCTCGTGCTGCCCGGTGTGCTCGCGCTCGAATTCGGCGCGGCGACGCAGATCTTCTCGACGGACCCGTACTACGAGCTGACCGTGTGCGCCGACAACGGGCCCGGACCCGTGCCTGTGTCCGGCTTCGTGATCACTGTCGCAGCCGGCCTCGAAGCACTGGAAGGCGCCGACACGGTGATCGTCCCGGGTTACGACGACATCGACACGATCCATTCACCGGGACTCCTGACGGCGCTGCGGGCGGCTCACGCCCGGGGCGCCCGGCTCGTCTCCATCTGCACCGGGGTCTTCGCCCTCGCCGCGGCCGGACTGCTCGACGGGCGCCCCGCCACCACGCATTGGCGGCATGCCGAGCAACTGCGGCGGCGCTACCCGCACGTCGATGTGCTGCCCAACCAGCTCTACGTCGACGACGGCGACATCCTCACGTCCGCCGGCGTGACGGCGGGGATCGACCTGTGTCTGCACCTGATCCGCACCGACCTGGGTGCGGCGGCGGCGAACACGCGCGCCCGAGACCTCGTCGCGCCGCCACGGCGACGGGGAGGCCAGGCCCAGTTCATCGAACAGTTCCGCCCCGAAGCCAGCGGAGACGAGCTCGCCCCCCTGCGGGAGTGGATGCTCGACAACCTCGCGGCCACGTTCACCGTGGACGACCTCGCGGAGCACGCCCATATGTCGCGGCGGACCTTCATCCGCCGCTTCCGTGAGGAAACCGGCACCACGCCGATGGCCTGGCTGACCGACGCACGCATCGACCGGGCACGCGAACTGCTGGAGGCGGGCTCCTTGCCCGTCGAGCAGGTCGGCCGCCTCACCGGCTTCGGCGCCCCCGCTTCCCTGCGGGCCGCCTTCCACCGGCATCTCGGCACCTCCCCCCAGGAGTACCGGACCCTGTTCCGCCACAAGGAGGAGCCGCCGCAGACCTGATGGTGCGCCCGCCAGTGCCCGGCGGGCCCCCATGGGCCGGTTCGAAGGCCACCCGAGCATTCTTGACATGTCGTTCCAGAACTCCATAGGGTTCTTGACAAGGCGGTCCAGAACTCCGCCGCCAGTCGCTCTCGACACCCCTCGAAGCCCACGGAACGGAA
Source organism: Streptomyces sp. NBC_01450 (assembly GCF_036227505.1). Taxonomy (NCBI): domain Bacteria; kingdom Bacillati; phylum Actinomycetota; class Actinomycetes; order Kitasatosporales; family Streptomycetaceae; genus Streptomyces; species Streptomyces sp. NBC_01450. The sequence goes on along the minus strand of NZ_CP109481.1, from coordinate 2,174,751 downwards.
AGAGACGCATGTCTTCGCAAGATCAGATGGCCCCTCCGCTAGCACAGAGGGGAGGCGAAGGATCCTCAAACACCCGTCCGGCTCTCATCCTTGCTGTGCTGGCCATGGCGAGTTTCCTCGGCCAACTCGACGTATGGATCACCAACGTCGGCCTGCCGAACATCGGGCAGGGCCTGGGCTCGACCTCTCTGTCGGACCTGAGCTGGGTGCTGAATGGCTACGCAATCGTCTTCGCCGCCCTTCTCGTCCCTGCCGGACGGCTCGCCGACCGCTTCGGACGCAAGAACGGCTTCCTTCTCGGCATGGCTGTCTTCGTAGCAGCGAGCCTCGGGGCCGCTCTGGCCGACGACGTATGGGTGCTGGTCGTCTTCCGCGCCGTCCAGGCGGTGGGCGCCGCCCTGCTGACCCCCGCCAGCCTCGGCCTGGTCCTGACGAGCGCCCCCGCCGACAAGGTGGAGCGGTACGTCAAGATCTGGTTCACCGCAGGCTCACTGTCCGGGGTATGCGGACCGATCTTCGGCGGACTGCTGGTCCAGATCTCCTGGCGGTGGCTGTTCCTGGTGAACATTCCCGTCGGGCTGCTCGCCATCGTGATGGCCGCCCGGCTCGTGGCCAACGCCAAGCACGAACAAGACGCCCGCATCCCCGACATGCTCGGCGGCGTCCTGCTGATCGTCATGGTCGGCGCCCTGGCTCTCGGCGTGGTCAAGGCGCCCGACTGGGGCTGGTCGGACACCCGCGTCATCATGTCTCTGGTGGTGGCAGTGGTCGGGCTTGCCGCGTTCCTGCTCCGCTCGTCACGCCACCAGGTGCCCGTGGTCGACCTTTCCCTCTTCCGTGACCGGATCTTCGCCTCGGGGAACCTCGCCGGCATGCTGCAAGTGGCCGCGTTCGGCAGCCTCCTGCTGTCGACGATCCTCTGGCTGCAGACGCACTGGCACTACTCCGCCATCAAGACCGGATGCGCCAGCCTTCCCGGCCCGATCGGCTTCGCGGTGGCCGCCACTGCCAGTGAAACCCTCCAGCGCCGGTTCCGGATCCCGGCCGGTGTCATCGCGGCGGTCGGCAGTGCGATCGCCTCTGCCGGCATCCTTCTCTTCGCCGTTCTGCTGCACAACGACCCGAACTACGCTTCCGGAGTCCTCCCGTGCTGGCTGCTCTTCGGGTTCGGCGCCGGGCTGGCGCTCCCGACCGTCGTCTCTTCCGCGACGGTCGGCCTGCGCCCCGAGCAGGCCGCTACCGGCAGCGCCGTCGTGACCATGTCGACCCAGATCGGATCGGTCGTCGGCATCAGCATCCTGGTCGCCATGCTCGGCACCGCCTCCGGTGGGGCCTCTCTGGACACCTACCGTCACGCATGGCTGGTCACGATGGCCCTCATGGCCGCCGCGGCCGTGGTGTCGCTGGGCGTCTCGCAGAAAAGGCCGGTGGCAGTGCGATGACGGCGTCCGTTCCGGCCCAGGCTTCCCGCGCCGCGGACTCCACCGGCGGGCGGGCCCGCTGGCTCGGCCTCCTGGTGGTCTGCCTCGGCGTCATGATGGCCTTCGTCGACGTCACCTCCACCATCTCGGCCCTGGGCGACATACAGAGCGACCTGCACGTCACCGCGAGCACGCTGGTATGGATCACCAGCGCGTACAGCCTCGCTGTCGTGAGTTTCGTGATGTCCGCCGGGACCTTCGGCGACCTCGTGGGGCGTCGGCGCGTGTTCAGCCTGGGTGCCGCCGTCTTCCTGACCGGCAGCGTGGTCGCTGTCTTCGCCGACAGCGCCGGCATGCTCATCACCGCACAGGCGATCGCGGGCCTCGGCGGGGCAGCCGTGCTGCCGACGAGCCTCGCGATCGTCAGTGCCACTTTCACCGACCCGCACGAGCGCACCGCCGCGATCGGCATCTGGGCCGCGTGCTCCGGAGTGGGCCTGGCCGTCGGCCCGATCCTCGCCGGAGCCCTGCTCGAACACTTCTCCTGGCACGCCGTCTACATCGCCAACATCGTCATCGCAGGCGCGGCCCTCCTCCTGGCCCCGGTCTTCGTGGCCGAGTCCAAGCACCCGACGCGCAAGTCCGATCTCGCGGGCCTTGTCCTGGGCACGGTGATGACGGCCTCGGCCACTTACGCGATCATTCAGGGCGGGTCCACGGGATACACCAAGGCGCCGATCATCACCATGTACGTGGTCTTCGCGGTATCCCTGTTCCTGTTCGTGCGGGTGGAACTCCGTCACCCCGACCCCATGCTGGACCTGAGGCTCTTTCGGAGCGCCTCCTTCTCGGCCGTGATGGGCGTGGCCGCTGTCAGCGTCTTCGGACTGGTCGGTGTCGCCCTGCTCAGCGTGCTCTACATGGAACGCGTGGGACAGACCAGCCCCGTCGACGTCGGCGTACGCCTGCTACCACTGTTCGGAACGTTCCTCCTGGTCACCGTGGTATCCGCCCGGGTGCTGGTGCACCGGGTCGGCCTCACCCCCTTGATCACCGCGGGTCTGGTCCTCATCGGAGCCGGTTCCCTTGCGCTGTCCGCGACCGATACGTCGGGAGGTTACGGAGCGATGTGGCCCGGGCTGCTCATCGCGGGCATCGGCGCGGGCCTGCTGACGGCGCCTTCGACGGCTGCCGCGGTCAACAGTGTCCCGCCTCAGCAGCAGGGCATGGCGGCGGCAGCGGTGAACATGGCTCGTCAGCTGGGAACCGTGCTCGGCCCCAGTGTGCTGGGAACGATCGTCACCAGCCGCTTCCCCCGGAACCTGCACGACCGTCTCGTCGAGGCGGACATCCCCTCGCCGCGGGCGGACAAGATCGTGGAGGGTGTGTCACACGGCAGCGGCGCGACACACCTCCCCGCATCCCTCGCTCGCGTGGTGGGAACGGAGGTACCGAGGGCGTTCACCGACGCCGTGCACCTGGGCAACGTCATAGGCGGAGTCGTACTGATCGTCATGGCCGTGCCTGCGGCGCTGTTCGTCCGCCAGAAGGTTCACAGTCCCCCGACATCCACCGAAGCGTGAGCGATACGTCGACGGGACGGTGTGCGGCGCCCACCGGGCTTCTGGCCGCACAACGTCCCCTCGGGTAGCCGGTGTTGACCGCTGAGCATAGCCATCGACACCGGCACCGCCCACGAGCCGAGCACCGGTCGAAAGGACGGCCGGACCTCCGGGCGACGCCGCGATCAGCCGTCGGTCCGGTTCGAGTCAGACTGAAACCGCGCGCCTGACCCCCGCGTCAGCGCGCGCGTGAAAGAGAGAAACCGGCATGGCCAAATTCCTGCTCAGCGTCCACGTGCTGGGGGCGATCCTGCTCATCGGACCGGTCACCATTGCGGCGAGCTTGTTCCCGCGCTTTGCGCGCCAGGCACTGGGCGACGGACCCGAGCAGGAATCGGCCGAGGGCCCGGTCCGGCTGCTGCACCGGATCTGCCGGGTCTACGCCGTGGCCGGCGTCTCCGTCCCGGCCTTCGGTGTCGGCACCGCTCAGGTGATGGGTGTGATGGGCAGTGCCTGGCTCATAGCCTCCATGGCTCTGACCGTGGTAGCCGCAATCCTGCTCGGCATCGCGGTACTCGGCACCCAGGACGACGTGGTCACCCACCTCGACAAACCCGAACGGACTCCGGCCTCCGCGGAGTCCCTCATCGCCCGGCTGCCCCGCCTGTCGATGATCACCGGCCTGTTCGCCCTCGCGTGGTTGATCGTGGTGGTCCTGATGATCGTCCGCCCCGGCTCGACGACAGGCGCATGACGGCTCACTGAAGAAACTCCGCCAGCAGGACTTCACCGGGCTGGTCCAGCCGCGCACCGACGTCGGCCCTCTGGTCTCGAGCACGGCGAGCCCGACCACGCTTCCTATGGTTGCCGCGCACGGTTCGTGCAAAGCCCGATCTGGTAGACCATGACGACGCGCATCTCGGCCCCCGTGACCGGCGAGATCACCTTGGCCGTCGCCGTCAGTATGCAGTCGCCGCACCATTTGGGGCCCGGTCGCAGGGCTCTTTCAGATCCCGGGTCCTGGGTCAGTGGGCCAGTGCCCGGATCCGCGTGTGCGTATGTCGATTCCGCCGACAAAGTCAGCATCCAGAACCGACGTGTCCTCCCAAGCCAGTGTGGTAAACGGCCTCTAACCTTAAAGGAGGTAGCGGTCTGGCCGATAACACATGCCTGGCCCGCGCTATGCCTTTCATGGGCGACCCGCAGATCCCATCATCCGGGAGGAACAGTCATGACCACACGTCCACCCGTGCCACCGTTCACGCGGGAGACGGCGATCGAGAAGGTCCGGCTGGCAGAGGACGCCTGGAACTCACGCGATCCTGAGAAGGTGTCGCTGGGCTACTCGGTGGATTCGCGCTGGCGCAACCGCGCGGAGTTTGTCAACGGACGCGAAGAGATCGTCGCCTTCCTGACCCGCAAGTGGCACCGCGAGCTGGACTACCGACTCATCAAGGAGTTGTGGGCGTACACCGATAACCGGATCGCGGTGAGGTTCGCCTACGAATGCCACGACGACTCCGGCCAGTGGTACCGCTCTTACGGCAACGAGAATTGGGACTTCGGCGAGGACGGCCTGATGAAGGTCCGTCTCGCCTGCATCAACGATCTCCCGATCGCCGAATCCGACCGTAAATACCACTGGCCGCTAGGCAGGCGTCCCGACGACCACCCCGGCCTGAGCGATCTCGGGTTCTGACATCCCGCATCCTCGCCCTCCCCGAGGAGCGGTCGCACCGTCTCTTCCTACAGGACCTGGGACAGCTCGATGCCGGGCATGAACCCCGCGTCAGCGATCGTCATGACTCAGCTGTGCTGTACGTGTTGGTGGCGAGGCCGTCGGTGAACGCAACGCTTCGCGCAGGAGCGCGACGGCCGGAGGGATCTCCGTGTCGCTGATGTTGCCGTACCCGAGGACGAGCGCGGGTTTCGCCGACCGATGCGCGCGATAGTCGTCGAGGTCCGCCAGGCGTAGCCCGGCGGCGGCCGCGGCCTGGACCGCCCCGCGGGTGTCGGTGCCGTCCGGTAGGTGGAGCAGGATGTGCAGCCCGGCGGCGGTGCCGGCGACCCGGCCCTCCGGTACCTGGGCGCCGAGCGTCCGGACCAGCAGGTCGCGGCGGGATCGGAACCGCCGCCGCGCCGCGCGCAGATGGGCGTCGTACCATCCGCGGTCGATGAAGGTGGCGAGCGCGAGTTGGTCCAGCACCGGTGGCGCGGCGGCGACGAGGTTCGCTGCCCGGAGCACCGGGGCCATCGCGACAGGCGCGACCAGCCAGCCCAGGCCGAGGGCCGGCGAGAGCGTCTTGCTGACCGAGCCGAGGAGGAAGACCCGGCTCGGATCCATCCCCTGCATGACGGCGACCGGGTGGTGGTCGTAGCGGAACTCGGCGTCGTAGTCGTCTTCGATGACGAAACCGTCCACCTCGCGGGCCCAGCGCACCAGACGTGCCCGGCGTGCCGCGGACAGCACCGTGCCGGTGGGAAACTGGTGTGCCGCGCCGACGACGACGGCGCGGGCCGGCGTACGCGCGAGGTCGTCGACGTGGAGGCCCTCGTGGTCCACGGGCACCGGGTGCACGCGTAGGCCGGCGCTCGTTGCGGCGTCCCGCAGCCGCCCCCAGCCCGGGTGTTCCACGGCCAGGTCGGCAATCCCCTCGGCGCGCAGCGCCCGGCACGTGCGGACCAGACCGTCGGTGACACCCGCGCACACGGACACGGACACGGCGTGCGCGTCCGCGCCGCGCGAGCGCCGCAGGTACTGCGCGACGGTGGTACGCAGCACCGCGTGCCCGGCGGGGTCGGGCAGGCCGAGGTCGTAGTGGACGGCCGAGCCGGTGACCGCCCGGACGGCGTCCGCCCAGCGGCGGCGGGGAAACGCCCGCAGGTCGGGCAGACCGGGCGCGAGGTCGTACCGGATCGGTGGCCGTGCCGGTGCGGGGTGCGCGCGAGGCCGCGGCGGTGCGGTGTCCGGTGACCACGAGACACGTGTGGCGGAACCCACCCGGGCGGAGAGGTAACCCTCCGCGATGAGTTGCCCGTACGCCTCCGTCACGACCCAACGGGAGCAGCCGAGTTCCTCCGCGAGCGCTCGGCTCGGTGGCACGGCTGCGCCCTCCGCCAGCCGGCCGTCCCGGATCGCGGTGCGCAGCGCGTGAGCCAGGCGATCGTGCAGGCGACGCCCTCCGCCATCCGGAGGACCGACATCCAGCAGCGTCGCCCATGCGAGATTGGTCTGGGAAACAGCCACGGGATTGGAGCGTACCGCCGATCCGAATCCGCCTAGCGTGAGGGACATGATGGAGAACCTGGCCCTTGGGGCCATGCTGTTCGGCACGGCTCAGGACGAGCGCCGATCCTTCGAGCTCCTGGACCGTTTCGTGGACGCCGGAGGCGTCTGGATCGACACCGCGAACTGCTACGCGTTCTGGGACGATCCGACCGGCTTCGGCGGGCAGAGCGAGACGTTGCTGGGGCGCTGGCTGGCAAGCCGCCCGGGCGTCCGTGACCGCGTCAGGATCAGCACCAAGGTGGGCTGCGAGCCGACCGTGGCCGGACGATTCCCGGAGACGGCCGAGGGCCTCTCGGCCGGGGCCGTGAAGAGCGGGATCAAGGGCAGTCTGCGACGACTGGGTACGGACCACGTCGAGCTGTACTGGGCCCACAAACCCGATCCGGCCACACCGCTGGACGAGACGGTCGTCGCCTTCGACGAGCTCGTGTCCGCGGGTACGGTCGGCCGCATCGGCTGCTCCAACTACCCCGTCTGGCAGATCGAGCGGGCACGGCAGATCGCGCGGGCCCACGGCAGTGCCGGCTTCACCGCGGTGCAGCAGCACCACACGTACCTGCAACCGCGCCCCGCGACCCGGCCTACCGTGGTGCACCGGTTCGGTGCGGTCACCGACGAGGTGTTCCACTACCTGGAGCACCACCCGGACATGGCTCTGTGGGCGTACACGCCGCTGCTGAGCGGCCGCTACACCCGCGCGGACAAGCCTCTGCCCGTGGAGTACGACCACCCCGGCACCGCCCGCCGCCTCGCGGTGCTCGACAAGATCGCCGCCGAGACCGGTACGAACCGCAACCGGGTGGTCTTGGCGTGGCTGACCGGAGGGAACCCGGCTGCGACGCCGATCGTCGGCGTCAGCACGGTCGAGCAGCTGGATGAGGCGGTCGCGGGAGTGTCACTGGCGTTGACCGCCGATCAGCGCGAACGCCTGGACTCCGCGGTGTGACCTGCGAGACGAGTTGATGCGAGGAACTGTTGTGACGGTTCTGGTGACCGGTGGGCGTGGGCATGTCGCGCGGGCGGTGGCTGACTGGCTGCTGGCTGTCGGGCAGTAGGTGCGGGTGGCGAGTCGCAGGCCGGGGGAGGCGGTGCTGCCGGCCGGGGTGGGGTCCTAGCGATGCGCGGATCCCGGACGTTGGGACAGGGCCTGGTGGGCAGGGCTTCGGCGTAGTCGTGTGAGGCCCGGTTCGTGGTGATCCGCTGGCTCCGCGGCGCTCCCGGAACGCGGCCGCGTCCGCAGGCGGGTCTCATCCCCGCTGTCGCGTCGGGATCACCGATGGAATTGGGGAACGATGAGGTAGATCCCGTAGAGCACCGCGGCGGCACACGCCACGAAGCACGTTCCGGCAGCCGCGAGCGGGGCTCTTCCGGCCTCGCCGTGCTCGCGTGCGGTGTCCCGCTGGGACAGCGCGACCACACCGAAAGCAAAGACAACGACGACAGCAAGTGCTGCCCCCGCTCCCACTACGACCACCTGGCCGAGTGCGCTCCAATGCAGGTTCATCCCGACCCGCCTTCCTCTCGCTGACAGCTCTGCGCTGTACCGGTTCGGCGCTGCCGACAGGTCACCGCCCGGTGCTCCCGCCCGTCTGCACCGCGAGACCGGCCGGCACCGTCTTGGCCTCGTTGACGTTGCGTGCGGTGACCGGATTGCGTTGGGCCAGTACGACGATGACCGCGGCGACGGCGAGTGCGCACAGGGACACCACGGCGATGCCGAGGTTCCCGCCCTGCGTGACCCCCACGGCGGCGACCGCGCCGACAAGACCCGCCGACGGCAGGGTGACCAGCCAGGCGACCGCCATACGCCCGGCCGTTCCCCACCGCACCTTGGCCAGCCGCTTGCCGACCCCGGCCCCGATGATGGCGCCCGAGCACACCTGGGTGGTGGACAGGGCGAAGCCGAAGTGCGCCGAGGCGAGGATGACGGTGGCCGAGGATGTCTCGGCAGCGAAGCCCTGAGGGGATTCGATGTCGGTCAGACCCTTACCCATCGTCCGGATGATCCGCCAGCCGCCCAGATAGGTGCCCAGGCCGATCGCGACCCCGGCAGTGATGATCACCCACAGCGGCGGCCCGGAGCCGGAAGAAAGAGCGCCGGCGGAGATCAGGGTGAGGGTGATCACTCCCATCGTCTTCTGCGCGTCGTTCGTACCGTGCGCGAGGGAAACCAGCGAAGCCGAGGCCGTCTGACCGAGCCGGAAACCGCGCGTCACCCTGCCCTTGCGTGCGCGCGTGGTGATCCGGTAGGCCGCGTAGGTGGCCATCAGCGCGGCCGTACCGGCGACGAACGGCGACACGAACGCAGGAATGATGATCTTCTCGATCACTTCGGAAAAGTTGATGGCGGAGCCCCCCGCCCCGACCCACACGGCACCGATCAATCCCCCGAACAGGGCGTGCGAAGACGAAGAGGGCAGACCGACCAGCCAGGTCAGCAGGTTCCACAGGATGGCGCCCACCAGACCCGCGAAGATCATGGATGGCGTCACCAGAGCGTCGTTCACGATGCCGTTCGAGATGGTCCTCGCCACTTCAGTGGACAGGAATGCACCGGCGATGTTCAGCACGGCACTGATCAGGACCGCGACCTTGGGCCGCAGTGCCTTGGTCGCGATGGACGTGGCCATCGCGTTCGCCGTGTCGTGAAAGCCATTCGTGAAGTCGAATGCCAACGCCGCAACGATGACTGCCACCACAATGAACGAGATGTGGTCCATACGCCTGAGTTAAACAGGAGAGCTCACTACGAGCGACCTGGCCCACCAGCCCCGCGCGTCCCGGCGCACCAAGGTGTCCCGACCGACCGTAAGCATTGTCGACGCCGCAGCTCTGGTCGCTCCACCCCGCTGGAGTGCCGCGGCTGTCTGGACAGGGCAATCACGTTCCCGAGTCACGGCTGAGCCGGCAGATCAGCACGAACCAGACGCTCCCCGACTACGCCGAAGCCCTGGCCCGGTGGGGAGGTGGGGGATGAGTTTCCGGCTGACGGCGTACGCCGTGTGCAGCAAGGACGGGCGGGTGCTGCTCGCGCGTCACGTACCACCGAAGGGCGAGACTAAATGGACTCTTCCGGGCGGCAGAGTTTGTCGTGGGGTGTTTCCGTGATGCCGTCGTGAAGTGCCGGCGCAGCAGCGTGGGCGCCCGTCTCGGTCGGCGGGTGAGCGGCTTGGGCCGGACGGACCGAGGCGAAGGCTGTGGCGAGCTGGTCGAGCAGGGACGCTGCGGAGGGATGGGGGTCCCGGCGTGGTGTGATCGTGTAGACGCCGCGGGTCGGGGGATCGACGAGGCCCACTGTGGTGACGTCGGTCCGCAGCGCGCACGTCAGCACCCCGGGTATCAGCGCGATGGCGTGGCCGGTTGCGACCAGGGCCAGCTTGCCGAGCAGATCGGCCGCGGTCAGGTCGATGCGGGCGCTGAATCCGGCACGGGCAGCGTGCTGGCGCAGGAGTGCCGCCGAGCCGTCGTTGTCCTCGGCCCAGATCTGGTGGGCCAGCGTCTGCATGTGTACCGGGCCGCGTCCGGCCTGCGGATGGTCGACGGGCAGTACGACGACCATGTGGTCGATGCCGAGGAACCGTCGGTCGATCCGCGGGTCATGGGGCAGCCCTGGTGGTGCGTCGGTGACGACAGCGATGTCGAGATCGCCGGCGATCACGCGGTTGTGCAGTTGTTCGCTCAGGCCGGGCAGCAGGCTCCACCGGAGGGATCCGACTCGCTCCAGCAGGCTCCGGATGGCTTCGGGGACGATCCCTGCGGCCAGAGAGGGTGTCGCACCGACCGCCAGCGGCCGATCGAACGCCCCGTCACGAACGTCTCGCGCGGCGCGAACGGCGCGGTCGGCCTCGTTGAGCGTGGCCAGGGCGTGGCGCCTGAACACCTCGCCGGCAGGCGTCGGACGCACACCGCGCGCATGGCGCTCCATCAGAGCCACTCCGAGCTGCCGCTCCAGCCCCGCTATCTGCCGGGAGACGGCCGACTGCGTGTGATTGAGCTCCGCGGCCGCCGCCGACAGTGACCCGAGTCGGCACACGGTCACGAAGGTTTGCCACACGGTCAGTTCCATGGCGCCAGTATGACCAGCCGGTATGCGAGTACCGCAGGGCTGTCCTGCGAAATCTGCGCTTGTCGCAGCCATCGCTGTGCACCAATCTGGCGCGCATGACCACACCGCACACGATCGCTGTCCTCGGCTTGGGGCGCATGGGCGACGCCCTCGCGACACGGCTCGTTGCCCAGGACTGGGACGTCGTCGGCTGGACACGCTCCGGGCGCACATCAGGCGCCGTCAAGACGACCGGCGATCCGAACGACGCTGTGGCGCAGGCCGACCTCGTGCTCCTGGCGTTGTTCGACGGCCCGGCCTGCCAGCAGGTCCTCGACGACGTCCGTGACTCGCTGCGAACGGACACGATCGTGCTGAACACCAGCACCATCGCCCCCGCCGAAGCGTCGAAGCTGGCCCGGCAACTCGGCCCGTCCTACATCCACGCGCCCGTACTCGGCTCCGTGCCGGCCGCCGCCGTCGGCGCCCTGCAGATTCTTGCCGCCGCCGACCAAGACACGCTCGATCGAGCGCGACCGGCTCTGGAGACGCTGGGCACCGTGCGGCGCGTCGACGACGCCTCCACCGCCGCCGCGCTCAAGCTGATCGCCAACAACAGCCTCGCCGGCGCCGTCCTCGCGCTGCGCGACTCACTGCGGCAAGCCGACGCCCTCGGCCTGCCCCGTGCCCAGGTGCTTGACGTCCTCGAACTCGGCCAGCTCGGCGGGCTCGTGACCCGCAAACGACCCTTCCTCGCCGGCCGGCCGGCCGCTGTCACGGCCGAATTCACGATCGGCGCACTGGCCAAGGACATGGCTCTGCTGGCCGCCGCGTCGAACACCCCCCTGCGCAGCGCAGCCAACCTGGCCGACACCCCTGCCGCCCCTGAGGCCGACATCGCCGTTGCCGCCACGGCCCCCGCCGTGGAGGACGCCGTGCTCGAACCGCTCCGCGCCTACATCCGCGGACACGCCACCAGCGACCCCACCCACTTCCGCGACGCGTTCCTGCCCACCGCCCACATCGAGGGAATCCGGGACGGCGCATTCGTCTCGTGGCCCCTGGACGAGTACTGCGCTCTCTTCCACGGCCGGCCGGCTCCGGACGAACCGACCCGCTCCCGCCGCATCGACGCTATCGACGTCCACGGCACCGTCGCGACCGCGACCATGACGCTCTGGCACGGCGCGGACACATTCACCGACATCTTCCTGCTGGTCCGCGTCGACGACAGTTGGCGCATCGCCAACAAGGCTTATCACCGGCACTCCTCAGTGGACCGGTAGGCCCGCATGTTGAGGTGTCGCGTATGGCTCGGGTGCCGCTGCTCGGTATCGCTGTGAGTGACGAGGACAGGCCCACCGATGGTGATCTGTCTAGTAAAGCCAGCGGTCGAGGAGCTCAGGCCAGATGAATCCGGTGTAGCCGTCGAAGGCAGCTGGATCGATCTTCTTCAGCTCCTCGGCAAGGCGGGCAAGCTCAGCGAGAGTTCTCTCTTCGTCCTCTTCGGACAAGTACTCCTCCTCGGGCCCGCCCGGCTCGCTGAGGAGCTCTGACTTGGTGACGTGTCGGCCGTAGTGGTGCAGTGTGCGTAGCCACAGTTCGATGGACGAATTGGCGAACCATGCATCCCCAGGAGGCATGACGTAGTAGACGGCCCCGGTCTCTGGAGCGACGCCGAACGATGACGGCTGTTCGGTCGGCATGCCGCCGCCGTAGTCGAAGGTGAGGCGGTAGAGATTGCTGCCAGAGGCGGTCTCGAGGACCGGTTCCGTCTCGCCCTGACACACGACATGTTTGATCAAAGGCGCGACGGCAGGAACGCCGACTTCGACCAGGAGCACCTTCGTCTTTTCGGGTATCCGCCAGCCGGAGACGACCTCGGGGTCTGCTCTGGTGACATTCTCCGTCCCGGCCCATGCGACAAGCTGGTCAAAGGTCACCATCGAGAGTTCTCCTCCTCAGTCGGTCTGTGACGGACCTTATCGGGCCAGTTGACAGCTGGTTGGCGCTGCGCAAGGGCCCCTCAGCGGTCGCCCGGGGCGTATCGGTTCCAGGCGCCGCCAGCTTTGGTGACCAGGCGGGTGGTGGTCTTGTCGTGATAGCCGAGTGCCTTCGCGATGACGGGGGCCGGGGCTTGGAGGACGAGCCGGCGGACTGCGGAGGTCCTGCCGCGCTGTGGAGGGAGGCCGTTCTCGCGCAGATGCCATCTCCCCCACCCGGTCCTCGGCAAGTGGCATTGCTCGATACGGAGATGGATGACCTCTGCGGGCTGCAAGTACCCCTTCTCAACAGCGGTGTTGAGAGCCTCGTTGAACGCAGCCCTCTTGCGCCGTGCTGCCTTTGCCGCAGACGCCTTGTCGTCCAGGAGCTGTCCGGGCGCTCACGCGTCCCGCTAGGGTGACTCGGTGGAGGGACTCGATGAGTGCTGTGGAGATGAGCCGCGCGGAGGCGGTCGCGCTCGTGCAGCGGATCATGCAAGCGGACTACGCCTCGGACGACGAGGTAGACGGCTGGCTGGACAGGCTCGACAGAGCCCTGGCATGCCCGTCCGGTCATGTCAGCGATTTGATCTTCTGGCCGCCGGAGCGGGAGCTTTCGGCTGATGAAGTAGTCGATCAGGCCCTGGCGTATCGGCCGATCGCTTTGTGAGGTCGGACTCAACTCCGAAGCCAGATAAGCAGAGCCGCGATGGTTGCAGTGCTGAGGAAGATGTAGCCGCGCTTGTCATGGCGGGTGGCCACGGCCCGGGACTGGTCGGTCTGTTGGTCGTTCGTTAGACGGTGTCGCGCTTCTTGTACCGCTCTTCGTCGAAGCCGGGTGGCCTTCCGCCGCGTGAGCCTTCGCGTAGCCGGGCGGCCTGGCTGTCGGTCTTCTCCGGGATCGTGTGCCGGATGCCTCGGCGCGGCGGGCATTCGCGGCACGGGCCGTTGCTGTATCCCTTGTCGGCCGCGATGCTGTCGGGCTTCGTACGGGGCCGGCCGGGACCGACCAGCGGAACGCGGATCTTTGGCGGCACCGTCTGGAACTGGGTGCAGTCCGCCCGCTGCCCCAGCGTGACGACCAGGGACAGTGGGCGACACCGTGGCGCCGTCGACGTGGCCGCCGCCCAGGAAGTTTCCGACGCGCGGATAGTCGTCCGGCTCCTCGATGAACAGAAGCACCGGCTGCGCTCCTTGTTGGACGAGTTCGTGCCGGATGCCTCGCAGGTGGCAGTCGAAGTACGGGTCCACGAAGAGCCGGTTCTGCGGTTCGGTGACCACGACGGCGACGGCGTTGTTGCGGCGGGTGACCAGGCTTCGGGCGGCTTGGTTGGGTACGTAGCCGAGTTCGGCCACGGCCTGTCGGATGCGTTCGGCGACCGCGGCCCGCACTCTGGGCTCGCCATTGATCACACGAGACACCGTGGACTTCGACACCCCTGCCCGGCGCGCTACGTCCTCGGGTGTGGGGCGCTGTCCGTTCGACCGTTCCGTCAACGCCTTCTCCGATTCGCGCAGTTCCTCGGGCGCTGGACACGTTAGCCGTCGACCGCCGGCATCAGCAGGTGAATTCGGCCCGGTGCCAGTCCTGTTCGGCCAAGCCGGCCCGGGTGCCCGATGCAGAGAGGACAGTGCCGTTCTCTGCGTCGGCCTCGCAGACCGACCGGTGCACGCTCGTCGACGAGTCCTGAATCGTGCAGGTCGACCCGGAGCTGCTCGGGGATGCCGGCTTGGCGGATGAGCCGGCAACAGCGGGGCCACTGGCGAACACCGCCTAGCACGATCACATCATCGCGGACCCGCAGCAGGCCGAGGCGTTCTCGCTCAGAGCAGGCGAACTTGGCGACCGCCACCTTGCCGCTCCACTCGAGGGCCTGGGCCAAAGAGCTTGTACGGCTTCGCCGCGCCTACAGCGGTGGCGGCCATGCCTTCACGCGACCCTCCTTCCGGGGTCGCTGGCGTCTTCCGAGGTGGTCACCCGGGCCGTCGCGTGCCGCCGTGGTCGTTGTCGGTCGCGGTGTTCGCAGTGGCCTACGGGCGGCACATGCTGGTGACCGCGCCCCGTACCAGTTCGTCGATCTGCTGGAGATCGCCGTCGCGGGGAAGCTTCCCGTACAGAACCAGCGAAGCGAGGCCATGGACCAGCGACCACCACCCTGCCACGCGTGCTTCAGAGGGCTCCTGGGGGACGTCTGCGCCGACCCGGTGGGAGATGACGGCATAGGCCGCGTCCCCAGCGGCCCTCACCTCTGGGTGGGAGGGGGTGCAAGGTCTGCAGAACATGAGCCGGAACAGGGCGGGGTGGTCCAGGGCGTAGCGTACGTACGCCTGGGCCAGGGCAACGATTTCCTGCCCTGCGGTCGCTGCCTGTTCCGCGGTGAGGAGGCTTCTGCGCAGTTCGTGGAAGCCGTGCGCCGCGAGGGCTGCGAGCAGGGCTTCCTTGTCCGGGTAGTGCCGGTACGGCGCATTGGATGACACGCCGGCGCGACGGGCGACTGCGCGCAGCGAAACGGCGGCCTCATCGCTCTCCTCCAGCAAGTCCAGGGCAGCACGCAGGCACGCAGCCCGCAGATCACCGTGGTGGTAGCGGCCACTGCTCAATGTTGACACTGCGCACTTCTGTCCTCTAGTGTGTGCAGCGTACACATTTGGGCTTTCTGGCGAGCCATTCCAAGGCCGAATCTCAGCCCTCGCGCTCTGACGTCACTGTGTGGCGCGAGCGTCCAGCCTGCCGAACTATTGGCAAGGGCACGTTGCCAACACATTCCTCGGGCGCGGGCGGGAGCCCATCATCTCAGCCGTGTGAACGGAGTGTCATGAAGGCAATATCGATCAAGGAACCGGGTGGTCCTGAGGTTCTGGAATGGATCGAGGCCGAGGACCCGTTGCCCGCGGCCGGCGAAGTCGTCGTCGATGTGGCGGCCAGCGCGGTGAACCGGGCGGACGTCGCGCAGCGGATGGGCCGGTACCCGGTGCCGCCAGGGGCGTCGCCGCATCCGGGGCTGGAGGTCTCGGGCCGCATCAGCGCCGTCGGCGAGGGCGTGACCGGCTGGCAGGTAGGCGACGAGGTCTGCGCGCTGCTGGCGGGAGGCGGCTATGCACAGAAGGTCGCTGTCCCCGCAGGACAGTTGCTCACGGTACCCAAGGGGATCGGCCTGGTCGAGGCGGCCGCCTTGCCCGAAGCAGTCACCACGGTCTGGTCCAACATCGTCATGACCGGGAAGCTGAAAGAGGGCGAGACGTTTCTCATGCACGGCGGAGCCGGAGGCGTCGGCACCATGGCGATCCAGATCGCCAAGGCAATCGGCGCTCGCGTCGTCACCACCGTCGGAGGCCCCGAGAAGGCCGCCCGAGCACGTGAATTGGGCGCCGACCTGGCGATCGACCACCGTAAACAAGACTTCACCGAGCACGGCCCCTACGACGTGATCCTCGATGTCATCGGCGGCCAGTACCTTGAACGAAACGTCCGGTCTCTGGCTACCGACGGACGCCTGGTTGTCATCGGCCTGCAGGACGGCCTGGAAGGGCAACTCAACCTCGGCGAGCTGGTATTCAAGCGGGCATCAATACACGGCACCACCTTGCGCGCCCGTCCCGTGACGCAGAAGGCCGCCATCGTGGCCGAAGTGCAGAAAGAGGTCTGGCCGCTGATCGAGAACGGCGCCGTGCAACTGGTCATCGACCAGATCGTGCCGATGGCCGAGGCCGCCGAAGCACATCGACTCCTGGACCTTGGCCAGCACATCGGCAAGATCTTGCTGGTGAACGGGTAGTGCCGGCGTCCGGTATCGGCGCTCGTGTCGCTGGGGCGTGGGAGGGGGGGGCAGAGGGGTCGAAATGTCGAGACACCGCAGTCGGCGAAGCCGAGGCGTCCAGGTCCTCGCCAGTGACGGCCCTGAACTCTGCGCCGGGCTTGCGCATCGCCGGGTACCGTCGGGACGTCGTCAGCCAGCTTGAGCTGCGTTGTCACACGTCATTCCCGGTGAGAGCCAGACGGACGCCGAGGCCGACCATCACCGTCCCGGACACTGCGCCCACCGCGGACAGGCGGCGGGGCGACCCGCGGAACCAGTCACGCGCTGTCCCGGCGAGGAGCCCCCAGACCGAGTCCGAAACCAGAGCGACAGCGGCGCAGACGATGCCGAGGAGCAGGAGTTGCAGCGTCACGTGCCCTGCCGAGCGGTCGACGAACTGGGGCAGCACGGCCGAGAAGATCAGGAAGCCCTTCGGATTGCTCACTCCGACAACGAAACCCTGCCGAACGATGCGCCGCACGTTCGTGGGTGGCCGCTGCTGCGCGTCCGTGACGGCCAGTTCCCCGCGATGCCGCCACGTCTGGACGCCGAGATAGACCAGATACAGCGCGCCTGCGAACTTCAGCACCGAGAACACCACGATCGACCGCGCGACCACGGATCCCAACCCGAAGGCCACCAACACGGCCTGGACCAGCACCCCGCCGTTGTTGCCCACCGCCGTGGCCAGCGCCGCCCGACGCCCCAGCGCCACCCCGCGCCCGACCACGAACACCACGCTCGGCCCCGGAACAGCGATCAGCACAGCGACCACGGCGAGGAAAGCCCAGAAGTGCCCGATACCCAACATGCCGTCAGTCTAGGAGCGTGGGTGACGACTCGGTAGGCGGTAGCGCGGGATCGGCCGTGACATGACTACGGCCGCGCAGATTGAGTGGATTGAGACGTCCTCCTCGGCCCGCGCGGCCTTCGGGTTGAGAAGGCCCGGCTGTCAGGGCCGACGCCTCGTCGCCCGACCCCGTACGACACGACGAGCGGCGCCCCGCGGCCGCGGTTCCGGCCGGCGTCCTGGGCCCGGGCCGTGCGCCTGCGTTGTCGGGCGCCCTCGTCGACGCCGGGGCTGGACCCACGCCAACGCAGTCGCTCGCCGCGCGAGCCACTCGTCCAGCTCACACGGCCGCCCGCGGAATCCCCAGGCTCGTACAGCAGCCTGCACCGCCCCTATCGCGGATGCGTCATCGCGATGCTGACCCGTCGACATGCTCCGCGCGGCAGGCCCCCGTCAGCCGATCTGTTCGGCTAGGGCGACGATGACGCCTGCGGGGCCGCGGAGGTTGCAGAGCCGGTAGATGTTCTCGTACTGCGCTACCTCGCCGAGGAGTTCGGCGCCATGGGCGCGCAGGCGGGCGATGGTGTCGTCGATGTCGTCGACGGCGAACATGACGCGATGCAGGCCCAGCGTGTTGGGCGGAGGGTTCCGCGGCTCGGCGTCGGATACCGCGGGGGCGTGGTACTTGGTCAGCTCCAGCTTGCTGTGGCCGTCCGGGGTCCGCATCATCGCGATGTCGCTCCGGACGCCGTCGAGTCCGACGGTGCGGTCCGCATAAAGGCCTTCGATCTGCGCCTTGCCTTCCAGCTCCATGCCGAGCTCGGTGAAGAAGGCGACAGCCGCGTCCAGATCGTCGACGACGATGGCGACGTTGTCCATCCGCAGAATAGTCATGTCTCTGAGCCTAATGACTCGATACGCGGTAGCGCGGGGTCGGCCGTGACATGACGACGGCCGCACAGGTTGAGTCGACCGGGTGCTGATCACCCTGGTCTGCCTGCGGCCGCAGTTGCCGCACGCGGCGCTGGCCGAGCTGTACGGAGTGACCCGGCCCACCGTTACCCGTGCAATCCACGAGATCTCTCCTCTGCTGGCCGGGCGTGGCTTTGCCGTCCCGCAGCGGCCCGGTGCGCGGCTGCATACCCTGGCCGACGTCTTCGCCTGTGCCGAGGCCGAGGGAGTCGACCTGCGCGTCGACGGAACCGAAGTGCAAGTCCGCCGTCCCCGGGCCGACCGGCCGGGCCGCATGCACGACCGGACCGCCGTGCGCACCGAGGGCATCGCCGAGCAGCTCCGCCTGCACCCGAAGGTGAAAGCCGAGGCCGACGAGGGCTACCGAGGACTGGCCTACGAGTCCTTCGACCAGGTCAGCGCGGTGCCGGCCGGGGCCCGTTCCTACCTGGCCATCGGCCAGTGGGCACGCACCGCCCGGCAGGATGCCCTCACCCGCCTGGGCATTCACCCCCGCGGCCCGCTCGGCATCCGGCGCCCGCCTCGCCGCCCCTCGCCCTCGTACCGTGCGACGACGGACAGATCATCGGCGATCGCGGCAGTCACGACCGCACGCAGCGCGGCGGTCGCCTCCTCCCACCTCTGAAGGCATCCGCGTAGGCATACGTTTCTCCTGTCTCGGCCACATCGGGCACCTCACCGTAACGGGCGACCGCCGACGACGGGGAGAGGGGATATCTCCATGCGCGGCGTCACATGTGTGCGGGTCATGGTGTGTCAGCCGCTGTTACGAGGGCGGGTCTTCTGCCGCCTGTGCGGCCGCCGTGTCGAGGTCCAGCCATGCTTCCTCGGTCAGATCGGTGACGGCCCAGCGGGCAGCGGACACGACCTCCTCAGGGGTACGGAAACCTGCGACCACGCAGGCCACGCTGGGGTCGCGCAGCGGAAACCGCAGGGCGGCGTGAGGGAGTGCGGTGCCGTGTCGACCGGACACCCCGGCAAGGAGCCGAGCACGACGCAGTGCCGATTCCGAGGCGGGGCCGTAGTCGAACGTGGCGTCACTCGCGGGGTGAGGACGGCTGAGCAGACCGGAGTTGAACGGGGCGGCGGCCACCACCGCGACCCCACGTTCGGCGCACGCGTCCAGCAAGGGGCGAGCGGTGCGGTCGAGAAGGGTCCACCGCCCGGCCACCATCACGGCGTCGACCTCCGCCTCCGCGACGATGCGCAGCAGCGGGGCGACCGCGTTCATGCCGACACCGACGGCACCGACGACACCTTGGTCGCGCAGAGCCATCAGCGTGGGCAGGGCATGGTCGAGGGCAGCGTCCAGGTGATCGTCGGGATCATGGACGTAGACGATGTCCACATGGTCCAGTCGCAGGCGATTCAGGCTGCCTTCCAGACTTCGCAGTACACCGTCCCGTGAGTAGTCGGGGCGGCGGACCAGCGTGTCGGGTACGGCGAAGCCTCCTGCCGTCAGGTCGGATCCGGTGGGTGCCGGGTGGGGTTCCAGCAGTCGGCCGACCTTGGTGGAGAGGGTGAACTCCGACCGTGGACGGTGAGCGAGGGCATCGCCGAGCCGCCGTTCGGACAGTCCGAGGCCGTAGTGCGGGGCGGTGTCGTAGTAGCGCACTCCCACGTTCCAGGCGGCCTCGAGGGTGGCCTGTGCCTGGCGGTCGTCGATCGGGCTGTAGAGATTGCCGATAGGGGCGGCACCGAATCCCAGCGTGCTGACACGGACGCTCGTACGACCGAGCGGGCGGGCCTTCACGAGGGGATTCCATACCAGCGCGCGGCCGTTGTCCCGAAGACCGCCCCCCGTTCGTCGGCGCTGAGCTCCTCGGTGAGTGATTCGGCGACAGCCACCACCTCGTCGTACTCGGCGGCGAGCAGGCAGACCGGCCAGTCCGAACCGTACATGAGGCGGTCCGGTCCCATCGTCGCGAACAGTACGTCCGCGTAGGGGCGCAGAGCCGCGGCCGGGGCCCCGCCGGTCCGGGTGACCAGGCCGGACAGCTTCACCGCCACATTCGGGCACTCGGCCAGATCGGTCAGCTGCGCGGTCCAGGAGACGAGTCCGTCCGGGCTCACGACTGGATTGCCTGCGTGATCCAGCACGAACCGGACGTCGGGCAACTCGCGCACGGCCCGCACCGCGGAGGGCAATTGGTCGGGGCGGACGAGAAGGTCGTAGACGAGGCCCGCTGCCGCGACCGACGTGATGCCGCGGCGGACCTCGGGGCGCGCCGGCCACTGTGGGTCGGCCTCGTCCTGGATGCCGTGCCGGATACCGACGAGCGCGGATCCGCCGGGTTGCTCCCGCAGTTCCGCGAGGCGGTCGGCGACGCCGGGTTCGGTCAGGTCGGTCCAGCCCACGACCGCCCGCACCTGCGGGTCCGTACACGTCAGGGCCAGCAGTTCCGGTGTCTCCTCCGGCACGGCGATGGTCTGTACGACGACGGTGGCGTCGATCGCGTTCCGCTCGAGCGCCGGCCTCAGTTCAGCGGCGGTGAAGGTCCGGCGCAGCGCAGGCACGTCGCTGGTCCACGGCTGATCGCGAACTGACAGATCCCACAGGTGGTGATGAGCATCGATACGCACGGTTCGGTCCTTGAGCGTCGAGAAGGACTGGCGAGGGAAAGGCGCACGCACCCGCTGTGAGGAGCGCGGCGCGGGAGCGCCCTCCTCGCAGCGGCTGGAGCGTGAGGTGCGGCCCGCGGACGGCTACGGCGTACGTGGGCTCTCAGTCAAGGTGGAAGATCTCCTCCGCGGGGGCCCACCACTGTCCCTCGGCCGCGGTGTCCAGGGGCCGTTGGCACGGGTCCGTCAGCGCCCACCACTCGCGCGAGACCGGGTCGGCGGCGATCGCCGCGGTGTCAGCGGCGTAGTCGGTGCCCGTGTACTCGAGGTAGCTGAACAGCAGGCCGTCCCGCAGGAAAATGGAGTAGTTACCGATGTTGGCACGCCTGAGGGCTGCCAGGACGTCCGGCCACGCGGCGGAGTGGAGTGCGCGGTACTCCGCCTCCTTCTCCGGACGCAGCCGAATCACGGTAGCGAAGCGCTGTACTTTCATCAGCCCTCCTTCCGCAGCCGCAAGCCGTCCATACCGCCGTCCACGGCCAGGGCGGTGCCCGTGGTGGATGCGGCGCCGGGCGAAGCCAGATAGGCGACCGCTGCGGCGACCTCGTCAGCACTGACCAGACGGCCGTGCGGCTGCCGGGCGGCCAGCGCCGCGTGCTCCGCCGCCGGGTCGTCCGCCCGGTCGAGGATCCGGTTGACCCACGGTGTGTCGGCGGTGCCGGGACTGACGGCGTTGACCCGGATTCCCTCGGGAAGCAGGTCGGCGGCCATCGCCCGGGTCAGGGAGAGCACCGCGCCCTTGCTGGCCGAGTACAGCGCGCGCTGCGGCAGGCCGGCTGCCGCAGCGATCGAGCTGATGTTGACGATCGCCGCGTGGGCCGATGCGCGCAGTGACGGCAGTGCGGCCCGGGTGACCCGCACAAGCCCGAGGACGTTGATGTCCAGAACCTGGTGCCATTCGTCGTCGGTGTTGTCCTCGATACCGCCCTGCGCACCGATCCCGGCACTGTTGACCAGGACGTCCAGCCCGCCGAGGGCTGAGACGGCCTGCTCCACGGCTGTCACGACCGAGGGATCGTCGCCGATGTCGGCCCGGACGTGGACGGCGAAGCCCTCAGGCGCGGCTTCGGCCCGATCGAGCACGGCGACGCGCGCTCCCTGCGCGGCGAGCAGCCGGGCGCTGGCCAGGCCGATGCCCGAGGCGCCGCCGGTGACCAGGGCAGTGAGTCCGTCGAACGTACCCATGTCAGGCCTGCCCGGATGTCTGGCGCTGGTGGCCGCCGTCGCCGATTCCCACTTCCACGATGTCTCCTTCGTACAGGTAGCGTTCATCGGTCAGCCAAGTACCGGATCAGTCGTGCACCCCGATCGTCCGGTCAGAGGTGCCCTTGTCCCACTGGGCGTCGCGTGCGGGGGCCGCCCGGCATCGCGTACCGCATGAGGAAGGATCTGCTTCATCTGGCAGGCAGGACCTTAAGGATGGGATCCATTCTGCGCAACACCCTGACAGGCGTGCGTAGTTTCTGCCATTTTGATGGGGGCTCAGCAGGCCTTCCACCTAAGATCCGTCCGATCACTTCCCAACGCGCGGCGGCAGTGTCATATTGGCGCGTCAATGAATCAGATTAATCCGTGGTGCAAGAGGGGGGTTCGCCTTGGGCGACTCAACGCAGGCTTCCGACAAGCCAGATGATGCGACGTCACATCCCTACCGTCCGGGGTATGAACTGGTTGCGGAACAACTGCTGAACTACATCGCCCAGGAGAACCTGCGCCCCGGCGACCGCCTCCCCACCGAACAGGGCCTGGCCCAGATCCTGGGAGCATCCCGCAACGTCACCCGGGAGGCCGTGAAGGTCTTGGCCGCCATCGGCCGGCTCAATGTGCGGCGAGGCGCCGGTATCTTCGTCGCCGCCTCGGTCGGCGGGCTGCTGGACGACGAACTCTCGCACTTCCGGCCGACCAGCATGGAAGACGTCCGCATGCTCCTGGACTACCGCAAGGTGATCGAGTCGGAGACAGCACGCCGTGCCGCCTCCCTCGCCACCCCGATCGAGGTCCGGGCCATACGGGAGAGCGCGGAAAGCACCCTCACAGCGGCCACGCTGAACGACGTGGACACCTTCGCCAAGGCTGATGCGGCCTTCCACGACGCGGTGGGCGCCGCCTCGCACAACGTGTTCCTGAGGTCGAGTGTGGCCGGTGTGAGGCGCTTGGCATCCCAGTCCGACGTGCTGCTCTTCCACGGTGACGTGCCCGGATCGCTGGAAGTCGCCGCGAATCAGCATGTGGCCATAGCGGAGGCGGTCGCCGCGGGGGCGGCCGATCTCGCCGAGCGGCTGATGGTGGAACACATCGCCACCACGCAGAGCCAGTTCGAGAAGAAGATTCGCGACCGGCTGTTCAGTCCCGGCGCTCACGCGGCCGCTGAGGCACCTCCGGGGCCTTCGAGGAGCGGCAGCACCGGGACTCCACCGCCGTCCGCGGAGGCACCAGCCTCGTAAACCGGCCGGCCCCACATGTGCCGCAGCACAGCGGTCGAGCCGCCCAACGCCCTGGAAGTCCCGGTGGACGACCGGTACTCCCAGGTATCAACCTCCCTCAGGCGATTGGATACGTGTGTCTCATCCGTCTGCGCGCAGGGGCGCCTTCGCGCCGCTGCGAAGAAGTTTCACGGCCGCCTTCTCGGTGGCCGCGGTGGCAGCCCTGCTGACTGCCGTGCCGGCCCAGGCA
Source organism: Streptomyces sp. NBC_01450 (assembly GCF_036227505.1). NCBI lineage: Bacteria > Bacillati > Actinomycetota > Actinomycetes > Kitasatosporales > Streptomycetaceae > Streptomyces > Streptomyces sp. NBC_01450. Next base: position 2,151,598 of record NZ_CP109481.1, on the reverse strand, counting down.
GCTCCCCGGTCGCCGGACCTCGATGTCTATGTCTCTCCAACCGGCCGGGACGTGGGCTCAGGTAGTGCCGCACACCCTTTCAGGACGTTCGAACACGCGCGGGACTACGTACGCGACGTCAAGCAGAACGCCAAAGGCGACATCCATGTCCGGCTCATGTCCGGTACCTACCGGCTCAGCCGTACGTTCGCCCTGACCGCCCGGGACTCCGGCCGCGACGGACACGAGATCGTCTACGAGGCCGCCCCCGGCGCACAGCCGGTGATCAGCGGAGGCGAGCGGATCACCGGCTGGGTTCCGGCCGACGGAGCAGGACGGGTCTACAAAGCCAAGGTGGGCGACATCGACACCCGCCAACTCTATGTGGACGGCGAATTGGAGACCCGGGCGCGCAGCGCCAAGAACCCCTCCGGCTTCAGCAAGACGTCCACCGGCTACGCCTTCACCGACCCCGGCCTCAACACCTACAAGCGTCCCTCGGACCTGGAGGTCGTCAGCTCCTGGGGCTGGAAGCTGATGCGCTGCCCCGTGCAGTCGATCGCCGACAACAAGATGACCATGCAGCAGCCCTGCTGGCACAACGCCCATCTCCAGCAGGGCCAGGAGATCCAGAACCCGACCTGGCTGGAGAACGCCCGCGAACTGCTGGACACGCCCGGTGAGTGGTACCTGGACAAGGGCGAGGGCGAGATCTACTACATGCCCAAAGCCGACCAGAACCTGTCCACCGCGACCGTCACCGTGCCGCTCGTGCAGGACCTGGTGGACATCAACGGCACCAGGACCGACCCGGTCAGCGACGTGTCCTTCCGCGGCATCACCTTCTCCTACTCCACCTGGCTCGCGCCCAGTTCCTCCGAGGGCCTCATCGAGGGCCAGGCCGGGTTCCGGATGGTCGGCAACGACCCCGACTTCGACGCGACCCGCCTGAAGTGGCAGAAGACGCCCGGCACCGTCAACGTCAACTACGGCCACGGCATCGGCTTCGAGGGCAACACCTTCACCCATCTCGGCGCGGTCGGGCTCAACCTGAACACCGGTACCCAGGGCTCCGACATCACGGGCAACGTCTTCCGCCAGATCGCCGCCACCGGCATCCAGATCGGCGGGGTCGCGGTGATCGACGCTCACCCCGACGACCCCCGGGACATCACCAAGGACACCACGGTCGACAACAACGTGGTCACCAAGGTCGCCGACCAGTACAACGGCTCCATCGGCATCCTGGCCGGCTACACCGACCACACCGTGATCACCCACAACAAGGTCTACGACCTGCCCTACACCGGCATCTCCGTCGGCTGGGGCTGGGGCCTCACCGACCAGGGCGGCAACAGCAACTACCCGGGAAATCTGGGCGTACCGGTCTGGGACACCCCCACGACCAGCCGCGACACCAAGGTCACGGACAACGAGATCTACGACATCATGAAGTCGCAGGCCGACGGCGGTGCCATCTACACACTCAGCACCGACCCCGGCGGCGTGGTGTCCGGCAACTACATCCACGGCATACCGTCGCCCGCCTACGGCGCGATCTACCACGACGAAGGCAGCCGGTACTGGACGAACACCGGCAACGCCCTGTGCGACGTCGCCTACCAGTGGCTGTTCCTCAACCACGGCATGGACATCGACGCCACCGGCAACTTCACCACCCAGCCCGCCTACTCCGCCCAGGCCAACAGCACGGGCAGCACCATCAGCGGCAACACCACCGTGGGCTCCTGCGGCCAACTGCCGGCTTCCGTGGTCAACAACGCAGGCCTCCAGCCGAGTTACCGCCACCTCGACCCGGGCCCCGACGTCTCGGACCACCAGGCGCCCAGCACGCCCGGCACTCCGACCGCGGTCGCCGCTTTCCCGACGGTGGCAGACCTCACCTGGACGGCAGCCACCGACGACACCGCGGTCACGGGCTACTCCGTCTACCGCGACGGCACGCTGATCAGCGCCACCGGCAAGACCTCGGTGCGCCTTTCGGGCCTGACCGCCGGGAAGACGTACACCTTCCAGATCACCGCACGTGACGCCGCCGGCAACGAGTCCGAGCCCAGCCAGGCGCTGAAGGTCACCATGCCCTCCGGCACGGACCTCGCCCTCAAGAAGCCCCTCACCGCCTCGTCGTACTCGGAGGACAACACCCCCCAGAAGGCGGTGGACGGTGACCTGTCCACGCGCTGGGCACAGGGCCTCGGCCTGCCCGACCCGTCCTGGATCCAGGTCGACCTCGGCGCCTCGTACGACGTGAACGGCGCGATCACGACCTTCGAGAAGGCCAGCGGCTACAAGTACCGCATCGAGGTGTCACCCGACGAGGTCCACTGGAAGACACTCGCGGACCACACCGCCGCGAACACCACGGCGGCGACCGACTACGCCCACACCGACGATCCGGTCGCCGGCCGCTTCGTCCGGCTGACCGTCACCGGATCCAGCTGGAACGGCGGCAGCATCTACGACTTCCAGGTCTACGGCACTCCCCGGACCGTCACGGACCACACGGCCCCCACGGCACCCGGACAGCCCACGGTCAAGCCGCTGCTGCCCGGCCTCGTGGACGTCAGCTGGCCCGCGGCCACCGATGACACCGGCGTGACCAGCTACGTCGTCTACCAGGACGGCAAGCGGATCGGTGTCACCGACGCCACCACCCTGCGGGTCTCCGGCCTGACCGCCGACACGGAATACTCCTTCACCGTCGTGGCACGCGACGAGGCGCTCAACGCCTCCGACCCCAGCGAGGCGGCTGTCGTCACCACGCCGGCCGACCACGACCTGGCCCTGAACAAGCAGGTCACCGCCTCGTCGACGTACTCCAACGACTACGCGCCCGAGAAGGCGGTGGACGGGGATCTCGCCACCCGCTGGGCACAGGGCTCGGGCCTGCCCGACCCGTCCTGGATCCAGGTCGACCTCGGCAAGGACACCGGCGTCTCCAGCGTGGTGACCACCTTCGAGAAGTCCGGCGGCTACAAGTACCGCCTGGAGTACTCCACCGACGGCACGACCTGGTCGATGTTCGAGGACCACACCTCCGCCGCCACCTCGTCGTCGGCCGTCTACTCCTTCGCCGACAAACCCGTCACCGCACGCTACCTGCGCCTGACCGTCACCGGTTCCAGCGGGAACGGCGGCAGCGTCTACGCGCTCCAGGCGTACGGCGGCTTCTGAGCACTCCGCCTCCGAGCCGACACCTTTCCCACAGAAAACGAAAGCCAGGATGAAAATCACCCATGTCGAAGTACACCGGATCGATGTTCCGGCAGCCAGTCCGCCCTTCCGCTGGCGCGACGGGCTGAGCGGAAGCGCTCCGGCGGGCGACGGCGCAGTCCTGCACATCGGGACGGACGAGGGAGCCGAGGGAGTGGCGGTGTTCGCGCGTCCGGGCGCCTACGCCACCCTTCGGGACCTGGTGGACCTGGTCTTTCGTGCGGAGTTGGTCGGAGCCGACCCGTTCCAGCGGGAATGGTTGTGGCACCGGGTGTGGGAGCTGGACCGTATCCACGAACTCCCGCTCCCCACCTTGGGCCTCATCGACATCGCCCTGTGGGACCTGGCCGGCCGCTACCACGGCCAGCCGGTCTGGCGCCTGCTCGGCGGCTTCCGGGAAGCCATCCCCGCCTACGCCTCCACCTCGACGTTCTCCAGCGTCGCGGAGTTCCTCGACGTGGCGGACCAGTGCCTGGCCCTGGGATATCGCGGTATCAAACTGCACGCCTGGGGCGACGCCCGCCGTGACGCGGAACTGTGCCTGGCGCTGCGCGACCACGTCGGTCCCGACGTCCCTCTCATGTACGACGGATCAGCGGGCTTCGACCTGCCCGACGCGATCCGGCTGGGGCGGGCACTCTCCGAGGCCGACTATCTCTGGTACGAGGAGCCGATCCGCGAATTCAGCATCTCGGCCTATCAGAAGCTCGCCGAGACCGTGGACGTACCGCTTCTGGTGGCCGAGACCTCCGACGGTGCGCACATGAACGCGGCGGACTTCATCCGGGCCGGTGCCGCCACCTTCGGTGTTCGGGCCGGCACCACTCTCCGGGGCGGTATCACCGGCGCCATGCGCACCGCGCATCTCGCCGACGCCTACCGTCTGCGGGCCGAGGTGCACGGTTCGGACATCCCCAACCACCACCTGTGCATGGCCATCTCCAACACCACCTACTACGAGTCCCTGGTGACCTCGGTGAACGTTGTCCGTGAGCGCCACGTGGACGACCAGGGCCTGGTGCACGCCCCCACGGGGCCCGGCATAGCCCTTCCTCTCGATTTCGGCTACGGCAACGAGCTCCTGCCGTTCGTCGAGCAGCAGCACTGAACAGAAAGGCAAGACAATGGGGTCTTCCAGATCTCCGAGAACCGGCCGACGTCACTCCCTGCTCCGCACGGCGGCCGTCACGCTGTCACTGGCCACCACGGCCGCCCTGGCAGGCTGTGCCAGCGCCGACACCTCCACCCATTCCTCCTCCGGGCAGTCGGCGTTCAAGCCGGCCGCGCAGAAGGAGGGTTCACAGATAACGGTGTGGGCCGACTCGACCAGACTGCCGTCGGTGCAGGCGTACCAGAAGTCGCACCCCGACGCGAAGATGAAGATCGTCACGTACGACGGCGGAGCCGACGGATCGGCGTATCTGCAGTCGAAGGTGCAGCTGTTCGACCGGACCGGCAGCGGGTGGCCGGACGTGGTGTTCGGCACGCCGACCGACGTGACCTGGGCGTCGAAGGCCACCAAGCCCGGCGCGCAGCCGTTCGCCGCACCCCTGGACGAGAAGCTCGTACCGAAGAGCACCCTGGACGGGTTCGCCAAGGGATCGCTGACGCCCTGTCAATTCAACGGCCACACCTACTGCATGCGCAATGACATCGCGCAAGTCCTCCTGTGGTACAACAAGCCCCTCATGGACAAGTGGGGATACAAGGTTCCCACCACCTGGCAGGAGTACGAAGCCCTCGGCAAGCAGGTCGCCAAGGACCATCCGGGCTATCTGGTCGGCTCGGTCGGCGACACCAACTCCCATGAGTCGTACTTCTGGTCGGGGCAGTGCCCCGCGTTCAGCCTGGTGAAGCCCGACACGCTGCGCACCGACCTGCAGGACCCGAAGTGCACCCGGATGGCGAAGCTGCTGGACAACCTGATCAGCGCCAAGGCCATCGCCACGCAGGGCTTCTTCAGCCAGGGATTCGCCAAGACCAGCGGCAGCAAGGTCCTGATGGCCTACGGCCCTTCCTGGTACGGCCAGTACCTCTTCAAGGCCGGCTTCAAGACCCCGGCCAAGCAGATCGCCGCGGCGCCCCCTCTGACATGGAAGGGAGAGAGCACGACCGCCACGGGCAACGTCGGCGGCGGCGTGTGGATGGTGTCCTCGCACAGCGCCAACCTCAAGGCGTCCACGGACCTGGTCACCTGGCTGACCACCTCCGACGAGAACCAGGCCACCGCGCCCACCTATCCGGCCTACACCCAGGCCGCGAAGGCCTGGCTGGCCAACCCGGCCAACAGGAACTACTTCGCCAATGATGTGAGCGAGCCGTTCGAGCAGGCCGCGAACGAGGTGTGGACCGGCTGGTCGAACACCAAGTTCTCGGACTCCACCGCCTGGTCCAGCGTCGTCCTGCCGGCTCTGACCTCCGGAAAGAGCCTGACCGACACGCTGCCGGCCTGGCAGCAGGAGATCGCCAACGAGGCCAAGACCCAGGGCTACAAGGTGGTCGATCAGTGACCTTGCTGGAGACCGAGCGCGTCGCCGTCTCCCCCTTGCGCCGCGGCACCACGCCGCGGCGCAAGGGCCGCGGTCGCGCGGGATACTTCTTCGTCGCCGGCTACGCGCTGCTGCTGCTCGCGTTCGGCGTCTTCCCCACCGGGTACGCGTTCTACCTCGCGTTCACCAATGACCGAGGCCAGTTCACCGGGCTCAACCAGTTCGTGAAGGTCATCCAGGACTACCGCTTCGCCCCGGCCTTCACCCACATGCTGATCTACCTGGTCATGTGGCTGGTGACCCTCGTCGTCCTGGTCGTACTGACCGCTGTGGTGCTGCGCAGCCGCGTGCGCCCGGGCACATCGGCGCTCTTCCGCTTCCTCTACTACATCCCTGGCGCCCTCGCCGGAGTGGCGAGCGTGCTGGTCTGGCTGTTCATGCTGGACCCCGCCCTCAGCCCGGTGTCCTGGCTGCTCACCAGCATGGGGTTGAAGACGTTCGCCGCCGTCCTGGCGCCCGGCAACCTGCCGCTGATCCTCATGTTGATCGCCTTCTGGACCGGTGCCGGAGGCTGGATGGTCGTGATGTACGGGGCTTTGAACAACATCCCCGACGAGGTGCTGGAAGCGGCCCGCATGGACGGCGCGGGCCCGTGGCGCACCGCCTGGCACATCCAGATCCCGATGATCCGGCAGTGGATCGTCTACATGACGATCATGGCTTTCGCGACGGGCACCCAGTTGTTCGTGGAGCCCCAGCTTCTCCAGACCGCCAGCCTCGGCCGGGTGAGTCCCACCTGGTCGCCGAACCAGCTCGCCTACGTCTACGCCTTTCAGCAGGGCGACTTCAACGGCGCCGCCGCCATCTCCGTCGTCCTCCTTGCCGTGGGCCTCCTCGCCGCCGGGCTGCTGGTCGCTCGCTCGAACCTGTTCAAGTTGGATGAGAAATGACACAGACCGCTCTCTTCCTGACGGCCGTGAGGCGGCGTATCCGTCCTTCCAGGACCCTCCCCTTCCTGGTCGTAGGACTCCTCCTGGCCTTCCTGCTGGTGTTCTTCGTACTGCCGGTGATCTGGCTGCTGCTGGCCCCGTCGAAGACCGCCGGCGAAGTGGTGCGGGACAACCCCCTGTCCTTCGGCTCGTTCCATCAGATCGGCACGGCCTGGCGGCACCTGTTCGCCTTCCAGGACGGCGCCATGGTGAGGTGGCTGCGTAACTCGGCCGTCTACTCGGGCGGTTCGCTGATCCTGACGCTGGCCGTCAGTGTTCCGGCCGGCTACGCGCTGGCGCTGACGAACTTCCGGGGACGCAAGACGCTCCTCGTGATCACCCTGGTCACCATGATCATGCCGCAGGCCACCCTGGTGCTGCCGGTCTTCCTGGAACTCAACCGCTTCCACCTGATCGGCACCGTCTGGTCGGTGATACTCCCGTTCTCCTTCTACCCGTTCGGCGTGTACCTGGTGTACATCTACTTCGGGAGCAGCCTCCCCAGGGACCTGCTGTCCGCCGCGCGGATCGACGGCTGCACGGAGTGGCAGCTCTTCTCCCGCATCGCGCTCCCGCTCGCCAAGCCCGTGATCGGACTGGTCGCGTTCTTCAGCTTCGTCGGCAACTGGAACAACTTCTTCCTGCCGTATCTCGTCCTGCCGAACAGCGAGCAGTTCCCCGTCCAGGTGGGCCTGAACCAACTGCTGACCTCGACGCCGTCCTTCAACCCCGTCGCCGGCGCCGGACTGAACGTCACCATCCCCGAACTCGCCCTGGCCATCATCATCGCCATCCTGCCCGTGCTGGTGCTCTTCGTCTTCTCGCAGCGCACTCTGGTGTCCGGGATGCTCGCCGGAGCGAGCAAGGAATGAGCGCCTCCGTGACGCCTTCCCTCTTCACCCACCCCCTGTCCGCAAAGGAGACCGTGTGTACCGGCTCGATCCGCGCTACGCCCCCGCCCCGCAGGCCGTCCTCCACACGGGATGGCAGGCAGTGGCCTCCCAACTCCCCGACGGCCCCGCGGTGGTGGCCATCGACGGGCCCCCGTCCGTCGACTGGTCCCTCCTCGTCGATCGCCTCGCACATGAGCTGACCGGGCGCGGTACCCCCGTCACCCTGCTCGACATACGGAGCCACTACGCACGGCCGGCGCTCGTCAGGAGCCGCACCGAACGGCCGGCAGACGCCGACGACCCCTACTTCCGCGGGCTCGCCGACAATCCCCTCAACGACCTCTTCGAGACCCTCCCGGTATCCGCACCGCCGAAGGAAGGGCTGCTCCTCGTCCACGGGCCCGGCGCCGCCCTCGTGGAGCACGACCTGCTCTGGTACGCCGATGTGCCCAAGCGATACGCGGAGGCCGCCGTCGGCGCGGGCGAGCCGGGCGCCAACCTCGGTCTGCCGGGCGAGAAGCCCGACTTCAGACGGCTGTTCTACGTCGACTGGCCGATGATCGACCAGCACCGGGACTCGCTCGCACGCCGCCTCGACGCCTGGCTCGACATGCAGAGCCCCGACCACCCGGCGTGGCTCGACGGAGCAGGCCTGCGCGCCACGTACGCCGCTCTGGCCCGCCAGCCCGTCCGCACCCGCCCGTACTTCAACTCCACGCCCTGGGGCGGCCATTGGGCACAGCGCGAGCTCGGCTTCAACCCCGACGCCGACAACACCGCGCTCGGCTACGAACTGATCGCGCCCGAGGCCGGCATCCTCATCGGCACCGGACCTCAGGCCCAGGCCGAGGTGCCGTTCCAACTCATGTGCGTGCTGGAACCGGACGACGTGTTGGGGGCACAGGTGCATGCCCGCTTCGGCACGTCCTTCCCGATCCGCTTCGACTACCTGGACACCGTCGGCGGCGGCAGCCTCTCCGTGCACTGCCACCCGAAGGAGTCGTACATGCGGGAACGTTTCGGCTGGGACTACACCCAGCACGAGACGTACTACCTGACCCTCGGCAGCACCGACACCAAGGTGTTCCTCGGCCTGCGCGAGGATGCCGACGTCGACGTCTTCCGCAAGGAGGTGGAGCGGGCCGTCACCGACGGAGTCCCCATGGACCCCGAGGACCACGTCCTGGCCTTCCCCGCCGAGCAGGGCCGGCTGTTCATGATCCCGGCGGGCACCCCGCACGCCAGCGGCGCGGGCAACCTCGTGCTGGAGATCAGCGCCACCCCCTACCTGTACAGCCTGAGGTTCTACGACTGGCTGCGACCCGGTGCCGACGGCAATCCGCGCCCTCTGCCCTACGAGCACGGGTTCGCCAACCTGGAGACCGGACGACGCGGTGCGGCCGTCGCCCGCGACCTGGTGCAAGAGCCCCGCACCCTGCGCGAGGGCACCGGTTGGCGGGAGGAGGTCATCGGCGCGCTGGCCGAGATGTTCTATGAGGTCAGGAGGTTCGTGCTCGACGCCGACGCCGAGGCGGCCGACGACACGCAAGGACGGTTCCACATCCTGAACGTGGTGGAAGGGGAAGGCGTCACGGTGCACACGGCGGCCGGAGACCGGCACGAACTCGCCTACGCGGAGACGCTCACCGTGCCGGCCGCGGTCGGCCGCTACACCCTGCGAGCGGCCGCTGGCGGCCCGGTGCGTGTCGTGAAGGCGTTGGTCCGTTGATTCCGGTCCTGGAGATCGGCGGCACCCATGTCACCGCGGCGCTCGTCGACCTGCGCGACGGGCGTATCACCAGCCGTACGCGCAAGCCGCTCGACGCGGACGGCGCTGCCGACGACATCCTCGGCTGCGTACGACACTGCGCCGACGGGCTGTCGGTACCTCCAGGTGCGCGGTGGGGCGTGGCGGTGCCCGGGCCGTTCGACTACGCACGGGGGGTCGCCCTCTTCAAGGGCGTGGGCAAGTTCGACGCCCTGTACGGGATGGACGTGCGAGCAGCACTCCTCGACGGACTGCGACAGCGTCCCGGCGACGTCGTGTTCCTCAATGACGCCCACGCCTTCCTGACCGGCGAGTGGTCCGCGGGTACCGTCCGCGGGCACCGCCGCGCCGTGGGCATCACGCTCGGCACCGGTGTCGGCTCGGCGTTTCTCGCCGACGGCCACATCTGCGACAACGGTCCCGGCGTACCACCCGAGGGGCGGATGGACCTCACCGAGATCGGTGGCCGGCCGCTGGAGGACACCGTCTCACGCCGGGCGATCCTCTCCCGCTACGGCGACCCCACCGCCGATGTGCACGACATCGCCGGACGAGCCAGGGCGGGGGAGGAACGGGCCCAGCGGGTGCTGGACGACGTCTTCACCGCACTGGGCGTCGTGCTGGGCCCGCGCCTGGTGGACTTCGGCGCGACCGCCCTGGTCGTCGGAGGCTCCATAGCCCGCTCCTGGGACCTCGTCGCCCCCGCTTTGTCCACCGGTCTCGTGACCGGAGGCTGGACGCCGGACGACCCACATGCCGACGCGGATTCACCAGCTCCCGGAGCCCCGAAGTGCTCCGTAGGAGACGCGCTACCTGGTCCGGGTCACTCCTTGGCGGGCGGCGCACGGCGTACTCGTGCGATGAAGCCTGCCGGCCCCGCGGGGGACGCCGCACTGGTGGGCGCGGCCCGCGCGACGGTGGCGTGAGACCGACGAAGCTGACGCATTTCCACTTCGCCGAGGCCGCGATGAAGTCTCCTCGGCGGAACCCCGAAGACTGGGTGTCATGACTTCGAGCAACACTTCCGGCTCCACCATCCACCCCTACACCCGTGAGATGGCGATGATCCACCAGGTGTTCCGCCGAGAGTCGCGCCTGCTGGTCGAACTCGTCCAGGACGTGCGCCCCGCCGACACCGCCCGATCCCGGATCCTCGCCGAACACTGGCGGCTGTACTCCATCGGCCTGCACGCCCACCACACCGGCGAGGACGAGATGCTGTGGCCGGTGTTGCTGCCCCACCTGGACCTCGATGCCGAGCAAGTCCTGGCGATGGAGGCGCAGCACCGCGAGCTCACCGAGGGGATCGCCGAGGTCCAGGGGCTCATGGACCGGTGGCAGGCACAGGCCCTGCCCGGGTGCTGTGGAAGCTTCTCGGACAGCGGCAGTACCGCCGCGAGACCGACCGGATCCGCGGTCGGCGCACGACCGCTTGACGTGCCCTCACTGTCCGGCCGCCCGCCCCCCGCTTCTTCGACGCCCAGACCGCCGGCGCCACCGACGAACAGCTCCAGGCCGTCGTCGGCGAAGGCCTGCAGGAGATCTACTTCCGTGACCGCGGACGACGCGCCGACGGTCCACACGTCGAGTTGACCGGCATCGACAACATCGAACTCGGCTTCGAACGAGGGTGGAGAGATGGCTCCATCGCGCATCAAGTGTGGCTGAGCGCTCGAGTTGGCACCTGATCGCTTCAGTTGGCGCTTCTGAGCATCAGAGGTGGCGAGGCGGCTTGAGCCGCCGTCGCGTTCCCGGCCGCGCCTGCCTGGCGGGACCCGCCACGGGCCAGGACGTTCTGGCGGAAAATTCGTGTGCAGCGAAGGCCTGGGCGCGTTAGGGTCGCCCGTATGAACGTCACCGGCCGAAGCATCATCGCGACCGCGCGAGCGACCAGCTCGCCGGTTGCCGCCGCCTGACCTTCCCCCTTTCCCACCGGCGACCGGAAACGGCCCGTCGGTGGTTCCGTGGCGTTCTTGGCTTCTTGCCCCGGATGTGACGACCAGCGCGGTCCCGTTATCCGGTGCCTCCCCCGCTGTGACGCGAAGGAGCCACCCTCATGAACACAGAGAAGATTGTCCGCACGTTCGTCGAGTACTTCGAGGAGCGTGATCACCGCCGGATCACCGGCTCGACGCTGCTGCCACCCCCTGGCGACTCGGTGCTGTTCACCACCTCCGGCATGCATCCGCTCACCCCGTATCTGGAGGGGCGCCCCCATCCACTGGGCCGGCGGCTGGTCAATGTGCAGCGCTGTCTGCGCACCACGGACCTGGAGGAGGTCGGCGATGCCACCCATCTGACTGTCTTCGAGATGCTCGGCACCTGGTCGCTGGGCGACTACGAGGGCTCGCTGAGTCTCGACTGGGGGTACAGACTGCTCACAGATGGACTGGGTGTCGATCCGGGCCTGCTGCATGCCACCGTCTACGGCGGTGACGACCAGACCGGGCCAGACACTGCTTCCCTGCAGTTGTGGCAGGACCGCGGCGTTCCCGTGGAGCTCACCGTGGAGGACAACTGGTGGTCCAACGGACCGGTCGGCCCGTGCGGCCCCGACTCAGAGATCTTTCTGTGGAGCGGTGATACCCCACCCCAGTCGACGCCCACCCGCGACGACCGCTGGGTGGAGGTGTGGAACCACGTGATGATGCGCCATCGTCGACTCGAGGACGGCTCCCTCGTACCGCTCCCCCAACGCAACATCGACACTGGGCTCGGCCTGGAGCGGCTGGCCTCTCTGCTGCAGGGCAAGTCGTCAGTGTTCGAGTGCGACGTCTTCGACCCCTGGCGCCGTCTCGTGCCGGCCCTGTGGCCACTGGACGAACCGTCGCTGCGCCTGGTCTACGACCACCTGCGCTCAGCCATCGTGGTACTCGGCGACGGGGTGCGCCCGGCCAACACTGGACGAGGTTACGTGCTCCGCCGCCTGGTGCGACGGGTGCTCACCGTTCTGTGGCGGGACGATCCGTCGCGCGGTCTCGGAGACCTGCCGGACGAGTTGGTCTCGCATACCCTGGACCGCTTCCGGCAGGAAGTGGATCCCAGCGACGTGCGCCGACTGCTGCTCGATGAGGAGCGCCGGTTCAGTCGGCTCCTGGAACGCGGTCGGCAGGTGCTTGCCCGATCCCGGTTCCAAGGCCCGCTGAGGGATGAGGACTTCCACTACCTCCACGACACCCACGGTCTGCCTCGTGATCTGGTCATGAGCCTGCGGCAAGAGTGATGGCGGGGGGAAGGACTCTGTTGCTCGATGCAGGCCGTTAGCCTGTCGGTATGTCAGAGCGTGTCATGCCCGGTCGCACGGACGGCCTGATCACCCTGGGTGCCGCGGACGCTCTGTGGGTCGACTTGACGGCCGACAGTGCTGTGCCGACGGCTTCTGGGGCATTCACCTGCTCTCCTGCCCATGCCCGGATGGGGTACGTCCTGCTCGGCGGCCATGTCGTGGCGACGGTGAGGGCGAGCGGCGGTCAGTGGAGTGTTCCGGAGGCTCGGGTGCGCCGGGCGGCCGCGGAACTGAACGCGGTGGGAATGGACCGGCAGGACCTGGTCCGCATCGGTCCGTTTCGTGGGGCGCCGACGCAGGAGTACGACGAGGAGACGCCGCTGCGTTGGCGCCGGCGCATCACGTGGGAACTGCAGGAGCCGGGCGGCCCCGCGCGGGAGGCAGCACGACGTGAAGTCGGCCGGCCGTACCATCTGGCGGGGATCGACTGGCGACAGATACTCGTGGAGCAGACCCGCGACGGGACGCAGCGGACGTGGTGGCTGCCGCGCGCTGTGGTCAGGCTGCTGGATGCGGCCGAGCACACCGAAACGCAGTGGGTGCAAGCCGCACGGACCCGCCAGGCAGGCGCAGCCGTCACCGAGCCGCCCTCCTCCCCCCGGCAGGCCCGAGACGCCGACGGTCGGCAGCCGACGAGCCCCGAGGGCCCCACCGCCTCACTGCGCCCGTACAACGCAGAGCTGCAAGGCCAACTGTACTCGGTGCTCAGCAGGAAGCCCGGTACCTCCCGCCGGGTGGCTGCGTGGGCGTGCGCCGTCTGCCGCACTGCGCCCGCCACAGTCCTCGACCACTGCCACGAACACGGCTACGTCCGCGCCCCCCTCTGCCAGTCCTGCAACACACTGGAACGCCCCGACCACCTCTACAGCAACGACATCCGCGTGGCGAACCGCTACACACGCCTCTTCCACACCGACACCGACGACTGGCTCCGCCACTGGCACCGCTGCCCCGGCTGCCGCGCACGCACCACCCTGCCCCTGCCGCACCTCGCCGCATGGACCGCCCACACAGCCTGCCGATCACTGCGCCCGACCCACCGCGCTCCCCGCGGGCGCAAGCCCTGCGGTGTCCTGCGCGTGTCCTGGACGGGCAGTCACCAGGCGCCCCGTTCCTGCCTGTTCACGGTCGCCGTCGACTTCTGCCCCTCCGGCGAGCACCGTGTCCTGGCGCGAGTCCCCTACCGTGAAGCCGCCGAGCGGTTTCGCATCTGGCTGGCCGAGACGGCCCCCGCCGTGGCCGCCGCGGCCGGTCCTGACCGCTTGGACGACCTCCCTGCCCAGTTCCGGCCAGTCATCGTGGACACCAGCGGCGAGGGCCCCGCACTGTTCTGAGCGAGCACCGGGAGACCTGACACCCCCACGTCACCTCGCAGCTGCCGGCCCCGACACGGTCACCCCGCACGCCCCAGCGAAATGCCCGGCAGAGTTACCCCGGACCCTGCTGCGCCATTGCAGGACGTGGCCGGTGATGCGACGGGAGGCGCTCCTTGAGGCCCAGGCGCCCGGTCGCGCGGGCCGGATTCCGGCACCCGCTTTGATCGGCTGAAGAACGGCGCAGCAGAGTCGAACGAACTCGGCCCCACGCCGAAGCTGGACTCCCAACCACACGCGAGTACCGCTCTGTTCAGGTCCAGGAAGCCGCGAACCCACGCGCTTCCAACCGATCCAAAGCCGACAAGGACCCCAGCGACTCGATGCCCCCTATGCCGGCTACTGGTGTCAGTGCCTCACCGACTGGGTCGCCGACAAAACCCGCTACCACCTCACCGTCGACCCCACCGAACAAACCGCCCTCGCCGAAGGCCTGGCCCACTGCCCCGACCAGCCCATCCACGTCACCCTCGCCCGCTAGCCTCCCGGGCCAGGCTGCACAGCGGCCAGGCGCCGCCTTGGCGTGGCCGCCCGGCAGGAGGTCATCCTGCTCAGCCCGGGACGGTTTGTGAAGGGCGCCGTATTCACGGGCGAAGCGGTTGGACGGGCGCCCCTCCCATGTGGCGCCCGTCCGCAGGCCGGCGCCATACAGGAGGGGCCACCCCATTGCCCGCCAACATCAGGGTCGTGGCGTTCGCCAGGAAGTCCACCCGGACAAGGGAGCCGGCCGACCGGCGGTTGAGCGTCGGATCAAGCCCCCCTGACAGCATTACCGTTCGCAGCTGGGGGTGTGGAACGGGGTTAGCGAGGGGTGACTTCTGCGGTGAGGCGGCCGGTCCAGGGGCACCAGTAGAGGCCGGGGAGGAAGGCGCCGCCGGCTTCGTCCAGGTGGTCCTCGACGTAGGGGATGGTGGCGTCGCAGACCTCGATGGCCGCGTCGGCGAAGCTGATGGTGTCCGGGTTGTAGTGGAAGTCCCACTGGGGGTTGTAGCTGGCCGCGTGCTTGATGATGCGGCCGATGACGACCTTGGGTTCCCCGCTCCTGACGATGTCACGGGCTTCCTTGATGACTTCTGACCTGGTGATCTCGATGACGAAGTTGTGGCCGGTGATGTCCCGCATGTTGAAGTACGCGGCGTCGCCGGCGGCTCCGGCCTGTCCGCTCTGCCCCATGGTCAGAGCGAGCAGGGTGACCGCGAAGGCACCGATCCGGGTGGTGATACGTCGCATGAGGGCAGCTCCGTGCCTGGGGGGTCGTGACACTCACGACCATGCAATAACGCAACGTAGTCGAATGCATACGTCAAGTAAACGATCACGCTCGAAGCCCGCCTTTCAAGATCCTCGACAGCATCGGCACTCACCGAGGTTCCCCGCTCGCTTGAGGACTTGATCAAGTGAGGCGAGGAGCAGCCCCGGTCGTTTTCAAGGCTCTGTCCGCGGTTCTCTGAACTGGCCTGGCCGTCAAGATCTGAGTGGTCGTACGGGCCAGGGATGTCCATCTGGTGAGCTGCCGTCGCGAGTCGCGACGAAACGGCCGAACTCCTCTTCCTCCTCGTCAGTGTCAAAGGGAGGGAACTCGACCAGGTCGAAGAACGTCTCGTGACCCGCCGGCAGATCATGTAAGTGGTCGGTTTCTCGCTCAGCCGTAGGCAGCCGTCTCTAGGGTGTGCATCAGGGAAGTCCACTGATCGTCCCGGAGGCGTCATGCCCTTGCAGATGAAGTTGAGCGCGATAACCCTCGACTGCCCTGATCTACTGGCTTTGGCGGCGTTTTATCAGAAGGCCACCGGTCTGGAACTCCATCCCAAGTCGAACGCCGACTTCGCCGGTCTCGACTGTGAGGACGAGGTCTTCATCGGCTTTCAACGGGTCGATGGCTACAGGGCTCCGCGCTGGCCTGAACAGACCGTTCCTCAGCAGCTTCACATGTGCTTCAAGGTCGAGCAGGACTTGGATCAGGTCGAAGCCCAGTTGCTGGAGCTGGGTGCGAGCAAACCGGATCACCAGCCTCATGGGGCCAGGGCACGCGTTCTCACCGATCCGGTTGGGCACCCCTTTTGCATCGTCGAGAAGGCTGATTGAGGAGTTCACGACGCCTGTGGGCCCAAGTCATGCATGCCTACGGTAGGGCGGGACTACATGTCGCGAGGACAGCCAGTTGGCCGCGCATACCTGGTGTTCTGCGCGACGGAGGGAACCGCGAGTCGTCGTGAACGCGTCACCGCCGACGAGTACGTGCGGGGCCAGGGCGCCGGACGGCGTCTTCGGATGGGTTCCCAGGGCTGCGGGGCAGTGTGAAGGAACTTCGGGGAAGTGGAGAAGAGGGACAGCTGCC
The DNA here is from genome assembly GCF_036227505.1 of Streptomyces sp. NBC_01450. NCBI lineage: Bacteria > Bacillati > Actinomycetota > Actinomycetes > Kitasatosporales > Streptomycetaceae > Streptomyces > Streptomyces sp. NBC_01450. Next base: position 2,135,249 of record NZ_CP109481.1, on the reverse strand, counting down.
CGGCGGGGCATCGGCGGCGGACACCGAGCAGGACGCCGGAGCGTCGGCCGCAGGGCCCTCGGGGATGTCGTCGGATGCCGCGGGGACCGGGTGTCCACCACCGCCCGCTGCTCGGCGGTGTGGGGGTGCACGCGGGCAAGGGGTGCCTGGCCGGGCCCCGTTCCGCCACCGGCTCCTTCCCGCGGTCGTGGCGTCGCTGGCCGCGATGACGCTGACGGTGTCCTGCACAGACTCGTCCACCCCGCACCGTCGTTCACCCGCCGGGCAGCACGCGCCTGCCGACAGCGCGTCCGCGGGCACACGAGCCGGGACCGGCGAGGACTGCGATCGGCTGCGGTCACTGAAGCCCCCGGACGGCATGCCGGAACCGGGCGGCCGGATGCCGAGCGGTACGGCGATGGAGCGGATCGTCGCACGCGGTCGGCTGATCGTGGGAGTGGACCAGAACACCTATCTCTTCGGCTATCGCGACTCCGTCACCGGACAGCTGAACGGGCTCGACATCGACCTGGTGCGGGAGATCTCCCGCGCCTTGTTCGGGCGGCCGGACCGGGTGCAGTTCAAGACCGTGCCGTCCTCGCGGCGCATCGAGATACTGGAACGCGGCGAGGTCGACCTGGTCGCCCACTCCATGACGATCACCTGCGAGCGCATGGAGCGGGTGCTGTTCAGCAGCGACTACCTCGATTCCGGCCAGCGCGTCCTCGTCCCCGACACCTCCCCGGTGAAGAACCTGGCTGATCTCGCCGGGCAGAAGGTGTGCACGGCCCAGGGCACCACCTCACTGGACGAGTTGCGCCGCGCCCGCCCGAAAGTGCGGCCGGTGACCGTCGCCGACTGGACCGACTGCCTCGTACTGCTGCAACAGGGCGCCGTGGCCGCCGTGTCGACCACCGACAACGTCCTCGCCGGACTGAGCGCCCAGGACCCCACCACCCGCATCACCGGCCCCCGGTTCACCTACGAGCCGCACGGAATCGCCCTCGCGAAGAAGACGCCGGAGCTCGTCCGCTTCGTCAACGGCGTGCTCGCTCGCCTGCGCGCCTCGGGCAAGCTCCGCGCCCTGCACGAACGGTGGTTGGGCAGGTACGGGGATTTCTACCCGCCTGCGCCCCGCTACCGCGAGTGACACCGCCCGAGGCCGCCGCGGCAGGTCGACAGCCGTCTCCCAAGGCGGCCGGCGGCCGACAGCGATCACACGCGGTCGTCAGCGGTCAGAGGTCCCTGATGCCGTCGTCACCTTTGCCGGCTCCGCGCCGGCCGCCGGTCCCGACCCGGATCCGCCAGCCGCGCCCGTCACGGGGCGCGTCGATCACCACCAGCATTCCGGGAAGCAGTTCCAGCCTCTCGCGTCGGAGTCGGCCCGGCAGGCCGCCCATGGCGAGGACCCATTTCTGCCAGAAGAGCTTGGGGGTCAGGGTGCGGACCGAGACCATGCCGGACCACTTGTGCCACGACCGGCTGACGACCCGTGCGGTGGCGGGCGGCCCCGTGTAGCGGAGCACCTCCCCGGCCGTGCCGCTGATCTCCTGGTCGAAGGTGCGCAGTTCGTCGAGTGGGGTGACGTGCAGTTCCCAGCCCCCGTCACCCGTGGTCTGGAGCAGCGTAGGCCCGGGGCCGATTCCGATGATGCCACCGCCCTCGGACGGGCTGCCGGAATCGGCGAACAAGGTCACCTTGTATTCGCGTGACTCGATGCGGAGATCCACCCTGGAGTGGTGCTCCGCATCCTGCGCGCGCCGCAGCGTGAGCGCGCCCGGCACCCCCGTATGGACGAGGACTTCCGCGCCGGTCCCGGTCGTGGTGGTCTCCACCGGGCGAGCCGCGGACAGTGGCAGTATCCGCAGCAGCCACTCGCAGTTGTCGGCCTTGCTGACCTCGACCCGGCCGGTCGCCGACCAGATGGGTGGCGTGTCGTGGTCGAACAGGAACCTGGCACGGTCGATGTCGCCCACGGACCAGTGGACCTGGTCGCCGACGTCCGTGCGCAGCCTGAGGTACGGGCGAGCGGGGCGAACGCAGACGATCTTGGTGAACTCAAGGATCGCTGCTCCCCGCGGGTCCGGCCTGGCGATCTCGACCGTCTGGTTCCCGATCCCCCGGCGGCAGAAGACTCCCCCGTCCTCGACCTCGTCCTGCTCCAGCGGGGTGACGGAGATCGACCACCGCTCGGCCTCGTCGATGCGCAATCGCTGCGGTCCCGACAGGCCCACCTGGTACTCCCAGGTCCGCATCTCCGCCGTACGGCAGTGCTCGGCCTCGAAGTCCCGGACCAGTGGGGTGTCGTCGGCACCGACCAGGGTGAACCTTCGCCAGTGGGCGCGGTGGACCACGGTGGCCCAGCCCTGCGGTCCCCGGTAGTCGAGTACCGATGGTCCCGTGCCCTCGGCGGCCTCGGTGAACGTGCGCACGTCGGCTGTCATCGCATCGCTCTCCCCGATGTGTCGTACCGCAGGCTAACCGGCGACCACCTTGATCTGAACATGGCGTCGGTGGTCGTGCCGCGGACATCGGCCGACCGGACGGGCCTGACCCGATCCCCTGGCAGGGGCCGACAGGACGCCGACGGAACTACGTGCCAGCGATGAGCAGGCGGTATCCGTAGTCCATGCTCTGCTGACCCAGCAGGTCGAAGTGGCGGTGATGCCAGGCGCCGAAGTCGAGGTCGGCGCGGAGCCGCGCGATCGCCGCATCAACGGCAGAGGGCGGTTGCTGGGCGAAGGTGGAGCCGACCTGCGGGAGTACTACCGGCCCGACGACCGTTTCGCTCCGGACACCAACTCGGCCCGGATCGCTCTGGCCCAAGACCATGCGGCCGAACAGCTTCCTGCTGACGCGCGTGGTTGAGGTCGCCGTGCACGTCGCCTCCTTGGCCGAGTGGGCTCGGACCGTCCTGGCCGACCCGGACACGGTCGTTCTCGACACCGAGACGACAGGCCTGGATCGGAGGCCCGCATCGTCGACCTTGGCATCCAGAAGGTTTCCGGCGCGACGACCACGTCCGTGACGCGCCGTCCTGCGGGGACGTCCTCCCGCAGCGTTCACTCGGGCCTGTGGGGCTGGTACTGGGCTACTTCCCGGAGGGCTGCGAACCGGCCCGCGCCGCAGCCGATCCAGCTCCGAGATCCACGCATCGGGCACCCTCAGGAACCTGCTTTCGAACAAACCAGAAGGGTTCCTGACCCCTCGTGGTGGCAGAGCAGCTCCGTGTTCCTGGTCATGACCGCAGGGCCAGTCGGCTGCTGCGTCGCGGGACCGCTGGTTCCGGCGTGTGGGTGAGGAACGCCTTGTGCAGCGCGCGAACGGTGTCGGCAAGGAGAGCGTGATGGCATACGACGGTGATCCGCGTGTCCGCCACCGTCAGGAGGATGAAGGGGATCCCGGCGCGTTCCATGGCTCTGCGCAGTGTCGCGACAGTTTCAGGGTGGGCGCGCAGACCGGACCCCACGAGTGATGCGGTGGCGGTGCACCCGTCATGGGCCCGATGGTGATCTTCGGCTCCGCCGCGGCACTGGTGGAATACGCCGCCTGGCGGTACGGCTTCAGGTGGGCCCTGGTGGCAGCGGCAGTGGCCGGTCCGCTGGTTCCCCTGGCCACCTGCCTCTTCGCCCTCGTGGTCAAACGCGCCGTGATGCCCGCGGCGCGCGCCGGGATCCACCCGGAATACAGCGCCTTCGGGGTGCGCAAGTGGATCAGCGACGGACTGATGCTCATCAGCCTGACCATGACCCAGGCCCTGTACTCCACCCTCTATCTCGTGCCGTTCCTGCGGGCGATGGGCGCACGGACGGGCCGGTGGGCCGAGGTCGCCACCGTGAACTTCGTCGACCCCGACATGCTCATGGTCGGGGAGGGCAGCTTCCTGGCCGACATCAGTGTCGTCGGCCCAGCGGTCTTCCATCGGGGCCGTATCGCCCTGGCTCCGGCGCAGATCGGGCGGCAGAGCTTCGTCGGCAACGGGGCGCTGGTGCCCGGCTCCTGCCGGCTCGGCGACAAGAGCCTCCTCGGGGTGCACTCACTCGCGCCGACCAGGCCCATGGACCCGGAGACGACCTGGCTCGGTTCACCGGCGATCTTCCTGCCTCGCCGCGAGGTCAGTCGGACCTTCCCCGCGAGACTGACCTACGCACCGAGTCGCGGCCTTGTCGCGGCGCGTCTGGCCATCGAATACTTCCGCGTCACCCTGCCGGCGACGGTGAGCACCCTGGGCGTCCTCGGCGTCCTGTTCGCCGCACTGCGCCTGGTGGGTTCCCTTCCGCCCGCGGTGGTGGCGCTGCTCGGCCCCGCCCTGCTGCTGGGCGCCGGCCTCGGCTGCACACTGGCCGCCGTCGCGGTCAAGTGGGCGGTCGTGGGCCGGTACCGGCCGCGCGTGGAGCCGCTGTGGAGCGTCTGGGTGCGCCGTACGGAACTGGTCACCGGCCTGTACGAGAACCTCGTCGTGCCTGTCATGGTGAGCCTGCTCACGGGCACGCCAGGGTGTGTCGTCGGCCCGGGCTTCCAGGTCCCGCAGCAGAACCGGCGCGGTGTCCTGCCGGGTGGCGGGGGAGCCTGCCCAGTGCTCTCCGGGCGGCACGACGCAGTCCTCCGGCACGAGCGACTGCTCGCCCACACTGGCGCCGTCGCCGATCACTGCTCCCGGCAGCACCACGCTGTTGGCTCCTACGAAGCACCCCGCCCCGATCCGGACCGTCCCCAGGCGAAGCCGGCCGGCTTCGACGGTGTACGTCTGCAGCCGGGCCCCGTAGCCGATGCTCGTCCCCGCCCCGATGCGCAGCAGTGACGGCGGCGCCAGTATCGCCTGCAGGTGGCAGTGGCCACCGATGCGTGCGCCGAGCAGACGCAGGCAGGGGGCGAGCAGCGGAGAACCTGCCAGCAGACGCAGCGGGGTGAGCGCGAGAAGCTTGCTCTGCATCCAGAACCGCCAGTAGGTCACGCCCCAGAGCGGGTACAGCCCCGGGCGTGCTCCGGCCATCAGCAGCCGGGCGGCCGGCAGCGGCAGTACCAGCAGGGTGATCACGAGCCATCCGAGCTCCAGCACCGTGAACGCCGGCACGGGCAACCGGACGAGGTGGTCGAGGACTCCGGCCGTGGACTGCGGCATCCGGAGGTGCCCGGAACGGAACAGCCGGTAGAACAGGACGGTCATGGCGAGTCCGGGCAGAAGCAGCCACGCGTACAGCCCGGCGAGCTGTGCCGCGCCGCAGGCCATCACCCGGGCGGTGGAGTGGTGCAGAGGTGCCAAAGGCGCGTCGGCGGCGGTCGGCGGTCCGGCCTGCGGCTGCGTGGCGCGGGTCTCGATGAAGGCTGCCAGGCCTCTGAGGGTGGAATGGGCGTACAAGTCGCTCATGGCCACGTCCCGCAGAAGGGGATCCTGCCTCATCCGCGAGACCACGCGGGCAGCGGTCATGGAGTGTCCGCCCAGGTCGCAGAAGAAGTCCTCCTCCGCCGAGATCCCGTCGCAGCCGAGCGCGTCGGCCCACCATGTGGCCAGCCGCCGTTCCAGCGGTGTCGCAGGGGCGACGTGCGGTCGCGAGCGCCGGGCCAGCGGGGGCGAGACCGGGGCGGGGAGCGCGGCGCGGTCGACCTTGTCCGCGGCCAGCAGGGGGAATGAGGGAAGTACTTCCACGTGCGCGGGCACCATGTAACCCGGCAGTCTGCCCTGCAACCGGACCCGTAGGCGCTCCCGCAGGTCCTCCGGCGAGAGAGCGTCCGCTGCTGTGGCGAGGGTGATGTAGCCGACGAGGTCCTGAGCGGACCCGCCGCGCTCCAGTGGCGTGACGACCGCGTTCTCCACCGCCTCGTCCTCGCGCAGCATTTCCTCGATCTCCGCCAGTTCGATGCGATAGCCGCGGATCTTCACCTGCGTGTCGACCCGGCCCAGGTACTCGATCTCGTCCGTCGTGGTGCGTCGTCCGCGATCCCCGGTGCGATAGACCCGTGGGGCGGCCGCGCGGTCGCGGGCTACCGGGTTGGGGATGAACCGCTCCGCGGTCAGGTCGGGCCGGTTGACGTATCCGATCGCCACGCCCGGGCCTCCGATGCAGATTTCCCCGGGCTCCCCTGCCGGAACGGTGCGCAACGACTCGTCCAGGATGTAGAGGCGGTACGTGGGCAGCGGGGTGCCGATGGTGACCGGCCGGTCCGGCACCGGTTCGCTGCAGGTGGCCGTCACCGTCGTCTCGGTCGGGCCGTACGCGTTGAGGATCCGCACCCCCGGGCGCCACCAACGGCGCACCAGGTCGGCGGGGCAGGCCTCGCCGCTCAGGAGCAGAGTGCGCAGCCGGGGCAGCTCCGGCTCAAGGGTGGCCAACAGCGTGGGCACGCAGCACAGCACGGTGACCTCGCGCTCCGCCAGGAACGCGGTGAGGTCGGGCCCCGCGATCCGCGCTCCCGACGGGCCCGCGACCAGCGTCGCCCCCGCGATCCATGCCGGCCAGATCTCCTCCAGCGCGAAGTCGAACGCGATCGACAGACCCTGAAAGACCCTGTCCTCACCGGTCACGCGGTAGACCGGCGTCGCCACCCGCAGGAAGTTCACGATGCTCGCGTGTGAGACCGCCACTCCCTTGGGCCGTCCGGTGGTGCCGGAGGTGTAGATGACGTAGCAGGGAGAAGAGGGTGCGATCTCGACACCGGGCCGGCCCTCCGGCAGTGCGGCCAGCCGATCCCCCAGGCGGTCCATCTCCAGCACCGCACACGGCAGGCCCAGGGTTCGACCGGACATCGATGAGGACGTGACGAAGTCGCGCAGCCCCGCGTCCTCGGCGATGAACTCCAGCCGGTCGGCCGGGAACGACGGATCCAGGGGCACATAGCTCGCCCCCGACTTGATCACTCCGAGCAGCGCCGCATAGGCGTCGAGCGACCGGTCGAGCAGAATGCCGACATGATCGCGCGGCCCCACCCCCCGCGCCATGAGCAACCAGGCCAACCGGTTCGCCTGCCGATCGAGTGCGACGTAGGAGAGGCGGTCCGCGCCGCACTCCACGGCGGTGCGCTCCGGGTTCATGTCGCACGCGCGCTCGAAGCACTCGTTCAGGAGCCTCGCATCGGGCCGGATACGCCTACTTGCCTCTGATGGCTCTTCCGATGCGGCACAGCCCTCGTCGAGCAGTGGCCGCTTCGTCCGCCCTGTCATCGCCACCGTCTCCCTCTGCGCCGGAATCGGGCCCCGGTCGGTGTCCGGCAGGACCGCGCCCCGGCGATCCGTGATCCCGGGACTCACTCCGGCGACACCCATCACGCTAGGGAGCACGTGGTTAGCGTCTGCTGCGGGGAAGGTTAGGCCGCGGTTAAAGCCTGGGTATTCGACCGTCGGCACGTCGATATCGGCGAGGTCGCAATGACCGACAGGCGCCGCCGCCCCTGCGGAAGTGCCTCCGGTGAGCTCAGGTCAGACCCTGGGCTCCGCGGGTTCGGCTGGGGGGACGAGCCAGGTGAAGCAGGGACACGGGGCCCGGCGGGAGACGAACAGCCGCCCCCCTTCAGCCTCCACCAGAGACCGGGCGAGGGTCAGCCCGATGCCGTGCTCCTCGCCCGCGGGGCGCCGGGCGAACACGTCCTGGGCTTCGGGCAGCCCCGGGCCCTGGTCCTCGACATCGACGGCCAGAACCTCGCCGGCGTCTCTGGCTCGCACCGTTACCTCTCCCCGGCCGTGAGCCGCGGCGTTGGCGATCAGGACGTCGAGCACCTGAGAGGCGGCTTGCCGGGAACCCACGGCAGGCGGCAGGTCGTCCTCGACCACCACCCGCAGCAGACGGCCCGCCGCCGCGAGATCGTCCTGCCATCGCCCTCGGGCTTCGGCGAGAAGAGCTGTCACATCGAGCGACGTACGCTCCGGCACGTCGCGTGCCAGGGCCAGCAGGTCATCCACCGTCGTCGCCATATGGTCCAGCGACTCCAGCGCCGCGCGCATCGCCGCGTACGGGTCGGAGGGCGGCCAGACAGCGAGCTCGCTCTCCAACTCCAGGCGCGTTCGGGCCACCGCGGTGCGCAGCTGGTGGGATGCGTCGGCGCTGAAGGCCCGCTCCCGCTGCAGCGTACGGTCAAGCCGCTCGGCGGCACGGTTCAAGGCGGTGGCGACCTCGTCGGCCTCCGACAGCCCGCTGGGGGCGGCCCGTGCGGTGAGATCGCCGCCCTCCAGTCGCCGCGCGGTCCCCGCCAACGACTCGAACGGCTGCGCCAGTCTCTTGCTGGACCGAAAGGACACCAGGGCCGCAGCGCCGACAGCCAGGGTCCCAAGTACCCCCATCGCCAGCCAGGTGAACGCCGCCCGACGCCACGCCCACGCGCCACTGCGACTGACCCGCACCGCACCGCGCACGCGCTCGGCGGACCCCACCGGGACCGTCACGACCAGGTCCCCGCCGACCTGGAGGGACTGCGCGGAGCCCGCCAGGGCGGCCCGTACCACGGCATCACCGCTCATCGGCCCCGAACCGGTCACCAGACGCGCCCTGGTGTCGTACACCGCCAACCGCGTGCCGGGCCGCAGCCGTGGCAACTCCCGCGGGTCGAACCGCGACACCACCGTGGGCAGCGTCAGCGCGGCGCGGTCGGCAGCCCGTTCCAGCTCACGGATCTCGTCCTGGCGGTACAGACGCAGCACAGCCACGGCCAGCGGCACGGCGAACAGCAGCAGCGCGCACAGGACGGCGACGACCGTGGCCCGCAGGATGCGGCGACGCACCTCAGACGTCCGGTGGGGGTTCGAGCCGGTACCCGAAGTGCCGCAGCGTGGTGATGTCCACGAAGTCGCCCAGCTTGCGACGCAGCGCCGCGACGTGCACGTCCAGGGTCTTGGTCGAGCCGAACCAGTTCTCGTCCCACACCCGGCTCATCAACTCCTCCCTGCTCACCGCCTGCCCCGGCACCGCCGCCAGTACAGCCAGCAGGTCGAACTCCTTCGGCCGAAGCTCCACCTCGCCCACGGGCGTCAGACACCGCCGCGCCGCACGGTCGATCACCAGTCGCCCGTGTCCGAGAGGTGCCGTGCCCGCGGTGTCGCCTCCGTCCGCCGCCCGCCGCAGATGCGCCGTCACCCGTGCCAGGAGCTCAGCGAGCCGGAACGGCTTGGTCAGGTAATCGTCCGCGCCTGACTCCAGTGCCTGGATGACATCAAGTTCTCCGGTACGGGCCGTCAGCACCACCAGCACCGCGCCGGGCAGCCGGTCCCGCAGCCGCTGGCACAGCTCGAAGCCGTCCACGTCCGGAAGCCCCAGGTCCAGCAACACCAGGTCGACACCGCCGGCGGCGGCCCTCGCCAGAGCGGCCGCGCCGTCATGGCACCAGTCGGGGTCATGACCGACGTTGCGCAGCGAGGCCGCGAGCTTGGGTCCGATGGAGGCGTCGTCCTCCACGATCACGATCCGCGCCACACCATGAACGCTAACCACCCGGTCAGCCATCGACCACTTGCGACTCGCGTTTGCCGACATCGCGAACCCCAGAGAGACCGCGCCCAAGCCGCCGACCATTTCCACGCGGGTGTGACGCCGGCTGATTCCACTGGCCTGCGCGCCTCAGACGCGATCGCCTACCACTGAGTTCGCCGACTCCTTCGGAACGACGCCCAGAGTGCTCCGCTCGCGTCGCCCGATGGGGAACTGGACGTCACCTGACCCTCCTCCGCCCGGAGGTCGTCGAGGCCTGCGCTGACCTTCTGGGCGCGGACCGGTTCGACGACGCAATCTTGTCGAACTGTTCGCCGGGGCGATCGGACTGTTCAAAGGTGACCGCTCGCACAAGGACCGGCCGCTGCTACCGTGCCGCTCGCGTTCGGTACTGCTTCCCCTGCCCGACCCTGAGTGTGGTTTCACGCTCATACCTGAGTTTGCCGCCCGAGCTACCACTTCCTGCTCTTGATCCTCTGTTCGAGCTCTTTGATCAGATTGCGCATCCATTCCGGGCGGGTGTCCGGATCCGGGAAATCCTTGTCGTACTCTTCGATGATGTCCTCGGGGTTGTATTTACTCGGCGCCCGTTTACGCCCCGAGCTCTTCTCCTCTTCTCGCCCGGGCTCGCAGACGTCTTCGCCGACATCGTCGCTGGCGTCGCTTCCCTGCTCATCGGAGCGCACAGCCGCTGGACGATTGCTCAACCAGGTATCCAGGCGGGCCAGTCCGTAGCCGGCAACGAACCCGAGACCGAACGCTCCACTGCACAGGGCGATCGCGGTGAGAGCCTCCGCGCTCAGAAGCGTGCCCGCCGCGCTCGCGCCGAACACGCTGAACCCTGGCACCTGCTCAATGACTTCGGTGACGCTCCCGGTCCGGTCGAGCCTGTTGACCGGGTCGTTGCCCGCGTACCGGTAGAGGTTGATGTCTCCGGATGCGAACAGTGCCGGATCAGGTGTTGTCCAGCGGCCGGCATCCGGGTCGTAATCCCGCGCGCCGAAACGGACCAGGCCACCGACGGGGTCCCAGAGGCCGCCGCAGAAGCCAAACGGCTGGAATCCGGGACTGGAATCCTGGATAACCTTGCCGAACTCGTCGTATTCCAGTTGTTGGGCGATCACCCCGGTCTCGGCATCTACGACGAGGCGAACACTGCCCAGGTGGTCACAGAGAATGCGGTAAGCGCGGCCATCGCGCACCATGGCGAGCGGCGTGCGCCCCCGGTGGCCATAGTGGAAACGGCTGACGACTTTGTGACCGGCATCAACCTCGGCGACTAGCGCTTGCCCGTCGTACAGGTATCCACGGTCCGCGACGCCATTGACGATCCTGCGTACCCGGCGTCCCCAGCCGTCGCTCAGATACTCGACCACTTGGTCAGTGCGTTCCACCCGGGTCAGGGCGCCCAGCTCGTCATAGTTGTAGCGCACCGCTCCGCTGGGGCCGGTCGTCGAAGCGAGGTCACCGGCTGGGGTGTACTGGTAGGTGTCGTCGCCGACGCTGACCAATCGGTCACGTTGGTCATACTGGCTGACCAGCGGCTCTGTTCCGTTGATGCGGCGGGCTGTGCGGTTGCCCTGCGCGTCGTAGGTATACGTGATGGTCACGGCACCGTTCCTGGTGACGCGGGTGAGTTGTCCGAGCACGTCGTAGCCGTACTGGGTGACCGTGTTGACGCCTGCAGCGGTCTCGTCGACCTCGACGATGCGACCGACCGCGTCACGGTGCCAAGTCACTGCATACAGTTCCGTCCCAGCGTGACTGGCCCGGTAGGTGGCCAGCATTCCGAACACGTCGTAGCCGTGCTCGTCGTGCACGTCGGCGAGGCTGACCTTCGTCACCCGGCCGGTGTTCGGGTCCCGGGTGACCCGGATGGGGCCGTTGGCCTCGATGTCGCCGTCGATGTCGCGGTCCACCATGACGGGGATCTCGTCGTTGACAGCGGTGGACTGAATCAACAGCCTGTCGTCGTAGCTGCGGCGCACCGTTCCGACTACCGCGCCCGAGTATTCCTCGCCGATCAGCAGGCTGCCGTCGTATCGGTAGCTGATGCTCAATCCTTGCGGAGTGTGTGCCCGGATCAGCTGGCCGGTCACAGAGTGGTACTCGAAGTCGTATCGGCCGGCTTCCACGGTCACCGTCGCCAGCCGGCCGCCCTCGTCGTATGTGCGGCTGGCCGTCCGTCCGTCACCCTTGCCCCCCTCAGTGAGTTGACCGTGGGTGTCCCACTCCCAGACGGTGTTGGCCGCCGCTCCCCCGCCCGATGGCGGCAAGTATCGTGACACTTGTCCCAGCGCGGTGTATTCGAAGCGGTGCGTGGCCCCGCTCGGTGTCTTCAGCGCCACCAGCCTGCCGGCGGGATCGCGGGTCAGCTGGACGGCGCTGCCGTCGGCGCGAACGATCCCGGTCGCCCGGCCCGCCTCGTCATAACTCAGTGTGGTGATGGCGCCGTCCGGGGTGCTGATACGGCTGAGTCGGCCGCCGTCGTTGTAGTCGAAGCGAGTGATGCGCACCTGGGCCCCGCCCCGCTCGGTGCGCGTGGACAGGCGGCCCCGGTCGTCGTAGGCCAGGGTCACGCCTGCGCGACCTGCGGTCCTCGTTTCGGCAGGACGCCCTGCGGCATCGAGGACCAGTTGCTGCTGCAGGCCGCTGGGGGACGTTGCGGTCACGGTGGTGCCTGTCCGCGGTTGGCCCGTGACGTCGAATGTCGTGATGTAGATGCGGCCGTCAAGGGTAGTGCGTTGGGTCAGACGCGTCAGGCTGAGCGGGTTGCCTGGGTCGGCCAGGTCTGCGGTCTGTTCAGTGGTGGTGATCTTGCATAGGCCGGCGGGTGTGGTGACGGTGCTCTCGGCTAAGAAGGGTGCTTGCATGCTCCATCGCGGGTTTGGGCCTGTCTTCCCGGTGTAGACAGTGCCGTCGGCAGTGGTGGTCGTGCGGCTGCCGTCGGGGGCTGCCGTGGTGACGGTGTCGTGCTCGCCGCAGCAGTGGGCGGTTCGGTGTGTGATTCCGGAAGGGAGGCGCTCTTCGGTGAAGCTGGATTCTCGTCCTTCGGTGGTGAGCGCCGTGACCGCATGAGTTGAATTGGTGCGCTTCGCGGCAAGGGTGGTGGTGCCACCTGCAGGGTTGGTGTCACTGTGCAGGCGTCCGTCGGCCTCATAGGTGTAGGTGTGCTGGTGGCCGAGGGGGTTGGCAAGGGTGGCGAGGAGTCCACCGGGGTGGTAGCGGAGCGTTGTTGCGGCGTTGGTGGGGTCGGTGACGTCGGTGAGGTATCCGTCGGCGTTCAGGGTGAGTTGGGTGTGGTGACCGCTGGGGCCGGTGATGGCGGTAGGGCGGCCCTCGGTGTCGCGAGTGATGGTGACGGTGTTGTGCTCTGCTGGAGCCCCGTGGACGACGCTGGTGAGGCGATCGCGGTCGTCGTAGTGGAACGTCATGAGGGGTGCGCCGGTGTAGGCGTTGAGTGTGCGGGTGTGGCGTCGGCGGGCGTCGAAGACGTAGATCTGGTGGCCGTCGGTGGAGGGCAGGGCGATTTCGCCTGCAGTGAATCCGGGGTAGGGCGAGGCAATTTTGCGGATGCGGCAGGTGAGGGCGTCGCTGATGTAGAGGGCGCCGTCCGGGGCGAGTGCGATGTGCTCGGGGTCGTTGAGTTGGGCGGTGGTGGCGCGTTGGCCGTCTCCTTCGGTTCCGCGCTGTCCGGTGCCGGCGATGGTGGAGATGGTGCCATCGGGGGTGATGGCACGGATGGATGCGTGGCTTCGGTCGGTGATGTAGAGGGTGCCGTCGGGGTTGAGGGCGAGGCTGAAGGCGCTGAGTTGGGCTTGGTTGGCTGGTCCTCCGTCGCCGTGGATGCCTGGCCAGGTTCCAGCGAGTGTGGTGATGGTGCCGTCTGGGGTGATGCGGCGGATGCGGCTTTGTCGATGATCGGCTACGAGCAGGCTGCCGTCGGGGGTCGCGATCATGTTGAAGGGGTCGAGTGTGGATTCGGTGGCGGGCACGTTGTCGCGGAAGGTGTCTCCGTCTCCGGCGAAGACGGATAGGTGGCTGTCCGGGCCGATGCGGAAGATGCGGCGTCCGGTTTCGGCGATGTAGAGGGCGCCGTCGGGGCCAAGGGTGAGGCCGTGGAGCGGTTGGACGGTGATGCCTTCCAGGACGGCGAGGGTGGTGATGATGCCGTCGGGGCCGACCTTCCGCAGACGTCGGTCGGAGACAATGTAGAGGGTGTTGTCGTGGGCTATGGCGATGCCGGTGGGCTGGCCGACGCGTGCGGCGGTTGCCGGGCCTCCATCACCCAGGGCTTGGGGCGGTCCGGGGGCACCGGCCACGGTGGTGATGGTGCCATCGGGGTCGATCTTGCGGACACGGTTGTTGGAAGTGTCGGAGAAGTAGAGTGTCCCGTCGGCGGCGACAGCCATGCCGCGCACGGTGATGCCGATGCGGGCTTCGGTGGCCGGGCCTCCGTCTCCGTTGTCTCCTGCCTGTCCGGTACCGGCGATGGTGGTGATGACGGGGCTGAGGGGCTCCGCACGGCGTTGGCGGCCGTCACCCAGGTAGAGAGTCTGGGTGACGGGGTCGTAGGCGTGGTGCAGGTTGAGTGACCAGCCTCCGAAGCCGGCCTCGCGAGGTGTGGTCCAGGCTCCGATGGTGGTGGTGTAGGTCTGGGTCAGGGTGATTTCCTGGCGAGTGGCGTCAGTGATGGGTCGACGGCCACTGCGGCCCCCGCTGGAGGTTCCGGCACTGGCTACGAGGCCAAAGGCCCGCTCGAATACTGCCGGGCTGGTGTAGACGGCTTCGTAGACGTATCCGATGGTGATGGTGACCGGGCGGGCTCCCTGTGCGGGGCGCCCTGCGGCGTCTTTGCCGTCCCAGCGGAAGGTGTGGGTCAGCGAGGGTCCCGGTGGGAAAGTCTGGTGGAAGCGGCGGCCTTCAACTCTCACGCTCAGTTCCACGCGGCGCAGCGACTTGGGGGGCTGCTCGGGGGTGAGGGGTATGTGCAACTGGTAGGCCGGGGTGAAGCCTTGGGCGCGGGCGCTGCTGTAGCAGAGGCTCAGACCGGTGCCGGCGAGGGCGATGCGTTCGAGAAGCAGTTGGTTGTCGACGTCGATGATGGAGCCGCGGACGTGGCAGCCTTCATTGGTCACGGGGTCCGTCTGAGCGAGCGGACTGGACGGGAACGTGGCCTCGCGATCTTTGGGAAGTGCGCACCAGTTGAGGTCTTGGGGGCAGAAGTGAGCGAGGGGGACACGCCAGAGTTGCTGTCCCGGCGAGTAGGTGGCGGCGAGGAGGGTGCGTTCGGCCTCGGTGATGCCGAGGGCCGCGAGCGCGTCGGCGGGATCGGGCTGTCCGTCGCCCGTGATGTCGAGGTCGACGGTGCCGCCAGTGGTCGCCAGGAAGGCCAGGACGAGGCCGTTGGGTTCGGCAGTCCAGTGCGTGGCGTGGGGGTCGTAACTGCCCAGAGGGACTGGCCCGCCGACGGGGAAGCCCAGGAAGTTCTCCACGTACAGAACGACGGGCTGGCTGAAGCGGACCGTGCGGGCGCCGGCTTGGGCGGCTTCGTCGGCCTTGCAGGAGACGGCGTAGGTGTAGGCGGATGCGGGGGGTAGGTCGGCGGGCATCGCTTCCGGGCCGGTGTCGCCGACGGTGAATTCGGTGATGCGGATGTGGGCGTGTTCGAGCGGTTGGCTGGTGCCGTCGGACAGGTCCATCTCCGCGGTGGTTCCGGCGGGGATGAAGAGGGTGGCGCGGCGGGTGCCGTCGTGGTCGGTGACGGTGCCGGCGCGGATGAGTTGGGCCGGACTGTGAGAGGTGAGGTCGACAGCGGTGGCGGCGGGGTCGGTGCGGGTGAGGACGACGTCGGGCAGGCTGAGGTAGTCCTGCCAGGGCACGGTCACGGAACGCTGGGCCCGGAGGTGCCCGTCCTTGGTGTAGTTGAGGACGAGTTGGGTGCCGCCGTTGACGGCCAGGTCGAAGTGGCCGTCGGCGCGGGTGAGGGTCTGACCGTATTCGGGGCGGTCGTGGATGGTGACGGTGGTGCCGGGCAGGGCGCTGCCGGTCGGGGTGCTGACGCGGCCGCGCAGGACAGCGACACGGTGAGGGGCGAAGGTGCCGGGGTCCACGCCGGTCTGGATGGGGTTGGGGCCGGTGTAGAGGAAGGCGGTGGCCTCGGCCAGGGGGGTGATGGTGGTGGTGGGCAGGGGCGGCGCGACATCGGCGGGGTCGGGCGGGAGGAGTGGGCCCGACAACGTCAGTTGCGCGGGTGTGCTGGTGTTGCCGGCCGGGTCGCGGGCCACAAGGGTGATGGAGTCACCGGCGATGGCAGGAAGCGTGAGAGTGAAGGCGCCCTCAGCGTCGACTTGGGTCTCGGCCCTGTCGCCAGTGCGGGTGTTGGCGGCATCGACGACTGCTGCGGGCTCGACTGCCGCGGCCGCGCCCGTGACATGCGCCTGGCCCGTGTCGTCGAGGTCAGCGGTGACCAGCGTGAGGTCGGGGGGTGCTGGTGCGGTGGGGTCATAAAGGACCGAGAGCGTTTGGCGGGCCTGTGCGCCGGTCGCTCTGGCCGTGCCGTTGAAGGTCAGCCTGT
Source organism: Streptomyces sp. NBC_01450 (assembly GCF_036227505.1). Lineage (NCBI taxonomy): Bacteria > Bacillati > Actinomycetota > Actinomycetes > Kitasatosporales > Streptomycetaceae > Streptomyces > Streptomyces sp. NBC_01450. The sequence continues at coordinate 2,119,280 of NZ_CP109481.1, read as the reverse complement.
TGGGACCCTCGGCGAGGGCGACCTGGGCGGTGAAGTGATGGTCGGCATCGATTTCGACGCCCTCGTCGTCGAGCGTGAGGCGGCAGGGTTCGCTGACACGGCCGGTGACGGTCAGCTGCGGCTGATTGGTGACCTTGCCGGATGCTGGGATGTCGATGGTCAAGGTGAGTGGGGCTGCGGTGCTGCGTAGCCGGGCGCAGAAGGTGGGGCCGACATTGCGGCGGTCGCGTCGCCGGCCTGTGGTGCGGGATTCGTCCAGCAGGCGGTGGCCGGCGTGGTCGGCGGTGAAGTAGATGTCGGCGCTGCCGTCCTCGCGTGAGACTCCGGGAATCGGGGTGCGGCGCATGGAATCGGCCGGGTAGTCGATGCGGAACCAGCCGTCGGTGTCCGTGCTGCCATGGCCGAGGGGGTCGTCCTGGACCAGGTCGGCGTCGAAAGCGGCCACCCGCACCCCGGTCAGCGGGGTGGTGCCGTCGCGGGCGCTGAGCCGGCCGACGATGACGAAGGCACCGAGGTGCTGGCGGATCTGGGCCCAGGCGGGCGCCGGGATGGCGTAGTGCCAGTCGCACGCCTGGATGCCACGGCTGCCGGGCCGCCAGGTGGGGGTGAAGGCCAGCAGGGTGCACTCGACCGTGGGCGGCTCCTTGCCGCCCTGCTCCGGGCCGGTGACGCGAATGCCTACCTCGAGCGGGCCGCCCTCGTAGGCGCTGCCTCTGGGGGGCAGTTCGGCGGTGAATCGGCCCTCGTGATCGATGGCAGCGTCCGCGAGCCAGCGGGCCTCACGTGCGGTGGTCTGCACCTTCGACAAGACAGTGACCGCCTGTTTGGCGCCTGGTCGGGCAGTGAAGACACGCAAGGTGGCCCCGGCCGGTATCTCCCGGCATTCCAGGCCCAGTAACGCCTCGATCCGCCCGCTCAACCGGTAGCCCACAGCGCTCCCCCTCCGCCGAGATGGCATGCCTACGGGGCAGCCTCCCGTCGTACGCACCGCGGCCGCAACGCGTCAAAAGACGTAGGCGGGCGCACACCCAGCAGCACGCGCTCCCCCACGTCAGCCCGTGAACCTCACACGCCGCTCCGCATCCACAATGCCTCCCTCAAGGTCCTCAGAGGTACCGGCAACCACGTCGCAGAGAGAGCGTCAGGTGGCAGACCGTTCAGGGAACGAGCCAGCAAACGCATCCGGTCGTATCAGCGTGTCCCGTCTGTTAGACGTCATTGAAAATGCCTACGAGTGCGACAGTTTGGGCAGCTTGGTGCCGACATGATCGGTAAGCGTGCCTGCCGACGAAGAGGCGCAGATTTGGGGCGGCACCTTGCCGACGAAGGGCATGCGAGAGGCCTCTCCCGGTATCTCTTGGGCGAGCGCCGGGAGGACCGTGCAGCGCGCGGAGGCGCTGTGCTCACGGTAGAGGCTGACCCGGCGCGGGTCGATATTCGGCTGGTGCAGGGCGAGTTGGTATGCCCGAGATGTGCGGGCGTCTTGCGGCCGTGGGGGTGAGCACGTTCGCGTGTACTGCGTGACGCCTCGGGTGGGCCGGTGGTGGTGCGTCCTCGGCGGGCGAGGTGTGTGGGCTGCGGCATGTCGCATGTGCTCCTTCCGGTGATTGCGCTGGTCAGGCGGGCGGATCTGGCCGGGGTGATCGGGTCGGCTCTGGCCGCGAAGGCAGCGGGGGCGGGAGCTCGGGTGATCGCTGAGCGGCTGGGCCGTCCGGTCGTGACGGTTCGTGGGTGGCTGCGCAGGTTCGCTTCCCGGGCGGAGTGGGTCCGGCGGTTCTTCACGGTGGTGCTGGTGGATGCCGGTGTTGACCCGGCTGTTCCGGGGCCGGCCCGCACGGTCTTCGCCGACGCGGTCAGCGCGGTCGTCGGAGCGTGGTGGTCGGTCGCGTCCCGGTGGCCGCGGGTCGGCGAGGTGTCGCCCTGGCTGGTGGCCTGCGCGGTCTCCGGCGGGATACTGCTGGCGCCGTCCTGGCCCTCGGAAACGATCAACACCAGTCGACTCTGACGCCACGCCGACACCGCCTGTCACCGTCACGCGTGTGTGTTCACGCTGCGTGAGAGGGCTGGTGCCAGATGCCAGGTCAGGAAGACCAGACACGGCTGGAGCGAGCTCAGGCGATCGGCCTGTTCCGCCACATGCTGATCAGAGAGGCGGCCGACCCGACGCTGTCCCGACGCCAGCGCGGCACGCTGGTACGGGAGTTGGCAGCCATGACTCATATCGACCCGGACGGACGGCCGGTGCGGATCACCCGGTGGACCCTGGACCGGTGGATCTACGAGTGGCGCCGGACCGGGTTCGAGGCCCTGGTGCCCTCGCCGCGCCAGTCCCGGCCCCGCACGCCGCACGCCGCGGGAAATCCTGGACCTGGCAGCGTCGCTGAAGAAGGAGAACCCGTCACGGTCGGCAGCGCAAATCCGCCGGATCATCGGAGCTCAGCGCTCCGAGACGGGAGCCGCCCCGCTGGCCCGCTGGATGAACGGCCACCCGCTGACCGTCCCCAACCCCGCCGACCTCACGGAAGCCTTTCGCTGGTCAGAACATCGCACCGTGTCCAAGACCGCACTGGTCTCCCTGCACGGCAACCGCTACCAGGTCGACCCGTTGCTCGTCGGCCAGCGCGTCGAGCTGGTCTTCGGCCCCTTCGACCTGTCCTTCCTGCGAGTCAGCGCGAACGGCCAAGACGCCGGGACCGCACTGCCCTTCCAGGTCAGCCGCCACTCCCACCCCAAGGCCCGGCCCGAGACTCCCGCCGAGGAGCCCCGGCCGACCACCGGCATCGACTACCTCGGCCTGATCGACACCGCCCACAAGGCCGAGCTCGCCGACAAGGTCAACTACGCAGCCCTGGGCGAGCCGATGCCGCCCACCGTCGACCTCACCGACCTGACCGGCGAATGACCCAGAGCGCCAACTCCACAGAGGACCAGAGTGATTGACAAACTCCAGGCCCACTACGGCTTCACCCGCATGCCCTTCGGCCGCGACCTCGCCCCCGGCATGCTGCACCGCCACGCGTCCCACAACGAGGCTGTCGCTCGCATCACCTGGTGCATCTCGGAACGCTCCATCGGCGTGGTCACCGGAGAGGTCGGCGCGGACAAGACCGTCTCCGTCCGCACGGTCCTGCACGGCATCGACCCGTCGAAACACACCGTGATCTACCTGCCCAACCCCATGATCGGCGTCCGCGGCATCCACGAGGCCATCGTCACCGCCTTCGGCCAGCAGCCCTCCCACCTCGGCTCCCACCTCACCGCCCAGACCGGCCTGACCCTGGCCGCCGAACGCGAAGAACGCGGCCGCACTCCCGTCCTCGTCCTGGACGAAGCCCACCTGCTCAACTACGAACAGCTCGAAGCCATCCGGATGCTGACCAACACCGCCATGGACCAGGACTCGCCGCTGTCCTGCCTGCTGGTCGGCCAGCCGACCCTGCGGCGGACCATGAAACTCGCCGTCCTGGCCGCGCTCGAACAGCGGACCGCCCTGCGCTACACGATGCCCGGCAGGACCTCGGCCGAGACCGCCAGCTACATCAAGCACCACCTCGGCCTGGCCGGCGCAGCGACCAGCTCTTCACCGACGACGCCGTGACCCTCATCCACACCACATCGCGCGGCTTCCCCCGCGCGGTCAACAACCTCTGCCTGCAATCCCTCGTCGCCACCTTCGCCGCCGGCAAGTCCCTCGTCGACGAGAAAGCCGCCCAGTCCGCCGTCACCGAAGTCCTCGACTGACATTCCACACCCTCGAAACTCGATGTCGGTGGCGCCGGATACCTTGCATCAGACTATGCACACCACTGGAGGGGACATGCCGTCTCAAGGAACAGTTCTCGCCGCACTCACGGTGGTAATGCCGCCACATGACGGGGCCGATGAGCAGGTGGACTGGGATGCGATCCGACGGGCTTGGGGAGTCGGCTTCCCCTCCGACTACATCGCCTTCATGAGCACGTACGGAGCCGGCGGCATCGACGGCGCGCTGAGCGTCGTGACCCCCGAAGCGAGCACGCAGCCGGCCGACAGCCCTGACCTCGGGGGCATGGCGGCCGAGACAGCCAACATGCGGCACATGTGGGAGTCCGAAGGAGGACCGGACGAGGTCGATGGCGGACCTGATTCTGTCGTCGCTTGGGGCGTCAGCTGCGGAGCCGACATCCTCGGCTGGCTCACCGTTGACCACGACCCCAACAAGTGGCCCGTTGTCGTGTGGGAACGGCACGGCTGGCCCCACTGGAAAATCTACGACTGCGGAATGGCGGAGTTCCTTCGGCGCCTGTTCACCAAGGGCTTCGACGAGTGCCCACTCAGCGACCTCTCCCTCTGGGGAGAGCCCTCTCCGCACTTCGTCCACTGGCGCGAGGAACGACGACGGTGGGAGTCCGGCGTCGACCCCTACACAGGCGAACCCGACCCATACTTCGGCATGAAGTTCGACTGATTGAGCCTCGGCACCTTGTCGACGACCGCGACACCTCGCCCACAATCGCCCCACTGGGACCACCCCAGTGGGGCGATCTTGTTCTCGGTGATCGGCACCTTCAGTGCCGGACCCGTCGGCATTTTCAGCGTCAGCCAACACGGATACGACGCACTGCTGGCGGCCGACCACCCAGGCACCACGGCCTCCCCCTTCGTCGCGCTGGTCGCCGCCGCGGCGGTCACCGAGCGCATCGGAGTTGGCTCCTACGTCTCCCAGGCGGGCGTCCGCGAACCGCTGCTGCTCGCGTCGGACGTCGCCACCCTGGACCTGGTCTCCAACGGACGCGCGCGTTTGGCACTGGGCGCCGGCCACACCCCGGCTGAGTGGGACATGCTCGGTGCGGAACGGCCCGACGTCGCGGGGCGTGTCCGGCGTTTCCAGGCTGTGGCCGAGGCCTGCCGCGCGCTCCTGGCAGGCGAGACGGTCACCATCGTTGGCCCCGAGGTACGGACCTGTCAGGCCCGGCTCACTACCCCGCGTCCGGTCCAGCACCGGGTGCCCTTCACGTTCGGGGGCGGCAACACCGCCATACTTCGCTGGGCCGGGGCGCACGCGGACGTCGTGGGGCTGAGCGGGCTGGGACGCACTCTGCCGGACGGATACATGCACGAGGTGCGCTGGAACGGCGCGGGCATCGACCGACAGGTCGATCTCATCGAGCAGGGAGCCTCGGGCCGGGTCCACGCCCCGGCTCGCGAAGCGTTCGTCCAGATGGTGGAAGTCGCCGATGACGCCGAGAGTACGGCACTCGAGATTGCCCGGCGGCTTCACTGCGACGCGGCCGAGGTGCTCGCCTCTCCTTACGCGTGGATCGGCACGGTGGAGGAGATCAGAGCCGCGATGGCCGACCATGAGCGTCGCTGGGGAATTACCGGCTATGCCGTACGCGAGGCGCATTTGGACGCGGTCGACCAAGTACGCGCGCACCTGTCGCAATTCCCAGAGCGTGCTGCGATCGCTACCGGGCGAAACTAACTGGTGATCACCTCGAACTGCTTGTCTTCATCGGCGATCGTCGCGAAGATCTTGTGGACGGGCCGTGAAGCTCCCCTCCCGGGGCCGGCGCCTGGCTACCACCCCTTCTCCCGCATGGGCTCGATCTCCAACGCGCAGTCCTCGAGCAGGAATTGCCCCTGGGACTGCTGCTCGACGACCTGCCGCAGCTCGCCGCCCCTGGGAACGGCCGGCTCTGCCGAACAAACTCACCCCGGCCCGGGTGAGACGGGGTTCCGGAACCTCCGCATGAAGTGCCCGTTGCCAGCCCGTGCACCCAAACCCACCAAGCCAGGCCCCGGCCCCCCGCCCGGCGCGAAACACCGCAGACGGGCCACTGTTCAGGAAGTCGGCCGGGCCCTGAAAACCGGCGAAGCATACTCACGCCCCAGCCATCACAAGAAGTGCACCAAGCCCAGACGTGTCACGGGATGAGCGACAAGCTCAGTGTTCCTGGGTCAAGTGCGGAGCAGTGAGGCGTGGATGCGGGCGATGGCCCGCAGCACCTCGTCGCGGTTCTTGGCTTGCTGCATCCATGCGGGCAGGCGGGCCACCACGGTCATCCTCCGGCCGTGGTCGTGCCAGGGGATTCCTTCACGTAGCGACGCCTGCACGAATCGTCTGATCAGGTCGAGGTGTTCCAGGTTGTAGGCCCATACCCACCCGTGCCGGGTCTCCGTCTGCAGCCACAGACGGACGTCGAAGTACGGATCTGTGGCCGGCTCGTACCGGTCCCGGTGCAAGGCCACACATCCACGGCTCCATTCCTTCGCCATCCCGCAGCTCCGGCAGACAAGACGCCTTGGTGCGAAGAGGCCCGGGTCGTGCACTCCGGCCGGGTCTGGTGCCGTCCCGACGTGCGCGACCTTCTCGCAGCCGGGGCAGCGCACGAGGACAGACGCGAGGAAGTCGTACTTCGTGCTGCGTGGGTCCCGGAACCGATGGTGTGTGGAGATCGGACTCATCGGACCAGTATGCGAGCCATGCACCGAAGGCTCCTACGGGTTAAATCTCAAGCAGAGCACGGCGGTGTCGCCCGCAGCCGGCAGCACGCAGTGAACGAAGCCCGCGCCGTACTCGAGCAGGAGCAGGATGCGTGCTACAGCGCTGCGCCCTGACGCAGCGTCTGCCGGACTTCCTTCCCTGCCTGCCTGGTCCGCCGGGCTTGTCGGGCGCGGAGGCCCCACCGACGCGCCACACGAGATGCGACCGCCCGCCCCCTCGCCCCGCTCGGTCACCTGCCGACCGCCCCACCACACACCCCTACATATCCATGCGGGCCGGTAGAGGAGAGGGAAGAGGGTTGTCGCGGCGCGTGGTTGGGGCTGGTAAAGGGGCCTGACCTGTACAAACCGTGAGCAAGCCGCTCTGCCTGCCGGTAGGGGGCCTGGTAGGGGGGAGCGGGTAGGGGCGCTCGTAGGGAGATTGGCGGCTTGCCCGTGGGGCTCGTCCTGTACCCGGCGTGGTCCAGGCGGTCAGGCCTCGATGTAGGCAACGACCACGACGGTTATCTTTGGTTCTCGACCTCGCTGCAGCCCGGATCAGCCTCCGCCGCGTGATCCTCAACTGAAGCTCTGCACGATGATGGGTCGCGTGAGCGGAACTGATGAGCCTGGGGCTGTCGTAGCCCGGTTGTGGCAGGAACACATGCGCGCGCCCTTCCCCGCCGGATTGCGCGGTGCGGATCGGGCAGACATCGACATGGTGATGCTCGACGCCGACATCGCCGGGTGCGTGTCCAGCTGGCTAAACAGCGGCGGTTCCCTCGATGCAGCGCGCCACAGGGGCCTGCGCAATCGGATTGCACACCTCGACCAGATCCTGCCGTTGCTCAACGAAGCAGACGATCCCCCTTACTGGCAGCGCCTGCACCGGCTAGCTCAACTCGTATCGGAAACCGGTCCTCAACCCACCAAATAGAACGGCGTCTTGGCCGCCCCATGACCCGCGTACCGCTTCGGATTGGCTTCACAGCCTGTGAGCTGTGGCCTTGCCGGACGATCAGCTGGGTCGGTGGTACTCATTGATCAGTCCGACGACGGCTTGCCGGCGTTCGGTCCGGGCTGGTGGCAGTGGGATGACGTTGGCATCGTCCAGCGGCGCGAGTTGGCCCCGGCCTTGATGCGGCCGATGCCGGTCGAAGTGGCGTGCGTAGTCGTTGAGGATCTTCTCGGCGTGGGGATCGCAGTGGGGAGAGCGCGGAGGGATTTTGGTGACGTTGATGCCCTCGCTGACGAAGACGGCATCGAAGACGGCCGTGAACTTCGCGTCCCGGTCGCGGACCAGGTGCGTGAACTCACCGGTGTTTTCGCCGAGTTGCCAGAGCAGGTGGCGGGCGTGCTGGGTGGCCCAGGCTGCGGTGGAGTGTGCGGTGACCCCGGGGATGTCGATGGTGCGGGTGCGGACCTCCATGACGAACAGCGCGTACAGCCGCTGCAGGCTGACGGTGTCGACGTGGAAGAGACCGGTGGCGAGCAGGCTGTGGGTCTGGGCCTTGAGGAAGGCGGCCCGTTCGCCGCGCGCTGGAGGCCGGTGCGGGGCTGGGCCGAGGCCGGCGGCACGCAGGGTGCGGCGGACGGTGGCCGGGCTGGCCTTGTGCCCGAGGCGGCAAAGTTCGCCGTGGACGCGCCGGAAGCCCCATCGTGGATTCTCGGCGCCGAGCCGGACGGTCAGGTCGCGAGCGTCGTACCAGGTCACAGGCTGCGCAGCCATTCTGAAGCGGTACGGTCAAGGGGCCCGTCGGCTCTCGTGCTCGGGCTGATGGTGGCCATGGCCTGCCTGGCTCTCTGCCACCGTATCCATCCCCGGCCCAAGCGTCGGCGCTCGCGCGAGCACGACGAGAGCGGCTGGGCCCCGACGCGGCCGGATGAGAGGGTGTCCGCATGACAGATCCACTGGTGACCGGCGGCGGCCCGGTGCGCACCCGCCTCATGGCGGCCGGGGCGGCCGTGCTGACGGTTGCCGTGGGGCTTGGGGCCAGGGCCGGGATGGAAGGAGACATCGCCAAGTACGCCGGGGACGCGCTCTACACCACCCTCGTCTACGCCCTTGTCGTCCTGGCCGCGCCCCGGGCGAAGCCCCTGACGGCTGCCGGCATCGCGCTGGGGATCAGCTGGGCGGTCGAGTTCCTCCAGCTCAGCGGAGTGCCCGCGGAGCTGTCCCGGCGGAGTGTCGTCGCCCGCCTCGTTCTGGGCTCCACTTTCCACACGCCCGACCTGTTCTGGTACGCCGTCGGAGCCGCGCTCGGCTGGTTCGTCCACGCCACGACTCACCGTCAGACACCCACGCGCCCAACAACGTGACAGCGCCCCGAAGACCCCCAACCGACACGTGCTCATCAACGCCAAGACCGCCCTGGGGACCGGGCCCGTCAGTGCCGAATACCTCAAGCGGCACCTCCTGCACCGGGGCGTCTGCCTCGAACGCAGCCGCGGCGACCGGCTACTGCACGAAGCTCTGACCGTCGGCGCCGACCCGCTGTACCTCGCCCTGGTCTTCAACCTGTCCCACACCACCGCGAGCCGCTACGCGACCATCGCCCAGAGGTTGCTGGACGACCAGATCGAGCGGGGCGCCGGGAACGAATGAGTATCCTGCCAATCAGGCGCTCGGGGGCGGTCAGTTGTCATCGATCGGTGTCACAGCTGCGGTGGGACCGGTCGGCCGAGAAACGCGGCCAGCCGATCGATGGCCGGAGCGGTCTCCTCGACGGCTTGCGGCTCGGCGAATCGTCCCGTTCGGGACTGAGCGGAGAATTGGACCTGAACGAACGCCAGGCTCTGCTCGGCGAGGTCTTCGGGCAGCAGGGCAGGGATTCCGGTGGCCTGGGCGAGGTCCCATCCGTGAGCGAGCAGATCGTACAGGCGGATCTGCAAGCGCTCGGCGCCCGTGGCACTCCCCAAGGGTCCGCGATAACTCCGCTCGAGTACCCCGGGACGGGCGAAGGCGGCCTGCAGCGAAGCGCTGGAGGCCAGGTAGGCTCCGACCGGGTCGTCACCGAGGGGGTCTGCTCCGCGCTCGGGCATCGGGCCACCCTCGATCATGGCTGTGAACACCAGGTCCATGCCGACCAGATGGCGGACCACCTCGCGCACGTTCCATTCCGTGCACGGCGTCGGCGCCTTCCATTGCTCGGGGCGGACCTCGGCGATCAGGTCGCCGACGGTTTTGGATGCACGTGCGAGATCTTCAACAGAAACGGTAGTCATCCGGGGAGACTACGGCGCCATCTGCCCGGCTGCCCACGGGTTTCGCGTCGGTGCGGAAGCCCTGTCGAACCGAGATACCGCGTGATCGTTCGGCGTCGATGAGCGGCACCTTGCGCGGGCACCTCCTCCGCCCACCAAAATCAGCGACGAGGAACCCACCACACTTCCGAACACGCCTACAGCGTGAGCTGGTGCTCGCAGTCGCGTGGAGGAGCTGCGGTAGGAGGCCGGCCGTATCCAGGCCGAACTGGCCGTGGCCGAGCGGGAATGACAGGAGTGGGCCATCGCCCGCTCGCGGGTCGGCGAAGTGCTGGCCCCGGCGGACGAGACCGGGCAGGACCACGCCGCCTGCCGAGGAGCTCCGTAGGCATCTACGAGAGATATCCCCCGAAGCATGCGGCGGCAGAAGTGCCGGAGGGGTTCAGGCCTTCTCGGCGATGTGTTTGCCGAGGTCGAGTTCGATGCCCTGGGGCTGTTGCAGGCCGCGTGTGAAGAGGCTGCGCCGGTGGTCCGCGGTCTCCGGACGTCCTGCCGTGCGCCGGAAGGCGGCCAGGGCGGCTGCGTAGTCTTCCGCCGGAATCGCCGTGGCCGCGTCGACGAACTTCTTCGTGCCGGAGAGCGCGGCCTTGTCGAAGCCTGCGATGCGGTGGGCGAAGGTGTCGACGAAGTCGTCCAGTTCGCCTTCGGGCAGAAGGCGGTTGACGTAGCCGTACTCGGCTGCGAGTTGGGCGGGGAAGCGTCGCCTCCCAGCACGATAGGGGGGCGCCAGATGGCGTTCGGAAGCAGCATCGTCATGGATCAGCCGAGAACGATGTTCGCCCACGTGCTGAGTGTGCAGGGGGTCACGGTGATGGTCACCAATCACCGGGTCCAGCCGCTTCCCATGCGGCCCGAGGAAGGCAGCGGCACGGGCAGAATCGTCTGCGAGGCATGCGGCGAGCAGTTCCTGGTCACCATCCACAGCCGCACCCGCACCACCGCCAAGCGAGTCCGCTACTTCGTCCTCGGCCTCATCGGCCTGGCCCTCGCCGCCTTACTGCTCTGGCTGACCTTCGACGTCGCCATGCAGCCGGACGGCCCGGACCTCGACATGGACCCGGACATTGCCTCCTGGTACGGATACACCGGCATAGCCGGCATCCTTACTCCCCTTGTTCGGGCTGGGCTACCTCATCAACGCCCGCAAGTACGACGGCGTCGGCAAACTCCGCCGCATCGGTGAGGACGGCACCACGTCCATCCGCACCGCAGGGCACAAACTGCTGCCGAGCAAGTAGGAACACACACCGCCGCCCAACGGAGAAGTTTCCGACGCCCAGGGGACCCGCGAGCTGAGGCACCGTGGTAAGCGCCGTGAATGAACTTGGGGCGGTCCGCGACCTCCAGAGCTCGTGGTGCTGAAGTCCGGTCGACTATGGAGACGGGTGACGTCCGGGAGCCGTACAGGCTGGCTGATGCCAGTGGTCGGGGACTCAGAGGCATGCCATGGACCGAGTCAAAGTCGTGGTGCGAGCGCCAGCGGTGCTAACCAGGGAGGATCTCGTCGAAGTATCCGGGTCCGGTGCTGGGCAGGACCTGAGGTGCGGTGGAGTAGCGCCGGGTTTGGGTCTGCCAGGCGTGGTAGCCGCTCATCCAGGCTGTCATCACCTCGACGTAGGTGTCGACGGCGGCCAGGTCCCGGTCGGGGAGCCCGAGCTGTGCGCACATGGCCGGCACCTGCGGGGCGAGTTCCTGGAAGCGGGCGCAGCGTTCTTCGACTTCGAGGCGGGCGGCGGCGATGGCTTCGTCGCGAGCGCAGTGCCGGGTGCCCTCGATGACGAGGACGAGGTTGTCCATGTCGCCGCGTGCTTCCTCCTTTTCGAGGGAGTACACGTCGTTGCACATCAGGGTGACGTCGATGGCTGCCTGGCGCATGATCCGCAGTTGCGGGCTGTGGAAGGCCGCGGCGGGGACGGTGATGCCGGCCGCTTTCTCACCGAGGGAGAGGGGCAGTTCGGCGCCGGCGATGCCGCGTCGGACCTGTAGGTAGGTCTGCATGTCGCCGGGGGTGCCGCGGAGCCGGTTGATCGCCTCATGGGCCTGGGTGGCGAAGTAGTACTCCCACTCGTGCGCGGTACGCGCCACCCAGCCAGGATGTGCGCCCTCGGTGCTACGGGCCCACACATCGGCGAACGCCGCCGAGCACGCGTCTGAGCCGGGCTCGGGGGCAGCGCCGTGGACGATGTCGATCAGCTTCCGGCACACGCCCGCGGCCCGGGCGGGATCCCGGCCGAGCGGGCCGTCGAACTGGTCGTCGAACACGAAGAAGAACGCCATCGCGTCCGCGCACAAATCCAGGGCCGGTCCCTGGGCGTAGGGAAAGCCGTAGGCGGCCAGCCCTGGCATGTCCCACGACGCATACCACTCCAGAGACGCGCCCTCGCCCACCAGACCCAGGCGCTGAACCCACGCCAGATTGCGCCGCTGCGCACCCTCACGATCGGGGCTGAGAGACAGGGAGAACGGCAGATCGAAGTCAATGTCCTGCGGCACATGTCCTCCCTGAGACAACAGGTCACAGCCCGGTTGGATCCGTATGTCGCGGGCGTGGAACTCCCACGATCTCGCGGTACACGGGACATCCCCGATCCGACCGTCGGCCAGTTGGTGGCTGATAGCCGTCATGGTTGCCCGGGTCCGGTTCTCACAGCCTGCATGCGACGTGTGGGCGCCCGGCCAGGTGCCTGGCCAGGCGCCCTGTCGAGCTTGCTGCGCTGCCTACTTGACTTCGAGGAGCCAGCCGACGGGTGCGTTGTCCACGAAGTCGCCGGCGGACTTCTTCTCCCGGCCGACGCTGATCTTCTGTGCGCCGGGCGGCAGTTGCTGAGCGACGCGGCCATTCGCCGCGACCACGTCGATGTGCTTGACCCAGACCCACGTGGTGCGTCATGGACGGCCACCCGCAGCTTCACGTCCGCCCGGTCCGAGCCGAAGCTGATCCAGGAGTCACCCCAGACGCCGCTCTGATTGGCCGCTGGGGTGGCGAGGAGGAGGACGTGCTTGTAGTGGATGAGGAAGACCGTCCTGGGCTCCACTCCAGTATTCGCTCGCGTTCCGGAGGCCGGGTTGCGCCCTCAGATACCGCATGGCGGCACTCCATGACGCCGTCACGAAAAGCCCAGCACAGGCGCGTGAACAGTCATGCCGCACCCCCCGCGCCTCAACCAAGCCTGCACCTACCCGCGCCCGTATCCTCATGACGGCGCTGTCACGTTGTTGGACCCGTGCGTGTCTGGCGGTGCGTCGGGGCGTGGTTGGGCCCGGTTCGGGGCCTGTGCTCAGATCGTGGTGGCCAGGCCGACGGCGCCGGTGATCTGTTCGGCTGGTGGCTGTTCTCCGCCCGATTGTTCAGGTACTTCGACTGCCGGTGCTCGACGCAGGGCACGACCTCACGGTGGGCGGCGCCGCAGGAGCGAAGCCTGTCGGTGCCGACCACCCGCGGCATCGCACCTGTCTTCTTCATCAGGCGACGGAAGAAGCGCCTGGCTGCGGCCTTGTCGCGCCGGTTCTGCACAAGGACGTCGAGCACGTGGCCGTCCTGGAAGCTGAGCGGAAAGCGGTGATACAGCCACACACCGTGGGAGATGACCTCGACCGGGTACCGGTGCCCCCGGTCAGCTGAAGATCGCCAGAGGGCGGACTTCCAGGACTGCGTCCGTGGACCTCCAACTGCGGACCTTCCCGAGACAGAGGGCGAAGAAGGGGCCGGAGTCCGGCTCCACTTCCTCCTCCGAGCGCAGGCCCGCAGTGCGGCACGACATCCGAACACGTGCGGTTGTGGTCGGGCCGTAGGGAGCCGTGAAAACAGTCCGGGTCTCGGACGAGGCAGCGTCGTCCCTTTCGAAGTCGCCTACGAGGAGGACGAACCCGCCGGCTGTCACGCTGAGGCAGGCCGGCTCGTTCCGGGGACCCTCGGAACGAGCCTTTGCCAGCGCCGCGTTGCGGCGTACGGTGCCGCGCCGCAGGTTGGCGTGGATGATGGCATTGCTGCGTTCCAGGCCGTCGACGATGACGCCGATCACGGATATCGCTTCGGCTACCTCGATGTAGTTGGTGACGACCTCACGGCTGCGCTCATAGTCGGCGCTCGGGTGGATGAATGACGGCACGATCATTTGGAGTCTGGAGGTCAAACTGGTCCTGGTTCGCTGCTCGACCTCCTTGCGGAGCGCCGTGGTGTACCGATTCATCTGGTACACGTCCATAATTTTCCGGTCGTCGAGGTAGATGCATGTGCTGTCGCCCACCAGCCGCTCCGATGGGCGCCTGCGCCGCCGGGCGCCGTTAAGCATGGCCAGCAGCACCACCAAGGTTGCGGCAGTCGCCAGCCAAACGACCATCCAACGCCAGTTGAGGTCCCACCACAGACGGTCGTTGAAGACGGGCATGCGGTCACCCTCTCGGTTCCTGTTGGTCCTGGTCCGACATCGTCTACGGGCACTTTTTGATGGTTGCGATCATCTGTTCCAGCACCTGCCAGTCGGGCATTCTCGCCACCGTCTGCTCGCGACTGGAGGGCTGCGGAGCTGGGATGCCTTGGCCGTTCAGATACTCGGCCAGCGCGTCGTCACTGCCGGAAGGGACGAGCTGGTAGCCAAGTTGTGTCTCACGGCGGCGCAGCTCGGGGTCGGTCTCCAGCAGCTCGCCGAGCCGGTCGGCCTTGTGGTTCAGGGCGATGAAGTGCGGCTCCGACATCATCGGGAACCTCGGATAGAGCAGCACCCGCTCGGTGTCCACCGTCCCGTGAGCCGCACGGTACTCGGCCTGGTAGGCGAGGTACTGGTGCTCGTAGAGGACTGCGATCGGGTCTCGGTTAATGCCGTTGCGGTCGACGTAGTACGTGTACAGGCTGTCGCTGGCGCTGCCCAGGCTGAGCAGGAGCGACGAAATGCTGCGGGCCAGCACGCGAGCCGACTTGCTTTCAATGGGCGGAGCGTTGTGGTTCTCGGTGAAGGCGACCAGACCCAGGTAGCTGTCCGCCGAGTTGGACTGGCAGATGTCGGAGGTTTGGGCGGCCACGAGGCTGTGGTTGTCGAATCCGTATTTGCCGATCTGAAGGTCGTGCCAGCTGAGGTGCTGCTGAGTCAGACTCAGGAACTTGTCCATGTCGAGGGTGTAGTAGAGCGCCTGTTCGCCGCCTGAGGCGCCCTGGGGGTAGGCCACGTCCCGGTCATGCAGGGTTTCCGCGTACTCACGGAAACTGGCCAGGACCAATGGGCTGACGAAGGGGTGGAAATTTCTGCTGTACTCTTTGGCCTCCTCCCGTGCGTCGATGATCTGGTCGGCAGCAGACTTACCGGAGGGGAAGACGAAGTCGAGGCCATTCAGGCTGCCGGTCGCCACCTCGCGAGATCCTGCAGTGGAGGCTTCCACTCGCAGCCCGTGCCTCCGCAGGATCCTAGTGACCTGCGGGTCCTCAAAGAAGTCGCTGATGGACGCCAGACGGCCCCTGAGGGTGGTGACCTGTTCGAAGGGCAGCAGCAGGTGCCCGGTCATCGTCAGCCATACGGTCCCCGTCACCGTCAGGGCCATGGCCACGGCCAGCGCCAGCGGACGTAGGACTCGCGGCCATAAGGAGCGAGGAGGCCGTACGACGGCCAGCAACGGTTCAGCCGTTGTCGAGACCGGAGCCGGATCGGTTGGCGGAGCTGGGTCGTCCACTCATCCCCCTCGAAGCCGACGCGTGTGCACGAGCACCAGAGGTTGCCGCCACAGGGTGTACTGGGAGCGGCTATCACGCAAGAGCATTGTGAATACGGGGTCGGATTACCGCGATCAGTCGCTGATCGCACCCTCGCGTGCCGCCCCTTCTTCGTTGGGTGCAGATCCCATGAGGGTTCTGGCGATCACGCCGCTGGTAGAAGCGTGCCCCGGTATCGGGCCTGATGGTTGCGCGTGAACTCCTGTGTCACGTGCCAGGCCCAGTAGCTGTCGAAGTCGCCGTTGCTGCGCAGAGCACGGAGTTTCAGGACGGCTTCGGCGCCGGAAAGGCCCCAGCGAGCTCCGGTGCTGTCGAGGCGGTCAGTGGCCAAGTGGCGGCACGCCCCCTCGATGATCCCGGTGGCGATCGGGGAGCCTCCGGCGAGCGCGGTGTCATAGCGCAGGTAAGTGGCCTTGTTCTTCAGGTAGCCGACGGCGTCGTCGATGCCCTTGCGCGAGCCGGGCCTGAGCCCGACGGCGTCGGCCGCGACGCTGATCGAGGCCGCAGCCTGCTCGGAGCCTCCAGCCAGGATGGTACGGGCGTGCCCGGCGATCCAGGCCAAGGCCGTGTCAGGTCGCGAGAACGAATGCCAAGAGGCACATGACGCCGACCGCGACATACATGACCACCTGATATCGCACGGGGTAGGCGTAGGTGTCCCGCTTGACTCCTCGACGCCATTCGTCGCCGTATTCGAGGAACAGTTTCCTGGGTGGAATCAGGCCTGCCGCGAGGCCGATCCACACGAAGGAATACATGACCAACATCTGCCGGGAATTCCAGTGCGCGGGCTGGACGGCGCCTACCGCGATCATGCCGAGACAGCAGCCGAGGGAGACCACGAGAACGAACAGCGTCAGTTTGCGGACCTTCATCCACCTGTCCACGACGAAGCAGAGGACGAACGTGGCGAACGCCGCGATGAGCAACAGGTAGACGAGGGGAAGCTGCGCGAGCACGGCGGTCCTTTCCGCGGCACCCGGGGGCCGCCGGCAGGTAGCCGCCGACCCCCGGTGCGAGACCCGCATCCTATCGATTCGAATCAGATCAGATCAGATCAGATCAGAACGGAACGGATCTCGGATCGGATCAGAACAGGGACCCCAGTACGCCGGTGACCGGCGAGATGATGTCATGGCCGAACTGGCTGACCTTCGTCACGACGGTGGAGCCGCCCGCAGCACCGATCCACTTGGACTGGCCGAAGGTGAGCAGGCCCAGAGCGGCGCTGCCGAGAGACGACTTGAACTCGCTGCTCGACACTCCGTAGCCGATTCCGGTGAACAGCACGTTCAGTCCGGAGAACGCCAGGGAGGTGTACGCGAAGCCGGACGCGAGGGCCTCGATGAACGGCACGGCGGGTGGGAAGAAGAAACCGGCCGCCAGGCCGACGAGGCCGGTGAAGGCGGAGGCGAAGCCGAAGCCGATACTGAGCCAGTTGGTGGCGTTCGCCAGCCATCTGGCGTCCTCCTTCCACCAGGGAAGACCGCCCTTGACGGTGTCGTTGTCGGTGGTGTCGGCCGGGTTCGTACCGGCTTCCTTCGACTCGCGGGCCTCCTCGGCCGCCCGCTTGGCGGCCGCCGCGATCTCCGCCTGGCGCTTGGCCGAGGCGATCTGGTGCGCCTGGCTCGCCGCGGCCGCTGCCGTCTGCGCGTCCTGGCCCGCCTGGATGGCGGAGGCGCGGGCCGAACCGGCCGACGCCTGGGCCGAGTTGGCGGAGGCCACCGCGCGGCGGGCGGCGTCCACGGCGCGGTTGGCGGAGTAGTTCGCCGAGCGCGGCGGCCGAACGCGCGGTGCTGGCCGCCGCCTTGACCTTGTCGGCCGAGGCCTGCGCGTCCTTGGCCGATTGGTCGGCCGCGTCCGCGTTCGCGTCCGCCTGGGTGGCCGCGGTAGCGGCCTGCGTGGCCGACGCGTTCGCCTTGTCCGACCACTGCTGTGCCTCGGCAGCGGCGTTGCGTGCGGTCGCCGCCGCCTGCTGCGCACGGGCGGCGCTCTCCTGGGCACGGTGCGCGATCTTCGCGGCCGCGGCGATCGCGCCCTGGATGCCGGCGATGTGGGCGGCGGAGTCGTAGTCGAGCTGTGCGGTCCGGTATTGCGCCGAGGCGATGAAGTTGCGGCGCATCCACGCCGGCCCCTCCATCGCGGCCTGGGCGTGGGCCTGCGTGTACGGGCCCGCGTTCGCGATGAGGGTGGCGGTGGCGACCGCGTCGTCCTCCTGCTGCGCCGCCTCGTACGTGACACCGAGGAACTCGTAGAGCGCCTCGGCGGTGCCGGCGTCCAGCGCCGCGTTCGCCGCCTTCTTCACCGCGCTGCCGGGGTTGTTGGCCAGGACCCTGGCGACCGCGACGCGGTTGTCCGTCGCGGCGGCTTCGATGACGCTGTCGGCGAGGAACCGGGTGGCGGCGTCCGCGGCGTCGCTCGCCAGCGCCGCGGTCGCGGCGTCCGCGACGTCCGGGGTGGCGATCTGGGCCAGGTAGAGGACGGTCTCCCGGTCGTCCTGTCCCTGTGCAAGCTGCCGGTCGGTGTCGATCCAGCCATGCACGTCGGCGTCCGTGCCGCACAAGGCGAACCGGGCAGCCTCGCACGACCAGGAGCCCTGGGAGTTCATCAGGGCGATGGCCGCCTTGCGTCCGAGGGTGGCGGCCAGGCCCGTGTCACCCGCCGTCAGCACCGCTTCGGCCTGGGCGACGAGGTCCTTCGTCGCCTGCTCGGCCTGCTCGTCCTGGGTGCGCTTCTCGGCGCGTTCCGCCCGTTCTTGCGCCTCGATCTGCGCTAGCAGGCCGGTCTCCTCCATCGCCTGCTTCATGTCCTCGTCGAGGCGCTGCCA
This sequence comes from Streptomyces sp. NBC_01450, assembly GCF_036227505.1. NCBI lineage: Bacteria > Bacillati > Actinomycetota > Actinomycetes > Kitasatosporales > Streptomycetaceae > Streptomyces > Streptomyces sp. NBC_01450. Next base: position 2,101,023 of record NZ_CP109481.1, on the reverse strand, counting down.
CTCGGCCTCCCGCGCCGCCTTCTCCACCGCTATCGCCTGGGTGACGGCGTCGGTGGCGGTGTTCGCCGCCTCGGTGGCCGAGTTGGCGAACGCGGTGGACTTGTTGGCGTAGTCGATGGCCTTGCCCGCGTTCTCGAACGCCCACTCGGCAGCAGTCGCGGCGTTGTCCGCGTGGTCGGCCGCGCTGTTCGCGGCGTCGCGCGCGGTGCGGGCGGCGGCCGCTGACGCATTCGCCAACGTCTGTGCCGTGCCGGCCGCGTTGGTGGCGATCGTGGCGTTGGTGCTCGCGATCTGCGCCTGCCGTTTGGCCTCCGCGGCCTCCGCCTGCGCCTTGCCGGCGGAGGCCGCGGCCGCGGCGGAGGCGTTCGCGGCGGCGGCGGCGTTACGGGCCGCCCCGGCGGCGGCGGCCCCGGCGTTCGCGGCCGCCGCCGAGGAAGTGGCGGCCGCGTCGGCGGCCTTCGCCGCGCTACGGGCCTTGGCCGCGGCATTACTGGCGGCGACGGCGGCATCCTTGCAGGCTGCTGCCTTGGTGGCGTCCTTGGACGCGGCGATGGCCGCGTTGTACGCCGTGGCGGCGGCGGATCCGGCGTTGGCCGCGGCCTGGCTCGCGGCGGTGGCGGCATAGGCGGCGCGACGGGACGCCTGGACGGCGGCGTGGGAGGCCCTGATGGCGACCCGGGCCGAGTCGGCCGCGCCCGTCGCGGCCTCGGCCGCCTTGCGGGCCGCCTTGCCGGACTTGATCACGTCGTCCTGGGCCGCCTGGGCCTCCGCCGCGGCGGTCTCCGCCGCCTGCTTGGCCTTCTCGGCGGCTTCCACAGCACGGGCGGAGGCCTCCTCGGCCTCCTTTGTCTGTGCGTCGGCCTTCTTGCCCTCGCGTTCGACGACCGCGACGAGTTCCTCGATCGTCGCGGACTCCTGGTCGCGGGCGCGGGCGATGTGCTGGCCGGTGTCGAGGAACCACTCGACGTCGGCCTCGGTCCCGTCCAGCGCCCGGGAAGCGTATTTCTGCACCTCCGGACCGGCCAGCACCAGGAGCTTGGCCACCTCGACGCGCATGTCCTCCAGGCGGCCGGTGTATTGGTCCTCGGTGAGGAACTGCTCCAGGGCAGCCTGCGTGCCCGCGCTCAGGGCGGCGTTGCCGTAGCGGCGTACGCCCTTGTCACCCACGGCCATCACGGTCGCGGTGGCGACGCTCAGGTCTTCCACGAGGGCGGTCTTGAAGCCGCTCGCGAGGTACTCGGCGATGGAGGCGTCACCGCCCTCCAGCGCCGCGGCGGCCTCGCGCCGGGTGCCCTTCCCGCCGCCGGCGAGGGAGGTGAGGATGGCGACACGGTTGTCCTCCGCCGTGGCTTTGGGGAGGTCGACCGTCAGGAAGGTCTGGACGTCGGTGTCGGAGCCGATCAGTACCGTTTCCGCCGCGGCGCGGACGGCCTTGCCGCCCAGCAGCCACGCCTTGACGGCCTTCGCCCGGTCGGTGTCGGGCAGGTTGAACGGGTCACCTTCGTCGAGGTCGTCCGGCGGAGCGGTGGTGGCGGCTTCGGCAGGGGCTGAACTGAGAACGAGGCTGGAGGTGGCGGCGACGGCTGTCGTGGCCGCGAGGGCGCCGAGTACGCGCCGTCTGCTCCAGTAGGTCGTGTTCAAAGCTGTCCTCCGGGATCGGGGCCCGGCGGTGTGACGCACGGATGGCGGCACACCGCCGGGCGGAGTGTGGGTCAGCCGCGCCTTGTCCGACGCGCGAGTTCAACGCATCGGCGGCGCCGGACCCGCGGGTCAGCTGATCGCCATGCCGAAGGCCTTGCCCGTCAGGGGGAGGCCGTTCAGACCGGGCTGATACGTCGTCACCGTGGCGCCCGTGCCGCCCATGGCGTTCGACCACGGCAGGCCGTGCACGGCGCCGCGCTCGGAGGGGCCGTTCGGCATGCCGATCCACAGATGGGTGGGCGTGGCGTACAGGTAGGTCCCCACGAGCTGCGACGCGCCCGGAGTGCCGGGAAGGCCGCGCTCGTTGCCCGCCTGGATCCAGTGGTCGGAGTCACCCGGCGCGCCCAGCAGCGAGAACGTCTGCACGATGCCCGCGTCGGTGGCCGTGTCGATGTCCTTGCCGGGGACGCCGACCGCCAGCAACATGGTCGAGGCCGTGCCCGTGGCATTCGGTGCGGTGTTCGCGACGGCGACCGACGTGCCGAAGCCGTCACCGGCCGCGGAAGCCCCGTTCACTCCGTCGACGCCCTGGTGGACGGTGGCCAGTTGGGTCACCGTGCCGGCCGCGGTCACCCGGAGGGTGAGCACCTGCCCCGCGCCTGCGTAGGAGGTCGTGCCGACCCACAGGGTCTCGCCGGGCGAGCCGACGGCGATGATCGAGTCGGTGGCGGCGGTGGCGCCGGACGGACGGTACGCGACCGTCGACACCGACGCACCGAACAGGTCCTCGGGTTCGGCCGCGTTGCTGATGCCGTCGCTGTCCTGGTCGATGCTCGCCACGGCGGTGGGGACGCCTGCCGCGTTCAGCGTGTGCTTCAGGATCGTCACCATGCCGGCGTTCGCGGCGGTGCCGACGGTCTCGCCCGGGGAGCCGATCGTGATGTTGTTGGCGTCGCCCGCGACGGAGGCACCGAATCGGTCGCCGGCCTCGATGACGCCCACCACGCCCGACGAGTCCTGGTGGATCTTCACGTTGGTGGTACCGCGCAGGTAGAAGACCTGGCCCGCGTCCACGTAGCCCTTGAGGTTCTGGCCGGGCACGCCGATCAGCAGATACGGCTCACCGGCGGCGGTCTTGCCGGCGGCCACCGCGGCGCCCATCTGGTCGTCGGCCTCCGAGACCGCGGCCAGGATGTCCCCCGTGCCGGTGCCCTGCACCAGGTTGAGCGCGGCCTTGCCCTTGCCCAGGCCGTCGGGGGAGCCGTAGAGGACGGTCACCATGCCGGCGTTCGCCACGGTGCCGATGTCCTCGGAGGGGGTGCCGACGACCAGGTCGGTGTAGCCGTCCTCGTCGTAGTCGACCGAGGCGAGCGCCTGGCCGAACCCGTCGCCCGCCTCGGCCGCGTCCGGTACGTAGTCGAGGTCCTGATGCAGCGTCTCGCTGCCCTTGCCGCCGCCGTAGACGACCTTCACCAGGCCGGCCTCGGACTGGCCGTTCACCGACGCCTTGGGATCGCCGACGGCGGTGTCCTCGATGCCGTCGCCGTTGAAGTCGTCCACGCGCGTCGCGGCGATCTGAGCGGCGACCCGGGTGGCGATGCCGCCGGTACGGGTCTCGGCGGTGTCGATGCCGAAGCAACCCCCCCGCCAGGAGCGGCTGTTGATGCCGACGAGCCGGGCCTGGCCGCCTGTCACACGGACCTCGGGGCCGCCGGTGTCGCCGGCGCAGATGGACACGCCGTCCTTGCCGGCGACGGTGGCGGTGGTGGAGTCGGAGGCGTCCACGGAGAACGCGCCGGTGTGCAGCGCGAGCGGCGCCCATTCGTCCTTGGTGCGACCGTATCCGGCGACGCGCAGTTCCTCGCCCGTGACGGGCGAGGTGGTGGCCATGACGGCCGGGGTGGCGGTGGTGACCGGGCGGGAGAGGCGGGCCAGGACGAGGTCGCGATCGGTGCGCGGGACCAACTGGACCACGTTGCGGACCACGCCGTCGGTGGTGGTCAGGTCGGTGCGTCCGATGGTCGCGGTCGTCGCGAGCTTCGGTGCGCCGGCGGGTACGTCGAGGCCGGCGGCGGGGTCGTCGACGAAGCAACTGGCCGCGGTGAGCAGCCATTCGGTGTCGACGAGGACGCCGGAGCAGGCGCGGGTGCCGTCGCCGATGTCCAGACGTGCGGTCCCAGCTGATGTTCTCCCAGTGGTCGACGAGTTCGGGATCGCCCTCGCTCCACCGGACCCGTAGCGGGATGGGATCGTGCACCCGGGAAAGCCGTTCCTCCCGGTCGTACATCGTGCGCGGCCTCCCGGCCAGCTGCGTTGCGGCGATCTCTGGTTGACGCTCGGAGAACACGCCACGCCGGCCCCGGCGTGCCCGCGCGTGGGCGACGCCGAGACACGCGGCCACGACCAGCAGACAGACCGCGACCATCCAAGCGGGGCCGGGGCGGCGTCGGCCGGGGTCCGACACGATCAGCGGCAGCGGCGAGGGCCAGGAACACCACCGCCACGAGCCGCAGCGGCCGCTGGACCTGGGGGCCCTCCGGGCGATGGACATGGAAGTGCACGCCGCCGTGGATCGCGCCGGTCTGGATCAGGTTCTCGACGTAACCGCCGTCCATGCGGTTGACGACCGTATGAGGGGCACGCCCGAAACGGCGCGCAAACCACTGCCCCCTCATGAGCTCTATCGTGCCATCGCGTCGATCAACTCACGCTGCCTTTGCACGTCTCCATCAGGTGGGCACGGTTCAGTCCTGGAGGATCTCCTCGGCGATGAAGTCATCCAGGTCGGCGAGCGCAGCGGCGCTCTCTGTCGACCGGGTCCGTCAGGCCGCAGTGACCGCGAGGACCGGACCCCCGCCGGTACAGCCTCCCGACAGGCAAACTCTGAACGAAGGGCTCCGCAAGGATGGCTGGAGCTTGACAGCGGTGAGCTTGCCGCGCTTCGAATCGACCTGAACAGCCGCCCACGCAAGACGCTCGGCTGGGAAACCCCGGCCGAGCGCCTGCCTAAGCTGCTCGCCACCACACAGCAGTGATCATGTGTTGCGACGACCACTGAAATTCGCCCGCGTGTGTCGTCCGCTGCGGCGCACCGGCCTTGGCACGTATGAACACACGTCCCTACGCACCGGGCCGGACGAGGTGGTCGCCGAGGACCATGAAGTCCAGCCCGATGCCGAGGAAGGTGCGTACCGCGTCCGCGGAAGAGTCGACGACGGGCTCGTTGCGGCCGTTGAACGAGGTGTTGACCAGCACCGGTGGCATTCCGGCCGTTCGCAGCCCGTGCAGCAGGCTTTCGACGACCGGGGCCTGCCCCGGCACGATCACCTGCGGGCGTGTGGTTCCGTCGACCGGGTGTGTCGCCGCCGGCATGACCTCGCGGGCGTGGCTGGAGACGACCGCGCTGCCCACCATGTAGCGCTCGCGCAGTCCCTGGCTTGGCCACAGCGCCGGGGCGTAGTCCGCCAGCGTAACGGGGGCCAGCGGGCGCCACTGCTCACGGTTCTTGAGCGTGTTGATGCGGTTGCGGACGTCGGCCGGATGGGGGATGGCCACGATCGACCGGTGTCCCAGAGCCCGCGGCCCGATCTCCGCCCGGCCCTGGGCCACCGAACCGATGGCGCCGTCGAGGAGCAACTCGATGACGGCATCCGGGGAGAACTCGGTGACGACGAAGCCCGCACGGCGAAGATCGTCCAACTGCTGGCCGGCGACGGACAGATCGGTGCCGAGATACGGCGACTCCAGCACCCCCTTGTGCTTGGGCGGGCAGATCGACCATGCGGCGCCGACCGAGACGCCCGCGTCGTGGGGGAAGGGAGGCACGTATACCGGTTCGGGGAGCTTGCCGTTGGCCACGCAGTTGAGTGCTACGCCGCCGGCCAGGCAGATCTCCTGGGTGCCGGCTTGATAGACCGTCTCGGCGTGGAAGGCCCGGTAGGCCTCCTCCACGGTGCGCTGCGCGCTGGCGGCGATGCGCACGGCCACCGGGTCCTGGTCCAGGTGCTCCGTCGTGGCGGTCACCGAGCCAAAACGGTCGGAGAAGTAATTCTTCCACTCCTTGACCAGGACATCGGAGTCCACATCGGAGGGAACGTCCAGGGGCGGCTTGCTCTGCCAGGTGCCGTCGCCGATCAGGTCGCCCATGGGGATGAGCGTGCTGTCGCCGCCGACGCCGTACGGGGCCAGGCCCATGGTCTTGCCCGCGCCGAATCGTCCGAAGCCCAGCAAGTCGGAAGCGGCCTCGTACATCAGGCCGATCGAGTAGCCGCGCGCCCACTGCCGTTTGAGGGTGAGACCCGAACTCCGGTCGCCCGCGTAGATGGAGGCGGACTCGAGCTCGCCGCTTCCGTCGACGACCAGGACGCCGGCCCGCTCGAAGCCCGAGGCGTAGAAGGACGACAGGGCGTGAGCCAGGTGGTGCTCGACGAAGACGAATTCCGGACCGTCCTCCCCCGCGGCTTCGGGGCCGAACAGTTCGGCGTACATGTCGGCTCGCTCGGCGTCCTCCCAGGTGCGGAAGCGCCGCATGTCCCAGCCCATGGCCACTGTGTCGAGGTCACGCCAGGTGAGGCCGGCGGTCGCCAGGCAGTACCGGGCGGCGTTGACGGGGAATCGTCCCGGCGCGTGCTTGAGCCGGATGAACCGCTCTTCCTCGGCCAGCGCCACGATCCGGCCGTCTCCGTCGATCAGTGCGGCCGAGCTGTCGTGCAACTTCCAGTTGATACCGAGAACCCACATGCGTGGTGCCCCCTTCGTCAAGCAGTACGGATGGTTTGTCATGGCGCGACGGCCGACGAGGAGCCCTCTGCCCGGTTCGTCTCGCCGGGGGACACCGGAAGCGCTCACCCGATGCGCGAGCGGAGATCCGGAGTTCTCCAACGACCGTTCTGGTACTTCCGCGAAGGACGCCCGGGGGCCCACGGCTGCGTCGGCGCCGGCGGCGAGGGTCCGCCCGATCCGTGTCCGCCGCGCGACGCCGGTCGGCCACCCCGGCCGACGGCCCGCACAACGGCCGCTCACGGCCGGCCGGGAAACCCGTCACGGGGTGTCCGGCTCGACATCGATCGAGTACACGTCGCTGATGACGCTCAGGTCCCGCTTGACGGAAGCGGTGTTGGCACCGGTCAGGATGAACCTGCCGGATGCCACCGCCAGTCCCAGTTCGTGGTTGAGCAACTGGTCAATGTCGGGGGTCTCGGAGAAGACGACAGAGCTCGGTATCCGGTCGAGGCCGTGAACGCGCCTGACCCGGCAGCGGTCCTTCTCGGACAGGGCGCTGTAGATCCAGCCGGAGGCGCCAGGGCGGTCGGTGCCCGGTTCGAGGTGGGTCGCGGGTGTCTCGATCGCGGAGGGCAGGTCCATGCACGACGCGATCGACTCCTGCACCAGGTCGACGCCGTAGACGGTCTTCAGGTGCCGGCTGATGTACTCCCCTCCGAAGCGGTTGGCGATCTCCAGGAACACCAGGTCGCCGCTCGGGGTGAGGAACAGCTCCAGGTGGAAGGAGCCGTCCCGCAGCCCCAGCGCCGCCAGGACACGGTCGGTGAAGTCCGCGATTCGCCGGACCAGGGCTGAGTCGTCGATGGTGACGGACGCCAGCGGTCCCACGCCGCTGTTCTGGAAGGTGAAACAGGATCCGAGGAAATATTCGGCGGCGCTGAGGAAGAGGACGCGTCCGTCCCGGACGATGCCGTCGACATGGCACACCGTTCCCTCGATGAACTCCTCCACCTCGTAGCCGTCCTGGATTCCCTCGGCGTCGGCGTACTGCAGCAGGTCCGCGCCTCGGTCGAAGAGCCTGACGCCGATGCTGGCGGCCTGCCGCGTGGGTTTGAGGACGACCTTGCCGGGAAGCTCGGACACGATGGCGGTCAGCTCCGCCGCGGTGGTGGCCGCTCCGACCGGCCAGAACCGGGGTACTGGCACGACCTCGCGCAGCGTCTGTTTCATGAGGATTTTGTCGCGGAAGCGAAGCGCGGTCGCGACATCGACGCCGGGGACCGCGAAGTGCTCCCGCAGGCGTGCGGCGGGCAGTGTCGTGTACTCGAACAGGCCCACCACGGCAACGGGGGGGCCGAAGTCCTCCGAGAAGCCCTTCACCAGGTCGATCATCTGATCCACCACCTGGTCGTAGCCCTCCACACCCAGCCCGTCCGGCAGGTTCAGAACGCCGACCCGGGCGAACCGGTCGAGCAGGGACTTCGATATGCGTCCAGCGGCGTAGCTGTCCACCAGCAACGTGATGTCGTAGTTGTCGACGTCGAGTGTGTCCACGTCCAGGAAGTGATCGTCGAAGGCGACATGAACGACATGCCGGTGGTCCGTCATATTGATTCCTTAGAGGGTGAAGGAGGCGCTTCGACGTCGCCGACCAGGTCCGGGAGACGGTGGAAGTCGCCGTCGTGGTAAATCAACGGCCGCCCGCTGTTGAGGGAGCCGGCGTCGAGTGCCTCGGCGACGACGATGCGGTGGCTCGCCACGGATATACGCGCGGAGACCCTGCAGACGAGTCGTGCCAGGACACCGTCCAGAAGGGGGACACCGCCCGGGCCCGCTCGCCAGATGGTGGGTGGAGCGAAGCGGTCCGCGCCGCTGCGGGCGAAGGTGGCGCCCAGTTCACGCTGATGGTCGGCCAGCACGTGTACGCCTACGTACTGCGCCTCCGCGATGACTGGCCAGCAGGAATTCGATGTGGCGATGCCGAAGGAGAGCATCGGGGGTTCCAGGCAGACGGAGCTGAGCGAGGTGGCGGTGAAGCCCACCGGGTGTCCGCCGCGTGCCGTGATCACGGCGACGCCGGCAGCGTGCTGCCTGAACACCGAGCGCAGCGTCTGCGCGGAGACCGTGTGCTCCGGGCGGCTCACGGCGTGCCTCCGGTGACACTGGCGCGGATCACGTCCGCGATCTCGTCGGCGCGGCTGTCCAGGTAGAAGTGCCCGCCTTGGAAGACCCGCAGGGTGAAGCCCAGGGCGGTGTGCTCGAACCAGACCGCGGCCTCTGCGACCGTGGCCTGGGGGTCGTTCCTGCCGACCAGGCAGATGACGGGGACGTGCAAGGGCGGACCCGGAGCGTACGCGTATGTCTCCACGGCCCGGTAGTCGCTTCGCAGCGTCGGCAGGATCATGGCCAGCACTTGTTCGTCCTCGAGCACCTGTCTGTGCGTGCCGTCCAGTGTCCGGAGTTCCTCGACGATGCGGGCGTCGTCGAGGAGATGCATCGGGCGGCTCGTGGGACGCCTGGTCGAAGGGGCCCGGCGACCGGAGACGAACAGAGCCAGGGGAGCGTCTCCTTGGCGTTCGAGCCGACGGGCCACCTCGTAGGCGACCAGGGCGCCCATGCTGTGCCCGAACAGGATCGTCGGGCGCGGTCCGGCGGCACGCAGCTCGTCGGCGACGAAGCCGGCGAGGCGCGTGATGTCTTCGACGGGCGGTTCCGCGCGCCGGTCCTGCCGTCCCGGGTACTGGACGGCGAGCACCTCCATGGACGGGTGCAGCGTGCGCGACAGCTTGAAGTAGTAGGACGCCGCCCCTCCGGCGTGGGGGAAGCAGACGAGCCTCGGCCCCTCGGCGGGTGCGGGGTGGAATCGCCTCAGCCACAGTGCCGCCGAGGCGGCCGTCATGCCTGTCATGCGTGCTTGTCCCCTTCGCGCGGTTCCGCTTCGTCGGCGGGCAGGTCCGCGGACATGCCCGGGGCGGCCGGATCCGGGCCGGTGGCGCGGCGCCACGGGCGGCTGCCGATCCGGAAATCCGCCTCGCGGGCCACGTGTTCGACGACGCGGCCCAGTTCGTCCGCCATGGCCTGGGCCGTGGACTCCTCGAAGGCGTTCGCGTCGTACTTCAGGAACACCTTGTAGCCGTCGGGCCCCCGGTAGATCTCGACGGTCACCGGCATCTCGCCGGAGTCCGGCAGGTCGTCGAAGGGCCGCAGGTCGAGCGGACCCTGCAGCGCCCCGTCCGCCCCGGTGAACAGTGACGCCCCCTCGAAGTTCTGGAAGATCAGGTTGGTTTCGACCAGAGGTGGTGTCCCACTGCCTTCCTCCTGGGCGAGTGCCCGCTCGATCTCCAAAGCGGGATAGGACCCGTGGTCGATGCCCCGGACGACCGCCCGGCCGACCCGGCCCAGGAGCGTGCTGAACTGCTCCCCGTCGGACAAGGTGGAGCGGATCGGAAGGCAGTTGACGAACTGGCCGACCACGTCCTTGAACCGCTCCTCGTAGCGGCCGGCGGTCGGGAAGCCGACGACCAGGTCCGACTGACCGGTGAGGGAGTGCAGGAAGACGGTGTACGTGGCGAGGAACAGCGTGGCCACGCTGGTCTGGTGGGCGCGGGCCCGGGCGGCGAAGGCCTCCGTGACCTCCGAGGTGAGCCGGGCCAGGACGACGTCGGTGCGGGGCGCCAGCGCGGCGGTGTCCTTCCGGTCGCGGGGCAGGGCGAGTTCGTCGCGCGGTCCGCGCAGTTCCGCGAGCCAGTAGTCGCGGTGCCGGCGGGCCTTCGGGTTCTCCAGCAGCGCGGTCTCCCAGGCGACGAAGTCGGCGTAGGTGACGCTTTCCTGATGCGTCCTCAAGCTCGCACCCATTTCGACGGCCTCGCCGTAGGCGTTCTTCAGGGAGCGCACCAGGACCGCCGCGGACGTGCCGTCCATGACGATGTGGTGCACCGTGACGAGCAGCAGTTGCCGCGGGTCCCCGGTGCCGGTGTCCAGGGTGACGAGGTGGGCCCGGGCGAGGGGTCCGCCCGCCAGGTCGAACGGCTGGTCGGCCAACTCCTTGATGCGGGCCAGCTGTTCGTCACGCGCGGTCGCGGTGACGCGGGTCCTGGAGAACGTCATGGCGCGGTCGCGGTCGATGTCCATGTGCGGCACACCGTCCGTCTCGCGGAAGACCGCGCCGAGGACCGGGTGGCGCCGCGACTGCGCACGGCACGCCTCCTCCAGCGCGTCCGCGTCGAAGGCGCCGTGGATCTCGAACAGCAGCGGGATGTTGTAGGTGGCGGCGTCCGGGTGGCGCCGGTGCCCCCGCCACAGCCTGCTCTGGCTGCGCGAGAGTTCCCAGCGTTCGGTGGTCTCCGCCTCGCTGCCGGGCGCATCCTCGGCCTGGGGGCCGGCCTCTTCCCGCGTCGCCGGCCGGGTGGCTGCCACGAGCGCGTCCACCGCGTCGGGCCGCTCGGCCAGGAAGTGCCCCACCAGCCCGTCGACGGACTCGACCTCGAACAGCAGCGTCGAGGAGACGTCGTCGCCGAGATCGGCACGGATCGCCTGGGTCAACTGGAGGACGAGCAGCGAGTCCAGCCCGTACGACGTCAGGGGCACGGCGGGGTCGATCCGCTCTGCGGGCACGCCCAGAACCGTCGCCGCCGACTCCCGCAGATGGTCCGTCAGCGCCTCGCCCGCGTCGGCACCGGTCGGGCCCGGCTCCGGCTCATGAACCCGTTCCGGCGGGGACCCCGGCTCCGGAACGGTCACGGACGACGGAAGGGTCGCGGACGAAGGGAGGGTCGCGGACGAAGGAGCGTCCGGGACGACGGGGGTCGCCTGCCGGCCCGGGGCGAGCTGGCGCGTGGTTCCGTCGCTCTCGGCCGCGATGATCTGCTGGCCGAGGGCGTCTGCCTGCGGCAGCACGGACAGGACGGTCCGGAAGCCCTCGCCGTGCAGGACGTCGCGCCAGCCCTCGGGGGACAGCGCCGGCGATCCGGGGAGGCGCAGCCCGGTGTCCGTCGACAGCCACCAGCCTTCCAGCAGGCCGAAGGTGAGGTGGCTGAAGACGTCGAAGCGCGACAGCTCGTTCAGCACCAGCCAACCGCCCCCGCGCAGCGCCGCTTTGGCGTTGCGCAGCGTGTTGCGGATGTCGGCGGTGGCGTGCAGGACGTTCGCGGCGACGACGATGTCGTAGCCGCCCTCCTCGATGCCCTGGCCTGCCAGCGGCCGCTCGACGTCGAACAGCGCGCAGTCGAGATAGGGCACATGGGGTCCGTGGACCCGGCGCGCGTTGTTCAGGAACGCTTTGGACAGGTCGGTGTACAGGTAGGTGTCGATGCTGTCCTGGTGGGGCCGCAGCGCCCGGAACAGGCCGGTGCTGGTGCCGCCGGTGCCGGCACCGATCTCCAGGACTCGGATCCGCGCACCGGGATCCTGGCGCAGCCGCTCGGTCACCAGGGCGACGACGGTGTCCTGGACGGCGTGGTTGAACGCGTCCGCCACCGGGGTGTCGCGGTAGCAGCCCTCGACGAGTTCGAAGGAGCCGCGCGGGAACATGACGTCGGTCGGCCGCCTGAAGCCGGTCAGGATGTCGGGCAGCGCGCGGAGCGTGGCGTCGACGAGCTCCAGCTCCGCCTTGAGGCCCGGGTCCGCGGACCACGCCTGCCGGCGCTCGTCCCACTCGGTGAGGAGAGCGTGCAGGGGCGATGCGGAGTCCGGAATCACCCGCAGGGCCTGGCGCAGCCAGGGCAGGTACCGCTCCTGGATGCCCGCCCGCCGCAGGCGCGCCTCGACGTCGACGTCGGACTCGGTCTGGGCGGGGGCGTCCTCCACCTCGGTGAGCGCGCCCAGTTCCACGAGGTGGGCCCGCAGGAGCCGCCCGAGCAGGGGGTCGCGTTCCTCCGCTCGCCAGGCGGCGACGGCACGCAGCACATCCCGCTCCTCGCCCGGGGTCTCGCGCGTGGTGAGCGCGTGCGCGGGCACCCGCGCGGCGGTCCCGGCGCGCATGGCCGTCCGCACCGACGGCTCGACGCCGGTCAGCGCGTCGACCGTGGTCAGCTTGACGAACCCGAGCTGGTCGTAGGGGCCGCCGAGCAGCACGTCGAGGGCGTCCATCGCCTCGGGCGCCTCGATGGAGACCAGTCCCGCACGCTCCATGCGCCGGCGGTAGTAGTCGGAGGAGACGCTGCCCTGGCTGCCCCACCAGCCCCAGTTCATGACCTTGACGGGGCAGTTCCAGTGGTGGTCGAGGAGGCGGGCCCAGGCGTCGAGGAAGACGCTGCCGGCCGCGTAGTTGCCCTGTCCAGCCGTCGTCGCGAAGGACTGGACGGAGGAGAAGAACAGCGCGAAGTCCAGTTCCTCGCCGTCGAGGACGCGTGCCGTCGTGACGGCGGCGTCCACCTTGGCGGACAGGCTCGCGAGCAGGGTCTCCTCGTCCATCCCGGCGAAGCTCTGGTCGCGCAGCACGAGGGCCGCGTGCACGACGCCGTGGATCCGGGGGAACGCGGACCTGATCCGGTCGAAGGCGTCCCGCAGGGAGGCCTCGTCCGTGGCGTCGGCTCGCATGTAGCGGACGGAGCCCCGGCCGCGCACGGAGTCCATCCGGGCCCTGACCGCCGCGTCCTCGGGGCTACGGCCGATCCAGACCACGTGGGCGCCGAAGCGCTCCACGACGTGCCGTGTCCACGCGGTGCCGAGGCCTCCGGCGCCGCCGACGACGACGTAGATGCCGCCCTCGCGGTAGGGGGCGCCGGCCGTTGCCGCGACTTCGCAGGGGGCCCAGCGGCGGGTCAGCCACTGGCCGGAGCGGTGGACCCAGGAGTCCGTCCGGGCGTGCGTCGGCAGCGCCATGAGGTCGGCCGGCCACGGTTCGTCGCCGAGGTCGACCCGCCGCACGGACCAGTTGGTGTACTCCTGCGCGAGCGAGCCGAACAGGCCGTGCAGTCCTGCGTGTGCCGGCCGCGGGCGCTCGTTCGGGTGGGTGGCCAGGGCGTGCCGGGTGACCAGGGTGAGGCCGAGCGGCCTGCTGTCGTGGTCGGTGCGCAGCAGACCCTTGATCATGCGGAAGGCCGCGACGGCGCCGTCCGTCTGGGCGGCGACGAGACGGTCCGCGTCGGTCGGTTCCGTCTCCGTGTCCGGCGCGATCCACACCAGATGGTCGATCGGCGCGGACGCGCGCAGGGTGTCGGCCACGTCGTCGGCGGACGCGGTGGCGGGCAGATGCCAGGTCGTGCCGCGCGGGAACCGCCGTGCGAGACGGTCCCGCTGCCTGGTGTCGCCGCCCACGACGAGCACGTGGTCGTCGTCGCCGGGAAGGGCGCCGGTGAGGGCGTGCGGGGGCAGGACGTCCCAGATCGGCGCGAACAGCGACGGCGGCGGCGTCGCGATTCGGCGGGCGGTGTAGCCGGTCATGCGGACGCACACCTCCCCCGAGTCGTCGACCAGGTCGATGTGCAGACGGCTGAGCGCGTTCTCCGCGCCCGGCGCGTCCGCCGTGCGGACGACGGCCCACATGGACGAGGGGCACGGCGCGAAGGCGTCGAGCTGTTCGAGCGCGAAGGGCACGGACGTGCCCTCGGGCATGCCGTCGCCCGCCAGGAGGAGGGCCACCGAGGACTGGATGGCCGAGTCCAGAAGCGAGGGGTGCAGTACGAAGGGCCGCTCGGGCGTCGGCGCGGCGTCCGGGACGCGGAGTTCGGCCACCACCAGGCCCGGACCGGTGTGCGCCTCGCGGATGGCGCGGAGCGCCGGGCCGTGGTCGATGCCGCGGGCCACGAGCGCGGCGTGGATCCGCTCGCCGCTCACCGTGGTCCGGCAGCCGGCGCGTAGCTCCGACAGCGAGATGCGGGGCGGGCGCGGCGCGTCGGACCGGGAGAGGCGTCCCTCGCAGTAGACCGCGGCCTCCTCGTTCGTCGAACGGAACTCGAAGGCGACGCCGCCGGACGCGGGGCGCAGCAGCAGTTCGACGTCGGCCGGAACGCCGTCCGGCGCGGTGTCGTCGGCCACAACGGGCCGCACCCAGGTGACGTTGCGCAGACGCACCGTGTCGGCCGGGGAGACGCCGAGGAGGTCGGCGGCCGCGGAGCGGGCCATCTCCAGGTAGACCGCGCCGGGCAGGACGTGCCGTCCCTGGACGACGTGGTCGTCCAGGAAGCTCCGGGTCTCGGCGAACGTGACGCGGGTGTGCGAGGGGCCGCTCACGGCGGGGGCCGGGGTCTCGGCGGGGAGGGCCGCGCCGCCCCAGTGGCCGACCCGGGCGAAGGGGTAGGTGGGCAGGGGCACGCGGCGGTACGCGCCGGCCGTGAACGCCTCCTCGTATGCGAGGTCCGCGCCGTTGGCGAACAGGTCGGCCAGCGACTCCAGTTCGGCGCGCAGGGTGTGGGGGTCGATGGCGGGGTCGGCGCACCGGCGCAGGGTCTCGCGGCCGAGGTCGGCCGTGTCCCGCTCGCGGTCCGCTCCGGCGTCACCGGTGACGGCGCGGGGTCCGGCGGTCCCGGCCGCCAGCACGCGGACCAGGTCGTCGTGGTCGCGTACGACGCATGCGAACCGGTACCGGAAGTGTTCCCGTCCGGCGGTCAGGGTGTAGGAGAGGTCACCGAGGCCCTGTTCCGGGTGGCTGCGGCAGTGCGCGGCCAGCCGCTCCACCTGCTCGCCGAGTTGTTCGCGGGAGTGGGCGGACAGCACGACGAGGTGGGCCGCGCGGTGCGGCAGCGCGGCGCGGACCCGCTCCGGCGCCTCTTCGAGGACCACGTGGGCGTTGGTCCCGCTGGCGCCGAACGCGCTGACCGTGCCGAGGCGCGGCACCCCGGCGGGGCTGTGCCAGGGCTGGGTGCGGGTATTGACGTAGAAGGGGCTGTCCTCCAGGGCGATCGCCCCGTTGGCCTCCTCGAAGTGGAGCGACGCGGGGATCCGGCGGTGCCGCAGCGCCAGGAGCACCTTGAGCACTCCGGCGACACCGGCCGCGAACTGGGTGTGGCCCAGGTTGGTCTTGACCGAGCCGAGGGCGCAGTAGCCCGAGTCGTCGGTGCCCTCGCGGAAGGCGCGGGTCAGGGCGCCGAACTCGATGGGGTCGCCGAGCTTCGTGCCGGTGCCGTGCGCCTCGGCCAGGCCGATGCGCCGGACGTCCACGCCGAAGGTGTCGTACACGTCGCGCAGCAGGCGTTCCTGCGACAGGGAGCTGGGCGCGGTCAGTCCGTTCGTGGCGCCGTCGTGGTTCACGCCCGAGCCGCGGATGACGCCGTGGATGTGGTCGCCGTCGGCGAGGGCGTCGTCGAGGCGCTTGAGGACCACGACGCCGACCCCCTCACCCGGCACGAAACCGTCCGCGCGGTGGTCGAAGGTGTGGCAGCGGCCGGAGGGCGAGAGCATTCCGGCGCGTCCGGCCAGCCCGTACAGGCGCGGTGTCGACTGGACGAACACCCCGCCGGCCAGGGCCATCGTCGTCTCGCCCGACCACAGGTCCTTGCAGGCCAGGTCGATGGCGACGAGAGAGCTGGAGCAGGAGGTGTCGACCGCCAGGGCGGGTCCCCTGAGGTTGAGGAAGTAGGAGACACGGCCCGGGATGACGGAGCCCATGGTGCCCCACAGTCCCTGCACGGGGGCGGACTCGCCCTCGCCGCCCGGGTAGTCACCGGCCCAGCAGCCGACGTAGACGCCGCAGCGCCGTTCGTTCATGGCGCGGGCCGGGTATCCCGCGTCCTCCAGGGCCTTCCAGGTCTCCTCCATGAACAGCCGCTGCTGCGGGTCCATGCCGCGCGCCTCGACGCCGGAGACGTTGAAGAACAGCGAGTCGAACTCGTCGACGTGGTCGAGGAATCCACCGCGCAGCGCGCCCGTCGCATCCGCGTCGCCGGCGGTGTCCCAGCGGGTCGTGGTGGTTATCAGGTCGTCGCCCGCGGCGAGGTGCGCCCACAGTTCGTCGAGGTTGCGCGAACCGGCGAACCGGCCGCTCATCCCGATGACGGCGATGAGCGGACGCGCCTCGGCGCCGCTGCCCGCCTCCCGTCCGGTCGCGGGTCGTGCCGTCGCGAACGGTTCCGGCTCCGACGCCGGGGACGCGGCGGCCGGGGGTTCGGGTCGTACGGCGGGCCGGGCGATTCCGATGTCGTCGCGATGCGCCGCCAGCAGGTGCGCGGCGAGGCGGCGCACGGTGCTGTGGTCGAACAGGACGCCCGTGTCGAGGTCGAGCGAGAGCTCCTCGCCGAGTTCATGGGCCACGCGGACGGCGAGGATGGAGTCCAGCCCGTAGTCGGCGAAGGCGGCGGTGGCGACGATGTCCTCCTCCGGCATGGCCATCGCCCGCGCCAGCACGGCACGGACGATGCGCGGCACCTCCACGTCGAGCGACTCGCCCGACCGCGCCGACGCGTCCTCGACGGACACGGCCGGGGCGGGGGTGGACGGGGCAGCCGGGGCCGGGGTGGACGCGGCGGCCGGGGTGAAGGAGGCAGCCGGGGCCGGGGTGACCGTGGCGGACGGGCCGGGCCGGGCGGACTCCCGCGCGATGCCCGCCGACTCCCCCGCGCGACCGGCCGGAGCGACGGGTGCGAGGTCGGCGATCCAGTACCGCTCGCGGGCGAACGGGTAGGTGGGCAGGGCGACACGGCGGCGCCCGGCACCGGCGTGCAGCGGCTCCCAGTCGATCTCCAGGCCCTGGACCCATACGGCGGCGAGTTTGGAGAGCTTCCCGCCCCGCGCCCAGCGCTCGACCAGCAGCTCGCGTACGTCCTCGTCGGCCAGCTCGGCGATCAGGCCCGCGCCGGCGGCCGCCGGGCTGCCCCGGTGCACACCGGTGGCCGCGGCGGCGCCCTCGGTCAGGAAGCCGCTCAGCGCCTCGCGCAGGCCGGCCGTCGAGGTGACGACGAGCGCGAGCCGCTCGCGCAAGGCCTCACGGCCGGTCTGCAGGGTGAAGGCGAGGTCGGCGAGGTCGACGTCGGCGCGGGCGACGAACTCGGCCAACTTCGCTGCGGAGGCGTTCAGTTGCTCGGACGTGCGCGCCGAGAGGACGACGAGGTGCTCGGTGCCGACGCCGGAGGACTGGGCCATGCGGGGTTCGTGCTCCTCGGTCTGCGGGGACGAGTACTCCTCGACGATCACGTGGGCGTTGGAGCCGCCCGCTCCGAAGGAGGAGACGGCGGCGAGCCGCGGCCGACCCTCGGCGGGCCAGGGCGCCGCCTCCTGCTGGACGAAGAACGGCGTCCGCTCGAATGCGATGTTCGGGTTGAGGTCCTCGGCGTGCAGGCTGGGCGCGAACTGCCGGTGACGAAGCTGGAGGACCGCCTTGGTGAGACCGGCGATGCCGGCCGCCGCTTCCAGGTGTCCGACGGCGGACTTCGCCGAGCCGATCGCGCAGAACTGCCGCTCGGCGGTGTCCTGTTCGAAGGCGGTCGTCAGTCCCTGGATCTCGACGGGGTCGCCCAGTTCGGTGCCGGTGCCGTGCGCCTCGACGTACCCGATGTCGCGCGCTGAGACCCCGGCGCGGTCCAGGGCGTCGCGAATCAGTTCCGCCTGGGCGCCGGAGCGCGGCACGGTGTAGCCGTTGGATCGTCCGCCGTGGTTGACGCTGGTGGCGCGGATGACCGCGAGGATGCGGTCGCCGTCGGCCTCGGCGCGGGACAGGGGCTTCAGCAGGACGCAGCCCACTCCCTCGCCGGGGACGAACCCGTGGCCGCCGCTGCCGAAACTGCGGCAGTGGCTGTCCTGCGACAGCATGCCCGAGCGGCAGAGTTCGACGTAGTCCAGGGGGTGGAGGTACAGGTTGACGCCTCCGGCGACGGCCACGTCGCAGGCACCCTGGTAGAGGTGCTCGCACGCCTCGTGCACGGCGGTCAGGGACGCCGAGCACATCGTGTCAATGGTCATGCTGGGGCCGTTGAGGTCCAGCAGGTACGAGGTCCGGGCGCTCAGGGACGCGAACGACAGCGCGGGGACGACCGTCTCGCCGGAGGGCAGCCGGGCGGCGCCGTGGCGGGCGTGGCCGCTCTTGGTGACGCCGGCGAAAACCCCGACCCGTCCGTGGTGACGCCGGCGCAGCGACTCGCGGGTGTAACCGGCGTCCTCCATCACCTCCCACGAGGCCTGGACGAAGAGCCGCTCCTGTGGGTCCATGGCGTAGGCGTCGCGGGGGGCGATCTGGAAGAAGAGCGGGTCGAACGAGGCGAAGTCGTCGAGGAATCCGCCCCACTTGCTGTAACTCATGCCGTTCGCCTGGGCCTTGCGGCGATCGGGCTCGTAGAAGCCCTCGAGCGGCCAGCGGTCGGCGGGGATCTCGCCGACGCAGTCCCGGCCGTCCCTGAGGTTGGCCCAGAACGCGTCGAGGTTCCCCGCCTTCGGGTAGCGCCCGCTCATGCCGATGACGGCGATGGGCTCGCGCACACGCGCGGCGGCGTCCTCGGTGACGCGGGGCGCCGGTTCGCGGACGGCCGTCACGGCGCGGTCCGGGGCCGGGCGTGCCACGCCGGCGGCGGGGGCCGCGGCGGGCTCCGGCGCGGCCGACGGCTTTTCGGCGGCGAGCCGTTCGGCGACGGCCCGCAGGGTGGGCAGGTCGTAGAAGAGGGTCCGGGGCACGTCTCCGAAGGCGAGGGCGAGTTCCCTGTTCAGCTGGATGACCATGATCGAGTCGAGACCGGCCGAGCCGAGCGGCTGGTCGACGTCGACGTCGCGCGCGGGCGTCTTCGTGACCTGGGAGAAGATCCGCACGAGGCGGCGCAGGCTCTCGGCGGAGCCGGGCCGTACGGCGGCGGACACCTCCGGCCGGCCGGCCGGCGGGGCGGCGGCGTTGCGCGTGCCGGGACCGGTGCTGCTGCCCGTACCGGTGCCGGTGCCGGAAGCGGTCACCGAGACGGCGGCGGCGAACCCGCTTCCCTGGTGCACGTCGGCGGCACCAAGTGCGGCGGCGGTCTCGGCAAGGCGGCCGTGGTGGACCCACACCCGGTCCTCGCCCAGCCGCCAGGCGGCGGTGAGCGCGGCGATCCCGTCCGCCGAGGACATCGGGGTCAGCCCCCGGCTCTCCCACAAGCGGGCCAGCGCCTCGGGCGACAGCGGCATGCCGCCGTCCTCCCAGAGCGGCCAGGCGACGGACAGGGTGCGTCCCGAGCGTTCACCCGCGGCGACACGCATGGTGCGCAGCGCCGCGAACTCGTCGAGGAACGCGTTGGCGGTGGCGTAGTCGGACTGTCCCGGGTTGCCCGTGACCGCCGCCCCCGAGGAGAAGGCGATCAGGAAGTCCAGCGGCGCCCGCCCGATCGCGCGGTCGAGGTTGACCAGGGCGTCGGACTTGGGCGCGAGGACGTCCTCCCACTCCTGGCCGGTCTTGGCGGTCAGCGGCGCGTCGTGGATCACGCCGGCCGCGTGGAACACGCCGTCGATCCGACCGAGTTCACGGCGGACGTCCGCCACCAGATGGCGGGTCTCCTCCCAACGGGAGACGTCGGCGGTCTCGTACCGGGCGACGGCTCCGGCGGCGCGCAGGCCGGTCACGAGCGCCTCGGTGCGGGCGTCGCCCGGCGACCGCCCCACCAGGACGACGGTGGGCCGCACGGCCTCCTTCGCGATCCAGCGGGCCACGGCGGAGCCGACGCCTCCGGCACCCCCGGTGATCAGGTAGACGCCGCCGGGGCGCAGCATGCCGGCGTCGCCGTGCGGCGGTGCCGGGACCGGTTCCCAGGAGCGTGTCAGGCGCCTCCCGTCGCGGTGGAGCACGACGTCGTCACCGCTCGCGCGGGACTCGGCATCGAGGACGTCCCCAAGGACGGCCGGGGCCGGGAATTCGTCGAACCCGACGACCTGGCAGGTGAGATGGGGGTGTTCGAGCGCGGCGGTCCGCATCAGCCCGGTCAGGGCGAGGGCGACGGCGCGCGCGCCGTCGGCCGGGACGACCGCCTGCACGAGCGTGCCGCCGGGGCGTTCGTCGGCCGCCGCGTCGCGGATGGCCTCCAGGTACTGCCAGCTCACGTCGCGGAACCAGCTGTCCAGACGCTCCTTGGACGAAGAGACGGTCACGCACCGTACGCCGGGGGCCTGTTCCAACGCGGCACGCGCGCCGTCGGCGGCCTCGGGCAGGATGACGACGCGGCGCACCGCTTCGGCCGGGCCGCTGGTGGACGCCTCGGCGGGACGCGGGGTCCACCGGGGCACCCGCAGGACGGTTCCGACGGCCGGGGCCGCCGGAACCGCACCGTCGGCGCCGCTCGCGCGGCCGCGCGGCGGGTGGCCGGGGATCCAGAACCGGTCCCGCGCGAAGGGGTAGGTGGGCAGGTGCGCGCGGCGCGGCGTACGCGCCCCGTACAGCCCTCGCCAGTCGGGTTCGGATCCGCTCGTCCACCGCTGGAGGACTTCGCGCAGCCCGGCGCCCGCGACCGGCTCGCCGGTCGTCCCGCGACGGCGCGGACCGGCTCCGGTACGGGCCGCGGTCCCCCGGAGCCCCTTGTCGCCGGCCTGGCCCGAGGCGACGAACTCCTGCAATGCCGCGAGGAGTTCGCCGCTCGAGTCGACCACCCAGCCGACGCGTTCCGGCAGGGCCTCCCGGCCCGTCTGCAGGGTCCAGGCGAGGGAGGCGAGCGGGACGGGCGCGCGGCGTGTGTCGCGCAGCCGGTCCAGCAGGTTGCCCGCGACCTCGCGCAGCCGCTCCTCGGAGCGGGCGGAGAGCGGGACGAGGACCGCCCCGGCGTCGGCGTCGGACGAGATGGCGTCGGCCGGGTCAGTGTCCTGGCTGGTGTCCGGGTTGGTGTCCGGGCCGGTGTACTCCTCCACCACGACATGGCAGTTGGCGCCGCCGAAGCCGAAGCTGCTGACGCCCGCGCGCCGGGGGGCCGGCGTGCCGTCGCGGCCGGTGGGCCGGGGCCACGCCTCGTTCTCGCGCACGAGACGGAACGGGCCGTCGTCCAGCTCGATGTGCGGATTGACCTCACGGCAGTGGAGCGTGCCGGGCAGGACGCCGTGTTCCATGGCGAGCAGGACCTTCAGCAGGCCCGCGATGCCCGCGGCGGCCTCCAGGTGGCCGATGTTCGTCTTGACGGACCCGAGGCCGCAGGCGCCCCGGCCGGCCGCGCCGAGCCGCCGGAAGGCGGAGCGCAGTGCCCGGACCTCGACGGGGTCGCCGAGGGCGGTCCCGGTGCCGTGGGTCTCGATGTAGCCGATGGTGTCCGGGTCGGTGTCGCCCACGGCCGCGGCCACGACCTCGGCCTGGGCGTCGGCGTTGGGGGCGGTCAGCGAGTGCGCGCGGCCGCCGTGGTTCTCCGCGCTGCCGAGCAGCACGCCGAGGACGTCGTCGCCGTCGCGTTCGGCGGCGGCCAGGGGCTTGAGGACGACGGCGCCGACGCCCTCGCCCCGCACGTACCCGTTCGCGTCGTCGGAGAAGGTCCGGCACCGTCCGTCGGGGCTGAGCATGCCCGCCCGGTGGGCGCTGACGAAGGTGTCCGTGCTGAGCAGCAGGTTCACCCCGCCCGCGACGGCCATGGAGCAGGCGCCCGACCGGATGGCCTCGAGCGCGCGGTGCAGGGCGACGAGCGAGCTGGAGCACGCCGTGTCGACCGGCTCGCTCGGCCCCCGCACGTCCAGCGTGAAGGAGACACGGTTGGCGAGCATGGAGTGGGCGTTGCCCGTGGCGGTGAAGGCGTCCGGTGCGACGCCGTACCCGGTGAGGAGGGTCGCGTAGTCGGTGCCCGAGACGCCCAGGAACACACCGGTGTCGGCCGGCAGCTCGGCGGGCCGGTGCGCGCTGTCCTCCAGGGCGCTCCAGACGGTCTCCAGGGCGAGCCGGTGCTGGGGGTCCAGCAGTTCGGCCTCGCGCGGGTAGATGCCGAAGAAGCCCGCGTCGAACGCGTCCACGTCGTCCAGGACCCCCGCGTGCGCCGGGAAGTCGGCCTCCTCCACGACACGGGCGTACGTCTCGTCGTACCGGTCCGCCGGGAACTCGGTGACCGAGTCCACGCCGCCGACGAGGTTGGCCCAGTAGGCGTCGAGGTCGCGGGCGCCGGGGAAGCGGCCGGCCGCGCCCACGATCGCGACGGGCATCGGCGCGCCGGAGCCGTCGGGGGGCGTGGCAGCCGGGGCGGGATCGCCTGCCAGGGACGCCCCGCGCGGGGCGAGGGCGTCGGGGTTGCCGGGGACGTCGGCCTTCGGGACGGCCGGCTCCGGGGCGACCGGCTGCGGCGCGACCGGTCCGGCGGCCGCCTCGGAGGTCGGCGCAGGGAGGCTCGCGCCGCCGAGTCGGGACGGTGCCGTGGAAGGCGTGGCCGGGCGGGCCGTCGCGCGGGCCGCGTCCGGCGCGGGCGACGACGGGTGGGCAGACGGGATCCGGTCCCCGAACTCCGCCACCAGGTGCCGCGCCAGCGCGTCGAGCGTGTCGAGGTCGAAGAAGAGGGCCGGGCTGACCCGCACGCCGAAGCGCTCCCCCACCTGCTTGGCGAGGGTGACGAGCGAGATGGAGTCGAACCCGAACGCGTAGAACCCGGTGGTGGGTTCGATCTCGTCCGCCTCGAAGCCCAGGATCCCGGCGGCGATCACGCGCAGCTCACCGGCGACGAACGCCACGGCCGCCGCCCCGTCGGAACCGGCCCCAGGGCCGGACTCGGGGTCGGTCAGGGTCTCCGCCTTGGGGTCCGTCGGGGTCTTTGTCTCGGGGCCGGTCCGGGTCTCCACCTCGGGGGCGCTGCTGTTCCGGCTCGCGAATCCGGTGCCACCGTTGATGCCGGTGCCGACCGCCTCGGCGGTGTCCGGCACCCGCGCGCTCATCGAGATCCGCCCGACGGCGGAGGCCAGGGCGTGGGCGGCCGGGACGGCACGCCGGGTGGGCCGGAGCGCGTCGGACTCGGCGTCCTCGTCGCCCCACCACACGTCGGTCAGTTCGCCGACGAGCCGCCCGGAGCCGTCCAGGAGCAGGACCCGGCCGCCGAGTCCCACCGTGCCGGGAACGAGGTCGAGCACGATCCGTTCCACGTCAGCGATACCGTCGGCCGTCACCCCCACCTCGTCGATCCGGCGTGGCACCAGCCGTGCCCAAGCCGCGAGTCCGGCCCGCTTGGCGAGAAGCTGCGCGCCATGCGCGACGGCGGCCAGGACCGCCGGCTCGACGGAGACGTTCCGCTTGACGTGGTTCTGCTGGAAGTCGGGCGCGCTCACGTCGAGCACCAGGCGCCCGTCGCGCAGCACGCGTGCCACGCGTACGCCGTCGAACATCGGCGGGTGCTCGATGCCTCCCTCGGCCAGCTCCGCGAGGAACCGCTCCTGGGTGAGCACCTCGACGGCATCGCGGGCGAGTTCGCCGTCGCCCGGCGCGCGCTCGTCCCGCCGCGGCCGCGCGTGGGGGCCGTCTGCGGCGTGCGCGGTGAACGCGGCGAGCGGGGTGCGGGTGCCGGAGGCGTCCTCGGTGAACACGGTGCCGAAGCCGGTGCCGTCGGCGGCGTCGAAGGTCGTGACGAGCCGCGCCACCTTGGCCCAGTCGGCCCGGCCCACCGTGCGCAGGTCGCGGATCCGCGCCCCGGTCGCGAACCCGGAGACACACGCGCAGGCCAGGGCCGCGTCGAGGACGAACGTGGGGACGACGGCACGCTGCTTGTCGCGCACTTGGCCGTAGTCCAGCAGGTCGTCGAGCCGGACGTCGACGGCGTAGCGCAAGCCGTCCACGTCGGACTCGTTGCGCCCGAGGAAAGGGTGCAACGCGTCCCGGAAGACCATTGGCGCGATGACCGAGGGGGCGGACGGGTCCTCCTCCACCCAGCAACCGACCTGGGCGAAGGGGTAGGCGGGTAGCGGCAGGCGGCGGAGCCGGCGGCCCGCGTCGAGCACGCTCCAGTCGGCCTTGCGGCCGCCCGTCCACGCGAGGCCGGTCTCCCGGACCGCCGCGGCTCCCGGGCCGGTCCCGGCAAGCGCGCGCTCCGCGTCCCGGTCGCCCGCGAGGTAGCGGTCGACGGCCTCGACGACACCCCGGCGGTCGGCGGCCATGAAGGCCCAGCGGCGCGGGAGTTCGTTCTTGCCGACACGGAGGGTGAAGGCTACGGAGGCCAGGTCGGCGTCCTCGCGCGTGACGAGGAACTCGCGGAAGCGGACCAGGGAGGTCTCCAGGGCATCGTCGGTCATCGCCGAGAAGACGAACAGCTCGTGTCGTCCGTCGTGCCGGGGCACCGGGGCCGGGGTGTACTCCTCCAGGACGAGGTGCGAGTTCATCCCGCCGGCGCCGATGGAGGTGACCCCGGCGCGCCGGGGATGCTCGACCGGTGTTCCTTCGACGGTCGTGACGGGCCTCGGCCAGTCGGCGAGCCGGCGCTGCACATGGAAGGGGGTGCTGTCGAAGGGGATGTCCCGGTTGAGCTCGTCGCTGTGCAGCGACGGCGCGATCTTGCCCTCGCGCAGCTGGAGGACGACCTTGGCGATGCCGAGCACACCGGCGGCGGCGAGGAGATGCCCCATGTTGGACTTGACCGAGCCCAGGGCGCAGAACCCGGTGTCCTGCGTGGATCTACGGAATGCGTCGTTCAACGCCTTGACCTCGATGGGGTCGCCGAGTGAGGTCCCCGAGCCGTGTCCCTCGACATAGCTGATGGTGCGGGCGTCCACGCCCGCGTCGTCCAGTGCCTTCTCCACCGCGCGGGCCTGGAGGGCGACGCTGGGCACGGTGAAGCCGTTGCGCGGCCCCGCGTTGGTGATCGCCGTCCCCTTGACGACGGCGTGGACGTGGTCGCCGTCCCGCTCCGCGTCGGCCAGGGTCTTGAGGACCACCACACCGGCTCCCTCGCCGAGGATGGTGCCGTCGACTCCGACGCCGTAGCTGCGGATGACGTCGGACGTGGCCGTCGTGAAGTGCTCCTGGGACGACGTGATCAGGTTGTACGGGTGCAGCAGGAGGTTCACCCCGCCCGCGACGACCATCCGGCACTCGCCGGCGCGCAGCATCTGCACCGCCTGGTGCACGCACGTCGAGGACGTCGAGCACATGGTGTCCACGAAGAGCGAGGGGCCGGTGAGCCCGTAGAAGTACGACAGCATGTTGGGCATCGTGGCGTTGTAGCTGCCGCTCTGCGGGGCACCGCGGACCAGGCTGTTCTGGAACCCGTACAGCCCGTAGTGGTTGCTCATGGTGCCGGCCAGCACCCCGACGTCCCCCTGGTACTGCCGCTGGATCTGCTCGCGGGAGTACCCGGCGTCCTCCAGGGCCTCCACGCCGAGCTGGAGGAAGAGGCGGACCTCGGGCGACATCTGCTCGGCGTCCCGCTTGGAGACACGGAAGTAGCGGGGGTCGAACTTGTCGATGTCGCGCAGGAAGGTGCCCGTGCGGATGACGCTCTTGCCGAGCTTGGCGCGGTCGCGGCTGTAGATGGCGTCGTGGTCCCAGCGTTCGCGCGGGACCTCCTCGAAGGAGTGCCGTCCCTCGCTCAGCAGCTCCCACAGCTCGTCCATGGTCGCGGCGCCGGGATAACGCCCGGAGATGCCGACGATCGCGATGTCGTGACGGTCGTCGGGCGCGGAGGGACGCTCCGTCACGGCGAGCGAGGCGGCGGTGACGGCGACCGGCGCGGCGGTGACGGCGGGGCCGTCCTGCGGCGCCGCCTCGTCGCGTGCCACGCCCTCGGACGCCACGGAGACAGACGGTACGGAGACAGACGCGACGGACACGGCCGGTACGACCTCGGCCGGCGCGGAAGCGGCCGGCAGGGACGAATCCCCGTCGGCGAACGGCCCCAAGTCGCCCCGCTCGCCCCGCTCGTGGGACGCGCCGGTGCCGTCGGCCGTCTCCTCCCGCGCGTCCTGCGTGCCGAGCACCTCGCGCAGCTTCTCCCGGTGGGCGTCGACGAAGTATCCGGTCACCTCCTCGACGTTCAGGTACTCGAAGAAGACGGTCTTCGGCAGCGGGCCGAACAGCTGTTCCAGGCGGGCGGTCATGTCGAGGATGGCGAGGGATTCGATGCCGTACTCGACCAGGTGGACGGTGGGGTCGATGTCGTCCGGGTCGTGCTGCAGCACCTCTCCCAGAAGCCGCGTCACCAGCGCGGCCGTCGCGGAGCGGAGCGCGGCGGGCGGGAGGTGTCCGTCGCCGGGGATGGCCGCGGGGAGCGGGCCGGAGCCGTCGGCGCAGTCCCCGGTGTCCGCCCGGACGGCGGCGGGCCGGGAGGGGGGTGTGTCCGCGAGGGTCGCGTCCTCGCCGAAGGCGACCACGACATGGCCGGCTTCGTGGGCCATCGCGTGGCCGAGCGCGCGGACGCCCGCCTCCGTCGGCAGCGGCTCCCAGCCGTGCCCCTCGCGCATGGCGGCGCGGGTCAGATCGTCGACGCGCATGCCGCCGTCGGCCCAGAGCGGCCAGCTGACGGCGAGTGTCGCGCCGGTGCGCTCCCCCGCCTCGACGAGTGCCCGTCGATGCCCGGCGAACGCGTCCAGGAAGGCGTTGGCCGCCGCGTAGTCAGCCTGTCCGGGGTTGCCGAACACACCGGCGACCGAGGAGAACAGGACGAAGAAGTCGAGGTCGAGGTCGCGGGTCGCAGCGTCGATGTGCAGCGTGCCGGGCACCTTGGGGCCGAGGACGGTGTGCAGGTCTTCGTGCTCCTTGCGCAGGACGTAGCCGTCGCGCAGGACGCCGGCGGCGTGGACGACGCCGTCCAGCGAGTCGTGCGTCTCCGTGATGGCGCGCACCGCGCGCTCCACGTCCTCAGCGACGGTGACGTCGACGGGCAGGTAGTGCGCGTCGACGCCCTCCGCGCGCAGGGAGCGGAGCGCGGCCTCGGTGTCCGGGCCGGACGGCGCGCGGCCGCTGAGCACCACGGTGACGCGGTCGCGCCGGGCGAAGTAGCGGGCGACGTGGCGTCCGAGCCCGCCCAGACCGCCGGTCACCCAGTACACGCCGTCGTCTCTCAGCGGGGGCGCCTCGGGGCCCCGGACCTCGGCGGCCCCGGCCGTGCGGCGGACGTGGCGCGATCCGTCGGCGGCGCGGCGGACCTCGGCGTCGGGACGGTCGTCAGCGGCCTCCTCGCGCAGGATGCGCCGCAGGTCCTCAGCGTCGGCCTTGTCCAGTCCGGCCACCCGGACGACGCGTCCGCGCACCGCCGGGTTCTCCAGGGCGACGGTCCGGAACAGGCCGGTGAGCGGGGCGTGGAAGTGCCGCGGCAGGCGGTCGTCGACGAGGACGACGAAGCGGTGATCCTGCCGGGGGCGCCCGGCGAGTACGGCCTTCACCGCGTCGAGGACGGTGTCGGTGACGTCCCGGACGCCGTCGGCGACCCGGTCGCGCGCGATCTGGGGCAGGCGGACGAACGGGGTGGGCGCGCCGACGGCGCGCCGGGCCCCCGCCAGGTAGGCGTGCACGACGATGCGGGGGTCGCTCGCGACGTCCCCGGCGAGCGGGGCCTCCACCCACGCGGTGGTCGCCGTGAGGACGGGCCGCGTCTCGGGAGCGGCGGGCCGCGCGGAGGCGGTCCGCTGGACGAGGCCGCGGACCCGGGCGGCGACCCGGCCCTCGCCGTCGGTCAGGTCGATGTCGAACTTGTCCACCATGCCCCTGCTCTCCGCGCGCCTGACCCAGGCCCATGTCTCGGCCGGAGACGGACCGGCGATCTCGATCTGTTCCAGGACGAACGGCATGACGGGGCCCCGCGGCGCTTCGGACGCCCCGGCCGTCATGAGCGCGACCGACGCCTGGAACGCGGCGTCGAGCACGCTGGGGGGCAGAACGAGGCCGTCGCCGGCCGCCGTGCTCGTGTCGTCGGGCGCGGCGATCCGCGCGAGAACGCCGTGCTCGCCAATCCGCAGCTCCCGGAGGGCCCGCATGGCGGGCCCGTAGCGCAGGCCCTGCCGGCGCAGGCTCGCGTACACCTCGGCCACCGGCACCGGTGCGGAGGCGGCCGCCAGCGCGTCGAGGCCGACGGCGGCCGGCTCCTCGGAGCGGGGGCGCACCTCGGCCGTGCCCTGACTGTGCACGAGGGCGAGAGTGCCGTCGGCCGCGCCGTCCTGGCGTACCCGGAAGGCGATCGTGCCGTGCTCGCCCGGGGTCAACTCCACGTGGACGTCGACGGGTTCGTCTCCGACGGTGAGCGGCCGCAGCCAGGTCACGTCGCGCAGGACCACGGTGACCGGGTCCGCGGAGCCGTCGCGCTCGACGGCGCGTTCGACCGCCGCGCGGACCATCTCCACGTACGCGGCGGCGGGCATGACCCGGTCGCCGTCGACCCGGTGCGCGTCGAGAAAGGGCTCGGCGCCGGTGAAGGTGGAGGTGAAGCGCAGGCCGGACAGCGTCGAGGTGTTGCGGTGCAGCAGCGGGTGCCGGCCGGCCGGGGCGGTGACGGCGACCGGCGCGGGCCACTCCGGGGCCACGGCGGCGGACACCACGCGCCGGTTTCCGGCCGAGTCGGCCGGCACGGTGCGCCGGTCCCCGGACCCGGCGGTGACGGCCGCCTCGGCGCGCGGCTCGACGTCGGCCACGCCACGCCCGTCCTCGGGTGCGGCGGCGGCCGGGCGGCTCCGGTCCTCGGGTACTGCGTACCAGTGCGGCACGCGCTCGAAGGGGTAGCCGGGGAGCCGGACGCGGCGGGCCGCGGGGTAGGCCGCGCTCGCGCGCACCGCCTGCCAGTCGACGTCCTCGCCACGCACCCAGTCCCGTGCCGCGGTGAGGTGGCCGGTGGGGTCCTCGGCGGGGGCGGGCTGCTCCGTCCGGACGTCGTAGGGGGACGGTGTGCCGTCGAGGAAGTCCTCCAGCGCCCGGAGCAGTTCGGCCGTTGCGGTGACGGCGAAGGCGCGCCGGACCCGCAGGGGTTCGCGGCCGGTCTGGAGGGTGTGGGCGATGTCGGCCGTCGCCGGGCGGGGCCCGGGCAGGGCGGCGGCGTCGGTGCCGGCGGCCGTGAGGTGGTCGAGCAGCTCCCGCGCCACGGCGCGCAGCCGCTCGTCGCTGCGGGCCGAGAGGGGAATCACCTGGAGGCGTCCGTCGTCCGCGGCGGCCGGCTCGTCGCCGCCGGTGTACTCCTCCAGCAGGCAGTGCGCGTTGGCGCCGCCGAAGCCGAAGGAGCTGACGCCGGCGCGGCGCGGCGGCACTGCGCCGTCTGCGGCGGCGGGGGCCTGCCAGGGCTGGGTGTCGCGCACGACGTAGAACGGGCTGTCGTCGAAGTCGATGAGGCGGCTGGGCCGGGTGAAGTTGACGGTCGCGGGCAGCGTCCGGGTGGTGAGGGCGCCGATCACCTTGACGATGCCGGCGACACCGGCGGCGGCCTCCAGGTGGCCGATGTTGGTCTTCACCGAGCCGATGCCGCAGGAGTCCGGAAGGGGCCGGGTACCCTCGGCGGCGTGCATCCGCTCGAACGCCCGCTTGAGGCCGAGCACTTCGATGGGGTCGCCGACCGGTGTGCCGGGCCCGTGGGCCTCGATGTAGCCGACGCTGCCGACGGGGACGCCCGCGCGGGTGTAGACGCCCTCGATGAGGTCGGCCTGGGCGGCGGGGTTGGTGACGGTGAGGGAGTTGGTGCGGCCGCCGTGGTTGGTGCCGGTGCCCTTGATGACGGCGTGGACCAGGTCCCCGTCCTCGACGGCGCGGGCCAGCGGCTTGAGCAGGAGGACGGCGCCGCCCTCGCCGCGGACGAACCCGTCGGCGCCTTTGTCGAAGGCGTGCGAGCGGCCGGTCGGTGAGAGCATGCCCGCCTGGCTGAAGGCGACGAACAGCTTCGGCGACCAGGCGAGGTTGACACCGCCGGCCAGGGCCATGCCGCACTCTCCGGCACGGAGGGCGGCGACGGCCTGGTGGACGGAGACGAGGGAGCTGGCGCAGGCTGTGTCGTTGGCGACACTCGGGCCGCGGAAGTCGAAGTGGTACGAGACCCGGTTCGCGACGACGGCGAAGTCGGTGCCGGTGGGCAGGTAGGCGTCGATCTTCGCCCTGTCCCGCTCCATCAGCTCGGCGTAGTCGGAGTGGGAGACGCCCATGAACACGCCGGTGTCCGAGCCGGCCAGGGCGCTCGCGCGGTACCCGGCGTCCTCGACGGCCCGCCAGGCCAGTTCCAGGGTGAGCCGCTGCTGGGGGTCCATGGTGGACGCCTCGCGCGGCGAGATGCCGAAGAAGGCGGCGTCGAAGCACTCGGCGTCGTCGATGAATCCGCCCCAGACGCTGCGCGTCTTCTCGGCTCCCCCGCGCGGGTCGCCGAACCAGCGCTCCTTGGACCAACGGTCCTCGGGGACCTCGGAGATGAGGGAGTGCCCGGCGGTGAGGTGGCCGACGAGGCCGGAGAGCGTGTCGGATCCGGGGAAGCGCAGGGCGAGACCGATGACAGCGATGTCAAAGGACGTGTGGGCGGACGGGTGGCTCATCGGGCGGCCTCCGCGGGGACGGCGCCGAGCCGGTGGTCGACGACGGTGCGCAGGTTCATCCGGCCGGCCGCCGCGTCCATGGGACGGGCGTGCTCGCCGAGGACGTACTGGCGGTTGAGGATCACGGTCGACAGGAGGTACACGAAGGCCTGGTCCTCCTTGGTGCTGATTTCCTCGACCGGGGTCCGCATGATCTTCGAGACGAGCTTTCCGGCGAAGGCGGGGTTCACGCAGTCGATCCGGCGCAGCTCGTTCTCGGAGAGCACCAGTTCCAGGCAGTCGGGCCGCTCGTCCTTGAACACGGCGCTTCCCGGGGCTCGGTAGGGCTGTTTGGGCCGGCTGACCGTCCACTGCGGGAGGTCGGCGGCGAACGCCTTCTTCAGGATGGCCTTCTCGTCCGATCCGTCGTCGTAGCGCAGGTTCACGGAAGCGGCGGCGCGGACGACGGCGGGGTCGAGGAACGGACAGCGGTTCTCGACGCTGTGGGCGAGGCTCGAGCGTTCTCCCTGGGTGGCCAGGAGATAACCCGACAGCAGCGTCTTGTACTCGATCCACTGCGCTTTCTGCACGGCGCTCAACGCGTCATATCCGGGGGTCGTGCGCACCAGTTCACGCATGGGCTCCAGCGGGTCGCCGGGGTCCTTGAGCAGACGGGTGGCGAACATTCCGTTCTGATAGCGCAGTTCGTGGGAGAACAGGCCGGGTGTGCGCTCGGTGCTGAACTGCTGGAACAGCCCGAGGAGATGGGCCTTGCGGGCGGATCCGAAGTGCGCGAGTTCCGGGTGCAGGGTGCTGAGCCGGCGGACCCGCTCGTCCTCCGACAGGGTGTTCCAGGAGTCGCGGAGCATCGTCTCTCGGAACAGCGAGTAGCCGAGGAAGGCCTCGTCGGCCCCCTCGCCGCTGAGCACGGTCTTGATCCCGGAGTCGCGGACGTGCCGGGACAGCAGGTACATCGGGACGAACGACGTCCTGAAGGCGGGCACTTCGGCGTGCCACACGGCGTCGGCGAAGGAGCCGGCGATGTCGCGGTGGGAGATGTTCAGGGAGGAATGCAGGGTGCCGAGGTGGGAGGCCACCAGTTGCTGGCTGCTCGACTCGTCGTAGGTCTTGTCCTGGAACTCGACGGAGAACGTGCGGACCTGGTGCGACGACTGCTCGGTGGCGAGCTTGGTGACGATGGACGAGTCGAGGCCGCCGCTGAGGTAGACGCCGACCTCGACGTCGCTGCGCAGGCGCAGTTCGACGCTCCGGCGGAGTGTCTCCCGCACGAAGGCCACGGCGTCGCGCTCGTCGCCGTCGAACGCGGGCGCGTCGACGCGCAGTTCCTCGTACTGCGTTACGGTGTGCCGGCCGTTCTCGACCGTCAGGAGGCCGCCCATGGGTACCTGGCGGATCCCCTGGAAGGGGGTGCGGTCCGGCAGCGGGGCCCAAAGGGCGTACACCGAGGCGAGTTCCCGGGGGTCGAACGCGAAACGGAAGCCGGGGACGGCGGTGAACGCCTTCATCTCCGAGGCGAAGAGGAGGGCGCGGTCGTGCTCCGTGTAGAAGAGCGGCCGTTTGCCGTACCGGTCGCGGGCCAGGACGAGGGTCTTGGTCGCGCTGTCCCGGATGGCAAGGGCGAAGGCGCCGTTGAAGCGCTCCAGGCACGCGGGACCCCACTGGATCCACGCCTGGAGCACGACCTCGGTGTCCGACTTGGTGCGGAAGGGCCGCCCCAGCCGGGTGAGTTCCTCGCGGAGTTCCACGTGGTTGTACAGCTCGCCGTTGAAGCAGATCCAGTACCGCCCGGCGGGGTCGGACATCGGTTGCGCGCCCGACGCCTGGTCGATGATCGCCAGACGGACCGTTCCCATGGCCACGCCGTCGTCCAGGTAATAGCCGGCCTCGTCGGGCCCTCTGTGATGGATCGACGACAGCATCGAGGTGATGCGTCCGGGGATATCCTCATCCGGAAGGCGCGACGAGACGAAGCCAGCTATTCCACACACGCAGAATTCCCCTACCTAAGCCTTCGCGTCGATCTTCTCGGCCACGAAGGCGTCGATCGTCGCAAGCGAGACGAAAACGTTCGCGAGTATCTCGTCCGACGCGATCTTCACGTCGAACTCGGTCTCCAGGTAATCCATGAGCTGGAGATATCCGAAGGAATCCATGACGCCGGCCTTGAAGAGATCGGTGTCGGGAGTGACGTCCTCGCCGAAATCGACCAGGAACCGGTCCTCCATGTACTCCCTGATCTTCTCTGTTCTTTGCATGTCCTACTCTCCGCTCCTGTCACGCCCTGCCATGACGGTGGCCGAGCGAATGTGCTCCACCATGCGTGTGAGGTCTTTGCCGCCGACCTCCTGGTACTCCAGGGGGCCGTCGAGCGACAT
This sequence comes from Streptomyces sp. NBC_01450, assembly GCF_036227505.1. NCBI lineage: Bacteria > Bacillati > Actinomycetota > Actinomycetes > Kitasatosporales > Streptomycetaceae > Streptomyces > Streptomyces sp. NBC_01450. The sequence continues at coordinate 2,068,042 of NZ_CP109481.1, read as the reverse complement.
GAGGTACCGGATACTGTCGGCCCACCGCACGGGCCGGACAAGCTGCTCGGCCAGCGGTTCCCTCAGGGCACCGCTCTCGTGCGGACGGGCCGTCACGTTCGAGATGACGGGAACGCGCGGTTCATGGAAGGCGAATCCCTCCAGGAATGCCGCGAACTCCCGCCGCGCCGGCTCCATGTACCGGGAATGGAACGCGCCGCCGACCCGCAGCGGGACGAAGCGCACTCCCCTGTTCCGCAGCGTTTCGTGGGCCGCGCCGAGAACCGGCCCGGACGCCGCGACGACGAGTTGCGCGTCGGTGTTGAAAGCGGCGATGTCGACGCCTTCCACACCTTCTTCGGCGAACATCCGCGCCAGCCGGTCCTCGGAGGTGTTCATCACGGCGGTCATGCCGCCGCCGACCACCCCGGCCATCAGCTCGGCGCGTCTTCGCACGATCCCGAGTCCGGTCTCCAGGTCGAAGACACCCGCCGCGAGCAGCGCGTTGTACTCGCCGAGGCTGTGTCCGAGGAAGTGGTCCGCGGCCCGCTCTTCGCGGCGCTCCCGTTCGAACAGATGCAGCGCGTTCACGAAGAACAGGGCCGGCTGGGTGTACGCGGTGTCCGCGAGTAGGCCGTCGGGGTCGTCCCGGCAGAGGGCGGCGAGGTCGTATCCCAACAGCTCGGACGCGAACCGCGTCAGTCCCGGGTAGCGCGGGAAGACGTCCTGCCCCATGCCGCGGAACTGCGAGCCCTGCCCGGGAATCATCACTGCTAACGGCATGAGTTCCCCATCCATGTGTTCTGTCCCGAAGGCGCGCCGCCGCCTTCAGGCGTTCCGGAGCGAACCCGCGCCCGCCCGCGCGTCGACGGCCGGTGTCGCCGCGGGGGCGATCGGCCGACAGTGCCGTGGAGGGTCACGCCTGCGGGGAAATGAACCGAGGCGATGAGGGGTGGGAAATGTCCCGGACGTTTTCGAGGGATTTATCGAGACGAGCGAGGGTGCGACCAGTCGTCCGTTTCGTGGGTGAGCCACGGAAACCACAAAAGGGTGCATCGGTTCCGTACTCCGACCCCTCTCGTTCGGTTCCCGCATTGCACTTCCGGAGGTGGGCGTTTACTGAGCGACCGCTTATCCGCTCCGTCCCCGCACTCACCTGGGATGCGTTTCCAGCGCAGCGAACCATAGGGCTCCTAGAACCGTCAACTACTTCCGATAGTTGACGCTCCGGTAACAACTCGGCCCGACACACCGACTCCAGGAAGTCTTTGTGGACAGGCAACCGACCGGGCCCGATCCCCGTCGGGGCAGCGTGACACGTCGGCCGGATACTCCTTTTTTCTTGGCCGGAAAGTGAAGGTTTGGATGCCGTGTCGACGGGATTCGACCAGGAATACGGCAGAACGTAACAGCCCTCACGCGAAGGTGGCATCGATTGCCCCCATCGGCCTACTCAGGGGCGAATGTCCGGTCGGTCCGACAAAAGGGACCGGCACGAAAATGGCGCTACGCATGAAAACGGGCGCGAGACGGCCAGGTGTCGCGGCGGACCGCCTCGACACCCGGAGAGAGAGTTCCGGCCAAACAGGGGGGCGGCGCGGCCGTTCCCCTTTGCCCCGACCAGGGGCGATACGTATCTGAGACCATGATCACATTGCTTGCGCCGGGCGTAGATGGTGGCCAACATGTGGAACGCGTCCAGTAGTTCACGCAACACCTTGAGTGCCGCCAGGCGCCCCGATGCCGCCGACGTTCCGCGTTCCCCCTTTCCTGCAACGGGTGTCAGTGACCGCCGCCAGGCTCAGACCCACCGGGGTTTCCCCTCCTCTTCGTCGGTGCGGGCGCCCGCTCGGAAGCCGCACCGCCCCCAACGACAACGAAAGCGCGACAGGCATGTGGGTACTTGGCGTTAACTGCAAACTTCACGACAGCTCCGCCGCGCTGGTGGACGGCGAGGGCCGCATCTGGGCAATGGCGGAGGAGGAGCGCTTCACCCGGGTCAAGCACGCCGAGGGCACCTTCCCCGCTCACACCGCCCGATTCCCTCTGGATACCGCCGGCATCACCTGGCGTGACATCGATGTCGTCGCCATGGGCTGGGACATGCCGCGCTTTCGCACATGGCACGACTCCGAGCGCCAGGAGATGTACGCCGCTCTCTTAGACCCGGAGACCGCCTCCGGCAAGGGCCCGGAACTGGTCTTCGCCGAGCACCACTTGGCCCACGCGCTCTCGGCGTTCCACGCCTCCGGCTTCGACAAGGCCGGTGTCCTGGTCGTTGACGGCAGCGGCGAGTTCGAGTCCGCGTCCATTGCTGAACGCCGACCCCGTGGGCATCCGCCTCGCGCCGGTGGTGGACACCGCGGCCGACGCCGTACGGACCTTCCGGAGCATAGGGCTGGACTTCCTCGTGCTCGGAAGCCACCTGGTCGAGACGGGCAAGTAGTCGCCGCGCGGGACACGGAACAGTGAGGGTGACTCGATTGGCCACGAGTACGGGCCGGCGCGGACACAGTGAAGACGACCGGGTTCCGCGTCCGCGGCTGCTCGCCCGACTCTTCGGCGGGTTCGACGTCCTGCGGGAGCGCAACTTCCGCAGGTTCGTCACCGGCCAGGTGCTGTCCCTGGTCGGGACCTGGATGCAGCGGGTCGCGCAGGACTGGCTGGTGCTGGAGCTGTCCGGCAAGGACCCGGTTGCGCTGGGCGTCGCGACGGGGCTGCAGTTCCTGCCGATCGTCTTTCTGTCCCTGTGGGCGGGCGTGCTGGCGGACCGCGTCGACGTGCGCCGGGCCCTGATCGGCCTGCAGACCCTGATGGGCTTGTGCGCGCTGGCACTGGGCCTGCTCGACGTCAGCGGGTCGGTGCGGCTGTGGCACGTCTACTTGCTGTGTCTGGTCCTTGGCTGCCTGTCCGCGCTGGACGCCCCGATCTTCGAGAAGTTCGTGGTGGAGATGGTGGGCAAGGAGGGCATCGCCAAGGCTGTCGCGCTCAACTCCATGACGTTCAACGTGGCCCGCGTCGTCGGCCCCGCCCTCGCCGGCTGGGCCATCGCCTGGCACGGCACGGGCCCGGTCTTCCTCGCGAACGCCGTGAGTTTCGCCGCCGTGGTCGTCGGCCTGCTCTCGACCGACCCAGCCACCCTGCACCACCGGCAGCCGGTGGCGCGCACACCGGGGCTGCTGCGGGCGGGACTGCGCTATGCCTGGGGTGACCCGGACCTGGTGCTGCTGCTGACCCTCACTCTGGTCGTCGGGGTGTGCGCGAGCTTTGGCACCGCCGTCGCCACCGCCGCCGCGAAGGTGTTCGGCTCGGGGGCCGGTTCCTTCGGGCTGCTGTCGACGATGCTGGCGCTGGGCATGCTGGCCGGCTCCGTCTTCTCGACGCTGCGCGGCGGTTCGGCCCCGTCCCGTCCGCGCGCTCTGGTCACCGGGTCCGCCGCGGCGCTGGGCGCGCTGGAGCTGGCTGTGGGGCTGATGCCGAACGTGTGGCTGTTCGGTCTGCTGCTGATCGGGGCCGGCGCGGCGGCGACCGTCTTCGTGGTCACCGCCCACAGCACCGTGCAGATGTCGGTGAGCGAGGACGTGCGGGGGCGCGTGATGGGGTTGTTCATGCTGGTCCTGCTCGGCGGCACCCCCCTCGGCGGGCCGCTGACCGGCTGGCTGGCCGACGTCCTCGGCGGTCGGGCGCCGTTCGTCCTCGGAGGCGCCGCGATCCTGCTCACCGCCGGCGGCGTCGCCGCCGCGTTCCACCGGCGGGGCGAGCGTCCGCCCGTGATGGCCCCCGCCCTGGAGACGTCCGAATCCTGACGCACGACCGTGGGCGGCGCTCCCCGCGCCGCCCACGACGAAAAACGACCGGCGGTCCCCACAGCGGGGCCGCCTAAGGAGAATCACACCATGCCTGTGAGCTTCGTAGGCTCTGCCATGACCAACGACGGTTCGGAGACCCGCGCGCGGTCCGGCGCGATGTTCGACAAGGACTACACGCTGCGGCTGGCCCAGGCGCACGAGGAGTCCGGCTGGGACCGCATGCTGATCGCGTACCGCTCCAACTGGCCGGACCCCGCCCAGGTCGCCGCGTACCTCGCCGCGCACACCGACCACCTCGAGTTCCTCGTGGCCCACCGGCCCAACGTGTCCTACCCGACGTTCGCGGCCACCACCTACGCCACCTTCGACCACCTCACGAACGGCCGGCTGACCCTGCACTTCATCAGCGGGGGCTTCGACGACGACCAGCAGCGCGAGGGCGACTTCCTGAAGAAGGACGAGCGGTACGCTCGCACCCGCGAGTACATGCAGATCGTCAAGAAGGCGTGGACGTCACACGAACCCTTCGACTACGAGGGCGAGCACTACCGCTTCACCGACTTCGTCAGCGACGTCTTCCCCGCACAGCAGCCCCGGCCCGCGCTGTCGTTCGGCGGGTCATCCGCCGCGGCCTACGCGGTCGGCGGCGCGGAGGCGGACATCTACGGCCTCTGGGCGGAGTCCCTCGCCGGCACCGCCGAGCAGATCGCCTCTGTGCGGGCGGCGGCCCGCGCCGCCGGACGCACCGACATGCCCCGGCTGCACTGCGCGTTCCGCCCGATCCTCGGCGCCACCGAGGAACAGGCCTGGGAGAAGGCCCACCGGGTCGTCGACCTGATTCACGCGCGCAAGCAGGGGCTCAGCAAGAGCCAGGACATCGCCTCCTGGCGCCTGCGTCAGATGGCCGAGAAGGGCGAGCGCTACGACCGCGCCCTCTGGACCGGGACGGTGGCCGCCACCGGCGGCGGCGGTCCCGTCGCGGCGCTGGTCGGCACGCCCGAGACGGTGGCGGCCGCGCTGCTCGACTACGTCGACCTCGGCGTGGAGATCATCGCGGCTCACGGCTACGACTACCTGGAGGACGCGGTCGAGTTCGGCCGCGAGGTGATCCCGATCGTGCGCGAGGAGGTCGCGAAGCGGGACGCCGAGCGGGGAACGCTCGCGGATGCGGCGACAGACGGACGGGCCGGCGCGTCCGGCACCGGGGCGGTCGGCGCTTGAGTCCGTCCCTCGGCACCGGCGGGGAGGCTGAGGACGCGCCGCCCCTCTCCCCGCCGGCCCGAGCTCCTGGATCCCTGTGCGCCACGACGCGCCGGGAGGAGCCGGATCCGGACCAGACGCTGCTGTCGGCGCTCCTGCCGCCCGGTGTCCGCACGGCCGAGGAGTTCGGCGACCCGGAGGGCGGTTTCCTCTTCCCCGAGGAGGAGGCGTGGATCGCCAAGGCGGTCGAGAAGCGGCGGCGGGAATTCACCTCGGCGCGGATGTGCGCACGCCGGGCCCTCGCGGCGCTCGGATGTCCGGCGGTGCCGCTGGTCCCCGGCCGGCGTGGGGCACCCGCGTGGCCAGCAAGCTTCGTAGGCTCGATGACCCACTGCGCCGGCTACCGGGCGGCCGCGGTGGCGTGCAGGGGCGACGTCGTCTCCCTCGGCGTCGACGCCGAACCGCACGAGCCCGTCCCCGAAGGCATCGTCGCCATGGTGGCCCTGCCGGAGGAGCAACGTATGCTCGCCGACCTGGCCCGCCATGATTCGACGGTCCACTGGGACCGGCTGCTGTTCAGCGCCAAGGAGTCGGTCTACAAGACCTGGTTCCCGCTCGTCGGCAGTTGGCTCGGCTTCGACGACGCCGTGATCGACATCGACCCGGACGGCGGCGTCCTGCGGGCGCGGCTGCTGCGCGAGGGCCGCGACCGCGAGGGCAGACAACTACGCGAACTGCACGGCCGCTGGCGGGTCGGGCGGGGGCTCATCCTGACAGCCGTCGTCCACCGGCCGTAGGGCCTGCGGCCGGGGATGCGGATCAGCGAACGGCCGGCCGAGGCCGCCGACCGGGCGATGCCAGCCGCACAACTGACGCCATGTGAAGGTTCCGTCCCGGTCTTCGCGGACCGGGACGGAACCTCTTGTTCGCGTGCGGAGCGGCGTCGTCGGCCCGCCCGTCGAGCGACACCGGCCACCGACCGCAACTCCCGGCCCTGCGGACCGTCGTGCTGCAAGCGTGGTCCGTGGCGGACGGGGCTACTTCAGGCCGAAGGCCCGGACCACCGTCTGGCTGACGCTGTTGCCCCGGGAGTCCCGGGCCGTGGTGCGCAGCGTCGCGAAGCGGGCCCTGGACGGGGCGTCCAGCCGGCCCCTCCAGTCGCCGCCGCTGTGGCGCAGGCCGACCGGGTGCCAGGTGGTTGCGTCGTCGTAGGAGACCTCCACGGTGACCGTGCCGATGGTGCCCGCCCCGGTGGCGCGTGCCAGCTGAGACGGGGTGACGGACAGTTCGGTGTGCCGGTGTGCCCGGCCGGACAGGTCGGTCGGCACGCCGTAGTCCAGCTGGATCAGCGGCAGCGGCAGCTGAGTTGTGTAGTCGGTGAAGGCGGAGGTGAACCCCCACTCCGTGTGCGTGCGGGGCGAGTACGGCCGGCCGGGGATCTTCCGGGTGCCGTCCACGACAAGTCGGTACGGCAGCGGATCGGGGGTCACGCCCGAGGCGCCGATGGAATTGCCCTGGCCGAGCAGCTTGTCGCCCTGGTACAGCGAGATGTCCACGGCCGCGTCAACGTCGTAGCTGGCGCCGGTGTGCCCGCGGGCGTCGCCCCAGGCGGGCATGTCGTAGACGGCGAGGATGTCACCGACCCGGGAGGGGGCGGTGACCAGGGCGCTGTCGCTGAGCAGCCGCGGGTGCTGGACCGGCGCGAACCAGGTTTCCTCGGTGGTGCTGCCCGGCCGGTACGAGACCGACGCACCGATCTCGGTGAGGTCCGGAACCGATTCCTCGCTGACCCACCGCACACCGGGCTCGGCGGTGACCCAGGCCGTGTACTTCCCCTGGGCGTCGACCGGGGTGACGGCGACAGACATCGGCCGGCCGGTGTCGACCGACACGTCGTAGCGGATGTCCAGCGCCTGACCGGCCCTGGTGTCGCGGACGTCCTCGTCGATCCGGGCGAGGTCGCCGGGGCCCGGCCGGTAGGTCAGCGCCGCGGGGACAGCTCCGTGATGGTGCTGCACCAGGTCGTAGAGGTACTGGGGGTAGGGGTGGGAGACCGTCCTCAGTGCCGCCGTGCCGCGCTGGATCCGGCGTATGAGCAGCGCACCCTGGTCGGCGTCGAGGGAGGCGACCGGCAGTGCGGCGGCGTCCTCCGGCGGGAGGTCGGCCCAGGCGTCGAGCCGTCCGTAGCCGTCGTTCACGATCAGCAGCAGCCTGGCGCCGGCCTTGGCGGCAGCGGCGGCCTGGTCGGTGGCGGCCACGGTGTCATTGCGGCGCACCACCGCGATCCTGTTCCGCAGGTGGAGCCGGGCGAAGTCCGTGGCGGCGCCGTCGCCGGCGTAGACCGCCCCGTAGACAGCCGTTCCCTGCGGCAGCGGCGGCGAGTAGCTCTGGATCTGCGCGTCGCCGTACGACGTCCCCGCGAAGTCGAGCGTCAGCGGCGGCTGCACCTGGCGCCAGCGGGTGGTGAAGGTGTAGGAGCCCTGGGTCACCTTGGGCGAGGGAGTAGCCCACAGGCTGTCGTAGCGGGCCTCCAGCTGGTAGCTGTCGGTGAAGGGGACCAGCTTGCCGTAGGACCGGTACTGGTCCACCTGCATCGAGCTGTTCGTGGTGCGCTGCGGGGTGCGGGCGCTGACCTTGCGCAGGTCGGCGGCGTCGAACACGACCGTCCGGTCGGTGTCCAGGTCGACCTGGGGTGCGCTGAGGACCGCGCGGCCGAGCGAGTGCGAAGCCTCGATGCCCGGCACATCGGCGTACATCCAGGCGGAGTACGTGCTCGCGGGCAGGCTGAGGTCCAGGTTGCCGGACCCGTCGATCTCGTAGATCTTGGGCATGGTGTTGTGGGCACTGTCCTTCAGCACCAGGGTTCCCGAAAGCCCCCCGCCCTGCCGGTCCTTGGCCTTGATCGTGAGTTCGACCCGTCGGCTCTGCTTGGTGACGCCGACGGGCGTGTGCGTGCGCAGCACACCGTCGGGGCCGGTGGCGGTGAGCACGGCACTGTAACCGGCGTCGTCGGCCGCCGCGTCCAGGTGGCTCATCACCCCCACCGTGCTGGTGCCCCGCGCGGGCACGGTCACCTGAGAGGTCGTCAGCGTGAACAGACCGGCCGGTACACCCGGGGTGTTCAGAGCCAGGTCCAGAGTGACCGGCTGCGACCCGGTGTTGGTGTAGGTCACGTCCTTGCGGACCGTCTGGCCCGCCGGGTAAGGCCAGTGGACGGAGGCGAAGGCGGTCCCGGTGGCGAACACCGTGCCGTTCACTGCGGCGGCGACGTCGAGCCGGCCGCTCCCACCCGCGTACGGGCTGTACTGGGCGGTGGTTTTGGTGGTGCTGACCAAGGCGTCCTTGAGCTGCTGTCCGCTCCAGCCGGGGTGTGCGTGGGCGAGCAGGACGGCGGCACCGGCGACATGAGGCGTCGCCATGGAGGTGCCGCTCATGGTGAGGTAGGAGCCGGTCCCTTCCGGGGAGTACTGCGAGCGGGCCGCGAGCACGTCGACGCCGGGCGCGGTGAGTTCGGGCTTGAGGGCGTTGTCGCCCAGGCGCGGGCCTCGGCTGGAGAAGGAAGCGAGTCGGTCCGAGCTGTCCACCGCGCCGACCGTCAGCGCCGCGTCCGCCGTTCCGGGCGAGTCCAAGCTGTACGGAGCCGGGCCGGAGTTGCCGGCGGCTACGACGAACAGCGCCCCGGTCTCCGCGCTCAGGCTGTCCACTGCCTGGCTCAACGGGTCGGGGCCGTCGGTCGGGTCGGCACCCAGGCTCATGCTGACGATCTTGGCGTGCTGGTCGCGGGCGGCCCACTCCATCCCGGCCACGATCCAGGAGTCCTGTCCGCTGCCGTCGTTGTCGAGCACCTTGCCGATGTGCAGCGAGGCGCCGGGGGCCACACCCTTCTCCTTGCCGCCCGAGGCGGCCCCGGTGCCGGCGATGGTCGAGGCGACATGGGTGCCGTGGCCGTGCCGGTCGGTGACGTCCTCACCGGGCACGAAGCTGGCCGTGGCGGCGATCCGGTCCGTGAAGTCCGGGTGGGCGGCGTCGATGCCCGTGTCCAGGACCGCCACGTCCACGCCCTGGCCGGTGTCCCCGCCCTGCCATACCTGGGGAGCGCCGATCTGCGCCGTGGTGTCGGACAGGGCGGCCTTGGCCTTGCCGTCCAGCCAGACCTTGGCGATCCCGTCCGCCAGGGCGGGGGCGGTCCGGGCGGTACGAGCGGACTCGGACCCGCCGCCGGTGACGGATGCCCAGAAGTCGGCCGCACGGGCATGGCTCTGGGACAGCGCCGCACCGCGGATGCTGCTCAGGGCGAGCGTCTGGTGCGCACCGGCCGGCACAGCCGTCTTGCGCGAGCGCACGGCGGTGTCGGTGTACGTGACGATCAGCGGCAGGTGGTCGCTGTGCACGTCGTCATAGCCGTCCGCGAGGAGCTCGGTGACGTCGAAGAGGCGCTCGTCGAGCACGCCCGACGCGAGGAACGGCAGGGCCGAGTCGGGATACGCATACGTGTCCTTGCCGACCGTCATGACATGGGCAGCCACCGGGCCACCGCCGGGGCCGCGGACGGTCGCGGCGACTTGCCCGTCGCCGGTGTGCGTCACCGTGACCTTGTCACCCGTGATCAGGGTGACCGTATGCGGCCCTCCAGTAGGGGCGTCCGTCGGTGCAGGCAGGACGTCGGCAGCGGTCGGCTTGGCTGCCGACGCGGCGTCAGCCGGTGCGGAAGTCACCGACGTCAGCACAGCGAGCGCGGCACCGAGGACTGCGAGCCCTGGTCGCCGGGAGCGGGGAAGAGGCAACTGAAGGTCCTTCTTTCCAGGCGTCGGCGCATACGAACGTTCCGAACGGCACCGATGCGTGATCATTACCTCCCCGCCCCACCCGGGTCTCCCTGGGTGGGGCGGGCGTTTTCGGGAGGGGGCGCCTCAGTAGGCGCCGGCGCCCTCGCGGCCTACGACGGCCGGGTGCGATCTCTCGGGAGCCCTCCTCCTGAGCGGACACACCAGCATTGCCGCCGGCCTCCGCCACTACGCCCGCGATGTCACCCGACCGCAAGGATCAGCCATGAGCGCGGAACCACTGTTCAACTGACCGCCACCTCGACCGAGTTGTGACACTGTCTGCCCAACATGTTTGTGTAGATCATGTGAACGCGCCCCGACGGGTGGGTCGCTGGGCGGTGCGGGGGCGGAGACGGGTGACGTGATGTCGTGGCTGACAGGCGGTGGTTGTCGCGGTAGGTCGGTTCCCTGAGGTATGCGCAAGGTGGTGGGCTGACCGCGGAACGACGGGCGTTTCACGTGCGAATCCGCATGCAGGCAGCCGAGTTGTCTGCCCAGGGGTACGACAATGCCGCGGTCGCGGTGGCGCACCACGCCGTCACTCCCGGCGACCTCCGCTGCGCGCTGCTCTCCGGCCGCCCGCTGGTCGAGCCGTTCCTGCAGCAGACGCCTGGTCAAGCGCCGAGGCCACGGGAAGGCACTGGTGGCAGTCGCCCGCTCGATGCTCGTCGTCGTCTGGCACCTACTCAGCGATGCCGACGCCCGTTTCCGCGACCTCGGCGCCGACTACCACCTCCGTGTCTGCGTAACCTGCAAGCGAGGGTGAGCATTTCGGGTTACATCACCTGCTTGCGACCCCCGCTGGACAGCCTCGCCGACCTGGCCGACACCGTGGTGGCCGGTGACGCCATGCCTCCCGCGCCGAGGACCTTCTCCTACTCGAGCGGCTTGCCGTCGGCCGAGTCGTCGTGCATCAACTCAGCGATGTCGGTGGGGATGGGAGGGACGGGCTCGCGGCGCACCCCGGTCTCTGGCGACCACACCAGGTTGACTTTCAGGTCCGGGTTGAGATCGGGGTAGTCGGAACGGATGTGACAGCCTCGTGTCTCCCGCCGCTCCAACGCGCACTCGAGTGTCGCTCGAGCGGCGAGAACGGAGGACCTGAGGTTGAAGGCGTACGCAAGGTCCTGGAAGCCGCCGATGTCGACGTGCACGCCCACGTCCACCATTCGGGTCTCGATCTCGTCGAGTTTGGCGAGCCCTGCGGCGAGCCCGGCCTCGTCTCGCACGACGCCGGCGTGCTCCGTCATCAGGTGGCGCACCGACCGTTGCAGCGCGCGGACGTTCTGGTCGCCCTCAGCAGTCAGAAGCCGGTTCACGTCCGCCCGTGCGGCGAGAATCGCTCCTAGCGACCGTTGCTGGCCGGTGAGTTTGGCCGAGTACTCCGTCGCGGCCCGGCCGGCGATCTGACCGTAGACGAGTAGTTCGATCAGCGAGTTTCCCTCCAGCCGGTTCGCGCCGTGCAGACCACTGGCGGCTTCCCCGATCGCGAAGAGCCCGTTGATATCGGTGCTGTGGTCCTCAGGCCGGACCCAGACACCGCCCATGGAGTAGTAGGCAGTCGGTGCGACCTCGATCGGGTCGCGGGTGACATCGACCGTCTGCAGGTCCAACAGGGTCTGGTGCACCCGCGACAGCCGCGCCAGGACCATCTCACGCGGCAGGTGGGACAGGTCGAGCCACACGCCGCCGGCTTGGGTTCCGCGCCCCTCCTTGATCTCGGTGTAGCAGGCCCGCGCGACCCTGTCCCGGCCGGAGCGTTCCATTCGCTCGGGTTCGTAGCGCATCATGAACCGCTCACCGAGGTTGTTGAGCAGGATCCCGCCCTCGCCGCGTGCGGCCTCGCTGAGAAGCGTGCCGGCCGCGTTCTCCGGCTTGATCAGCCCGGACGGGTGGAACTGCACCATTTCGGTGTCACGCAACCGGGCACCGGCCTCGGCGGCGAGGCGGAAGGAGTCACCGGTGTTCTCGTCGCGACGCGAGGACGCCCGCCGCCAGATGCGAGTGTGCCCTCCTGTCGCGAGGATCACGGCGTCGGCATGCACGAGGTAGCGCGAGCCGTCGACGATGTCGAATCCATAGGCACCGAACACCGTCCCGTCGTCGACCAGCAGTCGGGTGACGTACAGGCTCGACAGGACGGGGATGGAGAGCTGGTTCGCGCGTTCGCTGAGCACTCGTTGCATCTCCAGGCCGGTGTGGTCGCCGGCGAACGCGGTGCGTCGGTACGTGTGGGCGCCGAAGTAGCGCTGGGCGATCCGGCCGTCGTCCTGGCGGTCGAAACGCATGCCGTAGCGCTCCAAGTCGTAGATTCCTTGAGCGGCGTTGCGGGTCACCGCCAGCACGGTGCGTGGGTCGGCCAGCAAGCAGCTCTCCTGCAACGTGTCGGCCGCATGCTGCTCCCATGTGTCGGCGGGGTCGGTGGTGGCCAGCGCCGCGTTGACACCACCGGATGCCATGAAGGGGTGGGTGTCGGCAGCCGGGCGTTTGCCCACTGCGATGACCGCGACACCGGCCTCGGCGACTTCGATGGCTGCTCGAAGGCCTGACCTGCCGGTTCCCACCACGAGGACGGACGTGGCGAGTTGGCGCTCGAGCGATGACATGAGACCTCCTGTGACGGCGGACGGACGATAGGCAGTGCTCGACCGGATAGCGGCTCAGTTTGTGACAATCCCTGAGCATTTCTCGGTGTGGAGTCCGTCACAGCCATTGAGATATCGGGCTGTCTGCGTGATGTGTGGCGACTAGTGGCTTTAAGTGTTCACCCTGCCCTGTTTTGTCGCATAAGGAGTCATTCGTCTCGCGCCTTAAGTAGTCCGGCATAGAGGGAGGGAGCCGTCCCAGGTATCGTTTCAGCCATCGTCCCGACAACCGTCCTGGGAGCCGTTCCAGGAGTTCTCTAGGAGCCGCGCTGCATGGTCGCCAGCCCGCTTCCCGACCTGGTTGGCCGGCATCGCGAGTGCGCGGCGCTCGACGACCTGCTGGTCGGCCTGCGTGAAGGTGGGTCCCGAGTACGGGTGATCCGTGGCGAAGCAGGCATCGGGAAGTCGGCGCTGCTGGAGTATGTGGCCGCCCAGGCGTCACGGGTGACGGTGACCCGGGCGCGAGGCATCGAGGCCGACATGGAGTTGCCCTACGCGAGCCTGCACCAGCTGTGTGCGCCGTTCCTGGCCGAGGTCGAAGCGTTGCCGGGACCCCAGCGCGATGCCCTCCGCGTGGCGTTCGGGATGGCGGCCGGAGACCCGCCCGACCGCTTCCTGGTCGGCCTCGCCGTGCTGACTCTGCTCACCCGGGCCTCAGAGACCCGACCGGTGCTCGTCGTGGTCGACGACGCCCAGTGGCTGGACCAGGTGTCCTTGCAGACACTGGAGTTCATGGCTCGGCGACTGCTCGCCGAGGCAGTCGCGATGGTGTTCGCGGTACGCGACCCTGAGGGGCAGGACGCACTCGCCGGTCTGCCGGAGATGCGGATCGGCGGTCTCGATGCCGCCGCGGCCGGAGAACTCCTCGAGGCCGCCGTCGGCGGACGGCTGGAGAAGCGGATCCGGGACCGGTTCGTGGCCGAGATGCAGGGCAACCCACTCGCGCTGCTCGAGTTCTCCCGCGGCCGTAGCGCCGCCGAGCTGGTATACGGCTTGGACTCGAGTTCCCCAAGTGTCCAAGGGACGGTGTCGAGCCGCGTCGAACGGGACTTCGCCAGTCGGCTCGGTTCGCTGCCCGCGCCGACCCGGACGCTGCTGCTGATCGCCGCGGCGGAACCGGTCGGTGACGCGCGCCTGCTGGTCCGCGCAGCCGCCTCGCTGGAGATCACTCCCGATGCCGCACCGGCCAAGGCGGCCGGCCTGATCGAGTTCGGTGAGTCCATTCGGTTTCGACACCCGCTGGTCCGTTCGGCGGTCTACCACCAAGCTGCCCCCGAAGAACGCCGAGCGGTGCACCGGGCGCTGGCCGCGGCCACGGACCCGGTCCTGGATCCCGACCGGCGCGCCTGGCATGCCGCGCAGGCCGTCGACGGGCCGGACGAGGAGGTCGCCGCGGGGCTGGAACAGGCCGCCGGCCGAGCGCGGCAGCGCGGCGGCATGGCCGCCGAGGCGGTACTTCTGGAGCGCGCAGCCGAGGTGACGCCAGACCCCTGGCAGCGGGGGCGCCGAGCTCTCGCGGCTGCCGAGGCGCACTTCTCGGCCGCCTCGCCCGACCGCGCCACGGGGCTGGCGACGCTGGCCGAACTGTGTCCCCTCAGCCCCTTGGACCGCGCCCGCTTGGCGCGCCTGCGTGCCAGGATCCTCTTCGCCCGCAGCCGCAACGACGAGGCGCCACCTCTGCTCCTCGATGCCGCCGCACAGTTTGCCGCCGCCGGGTCGCCACTGGCACGGGAGACCTACCTCGAGGCGATCAGCGCGACCATCTTCGCAGGCCGGGTCCACGGTCCAACAGGCGCCCGCGCCGCGGCGATCGCGGCCCGCGGGTCCGGGGCACCCCCCTCGGGCTCCGAGGCCGCCGACCTGCTCCTGGACGGTGTGGCCACGCTCCTCACAGGCGATTACGAGACCGGTGGAGCGGCGCTGCGCCGCGCGCTGAAGCCTCTTGTGCACGAGGACGTCGACACCCGGGAGGCGACGATGCGTTGGCTTCTCCTGGCCCCGGTCGCACTGGAGGCGTTCATTCACCACGCCTGGGACCTGACCGCGTGGGACATGCTCGCGACTCGTGCGGTGCGCCTGGCTCGTGACATCGGAGCGCTCGGCGCGCTGCCACCGGCGCTGGTCTACGCAGGCGGGGTACACATCCACACCGGCGACTTCGCCGAGGCGGCCCGGATGATGGACGAAGCCGACGCGCTCGCCGCCGCGACGGGCCACGCCCCGCACAAATACGCGACGCTTGTCCTGGCTGGGTGGCGAGGCGACGAGGACGCTGCCATCAGCCTCATCGAAGACGCCAAGGCGACCGCCTCACTACACGGCGAGGTGGGCCTCCTGGGCGTCTCGGGCTACGTCCAAGGCGTGCTGTTCAACGGCCTGGCACGCTACGACCAGGCCCTCGTGGCCGCTCGCTCGGGCATCGAGCACGACGGGTTCAACTTCACCGGCCTGTCGCTGGTCGAACACATCGAGGCCGCGACCCGGTGCGACGAGCTCGACCAGGCCCGCGCCTCGCTTGCCCGGCTCGTCGAACTCACCCGCGCCGCCGATACCGGATGGGCCCGTGGCGTCACCGCACGCAGCCAAGCTCTCCTCACCGACGGTGACGAGGCCGATGATCTGTACCGGATCGCGCTCGAGGAGCTCGGCCGCGACCGCGTGGTCGTGGCCGTGGAGGTGGCACGCACCCACCTGCTGTACGGCGAGTGGCTGCGCCGGAACCGCCGCCGTTCGCTGGCCCGAGAGCACCTTCGCACGGCCTACGAGATGTTCGACGGAATGCGGGCCAACGCGTTCGCCGAGCGAGCTCGCCGCGAGCTGCTCGCCACTGGCGAGCGCGTCCGGGCGCGGGAAACCGAGCCGGCGAGCGCCCTGACCCCACAGGAGTCGCAGATCGCGACTCTCGCCGCCCGCGGTATGACGAACCCGAAGATCGGTGCGGAGCTGTTCATCAGCCCACACACCGTGGAGTGGCACCTGCGGAAGGTGTACACGAAGCTCGGGATCAGCTCACGTCGCGCGCTGCCGGGTGCCCTCGCGATCGCCCCGACCACGGATACCAAGGGCGCGGGCACGGCGTAATCCGGCTGAGAGCCGGTGCGGGGGGAGGGTGCGGGGGGAAACCCCGGGGGTCCCTACGGACTCGACCACGTACTTCCAGGGCGCGGTGAGCGGTGCCGCGGACCGAGGGTGGAGCCATCGCCCTCGATGGGCGCCGTCCACAAAGAGGAGTCCCCGATGTCCGCGCCCAGCCTGGAGATGACAACGCCGGCCGAAGCCCCGGTCGCCCCGTCGGCCGAGGCCGACCTGGACCGCGCCCTCGACATCTTCCTGGCCCATCGGACACGACTGTTCCGCATCGCCTACCAGGTTCTCGGCGACGTCTCGGGAGCCGAAGACGTGGTCCAGGAGATATGGCTGCGCTGGCAGCTCACCCACCGCCCGAGGATCGAGAATCCGGAGGCGTTTCTGACCACGGCCACGACCCGTCTGGCGATCAACGTCATCCAGTCCGCGCGACACCGCCGCGAAACCCCGGCCGAGCCGCAGTTGGCCGACCTGGTCGACCGGGCCTCCCAGGATCCCGTGCTGCGTGCCGAGCAAGCCGTGGCGATCGAGGAGGCCCTGGCCCTGCTCATGGCAAGGCTGACGCCGGATGGGCTGGCCGCCTACGTGCTGCGGAAGGGCTTCGACTTCGCCTATGCCGATCTTGCGGGGTTGCTGCGGATCAGCGTCCCGAACGCACGGGTACTGGTCCACCGCGCGCAGGCCCGCCTCGCGGGTGACCGCGAGCGGCCGGTCCCCGCTGAGTCACACCGTCGCCTCGTCGCCGCGTTCCGGACCGCGGCCGGCACTGGTGACCTCAAAGGCCTCACGCAGTTGCTCGCCCCCAAGGGCCGTGCGCACCGCTTGCCGTCGCTGACCCCTTGATCGTCTCGACCGGGACCGTGTCCGTGTCCGAACACGGAGGACCTTAAAGTTCCCGGCATTGGATCATGGCTTATTGATCGTTTCAGCATGAGGTTCGGAGTCGTCTCAAGCAGATGACGCTGCGGGCGAGTTGGAGTAGGCCGAGGTGGAGATCGACCCGGTTGACGAGGTGCGCGTCGTCCGTTCGTCCCCGTTCCGGTGAGCAAGTTCCCCCTCTGACCGTCAGGTCAGCGTCAGAGGTAAGTCTGGTGCGCGGTCAGCAAGCTTCGCGAGCTCTGTTGCGGCGTATGACGAGGCGGCCGAGGACAAAAATCGCCTTCGCCAGGATCACTGCCAGGACGGTTCCGACGACCCAGTGCCTCCACGGACCAGACACCAGCAGAAGTCCACCCAACCCCAGGTGGACGGCCACGACCAACGCGATGACGGCTATGAGGCCGAGCTTCGCGCCGCGTCGTCGACGGGGCACGGCTTTCTCCGCCGGAGCGAGAGCAGCGGTGGCGGGATCATCGGCGGCTTCGGCCTGTTGCCGGGTCACCTGCAGTGCATCGCGCTCGCTGATCTTCTTCGGCGACGGCGGAGTCGTAGTGGAGTATTCGGTGCTCACGATGAGGAACCTCAACTTCTAAGATGGTTAATGCTTGTCTATGACGACAATGCGGTGCGCTGATCTGTGACAGCCAGATCAGCTGGATCAGCCTGTCAAAGCGGCCCTCACCTGCCCGAACGGCATCACCAGCCCACCCTCGAAACCCACCCTGGTCGACGGACGTCCCCGGCTGTCCGTCCTCTTCCCCCGCAAGGCATGCCGGGGATGCGAGGACCGCGTGAAGTACACCGGCAACGCCGATGGCAAAGGACGCCACATCCTCCTACTGCCCGAGACGGCGGGGCGGATAGCCGGGGTCTCCCCGGTGCTTCTCCCAGAAGAATTCCAGCGGGTGGGCGGCTGGGTGGCGGGCTGCGAAGTCGTGCCAGTCGTGGAAGTCCCGGGCGGCCTCGGCGGCCCCAGGCCGACGGGCGGCGTCGAAGTCCAGGAGCCCTCGGGGGCCGCCGTCGCAGGTGCCGGCGCAACCCGCCCCATTGGACCGAGTCCTACGGTTGGACCGAGTCCGACGGTCCGGGAAGCGGTTGATCTTTGTTCCGGAGTCTGAGGCCTCCGCCCGGCGGGCGTGCGATAAGTTGCCCGCCATGACTGAGCTTGGACCTGTCGCCTGGCCGCCCGCCCCGATCAGAACCGAGCGGCTGGTGCTCCGCGAGTCCGAGGCTCGGGACCGTGCGGCGTTCATCGAGTTGTTCGCCTCACCGGAGGTGCATACCTACCTCGGTGGCCCTCGACCGCGTGGTGAGCTCGAGCGCACGACGCCTGAAATACCTGGGCGGCGCCCTGGCTTTTTCGTGATCGATCTCGACGGAGCGATGATCGGCATGGTCAAGCTCGATCGGCACCACGCGGAGAGTCCGGGGCGCGTCCGTCCGGATGTCGGGGAGGCCGAGCTCGGCTACCTGTTCCTGCCAGAGGCGTGGGGACGCGGGTACGGCGCCGAAGCATGCGCGGCGGCACTCCACTGGTTCGCCGGCGCGCTTCCCGGCAAGCCGGTGGTGCTGCGCACCCAGACCGCCAACGAGCGCTCGATGCGCCTCGCGGCAAAGCTGGGGTTCACCGAGGTGGAGCGGTACGAGGACTATGGCGCCGAGCAGTGGTTCGGCGTGTGGTCCTCGGTCACGCCGTCCGGTTGAGCTCGTGCTCGACAGCGCGGGTCCACGAGGCCACCGATCGGTCGTCGGTCTTCGAGCGGCTGCGACGACGGCTGTTCTGGTTTCCAGCGGCGGGGCAGGACGACGAAGCCCTTGACACCTTCGGGCCGAAAGACGATGCGCAGGGTGAGCCAGACGCGTTCACGGGCCGAGTCGACGAGTTCGCCGGCGTAGCCGCGGTCGGCCCCGACCTGGGTGATCTGCGGCTGGGTCAGACGCAGCCGCCAGAACACATCGCGGGCGGCATCGCGGACCTGGACGTCGGCGGGCGTCACCGTGATCATCACGGGTAGGCCGAGCGTCTCGTCAGCCGCCGTGATCGGCACGGCGGCCGACTTCTTGCGGAGATCCGCATGACGCACCTGGTGCCGACCCGCAGGCCCCTGCCCCGTACGTAGAGCTCGCCTTCGCCCACGTCCTGGCGGTGCACACGAATCGCAACGTCGAAGCCGCCGGTGCTGCCCTCGTCGACAGTGCCCGCCGGCACGAGCCGGGTCATCGCCCACACCATCACCCAGTTCGCCGGGAGCGTCATCCCGCAGGAGGGCAAGGACATCACCGGCGAGCTGGAGGCGATGCGCACCGTCAGGCTGCTGCGGAGTTACCTCTGTCAGATCAGACGGCGATCGGCTTGCGGTAGCGGACGTACTCGTTCTGGCGCCGAAACCCTGCGCTTTCGTAGAGGTCGTAGGATCGGTGCGGATTCGCGGTCCCGGTGTACAACCGGGCGGTCTTCGCACCGTGCTCGCGAAGACATCGCACCCCGTCCAGCAGCAGGGCCCGCCCAAGACCCAGACGCCTTGACTCTGCCCGGACGCTCAGTTCTTCGACTTCGCCCACAGTTGGGTCGTGCCGACGGATGGAGCACAGGGCGACCCCGACCATGCTTTCCCCATCCCAAGCAGCCCGCCAGCAGGTCGGGTCGGCAGTGGCGAGGAAGCTCTCGAACGTCCACCTCTGGGTAAAGGCGGCATCCGCATACGAATCGACGACCGTCATCCAGGCCGCGCGGTAGTTGCTCGGATCGACCGCACCGATTCGGATGCCGGCCGGCAACGGCTCGGGGAGTTGTCGGAGATCGGCCAGTTCCAGCTCTACCAGGCTGAAGACACGCCGGTATCCAGTTTCGAGCAGCAGCGCCGTTGCCTCCTGTTCGGAGGCCATGGCATTCGCGCCGATCACGGCCGTCTGTGCGGTTCCGTGCTGCTGCACGAGCTGGCGGATTCGGGTCTCTGCCCAGTTGAGCATGGCCGAGCCGATGCCGTGGCCGCGGTGCTTGGGCAGCAGGTAGCCGCGGTGCAGGTACAGCCACGTTCCGTCCCGCTCCTGCCACCACCTGATCGTCGAGTAGCCGACGACGCCACCGTTGTGCTCCACCAAGACCTGGTTGTGGGATGGGTCGTCGAGCTCGGCGGAGGCTTCGGCGATCTCGGCTGCCGTCGGGATTCCTTCCACAACCGAGCGGGCGTCGGTCCGATCCCGCCGCGCGCAGCCCAGCCGCACAGTGGCCATCGCGTCATGGTCGTCGTGGCTGCGATACGGCCGGAAGACGTAGCCAGGCAACCGTTCCCACGGTGCAAGGCCGCTGCCACTGTTCACGTCCACATCAAGCCCCCCCGCTACGTCGGATATGCGGTGTCATCGATCACGGAAGCGTAGGCCGTGCTGATCAGACCGCAGAACTCGTTTTCCGCAGCATGACCGTTCGCGGGGACTTGGCGGACGAGGCATGGAACCGGCTGCAGCCGTTGTTGCCGATGGTGCGCCGTCACGTGTCCGGTCGGCGCGCGTGGTGCGCATCGTGCTGCGAATCCCGCACGCGGACCAGATCGTTCGAGCCGCGTTCGGTGAATGCGACGTATCGGGGCGCCGATTCGCCGTGTCCCCGAGGCGACACGGCGAATCGTCAATGCGCACCGGATGCGGTCACGGAGCCGCGCTGGGGCTCCGGCGGGATCCCGGCTGGTGCGCACTCTGCTCGTCCTGCGAGTGCGCACGTGGTGCGCCATCGGCCTCCTGGTGCGCAGCGCGGTGACGTCGACGGGCCCGGCCTTCTTCCGTACGGGCTCCTCCTTCTGCTGGCCGAAGAGGAACAGCTGCTCGGGCAGCGCGCGGCCTGCCGGTGCGCGAAGCCGTCGTACGGGTACGGGTCACGGCTCGCGCGGCGAGCGAGGCGTCGACGATCCACTCGTCCAGGCCCGGCTCGCGCAGGCGGCCGCGCAGTACCAGGGCGAGGTGGCGGCGGGCTTCGGCGAGCAGGTGGCGGCGGTGGAAGAAGCCGTCGCGGTGCATGACCCACGCGATGGCGGCGACGTCGACTGCCGCCAGGCCGACGTCGACCACGGCGGCGGCCCGGGCCCGGATCGCCCGGGCCGCGACGCGGTTCAGGGCGTCGCGGGTCCGCCCCGTCACGACTGGGCCGAACTTCAGGTTCCCTTCGTCGCCCGTGGCGGTGACGTACTCGTGCTCCAGCTCCGCGCGGCAGGTCTCGATCTGGGAGCCCCGCTGCGCGGTCCACGCGATCAGCCCGTGCGGGACGCCGGCGACTTCCATGACCGGGGGGGGCGGCTGGGTGTGATGGTGCACGGCTCGGAGGCCAGCCCCAGCGCCTCGCACATCTCAGCCATGACGAGCTCGTTGTAGAGCGCGGACGCGGCGACCGTGTTCTCGAACAGGACGTCGGAGTGGACCGTGCCGGAGGCCGGCACGAACCGAACGTAGTGGAAGACGACGCCCGGCTCGCCGAGTTGGGGCAGCTCCTCCTCGACCGCCTGGTTGGCCCACGGCAGCAGTACCCCCAACGTGCCGCGCCGCCGGTCTCGGTGCGGCCTCCGGCTCAGCGGGCACGGCGGGTGCCGTAGATGACGCGCGGGACGTGCCCGGTGACGGTGATGTCGGCCGGGGTGCCCACCGGAACAGTAGCGCCGCGCTTGATGATCTGAATCGCGTAGGAGCCCAGGCGGCGGAACCAGGTGCCCTGCTCAGCGACGAAGTAGGCGTGCACGCCGGGGATCGGCGCCCGCGTCGAGCACGCCTTCGCCCGCACGATCGCTGCAGCTACGCTTCCACGGCGCAGCCGATGTTCAGCGAGACCGGGGGAGATCGTGAACCGACCAGTGCTGTTCCTCGACGTGGACGGCCCACTCAACCCCTATGCGGCCAAGCCGGAAAAGCGCCCTGATGGCTACATCACACTCAGAGTGCCCCAGGACAGCGGAACTTCAGACGAACACAGAGGACTCTCGGCCCGGCGGCGCCCCCTGCGGGTCTGGCTCAACCCGGAGCACGGACGATCCCTGCTCCAGCTCGGCTACGAGCTGTGCTGGGCCACCACATGGATGGACGACGCCAACCGGTGGATCGCCCCGGTGCTCGGCCTTCCCGAACTCCCCTTCGTGGACTTCGGCGACGCACTGCTCCAGTACCGGCCCGACGGGGTCCACTGGAAGACCGGTCCCCTGGTGGACTACGCCAACGGCCGTCCCTTCGCCTGGGTGGACGACGAACAGAGCGATCTGGACCAGGCATACGTGACCGCCCACCACCGCGGGCCTGGGCTTCTGCACCACGTCAACCCGCGAATCGGTCTGCGCGAGGACGACTTCCGCGCGCTCGCCGACTTCGCCCGATCCCTGGACACTCCACCAGCCGCCAGCTGAGCACGTCACCAGTGCTTCAGAGTGCGTCGCTGAACTCCGGCGAGGCTCTCTCAAAGATCGCGATCGACCCGGAATCGGCGTCAGAACTGGGCTAGAAAGGTCGGTATGGAACTCACCCAGATACGCCTGATGGTGTCCGACTTCCCGGCCGTCTACCGCTTCTACCGGGACGTGCTCGGGCTCAAGCCGCAGTTCGAGGCCGAGAGCGGCCCGTACGCCAAGCTCAGCCCCGACACCGGACACGCCGCGATCGCGCTGCAGGACCGGGCGCAGATGGCCGGCGTGCTGGGGCGGTTGGGGACGGGGCCGGAGGGATATCGCGCGCTGGTGGTGCTGCGGGTGGACGACCTGGACGCCGCCCACGCCGAGCTCACCTCGCGGGGGGCGAAGTTCACCAGGGACCCGGGCCCGATGAACGAGCGGATACGGGTCGCGTATCTGGAGGACCCGGAAGGGAATCTGATCGAGCTTCAGGAATGGCTGGCGCCGCGCGAGCAGGCTGGTAGCGCACCGGCGTAATAGGTGCAGCGGCGGTGTCCGTGACGAATAGTCAAGACCTGTGGATCGGGGTGCCTGTCATGAATGCCACAGACCCCGGAGTTTCGGTCTGTGGGGGCGTCATCCCTTGACGTTCGGAAGGCCCGGCCTCCGGGGGATGACGCCCCGCCCGGCTCACCAGGTCTTGCCGGCCTGCTCCCGGACCGTCCGGTTGATCCGGTTGAAGAAGTTGGTCATCGCGATCTCCAGGGTGATCGCGCCCAGTTGCTCCTCGCTGAAGTGGTCGGCGGCGGCGTCCCAGATCTCGTCGGTGACGCCCGGTGCGCCGTCCTGGAGCCGGGTGGCGGCCTCGGTCAGGGCGAGGGCAGCCCGCTCCTCCTCGGTGTAGAAGGGCGTCTCGCGCCACGCGACCACGTTGTGCAGCCGCTCGTCTGTCTCACCGGCCTGCTTCGCCGACTGGATCGTGGCGAAGACGCACGGGCTGCAGCCGTTGATCTGGCTGACACGCAGATGGACCAGCGACAGTAGGTGCTTGTCTACGCCCCCGGCGTGAATCGCCTTGTAGAGGTGCTGGATTGCTGTGATCACGTCGAGACTGGCCGGGCTCTTCACACGTGCTTCCATCGGTCTTGCTCCTTCATCGGTGGTTCGTCGGTTACCTGCGCCCCTCCGGGCCCGTCATCACCCGTGACGGAGCAGAGCCGAGGAAGGTAACAACATGTCCGACACCAGCCCGACGGACCTGATGGCCGAGACGTTCGAGGCCCAGCGCGACCGGCTGCACGCGGTCGCCCACCGCATGCTCGGGTCGCACGCCGACGCCGAGGACGTGGTCCAGGAGGCCTGGCTGCGGCTCTCCCGCCAGGACACGGCGACCATCCACAACCTCGCCGGCTGGCTGACCACGGTGGTCGGCCGGATCAGCCTCGATGTCCTGCGATCGCGCCAGGCCCGCCCGGAGGCGCCCTACGACGACGGTCTCTACGGGCTCGTGGTGACGCTCGACGACAGTCCTGCTCCCGAGGACGACGCGGTGCTCGCCGACTCGGTCGGGCTCGCGCTCCTCGTCGTTCTGGAGTCACTCGGGCCGAGCGAGCGGCTGGCGTTCGTACTGCACGACCTGTTCGCGGTCCCGTTCGACGAGATCGGCCAGATCCTCGGCAAGTCCACCGCCGCCACCAAGATGCTCGCCAGCCGCGCCCGCAGGAAGCTGCGGACGATTGAGCGACCGACCGGCGTCGGACGGGAGCAGCGAGAGGTGGTCCAGGCCTTCCTGGCAGCGGCTCGCCGCGGCGACTTCGAGGAGTTGCTGCGGGTACTCGACCCCGAGGTGAGACTGGCCGTCGACACCCCGTCCGGCATGGTCGTCACCCTCGGCGCCACCCAGGTCGCAGCCGGCGCGCAACTGTCCGCCGGCGCAGCCACACAGGGGCGGACGGTGCTCGTCAACGGCCTCCCAGGGCTCATTTCCTGGCGCGAGGACGGCACCCCGCTCTCGGTCCTCGCGTTCACCGTCGTCGACGGCCGGATCACCGACATCACGATCGTGATCGACCCGGCCAAGCTCGCGCTGATGGACCTGCCGGATCCGGCGTGAGTCCCTGCCGAGGCAGTCGCCGCCAAGCTGCCAAGGTCTGTGGATCACTGACCTTTCAGGCTGCGTTCACGGCTCGCCAGCGGGCCTGGGCGGACTCGACGAGCTTGAACACCATCGCCAGGGCGGCGGCTCGGGAGCCGGCCCCTTGGTGACCTTCGTTCATAGCCTGACCGTCGCGAAGGTCGACTCGATGGGGTTCGTGGTCCGCGGGTGGATCCAGTGCTCGGCGGGAAGTCGTAGAACGCCAGCAGCTCGACCTCGTCATCAACGATCTTCTTGACGGCCTTGGGGAACTTCGCGCCGTACTGCTTGGCGAACGGCGAACGCCGAGGAACTGCTCGAGCGTGGGCATGAAGTCGCCGGACGACAGGCCGTGGAGGTACGTCTCGCTGGTCTGACAGCGCTCTTCGCCGTGGACGCCTTGCCCACTTGCTGGGCCCTCCTCGAACTGGTCCTTCTCATGAGGAAACAGGGGCCCTTGCTGTCCTGTCTCGAAGGATCTGGTTCGCGGCTGTGTCGGCGACGTGCGGCGACCAGATGAGTTGAGATGCTGGGTCGGGGAGTGTCTCAGCTGGTGTGGCCCGACAGATACGGATGCGCTCGCGGTCTCAGCCGATGTGGTCACGGCGCCGCCATCCGGGACTGTGCTGTCTACGCTGTATCGATGCTGCCGTACGAAGAACTGACCCCGCCCGAGCGAGAGTTGTGGGACGCCTTCCCCCAAGGCCGCCAGGTGGACCTGCGCGCGGGCACGCCGAGCGAAGACGATCCGGCCGGAGGGGCGGACTGGGGGCCCGAACGCACGCTTCGGGCGGCCGTCGTGACGGCTTTGGCGCGGGGAGGAAACGCAGCGCCACCGGGGGCGGTCACCGCCTTGCGGGTGGCCGGCGCGCGGATCACCGGTCATCTCGATCTCGCTGGAGCGGAGATCGGCCACGTGTTGTGGTTTGAGGACTGCTGGTTCGAGGAGGGGCCGAGCCTCTATGGAGCGGCCACCCGGACGATCGGGATCATCGGCAGCCGGGCGCCCGGCATGGACGCCACGTTGGCCCGGATAGAGGGCACCCTCAATCTGCAGCGATCGGTTCTCCACGGCACGGTTTCACTCATGAGAGCTCGGATCGCAGGCGAGTTGAAACTGAGCAAGGCGACGTTGTCGGCCTCGGACGGTTGGGCGTTGTTCGCCGGCGGCCTTGTCATGGAAGGCGGCGTGTTCTGCCGCAGAGGATTCACCGCACACGGCGGGATACGGCTGCTGGGAGCACACCTGCCGGGCGGCCTGTTCATGGAGGGAGCCCGACTGGACAACCCCGATGGTCCGGCGCTCCTCGCGGACAACGCCGTGGCCTCTACGCTGGTCTTCTCCGAGGGGTTCACCGCACAGGGAGCCGTATGCCTGCGGGGCGCGCAGATATCGGATCAGCTCACCTTTGACGGCGCCATCCTGAACGGCGAGGACGTGGCCCTGGACTGCTCGCGGATGCAGGCAGGCGATGTCCACTTCACACCCGCCGCACCACCCTCCGGCGCTGTGGACCTCCGGGGAGCCCAGGTCACAGCCCTTCACGACGGCGAGGGTGTCTGGCCGCGCATCGTACGGCTACAAGGATTCAGCTACGCCTCCATCCAGTCCAGGGACGGTCTACGAGGGTACGACGCAACACGCCGCGTGGAGTGGATCCGGCGCGAGCCCGGCTACGCCCCACAGCCGTACGAGCAGCTGGCGAGCTGGTACCGGCAGGTCGGCCATGAGGACGACGCCCGCAGAGTGCTTCTGGCCAAGCAGCGTCACCGCCGCAGCACCCTGCATCCGGCCGGGCGGGTGTGGGGGCACCTGCTCGATGCCCTGGTCGGGTACGGCTACCGCCCCTGGCTGGCCGGAGTGTGGATCATGGCTCTGACCATCCTCGGCACCGTTGTCTTCGGCGCGCACTCGCCGAAACAGTCCCAGCCCGGCCAAGGCCCACCGTTCAGCGCCCTCGTCTATACCCTCGACCTGCTGATCCCCATCGGCGGCCTCGGCCAGCGCACCGCCTGGTACTGGCCGGGAGGCAGCATCGCGCAATGGCTGTCCTACGCTCTGATCGCGGCGGGTTGGCTGCTGACGACGGCAGTCGTCGCGGGCGTGACCCGGTCACTGAACAAGAGCTGACAACCTCCACCGACACCCTCAACAGGTCCGCCGGACGACTTCCCGGCCTCCCGCGGCGGCGCCTTCACAGAAGCGTCATGACAGAGGCTGCCGTGGTAGCCATTCCTTGCTCCCGCTATCTGCCCTATCGTCACGACATGTCATGGCTCCCCCTCTTCGGGACCGTTGTCGGAGCAGCCATCGCGCTCAGCTCCGCCCTCCTGGTTGAGCGCCGCCGCGAGCGCAGGCAGGACCATCTCGATCGCCGCGTGACCAAGCAGGACCTGTACGCGCGCTACCTCGCGGCTCATGCCCATATGCGCGCGCAGTTGCGCATCCTCGCTGCTACCTCCGGCCTGTCGGACGAAGAGCGCGCGAATCGGGCCCGCACGGCCTACACCAGCTGCTTTGCCCCGCGTTACGAGCTTGAGGTGTTGGCCCCTCAGTCGGTGCTGTCCCCAGCGCAGGAGTTGGACGGGCACGCGCGAATTTTGCGAGACGTCCTCATCGAGGGTACGAACATCCAGGCCCAGGGCACCGAAGCCATGAACGAGTACTTGGACTCCATGAGGCTCGTACGCGCTGCGATGAGGGCCGACTTGGGTGTGAACGACAGCCCTTGACGGCTGTCGGAAGCCCGTCTCCCTCTTGGTGGCCCCACCGCGATTCACCGGCAACTGTCGACGTTCACGCCACAGACGCCCCGGTCAAAGTTCGGCGAGGTCGATCGATCCCCGGTGGAACGGGGTCGCGCTGCCGCAGACGAAGGTGGTGTCCCGTAGGAGTTCCGGCGTGATGCGCACGCCCGTCAGGTGCTCGGCGAGGGCGAATGCCGCTCCCGTGGCCAAGGGTTCCGCGGTACCGGAGGTCTCGTCCCAGAACTGGAAGCCGCTGTGGTGCATGGCGTCCAGGAGTTCGTCAGGGGTTGTCCTCGTATAGCTACGGCGAACGGACATGTAGCGCTGTGTGACTGCTGTGGTCGTCGTTCCCCCTCCTCCCTGCTTGCGTCGGTGACGCCCCAGCAGTGGGGCGTCGTGGCCCAATGCGACGGAAAGCCGTGGTCCCCGGAGCAGGACACCACCTGCCCGGGGGCCACGGGCCGTTCACCGGCACATGGTTGATACAAGCCGCAGTCGCCGACCGGCTCTGCCACGACCGAGCACCGTCGCGGCGGAAAGGGGACTCACCGCATTCGCCGGAAAACACCGTGCACGGCCGCCGGAAAGCCGACCGGCGGCTGTTCTGCGTCAGTCGGAATCAGCGCCGCAGGGCCAGGTCGTTGCGAGCCAGCTTGACCGCGGCAAGAAACGCAGCGAACACCGTGCCGAACAGGTTGATCGTCATCATCGTCTCGTTGATCGCATGCCCGCTCCAGCTGACCGAGGCCCCATCCTTGACCATGTCACCGGAGGCGCCGATGAAGTAGGGAACCGAGCTCAGCCCCAGCGCCCCGTAGAAGAGCACGTTCTGCGCCAACACCCCCCGCCCCTCGGTCCGCACCGACGCCGACACCGAGGTCGACGCCGGCTGACGCTTCACCAAATACAGCGCGAAGATCTGGAAGAAGACATAGGTGACAAACCACCAGCCCAAGTAGTTGGTGTACGGCACCCCGAACACCCCGCCCCCACGTTCCCAGACCCAGATCCGCTTCACTGTGGAGGCGATCGAGTCATTGCCGAGGTCGAACATGGTCATCAGTGCCGCGGCCAGCATCGGCAGCGCCACCACCTCGACCCGGCCGGCGACCGACCCGGACGAGCCGCCCAGACGGCTGTCCGCCTCGTCGAGCAAGGTGTTGGCCACCTGCCAGCAGATGTAGCCCAGACCGAAGTAGATCGGTCCGATATAGATGGGCACATGAATCAGCTGCGGATGGCCCGTGTAGTGGTAGTGGCCGAACGGGAACCCGGTGGAAATGCTGAGGTTCTCGAAGAAGTTGCTCACCACCAGGGTCTCGATCAGAAAGAACAGCAGCGTCCGCCACCCGTACCTCCGCACCCCGTGGATCAGCGCGAACGGGACCGACAGCAGCAGAATCGGCAGTGTGACCGCTGTCCCGGCCAGCGGAATGGTGACGCCGACGAGAGCGGCGGCGGCTGCCAGCAGCCAGAGGACGCGGTTCCATGCGTTCATTTTGATTCTCCTGTGATGGTGAGTTCAGCTTCCGCTGCCCCCCGCAGCCGCCGAAGCAGCCAAGTGCCGAGCAGGACGTGCGGAAGCATGGCGCCGAGCAGTACGGCGACCTCGGCCGGACGGTGGTGGCGGACGGTGGTGGCGGACGGTGGTGGCGGCGGCCAGGACCACTCCAACCGCCGCCGCGCACAGTGCCAGGGTGTGGTGGAAGCGCCCCGCCTAGGAGTGCGGCCAGTCGGCGGGGTCCGCGGGTTCGGGTGCGTCGGGGACGGCACGGCGGTACCCGGTGAACACTCGGGACGCCCAGGCACTGGTGGAATGGCGGCCGTAGAGCACCAGCAGCTCCTCCTCAGCCGCGTCCATCGGCCGGGCAGCCGCCGAGTCGCGGTACCTGACGCCCAGCCAGGTCATCCACAGCACCGGCAACTACGCTCACCAGTGAAAACCGGTCGCGCCGGCGCCGGGCGCGTTGAAGGTACGTACCGACATCAGCCTCCCGGCTCTCGATGCGCTTCACCAGAGCCTGCCGAGAATCGGTCTGGTTCTCAGACGCCGTCATCTCAGCCAATTCATCCTCCCCGGAGCCGTCGCCCCGACGTTTGCCAGCGGCCCCCGAAGCCCTCGACCGTGTCATCGGAACCGGTCAGAAGCTGGTGCAGACGGATCCGCTCGACGAACTCGGGACGCGGATCGACCACGGTCACCGGCACACCATCGCGCCGAGCCAGACTGCCGGTCCACCGTCACGCCCCCGTACCCGCCGCCAGCAACCACCGCGCTCAGCGTTCCCGCTCATCATCTCTCCCCATGTCGTGGACTCGGTATCAAGACACCAGCCACCCCTCTGCCGTAACAGCCCGCAGATGAGACGCAGCACACACCGGACGCAACGGAACGCCGTCCCTTTCCTCGGACGGCAGTTGGGCATGAGTGCTCAGACGGTCATCAGAAGCCACCGCCGACAGGCCACAGGGCGGCCTGCTTGAGGCCACCGCCGTCGCGGGCGGAGCTGAACGAGCTGGATGAAGGCCGACGGCTCGCCCGGCACGCGAGCCCGCTCACGACACCGCAGCTCAACTCGCCTTCCGTCTATGGCTGTCGGCCTGCGCCCGGTCTCATGTCAATCGGAAAGGTTCGCCGACGTCGCGTCAGTGTGAGAAGCCGTTGTCGTACCGATCAAGGGACTTGCTGATCGAACAGATGTCTCGATCGGGTGTCGCTGAGGGTCTCGTGCAGAGAGGCAGGGCATCTCGGTCACCGTGCCGGACGTCCACTCCGGCATGGAACGCGAGTACATCCGCGACCACACCTCGAAGACCACGAGGCAGCCCACAATCGTGGTGGGCGCGGGCCCGGTCGGCCTACTGCTCGCCGGGGACCTTGGCCGAAGCCGGCCGGGCAGTGACCGTGCCGAAATGTCGGCCGGACACGGAAGCGAAGACCAGCCGGGCGTTGATGGTGTGCGCCCGGACACTGGAACAACTGGACATTCGCCAGGTGGCAGAGCATCTCCGGACGACAGGTGGGCGGCTGACGAGTATGGAGCTGATTCCTCTTGAAGTTGCTGGTCACGAGGCTGGTACGGGTTGGGTATGGGCTGCTGGTGCTGGTCGGTGGTGTGTTCGCCAGCAAGTGATCGTCTGCCGTGGGCCGGTCTGCCGGAACCGCGCGTCCTGGCCGTCGTCGACACAAGGAGCTGGCGGAGAAACGCTCGCTCACCCGGGACCACCGCGGCGAGATGGAGCGTTCACGTCAGTTCACGATTGCCACTGCCGTCCCCGTCTCCTTCTGTGATCCGGCCAGCCCCTGGCAGCGCGGCTCGAACGAGAACACGAATGGCCTGCTGCGGCAGTACTTTCTCAAGAGCACCGACCTGTCCGTCCGCACCCCTGAGCACCTGGCCGCCGTCGCCGCCGAACTCAACGGCCGCACGCGAAGCGCTCGGCTGGGAAACCCCGGCCGAGCGCCTGCACAGACTGCTCACGGCCTGAGTCCGGCTATGTGCCGACCGCGTGGACTCAACTGACCGGCCATGCCCGCTTGGCCGCCCAGGTGCCGAAGCGCTGCCAGCCGATCTCCGGGAAGTCACGCCGCAGCGCGTCCACGTCCACATCGAGGCCGACCTCGGTGAAGTAGCGGAACATCGCGGCGAGATCGGCCGAGAACGCCTCGACGTGGGCGATCGGCAGCCGCTCGAAGACGATCGGCCGGCCGCACACGCCGGTCAGGGCTTCCGCGATCTCCAGGCAGGTCAGCTCGTCGGAGGCGATGTCGATGCGCCGGCCCGCGAATTCCTCCGGCCGCGCAAGAACATGGGCCGCGAAGGCGCCGATGTCCCGCGCGGGAATCAGCGTCAGCGGCCGGTCGGCCGGCATCGGCAGCACGAACCGGCCTTCGCGCAGGCCCTCGAGCGACCACTCGACCGTGTAGTTGTCCATGAACGCGGCCGGGCCGAGGATCGTCCACGGCACGCCCAGCCCGCGTAGGTGCCGCTCGATGCGGTACTTGCTGTCGAAGTGCGGGATGCCCGTGCCGCGGTCGGCGTGCGCGGCCGAGGTGAACACGATGTGCCCGACCCCGCGGGCGGCCTCCAGCAGGTCGATGCCCTGCCGGACTTCGCTCTCCGGGTCGGAGCCGAATGGCGTGGACATCGCGAACAATCCGTCGGCGCCCTTCAGGGCGGCCTCCAGCGACTTGCTGTCGTCGAAGTCGGCCGCGTGCACCTCGGCGCCGAGGATCTTCAGCGCGTGTGCGGCGGCCGAGTGGGGAGTGCGGGTCAGGGCCCGGACCTGGAAGCCCTGATCGAGCAGCGAGCGGACGGCCGCGCCGCCTTGGGCGCCGGTCGCTCCGGCGACGGCCACCACGGGCCGGTATGATTCCTGCGTCATGCGGTTACCGTACGGCACAGTTACTGCGTTACGCAGATATTTAGCGAGGGTGTGCATGCTGATGGACGATCTCCAGCTGGAGTCCCGCCGCTACCTGGCCTCCTACGTCATGTTCAACCAGGCGGTCGCGGACCATCTCAAGCTGCACCCCACCGACGTCCAGTGCCTCAACCTGCTGACCGTCGAGCCCGGCCCGTTCACCACCGGCCGGATCGCCGAACTCACCGGCCTGACCAGCGGATCGGCGACCCGGCTGGTCGACCGTCTCGAGAAGGCCGGCTACGTGGTCCGGCACCGCGACAAGACCGACCGCCGCCGGGTCCGGGTGGAGCCTGTCCCGGAGGCGATGCGGGATCTCATGGAACTGTGGTCCGAGTTGGGCGAGGGATGGCGGGCGATGTTCGCCGACTACACCGAGGACGAGCGCGCCCTGCTGTACCGGCACATGCGGCGCACGGTTGAACTCTCCCGGCGACAGATCGCCCGCCTGCGCGGCGAGGAATGACGGCCGCCCACGCACAACGCTCGGCCGACGAACCCCGGCCGAGCGCCTGCATGAACTGCTCGCGGCCTGACGAGTCGAAGACCCGGACGACCGACTCCATCGCCGCAAGACGGCGGACACGGGGCGGGATCGGGACCGCCGCGACGTACCTCTGCCGGACAGCCCACCCATAGAACTGATCGACTAGAGGCGTTTCTGTTCCACGGTGCCGTCAGATTCGTCTGAAGGACGTAAGAGTTGAGCGCGACGTCGTATCCGGTTTACGTGTCCTTCGACGACCCCGGAGCTCCAGGGCCGGGTCAGGCCGGCGGTCACCGCGTCGAGGTCCTGACGGAGGAAGCCTGCGAAGCCCTTCACGGGCTTCGGTGCCTCCTGCTCGGCCTGCCGGATCCACTCCAGCAGCAGCTATCCGCGCCGGTGACGGACGAGACCGGCAGCGTTCGCAGCGGGTCGCGAGGCCGGCAGCACTTCGCCGTCGTCCGGTTCGAAGTCTCCCGCGAAGGCGCCCTCGCATCTGGCCGGCGGCAGCATCCCGGGCTCGGTGCCACGTCCGGTGTGAACCGGTTCCCAAGGCCACGACGGCCGCCGTGCCCGACGGCATACGCAGGGTGCCCGCCAACCGCTGAGGCCGGCATCGGGGAGACAGGCGGCACTTCGGAGGCTCGGGCAGCAGGTGTCTCAAGGGGGCGGCGAAGGTCGATCAGCCAGGTCGAGGTGCGGTTCGAAGGCCCGCAGCAAGAGCGAGCGCATGCGGTCCGGATGCATCTCGGTCGAGTTGGCGAGGATCTGGATCGCCAGGCCGTCGACCATCGCCGTGAACCGGTCGGCGAGTGCTTCGATGTCCGCCTCCGGTGCCAGGCCCTCGGACCGGCACTCGTGCAGCAGGTCCACCACGACCCGGTACCAGCCCGAGTAGATCCGCCGCTGCGCGGGCCGCAACCGGGGTTCGAGCATCGCCTGGTTCCAGAACTGGATCCACACCGACCATTCGTCGATGTCGTCGTCGGCGAGCGGCAGTTGCACCTCGATCAGGCGGCGCAGCTTGCCACGCGCGGAACTCGCCCGGCCGAACTCCTCGTCGAGCCGGGTGCGGAACCGCTGGGCGTAGTACTCGAGCGCGGCGTGCAGCGCGGCTTCCTTGCTGGGGAAGTGGTAGTGCACCGTCGCCGTACTGGTCCCGCAGTAGCGGGCGATGTCCGAGACGCGCACGTTGTGATAGCCGCGGCGAGCGATGAGTACGGTCGCGGCCTCGAGGATCTGGTCCCGCCGCTCCTGCGCCGTCACCGGCTGCGCCCGGTCCCGCCCGTTCTCGGGCGGGAGAACGGGCTCCGGGCCGGTGCCCTCGACCAGATAGGCCGTGGACACCCCACAGGCCTTCGCGATGGCGGCGACTTCCTCGTCGCGCAGCCGCCGTGTCCCGCGCAACGCCTTGGACAGGGCGGTCGGGTCCATTCCGATCCGGTGGGCGAGTTCCCGCTGGGACAGGGCGGCCGCCCGGATCGCCGTCCGTACGCGTCCCGGCAGATCGGCGGCCGCTGCGACCGGCCGCTCTTCGATGCTGGTCATAACCCGGCCAGTATGTCAGGCAAGGCGGTTCACCCCTGTTGCCGATCGGCCGCCAGCGCGCTGATCACCTCGGCCGCGACCCGCTCGCCCGACGAGATCGCCCCGTCGATGTAGCCGTTCCACACCGAGGCGGTCTCGGACCCTGCCCAGTGGACGAGTCCGGACGGTTCCCGCCACCCGTCCCTCCCGTAGCGGGTCCAGCCGCCCGGGGTCACGAAACACTCGTAGCCCCCGATGGTCCAGCTCGCCCGCGGCCAGATCTTCTCGGCATAATCGATCGGCTGCCCCGCTCGGATTCCGGCCACCGCGGTCAGTGCGGCCAGCACCT
The DNA here is from genome assembly GCF_036227505.1 of Streptomyces sp. NBC_01450. Classification (NCBI taxonomy): domain Bacteria; kingdom Bacillati; phylum Actinomycetota; class Actinomycetes; order Kitasatosporales; family Streptomycetaceae; genus Streptomyces; species Streptomyces sp. NBC_01450. Next base: position 2,034,587 of record NZ_CP109481.1, on the reverse strand, counting down.
CGCGGCGACGCCCGGTGTCGGTCGCGGCGGCCCAGCGGTCGAGCCGGTCGCCGTAGACGAACGCGACGAGCACTCCGCGCGAGGCGTCCTCGGGGGAGTTGTCGAAGACCACGCCGACCGGGCTCTCGCCGTACAGCGTCGCGATCCCGGAGCGTCCCTCCGAGCGCCAGAAGGGTTCCTCGTAGACGGCGTGCACCTTCGCGACCCGCCCCATCGGCGAGTGGCGCACCCAGCCACGCCGCCCGGGGGGCAGAACCGGGTCGAACGCGATCCGCTCGACCGCTGCCGGGGGCACGGTGACCACGGCTCGCCTCGCGCGGACGACGGTGTGGCCGGTGGCCGCCTCGACCCCGTGCGCGGTCTGCCGGATCGACAGCACCGGGTCCCCCAGCCGGATCCTTCCGTCCAGCGACTTCGCGAGCGCTCGGGCCACTGCGTCCGCCCCGTCGGAGAACCGGGCGTCCTGTGCGCACCCGCGGGTTTCCATCAGCTGTTCGTACCCGCCGCCCGAAGCCAGGTAGAACAGCACGTGGACCGACCTACAACTCCTGACAGTTGCTCATGGAACCAGCGCCGGTGGCGCTACGCTGCTGTGTCGTGCAGCAGACGCGTCTCGACACTGCTCGGATCCGGGCGGCTCGCCGGGTAATCGACCCGGTCTTTCTCGACACTCCGCTGTACCGCTGCGAGGCGCTGGAGCCCGACCTCGGGTGCACGGTGAGCATCAAGCTTGAAACGGCGAACCCGGTCCGCAGCTTCAAGGCTCGCGGCACCGAGGTAGTCGCGAGCCTGCTCGCCGACAATGCCTCGCGAGCCGTGGTGTGCGCGAGCGCGGGCAACCTTGGCCAAGCCCTCGCGTGGTCCGGTCGCGGCCGGGGGCTCGACGTCACAGTCGTGGCATCCCGCTTCGCGACTCGGGCCAAGCTTGATCGCATCCGCGCGTTGGACGCCGGGTTGGAGCTGGTGGACGGCGACCACGAGATGGCTCGCGAGCGGGCGGCGGCCATCGCGCGGTACGACGGCATCCGGCTGGTCGAAGACAGCCTGGACATCGAGACCTGCGAGGGCGCCGCGACCATCGGCCTGGAACTGGTGGACAACGCGTCGTCGTTCGACACCATCCTGATTGCTCTCGGCGGCGGGGCGCTGGCCACCGGCGTGGGTCATGTCGTGAAGGCATTGGCACCCGAAGTCGAGGTGATCTGCGTCCAGCCGCTGGGCGCGCCGGCGATGACACACTCGTGGCACAGGCGACGTGTCGTCACCACCGACTCGACCGACACCATCGCTGACGGCGTCGCCGGCCGGCGTCCCATCCCGACCGTCCTAGAGGACCTCCTCCTGGTCGTTGACGACGCCATCCTGGTCCAGGAGGCGTCGATCATCGCCGGTATGCGGATGCTCCTCGACCACGCCGGCCTCGTCGTCGAACCGTCGGCCGCGCTCGGCATCGCGGCGATCCTCGAAGACCGTGACCGCTTCGCCGGCCGACACGTCGTCACCATCGTGTGCGGCAACAACGTCGACTTAGACGCCTACCACCGCTGGGTCGGTGCGGTCCCCATCCACGGGTCTTGACAATCGCTCTCTGCAGCCCGCGGGCAGAGGAGTTCGATCAGGCTGCCGTAGTCTTCGTGGCCATGTTCAAGTGGTGACGTGTTGCCGGACAACGAGCGGCAGCGGTGGACGCTGGATCCGTTCGTGAGCGTGGGCCCGCTGAGTTTCGGCATGTGCCCCGACGAGGTATCGCAGGCTCTGAGTGACGTCACGGCGGAACCCCAGAGGCACACGCGTGGTTGGTCCGCGGCCGAGACTGTCTCCAGAGTCAGGGATGGCGTCTATCAGAAGTTCGGTCTGAAGCTCTACGACCGGCAGGAACGGCTGGCCGGCGTTGTGGTCGATGCACTACGCGGGCCTCAAGTCTTCGCTGAGGGCATGGCTCCGGTAGGGCGCGTACCTTCGGTGTTGGAGCAGTGGATGATCGAGCGAGCCGAGACCCGCGAGCCCTGTACGGAGCTCAGCTACCTGGACGCAGGTGTACCCGGCTCTGACACTCTGGGCGTCGTGATCGATGTTCAGCGAGCGGGTGACCACCTGCTCGCGCGGCCGGTGTTCATACCCCCGAAGCGATGGACGACCTTCCCCACTTCCTCCCCGCGAGCGCATGGTCGCGTTGCTGAACACCCGGCCTCGATGGAAGCGGCCATCGCCTCTGGTCGCGAATGATCACGACTTGAGCCAGAGGCGGATCGAGGCCACAGTGACGATGCCGTGAAAGACGTAGGCGCGCTTGTCGTGGCGAGTGGCCACCGCTCGTGCGTACTTGAGCTTGTTGATGGTCAGCTCGACCTCGTTGCGTCGCTTGTACATGTCCTTGTCGAAGCCTGCCGGCCGGCCTCCTCGGCTTCCCCGACGGTGGTGGTTGGCCCGCTGGTCCTTGGGCTCGGGGATGGTGTGCTTGATTTGCCGTCGGCGCAGGTAGCGGCGATTGCGGCGGGAGCTGTACGCCTTATCGCCGCCGAGGTGATCGGGGCGCGTGCGCGGATGGCCGCCCCCGGAACGCTTGGCCCGGATGCGCTCCAGGACTGGGATGAGGGGGCCTTCCCCAAGGCCGGGTAGTTAGGGTTTTCGCAGGTCACGCAAGGGGAGTTGGCGAGTTTCCGACGTAGAGCAACGGGGCTCGTTGGTACAGGCAGTCGTCCAAGACAGCTTGTCCCGAAGGAGCTCCGTTGCTCGATCATTGTGTCCTGCCGCCGCCGTTGGCGACTATCACCCGAACGGTCACGGTGGCTGCGGGCCGGTTCGCGCCCGGTCATCTGGGGGAACTGACGGCGATCGTGCCGTTCGAGCTCGTCGACGCGGTCCTGTCGGAGACGAGGACGGTGCAGCGGCGGCTGCGTGATCTGCCCTCGCGGGTGGGGGTCTACTTTCTGCTCGTGATGTGCTTGTTCCCCGAGGTCGGCTACCGGCTCGTCTGGGACAAGCTGACGGCCGGCCTGTCCGGGATTCCTGTGGTCTGCCCGACCGCGAAGGCGTTACGTGACCTGCGCCGGCGACTCGGCAGCGCGCCGGTTCGGGCGTTGTTCGACGTACTGGCCGGGCCGTTGGCAAGGCCGACGACGCCGGGAGTGCGGTTCGGGCCCTACCGGACGGTGTCATTCGACGGCTGCAGTTCGCAGAGGGTCTTCGACTCCGATCGGAACCGGGCCTGGCTGGGGAGAACGTCTCATCACGGCTATCCGACGCTGGAGTTGATGACGCTGGTCGAGACCGGCACCCGGGCCCTGATCGGTGCGGTGTTCGGCCCGACGGCCGAGGGCGAGACGAGCTACGCCGGCCGCCTGCTGCACCTTCTGAGGCCGGACATGCTGGTGCTCTGGGACAAGGGGTTCGACGGCAACGCCTTCCTCTCCGCCGTCACCACCACCGGCGCCCAGTTCCTCGGACGGCTCCGCAGCAACCGGCGCACACCGGCTCTCACCCGTCTCGTCGACGGCTCCTATCTGTCAGTCATCGGCACCGTGCGGGTGCGGGTCATCGATGCGCAGATCACCGTGACCTGCACCGACGGCACTGTCTTCACCGGCTCCTACCGGTTGGCCACCACCCTGACGGACGCCCGCCGCTTCCCGGCGGCCGTGTTGGTGGATCTCTACCATCAGCGGTGGGAGCACGAATCGGCGTATTACGCGCTCCGCCACACGATCATGAACGGCCGCCTTTTGCGCTCGGGTGACCCCATCGGCATCGAGCAGGAGATGTGGTCGCTCCTCACGCTCTACCAGGCACTGCGGACCGTTATGGTCGACGCCGCCGAGTCCGTCCCCGGCACAGACCCCGACCGCTGCGGCTTCACTATCGCCCTCCAAGCCGCCCGTGATCAGGTCATCCAGGCCGCCGACGTCGTCACCACGACCGTCGAACCGGTCGGTCTCATCGGACGCCGGATCCTGTCAGGCCTGCTCCCACCCCGGCGGCAGCGGGTGAGTACCCGCAAGGTCAAAGCACCGACCTCCCGCTACAACGGGCGATGCGACAACGACGGCCGGCCCGATGCCAGCCGCACCGTCACCGACCTCGACGTCACCATCCTCGAACCCTCCGATCCGCTGCCCGCACTGCCGACCGCCTCCCGGGATGATCGGCACACCGCCCCCGGCAAGCGACGCCGACACCGAATCCTGACCCTGCTTGAGGAAGACCCCACCCGCCTCTGGCAACCCCGCGACATCGCGGCTCACTTCGGCGACGTCACCCTGGAAACCATGTACAGACAACTGAACCGCTGGGCCACCAGCGGACTCATCCACAAGCTCGGCCCCGGCCTCTACGCCGCCACAGCATGGTCACCAACTCCCCTTGCGTGACCTGCGAAAACCCTAACTACCCGGCCTTGGGGCCTTCCCCCGAAGCGTGGACACCATTTGCTATGCGGCAGCGGTCAGCGTAACTGATCGCTGTTCGAAGGCGATCGGGCTGATGTAGCCAAGCCCCGAGTGCCTGCGTCTGGTGTTGTAGCGGGTGACCCACCGGAACACCGCGAGGCGGGCCTCACGCGCCCCTGACCAGCGTTTCTTTCCTTGGAGGGTCTCTCTTTTCAGGGTTGCGTTGAAGCTCTCCGCGGCGGCGTTGTCCGCGCTGGTGCCGACCGCTCCGCGCGAGCGGATCACGCCGAGCCGGCTGCACACCTTCGCGAACTCCTTCGACGCGTACTGCGCCCCGTTGTCACTGTGGAAAATCGCCCCGCCGAGGCTGCCGCCCCGGGTGCGGGCGGCGGCTTCGAGCGCGTCGGTGACCAGCCCGGTGCGCATGTGGTCGGCGATCGACCAGCCCGCGAGCCGCCTGGAATGCAGGTCCAACACCGTTGCCAGATAGAGGAACTGGCCATCTCCGACGGGCAGATACGTGATGTCGCCGACGTATTTGGCGTTCGGCTCGCTTGCGGTGAAGTCCCGCCGCAGCAGGTCCGGCACCGGGGCCGCTTCCGGCTCGGGGATCGTGGTGCGGACCTTCTTGCGCAGGTGCACGCCCTGGACGCCGATGCGGCGCATCACCCGCTCGACGCGCTTGTGGTTGACCTCGATCCCGGCGGCCTTCAGTTCGGCCGTGATGCGCGGGATGCCGTAGGTGCCGTCGGACTCCTTGTGGATCTCCCGGATCCGCCTCGCGAGGCGGGCGTCCTCCCGAGCTCGCGCCAGGCGGGCCGGGGCGGCCTTCAGCCACCGGTAGAACCCGGACCGGGAGACCTCCAGGACCCGGCACAGCCGCTTGACGCCGAACGCGCCGCGATGATCATCAACGAACTGGAAACGGCTCACCAGTTGGTCTCGCCGGCGAAATACTTCGCGGCCCTCCGCAGGATCTCCCGTTCGGTTTCCAGCTCCCTGATCCGGGCCCTGAGCTGCTTGTTCTCTTCTTTCAGCACATCGTCGGAGGCTACCTCGGCAGTCTGTGCCGCCCGTGGCGAGCCGCTGGTGCCCGCCGCGTGGCCCTTGCGGGCCCGCTCGGCCCGCACCCAGTTCCGCAGCGTCTCCCGGCTGATCCCCAGGTCCTTGCCGACGCCCTCGAACGTGTTCTTCGGGTCCGACAGGTACAGCGCGACAGCGTCCGCCTTGAACTCCGCCGAATACACCTTCATCACCATGCGTGACATCTCTTCCTCTGGACCCTCAAGGTCCAGTGTCCAAGGTGTCCACGCTCAGGGGGAAAGGCCCGAGCTGCGGGCTGTCGCCCCACTGGCCGGGAGTGATCAGCAGGGCCAGCGGGCGAAGGCCGCCCTCTCCGGCGAGGTGGATCTTGGAGGTCAGGCCGCCGCGGGAGCGTCCGAGTCCCTCGTCGGCGCGACGCTACCGCGGGTTCGATCGCCGCTTCGGGATCCGTGGTGCCTTGCGTGGTGCTCCGGCCGCGTACTGGTGAGCCCGGCATGAGGCGGAGTCCACACTCACCATGCTTCAGTCGGTCCGCCCCTGCCCGTCGGCCTCGGTCAGAACCGTCCGGAGGTCCGGTCCCAGGTGCCGTCCGCTGACCAGCGGCGATGGCGCTCATAGACCGTCTTCCAGCTGTCGAACCGCTCCGCTAGGTCCTGCCACGGGACGCCGGTGCGGACCCGGAACCGGATCCCGTTGATCACCATGCGGTGGTCGCCCCAACGCCCGCCTCGGCGGGGACGGTAACCGTCAGGCGCTGGCGCACTTCATCACCTCCGGCCCGTGGGATCCAGCGCATGTGCGGGCCCGGCTGACCTGGACGATGCACAAGGCGATCGGTCCAGAAGCGTTGATCATCGATGACACCGGCTTCCTCAAGGACGGGGACGCATCGGCCTGTGTGTCCAGGCAGTGCACCGGCACCGCAGGCAAGGTCACCAACTGTCAGGTGGGAGTGTCGCTGCACCTGACGCGCGAGTGGGCCTCGACGGCGGTGAGCCGGCGGCTGCTCGTGCCCGCTTCGTGGGATCCCGCCTCTGCCCAGGCTGATGCGGTCAAGGTCGCCCGCCGCGGCCGCTGCGGCATCCCGGCGCAGGCGGGGCATGTGGAGAAGTGGCAGTTGGCCCTGGTTGTGCCACTCGGTGGCCAACCCTGCATCCTGCCGAGTGGCAGACAAGGCCGGCCACCGCCTCGAAGGCACCATGCGCAGCGCGCTGCTGCACGCCGACGGATGGCACGACCAGCATCTGCACGCCCTGGTCCAGGGCGACATCTGATCCTGCGACGGTCGATCAGACCACCGTCGGGAGCGGCCGTCCGCCCCAGCGGATGTCCTTCTCGCTGCGGACGTGGGCGCGCCAGGCGTCGACGTCCTTGGCACGTACGAGCCGGCCCGCCGCGTGAGTTCGTTCCGTACGGCTTCGTCGCCCTCGCGGGGTTCGGTCTGCTCCAGTGCGCCGAGCTCGCGCAGTGCCTGGAGCTCACCGGCGCGGGCGGCGATCCGGGCGGCTACGCGCAGCTCGGCTTCTCGGGCGACGGCGGCCGCGGTCATCCCCCTCGCCCGGCGGCGCACCACGCGTCGGCCGACGCGGACGGGATCGACCGGCGTGCTCAGGCCGCAACGCCCTGCCCGAGCCGTTGTGTCGTGTGGGATGATCGGCCGCATGATCGAAGCTCCAGCACGGAAGGGCGGCCTCCGCCCCGCCCGATGACGTGGCCGGACGAGGCCGTGGCCGACGGCACCACCACGACACCCGCCCACCCTTCCCGTATCGCGCTCTTCGAGACGATACGCGCCGACCGCACCGGCCCCGTCGCCACCCGGCTGCTCCGGCTCGCCCACGCCGACACCCCCTTCGTGCGCCGAGAGGCCTTGGACCTCCTCCATGGCCTGGCCCGCGAACGGCCCTGGCCCGAGGCCATCAACGCCGCAGTGGCCCGGCTCAGTGACCCCGACGAGGAGGTACGGCGCCGGGCCGCGTGCCTCTTCGGCTACCTCGGGCAGCCCGGCCTGGTTCTCGCGGCCCTCGGCGAACTCGCCGATCCTGTCGTGCGCACCATCCTCGCCAGGGCGCTCGGCCCGACCGCCGCCCACCTGACGGATGCTGACCTCGCGTCGGTCCGCTTCCTCGCCCACCTGGAGACGCTGCGGGCAGCGCCACCCACGCGATGGCGCTCCCTGGACACCGCACTCCTCGACGACGTCCGGGAGGCCGCTCACCACCTGGAGGACATCGGGCACATCTGGGGCCAAGCCCTGTACGGACTGAGGCGCGAGCACGACACGTACGCCCTCGTGGCCCGCCTCCTCGCCGACCCCGCCACCCGGGACATCGGCGCCGACCTGGCCCGCGAGGCGTGCCACGACTGGCGGATGGCCCCGGTCAGGCTGCTGCCCCTGCTCGTCCAGCACCGCGGCCAGAGGGTCACCCCGGCTCTTGGTACGGCCCTCACGACAGCCTCGATCTCCGAGGCGGCGATGCGGACGCACGGAGTTCTCCTCGCCGAAGTCCCCTTCACGCCGTCCCCGAGGGCCCGCCGGATCCCGTCCACCACGACGGCGTACGACAGCGCATCCGCCGCCGCGCTCCTCGCCGCCAAGCCTGTGGGCATCGCCCGCCTCGCTCACGCCTCCGAGATCTTCGAGGCCCTGCTGGACGCCGGCCCGCTGACCTTCCGACAGGCGGCCCAGATGTACAACCTGACCTTCCTTCGCACCGGCCGCTCGCAGGCGGAGTGCGCCCCGCTGTGGCTGCGGCACGCCGGTCCTTCCGCACTGTCCCGGCTGCTCGCCCTCATGACACCGCACCTGGCCGACTACGCGGTCGGCGAGTACTACCTGACAGGTCTCGCCCGGATGGGCGGCCACGCGCGCCCCGCGCTGCCGGCCGTGACGGCGCTGATCGACAGGCGTACCCGCATCCCCGTCAACGACTCCACCCGCGACGCCGAGATGAGACTGGACGAAAGCCTTCTGGCCGCCGCTCTCAGCACCCGCCGCGCGATCCTCGCGGACGCCGTTGCGCCGCCTCCTGCCCCGCCGTCTCCCCCATAGCCGCCAACTCAAGTCCTTCACCCGCCAAGTACGGCGCTCGGGACGTGCCCGGGTGTCGCCAACAACCCGGTGAGGCCGAAAATCGCGAGCCATTCGGTCACAGCCCAGGCAGGATGCCCTCTGTGAACCATGTCCTGTGCGGGCTGGCTGCCAATGCCGCCCTGCCGTCCGAGCTGGTCGACCGGCTGATCGAGGTCGCGGACGCTGACATCGCCGCGGACCTCGCTCGTCGCGCGGACCTCAGCCATGCGCAGGCCGTTGCCCTGGCATCGCGCGTCGAGGAGAGCGCTGCATGGCTTGCGTACGAGGGTCGGCTCACCACCGCCGACATCGATCCCGCGGCACAGCCGCACGCCGCCCTCGCCTTGCTCTGCGAGCGTGTTGACAGCCCGCAATGGGCGCGCCTCTTCGCGACAGATCCAGTCTTCGAGCGCCGGGAGAAGCTGGCTGCCTGTTCCGGTCTCCCGTCCGATGTGGTGGAGACGCTCGCCGCGGACGCGGACGTACGGGTCGTCGCGGAGCTCGCGTTGTGGACTACGCCTGGAGTCGCCGCCAGGCTCGCGGGGCATCCGCATGCCGAGGTCCGCTGCGCGGCAGCGGCCAACCAGGCGACGCCCCCACCCCTGCTGGCGGCACTGCTCACCAGCGAGGGCCTGCCCCCGGCGCTACGATGCCTGGTCTGCGACCGCGAAGAGACGCCGTTCGTACACGACCCGCAATGCCCGCGAAACGAATGCGATCTGCTGCCGGGTGACTCCTGCGACGGCACCCACGAGTCCACCGTGCACGACACACAGCACAGGGCACTGCAGAACCCGGCCACACCCACCGACGCCGTCGTCCGCTTCGTCAATCACCCTTCGCCGCTGCTTCGCTGGGCACTCGCCGCTCGCTCCGATCTGCCGTCGGAGGTATACGGACAGCTCGCCATGGACCCCCACGCTGGTGTCCGAGCCGACCTCGCCGGGAATCCCGCGATCGGGGACGCTCTGATCCGAGCGCTGGCCGGCGACCGTGGCCACGATGTGCAGCGCAGCCTCGCCCACAATCCGCGCGTGCCGCTCGACGTGCTGATCCGCCTGGCCGGCACCACCAAGATCGGCGCAACCCTGCTGCCGCGGATTGCCGCCGCTTCTCCCGCCGAGGTTGCGGAGCTGGCCCAGTCGCCGGAGTCGGCCGCGCGGATGCTCGTGGCTCAACGACGCGATCTGCCGACCGGAATCCGCGATGCGCTGGCCACCGACCCCGACGCGAAAGTGGTCAAGTCCATCGCTTCGCATCCAGGCCTTTCCGAAGCGCAGTTGCGTGCCATGGTCGACCGGCACGGAGTCCGTGTCATCGCCAAGGTGGCGGCCAACCCGGACGCGACTCCGGCACTGCTGGAGGACCTGACCCGGCACGAACCCCCGGTACGGAAGGCGTTCCGCGAGGTCGCCCGGCACCGCAACGCGACGGGCCCGGCGCTGCACAACTGCTTGGCAGACAAGCAGGCGCGGCCCCTGGCCGCCGGCCATCCGGCCCTTCCCCCGCAAGTCATCGCGGAGCTGCTCACCGACCCCGACTGGCGGGTGGTGGAAGCCGCAGCCGCCAACCCGTCGCTGCCGCTCGCCGTGATGTCGGATCTGGTGCCCCAGCAGCTGTAATCGCTCTGCTCGCCAGATGAAACGCACAGCCCCGCCAGTTCAACTGCTCACCCGCCAACTGAAGCACTCAGCCACAATACGGTTCATAGCAGGCCCTGAATTCGACCGTGTCAGAACTCGAAATCTATCGACTGGACGTGCGTGAAATCTGCGACCAGGCTCGGGCAGCGACTGCCCCAATCCATGAAATACGACTCTGCGATGGCCTCCGCGACGATCGGACGCAGGTCTTCGTCCATCGTGCCGGCCTCCTGTAAAGGCTGTCCCGCAATGATCAACTGACTCGACATGGTCAGCATCGAGGATGCCCACCTTGGGTCGGTCTATCCGGCGAGCGCGAGATTGTGCGGTCGGGCCATGCCGAGCATGGCGTGATGAACGCCGTCGCCCTTCAATCGGCAGTCGCGGAGGATCTTCCAGCTCTTCATGCGGGCGAAGGTGTGCTCGACGCGGAAGCGGACCTTGCGGTGTGAGCGGTTGTGCTCCTCTTTCCAGGCCGGGAGTTCGGCCTGGCCTGGTTCACGGCGGCGCGGGATCACACCAGGCCAGTGCCCCGGTAGCCGCCGTCAGCGATCACCGTGGTGTCGCCGACGACGACCTTGGCTCCGGACAACTCCCATGCCTTGCAGTCGTTGCGGTTGCCAGGTAGAGGCCGGCCAAGTGCGACGGCGGTCACCAGCTTGCCGAAGCAGCGCGGGCTCAGCCCGGTGAACGGGCCTATCCAGGGCGGCTGTGACGCCGTGATCACACCAGCCACGAGAAGATCGTCTCACCGCGCTACGAACTGCCCGAGAGGGAGGCACACATGGAGACAGGCTTGGTCGGTCGTCTGGAAGAGGCGGCGAATCGTTTCGTGATCCCCCTGCGCATGAACGAGGGGTTCGATGAGCAGGCGCTCCTTCAGCTACAGGAGGAGATCGATCGCTGCGGGACGGCGTGGAGGGAAGGAACCCACGTACCGAAGCGTGCGGCGTTGATTCTCGCCGAACTCTTTCCAGCGATCGAGGCTTGCGCCTGGCTGTACGAAGGGAACATGCGCCAGCGGATCCAGGAGGCGGGAGCGATGGTGTCTGAGGCGGTGACCGCTGCTCTGGACTGAGCGCCTTCCTGTAGGCCCCAGCGCAAAGGGGCGCGAGCCCCGGAGTGGCTTCCCCGGCCCACTCGGCGATGCTCCAGCAGTTCTTGCACGGCAGGTCCGACAGCATCCCCAGCACCAAGTCCCTCACCCGACGCCGAGGTTCGACCCGTGCGAACCGGACCGCTATCCGGCCCATGAGAACCTCGAACGCCTCCTGCCAGCAGGCAGGGTCTACGGCTGGAGCACCAGATCGTGCTGATACCAGGTGCCCGGCTTACCGCCGAGGTCGGTGGGGTCTGCCGGGCCAACCGGGACGAACCCGGCCTTGGTCAGCACCCTCTGGGACGCGGCATTGTTACGGGAGGTGGCCGCCCGCAGTGTGCCCAGCCCGTGCCGCACCACCGCCAGCCGGCACAGCTCCCGGACGGCAGCGGTCGCCACGCCGCGGCCGGCGACGTGCTGTGCGACCCGGTAGCCGAGTCTGGCAATGCCGTCCTCCAAGTCGTACAGGTTGAACCTGCCGAGTACCGAGCCGTCCTCGGCGACGAGCACGTAGAAGGCGCAGATGCCGGCCTCCTGCTCGGCCAGCGAGGCGTTGTACCGGTCGGCGAACTGGTCGAAGAACTCGTCACCGCGGTCGGAGACCGAGGCAGCGAAGTAGGCGCGGTTCGCCAGCTCGAAGGCCAGGACCGCCGGGGCATGGCCGGCATGCAGCCGCTTCAGCTCGGGCACCGCCCGACTCTACCCGGATGATGCGTTGAGGCCACCTGAGTTTCCGCCAGCGGCAGACAGCCCCCGAGACCAGGGCACATAACGACCTACGGCTGGAGCATTTGCCTCCTTGCCATCTACGAGTGCAGCGGGTGGGCACCTTGGTGGCACCCGAGGGCTTCGGCGTAGGTCCGGTTCCTGGTCAGGTGAGTCCCAGGAGGGCGAGCGGGCGCCGTGCGTCGCGGGCGTTGTAGCGCAGACCGGCCGCGACGTTTGCGACGCCGCTCAGCCGCAGGACTCCGATCGCGAGGTTGCGCCAAGTGGCCGTCGAGCGGGGTCCGTTGCCGGTCCGAAGCTGCGAGGCGTCCTCGGCAAAGGTAGTGACCCTCACGTGGTGCAGGGCTTCCACCCTCCAGTAGTCACGCACGAATGATGCCAGTTGCCCGGGCGTCGCCTGCTCAGCGCTGAGGCTGGTGACGGCGTAGACGGTCTTGGTCGTGGTCTTGCCGGTATTGCGGTCGGTGTGACGACGTTTGGTCTGCGCTGCCTGGCGCGCGCCGGGGAAGGCCAAGTTGTTTACGGTGGCCACCTTGATGCGGCGGCTCTCGGATCGTCCGTGGCCGCTGCCCCGAGTGCGTCCCTGGAGCGGAACCTGTTTCCAGGGCAGGAACTTGAGCTGCTTGCGCAGCTTCTTCGTAGAGTCAGCCGCGCGGCGCGGTGCCCTCGGTGGGGTCGTTTCCGCGCGGCTGCTCCCCGAACCGGACGTGCGAGTTTCCCCGCATCCGGCTCTCCAGTGGTGCTACTGAGCGATCGGCTGCTGATGGATCTCGCCGTGGCAGCGGTCGCAGACGATCAGGGTCTTCCGTCGTCTGGTCCGCATGGCCTCGACCCATCGGGGTGCGGCAGTGGAGCTGTATCGGTTGAGGTCGGTGAGTCGCCTGACGTGGTGGACGGTGATCCCGTCATGCGACGCGCAGAGCTCGCAGATTCCGGCGGTCAGCCGGTCGATTAGCCGGCGGCCCTTCTTCGTCGGCCACGCCCCGTCGATGATCGGTCGGGCGTGTTTGCGCCGACGGAGAGGGATGCCACCGAACCTGGCGGTGAACACCTTGCCCGCTGGAGTGCGCTGGACCGCTTCGAAGCACCGTCGTTTCCCGAAGGGGGTCTCGATGGTGGTTTTGTAGCGTTCACGCATGATCCAGGGAGGGCGGCGGTGCTTGGCCGCCAGGGTCGAGAGCATCGACCGTTCCATGTACTGGCGGAGCTTGTTCAGCCAGTTGATGTTCCCTGCCATCTGGAAGTACTGGACGTAGCCGCGGTATTCCATCCCGAACGTGGCGACGATGTTGTGGTCGCTGGTTCGGATCAGGTCGTTGCGGATCAGGGGTTTGCCCTGTCCGCGCTGGTAGACCCGGCATCTGGCGTTGACGGTCTCCGGCGGGATGCCGAGGGCGATCGCTCCGTTGAGGACGCGTTTCCCCTGGGCTCGCCAGGTGTCATTGTGCTTGGTCCAAATGTCGTAACCGAGGAACCGCGCCTTGTGGGTACGGGCATGGGTGATCAGGGTCTTCTCCCGAGACAGCCGGAGCTTGAGCTCGTCGCGCAGGAACGCGGCGAGTCTTTCCTTGATCTCCTCGGCTTCAGCCTTCGGACCGACGAACCCCAGCAGGTGATCGTCGGCATACCGGAGGTATCGAAGCCGCCGGTAGCCGGGATCGTTTACGTCCCCGCTCGGGATCGACTGCTGGATCTTGCGCAGGGACCGCACCTTGGCCCGGTCTCCCTTGCGTCTCCAGTAACCGATCGTCGCGGTGACGTTCACGTGTTCCCGGTTGCGGCGGCGGACGGCACCCCGGGTGAAGGCCGGTGCCAGCTCCTTTTCCACGAACTTGTCGAGACGGTCGAGGTAGATGTTGGACAGGATCGGCGAGACCACTCCTCCTTGTGGTGCACCGGAGTAGGTGGCATGCCAGATCCAGTCCTCCATATATCCCGCCCGCAGCATGTCCGAGACCAGGGTCAGGAAGCGTCCGTCATGGATGCGTTCGGCCAGGATCGCGAGCATGACCTCGTGGTCGAGACTGCCGAAGCAGTCGGCGATGTCGCCCTCGATGAGCCAGGTGGTGCCCGTCCATGTCGAGGCGATCTCATCGAGCGCGGTGTGGCAGCCCCGGCCAGGGCGGAAACCGTGCGACCTGGACGAGAACTGCGGTTCGTAGTACGCCTCCAGCAGGAGACGCACCACCTCCCCGACCAGTTTGTCCGTCCAGGTCGGCAGCCCCAGGGGCCGCAGACTTCCGTTCTTCTTCGGGATGTGCACCCTCCGGACCGGGGAGAACCGGTAACGCTCGGCCTTCAACAGGTCGATGATCTCCCGAATTCGTCCCAGGCTCATCCCGTCGGGTGTCTTCCCGTCGACCCCGGGCGTCATCGCTCCGCCGTTGGCGTAGATGCGTCCGTAGGCCATCAGGAACAGCTGTTCGCTGAACAGCTGCCGATACAACCGTTCCAGAGACAGACCGCGTCTGCCCCTGTCGCTCAGGACACCGAGCACTGTGTCAGCGCTCTGCATTTCGCATACCTCCCCGGTGTCGCCGGTGTCCGTACCACCTGTGCCCCTTCGCCCTGCGAGCGGCTTTCCCGCTCTCCTCGGCCGGGCGTGACTCCGGCGACTACTACGGGCACTCCGTCACCGCCAGCCGTACTGGGACGGTGATCCCACGTTCGTCTCTGACACACGTTCAGCGCGGCCCAGGCGCCCCATTCATCTCCTTCAATGCCCTCGCTGGGCATCGCTCCCGCCGCGAAGGTTGACCAGGGCGAACCAGTACGTCCCCGGTCACGACGGGCACCGGTTTCAGGTGCCGTTCCGGTCGCAGTAAATTGCTGCCTCTGGAGATTGGGGTTCAGGCAGTCAAGCGCAGGGTAGGCCGCGCGGCGAGGTATCTGGAGTTCAGACCCTTTTCCACGCGACCCCCCACCGAACCGGACGTGCCCCGTTAAAGGCATCCGGCTCTCCAGTGACTACTCCGTGGGTTTCGCGACTTGCGAGTCAGTATGGATATCGTCGTGACAGTTCTGGCAGACCACAAGGGACTTGCGGCGCCGCTTCGCCATGATTGATGCCCACGCCGGCCTGTCCGGCTGACCGAGCTTGTCGAGATCCGAGAGTTTTCGGATGTGGTGAACTTGAACCTTCCCCGACCGCTCACAGATCTCGCACCTCCCCGCAAGGAGTCTGGTGACCAATTCCTTGGGACCAACTGCTCGATCTGGTTTACGGTCTTCGAGGACCGCTGTCTTCTGCCACCGAAGTGGTATGCCACCGTACCGTGCTACCAGTGGTTTCCTGCCACCACTGCGTTCAACGGTCGCTTCGAAGCACGTGCGCAACCCGTATGGAGTTTCGACCTTGGCCTTATACTTGGCCGCCGTCTTCGATACGGTCGAGCGGTGCTTGCCCGCAAGCGTCTTTAGCAGCGATGTCTCCATGACCCAGTTCAGCCGATTCAGCCGATAGACGTCACTGGCCAACAGGTAGTACTGTGCCAACCCGCGATATTCGGCCCCGAAGATAGAGACGATGGTGTAATCGTCCATGTTCATCAAAGGGGTCCTGCGTGCGGGTTTCCCGCGTTTCATATAGGAGGCACATTTAGCCTTGATCACCGCGACTGGCACCCGCAACTTGACGGTCGCGTTGCTTGACCGTTGGCCATTGCTGATCGCCTTGTCGTTCTGCTGAACGGTGATCTCGTAACCGAGGAATCTTGCCGCGCCGGTTCTGGCGTGAGTGATCAATGTTTTCTCCTCGGACAGCTCCAGTTTGAGTTCGTCACGCAGGAACTGCCCGAGGCGTTGCTTGATCTCCTCGGCTTCGGCTTTCGGTCCGGTGAAACCGAGCAAGGTGTCGTCGGCGTACCGCACATAGCGCAACCGCCGGTAGCGAGGATCGTTGAGATCCTTGCTCGGCATACTGCGTAGCTCTTTACGTAGCGATCGCGCCTCGGCACGGTCACCACGCACCCGAGCTAGCGTGAGTGCTTTCTGAACCTTACGATAGGCGGGATTCTTAACTCGTTCCGCCCCTCGGTCATATTCGGGTATCAGAACCTTTTCGACAAAGTTGTCCAACCGGTGCAGATAAATGTTGGAGAGCGTGGGAGAGAGAACACCGCCTTGTGGTGCCCCGGAGAGCGTGGCGTTCCATACCCAGTCCTCCAAGTATCCGGCCTGAAGCATGTTGCGCAATAGCCGCAGAAACCGGCGATCGTGGACTTTCTCAGATAACGTCGAGAGCATGACCTCATGGTCAAGCGACCCGAAGCAGTCGGAGATATCGCCCTCAATCAGCCAGGTCGTACCCGTCCAGGTATTAGCCACCTCGCGCAGCGCGGTGTGGCAGCCCCGACGGGCACGGAACCCATGGGACCGATCGGAAAACTGGGGGTCATAATATGCCTCCAATAGGAGACGCATCACCTCTCCAACCAGCTTATCCGTCCAGCCAGGCAATCCGAGGGGTCTGAGTTTCCCGTTTTTCTTCGGGATCATGACTCTCTTGACCGGACTGAATCGATAGCGCTCGTGGCGCATCGCATCGATAATGCGCTCGATCTTGTCCAGCGACATGCCGTCCACGGTATCTGCCGAGACTCCAGGCGTCATCGCTCCCTTGTTGGAGTAGATACGCCCGTAAGCCATGAGATACAGCTGCGGATTGAACATCTGTCGGTACAGTTCATTACATGGCAGGCCGTGCCTGCCGCGTTCACGGAGGACACCCAGCACTGTTTCGGCGCTCTGCAATTTCGCATACCTCCCAGGTCTTCGAGTGTCCGATCACCTGACCCCCTTCGCCCTCATTCCGGCTTTCCCGGACTTCATGACCGGTCGTTACTCCGGCGACTACTATGGGGTCTCCGTCACCATAGGATTCGCATCCCTTAGGTGATCCCGCGTTCATCTCTGTCGTACGTACTAACGCAACTTAGGTGCCCCACTCATCTCCTTGAATGCCCTCACTGGGCATCGCTCCACGTTCCGGAGGTTGCAACGGCCGCGAAAGAAATGCCGATGCAGGACGTGGCGCCGGTTCCAGACGTCTTTCCGGCGGATGGATATTTGCATCTCCTGGAGATTGGGATTCAGGCAGTCTAGCTTTCACCGTATTGCGTGAATCGCTCGGCGCACTGCTCCTAACGTCTGGACACAGTCGCCGATTTCCTGGCATGCTCTTGTCCCTCTCACCCTTTCAGGCTGAGGTAAGCCATTCGATTCAAGAACGTTCCTCCGAGTCCTTCCCGGCTGAGCCGGGGATACAACAGAGCGCCTCGCGGCGCAATTTCGCCATACCGCGCGGGTCCCCCGGCGCACCGCCCCAGGCACCTGGGCCCGGTCGCCGGTTTCCTGGCATGCTGTGGTCCCCTTCACCTTTCGGATCCAGGTCAGCCATCGGACCCAGCAGACCTCCCTTCGAGTCTGTCCCGCCTTCAGCGGGGATGTGTCAAAGCGCCTCGTGGCGCACTGGTTCCCCTTGACGATCACGAAGTCATCGACGCGATCGCCCGGACGTTCCAGGCTGGATCGACTTCTGTGCCATGAGGCAGGCCTTTGGGCACGTCCTGGCGGAGGTGGGGCTGTTGTAGGACGAGGGCGGCCCCGTCCGCTCAGGCTTTCGTCCCCGGGGTGTCTGTCGGGCAGTCCTGCTCCGGCGGCAGATGGTGGCCAGCGCTCTTCAGGGACCTGGGTCCGCTGGGCCGTCCGGGGGGGGAGGCGACCGAACGTCCTGTGCCGCGTGTCAGCTTTACGGTTCGGGAAGCCGGCCGGGCTTGACCGGGACGAAGAAAGAAGGGGGGCAGCACCGGGATGCCGGGCTGCTCCCCTTCCGGTGCATCAACCTCGACGGCTCACTTCACGACCGCCTTCGTCGCCTTGCTTACCGCCGAACCGTCGTTGTGACCAGTGCGGTGCGCGATCACCTTCACGGTGATCTTCTTGCTCCGCTGTGCCGACTTCAGCACCAGCGAGGACTTGGTTGCCCCGCTGATCGCCTTGCCATTCGCGTACCACTGGTACGCATACGACGTCGGACTGGTGCTCCACGTCCCCTTGGACGCCTTCAGCGTCTTTCCGATCTTCGCGGTCCCGCTGATCACCGGTGGCTTGGTCGACTTGGGCGCGTCTCCCCTCGCGACGGTCACCGCCGCCGAGGGTCTCCGACCCGCTCTGCCAGCCGCTCCGGAGCACCGTGACGGTCACGGTGAGCTTCTTGCCGAGCACCGGCGCCGGGATCGTGTACGTCGACGCGGTCGCACCGGAGATCGCCTGCCCGTCGGCCTTCCACTCGTATGTGTATGAGGACGGGGCCGCCGACCAACTGCCCGGCGCCGCCGTGACCTTGGCTCCTACCTTGGCCATACCCGTCACCTTGGGCGCGGCGGTGTTCGTCAGCTGGGGCTGGGTCACGGTGAACGTGCCGCGCGGGTACTCGCAGCAGCGGGTGAACACGCTGACGTTCCAGGTGCCGGCGGCTGTGCCCGTCAGGTCGACGGTCGCCGTCACCGACCGGTTGTCGGCGGCGACCGAGTCCGTGGTGGCG
The DNA here is from genome assembly GCF_036227505.1 of Streptomyces sp. NBC_01450. NCBI lineage: Bacteria > Bacillati > Actinomycetota > Actinomycetes > Kitasatosporales > Streptomycetaceae > Streptomyces > Streptomyces sp. NBC_01450. The sequence continues at coordinate 2,016,073 of NZ_CP109481.1, read as the reverse complement.
GTCAGGGTCCTGCCGCTCTGCGTCAACCGGACCTCGGTGTCCGGGCCGAGTGCCGTGCCGGTCACGGTCAGCTTGACCTTGCTCCCCGCCACTCCGGTCGAGGGGCTCACCGCGGTGACACTCACCTTGTCCGGGCCGCAGAGCGTTGAGGAACAGGTCAGCTTGGCGCTGTAGGAGGTGCTGGACGCCTTCTCGGGCAGGCTGAGCAGGAACAGGCTCGGGCTCGCCGCCGAGGACGAGCCCCCGGCCGAGCACTGGGTGCCCGATGTCGACAGCGAACAGCCGTTGGTCCAGCCGCTGTTGTAGAGGGCCGCAACCGCCGTCGTGGCGGCGCCGGTGGTGTCCGTGATCTCCAGGCCGAAGCGGTCGAATCCGGCTGTCGGCAGCACCGCGCACACCGCGCTGTGCTGCTCGTCGAGCGTGCCGGTGACCGGCCCGTAGCCGTAGGACACCGACGGCACCTTGGTGCACTCAGGTGCCGGGCCGTTGGCGGTCGCGATGCGCAGAGCGTCCAGGTGGTAGTCGGGCGCGGCCTTCAGGGTGGCCGGAGTCTGCACGAGGACCTGGTGGGTTGTGGATCCTGTGACCGCACAGGAGCGGTTACTGAAGGAGCACTCGGCGCCGCCGTCACCGTCGAACACTGCCAGGTTGGCGGTGCCCAGCGCGTCCCGCACGTTGACGTGTACGACGTCGCCGGCCGCGTCGGTGGTGACCTGGTGGCAGGTCAGGGTGCCGGGTTCACCGTACGGCGCGGACAGGGACGGGCCGCCGACCTTGGCCGCGGTAGTCCTCGCGCAGCCCGCCGAGGAGGCGGTCGCGGTCACGTCACGCCGGGTCAGCGTGTACGTGGCAGCCTGGTTGCGGCCGGTGACCAGCACGGTGTGGGCCCGGCCTGGGGTCAGGCCGCAGGCGGTCCAGCCGTTGGTGGTGGCGGTGCGGTCGCAGATCTTCTTGCCCGTGGCGTCCAGCACCGAGAACCTCGCCGGTACGCCGCCGGAGGTGGCGATCAGCTGGAAGACCTCTGCGCCGGTGTGCGCGTCGGCCGGGATGCTCAGGCACTGCGAGAAGACGCCGTCACCGGTGGTCAGCGTGGCCTTCGCGCCGTCGGCGGCAAAGCTTCCGGCGGGCAGCACCGGGCAGTCGTTCGCCTCGTCGGTGCGGTGGAAGGCGATCGTGTAGGGGCCCGTGGCGTCATCGCCGGTGTCCTCGGTGTGCACCAGCGCCCGATAGGGAGCCGTACCGGTCAGCGCGCAGTCGCCGGCGGCCAGTTCGGTCGCGTTGCACTGAGCGGTGCCGTCCGCGTCGAAGACCTCCACGTCGACGTCCACGCCGGAGCCGGCGGTCGGGGTGAGCGCGGCGATCCGGGCGCCCTGAGGCGCGTCCAGCTTCAGGCAGTCGTACTGTCCGACTGTGCTCAACTCGCCCTGGTACAGGCCTGTTCCGATGGCCACGCATCCGGTGTCGTAGGTGCGGTCGAGGACGATCAGGTCGTCCTTGAAGTCGTGGAAGGGGTAGGTGTCGTCGAGGGCCGCAGTGTAGGTGCCTGCGGCCGGCAGCCGGCAGGGGTCGGATGCCCGGCAGGCGATCTTCCCGGCAGCGTCGTACACGAGGACGGGGCTCGCGGATTGGCCGTCGGTATTGTGGACCAGATGGGGTCCGGCCTTGTCGACGGTGAAGGCGAAGCAGGGGTTGGCCTGGAAGTCCAGGTCCTCGAGCGTCCCGAAGGGGCGCACGGAGGCGCTCCGGCAGCCCTGCGGGTCACTCAACGAGCGCACCTTGACCGCGTACTCGGCAGGGTATCCGCTGCCCGCGTCGGTGACCTGGGAGATCACCCGGTAGGGGCCCTCGCCAGGCAGCACGCAGCTGCGGGTGTCCTCGTTGTCCTCCGTGACGCGCGGACAGATCCGGGTCCCGCTCGCGTCCGTGATCCACGCGACCGTGCCGCCGTAGACCTTGGTGCCGCTGGTGAGCCGGACACGCTCGCCGGGCTTGCCTTCGAACGCCTGGCAGTCGACCTCCAGCGAACTGGCCGAGGTCCGGCTCACCGTGGGCTGGTCCCAGGCGGTGCCGGCCGACTCGAAGCAACCTTGGGTGGCCGCGGCGAGCGGGACGACGGTGACGGAGGTGTTCTCCGGGTCCGCCCAACCGCTGTTGACGACCTTGAGGGTGTAGCTGCCGGGCGCGGGCACCTGGCAGCGGCCGCTCTCAAGGAACCGCTCGTCGTAGCAGTCGAGCTCGGTGCCGTCTTCGGCGTACATCTGTGTGTAGGCGTTGGCGCTGTCCTTCAGTGACACCAGGTACAGGCCCGCCGCCGGGGCCGTCACGGTGAAGCAGGCGCTGTCTTGGGGCGGGACGGCCGCCGTGCCGACGGCGGCCCCGGGGTCGCCGAAGGACGCGAGCGTGAGCGGTGCGCACTCCGCGTCGGCTGCGACGGCGGGGCTCGCCCCGGTCAGGGTCAGTAACGAGGCGAACAGCGAGAGGAGAACGGCGAGGACAGCCGCGGCAGCGGCCGGCCGCCCCCGTCTCGCACGCGGACAGGAGTCGACGTCGGGCAATGGATCCCCCCTGGATCATGGGTAGTTGTAGCCGATGGTCGCACGGGGGTATGACAACGCGCTGGTCGCGGATCTCTTCGAGCGTGCTCCACAGGCGGCGGGGTCCGCCCTGGTGGACCGTCGGCGACTGGCGCGGGCCGTCCGTGCCGGCCCGGGCCCAGGAGCCGTCGGGGTGCGCCATCCAGACAGTGCGCCCGCCGCCGTCGCGTCGTCGGGTGCGGTGCTCGATGACGGGCGCCGTCAGTTGGAGCATCGAGCGCACCGCCCAGGAATCCGGTACGTACAGCAGCGGGTACCGGCTGGTGGACACGTCGTCGCCGTCGCTCTCAGACCGCGGAAGGCTGTGGGAAGCAGGGCCCCGCCGGGGTGGCCTCGTCTGCTGAGAGGGGTCGCGGCACGGTAGAGAGTCAGCCTTGTGACGCCGTATCACACCTTCTTGAGGTTATTGGCACAAAGATGAGGTTCGGCTGCCTTGCGATCCCAGATACATCAGAATGTTCCTCTGCCCAGTAAAGAGGGGGGCGTCATGGCCACGGGGAAGCCTCAACTGTTGTTCGTGCACGGCATCGGCGGCCTTCGGCACACCGCCACTGACCGCCGCAGGTGGCTGGAAGCACTGGCCGCCGGAGCCCGGGACGCGGAGATGGCCGATGCGATCTCCGCATTGACACAGAGCTGGCTGGCGGATGTCACGTTCGCCGACTACAGCGATCTGTTCGACCGCCGGGGAGCCCAGGGCGAGGCAGCCGGGGAACTCGACGGGCAGGACGTCTCCTTCCTCGTAGAGCTACTTGACTCGATGCTGGAGGAGCTCGCCGAACAGTTCCCGCTCGAGAGCAGTCCCCAGGACGCCCGGGTCATCCGTGACGCACGTTTCCAGCTCGACGCCGCGATCCAGGGGCGACAGGCCCAAGGCGCAGGAGACATCGGCCGTCGGCTGGTGGGCGTCACGACGACCATGCTCCGCCTCCCGGGGGTACGTCAGGCGGCGCAGTGGATGAACGGCTGGGCAGTTCTGTCCCAACTCGCCCAGGTCGGCCGTTACTTGGACCGCCGCGCCGGGAAGGCGGAGCTGGGTGCGGCCATCCGTGCGCGGGTGCTCGGGGTCCTGGACCCTGCGCGGCCCCTCGTGGTGGTCTCGCACAGCCTGGGCACGGTCGTCGCCTACGAGGCGCTGCACGAGTACGAGGGAGCGGTGTCCCTCTGGGTCACCCTGGGTTCCCCTCTGGCTCTGGGGGCGGTGGTTCTGGACCGTCTGGTGCCGACCCCGGCGTCCTGCCCGGCGCGCGTCGCCTCCTGGCTCAACTTCTGGGACCGCGACGACATCGTGGTGGGCCGGCCGTATCTGGCCGACTGGATCCGCCCGAGCAGGAGCGGTGTCAAGGCCGTGACAGAGCGCGTTGACTCCCGCGGGCTGTGGACGCACACCGCTACGAAGTACCTGGAGCACGGGACTGTGGCCCGCCCGGTGATCGAGGCCCTCCGGCCGTGACCGCCACCATGAACCCGCCGCGCAACGTGCTCGTCGTGGGTGCACAGTGTGAAGGCGGCGCGAGGTTGGAAGGGCTGGAGGACGCCGCCCGTGCCCTCCATGCAGTCCTGGTGGATCCGAAGCTGGGGGGCTGCGTGGACCGCGGTGAGGACTCCCTGCTGATCGGCACCGGCCTGGGCAGGAATCAAGTCCATGACGCCGTGAAGCGGGCCGCGCAGGTCGCACAGCGTGACGGCGGCCCCCTTGTGCTCGCGCTGCTCGGTCACGGGGAGGGCGCTGAAGGCGCTCCGCTGTATTTCGTCACCTCGGGCAGGAAGAACGCGCCGTCGCTCTCCAACGTGAACGTGCCCTCCTTGCTTGGCGACGCCCTCAACCACCCTGGTCTGACCGGTCTGATCGCGATTGTCGACACCTGCCTCTCAGGCGGTGCGGTACCAGGCACTCCGGTGATCACCGCCGGACGGCAGGAAGGCAATGTGCGTTTCTCCCTCCTCTTTGCGGCCAGCGCGAAGGAGCAGGCGTTCGACATGCGGCTGAGCACGGACCTCACCCGTCTGATCGAGGAGGGTCTGCCCGGCGCCGGGGACTTCCTGAAGGTTGACGACGACTTGATGGAGCAGCTCCGTGAGCGGATCCATGGTCAGCAGCCGGGGCGGAACATCTTCGACGGAGGCCCGTATTTCGGTGATGCCCTCTGGCTGGCAAGGAATCGCGCCGCCTTCCTCGACCGCACTCTCGGATCAATCGCCGGCAAGGCGGTACGGGACGCCGTCCGCCGGATCGACACCAACCTGCGGTTGTCCACAGAAAACGAGCTTGCCGCATGGCTGGAGGCGAACCAGCAGACGGCAACCGGAGGCGCTCGGGCCGCCGTCCATCGGCTGCGCGAAGTGCTGGCCGAGCTGGAAGCCGGCCGCAGGACGCTGAACATCGTCAACAAGGTGTTCGGCCCGGACCTGACCGAAGACAACCTGCGGCTGGCCGGCATGCTGGCAGGCCTTCCTCTGCCCTTCGTGCAGCATGAACCACCCCGGACCCTGCGGGATGCCGTCGAATACGCGGCTCATCATGGGGGCACCGCACAGGGCCAGCACCGCGCCCTGGCTCACCTGGTTGCGGCCATGGCCCATGTGACCGGACACGGAGACCAACTGCCTGAGGATGTCATCACCTGGGCGCAGGACCTCGAGCTCACCGCCACGGTCAACAGTCGTCTGCGCGAGCTGAACCACCAACCCTACGGTGAATGGGCCCCACGGCTGGTCCTGGTGCTTGCCGACGACGGAGGCGAAAGCATCGTCCGCGTGGACGCCTGGCTGCTCTTCGGCCGAGCCGTGCTCGGCAACCAACGCTTCCCTTGCGGTCCCGGAGACGAGAGTCTCAAGACGGCCCTGGCCAAAGCCGTCGCCTGGGCGGCCCCATGGGCGAACATGGCGGGGAAGAAGTTGCAGCACATCGATGTCGCCGCGCCCACCCTGGTACTGCTCGACTGCCCCCCGGAAGAACAAGTCGTCCGCAGGCAGAAGCTGGGTGTCAACTACACCGTCACAACCCGCTGGTCCGGCCTGCTGACGCCCCCTCCCGACGCCACGGTCGACGACATGCTCCAGGTGGGCGAACAACTGCTGGTCTCCCTGAACGACATCAACTGCTCCGGACCCAAGTGGCTCCATGTGGAACAGCTGGCGACCGTTGACCAACTGCAGGAGCATCTGAGCAACCACGGCTTCGGACAGCAGGTATGGGCGCTTACCTCCCTGCCGGAGACACACTGGGACTTCGCGGCGCAGGAGCTCCTCGAGCACACACCCGCACTGGTCTGGCCACGGCACAAGAACGTCAGCGATGAGCAGGTCATCAAAGCATCGGTGGGGAAGCACTGGCAGGTTCTGCCACAGCAGATCGCGCACGCCTACCAGCAGCATCTGAGTGGAGCCGGCCAGAGCCACGATGATGATCTCGGCCCTTTGGCCACCGTGCGAGCCGCCTGGCATGACAAGGACTGGCAGGCGTTCTGCCGGAGACGGGCCAGGGCGGTCGTGAGAGCACCAGACGAGATGACGTCCAAGGAGCGAGCATGAGCTGGACCCCCTACTACAGGGGCACGGGTGTCCCCCCGAAGAACCGCACCGAGGTCAGGAGACTGCCGGCCCCGCCCCCGTGGCGCGCCCCCGTACGGCAGCAGGAGACTGACTCGCGCAAGGACCCCGCCACCACCTACCGTCCGGTCACCGGCCTTGTCGACGCGGTGAATGCCGCCCTACATCTTCGTCGCCCCCTGCTGCTGACTGGTCGCGCGGGCTCTGGGAAGTCCACCGTCATCCGTCAGATCGCAGCCGAGCAAGTCCTGGGCGAGGTACTCCACTGGCACATCACCTCCCGCAGCACCCTCGCCGACGCGCTCTACCGCTACGACGCTCTCGGCCGCATTCACGCCCACAACCTGCGCACCCTGGACGGCAAGGCCCGGCCACATGGCGACGACCGCGAGGACGACATCGGCGAATTCATCCAGCTCGGCCCCCTGGGCACCGCGCTCCTCCCCGGCGACCGACCCCGCGCACTACTGATCGACGAGATCGACAAGAGTGACCTCGACCTGCCGAGCGACCTCCTCGATGTCCTGGAGCGCGGCGGTTTCGAGATCCCCGAACTGGCCAGACATCCCAAGCCCGACATCCAGGCCCGCACCGCCGACAAAGACGGGAAGCACACCATCGAGCACGGCCGGGTTCAGTGCACCGAGTTCCCGGTCATCGTGCTGACAAGCAACGGCGAACGCGACTTCCCCGCACCCTTCCTGCGCCGCTGCATCCGCTTCGAGATGCCGCCGCTCTCCGAGGAAACACTCACCGATATCATCGCCGCCCATCTCGGTGATATCGAGGACAGCGCCACCACCACCGTTGTGCAGAACTTCCTCAACAAACTGAACGCCGGCGAGTACGTCGCGATCGACCAGCTCCTGAACGCCGTCTACCTTCTGCGTGGCGACCGTGTCCCGGACCCCGACCAGCGGCAGAGCCTGGAGGACATGCTGTTGCAGGGGCTGGGGCGTGGCTGAGGACGCCGCTGCCCTTCTGGCGCGGCTCGCTCGGGCGGGCGGCGGTGACATCGACGTCAAGGAGCTCCTCGACGCAGTCCTCCTCGCCTCTGCCTGGGCCCACTCCGACAAGGGTCATGGCAGCCCGTCTCCCCATACCGCGGACGCAGCAGCGCGACTCGAGGAACAAGGCCAGGCCGACACCGCCGCTCCCACAGAAGGCACCCGGGCACGGGGAAGCGGCGACGCGACGGACACCGCCCATGAGCCTGTCGCCTCAGTGTGGCTCGAGGACGAGGCCGGTGCTCGCACCGTTCCCGGCAGACGAGTGAATATCGGCCGCGCCACCGCGCTCCCCAACGCCCTCGACATCGGCCGTGCGCTGCGCCCGCTGCGCCGCCCCTGGGTCTCCGGCGTCCGACGGCGTCTGGACATCGACGCCACTGTCGAGCACTACACCCGTACCGGGATGCTCGTCCCCCGGCTCACTCCTGAGCCGGAACCATGGCTGGAGGTGATCGTCGTCCTGGACCGCGGCACCGCCATGGCAGTCTGGGACGAGACCGTTCGCGCCCTCACCAAGACGCTGCGTGCCCTGGCCGCCTTCCGTGACGTCCGCGTCTGGCACCTCGATCACCCGCCCGGCGACACCCCTGTCCTGCACGATCACCACGGCGGTGCCCTTCCCATGCACCCCGACGCCGCTCACCACACCCAGCCGGCGCGCCGCCTCCTCCTCGTGGTCACCGACTGCGCGGCACCGGCCTGGCGACAGGACGCCCTATGGCGGACACTTCACACCTGGGGCCGCACCGCCCCGGTCGCCCTCATCAACCCGCTGCCCAAGCGGCTCTGGCAGCGCTCCGGTCTCGACCTCCCCCACACCACTGCGGCGGCGACCGTCCCCGCCTCGCCCGGCAGCCTCCTCTCCTACCGCCGCCCGCGACTCCTGCGTGAAACCCAGGACACGAAACCCTGGCAAGCGCTGCCTGTCCTGCAATTCGACCCTGCCCAAATCCTCGCGTGGGCCCGCACCCTGATGCGCACCGACCCGTCCGGCTGCGAAGCTGTCCTCGTACCCGCCACCGGCCGGCCACCACTGCGTCGCCAGCATCCCGGCCCGGTCGTCCAGCCCGACGTGGCACCCACCGACGACCAGGTACGCGCCCATGCCGAGGCATTCACGGACGACCGTGAGTCCTCCGCCGTCCGCCTCGCCATCGCGGCGTCCCCGCTCGATTCCTTCACCATCCCCGTCCTCGACGTGCTGCGCGAACGCCTCGTCCCAGATGCCACCCTCGCCGACACCTCCGAGTTCCTCACCGCCGGCCTCCTCACCGCCACACGCCGCACATCGGCCGACACGATCTATTACTTCCACCCCGCGGCAGCCGCCCACCTGGCCACCCTGCTCACCCGCGACCAACTCTGGGACACCCACTTCGCCCTCAGCGACCATCTCGCCGCCCACCTCCAAGCCCCCCACGGCATCCCGGTAACCCTCCACTCTCCCCACGCCGATGACACCGTGCCGACCGGCATCCGCCCCATCGCCTACGCGGCGGCCACGACGGCGCGGCTGCTGGGAGTCGAGCCAACGGACCATCTGCCCGAGACCGGACGCCGCCGCGCGGCCGAGCGACCAGCTGGATCGTCGAGCAAGCCACAGCGCGGCACTGCCCCGACCACTCCCAGGGTGCCGGAGAACAGCGACCAAGCAACGAAGCCGGAACTGGTCAGACCACTGACACCGGCGCCCCGGACGGACCCGGACGCGCCGCCCGCCGGTCTGCTCCTGCCGCCCGCCCGGGGTGGCCCCACCCCGGGCGCGCCGCTCGACAGGGAGGGCCGGCGGAGCCTCATCGAGGCGCTGCTCCGCTCCCCGGTGGGGCGCACCCAAGACACTTACGCCCTCTGGCTCGACACCGTGCGCCTCATGATCAGGCCGGTCGAACTCAGCCCGTCGCGTGACGACGCCCCGCTCAGGACCCGCATCATCTCGCTCATCAACTTCGCCATGTCCCAACCGACTCCGCAGGTCATGAGCACCCTCGCCGACGCCCTGGAGGAACTCGGCAGCGAACCGGCCATCGCCGACGTACGACAGCTGGTCGACCGGGCCGTGGACGCCTGGAACCACGAGACGCTGACGGAGACGGCAAGCGGACAGGACCGGCAGCGGGCACGGGTGAACGACGACGCTCTGGAACTCGGCGAAGCGCGCTACGAGTCGGTGATCAGCATCGACGCCAGGGGTTCCGGCGCGTACGACGACGTCGACGCGCAGCGTATGCGTGCCCGGATCTACCGGGTCCTGGAGACGGCGTTCACCCGAGCCGAGGTGGCGCGGGACGCCGTGTACATGGAGGATCGCGGCGACGGCGTGCTGCTGACGGTCGCGGGCCGGGTCGCGGCGAGCCGACTGCTCGGCCGATGGCTGGTCGAGGTGCACGAGACGCTGCGGAACGAGAACCGCGTCCTGCGCGTACCGGAGAGGCTGCGGATCGGCATGCACGTCGGGCCGGTGCGGCACGACCACCGAGGCATCAGTGGACGCGCCGTCGACCTCGCCTGCCGACTGGCCGACTCCGCCGTCGCCCGGCGACTGCTCGATGCCGAGGGGGCCAACCTCGTGCTCGTGACCTCTCAGTCCCTGTACGAGGACGTGGTCCGAACCGGGGGCAGGTTCATCGAGCCGGTGCACTACTCCTCGGCCCGGCTGCAGCTCAAGGAGGGCGAGGTCACCGCATGGTTCCACCTGCCCGGGCGGCCCGCTCCGGCGATCCCCGACGCCACACCGCCCTCAACCTCTCGTGTGACGCCCACCGACAGCCCCACCACGGTGCATGGAGGAACGCGCGCAGGGAGACAGAGATTCGACGATGTCCAGCTCGACCTCATCGCGAGGATAGTACGGGTGCTCGAGGAGCCTGCCGGTGGCCTACTGGAGCCCGGCGGACGCTACTTGTGGCGGCGGTTCATCGAGGAGGCGGTGCACGGGCTACCGCAGGAGTTTTCCGTGCCGCATCACGAGTTCCTGAACGTGGTGAGCACGTGTGCCCGGCAGGACGGGGCACTGGAGGAGCTGGCCCGCGCCACCGCGCTGGTCGCACCCGCCCTGGGCAGGAATCTGCAACCGTTGCTGGATGAATGGCGGGCGCACGACTTCTACGCCGGGCGTGACTGGGGTTTGCTGCGCAGGCAGCTCCAGATCCGGCTTCCCGAACTGGCCACCCTGGTCTCCCGGTCGACGGGCGGCCGGGTGGCCCTTCCCTCCTATTGCGAGACTGCGTGGCAGGCATTCGTGTACCTCACCGACGTCAACTCCACCGTCGGTCACCTGCCACCGAGCATGGTCCTGCTCGAACACCTCGCGCACTGCCCTGAACTCGCCCCCGCAATGGATGAGATGAGGGCCTGGAACGACCACTTCGCCGCGGAGTGGGGGCTGTCCGGCGGAGTGGTAGGTAGTGAGGGGCTGTGGGCCCTGCGCAGGCGGCTGGAGCTGAAACGACGATCCTGACCGTCAGGGACTCCACATGCCAGGAGCCGCGACAACAGCCATCAAGGGACAGGATCTGAGACGGAGGCGCCGCGACCCCACCCCGCGATCAGGGATCCGGTCCACCCTGCGGGAAATCCGTCGCTGTTCAGTCCCCGACCCGTACCAGCCCGCTCTCGTAGGCGAAGATCACCGCGTGGATGCGGTCCCGGAGGCCCAGTTTGGTCAGGATGCGGCCGAGGTGGGTCTTGACGGTCGTCTCCCCGACGAAGAGGCTGCCGGCGATCTCGCCGTTGGCCAGTCCCCGGGCGACCAGGGCGAGGACTTCCCGTTCCCGCTCGGTGAGAGCCGCCAGGCGGCTGCGCTGGGCGGGCACGGACGCGGGGGCGTGCAGAACGAAGCGTTCGACCAGGCGTCGGGTGAGCGAGGGCGCCACCATGACCTCGCCCCGCAGCACCGCACGGACGGTCACCAGGATCTCCTCGGCGGGGGCGTCCTTGACGAGGAAGCCGTTCGCGCCGGCACGCAGGGCGGCGTAGGCGTACTCGTCGAGGTCAAAGGTGGTGACGACGAGGATCCGGGGCCCATGGGGCTGCGCGCAGAGGTGTTCGGTCGCGGCGAGTCCGTCCAGACCGGGCATGCGTACGTCCATCAGGACGAGGTCCGGCTCCAGGGCGGCCACGCCCGCGATCGCCGCGTCGCCGTCGGCGGCCTCGCCCACCACGGTGAGATCGGGCTGGCTGTCGACGACCATGCGCAGCCCTATCCGGACCAGCTCCTGGTCGTCGCAGATCAGCACACGGGACCGTGACGGAGTGGGAGTTGGGGTCGGGGCCGGGGTCGGGTCGGTCATGGGGTCGCCGTGGTGGGCTCGGGCTCGGTGGGGCGCAGGGTGGCGGCGACCCGGTAGCCGCCGTCGGGTGTGGGCCCGGCGTCGACACTCCCGCCGTACAGGGCGGTGCGTTCGCGCATGCCGGTGAGTCCGCGGCCGGAGGAGAGCAGCGGGGCGGGGCGCGCTGCGGCGGCTTCCCCTCCGGCTCCGGCCGAGTTCTCCACCCGGACACGGACCAGCCGCCCGGGACCAGGGGTACCGGTGTCGACCCGTACGTGGATCGTGGCGTCCGGCGGCGCGTGCTTGACGACGTTGGTGAGCGCCTCCTGCACGATGCGGTACGTCTGCACGGTGAGATCCGCAGGAAGGCCGCCCCGCTCTCCGCGGAGGTCCAGCCGGGCGCGTGTGCCGCTCGTGTTGAGGCGTTGGACCAGCCGCCGCAGATCGGCCGAGAGCGACTCGGTGGCCCCCACGGGATCGCGACCAGAGCTGGATTCGGGGTCGGGGTCGGGGCCGTCGGCCGAGGCGTCCGCGACGGGAGTACGCAGCACCTCCAGCAGCCGGCGCAGTTCACCCAGGGCCTCACGGCCGGTCGCGCTGATGACGCCAAGGGTGCGGTCGACGACGGCGGGGTCGACATGCCGCATCAGCCTGCCGCCCTCGGCGTTCAGCACCATCACGCTCATACTGTGCGCGAGGACATCGTGGATCTCGCGGGCGATGCGCGCCCGCTCCTCGGCGACGGCGACCTTGGCCAGGGCGAGGCGCTCCGACTCGGCGAGCGCGGCCCGCCGCTCGAACTCGGCGATGTAGGCGCGCCGGGCACGGACGTACTCGCCGAACACCCAGGCCCCGGCCAGCAAGAGCCCCACCGCGAGCGGGGTGAGCCAGGCACCGCGAGCGCCCGGACCCAAGGATTCCCGCTGCCACGAGGGAATCCACAGCAGTACGCAGACGGCGGCACAGACCACCGTCGCCGCCGCGGCGCGGCGCAGGCCACGCACCGTGAGGGTGGCCAGGACCGCGGCCAGGGCGACGGCGCCGCGCCCCGGTTCCTGTCCCCAGACCTGTCCGAGATACTGCGCCCAGAACGCCGCCGTCACCAGGGCCGCGACGAGCACCGGCCGACGGCGGCGCCAGAGCAGAGGCAGCACCAGGGCCACGTACACGCCCGCCTGTACCCAGACCGGCCGCCATCCCGGCTCCGGGCGGATCACCGGGGGCACGGCCACCAGCACGACCAGCAGGAGGTCCGTCAGCCACGGGTGGCCGCGCCGCAGGCGGGGCAGGGTCTCGATCAGCCGATGCACCGCCTCACGCTACGGCCGGGGCCCCCTGCCCCGCATCGTCCTGGGGGGCGTCATGGGGTCCTACCGCGGTCGTACACGCTCCGGCCGGGGATACGACGTGCGGCTCCCCGGGGCACTTCCAGCATGGCCGCCATGTCAATCACCACCGAGTTCCTCAGACGGCCCCTCATGACCGGTGCGGTGGCGGCCAGTTCACCGCAGCTGGCGCACGCGATGACCGAAGGCATCGGTCTGGAGCGGGCCCGGATCGTTGTCGAACTCGGCCCGGGAACCGGGGTGTTCACCGACGCGATCCTTGCCCGGCTCGCGCCCGACGCACGGCTCGTCGCCGTCGAGCTCAACCCGGTGCTCGCGGCGCGGCTGTCGGCCACCCGGCGCGACACACGGCTGACCGTGGTAGCGGGCTCGGCCGCCGAGCTGGCCGCCGCGGTGGGCGAACCGGTCGACGCGGTGGTCTCCGGGCTGCCGTGGACGGTCATGCCGCGGGAACGGCGCGGGCAGATCCTGGACGCCGTGACCGAAGTCCTCGCGCCTGGCGGCCGGTTCACCACCTTCGCGTATCTGCACGCGGCCTGGACTCCTCCCGCCCGTCACTTCACCGCCGAACTGGCGTGCCGTTTCGACCGGTTGGAGCGCTCGGCCGTGGTGTGGGGCAACCTCCCGCCCGCCTTCGTGCACCGGGCCACCCAGAACCCATGACCATGAGCATGAGCAGGCCGGTGGTGGACCACTTTCCCCGCCCGGCAGCCCACTCCGCAGCCGTTGATGACCGGGATCGCCAGTGCTCCGCACGGCCCTGGAGCGCAGCAGCAAGGCCACGGTCGCGAAGTGAACCCACGTCAGCCCGACATCGCCCCCGACATCGCCGCGCTGCTCACCGACCAGACTGGGACAACGGGGTGCCCCATTGGGTGGTCGCTGGCATCGCTGCGACGAGGCTGAGGTGGTCGTTGAAGCGCGGCCTGACGACCATCGGCCTCGATGAGACCGTTGAGATCCTGGCTCAGCACCGCGACGAGCAGTTGCGCACCGGCATCATCGACGCAGCAGACCGGTCGTGGCACTTCACGCTGTACCTCAACGCCACCGGGACCGAGCTCTTGGCGTGCGGCGGCGTCAAACGCGAGCCTCCTTCGAAGGTGGACGCTCAGAAGCTCCAGGTGTAGAGGCCGCCACCCGTGTTCACCGCAGACGCCGCAAGACGGGCAACTCCCCGCAGGACCGCCAGTAGATCATCGTCGGTCATGTCGTCCCCGTCCTCGGACCGGAGCCGCGTGGTCCAGCGGCCTGCGAGCTTTTCGAGTTCGGCGGAGTTCGCGCTGGCCAGCGCCCGGGTCAGCCGCTTCGGCAGAGCGAACACCTCAACGCCATCGTTCAAGGGGGCGGTGACCCACTCCGGCCACGCCCACCCAAGGAGCTGCTCAAGCGGCGGGACCTCGGCCGAAGGCTCCTCGAAGTACATGTCCCACTCGGCGATGGCACTGTCCGGCTCAATAAAACGGCAGGTCACAGACTCAAAGGCGTCACCAGGTCCCCGCAGGCGCGTCGCAGCGGCGGCCTCGTCGTCGGGGGCGAGGAAGAACACTATGTCGTGGGCCATCTGAGCATGATGGCAGCCCGCCGAACTGACGCGGGTGAAGCCACGTGACAGCCATCTCGACCAGTCGCAGGACCCCGCCGTCCTTGGCGGCGGCCACTGCGTCGACGATCTTCGGGCTGCTGATTTACTCGACCGTGACGTGGTCCTCGGCGCCACGGCCGCCCAAGGCGTCAGCCCCAACGGCCTGAGACGCCTCGGCCAGCTCATCGACGCCTCCAGTGGCCGGTAACGACCAACCTCCACACCAGCGCGGGGAACCGGCCACGGGCTCGTGTCACTCTGCCCGCAGTGCCGACGGCTGGCCGCAAAATTCACGCACCGGCTCGCCGTCTACGCCGTTGCCCGATTCCGGCTCGGGTAAGACGGGCCCGGCGCTGTGGGGTCGCCCTCCGAGTCTCGCCAGCTCTGCGGCTGCCGTCGCGGGATACGTCGTCGAGTTCGCCTTCGGCGGCCTGGGACTGATCCCCGATCAGGCCGACGCCAAGATCCCCGAGGAAGGGATTACCTGGAACTGCACGACCTGGCTCAACATCGCGTTCCTGCCGCTGGCCGCGAGTCTGCTCGTACGGTTCTTGCGCGCCGGCGGCCCAGCGACGCTGCGGATAATGGGCGGCTCGCCCTATCGTGCTGAACACGAGCACGGCGGCGACCGTATGTACAACGGACACCATCACTGAACCGATGTCTCACGCCTATCCGGGAAGAGCCCGATGACGAGCCCGCAGCAGCACCCTCCGCGACCGCCTGTCGGGCGGTGGCGAGCGCTGCTCGTGCTCGGGCTGTTGGCAGGGCTGCTCGGCATGCACGCCCTGGCTCCCGGCGGTGGCCTCCACAAACACGAACGCGCCGAGCGGCAGTACATGACGGCGACGGTCAGCGCCCCTCATGACTGCTCCGGAGACGGCCACTGCGGCGGAGGCCACCTCCAGCACGCCGACTCGACCTGCCTGTCAGGTGCAGTGACCGACGGGCCGACATTGCCTGCCCTCGTTCCCGAGCCGGTAGCCGTACCGGTACGTGCCGACACCATGTGCTCGTACGCGGCTCCGGCCCCGGACGGCGCCCGCGCCCCACCGTCCCTGGCGGAACTCCAACTCCTGCGGATCTAGACACCGCGCGCCACCGCGCCCACTGCTCGGCGACGCGGTGCGCCTCGGCACATCCAGATCCCTTTCCCACAGCAGGAGTTCCCGCATGCGCAACACCCGTACCCTCACCCGCCGCGCCGCTCTCACGGCTACGGCCGTCACCGCCGTTCTCGTCCTCGCCGCCTGCGGCAACGACAGCGACAGCGCGAGCAGCAAACACCAGGGCCACAGCTCCGCGTCCTCGTCCGCGAGCGCCGACGCCACCACCGCAGCGCACAACGCCCAGGACGTCTCCTTCGCGCAGGGCATGATCCCGCACCACCAGCAGGCCCTGGAAATGGCGAAGCTCGCCGCCGACCGAGCCTCGTCCGCCGAGGTGAAGGACCTCGCCGCGCGCATCGAGAAGGCCCAGGACCCGGAGATCCAGACCATGAGCGGCTGGCTCAAGTCCTGGGGCAAGGACGTAACGACGTCCGACAGCTCGATGGAGTCGATGCCCGGCATGGAGCACTCAGCGCACTCCGACATGCCCGGAATGATGGACAGCAAAGACATGGACGAGCTGGAGAAGGCGTCCGGCGCGGACTTCGACACCATGTTCCTGACCATGATGATCGAGCACCACAAGGGCGCCATAGAGATGGCCACCACCGAGAAGGACAAGGGCAAGTACGGTCCCGCCACGTCCATGTCCGACGGCATCATCACCGCGCAGACCGCCGAGATCACCGAGATGAACAAGCTCCTCGGCAAGAACTGACTCCCCCGGGGGAGGGTGCCGGTGCGGGCACCGGCACCCTCCCCCACTGCTCCGACGACTCGGCGCGGGGCACGGCCGGGGCGCCCAGTTCTTCGCCCGCAAGGGTTTCACCGTGCACGCCACCGACTTCAGTGCCACCGCCCCGGAGCAACTCACCGCAGCCGTCCGGGAATCCGGCCTCGCCGACCGGATCACGACCACCGTCCACGACGTACGCGACCCGCTGCCGGCGCCCGACGCCTCCGTGGACGCCGTGTTCGCCTTCTTCGACGAGGCCCTCTTGAAGAGCTACGCCCAGGGCTGGAAGATGCACCGCGTCGACGCCTTCGAGGAGGGCGGACTTCCGCGTCGGCTGTGGCGGATCACCCAGGCCAACCGTTGGCCGCGACGCTGGTTCGGCAGTCACCTCAGTGCGCGTGCGGGCCGCCGGTCGTCTGCGGCTTGCTGTGCGGTACGAGGGCGAGGGCGATCACCGCACTCGCCGCGGCGGTGATCGCGCTGAGGGTGAAGGCGCTGGTGAAACCGTCGGCCGCCCCGTGTTCGATGCCGGACGCGGCGACGGTGGACAGCACGGCGACGCCGATCGAACCGCCCACTTCGTGGAAGGTGTTGACGACCCCGGAAGCAAGTCCCGCCTCCTCCGGGGCGACCAGGGCGAGCGCGGTGGTGATGGCGGTGACGAAGACGACGCCGATGCCGAACGAGGCGATGACAAGGCCGGGCATCAGCCGGGCGTACACGCTGCCGTCCGCGGGGAGCCGGACCAGCGGCATCGTTCCGGCCGCCGTGACCACCAAGCCGGCCACCGCGGTCGTACGGCTGCCGATCCGGCCGACCAGCTGCGACCCCAGGTGGGCGCCGATACCCGTGGCCACGGCGACCGGCAGGAAGACGAGACCGGTGGCGAGCGGGCTGTAGCCGCGCCGCTGCTGGAGGTAGACCGAGCCGAGGAAGAAGAACCCGATGAGCAGCGCGGTGGCCACGAGCATCAGGAACGCTCCGGCCAGCACCGGGCGCCGGGTGAACATGCGCAGGTCCATCAACGGAGCCCGGCTCACGCGCTCGACGGCGGCGAACGCCGCGTACAGGACGAGGGCGCCGACCAGCGATAGGACGGCCGTCGTGCCGGCCCATCCCGCATCACCCGCCCGTACCAGGCCATAGATGAGTGAGGCGGTGCCTGCGGTGACGAGCACGGCGCCGGGCAGGTCGAGCCGGGCGGGCTGCGGAAGGCGGCGCGGGAGCAGTGCGGGCAGGGCCGCCAGCGCGACGACGCCGACGGGGACGTTGACGAAGAACACCCACTGCCAGCCGGGCCCGTCGGTCAGGGCGCCGCCGAGCAGGACGCCCGCGGCCGATCCGGTGCCGCCGAGCGCCGCCCACACGCCAAGGGCCTTGTTCCGCTCGGCACCGTGGAAGCTGGTGGTGACGATCGAGAGGGCCGACGGTGACAGCAAGGCGGCGCCGATGCCCTGCAGGGCGCGTCCGCTCATCAGCGTGGGAGCGCCTGTGGCAAGGCCGGTGACGAGCGAGGCGGCCGTGAACAACGCCAGTCCGGCGAGCACGGTGCGGTGGGCGCCCAGCACGTCGGCCAGGCGGCCGCCGAGCAGCATCAGCCCGCCGAAGCACAGGGTGTAGGCGGTGATGACCCAGGTGAGGGCCTCGCGGCCGAGGTGGAGGTCGGCGGCCATGTCGGGCAGGGCGACGTTCACGACCGTGACGTCCAGGATGAGCATGAACTGGGCCACGCAAAGCAGCGCCAGCATCAGCCAGCGGCGGGGCGCGGGCGGCGCGGAGGCGTGCTCCGCGTGGAGGGTGGAGCGGGCGTGGCTCATGACGACTCCTCGGTCCGGAGAGGCGGTGGGTGTACGCCGCTTGCCGGCGCGGTCACGCCGGCAAGCGGGGCGAGCAAATGAGCGCTACGGCGACGCCCAGTGCGGTGTAGGCACGAGGCGGATCCCTCCCCCGGCAGCGTGGAGAACCCATGGCGAGGACACGCGGGCAGGCTCACGCCACGGCAAGCAGCTCTCTGCGGCCACTTGAACTGAACTGTACGGCTCAGTTCATATGAACTCAACCGTTCAGTTCAGATGTGGGTAGACTGCCGTCATGAGCTCCACGAACGCCGCAGTCGCCAAGCAGCCACCCGCCGGGCCGCGCGCCGAGGCCAAGCGACGGGCCATCGTCACGGCTGCTCGCGAGCTGTTCCTGCGCGAGGGCTTCGAGGTGAGCGTGGACGCGATCGCCAGCGCGGCGGGCGTGTCCAAGGTGACCGTCTACAACCACTTCGGCAGCAAGGAAGCCCTGTTCATCGGGGTCATCAAGGACTCACTCGACGCCCCGCTCGGAGGCGCACTGGTCACCGCAATCGACGGCCTGGCCGACGCCGACGACCTGCGAGAAGCCCTCGCCGCCGCGGCCCACGCCTGGGTCCGCGGCACCCGCACCAACCCTGACGTCCTCGCCCTGCGCAACGTCGTCAGCCGCGAACTGCACCGCTTCCCCGAACTCGGCGCCGCCTGGCAGCAGGCGGGACCGGAACGCCACCACCCCGCCGTGGCCGACGCGTTGCGACGCCTGGTGGACCAGGGCCGGCTCGACATCCCGGACATCGAGGTGGCCATCCTCCAGCTGTACTCGCTTCTGCTCTACCCGCACCTGGTGTTCAGCGCCTACGGCACGACCATCGACGACGACCTCACCGAACGCCTGATCGCCGGCGGCGTCGACATGTTCCTCGGCCACTACACGCCACGCCTCACCAAGCCGTAGTCGCCTCGCGCAACCGGCAGCGCCGCCTTCTCACCTCGGCGACCGGCTGACGGGAAGGCCCTCAACTGCCGTCGCCGCCGGGACGAGCCCGGACCGCATCGGGCAGTAGCTCAGAATCCGCAGGAGTACGCTCCGCCACGGAGACCGTCCTCGTCGAGCGCTGTGCACTACGCACCACCGCGCATTGCCGCGTCGACGGACGCCGTCGGCGCGGTCACACCCGGCGGCGCAGGACGGCCCAGCCGCCCCAGCCCGCCTGGGCCTCGACGGCGTGCCACTGTCCGGGCAGCGCGGCGGCGACGTCGTCGGCGGGCCAATACTGCGGCCCGTCCTCGCCGAGCTGGTTGATCCACAACAGCACGCCGTCGGGGGCCAGGACTCGAGCGATCTCTGCGGGGAACAGGAGCATGTCGATCGCCGCGATGACCGCAACCTGGGCGTCGGCCGCGGGCAGAGCACTGGCGTCGGCCCGCACTCGCAACGGTGAGCGGCCGACGGCCTGACGGAGCATCTGCTCCGCCAGATCCACGCTGATCACCCACTCGAAGGCGCTGTCGAGCAGCGGGGTGAACAGGCCGGTGCCCGATCCGAGTTCCAGGCAGGTTCCGTCAGGGAAGGGGCCACCGCGGTCCAGGGCGTCGCGCAGCGGATCGTCACGTCCGGTGGCGCGGCTCGTGTCCCACTCCGCGGCCAGCTCGTCGAACTGACCGGCGATGAAACGGGCGGTGCCGGCGTCCCAGGCGCGGCGACCTGCCGCCAGGTCGCGGGCGAAGGCACGGAAGACCTCGGCCATCCCCGTCGGCGGAAGGGGTTTGCCGCCCGGGCTCGGCCAGATGCGGGGCAACGTCGCAGTCACGGCAGACACGACGCATATTCCAGCAGCGCAGCGGCGTAGGGCGGATCAGCTCTGGGGTGGACAGCCCAGCGCGGCCGAGGCGGCAGCTCGCTCAACGGACGTGATCAGCGACGGTTTAACGTGCCGCTGCAGCGGCATCCGCGGCAAGGTGTAGCCACCGGTGGGCTGTCCCAGATCACGGATGGGCCGGGCGTCGCTGACGAACCATCCGTCTTCGCCGGCGCGGCATGTCCGGTCGATCTCTTGTGCGGGTTCGTGAGATCGATGACGGTGAAGGCCGAGGTTGCTGCAAAGCCCGACCTTGGATCGGTGTTCCGGACTCCGCACTCTTGTCGATCTCGCGGGTCAGCCTTCAGAGGGACGCGGGGCGCGCAGGTGCGCCCGTTCCTTCAGCTCCTCCTCGTCGACCGGCGTGAGCATCGGCTGACCCGGCGCGCACACCATGGTCACCACGAACTTGGTCGGTGCGTCCGACAGGGCGTTGCCGTCCTGGTAGTGGATCACGTCACCGCCTGGCTCCCAGAACGTCCCACCGGACTCGACCACACGCTCTGGCTCACCCTCGAGCTCGAACCGGAGCGCGCCCTCCATCACGTAGCCGAACGACGGGCCCGAGTGGCGATGCGGAGGGAGCCCGGGGTGACCGGGAGGCCACTCGACGAGGATGGTCATTCCCGAACCACCTTCGGGAAAGAAGGGCGGAGTGACTTCCTGCAGCAACTTGACTTCGGGCGGCAAGGAGACCTCGTGGGCGCTCCCGTGCTCTGGGTTCTTCGCTGACATGAACCACACCTCCATAAGCCTGCCCGGAATGGACGATCTTGCGTCGGCCACCGCATTCCGGACCGGTGTACCGACCCACTCGTTCGGCGGTGACCAAGTTCGCCGGTTCCCGGCTCACACAACTCGCTTCGCGATGAGGACAAGCCACAGCCCGCATCCATGACAGGCCCTGTGCCTTCCGTCTCGCCCAACCGGTCTCGACACCACCCTGCCTCCCGTCGGCGGCCGCCACAATCCGGGAGCCAGTGGCATCGAGAGCGCATCGCGCCATGTCATCGGCGGGCATCCAGCGCCGTATCAAGCAGCGTCTGCCCTGTTGTGATCTGACGCGCCGCTCGGGTGCCGACGCAGGCGGTGCGTCACCATGGGTCTGTCCGGGTGACAGAACATGTACGGGTTCGTGAGATCGATGACGATGAAGGCCGGAGATTGCTGCGGATCATCCGCACAGGCACCGGCTCGGTCGTGACGTGGCGGCGGGCCCAGATGGTGCTGCTGTCAGCACTGCGCATGGCCGTGGCGGAGATCGCCGAGGTGACGTTCACCAGCGCGGTCCGGGTGGGTCGCTGACCGTTCAGTACGGCTACCGGTTCACAGTTCCCGACCGCTGCACCCTCGTCCGTGAAGAGCCCTATTCGGTGTCTGAGCCAGTCATGCCCAGGCAAGGTCGGCTTACGGTGCGGCGAATGACTGGATTGCGACGCCGAGCCAGTCAGCGGACAGGTTGGCCAGAAGTAGCGGGGCGAGATGGACGAGAGCTTCGGGACGCTGACGGCAAGGCTTCAGCGAACACGGTTGGCCCGGTTCGGGACGCCGGGGACGGCCGGCATGAGACCACACGTGGCGGCTTGAGGTGGGCTTGTCCCCAACGACCGGTAGCTGTTCGCTGTGGAACCAGTCCAACGTGTGGCCAGGCCACGCGGTCCGGTATTGGCAGCAGTCCACGCGCGGGCTTCAGCCGGGGTCATGATGTCGAGCCGCATGTGGGGCCCCGAACGGACCGTTCACCGACGTCGATTTCCGACGCGAGTTGCCGACACTGCCCACCTGCGGGTTCGTGATCACGGTGTCGAGTGTCGGCAGACGGTCGTTTGCCGACACTCGAGTCTCACCGTGACACTGGCGACGGCCGCTGCCTGACTGATCGTCACTGCGCCGGTCGTGTCTTCAGCGCCGGCCGCGGTCGAGGGCGGCGACCTCGCGTACGGCCTCGGCGACGGCCGGGGCGTCCTTCTTGAGAATCGCATCGTGATTGCTGGCGACCTTCGCGCTGATCTTGATGTTCGCGTTGCGGGCGACCACTCCATCGAGGCTGGCTCGGATCCGCTCCTGCTCGTCACCCTTGCTTCCGAGGGACGCCCCCGAAGCGACCACATAGCGCGCCGGGACGGTGATGTCGTCCAGCACCGGGCCCAGCTCGCGCGCGAGCCTGCCGAGCTCGATGTTGCTGTCCGCCATCTGTTCGGCATTCATCCGCGGGGTCAGGCCCGTCGGGCGCAGCAGCGGCAGGAACCAGCTCATCCGCCGAAACGTCTTCCGGATCCGCTGCTCCATGGCCTCGTCCAGCCAGTCGTACGGCTGCGCGCCCTCGACCAGGACCGCGCCCAGGGTGCGGTCCGGATTGCGGCTGGCCCAGTGCGCTGCGACGAACGCCCCGTAGGACCAGCCCACCACCAGCGCCCGGTCCACCCCCCGAGCCGCGAGGACGGCATCGACATCCCGGACGGCGGCCTCGAAGGAGTAGTCCGCGGAACGCTTCGATTTCCTGCCGCGAGCCCGCTCGTCGTAGGTGATGTGCCGCCACCCCGTCCCCAGTTCGGCGATGACCCGCTGCCAGTACCCCTGAGTGGCGAACTGACCATTGAGGTAGATCACAGGGATGCCGGGACCGCCGGTGTCGGTGACGGCCAGGGCCGTATCGTCGACCGGCACCATGCCGGTCCACTGCGAACCGGTCTTCGATCCGGTCGAGGAAGTGCTGTTCTTCGTCATGTGTTTCCCCCTGGTCGCGTGAGAGCGTCTTGTCCTGCTTCTCCAGGCCCTGCAACGTGGCCCGGCCGGATGGTCCTGGTCCTGCTCGTTCAGAGGCTGCGGGCGGTGATGTCGCCGCGGGAGGTGGTGGCGCGGATGTCGAGTTCGGCGGTGCCGTCGTTCTTGAGGGCGTTGCTGACGCGGCCGTGGTCGGTGCCGGCGTCCAGGGCGGCCGAGACACCGGCGGCAGCGGCGACCGAGATGTCGCCGGACTGGGTGCGGAGCACGACCGTGCCACCCACGGCCTCGGCGATCCGGATGTCACCCCTCGCGGTGCTGATCTCCGCGGAGCCGCCCAGCCGGCCGACCTCGACGTCGCCGTCGACCGCGGTGAGGCGGACGCTCGCGGCCTCGTCGATCTTGATCTGGCGGTACGCGCCTTCGAAGACGACGTCACCGAGGCGCCCGACGCCGCGGAGTTCGGCGCTGGCGGCCCTGGCCTCGACGCGGGAGCCGGCGGGCAGCTGGACGGTGACCTCCAGGGATCCGGAGGGGCCGAAGAGCTGCTTGTCGGCGGCCTTGGCCGAGATCCGCAGGACGCCGTCGGCGTAGGCGACTTCCGTCTGCTCAGCGGCCTTGATGTCGCGGCTCTTGGAAGGGTCGGCGGGCAGGACCTCGACCGTGGTGTCGGCGCGGTCTGCCGCGATGAACTGGACGCGTCCGGCGGGGATGTCCAGGACGGCGGAGATCGGGGCGGGGGTGTCGAACTTCTGCATCATGCTCTCCCGTGCTGACTCGTTGTTTCTGATGCCGGAAACGCTACGTTGCCTTTCTGAATCTGACAACGCTCTAGTTGCGCAATATCGACAGTCATGCAGGTAGAGGCCGAGAAACTGTTGCAATGGCCTTGAGAATAATGCAACGGCAAACGCTCTGATCATTGCAATGAATGAGAGGTGAACGCTATAGTGGGCGGATCGGGGACCGCCCCGAAGGATCACCAAGGAGATCGCGATGCCGGGAGGCAGACTCACCCAGCAGGAACGCCAGCAGATCGCGCTGGGGCTGGCCGACAGCCTCCCCTACGCCGAGATCGCCCGACGCCTCGACCGTCCGACCTCGACGATCACGCGTGAGGTGATGCGCAACGGCGGTCCCACCACCTACCGCGCCGACCTGGCCCACCGAGCCACCGAACGCCGCGCCCACCGGCGCAAGCACACCCCGCCCCGAGGGCAGGGGGCGCCGGCGCAGGGCCACGGGCGCGACGACGAGGCCGTGTTGGAGTACGAGGAGGCGTTCACCACCCTCCTGATGCAACAGGGCCTGCCCAAGATGACAGCTCGAGTGCTGACCTGCCTCTTTATCGCCGACGCGGGTAGCCTCACCGCGTCCGAACTCGTCCAGCGCCTCCAGGTCAGCGCGGCGTCCGTCTCCAAGGCGATCGCGTTCCTCGAAGATCAGGGCCTCGTCCGCCGGGAACGCGACGAACGCCGCCGCGAGCGCTACTTCGTCGACGACGACGTCTGGTACCAGTCGACGATCGCCAGCGCCCGCGGCATCGCCCAGGTCGCCGAGATCGCACGGCAGGGCGTCGGTATCCTCGGCCGCGCCAGCCCGGCCGCCGCCCGCCTGGAGAACATCGCCCGCTTCAGCGACTTCATCAGCGAGAGCATCCTCCGCGCCGCGGAGCAGGTCCGCGAAGTCCTCTACACGAAGCCCGAAACGAAGCCAGGTGACACCACCACACCAGGTTCGGATCGCGGATAGACAGCCGTCTTGATGGTCACAGCCAGTGATGCCCACCCCGGCCCCTTCAACCTGAACCGACCCCATCGCGCGCCCACCAGGCAGCCTCGTTCATGCAGGGGCCGGTGAGGTCGGCACGTCCCTCATCGCAGCTCCATGGCTGACCTGGTGGCGTCATCTGCCGAGATACGGGGGCGGGGCACGGCCACGTCCGGCCCCAGGTCGAGCCGGGCGTCCATGTCCGGACGGAAGGTGCCGTAGGGGTTCACGTTCCACAGGGAGTTCCACCGAGACTTCCGCAGAGAAGCGACAGCCCGTCGGCGGTACGGGTCACGGCGCCGGGCCACCCGGGCAGGTCCTCGCAGTGCGCGGGGCACGGCGGCAGGCGGTTCGCCATGTTCGGCTGAGCCGCACGTACAGCCCCTCCGCAACGGCCTGGGCAGGCCGGCCTTCACGTGTCATCGCTCTCCGGAACAAGGCGGCACCCCACCACCCCAAGGCAGCGCCGTGCAGCGAAAAGCAGCAGCGCCCCAGACCAAGCCGGACCAAGGAAGTCCGAGGCGCTGCACGCCGGGGCGCGTTCAGATCCGCCAAGAGCGGATGCGGTCAGCTGCGTCGTACCCGTCGGCGCGGCCGGCGTCGATGTCGCGGGCAAGGTCGATCAGCGCGCCGTACGGCGGGTCGACGGTCTCGCCCGCGGCGTCCATGTACCCCGTGACGATCGCGGCGCCGTACAAGGCGTTGCGTGCCGGGAGGGGGCGCAGCCGGATGATGGCATGCATCAGGGCCGCCGCGCGCCAGGCGTTGTCCACCGCGACGCCGACCTGGGGGGTGTTGACCCGGTGGCGGGCGACGGCGGCCACCAGGTTGGAGAAGTCGTGGACCGAGGGGTACTTGGGCAGCACCTCCGCCTGGCGCTCAAGCAGCCAGCGGATGTCGATGTGCAGCTCCATGGTCAGGCGGCAGCCCGTCCGGAGGCGTCCTGCCGTGCGGGAGCGTCGTCGGGGAACGCCGCGTCGAACGCGGCCGCGTTGTCGGCGACGAACGCGCGGAAGACGTCAGCGGCGCTGTCCAGGCGGGGGTCGCGGACCGCGTTGCGCGCGGCCTCGGTGATGAGCGCGGTGACCGTGGTGCCCTCGGCCTCGGCCCGCTCCTGCAGCTGCGCGTGGAGTTCCTCGGGGACCCGGATCGTCACTGACTTCGACATGTTCCGACCGTACAGCATGGTGTACAGCACGGGGAGGAGTATGGCGGAACCGGACCCGGACGAGGACGTCCTCCCGCATCGCGCCTCGGGCGCCAAGGGCACAGCCGATCAGTGACACGGGTCGGCCCGGCTGCCTGGGAAAACACGGGAGTGAGGACACAGACCGGCGCCGACGACACAGGCCCCGCACCCACCTGGACCCAGGCACCCGGCCCCGCGTGCGCGGCGCGGATCCACCCAGGAAAACGCCGGACCCAGGAGGGGAGCACCCTGGAGGCATCCGCACCGAGGACATCAGGGCGGGGCAGACCTACCGCTGCGAGGTGCCGTTCGAGCTCCCGCTCCGGCGGCACCGGCCGGAGCCGGCGGGCAACTCCTGGTGGACCCTGAGCCGGCTGCGGGGCACGTACTTCCCTCCGTCCGTCACCGACGCCGACACTGAAGCCCGTACCGCCCAGGGCCTGCGGATGGCCGTCGGCACCCGCATCACGGTGGAGCTCACCGTCGCGTCTCAGCTGATCTGGTCCCGGACGCACGGTTGCCCGGTGCCGTCTCAGTTGATCTGGGAGGGCACGTTCGCGGCTCTCAGTCGATACAGAACTCGTTGCCCTCGATGTCCTGCATCGGGATGCACGAATCATTGCCGTCATACAGCGTTCGCACGTGTACCGCGCCGAGCGGGACAAGTCGCGCGCATTCGGCCTCAAGTGCGGCGAGGCGCTCTTCACCCACGAGTCCGGTGCCGACCCGCACATCAAGATGCAGCCGGTTCTTGACGGCCTTCCCTTCGGGGACGCGCTGGAAGTACAGGCGCGGGCCCACACCTGAGGGATCAATGCAGGCGAACCACGAATCCCGCTGCTCAGGTGGCTGCGAGGACTTGAAATCGTCCCAAGTGGCAAACCCCTCCGGGGGCGGCGGTATGACGTACCCCAACACCTCGCACCAGAAACGAGCGAGGCGCTCAGGTTCTGCGCAGTCGAAGGTGACTTGGAACTGCTTGATCGATGCCATTGGTCCACCATATTGGCGCGTGCTGCTCACTGAGACCCCGGGGTTTCATCGCCGTGCGGGTCGAGGTCTCGCGTGACATGAGTAGCGCCAACGGACCAGATCGCCTGTGACGACGAGCGAATCGGACCAGATCACCTGCTCAAGTCAGTCCGCCCAGGTCGGCCGCCTGCCATCGATTGGGTTCGTTGAGAACGGACACTCACCGAGGACCAGGCCGAAGCCGCCGGTGTCCCGTCTCAACGGAGTTCGACCAGTCTCATCAAGTTCGATCGGGGTGTGGTGGGTCGGTGCGAGGGGGGATCGGATCACCCCCTACGGGCCTTCGGGGCCGGCGTCCCCGGCTTGCGCGGCGGCCGCCGCCTCCAGCAGGGGCCAGCCGTCGACCTCCGTCGGCTGCCGCGCCCCCGGCTGCCACCCGCGGGCCGACGCCGCGTCGAGCAGGGCCCGGACAGCGCCCGGTTCGTGCAGGTTCAGGGAGCCTCCCCGGACGTACCCCACATCCCCGGAGCCCATGGGGAACCCGCCCACGTACCGGCCCGGGCCCTCGGCGAAGACGATGCGCAGCGGGCCGCCGGTGCCGCCTGGCTGCGGGTACAGCGTGAGGGTCTCGCGGCAGTCCGCGGACCGGCCGCCGTCCAGCACGCGGTGGCTGTGGCGAAGCGTCCACAGATACGCGAGCCCGTCGACGATCAGTCGGCGGGGCTTCTTCGAACGGCGGGGCACGGAGCCGAGGGTACGCGGCCTGATCCACGAGACACCCCCTCAGACCTCGATGAGACGAACAGGACGGTCGTCAGACTTCGGTGAGACCGGTCAACGTCCGATGAGACAGGACAGTCGGCCTGCCGCCCGGCCACGGCTATCAGGTCACCGGCATGCTGCTCGATGCCGACGGCGAACCCGTGAAGCTCCCCCGCATCCCCGCGCTCACCGTTCCGGTCCACTGGCTGCACCACATGGACACTCCCGTCTCCGCCGGCCACCACGACGCCTCGGTCCAGGGCGGCTGACCTGTTCCCAAGCCGGTCGGCCTTCGGTGAGACACACCCCGGACTGGTAGTTGTCCACACGCCCACACCCGGTCGCAGGAAAGGACTTGCGGTGGCCGGTACCCACGTAGGGTGCTCGGATGTTCAATCGACTTGAGGTCAGTGCGTCGCCACCGGGCCCCCGTTGGGCTGCGCAGTTGCAGTTCCGGATCGACGGCGAGGAAGTGGTGGCGGAGGCGGTTGGAGAGGGAGGCCGCGGCCCGCTTGCGGAGGAGGCGCTGCCCGCCGACGGTCACGGCTCCCTCTGGGCGACCGGCGAGGGGCGACGTGTAGTGATGGGCGAGCCTGAGTGCACGGGCGGATGCTGTGGCTACCTGTCCGTGTTCGTGCAGCGCCACGGCGGGATGGTGGAGTGGTCCGACTGGCAGGTGCCCATGGACAAGGTGCGGCCCCCAGCGTTTTGTTTTGACGCCGATCAGTACGACGCCGAACTGACCCGAGCGCTGACAGACCTGCGGTGTCAGGTCTACAGGAGTGATTGACGCGCCGCCGGACGTGGAGTCGGTGGCGCGTGACCGTCAGGCTGTGCGGGTGGCTGAACGGCTACGCGTCCGTGAGATCGATGACGACGAGGGTCGGCGGTTGCTGCGGACTGTCCGCCGCGGCACGGGGTCGGTGGTGACCTGGCGCCGGGCCCGGATGGTGCCACACCCGCCTGAAGCTCAAGCGGCTGACCGAGCGCGGAATCCTGGCCGAGACCGAACAGGGCTTGTTCACCCAGCCGCAGCCGTAGCAGTAGCCGCCCAGTGACGCCACGGCAGGCCCGTTTGCCCCTCCCTGAAGGGAGAAGCGAACATCAACTCACGTACCACCTGCCGAGCTGACGACACGGCTCAGCGCGACGCGCGGCCAGTGCCCGCCGTGCCACGGGGAGTTCGTTGTAGCGCGGCACAAAAACCGTCCAGGGCAGGGCAATTGACGGAAAGCGGTGTTCTACTGCATTACATGCGCCTTACGGACGATACGCGGGACACGCTGTTCATGGGTGCGGTCGTCGGAGGGGGCGGGTCGGTGCTCCTCCTCGTCTTCGAGTTGTTCTGGCGATTTCCGTGGCAGCTGATAGTGCCCCTCGTCGCCGGCATGGTCGTATTCGGGGTTTTGCTCGCCGCCATGTCGCTGGGCGACGAACAGCGAGACGCGGACCGGCGGGAGAGCAGCCGCGTGAGCCTGCTCGCCTGGGCGTGCCTCAACGGGGGGCGTTGCGAGACCGACCCGGCGGCGTTCACCACCGACGGGGAAGGGTGGGAGCTGCCGGCCAGCCCCCTCTTTCGCGGCGCACTGCTGGCCGTGGGCCACCGGGAGGGCGTCGAGGTGGGCATCGCTTGCGCCATGAGCGAGGACCCCAAGGCGGAATCCGTTTGGTACATGACGGTCCTGGTCCGCCTCCGCGAGGAGCATTCGCCTGCACGGGTGCAATACCGGAAAATACACCGACTGGGCCTGCCGCCGGACGTGGAGTCGGTGGCGATGGCCGGCCGGGGACTGTGCGTGCGATACGCGGGCTGGCCGGAGGATTTTGTGGCGCTGAACAGGCAGGTCGACGCAGTCGTTCGGCTGGCGGCGAGCCTGCAGGAGGCATGACGCGGACGCAGACTCGTCCACTGTCTCGGCTCCGGCTCCCCTCCATAAACGTTGCTCGCCTGACCTGCAAAGTCCGCAAGCCCCTCAACGGACACTGGCAGCCGGTGCGGCCCTGGTCGGGGAGCGTGTCGACGATCTCCCGCATCTCGTACCGGCCCTGGTGACCGCTGGCCGAGGGGTGTGCGGCAGATTGCGCCGATGACGAGCGGCCCTGGCCGGTGAGAAACTGTCGTAGACATGCCGTAGCGTCACGTCAGCGGTGTCGGCAGGTGGTTTTGTGAAGGCAGGGTTAGCCGGCGTGCTCGTCGCCGCCTCGCTGCAGGACTCGTCAGCGTCGACAGCGCGCGGTGTCGTGACCTTGGCGCTGTTCGTGGTGGGCCTGGTGGTGATGGTCTCGGGATTCATCATCGGTGAGGACTCCGCGGATGGTGATCGCGCGTGGCTGCTGTGGCTATGGTGTGGGCTGTTGATGATCGGGGCGGCGATCGCGCTCGTCTCCCTCGTCGTTGCCTTCTGGTACGTGGTCGTCTGCGCCGGGGGTGCCCTGATCCTTGCGGTCCCGCGGGGGCTGGTCCTGCTGATGGAACCTGCCTTCGAACGTGCCGGAGACAGTCCGTTGCCCTACGGCCTCAGCCGGGTCGGCGTTGGCGTCATCTGCCTTGCCGGGGCCGTCGTCAGTGCCGTGAAGGGTCACCCCTGGCTGGCGCCGCGGGGCCTACGCAGATTCCGCAACGATCCGGCGACGCCCGGATTGGCCAGGTAGACGCGGTCCCCGAACGGGCTCACCGCGATAGCGCGAGGAGCCTCCTTCAGCATCATCGGCGGCGAGTTGATCCGCACCGGCGCCCCCTAACGGCACGAGTCCGGGCCCGAATCCTTCCGTCGCCGCGTCGGTAGTGCCGGAACCCGGGCGCGGGCAGTTGGGTGGAGGGTACGCGCTTCAGGCGATCGCAGCGTGACCGGATCGGGGGTCACGGCCACTGAGCACCGAATGGAACTCCGGACCCGTCGAAAGCGCAGTACACCGGATCATTCAGTGCTGAAGCGGCAAACGTTCGGCGTGCCGGATTCCCGCTCCTCCGAAAGCGCGTTCTCCTGGCGTGGCGCTCGGCAGTCGCCCCACACAACTTGGGCCAGACCCCCAATCACTTGCCACAAACAAGGGTGCGGCCCCTCTCTACGCCTTCGCGCCCGCCCAGGCCCTGAGCGCGGCACGGCGCGCTGCCGAGGAGGAAGGCCAAGACCAGGTCGTCCTCGCCCAGTTCGAAGACGGCCAGTTGGTGTGGAAGTTCTACCCCGTCAGAGGGGTGCCCGAGTCGCCCAACGCGAGGCCGGAACGGCCATCGGTGCCCGACCAGCAGACGACCCCACCGTTGGGGCCACCGTCGGTCTGACTGGGCGTTTGACGCGGCTACCGTGGGTGCACGGCGTAGGTCAGGTGCGTCACCCGCGACGACGGCTCCGAACGGACCGGCTCCAGCGCGACCCTGGACGCGTCCACGCCATCGAACAGGCGGGTGCCGGCGCCGAAAAGCACCGGTGACAGCGTGATCGAGAACTCGTCGACCAGGCCGGCGTTCAGGTACTCCAGGATCGTCGCGCCGCCGCCGGCGATGCGGACGTCGCGATCGCCGGCGGCCTCACGGGCCTGGTCGAGGGCGTGCTCGATGCCGTCGTCGACGAAGTGGAACGTGGT
Organism: Streptomyces sp. NBC_01450; assembly: GCF_036227505.1. Lineage (NCBI taxonomy): Bacteria > Bacillati > Actinomycetota > Actinomycetes > Kitasatosporales > Streptomycetaceae > Streptomyces > Streptomyces sp. NBC_01450. Next base: position 1,985,213 of record NZ_CP109481.1, on the reverse strand, counting down.
GCCGCCGGGCCGCTCCCACGGGTCACGCTTGGTGTGCGTCACGACGAAGACCGGGGTGTGGAAGGGCGCCTCCTCCGGCCATGACTGCTCGCCGAGGTCGAACATGCGCCTGCCCATGACGCTCGCGCCGGTGCGCTCGAACGTCTCCCGCGCGACGTCGTTGTCGCGGCCCTCCTCGCCGCCCTCGCCCAACTTCAGGTTCTCCCGGAAGAACCGCAGCGGGAACACCCACTGCTGCAACTCCGTCCACTGCGTCATCCAGCGCTGAACGTCCGGGTCGTCCTGCTTGCCGGGCGCGAAGAGCTCGTGTTCAACGGGCACGGACTCGGGCGCGATGAAGCCGTCCAGCGACATCGACACGCTGAAGAACACCTTCCTGGCCATCAGCCCTCCGCCCCCTTCCGCGCGAGGTGGGTGACGTAGTCCGCCAGGCTGCTCAGGGTCTGTCGGCCGCCCTCGATCGCGTGGCACTTCTCGACCGCCTCGTCGCGCAGTTCCTTGGTGGGGAACACCGTGCGCATCACGATCCGGGTCGCCGTGCCGTCCGGCGCGAAGGTCAGGACCGACTCGAAGGCGTTCGGGTCGTCGCGGGACTCACCGTGCAGCAGCTCGATCCGCTCCGGCGGGACGATCCGCAGCCAGCGGATCCACTCGGAGTAGTCGGTCCCGTCCGGCCCGTGCAGTACGAAGTCCCACTCCCCGCCCTCGCGGAACTCGAAGGACCGCGTGGTGGTGGTGAACCCCTCCGGACCCCACCACCGCGACAGGTGCCGGACCTCGGTGAACACCTCGAACACCAGCTCCCGCGGGGCGTCGATGAACCGGGAGACCACGATCTCCCGGTCGGCCGTCGCCGGCTCCCCCCGCGCTTCTTGTCTTGCCCCTGCCATCGGTCATTCCTCCTGCCGTGTCTGCTTGAGGTCCTGCACGTAGGTGTCCAGCCGGTCGAAACTCTCGTTCCAGAACCGCTCGAATCCGCCGGTCCACTCGTGGACCGGCCGCAGCCCGCGGGCGTCCAGGCCGTAGAGGCGCTGCTTGCCCGCCCCGCGGACCCGCACCAGCCCCACCTCCCGGAGCACCCTCAGGTGCTTGGACGCCCCCGGCTGGCTCATCCCCAGCTCCTGGGCCAGGTCGGTCACCGGCCGCTCACCCGCCCGCAGCAGCGCCAGGATCTCCCGGCGCTGCGGCTCCGCTATCGCGTTGAAGACGTCCGACGTCGTCGCTGCTCGTGCCATGGCAGCTATCGTATTCCCATATCGGAATACGTCAAGGCGGTTGGGAATCGGGGCAGTCCTGTCGGATGACGATTGTTTTGTCGTCACCTGAAGGTGTGTGGGGGCTGCGGCATCCCAGCCGGTCGGTGGGCTCGGGTGTGCTGGGCTGAACGTCGTGAGCGAGCGCAAGCCCTACAAGACCGACCTGTCCGACGAGGGCGCCACAGGTCGCTGAGCCGGAGGCGCCCCCTTCGTCCTGCCGGACGGGGTACGGCCATTTCGCCACCGCTTGCCGGTGCGGTAGTTGATCCCGACGATCCGGCACGCTTCGTAACTGGTCAGACCCTGGTCCATGAGCCGGAAGTACTCCTCCCGCTCACGGAGCAACTCCTCACGGCCTTGCGCCACCGTCCGCACCTTGCGGATCCCGAACTCCATCGCACCCCTTGAATCCATCGCACCCCTTGAACCGGGGTGTTGCGACGACTCCTGGAACCCAGGCTGCTGCGCCGGTGGGGGGCCTCACGGGTGCGTGCGGTGGTCAGCCGCGTTGGATGCTGCTCGGGTGAAGACGACGCGGAGTCGGCCGGGCCCGTCGTAGTCCTCCACGGCCTGCGCCGCGAAGCCGACGCTGCGGTGGAAGACGACGGAGACGTGGTGGGTCACCGACGTGACGGCCTTGAGGCGGACCGCGCCCTGTCGCCGTGCCGCCTCGGTGAACGCCTCGGTGAACGCCTCGTACAGACGGTGCCCCAGGCCGGTGCCGCGGGTGTCGTCGCGGGCCGCCTGCGCGACCAGACACGTGGAGCCGAACTCTCGCACGATGACCGGCTGGTGCAGCGCACGCAGGTCGCGCTCCCCCCAGTAGCGGGCGTGGTCGTCCAGGACCCGGTGGAGGTCGCCGACATCGGCCGTCACGATCTCGAACGGCATGCTCCGATCCTCGCGGACGCCCATGGCCACCGGGCCGCGCTGGTCAGCCCCTGCGGCGGCGGGCGAACAGCACCGCTCCGACGCCGAGCACGGCGAGGGCCCCGGCGGCCGCGGCGAGGGGGACGGTGGCGTTCGAGGTGCCGGTCTCGGCCATCTGCCCGTCGGTGTCCGACGGCGCGGCGGGCGGAGCGGACGTGGTGGCCGGCGGCGACGTCGGGGCGGCCGTTGCCACGTCCGTCGGTGAGGGCGTCGAGGTCGACGCGGTGGCGCTCGGCGTCGGCTTCGCGGTGGTGGGCTCCGGGGTCGGGCTGGTGGCTGTCCGCTGGATCCGGAAGGTGTCGTTGCCGTGGGCGACGCCCGCGCAGGCGACTTCCTTGCCGGTGTCCGGGAAGCGGTAAACGTCCGCGAAGGCGCCCGTGAAGTCGAACTCGGAGCCACCGAGCGTCTTCGGTACATCCTTGACGACGCGCACGCGCAGCTCGTACGTCCTCGTCTCGCCGGACTTCAACGCAGGCGCGTCGATCCTGCCGGAGCCATCCAGCGGCAGCCACCCGCCGTCCGCGGTCCGTGCCTCCACCTTCACGAAGTCGCTCATGTCGGCCAGCTCCGGGTCATCGGTCTCGAGCCAGGGGTCAACACTCGCCACGACCGCCGGCAGGTCCCGCTTGCCGACGTTCGTCACGGAGGCCCGGGCCGGCTGCCAGTCGCCGCCCGCCATCAGCACGGTGGCCGCCACGTCGACCGAGGCCGTCACCTCGTCCTGCTCGTAGCCGCCGTAGGCGGTCGACACATCGGTGCACTTGGGCAGGGACCCAGGGTCCTCCGCCGCACGGGCTGCGGGCGAGCCGGCGAACAGGGCGGCGGAGGCGGCGGCCGCGATCACGGCCGGACGGAACTTCATGGAAGGGGTCCTCACGGTGTGGGTGGAAGCATCGGGACGTTGCCTGCCGTACACCGTTCAGACATCCCACAAGTGCCCCGGGTTGTACGCCCACGGTTTCCTGGCCCGTTCCTCATCGGACCCCAACTCTGGCTGAAAGCCTGAATTTTGGTCCCGCCTGGGCCGCTACCGCTGTTCGGACGAAGTCGTCCATGCCCAACACGTTTGGAAAGCGTGTTGGGGGCAGCCCCTCACGAGTTCGAATCTCGTATCCTCCGCCAGTGCCTCACCGGGCACGAGCTTTGACAGCTGATGACCCTCATTAAGGTCCTCGTATGACGGAGACAGACGGGACACAACGCACGCCCAGGTAGGTCGAGGAACTCGAAACGGCCCATGAGTAGAAACCTGGGTACGAAGGCCCCCGGTCAGAACATGCCTCCGGCGGGGGCGCTCAGGCTCCGAGATGGCGGGGGCGCCGTTCGCGAGTGCCGGCCGCATAGTGGCGTGCGGGATGGGAGCTGGGGCGAGTGGTGGGTGAGGGAGGGAATCAGCGGCACCGCCCGCGCGATACGGTGCAGCCCCACGAGAGGACGACCATGCAAAACCCTGATCGAAGCGGCCTCATGGGCTGGGCCAAACGAGCTGCCATTCTGGTCTTGGTCGTCCTGTTCGCCGTTGACGCCATCGACCGCGCACGCCACGGAAGGCCCCTCGTGGGGATGTCCTGGGTGCTTCTGCTGATCTTGATGGAACCGGGTACGACGATCTGGCGTAAATGCCGGATCCGTTATAGCCGCAAGGAGCCGGCCACCCTTGAGCCGCCCGTGGCCAGCGGCAGCGCTGTACAGCAGCGAAGTACGGCAACCGATGCGATCGGAGCCGACCCTCCTCAGCCCCAGACGACCAATTGACGTGCCCGACAGACCCCTAGCTACTGACCGTCGCGCCTATAGATTCGCATCGAGCGTCGCACAGGTCGGCCGGCGACTTGACTCGACCAGTCAGGCTTCGCCGACCGCGTGGTCTCGTGACAGCAGGGACCCACGGAGGACGTCAGCGAGTGTGCCGAACACCCGCACGTCACCACTTCAGGTCAGCCCCCACCCTTTTTCGCGATCTCCGTTACTTGTCCGCTCGGTAGAGCTTGATGTCCTTGTTGACGAACAAGTGGACGTAGCCGCACCGCCAGCAGATCAGGCCCGTGGCGTTCTCGTCGGCCCATGCCAACTTCATGAACTCCATGCCGGCGCTGTTGAGCAGGACACGCCGCTCCCGGAACAAATCCCCTTGGCAGACCTGGCAGTTGAGCCAGGCCTCCCCCAGTGCTGCACGTACCGGCTTCGCCATCCCGTGAACTCCCCCGTTCTTGCCTAGTGGTCGGAACCGAGACTACGGGGCAGTGCGAGCCGCCCACAGCCCGCGTGAGCGCGCAACGGGGTCGTCTGCACGGGTCTCGCCATCTGGCGGCCAAGAGTGCGGCAGAGGTGCACACGTGCCCTCTGCGTGCCCGGTCGAACAGCAACCAGCGGGGAGCAGCGGGGATCCTCGGCGAGTTCCCCGAGAACCCGCAGCTCAGCGTCTCGCCAGCTCAGCCCTCATCCGGTTACGCGATCTTCCAAACTGGTGCTCTACGGCACTGCTGGACCACAGACCAAAGCCGTTCCGCCCGTGCAGTAGCCTTCCCATGGAGGGGTGCCATGTCCGCGTGGATCATGTTGGGTTCCGGCTGCGTTTTCGTCATTCTGGGCGTGTTGACCTTGAACGGCCGGGGAACCGCGGCGTATGCGCCGTCACCCAGGGCTGGTTGGGGTTGGATAGCGATGGCCGGTGGGCCCGTCCTGGACGGAGGACCCAAACTCCTCGGCCTCTCTTCCGGAGCGGCGATGGATCTTTCCACCGTAGCTCTGGGGCTTGTCGTGCTCGGTGCGGTGCTTCTGGTCCGGGGCGGAGCATTCGCCAGGGCTCGTCGTGCCGGCGACGGCGACTGAGCGCCGCTCCCAGCCTCACTCCTAAAGCGGTTGGCCAGCGGCAACCCGTGCCCTCCGGGTACCGGGTAGGTGGGACCTGGGCGGCGACGTTCGGCCAAGCCATCAAGGCTCCGCCGACCTCTCGGACCCGCACCCGAGGTGGCCCGGATTCTTGGATGGCAGGGATCAGTTCCACAGCACGTCAACCGCGGCACGGAGCCTCCCGCGCCAGGCGAGTGCTCGAAAATCAGCCCGCAGAAGCGTGCGCGACCACAGCCAGGCATGACGGCGGCTGCTTCCTGAAATGTCACCACTGCACGCAGCCGCTAGCACGCCAACCACCGGGATACCCATGATCATCACCAGCACCGGCAGGATGCCGCCCTCTACGCTGACCACAACCTCGCCGAGGAAAAGCGTTCCGGCGACCACTCCCGCCAGAAGCCGACGGATCAGCCCATGCGAGGTCAGCCAGCCGGGCGCGAGTGCCAATGTCGCGCCGACTACCAGACCCAGCGCCGCACCCACGAGCAGACTGCCACCCATGAGGATCACTTCCGAGAGGAGAGCCGAAGGCACACCGTGCCCGTGCCTCAGCGCCAACGCGACCATCACGGCAGCCGTCCAAACGACGCCCCAGCCCAGCGCGCAGACCCCTCCGACAACCAGGCCGAACCGCAGACCTCGCGTCAGTACGTCACACTTCACCGAACCCCCCTCACGTCGCCGTGCCGGCATGATGCTCTACATGGCCGCGCGAGGGTCGAGGGGGTCGGGGTCGACGGTCGGGGTCTGACACCAGCGGTTGACACCAACGGCGGCGAACAGCGGCGGTCGCAGCCGCACTTTTGCGGACCAGCGATAGAGGTGGATGGTGAGTTGTTCAAGGTTCCCACCCACGGTGATTGACCTGATAAAGATGAGGCCATAGATCAAATCCTGTGCTCGACGCGGGGTGCCGACCGCAACCGATGGACGGCGCCCCGCTGGCTTGCATCAGTGGTTGAGGCTCGACCGACCTTGCCGGATGCAGCAAGCCACATGACATGGCGATCAAGGTTTGCCACATGGTTTGGGCAGGTGCGGAGCTTCCCCCTGGGAGACCTCGTGACCTACGATCACGCCCTAGATCACCAGGAAGTCATCGCAGCCAGGGGGGCATCATGGACTTCTTTATCGGCATCCTTCTGATCATTTTTGTGGCACCGCTGGTCGGGATCATCGGCCGGTGGATCGAGAACGCTGGTCGCGAAGGCTTGGGCAAAGCACTCTCTATCGGTGGATACCTGCTGGTGCTCGGAATCGCCGGATGGTTGATCATCCGTAGCTTCTGACTTCAAGTGGCAACCTCCTGGCGCGGATGCGCGCGGTACAGCACTGAAGTACAGCAACCACAACCATCGTCCGTGCCCGGCAGTGCTCTTCAAAGGCGCAAGGCGAACCTGTATGACCGTTCTTGACTGATCCACATAGAGCTACGGATCAGAAGGTCCAGCCGAGGTCTAGCCGTCACAGCCGTTGGCCCGCCTGCGCCCAGAACCGGGGGCCGGTGGGCGCCAGCAGTCACCGATGCCGCCCGCTACTTCCCTTCGTCGACGCCGGGACCGATCATGAGGTTCATGGTGTCAAGCATCGTCGTTCAGTACACCGATCTCCTACGGACCAGCGAGTACGACCTCTGGCGCAGGTTGCGAGAGCTGTTGAAGGGCCAGGGACTCGACCCAGACCGGACGGTTGTCGTCGATCTCCTGCAAGAGGCCCCAGACCACGAGGACGGGCAGGTCATCTCCGCCGACGGCAGAGTCTTCAAGTTCAGTCTCTTCTACGACCAGGCATCCGAGGACGGCGCCCAGAGCGCGGTGCTTCACGGCTGGACCGATATCACTGACCGCTGGCGGACCGGATCGCGGGCTGCTCTCACTGCGGGCGCCTTCGCATGGATGGCCCAGCTCGAAGGGCGAGGTTGATCTACAGCGCGAGCGAAGAGGTTGGCCCCCCGCTGTGTGTCTACCGGTAGTTCGTTAAATCCGGCGGTGGTGTGGGTTGACGGCAGGTCGGGTTGGTCGTAGGCCGGTGGTAGGAGTCAACTGCCTTGCTGGGGGCTGCATATGACCGCTCGCCGTCCGTGTCCGCCTGTGCCGGGGCCGTTGGAGGAGTATGCGGCCCGGTTCGACGACCTCTTCTTCAGCCTGGCACAGCGGCGGGGTTTCGTGAGTACCTGACCGGGTTGCTGGCGCCGCGGGAGCGGAACAAGACGATCACCTGTCTGGCAGGGGCGGAGCCGGTGACGGGTGCGGGGATGCCGGGGGTGCAGCGGCTGCAGTTCTTCCTGTCCGAGTCCCCCTGGGAGGCCGAGCAGGTCAACGACCGGCGGCTCGAGCTGTTGCGCGAACAGTCGGCGACGGCTCCGCACCACGGTGGGGTCCTCGTGATCGACGATTCCGGTGACCGCAAGGACGGCACGGCGACCGCGCATGTCGGCCGGCAGTGGCTGGGCCGGCTGGGCAAGACGGACAACGGCATCGTCACGGTGACCACGGTGTGGACCGACGGCCGCGTGTACTACCCGCTGCACGCGACTCCCTACACCCCTGCCCGTCACTTCGCCCGCGGCCGGTCCGACCCGGCCTTCCGCACGAAACCGCAGCTGGCCGCAGCCCTCGCGGCCCGCGGGAAGGAGGCGGGCTTCGGCTGCCGGGCGGTGGTCACCGACTGCGCCTACTCCGTCAGTGACGACTGGTACCTCGCACTGCGCGAGGCCGGCCTGGCCTACGTGGTCGCGCTCAAGCCGCACCGCGGCACCTGGGCCCCGGCCCACCAGCCACACACCCCTATCGAAGCTGCCCACGTCCTGACCTGGAAGGATGCCAAGCGTCCGGGCGACTGGACACCCGTGGAGCGTCACTTCCGCGACGGGCACACCGAAACCTGGTGGGCCGCCGATGCCCGCCTGGGCGGCTACGGACCCGACTCACCCTGCCGGCTGGTCGTGGCCACCACCGACCCGGCCGGCCTGCCGGAGAAGGCCACCTGGTACCTGGCCACCAACCTGCCCCACCCCGACGCCCCCCACGCCCCCACCAGCCCTCACCCGCCGGCCGACCTCGCCGAGATCGTCCGCCTCTACGGACTGCGGCCGTGGATCGAGCAGAGCTACAAACAGGTCAAGGACGAACTCGGCTGGGCCGACGTCCAAGTCCGCACCGACCACGCCATCCGCCGCCACCAGACCCTGGTCAACTGCGCCTTCTCCTTCTGCTGGGACCAGTGGTTCGCCCCACCCGGACCCCTGGATGACACCGCGCCGGACCCCTGCCCCGACGAGGGGGCAGAGAGGGGGACCGACCTTGTCCCACCGGCCCCAACTGCCTTGCTGGCCCAGGGCCTTACGCGCCATCCGTTCCTGGCTCACGCCCGCCATCACCATCAACCGATGGTGGCGAGCCTGGACGGACACAGACCCACCCCCCGACCTTCAGGCCCTGATCGACGCGGTCACCACCGGACACGGCATTGACCTCTACCGCCGGATTTAACGAACTACCGGTAACAACGTCCGTTCATCGCCCAGACGTGCCCTCTGAAGCCGCTCTGTGCTCCCACGCGGGCACGTGCAAAGAAACCCCGCCAGGAATTACCTGGCGGGGTTCGACCTCATCGATCTGTCGAGATCACTCTTCGTTCAAGGCAGCTCGCAGGTAGGCGATCAGATCACCGGCCGGCACCTCGACCCAGCTGGCCCCTGGCACCCCTACGCGCATGACCTCATAGAGTTCCCCGTTCACCTCGTCCACCAGAACCTGACGGCTCCTTCCGTCCATCGCATCCACGCACAGGCGCACGGCACCGTGCGAGATGGTCGGGAACATGTCCCGCAGTACCTCATCCGCACGGAGGCGGCGCAGGAGGTTCCATTGGCGCCGGTTGAAGTCGGACGACAGGAGTTCAGCCCACTGCGAAGAGGTGGGCTCTCCGCGTTCGAGCGCCCCGACGAATTCGTCGAGCTCCATGAACTCGAATCTCTCCTCCAGCTCGTCGAGCGGTATGCCTTCCCGCCATGCGGCGACCGCTTCCACAAGCAATCCAAGATCCCCCGTGGAGCCGATCTCCCAGTCGAACCCGGGAATGCCGACACTCAACCGGAAAAGGCGTTCCTCGGTCGCAGGATCGACCGACAGGAAACCCCTCGCCGTTTGGATGCTGACGACGTCGACGGCCCACGGTCCCAGCCCGGTGTCGCACCCGCGCAGCTGTGCTGCCTCTCGCATGGCTGGCCCAAGGCCACCCGAAGCAGTCACGTCCGGGTACAGGTCTTTCCGGTGGGCGTCCATATTCATCGGATTCCTTAACAGTGGTGACAGTACCCGAATTTGCCCCCGTCTACGGGCTTAAGTTTCCCCAACTTTGACAGATCCGGCATATCCGTCGGCTTGAACTGCATGGTGCCATCGGAACGCGGATAATAGAACTTTACCGAAATCCACGCACGTTGACCATTGGCAACGGCTCTCGCGATCAAGGACATCTCGTAGTCTGTGGAATGGCCGGCTTCACCAGCCAGCAGGCCGCGCTTGGCAGCGTCCATGAAGTCTCCGAATCGTTCCAGTCCCGTCATGTTGACGTGCAGCTCCACGTTCGGGTCGGCGATGGCCTTCCTCGCCAGCGGAGCGAAATCCTGCGCGCGCGATGGAGAAGGTGGTGAACTTGTTCTCGGGAAGCCGAGCCCACGCGTCGAGCGCCCCATCTCTCTGCCACCCCAAGGCGACCTTGCAGTTGTGAACAAGGATCGGGGTGGCGCCCGCGAGCACGAAGAACGTGTGCAGGTCGTCGACGGTGAGGTCGTAGACCGTACGGGGAGTCAGGCCCGAGCGGTCGAGGAGGGCGGTCACCGGGTGGACGGAGCCGTCCGATGTGCGCAGCCGGTCGCCGACGTGCAGGTCGGAAACCAGCGTCCACCCGCGGTCCACCACATAGAACTTGTGGCCGGCGGTGCTGGCCAGCTTCCCCCCGTCGGCAACGGTGATGTCCACCAGCCGCTGGGTGTCGTGCTTGAAGGTGTCGGTCACCTGCCGCGTCTGTAGCCGGCCGGTGGCCGGATCCATGGCCGTGAGGCGGTCCCCCAAACGTAGTGACGACATGCGCGGCTTCGTGGTCCTGCCCAAGCGGTGGATCGTCGAGCGGTTCTTCGCCCACCTGATGCAAAGTCGCCGCCTGGTGCGCGCCTTCGAGCGCTGCACCGCCAGCGCCGAGGCAATGGTCTACTGGTCGATGACCCTGCTCATGACCCGCCGCCTTGCCCGGCCACACCCCTCACGCGTGTGAACCGGTCCGTCGCCGGGGCTCTTGGCCCAGGCCAGGTGGGCACCTGAGATCATTCGCACATGAGCTACGACCTGGCCGTGTGGGACGGAAAGCTGCCACCCGGCGACGAAGCCGGCGCGGTCTTCGACGAGCTTTACGAGCGCTACCTCGATTCTGACGACGAGATCGCCGAGCTCTCGCCGCGCATCGAGACCTATGTCGAGGCCCTCGTCGAGCGGTATCCAGATGATGTCGCCGGCAGCCCCTGGGCGTCACCGCCCGTCATGGGCGAGGCCTCGGGCCCGATCGTCTATCTGCTCATGTCCTACAGCAGGGCGGAGGAAGTCTCCGAGTATGCGGCTGCCCTGGCACGCGAGCACGGGCTCGTCTGCTACGACCCCCAGGGAGAAACCCTGCGGGTCTGACGGTCGCCGTTCACAATGCCCCGCCTTGTCCGGCCACGCCCCGCGAGAGCGAGAACCGACCTGGCACCGGCTCGACCAGCCACCCCCGGGCCACCATCCGCTTCGCCTTCGACCGCAACGCTTCCACCTCTGACGGCACCACCTCCAGGCCGAAGCAGACGGCCATCTCCTGGCAGGAAAGCGGACCTTGACCAAGTCGGTGGCGGTCGGCGAGGACGCGCAGGATGCGTTGGTAGTCCACCGACAGCGCCGACCGAGCCAGCCCCGCACGCCACATCGGCACCACCGACTTCGACTTCGCCGGTTCCGAAGCCCCGGCGGGCACCGGCTGTTCACCGCCATCCGGCAGGTCCACAGCGACATCAGGACCGGCGACGTCACCCTCGCCTGGGGCCAGTACCTCGCCGACACGCGAGCAGGCGATGACCCACTCGTTCCAATCGCGCTCGGCCACGGACAGCTCGGCCTGGATCCGATCGGCCTCCTCCCGCAGTTCGTCCACACGACGGCGAGCGGCGCACTCGCGCTGTTCCAGCAGTCCCACGACCGACGGCATTCCTGACCTCCACTGGAGCGACGACACAACAGGTCACCATTGCAACGGAACCGCCGCCCCTATGCCTGACCAGCGAAAATGCAGTCCCCAAGCTCGGAAAGACAACGGCTTCTAATGCTGACATCAACGGCTAGGAACAGCCGCAGCTACCAGCGCCCCCCTGGCCCCAGTGCACGCAGGATGGGCCCACCGTGCCAGTGATGGATCGAACTCCTACAGCGGGTGTCACAGGTTCGAATTCTGCCGGGGGGCACAGAGAGAAGGGCCAGCTCAGGAGGGTTTCCCTCCCAGGCTGGCCCTTCACCGTTTCCGGCGCCGTGCCACACGCGTGGCACGTCCGGGTGAAGTCCTTGTCGACCTTGCCCGAGGGGTCTCCCCCGCCGTCGCGGATGGCGAGGGCCCGATCACGGTCGCCGGTCATGTGCTGATAGAGCAGCGCGGCCCGCGAGCTGCTGTGGCCCATCCGCGTCATCAGCTCCCGGGTGCTGGCCCCAGGGGCCGCAGCGAGCTACGGCCCTGAGTAGAGACCTGGACACGCGGACCCTGGCGTCCAGGTCGTTCGTACAGTGGCGCGCTCCACCTGGACGCCCTGAACCACGCCCGCTCCACAGTGTGTGGGTCGACGACAGACGGGATGGGAGCTGGGGTGAGCGGTGGGTGAGGGAAGGATCAGCGGTGCCGCGGTGTGCGGTCAGCCAAGTCGACCAACCAGAAGCCGAACAACTCGACAACAACGGCGGACGCCTTCACCGCCAAGCCAAGGTGTGGCGTGTTGGTCAAAAGGTCGCCACTCAGATAGGCGATGAGTGCGGCAGCCAGGATCAGCTGTGCCCAACCGAACAGAACCGGGCGGCGGACGCTGCTACGGAACCACGCCGGCACCCAGCCCCGAACAAGGGTGGCCACTCCCCCGACGAGCAGCGCTAGCTTGTAGAGGTTGCCCTTCAGCTCCGCCTCGAACTGCTCGATCGACTCGCCGTCGACGCCGGCCGCTCTCCCGTTCGCCCTGACCCTGAGATACGCCTCCCAGACGACATGCTTTGAGATCTCGAACGGCTTCGGCCCACTCATCCGGCTCCTCCCGGCACCGCCCGTTGACCGCCAAGCAGGCCAGGATGATCCGTCCCCTTCGCTCCATCCGCGTTACTGGGATCGACGATCGAGAGCTCGACGTCTCACCGCCTACCGTGCACGAGCTCGTCAGGTATGCCTGGGCGGCTGGGACGCCGCATGCTTGCAGCAGGACGACCGTTCCCTTGAGACCGCGCAGTAGCTCGGGATGCTGTCGGCTGAGCTGGTTGCCGCATGCGCAGTGCCGTCCAGACGCCCAGGCCGTCACGGCCTTACGAATCCAGGTTCACCCAGAGGTGATAGTTGCTGGTGGTGCTGCTCTTCTGGCAGTACCAGTCGGAGTAGACGCCAGCCCTCCCGACTGACCTGCATGCGGCCTCGGTTCGGAAGGTACCCATGTCGGTGTACACCCTCGCCTCAGAGGATGCGGATGCCGCCTGCGCGGTGGCGACAGTACCACCGGCGCTGGTCTCCGCCTGAGCGGTCGCGGTGCCGCCCACCAGCATGGTGACTCCCAGAGCGATACCGGTGAACAACAGTCGTGCTCGCATACGTATTCTCCTTCGTTGCATGACGGATACCAGTCAATCTCCCCTTTTTCAGGGAGATGTTCTGTGTTGCGAGGTATTTGCGGATCGGTATCTGGCGAAAATCTGCATGGCGGATACCGATCCCACTCGCCCCAACCGAGCCTCGTGACCGTCCAGCAGTCCATCGCCGGCCGGCTTCCCGGGGCTCGCAATATCGAGTTCAGCGGGCGGCGCATTGTTTGGCATGGCTGGTCAGGCGGCCAAACAATGGCCGGACGCGACCTTTCAGGGCTTGCGACGGGTCCATAGCTTCTCTGGTCGGTGGTGCGGGGCGACTGACGGGAGTTGAGACGTGGCGGGGCGTCGTGAGGTGCCGGTAGACCCTGGGGCGGGTCCGGTGCAGCGATTCGCTTTCGAGTTACGCAAACTCCGCGCCGAGGCGGGCGGGACCACCTACCGGGAGATGGCGCAGCGGGCCGGGTACTCGATCACGACGCTGTCGCAGGCAGCCGGCGGCGAGCAGTTGCCCACACTGGCGGTGGTGCTGGCCTACGTCGCGGCGTGCGGGGGCGATGCGGTGGAGTGGGAGGCCCGGTGGAAGCAGGTCGTGGACGAGGCCGCCGCCGCGGGCTCGGAGGAAGGCGAGGGGGAGGGTGCGGAGCCTCCGTACAAGGGGCTGGCGCGGTTCAGGACCGGGGACCGGGACCGCTTCTTCGGCCGCGACAGACTCACGGCCGACCTGCTGGAGCTGGTGCGCCGCCAGCGGTTCGCGGCCCTGTTCGGCCCTTCCGGCAGCGGCAAGTCGTCCCTGCTGCGCGCCGGCCTGATTCCCGCCCTCCAGCACACGTCGGAAGGGGATCTTCGACCGGCCGGGATCCGGATCCTGACCCCCGGGGAGCATCCGGCGCGAAAGCACGGCCGACTCCTGGGGAGCCCAGCGGACACCGGCCCGGGCCACGGCGGCGCGGGCGCGGACACGTTCGTGATCGTCGACCAGTTCGAGGAAGTCTTCACCCTCTGCCAGGATCCCGCCGAGCGTTCCCGCTTCATCGGCCTGCTGCTGGCCGCCCGTCGGCCCGAGAACCGGTTACGTGTCCTCATCGCCGTACGGGCCGACTTCTATGACCGCTGCGCCCAACTCCCGGCCCTCGCTGACGCGTTGGGCAACGCCCACCTGCTGGCCGGCCCCATGAACGCGGCGGAACTGCGCGAAGCGGTCGTCAAGCCCGCCACTGCGGCCGGACTGACCGTCGAACGTGCTCTGACCGCCCGGCTGGTCGAAGAGGTCACCGGCGCGCCGGGCGGGCTGCCGCTGCTGTCGCACGTGCTGCTGGAGACCTGGCGCCGCCGCCGCGGCAAGACACTCACCATGACCGGCTACGAAGCAGCCGGCGGCCTCGTCGGCGCCATCGCCAAAACCGCCGAAGAGATCCATGGCCGCTTCACCGACGATCAGGCGGCGACCGCACGACGTCTGCTGCTGCGTCTGGTCACCCCCGGCGACGGCACCCCTGACACCCGAAGACCCGCCCAGCACGCGGAACTGCAGGACGTCGGCGGGCAGCAAACCGCCCAGGTCCTGGAGGCACTCACCCGCGCACGGCTGCTCACCCAGGACGACGACACCGTCGACCTCGCCCACGAAGCCCTGCTCACCGCCTGGCCCCGGCTACGCAACTGGATCGAACACGACCGCGAACGCCTGCGCGCCCACCGCAAACTCACCGAAGCCGCCCACGCCTGGGAGGAACTGGGCCACGATGCAGGCGCTTTGTACCGCGGCAGCCGCCTCGCCACCGTCCAAGAACACTTCGGCCCCGAGCCGTGCGCCGACCTCACCGCGCTCGAGAACGCCTTTCTCACCACCAGCCTCCAGGCCCACGACAGCGAACAGCGCGCTGCCGCCCGCGCCACCCGACGCCTGCGCGCACTGACCGCATCCCTGTCCATCCTGCTGGTCCTGGCAGTCACCGCGAGCCTGATCGCCTGGCAGCAGAGCCGGACCAGCGACCAGCAACGGCGCAGCGCCGACACCGCACGGCAGGTCGCCCTGTCCCGCCAGCTCGCCGCACAGTCCGCCGCCCTCATCACCACCAACTCCGACCTGGCCTCCCTGCTGGCCGTCCAGGCCTACCGAACCAGCCCGACCACCCAGGCCACAGAAAGCCTTTACGCTGCCGCAGCCATGCCTCTGAAGCACCGGCTCACCGGCCAGCGCGGCGCAGCAGTGACCTCGGTAGCATTCAGCCCCGACGGCCGCACCCTGGCCACCACCGGGGACAGTGAGGAGCGACTGTGGCTGTGGGACGCGCACACCGGCCGCCTCCGCAGAAGCTTCGGTTGGCCAGGCAGGCAGAACGACGCTGCTGCCCTGGTGACGTTCACCCCGGACGGACGGACTCTCACCACCGCCAGCAGCCTGGGACATGGGGTGGATCTGTGGAACGTGGCTACCGGCCACACTCGCAAGAATCTCCTGGCGGATCCCGAAACTTCGGTCTCCCAGGATCCCGAGGCCACTACGGAGGCGTTGAGTCCAAACGGGCGTATCCTTGCGGTCGCCAGCCAGGATGGCACGCTACGACTGTGGGACACGGCCACCGGCCGCCTGCGAAGGTCGCTGGCCACACCCTCCGGGACCGCTGCGGGCGTGACCTCTCTGGCCTTCAGTCCCGACGGACGCACCCTGGCCACCGGCGGCGACGACCGCACCATACGCCTGTGGGACACCGGCACCGGCCGCCCACGGGCTACCCTCCCACCGCTCAGCGGCATCGTGACCTCGGTCGCGTTCAACACGGACGGCCGCATCCTGGCGGCCGGCGGCCAGGATGGCACGCTGCGACTGTGGGACACGGCCACCGGCCGCCTGCGGAGAGCTCTGGCCACAGGCTCCGACGCGGCAGGCTCCGAGGCCACCGTCAGATTGACCTCCCTGGCCTTCAGTCCCGACGGACGCACCCTGGCCACCGGCGGCGACGACCGCACCATACGCCTGTGGGACACCAGCACCGGCCGCCTCACGAAGAGCCTGGCCGGCCATGCCCACGGCGTGCGCTCCGTGGCCTTCAGCCCGGACGGAAGCATGCTGGCCACCGGCGATGAGGACGGCAACGTGCGGCTGTGGGGCATGACCGCCGGCGCGTCCCGGTCTGTTCTCGGCGGCCCCCTCATGAAAGCGGACGTGATGGCGTTCAGCCCGGACGGAAGCGAACTGGCCACCACCAGTACCGGTATCAAACCGGTGCGGGTGTGGGATACAGCAGCGGGCCGCCTCCGCGAGAGCCTGGGCCCGGGCACCGTTTCATTGGTCACCTCGGTGGCCTTCGGCCCGGACGGGCGCACCCTGGCCACCGCCAACAGCTCAGGGTTCGGAGCGGACGTGTGGGACACGGGGGTCGGCCGCCTGCGGGTGAGCCTGGGCAAGGACGCAGTTCCCTCCGTCACCTCGGTGGCGTTCAGCCCGGACGGGCACACCGTGGCCATGGGCAGCACCGCCATCGGAGTGCAACTGTGGAACACAGGCACCGGAAGGGTCCTCAGGAGCCTGGCTGGCGATACCGCCGCGGTCACCTCGGTGGCGTTCAGCCCGGACGGGCACACCCTCGCGGTCGGCGGGGAAGACGGTTCGGTGCGGCTGTGGGATCCGGGCACGGGCCGCGCGCGCGAGAGCCTGGCCGGGAACAACAGTGCAGTGACCTCGGTGATGTTCAGCCCGGACGGGCGCACACTGGCCGCCGGCGGCAGCAAGGACCGCACCATACAGGTGTGGGACACAGCCACCGGCCACCACCGCGCAAGCCTGCCCGGATACACCGGCGAGGCGGGATCGATGGCCTTCAGCCCGGACAGCCGCATCCTGGCCGTCGGCGCCATCGACGGCACGGTGCGACTCTGGGACACGGCCGCCGGCAGCGCCCTGGCCACACTCACCGGGCACACGAGCACTGTGCTCGCGCTGGTGTTCAGCGCAGACGGCCGCACCCTGCTCACCGGCAGCGCCGACCAGACCCTTCGCAGGTGGGATGTGGCCCTGCCCGTGCCCGCTGCGGCAATCGACCAGATCTGCCAGGCCATCGGCCGCGACCTCACCGCAAATGAACGCTCAACCTACCTACCGGACCAGCCACCTCACACCACGTGCCAGGCGTGAGCCTGGAGCCTGGCGGATGACCGGTTCTGGCGATGGTTTGTTGACGGCGGGTTCGTGCGGGAGCAGGCCGTGAGGTGAAGGCGTCAACTTCGGCCTGGGGAGCCTGAGATGACGGAGCGACTGCCGTGTCCGCCCGCGCCCGGTCCGCTGGAAGAGTACGCCGCTCGCTTCGATGATCCCTTCGGCACGCTGGCCCGGCGACGCGGGGTTCCGTGAGTACCTGGCCGGGCTGCTGCTGCCCCGCGATCGCAGCAAGACGCTGGCCTGCCTGGCCGGCGCCGAACCGGTGGCCGGTGCCCAAGTCGTGCGGCTCGCCTGTACTGGCTTCCTCGCTCATGCCACCCCTTGCCACGCCTCCGGGCCAAAGGATCCCTTGATGTCTGAGGCGATGGTCGCGGCGTTCACCAGCGAGGGAAGCTGGTAGACGATGGTTTTCAGCGGGCCGCGCACCGCGAGTTGAACGGGATTCTGGCCGGGGTGGGCACCCATGATGCGTTTGAGTTCGTTGATGCACGGCTCGTTGATGCGGTGATAGGGCAGCCGAAGCTGGACGGGGGCCGCGCCGTCGCGTTCGACGGAGGTCACGTCGAGGACCTGCAGTTCCTGCCCGAAGATGCTGATGGCGCCGTCGCGGTCGTTGACGCGGCCTTGCACGGTGATGACGCTGTCCTCCACCAGGGCGGCGGCGACCATCTGGTAGGTGGCGGGGAAGAAGAGGACCTCGATCGTCCCGTCACGGTCGGCGAGGTTGACGATGGCCCAGGCGTTGCCTTGTTTGGTCATCTTGGGCTGGACGCTGGTGATCAGGCCGGAGAGGCGGACCACGCCTTCGGTGCGCCCTGACGCCAGCAGGTCCACGATGGTGGTGTCGCGGTTGTTGGACAGGATGTGTTCGGTGCCGTCCAGCGGGTGCGCGGAGACGTACATGCCGAGCATCTCGCGTTCGATGGACAGCAGTTGTTTGCGGGGCCATTCGTCGTCGCTGACCGGCACGTCCAGGCTGAAGCTGTCGTCGCCGGCTGCGTCGCCGAGGCCGGCGAAGAGATCGTCCTGTCCGTAGGCGGCTGCCTTCTTGAGCGGGACGACTGCGTCGATGGCGCTCTCGTGGGCGGCGGACAGTCCCTTGCGGGTGTGTCCGAGGGAGTCGAAGGCGCCGGATCTGATGAGGGATTCCACGGCCCGCTTGTTCAGCGCGGGCAGGTCGACCTTGTCGAGGAAGTCTGAGAACGAAGTGAACTTCCCTTTGGACTTGCGGGCCGCGATGATCGATTCGATGACGTTGTCGCCCACGTTGCGCACGGACAGCAGTCCGAAGCGGACGTCGTCGCCCACGGCCGCGAACTCGGCGAGCGACTCGTTCACATCCGGCGCGAGGACGGTGACGCCGAGCTTGCGGGCATCGGCGAGGTAGATGCCGGCCTTGTCCTTGTCGTCACCGACAGAGGTGAGCAGGGCCGCCATGTACTCGGCCGGGTAGTTGGCCTTGAGGTAGGCGGTCCAGTAGGAGACGAGTCCGTAGCCCGCGGTGTGGGACTTGTTGAACGCGTAGCCGGAGAACGGGAGCATGACGTCCCAGATCGCCTTGATGGACTCTTCCGAGTAGTCGTTGTCGGCCATGCCGTCGTGGAACTTCTGCCACTCGGCGGCCAGCACCTCGGGCTTCTTCTTGCCCATCGCGCGGCGCAGCATGTCGGCGCCACCGAGCGTGTAGCCGGCCAGGGTCCGGGCGATGGCCATGATCTGCTCTTGGAAGATGAGCAGGTGGTGGGTGGAGCCCAGGATCGGGTCCAGGACTTCCTTCAGCTCGGGATGGATCGGGTCCGGGTCCTGCTTGCCGTTCTGCCGCAGCGCGTAGTTGGTGTGCGCGTTGGCGGCCATCGGGCCGGGCCGGTACAGGGCGAGGGCGGCCGCGATGTCTTCGAAGCGGGAGGGCTCCATCAGCTTCAGCAGCGCGCGCATGCCGCCGCCGTCGAGCTGGAACACGCCGAACGTGTCGCCGCGGCCGAGAAGCTCGAAGGTCTTCTTGTCATCCAGCGGGATCACGGTGACGCTGGTGTCGCCGTTGCCCGGGTCGACGGTGGCCAGCTTGACGCCGCGGTTGTCGCGGATGTTCGTCAGCGCGTGGTCGATCACGCCCAGGTTGCGCAGGCCCAGGAAGTCCATCTTGACCAGCCCCATGTTTTCGCAGCTGGGGTAGTCAAAGCCGGTGATCTTGACGCCGTCCTTGGCGCGCATGTGCAGCGGGATGCGCTCGGTCAGCTTCGTCTTGGACAGGATGACCGCGGCCGCGTGCACACCGGTGCCGCGGGTCAGGCCTTCGACACCCTTGGCGGTGTCGATGACCTTCTTCACCTCCGGCTCGTTCTCGTACATCGTCCGGATTTCGCCGGCCTCGCCGTAGCGCGGGTGCGCGGAGTCGAAGATGCCGTCCAGCGGGATCGACTTGCCCATGATGTCCGGCGGGAGCGCCTTGGTGATGCGC
Organism: Streptomyces sp. NBC_01450; assembly: GCF_036227505.1. Lineage (NCBI taxonomy): Bacteria > Bacillati > Actinomycetota > Actinomycetes > Kitasatosporales > Streptomycetaceae > Streptomyces > Streptomyces sp. NBC_01450. Next base: position 1,965,698 of record NZ_CP109481.1, on the reverse strand, counting down.
TCGCCGTGCTGGAAGGGGTAGCCGAGGATGCGGGACGAGTCCTTGATCGCGTTCTTGGCTTTGATCTTGCCGAAGGTGTTGACCATGGCGGTGTACTCGTCGCCGTACTTCTCGGTGACGTAGCGGACCATGGCGTCGCGCTGGCGGTCGTCGAAGTCGAGGTCGACATCGGGCGGGTTGATGCGCTCAGGGTTCAAGAAGCGTTCGAAGAGCAGGCCGTGCTCGAGCGGGCACAGCTCGGTGATGCGGGTCGCGTACGCGACGATCGAGCCGGTGGCCGACCCGCGGCCGGGCCCGACCGGGATTCCGTTGTCGCGGGCGTGGCGGCAGATGTCGGCGACCACGAGGAAGTAGGAGGAGAAGCCCATGGGGCCGATGACCGTCATCTCGGTCTCGAAGCGCTCCATGACCTCGGCCGGGATCGGGTCGCCGTAGCGCATGGCCAGGCCCTTGAGGCATTCCTTGCGCAGCCAGGACTCCTGCGTCTCCCCCTCCGGCACGTCCGGGTACTGCGGCATCTCGTCGACGTTCTCGAAGACGGAGTCGTAGGACTCGATGCGCTCGGCGATCAGGAGGGTGTTGTCGCAGGCCTCCGGCAGCTCCGCAAACAGCTCCCGCATCTCGGCGGCGGTCTTGAGGTAATAGCCGCTGCCCTGGAACCGGAACCGCTTGGGGTCGTCCTTGTTCTTGCCCACCCCGATGCACAGCAGGTTGTCATGCGCGTCGGCCTGGTCCTCGTGCACATAGTGTGCGTCGTTCGTGGCCAGCAGCGGAATGTTCAGATCCTTGGCCAGCCGCAACAGCCCGTCGCGGACGTCCTTCTCGATGGACAGCCCATGGTCCATCAGCTCCAGGAAGTAACTCTCCTTGCCGAAGATGTCCTGGTAGGCGGCAGCGACTTCACGGGCCTCGTCGTACTGGTTCAGCCGCAGCCGCGTCTGGATCGCCCCGGACGGGCAGCCCGTCGTGGCGATGATGCCGCCCGCGTGCTCGCTGATCAGCTCCATGTCCATCCGCGGCTTGCCGGCGGGGAACTGACCGGTGTAACTGGCCTCGGTGGACAGGTAGAAGAGGTTCTTCAGGCCCTGGACGTTCTGCGCCCACATCGTCATGTGCGTGAACCGGCCACCGCCGGAGACGTCCTTCGAGCCCTCGCCGTCGTCCGACATGGCCCGCTGGCCGCCCGGACCCCAGAACTCCTGCTTGCGGTTCCGGCGCGAGGACGGCGCGACGTAGGCCTCGATCCCGATGATCGGCTTGACGCCGTCGACACCCTTGGACACCTGATGGAACTCGTACGCACCGAACATGTTGCCGTGGTCGCTCATGGCGACGGCCGGCATGCCCTGACGCTCGACTTCGGCGAACATCGGCTTGAGCTTCTGCGCGCCGTCGAGCATCGAATATTCGGTGTGATTGTGCAGGTGAACAAAGGAATCCGTCACTGGGAGGGCACCTCCGGAGCAGTCGCGGGAAGGACTTCACCCTAGCCCCCGAACGATGATCGGATCCGGCCCTGAAACGACCTCAACGCCGTCTCGGCCAAGCCCTTCCCGGGTGACCTCGCACTCTTGCGGAACGAAGTCGAAACGCTTCTCGGCGTGGCGGCTCGTCGCGTGTCGACGGCGATCTTCAGAAGCCCGACACAGCCCGGAACGCCTCAGCCAGTGAGCGTTGCGAGGGTGCCGCCGACATCTCACGAGAGTGGCTGATTTCAGCCGTCCTGCCAGATCTTTCCAGGTATCTGTAATCAGGCGGGGTGCATGCCCGATCTGCGTGCCTGCGAACGCTCCACCTGCGTTCCCGGACAGGGCGTAGCGCTGAGCCGACCACAAGGACTCCCGCACCACCCAGCGGCGCGGCGATACCCCAAGGGGCGCATTCCGTCACCGGACAGGCAGCCTGGATGCAGCATGACGCCCCAGGTCCGCCGTCCGAGCCCGGGGCGTCGGTCACTCGCCGCCCTTCTCGAGCGGCCAGGCGCCGACCGTCCCGCCCCACTCGCGTGTTCGGGGCGCGCCTACAGGTCGAAGTCGAGGTGCTGGATGTCGGTGAAGCGGACCTCCTCCAGGCTGCCTGCGCGGCGGCCGCCGTCCTGGAAGTACACCTCCTTGAGCGCTTCGGCGGCGATCTCCCGCAGGCGGTCGTCGCCGGCGCCCTGTTCCTGGGCGTCGAAGAGGCGGGCGGCGTAGCGGGGCGGCAGTGCGACGGTCAGGTGCCGGATGCGGTCCTGGTCCGTGGACCCGATCGGCGCGGTGTAGCCGAGGCGGGCGCGGGTGTCGATGATGATGCCGCCGGTGGTCGCCGCCTTCTCGCGGGCCTTCGCCCGGATCTGCGGCTGCCACCGCTTCTTCACCTCGCTCTCCAGCCGGGCGGCGAGGTCCGGACGTGGCTTCTTGATCTGGTTCTTCACGTACCGCTCGACGGTGCGCTGGGAGATCCGCAGCAACTGGGCGACCGCCTTGGTGCCCTTGAGCTGTTTGACCAGATACCGCATCTGCGCGCCCGCGCTCTTGGGCGCCGGACGGGTGAACGCCTTCTGCACCGCGGCTTCCAGGCCGTCCCCGAACACACTCATGCCTGCCTACTCCCCGCTGTCGGCGTTGGTGACGGTGCCGTCCTTGATGTACCGGGCGAGGTTGAGCTCGGGGGCGTCGAACTGCTCGCGGACGCCCTCGCCCCACAGCACGCTCTGGGTGCCCTCCCACTTGACCAGGCCCGGGTTCACTCCCAGCTTGAAGCCGCCCGGCAGCGGCTTGCCGTCCCGGTAGGGCAGGAAGTCCAGCGGGCTCTCGCCGTCGGCCGCGTACACGACGCAGTCGGAGAGGATCGCCACCGGGTACTGGCCGGTGAACGCCGCGTGCTTGAGCAGCTTCCGGTGGAGGTTGATCCGTGTGCGGGAGATGACCGCCGCACGAATGTCCGGCCGCCAGGTGGGCCGGGACAGCGCCCGCCACGGCTCGCCGGGCTTCCAGCCTTCGCCCCGGGGCCGCTCGCGCAGCTTGCCCAAGCCGCCCTTGACCGTCGCCTTGACCGCGGACACCACGATCGCCAGCTCCGGGTCACGGTTGCGGTAGCCGTCCATCGCCACCAGGAATTCGGCCGGGGAAAGGTCCGCGTCGACTCCGAGGTCGGCCATCGTGGCGAGGTAGGCGTCGCGCAGCCGGTTGTACCAGGCGTCCAGGTAGCGGCCGTTGTCGTAGCGCACCCACGCCTCGACCGGCGCGACGTCGTACCCGAGCTCCAGCGCGTACGCCACGGTGGGCGTCGCGTACCAGGCCGGTCCCGTCGGGCGCTCGCCCTTCGGCGTGAACGGGCTCGGCAGCAGGCTGCCGTCCAGCTCCACCCACTCCTTGCCGACCTTCACGCGGGACAGGTCGACGTGGGACAGGTCGACCAGCCACGAGCCGGGCAGCTTCGGGTCGAACACCGGGTTCTTGACCTGCGTCGGCTCACCGAGGCCGACGGTCAGGCCGTTGGCTCCGGCAGCGAAGGCCATGTTCACGTCGATGCCCACCAAGTGCCGCTTGGTGCATTCGGCGTCGGTGAGCGGGCGCGCCCAGTCGTACGCCTCCTCGAACAGCTTCTCGCCGGGGCCGCGGACGTGGAAGCGAGGCAGGTCCTTGAGCACCGGGTGCCCGTCCGGGGCTTCGCACGGCGCGCAGTCCACCGGGTGCTCGCCCAGGGAGCCCGGCGTCTTGACGTCCGCTTTCCGGAACGCGCCGGTGGCTTCGTCGCGCACGGCGTGGGTCGGCGGGTGCAGGGCGGTCATGAGTTCCAGGCCGGTCACGGCGGTGGAGCCGCGCGGCGTCATCACCCGGGACGCGTACACGCCCAGGAGCCGGGCGAGTTCGGCCGGCGGGAGCTGCCCGGCCTCGCCCCAGTGGCGGGTGTCGAGCGCGTTCCAGGACGGGATGCACAGCTGGACGCAGGCCCGCTCCGAGCCCTGCGCCGGACGGTAGATCCGCGCCCACGGCCCGAACCCGCGCTTCGTCAACTTCCAGTCCGCGCGGACCAGCTGCTTGATGACCTTGTGGCCCTCCGGGATCCGCCCGGCGAGCCGCTCTTCCTCCGTGAGGGCGACCGGCAGGCCGTAGCGCTCCAGCGCGGCCTCGGTGAGTACGAGCAGCGGGTCGGCGTCCTTGCCCGGGCCGGACAGCTTCGGCTGCCCGAGCCTGGCCTCCTTGAGGGTCCAGTCGACCAGCGCCGGGATCGACTTGGCGGGCACGTCCAGAACCAGGCCGCCCACACAGTACGCGAGGACCTGGCCGTCTTCGACGTCGACCACGGCGAGCGGGCCGTTCTCGAAGCGCGGGTCGACGCCTGCCGGAGTGTTCGCCGGGGCCGCCTTCTTCACGCCCGGGCGGCGCGATGTCGCCGACGGCCTGACGGCGCGCACCGGAGGGGACGCGGCGGCCGGAGCCGCGGTCTTGGCGGGGCGGGGCCGGGTGTTCTCTTCAGCTGGCAGGGCCGCAGCCTCGGGCGCCGGATGTGTGGACACAGCCCGCGCCTCCGCCGGGGCGGGGACGCCGGTGGACGTCTCACGCACCGCCGTGTCCCGCACGGGCACGGCCGCGTCGGGAACCGTCGGGAAGCGCGCCGCCAGGCCGTCCAGGAGCCGGGCGTAGGCGGCTCGCTTCGGAGGTCGGGGTTCGCTGCGGCCGGTCTCCCAGTTGCCGACGGATTCCCGCCGGGCATCCAGTGCCTTGGCGATCTGCCCCTGGCTGAGACCTGCGGCTTCCCGTAGACGCTTGCGCTCCGCCGGGGGCGGCAGGGGGTCCTGGGCGACCTGTTCCAGCAGTGCGTCGACCGCGCCGAAAAGCGCCTCTTCCTCGTTGGGCACAGCGCTCACCTCCGCACCCATGCTACCTCAATCACTCATTGATTCCCCCTCGATTTAACGTCGATCGCTCACCCGGCACCTCCAGCACCGACAGCGCCCTCTCCCAGTTCCTCGTCCCGCTCCCCCAGCGTGTGCCCATGCACGCGTGCGTGAAAATAGTCGCTGGTGACCGTCATCGATCTACGGACGGGTGTGTCCGCGGCACGGTGCACGGTGCAGCGGGGGCCTCAGCTCCCGGTCGGACCCGCGGCCGCCTTGCGCAGCGGCGGCACGAACGCCAGGGCCAGCAGCGACAGGAGCAGGTTGAGGACCAGCGTCACGGTGAACGCGTGGGCGTATGCGTGCGGGGACGAGGCGGCGTCGAGCGTGCTGAAGTAGAGCAGGCCGACCAGCGCGATCCCGAGGGACATGCCGAACTGCCCCACCGTCTCCAGTACTCCGGCGGCACTGCCCGCCTCCTGCGGCGGCACATCGGCCAGCGCGGCGCCCAGCAGGGGGCTCACCCCCAGGCCCTGGCCCACGCCGATGACGACGAGGGCGGGAATCAGGAGCGGGCCGGTGAGGTCGTCGCCCGCGGCGAGCGAGGTCAGCAACAACAGCAGATAGCCCAGGGCGTTGAGTCCGTAGCCCGCGGTCAGCGCATGCAGTCCGAGCCGGGCGGACACCCTCGGCACGACCAGGGAGACCGTGGTGAAGGCGACTGCCAGCGGGGCGAAGAGAAGGCCGGCCTGCAGGGCCGAGTAGCCGAGGCCGCTCTGCAGCTGGACGGCGAGCACGAAGAACAGTCCGGCGTTCGAGGCGAAGAAGGCGAGGAAGACCGCGTTGCCCGAGCGGTAGCCGCGCAGCCGCAGCAGCCCGGGGGCGACGAGTGGCTGGCCGCCGTCCGCGGCCAGTTTGCGTTCCCACAGGCCGAACACGGCGAAGAACGGCACCGACAGGCCCATCAGGGCGAAGCACCACCAGGGCCAGTCGGCGGTGCGTCCTTCGGCGAGCGGGAAGGACAGCAGGAGCAGTGCGAGGGTGAGCAGGCCCACGCCGGGCACATCGAGGCGGGGGCGGGCGCGGCGGCCGGCCTCGACGCCGGGCATGGTGGCCGCGGCGCCGGCGATGACCACCAGGCCCAGCGGCACGTTGACCAGGAAGATGGGACGCCAGCCCCATCCGAACAGATCCGCCCGGACCAGGACACCGCCGATCAACTGGCCGGTGATGGCGGCCAGTCCGATGGTGACGCCGAAGAGCGCGAGGGCGCGCTCGCGCCGTGCCCCCTCGAAGGTGGTCTGGATGACGGAGAGGATCTGCGGGAAGAACAGGGCGGCGGAGAGGCCCTGGACACATCGGAAGGCGATCAGCGATCCCATGCCGGGTGCGCTGCCGCAGGCGAGCGAGGCGGCGGTGAACAGTCCCAGACCGGCCAGGAACATCCGTTTGTGGCCGACGATGTCGCCGAGCCGGCCGCCGGTCACCAGGAAGAGCCCGTACACCAGGATGTAGCCGCCGACGGTCATCTCCACCGCCGACACCGACGCGTCGAGGTCGCTGCGCAGGGACGGGACGGCGACGTTGACGATGTACGAGTCCATCATCGCCATGAAGGTCGCCGCCATGGCCACCAGGAGCACGCCGCGCCGCCGCGCCGCGGGCGGCGGCGCCAGGGCAGCCGCGGCGGGCGCCGGTGAGGCCGCGCCGGGGTCGGTGGCCACGGACACGGACACGGACCGCTCGTCCTGCATCGCTGGTCCTGCTCTCCTCGAAGGGGACGGCCGAGCACCTCGCGTGACGACGCTAGCCCACCGGAGCAAAGGCATTCCCATGGATCGGGCCGGGCACAGCGGACCTCCAGGCGGTCTCGAGCACGGCTCCTGCGAGCCTCAGGGCGGCTTTGACACATTCGGGATGCCCGCGGGGGAACCGGCGGGCTCGGGTCAGGGCCTCGGACAGGAGAGTCGCGCGGTATGCCACACACCAAGCCGGACACACGCCTGCCTCTGACGTCGGCCCAGCGGGGGATCTGGACGGCGCAGATGATGGATCCGGGCAACCCCCGCTACCACTGCGCGAGTTACCTGGAGATCCGCGGCCACGTCGACGCCGCCCTGCTCGGCCGTGCGGTGTGTACGGCACTGGAGGAGGCCGAGACCCTGCGGGTACGGTTCGAGCTCCTCGAGGGCCCGGACGACGGGGACGCGCCGGTGCAGGTCGTCACCGAAGGGGCCGATGGCTGCCTGGAGTTCCTCGACGTCTCGGATGCCGCTGAACCGCGTACGACGGCTGTCGACTGGATGCGCGCGGACCTGTCGCGGCCGGTGGAACTGACCCGTGGTCCGCTGGTGCGGCACGTCCTGATCCGGGAGTCCGCGAACAGCACGCTGCTGTACCTGCGTTACCACCACATCCTCATGGACGGGCTCGGCCAGAGCATCCATCTGCGGCGCGTCGCCGAGCTCTACACGGCCTACGCGGCCCGGACAGATCCCGCGGCCTCACGCACCCTGTCGCTGCGCGACCTGGTCGACGCGGACCTCGCCTACGCCGAATCCGCGGCACACCGGCGCGACCGCGCGTACTGGCGCGAGCGGTTCAGGCAGTGCCCCGAGCCGGTGAGCCTCGGGCAGCGCACCACGGCGCAGGCCCGCGGGCTGCTGCGGCACACCACCGACCTGCCCGAGGCGGACGTCGCCCGGCTGCGGACCGTGGCCGACGAACTGGGGGTCCGCACGTCCGCGGTCCTCGTCGCGGCCGTGGCCGCGTACCAGTGCCGGATCACCTCGGCTCCCCGTACCCTGCTGCGGATCCCGCTGCCCGCCCGCCCCTTCGCGGCAGCGGTGACGACGCCGGCGATGTGGGCCAACGAGGTGCCGGTGCCGTTCGAGGCGCCACGCACCGACACCTTCGCGGAACTGGTCGCGCGGACCGCGGGCGAGCTCGGCCGTACGCTGCGCCACCAGCGCCTGCGCGGGGAGGAACTGTGGCGCGAGGTGCTCCGGGACGGTCCGCGGGGCCGCCCGGGCGGCACGACGGTCAATGTCGTGACCTTCGACTCCGACCTGGTCTTCGCGGGTCTGCCGAGCATCGCGCACCATGTGTCCTCCGGGCCTGTGGACGATCTCCAGCTGGACTTCTTCTGCGACCCCCGCACCACACGCGTGCGGCTGAACGTCGACGCCAACCCGCAGTGCCACGACGTCGGCGCACCGGCCACGCACAGTCGGCGGCTGCTGGCCCTGCTGCGCCACGCCCTCCGCGAGCCCCGTCTCACCCTGGGCGGCCTCACGGTGATGGACGACGCCGAGCGGGCCCACGTGCTCGCCCGGTCCGCACCCCGGGTCCGCGACTACGACCTCGGCACGCCGCTGAGCGGCCTGGTCGAGGCGCAGGCCGCGCGCACCCCCGACGCGGTGGCCGCCGAGGTGTCCGGCGCGTCCTTGACGTACGGCGAACTCGTCGGCCGGGCCCGTCGGCTCGCGGCCCTCCTCGGCGAGCGGGGCGTGGCCCGGGGAAGTGTCGTCGGTGTGTGCCAGGAGCGCTCCCTGGACCTGGTGGTCTCCCTGCTGGGTGTGCTCATGTCGGGCGCCGCGTATCTGCCGCTGGACCCCGAACTGCCCGCCGCGCGGCTCGAATTCCAGGTCGCGGACGCCGGGGTGCGGACCGTGCTGAGCTGCTCGCGGCTGGCCGACCGGGTGCGGGGGACGGAGGCCGAGGTCGTCGCGGTCGACGAGGTGCTGCCCCTGCGGCCCGCGGCCGCGCCGGGCGCACTGCCCGACGTCCGGCCCACCGACATCGCGTACGTGATCTACACCTCGGGTTCCACCGGCGCGCCCAAGGGTGTGGCCGTGCCACACCGCGGAGTGGTCAACCGGCTGTTGTGGATGCAGGAGGAGTACCGGCTCACGGCCGCGGACCGCGTCCTGCAGAAGACGCCGTTCACCTTCGACGTGTCGGTGTGGGAGTTCTTCTGGCCGCTGATCGCCGGGGCCCGGCTGCATCTGGCGGCGCCGGGCGCCCACCGCGATCCGCGCGCGCTGGCCGCGGCGATGCGGGAACACCGGGTGAGCACCGCGCACTTCGTGCCGCCCATGCTCGACCTGTTCCTCGCGGAGGACACGTCGGCGAAGCTGCCGGACCTGCGCCGAGTGCTCTGCAGCGGCGAAGCACTGCGGCCCGAGACGGTGGCGTCGTTCCTGGCCCGGTACGGGAGCGGGGACGAGGCACCCGCGCTGTTCAACCTCTACGGACCCACCGAGGCGTCGATCGACGTCACGCACTGGCGGTGCGGCACCCGCGACACCCTCGGCCCCGTCCCCATCGGCCGCGCCGTCGCCAACACCAGCCTGTACGTGCTCGAGCCGGGCGGCGAACTGCTGCCCCACGGGGCCGTCGGCGAGCTGTACATCGGCGGCGTCCAGGTCGCGGCCGGCTATCTGGGGCGGCCGGAGCAGACCGCCGAGAAGTTCGTCCCCGACCCGTTCGGGCCGGAAGGTGGCGTGCTCTACCGGACGGGCGACCTCGCGGTGCTGCGCGCGGACGGGGTCCTGGAGTACCGCGGCCGCATCGACCACCAGGTGAAGCTGCACGGCTTCCGCATCGAGCCGGGCGAGATCGAGTCGGCGCTGCTCGCCCTCGACGGGGTCGAGGCCGCCGTCGTGACCGCGCCCCGGCTCGGCGACGGCGGGCGCCGCCTCCTCGCTCACGTCGTGGCCCCCCAGGTCACGCCAGAGGAGCTGACACAGGCCCTTGCCGCGCGCCTGCCCGCGTACATGGTGCCGTCGGCCGTCGTACCGCTGGAGGCGCTGCCCCTGTTGCCGAACGGCAAGGTGGACCGCCACTCCCTGCCCGCCCCCGCCGCGGATCCGCTGCCGTCTCCCGGCGGGGAACCCGGTATCGCGGACGCGGTGGAACAGCTGGTGCACAATGCCTTCGCCGAAGCCCTGGACGTGGCCGGCGTCGACCCCGACGTGTCGTTCTTCGCGCTCGGCGGCGACTCCCTCACGAGCATCCGCATGCGGACCCGCCTCGAACGCTGTGGTCGCACCTTCACCCTCCAGGACCTGTACGACGCCCCGACGGTACGGGCGCTCGCCCCGCACACCCGGCCCCACACGCCCGGGCGGGCGCACCCCGGCCCGTTCTCGCTGCTGTCGGACGCCGACCGGGCGCTGCTGCCGCCGGGGCTCGACGACGCGTATCCGCTGAGCTCGATGCAGTCGGGCATGGTGTTCCACGCGGCGTACGAGGAGGCCTCATCCGTCTATCGCGTGGTGACCAGCATCCGCATCCAACTCCCTTGTGACGCCGCCGTGTTGCGCGCGGCCCTGGACGGCACCGTCCGCCGCCACCCGACTCTGCGCAGCTCCGTCCACCTGACGGGCTACAGCGAGCCGCTGCAGCTGGTGCACCGGGACGCGCGGGTGCCGCTCGACGTGGACGAGTCACTGCGCGGCGCGAACCCGGAGGAACAAGACCGGCGGCTGCGCGCCTGGGCCGGGTCCGCGAAGCAGCACGACTTCGACCTCACGAAGGCCCCGCTGCTGGCCTGCACCGCCCACCCTCTCGACGACGGCGCGTTCCAGCTGTCCGTGGTCGAACACCATGTCGCGCTCGACGGGTGGAGCGACGCCGCCATGCTCGACGAGATCGTGGAGCGCTACCGGGCCGCGCTCGGCGGCGAGGACCTGTGGCTGCCCGAAGTGCGCTCCACCTTCCGGGACTTCGTCGCCGCCGAACGCGAGGCCGTCGCGGACGAGGAGCATCGCGCCTTTTGGGCACAGGAGTTGGCGGGCGTCGAGGCCGCGCCGCTGCCCGTGCGGGAGGCGCGGCGGACGGCGCGGGCCCGGCCCCGGCGGTTCGACGTGAGTCTCGACGGGGCGACGGGGGCCAGGATCATAGCGGCCGCGCGGGCCGCCGCGCTGCCGCCCAAGTCGCTGCTGGCCGCCGCTCACGCGGTGGTCCTGGGCAGTGTGACGCCCGCGGCCGAGATCCTGACCGGGGTCGTCACCCACGGCCGCATGGAGGAGGACGGCGGCGACCAGGCCATCGGGGTCTTCCTCAACACGCTGCCGCTGCGGCTGCCGGCCGCGCGCGGCGCATCGTGGATTCAGCTGGCCGGGCAGGTGCACGCCCACGAGCGGCGCACTGCGGCGCATCGCCGCTATCCGTACGCGCAGATCCTGCGCGAGCACCAGGGTCTGTCCCTGGACTCGTACGTCAACTTCATGGACTTCCACCAGCAGTGGGGGGCCGGCCACCTGGTCCACAGCGGCTTCGGTGTCGCCGAGACGAACTACCCGCTGGCGGCGAACTTCCTCGTCGACCCGGCCGGCGGGCGCCTCGCCCTGTGGCTGGACTGCGATCTGTCCGTTCTCGAGGAGGAGTTCTGCGGGCGGCTCGCCGGCTACTACCAGCGGGCCCTGACCGCCCTCGCCGCCGATGTGCACGCCCCGCCCCCGGACGACCTGCGCGGCGCGGCGGAGCTGAGCTGCCAGCGCGCGTGGAACGACACGACCGTCCCCTACGACGATCAGGCCACGGTCGACCGGCTGATCTCCCGCCGGATCGAGGCGTCGCCGGGGGCCGTGGCCCTCCATGACGGGAGCGAACCCCTTGGCTACGGGGAGCTGGACGCGCGGGCCAACCGGCTCGCCCGGCAGCTGCGCTCGCTCGGCGTGGGGCGCGGCAGCCGTGTCGGGGTGAGTGTGCGCCGCTCGGCCGCGCTCGTGGTGAGCCTGCTCGCCGTCGTGCGCAGCGGTGCCGCGTACGTCCCGATGGACCCGGATTTCCCCGCGGAGCGGCTGCGTCACATCGCCGAGGACGCCGTCCTGGACTGCCTGGTGGTGGGCCCGGGCGGCCCCGAGGGGCTGCCGGCGCGCGCCGTGGTCCGCCTCGCCGAGGACGCGGACGCGATCGCCGCGCACTGCGCCGAGCCGCTCGAGGAGGTGGCCGGCCCGAACGACCCGGTGTACGTCATCTACACCTCCGGGTCCACCGGCCGTCCCAAGGGCACGGTGGTGCTCCACCGCAACGTGGTGAACTTCTTCGTCGGCATGGACCGTGCCGTCGGCCTGAGCGCCGACGACGTGGTGCTGGCGCTCACCAGCGTCTCCTTCGACATCTCCGTCCTGGAACTGCTGTGGCCGTTGAGCCGTGGCGCGTCGGTCGTGGTGGGCGGTGAGCGGATGATCGAACGGCTCACCCCCGCGGACGGCGAGGGCTGCCTCACCGATCTCGTGGCACGGCACGGTGTCACCCTGCTGCAGGCGACCCCGTCGTTCCTGGCGGCGGTGGCCGCGCAGCCCCAGGCCCTGAAGTGCCTGCGTCCGCTGCGCGCGCTGCTGGTGGGCGGCGAGGTGTTCCCCTCCGGCCTGGCCCGGCGGCTGCTGGCCGCGCTGCCGTCGGTACGGGTGTGCAACATGTACGGGCCGACCGAGACCACGATCTGGTCCACGGTCCACGAACTCGACCGGGACCGCGACCCGCACGCGGCGGCGCTGCCGATCGGCCGCCCCCTCGCCAATACCACGGTGCACATCGTGGCGGACGACGGACGGCACGTGCCGATCGGTGTCGCCGGCGAGCTGTGGATAGGCGGGGACGGGGTGGCCGCCGGCTATCACGAGCAGGCCGAGCTGACGGCGCAGCGGTTCGTCGCCGGGCCCGGTGGCCGCGTCTACCGGACCGGGGACCGGGTGCGCCGACGGGCCGACGGCGCGCTGGAGTTCCTCGGCCGCGTCGACCGGCAGGTGAAGATTCTCGGGCACCGGATCGAGCCCGACGAGGTGGAGAGCGTCCTGTCCCGGCACCCGGAGGTCGCCGCCGTCGCGGTCGTCGCCGCTGAACGCTTCGACGGCACCGCCGAACTCGTCTCCTACGTCGCCCCCGTCTCCCCGGGAGCGAGCGACACACAGACCCTGTCGCACCTGGAGCGCTGGCGCGACGTGTGGGAGGGGGCGTACGTGCCGGACGACGGGGTCGCCGGCGACTTCGACGGCTGGCTGAGCAGCTACACCCAACGGCCCCTGCCCGAGGCGGAGATGGACGAGTGGCTCGCGCGCACCCTGGAGCGGATCCGCGCGACCGGCCCGCGCAGGGTGGTCGACGTCGGGGTCGGCGTCGGCCTGTACCTGCGCGAACTCGCCCCGGGCGCGGCGTCGTACCTGGGCATCGACCTGTCCGCCACGGCCCTGTCCAGGGCCGCCGCGCAGGTGGGCGCAGGCGGCAGGCTGCCCGACCACATCACGCTGCGCCAGGGCGACGCCACGCTCCTGGCGAAGCTGCCCGACGGCAGTGCCGATCTGGTCCTGTTCAACTCCGTGGTGCAGTACTTCCCGAGCTCCGGGTATCTGCGCCGCGTGCTCACCGACGCGCTGCGGGTGGCGGGGCCGGCCGGTGCCGTCTTCATCGGCGACGTACGCGACCTCGCCCTGCTGCCGGCCTTCCACGCCGACACGCAGGTGCGCCGCTCCCCCGCCCTCAGCCCGGCCCGGGAGGTGGCGGCGGCCGCCGCACGGGCCCTGGCGGAGGAGCGGGAACTGTGCCTGAGTACCGGCTTCTTCACCGAGTTCGCCGCGGCGACGGGCACCGGCGTACGCATCGAGCTCAAGCGGGGCCACAGCACGAACGAACTCACCCGGTTCCGCTGGGACGTGACGCTGTACGGCCCGCACCACGCACAGCGCCCGGGCCCCGGCGCCGAGGGCGTGGAGCTGGCCTGGAGCCAGATCGGCGACGAGGCGAAACTGGCCGAACTCCTCACCGGCACCGGCCCCGACCGGGCGCTGACCGTCACCGGGCTACCGGACCGACGGCTGCTGCGGCCGCTGACGGCCCTGACGGCGCTCGGCGGCGGGGCAGGCGGGGACCTCACCGCCTGGGACGTGGAGCGGTCCCTGTGGGAGGCGAACGCGGACGCCACGGTCCATCCGGAGGACATCGCGTCGCTGGCCGCCGCGCACGGGCGCGTGGTGCGCCTGTGTCCCCCGCCGCCGGACCGCGTGGGTGAGTTCGACGCGGTCTTCGAGCCCGCATCCGCCGTATCGGTCCCGTCCGAGCACCGGGAGCATCCAGCGCCATGAACGCATCCCTCCCCAAGACGTCCAACGCACCCCTGACACAGGCGGCGTGGGCCGAACTCCGTGCCCGGCTGCGGGACTTCGCCGCACGGGAGCTGCCCGACGCGATGATTCCGTCCCGGTTCGTCGTGCTGCCCGAGCTGCCCCGGCTGCCCAACGGGAAGGTGGACCGCTCCCGGCTGCCCGCGGTCACCGGCGAGGAGACGGCGGCGACCGCGTACGTCGCGCCGTCGACGCCCCAGCAGACGCAGATCGCCGGCGTGTGGGCGGACGTCCTCGGCATCGGCCGGGTCGGTGTCAAGGACAACTTCTTCGAGCTGGGCGGCGATTCCCTCACGGCGGCGCAGATGGCGGCGCGCCTGCGGGAGGCCACCGGCGTGCGGCTCGGGGTGCGCGAGCTGTTCGACCACCCGACGGTGGAGGGGCTCGCCCGCCGCCTGTCCGCCCGCGTCCCCGCGGCGGCCGTGGGCGGCACCGGGCACGCCCGGTCGCTCGCGGCCCGCGAACTGGCCGCCGAGGCCGTGCTCCCGGCGGACATCGCCCCGCAGCCGGGCGCGCTCCCCGCCGCCCCCGCCCCCTACCGCAGCATCCTGGTGACCGGCGGGACCGGCTACACCGGCGCCTTCTTGATCCGCGAACTGCTCGACCGCTCCAAGGCCCGCCTGTACGTCCTGGTCCGCGCCGAGAGCCCGCGCCACGCCGAGCGACGTGTGCGGCGGGCGATGGAGTCGTACGGGGTGTGGCGCGCGGGCGACGAGCGGCGGATCACCGGGGTGCCGGGCGACCTCGGCCGGCCCTACCTCGCGCTGGACCGCCCGACGTATCTGCGACTCGCCCGGGACGTGGAGATGATCGTCCACAACGGGGCCTGGTCCAGCTACGCGCTGCCGTACCGCCGCCTGAAACCGGTCAACGTGCTGGGGACGCGGGAGGTGCTGCGGCTCGCCGGCCGGCACCGCGTCAAGCCGGTGCACTACATCTCCTCGCTCGCCGTCTATCCGGGCCGCCCCGGGGACCACCGTTGGGCGGAGGACGCGGCGACCGACCCGCACGGCGTGGTCGGCGGCTACCGGCAGACCAAGTGGGTCGGCGACCGGATGATGGCGCAGGCCCACGAGCGCGGGCTGCCCACGTGCGTGTACCGGCCCGGTCAGATCACCGGCGCCCAGACCACCGGGGCCTGCGCCACCGACACCTTCCTCAACGCGACGCTGAAGGGCTGTATTCAGCTCGGGGCCGCCCTGTCGTTCGATGTCTTCCTGGAGATGACGCCGGTCGACTACTGCGCCGCCGCGGTGGCCCACACGGCGCTCGGCGGCGCGTGGCACGGCACCGCCTTCAACCTGCCGGGCGCACAGCCCCTGGCCTGGGACCGGCTGGTCGACCTGCTGGCCGGGTGCGGATACCCGCTGCGCAGACTCCCCTACGCCCGCTGGTACGCCGAGCTGGCCGCGGCCGCCGAGCGGGGCGAGGACAACGAACTGGTCCGGTTCCTGCCGCTGTTCGGGCCCGAGCTGCCCGCCGACGACCTCGGCTACCGGGGCAGCAGGCCCGTCTTCGACACCGCCAATCTGCGAGCGGCGCTCGCGGGTTCGGGCATCGCGTGCGCGGCACCGGAGCGCGAACTGATCGGCCGCTACCTCGACTACTTCGAGGTCCACCGCTTCCTGCCCCCGCGTGCGGAGAGGAACGTCCCGTGACCCTCAAGAGCCTGCCGCAGGAGCGCAGCGCCCTGCACCTGCTGCGCCGCCGGGCCGCCGAGCGCCCCGGCCGCGTCGCCGTCACCTTCGTACACGACCCGGACGCGCCGGACGGCGCCCGCGCCCTCACCTACGCCCAACTGGACGCCGAGGCCCGCCGGGTGGCCGCCGGGCTGCAGCGGACCTGCCGCCCCGGCGACCGCGTGCTGCTGCTGCACCCGCCGGGCCTGCCGTTCGTCACGGCGTTCCTCGGCTGCCTGTACGCCGGCGTGGTCGCGGTGCCCTCGCCCATGCCGGGCCAGTTCCAGTACCAGCAGCGCAGGGTCACCCGCATCGCCCAGGACGCGCGGGTGCGCCTCGCCCTGACCGACACGGGCCAGCTGGCCGAGGTGCGGCAGTGGATCGCGGCCGAGGCGCTCGCGCTGCCCGCCGAGGCGAGCGACGCCGACGGCTTCGGCGACACCGACCGGTGGCACGACCCCGGGCCGTGCGCCACGGATCTCGCCCTGCTGCAGTACACCTCCGGGTCGACCGGCGACCCCAAGGGCGTCATGGTCGACCACGGCAATCTGCTGCACAACGCGGAGAGTCTGCGCCGCTCGCTGGGCCTGACGCAGGACACCGGCTTCGGCGGCTGGATACCGCTGTACCACGACATGGGGCTGATGGGACAGCTGCTGCCCAGCCTGTTCCTGGGCAGCAGCTGCACGCTGATGTCACCGATGGCGTTCCTCAAGCGCCCGCACCAGTGGCTCGCGCTGATCGACACGTACGACGTCGGCTACTCGGCCGCTCCCGACTTCGCGTACGACCTGTGTGTGCGCCGGGTCACCGACGCGCAGCTGGCCCGACTCGACCTGTCGCGCTGGCGGTTCGCCGCCAACGGGTCCGAGCCGATCCAGGCGTCCACGCTGCGTGCGTTCGCCGAGCGGTTCGCCCCGGCCGGTTTCCGCGCGACCTCCCTCGCGCCCTGCTACGGCATGGCCGAGGCCACCGTCTTCGTCTCGGGCCGCGCCTCGCGGCCGCCGCGTATCGCACCGGTCGACCCCGCGGCCCTGGAGAAGCACGTCCTGGAGGATCCGCGCCCGGGCAGGCCCGCGCGGGAGCTGGTGGGCTGCGGCGACGTGCCCGACCTCGACGTGCGCATCGTCGACCCGACGGGCGGCCGGGTGCTGGCGCCGGGCACGACCGGCGAGATCTGGCTGCGCGGCCCCAGCGTGGCCCGGGGCTACTGGAAGCGGCGGGCGGCGACCACGCAGACGTTCGGGGCGTACACCGCCGACGGCGAGGGGCCGTTCCTGCGCACGGGCGACCTCGGCGGTTTCCTGGACGGCGAGCTCCACGTGACCGGCCGCATCAAGGACCTGCTGATCGTGCACGGCCGCAACCTGTATCCGCAGGACATCGAGCACGAAATGCGCCTGCGACATGCCCCGTTGGCGTCGCTGGCCGGCGCCACGTTCACCGTCGCCGTGCCGCGCGAGAAGGTGGTGGTGACGCACGAGATCCGTGGCCGTTTCGATGTCGGGCAGCTGCAGGAGCTGACCGTGCGGATACGCGCCACGCTCTCGCGCCAGTTCGGGGTGCGCGCGGCCGGTGTGGTCTTGCTGCGCCCGGGCGCGGTCCGCAGGACGACGAGCGGCAAGGTGCAGCGCTCCGAGATGCGCGCTCTGTTCCTCGACGGTGCCCTCACCCCGGTGTACGAGGACCTGGACCCGGCGATCCGGGCGGCGCGGGCGAAGGCGGCGGCATGACCCGGGGGTCGCCGGGTCTGGCCCAGGTGCTGGACGCCGCGCTGGACGCTGCCGCCGGGGCGGGCGGTCCGTTCTCGCCCGCCCGCAGCGCCCGCCTCGACGCCCTGGAGGAGTTTCCCGCCGAGGAGTGCGCACTGCTGGACGCCTGCGGGATCGCGCGCGCGTACGTCCCCGCGGAGCTGGGCGGTGCACCGGGCGGACTGCCCGAACTGGTCGCGTCCCTGCGTACGGTGGCGCGCCGCGATCTGACGGTCGCGGTCGCGCACGGCAAGACGTTCCTGGGCGCGGTGTGCACCTGGATCGCGGGGGACCAGGAGCAGCGCGCCACGCTCGCCCGGCAGGTGCGCGACGAGGGCACGGTGGTCTCCTGGGGCCTGACCGAACCGGGGCGCGGCAGCGACCTGCTGGCCGGGCAGCTGGCGGCGCGGCCGATGCCGGGCGGCGGTTGGCGGCTGTCCGGGGTCAAGTGGCCCGTCAACAACGCCACGCGGGGGCGCCTCATCTGCGTACTGGCCCGTACGTCGCCCGAGGGGGGACCCCGGGGCTTCAGCCTGTTCCTGGTCGACAAGGACCGGCTGCCGGCGGGCAGTTGGCAGCCGTTGCCCAAGGAGCCCACCCACGGCATCCGTGGCGCCGACATCAGCGGGATCCGCTTCGAGGGGGCGCCGGTGCCGAACGCCGCGCTGATCGGCCGGGTCGGTGACGGTGTGGAGACCGTGCTGCGGGCCCTGCAGCTGACCCGGACCGTCTGCGCCTCACTGTCGCTGGGCGCGGGCGACCATGCGCTGCGCCTGGCCTACGCGTTCGCGCGGCAACGCCGCCTGTACGGCGCCACGTTGATCACCCTGCCGCTCGCGCGCCGGGTGCTCGGGCGGGCCGCCGCCTCCCTGGAGCTCGCCCGGGCGGCCTCGCTGGTCGGGGCACGGGCCGCGCACTGTCTGCCCGGCGAGATGAGCGTGGTCTCGGCCCTCGTCAAGGCCGGGGTGCCCCATGTGGTCCAGCAGACCATCGACGAGCTGGCCGAACTCATGGGCGCCCGCGGCTTCCTGGTGAACGGCCACGCCGACGGGATGTTCCAGAAGCTCGAGCGCGACCACCGCGTCGTCGCCGTCTTCGACGGCAGCACGGCGGTGAACCGGGCGGCCCTCGCGGCGCAGTTCCCGACCCTGGCACGGCTGCAGCGCACCGGTGCGCACGACGTGCCCGCACTGGCCGCACTGCGCGGGACGCGAGGCGCGGGGCGGCTGCCCGCCCTGGACCCCGCGGCGCTGCGCCTGACCAGCCGCCGGGGATGCAGTGTGGTGCAGGGGCTGCCGGCGGCGGTGGACCGGCTGGCCCGGCTCGCCCGCGACGGCCTGGTGCCCTCGCGCGCGCACCTCCTGGCACGCGCGGTCCACGAGGAGGCCACCGCCGTCGCCGAGGCCATGGCGGCACTGCCGCCCGCGTCCCGCGCCACACCGGCCGCGGCCTTCGACGTGGCCCGCCGCTACGAGCTGTGCTTCGCGGCTGCGTCGGCCGTCCAGCTGCTGATCCCGCCCGCCCGGGACGCGGCGCGGGCGGTGTGGCTGATGGCCGCGCTGGAGCGTGCGCTCGAGCTCCTGCGGCCCGGCCACGAGGCCCCCGACGACGCCTATGAACCGCTGCTGGTCCCCGCGGCTGCGCCCCCGCCCGCCCGGCGCGACGAGGAGGTCCCGGTCCGATGAGTACGGTCGCACCGGCGCGGACCCCCGGTCTGCCGGGCACGGAGGTCGCGGCGCTGGAGGAACTGTTCGGCCTGGCGGCGCACCCGGCGAATCCGGTGGGCAGCGCGGCCGTGGTCGACGCCGACGAGCGGGGCGAACTGCTCGCACCCGGGGTCGAGCTCCTGGACGTGTTCGGGCTCAACGCGCACTTCGTGCCGGCGGCGCTGGGCGGCCGGTTCACCGGGCTCGAGACCCTGGTGGACGTCCTGCGCACGGTGTACCGGCGCGACCCCTGCCTGGGGCTCGGCTACGGGGCGGGCTCCTTCATGGCCGGCGCCAACGTCTGGACGGCGGGCAGTACCGCGCAGCAGACCTGGCTGGCCGCCCGGCTCCTCGACGGCGGGCCCGCGGCCTGTGCCTACCACGAGCTGGAGCACGGAGGCGACCTGTCCCGCGCCGGGCTCACCGCCCTGCCCGGCGCCGACGGCCGGCTGCGGCTGAACGGGCGCAAGGAGGTGGTGGCCAATCTGCGCCGGGCCCGCACGACGGTGCTGTTCGCCCGCACGGACGCGGCCCCCGGCAGCCGCAGCCACTCCCAGCTCCTGCTCGACACCGAAGCGTGGGACCCACGGCGGGTGCGGCACCTGGAGCGGTTCACGACCGCGGGGATGCGGGGAGTGCCGCTCGGCGGGGCCGAGTTCACCGACTGCGCCGTACCGCACGACAGCGTCGTGGGATACCCCGGGCACGGTGTCGAGACGGCTCTGCGGTCCTTCCAGCTGACGCGGATCGCCCTGCCCGGCATGACGGTCGGGCTGCTCGACACGGCGCTGCGCACCGCGCTGCGCGGCGCCCGCGGACGCCGGCTCTACGGCGCGGCGGCCACGGATCTGCCGCTGTCGCGGAGCATCCTCGCGGAGGCCTTCGCCGACCTGTTGCTGGCGGACATGTTCGTCACCGTGGCCGCCCGCTCGGCGCACACCGCGACAGCCCGGGCCGGGGTGTACGCGGCGGCGGTCAAGGCCCTCGTACCGAAGGTCCTGATGGGGGCGGTCTACCGGCTCTCGGAGCTGCTCGGCTCGCAGTTCTATCTGCGTGGCGGGCCGCAGGCGCTGTTCCAGAAGCTGCTGCGCGATGTGCAGCCGACGGCCTTCGGGCACGCCTCCCGGGTGTCGTGCCTGTCGGCGCTGCTGCCCCAACTGCCGTTGACGGCGCGCCGCGGCTGGGCGGACGGCGAGGCCGCGGAGCTGGACGCGCGGACCTTCACCCCTGGCGAGCCGCTGCCCCCGCTCGCGTTCGCGGACCTGGCCGTGACGGCCGGCGGGCGCGACCCGCTGGCCCGCTCGCTGCTCTCCGGGGCGGCCCGGGCGAGCGCGGACGACGAGTTGCGGGATGCGTCCCGCACCTGGTGCGCCGAACTCGGCGCCCTGGCCGAGGCCACCGCGTCGCTGGGCCGGGCGCCGCTCGGACCCTCCGCCGGGCCGGGCGCCTTCGCTCTCGCCGCCCGCTGGACGGGAGTGCTCGCCGCGTCGGCCTGCCTGAACCTGTGGTGGCACCGGCCGTCCGACGGGGGCGAGGCGGTGCCCGGGCCGCTCGCGGTGCGGGCCTGTCTGCACCGCCTGGGAGCGCACATGGACCACCATCGCGACCCGCTGCCCGCGGCGCTCGCCGAACCGCTGTACGCCGAACTCGTCCGGCGCCTGGACGCCGGGCTCACCTTCGACCTCGGCTGCCGCCCCACCGGGGCCTGACCACGGCCGCCCGACCAGGAACACCCCACCACCACGCCCCACCAAGAACAGGAGAACCCCATGTCGGAACTCGCTCAGCCGTCGGTGTCGGTGACGCCGGACGAGGTGCGCACGTACCTGTGCGCGTGCGTGGCCGCCCAGGCCCAGCTGCCCGCCGAACAGATCAGGACCGACGTGCCGCTGTCGGAGTACGGCCTCGACTCGGTGTACGCCCTCACCCTGTGCGCCGACATCGAGGACCACTACGGCATGGAGATCGACAGCACCGTCATGTGGGACCATCCGCGCCTCGACTCCCTCGCCGAGGCCCTGGCCGGGCTGTTGGCCCCGCGCTGAGGGGCCGCCGCGATGACCGCCACCCTGCCCGAGTTCCCCATGCCCCGCAGCCACCCGCTCGACCCGCCGCCCCGCTACCGGGAACTGAGCGGCGAGCGGCCCGTGTTCAAGGTGCGCACGCCCCGCGGCGACGCCTGGGTGGTCACCCGGCACGAGGACGTACGCGCGGTGCTCACCGACCGCGCCTTCAGCTCCGACCCGCGCACCCCCGGCTTTCCCACCTACGTCACGGGTGACGTGCCGCCGCCGCCCGGCTTCTTCATGCAGGCGGACGCGCCCGATCACGGACGGCTGCGCCGCACCGTGACCCGGGAGTTCCTCATCGGCCGCATGGACGCCCTGCGCCCCACGATGCGGAGCATCCTGGACCGCCTGGTCGACGAGATGACGGCGGACGGCCGCCGATCGGCCGATCTGGTACGGCAGTTCGCGCTGCCCATGGCGGCCATGACGATCTGCGAGATCCTGGGCGTGCCCTTCGAGGACCACGTCGTGTTCGTCTCGCTCACCGACACCGTCCTGGACCGCACCAGTCCCCCCGAGCAGGCCGAGCGGGCCGCGGGCGAACTGATGGGGTACTTCGACCGCCTGGTGTCGGCCAAGGAGCGACACCCCTCGTCCGACCTGTTCGGACGCATGGTCACCCGGTCCGCCGACGGAGGCCTCCGCCACGACGAACTGGTGGGCATGGCCGCCCTGTTGCTGCTGGCCGGGTACGACACCATGGCGCAGATGATCGGCCTCGGCGCGGCCACCCTCTTCGAGAACCCGGGCCAGCTGGCCGAGTTGCGGCGCGACGCCACCCTGTGGCCGGGCGCGGTGGAGGAGCTGCTGCGCTATCTGTCCATCAACCACGCGGGGCTGCCCCGCGCCGCCGTGCGGGACGTCGTGGTCGGCGGCCGGCCGATCCGGGCCGGGGACGGCGTTCTGGTGATGCTGAACGCCGCCAATCGCGACCAGAGCGTCTTCGACGATGCCGACACCTTCGACATCCACCGCACGCACAACCGGCACGTCGCCTTCGGGCACGGATTCCACAAGTGCGTCGGGTCCACGCTCGCCCGCGTCGAGCTGACCGAGACCTTCCGCGGTCTGTTCGAACGGCTCCCGGGGCTGCGCCCGTCGACGCCCGTCGAGCACCTCCCCTTCCGCCACGACATGGTGCTCTACGGCGTACGGGAGCTCCCCGTCACCTGGTGAACGCCCCCCGCCCGCCGCCCCTCTGCACGAAGGATCCCGCCGTAAACGCCGTGAACGCCGTGAACCCCGCACCTCGGGTGAACGTATGCCCCGCACACACCGCACCCGCCCTGTTCGACGCGGTGTTCGTCGCCGACCCGTATCCGGCGTACGCCGCCCTGCGAGAGGAGGGACGGGTACGCCGGGTCACGCTGCCGGGCGGCGTCGAGGCCTGGCTGATGACCCGGTACGACGACTGCCGCCGCGCGTTCCTCGACACCACGTCCTTCTCCAAGGACATGGCCGGCTCCTGGACGGCCTTCCAGGAGCAGCGCGTCCCCCTCACCGGGGACGTGGTGATCGGCATGGGCGACTCCATGCTGGTGTCGGACCCACCGCGCCACACCCGCCTGCGCGCGCTGGTGGCCAAGGGCTTCACCCCGCGCCGCATCGAGGCCCTGGCCCCCGCCGTCGAGCAGGCCGCGGCCAGGCTCCTGGACGGTCTGCTCTCCCGCACGGGCGAGCTCGCCGGACGGGCGGACCTGACGGCGGAGTTCGCCGCCCTGCTGCCGATGGAGATCATCCGGCAGATGCTGGACGTGCCCGCCGAGGACGGGGAGCGGCTGCGCCGCGCGGTCGAGGCGGTGATGAGCAACGACGAGGAGAGCCGGGAGGCGGCCATGGCCGCCTTCCACGAAGTCCACGGATATCTGGCCGAGTTGGTGCGGCGCAAACGCGTGGAGGGCGGCGACGACCTCACCGTCGCCCTGATCGAGGCGCGCGACAGCCGTGACCGGCTCAGCGAGCAGGAGCTGGTGTCGATGCTCGCCCTGCTGCTGTCGGCCGGTCACGAGACGACCGTGAACCTGTTGGGCAGCAGTGTGCTGGCCCTGCTGCGCCATCCCGGCCAACTGGCCCTGCTGCGGCGGGAACCCGAGCGCTGGCCGGACGCGATCGAGGAGGTGCTGCGCTGGGACGGGCCCGTCCAGAACGCGCTCTGGCGCTTCACCCGTGTCCCGGTGCAGGTCGGGGAGGTCACCATCCCCGCCGGGGAGGCCGTGGCGCTGAGTGTGGCGGCGGCGGACCGTGACGCGGAGCGGTTCTTCGATCCCGAGACGTTCGACATCACGCGCGGCGAGCGCGCGCACCTGGCCTTCGGACACGGAATCCACCACTGCCTCGGGGCGCCCCTGGCGCGGCTCGAGGCGCGGATCGCGGTACCGCTCGTCTTCGCGCGACTGCCCGCTCTGGCCCTGGCGGGCGAACCCGCCTACCGTCCCTCGACGGTGTCGCGCGCCCTGTCGTCCCTGCCCGTCACCTTCGTCGCACCTTAGGCTGGATCACCATGGAAATACTGGCACTGTGCGGAAGTCTGCGTTCCGGCTCGTTGAACGCCTCTGTCCTGCGTTCGGCCGCCGATCTGTGCGAACCGTCGTGGAAGCTGACGGTGGAGCCGGATCTGGGGCGGCTGCCGTTCTTCAACGCGGATGTGGAGCAGCACGCCCTGCCGCAGGTGGTGGCCCGGCTGCGGGCCCGCGTCGGCGCCGTCGACGGCCTGCTGATCTCCACCCCCGAGTACGCGCACGGCACCTCGGGGATGCTGAAGAACGCACTGGAGTGGCTGGTCGGCGGCGGCGAGACGGCCGGGCTTCCGGTGGCCCTGATGAGCGCCTCGCCGGCCATCACCGGGGGTAACCGTGCGCAGGCCTGGCTGACCGAGACGCTGACCGTCATGGGGGCCGACGTGCTCGAGTCCGGCTTGAAGATCCCTCAGGCGACGCGCAAGGTGCACGACGGCCGCGTCACGGACGAGGCCACCCTCGCCGCGATCAAGGAGTTGCTCGGCCGCCTCGCCCTGGCGGCCGAGGCCCGGCGCGCCGCGGCGTGAGCGGTGGCCGGCGACGGTGCGTCAGCGCACCCGCGCCGGCGTGTGCCGGGCCACGACCTTCGCGAGTTCGTCCACCCCCGGATCGCGGAGCATGCCGTAGTGGTCCGTGTCCAGGCGGACGAAGGCCGGGGCCTGGGCCGTCGGGTCGACCGGGGCCGGTCCGCGTTCGAGGAACGACACCTCGTCGCCGCGCGCCGTCACCACGGTGACGGGTGCGGCCGGCCGGTGCGG
This sequence comes from Streptomyces sp. NBC_01450, assembly GCF_036227505.1. Classification (NCBI taxonomy): domain Bacteria; kingdom Bacillati; phylum Actinomycetota; class Actinomycetes; order Kitasatosporales; family Streptomycetaceae; genus Streptomyces; species Streptomyces sp. NBC_01450. Next base: position 1,941,269 of record NZ_CP109481.1, on the reverse strand, counting down.
CCCGGGCTGCCAGCCGTACGTCGTGCACGCCACCGCGATGACGCGCCGCACCGTCGCCGCGTCCAGCGCGGGCAGCGACCGGGTGACGAAGCGGGCGAAGCTCTCCTGGTCCCGTGTCTCGCGCAGGCACGCGGCGGTCAGGGCGCCCGAGGTGGTCCCCGCGAAGACGGACAGCAGGATCGTGCGGAACGTGTCGTCGGTGAAGTCCGCGCGCGCGGCCGTCCACGACGGCGGCCCCGGCAGCCGCGGCGAGCCGGGCGCGAGCAGCAGCAGGTGCTCCACCCGCTGCCCGGCCTGCTCCAGCTGCCAGGCCGCTTCATAGGCGACGCGCGCCCCGAAGGAGTAACCCCACAGCGTGTAGGGGCCGTCGGGGCGCAGCCGGCGGATGGCCGCGACATCGGCGGCGGCCATCTCCGACAGGGAGGTGAAGGGGGATTCGCCCGCGTTGAGGCCGTGGGCCTGCACGCCGTGCACGGGCCGCGGTGAGCCGCCGGCCGACGCACAGCGCTCGGCCACCAGGCGCAGGTTCATCGGCGAGCCCCCGAGCCCGGGCCAGCAGAAGACGGGCGGCCCGTCGCCCTCGGCGCTCAGCGGCACCAGGCGCGGGGAGGAGCGTCTGCCGTCCGCCCCTTCGACGTACAGCGCGAGCTTCTCCACCGTCGCCGCCTCGAAGAAGACCTGGACCGGCACGGTGACGCCGAACTCGCGGTTGATCCGGTTGACCAGGGTCACGGCGATCAGCGAGTTGCCCCCACAGGCGAAGAAGTCGTCCTGGACGGAGAGGACCTCGCGCCTCAGCGCCGATTTCCACAGCTCCCACAAGCGCTTTTGGGTCCGGGTCCGGGGAGGTACCAGCGGCCGGTCGTCCGCGGCGACGGCGGCATCGGCGTGGGCCGTCAGGGCGCGGGTGTCGAGCTTGCCGTTGGCGGTGTGGGGCAGGCGGTCCATGACCAGCATCCGGTGGGGCACCATGAACTCGGGCAGGAGGCGCAGCAGATCGTCCTTGATCAGCTCGGCGGGCCCCTTCATGTGGACGGTGTCCTCGTTCATCCCCTCGTGGGCGATCTGCTCCTCGCTGACCCTGCCGCCCACGCTGAAGTAGGAGGGTCCGGTGGGCAGCCCGTGGCGCGCCAGGAGCGCGTCGATCCGCCGGGCGGCCGGCAGGTCGTGTCCGGTGCGGGAGCTGTAGCCCGCCGACATCAGCCCCAGGCGGCCGGTGTTCGCCTGCAGATGGTGCAGGAACCGGCCGAGGTCGATGTACTGGCGCCAGCCCTCGCCGGTGCGGCTGACGGCCGTGATCCCGAAACTCGCCTGCTGGTAGGTCTGTTGGTTGATGGCGATGACGTGCCGTTTGAGCACGATCTCGTCCGTGAGGTACCGCAGCCGTCCCTCGGCACAGTGGTACAGCCCGCTGCGCAGGCCCATGTCGCTGCCGGGGTGGATCTGCACGTAGACGTCCACGTCGGCGAAGTGGTCGGGCGGGGCGTACGGGGCGAGCACGTAGGAGCCGAGGTAGTGGTCCTCGGGCGGACAGTCGAGCAGACGCCGGTCGTCCGGGTCGAAGGGGGCGGCGCGCAGGCTCAGGCCGTGGGCGGGCAGGATCTCGTCGAACAGGCCGAGCATGTGCCCGGCCTCGATCTCGAGGACCTCGCGGATGTTGTTCTTGTAGACCGGCTCCACCGCCTGGTCGCGGCCCAGGAAGTGCAGGCGCAGGCCGGGGGGTGCGACGCGCTCGCGGGCGTCGGCGACCCGGATCAGCCGGTGCTGATGCGGGTGGTGGTAGTACACGCCCGGCGCCAGTGAGGCGATGTCGCCGGTGGTCTCCAGGAGGAGCTGGGTCGCGTACAGCGAGCCCGGGGAGGCGTAGGCGTACTTCGGCAGCAGCCGCTCGTCGCTGCGGTAGGGACCGAACTCCCGTAGTAGGACGCCGAGTTCGTCCAGAGTGAGTTCCTTCGGCTCGCGCGCTTCGGCGGCCCGGGCGCGCCGGGCGAGCGCGTTCAGGATGTCCTGCGGCGCGGGGCTCGCGCCGTCGTAGGAGCGGTACGTCTTGCGCGCGAAGGCGCGGGCCCGCTGGGGCGCCGACTCCCCCGCGCCGGGCAGGTCCACGGCCGGGCGGCCGCGCAGGGCCGCCTCCTCGCGCACGCCCGCGTGGGACAGCTGGGCCCTGACCTGGAGGCGGGAGGCCTTGGACAGGTGGTGCGAGGCGGTGCGCCCCTGGTCCATCAGCGCGGCCTCGCGCGGGCTGAGTTCGAGGCAGGCGACCAGATTCTGGGATCCGGTGCGCGGGTCGTCGCGGACCAGGACCGCCGCGTTCTTCACCCAGTCGTGGGCCTCGATGGCCAGGCGCACCTCCTCCAGTTCGATACGGAAGCCGCGCAGCTTGACCTGGTTGTCGACGCGGCCGGCGAACTGGAGGGTGCCGTCCGTGTTCCAGGAGGCGAGGTCGCCGGTGCGGTACAGCCGGTCGTGGGGTGCCGCGTCGCCGAAGGGGCTCGTCACGAACCGCTCGCCGGTCAGGTCGGGCCGGCCCAGATATCCGCGGGCCAGCTGGATGCCGCTGAGCCACAGTTCGCCGGTGCGGCCGGGCTCCAGGGGGCGCATCTCGCCGTCCAGGACGTGGGCGCGCAGGCCCGTCACCGGTGTGCCGATGGGCACGGACTGCGGGCCCTCGCCCGCACCGGCCGGCTGTGGGGCTGCCGCCAGGGACCGGGCGGTGACGGTGAACGCCGAGGCGTTGATGGTGCATTCCGTGGGTCCGTACAGGTTGGTCAGGGTGCAGTGCGGCAAGGTCTGCAGACACTGCCGGGCCAAGGCGCGCGACAGTGCCTCTCCCCCGCTGAAGATCTGGGTCAGGGACGTGCACCCGGCCATGTCGTCGCTGTCGAGGAGCGCCTTGAGGAGGGTGGGTACGCACTGCAGGGTGGTGACCCGGTGCGCGACGACGGTATCGATGAGCCGGGCCGTGTCGCGGTGGATGCCGGGCTCCCCGATCACCACCCTGGCCCCGCACGCGGGGGCGAGGATCTCCCACTGGGCGGCGTCGAAGCTGACCGGTGTCTTGTGCAGCACGACCTTGTCGCCGCCGAGGCCCTGGTGGTCACGGAGCCACTCCATCTGATGGGCGGCGGCACGGTGTTCGATCATCACACCCTTCGGCGTGCCCGAACTTCCTGAGGTGTAGATGACGTAGGCGAGGGAGTCGGGGCGCGGGCCCGCGGCCGGCCCCCCGGCCACCGCCGCCACCGATGCCGCCGCCGCGTCAGGGTGCCGCGCGTCCTGTTCGACGTCCTGCGGTGTGACCACGGTGACGTGAGGCGGCGCGAGTGCCGCCAGACGCCCGGCCAGTTCGAGCCGGGTGAACACGACGCGGATCCCCGAGTCCTCGATCATGTGGCGCAGCCGCTCGTCCGGGTAGTCCGGGGAGAGCGGAAGGTAGGCGCCGCCCGAGTGGAGGATCCCCCACACGCCGGCCATCAGCTCCACCGAGGCGTCGAGAAAGACACCCACCCGGTCCTCTCGCCGCACGCCCCGGCGCCGCAGGCAGGCGGCGGTCTCGCGGGCGGCGTGGCCGAGTTCTCGGTACGTCAGTGTCCGGTTCCCGCAGACGACCGCGGTCGCGTGCGGGCGGGCCCGGACCTGCTCCGCCAGCAGGTCGGTCAGGCATTTTCCATCGGTTTCCCGGTCTATGGCCGCAGCCATGAAACCTCCCTGGCTCAAATCCCGGTAGCTACGCCCAGGTGGCTGGAACCAGAGGTTGTCCGGAACGGCTCGGGTGCCGTTCAAGGCGCGGTGGAGCACCCCCGGAGCCTCGAGACTCACTCGAAGAGTGCTGGTGTCACGGTCAACTCACCTTGCACGCAAGGGAGTTGTCCTCCTACCTTGCCAGCGAGACCGGTGTGCCGCCGAGGCGGGAACCAGAGCGGAAGAAGCCATCGCCATGCCCTACGCCCCTGACGGCGTCGTAGCCGAGTCCTTCGAGGACCTGGTCGGCAACACCCCGATGCTGCGACTGCGGCTCGCGGGGATCCCTGCCGATGCCCAGGTCCTGGCCAAGCTGGAATACGCCAACCCGCTGTCCAGCGTCAAGGACCGGGCGGCCCTGTACATGGTGCGCGCGGCCGAGGAGGCCGGACTGCTGTCGCCGGGGACCACGGTGATCGAGTCCACCTCGGGCAACACCGGGATCGCGCTCGCCTCGCTGGCGGCCGCGCGCGGCTACCGCTGCGTCATCGTGCTGCCCGCCAACGCCTCGAACGAGCGGGTGCTGACGCTGCGCATGCTGGGCGCCGACGTCGAGTTCACCGACCCCGACACCGGCTTCACCGGCTGCATCGAGCGCGCCGAGAAGCTGCACGCCGAGATCCCCGGCTCGTGGTACGCCCGCCAGCACGAGAACCCGGCCAACGTCCACGCCCACTACGAGACCACGGGCCCGGAGATCTGGCGGGCCGCCGGCGGTTCGGTCGACTACCTGGTGTGCGGCGTCGGCACGGGCGGCACCCTCACCGGCTGCGCCCGGGCGCTGCGTGAGCACAACCCTGACCTGAGGGTCGTCGCGGTCGAGCCGGCCGGTTCGCCGCTGCTGTCCGGCGGCGCGCCGGGACCGCACCGCATACCGGGCCTGAACGGCGGCTTCACCAGTCCCGTCACCGACGTGGCCCTCATCGACGAGGTGATCGTCGTCGACGACGAGGACGCCGCCGCCACGACCCGCGCCATCGCCGCCACGACCGGCCTGCTGGTCGGTGTGTCCGCGGGCGCGGCCGCGTACGGCTGTGTCGAACTCGCCCGCCGCCACGACCTGTCCGGCGCGAGTGTCGCGACGGTCTTCCCCGACAGCGGAGAGCGCTATCTGACCTGGTGGCCGCAGGCCGGTCAAGGGAGCTGAAGCCGATGAACCCCACACACACGGTGCTGCTCGTCGGCGCCACCGACGAGACCGTCGTCAAGGCCGTGGCCCTGGGCCTGCGCGTCCTGCTGCTGCAGCACCCCACCAAGGTCAGCGACGAGCAGCGGCGCCTCGCCGAAGCGGTCGAGGTCGTCGACTACACCCGGTGGGACCTTCTCAAGCCGCTCGTCCAGCGGCTTCGGACCGGCCCCGGCTTCGACCTGGCGCTCTCGCTGACCGAGCCGGGCCTGGAGAACGCGGCGCGGGTCAACGACCTGTTCGGTCTCGGCGGCACCTCCCACGCGGTCACGCTGCGCTTTCGCGACAAGGAGGTGATGCGCCGTCACCTCGCCGCACACGATCCGGCCGGCGCCGTGCGAGCGGCGCCGCTGCGCGAGCGCGCCGACCTGGCCGCGTTCGGCGCCCGCGTCGGCTACCCGTTCATCGTCAAGCCGACCGACGCGACGGCGAGCATCGGCGTGCAGCGCGTGGCCGGCGCCGAGGACATCGAGCGGGTGTGGCACGCGGTCCAGGCCCTGGTCGGCACCAGGACCGACCGGGTCTCCACCCTGTTCGTCCTGCGGGACTTCCTCATGGAGGAGTACGTGGACGGGCCGGAGTTCAGCATCGAGTCGTTCAGCTTCGCGGGCCGCCACGTCGTCGTGGCGATCACCGAGAAGTTCACGGACCCCGCGCACTTCGCCGAGCTCGGTCACGCGGTGCCCGCCCGCCTCGACGAGGCGGCCGAGGAGTCCGTGCGCACCGCGGTGAGCCGCTTCCTCGACGTGATGGGGATGCGGGACGGCGTCTGCCACACCGAGATCCGCCTCGGCCCGCACGGCCCGCGCGTCATCGAGAGCCACAACCGGGTGGCCGGCGACGCCATCCCCGAACTCGTCGAGGCGGCCTACGGCATCGACCTGATGACCCTCGCGCTCGCCTGGCCGTTCCGCCTGGCCGGCGAACTGCCCGAGCGGCCCCGCGCGCACGCGGGCGCGAGCGTCCGCACGCTGGTCGGCGACGCGGGCACGGTGCGGGCGGTGGAGGGTGTCGCCGAGGCGAAGGAGCTGGCCGACGTCATCGACGTACGCATCAGCGCGAAGCCGGGCGCCGCGGTGCGGCCCGTGCGCGACAACTGGGACCGGCTCGGTCTGGTGGCCGTGACCGGGGCCGACACCGCGGCCGCCGTGGCCCGCGGGGCGCGGCTCGTGCGGGACGTGGTCCACGTCCGGCTGACCCTGCCGGACGGCACTCCGGCACTGGCCCGCGTGGCCACCGCCGCCGGCACCGAGAGCCCCGAGAACGCCGAGGTCCCCGTATGAGCGTCCTGATCCTGCACCGCAATCCGTTGCGGCCGTTCCCCTATCTCGACTGGCTGGCGGGGCACGACGGGGACGTCGTGGTGCTGGCCGCGCGCGAGAAGATCGAGCCGGCCTGCGAGCAACTGCCCGACTCGGACCTGGGGTTCACCCGCTTCGAGCTGTTCGACGACTTCGACGACCCGGCGGTCGACGCACGCGCCCTGGAGCTGGCGCAGAAGTTCGCCACAACGCACGTCGTCGCCCTGCACGAGGCCGATGTGCTGCGCGCCGCGGCGCTGCGCGAACACCTCGGGCTTGCCGGCGCGTGGACGGCGGACGTGGAGCCCTACCGCGACAAGGTGTTGATGAAGGCCCTGGCGCAGGCGGCGGGGATCGAGGTCGCCGTGCACACGCTGGCACGCACCGCCGGCGAGGCACGGCGGTTCGCCGCCGCGCACGGATTCCCGCTCGTCCTCAAGGAACGCAGCGGCTACAACTCGATCGGGCTGCGCATCTGCCGGGACCGGGCGGACTTCAACCACGCCCTCGTACGGACGTACCCGGCCGGCAGACGCGACGACGTACTGCTGGAGAAGTTCGTGCCGGGCCGCATGTGCCACGTCGACGGCTATGTGGCCGACGGCGAGGTCGCGGCGGCCTGGCCGTCCCAGTACCAGTACGACCTGGCGTCCTTCGGCTCCGACCCGGGGCCGCGGGTGGACCTCACCCTCGACGTGGACGACCCGCTCACGCCCCGGCTGCTCGCGCTGGCCCGGCAGGTGCTGGGGGCGCTGTCCGGCCACGGCTCGCGGCTGCGGGACCACGCCTTCCACATGGAGATCTTCCACACCCCCGACGACCGGCTCGTCCTGTGCGAGGTCGCCTGCAGGTCGGGCGGCGCGAAGATCCGCGAGGTCTTCCTCACCCTGTTCGGCGTCCACCTCGGCGCGTACGTGACGCAGGTGGAGGCGGGCCTGCCGGCGCGGGGGGCCGCGCCCGCGCCCGACGGCTCGCCGCCCCGGCCGCGCCAGATGTCCGGCCAGGTCCTCACGATGAAGCGCCCCGGCCTCGTGCGCCGTCTGCCGAAGGCGCCCGACGACGACTGGGTGCGCGGCTTCTGGCTGTTCGCCGAGGAGGGCCAGGTCATCGCGCCGGCCGCCGGATCCGCGGACTTCCTGACGGCCGCGGTGGGTTCGGCGCCCACGCGCGAGGAGTGCGAACGCAGACTGCGCGAGCTCGGCGCCCGTATCACGGCGGACACCGAGATCGTGCCCCCGCACGACAGCGACGGCCGGGAGGCGAACGCGTGAAGAGGCGCTCGATCAAGAACTCGGTCAAAGCGAAGTACATGCTGGGCATGGTGGTCGACGCCATCGGCAGCGGCATGTATCTGCCCCTGTCCCTGCTGTACTTCCATCACGTCACCGGCCTGTCCCTGACCCGGGTCGGCGCCATCATGACGACGGCCGCGGTGATCAGCCTGGTCAGCAATCCCGTCGCGGGCGTGCTCATCGACCGGTTCGGCGCCCGCACCGTGGTCGTGGGCGGATATCTGCTGCGCGCCGCCGGGTTCTGCGTGTACCCGCTGGTCGACGACGGCGGCGTCATGTTCGCGGCGGTCCTCGTGGTCGCGTTCGGCGACATGGCGTACCCGCCGTCCATCCAGTCGTTCGTCGCGGAGATCGTGCGGGGGCGCGAACGGGACGAGCTGCTGGCCGCCCAACGCAGCCTGCGCAACGCCGGGCTCGGGGCGGGCGGCCTGCTGGCGGGCGCGGTCCTGGCCCTGGACAGCGACACGGCGTACCACGTGATCGTCCTCGGCGCGGCCGCCGGCTATCTCGCGGCCGCCGCGTGCATGCGCTCCATCCCGACCGCCCGCGACGGCGCACCGGCGGGCCCGCGGACCACCCGCGCGGGCGGCTACCGGCTGGTGGTCCGCAACCGTCCGTTCCTGGCGCTGAGCCTGCTCAACATCCCGACGGCCTTCGGCTACATGGTCCTGTCGGTGAGCCTGCCGGTGTACCTCACCCAGGAGCTGGACGCGGCGGACTCGCTGGTCGGCGTCCTGTACGCGGTGAACACCGCCGGGATCGCCCTGCTGCAGATCCCGGTGACCCGGGCCCTCGTCCGCTTCCGGCGCACCCGCGCGGTGTCCGCGGGCGCCGGGATCTTCGCCCTGTCCTTCCTGGTGTACGCCGCACTGAGCACCCTGTCGGACCACACCGTGCTGCTCGTCGGGGTGTTCGGCGCGACCGCCCTGTTCACCGTCGGTGAGCTGCTGCACGGGGCCACGGCGTCGGCCCTGGTGGCGGGCGCGGCCCCCGAGGAGACCCGCGGCCGGCACATGGCGGTGTACCAGCTGTCCTGGGCGGTGCCCATCGCGCTGGCGCCCGCGGTGCTGACCGCCCTGCTGTCGGTGTCGGCGACCGGCATGTGGCTGCTGCTGGCCGCCGGAGTGACGGTCTCGGCCGTCGGCGCCCTCGCCCTGGAGCGCCGGCTGCCCGAGGCAGCGGTACACCCGCTGGTCCCCAAGGAGCCGGAGACCGCGAAGCCGTCCGGCGAGCCGCTTCGCGAGGAGCGCGACGAAGGACTGGTCCGGTGACGGACCAGCAACCGAGCGATGGATGACGGAGGTTGGCCGTGGGTGTCAAGAGCTGGTGGACGGTGCCGGCGGAGGAGCCTGAGCACGCCCTGCCCGCCGCGGCCGGGCAGGCCGGTCTGGTCAGTCAGTTGCGGCCGCTGGTACGGGAGTTGAGCGAGCCGGGTGAACTGGTCCTGGACCCGTTCGCCGGCTGGGGCACCACGCTGGTGGCCTGCTCGGTGGAGGGCCGGCGCGGCATCGGGTTCGAGGTGAACCCGGAGCGAGCGCAGCAGGCGCGCCGGCGCCTGGCGGCGTATCCGGGTCAGGAGATGCTGTGCGGTGACGCCCGCAAGCTGCCGCTCGAGCCGGACTCGGTGGACCTGGTCCTGTGCGACCTGCCGTACTTCGGCACCGGCCTGGACACGGACTCGGCCGACCCCGGCCAGCTGTACGCCCTGCGCGAGTACGACGTCTATCTCAGCGCGCTGGACGAGGCGTTCACGCGGATCGCGCAGGTGATGCGGGCCGGCGCGCACGCGGTGATCGCCGTACAGAACCGCCGGATCGACGGGGCGTTCGTCCCCCTGGCCTGGGACGCCGGGCGGGTCCTCGCCCGCCATCTGACCCTCGGCGACGAACGCATCCATCTCTACGACCGACCGGTGGGCGGCGACGACCCCATGGCGTCCAACCGCGCGCACGAATACCTGCTGATGGCCACGAAGTAGCCGCCGTCCGAACGTCAGCCGATCTTCATCGTCGCCATCATGCCCATCGCCGAGTGGTCGAGCATGTGGCAGTGGTACACGAACTCCCCGGCATAGGTGTCGAAGGTCGCCTGGAGCCTGACCGTCTCCCCGGGCTGGAGCACCACCGTGTCCTTCAGGCCCGACTCGGCGGGCCCGGCCGCGGCCCCGCCCCGCTCGAGCACCCGGAACTGCACCAGGTGCATATGGAAGTTGTGCGCGGCCTTCGTGTTGGCGTTGGTGACCGTCCACACCTCGCTGGCGCCGTGCCGGATCACCGCGTCGACGCGCTCGGGATCGTAGACCTTGTCGTCCATGTACGCCTGCGCGTCCGGGCGGCCGTCCTCGTCCATGCGCAGCACCACGGTGCGACTGTTCGTGGGTGCGGGCAGCGGCGCCAGGGTGCGCAGCACGGACGGCACGGAGCTCGGGTCCTCGGCGGTGCGTGTCACGTCGAAGCGCATCACCTGGCCGACCTGCTCGACGGGGCCGCGGCCCGCGGTGTTGTGCAGGACGAGCCGGGTGCCGACCGGGTAGCGCGAGAAGTCGATGACGACGTCCGCGCGTTCGCCCGAGGACAGGTAGACGGACTTGGTGGTGTTCGGGCTCGGCAGCAGTCCGCCGTCCGAGCCGATCTGGATCAGGTCGCCGCCGTCCGCGAGACGCAGTTCGAAGAAGCGCATGTTGGAGGTGTTGGCGAAGCGCAGCCGGTACTTGCGGGCGGCGACCTCGAAGTACGGGTAGGGCGCGCCGTTGACCAGAAGGGTGTTGCGGTTGCGGTCGCCCATCGCGTACAGGAGCTCGCCGCTCGCGTCGAAGTCCACGTCGCGCAGCGCGATCAGCACGTCGTACCGGCCCCGGGGCAGCGGCAGGGCGTCCTCGGTGGTGTCACCGAGGAGGTAACTGCCGTGCAGGCCTCGGTAGACGTTCTCCGACTCCACGTGGTGGGCGTGGTCGTGGTACCAGAGCGAGGCGTGCGGCTGCTTGTTGGGGTAGTGGTACACACGTCTGTCGCCGGGGGCGATGGTGTCCATCGGGCCGCCGTCGCTGTCCTGCGCCACCGAGGCGCCGTGCAGATGGCGGGAGATCGGCACGTCCAGACCGTTGTGCTGGACGAGGACGACGGGGCGGTTCCTGCGCGCCCTGATCGTCGCGCCGGGGAACAGGCCGTCGTAGGTGAGCAGTTCGGTCCGGATGCCGGGCAGGATCTCCTTGGTGATCTTGCGGGTGGTGCTCTCGTACGTGTCCACGCCTCCGGCGGTGGAGACCGGCCGGGCCACCGGTATCAGGGGCATGGGCACCTTGAACAGCTCGACGGCCGGGGCCGCGGTGCTGGTCGTCGGCGCCGGGGTGTCCGCGGCCTCGGCGCCACGGGCGGCGATCAGGGGCAGCAGCGCGGCCCCGGTGACGGACGTGGAGGCGACGGCGATTCCTGCGCCGAGCACACTGCGTCTGGTGGCCAAGGTGTCCTCCTTGGGGGAGGCATGGGCCGTTCCCCCCGGTCGGTTCAGGTGGGTATGCCCTCGCGCTTGATCTCCGGTACGGGGATGCCGAGCGCGCGCAGTTGCTCGAAGGGGTTCATGAACTCGCGGTTCTGCACGATCTTTCCGTCGTCGAGCGCGAAGGAGTGCAGGAAGTGGTTCTCGTAGTAGCCCTCGGGATAGCCCTCGAAGCGGATCTTTCCGTGGCCGTCGCACTCGACCCAGAAGAAGTTCGGGTCCTGCGTCTCGAAGATCTGGATGTTGTACCACTCCCAGTCCGGGAAGCACTCCAGCGACCAGACGCCGTGCTCGGCCAGACGGTCACGGCCCTTGATGACGAGGGGCGCCCCGGTGTCGTTGGTCCACAGGCCGCCGCTGCCGTGCTCGACGAAGAGCTCGTGCCGGTGCAGACGGGCCGGACCCGTCGTGTCCGCCAGGTACTTCTCGACGGTGGCGCGGTTCCTGCGGCGCAGTGCGGCGGCGTCGGTGAAGCCCTGCGGTGCTGCCTCGGCCATGGGGTCCCCCTGCGGCGTGATGGAGCGCGAAGGCGCGCGAGCGCGGCGGTCGGTCCTCATCCTCGTCGCTGCCGCTCGGAGCCTGCTCGACGCCCGCTCGGGCCCCGCGCCACGGGCCCGAGCGGGACTCGAGCCGGATGCCAGGGGACGTGGGGAGCCTGGGAGGTACGTTGCCGGGCCGTTGTGCTCGCTCCACGCGCCCACGCGCCTCGCGGGGCCGAGAAAGGAGACCTTGCCGATGGTTGGCGTTCGCCCCGAGGCCACCGAGGTCTCGCAGCCCTCCAGCACCGCGCAGGTGACGGACGAGCTGCTCGAACTCTCCCTGGGATACCTGTACTCGGCGGCCCTGCACAGCGCCGCGCGCTTCGCCCTCGCCGACCAGCTGGCGGCCGGCCCGCGCACGGCCGACGAGCTCGCCGAGGCCGCGGGGCTCAACGGCCCGCATCTGTACCGGCTCTTGCGGTTCCTGGCGACCAAGGGCGTCTTCCGTGAGGACGACGGGGGCCGCTTCCACCTCACCCCGCTCGCCGAGCCGCTGCGCACGGACAGCGAGCACTCGCTGCGCGACTATGTCTTAGTGCGCGGCGAGCCGGTCTTCTGGCAGTCCGCGGCCCAGCTCCACGAGGGGGTGCGCACCGGCACCACCGCCTTCGAGAACGTGTACGGCGTCCCCTTCTACGACCACATCGCCGCCGACCCGGACCTGAGCCGGGCGTTCAACTCCAGCATGGCCGCGTTCTCCGAGGCGCTCAGCAACGGTGTCGTCGAGGCCTTCGACTTCGGCGGCTTCACGACCGCCGTCGACGTGGGCGGCGGGCGCGGCGGTCTGCTGCGGGCGGTGCTGCGCGGCAACCCGCACATGACGGGCACGCTGGTCGACCTGGAGTCGGTGGTGGCCGACCACGTCCTCGACGTCCCGGAGCTGACCGGGCGCTGGAAGGCCGAGGCCGGGGACTTCTTCGTCTCCCTCCCGGCCGGCGCCGACCTCTACCTCCTCAAGCACGTCCTGGCCAGCTGGCCGGACGAGGACTGCGTGCGCATCCTGCGCACGTGCCGCCGGGCCATGCCCGCGCACGGCCGGCTCCTGGTCGTCAACGCCCTGATCCCGGCGGGCAACGAGCCGCACGCGGGCAAGACCGGCGACGTGCTGATGATGACGGTCCTCAACGGCCGGGGCCGCACCCGTGCCGAGTACGAGACGCTGCTCGCGGCGGCCGGGTTCGCGGTCACCCGCGTGCTGGACACCTCCTCGCACGCGTCGGTCGTCGAGGCGGTCGTGGCCCCCTGACAGCCCGCCTCACGGCTGGAGCCTGGTGCTGCGCCAGCCGTGAGACGTGCGGTCGTAGCGCAGCCGCTCGTGCAGCCGCTCGGTGCCGTTGGCCCAGAACTCCACGGTGTCGGGCAGGAGTTCATAGGCAGCGAAACGCTCGGGACGCGGCAGCGGCCGCGCCGGCTCGGCCAGTTCACGGGCCTCGGCGCGCAGCTGGGCGACATGGTCGAGGCCGTCCAGCGGCCGGCTCTGCCGGGAGGCGGTGCTCATGGCGTGGGTGAACACCGGCCGCGCCAGCCACCGGGCCTGCGCCTCGGCGTCGGACATCCGCCGCACGGGGCCCGCCAGGGTGATCTGCCGGCTGGTCTCGCGCCAGTACAGGACGCCGGACGCCCAAGGGTTCTCGGCCAGTTCGCGGCCCTTGCGGCTGTCGGCATGGGTGAGGAAGACGAGCCCGGTGTCCGTCACCGAGGTGACGGACACGATGCGCGAGGAGGAGCGGCCGCGGGTGTCGGCGGTGGCCAGGGCCAGGGCGCGCGGCTCGCGCACGCCCAGGGCGTCGCACTCCCGAAGCCAGGAGGCCAGCAGGCCGAGGGGTTCGGCGGGCGGCGCGAGGAACTCGGGGAAGTCCACCTCGACGGTGCCGGTGAGCGACTCGGAGCGGCCACGGCCGTGGGTGCCCGCGGCCGTGTTCGACAGGGACGGGTCAGACATGAAGCAGCCCTTCGACGGAGATGACACCACTGCCCGAGACCTCGACGGAGTCGACCCGGTCGCCCTCGCCCTGGACGAGCGCGCCCATGGGTGAGGGCCGGCCGATCTCGACGCCCTGGGTGATCTCGATGCGCTGCCCGTACGTGCCGAGGCCGTGCCGGGCGAGGTGGATGGCGATGGGCCCGGCGGCGGAGCCGGTGGCGGCGTCCTCCACGACTCCGTACGCGGGCGAGAACATGCGGTTGCGCCAGGAAGTGCCCGCCCCCGCGAAGCAGTTGGCTGCCATGTCGGGGAACCGGGACAGCGCCCGGTGGTCGGGTTCCAGCCTCGAGAGGGTCTCGACGCTGTCGAGGCCGACGAGGACGTGCCGCGGGCCGTTGCGGTAGATCTCCACCGGCACGCTCACGGTGTCGACGCCCAGCGCCGCCAGCAGTTCGCCGGTCCGGTCGAAGGGTTCCCACACGGGCACCGGCTGGCGCATCCGGGCCGCGACGACCTTTCCGTCCACCCGTTCCAACTCGAAGGGGACGGTGCCCATGGCGGTCCCGATGCGCAGCCGGCCGGCGTCGGTGCGGGTGCCCAGGGCGATGGCGGTACCGAGCAACGGGTGTCCCGCGAAGGGGAGTTCGTTGACCGGGGTGAAGATCCGCACGTGCGCGTCGTCGCCGGCGGTGCGGGGCGTGAGCACGAAGGTGCTCTCGGAGAGGTTCATCTCCCGTGCGATGCGCTGCATCTGGTCAGCGCTGAGGTCGTCGCTGTCGAGGAACACGGCGACCGGGTTGCCGGTCAGGGGTTCTCGCGCGAACGCGTCGACGACGACGTAGGTATGCATCGGCTCTCTCGCTCGTCATGGCTCGTAGGAGGGGGTGGCCCCTGCCCGCCGTGCCGGACGCCGGTCGGGTGTCCGGTACGGCGGCAGGGTCGGTGCGCACCGTTGCGGACACCGGTCGGGTGCCGTCGGCGGCAGCGGCCGGGCCGGCGCTCGGGATGGGCGCGGGCCCGGCGGCTCATGGGGCTCAGACCGCGGCCGGTGTCCCTGCCGGGGCGAGCAGGCCGGCCAGACCCGTGGCCAGGATGCGGGGGCCGTCTCGAGTGAGCACGGACTCCGGATGGAACTGCAGGGACGCGAAGCCGGGGCCGCGCAGGGCGTGCACCTCGCCGGTGGCCGGGTCGCGGCTCACCCGGACCGGGCCCACGCCGTGGGCGACGAACTCGTCGTGCGCGCCGTGCAGCGCGAAGGTGTTGTAGAAGCCGACCTGTTCGGCGGCGCCGAACAGGTCGATCCACCGGTGCACCCCCTGGTGGGGCACGGCCCTGCGGCGCAGCGGCAGACCGAGCCGTAGCCCGAGGACCTGATGGCTCAGGCACACGGCGAGGAACGGGCGGTGTTCGCGCAGCAGCGTGTCCACCGCCGTGTGCAGATGCCGCATCTTGGGGTGGGCGGTCAGCCGGGGATCGCCCGGCCCGGGGCCCATGACGACCAGGTCGTGATCGTCGAAGGCGTACGGTTCGTCGAACCGGCGGACCGTCACCCGCAGTCCGAGGGAGCGCAGTTGCCGGTCCAGCATGTGTGTGAAGGTGTCCTCCGCGTCCACCACCAGGGCGCTGCGCCCGGCCAGTTGGGGCAGGTCCGGGACGCCGGCCGCGGCGTCGTCCAGCCAGAAGCCGGCCAGGGCGTCGTTGCGCCGCGCGAGGGCCCGGCGCACGCTCGGGTGTGCCGCGAAGCGCCGCGGTCCGTCGCCGCCCAGGGCGGCGACGAGTCCCGCCGCCTTGGCGCGGGTCTCCGCGGCTTCGCAGGCGGGGTCGGAGTGCCGCACGATCGTGGCCCCCACGCCGATGCCGACGCGGCCCCGGGCGGAGATGTCCGCCATGCGGATGAGGATCGCGGAGTCCATGACGCGGCCGCCGTCCGCGTCCCTGCCCATGAGCGCGGCGGCCCCGCTGTAGTAGCCGCGGCCGCCCGGCTCGTACCGGTGGATGGTCCGGCAGGCGCTCTCCAGAGGGCTTCCCGTGACGGTGGGCGCGAACATCGTCGCGCGCAGGATGTCCCGCACGTCGCGGTCGGTGCGGCCCTCGATGAAGTACTCGGTGTGCGCGACCTTGGCCATTTCCTTCAGGTAGGGGCCCACGACGCGTGCGCCGGTGTCGCAGATCCGCGTCATCATCTTGAGTTCCTCGTCGAGGACCATGTACAGCTCGTCGGTCTCCTTCTGGTCGGCGAGGAAGTCCAGTACGCCCTCGAGCTCGGGGCCGCCGGCGGGGTAGCGGTACGTCCCGCTGATGGGGTTCATGACGGCCGTGCCGCCCTCGATGCTGACGTGCCGTTCGGGTGAGGCGCCGACCAGGGTGCGGGTGCCTGTGTGGATCAGGAACGTCCAGTGGGCGCCCGACTCCCCTTCCACCAGGCGGCGGAAGAGCGCCGGGGCGCTGTGCGGGCCGTAGTCCGTGATGTCGGCGACGAAGGTGCGCTTGATGACGAAGTTGGCGCCCTCCCCCATGCCGATCATCTCCTTGACGATGCGGCGCACCACGTCCTCGTACGCCGCGTCGTCGACGTCGAAGGCGCCGCCCTCCAGCGTGGTCGGGGCGAGCGGAATGCGCGTCAACGCCTCGGCGAGCGGGAGCTGTTGCTGCCCGGTGACGGTCATCGCGACCAGCGGTGTCCCGTCGTCGGCGCAGGTGAAACCGCGCTCGGTGAGCTGCCGGTAGGGGACGACGGCGAGGACCTCGTGGTGCGCGCCCGCGCCGGGGGGCGCGGCCGGGGACAGCGGGATGTCGGCCAGCGTCGCGGGCAGGGACACCGTACCGGTGAGGACCTCGATGACGTCGGGTCCGGTGGCGCCGGGCCGGTGCAGCAGGGCGAACGCCTCCGGGCGGCCGCTCAGCGCCGCGTCCAGGAGGTCGCCGGCCGTCATGCGAACACCGCCTTGGCGGTGGTGACGAGGGCGCAGAGTTCGGCGGCCCGGGTCAGCGCCGAGCGGTGGTCGTCCTGCGAGAAGTCGGCCGTGGCGTCCGCGACGAAGAACGGCTGGATGTCGTGGGCGAAGGCGTCGACGGCGGTGGCCAGCACGCCGATGTGGGCGTAGACGCCGCACAGCACGAGCTGGTCGCGGCCCTCGGCCCGCATCCGCTGAAGCAGGTCGGTCCTGAAGAACGCGCTGTAGCGCCACTTGGTGAGCAGCCAGTCGCCGTCGGCCGGTGCGAGGGCCTCGACGACCTCGCGGTCCTCGGGCGCGGGCCGCATGCCCGGACCCCAGAAGTCCTTGAGCAGGCCGCGCTGTTCGTCGCTCATGCCGCCCGGCTGGGCGGTGTAGGCGACCGGGACGCCGAGCGCGGCGCAGCGCTCGCGCAGCTGCGCCGCGCCGCGGACCAGGTCCTGGCGCAGGCTGTCGGGCAGCGGCTCGAGGAAGTACCGCTGCATGTCGTGCAGGAGGAGGACGGACCGGCCGGGTTCGGCGGTCCAGGTCACCCGGGGCGCGGGCAGGTCGCCTTCGCAGGGCAGCGGGTACGGGACGATGGGGGGTATGCCGGTCATGGCTCCAGTTCCTTGGCGTGAGGTCCTCGGCTTGAGGCCCTTGGCTTGAGGCCCTTGGCTCAGGCGGGCCAGGACGAGACCACCGACACGGCCTGCCCGGGGTTGAGACGGGGATCGCAGTGCGAGGTGTAGCGCTCGCCGACCGCGTCGAGTGCGGCCGCGGTGCCGGCGCACTCCGTGACGTCGTCGGGCGCGGTCTCCAGGTGCAGTCCCCCGGCGGCGCCCCCGGCGGCGCGGACGGCCGCCACGAAGCGGGAGACCTCGAGCGAGACGGTCGACACGAGCCGTGTCTTGTGGCCGCCGGGTGCGGTGACGGTGTTGCCGTGCATGGGGTCGGTGAGCCACACGACGGGATGGCCGGCGCCGCGGACGGCGTCGACCAGGCGCGGCAGCCGGTCGGTGACGGCGTCGGCGCCCATGCGGGCGATGAGGGTGAGACGCCCCGGGTCGCGCCACGGGTCGAGCCGCTCGCACAGGGCGAGCAGTTCACCGGGCTCCATGGTGGGGCCCACTTTGCACGCGACCGGGTTGCTCACCTGGGCCAGCAGCGTCACGTGGGCGCCGTCGACCTGGCGGGTGCGTTCGCCGATCCAGGGCCAGTGGGTCGAGCCGAGGAACAGCCGGCCGCCCTCGTCGGTGCGCAGCATGGGGATCTCGTAGTCCAGGAGCAGGGCCTCATGGCTGGTCCACACCGGGGCCTGGCCGACATCGGGGCCCGCGCCACGCTCCCGCCAGCCCAGGTGTCCGACGATGTCGCTGGCGGCCATGTACCCGGTGAGGATGCGCAGCGGGTCGGGGCGCCTGCTCTCCCGGTCCGGTGCGGGGCTGTTGATCATGTGGCCCCGGAAGGTGGGCAGTTCGACACCGCCGACGGCTTCGGTGGGCCGGGAGCGGGGCTTGGCGAACTGTCCGGCGATGCGTCCGGCGCGTACGACGGGCTTGCCGGTGAGCAGGCCGAGCGTCCCGGCCAGCAGGTCGAGCAGGGCGGCCTTGCGGGTCACCTGTTCGCGGGTGCACTCCCCCGGGTCCTCGGCGCAGTCCCCGGACTGGACCACCAGGGCTTCGCCGAGCGCCACGTGGCCGAGCAGGGACCGCAGGGTGGCCGCGTCGTGGGAGCGTACGAGAGCGGGGCGCGCGGCGAGTTCCTCCCTCACCCCGGCCAGTTGCAGGCGGTCGCTCCACTCGGGCTGCTGGCACGCGCCGCGCAGGCGAATCTGCCGTATGACGTCTTCCATGGCGGTGCTACCGGCGGGCGGGGAACTTCAAGAGCTCTCCGTCGGTGCTCAGTGTGTGGTTGGTGACGTAGATGTCGCCGCCTCGGCCGACGGCGAGGCCGGCCGGCTCCTTGAGCAGGCCGCCGGTGTCGATCGTGGTGAGGGCGCCCGTCCTGGGGTCGACGCGGGTCAGGGAGCCGGGCCCCGAGTCGGCCGGCGGGGATCCGCTCCTGCTGCCGTAGGACAGGGCGATCAGATTGCCGCGCGGGTCCAGGTCGAGGTCGGTGACGTCGGTCAGGCCGGTGGCGAGGACGGTCGGCGTGCTGCCGGGCACATAGCGCCAGATACGGCTGAGTCCTTGGATCATGCCGCCCATGTCGGCGAGGTAGAACGCCCCGTCCCGGCCGCGCACGATCCCGGTCGGCACCGCCTGCACCCGGCCTGCCGGGGTCGCCGCCCGGACGTCCGAAGCGGCGGTGGGCAGCGTGTTGTTGGGGAAGACGAACTCGGTCGTCGTGGTGCCGTCGGGGTGGACCCGGATCAGGTCGTTGGCGGCGGCGTCGGTGACCAGGAAGTCCTTGCCGTCCCTGACGAAGTGGTGCGGGTTGGAGAAGACCTCGTTGTTGCCGTCGACCGAGTCGGGGTCGTAGCGGCCCTCGTGCTCGGCCAGGTCGCCGAGGACCCTGCCGCCTGCCGTGCTGAGGGTGCCGAACGCCTCGCCGCCCGCGCCGAGCGCGGCCCGGATCCCGGGGGTGCCGTTCAGGCCGTAGACCACACGGTAGGTGCCGCCGCCCGCGGCCTCGGCCTGGATCGCCCCGTTGACCGCGGTGGTGCCGTCGCCGCGCACGCCCATCTCGGAGGGCAGACCGGTCACCACGCGGGCCCGCGTTCGGCCCTTGACCCGGTACACGGAGCCGCTGAAGCCGAAGCACCGGGTGCCCGGCGTCGTGCAGGGGGTGTCCGGGCCGCTGCCGGCCTCCGCGACCAGGAGCGAGCCGTCGGCCTGGAACTGGACGTCGCGCGGGTTGTGCAGGCCGCTCACCACCACCACGGCCGTCGGCGCGTGCCCACGCGCCGCGGCCCGGGGCTCGGCCTGGCCCGGGACCGCGGTCGCTGTGAGGCCGCCGACGATCGCGGCGACCGCCGCGGCCCGCGCCCAGGATGTGCTTGCACCAGGCATGACTCTCCTCGTTCCGTTCAATGAAGTGGCCGCCCCTCAGGCGGAGTCGATCGTGGGGTTGCTCCCCAGCCGGATCGTGCGGACCTGTCCGTCGGCGATGTCGAGCAGCACCACGGCATGGAGGTCCTGGCCGTTGCGGTCGCGGAAGACGGCTCTGGGGCGGCCGTCGACGCGGTGGTGTTCCAGGGTGATGCCGATGCGGCTCAGCGGCGGGACGATCGCGACGAGCGCCCGGGCCACGTTCTCGGCGCCGTCGATGTGCCGGGGCCACCGCGCGGCCGCGGCACCGTCCTCGCCCACCGGGCACAGGGCGTCGGCCAGTTGACGGCACGCCGCCTCCGTGCACCCCAGGGCCGAGGCGATCTGGGGGAAGCCGCAGCCGAGAACCTCCCGCAGCACGAAGACCGCGCGCTCGAGCGGGGACAGTTCCTCGATGAGCATCAGGACCGCTGTCAGCAACGGGTCCTCGCCCTGCGCCCGTTGCCGTGGTGGTGCGTGTTCGTGCGGCGGCCGCCGCTCACCGGCCGCCGTCAGAATGTCGATCGACATCCGGGTGACCGCGGCCACGAGGAACCCTCTGGCGGTCGCGGGCTGCGCCGGGGAGTTCTCCCAGCGCAGCCCGGCCTCGCGCACCACGTCTCGTGCCTCGTGCACGTCACCCAGCATCCGGTGGGCGATCGCGGACAGCAGCGGCCGCAGTTCTTCGAACTCCTCGGCCCGACTCACACGTACTCCTCCTTGAGCGAGGCTCCGCCCTCACGCCGCCACGCCGAGATCCTGTGCGGCCCGCTGCTCGGCGGCGTACACCGCGAGGAAGACGGCGAGGCCGCGCACGCCGTCGCCGCCGGGAACGAGCGCGGTGAAGGGGACGGTGTGTCCGAACCCCGCCGACAGCGTGCGGTGGGTGCGCAGGGCGGCGGCCGTCAGATCGCCGGCCCGCCCTCGGCCGGGGTCCGGGCCCACGCCCGCCATGGAAAGGGCCTCGCGCCGGGCGCGGGAGACGAGGTCGGCGGGGCGCGGCGTCGCGGTCGGGGTCGGCATGGCAGTACTCCTTCTCTGTGTCGGTGCGGTACGGCGGTTCAGCGCGGCCGGGGGACCATGAGCAGGCGGCGGGGGTGCAGGGTGGTCTCCGGGGCCTTGCGGATCCGGCTGCCGGGCGCGAGGCTCAGCTGCCACTCCTGGATCACCGCGCCGAGGACGACGTCGAGTTCCTTCCAGGCGAAGGACTCCCCGATGCACCCCTTCGCTCCCACCCCGAAGGGAATGAAGGAGGAGTCGCCGGCGGCCGGGCGCAGCGACAGCCAGCGGTCCGGATCGAACCGGTAGGGGTCCGGATAGCGCTCGGGGTTGCGGTGCAGCAGGTACGAACTGAACAGCACGTGCGTGCCCGCGGGCAGCGCGTTCTCGCCCAGGGTGACGTCCGTGAGGGTCCTGCGGCAGGTGATCCACACGGGCGGGTAGAGCCGCAGCACCTCGGTGAGGAACCGGACGGTGTAGCCGGCCGGGCAGTGGCCGCCGCCGTGCACGGCGCTCGCGCCGCCGTCCCCCGCCATGTCCTTGAGGACCTTCTCCTCGATCAGGGGTTCCTGGGACAGCACGTACAGGGCCCAGGACAGCACGGACGCCGTGGTGACCGTGCCCGCGGCCAGCATCATGACCGCCTCGTCGCAGACCTGGTCCAGCGTCAGGGCGGGGGCGGCGTCCGTCCGCAGGTCCGGCAGGAGGGCCGACAGGTAGCCGGCCGCGGGCCGCGCGGATCCCATCTGTTCGACCAGGGTCGCGGCGAGCTCCCCGCGGAAGTCCTCGCGTGCCCGCAGCAGCCGGCCGGCCGCCTGCCGGCGCTCCGCGCGTGCGGCGGCCTTCCCGTACAGCGGCTTTCTGATCATTTCCCACGACAGGCGGGCGAGGCGTTCGGTGAGCGCGGCCGACCGCTTCGGCGGCAAGCCATGCAGAAGCGTGCGCAGGGCGACCGCGCCGGCCGTCCGGCACATCTCGACCTGGATGTCCACGGTCTGTCCCGTGCGCCACGAACTCACCGTGCCGTGGGCGATCTCCCGCATGACGGGCGCGTAGTCGTCGACCGTCGCCGACCGCAGGTACGGGTGGGCGAGGCGGCGGTAGTAGCGGTGCACCGACTCGTCCTCGGCGAGGATTCCGGCGCGGCTCAGATTCCTTGCCTTCTGGAAGAGTTCGCCCTTGCCGTAGTCCTTGCTGTCGTTGAGCAGGATCCGCCGCACCAGGGCGGGGTCGGTGACGAAGAGGGCGTCGGCGCCGTCCACGCTCACGCCGCGGACCGCGGGCCCGCGCAGGAGGCGCTGCATCCGGCCGAACCGGAATTCCGGGTATGTGGTTGTCGCGTTCATCGGTCCGCCGCCGCTACGCGCAGGACGTGGCGGCGCTGTCGGCCGACGGCATGAGGTCCAGCCGGCTGCGCGTGCGGAACCGGAAGTAGGACTGGAGCTTGTAGTACTCCTCGCCGCTCGACGTCATGGCCGCGTAGACCATCTTGGGATCGTCGGCGCCGTAGGGAAAGTCGCGGACGAACTGTTCGATCTTCGGGCCGAGCCGGGCGGGCAGGGACAGCGGGTCCTGGGTCCTCACGCCGAAGGCGATGCGCTCGATCCGCTCGGACTCCCAGTTCAGGGTGGTGTAGATGCCGAACGCCTTCGCGCAGAACCGCAGCATCTGCTCGCTGGGCCGCGGGATCCCGAGGTCGCGATGCATCGCCAGGACGGCCTGCGGGTCCCGGAACTCGTCCGGGATCCCGGTGACGTAGAGGTTGACCGTCCTGCTGCGGTAGTCGATCCCGATGACGTCCACGCGGTCGTCGAGGCCCCGGTCGGCGAAGAATCCGACGTTCGCCGCCAGGCTGGAGGGCATCGACGGGATGCCGACGAGCTTGTTCAGGCTCTGGTAGTCGTCGCCGGGGAAGTACACCCAGATCTTCCGGAAGCCGCCGACGACCCCGAAGTCGATGCCGTAGCTGTCGATGGAGCAGCGCTGCCGGATGTCCGCGAGCAGGGTGTCCACCGCATGGCCGGTCGCCGCCAGGAGGCCGTGCGAGCGGGCGCGGGCGTACGGGTCGATGTCATGGGGGAGGGTGAAGCGGCAGTCGAACTCCCCTTCGTGGCGCGCGTTGGTCGCGACCCGGCAGGCGATGACGGCGTGCGGGAGCGCGTCCTCGTACGCGGCCAGGACGGGCAGGACCGTGTCGCGCGAGCACGCCACGCCCAGCAGCCCCGCCGACTCCTCGACGCGCGCGTACAGATCGGCCAGGTGCGCGGTTCCCGACATGCTTCCTCCACGCGTCGTTCTCGTCGTCGGTGTGAACAGGGGCTGGTGGTACGGGGCCGCGGCGGCGCTCAGTAGCGGTAGTGGTCCGGCTTGTAGGGGCCCTCGACCTCGACGCCGATGTACGAGGCCTGCTCCGGGCGCAGCTCGGTGAGCTTGACGCCGAGCGAGTCCAGGTGGAGACGCGCGACCTTCTCGTCCAGGTACTTGGGCAGCACGTACACGTCGGTCGGGTACTCGGTCTGCTTGGTGAACAGCTCGATCTGCGCCAGCGTCTGGTCCGCGAAACTGTTGGACATCACGAACGACGGGTGGCCGGTCGCGTTGCCCAGGTTCAGCAGACGGCCCTCGGACAGCACGATGATGACCTTGCCGTCCGGGAACGTCCACGTGTGGACCTGCGGCTTGACCTCGTCCTTCACAATGCCGTCGATCTTCGCCAGACCGGCCATGTCGATCTCGTTGTCGAAGTGACCGATGTTCCCGACGATCGCCTGGTGCTTCATCCTGGCCATGTCGCCCGCCATGATGATGTCCTTGTTGCCGGTCGTCGTGACGAAGATGTCCGCCGTGTCGACGACCTCGTCGAGCGTCGTGACCTGGTATCCGTCCATCGCCGCCTGCAGCGCGCAGATCGGGTCGATCTCCGTCACGATCACCCGGGCACCCTGCCCGCGCAGCGACTCCGCACAGCCCTTGCCCACATCGCCGTAACCGCACACGACCGCGGTCTTGCCGCCGATCAGGACGTCGGTGGCGCGGTTGATGCCATCGACCAGCGAGTGGCGGCAGCCGTACTTGTTGTCGAACTTCGACTTCGTCACCGCGTCGTTCACATTGATCGCGGGGAACAGTAGCGAGCCCTCGCGCTGCATCTCGTACAGACGGTGCACACCCGTCGTCGTCTCCTCCGTCACACCGCGGATCTCCGAGGCGAGAGCGGACCAGTCGAGCGTGCTGTTCTCCAACAGGGCGCGGACCACGACGAGTTCCTCGCTGTCGGCCTCGGGAAGCCTGCCCGACTTCTGGCGTTCGACGCCCAGGTGCACGAGGAGGGTGGCGTCACCGCCGTCGTCCAGGATCATGTTCGGGCCCGCGTGGCCGGGCCAGGTGAGAGCCTGTTCGGTGCACCACCAGTACTCCTCGAGCGTCTCGCCCTTCCAGGCGAAGACCGGGATCCCGGCGGCGGCGATCGCGGCGGCCGCGTGGTCCTGGGTGGAGAAGATGTTGCAGGAGACCCAGCGGACCTCGGCGCCCAGGGCGATGAGGGTCTCGATGAGGACGGCCGTCTGGACCGTCATGTGCAGGGAGCCGGTGATCCGGGCGCCGGCCAGCGGCTGGGCGGCGGCGTACTCCTCGCGGATCGACATCAGACCGGGCATCTCGTGCTCGGCGAGCGTGATCTCCTTGCGGCCGAACTCGGCCAGGGACAGGTCGGCGACCTTGAAATCTGCGGTCTCAGCAGGCATTGAGGATCCTTGTGTTCGAGGAGGCCAGTACGTTGCGGTGGATGTCCAGGGCCGCGGTGGACCTGTTGAGGGTGATGTAGTGCAGTCCGGGGGCGCCCTCCGCGAGGAGGCTGTCGGCCATGGCGGTGGCGTACTCGACACCGATGCGGTGGCCGGCGGCCGCGTCGCCGCGGGCCGTGTGCAGACGGGCCGCGAGACCGGTGGGGAAGGCGGCGTCGGACAGTTCGGCGAAGCGGGCGATCTGCCGGTGGTCGGTGGCGGGCATGATCTCCGGGATGATCGGGATGTCGCAGCCGGCGGCCGCGACCCGGTCGCGCAGCCGCAGGTAGTCCCCCACCCGGAAGAACATCTGCGTGATCGCGTAGTCGGCGCCCGCCCTGCACTTGGCGACGAAGTGGCGGATGTCCTCGTCCCAGTCCCCCGAGCGCGGATGCCGCTCGGGGAAGGCGGCCACCCCGATTCTGAAGTCGCCCAGCGAGCGGACCAGTTCGACGAGTTCGTACGCATACCGCAAGCCCCGCGGGTGCGGCGTCCAGGGACCCTTCGGATCGCCCGGCGGGTCCCCGCGCAGGACCAGGACGTCCCGGATGCCCGCGTCCGCGTACTGCCCGATGATGTGGCGCAGTTCGGCCACCGAGTGGCCGACGGCGGTCAGATGGGCGACGGGGCGCAGTGTCGTCTCGGCGGCGATCCGCCGGGTGACGGCCACCGTCCGGTCCCGCGACGAGCCGCCCGCACCGTAGGTGACGGACACGAAGTCGGGCCGGAGCGGTTCGATGCGCCGGATCGCCTTCCACAGCGTGTCCTCGCCCCTGGCCGTCTTCGGCGGGAAGAACTCGAAGGAGAAAGTCGTCACGAGCGGCCTCCCGCGTTGAAGTAGTTGGCCTCGGGGTGGTGCAGGACGATCGCGTCGGTGGACTGCTCGGGGTGGAGCTGGAACTCCTCGCTGAGGTGGACGCCGATCCGCTCGGGCCGCAGCAGCTCGGCGATCTTGGCGCGGTCCTCCAGGTTCGGGCAGGCGGGGTAGCCGAGCGAATAGCGGCAGCCCTGGTACTCGGTGCGCAGCATCCCGTCGAGGTGCGCCGGGTCGTCGGCGGCGATGCCGAGTTCGCCGCGGACGCGGGCGTGCCAGTACTCGGCGAGCGCCTCGGCCAACTGCACGGACAGGCCGTGCAGTTCGAGGTAGTCGCGGTAGGAGTCGGACGCGAACAGCTCGGCGGTGGCCTCACCGATCTTCGAACCGACGGTGACGACCTGCAGGCCGACGACGTCGACCTCGCCGGACTCCTCCGGGCGGAAGAAGTCGGCCAGGCACAGGTGCCGGCCGCGGCGCTGGCGCGGGAAGGTGAAGCGGGTCCGCTCGTTGCCCCGCTCGTCCAGGACGATCAGGTCGTCGCCCTTGGACACACAGGGGAAGTAGCCGTGGACCACGGCCGCTTCGAGCAGGTTCTTGGTGTGCAGCTCGTCCAGCCAGCCGCGCAGCCGCGGGCGGCCCTCGCTCTCCAGCGTGTCGCCCTTGAGACCCCACTGGCCCTTGAACAGGGCGGCCTCGTCGAGCCAGGACGCGTACTCCTTGAGCTGGATGCCCTTGACGACGCGGGTGCCCCAGAACGGCGGAGCCGGGACCGGGTTGTCGACCGCGACGTCCGACCGGCCGACGTCCTGCGGCGCTTCGAGCACCACCTCCCGCTTCGGGACCCGGCGTCGCTTCAGCTCGGGCAGGGTCGCGCCGGGCACCCCGCGCTTGACCGCGATCAGGGCGTCCATCAGGCGCAGGCCCTCGAACGCGTCCCGGGCGTAGCGCACTTCGCCCTCGTAGATCTCGTGCAGATCCTGCTCGACATACGCGCGGGTGAGCGCGGCACCGCCGAGGATCACCGGGTAGTCGGCCGCCAGCTTGCGCTGGTTGAGCTCCTCCAGGTTCTCCTTCATGATCACCGTGGACTTGACCAGCAGACCCGACATGCCGATCACATCCGCGCGATGCTCGGCGGCGGCCTCCAGGATCGCGGAGACCGGCTGCTTGATGCCCAGATTGACCACGTTGTAGCCGTTGTTCGACAGGATGATGTCGACCAGGTTCTTGCCGATGTCATGGACGTCACCACGCACCGTGGCCAGCACGATGGTGCCCTTGCCCTGCGCGTCCGACTTCTCCATGTGCGGCTCCAGATGGGCGACCGCGTTCTTCATCACCTCGGCGGACTGCAGCACGAACGGCAACTGCATCTGCCCGGACCCGAACAGCTCACCGACGACCTTCATCCCCTCCAGCAGGGTGTCGTTGACGATGTCCAGGGCAGGGCGCGCGGTCAGGGCCTCGTCGAGATCGGCCTCCAGGCCGTTCTTCTCACCGTCGATGATGCGCCGCTCGAGCCGCTCCTCCAGCGGCAGCGCCGCCAACTCCTCGGCCCTGCCGGCCTTCAACGACTTCGCCGTGGCACCCTCGAACAGCTCCATCAGCCTCTGCAGCGGGTCATAGCCCTCACGCCGCCGGTCATAGATCAGGTCGAGGGCCGTGGTCACCTGCTCCTCGTCGAACCGCGCGATCGGCAGGATCTTCGACGCGTGCACGATCGCCGAGTCCAGCCCCGCCTTCACACACTCGTCCAGGAAAACCGAGTTGAGCACGATCCGGGCGGCCGGGTTCAGACCGAAGGAAATGTTCGACAACCCCAGTGTGGTCTGCACGTCCGGGTGGCGCCGCTTCAGCTCCCGGATCGCCTCGATCGTGGCGATCCCGTCACCCCGCGACTCCTCCTGCCCCGTGCAGATCGTGAACGTCAGGGTGTCGATGAGGAGGTCCGACTCGTGGATACCCCAGTTGGCCGTCAGGTCCTCGATCAGCCGCTCGGCGATCTCCACCTTCTTCCGCGGGGTGCGGGCCTGACCCTCCTCGTCGATGGTCAGCGCGATCAACGCCGCCCCGTGCTCCCGCGCCAGCCGGGTGACCTTCGCGAACCGCGACTCGGGCCCGTCCCCGTCCTCGTAGTTGACCGAGTTGATGACCGCACGCCCGCCCAGCTTCTCCAACCCCGCCCGGATGACCGGGACCTCGGTCGAGTCCAGCACGATCGGCAGCGTCGAAGCCGTGGCGAAACGCCCCGCCAGCTCCGCCATGTCCGCCACACCGTCACGGCCCACGTAGTCGACACACAGATCGAGCATGTGCGCGCCCTCACGGATCTGGTCCCGGGCCATCTCCACACAGTCGTCCCAGCGGCCCTCCAGCATGGCCTCGCGGAACTTCTTCGACCCGTTCGCGTTCGTCCGCTCCCCGATCGCCATGTACGCCGTGTCCTGCCGGAACGGCACGTGCGTGTACAGGGAAGCGGCGCCGGGCTCCGGGCTCGGGTCCCGTCGGGTCGGGGTCAGGCCCTCCATCCGTTCCACCAGGCGGCGCAGATGCTCCGGGGTCGTACCGCAGCAGCCGCCGACCAGCGACATGCCGAAGTCGCGCACGAACGTCTCCTGCGCGTCCGCCAGGCCCTCCGGGCCGAGCGGGAAGTGCGCCCCGTCCTTGGTCAGTACGGGCAGGCCCGCGTTCGGCATGCACAGCAGGGGGATCCGGGAGTGGCGGGCCAGATGACGCAGGTGCTCACTCATCTCGGCGGGACCGGTCGAGCAGTTGAGGCCGATCATGTCGATGCCCAGCGGCTCCAGGGCGGTGAGCGCCGCGCCGATCTCCGAGCCGACCAGCATCACGCCGGTCGTCTCGAAGGCCAGCGACACCAGCAGCGGCAGGTCCGCGCCGCTCGCGTCCAGGGCGCGGCGGGCGCCGAGCACGGCCGACTTGGTCTGCAGCAGGTCCTGCGAGGTCTCCACGATCAGCGCGTCCGCGCCGCCGGCGATCAGACCTTCCGCGTTGCGCTGGTAGCCGTCGCGGATCACGGTGTACGGGACATGGCCGAGCGTGGGCAGTTTCGTCCCCGGCCCCATCGAGCCGAGGACCCAGCGCTGGCGCCCTGTCGACGCGGTGAACTCGTCGGCGACCTCGCGGGCGATGCGGGCACCGGACTCGGACAGTTCGACGATGCGGTCCGCGATGTCGTACTCGGCGAGCGCCGTGGCGTTCGCGCCGAACGTGTTGGTCTCGACCAGGTCCACGCCCGCGTCCAGGTAGGCGCGGTGCACGGACGCGACGATGTCGGGGCGGGTGGCGTTGAGGACCTCGTTGCAGCCCTCCAGCTGCTGGAAGTCCTCCAGCGTGGGGTCCTGCTCCTGCAGCATCGTGCCCATCGCGCCGTCGGCCACCACGACACGGGTCGCGAGCGCTTCGCGCAGCGCGGCGGCCCGGAGGTGCTGCGGCGCGCTCATGCCACACCCGCAAGGCGCGGCTCGATGGTGCGGGCGGCCTCATGACCGTACGCGGCGTCGATACGGGCGATCAGCTCCGCCGGCAGGAGTTTGTACTCCTGCGTGCCCACCGACTCCAGGACGGTGGCGGCCAGGGCGCAGCCGAGCTGGGCCGCCTGCTCGTGCGGCCACTGCCACGCGTGACCGGCGAGGAAACCGGCGCGGAAGGCGTCGCCGGCGCCCGTGGGGTCGGCGATGGTGTCGGTGGCCACGGCCGGTACGACGAGGCGGGGCTCACCGCGGGCGGCCAGCGACACCCCGTCCGCGCCCAGCGTGGTGATCCAGGTGCCGACCCGCTCGAGGAGGTCCTGTTCGCTCCAGCCGGTACGCTCCCGCAGCAGCGCGGCCTCGTACTCGTTGGTGAACAACCACCGTGCCCCGCCGACCAGTTGACGGGCCTGCTCGCGGTCGAGCCGGGCCAGCTGCTGGGACGGGTCGGCGGCGACGGGGATGCCGAGCCGGTGGGCCGTGGTGGTGTGCCGCAGCATGGCCCCGGGGTCGTCGGCCCCCACCAGGACGAGCCCGGGCCGGCCGACGCGGGCGGCGATCGCCGCGAGGTCGATACGGGGGGCCTCGGCCATGGCTCCGGCGTAGAAGGTGGCGATCTGGTTCTGGTCCGTGTCGGTGGTGCACACGAAGCGGGCAGTGTGCAGGGTCTCGCTGACCCGGACACCGGAGGTGTCGACACCGCCCGCCCGCAGCCAGGTGTCGTACTCGGCGAAGTCCAGGCCCGCCGCGCCGATCAGCAGCGGCTGGTGGCCGAGCAGGCCGAGGCCGAAGGCGATGTTGGCGGCGACGCCGCCGCGGCGCACCTCGAGCCCGTCGGCGAGGAAGGACAGGGAGACCCGCTCCAGCTGTTCCTTGATCAGCTGCTCGGCGAACCGCCCGGGAAACACCATCAGATGGTCGGTCGCTATCGATCCGGTCACGGCCAGACGCACGGGAGTACTCCTTGGACCTCGGGGAACCTCGGGCGGAACGTTCTTACCGACAACAGGCCGCCGGCGGGCTCGGCCGGCGGACGAAGAGCGGGGAGCGACGGGACGGGGGGATGATGACCGTCGCTCCCCGCTGGCTCGGGGCCGGCTCCGGGGTCTGCCGGGCGCCGCGCGGTCAGGCCGCGTCCACCGCCGCGCGCAGGGCCTTCGCGCGGTCGGTGCGCTCCCAGGTGAAGTCCGGCAGCTCGCGGCCGAAATGGCCGTACGCGGCGGTCTGGGCGTAGATCGGGCGCAGCAGGTCCAGGTCGCGGATGATCGCGGCCGGGCGCAGGTCGAAGACCGCGGCGACGGCGTCCTCGATCCGCTCCACGGAGACCGTGTGGGTGCCGAAGGTCTCCACGAACAGACCGACCGGCTCGGCCTTGCCGATGGCGTAGGCGACCTGGACCTCGCAACGTGCGGCGAGACCCGCGGCGACCACGTTCTTGGCGACCCAGCGCATCGCGTACGCGGCGCTGCGGTCCACCTTCGAGGGGTCCTTGCCCGAGAAGGCGCCGCCGCCGTGCCGGGCGTAGCCGCCGTACGTGTCGATGATGATCTTGCGGCCGGTCAGGCCCGCGTCGCCCATCGGGCCGCCGATCTCGAAGCGGCCGGTCGGGTTGACCAGCAGACGGTAGTCGTCCGTCTCCAGCTTGATCCCGTCGTCGGCGAGCTGCCGAAGGACGTACTCGACGACGTGCTCGCGGATGTCGGGGGTGAGCAGCGAGTCCAGGTCGATGTCGCTCGCGTGCTGCGAGGAGACCACGACGGTGTCCAGGCGGACGGGGCGGTCGCCCAGGTACTCGATGGTGACCTGGGTCTTGCCGTCGGGCCGCAGATACGGGACGGTGCCGTCCTTGCGGACCTCGGTCAGCCGCCGCGACAGGCGGTGGGCCAGCTCGATCGGCAGCGGCATCAGCGTGGGCGTCTCGTCGCAGGCGTAACCGAACATCAGGCCCTGGTCGCCCGCGCCCTGCTTGTCGAGCTCGTCCCCCTCGGCTTCGCAGGAGGCACCCTCGACGCGCTTCTCGTACGCCGTGTCGACGCCCTGCGCGATGTCCGGGGACTGCGCGCCGATGGACACCGAGACACCGCAGGACGCCCCGTCGAAGCCCTTGGCCGACGAGTCGTAGCCGATGTCGACGACCTTCTCCCGCACCAGCGTCGCCACATCGGCGTACGCGTCGGTCGTCACCTCCCCGGCGATGTGCACCTGGCCGGTGGTGATGAGGGTCTCGACCGCGACGCGCGAGGTGGGATCCTGGCGCAGCAGCGCGTCGAGGATCGTGTCGCTGATCTGGTCGGCGATCTTGTCGGGGTGTCCTTCGGTCACGGATTCCGAGGTGAACAGACGGCGGGACATGGCTCTCCAGGGCTGTGGGTGGGCGGGCAGGTGGAGTCCGAGCTCGGCCGATCACGCAATCTTCGTCGCGGACAGAATGGCCTGTACGGGGATGACATCCGGCGGAATCTCGCTCGAGTCCTTGGTCAGCGCCCTGGTCACCTTGAACCCGGCCTCCTCCAGCCAGCTCTGATAGGTCGACAGTTTCTGCGGGCCGCCCTGCCCCATGGCGGCACCGATGAAGAAGGCCGGGAAGAAGTCGACGTTGTAGTTGTCGGCGTCCTTGATGTCCTCGGGGTACACCGGCACGAGGATGTGCACCTCGCCCCCGGCGTCGAGCGACTTGTGGACGCCCTTGAGGATGGTGAGGACGTCGGCCTTGTCGAACATGTCCAGGAAGTGCTTGATCAGGGCGACGTCGAAGCCCTGGGGGATCTCGTCGAAGACGTTGCCGCCGATGAAGGACAGATGCTCCTGAAGGCCCTCGGCCTTGAAGTTGGCGAGCGCCTGCGTCTCCTTGTGCGGCAGGTCGAAGGTGGTGACCTTCAGGCCGGGGGACGCCTTGTGGCGGTAGGTGTGGATCGCGCCGAGGCCGGTGTTGCCGGCGACGTCGAGGACCTGGCTGCCCGCGGGGATGTCGACGTTGGCGAAGAACCACGGGTCGATGTTGGCGGTGACGGTGTTCATCAGGGTCAGCCAGGAGTCGTTGAGATCCTGGTGGTCGTCCACCGCGTCGTAGAGGGTGCCCTCGGCGCCGTAGAGCTCCTTCAGGCCGACGATCGTGCCGGTTCGGACGCTCTCGGTGAGGTAGAACAGCTGCCGCAGCGCCGTCACCTTGATGAGGTTCATGTAGGACAGGGCACGCTTCAGATCGCTCTCGGCGACATGGGCGAGGGCGTCGAGCCGGTATCCCCCGGTGGTCTCGTCCTGGGCGATGAAACCCTCTTTGACCAGCAGGAAGAGGAGCTGCTCCACGGCGTCGGGCCGGGCGGCGCCGACGGCCTCGGCGAGCTGCTCGGCGGTCAGGTCCGGGGTGGCCCGGAGCTTGTCGACGATGCCCAGCTCGAACACGGACACCAGGGTCATGAACCGCGAGGGGCCCACCATGTATTCGCGCAGCCGGGCGAGGGTGGCCTGTGTCGTCATTGCAGTGATCCCCTTCGAAAACGAGTGAGCCGCGGGAAGGTACGCCGGCTTGGGCTAGCCCAGCTGTTGCTTGAAGCGGTGGGTCAGTGCGCCCCGCTGCACCTTCAAGGTGGCGGTGCGGGGCAGTTCGGCCTGGGGGATCTGGACCGGGTCGGCCAGCTGGGGGAAGTCGGCGGCGGCGGCCCGCCAGCGCTCCGGGTCCAGCGGCTCGTCGTCGACGGTGCAGATCACCGGGACCGGCTCCGAGCCGGGGCCCTGGACCACGACCAGCTCGCTCAGCTCGTCGAGCCGGCTCAGCACGACGTCCTCGACCTCCAGGGAGCTGCGCACCCCGGGGATCATGTCGACCTCCCGGTCGAGCATGTGCAGGCAGCCGAACCGGGTGCGGTATCCGACGTCGCCGGTCCGCCACCAGTCGCCGTCGCGGTTGGTGTCGTAGCGCTCCTGCTCGGCGAAGTACGTCTTGGCCAGCCCGTCCCACGCGACCTCGATGAAGCCCGGGTGCCGCTCGGAGGGGGTGCTGCCGTCCCGGCTGACCACGCGGACCTTCGCGGCGCCCCTGGGCATGGCCCAGCCGACGCAGCGGCCGTTCGCCTTGTGGACGGAGCGGCGGAAGTAGGCGCGGCCCACGGCCGGGCCGACCTCGCTCTGCCCGTAGATCTGGAAGAACAGGGCCCCGCGCCGCCCGGAGGCCTTCAGCAGCCTGCTCATCGTGCGCGGATGGATCGCGTCGAAGGTGCTGCTGAAGACCTTCACCGACGCGAACGGGCGCCGCGCGTCGTCGGCGAGCTCCTCCCACTCCATCAGCGAGTTGGGCAGCGCCTCGACGAACGCCGGCCTGTGCCGCAGGAACTGCTCCGCGACGGCCTCGGGGTCCGGCTCCCGCAGGAGCAGGATCGGGAACTCCTTGGCGAGCGCCAGGGACATCGCCGCGACCATCCGGGAGTGCACGAAGGGGATGTGGATCGCGACGGTCTCCTTCTTGCGCATCAAGGAGAGCAGCCGCCACTGCGGTATGAGGCGCACACCCTGCGTGCGGGGCGTGTGCACCACGAGCTTGGGAATCCCGGTGGTGCCGGAGGTGTGAGTGATCACGGCGGCCTCGTCGATGGGCCTGAGCACCGGCTCGACGCGCGGTGCGCCCGCGAGATCGGCGAGTGAGAGGGCCCCCGGCCGCTCGCCGCTCGCGGTGATCACCCGCCGGGTGAGCTCCGTCAGCGGCACCCCGGCGAGGACGTCGAGCTTGGCGCCGTCGGTGAGCAGGGTCGGCCGGCCGACCCGCTCGAGCAGGACCCCCACGGTCGTGGCGTCCAGGGCCGGCGACAGGTTCACCACGACCGCGCCGATACGCGACACCGCGGCGGCGAGCATCCAGTGGTCGGCGTTCGCGGTCTTGTAGAGCACGACGTGCTCGTCGGGCCGGACGCCGGCCGCCCACAGCCGGGCCGCCAGATCGTCCACGTGGTCGGCGTACTGCGCCACCGTCAGACGCCGGCCCGCCTCGGGGAAGACGTCCAGGTCGTGGTCGAGCGTGATCGGGGTCGACGGGTTCACCGCCGCGGCCATCGCCGGCAGCAGGCCGATGTGCAGACCGCGCCGCTGTATCGATGCGTAGACCGTGGAGCCCTTCATCGCACTGTCTCCCTTGCCGGTCAGAAGGAGTAGGGACCGAAGCGGCCCCACACCACGAAGCCCGCCACGGCGAGCAGGAACACGTTCACCACGATCGCCTGGGCCTCCTGGCGACGCAGATGCGTGAAGGCCGCTCCGATCATCAGAAGCACCAGGCCGACGGCGGCCAGCGGCACCAGAACCGGTACAACGTCGAGCGCGCCGGGCAGGATCAGCCCCACCCCGGCGAGCACCTCGAGGGCCCCGATGGCCTTGACGGGCCCGGAGCCGAAGTCGTCGACCCAGCCGAAGCCGGCGGCGGCCAGCTTCTCCGTCGGCTGGGCGACCTTCATGGCGCCGCCGGCCAGGCACGCTGCGCCCAGCACTACCGCGACGATCCACAGTGCGATGTTCACGAGAGTTCTCCTTGGGAGTTCGGGGTGTGACGGCGGCGGTGTGAAGGCGGCGGGTGCGACGGCGGCCCCGGGCGCCGTGCCCGGGGCCGCCGTCGCGCCGTGGCCGGCCGATCCGGCCGCTGCTCAGGCGGCCGCGCGGCCGGCCTTGAGCGCCGCCGCCGTCTCGACGACGCGCCGGGCCTGGTGACGGGCCGACTCCAGGGTGTCCTCGCCGGGTGCGCCCACGGCGGCGACGTGCGAAGTCCCGTACGGATTGCCGGTCTTGAACTGGATCGGGTCGGTGTAGCCGGGGGGCACGATGATCCCGCCCCAGTGGTAGAACGTGTTGGACAGCGCCAGGATCGTCGACTCCTGTCCGCCGTGGGCGGTGTTGGAGGCGGCGAAGGCCGAGCACACCTTGCCCGCGAGCCGGCCCTGCGCCCACAGCGGACCGGTCGTCTCCAGGAACGCCCGCAGCTGGCTGGCCGGGTTGCCGAAGCGGGTCGGCGTGCCGAGCAGTACGGCGTCGGCCCAGGCAAGGTCCTCCAGGGCGGCCTCGGTGATGTCGGCGCTGTCCTGGATGTGCTGGGCCCAGGCCGGGTTGGAGTTGATCGCCTCCGGCGGGGCCAGTTCGCGGACCTTGCGCAGCCGCACGGTGGCGCCGGCCTTCTGGGCGCCCTCGGCGGCGGCCTGCGCCAGGGCGTGCACGCTGCCGGTCGCGCTGTAGTAGATGACGGCGACGTTCACGGGTTCCATATTCCGTTTCCCTCTCTCACTGACTGCCCGGCGCTGCCGTCATCCGTTGTCGGAGACCAGCAGGATGTTCTCCACCCGCGACTGCCACTTGTAGTACGACTGGAGCTTGTGGTACTCGCCCTTGGGCAACGACGTGATCGCGTACACGAACTGGCGGTCGTCGGTGCTGTAGGGCGCCTCGTTCACGTAGTGCTCGATCTTCGGTTCGATGCGCACGGGCAGCGTCGTCGGATCCGGCGTCATGGCCGCGATGGTGATCCGCTCGACGTTCGGCGAGTCCCAGGTCAAGGTGGCGTAGATGCCGAACGCCTGCTCGCCGAGGCGCAGCAGTCGCTCGCTCGGCGCGGCCAGCCCCGCGTCCCGCAGGATCGAGCGGATGCCGTCGGCCTGGAAGGTCTGCTCGGGGGCCGCGCCGAAGTACAGGTTCACCGACCTGTTCGGGTAGTCGATCCCCACCAGGCTGACCCGGTCGGCCAGTTGGTACCGGGTGAAGAAGTCGAGGTTGCCTGCCACGCTGGGCGGCAGCGACTCGAGACGGACCAGATCGGACAGCGACTGGAGGTCGTCGGTCGGGAAGAAGGACCAGGTCTTCTTGAAGCCGCCGACGACCCCGAAGTCGATTCCGCTGCTCGCGATGGGGAATTCGCGGTGCAGTTCCCCGAGCAGGCTCCCGACGGGATGGTCGGTCTTCGCGCTCAGGCCGCTCTCGAGAGCGACCGCGTACGGGTCCATGTCCTTGGGCAGCAGGGTGAAACGGCAGTCGAAGTCACCGTCGTTGCGCTCGCCGGTGGCCACCCGGAAGGCCACCACGGCCTCGGCAAGCACGTCCCCGTACGCGGTCAGGATCGGCCAGACCGTCTCCCGCGAGCAGGTCACGTCCACCAGCCGGGCGGATTCCTCGATGACCGAGTAGAGACCTGCCAGCTCACGTTTGTTCGACATACATCCCCACGTTCGGTTGATGGGCGTGGTTGTGACGGGCCGTGAGGGCGGCTACGCGTGGTCCTGAGCGCCGAACCAGCGCTCGAGGGCGGTCGTCAGACCGGCGAGGTCGTCGCCGGCCCAGGCGATGTATCCGTCGGGGCGGACCAGCAGCGCGGCGATCTTGTCGAAGGCCCCGCCGGCGGGCAGCGTGCCGGTGACGGTGGTGACCCGGTCCTGCCGGCCGGCCGCGGCCGACCGCAGCTCGGCCGAGTCGGAGAGGTCGAGCAGCACACCGAGCGCCGGGTGCAGCAGTTCGGGGGTGGCGACCGGGCCGCTCGCGGTGTCGAGCGTGCGGGCGGGCAGCCGGCGGCCGACGAGGGGGTGGCCGTCCGGTTCGATGTCGTAGCGGATGTCGACGTGGCTGACCATGCCGGCCAGGTGGCGCTTCACCTCGTCGAGGGCGATCAGCTCGGCGTACAGGTCGCGCAGTCCCTGCGACTCGTCGCCGCCGAAGATGGACATGGCCTGTGCCCGGGTGTTGGCCAGCAGCCGCGCGCCCACCGGGTGGCGCTCGCCGTGGTAGGTGTCCAGCAGGCCCTCGGGGGCCCGGCCGCGGACGGTGGCGGCGAGCTTCCAGCCCAGATTGACCGCGTCCTGCACACCGGCGCTCATGCCCTGGCCGCCGACCGGCAGGTGGATGTGGGCGGCGTCGCCGGCGAGCAGCACCCGGCCCTTGCGGTACTCGGCCGCCTGGCGGGTGGCGTCGGTGAAGGAGCTCACCCACAGGGGCTTGCCGGCCGAGATGTCCTCGCCGGTCACGCGCAGCCACGCCTCGGCGACCTCCGCGTACTGAGGGGTCTCGTTGTGGTTGTCCACCGGGGCGTCGTACTCGGTCATGATGACGCGGTCGATCTCGCCGCCCGGGAAGACCTGCACCAGGCCGAGCGGGAGCCGCTCGCCGAAGGGGCGCGGGCGCACCCCGGAGCCGGCCACGTCGGCCAGGTGCATCACCTGGGTCCCGGATGTGCCGGGGAAGTCGATGCCCGCGGCCTTGCGCACCGCGCTGTGCGCACCGTCGGCGCCGACCACGTACAGGGCGCGCAGTTCCTCGCGCGTCCCGTCGGGGGCGGTCACGGTGACCGTGACGCCGTCCTCGTCCTGATCGAGGGCGGTCAGTTCGCGGCCGCGGCGGATGTCGGCGCCCAGTTCGCCGGCCCACGCCTCGAGGACCGCCTCCGACTGGGACTGCGGGATGCCGCGGGCGCCGAAGTTGGCGTCCTCCAGGACGGTGTAGTCGAAGGGGATCCCGCCGAAGTGCCCCATCGGCATGGTCTCGACGGTGCCGAAGCGGGGCAGGAGACCCCGCTGCTCGAACGACTCCAGGGCGCGGGTGGTGAAGCCGAGGGCACGCGACTGGCCGGTCGGCTGCTCGAGGGCCTCGGCGACGATGACGTCCGCACCGCCCAGACGCAGTTCCCCGGCCAGCATCAGGCCGGTGGGGCCGCCCCCGACGACGATGACGTCGGTGTCCAACTTCCTGGCCATGTCAGTCCTTTCCTCGCGCGCGCCGACGCGTGGTCACGTTGTGGTGATGGGATGCGATGTGCGGGTTTTGACGATCTGTCGGATGTGCTCGGGGCGTGCGGGCCGCTCAGGCGACCCCGGTGACCGCGGCGGCTTCGGGGCCGCGGGTCGCGACCGGTGCGGTCCGCTTCCTGCTGCGGCTGAAGCGGCGCATGATCGGCAGCTCGACGAAGCGGTACAGCAGCCAGCCGGCCAGCAGGTTCGCCAGGAAGAGCACCAGCAGCATCCCCAGGGCGGGGAGCACACCGTAGGTGTGGGCGCCCCACACCTTGGGACGGCCGTAGAACATGACCACGCCCTGGGTGAGGTAGAAGGCGAAGGAGACATTGCCCAGGTAGACCATGGGCCGACTGGCGAGCCAGCCGCCCTCGCCGCGCAGGTCACGCGCGGCCGTGGCACAGACGAGCACGGCGAACGGGATGATCGTGCCGACGTAGAACTTGTACGGGTAGGGCAGGGCGAACGAGAGCCAGTACCCGGCGGCGAAGAGGACCATCGAGGCCGGCATGCCGATGTTGCGCGGCCACAGGCCCGCGGCGACGATCCGGGCCAGAACCATGCCGAGCATGAACTCGAACAGGCGGGCGGGCGGGAAGCCGTAGCTGAACCAGAGCTGGTTCATCCACAGGTCGTACGTCGGCACCCGGACGCCACCGGAGACGAACACCTGGGTCACCACCGGCACGCCGACGACACCGGCCACCATCGCACCGGCCCACAGCCACAGCCTGCTCTCCTTGATCCGTCGCACCAGGACGAGGAGCAGCGGGAACAGCGCGTAGGCGAACACCTCGACACACAGCGACCAGGCCGGGAGGTTGACGCTGGAGATCACCTCGGGCTTGTTGCTCCAGGTGTGCACCAGGAAGAGGTTCGGCAGCCAGGCGCGCGTCGGCTCGGAGGAGGCGAACAGCCACATCGCCACGACGAAGACCACGATGTGGTTGGGGTAGACCTTCAGGGCACGCCGCCGCCAGATCGCCGTGGTCCGCTCCCCCGGTGCCGTCGACCAGGTCAGGACGAAGCCGCTGAGCACGAAGAAGAAGGACACCATGACGAATCCGGGCTCGAAGAAGTGGGCCAGCCCCTTCGCGAGGTCCTGGTCGGCGAAGAAGCTGAGCGGCGCGTCCGGCCGGTTGGGACCGGAGAGCATCGAGGCATGGGCGAGGAACACGAATACGGCCGCCAGCCACCGCAGGCCGGTGAGCGAAGGCAGCGCGGCCGGGCGCTGCGGTGGACCGCCGGCGGTCGATGCGGCGGTTCGGTCTGCCATGGGCTTACTGCCTTTCAGTCACGTATGCGATCGGCTGGGTGGTCGACGTGCGATGAACTCACGAAATACGTCGCGGGGCGCTTCAGCTGCGCTCCCTTGCACAGCGGTTGAGCATGTGCGTGGGATGCGTGAAATACGGGTCCCGCATCGGGGAAAGGGCTCGGTCCCGACTTCCGGAAAAGGCTGACTAGCCGACCAGATAACGCTGGATGGTCGGAGCGAGAAGCTCGACGAGTTCGTCCGCCGACGCCGAGGAAATCGGTTCGAGCCGGAGAATGTAGCGCAGGATGACCATGCCCCAGACCTGCGCCTGTGCCGCATTGATGTTCAGCGGCGGCACCTTGAGGATCTCCGCCACTTCGTTGATGTCGAGGGTCTGCGACAAACCGAGCGCTTTCCCCAACTGGCTGAAGATCTGGGAGGATTGGGCGGACATGAAGGCGCGCATCTTCTCCGCGCCCGCCTCGTCGGTGATCGCGGCCGTCAGGTCCGCGAGCAGCTGCGGCCTGACCTCGGGGTTCTCCCACTGTTTCAGGGAGGCCGACAGCAGGCCCGCGGCCAGCTGCTCGCGCTGCCCGGAGATCGACTCCGCCCCGGCCTGGGCCAGCGCGTCCCCGAGGGCATTGAGGGCGCTCGGACCTTCTGCGGTCGTGGTGACTTCGGGCATGATTCCCTCCGATGGTCGGCAGGAGATTTCCGTGAACGACGAACCCCGGGACTGCAATCGTCGCTCATCCCCTCTAGAGGCCCGCTGGAGTTCGGCTGCGTCCTCGCATTACCCGGATCACCGACGAGCGGGGATCACACCTCTTGCCCGGTGAGGTTCCGCAACAATGTCCGCATCAGGGGCGAAACGCGGGTGTAGGGGCCGAGGTTCAAGTAGGCCCCGTCGGGGGTCCACTTGCAGGCGGCGATGACAATGGGATCACCGCCATAGGTGCGCCGGGCACCCCGTACGAACTTCTCGATCTCCGGCTCGATACGCACCGGAAGTGCCGTGGGATCCCAGTCACGGACCGGTGCAGGGGCGTAGCAGATTCGCTTCACCTGCGCGGAGTCCCAGCTGAGGGTGACATACACCCGGAACGATTTCCGGGCGAACTCCAGGAGTTCTCCATCGGGCCGGGGCAGACCGAGCTCGCGCTGCAGCGACAGGATGTTCTCCGCTTCGCCGAATTCCGCGGGGAGCCCGGCGAAGTACAGATTGACCGTCCGGCGCCGGTAGTCGATCCCGATCATCGCGGCCTGGTGCAGGTGGTGGCGCGCGAAGAGATCGGCGTTCTCGGCCACGGCGCGCGGCATGGACGGCAGGGCGGCGAGCCGCTCCACCGTGAGCGGATCGAACGGGAAGTGCGCGTAGATCTTGCTGAAGCCCGCGACCACCCCGCCGTCGATGAAGTACTCGCTGACCGGTACCTGCTCCCGGATGTCCGAGAGCAGGGTGGCCGCCGGGTGGTCCGTGCGCGCGACGAAGCCGTGCTCCACGGCGGTGGCGTAGGGGTCGGGGCCCTGGGTGGGCACGGTGATGGTGTAGTCGAGCTCGGCCGGGGGGTGTTCGCCCGTCGACACGCTCAGCACGATCCCGGCGTCGGCGAGAGCGTCGCCGTAGGCGGTCAGGATCGGCACGATCTTCTCGCGTGCACAGGGCGCCCCCACCCGCTGGGCCGATTCCTCGATGGCCGAGTAGACGTCCTCGACCTCGGTGGCTTGGGACACGGGTCCTCCAAATACCTGTCGGTTGCCGCCTGTGGCGGCGAAGGGCCGTCCCGTTACCGGGCGACGACCAGGGTGGCGGGCGGTGCGGAGTGGAACGAGACGTCCCCGAAGCCGGCCTTGAGCAGCCAGTCGCGGTACTCGGAGCGCCGCCAGGTCCCGCCCTGGTTGGACTTGAGCAGCATCTCCGAGGCGAACAGCAGCGGGAACGCGGGGCCGCCGCGGTCGTCGTCGACGACGTAGTCGCAGACCACGAGGGCGCCGCCGGGCTTGAGGGCCCGGCGCAGCCGCGTGAAGACCTCGGTGTTCTCCTCGGGTCCCTCCTGGTGGGCGATGTGGGAGTAGAGCGCGACGTCGTAGAGCCCCTCACCGAAGTCGGTGGAGTGGAAGTCGCCGTCGATGCAGGTGAACCGGTCGGCCAGGCCCCGCTCCTCGAGGAGCCGGCGGGCGATCTTGTTGATCGGCTCCCAGTCGAGCTGGGTCGAACGGGCCTGCGCGTTGGCCTCCAGCCACAGGGCCGAGTAGATGCCCGAGCCGCCGCCCACGTCGAGGATCGACACCTCCCCCGCCTCGGGCAGCCTCAGCACCTGCGCGGCGAGCGTCGCCGCGGGGACCGACTGCGCGGCGATGGCCGGGACGACCAGCGCCCAGTGCGGGTTGTCGGCGACCTCCGTCGTCGGATCCGTCACGGGCCCGCCGGTGCGGACCACTTCGGGCAGGGCGGCCAGGCTGCCCATATGGGTCAGCTTCAGCTGGGCGAAGCTGCTCAGGCACGCGGGCTTGCCCTCGACCAGATACGCGGATGCCTCCGCGGTGTTGCGGTACCTGCCGTCGTGCAGCTCGACCAGGCCCACGCTGACGAGCCCGTCGAGGAGCGTCTGCGCGCCCCGTTCGGAGATCTCCGCGCGGGTGGCGAGCAGGCCGGGGGTGTCGGCGCCGTTCTCGAGATGGGTGAACACCGCGTGGCCGGCGGCCGCACCGACGATGCCGGTGGCCCAGTAGCCGTTGATGAGCCGCAGGACGGTGTCCGGGGTCGGCTGGTTGTTGGTCATGCTGCCCTTCCTGGGGCCCGGGTGGACGCCGAGTTGGCCCGCAGCGCGGTACGCACCGCGGCCACGACCCGCTCGACCTGGTGCGCCGTCAGCTCGGCGTGCATGGGAATCGCGAGATTGCGCTGGAAGAGGTCCGCCGAGGCGGGGCATGTCTGCCGCGAGTCGAACACGGGCTGCAGATGGGTCGCCCAGGTCCCGTGCCCGCAGCCGATGCCCTGCGCACGCAGGTCGGTGGCGACCCCCGCACGGTCCACGCCCGGATCCAGCGTCACCACGTAGGACTGCCAGGCGTGGGTGCGGTCCGACGGCACGTGCGGCACCGTGAGGAGTTCCTCGTCGGCGAAGAGTTCGGCGTACTGCGCCGCCACGACACTGCGGCGTTCCAACAGCTCGCCGATCCGGTCCAGTTGGACCTGCAGGATGGCCGCGGCGATGTCGGACAGTTTGAAGTTGTAGCCGATCTCGGTGAACTGCGGGATCGGCAGCCCGACGACCTGTGCCTGATCGAAGATGCTGCCGATGCCGAAGGACGACCGCAGCCGGGCGTCCGCCGCGATCGCCGGGTCGGTGGCGATCAGGGCGCCGCCCTCCCCGCTGGTGGCTCCCTTGCGTCCGTGGAAGGACAGACAGGCCACCTCGGCCAGCGTGCCCGCCTCGCGGCCCCGGTACGTCGCGCCCACCGCGCAGGCGGCGTCCTCGACGAGGAACAGCCCGTGGCGGTCCGCGATCGCCTGCAGCCGCGTGTAGTCGGCGGGCAGACCGACGGTGTCGACGGCGATGATGCCCACGGTGCGCGGGCCGACCAGCGCGGCGACCGCCTGCGGGTCCACGGTGCCGGTGTCGGCGCGGACGTCGGCGAACACCGGGGTCGCACCGACGTAGCGCACCGCGTGGGCCGGGGCCGGGAACGTGTAGTCGGCGACGATCACCTCGTCGCCCGGTTTGACGCCGAACGCGAGCATGGCGAGGTGGAGCGCGGCGCCGCAGTTGCTCACCGCGACCGCCCCGCCGGCGTTGTAGCGCTGCTTCAGCTGGGCCTCGAGGGCCTTGCCCCTCGGGCCCTGGCCGGCCGGCCAGCCCGAGGCGAACACCTCGGCGACGGCCGCCAGTTCCCGCTCGCCCAGGCTCGCGTGAACCAGGGTTATCTCATCGGTCATTGTCACGCCTCCGCACTCGCACGCGCCGCCGTGGACGGGGAATCGTCGAGCACCGGCGGTTCGAAGCGCATCGGCGTGAGCTGACTGACGTCGTAGCGCCGGCGCATCTCCTCCACGGCCTCGGGGTCCACCGCCTTGCCCGTCGACCAGATTTCCGCGATCTCCTCGAAGTAGTGCTCGTGCTCGGGAGACGGGTAGCTCTGGAACAGCATGGTCGTCGGCCGGTCGGTGGGGTTCCTGAACGCGTGCGGCGTTCCCGGCGGAACGAACATGCAGCCGCCCGCCCCGACCCGGACCACCCGCTCACCGTCGGCTGACTCCCAGTGGTGCCAGGTGTCGTGCGTACGCTCCCTCGGCTCGAAGCACAGGATCTCCAGCTCGCCCTCGAGCACGTAGAAGAACTCCTGCGACTCGTTGTGGACGTGCGCACCGACATCGAATCCGGGCGGGACGACCACTTCGAAGATGGATATCGAGGAGCCCTGCTCCTTGGTCGCCTTGAAGGTCACTTCCTGCGCCTTGGTCACCAGCTTTCGCCCCTGGCCGGCGGGAGTAATGAGGTTGCTCATGCCATTCGCTTCCTTTGTCCGTACGAAATCCCGCGCGGGCTCAGTCGACGAGCTGCGGTGTGTCCACGGCCCAGCGGCCCAGTGCCATCTCCGCGGTGATGCCGGGACCGAATCCCGCGATCAGACCGGTGGCGTCGGGGGCCGGGGCGTCCTCCTCGAACAGCCTGCGTGCGGCGTCCAGGACGACGGCGCTGGCGATGTTGCCGTACTCGCTCAGCGTCGCCCAGCTGTGGCGGAACACCTTGCGGTCGACCTCGAGGAACTTGGCGAGGTCGTCCAGGATCCGGGGGCCGCCCGCGTGCACGATGTAGAAGTCGAGGTTGCCGGCGTCCCAGCTGTGGTCCTTGGCGAACTCGCGCAGCACCGGGGCCAGCGGCTCCATCGTCCCCGGCACCCGGCGGTCGAGCTGGAAGTGGAAGCCGGTGTCGCGCACGGCGTAGGAGATCCAGTCCTCGGTGTTCGGGATGAGGTAGGAGGCGTTGCGCTCCAGCTCGATGCCGACACCGCCGACGCCGCGCACCACGGCGGCCGCGACCGCGTCGCCGAACAGGCCGTCGGACAACAGGGATCCGATGTCGTCCGCGTCGGGCTGGTAGCACAGCGAGCACAGTTCGCACGACACGATCAGGACGTTGCTGCCCGGGTGGGCCGCGCAGAAGTCCTGCGCGCGGTTGATGGCCGCGCCGCCCGCCGCGCAGCCCAGCTGGGCGATGGGGATCTGCCGGGTGTCGGAGCGCAGCCCGAGCTT
The DNA here is from genome assembly GCF_036227505.1 of Streptomyces sp. NBC_01450. Lineage (NCBI taxonomy): Bacteria > Bacillati > Actinomycetota > Actinomycetes > Kitasatosporales > Streptomycetaceae > Streptomyces > Streptomyces sp. NBC_01450. The sequence goes on along the minus strand of NZ_CP109481.1, from coordinate 1,897,481 downwards.
GTTGATGAGCCACGCGGTGAGCGAGGGCATGGAGAAGCCCGTGCACGACACGTAGATGATCGCGTCGATGTCACGCACCATCACATCGGCGTTCCTCAGGGCCTGCTCGATGACCTCGGGGCACCGCTTCCTGGACTCGAGCTCGTAGATGCGGTTGCGTTCCGTCAGGCCCGGGTGGTGGAGCGTCGTCTCGATGGGCTGGACGATATGCCGCTTCTGGACACCCGTGTTCCGAATCAGCCGCAGCGCCAGCGGCAGTTGCGGCTTTCCACCATGGACTCTTTCGGCGAACGCCAGAGTCTCTTCCATCGTGATGACGTTCTCCGGCACACTCACCGCGGGCTTGCATAGCCTTGGCATACCTGGGGTCCACTTTCTCTAGAGTCTGCCTTCCGCACGTACGTGAGCGATCCGCGCACAGGTGCAGAAGCCGACCTGGCCGGTACGGCGGACGGACGTGGTGTCGCCGACCCCGTGCGAGGGCGTCGGCGCATGCGAAAGCCCCCCGCCACGCAAAGGAACGCGGACGACGGCGGGGGATGGCGAAGGGAGGGTGGATCGCGAGGGGGATCTGTGCCGCGTCGGGCACGGAAGCGGTCTGATCGGACGATGCGTCCGGACCGTCAGATGAAGCGCCTCATCGCCTGCCGCTCATCAACTTTTGGGCAGGGGTGGCGTGTTGAAATAGTGACATGCCTGTCGCCGCCGCGCCAAGAGCAGCCGAAAGTGACGTGGGTCACGCGACGGTGGCGGCGCGGTGCGCAACCCCGGCCCAGTCGTTCCCCACTGGTTCTGTAGGGCTCTGCTGCCACCATCGGTCGGCAGACGCAGTAGCCCCGAGCGAAGCTGTACGACTGGACACGGAGGCGGCATGTCTCAGCGCATCGAGGAATCCGGCGCCGGCAGCGGGCAGCCCCCAGGGCCGCGGCCACCAGCGCGGGCAGGACACGATGCGCTCGACACGGCAAACGGGCTGCGCCGCACGGGGCTCCTGGTCACACTCATCCTCGGCGGGCTCGCCGCGGTGCCGCCGCTGTCGATGGACATGTATCTGCCGGCCCTGCCGGAGGTCACCCACTCACTCAACACCTCCGCCACGACCGGTCAGTTGACGATCAGCGCCTGCCTCACCGGTATGGCGCTCGGGCAGCTCGTGGTCGGTCCGATGAGCGACAGGTGGGGGCGGCGCAGGCCGCTCCTTGTCGGCCTGGTCGTCTATGTCTTGGCCGCCACGATGTGTGCTGTCGCACCGAGCGCCGAACTGCTCATCGCGCTACGGCTGTTGCAGGGTCTTTCGGGCTCGGCCGGCATCGTCATCGCGCGCGCGGTGGTGCGCGATCTGTACGACGGCATGCAGATGGCCCGCTTCTTCTCGACGCTGCTGCTGATATCCAGCGTCGCCCCGATCATCGCGCCCGTCCTGGGCGGGCAGGTGCTGCACTTCACCAACTGGCGGGGCATCTTCCTGCTGCTCGCCGCGATCGGCGTCGCGCTCACAGCGCTGGTGTGGCGCCGGCTGCCCGAGACCCTCGACCCTCAGCGGCGGCAGAGCGGCGGGGTGCGCGGGGCTCTGTGGATCATGCGCGGGCTCTTCGCCGACCGGGTCTTCACCGGGTACATGCTGGTCAACGGCTTCGCGTACGGCGCGCTGTTCTCGTACATCGCCGCCTCGCCGTTCGTGATCCAGGAGATCTACGGGGCGTCCCCGCAGATGTTCTCCCTGCTCTTCGGCCTCAACTCGCTCGGCCTGATGGTGGTCGGCCAGATCAACGGCAAGATCCTCGTCGGCCGGGTCCGCCTGGACAAGGCACTCGGGTGCGGGCTCACCGTGATCGCCCTCGCCGGGACGGTGCTGATGGCGGTGACGGGCGGCCTCTTCGGGGACGTGGGAGCGACTCCGGTCGCCGTCTGCCTCTTCGTCATGATCTCCGCACTGGGCCTGGTCCTGCCCAACACCAACGCACTCGCCATGATGCGCACCCCGCACGCCGCCGGGTCCGCCTCCGCGCTGGTGGGCATGTCCTGCTTCGTCATGGGGGCGATCGCCTCGTCGCTCGTGGGGATCGCGGGCAAGGACACGGCGGTGCCCATGGCCGCGGTCCAACTGGGCAGCGCGCTGACGGCGATCGTCTGCTTCCTGGGGGTGTGCCGACCCTGGCGGAGCGAACCGGCGCAGGAGGCGGAGCACTGAGCGAGGCGACGGGCGGCGCGCGCAGGCCGCCTTCGGCGCACACTCCGAGGAGTGGCGGCATGGGCGGCCGTCCCCTGCTCACCCATGCCGCCCTGCCTGGCCCGGCCCTCTGCGCCGTGCCACCGGGGCAGTGCAGTTCCTGATCCCGCCCCCGCCTCTTCGCGGGGCGGGCGCGGCGTACGTGACCCGCTCGTAGAGCCATCGGCGCAACCGATGGCTCAGCAACGGCCTGTACGCCTGTGGGGCAAGCGGCCCGTGCCGCGCGACGGATGAGACGCTAAGGCGCACGGCACGCCCCGGCAACGGTGCTCGAGGCGATGCCCTGCCGGGGCTCGACCGCTCCTCGAGCCCCGGGCGACGAACCGGCGAGCGCCCGGTCGACCAGCGGGCCCGCGACGCCGGTGTATCCGGCGGGTTCGAGCAGGGCGGCCACCTCCTCGCCGCTCAACACACCCTTCAGTTGCGGGTGTTCGGCCAGTACCTCGCGCAGGGGCCGACCGGATTCGGTGGCGCCGAGCGAGGCCTCGGTGAGCAGCACCTTGGCGACCGCCTTGCCCAGGCGCGGCGCCAGGACCGCCGAGACCCGCTCGGAGACGAGCTGCCCCCCGGTCGCCTCGAGGTTGGCGCGCATCCGGTCGGCGTGGACGATCAGTCCACGGGCGAGTTCGACGGCCGTGTGCGCGGCGCCGCCGGTGAGCCGCAGGCATTCGCGCAGCGGCTGCCACTCGGCGTGCCACACCCCGGCCGAGCGTTCGTCCTCGGCGCTCAAGCACTGGTACAACACGGCGGCCAGAGCGGGGACTTGGAGGGCGGCCGAGCGGATCAGGGTCGCGAGCACGGGGTTGCGCTTGTGCGGCATCGCCGAGGAGGCGCCCCGTCCCGCCACCGCGGGCTCGGCGGCCTCGGCCACCTCGGTGCGTACGAGCACCAGCACGTCCGCCGCGATCTTGCCGAGGGCACCGGCCGTGTGCGCGAGCCCGGCCGCCAGGTCGGCGATCGGGGTGCGCAGGGCGTGCCAGGGCAGCACGGGCACGGCCAGCCCGGTCTCGGCGGCGAAGGCGGCGCCGAGCTCTTCGAGGACGACGGCGGGATCGGCGCCCTCGCCCGCGTACTGCAGATAGCCGGCCAGTGTCCCCGCGGCGCCACCGAGCGCCACCGGAAGCCCGTCGCGGGCGGTGCGCTCCAGACGCTCGGCCGCGTCCAGAACCAGCTCGCGCCAGCCGGCCGCCTTGAGCCCGAACGTGGTGGGCACGGCGTGCAGGGCGAGGGTGCGGCCCGCCATCACCGTGTCCCGGTGGGCGGCGGCGAGCTCCCCGAGGGCGGCGGCCACCTCCCGCAGATCGGCGACGATCAGGCGCAGCGTCCGCGCGGCCACCAGCATGGCGCCGGTGTCGAAGACGTCCTGGCTGGTCGAGCCGCGGTGCACGAACTCCGCCGCCTGCGGGGAGCGTTCGGCGACCACCGCGGTCAGCGCCTTGACCAGGCCCACGACCGGATTCGCGGTCTCCCGCGCGGCCAGCGCCAACTCCCGTACGTCCAGCAGTTCGGCGCGCGCCGCGGCCGTGATGGCCTCGGCCGCGGCGGCGGGCACCGTACCGCAGCGGGCCTGGGCCCGGGCCAGCCCCGCCTCCGCGTCGAGCATCGCCTGCAGCCAGGCGCCGTCGCCCACGGCGGCCTCGGCGGGGGTGCCTGCCCTGACCGGGGAGAGCAGCCCCGCGTCCAGGTGGGCGGGAAAGCCGGTCATACGCCTGCCTTTCCACTCGGGTCCGAGAGCGTGAGGGAGCCGATACGGCTCGCCCACCTGGCGGCCGACTCGGCTGATACGGAGGGAAGATCGGGCAGAGCGCGGACCGCGGCCGCGATGGCGTCGGAGTCCTCGAGGGTGACGGAGCCGACGCCGGGTCTGATGCCGGCCGCGGTGACCCAGTGCACGGACTCGGTGGGCACCCCGAAGGCAAAGCGCCGCGGATGCGGTACACCCTGGGCGTCGATGAGGTGAAAGGGCCGCTCGGTCACCGCGAGGCCACCGGTCTCGTACGGGATGCCGTCCGCGCCGGGGATGCGGTAGGCACGGCACTGTCCGGTGCGCAGCAGCTGGCCCATCAGCGGATCCGCCGTGCGCCGCAGATCGATCTCGGGCAGCCGGGCCTCGATGAGCGCCGTGGCCCGCACCCGTACGTCCCCGATCGCGCTCGACGTACCGGTGAAGCAGGGGCCGAGCGCGTCGCAGGCCTCGGCGGTGACGCGCAGGCCCGGTCCGGTCACGTCGAGGACGCCCGCCTCGATGAGCGCGGCCATCTCCTCGATGCGCGATGCCGGGGGACCGATGGACAGATAGGCGTTGAGCGGCGTGTACCAGTGGTCGAGGTCGTCGCGATGGGAAGCGGCGGTGAGCCCGGCGTGGTCGACGGCGAGCCGCAGCTCGTTGCGCAGGTCGCGCAGGACGTCGAGGGCGGCCTTGACCGGCCCGCCGACGTTGCCCTGGCGGGCCAGGCGGACGTCGTCGTCGAGGTGGCCGCGCAGCCAGCTGCGGAAGGTGGCCTGGTCGCGCAGGACACGGGTGCCGTACGGGCGGGCGACGCGCTCCCAGTCCCAGCGCTCGGCGGCCTCGATCCCGGTGGCGTCCAGGAGCCGGTCCTCGTCGTCGCCCGGCTCGGCGTGCAAATAGTTCTCGGTGAATTCCTCGACGGTCTCCGGGAGTTCGCCGCGCGCCGCGAGCAGGGTCGCGTAGTAGACACCGCACACCTCCTTGGAGATGAGCGGCCACAGGTCGGCGGCGAAGTCGATGGCGCCCCGGTGCGGCTGCCTCGCGCGCAGCCGCGCGATGTATCCGGTGGTCAGCAGCCGGGGAAGGTAGCGGCCGTACGCGCCCTTCTGGTTCTCGCCACGCCCCTGGTAGGGCACGCCGCGCCGGGATCCGGCGTGCAGGCGCGGCTCGCGGCCCGAGGGCCGGTAGACGAGCCGGCCGTCGACGCGGGTGAAGACGCCGCCGCGGCCATGGGTGAACAGGGCCAGGTAGTCGAAGAAGTTGAGCCCGAGCCCGCGCACCAGCACATCCTCGTCGGGCCCGATGTCCGACAGGTCGACGTCGGCCGGATTGGCGGGCGGCAGATACGTCAGCCCGTGCCGGGCCGCGAATTCTGTCAACTCCCGCTCTGTCTCGGTGAGTTGTGCCTGCACATGTCCCTGGGCCAGGACGACCGCGCTCAGGCCGGTCAGCCGGGTGCCGTCCTCGAGCACGACGGTCTGCGACCGTGGCCCCCCGCTTTTGCCGCCTTCCAGGGCGACGGCCCGCAGCGGGTGCGTGCGCACCGTCACATGCGCCGGGGCATCCGCGACAACCTGCTGGAACACCCAGGTCAGATAGCAGCCGTAGAGCGCGCGGGTGGGATAGCTGTCGGGCCCCAGGCGGCGCACCTCGGCGAGGATCTCCGCGTCGTGCGCGGCCCCGGAGCCGGGCTCGAGCGCCCCTGCCTCCAGCGCCTTGGCCCACTGGTACAGGCTCGGCCCCTCGGCCAGCGGCCCCTCGATGCGCACACTGGCGTCGGTGTAGACCGTGACCTGGGACGAGACGGTGTTCATCAGCAGATGGCGGGACTGCGTGGGCCGCCACACCCGTCCCGAACCGGGTGGGTCCGGGTCGACGACATGCACCGTGACCGCCTCCCAGCGGGGGGACTTGCGCTCCTGCGCACAGAGCCGTTCCAGGACGGACAGGCCCCGGGGACCGGCGCCGACCAGACACACCTCCAGCTGTGGGACCGGGTCGTTCGAGGACAACTGAACGGCCGCCGCCAGGGGCAGCCCTGCGGTGAGTGCGACGCCCAGCGGACGTTCGCCTCCGTGCGTTCCAGACACAGCGCCTCCTTGTCGCCGTAACCGTCGACGCAGGCGCTCAATCAGGGCTCGGATTCGACTGGAAGTCGGCTCGAGGAAATTCACCGAGCGATTCCCGAACGGGGCTTGAGAGGGACTCCACCGCTCGTCCGTAGGTTCTCCTCGGACGTACCCCGACACGCCGCTCAGGAGGAGATCTCCCGGACTCGCCGGAATGCGCCGGCAGGTCGGGAACGGACAGCGGAATTCCCCTGCGGATCTGAAATGAAGGAGACTCGATGCAGGTTCACTCATGCCCCAGATGCCACACCGAGGGAATCCGCACCTCCGCCGATCCCCTCCTGTGTGCCGGCTGTGTCAGACAGGTCGAGCGTCAGCTGCGCGCTCTGCCGTATCTGCACCAGGAATGCCTGAACCACGTATCGCCGACGTCCCGGCGAACGAACCCGACCAAGGTCTCCGGAAGCCGCAGGAACGACTTCCTCGACATCTCCGTGCTCGACAGCCGGCACAACATTCTCGCGGTGCTCGAATCATGGTCCGAGATCGTCCTGGAGCAGCTCGGCTGCGCGGCACCGGAGCGCACCGTGCCGCACCTGGCGCGCTTCCTGATCCGCCATCTCACCTGGCTCACGGCGCAGCCCCCGGCCGCCGAGTTCGCGGACGAGATCGAGAGCCTCGCCGGCGAACTGCGCCGCATCGTCGACCCCGACCCCGGCAACCTCCAGGCACTCATCCGAAAGTGCGTCGTGGGGGGCTGCAACGGGACGATCAGTGCTTCCCCGCAGCACCAAAAGAGCAGGAACTCGCCGGACAGCAGCGTCAGTTGCTCGGCCGGACATTCCTGGAAGATGCACGAGCTGCTCCTTCTGGGGCGGCTCATGGAGCGGCAGCGAAAGGGCGTCAGCGCATGATCAAGCCACCCCGTCACCGGCTCGTTCCCACGAATGTGGCGGCACTCGCCGTGGGAGTGAAGGAAGCGACCATCCGAAAGTGGGTGAGCCGCGGAAAGATCACCCGGTACGGCACACCCGGATGCCGCTCGGAGTTCGACATCGAGGAACTCACACAGATCGCTCTGCGGCGTCGGCTCTGACGTGTCCTGAATCTCCGCAGGAGAGCGCGCCGGGAAAAGGGCGCGCGCTCCTTCATGACGATCGCGGCCTCGATGCGCAAACGACAAGGGGAGCTGAGTACGTTGACTCTACCGGCCTCAGTGGAGGGGGCACCGGGAACAACGGGAGCGACGGAAGTCCCGGGCACACACCCGGCCGGCGGCGCGGTCGGCATCGGCCGCGCTCACGCGAAGGCCATCGTGCTCGGCGAGCACGCGGTCGTCTACGGCGCTCCGGCCATCGCTCTTCCGGTGCCACAGCTCACGGTCACGGCGCGGGCCGGCTGGTCCTCGCACTCCGGCGACGACGGGGGCGACCTCTCGTTCACCATGTCGGGGTCCGCGTCGCGGGCGGTCGTGACCCAGGCCTCCCACAGCCTGCGCCGGCTCGTCGGCGCGTTCAAGGAGCGGATGGGGGTGCACGACGGGCCGCCCCTGGAAGTGGGTCTTGACGGTGCGATCCCGCCCGGCCGCGGCCTTGGCTCGAGCGCGGCGAACTCGCGCGCCGTGGTGATGGCCCTCGCCGGGCTGTTCGGACGTGAACTGACCGAGGACATGGCGTTCGACCTGGTGCAGACGGCCGAGAACATGACGCACGGCCGGGCCAGCGGCGTCGACGCCATGACCGTGGGCGCCTCGGCCCCGCTGCTGTTCCAGGCGGGCCGGGCCCGCCGGCCGGCCATCGGCTGCGACGACGTGTTCATCGTCGCGGACAGTGGCACCGCGGGCAGCACCAAGGAGGCGGTCGAGCTGCTGCGCGCGGGATTCGGGCAGCGGGCCGGTGCGCAGGAGGCGTTCGTCCAGCGGGCGACCCGCCTCGTCGACCAGGCCGGCCGAGCCCTCGCCGAGGGACGGCCCGCGGAGCTGGGCGCACGGCTGACGGACTATCACGAACTGCTGCACGACGCCGGTCTGAGCACCGACCGCATCGACACGCTGGTGCGGGCCGCACTCGCGGCGGGCAGCCACGGCGCCAAGATCACCGGTGGCGGCCTGGGCGGCTGTGTCCTCGCGCTGGCCTCACCGCAGGCGGCCGGCCGGGTCACTCAGCAGTTGCTCGAGGCCGGCGCCGTGCGGACCTGGGCCGTACCGCTCAGGGGCCGGCAGCCATGAGCGGCGAACTCCTGGTCCCCGGGCAGCGGCCGGGCGAGCGGGCCGCGGCCGGCGGTGCCACCGCCGTCGCGCACCCGAACATCGCGCTGATCAAGTACTGGGGCAAGCGCGACGAGCGGCTGTTCCTGCCCTGGACCGACAGCCTGTCGATGACCCTGGACATCTTCCCCACGACGACCCGGGTCCGGCTCGACGCCGCGGCCGAGCGGGACGCGGTCACGCTCAACGGCGCGCCCGCGCACGGGGAGGCGCTGCGCCGCGTCACCGCGTTCCTCGACCTCGTACGGGAGCGGGCGGGGCTGCGGCAGCGGGCCGTCGTGGAGAGCGAGAACACCGTCCCCACCGGGGCGGGTCTGGCGTCCTCCGCGAGCGGATTCGCCGCCCTCGCCGTCGCCGCGGCCGCCGCGTACGGGCTCGGCCTGGACGCCACCGGTCTGTCCCGCCTGGCCCGGCGCGGATCGGGGTCCGCGTCGCGCTCCGTCTTCGGCGGCTTCGCCGTCTGGCACGCGGGCGACGCCTCGGGCACGGACGCCGAGGCCGATCTCGGTTCCTACGCCGAGCCGGTACCCACCGCGGAGTTGGACCCGGCGCTGGTCGTCGCGGTCCTCGACGCGGGCCCCAAGGAGGTGTCCAGCCGTACGGCCATGCGCCGCACCGTCGACACCTCCCCGCTGTACCGGCCGTGGGCCCGCTCCAGCGGCGAGGACCTGACCGGGATGCGGGCCGCGCTGCTGCGCGGCGACCTCGCGGCGGTGGGAGAGATCGCGGAGCGCAACGCGCTCGGTATGCACGCCACCATGCTGGCCGCGCGCCCCGCGGTGCGCTATCTGTCGCCGGCCACGCTGACGGTGCTCGACAGCGTGCTGCAGCTCCGGCGCGACGGGGTGGCGGCCTACGCGACCATGGACGCCGGGCCGAACGTGAAAGTCCTGTGCGCCCGCGCGGACGCGCAGCGGGTGGCCGGCCTCGTGCGCGCCGCCGCCCCTGGGCGCGCCGTGCACATCGCCGGCCCCGGGCCGGGCGCCCGCCTGACCGGCGAGGGCGAGTGATGAGCTCCTCGCCCCGTCGGCCGGCCGTGGTCCGGCGCGCGCCGGGCAAGCTGTTCGTCGCCGGCGAGTACGCGGTCGTGGACAGCGGCAACCCGGCGATCCTGGTGGCCGTCGACCGGTATGTCACCGTCACCGTGTCCGGCTCTCACACGCCCGGCGTCGTGATCTCCTCCGACCTCGCCACGCACCCGGTGCGCCGCCGCTGGCACGAGGGCCGGCTCACCGCGGACGGCGCCCAGGGCGGCGGCCGTCCGCGCGGCGGGCCGGTGCACGTGCTCTCGGCCGTCGAGACCGTGGCCGGTCTGCTGGCCGAACGCGGCCTGCCCGTACCGGAGTTGGAGCTCTCGGTTGTCAGCACACTGCACGAGGACGGCCGCAAGTTCGGCCTGGGTTCGAGCGGTGCGGTGACCGTGGCGAGCGTCGCGGCCGTGGCGGCGTACTGCGGCCTTGAGCTGTCGCGCGCGGACGTGTACCGCCTCGCCCTGCTCGCCACCGCCCGGATCGACCCCAAGGGCTCCGGCGGCGATCTCGCCGCCAGCACCTGGGGCGGCTGGCTCCTCTACTCGGCGCCCGACCGCGGCTTCGTGCTCGACCTGGCCCGCGAACGGGGAATCGAGGCGGCGCTGCGCGCGCCCTGGCCGGGGTTCGCCGTCCGCCCGCTGCCCTCGCCCGCCGGCCTGAGCCTTCAGGTCGGCTGGACCGGAAATCCGGCCTCCACCGCCTCCCTCGTGTCCGACCTGCACCGGCGGACCTGGCGGGGCACCGCCTCGCACCGGCGGTTCGTGGCAACCACCACCGACGTCGTGCACGCCGTGACCGGTGCGCTCGAGTCCGGTGACGGCCCGGGTCTGCTGCACCAGATCCGGCGCGCACGCCTGGAGTTGGCCCGCCTGGACGACGAGGTCGGCCTCGGTGTCTTCACCGACGAACTGCGCGCGCTGTGCGACGCCGCCGAGGGCGCGGGCGGCGCGGCCAAGCCGTCGGGCGCGGGAGGCGGCGACTGCGGCATCGCCCTGCTGGACGCCGCAGCGCCGCAGGACATCTCGTACGTACGCCAACGGTGGGCCGCGGCCGGGGTGCTGCCCCTGCCCGTCCGTGTCGCCCTGGAAGGGATCCAGCAATGAGCGCTCAGCGCAAGGACGACCACGTCCGGCTCGCCATGGAGCAGCAGCACGCGCACAGCGGCCGCAACCAGTTCGACGAGGTGTCGTTCGTCCACCACGCCCTGGCCGGCATCGACCGGCCGGACGTGTCCTTGGCCACGAACTTCGCCGGGATCGCCTGGCAGGCGCCGCTCTACATCAACGCGATGACCGGCGGCAGCGCCAAGACCGGTGCCATCAACCGGGATCTGGCGATCGCCGCGCGGGAGACCGAGGTGGCCATCGCGTCGGGCTCCATGCACGCCTACTTCAAGGACCCCTCGTGCGCCGACACGTTCCGCGTGCTGCGCCGGGAGAACCCGGACGGGTTCGTGATGGCGAACGTCAACGCGACGGCCTCGGTCGACAACGCGCGGCGCGCCGTCGACCTGCTGCGCGCCGACGCCCTGCAGATCCACCTCAACACGGCGCAGGAGACTCCCATGCCGGAGGGCGACCGCTCCTTCGGGTCCTGGGGTCCGCAGATCGGGAAGATCGTGGCAGCGGTCGACGTCCCGGTGATCGTCAAGGAGGTCGGCAACGGGCTGAGCAGGCAGACCGTCCTGGCGCTGCGGGACCTCGGGGTGGCGGCGGCCGACCTCAGCGGCCGCGGCGGCACCGACTTCGCCCGCATCGAGAACGGCCGGCGCGAACGGGCCGACTACGCCTTCCTGCACGACTGGGGGCAGTCCACCGCCGCCTGCCTGCTGGACGCGCAGGGCGTCGGCCTGCCCGTGCTCGCCTCCGGCGGTGTCCGCGACCCGCTCGACGTCGCCCGCGCACTCGCGCTCGGCGCCCGGGCCGTCGGATCGTCCGGGGGCTTCCTGCGCACCCTGCTGGACGGCGGTGTGCCGGCTCTGGTCGCGCGGATGACGACCTGGCTCGACCAACTGGCGGCGCTGCAGACCATGCTCGGCGCGCTCACCCCCGCCGACCTCACGCACTGCGACCTGCTGATCCAGGGCACCCTCCGTTCCTTCTGCGCCGACCGGGGCATCGACACACGTCGTCTCGCCCAGCGCTCCAGCTCCGGCGACGCCCTCCACGAGATGACGGGAAGCACACGATGACTGAAGCACATGCGATAGCCGGGGTCCCGATGAAGTGGGTGGGCCCCCTGCGCGTATCGGGAAACGTCGCCCTGGCCGAGACCCATGTACCGCTGGCCACCTACGAGTCGCCGCTGTGGCCGTCGGTGGGACGCGGTGCGAAGGTCTCCATGCTGGCCGAGCAGGGCATCGTCGCCACCCTGGTCGACGAGCGGATGACGCGTTCGGTGCTCGTCGAGGCGACGGACGCGGGCACCGCGCACGCGGCCGCGCGGACCATCCAGGCGCGGATCGACGAGCTGCGCGGTGTGGTGCGCGGCTGCAGCCGGTTCGCCGAACTGATCGGGATACGGCACGAGATCAACGCCAACCTGCTGTTCATCCGGTTCGAGTTCAGCACCGGCGACGCCTCCGGCCACAACATGGCGACGCTCGCCTCCGACGCGCTCCTCGGTCATCTGCTGCAGACCGTGCCGGGCATCTCCTACGGATCGATCTCGGGCAACTACTGCACGGACAAGAAGGCCACCGCGATCAACGGCATCCTCGGCCGCGGCAAGAACGTGGTCACCGAGCTGCTGGTGCCGCGCGACGTGGTCGACAACGTCCTGCACACGACGGCCGCCAAGGTCGTCCAGCTGAATCTGCGCAAGAACCTGCTGGGAACCCTGCTCGCCGGCGGCATCCGCTCAGCCAACGCCCACTACGCGAACATGCTGCTCGCCTTCTACCTGGCCACCGGCCAGGACGCGGCCAACATCGTGGAGGGCTCCCAGGGCGTCACGATGGCCGAGGACCGCGACGGCGACCTGTACTTCTCCTGCACGCTGCCGAACCTGATCGTGGGCACGGTCGGCAACGGCAAGGGTCTGCCCTTCGTGGAGACCAATCTGACCCGGCTCGGCTGCCGGGCCGACCGTGCACCCGGTGAGAACGCGCGCCGGCTCGCCGTCATCGCGGCGGCGACCGTGCTGTGCGGTGAACTCTCGCTGCTCGCGGCCCAGACCAACCCGGGTGAGCTCATGCGCGCGCACGTCCAACTGGAACGCGACAACACGACCGCAAAGGTTGGTGCATAGGCCATGCCTCTCTCCATCGGAATACACGATCTGTCGTTCGCGACAACCGAGTTCGTCCTGCCGCACACGGCACTCGCCGGCCACAACGGCACCGAGATCGGCAAATACCATGTGGGCATCGGCCAGGAGTCGATGAGTGTCCCCGCGGCCGACGAGGACATCGTGACCCTGGGCGCGGCGGCCGCCGCGCCGGTCGTCGCCCGGCACGGCAGCGACCTGATCCGCACGGTCGTGTTCGCGACGGAGTCGTCGATCGACCAGGCCAAGTCGGCGGGTGTGTACGTTCATTCGCTGCTGGGGCTGCAGTCGGCGACCCGGGTCGTCGAGCTGAAGCAGGCCTGCTACGGGGCGACGGCGGCCCTGCAGTTCGCCATCGGCCTGGTGCGCCGCGACCCCGGGCAGCAGGTCCTCGTCATCGCGAGCGACGTCTCCAAGTACGACCTCGACAGCCCGGGCGAGGCGACCCAGGGCGCGGCGGCGGTGGCCATCCTGGTCTCGGCGGACCCCGCCCTGGTCCGGGTCGAGGACCCCTCCGGGCTCTTCACCGCCGACGTCATGGACTTCTGGCGGCCCAACTACCGTGACACCGCGCTGGTCGACGGGCAGGAGTCGATCGCCGCGTATCTGCAGGCGGTCGAGGGCGTCTGGAAGGACTACACGGAGCAGGGCGGCCACACGCTCGAGAACTTCGCCGCGTTCTGCTACCACCAGCCGTTCACGAAGATGGCCTACAAGGCGCACCGCCACCTGCTGAACTACTGCGGGCACGACGCCGACAAGGACGACATCGCCCGCGCCATCGGTCAGACCACGGCCTACAACACCGTGGTCGGCAACAGCTACACCGCGTCGATGTACCTCGGCCTCGCCGCGCTGCTCGACCAGGCGGACGACCTGTCCGGGCGGCCCGTCGGCTTCCTCAGCTACGGCTCCGGCAGTGTCGCCGAGTTCTTCGCCGGGACCGTGGTCGCCGGGTACCAGGAGCACCTGCGCACGAAGGCGCACCTCGAGGCGATCGACCGGCGCCGGCCGGTCGACTACGCGGGCTACCGCGCCCTGCACGAGCGCGCGTTCCCGACGGACGGCGGCGACCACTCCACCCCGGCGCAGACGACCGGGCCCTTCCGGCTGGCCGGGATCAGCGGCCACAAGCGCATCTACCAGGCGCGCTAGGGCCTCTCCGGCGTGTGGGACCTGTGGGCAGCCGCTCTGGGCTGCCCACCTTCGAGGGCCGCCGGGACCGCACACCGGCGAGCCCCGGCACAGCACGGCACAGCGCATTCCAACCACGTGAGGGGAGGGCAGCCGCATGACCGACGTCAGGATCATCGGCACGGGTGCCTATGTACCGGACCGGATCGTCTCCAACGACGAAGTCGGTGCGGCGGCGGGAGTCGACGACGCCTGGATCACCCGCAAGACCGCCATCCGGGAGCGGCGCTGGGCCGCCCCCGGCCAGGCCACCTCGGACCTGGCCACGGCGGCGGCACGGGCCGCGCTGAAGTCGGCCGGCATCACCGCCGAGCAGTTGTCCGTGATCGCGGTCGCCACGTCCACGCCGGACCGGCCCCAGCCGCCCACGGCAGCGTACGTACAGCACCGTCTCGGTGCGCCCGGCACCGCGGCGTTCGACGTCAACGCGGTGTGCTCCGGCACGGTGTTCGCGCTCTCCGCGGTCGGCGGTGTCCTGGAACACCGGGGCGGTCACGCGCTGATCATCGGCGCGGACGTGTACTCGCGCATCCTGGACCCGGCCGACCGCAAGACGGTCGTCCTGTTCGGGGACGGCGCCGGTGCGATCGTCCTCGGCACGACGGGCCGTGGCCCGCGCGTGCGCCATGTCGCGCTGCACACGTTCGGCGAGCTCTCGGACCTGATCCAGGTGCCCGCGGGCGGCAGCCGGCTGCCCGTCGACGCCACCGGGCTCGACGCCGGGCTGCAGTACTTCGCGATGGACGGGCGCGCGGTGCGCCACTTCGTCGTCGAGCAACTGCCGCACCTGGTCAAGGGGTTCCTGCACGAGGCAGGCGTCGGCCCCGAGGACATCAGCCACTTCATCCCGCACCAGGCCAACGGCGTCATGCTCGACGAGGTGGTCGAGGACCTGGCCATGCCCCGCGCCACCATGCACCGGACGCTGACGCACTACGGCAACACGGGCGCAGCCTCCATCCCGATCACCCTGGACGCGGCCGCCCGCGCGGGCGCCTTCCGCCCGGGCCAGCTGCTGCTGCTCGCCGGCTTCGGCGGCGGCATGGCGGCGAGTTTCGCGCTGGTCGAGTGGTGAGCCGGCCCGCCGCGGTCGTCAACGGCCGTCAGGAGTACGCCGTACGGCGCCGTGGGCGGGCCACAGCTCCCGGTCGAGGCGGCGTTCCCGCGCGGTGAGCGGAAGGTCGAAGCGCAGCCGCTCCGGATGTCCGGGCGGCGGTCCGCAGGGCTGCGCCCCGTACGACGCGAACGGATCGTAGGGCTGCGGGCCCGACAGAGGGGCGACCACCGCGTAATAGTGCACCAAAGGGCCGCTCTGCACGGCTCCCATGACCACCAGGGACTGCCAGAGCGGACGCAGACAGCGGGCCGCCAGTACCCTGCGACCACTACGCAACAACCGTCTCATGTCCGCCCTTTCGCCAGTTCACTCGCGTCTGCCTGCACAGATTGGCAAGATCCACTCGTGAGGCGGTCGAGGACGATCACCCGGCCGCCGGAGGCGGCGCCGGTGGCGGCGGGTCAGCTCGGCTGCCCGCAAGCGGCCGCCAGGGCCCGGGACAGACCATGGGCCCGATGCCACTCGTCGACGGCCGCACCGGCGAGCACCACCCGGGGCGGCCGGCCGCCGGCCGCCGCGATGCGCCGGGCGAGGTCGCAGGCGAGCACACCGGCCCCGGAGAACCCGCCCAGCAGCAGGGACCGGCCGGTGCCGAGCGCGGCCCGGGCGGCCTCGGCGCCGTCGGCACCGGTGGCAAGCACCAGCAGCTCCTGCGGGCCCGGATAGGTGTGGGCCACCAGGTCGTAGCAGCTCACGGGCGCGCCCGGCGGCGGGATCAGACAGATCGTGCCCGCCCCCTCCTCGCGCGCCGCACGCAGCGTCACCAGCGGGGCGGCGCGGCCCGCGCGGCCGGCTTCGGGAGCCTCGGCCATGTGCGGTACGGCGGTGCCCTCGAGCAGGGCGAGGGCCTCGGCCACCGTCGTGGACTCGCCCGCTGTCAACGGGAGTTCGCACAACAGCAGGGCGCACTGTGCCAGCAGCTCGGCCGCCGCCTCCTCACCGAGCAGGGCCCGGTCGTGCACCCCCGTGAGGACCAGGGCGCCCGATCTGTCGTGATGGGCGAGCAGCCCGATGGGCAGCACGGAGCGGGCGGGCAGCGTGCCGGGGAACTCGGCCTGGATGCCATGGGCGGCCAGTTCGTCCGCCAGGCCTTCCACCGGATGCGGCGGGTCCTCGAACACCAGGACCGTGTCGGCGGGATCGACGGGATCGGCTCCCGCGCCGCCGACCCAGTCGCGGATCCACTCCGCGGGCACCCACTCGTAGGCGGCCATGTCCAGGGCACGGTCGCGCAGCTGCCGCAGCAGCCGCGGCACCGAGTCCGCCGGGTCCACCTCGACGGTCATCGGCAGCGGATTGCGCAGCGGGCCCGGCATCCGGGCCGCGCCGTCCAGCGGAATGCCACGCCCCGACACGGTCACCGCGAAACAGACCGGGGCCGGTCCCTTCACGTCACAGGCCCGGTACAGGAGCATCGCCCACACGGCCTGCAGCACGCTGCTCTCGGCGGTGCCCCAGATGCCCGCCCAGTGCACGAGCCGGGCGGTGTCCACGGGGTCGAGGCTGAGGCGGGCGCGGCCGATGCCGGTCATGCCCGTGGGCCCGGCGGGCCGGCCGGGCCGGGACGCCGCGCCGTCGGGCGAGGGCAGGCGCCGCCAGAACCCGCGGGCGGGCTCCAGGTCCTGGGCCGCGATCCAGGCGGTGTAGTCGCGCAGGTCGGGGCGGCGCTCGCCGCCCGGCAGGGTGCCGCCTGTCAGGTAGGCACGGTAGAACTCGCGCAGCAGCAGGTGCGCACTCCAGTTGTCGAGCAGGGCCCGGTGGTAGGTGAGCAGGATCCGCGTGGGGGCGACGCGGCCGGCGGACGCGGCCGCCTCCGTCTCGAGGAGGGTCAGGCGCAGCGCTCCGGGGCGGCGCAGGTCGAAGCCGCGCAGCCGGTCACGCTCCAGGAACGGGGACCAGCCGCCGTCGCCGCCGACCTGGCGGGTGATCTCGGGCACCACCCGCTCGTGCAGCACGAGCAGCGGTTCGCCGGTGCCGGTGAACGCGGTGCGCAGCACCGTCTCGCAGTCGAACACCGACTGCCAGGCCGCCGCGAAACGTGCGGCGTCGAGGGGGCCGTGCCACACCCACACCAGTTGCTCGACATGGCGGCCGGTGCCGGGATCCGCGTCGCCGCCCGTGTACAGGGCCGCCTGCTGGGCGGTGGGCCGGAAGACGGCGCCGGCCGGCGCTGCGGGCAGCTCGGCCAGCTCCTCCAGCAGGTCACGCAGCAGCCGCTCGAGGTCGCGGACCCGGGCGTCGGTGAGCCCGTCACCGCCGAGCCGCGCATCGGCGACCCAGTCGAGACCGATGTGCA
Source organism: Streptomyces sp. NBC_01450 (assembly GCF_036227505.1). Lineage (NCBI taxonomy): Bacteria > Bacillati > Actinomycetota > Actinomycetes > Kitasatosporales > Streptomycetaceae > Streptomyces > Streptomyces sp. NBC_01450. The sequence continues at coordinate 1,880,282 of NZ_CP109481.1, read as the reverse complement.
GCCTGCCGCCGACGACCCGAGCTTGTACCTCGAGGGGATGGCCGGGCCTGGTGGGGGCGCCGCCGTCCACGGTCTCGGCACGGGCGGGCTGCGGCTCCCCCGCGCCGTGCAGGATCAGACAGGCCTGGGCGGGGGGCAGTTCGCCCAGCGCATGGCGCAGCAGCGGGTCGGGGCTCCACTCGCGGCAGGCCCCGAAGCCCGCGCCGCCCGCGGCCCGCCCCGCGCAGGCCGCGAGCGCACCGGCCAGGGCGTCCAGTTGGTCCAGGGGGTCGGGCCCGGGACCCGGGGCGAGGTGCACCGGATAGGGATCGGTGAGCCTGCCCACCTGGCGCCGCAGGCCCTGGCGGCCCGGCCGAGGGTCGCCCCAGACGTCGAAGTCGACCTCGTCGCAGCCGTACCAGCGGGCGAGTGCCAGGGCGAACACCCCGGTCAGCACCTGTCCCGCGGTCAGCACGAGCCGCCGGGCCAGGCCCCGGGTGATCCGCTCGGTCGCCCCCTCGGCCAGCACGAAGGCACTGCGCCGCACGGCGCCGGGCGCGGTCTGCCGCGGGCCGGCCGCCTGCGCCCTGTGCGCGGCCACGCCGCCCCAGTGCCGTCCCTCGTCGGCGTCGCGGGCCAGCTCCCGCAGTTCGGCGACCCAGTCGGCCAGGCCGTCGGGCACCCGGCGCGGCCGGGCCGGGGCTCCGGCGGCGGCCGCGCCGAGGGCGGCCGTCAGATCGTCGAGCAGGATGCGCCAGGACGCGGCATCCACGGCGAGCTCGTGGACGACCAGCGCGAGCCGGTCGCCGCGCGGCCCGCCGGGCCGGCGGTCCCGGGCGAGCAGGGCCCGCAGCTGAACGCCGGTGCGCGCATCGAGGGTGCGGCCGGTGCGGGCCAGGGCCTTCGCGAAGGAAGCCTCGTCGGTGAACTCCCCTTCCACCAGCGGATCCGGGCCCGCGTCACCGGACGCGGCCGCCCCGGTCAGCCAGGCGCCGTTGCCGTCGAGGCGGGAACGCAACTGGGGGTGGGCGGCGACGACGGCCCGCAGCGCCTCCCGCAGCACGCCCGCCTCCAGCGGGGCCTCCGGCTCGATGACCACGGCCTCGTAACGCTGCTCGCCCTCGGGCGCGCGGGCCGCGTACTGGGCGGCGGTCAGCGGGCGCCGGGCGACGGGCGGCTCGGTGAGCAGGTCGGCGACGCAGCCGGAGACGCGGGCACCGGACGCGCCTCGCGTCGCGGACAGCCGCAGCGTGTGGTGGTCGGGGCCGTGCCGAACCAACCGGTAGCGCACGGCGGTTCGGCCCGGATCGCCGGCGGTGAGCTCGCCCAGGATCTTCTCCAGGGCCACGGCGTCGAGCGGACCGTGCAGTTCGAGGGGCCACGGGGTCGGATAGGGAGCGGACCCGGGTTCGACGACCACACAGATCGATGCGTTCGGGGAGCGGTGAACAGTCATGATGTCCGGGGTTTTGCGGTCCGCTGCGCGCGGCCGGCCCCCCTCCTCGCTCCTCTCTGTCCGCTGCGCTGAAAGTGCCTCTCTTCCCTGGCGGCCCCTGATCTGTCCGAATCGACAAGGGTCGGATTTGAACGCTAGTGCCCCGGCGCGGCGGCGTCCGATTTCCCGAGCGGGTGTGCAGCGGTGTCCGAGCGACGCCCGAGCGCGGGCGGCGCGCGGGCCCCGGCGGCCCCTGCCGTCACAGCATGCGCACGGCGCTCTCCGCGTGCTGCTTGGCGAGAGCGAGCAGGGCCCGGCTGGCGCCGGAGAGCGTACGGCGCACCTGCCGGCGGGCGTCGGCCAGGCCCGTGCGTCCGCCCGGCCCGGCGGCGCTGTTCTCCTCGCGCAGCACGACGCGGTGCTGCACGCTCACACTCACGCCCGTCTCGTCCGGGACGACGGACCATTCGCCGACGTGGGCCGCCAGCGGGGCTGCGGGCACCGTCTCCTTGTAGACGATGCGGCCCGCGTGCGGGAAGCAGATCCGCACCGACTCCGTGGTCTGCTCGCCGTGCTCGGTGCGTGTGCGCAGGGTCAGGTGCTGCACTCCGGGTGCGTCCTCGGTGAGATCGGCCCGGGTGACGTGGGGCACCCACTCGGGCCAGTCCGCGGCCCGGTAGAGGAAGTCGTAGATCAGCTCCGGCGGGCCGTTGACGCGCAGGGACTCCTCGAAGGTCAGCGCCAGTTCGTCCAGCCGCGTCCACTGCTCGGCCCGGGCCTTGAGGTCGGCGATATGGATACGGCAGTTGCGGTCGGCGGCCTGGCGCGCCCACGCCAGATCGTCGGGCCGGTCGTCGACGACGCCGAGGTCGTAGCGCAGCTGCGCCCGGCTGGCGCGCGGTCCCTCGGCGCATACGCTCAAGGATCCGGTCATGGAGTTCAGCGGGGCGGCGGGCTGCTCGTGCCGGTAGTCGATGCGGCGCTCCACCGGATCCAACCGACGGCGCATCACGCAGGATTCCAACCGGCCGTCCATAAGGGACCACATGCGCAGCCGCTCGTGTTCACCGTCGAATTCCAGGCGCTCCACATGGATGTTCTCGGAGAAGAACAGCGGCCAGTTCTCCGCGTCGGCGATCAGTGTGTAGACCACCCCCGCCGGCGCGGCCACCCGCACGTCGTGTGTCGTCCAGTCCGCATGCTCAGCAGACATCTGCACACCTTTCTCTTCGCACCGCGCCACTGGGGCTCGAAGCGGAATCCGGACGGCGGGAATTCAGGGGCACACACCGGGGCTCAGACGACCGGCGCGGGCCGGCGGGCGAGGCGGCCGGTGATCCGGCAGGCCCGTCCCAGAAGCCGGGGCAGTTCGCGACCGCGTACAAAGAAGTGCCGGCCCGGGACGGTACGCAGCCAGGTGGGCCCCTCGGTCCATCGACACCAGCCGTCGGCGATCGCGGGTGGCGCCAGCGCGTTGCCCTCGGAGGCGACGGCGAGCAGCGCAGTGGCGAGCGGGCCGGCCGTCAGCGGCTCGCGGACCGCTTCCTGCACGGACCGGGCGAGCACCAGGTCGGTGTGGAGCACCGGCAGCGCGGTCCGCAGCCAGATGTCCGCGTCCTCGTGCGGCGGCGGCCAGGCGCCGACGGCCAGCAGCGCGGGGCCGGGCAGGCCCGCCTCGTGCAGGGCGCGCGTCACGGCGAGGGCGACCATCGCCCCGAGGCCGTGCCCGTACAGGACGAACGGGCCCCGCCGCGGGCCGGTGAGGCCGGGCAGCAGGTCGGCGAGCAGCGCCTCGTGCGTGCGCACCCGGGGCTCGGACCGGCGCCGGCCGTGGCCCGGCAGGGGCACCTGGACCGGCTCCACCCCGGCGCCGACGTTCGCCGCCCAGTGGTCGAAGGTTTCACCGGAGTGCGCGAAACAGTAGAGCCGCACCGGCGGTTCGTCCGACATGGCGTCCTCCTCTCCTGCGCCTCTGGTCGAACGGGAGGGCAGAGTTCGAGGATCGCCTGAACTCCTCGAGCGGCGCTCGAGACCGAACGGAGCTCTCTCAGGCCGCGTACCGGTCGAAGGTGGAGCCGCGCCGCGGGCCGGCCACCACGTCGAGTTCGGGATCGACCGAGAGGATGGCCTGGTGCAGGCGCTGCAGTTGCGGCGAGGGCTCCACGCCCAGGTCCTCCGTCAGCCGCCGCCACATCTTGCGGTAGACCTCCAGGGCGGCGGCCTGCCGTCCGGACCGGTACAGGGCCACCATCGCCTGCGCGTGCAGGCCTTCGTGCTGGGGGTGACGGGCGATCAGGTCCGCGAGTTCGGCGAGCAGTTCGGCGTGCCGCCCGAGCCGCAGGTCCGCGTCGATCCGTCGCTCGACGGTCACCAGACGGGACTCCTCGAGGCGCATGACCTCTATTTCCAGGACCGGTCCGAGCCGTACGTCCACCAGCGCGGTCCCCTGCCACAGCGCGAGAGCCTGCCGGAAGCACTGGGCGGCCGTCTCGTCGCCGCCCTCCTCGAAGGCCTCCTGGCCCGCGGAGACCAGGCGCTCATAGGCGTGTACGTCGACCGAATCCGACGGGATCTGCAGCAGATAGCCCCCGTGCCGGGTGGCCAGCACGTCCTTCGCGTCCCCCGGCGCATCCGGCCCCATCGCGGTGCCGAGGCAGCGGCGCAGTTGCATGATGTACGTCTGCAGCGTGGTCATCGCGCTCTGCGGGAGTTCCGTACCCCAGATCTCCTCCATCAGCGTGGCCACCGGCAGCACACGGTTCGGATATAACGCGAGCAGAGCAAGTACCTGCCGGGGTTTCCCGGCAGTCGGGACGATGGACCCGCCGTTCACGGTGGCACACAGCGGACCCAGAACCCGAATCTCCATGGTTTCCTCCGTTCGTCGCGGGCTCTCCCTTGTGGCGGAAAGTCGTCGGCGAATTGGCAGGCTAGCCGTACCCGCTTCCGAAGTACCGTTTTCTTCAGCGGAGTTCGAGCAAACCTCGAAGGCCGGACCACCAGGGCAAGGTGCATGGACAAAGATCGATCGGTCATGCGCGCCGGTCCCGTTCGGGGTTCCCGCTCGAAAGTCAGTCGGTCAGCGCCGGCATTTCCCTCGCACGCGCATGGTGGATTCCTCGTTCTCAGTTGCTGCGCACCAGCCGCTCGCCACCGCCGTTCGAGGCGGGGTCGAGCGCGCTGTCGGGGCTGGCCATGAGGATCAGGCGCTGGACCCTGCGCAGGTCGGTGGACGGCTCAAGTCCCAACTCTCGTACGAGAGTCGTGCGCACCCGCTGATACGCCGCCAGCGCCTCGCTGCGCCGCCCCGAGCGGTACAGGGCCAGCATGTACTGGCCGTGCAGATTCTCGTGCGTCGGGTAGCGGTTGACGAGGACGGTCAGTTCGGCGAGCAGGTCGCGGTGTCGGCCGAGGCGCAGGTCCGCCTCGATGCGCTGGTCGAGGGCGCACAGCCGGGTCTCGTCGAGGCGCTTGGCCTCCATCTGCAGCACCTCGCCGAGCTGTACGTCGGCGAAGGCGGGGCCGGTCCACAGCTCGAGCCCCTTCCTCAACTGCCGTACCGCACCCTGGAAGTCACCCGCGTCGATCGCCCGGTAGCCCACGCCCGCGAGCCGCTCGAACTCCCTGACGTCGCTGGTGCCGTCGCCGCTGTCGAGGAGATAGCCCCCCGGCAGGGTGGCCAGGACGTTCTTGGCCGTGCGCCGCTTCCCCTCTTCGGGCCGGCCCTGCTCCAGGGCGGCCGTGATGAGTTCGCGCAGCTGGAGTACGTAGGTCTGCAGGGTGGTCCGGGCGCTGCGCGGCGGCACACTGCCCCACAGCTCCTCGGTCAGCGCTGCGACGGAGACCACTTGATCGGCGTGGAGGGCCAGCAGGGCGAGAACCTGCCGCGGCTTCGGCGCGGTGGGCGTGATGGAGACGCCGTTCTCCCTGACGTCCAGAGTGCCCAGTAGCTCGATGTTCACGCGCTCTCCCTTATCTCATGTCCTCGAGTACTCCGGGGATTTCATGGCCGTCAACAGATGCGGTCCAGCTTGCACCAGAGTAAAAACAGCACGACCGGTCTGTCAACACCAAACCGCGCATGCTGTTTTATCTACTTGCGCGAGAGGGGTCAGAGTTGCGAGAAGGCGTCAACCTACCGCCAATGCAGGGAAGTTGCAGTGAACCCAGAGTCTTCCTGCACGCCATCTCGAGCGCCGAAGCCAAGACGGATCCGCCGAGTTCTGATCGATTAACAAACCGTTTGGTCTTCTTTTGGCTCGTCGGCGTACGTCAGAGTGCGGCCGTGGGCGGGCGCGAACCCGCGCACATCAGCGCCTCCAGGCTCTGCCGATCGACGAGGCGCGGCAGCAGGATCTCCCAGAAGCGGGTGATGTTCTGCCGGGAGAGCCAGCTGGCGTCCGAGCCGCCGAGCACCTCGAAGCCCGTGGTCGCGGCGACGATGACGCCGGCGCCGTCCGTCCACGACACCCCCTCGGCGAGGGTGCCGCTGCGTTCGGCCCTGCGCAGCGCGTCCTCGACCCAGTGCTGCCACTGCCGGCGCAGCGGGGACTCCGTGCGGCGGGCGATGTCGGCGGCGAGCTCGAAGCCGCTTCGCACCACGATGTCCTGGGCCAGAATGCCCATCAGCTCGTGGGTGGCATCCACCACCCGCTGCAGGAAGTTGCTCTGCGAGGCCCACGCCACCTCGGTGATCCGACGCAGCGTCTCGGCGGCCTCCGCCTCGACCGCTTCGGCGAGCATCCGCTTGTTGGCGAAGTGAAAGTGCAGGGCACCGTTGCTGACACCGGCCCGTTTGCTGATGGTACTGAGCGACGCATGGACGAAGCCCTCCTCCGCGAACACCTCGGCCGCGGCCTGGATCAACGCCCGCCGGGTTCGAGCGGCTCGTTCCTGCTTGACCATGCTGCCTCCTGGGGACGTGCGGACGCCGAGAGCCAGGAGGACAGCGACGTCACAAACCATTTGCCTAGTGCAGTTATTGCGGGGGGTTGCCGTGCTTGCGGGACGGCAGGTCCGCGTGCTTGGTACGCAGCATCGCCAGGGAGCGGATGAGCACCTCGCGGGTCCGAGCAGGGTCGATCACGTCGTCGACCAGGCCGCGCTCGGCCGCGTAATAGGGGTGCATCAGCTCGGCCTTGTACTCCTTGACCATGCGTGCCCGCATGGCCTCGGGGTCGGCGGCCTCGGCGATCTGCCGGCGGAAGATCACGTTGGCGGCGCCCTCGGCACCCATCACGGCGATCTCGTTGGTCGGCCAGGCATACGTGAGATCCGCGCCGATCGACTGTGAGTCCATGACGATGTAGGCGCCACCATAGGCCTTGCGCAGGATCAGAGAGATCCGCGGCACGGTGGCGTTGCAGTACGCGTACAGCAGCTTTGCTCCATGGCGGATGATCCCGCCGTGCTCCTGGTCGACACCGGGCAGGAAGCCCGGCACGTCGAGCAGCGTGACGATCGGGATGTTGAAGGCGTCGCACATCTGGACGAAGCGCGCGGCCTTCTCCGAGGCCTGGATGTCCAGCACACCCGCGAGGGACTGCGGCTGGTTGGCGACGATGCCGACGACCTGGCCGTCCAGGCGGGCCAGGGCGCAGATGATGTTGCGCGCCCAGCGCTCGTGGACCTCGAGATACTCGCCGCCGTCGACCAGTTCCCCGACCACACTGGCCATGTCGTAGGGGCGGCTGCCGTCCACGGGTACCAGGTCGAGCAGGACGTCGCCGCGGCGGTCCACCGGATCGTCACAGCGTACGCGCGGCGCGCTCTCCCGGTTGTTCTGCGGGAGCAGCGACAGGAGGTAGCGGACCTCCGCGATGCAGGTCTCCTCGTCGTCGTACGCGAAGTGCGCGACGCCCGACGTCTCGGCGTGCACGTCCGCGCCGCCGAGCCCGTTCTGCGTGATCTCCTCACCGGTGACCGCCTTGACGACGTCGGGGCCGGTGATGAACATCTGCGAGGTCTCGCGGACCATGAACACGAAGTCCGTCAGAGCGGGCGAGTAGGCCGCGCCGCCCGCACACGGACCCAGCATCACCGAGATCTGCGGGATCACCCCGGACGCCTTGGTGTTGCGCTGGAAGATGCCGCCGTATCCGGCGAGGGCGGAGACGCCCTCCTGGATACGGGCGCCCGCGCCGTCGTTCAGGGAGACCAGCGGCGCGCCCGCCGCGATGGCCATGTCCATGATCTTGTGGATCTTCGTGGCGTGGGCCTCGCCCAGCGCGCCGCCGAAGATACGGAAGTCGTGTGCGTAGACGAAGACCGTGCGGCCCTCGACCGTGCCCCAGCCGGTGATGACACCGTCGGTGTACGGCTTCTTGACCTCCAGGCCGAAGCCCACCGCCCGGTGCCGGCGCAGTTGCTCGACCTCGTTGAACGATCCCTCGTCCAGGAGCAGTTCGATGCGCTCACGCGCGGTCAGCTTGCCCTTGGCGTGCTGTGCCTCGGTCGCTCTCTCGCTCGGGCCGGCTTCGGCCCGAGCCCGGATCTCGCGCAGCTCGGCGATGCGGCCGCCGATGGGGGTTGGTTCGACCTCGACCGAATCTGAGGCAGTCGTCGCCACCATGACAGGTCCCTTCCTAGGGCCTGGCCGAGTCGCCTCGGGGCCCCACAGAGAGATTATAAAACCGCGCATGCGGTTTGTAAATTGACGATGCATCTACCCTGCTCTCCCGTCGGCACCTCCCCCGGCCGGGAGCCCGACAAGGTCACTGCCAACTGTCCGGAGCCCGGTAGCCGACACCGCCGCGCCACCAGTGCGTGTCCGTGACAGGGCGGGCCTCGTCACCGTCCTCGTGTGCGGCACTGTCGCGCAGGGCGAGCAACACCAACGTCAGCGCGGCCAGTTCCTCCTCATGGGCCTCTCCCCGCTCCACGCGGATCACGGCCCGGGTACTCTCACTGCGGCTCATCACACCCCTCCTTCAGCTTGCCGTCACGGTCTCCGAGACGGCTCGACGCCTGCTGCCGTCCCGCTCGAGCACCGACGGAGAACGGAAAGTCCCCGCGGCCCAAAGGCCGCGGGGACTGCGTGCCTTGAAGGTGCGCTCTACCCGAGCAGCACCGGAAGCTCGCTGTGTCCGTTGACGATGAACGACTCGATGGGTTCGAGCCGATCGGAGGCGATCGCCAGGGACACGTCGGGGAATCGCTCGAACAGCGCCCGCAGCGCGACGGCCGCCTCCACCCGGGCCAGCGGTGCCCCCATGCAGTAGTGCGGCCCGTGGCCGAAGGCGAGATTGTCACGGCGCTCCGCACGCAGCAGGTCGTACTCCGCCACGTCCTCGCCATAGGTCCCCGGATCGAGGACGGCCGCGGCGAAGGACACGATGATCGCGTCCCCCTTCTTGATGACGACGTCGTCCAGCTCGATGTCGTCCACGGCGTAGCGCAGCGGCATGTAGGAAGCGGGGGCCCGGGTGCCCAGCGTCTCGGTGACCACCGTGTCCCAGTCCACGCGGCCGGCGGTCACGTGCGCCAACTGCTCGGGATGGATGAGCAGTTCGGCGATCGCATTGCCGATGAAGGTGGTCAGCGTCTCGAGACCGGCCGCGAGCAGCAGCTGCAGCGTGTCGACGAGCTCCTGTTCGGTGAGCTCATCGCCCTGGTCCCGGATCTGCAGCAGCGCGGAGGTCAGGTCGTCCCCCGGCTGCTCGCGCTTGGCGGTGACCAGGCGCGTCAGCACCCCCTTGATGGCGGCCATCGCCCCGGCCATCTCCTCGGCCGTGGCAGCGGAGCTGAAGCCGACGTCCATCGCCGCACCCAGAAGCTTCTCGGCCTCCTGGCTCAGACCGATCAGCCCGCAGATCACCCGCATCGGCAGCAGCTGCGCGTACTGCGCCCGCAGATCCACGACCTGGCCGGCGGGGACCGCGGCCAGCTCGTCCAGGAGCTCATCGGTGAGCTCCTCTATCCGGGGCCGTAACGCCTCTATCCGGCGCGCGGTGAACGCGCCCGAGACCAGTCGGCGCAGCCTCGCACGCCGCTCACCGTACGCCGTGAGCATGTTCTCCAGGGCCACCCAGGGAAACAGCGGCCAGTCCGGGGTGATCTGACCCTGCGCGAACAGCGGCCAGTGCTGCCGCGCGTCCTTCGACACCCGCGGGTCGAGGAGGAGTTGCTTGATGTACTGCGGCCGCACGACGGCCCATGCGGCGATGCCGCCCGGAAGGGTCACCTGAGCCGCGGCGCCCTGCTCGCGCAGTGCGGCGGCCTCCCCCGCCTGATCGCGCCCCTGCGCATCCAGCGCGTAGGGGCACGTGATGGATCCCATTCATGCACTCCATTTCGGTTGGCCTTGCATGACGCGCACCAACTCGCATGCGCTCGAGGGGACTTGCCTTGCTCCCGGTGCGGCGCCCTACCGCCGGGAGGCCGTTCGCTCACGCCGTTCCGGCGGCCTCGAGACCCTTCTCCTCCTGCAGGCGCAAGGCCTTGCGCAGAGCCTGCTTCCCCCGCTCGGGATCGAAGTCCATCTGCACGAGCACACCCGGAACACTGATGGCCGGCAGTACGTACCGGTACAGGTCGCACACCCGCTTCGGCAGGTCGTCCCGGCCGGTCATGATGTTGGAGAGGACCTGCACCCCGGTGAAGCCGCCGACGAACAGCTTCCCGACGGCATGCAGGTCGACATTGGGCAGCAGTTCGCCGCGCTCCTTGGCTTTCTCCAGAACCGCCACGATGTGCTCTTCCCACGCGCCCATGGGAGTCCTGCGGTCCAGCCCGTCCTTGGGGGAACCCTGGTCCACGGTGAGCCGCACGGCGCCCCGCACGATCGGATTGCCGGTGTCCCGCCGCAACAGGTAGGCCAGGAGCAGCGATTCGTCCAGCGACTGCTGCAGGACCAGTTCGTGCTCCGGCGCCTCGGGCAGGGCGCGGACCTGCTCGAGCAGCACGCCCTGGGCCAGCTCCTCCTTCGAGGCGAAGTGGAAGTACAGGGCGCCCTTGGTCAGGCCCGCCCGCTTCAGGACCTCGGAGATGGTCGCGGCCTCGTAGCCGAGTTCGTCGAAAACCTCGGCGGCGGCCGTCAGGATCGCCTGCCGTGTCCGGACCGCCCGCTCCTGCTGTACCACAACCCACCTCCACGTTCCTTGATCCACCGGCCAGGAAAAAACCGGCACGTCGGATCTTAAAGTGTGCGACCCCCATTACGGAATGCCCGATTCCGGCCAATCACCTCGCCGGATCGCCAGTACTACCCTCCCCGGGCTCCCTACAATAAAACCTGACGGCCGGTTTCTCAATCATCCCGACCGGCGCCTCCTCCAGGCCGCCCAGCACCCCTGCGGACCTGCAACTTCGGCTACCTGTAGGGCAATTGATCCACTATGAGCTTAGGTCAACTGTTCCCAAAGAGCCTTGAAAAAGAAACCGGTTAGTACGTACTTTGCGTGCGTCTCACTCTGCCGTGACACAAACCTGACTCGTCGTCCTTCCAAGTGGAGATCGCTATGAACCTGCTGATGCAACCGCTGCAGGCTCCTGGCACCATCGGAGCAGCAGATGCGCACCGCCTCACGGAGCCGGCCCTCCGTGAGTTGACGTACATCCTGTTCGACCGCGACGACCGGGGCCGGCTGCACGGCGTCTGGCGCGACCTCATCGCGCACGAGAGCTTCCACCACCAGCCCGGACTCTCCGCACAGGAGCGCACCACCCTGTCCTACGCCCGGCTCCAACAGATCAACGCCGCGCTCGACGATCCCCGTGAACTGACCCTCGACTTAAGGCAGTTGGCTGGCCTGCACGAATGGACGGGCTTCCTCGACGGTGGGCTGTGCACGTTGGAGAGCATCCACTACAACCTGTTCCTGGGCAGCCTGCTCGACCACCAGGCCCCCACCGGCCGCCGGGATCTGACCGACTACACCTCCATGCGCCGCACAGGAACGTTCCTGTGCACCGAACTGGAGCACGGCAACGACGCCGCACTGCTGGAGACCACGGCCACATACGACAGCGCCACCGGAGGGTTCGTCCTGCACACGCCGAACCCCGGCGCCCAGAAGTTCATGCCCAACACCAGCACGACCGGCGGTCCCAAGAGCGCCCTGGTGGCCGCGCGTCTGGTGACGGACGGCCAGGACCAGGGGGTCTGCCTGTTCCTGACCCCGCTCAGCGACGAGTTCGGTCATCTCCCCGGAATCCACGTACGCCGTCTGCCCGCCCGGCCCGGCACCCCGGTCGATCACTGTGTCACCGCCTTCGACCAGGTACGGCTGCCGCGCGAGGCCCTGCTGGAAGGCCCGCACGGACGCCTCGACGCAAACGGCACGCTCGTCAGCGGCCTCGGCAATCCGCGCAGGCGGTTTCTGCAGACGATCAGCCGCGTCACCACCGGCAAGCTGTGCATGAGCGCGGGCACGCTCGGCATGGCGCGAGCCGCCCTCGCCATCGCCGTACGCCACTCCCACTCCCGGCTCATCGCCGGGGCCAAGGCCGGCCTGCGCATACCGATAGCGAATCACCGCAGCCACCACAGCAGACTCCTGGGCTCCCTCGCCACGGCCTACGCCATGACCTTCCTGCACCGCAGTGTGGTCGACCGCTGGATGGACCACGCCCCCGAGGACCGGGAGGAGACCGAGCGCCTGGTCGCCATCTCCAAGGGCTGGATCACCTGGCAGGCCCGCGCGATCGCCATCGAGTGCCGCGAACGGTGCGGGGCCCACGGGCTCTTCTCGCACAACGGGCTGTCCGACCTGACCTCGAACATCGAGGGCGGGATCACCGCCGAGGGCGACAACCTCGTCATCTGGGTGAAGGCCGCCTCCGAGATGGTCTTCGGGCACGTCGTGGACCGCACCGGTCACGACCCGGACGCGGCCGAGGAACGGTCGCTGGACGACCTGTCGTACCTGCGCGAGCTGTACGCACACGTCGAGGCCATCTGGCAGGACCGGGCCCGTGCGGCGATGCGCCAGGGCCGCCGGGGCGATCCGCTGGCCCGCTGGAACTCCGCCTCCGCGAGCGGCCTCGAGATGGTCGCGGCACACGCCCGGCTGCAGGCCGCGGACGCCTTCCTCGCCGCGATCGAGTCCGCGGCGGAGCCGAGGGCGCGCCTACTGCTGGAGGACCTGTGCCGACTCTTCCTGCTGCAGGAGCTCAGCCGGCACACCGGCGACCTGCTCAGCGAAGGACGGCTGACGCCCGGTCATGTCCGCGGGCTGCCGGCCGCCGTCGACAGGATCATCGGGAACCTCGCCCCCCATCTCGCCCTGCTCGCCGAGGCGTTCGACCTGCCGGAGGAGTACCTCAAGAGCGTCCCCATCGCCCAGGGGCGGCACGCGGTGGGTCTCGACGAGTTCCTCAGTCGCGACACCGACCACGATGTCTGGGCCCCGCAGGCCTCCCCCGACCCCGGGCCCGGGGAACACGAGCACAGCCCCGTGCCCACGCTCTCCTAGAACCTGCCCGGGGCTACCCCCGGCCGAAGGCCGGGGAAGGGGCCCGTCGCCGGGCCGCACCGTCGCGGGACGACGGTGCGGCCCGGTCCTGCGGCCTTCGGCCCAGGGTGCCTGCCCCAGTGCCGCGACAGGCAACGTTCGCCACGTCGCGGTACTAGGCCCTGTCGTCAAATTCCCGTCTGCCCTGCGACGCCATGCACGCACTCTCGCCGCACCGGGCACAGACCCGAGTACATCCAGTACGAGGGTCTGTGCCCGGCACGCCGAGAGCACGCACCTGACGCCGCCGGGCCCGCCCTCTGGGCGGACGACGGGAATTTGACGACAGGGCCTAGGCCTCTTCGACCGCGATGGCCTGCACAGGGCACGCCCGCACCGCCTCGCGCACCAGTGGCTCTCCCGCGCTGTCCTCCCGCCCGGGCAGGACCTCACTCAGGCCGTCGTCGTCCTGCGTGAAGACGCCGGGGACGGTGAGCGCGCACATGCCCGCTCCCATGCAGCGGTCCTTGTCGACCTGAATCCGCACGCTCATCTCCTACCATCTGACCGGGAGTTGGATCATTCCCTGGAGTGTGGTGCCCGGCTTGAAGGGGATCTCCGACACGGGCGCCGCGAGCTTCAGACCGGGCAGCCGGTCGAACAGGGTGCGCAGCGCGATCTCGATCTCCGCGCGGGCCAGGTTCTGTCCCAGGCACTGGTGAATGCCGAAGCCGAAGGCGAGATGGTGGCGGTCCTCGCGGTGCCAGTCCAGCTCGTCGGCCGCGTCGTGCAGAGCGGGGTCGCGGTTGATCAGGGACGTCGACATCATGACGCCGTCGTCCGCGCGTATCGTGTGGCCCGCGTACTCGATGTCCTGCGTCGCCACCCGCATCCCGCCCTCGGCGACCGAGAGGAAGCGCAGCAGTTCCTCGACGGCCGCGGGCATCAGGTCCGGGTTCGCGCGCAGTTCGGCGAGGTGCTCGGGGTGCTCGATCAGCGTGAACGCGCCGAGGGAGATCATGTTGGTGGTGGTCTCGTGCCCCGCGACGACCAGCAGCGCCGCCAGCGCCATCAACTCGTCACGCCGGATGACCCCTTGGGCGTACGGCTCGTGGATCAGCTCGTCGAGCAGCGCATCACCGGGCTCGCGCTGCTTGCGCTCGATCAACGCGCTCAGATAGGCGTCGAGTTGCTCCCCGGCCCGCTGGGTGTCCTCGACGGTCGGGCCGGCAAGGAGTCGGCGCGACTGCTCCTCGAAGAACTCGTGGTCGTCGTAGGGCACACCGAGCATGAGGCACATCACCTGGGACGACACGGGCAGCGCGAACGCGCTCACCAGCTCGGCCGGCGGCCCCTGGGCGATGATGTCGTCCACGAGCCGGTCGACAATCTCCTGAATGCGCGGGCGCAGGGCGGAGATGCGTTTGGCCGTGAAGGTGGGGATCACCGTCCGGCGCAGCGCCTTGTGCTCGGGGTCGTCCATGCCGAGCAGCGAGAGGCGGCGGCCGCGGACGCGGTTCTTGAAGCCCTCCGTCGGCGACGGGAACGCCTCGTTGTCCTGGTCCGCGGACAGGCGCGGGTCGCTGAGCAGGTCGCGGGCTGCGGTGAACCCGGTGACGAGCCACACGGCGCGGTCGTCGTAGAGCCTGACCCGGGTCAGCGGCCGGGCCGCGCGCAGCGGGTCGTAGCCGGCCGGCGGGTGGTACGGGCACGTACGGTCCTGAGGGAAGGGGACCAGTGGCTGCACCGCAGCTTCTTCCGTCATGGATGCCTCGCATCTGTAGCGACAGGTGAACCTGATCAGACGGCTCGCTGACGGCCTGGCCCGTGGGCAGAGCGCATGCGACCGGCGTCACCATAGACACGGGAGCCGGCCGCCGCACACGGTGTGCAACCTCGGAGATTCCGCGATTGCACACCGCCGAGGACACCGGATACCGGGATCCAGCAGGCAGCTTCGCGACCTGGCCGCCGCGCTGGGCGGACGCGCGTCCACCGGGCTTCCACGACGACTCGAGGCGATCAGTCGAAATCGCCGGGCTGGTAGTCGCCGCCGGGCGTGCGGTTGATGACGCCGAAGCGGTTGGAGGAGTTGATGAAGGAGATGAAGCACACCAGGGCCGACAGCTGCTCCTCGTCGTAGTACTTGGTGGCCTCGGTCCAGGCCTCGTCCGTGATGCCGCCGGCGCCGTCGGAGATCCGGGTGCCCTGCTCCGTCAGCTCCAGCGCGGCGCGCTCGGCGTCGGTGAAGACATTGGACTCGCGCCAGGCCGCGACCAGGTTGACCCGCGTCGCGGACTCCCCCGCGTGCGCGAGGTCCTTGGAATGCGCGTCCGTGCAGTAACCGCATCCGTTGATCTGGCTCGCGCGCAGCATCACCAGGTCCTGGGTCGACTTCGGCAGCGACGACTCCTTGATGAGCACGCGGCTCGCCGAGGCGAAGTACTTCAGGGCCTTGGCGACGACGGGGCTGCCGAAGAGGTTCAGGCGGGGTTCCATGACGATCTCCTCTGGTCGTGGTCGGTGCGTACATCCCTGAAGACACCGCGCATCGGCGGGCTGTGACATGGATGCGCATGACGGGCGGCCGCCAACCCCGCCCTTGAGAGGGACTCCAGCCGGATTCGAGACCGGCTAGCGGCGCGTTGACACTGTTCGGCAAGACCGCCTCCAATGTCGCTCGGAAACGGATCCGCCGTTGCAGACGCTGTCAGGAGGTGCACGTTGTCTCTGGCCGAGCAGATGACGTACCCGGCCGGCGATCCCGACGGGATCGCGTCGTCGGCCCTGTGGATCGAATCGCACCCGGTCACCCGCGTACGCATCGACTCGCTCCTCCTGGACGACTCCCCCCGGCTGTCCGGTCAGGACCAGGCCCATGTACGCGTGCTCGCCGAGGCCGGTGACCGCCTGCCGCCCATCACCGTGCACCGTCCCACCCTGCGCGTCATCGACGGTGTCCACCGGGTCCGTGCGGCCCAGGCCAACGGGTGCCGCGAGATCCCGGCGCGGCTGCTCGACTGCGACCGGGCCGCCGCCTTCGTGCTGGCCGTGCAGGCCAACGTCACCCACGGCCTGCCGCTGTCACGCACCGACCGCACGGCTGCGGCGGCCCGCATCGTCGCGGCCTTCCCGCAGTGGTCCGACCGCGCGGTCGCGGCGGCCGTGGGGATCTCCGACAAGACGGTCTCCCGCCTGCGTACGCGGGCGGCCACCGGGCGGGCGGCGCAGACCGGCACCCGGCTCGGCCGGGACGGCCGGGTGCGGCCCCTCGACAGCGGCCGGCGCCGCCGCCGCGCCGCCGCGCTCCTGCTCGAGGCGCCCGACGCGGGACTGCGTGAGGTGGCCCGCGCCACCGGGCTCTCCCCGGCCACGGTGCGCGACGTGCGGCGCCGGGTCGACCGGGGCGAGGACCCCGTGCCCGGCCGCTACCGCGACGCCCGGCCCGCCTCCCCCGCCCCCGCCGACCCGGACCGCCGACGTCCGCCCGCCGCGCCCGCCCGCGGTGAGCGCGAGGCCGCCCCGGTGGACCGGCACAAACTGCTCGCCAAGCTCAACGAGGACCCCTCGCTGCGGCTCAACGAAGCCGGCCGGCGCGCCCTGCGCTGGCTGCACCACTACTCCGTCACCGGCCAGGACATCGAGACGCTCGCCCACGGGCTGCCCTGCCACTGGGCCCCCGAGGTCGCCGACCTGGCCCGCAGCTGCGCGGCCGCCTGGAGCGAACTGGCCGGACGGCTCCAGGAACGCGCCCAGTAGCGCCCCCGCGCACCGCCCCGCTCGTCAGAACCGACGCACCTCAGGAGGCCTTCCGTGTCCGAGCAAGCCGAGACACCCGGTATCCCCGCCAGAGCAGACAGCGGTGGGGGCACCGGCGTCTGGTTCATCGGAGCCCGCGGCTCCGTCGCCACCACCGCGGTCGCCGGCTGCGCCGCGCTCGCCGCGGGCCTGCACGGGCCGACGGGCATGGTCACCGAGTCGCAGGCGTTCGCCGCCGCCTCGCTGCCCGCCCTGTCCGGACTCGTCTTCGGCGGCCACGACACGATCGACTGGCCGCTGCCCAAGCGCGCCGAGGCACTCGCCGCGCAGGGCGTCCTGCCGTACGGGCTCGTAGGAGCAGTGCACCGTGAACTCGCCGCAGCCGACCGGGAGATACGCACCGGCGGACCGCTGGCCGGCGACACGCGCGGCGACGAGGAGCTGATCTCGGCGTTCGCCGCGGACATCGAGGACTTCACCCGGCGCGCGGGCCTCGCCCGGACCGTCGTCGTGAACGTCGCCTCCACCGAACCCGCCCCGGCCGAGGGAGCGGACCGGCTGCCGGCGAGTTCGCTGTACGCGGCGGCCGCCCTGCGCGCGGGCTGCGCGTACGTCAACTTCACGCCGTCCACCGGGATACGTCACCCGGCCCTCGCCGAAGCGGCCGCGGCGGCCGGGGTGCCGTACGCGGGCCGGGACGGCAAGACCGGGCAGACCCTGCTGCGCGCGGTCCTCGCGCCCATGTTCCGCCAGCGCGCCCTGGACGTACGGGCCTGGTCCGGCACCAATCTGCTCGGCGGCGGCGACGGCGCGGCGCTCGCCGACTCCGCGGCCGCCGCGGCGAAGAACGCGGGCAAGAACCGGGTCCTTCAGGACAACCTCGGCGCGCTGCCGGAGGGCGAGGTGCACATCGACGACGTGCCGGCGCTCGGCGAGTGGAAGACCGCCTGGGACCATGTCGCCTTCGAGGGTTTCCTCGGCTCGCGGATGATCCTGCAGACCATCTGGCAGGGCTGCGACTCGGCGCTGGCCGCGCCCCTCGTGCTCGACCTGGCCCGGCTCGCCGCCCGCGCCCACGAGGCGGGCATCACCGGGAGCCTTCCCGGGCTCGGCTTCTACTTCAAGGACCCCGACGGCACCACCGCGGCCCTCGCCGAGCAGTACGACGAGCTCCTCGCGTTCGCCGCGACGCTGGGGGAGTCCCGGTGAGCACCCCCCGTGACTGGGCCGAACTCCTGCGTGTCTCGGCCCTGTTCACCGTCCCCGGCGACGCGCTCGCCGGTGCCGCCGCGAGCGGCGTGCGCCCCGGGGCCCGTACCGCCCTGGTGACCGGTGCCTCGCTGTGCCTGTACGAGGCGGGCATGGCGCTCAACGACTGGGCCGACCGGGCCGAGGACGCCGTCGAGCGCCCGCACCGCCCCCTGCCCTCGGGCCGGATCGCCCCCGCCCAGGCACTGGCGGCGGCGGCCGGTCTGACCGTCGCCGGGCTGGGCCTCGCGCTGGCCGCGGGCCGCCCCGCCGCGCTGACCGCGACCGCCCTCGCCGGCACCGTGTGGGCGTACGACCTGCGCCTGAAGCACACCCCCGCGGGCCCGGCCGCGATGGCCGCGGCCCGCAGCCTCGACCTCCTCCTCGGGGCGGTGGCAAGCACCAACTCCCGTACAGCAGAAGGAAGTTCGATCCGGGTGGTGCGCCGGGCCCTGTGGCCCGCCGCCGCGCTCGGCGCGCACACCTACGCGCTCACCCGGGTCTCCCGGGGCGAGACCCGGGGCGGCTCGTCGGGCGCACCGCTGGCCGCGCTCGGCGCGACGACCGCGCTCGGCGCGCTGACCGGCGCCAAGCGGCGCGCGGACGAAGCGCCCCACGCGTACGCCAGGGCCGCCCTCGCCGGCGCCTACGTGGCGACGGCCGCGGGCCCGTATCTGCACGCCGCGCTCAACCCGTCGCCGCCGCTGACCCAGAAGGCCGTCGGCGGCGGCATCCGCGCGATGATCCCGCTCCAGGCGGCCCTCGCGGCCCGCTCCGGCGCGCTCGCCTCCGCCGCGCTGCTCACCGGACTCGTCCCCGTGGCCCGCCGGCTGGCCAGGAAGGTGAGCCCCACATGAGCATCCGCCTCGGCTACGGCACCAACGGCCTGACCGATCTGCGGCTCGAGGACGCCCTCGGTGTCCTGGCCGAACTCGGCTATGACGGGGTCGGCCTGACCCTCGACCACATGCACCTCGACCCGTTCGGCCCCGATCTCGCCGGCCGGGTCGCCCGTATCGCCGCACGGCTGGACAGACTGGGCCTGTCCGTCACCGTCGAGACCGGCGCCCGCTATGTGCTCGACCCGCGCCGCAAGCACGCCCCGAGCCTGCTCGAACCGGAGCCCGAGGCCCGGGCGGCACGGACCGAGCTGCTGGTCACCGCGGTGCGGGTGGCCGCTGACCTCGGCGCGCACGCGGTGCACTGCTTCAGCGGCGTACGCTCCGTCGTCACCGGCGAGAGCGCCGCCTGGCAACTGCTCGGCGACTCCCTGGGCCCCGTCCTCGACGCCGCCGCGCAGGCCGGTGTGCCGCTCGCGCTCGAGCCGGAGCCCGGTCATCTCGTCCAGTCGCTGGCCGACTTCCACCGGCTGCGCGCCCTGCTGGGCGACCACCCGCAGCTCGGCCTCACCCTCGACATCGGCCACTGCCAGTGCCTGGAGCCGCTGCCGCCGGCCGAGTGTGTGAGAGCCGCCGGTCCCTGGCTGCGGCACGTGCAGATCGAGGACATGCGGCGCGGTGTGCACGAGCATCTGCCCTTCGGGGACGGTGAGATCGACTTCCCGCCGGTGCTGGCCGCGCTCGACGCCACCGGGTACCAGGGCCTCACCGTGGTCGAGCTGCCCCGCCACTCGCACGCCGGGCCCGAACTGGCCCGCTCCTCCATGGAGTTCCTGCGCGCGCAGCTCCCGGGCGCCGCCCGGCACCCGTCGCCGCGCTCGCGGCCCCGTCCGCGTAGGGAGACCCGGATGCCGATCACGCGTGAGGAACTGCCGGCCCGCCTCGGCCTGAGGGGCGCCGCCTGGATCGAGGACGCGCTCGCCGAGGCGCACAAGGCCGCGCACCGTGCGCCGGACTCGCCGCGCCGGGGTGTGCCGAAGTGGGAACTGCGCTTCGCGGCGGCCGGCCGCGAGTGCGGCTCGCCGGAGGCGACGGAGGCGGCCCGGGTGCTCCTGCTGCGCACGGCCCGCCCCGACGCGGCCGCGGTGAGACGGCTCTACGAGCGGGGCACCGGCGCCGAGCGTCGCGCCGTCCTGCTGGCCCTGCCGCATCTGCGGCTCCCCCCGCGGGAGGGGGTGGCGCTGGTCGAGGACGCGCTGCGCGCCAACGACACCGGGCTCGTCGCCGCCGCCGTCGGACCCTTCGCCACGGCGCATCTGGACGCCCACGCCTGGCGCCACGCCGTCCTGAAGTGCCTGTTCACCGGGGTGCCCCTGGCCGCCGTCGCGGGGCTCGCGGACCGGGCCCGCGGGGACCGCGAACTCGCCCGCATGCTGGGTGACTTCGCCGCGGAGCGCACCGCCGCGGGGCGAGCCGTCCCCGAGGACCTCAGCCACGTACTCGCCCTGACCGCCAAGGAAGTCTGATGCGCATCTTCGACCCGCACATCCACATGACCTCGCGCACCACCGACGACTACGAGGCGATGTACACGGCCGGGGTGCGCGCACTGGTCGAGCCCGCCTTCTGGCTCGGCCAGCCGCGCACCTCGCCGCAGAGCTTCCTGGACTACTTCGACGCGCTCCTCGGCTGGGAGCCGTTCCGGGCCGCGCAGTACGGGATCGCGCACCACTGCACGATCGCCCTCAACCCGAAGGAGGCGAACGACCCGCGCTGCACCCCGGTCCTGGACGAACTGTCGCGCTATCTGGTCAAGGACGGCGTCGTCGCAGTCGGCGAGATCGGCTACGACTCGATGACGCCCGCCGAGGACACGGCGCTCGCCGCGCAGCTCGAACTCGCCGCGGAGCACGGGCTGCCCGCGCTGGTGCACACCCCGCACCGCGACAAGCTGGTGGGTCTGCGCCGCACCCTCGACGTGGTCGCCGAGTCGAAGCTGCCGGTCGATCAGGTCCTGGTCGACCACCTCAACGAGACCACGGTCAAGGAGGCCAGAGCGGCCGGCGCCTGGCTCGGCTTCTCCGTCTACCCGGACACCAAGATGGACGAGCACCGCATGGTCGCCGTCCTGAAGGAGTACGGGCCCGAGCGGGTCCTGGTCAACTCGGCCGCGGACTGGGGCAGGAGCGATCCGCTCAAGACCCGCAAGGTCGGCGAGGCTATGCTCGCCGCCGGCTTCGACGAGGACGATGTGGACCGGGTGCTGTGGCGCAACCCCGTCGCGTTCTACGGACTCAGCGGCCGGCTCGCCCTGGAGCTCGCGAAGCCCGCGTCGCTGCACGAGGGCAACTCCATACTGCGCGGGGGCGAATGAGCCGTGCGCCTGACCCACCCCGACGGCTCGACCGTGCACCTCGCGTACTGCACCAACGTCCATCCGGCCGAGACCCTCGACGGTGTCGTCGCCCAGCTCGCCGAGCACTGCGAACCGGTCCGCCGGCGCCTGGGCACCGACCGTCTGGGCGTCGGACTGTGGCTGGCCCGTGACGCGGTGCGCGCCCTGAACGCCGACCCCGCCGCGCCGCGCCGCCTGCGCACCGAGCTGGACCGGCGCGGCCTCGAGGTCGTCACGCTCAACGGCTTTCCCTACGAGGGCTTCGGCGCCGAAGTGGTCAAGTACCGGGTGTACCGGCCCGACTGGACCGATCCGGAGCGTCTGGAGTACACCAGCGACCTGGCCCGTCTGCTGGCCCGGCTGCTGCCGCCGGACGTCACCGAGGGCACCGTCTCCACCCTGCCGCTGGCCTGGCGCACCGGCTTCGACGAGGCGGCCGCCGACGCGGCGCACCGGGCACTGAGCGAACTGGCCCGCCGCCTGGACCACGTGGAGCAGGAATCGGGCCGCTCGATCCGGATCGCCCTGGAGCCGGAGCCCGGTTGCGCGGTGGAGACCACCGCCGACGCGCTCGCCCCGCTCGCCGCCCTGCCCGGCCACCGCATCGGCCTGTGCCTGGACACCTGCCATCTCGCGACCGCCTTCGAGGATCCCGCGCGGGCGCTCGCCGCCCTCGATCGGGCGGGCATCCCCGTGCCCAAGGTGCAGCTGTCGGCGGCCCTGCATGCCGGCAACCCGCAAGACCCCGCGGTCCGTTCGGCGCTCGCCGCCTTCGACGAACCGCGCTTCCTGCACCAGACCCGGGCCCGCGCGGGCGGCGTCCTGCACGGCACCGACGATCTCGGTCAGGCGCTGGCGGGCGACGCCCTGCCGGACACCGTGCCCTGGCGCTCCCACTTCCACGTCCCCCTGCACGCCCCGCCCGCCCCGCCGCTGACCTCCACCCTCGACGTGCTGCGCGAGGCGCTCGACGTGCTGGTCGGCGGGCCGACGGCACGCAGCACCCACTTCGAGGTCGAGACCTACACGTGGCAGGCCCTGCCGCCCGCGGCACGTCCGGCCACCAACGCCGAGCTCGCCGACGGCATCGCCGCCGAACTCCGGCTCGCCCGCGACCTGTTGACCGACCTCGGACTCAAGGAGCAGCAGTGACCACGGCCCCGACTCCCCTGCTCGTCCTCGACGTGGTGGGCCTGACCCCCGCGCTCCTGGAACACATGCCGCGCCTGCGGGAACTCGGCGGCGCCGGCTCGCGCGCCGGGCTCGGTACGGTGCTGCCGGCCGTCACCTGCGCCGCCCAGTCGACGTTCCTGACCGGCACCCTGCCCGCCGAGCACGGCATCGTCGGCAACGGCTGGTACTTCCGCGAACTCGGCGAGGTGCTGCTGTGGCGCCAGCACAACGGGCTCGTCGAGGGCGACCGGCTCTGGGACGCGGCCCGCCGCCTGCACCCCGGCTACACCGTCGCCAACGTCTGCTGGTGGTACGCGATGGGCGCGGACACCGACTTCACGGTGACCCCCCGCCCGGTCTACTACGCCGACGGCCGCAAGGAGCCCGACTGCTACACGCGGCCGCCCGAGCTGCACGACGAACTCCACGCCGCACTCGGCACGTTCCCGCTGTTCCACTTCTGGGGTCCGGGCGCCGACCTCGTCTCCAGCCAGTGGATCATCGACGCGACCCGGCACCTCAACCGCACCCGGCATCCCGACCTGACGCTGTGCTACGTACCGCATCTCGACTACGACCTGCAGCGCTTCGGCCCCAAGGACCCGCGCTCGCTCAGGGCCGCCGCCGACCTCGACGCGGCGCTCGCCCCGCTGCTCGATGACGCGGAGGCCGAGGGACGCACCGTGGTCGCCCTGTCCGAGTACGGCATCACCGACGTCAGCCGGCCCGTCGACCTCAACCGGGTACTGCGCCGCGCCGGTTACCTCGAGGTGCACACCCAGGACGGTATGGAGTACCTGGACCCCATGGCCTCCCGCGCCTTCGCGGTCGCCGACCACCAGCTCGCGCACGTGTACGTACGGCGGCCCGAGGACGTCGCCGGCGTGCGGGAGGCGCTGGAGGGGGTCGCCGGGGTCGCCGAACTCCTGGGTGAGACGGGCAAGAAGGAGCACGGCCTGGACCACCCGCGCTCCGGTGAGCTGGTGGCGCTCGCCGAGCCGGACTCCTGGTTCACGTACTACTACTGGCTCGACGACGCCCGCGCCCCTGACTTCGCGCAGCTCGTCGAGATCCACCGCAAGCCCGGGTACGACCCCGCCGAGCTGTTCATGGATCCGCTCGACCCGTACGTGAAGGTGAGGGCGGCGGGTGCGGTGGCCCGCAAGAAGCTGGGCCTGCGCTACCGGATGGCCGTGGTCCCGCTGGATCCGGCCCCGGTGCGCGGCAGCCACGGCAGGCTGCCCGAGCGGCCCGAGGACGGGCCGGTGCTGCTGTGCTCGCGCCCCGGCGAGGTGAGCGGGACGCTCGCCGCCACGGAGGTCAAGTCGCTGCTGCTGCGGCTCGCCGGGCTCACGTGAGGTTGTCGAGAGCGCTGCGGAGCGTGTCGATGCGCCAGATCCCGTCCGTCTCACGGCGCAGGTGGAAGCGGTAGGCCCCGGAGATGGCCAGCGAGGAGGCGGCGTCCTGGATGCGCAGCTGGATCATGTAGGCGTGCGCCGTGGCCTCGTCGCCGGACAGGTCGATCACCTGGTTGGTGAACATGTGGCGCCGCTGGTCGCCCTGTTGGGGCCAGAGCGCGGCCTCCGCCGCCGCGATGGTCTCCGCGCCCCGGTGCAGCGGAGTCTCGATCTCCCCCATGACCGTGGCACGCCAGGTGGCGTCGGCGGTGAAGCACTCGGCGAGGGCGGCCTGGTCGCGCTCGTCGTAGGCCCAGCCGTAGCGGGCGATGCGCTCGGCGATCAGCAGGCGGTCCAGGGCCGGACCGCCGTGCTCACCGCCCGGGGAGCGCGGCGGGGTGAGGGCGACCAGTCCCGCGGCGGTGGCCCAGCCGGGGGCGGGGCGGGCGGTGGTGGCGGCCTCGGTGATGGTGTCCATGACTCTCCCTGTCTCTGAGGTCTGTGAGGTCTCGCTGGGCATTTCCTGTCCCGTAAAAGGATCGGTCCGGGCGGTCTGCACCGCCCGGACCACTCGGGACGCCTGCCGAAGCGCCCCGAGAACCCCCGGCTACCTGGCCAGTTGGGCCAGTTCGTCCAGGCGCGTCAGCTTGTGCGGGTTGCGCACCACATAGATCCGCGTGACGCGGCCGTCCTCGACCTCGAGGCTCACCGCGGCCGGCTCGCCGTCGAACTCGATACGGCCCGCGGGGGCGCCGTTGAGCCACACGGTCCTCGTCTCGAGCGCCTCGACCACCCGCTTCGCCCGGGCGAGCACCGGCGCCACCTCGGCGGCACCATGGATCGGCACCAGGGCGGCGGACACGACCCCGCCGCCATCGGCGATCATGACCACGTCGGGGGCCATGACCTCCATCAGGTCCTGCAGTTTCCCGGTGCGCAGCGCGGTCAGGAACCGCTCCACCACGACCTGTTGTTCCGAGCGGCTCACCTGCATCCGCGGCCGGCGGGCCGCCACGTGCTCGCGGGCACGCCGCGCGATCTGCCGCACCGCGGCCGCCGACTTGCCGACGGCCTCGGTGATCTCCCCGTACGGCATGTCGAAGACCTCACGGAGCACGAACACGGCCCGCTCGGTGGGTGCGAGCGTCTCGAGCACGGTCAGCATCGCGATCGAGACGCTCTCCGCGAGTTCTACGTCCTCGGCCACGTCGGGGCTGGTCAGCAGCGGCTCCGGGAGCCACTCCCCCACGTAGTCCTCGCGGCTGCGCGATAATGTCCGCAGCCGGTTGAGGGACTGGCGGGTGACGGCCCGTACGAGATACGCCCGTGGCTCGCGCACCTGGTTGCGGTCGACGTCGGCCCAGCGCAGCCAGGTCTCCTGCAGCACGTCCTCGGCGTCGGCCGCGGAGCCGAGCATCTCGTACGCGACGGTGAACAGCAGGTTGCGGTGGACGACGAACGGATCTTCGGTCATGGCGTCATGAGTCACACCGATCATGTTGTCAGGCAGCACCCGACGTCTGAGGGCGCTTGGCCAACGGGATCTGGCACGCCTCGGAGTAACCCTGCGACGTGATCCCGTGCGCGGTGTTGACCCGGGTCGACAGGTTGGCGAAGCCGACGAACACGGTGAGCTCGACCAGGCCCGCCGGGCCGAGCTGCTTGAGCAGGCTCGCCGACAGCTCGTCGGTGACGGTCGGCGGGGTGTTCGTCATGGCCTCGGAGTACTCCATCACCTCGCGCTCCAGCGGGGTGAACGCGTCGGAGTCACGCCAGTTGGGCACCTGGCTGGCCTTCTCCAGGTCGAGGTTCTGGTTCAGTGCGGCGAAGTAGTTGATGTCCAGGCACCAACTGCAGCCGACCTGGGCCGCCACGGCCATGTGCGCGAACGTCTTGAGGCCCTCGTCGACCGCGTCCCACGCAGCGGCCTTCGCCGAGAACTCCAGGTTGGAGGTGGCGACGGCGGGGTTGTTGAAAACCACCTCGACGGGCTCGGGTACGGAGCCGAGCTGCTTGACCAGAGCCTCCTTCATCTCGACGGGAAGCTCGGCCTTGGGGATACGCGGTGCCATGGTGTTCTCCTTTTTCAGGGGCCTTGCGGCCTGTTTGGCATGAAGACACCGCCGGGCGCACGAGTGTGACAACCATCCGTGCGCCGACGGAACGCCCGCCTGACCGGCGGCGGGCGTGGCGTGCTTCGTGGCTGGTGAACCCGGTCAGGTGGCCGGGAACTTCAGCAGCTCGCCGTCGGTGGTGCTCAGCGTGTTGCTGGTGACGTAGATGTCACCCTTCGCGTTGACGGCCAGGCCCGTGGGCTCCGTCAGCGGGGTGTCGGTCGCGATCGGGGTGGTGGCGCCCGTGTGTGCGTTGATCCGGGTCAGCGTGCCCGGGCCCGGGTCGGTCGAGGGGCCGGAGCCGTACGACAGGGCGATCAGGTCGCCGCCCGGGGCCACCGCGAGGTCGATGACGTCCGTCAGGCCGGTGGCGAAGACGGTCGGCGTGCTGCCGGGGACATAGCGCCAGATGCGGCTGAGGCCCTGGTACATGCCACTCATGTCGGCGATGTAGAACGCGCCGTCGCGGCCGCGCACGACGCCGGTCGGCACCGCCTGCAGGGCGGCGTTGTCGGTCGGCCGCGTGTTGGTGGGGAAGGCGAAGACGGTCTCGGTGCTGCCGTCGGAGTGGATCCGGATCAGGTCGTTGGCACCGGCGTCGGTGGCCAGGAAGTCCCGGCCGTCCTTGGCGAAGCCCCAGGGGTTGGAGAAGACCTCGGTGGTCCCGGGGTTCCCGGCGTCGGGGTTGTGCTCGAGCTCGTGCACGGCCAGGTCGCCCAGCACCTTGCCGTCGGTGGTGCTCAGGGTGCCGAGCGGACCGCTGCCCGCGCCGAGCGCCTCACGGTCCGAGGGCAGACCGCTCAGGCCGTAACTGATGCGGTACGTGCCGTCGCCCGCGGCCTCGGCCTGGACCGGCCCGCCGATGCGGGTGAGCACGCTGGTGCCGTAGTTCTGGTTGATCTGCTCGGAGGGCAGACCGGTGACCACACGGCCCTTCTTGGAGCCCGCGACCCGGTAGAGGGATCCGCTGAAACCGAGGCACCGGTTGCGTCCGACTTCCGCCGGCGGCGGGCACGGGGTGGCCGGGCCGCTGCCCGCCTCCACGACCAGGACCGATCCGTCGGCCTGGATCTGGACGTCGCGCGGGTTGTGCAGACCGTTCGCCACGACCACGGCACTCGCCGTGGCGGACGCGGCCTGGCTCGGTATCGCAGTCGCCGTGACGGTGCTCACGACTGCCATCGCCAAAAAGGCCCCCGCCCAAGACTTTCTTGCACCAGACATGACTCTCCTCAATGTGGCCCGCCCCCGCCGTCAGGGGTGAATGCAATCGGCACGATAGACGCGGGAGTTGGCCGCATCGCAGTGTGCAACATCGGAGATTCCGCGCTTGCACACCGGTCGCACAGAGAGAAATCGGGGCCCTGTGGGCCTGTACGCAGGTGAGGACTGAGCCCGAACCCAAGAAATCCGCAGGTGGCTCTGAAAGTCCCGTAGAGCAGCGCTCTAGCAACTCTCCACCCCTGCTCAGGCGTTCAGGGCTGGGCACCCGCCTCCTGGTACTCCGGCTGGACTTCGCGCAGCTCGCCGTCGGCCGCGGGGCCGCCTTGAACCCGCGCGCCGGCATGCCGCCCGGTGGGCGCGGCCGGAAGGCTTGCCACAGTTGACGACCCGCCCTTTCAAGGCGCCTTCCGCAGCGCCGCTGACCTGCGGGAACGTGAAATTCCGGGTGGAGTACTAGGGGATTCGTAGGGGGGGTAGGGGCTGGTTTCCACGTCAACGAATCGCGAGGATCGCAAACGATCGTGGCACTTTCTCATTCAGCACCGATTCGCTCAAGGGCGATGTGGTAATTCCCGTCGTCTTTCCGCGCGGTCGGACGGGTACCTCGACAAACGCTGCGGAGGCTCGGTGGAAGGCATTCGACTTTCTGTGCTCGGTGCCGGTGTCATGGGCACCGGCGTGACCACATTGGCGCTGGGGCACGGAGTTCCGGTCCTGCTGGTCGACGTCGACCAGGCCAGGCTCGACGAGGCACAGGCCAGGATTCGGCAACAACTGCGCATGGCCCAGATGATGGGCGAACTGCCCCAGGGGCACACGCCCGGCCGGCTCACCACGAGCGTGACGCTCGACGAAGTGGCCGGCAGCACCGCCGTGATCGAGGCGGTCACCGAACTCGCCGACGTCAAGGCCAAGGTGCTCGCCGAGGTGTCCGGCCTGGTGGAGCCCGGCACGGTGCTGGTGACCAACACCTCGTCGTTCCCCATCGACGAGATGGCCGATGCGGTGGCGCACCCGCAGGATCTGATCGGCACCCACTTCATGAATCCGGCCTACCTCATCAAGACGGTGGAGGTCATCCGGGGCCGGCGCACCAGTGACGCCACGCTCGCCGGAGTGCGCGGCGTGCTCACCGCGCTCGGCAAGGAGCCGGTGGTCGTCAACGACGCCCCGGGCTTCGTGACGAGCCGCGTCCTGCATCCCATGATCAATGACGCCGCCCGTGTCGTGCAGGAGGGCACGGCGAGCGCCGAAGCGGTCGACGCGCTCATGCAGGGCTGCCTCGGTCACCGTACGGGGCCGCTGCGCACCGCCGACCTGATCGGGATCGACAACCTCGTCGACTCCCTGTGGGTGCTGCACGAGCGCACCGGGGACGAGGGGTGCCGTCCCTGCGATCTGCTCCTCGAAAAGGCACGGACCGGCCACCACGGCCGCAAGAGCGGTCGCGGTTTCTACGAGTACGGAGAACCCCTGTCATGACTACCTCGTCCAACGCCGTCACGGTCGAAGAATCCATTCAGGCCTTTCTGCAAGAAAGGACGAAGAGGTCGTGGGAGCCCGACATCGACCTCTTCGCCACCGGCGGAGTCTCCTCCCTGTTCGCCATGGAACTCGTGGTGCATCTGGAGAAGACCTTCGCGATCACCATCGCCGGACCCGACCTCATGATCGACAACTTCCGTACGGTGCGCACGATGACCGCTCTGGTCAGTCGGCTGCGGGGAGCGGGCGGCAGCGATGAGTGATACAGCCGATCTCACGGACGAACTGTCCAAGACCGTCACCGACCTCGTCGGCGACCAGGCCGGCGCATGGGACCGGGCCGGGCTGCTCCCCGACGATCTGCTCAGGAAGTGCAGCGCCTCCGGCGTGCTGTGCGCCGAGGTGCCGCGCGAGTACGGCGGGCACGGCCTGAGCAGTTCGGCGGGCGGCGAGTTCACCGCCCACGTGGGCAGCCTGTGCAGTTCCCTGCGCAGCGTCATGACCTCGCAGGGCATGGCGGCCTGGAGCATTCAGCGCCTGGGCACCGCGAGCCAGCGCAGCGCCCTGCTGCCCCGGCTGACCAGCGGTGAACTGGCCGCCGTCGCGTTCAGCGAACCGGACGCGGGCAGCGACCTGAACGGCATCACCACGACGATCCGCGCCGAGGGCGAGCACGTCGTCATCGACGGCCGCAAGAAGTGGATCACCGTGGGCCGTTACGCGGATCTCCTCGTCGTGTTCGGCCGGTACGGGGACGGAGCCGCCGCCGTCGTCGTCCCCCGCGACACCCCCGGTGTCCGCGTCGAACCGGTGGCCGACCCGCTCGGCTGCCGGGCGGCGGGCCACGCGAACATCGAGTTCCGCGCGGCCAGGGTCCCGGCCGACCATGTCCTGGGCGGTCCTGGCCAGTCCCTGCCGATGCTGGTGACGGCGGCTTTGACGTACGGCCGGATCTCGGTGGCCTGGGGGTGCGTCGGCATCCTGCGCGCCTGTCTGCGGGCCGCCGCGCGACACACCACCTCCCGGCGTCAGTTCGGCCGGAAGCTGGCCGAACACCAGCTGGTGGCAGGGCACTTGGCGGATCTGGTGGTGGCCGAGCAGATTGCCACGCAGGCCTGTGCCGAGGCGAGCCGGGCCCGCGACGAAGGGGCGCCCGAGATGTTCGTCAAGGCCGTGGCCGCCAAGCACATCGGCGCCACGCACGCCGCACGGGCGTCCGCGACGACCGTACAGCTGCTGGCGTCCGCGGGCGCCGAGGACGGCGCGGTGGCCGCGCGCGCGTACCGGGACGCGAAGCTGATGGAGATCATCGAAGGCACCAACGAGATATGCCAGTTGATCCTGGCCGACCATGCAGTGGCGGAGTGGGCATGACGACCTTGGTGAAGTGCCTGGTCTGGGACCTGGACAACACGTTGTGGAACGGCACGCTGCTGGAGGACGGCGAGGTCGCACCGCTGCCCGGCGTCCTGGAGACCGTACGGGAGCTGGACTCCCGCGGCATCCTTCAGTCGGTGTCGAGCAAGAACGATCACGACCTGGCGTGGCGGCGGCTCGAGGAGCTGGGCGTCGCCGAGTACTTCGTCCTGCCGATGATCGGCTGGGGGCCCAAGTCGCAGTCGGTCAAGGAGATCGCCGAGCGGCTGAACTTCGCGCTCGGCACCATCGCGTTCATCGACGACCAGCCCGCCGAACGCGCGGAGGTCACCTTCCATCTGCCGGACGTGCGCTGCTACGACGCCTCGCAGGCGGACGAACTGACGGCGCTGCCCGAGTTCAGTCCCGAGCGGGTGACGGTCGACTCGCGCCGGCGCCGGCTGATGTACCGGGCGGGGTTCGAAAGGGATGCGCGGCGGGCCGAGTTCACCGGCCCGGACGAGGAGTTCCTGCGCTCGCTCGACCTCGTCATGCGCATCGGCCGGGCGGGCGAGGAGGAGCTGTCCAGGGTCGAGGAACTGACCCTGCGCACCAGCCAGATGAACGCCACCGGCGTCCACTACTCCGACGCGGCACTGCGCGCCCTGCTCGCCGACGACGACCACGAAGTGCTGGTGACCACGCTCACCGACCGTTTCGGTCCGCACGGCGCGGTCGGCATCATCCTGCTGGAGAAGCACCCCGCCGTCTGGCGCCTGAAGCTGCTCGCCACGTCGTGCCGGGTGGTCTCCTTCGGGGCCGGCACGGTCCTGCTCAACTGGCTGGAGAGCGAGGCCGCACGCGCCGGTGTCCATCTGACCGCGGATTTCCGCAGGACCGACCGCAACCGGATGATGGAGATCGCCTACCGGTTCGCCGGATTCACCAGCGAGACCTGCGGCTGCACGCAGGACGTGCCCTTCGCGGCGGACGGTGAGGGCATCCAGCGACTGCACCTCAAACCCACCGACAAGGGTGCGCCCACCACCCTGCGGCTCGTCGCACCGGACCTCGTGGCAAAAGGAGCCTGACATGGCCCAGCAGCTCGAGAGCACCCCCGCGCTCCTTGAGTACGTACGACGCAGTTCGCTGCGTGAGGACGACATCCTGCGCCGGCTGCGCGCGGAGACCTCCGGGCTCCCCGCGGCGCTGGCCCTGCAGGTCACGCCGGAGCAGGGCCAGTTCCTGGCCCTGCTCGTGGGTCTGACCGGGGCGAGCCGGGTGCTCGACATCGGCACCTTCACCGGCTACAGCAGTCTGTCGATGGCTCGGGCGCTGCCGCCGCACGGCCGCCTCGTGACCATGGACATCAGCGAGAAGTGGCCGAGCATCGGCGCCCCGTTCTGGCGTGAGGCGCATGTGGCCGACCGTATCGACCTGCGGGTCGGCGACGCCCGGGAGACCCTGGCCAAGCTCCGGGCCGAGGAGGGGCCCGAGAGCTTCGACCTCGCCTTCGTGGACGCGGACAAGGCCCAGTACGCGGCGTACTACGAGGCGGCCCTGGACCTGCTGCGCCCGGGCGGACTGATCGTGCTGGACAACACGCTCTTCTTCGGGCGGGTGATCGACCCCGCGGCGCAGGACGCGGACACGGTCGCCATCCGTGAGCTGAACCAGGCCCTGCTGGACGACGACCGGGTGGATCTGTCACTGCTCCCGCTGTTCGACGGCATCACCCTCGCCCGCAAGAGGTCCGGCGCGGGCGGCCCGAGTGAGGAGGACCGGCCATGACCGCCGCCGAGGAGAAGCTGCGCGACTATCTGAAGCGGGCGACGGCGGATCTGCGCCGCACCCGCTCCGAGCTCGAGGCGGTGGAGGCCAGGGAGAGCGAGCCCATCGCGATCGTCTCCATGTCCTGCCGCTTTCCGGGCGGTGTCAGCTCGCCGGAGGATCTCTGGCAGCTGCTGGAGGACGGCACCGACGCGATCTCCGCCTTCCCGGCCGACCGCGGCTGGGACCTGGCGGGTCTGTACGACCCGGACGCGTCGGCGTCCGGCAGGAGTTATGTGCGCGAGGGCGGGTTCCTCGACGACGCCGGCGCGTTCGACGCCGCGTTCTTCGGGGTGTCCCCGCGCGAGGCGGGTGCGATGGACCCGCAGCAGCGCCTGCTCCTGGAGGCGTCCTGGGAGGCGATCGAGCGGGCCGGCATCGACCCGTACGCGCTGAAGGGCACGCGGACCGGCGTCTATTTCGGTGTCATCGCGCAGGAGTACGGTCCACGTCTGTACGAGGCGGCACCGGACGTCGAGGGGCACCGGGCCACGGGCAACGCGGCCAGTGTGGCCTCGGGCCGGGTCTCCTACTTCCTGGGGCTCGAGGGCCCGGCCATGACGATCGACACGGCGTGCTCGTCGTCACTGGTGTCCCTGCATCTGGCCGCTCAGGCGCTGCGCCGCGGCGAGTGCACGATGGCGCTGGTCGGCGGCGTGACGGTGATGTCCTCGCCCGGCTGCTTCGTCGAGCTGAGCCGGCAGCGGGTGCTCTCCACCAGTGCCAGGTGCAAGTCGTTCTCCGCGGACGCCGACGGCACGAACTCGAGCGAGGGCATCGGTGTCCTGCTGGTCGAGCGGCTGTCGGTGGCGCGTGAGCTCGGGCATCCCGTCGTGGCCGTCCTGCGCGGCTCGGCCGCCAATCAGGACGGCGCCAGCAACGGGCTGAGCGCACCGAGCGGCCCGGCGCAGCAGCGGGTGATCCGGCAGGCGCTGGACAGCGCCCGGCTCACCGCGGACCAGGTCGACGCCGTCGACGCGCACGGTACGGGCACCTCGCTGGGCGATCCCATCGAGGCGCAGGCCCTGCTGGCGACGTACGGGCAGGGGCGCCCCGCGGACCGGCCGCTGTGGCTGGGTTCGCTGAAGTCGAACATCGGGCACACCCAGGCGGCGGCCGGGGTCGGCTCGGTGATCAAGATGGTGCTGGCCCTGCGGCACGGTGTGCTGCCCCGAACGCTGCATGTGACGGAGCCGACCGGGCACGTCGACTGGTCCTCGGGCGGGGTGCGGCTGCTGACCGATCCCGTGCCCTGGCCGGCCGGTGACCGGGTGCGCCGGGCCGGGGTCTCCTCGTTCGGCATCAGCGGTACGAACGCGCACGTGATCCTGGAGGAGGCGCCGCCCGAGCCGGTGCGGACCGAGGAGCCCCGCGCCGCGGTGGACGGGGCCGCCGCCCGCGGGCGGCACGTCCCGGTGGCGCTGTCCGGCACCGACGCGGCCGCGCTACGGGTTCAGGCCGTGCGCTGGCGGGATCATCTGGCCGGACGTCCTGACCTGGGTCCGGCCGCTCTCGCACTCCCCTCGACGACGACCCGTGCGGCCCTCGACCACCGCGCCGTCGTCGTGGCGGGCGACCGGGACGAGCTGATGGCAGGGCTCGACGCGCTGGCCGAGGACCGTCCACTGCCCTGCCTCGCGACGGGCAGCGTCGCCACGAGCGGCGCTCCCGTCTTCGTCTTCCCCGGCCAGGGGGCGCAGTGGCCCCGCATGGGCGCGGAACTCCTGGGGCAGTCCGAGACGTTCCGGGCCTCGGTGCTCGAGTGCGACCAGGCCCTGTCCGCCTTCCTCGACTGGTCCGTCCTGGACGTCCTCACCGAGGCCGAGGGCGCGCCCTCGATGGACCGGGTGGACGTGGCCCAGCCGGTGCTGTTCACGGTGATCGTGTCGCTGGCCCGGCTGTGGCGCTCCTACGGTGTGGAGCCCGCCGCCGTGGTGGGGCATTCGCAGGGCGAGGTCGCCGCCGCCCATGTGGCGGGCGGGCTCAGCCTGGAGGACGCCGCCCGGGTCGTCGCCGTACGCAGCAAGCTGTGGCGGCGGCTGGCCGGGCAGGGCGCGATGCTGTCGGTGATGGCGCCGGCCGAGCAGGTGCGTGCCTGGATCGAGCCCTGGAGCGAGAGCATCGGCGTGGCCGCGGTGAACGGTCCCGCGACCGTCACGGTGTCCGGGGACCCCGGGGCGCTGGCCGAACTGGGGGCGAAGCTGTCGGCGGAGGGTGCGCGCCGGTGGCAGATCCCCGGTGCGGACGTCGCCGGTCACTCGCCCCAGGTGGACCCCTTCGAGCGGGAGCTGCTCGAGGAGCTGGCGCCGATCAGCCCCCGGCCACTGACCGTCCCCTTCTACTCGACCGTGCGCGGCGGCCTGTTGGAGACGGAGCGGGTCGATGCCGCGTACTGGTACGAGAACATCCGCCGGCCGGTGGAGTTCGAGCGCACGGTGCGCTCGCTGCTGGACGCGGGGCACCGGACGTTCATCGAGGTCAGTCCGCATCCGGTGCTGACGAACTCGGTACGGGAGACCGCCGAGGACGCGGACGCGGAGGTCGTCGTCGTGGACACCTTGCGGCGCGCCGCGGGCGGCTGGGACCGGTTCCTGCTGTCCGTGGCGCAGGCCCATGTCCACGGGGTGTCCCCCGACTGGCGCACGGTGCACGAGGGACACCAGGACGCAGACGGCGGACACGTCGAGCTGCCCACCTACGGTTTCCAGCGGCGGCGGCACTGGGTCGAGCCGCCGTCGCATCGTGCGCCGGAGGGCGACGCCTCGTTCTGGACGGCGGTGGACCGCGCCGACCTGCCGGTCCTGTCCCGGGCCCTGGGGCTCGACGAAAGCGCCCTGGACACGGTCGTACCGGCGCTGCGGTCCTGGCGGGAGCGACAGCAGGAGGACTCGGTCGTCGACTCGTGGCGTTACCGGGTGACCTGGCGTCCCGCCGCGGCACAGACCGCACCCCCGCGCCTGTCCGGCGTGTGGCCGCTGGTGGTCCCGCTGGGCTACGAGGAGGACGCGCTGACGCTGATCGCCGAGCGGGCGCTGACCGCACACGGTGCGCGGCCCGTCCGGATCGTGG
This sequence comes from Streptomyces sp. NBC_01450, assembly GCF_036227505.1. NCBI lineage: Bacteria > Bacillati > Actinomycetota > Actinomycetes > Kitasatosporales > Streptomycetaceae > Streptomyces > Streptomyces sp. NBC_01450. Next base: position 1,845,586 of record NZ_CP109481.1, on the reverse strand, counting down.
TGGACTCGGCCGCCGTCGAGCGGGGCGGTGTGCTGCCCGACGGCGCGGAGTCGGCGGCCGGTGTGCTGTCGCTGCTCGCCCTCGACAAGCGTCCCTACGGCCGGGTGCCGGGAGTGTCCGCGGGGCTCGCGGCGACCGCGGCCCTGGTGCAGGAGCTGGGCGATATGAAAGTCACGGCGCCGCTGTGGTGCCTGACGTTCGGTGCGATGAGCGCCGACGGGCCCGGCGGGTCCGGCCCGTCCGAGGGGCCGGCCGCGCCGGCGCAGGCCCAGGTCTGGGGTCTGGGCCGGGTCGTCGGCCTGGAGCATCCGGACCGGTGGGGTGGTCTGATCGATGTCGCGGGACCGGTCACCGAGGAGACCGGGCGACGGCTGGCCGAGGCGCTGGGCGGAGGTGAGGACCAGGTGGCGGTGTGCCCCTCGGGCACGTTCGTGCGACGCCTTGTCAGGGCACCGCTGGCCGGGCGCACGCCGGGCAGGCCGTGGCGTGCGCGCGGTATCGCGCTGATCACCGGGGGCACCGGCGCGCTCGGCGGCCATGTGGCCCGCAGGCTCGTCGCCGACGGGGCCGAGCATGTGGTGCTGACCAGTCGCCGGGGCCCTGGCACACCGTCCGCGCAGGCGCTGTGCGCCGAACTCGAGGCGCTCGGCGCGCGGGTGACGGTCGCCGCCTGCGACGTGGCCGACCGCGCGGCGGTGGCGGACCTGGTGTCCGGGCTCACCGCCGACGGCTCGGTGGTGCGCACCGTGGTGCACGCCGCGGGAGTGGGCGAGTGGAGCCCACTGTCCGAGGCCGACGTGAGCACCTGGTCCGATGTCGTCGCCGCCAAGGTGGCGGGCGCCGTCAACCTGGCCGAACTGGTCGACGGGGCCGGGCTCGACGCGTTCGTGCTGTTCTCGTCGATCTCGGCGACCTGGGGCAGCGGCAATCAGGCGGGCTACGCGGCGGCGAACAGCTTCCTCGACTCCTGGGCCGAGCGGCTGCGGGCCCAGGGCCTGCCGGCCACCTCGGTGGCGTGGGGCGCCTGGGCCGGGGAGGGCATGGCCGCCGACGACTCCTTCGAGGAGCACTTCCGGCGCCGCGGACTCCTCGAGATGTCCCCGGAGTTGGCGCTGACCGCGCTGTGGCAGGCGGTCGAGCACCAGGAGACGTCGCTGACCGTCAGCAACATGGACTGGTCGCTGTTCGTGCCCGGCTTCACCATGGCTCGTGCGCGTCCGCTGATCGAGGACATCGACGAGGTCCGGCTGGTGCTGGAAGCAGACAACGCGGCCGACAGCGACGACACCTCCCTGCGTACCGAGCTGGCGGGGCTGTCCTCGGCCGCCCGGGAACGCAGGCTCCTGGAGCTCGTACGGGTGCAGGCGGCGGCCACGCTGGGGCACGCGGGCCCGGAGGGGATCGCACCGGGGCAGGCGTTCAAGGACCTCGGCTTCGACTCGCTCACCGCGGTGGAGCTGCGCAACCGGCTGCGCCGGATCAGCGGGCTGCGGCTGCCCACGACCCTGGTCTTCGACCATCCCACGTCCAGGGCGGTGGCCCGGTTCCTGCACACGGAGCTGTTCGGCGCGGACGACACCGGCGGGCCGGACGAGGAGATCCGCACCCTGCTGGCGGCCATTCCACGGGAGCGGCTGGAGAGTTCGAACCTCCTCGAGCAGTTGCGCAGGCTCGCACAGGGCCGGGGCACGGCGCCCGCGGAATCGGTGCCGGGCACGTCCGGCTTCGAGTCCATGGACGCCGACGAGCTGATCGAGATGGCGTTGCGCACCGCTGACTGACCGGGTCGCGGTGCGGCAACAAGGACAGTGCCCGGCCGGGTTCTCCCGGCCGGGCACTGTGCTGTCGCGCTGAGGTCCACCCACGGTCCTACTTCTTGGCCAGGGCGTCGGCGGGTTCGGCCGACGCATTGGGGGCCGCGGGCTTGCGGGGGTCGGCGTTGATGAAGACCGCCACCAGCAGCGCGGTGCCCAGCATGATGCCCAACGCCCAGGTCGCGGCGACGGAGTAGCCGTGGACGGTGGCGTCGCGCAGGGTGCTGCCGCCGTGGTGGTCGGCCAGGTAGGTGGCGGTGGCGCTGGCCGCGATCGTGTTGAGCAGCGCGGTGCCGATCGAAGCGCCCACCTGCTGGGCGGTGTTGACGGTCGCGGAGGCGACGCCGCCGTCCTGCGGGTCGACTCCGCTGGTGGCCACCGCCACGGTCGGCACGAACAGGGTGCCGATGCCGAGCCCGAGCAGCATCTCGGCCGGCAGGATCACCGCGGCGTAGGAGCTGTCGGGGGTGAGCTGGGTGAGGATGGCGAGCGAGGCGGCCGCCGCGAGCAGTCCGGGCACGATCAGCAGCCGGGGCGGCAGCTTGGGCAGCAGCCGGCTGGAGATCTGGGTCGCGCCGGTGACGTTCATCGCGACCAGCGGGAGCAGTGCCACGCCGGTCTTGACCGCGGAGTAGCCCATCACGGTCTGGAGCTGGTAGGTGAGGAACAGGAACACGCCGAACAGGCCCAGCGTGGCCAGGGCGACGGTGCCGAACGCCATGCCCCGGTTGCGGTCGGTCACGATCCGCAGCGGGAGCAGCGGGCTGCGCAGCCGGGCCTGCAGGACCACGAACACGATGAGCAGGATGGCGGCCAGGCCCAGCGAGACACCGACCCGGTCGGCGCCCCAGCCGCGCTCGCCGGCCTCGGAGAACCCGTAGACCAGGGCCGCGATACCGCCACAGCCGGTGACGGCGCCGAAGACGTCCATCTTCGCGTCCGCCCTGCCGGGCGGGTCGGGCAGCGTGGAGATCGCGCCGAACGTGGCGAGTACGGCGATCGGGATGTTGACGTACATGCACCAGCGCCAGTCCAGGTAACTGGTGATCAGGCCGCCGCCGACCAGGCCGAGTCCGCCGCCCGCGGTCAGTACGGCGGTGTAGATGCCGATGGCCTTGGCGCGCTCCGCCTGCTCGGGGAACATCGCCACCAGCAGCGCCAGGGTCGAGGGGGCGAGCAGGGCCGCGAACACGCCCTGCCCGGCGCGTGCGCCGATCAGCATCCAGCCGGACTGGGCCATACCGCCGATGCCCGACACGATCGCGAATCCGATGACGCCGGTGACGAGTGTGCGCTTGCGGCCCATGCGGTCGGCGATGCGGCCGCCGAGCAGCAGCAGTCCGCCGAAGGCCAGGGTGTACGCCGTCACCACCCACTGCCGGTTCGCGTCGGACATGCCGAGGTCCTGCTGCGCGGAGGGCAGCGCGATGGTCACGATCGTCGTGTCCAGGGTGATCATTAACTGGGAGAGTGCGATGGCTGCCAGCCCCCACCACCGGCGGGCATGCAGCCGGGCGGGGTCGACAGCCGCCGCGCCCCCCGCTGCGTTGTCGGTCTTGGTCATCGCGGAAAGACACCTTCTCGGGATCGGGGGGCCGGAACCCCACATTCATTACCTGTCGGCAGGTAAAGTTGAAGACATCGACAACGTAGCCCATTGCCTGCCGATCGGCAAGTAATGAAGTGAGACGCATCCTCGGCGACGCCGAACCGTAGGCTTTGGGCGCAATGAGGGCGAAGGAAGGACTTCCATGGCTGGCCGACGTACCGATACGCGTGAGCGCGCACAGCGCGTCGCGCTTCAGCTCTTCGCCGAGTACGGCTACGAGGGCACGTCGCTGCGCATGATCGCGGAGAAGCTGAACATCACGAAGGCCGCCCTCTACTACCACTACAAGTCCAAGGAAGAGATCCTCGCCGCCGTCCTCGGCGACTTCTCGACCTCGGTCGCCGAGCTCATCGACTGGGGCAAGCAGCAGCCCGAGGGACCCGGGACCCGGCGTGAACTGCTGCGCCGGTACGCCGATCTGACGGCGAACGGCATCACGGCCGCGGCCCGGCTGCTGCAGGAGAACGAACCCTCGCTGCAGGAGCAACCGCTCGCGGCCGAGGTGCGCGGGCACATCATCACGCTCTTCGATCTGCTGACAGGTCCGGGCGTGCTGACCGGCGGCGTGAGCGACCCCGCCGCCTCCTTGCGGGTACGCCTCGCCATCGCCGCCCTGCACATGGCGGGTGACGAGGCCGAGCGCTCGGAGGGCGGCGGGGACGAGCTGATCAGCGCGGCACTGAACATCGCCTGCTCCCTGATCGATCCGCCGGTGGGGTCAGCACCCGAGCACGCCCCTGACCACGTCGGCGACCTCGGCGGTGTGCTCGCCGAGGAAGAAGTGCCCGCCGCCGAACACCCGTAGGTCGAAGGCGGTGTCGGCCACGTCGGACCAGGCGCGGGCCTGGTCCAGGCTCACCCTGCGGTCGTTGTCGCCGGTCAGTGCGACGACCGGGCAGGTCAGCGCGGGACCCGGCTGGTAGCGGTAGCCCTCCAGCGCTTCGTAGTCGCTGCGGATCGCCGGCATGACCATGCCCAGCAGCTCCTCGTCCTCGAAGAGCCGCGCGTCCGTCCCGTGCAGCAACTCGAGTTCGGCGAGCAGGGAGTGGTCGTCCAGTGCGGCGATGCCGGTGCCCGGAGCGCAGGTGGGCGCCCGGCGGCCGGACGCCAGCAGGCCCCGCGGCACGATGCCCTTGGCCTCCATGCGCCGGGCCACCTCGAAGGCGACGGTCGCGCCCATGCTGTGCCCGAGCAGCGCCAACGGCCGGTCGGTCCACGGCAGCAGCGCCTCCAGCGACTGTTCCACCAGTTCCGTCATGTCGTTCACGCAGGGTTCCCGGTACCGGTCCTGACGGCCGGGGTACTGGATCGCGATCACCTCGACCTGCGGGGTGAGCTCCTCCGCGAGCGGGAAGAAGAAGGTCGCGGAGCCGCCGGCATGCGGGAGGCAGACCAGCCGGACCGAGGCCTGCGGCGCTTCTCGGAAGCGCCGGATCCAGGGCGACTGCTGCACGGTGTTCGTCGTCACGAGGTGCTCCTTGTCAGGCGGCGAGCGCGTCGCACAGGAAGGTCGCGACGTCGTGGGTGGAGGGGTAGTCGTAGACCAGGGTCGGCGGCACCGAGATACCGGTGATCGCGCCCAGCTGGTTGCGCAGTTCGACGGCCATGAGCGAGGAGAAGCCGAGGTCGAGGAGTTCCGCCTGTGTGTCGAGGTCCTCGGCCCCGGGCAGCGCGAGGACGGCGGCGGCCTCGGACCGCACGATGTCGAGCACGATGCCGTGCCACTCCTCGTCCGGCGCGTTCGCGAGCCGTTCCTTCAGCAGGGCCGCGGGGTCCGCCGTGTCCTGCGGCGCACCGGGTGTCCCGGTCGCCTCGAGGGACGGCGCCGCAGCCGACTCGGCCGCCAGGGCGGTGACGATGTCCGCGAGCGAGGACTCGGCGGAAAGGTGCAGTGCGGCGGCCGCGGCGGTGGCATCGCCCACGCGCGCCGCCGCCCAGAAGGCCTCCGCCGTCTCGCCGACGACCGAGGTGGCGGCGACCTCGTCGAGCCAGTACGGCTGGTGCTGGAAGGCGTAGGTGGGCAGTTCGGCGGTGGCCCGGCTGTCGATCAGGGTGTTCCAGTCGATGTCGGTGCCGTTCGCCCACAGTTCACCGAGTCCGGCCAGCAGGGCCGCCGTGTCGGTGCGGTCGCGGCGCTGCAACGCCACCAGCCGCACGCCCTCACCCGCCGAAGGCTCGGCCATCGGGGTCAGCACCGCGTCAGGCCCCACCTCAATGGTGCCCGTCACGCCTTCACCCGCCAGGGCACGCACCGCGTCCGCGAACCGGACCGGCGAACGCACCTGCCGCACCCAATAGGACGGGTCGGTGAAGTCCTCATCCGCCTGACCTGACACCGTCGACACGATCGGAATCCGCGGCTCGGCGAACGACAACCCGGCCACCACCGCGGCGAAGTCGTCCAGCATCGGCTCCATCAACGGCGAATGGAACGCATGACTGACCCGCAACCGCTTCGTCTTGCACCCCTGCCCGGCCAGCACAGCGGCGACCTCCTCCACCACCCCCTCCACACCCGAAATCACCGTCGCCCCCGGCCCGTTCACCGCAGCGACCGACACCTCACCCTCACGCCCCACCAACAACGGCAGCACATCCGCCTCCGCCGCCCGCACCGCCACCATCGCCCCACCCACCGGCAACGCCTGCATCAACCGACCCCGCGCCGCCACCAGCACACACGCATCCGCCAACGACAACACCCCCGCCACATGCGCCGCCGCGATCTCCCCCACCGAATGCCCCACCAGCACATCCACCCGCACCCCGGCCCGCTCCAACAACCGGAACAAAGCCACCTCGAACACAAACAGACCCGCCTGCGTACACACCGTCCGATCCAGCAGACCACCCACCCCATCAACACCCACGCCATCAACACCCGCGCCGGCGAACATCACCTCCCGCACCGACACTTCCAACAACCCGTCCAACACCGCACACGACTCATCCACCGACCCCGCGAACACCGGAAACGCCTCATACAACTCCCGGCCCATCCCAGCCCGCTGAGCACCCTGACCCGAAAACAGCGCGGCTATGGCGCCCTGCGGACGCACCGCGCCCTGGACCAGGTTCGTGGCCTTCTTCTGGTCGGTCAGGGCCGTCAGTCCGGCCAGGAGTTCATCCGGCTTCCTGCCCCACACCACCGCGCGGCGCTCGAAGGCGGTACGTGTCGTGTCCAGCGCCCGGCCCACTGCGGCGGGCTCCAGCTCTGGGCGTGCGTCCACGAAATCAGCCAGCCGACCCGCCTGGGCGCGCATCGCCGCCTCAGTCCGGCCCGACACCACCCACGGCACCAACCCCGACCGCTCCCCCACCTCAGCCTCAGCAGCCTCGGGGACTTCGGGGGCTTCGGGGGCCTCCTCCAAGATCACGTGCGCGTTGGTGCCACTGATACCGAACGACGACACCGCCGCCCGCCGCGGCCGGTCCACCCGCGGCCACGACCGCGCCTCGGTCAACAACTCCACCGCACCCGAAGACCAGTCCACCTTCGACGACGGCGCATCCACATGCAGCGTCCGCGGCAACACCCCATACCGCAACGCCTGCACCATCTTGATGATCCCGCCCACACCCGCGGCAGCCTGCGCATGCCCGATATTCGACTTCAACGACCCCAGCCACAACGGCCGATCCACATCCCGGCCCTGCCCATACGTCGCCAACAACGCCTGCGCCTCGATCGGATCACCCAACGCGGTGCCGGTGCCGTGCGCCTCCACAGCGTCCACCTCGGCACCCGACACACCCGCATCCGCCCACGCCTGCCGGATCACCCGCTGCTGCGAGGGACCGTTCGGCGCCGTCAGGCCACTGGAGGCGCCGTCCTGATTCACCGCGGAGCCGCGGACCACCGCCAGCACCCGATGACCGAGCCGCCGCGCCTCCGAGAGCCGCTCCAGCACCAGGACACCCACACCCTCGGCCCAGCCCGTGCCGTCGGCCGCCTCCGCGAACGCCTTGCACCGACCGTCCACGGCCAGCCCCCGCTGACGGCTGAACTCGACGAAGGCGATCGGGCTCGCCATCACCGTCACGCCGCCGGCCAGCGCCATGGTGCATTCCCCACGGCGCAGGGCCTGGGCGGCGAGGTGCAGGGCCACCAGCGACGAGGAGCACGCCGTGTCCACCGTGACCGCCGGACCCTCAAGGCCCAGCGTGTACGCGACCCGGCCCGACGCCATGCTGGGCGCGCTGCCGTTGGCCAGGTGTCCTTCGAAGCCGTCCGGGGCGGGATTCAGGCGAGTGCCGTAGTCGTTGTACATGACGCCCAGGTACGCGCCCGTCGGGCTGCCCCGCAGCGAGTCGGGCAGGACTCCGGCGCTCTCCAGGGCCTCCCACGACGTCTCGAGCAGCAGCCTCTGCTGCGGGTCCATCGCCAGCGCCTCACGCGGCGAGATCCCGAAGAAGCCCGGGTCGAAGTGGTGGGCCCGGTGCAGGAAGCCGCCCCGGGTGGACGTCGTCCTGCCGACGGCGTCCGGGTCGGGGTCGTAGAGCTCGGACGGGTTCCAGCCGCGCTCCTCGGGGAAGTCCGAGACGGCGTCGACGCCATCGTCGACGAGGTGCCACAACTCCTCCGGGGACGCGACGCCTCCGGGGTAGCGGCACGCCATGCCGACGATGGCGATCGGTTCGCGCCGCTCCTCCTCGAGTTGGTCGATACGGCGCTTCGCCTCACGCAGGTCGAGCGTGGCGCGCTTGAGGTAGTCGATCAGTTTCCGGTCATCAGCCATGGGTTCCCCGCCAAGTAGGTCAGCGAGCCGGGACTCAGAATTGTCCGAGCTCGTCGTCGAGTAGTTCGAGCAGCTCGTCCGCGCTCGCGTCCGCCACGTCCTGGTGGTCGAGGGCGTCACCGGAGCCGGGATTCCACTCGGCCCACAGCGCGCGCAGCCGGGCCACGACATGGCCCCGGTCCGTCTCACTGGGAGTGGCGGACGCGAGCAGCAGCGCCAGCGAGTCGATACCGGCGTGGACGTCCTGCATCCCGTCGATGGAGTCCGGGCCCAGCTCCGCGTCCAGGTACCGGGCGAGAGCGAGCGGGCTCGGGTAGTCGAAGATCAGGGTGGCGGGCAGCCGCAGCCCCGTCACCTCGCCGAGACGGTTGCGCAGTTCCATGGCGGTCAGCGAGTCGAATCCGAGGTCCAGGAATCCGCGGCCCGGCTCCACGGCTGCCGGGGTGTGCCCGAGCACCGTCGCGACGTGTTCGGTCACGAGGATCAGCAGCGCGTCGGACCGCTCGTCCCCCGACAGGTTCTTGAGCCGTGCCTGGACCGCATCGGGTCCGGGGCCCGCGGCGCGCTTCGGTGCCGGGGCCAGGGCCCGCAGCACACTCGGGAACGACGCCGAGCCGGCCGTCTCCCGCAGCCGCCGCAGATCGAGCCGGGCCGGTACCAGGACGGGCTCGGAGCGCTGCAGGGCGGCGTCGAACAGCGCGCAGCCCTCGGCCGGCGCGAGGGGCAGCATGCCCGACCTGGTCAGTCGCTGCACATCGGTCTGCGAGAGGCCGCCGGTCATGCCACCGTCCTGCTCCCACCAGCCCCAGGCCAGCGAGGTGGCGGGCAGACCGGCCGCGCGCCGCTCGCGGGCGAGTGCGTCGAGAACGGCGTTCGCGGCGGCGTAGTTGCCCTGTCCTCCGCCGCCCAGTACACCGGCCGCGGACGAGAAGAGAACGAACGCCGAGAGCGGACGGTCCTGCGTCAGCTCGTGCAGATGCAGTGCGCCGTCGGCCTTGGCCCGCAGCACGCTGTCGATCCGGTCGGCGGTCAGGGACGTGAAGCCGCAGTCGTCCACGACGCCCGCCGTGTGCACCACGGCCGTCAGGTCCGGTACGCCGTCAAGGAGCCGGGCCAGGGCGGCACGGTCCGAGACGTCGCAGGCGGCCAGGGTCACCTCGGCGCCGAGCGCCGTCAGTTCGTCCCTCAACTCGGGTGCTCCGTCGGCCTGTTCGCCGCCCCGGCTGACAAGCAGCAGTTTTCGCACGCCGTGCGTGGCCACCAGGTGACGGGCGAACAGGGCGCCGAGCGATCCGGTGCCGCCGGTGATCAGGGTCGTTCCGTCCGGATCGTAGGAGACGGAGTCCGGTTCCGGTGTGTGCGCGGGGGCCCGGACCAGGCGCGGCACCAGGGCCTCGGCATCACGCACCGCGGACCACGGCTCCCCGCTGCCGAGCGCCTCGCGCAGCGCGCCGGCGAGGACCCGGGGCGGCGCCCCGGCCCCGTCGTGGCCGTGCGCCTCCAGCACCGTGAAGCGTCCCGGGTGCTCCTGCTGGGCCGAGCGCAACAGCGCGCAGACCGCGGCCTGTCGCGGTCCGTCCCCGCACAGCACGGCCGCCAGCGTCGCGGAGCCGAGCCGCTCCTCGGCGAGGAACTCCTGGGCCAGGGCCAGCGTGTCCCCCAGCAGAGAGCTGATCGCGCCCGCCGTGTTCAGGACGACCGTGACCACGTCGGGCACCGGGTCGCCGGAGCGCAGTGCCGTGCGAAGGCTGTCCAGGTCGGGATAGGTGCGGGCCCGCTCGCCCAGGTGTTCGGCGAGCGGGTCGTCGTCGAGCACCGCCCACTCTCGTTCGGGCGCCGTGGTACCGCTGTGCGGTGCGGGGATCCAGTCCAGCCGGTAGAGGGAGTCGAGCCGCGGGCCCGCGAGGTGGTCCAGGGTCACGGCGCGCAGGGCGAGCGATTCGACGGACCCCAGCGGTGTCCCGGAGCCGTCGGCCAGGTCCACGGCTACGGCGTTGTCCCGGGCGGAGGTGAAGCGGGCGCGCAGCTCTGTCGCACCCCCGCCGTTCAGCTCCACGCCGCTCCATACGAACGGCAGGCCTTCCCGGCCCTCGAGCGCCCCGAGGCCCGCGGGCCGCAGCGCCGCGTCGAGCAGTGCGGGATGGAGGCCGAACTCGCCCGCCGTGCCGTGCAGTTCGTCGGGCAGCCCGGCCTCCACATACAGCTCGGCGCCCTTGCGCCAGGCCGCGCGCAGGCCCTGGAAGGCGGGCCCGTAGGAGAATCCGCTGTCCGACAGGCGGTCCTGGAGTTCGTCGAGGTCTACCGGGACCGCTCCGGTGGGGGGCCAGACCCTCAGATCGGGTGCCGCGGCCGCCCCGCTGCCCGAGGCGGGACGCAGCCGGCCCGAAGCGTGCCGGGTCCAGGGGTCCTCGCCGCCGGCCTGGGCGTGAACGGTGACCCGGTACTCGGAGTCGACCGCGCATTGGATCCGGACCTCGCCGGATTCGGGTATCGCCAGCGGGACCTCGAGGGTCAACTCCTCGACCCGGTCCGCGCCGCAGTGTTCGCCGGCGGCCCTGACCAGTTCCAGGAACGCGGTTCCCGGCACGACCGCCGTACCCGACGCCGCGTGATCGGCGAGCCAGGGCTGCGCGCCCGATCCGAGCGTCGCGGTGAACGTCCAACCCTGGCCGGTCGCCAATGGGACGACCGCGCCGAGCAGGGGGTGCTCGAGGGCTGTCAGTCCGGCCTCGGCCACCCCCTTGGCGGAGTTGCGGGGCACGTACCAGTAGCGCTGGTGCTGGAAGGCGTAGGTGGGGAGTTCGGCGGTGGCCCGGCTGTCGATCAGTGCGGTCCAGTCGATGTCGGTGCCGTTCGCCCACAGTTCACCGAGTCCGGCCAGCAGAGCCGCCGTGTCGGTGCGGTCGCGGCGCTGCAACGCCACCAGCCGCACGCCCTCACCCGCCGAAGGCTCGGCCATCGGCGTCAGCACCGCATCCGGACCCACCTCAATGGTGCCCGTCACCCCTTCACCCGCCAGGGCACGCACCGCGTCCGCGAACCGGACCGGCGAACGCACCTGCCGCACCCAATAGGACGGATCCGTCCACTGAGTACCGACCTCACCACTCACCGTCGACACGATCGGAATCCGCGGCTCGGCGAACGACAACCCAGCCACCACCTCGGCGAAGTCGTCCAGCATCGGCTCCATCAACGGCGAGTGGAACGCATGACTGACCCGCAACCGCTTCGTCTTGCACCCCTGCCCGGCCAGCACAGCGGCGACCTCCTCCACCACCCCCTCCACACCCGAAATCACCGTCGCCCCCGGCCCGTTCACCGCAGCGACCGACACCTCACCCTCACGCCCCACCAACAACGGCAGCACATCCGCCTCCGCCGCCCGCACCGCCACCATCGCCCCACCCACCGGCAACGCCTGCATCAACCGACCCCGCGCCGCCACCAGCACACACGCATCCGCCAACGACAACACCCCCGCCACATGCGCCGCCGCGATCTCCCCCACCGAATGCCCCACCAGCACATCCACCCGCACCCCAGCCCGCTCCAACAACCGGAACAAAGCCACCTCGAACACAAACAGACCCGCCTGCGTAAACACCGTCCGATCCAGCAGACCACCCACCACACCAACACCCGCAGCATCAGCACCCACGCCATCAACACCCGCGCCGGCGAACATCACCTCCCGCACCGACAACCCCAACAACCCGTCCAACACCGCACACGACTCATCCACCGACCCCGCGAACACCGGAAACGCCTCATACAACTCCCGGCCCATCCCAGCCCGCTGAGCACCCTGACCCGAGAACAACACCGCCCACGACGAGCCGGTGTCCTGACCGGCTGTCACACCCCGGACCAGTCCGGGCGCGGGCACACCGTCCGCCAACTGCTCGAGTCCCCGCAGGAGGGAGGGGCGGTCGTCGCCGAGCACCACGGCCCGGTGTTCGAGGTGGGCACGCCCCGCAGCCAGCGTGGACGCCACCGCAGCGGGCTCCAGCTCTGGGCGTGCGTCCACGAACTCAGCCAGCCGGCCCGCCTGGGCGCGCAACGCGGCCTCGGTCCGGCCGGTCACGACCCACGGCACCAGCCCCGGCCGCTCCCCCGCCTCGGCCTCGGGGGTTTCGGGGGCCTGCTCCAGGATGACGTGCGCGTTGGTGCCACTGATACCGAACGACGACACCGCCGCCCGCCGCGGCCGCTCCACCCGCGGCCACGACCGCGCCTCGGTCAACAACTCCACCGCACCCGAAGACCAGTCCACCTTCGACGACGGCGCATCCACATGCAGCGTCCGCGGCAACACCCCATACCGCAACGCCTGCACCATCTTGATGATCCCGCCCACACCCGCGGCAGCCTGCGCATGCCCGATATTCGACTTCAACGACCCCAGCCACAACGGCTCGTCGGAAGCGTGCTGCTGCCCGTAGGTGTCCAGCAGGGCCTGTGCCTCGATCGGATCACCCAGCGCGGTGCCGGTACCGTGCGCCTCCACAGCGTCGACCTCGGCACCCGACACACCCGCATCCGCCCACGCCTGCCGGATCACCCGCTGCTGCGAGGGACCGTTCGGCGCCGTCAGACCGTTGCTCGCACCGTCCTGATTCACCGCCGAGCCACGCACCACCGCCAGCACCCGATGCCCTTGGCGCCGCGCCTCCGAGAGCCGCTCCAGCACCAGGACACCCACGCCCTCGGCCCAGCCGGCTCCATCGGCGGCGTCCGCGAACGCCTTGCACCGGCCGTCCGCGGCCATCCCGCGCTGACGGCTGAACTCGACGAAGGCGATCGGGCTCGCCATCACCGTCGCCCCGCCGGCCAGCGCCCGGTCGCACTCACCCCGGCGCAGCGCCTGCACCGCGAGATGCAGGGCCACCAGCGACGAGGAGCACGCCGTGTCCACCGACACGGCCGGACCCTCGAGACCCAGCGTGTACGAGATACGCCCGGACAGCACGGAGGGGGCGAGGCCGGTGATCAGATAACCGCGCATGCTCTCGGCGACGTCGTTGTCGCGCGAGCCGTAGTCCGTCGCCTGGCCGCCGACGTAGACGCCGGTGCGGTCGCCCCGCAACGACGACGGATCGACACCCGCCGACTCCAGCGCCTCCCACGACGTCTCGAGCAGCAGCCTCTGCTGCGGGTCCATCGCCAGCGCCTCACGCGGCGAGATCCCGAAGAACTCCGCGTCGAAATCCCCCGCCGTGTGCAGGAACCCGCCGACGTCCACGTAACTCGTGCCGGGGGTCCGGCCGGTGGGGTCGTAGAGGGAATCGACGTTCCAGCCACGGTCCGCGGGGAACTCGCCGACCGCGTCCCGGCCCTGGGCCACCAGATCCCACAGGGCGTCCGGGGTGTCCACCCCGCCGGGGAACCGGCACGCCATACCGACGATCGCGACCGGCTCGTGCGCGGCCTCGGCCAGCTGCTGGTTCTCCAGGCGCAGCCGCTCGTTCTCCTTCAGCGAGGAGCGCAGTGCCGCAACGACCCGCTCTGTCGAAGCTGTCATGATTCCGTCCTTATGGGATGAGGGGTGGCGGGGCGCCGCTGCGTCAGAGGCGGAGTTCGCTGTCGAGGATGTCGAACAGCTCGTCGTCGGTGGCGGACTGGACATCGCCTTGTGCACCGGCTGCCGCGACCGCCTGCCACTTGCGCAGCAGGCCCTGCAGCCGCTCGACGGCGTCGGCGTCCAGCGCGTCGTCGAGCGCGACGCCGTCCAACGCGTCGAGAGCGTCGAGCGCCTCGATGGCCTCGTGCGCCGCCGGCTGCTCGGCGGGTTCGTCCGCGAACAGCTGGGAGAGCAGTTCCGCGCTCAGGGCCTCGGCCGTGGGGTGGTCGAAGACCATGGTCGCGGGGAGCCGAAGCCCGACGGCCGCGTTGAGCCGGTTGCGCAGTTCCACGCCGGTCAGCGAGTCGAACCCGAGGTCCTTGAAGCTCTGTTCGCCGGAGAGCGCCGCCGCCGAGGAGTGCCCGAGGACGGCGGCGGCCTCGCCCCGCACCAGGTCGAGCAGCAGGCGTCCGCGTTCCCCGGCGGGTGCCCGGTCCAGGCGGGCGCGCAGCGAGGCGCGGTCCGTCGTGTCGGCGGCAGGCCCCGCGCTGCGCCGGACGGGCGTCCGGACGAGCCCACGCAGCAGGGACGACACCTGCTCCGGGTCGGCCCGCGCCGGGTCGACGGGGATCGCCACGGCGACGGACCGCGGGGTGCGCAGTGCCGCGTCGAAGAGGGCGAGCCCGTCGTCGGAGGTGAGCGGAGTCAGGCCGGCGCGGCTCATCCGTCGCAGGTCCGCGTCCTCCAAGTGGCCGGTCATGCCGCTGCGTTCGGCCCACAGTCCCCACACCACCGACGTGGCGGGCAGTCCCTGCCGGGCGCGCTGCTGCGCCAGGGCGTCCAGATACGCGTTGGCGGCGGCGTAGTTGCTCTGTCCGGGGCCGCCGAGGGTGCCCGCGGCCGAGGAGAACAGCATGAACGCCGACAGGTCGGCCCCGCGCGTCAGTTCGTGCAGATGCTGTGCCGCCTCGGCCTTCGGCCGCAGCACCCGGTCGATGCGGCCGGGTGTCATCGTGTCGAGCAGACCGTCGTCGAGCGCTCCGGCCGCGTGCACGACCGCGGTGAGCGGGGTACGGGCGCGGGCCAGGCAGGCGGCCAGTTCCTCGCGGTCGGCGACGTCGCAGGCGACGATCGTCACCTCGGCGCCCAACTCCTCAAGTTCGGCGTGCAGTTCGGCCGCACCGGCGGTGTCCGGGCCGCGCCGACCGGTCAGCAGCAGGTGCCGTACGCCGTGTTCGACGACCAGGTGCCTGGCCACGAGCGCGCCCAGCGTGCCGAGGCCGCCGGTGATCAGCACGGTGCCCTCGGGGTCCAGCGGCGCCGGCACGGTCAGCACGACCTTGCCGATGTTGCGGCCGTGTCCGAGGAAGCGGAACGCCTCCGGTGCCTGACGAATGTCCCAGCAGGTCAGCGGGGACGGTCGCAGCACCCCGTCGGCGAAGAGCCGGGCCACGTCGGCGAGGATCTCCCCGATGCGCTCCGGGCTCGGCTCGGCGATGTCGAAGGCCTGGTAGTGCACGCCGGGGTGCTGTGCGGCCACCTCGTCGGCGTCCCGGACGTCGGTCTTGCCCATCTCGATGAACCGTCCGCCGCGGGGCAGCAGCCGCAGCGAGGCGTCCACGAATTCCCGGGCCAGCGAGTTGAGCACGACGTCCACGCCCCGGCCGTCGGCGGCGCGCATGAGGTGCTGTTCGAAGTCGAGGTCCCGGGAGGAGGCGATCCGCTCCGGAGCAAGACCCAGGTCCCGCAGCGCCTGCCACTTGCCCTCGCTCGCGGTGCCGTAGACCTCCGCGCCCCAGTGCCTGGCGAGCTGGACGGCGGCCATGCCGACGCCGCCCGCGGCGGTGTGCACCAGCAGCGACTGGCCGGCGTCGAGGCCGGCCAGGTCCTTCAGCCCGTAGTAGGCGGTGAGGTACACGACGGGAATCGCCGCGGCCTGGGCGAAGTCGAGCCCGGCCGGTATCGCGGTGAGCATCCGGTGGTCGGCCACGGTCACCGGTCCACTGCCGGTGCCGGAGAACAGGCCCATCACCCGGTCGCCCGGGGCGAACGCGGTGACACCGGGTCCGGCCTCGAGAATCACGCCGGACCCCTCGCCGCCCGCCAGGCCCTCGATGGCGGGCACCATGCCGAGCGTCATGAGGACGTGCCGGAAGTTGAGCCCGACCGCGCGGACGGCGATCCGCACCTGTCCGGGGGCGAGCGGGGCGCCCGCCTCGGGGTTCGGTACGAGCGCCAGGTTCTCGAAGGTCTGACGGCCGGCGAAGTCGAGCCGCCACGCCCCTTCCTGGCCGGCCGGCACCTCCAGGTCCGTGGTGGCGGCGCCGCGGGCCAGGCGCGGCGCCAGAACGGTGCCCGCCCGCAGCGCGAGCTGCGGCTCGCCGGTCGCCAGGGCGGCGGGCACCAGCTCGAGGGAGTCCTCGTCACTGGTCAGCAGCGTGAAGCGGCCCGGGTGTTCGGACTGCGCGGAACGCACCATGCCCCAGGTCGGGGCGTGGGCCGGATCCTCCGCGGGACCGACGAGCAGCACCAGTCGGACATCGCCGAAGCGCTCGTCGGCGAGCCAGGCCTGCAACAGGGCGAGCGTGCGGCACGCCGCCTCGCGGGGCTCGGGGGACGGCTCGGTGAGGTCCGCGACGACGGTGGTCGCGTCCTGCGGTACGGCGGCCAGGTCCAGGTAGTGGGGTGTGCCCGCCAGCACCGGTCGCGACCCGAGAACCGCCAGGGCCCGCGGTGCCGCGGGCGCGTCGGCGACCGGGACGGGGGTCCACTCCACGCGCAGGAGTGCGTCGCCGCCGCGCCCGGTGTCCAGCTGCCGCGGGTCGACCGTGCGCAGCACGAGTTCCTCGACGGAGCCGACCGTGCCTTCGGCGTCGGCCAGTTCGACGGCGTAGCTGTCCGCTCCGCGCGGGGTGATCCGCACCCGCAGCGAGGTGGCCGCGGTGGCCCGCAGCCGCACGCCGTTCCAGGAGAACGGCAGCCGCAGCCCCGCGCCGTCCTGCACCGCGATGACGTGCAGGGCGGCGTCGAGGAGGGCGGGGTGCAGCAGGTACGACGCGGCGTCGGCGCGCTGCGACGCGTCCAGGGCGACTTCGGCGAGGAGTTCCTCGCCGCGCCGCCACGCGCCGAGCAGTCCGCGGAACGCGGGCCCGTAGTGGTAGCCGCGCTCGGCCAGTGCGTCGTAGAAGCCCGTGACGTCGACGGGCTCCGCGCCCGGCGGCGGCCATGCCGCGGGCTGTACGGGCCCGTCGTCGAGGGCGGGGGCGGACGGCGCGAGGACCGCGGAGGCGTGGTGGGTCCACCCCGGGGCGTCGTCGGGGCGCGCGTACAGCTCCAGACGGCGGGTCAGGTCCTCCTCAGGTTGCGTGACACGCAGTTGCAGCTGGAGGCCGCCGCCTTCGGGCAGCACCAGAGGTGCGCGCAGGGTGACCTCGTCCACGGTGTCGCAGGAGACCTGCGCACCGGCCGCCAGCGCCATCTCCACGACGGCGGTACCGGGCACGACGGGCCGCCCGGCCACCTGGTGGTCGGGCAGCCAGGACTGCGCCCGCGCCGACAGCCGTCCGGTGAGCACGAGTTCACCGCCCGCGGCCGCGGGCACCGAGGCCCCCAGCAGCGGGTGGTCCAGCGGGGAGACACCGAGCGAGCCGGCGTCCGCGACGGCCGGGTCGGGGGCGTCCAGCCAGTGGCGCTCCCGCTGGAAGGCGTATGTCGGCAGCGCGATCCGGGACACTCCCGCGTAACCCCACTCCACCTTCACGCCGTAGGCGTGCGCCTGGGCCAGGGAGGTGAGGAACCGGCGCGGTCCGCCGTCCTGGCGCCGCAGGGTCTCCAGGACGGCGGCGTCCGCTCCGGCCTCGGCGGCGGTGTCCTGCAGGGCGATGGTCAGGCCGGGGTGCGGGCTGGACTCGACGAACGTGCGGTAGCCCTGCTCGAGCAGGGTCCGGGTGGCCGTCTCCAGGAGGACCGTGCCGCGCAGATTGCGGTACCAGTAGTCGGCGTCGAGGCCGGCGGTGTCCAGCGGGCCGCCGGTGACGGTCGAGCAGAAGGTGACCGGGGCGCGGCGCGGGGCCACGTCCGCCAGTTCGGCCAGGAGCTGCTCGCGGATCTCCTCGACGTGTGCCGAGTGCGAGGCGTAGTCCACCGGGATGGTGCGGGTGCGCACCCCGTCGGCGCGGCAGTGGGTCTCGAGCTCGCTCAGCGCGGCCGGGTCCCCGGAGACCACGGACGCCTGGGGGCCGTTGACGGCCGCGAGCCACAGGCGTCCCTGCCAGCGTTCCAGCAGGGGGCCCAGGTCCCCGGCGGACAGGGCCACCGACAGCATGCCGCCCTTGCCGGCGAGCGCGATCAGCGCCTTGGAGCGCAGCGCCACCACCTTCGCCGCGTCCTCGAGGGTCAGCGCTCCGGCGACGCATGCCGCGGCGATCTCGCCCTGACTGTGCCCGATGACGGCGGCGGGCCGCACCCCGTGGCTCTGCCACAGCTCCGCCAGAGACACCATGACCGCGAACAGGGCGGGCTGGACCATGTCCACGCGGGTGAGCCAGTCGCTGTCCGCGCCGCGTACGACCTCCAGCAGGTCCCAGTCGGTGTACGGCGCGAGCGCCCGGGCGCACTCGGTCATGCGCCGCGCGAACACCGATGAGGTGTCGAGGAGTTCGGCCGCCATACCGTGCCACTGCGAACCCTGTCCGGGAAAGACGAACGCCACCTTCCCCTGCCGGGTGCGGCCCCGCACGACGCCGGCGGCCGTCGCGTCATCGGCCAGCGCGGCGAGGCCGGTGAGGAACTCCTCGCGACTGGTGCCGACGACGGCCGCCCGGTGTTCGAAGGACGAGCGGGTCGTGGCCAGCGCGTGACCGATCTCGGCCGGGCTCGCCGTCTCCTCGCGCTCCACCAGCACGGCGAGGCGGCGGGCCTGCTCGCGCAGCGCGTCCGCACTCCTGGCCGACAGCAGCCACGGCTCCGTGCCCGCCAGGCCCGGCGTGCGCAGGACGTCCTGCGCCTGGTCGGGCTCGGCCGGGGCGGCCGGCGGCTCCTCCAGGATGACGTGCGCGTTCGTACCGCTGATGCCGAACGAGGACACGGCGGCCCGGCGCGGACGTTCGGTACGGGGCCAGGGCTGCGGCCGCGTCAGCAGTTCCACTCGCCCGGCGTTCCAGTCGACCTCGGAGGTCGGCCGGTCCACGTGCAGGGTTCGCGGCAGGGCCTCGTGGCGCAGTGCCTGGACCATCTTGATGATGCCGCCGACGCCCGCCGCGGCCTGGGTGTGACCGATGTTGGACTTCAGCGAACCCAGCCACAGCGGGCGGTCCCGGTCGGCGCCGTACGTCGCCAGGAGCGCTTCGACCTCGATCGGGTCGCCGAGCCGGGTGCCGGTGCCGTGCGCCTCGACCGCGTCGACGCCGTCGGGGCCGATGGCCGCGTCCTGCAAAGCCTGCCGGATGACGCGTTGCTGGGCCGCCCCGTTGGGCGCGGTGAGCCGGCTGCTGGCGCCGTCCTGGTTGACCGCCGAGCCGCGGATCACGGCCAGCACGCGGTGTCCGTTGCGCTGGGCGTCGGACAGCTTCTCCAGGACGAGCAGACCGGCGCCCTCGGCCCAGCCGGTGCCGTCCGCGTCGGCGGAGAACGCCTTGCAGCGGCCGTCCGCGGCCAGGGCCCGCTGCCTGCTGAACTCCACGAAGGTGGTGGGGGTCGACATGACGGTCACGCCGCCCGCGAGCGCCATGGTGCATTCGCCGCGGCGCAGCGCCTGGGCGGCGAGGTGCACCGCGACGAGCGACGACGAACAGGCGGTGTCCAGGGTGACCGCGGGTCCTTCGAGGCCGAAGGTGTACGCGATGCGTCCCGAGGCGATGCTGGGTGCGCTGCCGTTGCCGATGTAGCCCTCGACGTCCGCCGGCATGGTGTGCATCCGGGACCCGTAGTCGTTGTACATGACGCCGACGAACACGCCCGTGCGGGTGCCCTTGACCGAAGTCGTGGCAAGGCCCGCCCGCTCGAACGCCTCCCAGGACAGCTCGAGCAGCAGGCGCTGCTGCGGGTCGGTGGTCAGCGCCTCCCGCGGTGAGATGCCGAAGGCCGCGGCGTCGAACTCGTCGGCGTCGTGCAGGAATCCACCGTTGCGGGCGTACGTGCGTCCCGGTTTTTCGGGGTCGGGGTCGTACAGCGCCTCGACGTCCCAGCCGCGGCCCGCGGGGAACTCGGAGACCGCGTCGGTGCCGGAGTCGAGCAGCTGCCAGAGTCCTTCGGGGTCGCGCACGCCGCCGGGGTATCGGCAGGACATGGCTACCACCGCGACGGGTTCGGTCATCTGCTGCAACCGCTGCCGGGTCTGGTGGAGATCCGTGGTGACGCGGTTGAGGTAGCTGCGGAGCTTTTCTTCGTTGGCCATGAAGTCCGCCCTCCAACGGCGGTGCGGAAGTCAGGAGATTCCGAGCTCGTTGTCGATGAAGTCGAAGATCTCGTCGTCGGTGGCGGTGTCGACCCGGTCCGCGACGCCCGGTGCGGCCAGCCGGTCGAGGACACCGCGCAGCCGCTCGGCGAGCGAGGCGCGCTCCTCGGGGTCCAGGCCGGACGCACCGGCTTCGAGGCGGTCGAGTTCCGCGAACCGGTCGGGGACGGCGGGGGCGAGTTCGGCCGTGAGGCGTTCGGCCAGGTCGGCCGGGGTCGGGTGGTCGAAGAGCATGGCCGTCGGCAGTCGCAGCCCGGTGGCCTCGGCCAGCCGGTTGCGCAGCTCGACCGCGGTCAGCGAGTCGAACCCCATGTCCAGGAAGCCGCGTTCGGGGTCGACGGCATGGCCGCCGGCCAGCCCCAGGGTGACTGCCGCCCGGGTGCGCACCAGGTCCAGGAGCAGATCGGTGCGCTCTTGCGGGGCGGCCGCCGCGAGGCGCTCCGCGAAGCCCTGCGCCGCGGCGAGGCCGGTGCCGGGCGCGGGCCTGCGGCGCACGGGGGCCAGTTCGCGCAGCAGCACCGGGATGTCCTGGGCCGGGACGCGCAGGTGTGCCGGTACCAGCGCGGCGCTCTCGCCTCGCCACGCCAGGTCGAACAGGTGCAGCGCCTCCGCGGTGGACATCGGGGCGACTCCGTGGCGGGCGAGGCGGGCGCGGTCGGAATGCTGCAGTGCGCCGGCCATGCCGGTATCGGTGTCCCACAGGCCCCAGGCGAGGGACACCGCGGGCAGTCCGCCGGCCCGTCGCCGCACGGCGAGTGCGTCCAGGAAGGCATTGGCGGCCGCGTAGTTGGCCTGGCCGGGGGTGCCGAGGACGCCCGCGGCGGAGGAGAACAGCACGAACGCGGACAGGTCGCTGTCCCGGGTCAGTTCGTGCAGGTGGAGCGCCGCGTCCGCCTTGGCCCGCAGCACCGTGTCCACCTGCTCCGAGGTCAGCGCCGCGAGGACGCCGTCGGAGGTGACTCCGGCCGCGTGGACGACGGCGGTCAGGTCGGGGATGCCGCGCAGCAGGTCCGCCAGCGCCTCCCGGTCGGCCGCGTCGCAGGCCACCAGGTCCACCTCCGCGCCCAGTGCGGTGAGCTCCTCGACCAGTCCCGGGGCGGTGCCCCGCCGGCTGGTGAGCAGCAGCTTGCGTACGCCGTGGGCGGTGACGAGGTGCCGGGCGAGCAGGGTGCCGAGCGCTCCGGTGGCACCGGTGAGCAGTACCGTCCCGTCGACCGGGGCGGGTGCGGTGTTCGCGGTGGCCTCGGCGGCCGGTCCGGCCGCCCGGGTCAGTCGCGGGACACGCACGGTGCCGGCCCGCAGCGCCGACTGCGGTTCGTCCAGGGCGAGTACGCCCGGCAGGACGCGGCCGGAGGCCTCGGTGCCGTCGGTGTCCGCGAGGACGAAACGCCCGGGGTGTTCGGTCTGTGCCGAGCGGAGCAGGCCCCAGACCGCGGCGTGCGCCGGGTCGGACAGTTCCTCGCCGCCGTCGGCCGCCACCGCCGCCCGGGTCAGCACCAGCAGCCGGGAGGCGGCGAGGCGCTCGTCGGCCAGCCAGTCCTGGGCGATGCCGAGAACCGTGTTGACCGCGGTGTGCACGGCTGCCGCGTCGGCCCCGGACGGGGTGAGCGGCAGCACCGCCACGTCGGGCGCCGAAGTGCCCGAGTCGAGAGCGGTCCGCAGCGCGTCCAGACCGGCGTACCGGGGCAGTTCGAGCCCTTCCGTGTCGCCCAGCGCGATCCACCGGCCGGTGCCGGACACCGGTACGGGTTCGGGCAGTTGGTTCCACCGGACCTCGTACAGCGATCGCGACCGCATCGCGCGCAGTGTGTCCGGCGACGGGGCGCGCAGGTGGAGGGAGTCGATGGTCAGCACGGGCTGCCCGGACGTGTCCGCGACCCGTACCGAGATCCGGTCCGTGTCCTGCGGGGTCAGGTGCACCCGCGCGGCGATGCCGTCGCCGTGCCGGACGACGCCGCCGAACTCGAACGGAAGTCGCGGGTCCGGTCCCTCCTCGCGCATCGGCAACTTGGCGCTGTGCAGGGCCGCGTCGAGCAGCGGCGGGTAGATCCCGTACGCCGCGGCGGCCGCTTCCTGCTCCGGGTCGAGGGCCAGCTCCGCGTACAGCTCCTCGCCGAGGAGCCAGGCACGGCGTACGCCCTGGAAGGCGGGGCCGTACTCGAATCCGTGGGCGGCGAACCAGTCGTAGACACCGTCCACCGGGAGTTCCGCGGCATCGGCGGGCGGCCACTGGGAGAGCGGCGCCGCGGCGGGGGCCGGGCCCGCGCCCAGGGTGCCGCGCGCGTGCCGGGTCCACGGTTCGTCGTCGCTGTTCCGGGCGTGGACCCGGATCTCCCGGTCGCCGCTCTCGGCGGGTGCGTCGACGGTGATCTGCACCGCCACCGTGCTGTCGACGGGCAGCAACAGGGGGGTTTCCAAGGTCAGTTCACGCAGTACGTCGCAGCCGACCTGTGCCCCGGCGTACAGCGCCAGGTCGAGCCATGCGGCGCCGGGCAGCAGTGCCGTACCGGCGATGACGTGCTCGCGCAGCCAGCCGTGCCGGTGCGGGGAAAGGGATCCGGTGAGCACCACGGCATCGGAGTCCGCCAGGGGTATGCCCATGGTGAGCAGGGGGTGGTCCGCGGCGAGGAGCCCGGCCGTGGAACGGACCGTGGATTCGGGCGTGTCGAGCCAGTAGCGCTGGTGTTGGAAGGCGTAGGTGGGGAGTTCGGCGGTGGCCCGGCTGTCGATCAGTGCGGTCCAGTCGATGTCGGTGCCGTTCGCCCACAGTTCGCCGAGTCCGGCCAGCAGGGCCGCCGTGTCGGTGCGGTCGCGGCGCTGCAACGCCACCAGCCGCACGCCCTCACCCGCCGAAGGCTCGGCCATCGGCGTCAGCACCGCATCCGGACCCACCTCAATGGTGCCCGTCACCCCTTCAGCCGCCAGGGCACGCACCGCGTCCGCGAACCGGACCGGCGAACGCACCTGCCGCACCCAATAGGACGGATCCGTCCACTGAGTACCGACCTCACCACTCACCGTCGACACGATCGGAATCCGCGGCTCGGCGAACGACAACCCGGCCACGACCTCGGCGAAGTCGTCCAGCATCGGCTCCATCAACGGCGAGTGGAACGCATGACTGACCCGCAACCGCTTCGTCTTGCACCCCTGCCCGGCCAGCACAGCGGCGACCTCCTCCACCACCCCCTCCACACCCGAAATCACCGTCGCCCCCGGCCCGTTCACCGCAGCGACCGACACCTCACCCTCACGCCCCACCAACAACGGCAGCACATCCGCCTCCGCCGCCCGCACCGCCACCATCGCCCCACCCACCGGCAACGCCTGCATCAACCGACCCCGCGCCGCCACCAGCACACACGCATCCGCCAACGACAACACCCCCGCCACATGCGCCGCCGCGATCTCCCCCACCGAATGCCCCACCAGCACATCCACCCGCACCCCGGCCCGCTCCAACAACCGGAACAAAGCCACCTCGAACACAAACAAACCCGCCTGCGTACACACCGTCCGATCCAGCAGACCACCCACCCCATCAGCACCCACGCCATCAACACCCGCAGCATCAGCACCCGCAGCATCAACACCCGCGCCGGCGAACATCACCTCCCGCACCGACAACCCCAACAACCCGTCCAACACCGCACACGACTCATCCACCGACCCCGCGAACACCGGAAACGCCTCATACAACTCCCGGCCCATCCCAGCCCGCTGAGCACCCTGACCCGAAAACAGCGCGGCCGTCCTGGTGGACTGCCGGGCCCGTGCGTGGACGAGGCCGGTGTCCGTACGTCCCTCCGCCAGTGCGGTCAGAGCGGTGAGGTGGTCCTGCAAGGTGTCGCCCCAGACCACGGCGCGGTGTTCGAGGTGGGCACGCCCCGTCGCGAGCGTGGACGCCACCGCAGCGGGCTCCAGCTCTGGGCGTGCGTCCACGAACTCAGCCAGCCGACCCGCCTGGGCGCGCAACGCCGCTTCAGTCCGGCCCGACACCACCCACGGCACCAGCCCCGACCGCTCCCCCACCTCGACCTCAGCAGCCTCGGGGACTTCGGGGGCTTCCTCCAAGATCACGTGCGCGTTCGTCCCACTGATACCGAACGACGACACCGCCGCCCGCCGCGGCCGGTCCACCCGCGGCCACGACCGCGCCTCGGTCAACAACTCCACCGCACCCGAAGACCAGTCCACCTTCGACGACGGCGCATCCACATGCAGCGTCCGCGGCAACACCCCATACCGCAACGCCTGCACCATCTTGATGATCCCGCCCACACCCGCGGCAGCCTGCGCATGCCCGATATTCGACTTCAACGACCCCAGCCACAACGGCCGATCCACATCCCGGCCCTGCCCATACGTCGCCAACAACGCCTGCGCCTCGATCGGATCACCCAACGCGGTACCGGTACCGTGCGCCTCCACGACATCCACCTCGGCACCCGAAACACCCGCATCCGCCCACGCCTGCCGGATCACCCGCTGCTGCGAAGGACCATTCGGCGCCGTCAGACCGTTGCTCGCACCGTCCTGATTCACCGCCGAGCCACGCACGACCGCCAGCACCCGATGGCCTTGGCGCCGCGCCTCCGAGAGCCGCTCCAGCACCAGGACACCCACACCCTCGGCCCAGCCCGTGCCGTCGGCCGCCTCCGCGAACGCCTTGCACCGGCCGTCCACGGCCAGCCCCCGCTGACGGCTGAACTCGATCAATGTCTTCGGTGTGCTCATCACGGTCACGCCGCCTGCCAGCGCCCGGTCGCACTCACCCCGGCGCAGGGCCTGGGCGGCGAGGTGCAGGGCCACCAGCGACGAGGAGCACGCCGTGTCCACCGTGACCGCCGGACCCTCAAGACCCAGCGTGTACGCGACCCGGCCCGAGATGACGCTTCCGCTGGTGCCGACGCCCAGGAAACCCTCGATGTCGGGGGTGGCGGCGTTCAGGCCGGCCGCGTAGTCGGGTGCCATCGAGCCGACGTAGACGCCGGTGCGGTGGCCCCGCAACGACGACGGATCGACACCCGCCGACTCCAGCGCCTCCCACGACGTCTCGAGCAGCAGCCGCTGCTGCGGATCCATCGCCAGCGCCTCACGCGGCGAGATCCCGAAGAACTCCGCGTCGAAATCCCCCGCCGTGTGCAGAAACCCGCCCGCATCGGCGTAGAAGCTTCCCGGACGCTCGCCCTCGGGGTCGTAGCGGTGTTCCAGGTCCCAGCCGCGGTCCGCCGGCATCGGGCCGAGTGCTTCGGCGCCCACGGCCACCAGGTCCCACAGCGCGTCCGGGGAGTCGGCGCCGCCCGGGAAGCGGCAGCTCATGCCGACGACGGCGATCGGCTCGGACTGGTCGGACCGCGCGGCAAACGGCGCGGCCGGCCGGGTCTCGGACACGGCGGCCGAGCCCAGCAGCTCGGTCTCCAGCAGGCCCGCCACCGCGGCGGCCGTGGGGTGGTCGAAGAGCAGAGTCGCGGGCAGCCGCAGACCGGTGACGCCGTTGAGCCGGTTGCGCAGGTCCACCGACATCAGGGAGTCGAAGCCCATCTCCTTGAACGCGCGGGTGGGTTCGACCCGTTCGGCCGCTCCGTGGCCCAGGGTGACGGCGGTGTGCAGCCGGGTCAGTTCGACCAGTTCCGCGCGCCGGTCCTCGGGCGGGAGCGCGGCCAGCCGTTCTCGCAGTCCCCCGGGCGCGTTGCGGGCGAGGGCCGCCGCGGCGCGGCGGGCCGGGATGCGGACCAGGCTGCGCAGCACCGGTGGTACGCCGACGTCGGCGGCGCCCGCGGCGATCGCCGCGAGGTCCAGCGAGACGGGCACCGCCAGGGCGCGGTCCAGGGCGCATGCGGCGTCGAACAGGCGCAGTCCTTCCTCGGTAGCGAGCGGCACGATGCCGCCGCGGCGCATCCGGCTCAGGTCGGCGTCGCCCAAGTGGCCGCTCATTCCGCTGCCTTCGGCCCACAGGCCCCAGGCGAGCGACACGGCAGGCAGACCGCGCTCGCGGCGGTGCTCGGCCAGCGCGTCGAGGAAGGCGTTCGCGGCGGCGTAGTTGCCCTGTCCGGCGTTGCCGAGGGTGGCGGCCGCCGACGAGAAGAAAACGAAGGCGGACAGGTCCATGTCCTGGGTCAGTTCGTGCAGGTTCCACGCCGCGTCCGCCTTGGGCCGCAGCACGGTGTCGAGCCGGTCATCGGTGAGCGAGGTGAGCAGAGCGTCGTCCACGACGCCCGCGGCGTGCACCACGGCCGTCAGCGGATGTGCGGCGTCGACTCCCCGCAGGGTCGCGGCGAGTGCGTCGCGGTCCGCGGCGTCGCAGGCGACGACGCGGACGTCGACTCCCGCGCTCTGCAGGTCCGTGACCAGGGCCCGCGCCGCGGCCGAGTCCGGCCCGCTGCGGCTGGTCAGCAGCAGGTGGCGTACGCCGTGCCGGTCGACCAGGTGGCGGGCGAGCAGTCCGCCCAGTGTTCCGGTGCCGCCGGTGATCAGCACGGTGCCCGCAGGGTCGAGCCCGAGGTCGCCCTCCACGGCCCGCGCCCGGGTCAGCCGGTCCACGGTGAGCTGCCCCTGCTCGAGGCGGAAGTCCGTGAGGTCCTCGGCGAGGGCCGCGGCCAGGGCGGCGCGGGAGGCGTCGTGGCCGTCCCGCTCGCCGAGGGTGAAGCGGCCGGGGTGCTCGGTCTGCGCGCTGCGCACCAGGCCGCGTACCGCCGCGTGCGACAGGTCGTGCGACCGCGTCAGGACGACCAGCCGGGAGGCGGCGGTGCGTTCGTCGTCGAGCCATGCCTGCAGCAGGCCGAGCACATGTCCGGTCGCCGTCCGGGCCGCGGCGACCGGGTCCGGTCCCGCCGCCGGCACGCTCGCCACGACGAGCGCGGGCAGCTCGGTGTCCACCGCGTCGGTGAGGGCCGCGAGGCCGGCGTGGACGGTGGCGCCGGTGAGCCCGTCGACCGGTTCGCCGAGCACCGCCCACCGGGCCGGGTCCGGTGCGGTGGCGGGCAGCGTCGCCGCGTGCCGGTCGACCTGGAACAGGGAGTCGAGGCGGCGGGCCAGCTGCGCCGCTTCGACCGGACGCAGGGTCAGGGAGTCGGCGCTCAGTACGGGTTGGCCCTCGCTGTCCAGGGCGAGCACCGAGACGCTGTCACCGGACGCCGGTGTCAGGTGGACGCGCAGGGCTTTGGCGCCCGTCGAATGCAGGGTGACCCCGTTCCAGGAGAACGGCAGCCGGATATTGCCCTCGTCGAGCAGCAGTGCGTGCAGGGCGGCGTCGCTGAGGGCCGGGTGGAGGCCGTACTCCGCCTCGCCGTCACGGCCGTCGGCGGACTGCGGCAGCGCGACCTCGGCGAACAGTTCGTCGCCGCTGCGCCAGGCGGAGGTCAGTCCCTGGAACGCGGGGCCGTAGCCGTATCCGACCTGTTCGAGACGCTCGTAGAAGCCGGTCAGGTCGACCGGGCGGGCGCCGCTCGGCGGCCACTGCTGTGCCGCCGCCGTGGGGGCGGGTGCCGCCGTGGGGGCGAGGAACCCGGAGGCGTGCCGAGTCCAGGGCGCCTCACCCGACCGGGAGTGGACGCTCACTTCGCGCCTGCCGTCCTCGCCCGCCTCCCCGACCGCCATCTGCACCTGTACGGCGCTGTCGTCCGGCAGGACCAGGGGCTCGTGCAGGGTCAGTTCGTCGATCCGGTCGCAGCCGACGGTGCGGCCCGCGCACAGCGCCAGCTCCACGAACGCGGTGCCGGGCAGCAGCGCGGTGTCCCACACGGCGTGCTCCGCGAGCCAGCCGGTCGCGGTGAGCCGGCCGGTGAGCACCGTGCCGCCGTCGGCGGCGAGTTCGACGACCGCGCTCAGCAGCGGGTGGCCCGCGGCGGCGATGCCGAGCTGCGCGGGGTCGCCGCCGCTGTCGCGTTCGTCGAGCCAGTAGTGCTCGCGCTGGAACGGGTACGTCGGCAGGTCGAGGGGGGCCGTGGCGGCGGGCCACAGGACCGGGGCGCCGTGGGTGAACGCCTGGGCCAGCGACTGCTGGAACCGGTCCGGTCCACCGTGGTCGCGGCGCAGGGAGCCGACAGCGACAGCGGTGTGCCGCGCGTCGTCGGCGGTGTCCTGGACGGCCATCGTCAGCACGGGGTGCGGGCTGCACTCGACGAACATGCGGTGCCCGGCGTCCAGCAGGGCGCGCACGGTCGGCTCGAACCGGACGGTGCTGCGCAGGTTGCGGTACCAGTAGGCGGCGTCGAGTTCGGTGACGCCAGCGGCCTCGCCGTCGACCGTCGAGTGGAACGGCACCCGGGCAGGGCCCGGCCGGATCGGTGCCAGGACCTGGAGCAGGTCCTCGCGCAGTGTCTCCATCTGCGCGGAGTGCGACGCGTAGTCCACCGCGATGCGGCGGGCGGAGATGTCGTCGGCGGCGCAGGCGTCGAGAAGTTCCCGCAGGGCGTCGGCGGCGCCCGCGACCACCACGGAGGCGGGTCCGTTGACCGCCGCGACGGACAGGGCGCCGTCCCAGGGGGCGATCAACTCCCGTACGCGGTCGGCCGGCAGGGGTATGGAGGCCATGCCGCCGTCGCCGGCGATCCGGGCGATCGCCTGGCTGCGCAGCGCGGCCACGCGTGCGGCGTCCTCGAGGGAGAGGATCCCGGCGACGCAGGCGGCGGCGATCTCACCCTGCGAGTGCCCCACCACGGCCGCCGGCTGTACGCCGGAGGACTCCCACAGCCGGGCCAGCGAGACCATGACGGCGAACAGCGCGGGCTGCACCACGTCGACCCGGTCCAGCGAGGCGGCGCCCGGCTCGCCTCGCACCACCGCGTGCAGGTCCCAGTCCACATGGGGTGCGAGGGCCTGCGCGCACTCTGCCATCCGCTCGGCGAACACGGGGGACGAGTCCAGCAGGGCGGCGGCCATGCCCACCCATTGGGAGCCCTGGCCGGGGAAGACGAACACCGGCCGCGGGTCGGCGGCGGCGACCCCCCGTACGATGGCCGCGTGCTCGCGGCCCTCGGCCAGGGCGCGCAGCGCGTCCAGGTCACCGGCCGGGACGACGGCGCGGTGCTCGAAGGCGGTCCGCGACCCGGTCAGCGACAGGCCGACGTCGACGGGGTCGAGTCCGGTCACATGCGGCAGGAGCTGTCCGGCCTGGGCGCGCAGCGCGGCCTCGGTCCGGCCGGTCACGACCCACGGCACCAGCCCCGGCCGCTCCCCCACCTCGACCTCAGCAGCCTCGGACGCTTCGGGGGCCTGCTCCAGGATGACGTGCGCGTTGGTGCCACTGATACCGAACGACGACACCGCCGCCCGCCGCGGCCGCTCCACCCGCGGCCACGACCGCGCCTCGGTCAACAGCTCCACGGCGCCCGAAGACCAGTCCACCTTCGACGACGGCGCATCCACATGCA
Source organism: Streptomyces sp. NBC_01450 (assembly GCF_036227505.1). Classification (NCBI taxonomy): domain Bacteria; kingdom Bacillati; phylum Actinomycetota; class Actinomycetes; order Kitasatosporales; family Streptomycetaceae; genus Streptomyces; species Streptomyces sp. NBC_01450. Next base: position 1,816,033 of record NZ_CP109481.1, on the reverse strand, counting down.
GCGTCCGCGGCAACACCCCATACCGCAACGCCTGCACCATCTTGATGATCCCGCCCACACCCGCGGCAGCCTGCGCATGCCCGATATTCGACTTCAACGACCCCAGCCACAACGGCTCGTCGGAAGCGTGCTGCTGCCCGTAGGTGTCCAGCAGGGCCTGCGCCTCGATCGGATCACCCAACGCCGTACCGGTACCGTGCGCCTCCACAGCGTCGACCTCGGCACCCGACACACCCGCATCCGCCCACGCCTGCCGGATCACCCGCTGCTGCGAGGGACCGTTCGGCGCCGTCAGACCGTTGCTCGCACCGTCCTGATTCACCGCCGAGCCACGCACCACCGCCAGCACCCGATGCCCTTGCCGCTGCGCCTCCGAGAGCCGCTCCAGCACCAGAATGCCCGCGCCCTCGGCCCAGCCCGTGCCGTCGGCCGCCTCCGCGAACGCCTTGCACCGCCCGTCCACGGCCAGCCCCCGCTGACGGCTGAACTCCAGGAACATGCCGGGGCTCGCCATCACCGTCGCCCCGCCGGCCAGCGCCCGGTCGCACTCACCCCGGCGCAGCGCCTGCACCGCGAGATGCAGGGCCACCAGCGACGAGGAGCACGCCGTGTCCACCGACACGGCCGGACCCTCGAGACCCAGCGTGTACGAGATACGCCCGGAGGCGACGCTGGAGTGCTTGCCCGTGAGCAGGTGGCCCTCGAAGCCCGCGGGCGCGCGGTGCAGCGGACCCGCGTAGTCCTGGGCGAAGGCCCCGACGAACACGCCGGTCAGGCTGGACCGCAGGGAGTCGGGGAGGATGCCGGCGCCTTCCAGCGCCTCCCACGACGTCTCGAGCAGCAGCCGCTGCTGCGGATCCATCGCCAGCGCCTCACGCGGTGAGATCCCGAAGAACTCCGCGTCGAAGTCCCCGGCGCCGTACAGGAATCCGCCATGCTTGGTGTACGTCGTGCCGCGGCGTTCCGGGTCCTGGTGGTACAGCCCCTCCAGGTCCCAGCCGCGGTCCGTGGGGAACTCTCCGACCGCGTCCCGGCCCTGCGCCACCAGATCCCACAGGGCGTCCGGGGTGTCCACCCCGCCGGGGAACCGGCACGCCATACCGACGATCGCGACCGGCTCGGGGTGCTCAAGGGCGTGCAGCCGCTCCCGGGTCTTCTGCAGATCGACGGTGACGCGCCGCAGGTACTCGACCAGTTGCTGCTCGTCGTTTGCCACGTGTGCCAACCCCTCGGAATGTGTGCGGACTCAAGCGAGTTCCTGGTCGATGAAACTGAGCAGCTCGCCGACCGAGGCCGTCTCCAGATGCGCGGTGTCGCCGCCCTCGCGGCCGGGGCGGGCCATCCGCGCCGCCAGGGCCTTCAGACGCGTCTCGATCTCGGCCCGCAGCTCCTCGCCGTCGGGCACATCTGCCAGCGCCGTCTCCAGCCGCTCCAGCTCCGCCAGACCCGCGGGCGGCGCCTCGGCGGGCGCCAGTTCGGCCTGTAGGAGCCGGGCGACACGCGCCGGCGTCGGGTGGTCGAAGAGCAGCGCGGGGGCGAGCCGCAGGCCCGTCGCCGCGATCAGCCGGTTGCGCAGTTCGACGGAGGTGAGGGAGTCGTAGCCCAGGTCCCGGAACGGCAGGTCCACGTCGACCGTGGCCGCGCCGCCGCGGCCCAGGACCACGGCCGTGTGCTCCCGCACCAGATCCACAACGGCCCGCTCCCGCTCCGTCTGCGGCAGTTCGGCGAGCCGTCGGCGCAGGTCCGGCGCGGCGGCGATGGCCTGCTGCGGTGCCGCGACGGGCACCAGGGACCGCAGCACGACGGGCGCGCCCTCCCCCTGGGCCCGGATAGCGGCCAGGTCCCAGCCGGTCGGCACCAGGGACGGCTCGTCGAGTGCGAGCGCCGCGTCGAGCAGCGCGAGGCCGTCCGGTGTGCTCAGCGGCACCAGGCCCGAGCGCTTCATCCGCGCCCGGTCGGCCTGGCCGAGCGCCGAGCCGCCCATGCCGTCCTCGCTCTGCCACCAGCCCCAGGCCAGCGACACCGCCGCGAGTCCGCGGGCCCGGCGCTGCTGGGCCAGAGCGTCCAAGTAGGCGTTCGCGGCGGCGTAGTTGGCCTGGCCGGGGCCGCCGAGGATGCCCATCACCGAGGAGAAGAGAACGAACGCGCTCAGGTCCCGGTCCGCGGTGAGCTCGTGCAGGTTCTTCGCGGCCAGCGCCTTGGGGCGCAGCACCCGGTCCAGGCGCTCGGGGGTCAGATCGGCGACCACCCCGTCGTCCAGGACGCCTGCCGCGTGCACGACCGCGGTCAGCTCCACGCCGTCGAGGACCCCGGCGAGCGCGTCCCGGTCGGCGGCGTCGCAGGCCACGAGGTCCACGTGCGCGCCGAGGCCGACGAGTTCCGCGACGAACTCGGCGGCTGCGGGGGCCTCGACGCCGCGCCGACTGGTCAACAGCAGCCGTCGTACGCCGTGTTCGACGACCAGATGGCGGGCGGTGGCCCGGCCGAGCGCCCCGGTGGCGCCCGTGATCAGCACGGTGCCGTTCCTGTCGTGCGTGCCGTCGGGGAAGGGTGCCGCCGGCATCGTGAGGACCACTTTGCCGATGTGCCGGGCCTGGCTCATGTACCGGAAGGCGTCCGCGGCACGCCGTACGTCCCACACGGTCACCGGCAGCGGGCGGAGCGCGCCCCGCGCGAAGAGGTCCATCAGCTCGGCGAACATCGCGGCGATGCGCTCCGGCGCCACCTCGAGCAGATCGAACGCCTGGTAGCCGACGCCGGGATAGGCCTTCGCAACGGCGTCCGCGTCACGGATGTCCGTCTTGCCCATCTCCACGAACCGGCCGCCCGGGCCGAGGAGGCGCAGGGACGCGTCCACGAACTCACCGGCCAGCGAGTCGAGCACGACGTCCACCCCCGGGGCGAACCGCTGCTCGAACTCCAGGGTCCGCGAGGAGGACAGCTGGTCCTGCCTCAGTCCCAGCTCCCGCAGCGCCGCCCACTTGCCCGTCCCCGCCGTGGCCCGCACCTCGGCGCCCAGATGCCGGGCGAGCTGGACGGCGGCCATCCCCACCCCGCCCGCGGCGGCGTGGATCAGCACCTTCTCCCCGGCGCGCAGCCCCGCCAGCTCGTTCAGGGCGTAGTACGCCGTGAGGAACACCAGCGGTGTCGCGGCGGCCTGCGCGTCGCTCCACCCGTCGGGTACGGGGGCCAGCATGCGGTGGTCGGCCACCGCGGTGGGACCGAAGGCGCCGGTGAACATGCCCATCACCCGGTCGCCCGGCGCGAGTCCGGTGACCTCGGCACCGACCTCGGTGACCACGCCCGCGCCTTCCTGGCCGAGCAGTCCGGCCTCCCCCGGATACATGCCGAGGGTGCTGAGCACGTCGCGGAAGTTCACCCCCGCGGCGCGGACGGCGATCCGTACCTGGTGCGGGGCGAGCGGCTCGGACACCTCCGGGCAGGGCAGCAGCGCCAGCGCGTCGAGAGTGCCCCGCCGGGGTGCCGAAAGGCGCCAGGCGTCCGTCCCCGCGGGCGGGAGGAGACCGGTCGGGCGGGTCAGTCGCGGTACGCGCGCGCCGCCACGGCGCAGGGCCAGCTGTGGCTCCCCGGAGGCGAGGGCCGCTGCGAGCACGGCGTACGACTCCTGCGTACCGTCCACGTCCACCAGCGCGAACCGGCCCGGATGTTCGGACTGCGCGGAGCGCACCAGGCCCCACACGGCGGCCGCGTCGGGGTCGGCCGCCTCGCCGGGCTCGGTGGCGACGGCGCCGCGGGTCACCACGACGAGGCGTGCCTCGTCCCCGGGCACCACGCCGAGCCAGCCCTGCACCAGGGTCAGCGCCTCCTGTGCCTGTGCGGCGACGCCCACGGCGACATCGGCGGGGAACGCCACCGGCTTCGTCCCCGCGGCCGTGAGCGCTGCGCCGAGTGCGTCGACGGCGGCCGCGCGGTCCCCGGCGGCCGAGGCGCCCTCGGCGGCGAACAGGGCAGCCTCCATCAACGGGCTTTCCGTCAGGGGAAGTTCGGGCCAGTCGATCCGGTTCAGCGCGTCGTGCGCCGTGCCGCGCAGCTGGCCTGCGGTAACCGGGCGCAGGACCAGTTCGTCGATCGTGGCGACCGTGCGTCCCTCGCCGAAGACGGTGACGGCGACCGTGTGCGCTCCGGTGCGCCGCAGCCGTACCCGCACCGTGTCCGGGCACGGCGTGTGCTGCGTGACACCGGTGAAGGAGAACGGCATCAGCGCGCCGCCGCTCTCGGCCGCGAGGTGCGCGACACCCGCGTGCAGCGCGGCATCGAGCACCGCGGGATGCAGGCCGACCGACTGCGCCGGTGCCTCCCGGGGCAGACTCACGTCCGCGAACACGTCGTCGCCGCTGCGCCAGGCCGCGCGCATCCCGCGAAACGCCGGGCCGTACCCGTAGCCGAGCCGGTCGAGCCGCTCGTACAGCTCGTCCACCGGCGTCGCCTCGGCGTCGGCCGGCGGCCACTGCCCCAGCCAGGCGTCGGCGGCGTCCTCGGACACGCTCTCGAGCGACCCGTCGGCGTGCCGGATCCACGGCATGTCCGCCCGCAGCCGCGAGCACAGCGTCAGCGGGCGGCGGCCGTCCTGTTCGGCGCCCACCACCAACTGCACCGTGACCGCCTCTGACTCGGGCAGCGTCAACGGGGCGTACACGGTCAGTTCACCGACGCGCGGGAGGCCCAGGTACTGTCCGGCGTGCAGCGCGAGGTCGACCATCGCGGCGCCGGGCAGCACCACCGAGCCGTGCACCGCGTGGTCCTTGAGCCAGGGCTGGGCGCGCCGGGACAGGCTCGCGGTGAAGAGCACCTCCGAGGAGAGGGCGGACTCCACCGCCGCCCCCAGCAGCGGATGTTCCGTCGTGGTGAGCCCGAGCCCCGCGGCGTTCGCCGCGGCCCGCGCGGGCGCCAGCCAGTACCGCCGACGCTGCAACGCGGTCGCCGGAAGATCCACGCGCCGGGCCCCGGCGAACCGTGCCGCCCAGTCCACGGCGACCCCTCGGGTGTGGGCCCGGCCCAGCGCCGCGGCCAGCGTCGCGCTCTCGTCGCGGTCGGCGCGCAGGGCCGGGACGAAGGCGGCGTCGCCCTCCTCGGCGAGGCAGGCGTCGCCCATCGCGGACAGTACGCCGTCCGGTCCGGCCTCCAGGAAGGTGCGGACGCCCTCGGCGTACAGCCTGCGTACCGCGTCGTGGAAGCGGACGGGGGCCCGTACCTGGGTCACCCAGTAGTCGGCGTCGAACTCCGTCCGCGGTTCACCGGTGACCGTGGAGACCAGCGGGATACGCGCCTTGTCGTACCGCAGGGTCCTCGCGACGGCGCGGAAGTCCTCCAGCATGCCGTCCATGAGGGGCGAGTGGAACGCGTGGCTGACCCGCAGCCGCTTGGTCCTGCGCCCCTGGCTCCGCAGCTCCTCGGCGACGGCGGCCACCACCTCGTCCGTGCCGGAGACCACGGTCGCCCGGGGGCCGTTGAGTCCCGCGATCGAGACGTCTTTCTCGCGCCCGGCCAGCAAAGGCGCCACCTCCGCCTCGCTCGCCTCCAGCGCCACCATCGCACCGCCCTCGGGCAGCGCCTGCATCAGCTTGCCCCGGGCCGCGGTCAGCGCGCACGCGTCGGCGAGCGACAGCACGCCTGCCGCGTGCGCTGCGGCGATCTCGCCGATCGAGTGCCCGGCGACGAGGCCGGGGCGCAGCCCCCAGTGCTCGAGCAGCCGGAACAGGGCCGTCTCGACGGCGAACAGCGCGGTCTGGGTGTACGCCGTCCGGTCCAGCAGCGGCCGGCCGTCCGGGCCGCTCTCGCCGTCGAAGACGACGGCGCGCATCGGCCGGTCCAGATGCGGGTCCAGTTGTGCCCAGACCTCTTCCAGGGCCTGCGCGAACACCGGGTGGCTGCCCGCCAGTTCGCGCCCCATCGCCAGGCGCTGGGCGCCCTGGCCGGTGAACAGCAGGGCGAGCGGCCCCGCCGTCCCCCGGACCACGCCCTGGGCCAGGCCGGGCACGGACGCGCCCTCGGCCAGGGCCCGCAGCCGCTCGAGCACCTGCGCGTCGAGCCGGTCGTGCGCCCCGTGCACCAAGGCGGCCCGGTGATCGTGCTGGGTCCGGGTGACGGCGAGCGAGAGTGCCACGTCGGCGGGGTGCAACTCAGGCTGCCTGACAAGGAGTTCGTGCAGTCGTCCGGCCTGGGCGGCCACCGCTTCGGGGGACTTGCCCGACAGCAGCCAGGGCACCGGCCCGAGCGGGTGCCGGGCGGGCTGCTCGGGGGCGCCGGGCGCCTGCTCCACGATGAGGTGCGCGTTGGTGCCGCTGATGCCGAAGGACGACACGGCGGCCCGGCGCGGCCGGCCGGTCCGCGGCCACGCGACCTGCTCGGTCAGCAGCGCTATGCCGCCCGACGACCAGTCGACGTGCGGGGTCGGCTCGTCGACGTGCAGGGTGCGCGGCAGGACGCCGTGCCGCATGGCCAGCACCATCTTGATCACACCGCCGACTCCGGCCGCGGCCTGGCTGTGGCCGATGTTCGACTTCAACGAGCCGAGCAGCAGGGGCCGGTCGGGGGTGTGCCCGCGTCCGTAGGTGGCGAGCAGCGCGCCCGCCTCGATCGGGTCGCCGAGGGCGGTGCCGGTGCCGTGCGCCTCGACGGCGTCCACATGGTCGGCACTCAGGCGTGCGGCGGTCAGCGTCTGGCGGATCACGCGTTCCTGGGAGGGGCCGTTGGGCGCGCTCAGGCCGTTGCTGGCGCCGTCCTGGTTGACGGCGCTGCCACGGATCACGGCAAGCACCGGGTGGCCGAGCCGCGTCGCGTCGGAGAGCCGCTCCAGCAGGAGCATGCCGACGCCCTCGGCCCAGGCGGTGCCGTTCGCCGCGGATGAGAACGCTTTGCAGCGGCCGTCCGGCGCGAGGCCGCGCTGCCTGCTGAACTCGACGAACATGCCCGGATTGGCCATGACCGTCACACCGCCGGCCAGGGCCATCGTGCACTCGCCCTGCCGCAGTGCCTGCGCCGCGAGGTGCAGGGCGACCAGCGACGAGGAGCAGGCCGTGTCGACCGTGACGGCGGCGCCGCGCAGGCCCAGCGTGTAGGCCACCCGGCCGGAGGCGACGCTCGGGGTGTTGCCGGTCAGGAGGTAGCCGTCGGCACCCTCGACCGGTTCGTGCAGTCGCGGTCCGTAGTCCTGCGCCATGGCGCCGACGAACACCCCGGTGCGGCTGTCGCGCAGCGACACCGGGTCGAGGCCGGCCCGCTCGACGGCCTCCCAGGAGGTCTCCAGGAGCAGCCGCTGCTGCGGGTCCATGGCGAGCGCCTCGCGCGGCGAGATGCCGAAGAACTCCGGGTCGAAGCGGTCGGGATGGTCCAGGAACCCGCCCTTGGCGAGATAGGTGCGTCCCGGCCGGTCCGGGTCGGGATCGTAGAGCTCCTCGAGGTTCCAGCCGCGGTCGGTGGGGAAGTCGCCGATCGCGTCCACGCCCTGGGTGACCAACTGCCACAGGTCCTCGGGCGATTCCACCCCGCCCGGGTAGCGGCAGCTCATCGCGACGATCGCGATCGGGTCGTCGCCGTGCGCGGACCGCGTGCTCTCCTGGTCGGCGCGATCGGCACCGTCGGGGTCCGTCCGCCGCCCCGCCGAGCGCAGGTGGGCGATCAGCGCCTCGGGCGAGGGGTAGTCGTAGACGAGCGACGCGGGCAGGTCCAGGCCCGTCGCGGCGCACAGCGAGGTACGGAACTCGACCGCGGTGTGCGAGTCGAATCCCAGGTCCTTGAAGGTGCGGCCGAGATCGACCGCGCCGGAGGTGACATGGCCGAGCGCGACGGCCACCTGGGTGCCGACCAGCTCGCGCAGCAGCAGGTCCTGTTCGGTCTCGCTCAGTGCGGCCAGCCGGGCGGGCAGCGCGGCGGCCGCGGTGTCCGAGGGCGCGCCGGTCTGCGGAGCGGGGGTCTCCGAGACCGGCGCGCCAGAGGGCCGTCCGGTCGCCGGGGCGAGGGGACGGCCGGCCTGGGGCAGCGTGTCCAGCCAGTGGCGCTCACGCTGGAAGGCATAGGTCGGCAGCGCCGTGCGCCGCGGCTCGTGGGCGGCGAACGCGGGGCCGAAGTCGACGTCGGCGCCGTGTACATGGAGTCCGGCGAGGGCGGTGAGGAACGTGCGGGCCTCGGGCCTGCCGTCGCGCAGCGCGGGCACCAGGGCGGCCGGGTGGTCCTGCGTGCCGCTGCCGAGGCCCTCGCGGACCATCGGGATCAGCACGGCGTCGGGCCCCAGCTCCAGCCAGCGCGTGACGCCCCGCTCGATGAGCGTGCGCACCCCGTCGGCGAACCGGACGGCGCCGCGCACATGGCGCACCCAGTACTGAGGTGAGCACAGCCGCTCGCCCGCGATCTCCCCGGTGAGGTTGGAGACGACCGGGATCCGGGGCGCACGGTAGGTGAGGCCCTGCGCGAGGTCCCCGAACTCCTGGAGCATGCCGTCCATGTGCGCCGAGTGGAACGCGTGGCTGGTGCGCAGCTCCTTGGTCCTGCGGCCGCGTTCACGCCAGTGACGGGCCAGTGCGTGCACGGCGTCGCGGTCGCCGGAGACGACGACGGCGGCGGGCCCGTTGACGGCCGCGATACCGGCCTGCGCCGCATACGCGTCCAGGGACGCGGCGACCTCCTCCTCGCCGGCCTCGACGGCGACCATGGCGCCGCCGGCGGGGGCGTCCTGCATGAGGCGCCCGCGGGCCGCCACCAGCGAGCAGGCGTCGGCCAGATCGAGGACACCCGAGGCGTGGGCGGCCGCCAGCTCGCCGACCGAGTGGCCGATGAGCACGTCGGGGACGACGCCGAACTCGTCGGCCGCCAGCCGGTACAGGGCGCTCTCCAGGGCGAACAGTGCCGGCTGTGTGTAGCGGGTCTGGTCGAGGGCCGCGGCCCGCGCCGTGCCGGGTGCGGCGAACAGGATGTCGCGCAGGGGCAGTTCGAGGTGCGGGGCGAAGTGCTCGCACACCTCGTCGAGGGCGTCGGCGAACGCCGGGTGGGCCGCGTACAGTTCGCGTCCCATGCCGGGGCGCTGGCTGCCCTGCCCGCTGAAGAGGAACGCGGTCGAGCCCGCGGGGGCGACCCTGCCCGTGACGGTGTGGGCGGCGGCCGTGCCCTCGGCGACGGCCCGCAGCCCCAGGTCGAACTCCGCCGCCTCCTCGGCCAGGACCACGGCCCGGTGCTCGAACACGGACCTGCCGGTGAACAGCGAGTGCCCCACGTCCGCCGGGCGCCGGTTCGGGTCGGTGGCCACGAAGTCCCGCAGCCGGGCCGCCTGGTCGCGCAGCGCCGCCTCGCTGCGGCCGGACACCAGCCACGGCACCGGGCCGGACGGCGTCGCGGCGTGGGGCGTGGTGGCGCTGCCCGTTGCGACGGTGGCGGAGCCGGGCTCCGGCAGGTCGGACAGGACGAGGTGGCAGTTGGTGCCGCCCATGCCGAAGGAGCTGACGCCCGCCAGCAGCGGCTTGTCCGGGTGGGGCCAGGGCCCGAGCCGGTCGTGGACGCGCAGGTTCAGTTCGCCGAAGGGGATCCTCGGGTTGGGCGTACGGAAGTTGAGGCTGGGCGGGATCCTGCGGTGGCGGATGCTCAGCGCGGTCTTGAGGAGTCCGACGATGCCCGCCGCGCCCTCCAGATGCCCCACGTTGGTCTTCGCCGAGCCCACGAGCAGCGGGTCGTCGCCGGTGCGCGGCGTGCCGAGCACCCGGCCGAGCGCGGCCGCCTCGAGCGGGTCGCCGACCTTGGTCCCGGTGCCGTGCAGTTCCACGTACTGCACGTCGGCGGGGTTCACCCTGGCACGTTCGTACGCCGTGCGCAGCACCTGCGCCTGGGTGTGCTGTCCGGGCACGGTGAGCCCGTCGGTGGCGCCGTCGTTGTTCACCGCGCCACCGAGGATGACGCAGTACACGGGGTCGCCGTCGGCGAGCGCGCGCTCGAGCGGCTTGAGGACCACGAGACCGCCGCCCTCGCCCCGGACGTAGCCGTTGGCCCGCGCGTCGAAGGTGAAGCAGCGGCCGTCGGGGGACAGCCCCCCGAAGCGGGCCATGCCCACGGCGCTGTCCGGTACGAGATTGAGGTTCACCCCGCCGGCGAGCGCGACCTCGGACTCCCCGCCGCGCAGGCTCTCGCAGGCGAGCTGGACCGCGACGAGGGAGGACGACTGGGCCGTGTCGACGGTCATGCTGGGGCCGTGCAGCCCCAGGGCGTACGAGACACGGTTCGCGATGATGCCGCGGTGCAGCCCGGTGACGGTGTGCGGGCCGGCGTTCCCGATGCCCTCGCGGTGCTGCAGGGTCGCGTAGTCGTCCCAGATGGCGCCGACGAAGACACCGGTGCGGCTGCCGCTCAGGGCGCCCGGCACGATGCCGCCGTCCTCCAGGGCCTCCCAGGCCAGTTCGAGCACGAGGCGCTGCTGCGGGTCCATCGCCGCGGCCTCCCGGGGCGAGATCCCGAAGAAGCCGGCGTCGAACGTGTCGACGCGGTCGAGGAACGCGCCGAAGCGGGCGTTGACCGCGGCCGGCTCCCGCCGGGAGACCTCCGCGTGTTCCCATCGGTCGGCGGGCACCTCGGCCACGGCGTCGGCGCCGCTGCGCAACAGGTCCCAGAAGTCAGCCGGTCCGGGCGCCTTGGGCAGCCGGCAGGACAGTCCGACGACCGCCACGGCGCCGCCGGTGCGGAGGGGTCGGGGTGCGGCGACGGAGTCTCGTGTACTCGGCATGGCGGTCTGCGTCTCCCGGACTATGTGTGGAGCAGGTCGGAAACAGTGGCCGCGATCTCCTTGTCGGCCAGCATGGTCGCGTGCTCGACGTCGAACGTGAGCTCCCGGCCGACGGAGACCTGGTCGGCGCCCACGCCTGCGGCCCGGATCCCGTTGAGGCCGCTCGCGGGGCTGGAGGAGCTGATGGCCGTCGCGGACCGCCACCGCTCGAAGGGGTCCAGGTCCCCGGCGGCGGCGAGATAGCCCATGAAGGAGCCGAAGGCGTCGAAGAGTTCCTCGCGCCGGGTGTGGTCGAGCCCCGCGCGGGTGAAGGCGGGCTCACCGACCTCCCGCACCAGCCGGGTCAGCCCCTGCTTGAGCGGTCCGACCTGCGGAGTCTGTTCGTAGCAGCGGCGCCCCGCGTCCCGCGCCGCCTCGATGTCCTCGGCGGGCAGCACGGACGACATGAACCCGACGATCTTCTGGAACTGCCACAGCAGGGTCTGAGCGACCGTGATCTCGGGGTCGAAGAGGAGCAGCAGCGGCTCACTGCCCTGCAGTTCGGCGATACGCTCCGCGAGCGTGGCGGCGAATACCGAACCCGCGCAGTACCCCATCACCGCGCGTACCTCCGGGCGCTCCTGCGCCACTTTCCGCGCCCAGTGGTCTATGTACTCCTTCCCCGACCATTCGGCAGCCGCTTCGACGGCCGGGGGAATGGATTCCCAAATGGTCAGGTCTGTCGTGAGGTTGGCGACCAGATCCGAAAAGCGCGCCTCCGGCCTGCCTGTCGTGTCAAAATCCACGGCAAGCACGACCGCGCCCGAATCTCCGCTGTCCGCCAACACTTTCCACTCGCCGGACTCACCCATCGAAACTCCTCGGTCGAGAAAACATTGGCCCCGACTTGGGAGCGTAGAGGGGGCCGTCGGACGGGTGCGAGGCTTCCGATCCCCTATCCATCCCCTATCGTTCACGGCCCAGGTGGCAAGGGGCGAGGTCCGCCGCATTAGGGGTACTGGCCACCTCGTGTTCCTCCTACGCTCGGGCGCAGTCGTCCCCACCGTCGCAGCAGCCCGCATCTGGAGGATTCCGTGAACCGTACGGCGAATATTGCGCCGCATTCGGCCTCGTGGCCAGAGCGCGAGCTCACCCTGGCCGGCCGAAAGGAAGAAGCTCTCTGGCTTCTCGAGCGGCTGGCTCCCGAGAGTGCGCCCAACAACCTTCCACTCGCCTTTCAAGTGGACGGCAGGCTCAGCATTTCCGCGCTGCAGGAAGCATTCACCGTCCTCCTGCGACGCCATGAAGTCCTGCGCACCGTCTATTTCACCGCCGGCGCCGATCTGACGAAGACCGTGCTGAGTCCCGAGGACTTCAGGGTGGACATCGAGGAAGTCGACGACTTCGCTCCCGCTCCGGATCGGCTGACGGATTCTCTGACACCTTTTGTCGCCCGTCAGTTCACCTTCGACGGACGCCCCCTCGTACGGGCCGTGCTGCTTCGCCATCCCGACGGGGACGTCCTGTGCTTCGTGTTCCACCACCTCGTCTACGACACGATCTCGGGCACCGTCTTCCTCGAGGAGCTCACCTCCGCCTACGAGAGCACGGTCCAGGGGCAGGCGCCGGACGCCGGCCTGCTCGTGCCGGTCGGCATCCTCCAGGAGGACGTACCGAGCGAGGAGAGCGTCGAGTTCTGGCGGCAGCGGATGGCCGGCTTCGACCCGCAGACGCTCGAACTGCGGGTCGGGACACCCGAGGTGACGGAGCCGACGCTGGTCGGCGCCCAGGTCACCCACACGCTGTCGCCCGAGGCGGCAGCGGTCGTCAAGCGGCTCCAGAAGGAGCTGCGCGCTCCCGAGGCGGTCGTCCTGCTGGCCGCCTATTTCCTGCTGCTCGCCACGCACGGCGCGGGCCCCGACATCACCGTCGGATCACCGGTGAACGTCCGGCCCCCCGAGGCGCAACGGGCCATCGGCTACCACGTCAACGTCCTGCCGCTGCGGGTCCAGGTGGACCAGAGCGAGAGCTTCCGGTCGCTGGTGCGCACCACCCGGGACACGTTCTTCGACGCGCTCGTGCACTCCCAGGTGCCGGTGGACAGCATCTCGGGCCTGGTGCCGCGCGCGAACTCCTCGTGGCGGGGCACCCTGTTCCGACATCTGTTCAACTACGTGCCGAACTTCGGGATGCCCGACTTCGACATCGCCGGTCTGCGGGCCAGGCCGCTGGTGGCGCGCAACGGCTTCAGCAAGTTCGACCTCGAGTTCTTCGTGATGTCGTCCGAGGGCGGCCTGCGCCTCATCGCCGTGCACGACGCCACCGTGCTCGCCCGTGACGACGTCAGCGCACTGCTGCACCGGTACGAGGCCCTCCTGCTGTCGTTCACCGAGAGCGGCTCGGCGACGGAGGTGCCGACCGGGGAGCTGAAGGTCTGGGGCGAGCGGGACCACGAGGTCGTCACGGCGGCCAACGCGACGAGCGCCCCGCTGGATCCAGCGAGCGTGCTGGAGGCGGTGCACGGGCACGCGAGCACGGCGCCGCGGCGGGTGGCGGTGCAGCACGGACCCCGCGCCGTGACCTACCGTCAGATCTGGGACGCGGCCGAGGCCACCTGCGAACTCCTGCGGGAATCAGGCGTGTCGGCGGGAGACGTCGTCGCCGTCGCCGCGGCCCGCAGTCCCGAACTCGTGGCCGCGGTCCTCGGCATCTGGCTGGCGGGCGGCGCCTATCTGCCGGTGGACCCGGAGCATCCGGCCGAGCGCGTGTCCTATCTGCTGTCCGACTCGGGGGCCGCGGTGCTGCTCAGCGACCCCGGGTTCGACAAGCCGGCCGGAAGCGACATGGCGGCTCTGCGGCTGGTCCCGGTGGACGGGCCCGAGCCCCAGGGGTCCGTGGGCGGGCTGCGCCGCCGGCCCGCGCCCGACGACGCGGCCTATCTGATCTACACCTCCGGTTCGACGGGGCGTTCCAAGGGCGCGCTGATCACCCACGCCGGACTCGCCAATGTCGCGGCCCACTTCACCGAGCAGCTGGGCGCGAGCACCGACGACGCGATGCTGTGGATGACGACCTTCGCCTTCGACATGGCGGGCATCGAGCTGCACGTTCCGCTGTACTCGGGCGGCCGTATCGTGATCGCGCCGGACGAGGCACGGACCCGGGGCGAGGTGCTGCGCGAGCTCATCGACCGCTACGAGCCCGGCATCCTCGAGGCCACGCCCACCACGTGGCGTCTGGTCCTGGACCAGGTCGCCGACCGGCTCGCGGGCCGCCGGATCATCTGCGGGGGCGAGCCCGTCCCGGTGTCGCTGGCCCGCAGCCTCGTGCGGACCGGCTGCCAGGTGCACCACGCCTACGGGCCCACCGAGACCACCATCTGGTCGACGTCCTGCGTCGTGCCCGACGATCTCGGTGATCGCCTGGACGTAGGCCGTCCGATCCGCAACACCCAGGTGATGGTGCTCGACACGAACGGTCGTGAACTGCCCGTCGGCGTACGGGGCGAGGTGTGCATCGGCGGCCGCGGGGTGGCCCTCGGCTACCACGACCGGCCCGAGCTGACCGCCGACCGGTTCCGGGAGCACCCCGTGTACGGCCGCTACTACCGGACCGGGGACCTGGGCCAGTGGCGTGCGGACGGCAGTCTCGAACTGCTCGGCCGGGCCGACCGGCAGATCAAGCTGCGCGGCAACCGGATCGAGCTGGGCGAGGTCGAGGCGGTCGTGCTCAGCCATCCGCAGGTGCGCGCCGCCGCCGCGCTCGTGATCGGCGATCTCAGTGCGGACGCCCGGCTCGTGGCGTTCGTCGAGACGACCGGCGAGGCGGACATCACCGGCGAGCTGTGGGAGCACGCGCGGGCCACCCTGCCGCGGTCGGCGATCCCCCAGGACTTCCTCGTCGTGGACGCACTGCCCACCAACGCCAACCAGAAGGTCGACTACATCGCCCTGGCCCGCCTCGCCGGCGAACGCGCGCCCGGGCGGGGCACCGCCGGGGCCGAGCCGGAGCCGGCCGACGAGGTCGTGCGCGAACTCCTCGCCCTGTGGCGCCGGTTGCTCGACCGCGACGACGTGACGGCGACGACGAACTTCTTCACGCACGGCGGTCACTCGCTGCTGGGCGCGCAGCTGCTGCAGCACGTCGAGCAGTCCCTGGACGTCACGGTGAAACTGGCGGACCTGTTCTCCGCCCCGACCCCGGCCGGCCTGGCCGAGCACATCCGCAGCGTGCGCGGCGGCGCGCAGTGACGCCGCCGTGGGCACCGACAACGTGAGGAACCCCGTCATGGAACCCGTCACCGAAGAGGTCATCGCTCCCCCGGTCCACCGGTCGGGCTCGTTCTGCGGCAACGGAAGGCTGGACATCCTGGCCCGCGATCCCGGCACATCCGAGCTGTTCGTCTTTCCCCATCAGGGCGACTGGGACGGCCCGAAGACCTTCGGGGACCCCGTCAAGGTCGGCGAGGGCTTCGACAACGTGCTCTGGCTCGGCGCCGGCGACTTCACCGGCAACGGATACGCGGACGTCGTCGTCATCTCCAAGGACGAGCAGGCCCTGGTCTATCTCAACCAGGGCGGCCTGAACGGCATGGACACGTTCGCCGCCCCGCTGCGCTTCGGCGGGAAGCTGCCCGAGGTCACCTACGACACCATCGCGCTGGGCGACCTGACCGGCGACGGCCGGGTCGACATCGTCGGCCGCCTGCAGGGCACCGGTGAGGTGCACCGCATCATCAACCGCAGTGCGGCCGGCGGCGAGGAGATGTTCGCCCCGCCGCTCCCCTTCGCCGTACTCGACGAGACGGACATCCCGGTGGGCCTGGCGGACGTCACCGGGAGCGGGTACGAGGACCTCCTGGTCCTGCACGCGAGCGGCGAGCTCTCGGCGTACGAGGTCTACGCGCACGGCCGGGGCGAAGAGGGCGAGCCGGTGCGTGAGGGCGTCTGGCACGCGCTGGGCACCGGGTGGGACCTGGAGACGAACCGGGTCCTCACCATCACCGACATCGACGGGGACGGGCATCCCGACCTGCTGGGTCTGCGGCACGACGGAACCCTGGTGGTCCACCGGCACAGCGGCGCCTTCGACGCCGACGCCCCCGGCGCCACCTTCCTGCCGCCGCGGTCCCTCGGTGACGGCTGGGGCAGGTTCGACATCATCAGCTGACCGAGACACCGGTGCCCGGTGGCGTCCCCCACGCCGCCGGGCACCGGCATGTCAAGACCGGGGCAATGCCCAGATAAAGCAATATAAAAATTTACTTGCCCATTCCTTTACCTCCAGTACTTCACCCTGCTCGAGGACCGCTTGAGGCAGCGGCCTACCGGCCTTGACATCAACCAAACCGTGTCGAACAGTTACGCGCATAATCTAGGCACGCCCAGGCGTTTCACTCACAGGGGGACCCAGGCAGTGAAACTGGTGGAACGGGAACTGCATCTCAGCTCACTAAAAAGCATGTTCGCGAATTCCATTGGCGGGGACAGCAGAGTGGCTGTCCTGACCGGACCGGTGGCCAGCGGGAAGAGCGCATTGGCACAGGCGCTCGTCGAGCACGCGCATGACCTCGGCGCTCTGGTTCTCCAGGCCCGATGCTCACCTTCCGAGGAGCGGCTGCGGCTCGAGACCGTACGACAACTCGTCGACACGGTGCCGAAACCGAACAGCGTGATCGAAATTCCGCTCGGCCCCTCCTACAGTTCGGATAACTCCGCACAGAAATCGACACCGCACCGGCCATTGAATCCCGGACAGCTCACGGCACGCGATTTCTGCGACTCGCTGCTCGAACTGGCCGGTGAACTTCCCGTGCTCGTGGTCGTGGACGACTTCGAATACGCCGACGAGACATCGGTCGAATATCTCTCGTATGCCGTGCGTCGTATACGTAACTCGAGAATCATGGTCGTGATCGGCATCGGGAGCGGATCAGGGCCCGACACCCTGCGCCGCACCGCCGAACTGCTGCGCAACCCCCACTGCTGCCCCATACGGCTGCGGACCCTCTCCCGGGCCGCCGTGCGCGAGCTCCTCGTCTCACGGCTCGGCACCCAGGTCGGCAAGCTGCTGGTCGACGAGTACTACACGACCAGCGGGGGAAATCCGCTGCTCCTGCACGCGCTGATCGACGACCTGACCTCCTCCGCCCAGAATCTGCAGCGTCCCGAGGACCTGGAACTGGTCGCGGCGGAGAACTACGGGCAGGCGGTGGTCACGTGCCTGTACCGCAGCGCGCCGAGCCTGACCCGGGCCGCGACCGTCCTCGCGGTCCTGGGCGGGGCCTGCTCCCCCGAACTCGTCGAGCACCTGCTGGACCGCGAGTTCACCTCGTGCGACCAGGCCGTCCAACGGCTCACCGCGTCGGGCATGACCACGCCGGACGGCCGGTTCCGCCACCCGGTCGCCCGCGAGGCGGTACTCGCCGGCATCGACGGCGCCACCCGCACGGAGCTGAATCTGCGTGCCGCGCTGTGGCTCTATCAGAGGGCCGAGCCCGCGCTGGAGATCGCCTGCCATCTGCTCGCGGCCGGCCGGGCGAACGAGCGGTGGCAGATCACCGTCCTGCGCGAGGCCGCGGACGAGGCACTGCTGCGCCAGGACACGAAGCTGGCGATCTCCTGCCTGGAACTGGCCCATGCCGAATGCACCGACGAGGCCCTGCGCACGGAGCTGACCATAGAGCTGGCCGAAGTGACCTGGCGCGACAGTCCGTCCGTCGCCATGCGCCGGATGCTGCCGCTCCAGGCGCAGTTACGCGACCGCGCGCTCGACCACCGGCACTCCCTGGCACTGGCCAAGACCCTGCTGCGCAGCGGCCGTTTCGACGCGGCGGAGGATGTGCTCGCCCGGCTCGAACCGTCCCGCAGCGCACGCACATCGACCGACCTGTACATCTTCGACAAGTGGCTCGAGACGTCCTATCCCGAGTTCGGGCAGCGTTTCCGCGGCGGCCCGGACACCCTGCCCTCCCTCGTGCCGACCACGCTGCCCACGGACACCGAGGCGTATCTGCACGCCATCGAGATGCTCGCCACGGTCCTGCGCTCGGACGCCCGGGACGAGGTCATCACCGTGGCCGAGGAGACACTGCGCGACTACTCGGTCAACGACCGGACGATGGAGGCGGCCAGCACGCTCATCGCCGCGCTGTTCTACGCGGACCGCACCGACAGCGTGGCCGTGGAGTGCGAGCGCATCCTCGCCGAGGCCACCAAGCGCGGGGCCCCGGCCTGGGAGGCGGTGCTCTCCAGCCTCAAGGCCCAGATCGCCTTCCGGCAGGGGGACATGACGGCCACCGTGCAACTGGCGCGCCGCTCGCTGTCGGCCATGTCACCCCAGAGCTGGGGGGTCGGAATCGGCGTACCGCTGGGCAGTCTCCTCATGGGCGCCGCCGTGGCCGCCGACCACGCCACGGCCGAGGAGGCGCTCCGTCACGAAGTGCCCGAAGCGGTCTTCGAGACGCGGTTCGGCATCCACTACCGCCATGCCCGCGGTACGTACTACCTGGTCACCGGTCGGCCTCAGATGGCGCTGCGGGAACTGCTGACCTGCGGCGACCTCATGACGCAGTGGCAGATGGACGTGCCCAGCTTCGTGCCCTGGCGGCTGGACGCGGCCCAGGCGTATCTGCACCTCGGCCGGCACGCGGAGGCAGCGCAGCTGATCAACGAGCAGATGCGTACACAGAAGACGCTGAGCAGCAGGATCACCGGCATGGTGCTGCGACTGCGGGCGGCCATGGAACCGGCGGAGCGCCGGGGCATCCTGCTGCAGGACGCCGTGAAGCTCCTCGCCTCGACCGGGGACCGGCTCGAACTCGCCCGGGCCCTGGCGGACCAGACACAGGCCCACGCCGCCGCCGGCGACATGGTGGCCGCCGAGGAGAGCGAGCGGCAGGCCCTCGACCTGATCGAGGATTGCGGTGCCGGGGCACTGCGGAACCTGCTGCAGCGCCCGGGGGCGGCCGAGTACGGGCCGGACGTGAACCGGCGCGACAGCCTGCTGCTGTCGGCCGCCGAGCGCCGGGTGGCGGCGCTGGTGGCACGCGGCTACACCAACCGACAGGTGGCACGGCATCTGTACATCACCAACAGCACCGTCGAGCAGCACATGACGCGCGTCTACCGCAAACTCAACGTCGCCCGCCGCAGGGACCTGCCCCAGTGGCTCGCCGACCTCGACGACGGGCCGTGACGCCCCGGCCCGCCGCGAACGACGGTCACGGCCGGTCCGGGCCCCGGGGCACGGCGACCGTCGTGACGATGAGCCCCTGCCCGATCAGCCAGCGGCCCGAGAGCCGGTCGGGCAGCGAGGGCGCGACGGCAGTCGTCAGCAGGGCCGTGAAGGTGCCGGACGGCTCGAAGCGGAGCTCCGCGTCCTCGAACCCGAGCCGTGCCCCGGTGTACGGGTACCACGCCTTGTAGACGGACTCCTTGGCGCTGAAGAGGAGCCGGCCCCAGTGCACGTGGGGCGGCGCGGACCGTATCCAGGCCTGTTCGGCGGGGAGCGCGATGGCCCCCAGGACGCCGTCGGGCAGGGGCGCGTGCGGTTCGGCGTCGATGCCGAGCATCATCAGCTCACCGGCGTGCGTGAGGGCCGCTGCCCGGTAGCCGTCGCAGTGGGTGAGGCTGCCGACCACGCCGTCGGGCCACTGCGGGGCGCCGTACCGGTCGGGCAGCACCGGCACCGGCGCCAGCCCGAGGCCGCTCAGGGCGCGGCGGGCACAGTGGCGGACCGTCGTGAACTCGTCGCGGCGCTTGGTCACGGCGTCACGGATCAGGGCGGCCTCGGCCGGATACAGCTCCGCGTCCGGGGGGTCACCGAACGACTCGACGACGGCGACGGCGTCCGGCAGCAGCCGGCTCAGCAACTCGTCCTCCCGCGCGCCGCCATGGCACCGGAGAGGATGCGCCGCGGTGGCACCGTGCGGCGGTGCCCGGGTCTTTGCCACTCCCGCGGGTAGCCGACCGACACCTCCTCGAAGGGCACACCGTCGTACACGGTGGACCGGGGAATGTGCAGATGCCCGTAGACCATGGCGGCGACCGGGAACCGCCGGTGCCAGTCGGCGGTGCGTCGCGTGCCGCACCACAGGGCGAACTCGGGGTGGTACAGCACCCGCGTCGGCTCACGCACGAGCGGATAGTGGTTGACCAGCACCAGGGGCTGCTGCGGATCCAGCGCTGCCAGCCGCGCCTCGGTCTGCCCCACCCGGGCCTCGCACCAGGCCTGCCGGCTCTCGTAGGGGTCGGGGTGCAGGAAGAACTCGTCGGAGCAGACCACCCCCTTGTCGTACGCGTCCGCGAGCGCCGCCTCCCGGCTGCTGCCGGCGGCGGTACGGAACGTGTAGTCGTACAGCAGGAAGAGCGGTGCCACGGTCACGGGTCCGTGCGGGCCCGGCCAGACGGGGTAGGGGTCCTCGGGCGTCACCACGCCCAGGCTCCGGCACAGCCGCACCAGGTGCTCATAGCGCTCGACGCCGCGCAGTTGCAGCGGGTCGGAGCGCGGCGTCCACAACTCGTGGTTGCCGGGCGCCCAGACGACCTTGGCGAAGCGCGCGGCGAGGGTGCTCAGCGCCCAGGCGATGTCGTCGGACATCTCACCGACGTCTCCCGCGACCAGGAGCCAGTCGTCGTCGGTCTCGGGCCGCAGCGCGGCGACGATCTCGCGGTTCTCCGCGTAGGCCACGTGCAGGTCGCTGATGGCAAGGAGACTTCCCGCTGTCCGCCGCACCGGTTCGTCCTCTCGTCGTCCGCGCAGCCAGCGTGCCGGACCGACGAGGGGGGTGGTAGCCCCTACCGCCCCCTAGTGCCGCGGCAGGCAACGTTCGCCCCGTCGCGGCGTCCGGCACGCCCTCTCGCCGCACCGGACGCCGCTCCTTGACGGGCAAACGTTGCCTGCCGCGGCACTAGCCACATGCGGTGTCCTCGCCGAGCACCTCCCGCACCTGCCGCCGCTACAGCGGCGGCGCGATCCCCAGCTCCCGCGTCGCCGAGGGCGACAGCCCGCCCTCCGACCGCTCGGTCTTGCGCCCCTTGCTGCCCGGCGCGAGCGTACGCGGGTCGACGGCCTCGGCGGGCACCCCGGTCGCGTACAGGCCCTCGGGTGCGGTGTCGCGGTCGTGCGGAAGCAGCCAGAACACCCGGCGGCGGAAGGTGCCCGAGGAGCGGGACGGCTTGGCGCCGGGTCCCAGCAGCGCGTAGCCGACCATGCGGCCGTCACGGTGGTAGGCGGGCCGGCCGCGGCGGGTCGGCAGCCGGTCCAGGCTCTGGCGTACGTAGTCGAGCGTGCTGATGTCCTCGAGCCAGACCAAGTCGGACTCGTGGACGAGCTCGTTCTCGGCGATGAGGGCGCTCATGCTGTCTCCTCGTCGGCGACCAGTCCGATGCCCGGGTAGTACTTACGCTGGTTGGACAGGATCATCTCCTTGGGCGACGCCAGTCCCACCACTTCGCGGACCCGGGTCGCGAAGGCGCGTGACGAGATGGCCGGGGCCCCCTCATTCTGGCACCACGCCTTATAGGCCGCGTAGAGCTGCGTCTGTTCCGCCCTGAGATCGCCCTCCAGCCGGCAGGATTCGCCGAGGAATCTTCCCGTGTGGTCCTCGGTCTCCGCGTAGGCCGTGGTGGCGATCCGGACACGTTCCGGCCCGGTGAGGATCTTGTCTCCGCTCAGATAGCGACGGGCGCCGAGGATCAGCCAGTTGAGGATCCCGTCGCCCTCCTCGGTGACGAGGATGTCCGCCAGGTTGTCGATCTTGCGGTCGTCAGGGACGACCCGCTCGAACGGAATCAGCCGCATGCGCCGCCAGAACGCGAAGCCGCCGGTGCCGACTTCGGGCCGGTGGTTGCCCAGCAGCCAGAGCTTGTGAGTGGGTTCGAAGCTGAAGAAGTCCTGACGCATACGGCGCGCCTTGATCCGGTCGCCGCCGGTCAGCAGCTTCACGCGGGCCTCGTCGAACCGGTCCCCCGGCTTGACCTCGCTGCACACGATGACGCGTCGGCCGTGCAGTTCGGCCAGGTCGGTCGGATGCCCCTCATAGGGACGGGCCATCAGGAACCCGGGCGGCGCGGCATCGGCATAGTCTCCCACCAGCTTCATCAGGACATCCAGCAGCACCGACTTGCCGTTGCGGCCGGAGCCGAACAGGAACGGCATGACCTGTGCGCCGACGTCGCCGGTGATGGAGTACCCCAGCAGCAGGTGCAGGAAGTCGATCATCTCCGCGCCCTTGGGCCCGTCGCCGAAGGTGTCGGCGAGGAACCGGTCCCAGCGCGGGGTGGGCATCGACCGGGGGGCCGCGGTGGTGGAGCGGGAGTGGAAGTCCTTGGTCGGGTCGGGCGTGCGGATCAGTCCGGTGCGCAGGTCGACGATGCCGGCCGGCGTGCACAGCGCGTACGGATCGGCGTCCAGACGTGCCGCGTGGAGCACCATGCCGGGCGCGGATCTGGCCTGGGCGAGCATCGCGTTCATGCCGCTGGTGCTGAGCGCGCGGCGGCGGTGCTGCTGCAGCGCGGCGGGCGTGAACACGCCACGCGGGTCGGTGCTCGCCAGGGACTCCGCCAGGTCTCCGGCAGCCCACATCACGGTGTCGTCCTCGTCGACCTGCCAGCGGGTGCTGTCCCAGCGGAACCAGCCGAGCCCGGGCACGTGCCGGTAGTCGTTGGAGTAGAGCTTGACGAACAGTTTGGCGTTGCCGCGGTCGCTGAGGGTGTCGGGCAACAGCCCGTCGGCGGTGGCCTCCCCCGCTTTGGACGCTCCCTGGTCCTGGCGGGGGCGCGGCACGGACTGGGCGAGGATCTGCGCGGCGACGGCCTGGGCGTCGAAGAGGGTGCCGTCGTGGCCGAAGGTCATATTCGGCCTCCCGGGGACAACGGACGCAGTCGGCCGGCGCCCAGGCCACTGCGGATGATGGCCCCGTAGCGCCGCTCCTGCCCGGGGCGGGCGTGCTCGGCCGACTCCGTCAGGACCCGTTCCGCCTCGTCCGCCGACAGGTGCCCGGCGGCCACAAGACCCCCGGCGGTGTAGGCGGCGCGGTTCAGCTTCTCGGAGAACGCCGCGCCTTCGGGTACGGCGGCGCAGTCGGCCACTTCGGCGAGCAGCGTGGCCAGGGCCCGGCCGACGGCACCACGACCGCCTCCCGCGGCGATGACGGCCTGCCGGGCGCGGGGCGGCACCGGCCGGGGCGTGGGCACGTGCGCGGGCGGCAGGTGGCCGGTGCGCTCCAGCTCCCGGGCGAGCCAGGCCGGCAGCGGAGCGGGCTCACGTACGGCACCCACGGGCTCGTACGGCCCGGCCTCGGTCAGTGTGCCCGGGGCGACGATGTACCCACCGCATGCTCGTACGTCGACCTGCCAGGCCAGCGCACGGGTGCCGCTCGACCCGGTGGAACACTGCCACTGCTGCCCATGAGGGGCCCGGTACCACACGTGAAGGCCCCCGGACGGGGTGCGTACGCGCAGGGTCGTCTCGTCATCGGCGGGACTGGTGGCGCCCCGCAGGGCGGCCAGCAGACCGATCGTGTGGAACCCATCGGCAAGTCCGGTCAGGTCGACTCCGTCGGCGATCCCGATGCCGGGCAGCAACCGGTTCCGGTCGGGCAACTGCCTCTCGTGGGCGTCGACGTCGATGATCACCAGACCTGCGGGGCCGCAGGCGACTCCCACACCGAGGCCCGGGTGCGCACCCCACCACTGCTCGATCCTGGTCGAGTCCAGCGTCGCGGCACGGAATCCATGGCACCAGCGGCCCGCGGCGGGGCAGCCGCATGCCACGTAAGTGTGCCCGGCTTCCCGGCAGGACGCACAGTTGCCTGCCGGCGTCTTGCGGCCCGGGGCAAGGGGATGAACCGGCCAGCCCCGACCGGCGCACCATCGGGCGGTCGCCAGTGAACGTGGAATGCCTGACGGCCGGGCACCCGTCTCGCGTGAGTCGCTGCATAAAAAAGGCAGCTCAGAAGCCATGCGCATCCCCCATCAGCGACCCAAGCGACTGAACGACTGGAACAGACTAGCGAAACGGAGGTGGCAGAACGAGGCACCCGAAGGAACTGAGCCAGAACACGTCAGCAGGGATGCGAGCGACTCACGAAGCGGCCCAGCGACCGGGTTTGCTTGCGTCGCTTCCTCAAGCACTCAGCGTAGAAGCAGGTCAGAGCCCCTGAGTGGGGCCGGGCAGCGACTGAAGCGACTCATGGTCCCCATATATCGCTCCCAGGCGCCCACACAGAGCACATCCCACTCCCCCATATATCCGTACGCTGAGTCGCTTCAGTCGCTGACTGGCCTTGAACACCCACTCCGACCTGTGGTTTTGTCCCGGCAGTCAAGAGCGACCGACCGCGCGTCCCGTCACTGTCTCCCAGTCGCTGCCGCAGGCCGCGCGCTCCGCGAAAGCACCCACGCCCGGATCCACGCCAGCGACTCAAGCGACTCTCCAGCGGAACTTCCCCGGCCGGTCTGAGCGCTACTGGACAGCGACTCAAGCGACTCTCCAGCCATGCTCTGGGGACACTCGGCCGGACGTCCTGACGACCTCGCCTCAGTGACGCGGCCTGACGACCTCGCCTCAGTGACATGGCGAGAAAAGTCCGGCGCCAGGAGTGGAGGCCGGTCTAGGAGTGGGAGCCTGTTATGGCTGCCGGTCCTCTTTGCGAGCGCGGGGTCTTCTCGCCCACCTTCCTGACCTCGATAGTGCGCGGGTCCACGGCTTCGCCGGGGGCGCCTTCTTGGTAGAGGCCTTCGGGTTGGGCGTCGCGGTCGTGCGGGAGGAGGAAAAAGACGCGGCGGCGGTACAGGCCGCTGTCCGGGTCGGCTTCGGCGTGGTCGTCGAGTTCGGCGTAGCCGACCATGCGGCCGTCGCGGGCGTAGCGGGGTTTGTTGCGGCGGCGGGGGGTTTTGTCCAGGGCCTGGCGGACGTAGTCGAGCTTGTCGGGGTCTTCCAGCCACACGACGTGTGCCTCGTGGGTGAGATCGCCCTCGGTCAGTAGCGAGCTCATAGCTGGTTGCCCTCCTTGGTGTGCCAGGTCGGACGACGGTCCGCCTCGTGGTGTGGTGTGCCGCCTGTTGGTGAGTCTGCCCCAGCGACTTCATGGTAGGGCGGGCCGGTGGGAGCGGGTAGGGGCATCCGGGTGCCCTGACGCGCGCGGCTGTGGCGCGGTTCGCTGTGATGGTGCGGGGGTTGGTTCATGAGGGTGTGTCCAGCAGGGCCAGGCCGGGGTAGTACTTGCGGCCGTTCGATTTGATCATGTCGGCGGGTGAGGCGAGCCCGACTTCCTGCCGCACGCGGGTGGCAAACGCGCGGGTGCCGGCGGGGCGGATGCCTTCGCCGCTGCTGCACCAGGAGGCGTAGGCGGTGTAGAGGAGGCCTTGTTCGACGCGCAGGTCGGGCTGGGCCTCGAGGTCGCGGCTGCAGCATTCGGTGAGGAAGCGGCCGATGTGGTCTTCGGTGTTGGCGTACGCGGTGGTGGCGATGCGAACGCGGTCGGGGCCTTCGAGGTTGTCGCGGGTGGTGAGGTAGCGGCGGGCGCCCTCGATGAGCCACTGCAGGATGCCAGGGCCTTCGTCGCGGACGAGTTCGAAGGCCAGGTTGTCGATCTTGCGGTGGTCGGGGACGGTGCGTTCGAAGGGCAGCAGGCGGATGCGGCGCCAGAACGCGAAGCCGCCGGTGGACACTTCGGGGCGGTGGTTGCCGAGTAGCCACAGGTGGTGGGTGGGGCTGAAGGAGAAGTAATCCTGCCGCATACGGCGGGCTTTGATCTTGTC
This sequence comes from Streptomyces sp. NBC_01450, assembly GCF_036227505.1. NCBI lineage: Bacteria > Bacillati > Actinomycetota > Actinomycetes > Kitasatosporales > Streptomycetaceae > Streptomyces > Streptomyces sp. NBC_01450. The sequence goes on along the minus strand of NZ_CP109481.1, from coordinate 1,790,569 downwards.
TCCGCCGGTCAGGAGCCGGACGCGGGCTTCGTCGAACTTGTCGTTGGGCTTGAGTTCGCTGCAGACGATGAGGCGGCGGCCGTGGAGTTCGGTGAGTTCGGTGGAGTGCTCGGAGAACGCGCCGCGGTCCATGAGGAAGCCGGGCGGGGCCGCGTCGGCGTAGTCGCCCAGGATCTGGATCATGGTGTCGAGGAGGACGCTCTTGCCGTTCTTGCCGTGGCCGTGGAGGAAGGGCAGGACCTGTGCGCCGACGTCGCCGGTGATGGAGTAGCCGAGCAGCAGGTGCAGGAAGTCGATCATTTCCTGGCCTTCGGCGTCGTCGCCGAAGGTGTCGTGCAGGAAGCGGTGCCAGCGCGGGGTCCCGGTCTGCTGGGGGGCGACGCTGGTCGCGCGGGAGTGGAAGTCGCGAGTGGGGTCGGGCTTGCGCAGCAGGCCGGTGTTCAGGTCGACGACACCGGCGGGAGTGCACAGGGCGTAGGGGTCGCCGTCGAGGGTGTCGGGGTCGACGGAGAGGTCTGGGGAGGCCTTGGCCTGGGTGAGGAGCGCCTTCATCCCGGTGGTGGACAGGGTGCGCTTCTTGTGGTGGTGGAGCTCGCGGTCGCTGAAGAGTCCGTTGGGGTCGGTGTCGGGCATGTCCTCGGCCATCTCTCCGGCGGCCCACAGGGCGGCTTTCTCGCCGCCGGTGCGCTTCCAGCGGTAGCCGTCCCAGGAGAACCAGCCCAGGCCTTCGACATGGCGGAACTGATCGCGGTAGAGCTTGACGAACAGCTTGGCGTTGCCGCGGTCGGTGAGCGTGCCGGGCAAGGGGGCCGGCTGCGCCCAGGACGGGGTGGCCGGGGAGGCGTTGGCCTGGGCGGGTAGGGCCGCAGGCGGAGAGGATGCCTGTTCGAGGTCCAGCATCTGCTGAGCGGCGGCGGTGGCGTCGAAGCGCGGGGTTTCGGCGCTGCTCATGAACGTCCTTCGAGGTGGAGCGGGCGGGCGGACCCGGCGGCGAGGGCGTCGTCGACGATGCGTTCGTTGCGGGCACTCTGCCAAGGCCGCGCGGCTTCGGCAGCCTGGAGTAGCAGGGTCCGCGCGGTGTGTTCGTCGAGATGCCCGGCTGCCGTGAGTCCTCCGGCGGTGTAGGCGGCCTTGTTGAGCTTCTCCGTGAAGGCCGCGCCTTCACGCGTGGCCGCGCACTCGGCGACGTCGAGGAGCAAGGGGTCCAGGACCCGGTACCCGTCGGCAGCGGTTCGGGGACGGCGGGTGCGGGCGACCTTGGGTCGGGGACGGACCGTTGGGCGCTGGATCACGTGGCCGGTCCTCACGAGTTCTTCGCCGAGCCATTCGGGCAAGGGCGCGGGCAGTCGGGTCGGCCCTTCACGCAGATACGTCCCCTGGGTGGTGCGGGTGGTGGGCGCGACGATGTAGCCGCCGTCGGCCCGTACGTCGACCTGCCACGCCAGGGCGACCTTGGAGCTGGATCCGGTCGAGCAGCGGAACCGGGTGGCTGGGTGGGGGTTTCGGTACCAGACGTGCAGGCCACCGGACGGGGTGCGCACGCGCAGGGTGCTGGCGTCGTCGGCGGGGCTGGGCTGCCGACGCAGTGCCGCCAGCAGCGCGAGGGTGTCGAAGCCGGACGCCAGCCCCTGCAGGTCGACGGAGTCGTGGATGGCGATGCCGGGCAGAAGGCGGTTGCGGTCAGGGACCGGCGCAGAGTGCGCGTCGATATCGATGACGATCAGGTCGGCTCCCCCGCAGGCGACGCCGACGCCCCAGGACGCGGTACCGGACCACCAGGCGTCGATGCGCGCGGCATTGGTCGTCGCGGCGTGGAAACCATGGCACGGGCGCCCGGCGGGAAGACAGGCGCAGTCAGCCGGCTGGTGGTGCTGGTCCTTGCAGGCTGCACAGTTCCCTGCGGGCGTCTTGCGGCCCGGCGCAAGCGGATGGACAGGCCAGCCCTGCTCGGCACACCACCGCGCCACGGCATGCGGTGCTGCAGGCCTCGCAAGGCCTGCTGGCACTCTCCTCGCGCTGGGGCCGAGCACGTGTCTGTCCTTCTTCGAAGTTCTCGTCCCTTCGGTCCCTGTCAGGCCCGGCCAGTGCGGTGACCACGTGCCGGGGTGAGGGACTCAAGGGACTGTAGGGACTGTGTTTCGGAAGAGAGTCTAGGACCCAAGACTGACAGCGGGAGGCAGCTCCCCCGCGTGGCGGCTTATCAGCCTTCCAGTCCCTACGGTCCCTTGAGTCGCCTCGCGACAGAAGCTATGAGAGCAATGCCCGAATTGTGAGTGACTGGAGGGGCCGTAATTCGCACAACCAGCTGTGACGCGCCCTTCCAGGCGCCAGGGACTGGAGCCCGAGTGCGGGCGTGAACCACGCCGGACTTACCACCGGACAGGGCCTCCAGGCGGCTTGCCGGCGGCCCGCCACGGGCCGACAGGGACGGAGCCGCCTCCCGCAGCCCTTTGGTCCCTCGCTTCAGTCCCTGAGCATTCTCGCAGGTCAGAGGGCCAATGACCTACTCGCAAGGGACTGTAGGGACTGAAATCCCCAATTATCAGCTAGCTAGCTACCTGTAGCTACCTGTAGAGGAACAGATGCGCCCGCGCGTACCCGCACACAGGACTGGCTCATAATTACAAACTTGAGTCCCTTGAGTCCCTGAACCAGGCCTCATACCCGTTTGACCTGCACTTTTTCCAGGGACTGAAGGGCAGGGACTGAAAGGGACTGAAGAGCCAGGGACTGAAGAGGACACGGCCAGCGTCGTAGCATCCCGTGCCGACAGCCAGGCGGACGTCGGGCAGGCCCATGGTCCTACTTCAGGAACGCCAGGAGCAGGGTCACGACGATGACGCCCACGCCGATCGCAGTGCCGAGTTCGGGATTGCGGTATGCGGCGTAGACGGCCAGTGCGCCGAGTGCCAGAGCAAGCGCGGTTCGAGTGTCCATGCCTGTCAGGACGGCCGTGCTGCGGGATTTTTTGCGCCGTCAACCTCGCGGCGGATGAAAGAAGTTGGCCGCTTGTGCGTCCTACTACCAACCAACCTCTGCGGGGTCCATCCCCGCCTGAGTCCGGTGGAAGGACGGCCCATGGCAACCAACTCAGGAGGAGCGGGTCCCGCGCGGCCACGAGACCGGCTGTCCCGTGAAAAGGAGGCGAAGCTGAGCGAGGTACTGAAGGAGGTCCATCCGCGGCTTCTGGCGGTGGTGATGCGGATGACGCGTGACTACCACCTGGCCCACGACGTCACCCAGGAAGCCTGTCTCGCGGTGATCCAGGAATTTCGCAGGGGCACCGTGTTCAAGAAGCCGGTCATCGTATTCGCGACGGTCGTGGCCCGCAACAAGTTCCTCTCGGAACTGGGACGGATGCGCGCCCAGCTGGAACGGCCCTCGGACGAGCTCCCGGAGGGCGGCAGGCCATGGCCGGACACCACCGCTCCGTACGACATCACCTCGGGCTTGGAATACCTCGAGCTGCTGGCCGCGGTGAAGGCCGCGATCCGTGACGAGCGGCAGGCGACGGTCTGGGAACTGACCCACGTCTGGGGCCTGAAGGGCATCGAGATCGCAGCGTTGCTGAAGGTCTCGTCCGCGACCGTCTCCAGGGATTTGGAGAAGGCGGAGACCAAGGCCAAGCGCATATCCGAACCGCACGCAGAGCAGTAGCTCGCCTCTCGGGGCCACGGTGGTCGCGAGAGGCGAAACCCGTGGCCCCGACTCGGGACCTACCGCTCCAGACACGAAGGGAGCGCTTCCCACAGACGAAGAATCGAGACACGGAAAAGGGGATGCAAATGGAGCACGAGAAGCACTCCTCTCCTCACGAGAGGATGCTGGCCTACTTGCGGGAGGGAGAGCAGCTCGTCGAGGACTCTCCACACGGGGCCCCTGGCTGGGACGTGGTGTATCGCGCGCTGTCGGAGGCCGCGGACCAGGCCGAAGCAGGCGTCAGCGGGGACGAATCGGCGACACGGAACGAGACCGGACTGCACACCGGCTCGATCGTCTGGTGACGGGCCGCCGATGAAGCCTTTCGGCACCCTCGTCAGCCCACAGCCGAGCCGAACAGCCAGCACCTCGGTCACGGTGCTGTTCATCTCTGCCCGCCTGTCGGGCACGTTCCGCAAGACCGCATGCAGCTGTACGGACGGCACGGGGGCCCGCCCGTAGAGCTGGATCTGCACCGCCTCGGGGGCTGGGCAGGTCACTCACCATCGGTGCGCCCTCCCGCCAAGCACAGATGCTTGGCGGGAGGGCGCACCGCATCATCCGGTCCCATGGACGGAAGCCGCCAGCCGGGAACACGCCCTGGTGGAACGACAGGCGACGTGCTCTGCCGCCAGTACGTGCATGCCGTTCTGGCCCGCGCCTGGAGTGCCATGCCGGCGCTGCCGACGCAGTCAGTCGCTCCGCACTTCAGGCGGAGACGTCATAGGCCTGCCCGCGGTGAAGAGCCAGCCCGTTGTGAGGAGCGATGAGGCCATGGAACGCCGAAAGCCCCAGCAGGCCAACGTCCATGCTCACCCGACCACAGGAGTCGGAAAGTCGTCGCCAAGCGGGATTCACAAAATGTGAATCGGCTCCGGCAGGCACAATCTCAGACATGGCGACGAAACCGCGCAGGGCGCCAAAGCGCACAAGTCCCCTGCTCAGAAGGCCCATCCGGATCGGCACCCTGGACACCGCAGCGATTGTCGGTGAACTGCGGGACCTGCACGAGAAGGCCGAGGATCCCGACATCGGGAGGATGCCCGCAGACGACGAACTGTTCGGCGCACTGCTCTACACCGAGACGCACGCCTCAGCACTTGGCAGGGCGGATGAAGACGCACGACGTGCAGCCGCCCTCAAGAGAGTCCTGCTCTGGGAGTACGTCCGCGAGCAGGCCGAGATCCATCAGATCAAAGCGATCGAAGCGGCCCGGGCCGCCGGTGTCGAGTGGGCCGACTTGGCGCCCCCTCTCGCCGTCGGCGGACCGAGCGCGGCGTACAACAAGTCCAAACGGCTCAAAGCGCTCACGCTCAACGATGATGAGAGCGAAGGCCAACCGGTGCGCCGCACCCCCGAGGCCGTCGTGAAGGCCGAGCGCCGGATCGCGGAGCGTGCTGCCGCTCAGCGTCGTGCTGAAGAGGCCGCGCGGCGGCGGCACGAGCTCTTGCTCCCCGTTGCGCGCCGCCTTCTCGAACACCGCGATGATTTCGTCCCGGACAGCGAAGTCAACGACTGGCTGGACGAAGTCGCCGCTGTTCTTCCCAACTGCCAGACACCGACCCAGAAGGTCAGTCTCGGTACCTACCTCAACGCCACGGTACGAGCTCTTCAGCGAGTCGAGCGGGAAACGGCGCTCCGTGCGGCGAGGACGGAAGACGCTCAGCTGGCCTATGCCGCAGCGGTCGCGGTGTGTTCGGACTGAACCGACTGTGCGGCGGCGCCATGGTCGGCTCCACTCCCCCACCTTGCGGCGAAGGCTGAGCGCGTGCCTCTCGGCAACGGGAGCGCCTCGGCCTGGTCGGTGGTGCTAATGCTCTTGACGAAGAGGGGCAGCGCACAGTGCGTGGTCGATCAGGGCACTGGCCGCGTTCTCCTGGCCCAGGATGTGCTCCGGGGTGTCGCCGCGTGCCTCGGACATGGAGACCACGGCGCTTCGCCTGCCGTCGTCGGTGACGCCGTTGTGGGTGATGTAGCCGCCGTCCCCGCCCTCGTGGCTCCAGTAGGTTCCTCCACAGCTCAGGGGGCGTTCGACCAGACCGAGCCCGTATCGGCCGCCGGGCCACAGCTGTTGGACCTCCGCGCTCACGGGGACGGTCTGCTTCATCTCGGCCAGCTGTCGCGCCGGTAGCAGGCGGCCCGCGAGCAGCGCGCGGAAGAGGCCGTTCTCGTCCCGTGTGGTCGTGACGAACGACAGGATCTCGGAGTCCACCGATATCTGGTCGGTGACGTCCACCACGGAACCGGGTCCGAAGAGCTGGTAGGCCTTGGCGTGCGGCCGGGGCAGGGTGGGCGAGGTGCCCATCCACCGGGTCTGGTCGAGGCCGAGCGGGTGCAGGACGCGGTCTTCGATCTCCTCGTGGGCGGGGTGACCGGTGGCCTTCTGGATGATCATGCCGAGCAGGACGTAGCCGGTGTTGGAGTACTCCCAGCCCTCGCCGGGCGGGAAGTCCGGCGCGTGGGCCATGGCGCGGGCAACCAGCCGCTCGGGGCCGTAGACGTCGTACCGCTGCTGGTAGTACTCCTCCGGCGTGGTGTATCCGGGCAGGTCGTCGTGGATGCCGCTGGTGTGCTGGAGCAGTTGGCGGATGGTGATCCGGCTGCCGTCGTTGCCGTTGCCTCGCACCACTCCCGGCAGCCAGTGGTCGACCGTGTCGGCCACGGACAGCCTGCCCTCGGCCTCCAGTTGGAGGACCACCGTGGCGACCAGCGTCTTGGACGTACTGGCCATGCGGAAGTAGCCGTCAGAAGGGACCGGGCGGCCGGTGTTCAGGTCGGCGGCGCCGCTGGTGGCGACCGACTGCCGACCGTCAGGCGCGATCACGCGGGCCTGCACACCGCTGATACCGAGGGCGTGGATCGCCTCGGTGTCCTGGCGCAACCGCTCGACGGGAGAGGGACCGGCGGGCTGGGCGACGGCGGTGGCCACCTCGGCGGCGAGCAGCGTGGCGACACCCAGTGCTACGGCGAGGTGCCTTCGCAGAGTCGAAGTCATGGCCGAACGCTAGATTCGCCCCCCAGCGGGGCGCGATCCGGCCTCCCCCAGGATCGGGAGGGGGGATATCCCCAGCGCGGGCCGCCACGCCTCTGGCATGTCGCCGAGCGCGATGGCCAGGGTGACGATTGGAAGCCGTCCCACTCAGCTCGGTGAGACTCATCCAGGCTCAGCGAGACGGGACAGACGCAGCCACCGTGCTCCAGAAGTAGTGAGACTCCCCCAGGTCCGCGGAGACACCACACCACCGCTTGTGGACTGCTGGGGAAAGGGCCGAGTACCGGCCGAGCCCTATTACGGCGTAATAGCTCGACGTCAGCACGTCGTCCGAGTCGGTGCGCGGCCGCAGCGGCAACCTGGCAGAAGCACTTCCGTAGTGCGTCGGACGATCCTCGCGCCCGGCACTCCGGAGGACGCCTCGGACCCGACAGCTCCCTTCTCCTCTGCGTCCGCTGCATCGAACGTCAAGGGCGCCAGTTATTACGGCGTAATAGTTCGCGAGGCGCACGAGGGCGACACACGCCGCTGCGCTGTCTTCCGGCTGACCGGTACCGGGAGCCGCCCGGCCAAGCGCTCGCCGGCCCGGCCGACCAAGGCCACTCAACTCTGCTGGCCCTGGTCATGGCGCTGCCGGACCCGTTCGCGGCGACGCCCCGGGTGCTCGGGCTCGACGAGTTCGCCCTGCGCAAGGAGCACAACAGCTGCGGCCCCGTACTGGTCGATTGCGAGACCTGTGCCCCGGTCGACCTACTGCCCGAGCGGGAGGCAGTCACCTTCGCCGCCTGGCTCACCCCGAGCACCCGGCATGGAGCTCATTTGCCGTGACCGCGGCGGCTGTCACGCCGCTTGACTGAGTCGGCGTTCAGCCGTCGTCGAGACGCGCCGCTCGGACCGCTTGGGGAAGGGCACGGGTACCGTCCGAGCCCTATTACGGCGTAATAGCTCGACGCCAGTCTTGGACAGCCGCGACAGCGATGCCTTCGCCGGAACACACCCTGCGCGGAGCGGCTCCTCTATTACGCCGTAATAGTTGTGCCCCGCGGCGGCTGCTCGTCCCGCTGCGGAACCGCCCCGTGTTCACCCCCGGCGTGAGCGCGGAAGAGGTGGAGCGCCAGGTGCGGCAGAGCACATGGTTCCGCCTCGAGGCCTATGCGGACTGGTTCCACAACGACATCGACGCCGACTACGGCATAGCGGCCCTCTCCCCCGACTGCCGCCGGATTGCCGTGCCGGCGGCGACGGACACCGACTGGACTCCGGCTGACGAAGCCACGAGCGTCGGTTGCTGAGGGTGCCTCAGGGGGAGTGGCGGGGGAGAACTGCCCGGGAATCGCGGCAAGCGGGGCGGGGCCGAACGAGGGCGGAGCACTGCGGAGGCCGGAGGAAGACCCGCCCGCGCCCGGGGGATCCGTCCATGTGCCGGAGATCTCCGCGTGAGCCAGCGCCAGCGCCAGCGCGGCTTCGCCGGACCCGGTGAGACGGAGCAAAAGGGTCAGTTGGGGTCCACCGGCCCACTACCAGACGTCTCGTCGGCTATTACGGCGTAATAGCCGAGCGGGCTCCCGCGGGCGGCTCAGTCATAACAAGTCTGCCTAACTAACGTGTCGATGACACGAACGATCAAGAACGTTAGTAAGGTGTCCACCATGACCTCGCCAGCCACCTCCAGCGACCGCGAGAAGGTCGTCTCCAAACTGCCGGGATGGCTCCGGCAGGACCTCAAAATCAGAGCCGCCCAGCGCGGCATCGAAATCCAGGCCGCCGTCGAACAGGGCATCAGCGACTGGTGCAACTTGGCATCAGCACCGGCCGGCGTCGACACTGCGGGCGCCGATTCCTTCTCTACCTTCCTCCCCGAAGGCCAGTGGGAGGAATTTCGCAGCGTCGTCGCCGACCGCCGCGTCTCCCTCATCCAAGGCCTCGCCCAGTCCGTGAAGCTGTGGCTCGACTCCAACCCGGCCCCGGACATCGAACGCCCCGCGATCACACGCCGCATCATCGTCTGCAACCAGAAGGGTGGCGTCGGCAAGACCGCCATCACCGCAGGCACCGGCGAAGCCCTGGCCGAAGACCCCGGCACCCTGCACCGCGTCCGCATCGCCAAACAACTCGCCGCCGCCGCAGGCGAGAACACCGACAGCCCTCTCGACGTCGAAGACCTTCCCGGCCTCGGGCTGCGCGTCCTGCTCGTCGACTTCGACCCGCAGTGCCACCTCACCAACCAACTGGGTGCCGCGCCGCTGCCGATGAACGGTGACAGCCTCACCAACCACATGGCCGGCGACCCCAAGGGCGACCTGCGCGACCTCATCGTCTCCATCGACGACGAGAACTTCGGCGATCGCCTCCACCTCCTGCCCGCCTGCAACGACGCGTTCCTGCTCGACGTACGCCTGTCCGCGGTACGCGCCCGGGAAGCCGCCCTCGAGCGGGCACTTGCCCCGCTCGAAGCCGACTACGACGTCATCCTCGTCGACTGCCCGCCCAGCCTCGGGCTCAGCATGGACGCCGCCGCCTACTACGGCCGCCGCCGCGCCGACGAAAAGCCCGGCCAGTCCGGCGCCCTGATCGTCGTGCAGGCCGAGGACAGCTCAGCCGACGCCTATGAACTCCTCACCAACCAGATCGACGACCTCCGCGGCGACCTGCAGATCGACATCGACTACCTCGGCATCGTCGTCAATCTCTACGACGGCCGCCGCGGCTACATCGCCACCTCCTCCCTCCAGGGATGGGTCGACATAAAGGATCCGCGGGTCGTCGGACTCATCGGAGACCTCAAGGAACAGAAGGAGGCCGTCCGCATGAAGCAGCCCCTGCTGTCCTACGCCCCCAAATCACAGCAGGCGATCGGCATGCGCGCGCTGGCCAGGGAGATCTCATGAGCAAGGCCGACCAACTCGGCGCCGGACGCTTCGGCGGCGGCCAGGCCCGAGGCGTCAGCGCGCGCCGACAGGCCGTTGCCGCCGCCACCGGCGTACCCACCGAAGGCATCGCCGCGCCGACTGAACTCCCGGTCCACCGCATCAGCCTCAACCCGGACAACCCCCGCTCCAGCCTCGGAGACCTCACCGACCTCGCAGGCAGCCTCAAGACGCACGGGCAGAAAGTGGCCATCACGGTCATGAACCGTGACGCCTACACCAAGGTCAACCCGGTCGACGAAGATGACCTCGAGCCGGACACCACCCACGTCGTCATCGACGGCAGTAGCCGGCTCGCGGCCGCCCGAGAAGCCGGCCTTGCCACCATCAAGGTGATGGTCAGCGACGACCAGGGCACCACAGTCGACGAACTCCTCGAGTCAGCGCTGGTCGCCAACATCCACCGCCAGGACCTCGAGGAACTGGACGAGGCCCGAGCCCTGGAACGTCTGCTGGCCATCCACGGCACCCAGACCGCCCTGGCCAAGCGCCTGCACCGCTCCCAGGGCTGGGTGTCGCAGCGCCTCGCCCTGCTCACCCTCACCCCCGAACTCCAAGCACGCATCGGCCAGGAACCCATCGACCTGCTGCGCGCCGTGGGTAAGAAGCCTGCTGAACAACAACAGTCGGCCCTGGAAGAGCTCAAGGAGCGGCGAGCCGGCGAGGGCGCCGAGAGGGCAGATCAGAAGCGGAAGAAGGCGGAGCCGCAGGAGCAGGCGGCCGACACCGACACTCGGCCCTCTGCGACCGCCGCCGCCTATTACGACGTAATAGAGGAGCCGGAGACGCAGGAGGACAGCCCGGATCCGGAGGTGTCTTCGTCGGGGGAGCGGACCGGGAAGTCCGCGGAGACTGTGCCCGAACCGCGCACCAACGACAGCCCGGCTGTCGCGGAGCAGCCGGATACCGGAAGCCGTAAGCCGCCCCGACTGCCTTATGAGGACGGGGTCTTCCTCGCCCACCACCTGATCCGCAAGATGAGCCCCACCGAGTTCCAGAAGATGCTGGCGCTGTTGAACGGGTACCACGACCAGTTGGCCGCATCCAACGGCGCTGATGCGGCTCTCTGACCGGGAAGGACCGTCGGGTCCCCTGCCACATTGAGGCAGGGGACCCGATCCTTCTTCAGGCGCAGCCGGCGGTCCCGATCACCCACCGCATCTATTACGGCGTAATAGCGGTCCACCTTGGAGAGCGGTGCGAACCAGCGACATGCCCGTGCTGTCCCGCCTCGCTCGATTTCGCTCGTTCGCCGCGGCTCGGAATCAACCCGCGTACTGGTGGGCCGAGTAGGTCAGGTAGCCCGCGTCACCACCCTGGTAATACGTGGCCTCGTCGACGGGGGCGATCGGAAGTCCGCCCCGCAGCCGCTCGACCAGGTCGGGGTTGGCGAGGAAGGCGCGGCCGAAGCTGATGAGATCGGCGCCCAGATCGAGCCAGTGGTCGGCGTCGTCCCGGCTGGTCTGCTTCGGTCCCATCGGAAGGACGGGGTTCATGATGAGGGCGCCCGGCCACGCTCGTCGCAGGGCGACGAGCACTTCTTCGTCGGCAGTGGCCTCGAGGTGCACATAGGCCAGCCCGAGGGGGGCCAGTTCGGCCAGTAGCGCGGTGTAGAGCTCCCGGACGTCGGTCTCCTGAACTCCCCAGAAGGTCCCGCCCGGTGAGAAGCGGATGCCGGTCCTGTCCCCGCCGACGGCCTCGACGGTGGCGGCGACGGCCTCGACGGCGAACCTGATCCGGTTGGCGATCGGGCCTCCGTAGCGGTCCGTGCGCAGGTTGGCGTTGGACGAGAGGAACTGCGAGATCAGGTAGCCGTTGGCGCCGTGGAGTTCCACACCGTCGAAGCCCGCGTCGACGGCACGGCGTGCGGCATCGCCGTACGACCGCGCATGCTCGGGCACTTCGGCGGTGTCCAGCGCGCGCGGCGTCGGAGCGGGCTGGAGTCCGGTCGGGGTGAACACGTCGCCGACGGCGGGGACGGCTGAGGGCCCGACCGGCTGCAGGCCGGTGGTGTCGGAATGGGAGACCCGGCCGCCGTGCATGAGCTGAGCGAAGATCCGGCCGCCGTTGGCGTGGACGGCGGCGGTCACGGGGCGCCATGCCTCGACCTGCTCATCGGTGTGCAGTCCCGGTGTACCGGGGTTGGACTGCCCGATCGCGCTCGGCTGCACCCCCTCGCTCACTATCAGCCCGGCTGTGGCCCGCTGGGCATAGTAGGTCGCCATCGACGACGTCGCCAGGCCACCGGCGGCGGCCCGCACCCGGGTCATCGGGGCCATGACCATCCGGTTGGGCAGCATGAGGCCGCCGAGCCGGTAGCTGGTGAAGAGGGTCGTCATGTCAGGACTCCTTCGCGCTCCGCCGTGCCCGCACCTCGGGCACGGCGGCTACGCTAAAACCTCACACTGACGTCAGAGGCAAGGGTCTGTGACGCAGAACTCAGCGGGGGAGGCTCTGTGAGGATCGGGGAGCTCGCGTCACGCGCCGGAGTCAGCGTCCGGTCCGTGCGCTACTACGAGGAGCAGGGGCTGCTCACCAGTACCCGTAGCCCGAGCGGGCAGCGGCACTACACGGAGAACGAGGTCGAACGGGTGGCATTCATCCAGCGGTTGTACGCCGCCGGCCTGTCCAGCCGCACCATCACCGAGCTGCTGCCCTGCGTCGACGCGCCCAGCGAGGAAAACTCCGACTCTGCGCTGGAGCGGATGGCAATGGAGCGCGAGCGGCTCTCCACACACATCGCCGACCTCGTGCGGACCAGGGACACGCTCGACGGGCTGATGGCCACGGCCCGGGCGCACCGCGAACAGCTGGGAAAGGCTGCGGTCGGCTGACTGGGGGAGGGGCGCGTAGGCCGGCACTGGTTCCTTTGGGAAGCACGCAGCCACAGAGGTTGCCGGGCGAGAGCGGGCCCGACCTGTAGGTCAGACCGGGCCGCACCCGTATGCGGTTACGAGCGGCCGGGCCGCCGCGTCCCGATCGCTTCGGCGACGTCCTCGGACAGGCTCTCGTACGACAGGCCGACGCCTGCCGCCCGGGCCAGCGAGCGGCCCTGTACCCGCGTCCGAAGTCGCCGCAGCGCCGTCGCCGAACGTGGCAGTACCCCGGAGGCAAGCCGAACCCGCCGTGGCAGCCCGCGCGCTACCGCAAGCGACGCCAGTCCCGTCCGAGGGGGAGGGGCGCGAGGTAGCCGATCGCGGCGTACCGGGTGCCTGAACGCATCCTGACTGCCGCGCGGTACGACTCGCCTCACCGGTCCCGCACCAGCAGCATGGCGCCATGCACACCTGCGCACACCTTCTTCGCATAGCGGCATTCCGTCCCGCCCCCGCCCCCGCGACGGAAGTAGACCGCCTTGCATACCCCGATCACCACCACCCGGCCCACTGACCGCGCGACCGCCTGGCTACGGCGCCGGCTGGGCCGCGCGGTCGTCTTGTCCTACGTCGGCGCCCTGCTCCTGCCCGGGCCCGGACTATGGCTGCGCCAGGCACACACCCTGCCGCTCGGTACGCCGTTCCGCCTGCCGCTGTCCAGCACCCCGTTCCTGCTCTCGCTGGTGCTGTTCTCGGTCGGGCTCCAGGTTCCCGTCCGTGCGCTGGGCCGGGTGCTGCGGCGCCCGAGTGCCCTGCTGGCGGGGCTCGTGCTGCACCTGGCGATCCCGCTGCTGGTCATCCCGTTCGTCGCGTTCCTGCTGCACTGGTCGCCCGACGCCGATGGCGGCAGCGGCCTGGTCACCGCGATGATCCTGATCGTGGCGATGCCCGTAGCGGCAGGGGCCACGGTGTGGACCGGCAAAGGCGACGGCGACCAGCCGACGATGGTGGGGCTCGTGCTCGCCTCCACCCTCCTGAGCCCCCTCACCGTCCCGCTGGTGATCCGGCTCCTGACGCCGCTGCTCAGCGGCGGCTACGCGCGGTCGTTGGCCGTGAGCGATCACAGCGTCCGCGGCGGCTTTACCCTCGTCGGCGTGGTCCTGCCCTGCGCGGCGGGCATCCTCTTTCGGCTCGCTCTGCCTCCGTCATGGCTGAGCCGCGTGCTGGGTGTCGTCGTGCCGGTAGCCCTGGCCGGCTCACTCGTCCTGACGTACGTCAACGCCAGCGGCGCCCTGGGGTCTTTCCTCACCCGCCCGAGGCCCCTACTGTTCGGTGCGGCACTGGCCGTGGCGGCACTGGTCTGCCTGCTCTCATTCGTACTGGGCCGCTGCGCTGCCCGCCTGTTGCGGCTGGAGCCGCCCGCCGCCTCGTCGCTCACGCTCGCCTGCGGAATGAACAACAGCAGCGCCGGCGCCGTGCTGATCACCGCCACGCTCCCCGACAAACCACACCTGCTCCTGCCGGTCCTCGCCTACGGCCTGCTGCAGAAAACGGCCGCGAACCGGGTCGTACGGGCACGGCCTCGGCACCAGGCAGGCACTGCGAGTTCTTGAACTGCCTATTCCACGTGATAGTTGACACACAACCAGCTCGATGACGGCGTTTCGTTCGTAGGTTCTTCGGAAGCGTCGGCAAAGATCGGGGGTGGGGATCCTGTTGAGCACTCTCGGCACGCGCGTCCCAACGGTCCAGCGCAGCGCGGTTGTGAAGATCTGTGTGTCGCGGGTGCGGGTGTCGGTCCAGATCGGATGGATCGCCGCGCTCGCGGCGGCCACGCCGTGGTAGTTGCCGAGCCAGCGGATGCTGCCCGGTGTTGACGTGGCGTCAGCCCCCCGCAAGCACTGCGCAATACGGCCCGGCGGGCTTCGAAGAGTTCTTCCGCCACTACGAGCCGATGGTGCGTCGGCATCTCATCTGGCAGGAGGCCGAACCCGGCATCCTGGATGACGCCGCCCAACTGACCATGGTCAGCGCCTTCCGGTACTGGGACCGCGTCGGCCATCGATCGCGACCTCATCACCACCTGCGATCACGTCAGGTGGAGGTACCGAGGAATCAGAACGGCTGCGGCAACTGCGTAGTGACGGCCTGAAACGCAGATGGCGTGGTTGAGATGAGTGGGTGGTGCCGGTGGCCTCCGTTCCTGAGTCCGTATGTGATCCGCCGTGGTGGTTGGCTTTCGTGGGTCGCTGTCCATGATGGGGTTGTATAGGGTTGTACGAGGTATTCGATGCAGTTATGGGATATTTACAGGCTCAAGGCTGTGATGCGGGGCTGGGCCCAGGAGCTGGGCAAGGGGGCTGTACTTGTGGGCTCTTTAATAAGAAGCGTCAGCGAAATTAGGCCTCTGACCTGCGCTTTTAGACTGTAGTCAGTGCTCTGGGGGGCACATTTCCGACCTCGGAATGTCAACCTGGCGCGCACATTCGGGCTTGGAAATCAACTACTGCTTGATTTCTGAGTCCCCTGGTGGTGGAGAGGAACGTCGCAGGTCAGGGCGTTGTGCAGGGTGGGGCCGAGGGGGGTCCAAGGGCGGTGTCGGAAGGCCTCAGGCACATGAAATGTGCTGCCATTGCGGCACTGGAAATCAAGTACTGCTTGAGTTCTTGGGCCTGGGCGCCCTGAAGATCCATGCCCAGTTGATTTTTGGAGCGCGCCCGGCACGGGTGGTGTCCGCAGAGGGCTCGTCGGCACGCCGACGCAGCAAAAGACAAGCTCTAGTTGATTTTTGGGCTAGTCTCAGGATCGCCTGAGTAATGAAGGAGGTCCTGTGACATCTGATCCACCAACACCCCGGAGCCCACGACCACGAGTTGTCCCCAGCGGAGCATCTGAGGACCTCGGCTTCGACGACCTGTTGCAGGTTCTGGGCGAGCAGCTTGGCCAAAGCACCCCGAGCACCGACCCACGCGACCGTCGCAGGCTCAAGAACGTCACCTTCGAGTACGAGCCTGACCACCGGGCCGTGCACGACATGGCGGGCGATGCCGGCTACAGCCTGGCGAGCAACTGGTTCACGCAGCTCCTGGCACAGCTGGCCGTCGCCAATTCCATCACCAAGTCCCAGCTCTGCGTGTTCCTGTACGTCGCCGGCGGCCAGGAGCGGGGCACTGGAGTCGCCCAGTACACCCAGCAGGAGATCACCGACGGCCTCAACAGGCTCGCCGAGAAAAAGGACGGCAAGCGCATCACCCGCTCCACGGTGAACCGCGCCGTCCGGGCCCTGGTCGGCTACAAGTGGGTCGAGCAGCTCGGCAACGGCGTCATCCAGCTGAACGTGAAACTCTGGTTCCATGGGAACAGCACCGCCCAGCACGCCGTCCTCGAACAGATCGCCGCCCAGCACGACCGCGACCCGGAGGCCTTCCCCAACGCCATCGGACCCGACCTGCACCAGGAGGAGCTGGACCTCGGTTTCACCCAGCAGACGAACTACAACAGAGGAAAACGCACCGGGTGATACACATCCACCAACCAACCCGCTGCACACGACGAGAAAGGGATACCGATGGCTGAGGTGCTGTCTCCGGTCGTCTCCGAGCGCATCTGGGCGCTCCCGATCTCCGGATCCTCGGTGAAGTTCCTCAACTACCTTCTCTACCGGTCAAACTTCGGCGGCCACCTGCCCATAAAGCAGAAGGACATGGCCAGGGAATACCGCGTCACCCCCCAGGCCATCAGCAACCTCATCGCCCCGCTGTGCGACCTCAACATCGTGCTGCGCCCGAAGAACGAGGACGGCGGCAAGGGCAACTCCTACCGGCTGCACCCCCTCGCAGCCAAGTACGAGAGTCCCGAGGCCATGGAGACCTCATTCCGGCAGGCCATCGTGAACATCAAGGCCGGCGAGCTGCCCAACCTCAAGCTGCCCGCCTACGCCTCAGTGCCTCCCGCGGAAGGACGCCCCAACCTGCAGGTGGCCTGACAGCACAAATACAGGGGCCCCGCCGATGCATCGGCGGGGCCCCTGTGCCTGAGTAAGAGGTACTGCTTGCACTATACCCAGGCTCGGCCCCGATCATCATCTCGAAGTGCTCCTTCTAGGTCACGCATGGACGTGCGTCGCGCTCTGGCCCAGGCACTCGTCACAGTCCTGCCCTTCCGCCAGGCCGACGGTCTCGCGCTGATCGCCGCTCACTGTTTCACGCGGTCCTGCTGTTCATCATGTCCCGCCCGGCCGAGCACGCGGAGCCGGAAGCAAGGGAGACCTTCGGACTCCACGAGCTCGTCGTCTAGATGTCTAGATGTCTAGATGTCTCGACTGGCCCGCCCGTTGCCTCGAGTGAGCTATCGGGACGCAGACACTCACCGGGGCCTGGATCTGCTCCTCGACGGCCTACGCGTCCCTGCTGCGGTCGGGGCCGGTGTGCGAGCAGCTCACTGTGACCGCTGAAACGGGCTCAGCACAGCGGCCTCTGGCCAATTGGAGCGCCATACCCAGAGAAAGGCCCTGAGCGGAGAATCGTTCCTGACGAAGAAAATGATGGACCGTCAGATATAGATTCATGGACAGCGTGGGCTGTCGCCGACCCATGATGTGCTGCCGCGTGAATCAACGGCCGATTGCGACCCCGCGACTGAGCCGATCGGCTCCCGGCGACGGCCCACATGACGTGTGCGGTCCTCGGCCCGAACCTCCGTCGACGGCCCGGCGGACACGACCATGGACGGACCCGGGCACCCGGCGCACCGCCCCCGCCGTGGAAGCCCCCGGCCGCACCGGACCGGTGGCGCCACGGCACCGTTGCCGGAAAGCCCACGCTCACCGCACCGGACGGCACCGTCCACGACCTGGTCCTGCCGCGCGGCGACGGCAACGGCTTCTGGGCGGCGCCCAGTGGCGGAGCGAGGCCGGAATCCAGGAAAGCGGTCAGCCGGCCCTCAGAGACCCGGTCCGCAAGCTGGTCGAGGGGTTCCCGCTCCCGCAGTCGGCCAGCCTGGACCGCGGCGCACCTTCACACATGAGAGCTGAGCACGGCTGGTTCGGGCCCCTGGGCTGGCGCAGGCTGGTGGTGGAGAGTGGCTGGGCGTGGGAGCGGGCCTGCGGGTGTGGTCAGGTGAGGGTCGGTGAGGCCTGTGGTCCGCGTTGCTTCAGGCGCTTGGCGACGGTCTGCAGTAGTTCGTCGGAGAGGTTGTTGTCGGCGACGGCCCGGGAGATGAGCAGGGCGCCGACGAGTGCGCTGAGGGTGAGCATGGCTTCGGCGCGGGTGTCGTCGGAGTCGTCGAGGCCTTCGATGAGTTCCAGGTAGGCGTGGACCTGTTGCTCGTAGGCGTCCTTGAAGTCTGAGTCGTTGCGTCCTGCGGAGGCGCCGAGGGAGACGAGTGCGCAGCCGGTGGCCGGTGCGTCCCGGTGTCGTTTGGTGAGGTAGGCGTCGATGAGGCCGGCGCGTGCGTCCTGCTCGTTCTTGTTCGCGGCGCGTTCCATTTTTGCTGTGCCCTCGGCCAGTGCGACGGCTGCGGCCTGGGCGATCAGGTCGTCGCGTGAGGCGAAGTGCTTGTAGAAGCCGCCGTGGGTGAGTCCGGCCTCGTTCATCAGTTCCGCGATGCCGAGGCGGGTGACGCCTTCGGTGCGGACCTTGCGTGAAGCGAGTTGCAGGACGCGTGCGCGGGTCGCCGCCTTCTCTGCCTGTGAGTGGCCCATGTCCGTGCCTGCCTTCCGGGGGGCGGCGTTGTGGGGACGCCGCGCAACTGGATGACATTCATCATACACCCACGTCCGATATGGGGCGGAAAGCTGCTTGGGTTTGACTTTCAGGATGATGGGCGCGATCTAACATGTGGATGGTGGCAGTCATTTGGATTGGAGTGGAAACCGTGCCCCGCCCATGACCTCCGCCGCACATCCGTCCTGCTGGTCGACCCCTTCAACGACCTCCTGTCCGAGGGCGGCAAGATCTGGCCCCGGCACGGAACTGCCCGGTGCGAGCTTCCTGAGCCTGCGGGTGCACGTCTCCGATACACGGGGCGACACCGTCCAGCAGATTGTGGTCCGCGCGGTCGGACTGCGCTGTTCCGAAGCCGCCCCGCTCACTCAACGTGCCCCTCCACCAGGGACGCGGAAAACGGCCACGGCCGGGCGCCGCCGGGCGCGGAAGGTGAAGAAGCCGCCACTTGCCGGGCCCGCCACAGTGCCGGACATCGATCGTGCGGATGCGGTGGGCCGTCGGGACTCCTACGGTGGAACAAGATTGGCGGGTCACCGCATGCCGTGGTATGAGCGCAGGGGGGTGGGGGGAGTGCGCCCGCCGCGTCGTGTGCCGTGACCCGTGGAACAGGCGATGGGGGGCGCCGGAGACCGAGGTGTCATGACAATGCGGGCAAAGCCCGGCGCGACACGGGCCGTTCCCCAGGCGGAGTTCACCCTGCGGGTCAACAACACGGAGTACCCCCTGCGCGTGGACGCACGTGTCACCCTGCTCGACGCGCTGCGCGACCGGCTGGGTCTGACCGGCACGAAGAAGGGCTGCGACCAGGGCACCTGCGGTGCTTGTACGGTCCACGTCGAGGGCAAGCGCGTGCTGTCGTGCCTCATGCTCGCCGCACAATGCGACGGCCGGGACGTGACGACCATCGAAGGCGTCGGCACCGACGAGCAGCTCCACACGGTGCAGGAGGCGTTCCTGCGGCATGACGGCTTCCAGTGCGGTTACTGCACGCCGGGGCAGATCATGTCCGCGCTCGGCCTGCTGTCCGAGGGCAGGACCGGTACGCCCGAGG
Organism: Streptomyces sp. NBC_01450; assembly: GCF_036227505.1. Classification (NCBI taxonomy): domain Bacteria; kingdom Bacillati; phylum Actinomycetota; class Actinomycetes; order Kitasatosporales; family Streptomycetaceae; genus Streptomyces; species Streptomyces sp. NBC_01450. The sequence continues at coordinate 1,771,358 of NZ_CP109481.1, read as the reverse complement.
AGATCCGCGAGTACATGAGCGGGAACATCTGCCGCTGCGGCGCCTACGAGAACATCGTGGCCGCGATCCGGGAAGCGGCCGGTGATCACGATGAGACCCTTTGAGTACGTGCAGGCCCGTGAGGTGTCCGCGGCCCTGGCCGAGGCGGAGGCGCACGACGAGGCCGACTTCCTCGCCGGAGGCACCACCGAGCTGGACCTGATGAAGGACGGCGTACTGCGGCCCAGCCACCTCATCGACATCACCCGGCTGCCGCTGCGCGGTATGGAGGAGCGCCAGGGCACGCTGGTCGTCGGGGCGCTGGTCACGATGGAGGAGCTGGCGGCCGAGCCCGTGGTGGTACGCCGCCTGCCCTTCGTGAGGGAGGCGCTGCTGCGCAGTGCCTCGGTCCAGCTGCGCAACATGGCCACGATCGGCGGCAACCTGCTGCAGCGCGCCCGCTGCCGGTACTTCCGCGATCCGACGGTCCCGGCGTGCAACAAACGCGAGCGGGGCACGGGGTGCGCCGCCATCACCGGCTCGCACCGAACGCACGCGGTGCTGGGCACCAGCACGCACTGCATCGCCACGCACGCCTCCGATGTCGCGGTCGCGTTGATCGCGATGGACGCGGTCGTGCACATCGCGGGCGCGCACGGCCGCCGCGAGATCCCGTTGAGCGGCTTCTACCGGATCCCGGGCGACACCCCGGACGTGGAGAACGAGCTGCGCCGGGGAGAACTCATCACCGCCGTGGAGATACCGCTGCTGCCGGAGGGCGCCCGGTCGGACTACCTGAAGGTGCGCGACCGGACGAGCTACGAGTTCGCCCTGGCCTCCGCCGCGGTGGCCGTGGTGCTCGGAGACGACGACGTCATCCGGTGGGCTCGGGTGAGTCTGGGCGGCGTGGCGACGGTGCCCTGGCGCGCCCTGGAGGCGGAAGTGGTGCTGACCGGCAGCCGCGCGGGCGGCGAGGTGTTCGCCGCTGCCGCCAGAGCGGCCCTGGCCGGGGCCGTACCCCTTCCGCAGAACGCCTTCAAGGTGGAACTGGCCCAGCGCACGCTCGTACGCACACTGCGCACCGTCACGGGAGTCACCTCATGACGACGATCTCACGCCCCCGGCTGCTCGGGCCCGGCGTCAACCGTGTCGACGGTCCGCTCAAGGTGGCCGGCAAAGCCTCGTACCCCGGCGACTTCGCCTATCCCGGCATGGCGCACGCGGTCCTCGTGCGCAGCACGGTGGGCTCCGGGCGGATCACCGAGATCGACACTACGCAGGCCGAAGGTGCCCCCGGAGTCGTGTGCGTGCTCACCCACCTCAACGCCGGACACCTCGAACGGGGACCCACGACGCCCCTGGGCGTGTCCCCGCCCGCCCCCCTCCAGGACGACGTGATCCTGCACTACGGCCAGCACGTCGCGGTGGTGGTGGCGGACACCTTCGAGGAGGCCACCGAGGCGGCCGGCCTCGTCCGTGTCGACTACGCGGCGCAACCGGCCCTGCTCGAACTGGAGGACCCCCGCGCCGAACTGCGGACGAACCCCTGGAAGCGGGACGCCGCGTGGGGGGACGCGGCAGGGGCGCTGGCCGCCGCCGAAGTACAGCTGGACGAGACCTACTTCACGGTGGACAACACCAACAACCCGATGGGCCTCCTCACCACCGTCGCCCGCTGGGAGGGGGACACCCTCCTGATCAACAACTCGACCCAGTGGGCCTCCCTGGAGAGCACCTCGCTGGCGGCGACCTTCGGCATCCCCGAGGAGTCCGTCCACGTCATGGCGCCCTACGTCGGGGGAGGATTCGGAGCCGGACTGCGGGTCTGGCCGCATGTCATCCTGGCCGCGCTTGCCGCCCGGGTGACCGAGCGCCCGGTCAAACTCGCCCTGACCCGGCCGCAGATGTTCACCGCCTGTGGCCACCGGCCCAAGGGTCGGCAGCGGATACGGCTCGGCGCGACACGCGACGGCCGCCTCGTGGCCATCGACCACGAGGCACTCACCGCCGCCGCCATGGACGACGACAACTTCGAGCCCACCGCGACCGTGTCCGCCACGTCCTACGCCTGCCCGAACGTCGCCACCCACGACACGCAGGCCCGCCTCAACATCCCCGTCCCGAACTCCATGCGCGGTCCGGGAGCGTCGACGGGCAACTACGCGCTGGAATGCGCGATGGACGAGCTCGCGTACAAGCTCGGCATGGACCCGCTGGAACTGCGCCTGCGCAACGACGCCGACCCGCACCCCCCGTCGGGCATGCCGTGGTCCAGCCGCGCACACCGGGAATGCCTCGAACGCGGCGCCGAGCTCTTCGGCTGGTCCCGGCGTAATCCCGAGCCGCGCTCGATGCGCGAGGCCGGGATGCTCGTCGGGTACGGGCTGGCGGCGGTCGGCTACCCGTGGTTCCGCGCCCGCTGCCTGGCACGGGTCACGATCCGCCGCGACGGCACCGCGTACGTGTGCAGCGCGGGAACGGAGATCGGCAACGGCGCGTACACCGTCTTCGTCCAGCTGTCGGCCGAACTGCTGGGCCTGGACCCCGAGCAGGTCACCGTGGGGCTCGGCGAGTCCACCATGCCCCTGGCCCCCCAGACGGGCGGATCCGGACTCACGAGCGCGATCGGCAGCGCGATCTACGAAGCCTGCCGGAAAATCATCGGCGAGGTCCTGGACCTGGTGGCCGACGACGACACCGACTCCCCGCTGTACGGCTGCACGATCGACGACGTCGAGGCCGTCGGCGGAGGCATCCGGCGGCGCGACGACCCGGTCCGGTTCGAGTCGTACCGGGACATCCTCGCCCGGCATCACAGGCCCGACCTGACGGCCGAGGGCGAGAGCGTTCCCGCCACGCCGCAGGAGCTGGGCATGGCACCGGCCGGAGCGTTCGGCGCGAAGTACGTCGAGGTGCGCGTGGACCCGGACCTGGGCCGCATCCGCGTCGCCCGGGCCGTCTCCGTCATCGACGGCGGACGTATTCTCAACGAGAAGACCGCGCGCAGCCAGATCATCGGCGGGACCGTCGGCGGGATCGGCATGGCCCTCTTCGAGGAGACGGCCAGCGACGCCGGAACCGGACGCATCGCCAACGCCACCCTCGGCGACTACATCGTGCCGGTCAACGCCGACATCCCCGACATGCAGATCGAGTTCGTCGGCTCCTGGGACCGCGCCAACCCGATCGGCACCAAGGGCATCGGAGAGATCGGCCTGGTCGGTCTGGCACCCGCCATCGCCAACGGGATCTTCCACGCGACCGGCCGCCGTATCCGCTCCCTGCCCATCACCATGGACCAACTGCTGTGAAGCGGTGGAAGGAAGCGGCGGATCCATGACCCCCGACGAACTGCGTGCCGCCCTCATCGGAACCTGGCGCCTGGTCTCCTACGAGGCCACCTCCGTGGACGACGGGGAGGTGGTGCGACCCTACGGTGAACACCCGCTCGGCCTCATCATGTACACCGCCGACGGGTACATGTCCGACCAGATCACGACCCCGGACCGGCCGCTGTTCGTGGAGCAGCGGCAGGAGTACGGAAGTCCCGAGGAACTGGCCGAAGCAGCCCGTCACTACCTTGCGTACACCGGCTCCTTCCGCGTGCCGGACGGCGACACCGTCGTGCACGAGGTCGCCTTGTGCCTGTATCCGAACTGGATGGGCGACGGGCAGACCAGGGTGGCACGGCTGGACGGAAAGACGCTGCAACTGGCACCGCCGGCACCGCTGAGCGTCCAAGGCAAACCCCGCACGGGCGTCCTGACCTGGGAACGCGCGGAGCCGCACTGACCTGTCGCGGAGACGTCGAAGGTCCCGCCCATTGATACAAGGGGCGGGACCTTCGGCAGAGCGGACGAAGTCCGCCCCTGCGGGCGACGCCACGCGAACACCGACTAGTCACGGCGGGACACAGGAAGCCGGTCGTCGGCATCAGCGCAGCAGACACCTGCCTGATTCAGCGACGGTCGTACGGAGCGGGTATGGCCCGGACGCGCACCACCGCGCGACGGTGTGCGCAAACGGTGGTCCGGCTCCGGATGCCCCGCGGCGGGTGTCAGCTTCGCTCGGCACAGACACTGTCCTTGTCACGTCTGTTTGGTTGATCACTTCAGAAACCCGGGACCGCAGGCAGGGACCGAAGGGACTCTATGCGGGAGCAGAGTGCAGGTGACAACTTCACGAGGTATCTGGCCTGGTCATGTATGTCGTTCTCCCCGGCGGGCACGGCCTGTCAGGGGCGCGGGAAGCGCAAGGTATGTGGTGGCCAGAGGCGTGATCAAGGGCCCGTCCGGGCACAGGTGTGAACCTTTTGGTGCCCTGGCCGCGTCTTTGAGGTGTGAGCATGGCAAGCACGAAGACGCCGCTCGGCGCCGACGAGGCGCGGGCGACACGCGAGCGACAAGTGCCCGGAGACGGGCGACGCTGTCGACGTTCGACGTGACGCCGCGCAAAAACCTCGCCTGTCAGTCGTGGGGGCGGACGGCGGGATGGGGCCCGGCAGATGCGCCGGGCCCCTGGTGCGCTTTCAGCGGGTGACCACGGCCGGGTGCCCCGGCGCGGTGGCCACCGCGCTGTCTCAGAACTCCGAACGGTGCCAGACGTGACGGAACAACCGCCTGCGTGTGCAGGGGAGTCGCAGCGGCGCGTTCGTCCTCCTCAAGGACGGGGCCAAGGACCAGGTCGTACCGCCGACCGGGCGGGCGATCGACTTCGAGCAGATCCAGAGGTGCGCCAGGACCATGCACAGCGAAAATGGCACAAAGGGAGGCGGGCGAGGGTCGTTCGCTGTCCACTCTTTCGCGCTCCGACCACGGAGGAAGCAGCGATAGCGATGTGCCCCGCCCGGTTCGGCTGGCGGGACACACCTTGCGTACACGCGGAAGCCGACCATGTCCGGTCAGTCGGCATCCTCGGTCGTGCTGGAGGTGTCTGGCTGCGCGAGGGTGTACATCACCGATCGCTGCTGCTTGTGACGCTGGACGCGGCCCTTGGCGACCAGAGACTCGATGGTGTTCCGCACGACCTGGGGTGTCGGATTCCGGTCCGGGTGCTTTGCCAGCAGCTCGTCCCACAGCTCCTTCGCAAGGCGGGGCTCCGTGTGCCCCCCGAGCAGGCTCAGCAGGATGTCTCCGAGCAGAGGCTGGCGCGACTTACCCTTCGCGCCGGACTGCGTCGGGCGCGTGCGCCGGGTCGTCGGCGAGGAAGACCGCCGGGATGTTCTTCCGGACGGGATGGAAGTGTCTTCACGTGCCTGCGTTCCACTCCCGAGCACGTTTCCGCTCCGCGCCTGCTCAGGCCGCGGCGACGGGTCCGGCAAACCCTCGTACCGCTCGGCGAGGGTCAGAATGTCAACCAGGAGGGCTTCCTCCTGCTTCAACATCGTGATTTGGTCCGCCAGTTCCTGTTGTCGACGGCGATTCTCCTCAAGATCCGACGCGGCTTGCTCGCTGTACCGCGATCGGAGTGTGGCGGCTGATTGGCTGGTCACAACCGTTCACTCCCTCTCATCAATGACGCGTCGCATGCTATCCAGGCGTGTGCAAGAGACATACAGCCCCCTACTGGACAGTAGCCTGATCATATGGCGACGGTGATCGGCGAGGTGCTCCCACGTGGTCGGAAGTCATGTCCAGTGTCGGACTTCCTGCCCAGGGCAGGAAGTGTGCGGACGCCAGGAGCGGACACGGTTCGGTTGTGAGTGCATGTGCGCCTTCCGGCGCGCATGGTGACGCCAGTCCGGCGTCACAAGTGCGGCAGTTTTCGGTCACCTGCCTCTGTTTACAGTGCGCGGGCGGGGGCCGCTTCCGGCCTCCGTTCGTAGGGACGGAGAACCAGGACGGCTCAGAAGACGATGGTTACGCCCCCCCACGGAGACATCTTGTTCGGACCTGCTCGGGCTCATCATGAGGGAGTACCGGACGGGCTGGTTGACCGGCGCGGCAGGCGTCACCCGCACATGACCGCGGAGCAGGCCACCAGCAGCACGCTCACGAACGGGTGACGCCTGCCGCGCCGGTCACGTGCGGGGCCCGGTCGAGAACGAACGATTGCCCAACCGCCTATGTTATTCGCAGGATCAAGTAAAATTGCATTTTAATTCCCCCGTCAAGGAAGTGGGTGCAGGGTCCGAGATCTGTGTCTCGCGCTTCACCTCAGGCGCTCGGCGACGGTCTGCAGCAGTTCGTCGGAGAAGTTCTGGTCGGTGACGGCCCGGGACATGAGCACGGCGCCGACGAGTGCGCTGAGGGTGAGCATGGCCTCGGCGCGGGCGTCCTCGGAGTCGTCGTCCAGGCCCGCGATGAGCTCCAGGTACGTTCGGACCTGCTTCTCGTAGGCCTCTTTGAAGTCCTGGCCGCCGCGTCCCGCGGAGGCGCCGAGCGAGACGAGCGCGCAGCCGGTGTCGGGCGTGTCGCGATGCTGCTTTGCGAGGTAGGCGTCGATCAGGCCGGCGCGGGGGTTCTGCTCGTTCTTCCGTGCGGATCTCTGCATCTTGATGGTGCCCTCGGTCAGTGCGAGGGCTGCGGCCTGGGCGATCAGGTCGTCGCGTGAGGCGAAGTGCTTGTAGAAGCCGCCGTGGGTGAGTCCGGCCTCGTTCATCAGCTCCGCGATGCCGAGGCGGGTGACGCCTTCGGTGCGGACCTTGCGTGAAGCGAGTTGCAGGACGCGTGCGTGGGTCGCCGCCTTCTCTGCCTGCGAGTGGCCCATGTCCGTGCCTGCCTTCCGTGGGGCGGTTTCGTGGGGATCGCCGCACTACTGGATGATGCCCATCATACACTTGCGGCCTGTGTGGGAGCTTTACGGCCCTTGGGTTTGACTTTCAGGATGATGGACGGAATCTAACGTGTGGATGGTGACATTCATCCAGAGCGGAGTCGAATCCGTGCCCCCGCCGCACGGCCGTCCTGCTGCTCGACCCCTTCAACGACCTCCTGTCCGAGGGCGGCAAGATCTGGCCGAGAGGGTCTGTTCCCCGCATCCGAAGTCCGATTCCGGACCGGACTTCGGATGCGGTCTTGACGGTTGGAGAACGGCCTGTCGGCCAGGGTGCCTTGCCCGTCCGGTGCAGGATTGGCAACCGAAGAACGCGTCCGACACCGCCCGGCCGACGCGTCTGTCATACGTCACCGCAACGTAGGAGCGTTCTTGCCTTGGCCGACGTCCGACGCCGAACCGTCTTGTCCACCGTGCTGACCGGACTCACCTCCGTGGGACTCTCCGCGGGTGTCGCCGACGCCGCGGACGGACACACGGCTCCCCGCCCCCACGACCCCGCCCACAATGACGTGCTCTTCGTGGGGGCACATCCCGACGACGAGATGCTCAGTTTCGCGACCCTGGGACAGTGGCGCGAACGCCACGGGTGGAGCACGGGCGTGCTCACCGTGACCCGAGGTGAAGGAGGCGGAAACGCGGTGGGCCTGGAGGAAGGCCCCGCTCTCGGCTTGATCCGGGAGACCGAGGAGCGCGCCGCCACCGCCCGCGCCGGCATCCGCAACATCTTCTACCTCGACAAGCCGGACTTCTGGTACACGCTGTCGGCGCCGTTGACCGCCGGTATCTGGAACGAGCCGGACACCCTCGAACGTGTCGTCCGGCTGATCCGCGAGACGACCCCGCACACCGTGATCACGATGGATCCCCGGCCGTTCAACCAGCACGGCGGGCACCAACTGGCGGCACGGATGGCCATCGAGGCCTTCCGGACGGCGGGCGATCCGCACGCCTTCCCCCACCAGATGACCCGCGAAGGGCTCACGGCCTGGCAGCCCCGGCGGCTGCTGGCCCAGAACTACCGCTTCGACGGCCTTCTCGGACCGTCGGCGGCCGAGCAGCGCCGCACGGACCCCGACACCGGTCTTCCGGTTCTCGGGGTGTGGTCCGGCGTGCCCTCCCGCGCGCACCGTACGACCTGGGCGCAGGTCAAAAGGGACGCCGCTCGTCACTACGCCACCCAGGGATGGGCCGCGCTCCCTCCCGTGGTGCCGACCGATCCCAACGCGCTCGGATCGGAGTGGTTCAGCGTGCTGGCCGAGGACGGGCGGACGCTGGAGGCGCCGGTGCGCGAGCAGTCCGGACTGCTCCCGCTGTACGCGGAGTTCCGTGACTGGGCACACCGGGTCGGCATGCCGTGGCTGGCGAACAACGCCCAGCCGCTCTACCCGGACCGACCGTCGACGACGATTCCGGTGGTGCACGCGGCGCCGGTGCTCAACGGCCTGGAAGGCGAAGGGGAGTACCCGGGCCCCGAACTGCCGCTGCGCCACTGGCAGGGCGATGAATCCTCGGCCGCCGGCTGCTCGGCGACGGTGAAGCTGTCCCGCCACGGCGATGACCTGTATGCCCTGGTGCGCGTCCTGGACGAGCGCAAGGGAGCCGCGCTCGCCCAGGACGACCTCAAGAGGCACTGGCGTACCGACTCCGTCGAGATCGCCCTGGACCCGCGAGGGACCGCGGACGACACCTCCGTGACGTTCAAGACGGGCATTCTCCCGTTCACGGCCGCGGATGGCGGCCCGGTGGCCGAGCGCGACGCGGACAACCGGCAGGGGCCGACGGAGAAGACGGCACCGGGCATGCGCTGCGTCAGCACGGTGACCGATCCCTACCAGGGCTACAGCGTCGAGGTGAAGATCCCGCTCAGCGAGCTTCCGGCCGCGGCCGACCCCGAACGGTTCGCGATGAACGTCCTCGTGTACGACTCCGACACCGACGACCGGACCGGACAGACCCGGCTGGCCTGGTCGCCGTACGGCAGCGCCCAGGCCGACCCCTACGTCTGGGGCCGGGCTCGGCTCGAGGGCCACCAGCCGCCCGCGGGCCGGCCCACCACGCCGGCCCGACCGGACATCCCCACCGAGGCGGCCCGCGGTGAGGACTCCCCGGCCACCCTGCGCCAGGCCCGCCGTACGGGTGTCCCGATCGCGGGCGGAGCGCGCACGCCGAGGGTGAGAGGCCGATCGTGGTGAGTGCTCGGACGCCTCGGAGCGGCCCGAGCGGTCACCGGCCCGCCCCATAGGAGCCCCGCGTGTACGGGCCCTCGAACACGACGGACAGCCGATGCCCTGGCCGAGGCCGGCCCCGAGGGGCTGTGGTGTCTGGTCGACGGGCGACTGACCAGCCCGGAGCAGACGCCCGCGGCGCGCCCCCAAGCGGCCAAGTCCTGGTCCTGGAGGACCCGTTGGCGGAAAGGGTTCCTATGCCGCTTCCGCCGGCGGGATCACGGCGGCGGCGCGGGCCTGGCCTACCATGCGTCCGCGCTCCGACGCGGGGAAGCGGTCGACCATGGCGCGCAGTTCGCGGGCACCGACGTCCGCCCCGAAGGGTTCGGTGCCTGGTTCGAGGCGTACGCCTTCGGCCAGCGGGCCGACGATGACGGGATCGAAGCCGAGGGCGTTCACGAGGTGGGCGGCCGTGGCCCGGTCGGACGGGTTGTTCCCGGCGACGGCGATCGCCTTGCGGTCGGGCGCGCCGGCGGGCCGGGCCTCGTCCTCGAGGTCGTGGTAGCCCATGTGATTGAAGGCCTTGACCACACGGGACCTCGGCAGGAACGCCTGGACGATCTCGCTGGTGGAGGTGCGCGGATCGGTGAGGTCGTCGCGTACCCCGTCGACCTCCCACCAGTAGTTCATGGCGTCGACGACCAGTTTGCCGTGCAGTTCCTCGACCGGGATCCTGCGGTACTTGCCCAGGGGAAGCGCCAGGATCACCATGTCGGCCGAAGCCGCCGCCTCAGCGGCGGTGACCGGGATCGCGCCGGGTGCCAGGACCTCGACGGTGAGTGAGATGTCCTCGGGCGCCCCTGACCCGGCGATCAGCACGCGAAGGCCTGCCGACAGGGCCAGCCGCGCCAGGACGGTGCCCACTTTTCCGGCACCCAGGATGCCTATGGTGCGGATGTCGTGTGCGTCCATTGCGTTTCCTTTCACGATGTCAGCCGGCCAGGATGTCCCGGACCATGGGGATCACCTTCGTGCCGTAGAGCTCGACCGCACGCAGGCGGGCGCTGACCGGCTGCGGGCCCGCGGTGTACAGGAGGTCGAACCTGCCGACGCCGAGGCCGCTCACCGCGTCGGCGATCCTGCGTGCCACCGTCTCCGGTGAGCCGATGTACAAGGAGCCGTGCTCGATCTCGGCTTCGAACTCCTCCCGACGTACCGGTGCCCAGCCTCGCAGCGCGCCGATGCGGTCGCGCATGAGCCGGTAGCCGGGCCAGAACACCTCCCGGGCCTCTTCGTCGGTGTCGGCGACGAACCCGGGAGAGTGCATGCCCACTGGATGCGCCGTGGTGCCGAACTGCGCCGCCGCGCGCCGGTAGAGGTCCGTGTAGGGCACGAAGCGTTCGAAGGAGCCGCCGATGACGGCGAGCATGAGCGGAAGGCCGTAGCGGGCGGTGCGGATGACCGACTGCGGTGAGCCGCCGACTCCGACCCAGGTGGTCAGCCGCCCCGATTCGGTGGTCGGGAAGACCTCGGTGTTCTCCAGAGGGGCCCGCATGGTGCCCGACCAGGTGACGGGCTTTTCCTCCAGCAGCCTCGCGAACAGCTCGATCTTCTCCTCGAACAACGTGTCGTAGTCGCTCAGGTCGTATCCGAACAGCGGGAAGGACTCGGTGAACGAGCCACGTCCGAGGATGACCTCGGCCCGCCCGCCGGAGAGGGCGTCGACGGTCGCGAAGCGCTGGAACACCCGCACGGGGTCGTCGGAGCTGAGCACGGTCACACCGGAGGACAGGCGGATGCGCTCGGTGCGTGTGGCGATGCCGGCGAGCACGGTCTCCGGGGACGACACCGAGTACTCGGGACGGTGGTGCTCGCCCAGTGCGATGACGTCGACGCCGATGTCGTCCGCGAGGACGGCTTCGGCGACGACCTGCCGTATCGCCCTCGCGTGGGAGACCGGGGCGCCCGAGTCGTCCCGGGGAACGTCCCCGAACGTGTCCAGGCCGAAAACGATGTCATCCATGGGTGGACTCCTTGGTGAGCAGTTCCCTGACCCGCGGGGCGACTTCGCGGCCCATCAGCTCGATCGTGCGGGCCCGGGCCCGGCGAGGCAGGTGCATGATGTCGTACTTGAGGTCGAAGCGGCTCAGGTGCAGGTCGCGGGCCATCTGGGCGATCTTCTGGGCGACGGTCTCCGGGGAGCCGACGAACAGCGCGCCGTGGTCGATCTCCGCCTCGTACCGTTCGCGGGTCGGCTTGTAGAAGCCCCGCTCCTCGGCGACCTGGGCCACGACCGGCTGCCAGTACTCCCACCAGGTCTCGGCCGCCTCCTCGTCGGTGTCGGCGACGAGGCCCAGAGAGTGCTGGCCGATCGGCTGCGGCTCGTGCCCGGCCTGTTGCAGTGCCTTGCGGAAGAGGGTGACGAGACCCGCGAAGCGCTGTGGGCGTCCGCCGATGATGGCCATCATCATGGGCAGTCCGTATCGGGCGGCACGGATCACGGAGTGCGGGCTGCCGCCCACGCCGATCCAGGTGGGGATCCCGCCGTGGCGCATCCGGGGGCGCGGCCGCTGTTCGACGAGCGGTGCCCGGAACGCGCCGGACCACGTCACCGTCTCCTCCCGCTGCAGGCGCATGAAGAGGTCGAGCTTCTCCTCGAACAGCTCCTCGTAGTCGGCGAGGTCGTAGCCGAACAGAGGGAAGGATTCCGTGGCCGATGCCCGGCCGAGGACGAGCTGGGCCCGGCCGTTCGACACGGCGTCCAGGGTGGAGAAGTCGTGGTACAGCCGCACGGGGTCATTGGTGCTCAGGACGGTCACCGACGTTCCGAGACGGATGTGTTCGGTGGCGGTGGCGATGGCCGAGAGCAGCACGGGAGCGGCACTGTCGACGTGGCCCGGCCGGTAGTGCTCGCCGATGCTGAAGACGTCCAGTCCGCAGGACTCGGCGAGGGCGGCCTCCTCGACGAGGAGGCGAACGGTCTCGGCGTCGCCGAGCGTGCGGCCGTCGTCCGTGGCGACCTCCCCGAACGAGTTGAGGCCTATTTCGAAGGTCATGGTCTCCTCCACCTGTGATCCCGCAGGATGCCGGTCACCTCGAAGTCATTGATTGACGCAACAAGTATCTTTATGCATGCTTGATGTGTCAATCAGTGGACGTCCGGGGGCTGCTCTGTGACCCATCCCCTATCTGGCGCGTCAACCATAATTCACATACTTAATTGATCAACTAAGTGAGGTGACCCGTCGTGGCCCACGCCACGCAGCTGCCGCATGCCGCCGTCCTGGCGTCCGGCAGGCCGTCAGACAGCCGTCCACGCGCCACCCGGCAGACCCGGCAGACACGGCAGGCGATCGTCCGCACTGCCCTGCGGCATACGGCGACGGGTGCGGCGGCGCTCGCGATGCTTCACGCGGCCCTGCTCGGCGTCTCTTCCGGTGCCGACCCTTATCCCGACCTCGCCTGGACGGACACGACACAGGTGATGTCATCCGTCTACACCCTGGCCCCCTGGCCCCTGACGGCACTGATCCTGCTCTGGCTGGCGCAGCAGCGGCCGGCGGTCTACACGCACGCCGCCCTCGCGCTGCTGCTGTCCAGCGCGGCCGGGCTGCTGTACACCTGGTCGGTACCGCTGGAACACCTGCCGGCGCACGAGAGTTCGCTCTTTCGCGAGTACCTGGCGATGCCCGGTGCGCTCACGGGCTGGTACCTGTTGACGGCCTCGGCCGCGGTCACCGCCATCTCGTCGGTGCGCACACGTATTGCCGTCATGGTGACCGCGGCATGCGGTGTGACGACGTCGGTGCTGACATCCCCTCACCCCGCTCCGCAGGTGTACTGGGCGCGGTCGCACCGCTCTTGGCCGGGTTCGCCGTAGGAGTCTTCGCGCGCAAGGACCTGGTACGCCGGCGCCCCGCGGATGTCTGGGAGCCGGAGGGACAGGTCGGGACGCTGCGGCCGCGTGCCCAAGACCCCGGCGCCGGCCAGGTCGCACCGTCCGGCCGAACGGCAGGGACGCCGGTCCACCCCGCCCACGTCCGCACCCCCGATTCCGCGCCGTTGGGGCGGGCTGACGGCCATGCACCTCAACGGTGTGATCGAGGCGGCCGGCTGGTGGTCGTACGCCGTGGTGTTCGTCCTGACGGCCAGTGAGACCAGCGCCTTCATCGGGCTGCTGGTGCCCGGCGAGACGGCCATCCTCCTCGCCGCCGCGGTCGCCGGCCGGGGCGAACTGAACGCCTTCCTCCTCACGGCCGTCGTGGTGGCCGGAGCCGTCACCGGTGACGGCCTCGGCTACGCACTGGGCCGCCGGTGCGCGCGCCGCTTCGGCCTGCCACGGACGCCGGGAGCCTCAACCGGCCACCGCACCGCACGTGCCCGCGCCTTCCTCGCCCACCACGGCGGAGCCACGGTCATCACGAGCAAGTTCATCGGCTTCGCGCGGACCTTCGTGCCCTATGCCGCCGGGCGCCCGCTCGGCGACGGCCGAGAGCAGGACGACGTGGCGGACTCCCTGGGCGCGGGCCGCCTCCAGCAGGGGGACGGAGCTCGCCTGGGCGTAGAGGAAGAGGCTCGTAGCCCCGGCGAACTGGGCCGCGGGGTCCTCCGGCCGGAACCGCACCACCTCGGCCTCCTCCGGGAGTGAGGCCCGCTCGGGGTCCCGAGTCAGGGCACGGCCGACGTTGCCGGTCGCGCCGGTCACCACGATCACGTTTGCTGCCTCCGGAAGGCTTGGTCGATCGCTTCTGGCGACCCGAGCCCAAAGGTCATGTGTTGTGACATGTCACTGCGCTCTGCTGTCCCGGTAGGTCTCCAGGAGCCTCAGCCAGACCTCGCTGATGGTGGGGAAGGCGGGGACCGCGTGCCAGAGCCGATCCAGGGGCACCTCGCCGGCGACGGCGATCGTGGCCGAGTGGAGGAGTTCTCCGACTCCGGGTCCGGCGAAGGTGACGCCGGCCACGGTGCCGCGGTCGGTGTCGACCAGCATCCGGGCCCGACCGCGGTAGTCCTTGGCGTACTGCTGTGCGCCCGCCAGCCGGCCGATCTCGTAGTCGACCACCTCGACCCGGCGTCCGGTTCGCCGCGCCTCGTGCGTGGTGAGGCCGACGGAGGCCACTTCGGGGGTGGTGAAGACGACCTGCGGCACGGCGGCGTGGTCGGCCGTCGCGGCGTGCGCGCCCCAGCGGGCGTCGTCGAGCGGGGTTCCTGTGGCGCGGGCGGCGATGGCCGCGCCGGTGATCCGGGCCTGGTACTTGCCCTGGTGGGTCATCAGGGCCCGCTGGTTGACATCGCCGACGGCGTAGAGCCAGCCGTCGGCCACGGCGGTCACCCTGCACGTGTCGTCCACCGTGAGCCAGCCGCCCGGGGTGAGACCGACGCTCTCCAGGCCGACGTCCGTGGTGCGCGGCGCGCGGCCGGTGGCGAACAGGATCTCGTCCGCGGCCAGTTCCTCTCCGTCGGCCAGGGTGATCCGTACTTCGTCGTCCGCGCCGCCCACGCGCTTCACGGCGGTGACCTCGGTGCCCAGCCGGATGTCGACGCCTGCCTCGCGCAGCCCGTCGGCGATCAGTTCACCGGCGAACGGTTCCATCCTCGTCAGCAGGCCGGCGCCGCGGACCAGCAGGGTCACCTGGGAGCCGAGTGCCTGCCAGGCGGTGGCCAGTTCGACCGCGACCACGCCCGCGCCCACCACGGCGAGACGGCCCGGTACGCGGTCGGCGCCGGTGGCCTCGCGGTTGGTCCACGGCCGTACGGTGTCGAGGCCGGGTATGTCGGGCAGGGCCGTGCCGGTACCTGTGCACACTGCGACGGCGTGCCGGGCGCTCAGCCGGACGGTGCCTCCGTCCGGGGTCCGCACCGACACCTGCCGTGGGCCGGTGAGCCGGCCGTGACCGCGTACGAGGTCGACGGAGACCGAGTCGAGCCAGTCGACCTGGTCCTCGTCCTTCCAGTAGGCGGCCATCCGGTCGCGGTGCGCGAGGACCGCGTCCACGTCCAGCGGTCCTCGCACGGCGGCGGCCAGTCCCGCGACGCGGCGCGCGTCGGCGCGGGCCACCACCGGCCGCAGCAGCGCCTTGCTCGGTTCGCAGGCCCAGAACGAGCATTCGCCACCGAGCAGTTCGCGTTCCACGATCACGGTGCTGAGCCCGGCGGCACGGGCCCGGTCGGCCACGTTCTCGCCGACCGGTCCCGCGCCTATGACGACCACGTCGTAGGCGCGGACGGACTCGTTCATCATTGCTCCTGTTGTTCGAAAGGGGCTCCGGCCGCCGCGCGAAGGCGTCGGCCGGAGCCCGCGTGTCCTCAGCCGTGTCCGGTCGACGGACGCGCTGTCACCGGCCGGGGAGCCGGGTCGTGATCTCCTGCAGCACCCACCCGTTGCCGTCCGGGTCGCTGAACGCGGCGAACGAGCTGTAGCTGGCGCGCTCCGGGTGCGGGCCGCTGACGCGTCCCTCTTCCGTGCCGCGGTGGAACACGCCGCCCTCGTCGTGGAAGATCTCGCTCATCTCGATGCCCCGGTCGACGAGTTCGGCGTGCGCCGCCTCGATGTCCGAGACGGCGAGGTGCAGGCCCTGTACCGACCCTGGTGCGGCCGTGGTGACGCCGGTGCCGAAGAGGATCGAGCACTGCGATCCGGGGGGCGTCAGATGCACCACGCGGTAGCTGTCGTCGGCGACGTAGTCGACATCGAGACGGAAACCCGCCTTCTCGTAGAAGGCCTTGGCCCGGTCGACGTCGGAGACGGGCAGCACCACAACTTCGAGTTTCAGATCCATGTTCGCTTCTTCTGTTCGCAGACGGGAGGTTTCGCGAGGTGTGCGTCACCGGTTGAACCGGTGAGATCATGACACCGTCTTGCGTAACCGGTCAAGGGGGTGATGCAAGGGGTCGCTCGATCGGCCGACGTAACTGGCGGTGACGCAGGCCGACGAGGGCCACACGGGAGGTGATGGTCAGGGTTGCGTCGGGTGGCGGCATTTGACGAAGGGTCATGCGAGCGCCCACTCGGAGCGTGACCCGCCCCCGGCTTGGCTTTCCCATCGCTTGCGAGGTGCGTCGGCGACCTCCGTTCCGCGAGGCGCTGACTCTGGGCCCGATCGTCGACGCGGTACGGCTAGCCGTGCGCAGCCGCGCCGACCTGGCGGACCTCGAACTGTCGGCACTGGCAGGCACGTTGCGGCCGCGTTTCCCCGAGTGGGCGGACGAGGTGACGCTGGAGCGCACTCTCGGCGGCGGCCACGGTGGAACTCGTCTCGTCGATGTCTACGGCGGAGACGCGCGGCGGACCGAGGCCGTCGCCGCCCTGCGCGCCGTCCTGGAGACGGACCGGCTCGGCTCGCCCGATCGCGCCGCGGTGTCTGGCCGGCTGGGACGGGTGCTCTTCGGTCTCGGCGACCAATTTGCCGCAGCCGCCGAGCTCGAGCTCGCGGCACCCGACCTCGGCGAGGACACGTACGTGCACGGTCGGCGCGCAGCTGAAGTCGGCGATGCGCACGTACGTAGTGAGCTCCCGGACAGCGCCGGCCGTGATCGTCAGTCAGGCGGACGGCGACTGAGGCGCCCTTGCCCCCCGGGCGTGTTGCCGGCCGGGGGAGGGGCTCTTACGGAGTGCTCGTGCCTGCCGTCAGTGGTGCCGCGTCGAGCAGGACGGCCGCGGCGGTCCGGGCGGTCGTGGCGGCGGAAGGGTCACGGTCCATCCGCGCCGACTGCCCCGCACCGTCGTACAGCAGGTGGAGCTGCCGGGCCAGCGCCTCGGGGGCGGCGTAGCCGGACGCCGTGGCCAGTTCTGTGAACAGGCCGCGGAGCCAGAGACGGTAGGTGTCGGCGACCTGGCGGATCGAGCTGTCCTCGGCCGTCTCGGCGGTGGCCCGCACGAAGGCACAGCCGTTGTACCCGGGGTCGGTGATCGCCTCGCCCAGGGCGTCGAAGACGCCGAGCAACTGCTCGCGCGGGGTGCGGAAGCGGGTCAGGGCCGTGGTGATCCGGTCCCTCATCCGCACGTAGCGCAGCTCCAGGTAGGCGCAGACGAGGCCTTCCTTGCTTCCGAAGGTGTTGTAGAGGGACGCCTTGGCCACTCCGGCGTGCTCGATCACACGGTCGATGCCGACGGTCTGCACGCCTTCACCGTAGAAGAGCTCGTTGGCCGCTTCGAGCAGCCGTTCGCGTGCGGACGGCTTGGTCGCGGTTCTGGTCGCCATGGCCACACCCTTTCAGACAGACCTGTTCATTCTAACGCCGGAAAGCTCCGTCACACCTCTGAGACCTGAGCCACAGGGGCTGCCTCGGAGGGGACGTTCTCCGCGCGCACCACCGACATCCGCCGCGCCGGTTCGACCCGGTGGCCGCGGAGCAGCAGCCCGGTCAGGGCCGCGAGAGCCAGCACGATGACGGCGATGCCGTACTCCCTGGACGTCTGGATCAGTCCACCGCCGTGCACGACCAGGACGCCGGCGATCACGGCCGGCACGCCCAGGCCCATGTAGCACACGACATACAGCAGGGAGAGGACTCCGGCCCGCTCGTGCGGCTCCACCTGCGGAATGACCAGCCGAATGCCGCCCTGGAACCCGCTTCCGAAACCGACGCCGGAGATCGCGCCGCCCACGAAGAAGCCGATCACGGAGAGCGTGCCGCCGGTGCCCGAGCCGATGGACACCAGGGTGATCGTCACGCCGACGACCAGTGTGCCGACGCTGATGAGCATCATGGTCCGGGTCCCGGCGCTGCGCAGGACCACGACGGCGAGGCCGGCGCAGCCCGCGATGACGAACAGGGGCAGCCCGCCCCACACCACGGAGGTGGAGTGCACCAGGGTCCGGGTGATGGCCGGGCCGAGTGCGCCGTACAGGCCGGCCAGCGACCACACCGCGAAGATCACAGGTGCGGCGATGGCCACCGACGCGCGGGCCGACCTGGGCAGCTTGAACTCGGGAACCATGCTGGCCAGCGCGCCCGGCTTGCGGGTCACCGTTTCGTTCAGGGCGAGCACGCCCAGCGCCTGCACCACGAAGACACCGAGGAGCACGGCATAGACGAGATGAGTGGGGGCCGGCAGGTACTGCACGATCAGTCCGGAGGCGAAGGCGCCGCTCGCGGTTCCCAGCGTGGGGGCGAAGGAGTTCAGGAAGCTGCCCTTGCGCGCGTCGATGTCGAGCATTCCGGCGCCGAGAGCACCGACCGCCGCGCCGGTGCTCAGCCCTTGCAGTACGCGGCCGACCAGCAACGTGCCCACGTCACCGGCGGTGATGAACACGACCATCCCCAGTACCTGCACGAGCAGGGCCATCAGGAGGACGGGGCGTCGGCCCACCTGGTCGGAGATCCTGCCGAAGACCAGGAGTGCGGCCAGTACGGCCACCGCGTAGGTGCCGAAGACGATGGTGATGGTGATGGGGGAGAAGCCCCAGTGCTGCTGGTAGATCGCGTAAAGAGGGGTCGGAGCGCTGGACGACGCCAGCAGCGATATGAGGATCGATGCCAGCAGGCCTATGGAGGCCTTGGGCCCCAGGCTCAGGGCCCGGCGCCGCGGCGCTGCGTGCGCGGGAGACGACTTGACCGGGGCACCCGGTGAGGCGGGCTGACGCGAGGTGGATGCGCGGCTCATGGGTCACTTTCCGAGTAGGGCGAAGCGGGACCCTCATACTAGACAGACCTGTCTGACTAGTATGAGATCGGAGAGCGTGAGGTGTGTCGCACCAGCCCCATATGTGCGGACTGTCGCTGTGTGCCGCGGGAGCGGAGCAGGGTTCGGCGAGCCGTCACGTCACGGCGGGGCCCGCCGCAGGCACGGCACTCGGCACAGTCGGCGCACCGCTCACGTCGCGCACCGCTCACGCCGGATCCACGCCTGCGGGCCCCTCCGGCTCACTTGCCGCCCAGCAGTTGCTCGAACGGCACGTGGTCGCGATAGGGATCCGCAGGCCCGGACGGCTCACTGCGGGATGTCGCGACGGCGAGTTCCCGGGCCGCTCGCGCCACGCGCTTCAGGAGCGCTCCCTGGGAGTCGCCTCCACTGCCCCAGTCCTCCGTCGCGGCGTAGACCGCGGTGGGCACGGTCATCGCGTGCAGGTGGGTGAACATCGGCCGCAGCGCGTGTTCCAGCACGAGCGAATGCCGCCCGGTGCCGCCGGTGGCCGCGATCAGCACGGGCTTGTCCGTCAGGACGGTGTCGTCGAGGCAGTCGAAGAACAGCTTGAACAGACCGCTGTAGGACGCGTTGAAGGTCGGCGTCACGGCGATCAGGCCGTCGGCCTTCGCGACGGAGTCGAACACACCTTGCAGTTCCGGTGACGGGTAGCCCGCCATCAGATGGTTGACCAGATCGTGAGCGTGGTCTCTCGCCTCTACGACGACGATCTCGACCTGCGAGCCGAGTCGCTCAAGCTCGGAGCGGGCGGCGTCCGTGAGCCGGTCGGCGAGCAGACGAGTGGAGGACGGCAGCCTCAGCCCCGTCGAGACGACGGCGACGGTGCGCTTCATCGCGGGCCTTCTTCCGGCCGCGCGGCCTTCTCCTGAGCAGCCGTGGTGAGAGAGGCATGTGTAGGGGCGTCCGGAACGTGGGCCGGGCGGCCCACCGCGAACTCCTTGCGCAGAACGGGCACGATGTCGCCCAGCAACTCGATCTGCTCAAGGACGGTTTCGCGCGGAACGCCGATGCCGTCCACGTTGAACAGTTGACGCTGGTAGGCGCCACCCGCGTGCTCGCGATACGCGAGCACCCGCTCGATCACCTCTTGCGGACTGCCGACCACCACCGCGGTGCGGGCCATGGTCTCCTCCAGGGACGGACCGTTCCCGTACGCCGAGGAGGCGTCGAAGTAGGTGCGGAACTCCCGGACGGCGTCCTGCGAGTTCTTCCGCACGAACAGGTGCGCGGCCAGGCCGACGACGGCCTGGTCGGCGCGGCCGTGCCCGTAGTGCTCGAAGCGGCTGCGGTAGAGGTCGATCAGTTGCCGGACGTGCTCCTTGGGCCAGAACAGGTTGTTGTGGAAGAAGCCGTCACCGTAGTAGGCGGCCTGTTCGGCGATCTCCGGGCTGCGGATGGAGGCGTGCCAGACGAACGGCGGTGTGCCGTCCAGCGGACGCGGGGTGGAGGTGAAGCCCTGCAACGGTGTGCGGAACCTGCCCTCCCAGTCGACGACGTCCTCGCGCCACAGCCGGCGCAGCAGGGCGTAGTTCTCCACCGCCAGTGCGATGCCGTCGCGGATGTCCTGTCCGAACCAGGGGTAGACCGGGCCGGTGTTGCCCCGGCCCATCATCAAGTCGACCCGGCCGTCGGCGAGATGCTGGAGCATCGCGTAGTCCTCGGCGATCTTCACCGGGTCGTTGGTGGTGATCAGCGTGGTCGACGTGGACAGCAGGATCCTCTTCGTCCGCGCCGCGATGTGTCCGAGCAGCGTGGTGGGGGAGGAGGTGACGAACGGGCGGTTGTGGTGCTCGCCGGTCGCGAAGACGTCCAGACCGACGTCGTCGGCGAGCTTCGCGTATTCCACGAGTGCCTTGAGCCGGTCGTGTTCCGTGGGCGTCCGTCCGGACAGCGGGTCGCGTCCCACGTCTCCTACGCCGAAAATTCCGAATTGCATCCTGATACGTCCTGTGTGTTGTGTCGATGGCGCCGTCGGTGGTTGCCGCCGACGGCGGGGCAGAGGGGTTCTCGGCGTGCGGAGGGGCTGGGTGATCAGCTGAGACGCGAGTCGGAGGAGGCTCTCAGAGATCCTGCGCGCGCTCAGGCCGCAGTGTCTTCTCGCGCAGGATCAGTGTTTCGAGGGCCGCCAGGTCGTCGGCGACATGATGCTCCCAGCCGAGGTCCGCGTTCTTGTCCCGGGCGGACGCGCGGGCCGTCCTGCGGTGACGGCCGTGCCCCGCGGAGTCGCGTTCGGGTGCGCAGCCGTCCTCGTCGGGACGCCCGCCCCGGTGCCGCCCTGCCCGTACGGTCGTCGGCGCTGTCGGGCAGAGCGAGGCCGGTCCGCACGTCGGTGATGGTGAGAGTCATGTCTTTCCTTCCCCAGGGTCGATGGTGTGCCGACTCGCGAAATCGGAGAACGGCCGCGCGGCACACGACACTTGGGTGAACAACCGAGTCAATTGCTACGCGCAGCAAATATATATTTGATTCGGGAGCGGCATACGTGTCAAGGCCTTGTACTGTGGGTCACACCTCGGAAGGGGAAGTGGATACGGGTCGGCATGACTCCGGCGGCCGTGTGCGGCGGGTCAGGTGGCGACGTTGCGCAGGGCTGCCGCGAGCTTCTTGAGGTCCAGTTCCTTGAGGTGGTCGAGGAAGTGCCGTCGGATCGCGTCCAGATTGGTGGGCCAGGCCTCTTCCAGGCGGGCCAGGCCGGCGTCGGTCAGTGTGGCGTGCCAGCTGCGGCCGTCCGTCTCGCACCGCAGCCGCTCGATGAAGCCCTCGTTCTCCAGTCGTTGCACGATGCGGGTCGTACCGCTGAGCGACATCTCGATGGCGCCGGCGAGCTCGTGCATGCGCAGCTGCCGGTCGGGCGCCTCCGACAGGTACATCAGGGTCAGGTACTCCGTGTTGGACAACTGCTGCTCTCGCTGCATCTGGGCGTCGATGGCGCGCGGCAGGGCGTAGAGGACGGAGGGGAGGGCGCGTACAACGGCCTCTTCTTCGGCGGTAAGCGGTTGTAGCGCGTCCGCAGGCGGGGTGGACTTCGGTGTCATGGGGGCGTACCTCACGTGTGTGCGGTGGAAAGCACCTCTGCCGGCCGAGTGCTTATTTGACGGAACAACCTCTTGTGCTATGTTGCTTGTCGAGTCAAGTATATCGCGAACCGGTTGCCAGGGCCACAACTACGCCCGGAACGGACGCGGCTCATTTCCACGAAGGGTTCAGCGTGACCAAGATCGGAATCATCCTCGGCAGCACCCGTCCGGGACGCAATGGGGAGGCTGTCGCCCGTTGGGTGTTCGACATCGCCTCGAAGCGGACCGACGCGGAGTTCGAGCTGGTCGACCTCCTCGACTACAAGCTTCCGCACCTCGACGAGGCGCTGCCGCCGTCGCTCGGCCAGTACTCCCAGCCGCACACGCAGGAGTGGGCGAGCAAGATCGCCTCGTTCGACGGCTTCGTCATGGTGACGCCCGAGTACAACCACTCGACGTCCGGCGCCCTGAAGAACGCCATCGACTACCTGTACGCGGAGTGGAACAACAAGGCAGTCGCCTTCGTCGGCTACGGCGGCCTGGGCGGCGCCCGCGCGGTGGAGCACCTGCGCCTGATCGCGGGTGAACTGCAGATGGCGGACGTGCGTTCGCAGGTCTCGCTGTCGCTCTTCCACGACTTCGAGAACTTCAGCGTGTTCAAGCCCGGCGACTTCCAGCTGGAGGCGCTGAACACCACGCTGGACCAGGTGCTGGCCTGGAGCAAGGCGCTCGCCCCGCTGCGTGCCGCGTAACGGACGCACCTGCTCGTAAGGAAACGGCGGCGGCCCGGCGGAGAGGTCTGGCCGCCGTCGTTCCCACGTGACGAAACCGACTGTCACGGCGAGTTCCGTGGCCGGTGAGATCATGCCGCTCTCACACGAGCACCGTTCGACTCTCACCCCAGCAAGCTTGGCGGGATACTTTGTCGGGCAATCACCATGAACTCGTGTCGACCGACGCGCGGCAGCCGGATCCCACCGAACCGGGACAGCAACCCCTCACCGCGGACGAAGACGCCGTGGTGCGGTCGCTCGGTCGCGTCATCTACACCCTGCCCCGTGCCGTCGACGCCGACATGATGCGGGAGCAGCGGCTTTCCCTGATCGAATATCTGGCTCTGGTGTACCTCTCCGAGGCTCCGGGCCGGCAGCTGCGCATGGGCGATCTCGCCGTCGCGGTCGAGATGACCGGCAGTGGTATGACGCGCCTGGCGGACCGGCTGGAAAAAGAGGGTCTCGTCCAGCGGGTCAGGTCGGAGCAGGACGCCCGGGGCTGGAACGCCGTCCTCACGGACGCGGGCCTCGACGGCGGGCGCGCCGAAAGCGCAGTTCAAGGGTGACGTCGTGGACGGGCTCGTCGCGAAAGGGCTCAGCTCCGCGCTGGTCCGCTTCATCGGCCTCGTCGAGGTGGCCGCGGCGGCGGGGCTGGTGGCCGGCATCTGGTGGCAGCCGCTGGGCATCGCGGCCGCCGTCGGGATGGCCGTCCTGCTCCTCGTGTGGCGATCGGCTACCACGTGAAGTGGGGCGACTGCCCGAGGCAGCGGGGTTCGTGCTCTTCGGCACTCCGCCCGTCGGCGGGCCCGACGACGTCGGCGAAGCGTTCCTGCCGAACCCCGCCATGGGCGTGGGTTTCACCGCCGAAGTCGACGCGGAAGCGGCCCAGTCGTACGCCGCGAGTTTCCTGGCGCCCGGATCGACCCTGCCCACGGAGGACCTCGTCGCCGACATACTCGCCACCGACGGCGCGGCGCGCACCGGCATCCTGGCGGGCATCGAAGCGGGTACGTTCGCCGACGAGATCCGCGTGGTGGCCGAGCTGACGCGGCCCGTCGCGGTACTGCACGGCGAGGGCGAGCAGCTGATCAGCCTCGACTATGTGGAGGGACTCACCATGCCGACGCTCTGGCGCGGCGCCGTGCAGATCCTGCCGGGGGTGGGGCACGCACCGCACCTGGAGGCGCCGAAGGCCTTCGCGGAGATGCTCACCCGGTTCATCGCCGACCTGGGCTGACGCACCCGTACCGCTGTCTGGGGACGGTACCGCCCCCGGGACAACGAGATCACGACCGAGATGCAGTCGCATCGGGAGCGTGAGAGCGTGGGGGTGACAACTGTGGAACCCGTGCCCATCCTCCGGCGGCCGGCTGTGGGCCGGGTGACGAGGGCGACGGCGGCCGCCGACACCGAGTGATGCGCAGACGATGGAGCGGCGCTTCCCTGAAGCGAGCACGCCTCGCGGGCGGTGATCGCCGAGAGGCGGCGGGGTGTTCCGGCGAGGGCATGCCGATACGCCGGGAGTTCGCAAGTGAAGAACCGAGGTGCGATGAAC
The DNA here is from genome assembly GCF_036227505.1 of Streptomyces sp. NBC_01450. Taxonomy (NCBI): domain Bacteria; kingdom Bacillati; phylum Actinomycetota; class Actinomycetes; order Kitasatosporales; family Streptomycetaceae; genus Streptomyces; species Streptomyces sp. NBC_01450. Next base: position 1,747,443 of record NZ_CP109481.1, on the reverse strand, counting down.
GCCCAGGATGTGACATATCCGCCCGAAAGTACCGCCCTGCTGATCATCGATCCGTACAACGACTTCCTGTCGGACGGCGGAAAGATATGGCCGCAGGTCAAAGAGGTCGCAGAGGAGATCGAACTTCTCGACCACATGCGGGCGGTGCTCGCAGCCGCCCGCGAACAGGGTTTCCACGTGTTCATCGTGCCTCACCACCAGACGGCGCCGGGAGACTACGAGACGTGGGATCACCTGTCCCCGACCCAGCAGCACGTCGTCGAGCGACAGACCTTCGCGGTCGGCAGCTGGGGCGCCGAGTGGCATCCGGACTTCGTGCCGCGGGAGAACGAGCTGGTCATGCGCCAGCACTGGGCGTCGAGCGGCTTCGCCAACACGGACCTGGACATGATGCTGAAGCAGCACGGTGTCCAGAAGGTCGTGATCATCGGCATGAAGGCCAACACGTGCGTCGACACCACCGCCCGTTTCGGGCAGGAGCTGGGGTACCACGTGACGCTCATCCGCGATGCCATCGGCGCCTTCTCGTGGGACGAGATGAGGGCGACGTTCGACATCAACGGCCCCGCCTACGCCCACGCGATCTTCACCACGGATGAGTTTCTGAAGGCCCTTCAGAAGACCGCCGCGTAGGCCGACGGAACCGTACGACAAGGCGCTGGCCGCCGCGGCGCTCGCCGCGACGGGCCGCTGGTCCCGGCGAGCGAGGGCTCCCGCCGGTGGCGAGAGCCCTCAGTCCTCAGTGATTCGTCGGTGTGGTCCGGCCCTCATGCCGCCGGCGGCCGCACCTACTTCGTCAGACAGGCGTTGACGAAATGCGATGACGTTCACTCGTACCGATGTGGAGACACCGCCGCTCCATGAGCCGGCCGATCCTGCCGTGCGCCTCCGGCCAGGTCTGTGAGGCACGGAAGATGTTCTGCCCGGCTTCGCGGGAGTTCGAGCCAGTTGCCGCTGATCTTCCCGTTCGGGCAGGTGACGGTGCGGCGGACGAAGTCGATGGCGCCTAGACCCAAGTGTCCAGCCACATACGCGACTGCCAGTCGTCGATCGGGATCGTCGTGCCGGTGTAGAGGGGCCAGAAGTAGATGAAGTTCCAGGCGATGAGCAGCACAAGCACGCCCGCCGCCACCGCGCCCCGTGTGCGGCGTCTGCCGCCCGCCCCCGGCGGCCCCAGCAGCGCGCCCAGCATCATCGCCACGGCCAGGCACAGGTACGGCACGAAGGCGACCGCGTAGAAGGAGAAGATCGTGCGGTCCTGGTACAGGAACCAGGGCAGATAACCGGCAGCTACCGCGCACAGGACGGCGCCGGCGCGCCAGTCGCGGCGCAGCGCCCACCGGTAGAGCAGATACACAAGTGCGCAGCATGCCGTCCACCACAGGAGCGGTGTGCCCAGTGCGAGGATCGCCTGCGAGCAGTCGGCCGTCGCGTGGCACCCGTCCTGCCCCGGTTTCGGCGACTGGTAGTGGAACAGCACAGGGCGGCCGAGGATCAGCCAGCTCCATGGGTTGGACTCGTAGCGGTGCCAAGTGTGGAGCCCCACATTGAACTGGTACACCCCGTACTCGTAGTGCCACAGGCTGCGGAGCGGAGCCGGGATCCACGACCAGGTGCCACCGCGGCCGTCTGCCCAGTGCCGTCCGTAGCCGTTGTCGGACAGGAACCAGCCTGTCCACGTCGTCAGATAGGTCACCACGGCGACCGGGACGACGGACAGCAGCGACCAGCCGAGGTCCTTGCGTAGCACTGCCCGGTACGGGCGGCGGGCCCCCGCCACGCGGCGGGAGCCGACGTCCCACAGCAGGGTGAGGACCACGAAGAAGACGAGGAAGTACAGGCCGTTCCACTTGGTCGAGGCCGCCAGTCCCAGGAAGAGGCCGGCTGCGAGCCGCCATGGACGCGATCCCATCCCGGCGCGGTCGCCTGTGACTTGATCCGGGCGCGCGTGGCCGTCCTCGCCCACCGGGAGGGCTGCCGCGAGCCGGGCCCGTGCGTTGTCCCGGTCGAGCAGCAGGCATCCGAACGCCGCCAGTACGAAGAACATGACGATGATGTCCAGGAGAGCGGAGCGGCTCATCACCATGTGCAGACCGTCCACCGCCATCAGCGCGCCGGCCAGGCAGCCCAGTGCCGTCGACCGGAACAGGCGGCGGCCTATTCGGCACAGCATCAGCACCGACAGCGTGCCCAGGACCGCAGTCATGAAGCGCCAGCCGAACGGGTTGAGGCCGAACATCCCCTCGCCGAGGGCGATCACCCACTTGCCCGTCGGCGGGTGGGCGAGGAAGGACCCGGTGTCGGAGAGCGGGATCACCTGAGGGTGCGCCAGGACCTGTGGGTCGGCGATCTTGCGGTCCGGTCAGGTGCCCTCGTAGCCGAGTTGCAGCAGCGACCAGGCGTCCTTGGCGTAGTAGGTCTCGTCGAAGACGAGGTCCCGCGGTTGCCCGAGGTGCCAGAAGCGGATCGCTCCGGCTAGGACGGCGATGAGTACCGGCCCCAGCCAGTCCATCACCCTCGCGACGCGGTGTGCCAGTGCCGGATTGATGCGTGTGAGCTCCCAGAGGCGGGTTGACGGCTTGGGAAAGGGCGGAACCAGGCGCTCGAGGATGTCGGTACGGGGGCGTCCGACGTATCCGAACAGGCGTAGCCGGTCCTGCCAGTTACCGGGCGCCGCAGTCGGACGACTGCTGTCGAGGACATGGGAACGCTGCGTGCTGCTACTCGTCACCGGGTGATCCTTGCGCATGGCGGCCGAGTTCTGGCCGCGGGGGGCGGCGCAGGACAGTCCTGTACTGCCGGGCGTCGCGCTGTGCGACCCCCGCCCGGACGGTTCGCTCGCGTTGAGCGTCGTTGCCGCGGTAAGCGAACCTGGGCAGCAAGAACTGGGTGATGGCGCCGACGGTGAGTGCGTACAGCACGGTGCCGATACCCACGCTTCCCCCCAGTAGCCAGCCCGCCGCGAGCACGATGATCTCGATCAGGGTGCGGATGAGCCGTATGGAGCGCGTGGTTATGCCGGACACTCCGGTCATCAGTCCGTCGCGGGGGCCGGGTCCGAAGCGCGCGCCGACGTACACAGCGATGGAAAATCCATTGAGGAGGACACCCCCGACCAACAGGCCGGCCCGGGCCGGGAGTCCGAGGTGCTCGGGGATGAGTGAGAGGCCGAGATCCGATGAGTATGCCAGGACGATGATGTTGGCGATGGTGCCGAGTTTCGGTCTCTGTTTGAGGGGGATCCACAGCAGGAGCACGAGAACTCCGACGACGGCGCTGATGGTGCCGAAGCTCAGGGACGTGTGCTGCTCCAGCCCCTCGTAGAGAACGCTCCAGGGGTTGACGCCCAGCGAGGCCCGGACCATGACCGAGAGGCTGAATCCGTACAGGGCGAGCCCGATGAGCAGTTGGGGAAGGCGTCTCAGCGGCTGCTCACGGAGGGGGACGTAGGCGAGGAGTGGCGCGGGAAGGTGCGGTGCCGGAGCGGCTTCGGTGGGATGTTCCGGAGCGCGGTCATGGGGGAGCGGAGCATCAGCGCTCACGGACGGAACTCCAGCGCGGCGACGACGGCCTGCAGGACGAACGGCGCCGGTCCGCCCGTCGTGCCCGACACCGTCCAACTGCTCTCGCTCGTCGTCACCCCGAAGTCACGGGAGGCGAGCGGTAGCAGGGCCTGCGTGGAGTAGTAGAGGAGCGCGAAGGTCGCGACTTTGACGAGGAAGAGGGCGAGGCTCATCCGGCGGTCGCCGGCGCCGCCCGGAGGCAGACGGGAAGCGGCGGCGAACAGGGCGGTGGCATTGGCGCCCGTGGTGGTGGACGCACCGGTATCGAGAGCTGGCATGCCTCGAACGTATGGACCCTTAAACCCATCCGTCCAATGAACAAAGTCTCTCTGATCGTTCCTGTGGTGCATCAGCAGAGCTCAGAGGGGCTGCGTCACCTTTCGATGACACGAGATGAGTGATGCGGCGGACATCGACACGCTGCTCGCGCCCCGTCATGAGTACTTCGCGGCGTGGCCCGGACCGAGCACCTGACGACTCAGGCCGACGACGTCGGGTGGCCCGCGACTCGTCCAGCGTCCACCAGCGGCGGTCCGGATGTTCTCGGTCTGCGTGGCGCGGGCCGGGCCAACGTCGGCAGCCGTCAGGCGGACGGGGAAGTACCGTTCGATCTGGCAGACCTCGCGTCCGCCGACGGCGTGGTTCTGGCTGCGCTCCGCGAGCTGGGCGCCCAGCTTGACGTCCTTCTCGTCGACGCCGAGTTCTCCGTGCAGTTCGCGGTGTGCGGCGGCCTTGTAGGTCTCGTCTCTCCAGCGAGCCCCCGGGTGTCGCCCAGAAACCTTCTCTGCACCCGTCAAGCCACCCAGCACACCAGTGACCTTCGGATCGCGCTGACCGGTTGCCGTCTAGACCTCTTCGGTCAGGGACACCCCGAGCAGGTCCTCAAGCTGGGAAATCGTCTGCCGGGGTGCCTTCGCGTGGAGCGTCGCGAAGCCGAGATCGGCCGCTGCCGGGAGGTAATCAGCGGTGTCGTCGACGAAGACACACTGCTCGGCGGGCAGTTCCAGAAGCTTCAGCGCGGCCAGGAAAATCTCCGGGTCAGGCTTGCGCATTCCGTGGTGCTCGGAGATCACCACGGCGTCATACAGCGCGTCGAGGTCGTATCCGTCGTAGAGGTTCCAGGGCGCGAGTCCGACGGAGTTGGACAGGATGCCGACCTTGATCCCTGCTCGTCGTGCCGCGGCAGCCGCGTTGATCATCAGCGGTTCGGGGCGCAGGTCGGCGAAGATCCTGCCCATCAGGTTGTGCGGAGCGACCCCGAGTCGCGCCGCCGCGGCCTCGTTCCACTGGTCCTGGGTGATCGTGCCGCGCTCCAGCTCATGGGTGCGCCGGGTCCCTTCCTCGTCCAGGTACAGCGCTGTGATGCACGCGCCCTCGGCCAGTCCCTCGCGCTGTTCGAAATTGAGCACGGCGGGCAGCAGTGGTGTGGTGAGCACCCCGCCGAAGTCGAGGACGAGGCCTGCGTGGTGGGACATGCGGAAACTCCAACAGCGATGAGGTTGATGTGTCGATCTGGGAAAGCAGGCCGAGCCGCGGCACGAACCGTGCCCGGTGTCGGCGAGGCGAAAGCACGGATACGGTCAGTGGCGTCGAACGGATTCCCCAAGGGAAACCCACGGCCTGTGACCGTCATCCGTGCCGTTCGTCGTGCGATCTCCGACGCCGGGCGTGGGCGGCTATGCCTGGGCGGGTTCTCCGCCGCCGAGGAGGCCGGCCTCGGTGAACGTCTTCACGAGGTGGTGGTGGTCGGCGACCCGGGTGAGCTGAAGCAGTTCGGTCTCGGCGGTCATGTAGGGCCGGTGGCCGGGCTTGATGTAGAACGCGTCCCCGGCCTTGAGGAACTCTTCGCTGCCGTCCGAGTACTTGACGCGGACTTCACCGCGGAAGAGGTAACCCCAGTGCTCGACGGGGCAGGCGCGGTCGGGGAACGCGGTGAGGAGGTCGTCCATGCTGTAGCCGTCCACGCAGGTCTCGAAGGCGTAGTGCATGTCGCCCAGTTCCGCCCACTTTCCCGTGTATCCCGGGGTCTCGACGGTGGCCGGCGCGTCGTTCTTATTGATGTGCATGTGTCTCGGCTTTCCTGCTGGGGATCAGTGGTCTTCTTCGTGATCGGTGGCGCGGATCGGTGAGCCGTGTAGCTCTTCGGGCGGCGATGACGATCCGGAGTGATCCGGGGCGCAGGCGGTCGCGCCCCGGTTTTCCCTACAGTTGGGCGGCTGCCGCGGCCGCCTGTGCGCTCACGTGGGTGGCGGCGCGTGTGGCCCGTCCGGTCAGGCGCCAGGAGATCATGCGCAGCATGCCGGAGGGGGCCGGGGGGAACACGCCGAGCTGGCCGAGCATGGTGATGTCGTCGCGTACCGCTTCGTGTGTGACGACCTTGCCGTCGCGCAGGCCGAGCACATGTATCTGCTCGAAGTCGATCTCGCGTCCGGTGGGAGGCACGGCCTGGTCGAGCGCGCCGTCCTTGAAGCGGATGAAGGCCCCGGTGTGCCGGCCTTGCATGCGAAGCCGCACCCAGACCTGGTCGCTGTCGTACACGACTCCCAGGACGGCGAAACGCAGGTCGCTGAAAGCGGAGCGCATCCAGGCGCTCGAGGCGAGGACTCCGGCGGGCCCGGGAGTTGAGCAGGCCGTCGGTGAGACCGCGGCCTCGCGGTTGTGGAAGTCCTCGTGGACCACCTCGACGGCCAGTGCGGGATCTCCTGTCTCAAGGATGCGGAAGAGGCCGCGGCCCAGTTCCGAAGTGTCCATTGCCATGGTGGTGATGCCTTTCGCGGGCGATGTCATTCGGTGCTGTGACCGTCCGGGAACCGGGGGTCCGGCTACGGCCGACGCCGACGCCGACCTCGGCACGAGACCGGGCACAGCATTATTGGAGTAGTAGCATACCTAATGAATACACGCTGCTGGCATCGTTCTATGCCGCCGGGACGTCCCTATGTGTCCCCGTTGCGTGAGCAGGGCGCGACCCGTACTCGAGAGCTGATCCTTCGTCATGCCACGGAGCTGTTCGCGGAACGCGGGTACGGACGTGTGACCGTGGCCGACATCGCCTCGGCCGCCGGGGTCGCGTCGAAGACCGTGTTCTCGAGCGTCGGCAGCAAGAACGACATCCTGAACAGGATCATCGACCAGGGCGTGGTCGCCTCCGGCTACGAGCAGGCGACACAGGGCGTGCTCGCCCTGCGAATGCCGGAGAGGGTCCTCGAAGCGCTGGCACACGGAACGCGTCTGGGCAACCAGAGCCAGTTCGCTGTGCACGAGGCGATCCACAAGGCACTGCCGGTCCATGAGGACGGGGAGGCTCTGTTGGAGCGCGCGACCGCCCCCTACCGGGACGCGCTGCGTGCCGTCGCCCGTCATCTGCACACGCTGGATCCGGCGCCCCCGTGTCCGGTCGAGGAGACGGTCGATCTGCTGTGGTACTGGTTCGGGCCCCTGGGCTGGCGGACGTTGGTGGTGGAGAGTGGCCGGACGTGGGAGCGGGCCGAGGGCGTCTTGTGCCGGATCGGTGTTGCCGTAGTCCTCTGACACCGGCTCGTCTCGCTGGAGCATGTGCGGTTCGCGTAACGAGGTGGCGGTCGGGTGCGGTCGCTGAGCTGGGCTGGGCGAGGCGGGAGCGAACGGGTCGGGCTGGTGCTCGGGCCTGCGGGTGTGGTCAGGCGAGGGTCGGTGAGGCCTGTGGCCCGCGCTGCTTCAGGCGTTCGGCGACGGTCTGCAGTAGTTCGTCGGAGAGGTTGTTGTCGGCGACGGCCCGGGACATGAGCAGGGCGCCGACGAGTGCGCTGAGGGTGAGCATGGCTTCGGCGCGGGTGTCGTCGGAGTCGTCGAGGCCTTCGATGAGTTCCAGGTAGGCGTGGACCTGTTGCTCGTAGGCGTCCTTGAAGTCTGAGTCGTTGCGTCCTGCGGAGGCGCCGAGGGAGACGAGTGCGCAGCCGGTGGCCGGTGCGTCCCGGTGTCGTTTGGTGAGGTAGGCGTTGATGAGGCCGGCGCGTGCGTCCTGCTCGTTCTTGTTCGCGGCGCGTTCCATTTTTGCTGTGCCCTCGGCCAGTGCGACGGCTGCGGCCTGGGCGATCAGGTCGTCGCGTGAGGCGAAGTGCTTGTAGAAGCCGCCGTGGGTGAGTCCGGCCTCGTTCATCAGTTCCGCGATGCCGAGGCGGGTGACGCCTTCGGTGCGGACTTTGCGTGAAGCGAGTTGCAGGACGCGTGCGCGGGTCGCCGCCTTCTCTGCCTGTGAGTGGCCCATGTCCGTGCCTGCCTTCCGGGGGGCGGCGTTGTGGGGACGCCGCGCAACTGGATGATGTTCATCATACTCCCGGGTGGCACAGAGGCAGCTCGAGTGCTGATTATTTGACTTTCAGGATGATGGCCATAATCTAGTAACTGCATGTTAGTCATCATCCAGATCGGAGCAGGAACCGTGTCCCAGACCTATGACCCCCGCCATACGGCCGTTTTGCTGGTCGATCCCTACAACGACTTTCTGTCCGAGGGCGGCAAGATCTGGCCGCTCCTGGAGCCCATGGCAAAGGAGGTCGGTCTGCTGGACAACCTGCGTTCCGTGGTCGCCGCGGCACGCCGGGCCGACGCTCGCGTGATCTTCGTTCCGCATCGGCGCTGGGAGCAGGGCGACTACGAGAGCTGGGATCATCCCAATCCGACCCAGCGCGCCATCATGGAGCGGCACAGCTTCGCCCGTGGCACCTGGGGCGGGGAGTTCCACCCCGACTTTCAGCCGCAGCCCGGCGACGTCGTCGTTCATGAGCACTGGGCGCAGAGCGGGTTCGCCAACACCGACCTGGACTTCCAGCTCAAGCAGCACGGCGTCACCCATGTGGTGATCGTCGGTCTGCTCGCGAACACCTGCATCGAGTCCACCGGCCGGTTCGCCATGGAGCTCGGGTACCACGTGACGCTGGTCCGCGACGCGACCGCGGCCTTCCTCCCCGAAATGATGCACGCCGCTCACGAGCTGAACGGCCCCACCTACGCCCACGCCATCGTCACCACGAACGAGCTCACCGCCGCGATCGAAGGAGCACACGCATGAGCAAAGAACTGACCGGAGAGCTGCTGATCGGAGCGGCCCGCGTGCCCGCCGCCGCAGGAACGATGAAGGCGCTCGATCCGTCGACCGGAGAGCTCATCGAGCCCGAGTTCGCCTTCGGCGGCGCCGCCGAGGTCGACCGTGCGCTGCGCCTCGCCGACGAGGCCTTCGACAGCTACAGCCACACCGGTCTGGCCGAGCGGGCCGCGTTCCTGGACCTCATCGCGGACAAGCTCGAGGCGGTCAAGGACGAACTCGCCGCACGTACCGCCCTGGAGACCGGCCTGCCCCTCGCGCAGTTCGAGGGCGAGGCACTCCGCACCGCCGCCGTGTTCCGCAAGTTCGCCATCGTTGTCCGTCAGGGCCGCTTCCTCCAGGCGGCCATCGACCCCGCCCAGCCGGACCGCCCGCCCGCGCCGCGCATGGATCACCGGCTGCAGAAGGTGGCCCTGGGCCCCGTGGTGATCTTCGGCGCCAGCAACTTCCCGATCTCCTACTCCGTGGCGGGCGGCGACACCGCCTCGGCCCTAGCGGCCGGCTGCCCCGTCGTCGTCAAGGCCCACAACGCACACCCCGGCGCGTCCGAGATCCAGGGCCGTGTCATCCAGCAGGCCGTCGCCGAGGCGGGACTGCACGAAGGCGTCTTCTCCCTCGTCCGGGGCGCCGGCAACGAGATCGGTGAAGCGCTGGTGGACCATCCCCTGGTCCGGGCGGTCACCTTCACCGGCTCCGAGGCCGGCGGCATGGCCCTCTACCGCCGAGCCCAGCAGCGCCCCGACCCCATCCCGGTGTTCACCGAGATGACCAGCGTCAATCCGACCTTCGTCCTGCCCGCCGCCCTGGCGGCCCGCGGCGCCGAGATCGGCGCCGGCCTCATCCAGCGCGCCATGTACAACGTCGGACAGGCCTGCCTGAAGCCCGCCATCCTCCTCGCCGTCGACGGACCCGGCTTCCAGGAACTGCGTGACGCGGCGACGGCCGAGGTGGAGAAGGCGGCCGCACGCACCATGCTCACCCCCTCCATCCACGACTCCTACACCCGCAACGTGCGGCGGCTGGAGGACAACGGCGCCGGCCTGATCGGCGCAGGATCCGCCCCGGTCGGCGCAGGGGACGGCCAGTCCCTGCTGTACGAGGTCACCGGTGAACGACTGCTGGCCGAACCCGCCCTGCGCGAGGAAGTCTTCGGCCCCGCCATCCTGCTGGTCAGGCTGACTGGCCCAGATCAACTGCTCGAAGTGGCCCGCGCCTTCCGCGGACAGCTCTCGGCCACCCTGCACGCCGAGGCCGCCGACCGCGCCGCCGCCGAACAGCTCCTGCCGATCCTGGAACGCCGCACCGGCCGCATCGTGTTCAACGCCTTCTCGATCCCGCAGGAGGTCTCCTACGCCTCCACCCACGGCGGCCCGTTCCCCGCCACCTCCGACAGCCGCTTCACCTCCGTGGGCATGGGCGCCATCGAGCGGTTCCTACGTCCGGTCACCTACCAGAACTTCCCCGACGAACTCCTGCCGCAGCCACTGCGCGCAGCGAACCCGCTGCACCTGTGGCGGCTCGTCGACGGCGAGCTCAGCCGGCGCTGACCGCTGCCACCGGCCCCGTTCGCCCTCCCGAACGGGGCCGGTTCGCTCTCCCGGAACGACCGGAACAACTGGAACAACCGGAACGACCGGAACGAAAGGAGTCCCTTCCATGACCACCACAGACCACACCGCCGCGCGCTATGAACGCGAGGCCCGCGAAGAGATCCGTAGAAGGCTGCTCGGCGCATGGCAACTCGTGTCCTACACCGCCACGAGCACCGACGGGAAGGTCGTCCACCCCCTCGGCCCCACCCCGCACGGCCTGATCGTCTACACCCCGCAGGGATACATGTCCGCCCAGCTGGGGCGCGGCGACCGCCCACCCATGAGATCGGCACGTCTCGAGGACGCGGCGGCCGATGAACTGGCCCAGGCGGCGGCCGGCTACGTCGCCTACGGCGGGCCGTTCGAGGTCGTCGATCCCACAACCGTCGAACACCGCGTCACCACCAGCCTCTTCCCGAACTGGATCGGACGCTCCCAGGTCCGGACGGTGACCTTCGAAGGCGCGCTCCTCAAACTCGGCGTCGCCACCCCCACCCGACTGTGGGGCGCGGAACGTACAGCCGAACTCACCTGGAGCAGGCCGGCCTGACCGCGGCCCGCGACCGCCGCCTCTTCTCGCGAAGTGGGCCCTGCACATCGTTCCGCAGAGTTGACGTGACAGCCGCTGTCGCGTCCTGTCGACGCGATCGCGCCTCCGCCCATCACAACCCGTGCTGCACGCACATAAGGACCCCATGACCAGCGCAGCCACCCGCGCGGACGTCAAGCGGGGAACCATCCCCGTCTTCGCCACCGCGACTGCGATCACCGTCTCCAACATCTATTTCACCCAGCCGCTCCTCGACGAGATCGCCCGGGGCTTCGGGATAGCACCTTCCGCTGCCGGGCTGGTGGCCACGACAGGACAGATCGGCTATGCGCTGGGCATCATCGCCATCGTCCCGCTTGCTGACACCGTTCGGCTTCGCCGGTTGTCCATCCTTCTGCTGGCCGTCACTGCCACCGCCCTCCTCGCGGGCGCTTTCGCCCCCTCGGTCGCTCTGCTGAGCATGGCCACCCTCATACTCTCTGCCAGCACCGTGCTGCCACAGGTCATCATGCCGACCGTCGTCTCCATGGCGACTCCCGGCAATGCCGGTCGCGTCCTGGGAGCGGTGGGGACGGGGCTCACCATGGGCGCCCTGCTCTCGCGCACCGCCGCCGGCCTCATTGCCGAGGCCACAGGCACCTGGCGGGCAGGATTCGTCATCGCTGCCCTGGTCACCGGAGCCCTGCTCCTGGTCCTTCCGCGCTACATGCCGGACGACCGGCCGACCCCGACCGGAGCTTCGGAGAGCTACCTCCATCTGCTGGCGTCGCTCCCCAAGCTGATCGCCGAACACGCTTCCTTGCGTCTGTCGGCCGCACTGGGAGCGACGGTCTTCGCGGCCTTCTCCGCCTTCTGGTCGGCACTCGCCTTCCACCTCACCGCGGCCCCGATCTCACTGGGCCCCGCGGTGATCGGACTCTTCGGTCTGTTCAGCGTGCCCGGCGCCCTGGCCGCCCGTTACTCGGGGCGCCTCACTGACCGATGGGGCACGCGCAACGTCAACGTCCTGTCCCTCACGTCGGCGCTGCTCGCCTTCGCGCTGTTCGGGTTCGCCGGCCAGTCACTCATCGCCCTCGCTGTGGGCTGCAACCTTCTCGGCTACGGGACGACCAGCGGTCAGATAGCCAACCAGGCGCGTATCTTCGCCGCACCCCCGCGATCAGAGCTCGGCTCAACACCGTATACATCTTCGCGGTCTTCGCCGGAGGCGCCGTCGGATCCGCAGTCGCAGGGGTGCTGTTCTCTGCCTTGGGGTGGGCCGGTGTGGTGTTCAGCGGACTCGGCTTCCTGGTGCTCGCGGGCGTCGTCCTGGTGGGCTACGCCCTGCGCGCCCCCTGCGCAGCCGGCTGGACGACCGTAGCCGCCGACACCTTTGAGACGCATGCGGAGGACGACGGTCGCGTCGGCGACACCAGCAGCCGACGGTAGAGCGCGCGGCCGGATCTCCGTACACGGTAAGCCGCGACGGCACCGAGATCCGGGTCCGTCGCCCGGCCCACCCCACCGCCAGGCCGTTGACCAGGAGAAATGCAGAAGTCCTGCTGGAGTACCACCGGTGGTTTGGTTCCAGAGCACCTCTGCGGGCCTGGTGCGCCGAATCGCTGGGCAAGGCATGGACTTCCGCCTCAGTGTGGCGGTCGTGATCGGCGCACCGTGCCGTGGCAGTGAGGTGCCGTGCCAGAAGACTCAGTCGGTCAGGCCCGGATCGTTGGGGTGCGACTGCAGGGCAGTGATCACCGCGGTCATCCAAGGCCACAGGGGCAGGCTTCCCAGGACCTTCGCACGCAGCTCCGCCTCGTCGTCGGCGCACCATATGCCGATGCTGCGAAGCTCCCCGACCGGGCGCCATAGCCGGAACAAGTGACCTTCGGCGGCGAGCTCCTTGGCCCGCACGGCTTCGGCGGCGCGGCGCCGGTCGACCTCTCCTTGGTCGGTCCCCTCGGGCACGCTGGTGGTCAGCTCGACCAGGAACTCCTTCATGGTCTCTTCCTCTCTCGTTCCTTCGGGGGGCGCAGGGCTTCGCGACCGTCTGTGAGGAACCCCTGCGATGCCGGAAGAGTCGGTCTCTGTCTCGGCTCAATGCAAACAGGTCGGCGCGTCGTCGCCAGACGGCGAGTTGGGGCCGCATGCCCGGCGCGGTGAAGATGAAGCTCGCACGCGCCGGGCCCCGAGTGGTGCCGCCGGTTCAGGGCTCAGAGACCCGTCTCCACTGATGCTTCAGGGAAGGCGCGGGGACCATTGGCCGGCGGATCCATGTATGTGTCGGACGCTGCAGTTGGTGCGGTCCGTCGGCGACCGCCGGGGTGGTGCCGACAGGTTTGCGTGTGGTCAGGCAGCAGCCTTGAGCGCAGTGGCTATCTTGACGACGCGCTGAGCCTGGATGCCGGCAGCGGTGCGCGTGACGTCGTCCACGGGGTTGCCGCCCTGGGCGTCGACGTGGGAGGTGCCGTACGGGTTGCCGTCGACGAACTTGTGCGGGTCGGTGAAGCCAGGGGTAACGGTGATGCCGCCGAAGTGGTGCACCGAGTTGTAGAGCGCGAGGAGGGTCGACTCCTGGCCGGCATGAGCCGTGGCGGTGGAGACGAACCCGCTGTAGACCTTGTCGGCGAGCTTGCCCTCCGCCCACAGGCCGCCGAGGGTGTCGATGAACTGCTTGAGCTGGGAGGAGACGTTACCGAAGCGGGTCGGTGTGCCGAAGACAACGGCGTCGGCCCACTCGATGTCCTCGGGGGTGGCCTCGGGGATCCCGGCGGTGGCCGCGTGATTGGCGGCCCAGGCCGGGTTGGAGTCGATGGCGGCCTGAGGAGCGAGCTCAGCGACCTTCAGAAGACGGACCTCGGCGCCGGCCTTGACGCCTGCGTCGTGGAGCTCCTTGGCGATCTCCGTGATCGTGCCGGTGGACGAGTAGTAGACGATGGCGAGCTTGACGGGAGTGGCCATGGGGGCGCTCATTTCATGAGGGGCTTCGGATGAAGCTGATATAGTCGACCGGTCGTCTAGTTTAGATTAGTCGTCGAGACTGACGGCCGGACTCAATGAGGAGGCTACATAACATCCAGGTAGATGACAACCAGCATCCTGGCGAGCGGAGCTGTCCGGCGGTGGGTGAACGGTTTCACCGCCGTGGCGTCGCGCGTCCGTGACGAGACAACCGTCATGCCGACGGCGGCGCAGGTTGCCCAATGACTCCGGGGCGGCCCGGCGTCAGCAGGGCGCTATGCGCTCCAGCACCTTCGCGGCAGCGGCGATGTCACAGCCGTCCAGGTGCGAGAAGACGTGGCGCCGGACACTCGCGAGGTTGGTGGGCCAGACCTGCTTCAGCTGGGTCCATCCGGCGCTGGTGAGTACGGCGAGCCACGCCCGCCCGTCGTCGGGCGCCTTCTCCCGCAGGACCAGCGACTGCGACTCGAGCCGGTTGACCACTCGGGTCATGCCGCTCAGCGACAGCCCGCACATATTTGCGAGCTCACTCATTCGCATCTGGTGGTGCTGCGCCTCGGAGAGGTGCACCAATACCATGTACTCAACGCTGGAAATCGAGTGTTCTTCCAGCATGTCCGCGTCGACGACCCGCGGCAAAAGCGTCATTACTCTGCCCAGCGCCCGCAGGAAGGCCTCCTCGTCTGGATCGAGGGGCTCGATATTCTTCACGTCTGCCATGCGGCACAGTGTAAGTGGCGCTCCACAGACGAAGGCGACGACCGTACGGGCCGTTGGTCGGCTTCCTTCCATGCGGAGATATCCGGGACCCGGATAGATATACGTTTCTCGGATCATCGAATACGTATCACGTCACGCATACGGACACGAGCATCTGCATAGGAAAGTCGCCGAGGCCCGTACCCGTGTGCCCCGCCCAGGCATCCAGCCCGGCAGGGCACATCGGCCGGCCGGGCTACTGAGGCTGATCCGCCGGCGCCTTCGCCAGGGTGTACGTCACCGAGTGGTGCTGCCGGTGCCGCTCGACGCGCCCCTTGGCGACCAGCGACTCGAGGGTGTTCCGCACGACCTGGGGTGTCGGAGTCCGGTCCGGATGTTTCTGTAGGAACTCCTTGCGTACTTCCTTGGCCAGGCGCGGCTCGTCATGGCCGGCGAGCAGGGTCAGCAACATGTCTCCGAGCAGAGGCCGACGCGACTTCCCCTTCGCGCCGGACTTCGCCGTGCCGCTGGTCGTGCGGGTGGCCCTGCGTGCGGAGGCGGCGTCGGACACCCGCCGTACCCGTTGCGGCACGGGTCCTTCCTGGGCCTGCTCGGGCAGCCGCAGTGGGTCGGACAAACCCTCGTAGCGCTCGGCGAGCGTCAGGATCTCCTGAAGGAGAGCTTCCTCTTCTTTCAACATCCTGAGCTGTTCGGCGAGTTGAAGCTGTCGATGGCGATTTCGCTCAAGATCCGACACGGCCTGTTCCACGTACCGTGATCGGAGCGTGGCGGCTGGTTGGCTGGTCACAACCGTTCACTCCCTTACCCAATGGCGCTGCGCCGTGCATGGTATCGAGGTACTCACGACTGTGCAGATGTGCGGCATTACCCGAGGCGGCCGGCCGTCGACGTGTCGGCCGAAAGAGGCATCTACGCCCCCGCCGGAAGCACATGAAAATGCGAGGTCGGAATTCGGGCTCGTAACCAGTGTGCCGGGTGTGATCGGTGTGAGACATGCCGGGCGGCGCGCGGCCCGGAGCGACGTGACGCGCGACGCACGTGTACCTCTTCCGGCGCTCGTCCACCGCACCGGCCCGGCGTCACACGTGCGGCAGCTTTCGGGCACTTGTCTCTGTCTACAGTGCGCAGGCGGAGGCTGCTTCGGGCCTCTGTTTGCTGTGACGGAGAACCGCACAGCCGTAGGGAGGTGGTGGGAGGTACCTACAACGATCCGTTCTCGGAGGCCGACCCGATCGAGGCGGTACACCATGCGATGGTGGTGAAGCCGCGCAAGCTCCGCGCGGGGTTCCCGACGGAGACGGCCGCCTGACCGGCACGGCTCGCGTACTCGATGGCCAGGGCCGGTGCCGGGGCGGGGGTGTTCCGCCCCGGCACCACCGGGTGGCTCAGGCCGCCGTGTCGAGCACGACGCGGAAACGGGCCTTGCCGGAGAGCATGCGCTCGTAGGCTTCCGGCGCCTTGGTGAAGGGCATGACTTCGAGGCTGGGGCGGATGTCGTGGGCGAGGCTGAAGGCGAGGTTGTCCTCGTTCTGGATGGAGGAACCGGTCAGGCTGCCGAGGATGGAGTGGGTGCCGAAGATCAGGTCGGGGGTGGCGACGGTCAGTGGGTCGGGTGCGGCACCGACGACGACGAGTCTGCCGCCCGGTGCGAGGCCGCGGACCAGCGGGTTCATGGAGGATCCGCTGGAGGCGGTGGCGACGATGAGGGAGGCGCCGCCCAGGGCGCTGAGTGCGGCCGCGGGGTCGGTGTTGGTGCTGTCGATGTATTCGTGGGCGCCCAGTTGCCGTGCGTACGCCTCCTTCTCCTCGCCCCGGGCTATGGCGGCGACCCGGTATCCGAGGCTGCGCGCGTACTGGAGGGCGAGGTGTCCCAAGCCGCCGATGCCCTGCACGGCGACCAGGGCGCCGGCTCGGGTGGGTCCCTGCTGGAGGGCGATGAAGGTGGTCAGTCCGGCGCACAGCAGTGGAGCGGCGTCGATGGCCGAAAGGCCCTTGGGGATGCGCACGAGGCCGCTGGCCCGGGCGTAGACCACCTCCGCGTATCCGCCGTCGATGGTGGTTCCGGTCTGTTCCTGGTTGAGGCAGTTGACGAAGTCGCCGCGGCGGCACGGCTCGCACTCCCAGCACTGGCCGTTCAGGAAGCCGACGCCGACGCGGTCACCGGGCTGCCAGGTGGTGACGCCGGCCCCGACGGCGTCGATGACGCCGACGATCTCATGCCCGGGAACGAGGGGGCGTGAGGGGTCGCTGCGCAGGCCTTCCACGGCCAGCACGTCGGTGTGGCAGACGCCGCAGGCCTCCACGCGCAGACGCACCTGGCCGGGTGCGGGATCGGTCAGCTCGCGCTCGACCAGCTGCAGGTTATGGACACCAGTGGCCTCGAAGGCCCGGTATGTGGACATGACTGCTCCTGAGTGTGGTGCTGCCCGGGAGGGCAGGGCTGGGTGCCGACCAGCGGTTCCGTGGCACACCGCGGTAGCGCGGTGCAGTTCAAAATGACCGGTCGTCTTAAAACACTAGCCCATCTCCCGTCCTCTGGTGCACCTCGTGCGTGGCGAAGCCGCCTCAGCCTGCGGCGGGGACGGCCAGTACGGCGTTGTGCGGCGCCTGACCGCGGGCGAGGCGGTTCATGCCTGGCGAGCATGCGTTGACCCGCAGCAGGAACGCGGTGGTGAACGCGCCGGCATGGGGGCTGATGAGCACGCCCGGCGCGGCCCACAGCGGATGTTCCCTGGGCGGGGGCTCGGGGTGGTCACGTCCAGGGCCGCGTGAAGCCGGCCGCCTTCTACTTACGCGAGCAGTGCCTCGGTGTTCACCACCGCACCAGGTGCCACATTGGCCAACAGGGTGCCGTCCTTCATGGTCTTCAAGAAGTCCACGTCCACCAGATGGCGCGTCCTCTCGGTGAGCGGCACCGAGATGACCTTCGAGGCGCCGGGTGAGGAGAAGGACCTCAGGACCCTTGTGCGACTTCCCGACTATAATATGGTCGGTCATCTTGATTGAGCGGCCCCCAGCCTCCACGACTCGCACGTTGCAGACCCACTGGCCGCGCACGTATCTGCGGAGCCGTGTCCGGGCGTCTCGTCAGGCGCCCGGAGATGTTCGACAGAAGGTGGGAATGATGGGACGAGCCTCCAAGCGGGAGGAGATCGCGCAGGCGGCCTTCCGGCAGTTCCACGCGCAGGGCTTCAATGCCACGGGCATCAGCGACATCGTCAAGGCCGCGGGTGTTCCCAAGGGTTCGTTCTACAACCACTTCTCCAGCAAGGAGGAGAGCGCCCTGGAGGCACTGGACCGGTACGGGGCCTCCCTGCGCTTCGAGATGTTCACGGCGCCGGGTCGTCCCCCGCTGGAGAGGCTCCGGGCGCACTTCGAGTTCCTGAGCAAGGACACGGTGGAGAACGGGTTCGTCCGTGGATGCCTGGTGGGCAACTTCGGCGCGGAGGTCGCCGACCACAACGAGGAGATCCGGGCCGCGGTCAAGCAGGGGTTCGACCGATGGGCGGTGCAGATCCGGCAGGTCCTCGCCGAGGCCCAGGAGGCGGGTGACGTGGACGAGGATCTCGACACCGAGGCCACCGCGCTGTTCATCCTCAGCGCGTGGGAGGGGACGCTGATCGCGGCACGCGCCGACAAGTCGGCTGCGGCCGTGGACGCGTTCTTCCGTACGGTTTTCGACGTGGTGCTGCGCCCGCACTGACCGTCCCGCCCGATGGCCGTCCTCCGGTGGCGGCACCCGCCACCGTTGCCGCGCAACCGGGCTTCATTTGCGAGTGGTTGACCCGGTACGTCCCTGGTGGCGCACTGGGTCCGCTTCTTCGAATGTGCGACCGCGACCTCGATGAACATCCGGGGGAGGGTCTCCACGCATCACAACTCCGTGAGCATCGACAACAGCGGCGTGAAGGGTTTCGGCTGGTCGAAGAGCCTCGGTCCCGAGCGCCGTCGCCCGGGACCTTCACCCGCGGGGGCTCACACACCGGGTGACTTCGGGCGGATCAGGTGTCGTCCCGCAGAATGGTGAGTACGCGAAGGGCCTCCAGGTAGATCCAGACCAGGGTCGCGGTGAGGCCGAAGGCCGCCAGCCAGGACTCCTCGCGCGGCGCGCCGTAGGCGATCGCGTCCTCGACCTGCTTGAAGTCCAGGGCGAGGAAGCACGCGCCGAGAAGGACGCCGGCGACGCCGAAGACGACCCCGAGTCCGCCGCTGCCGAGTCCGAGGCCGTTGCCCGCGCCGAGGGCGGAGAGCAGGAGATCCACGGCCGTCAGCAGGAGGAAGCCAGTGGCGGAGGCGAGCACGAAGCCGAAGAACCTTCGGGTGACACGTATCCAGCGCATCCGGTACGCGATCAGCACACCCGCGAACACGGCGAAGGTGCCGAGGACCGCCTGGACTATGACGCCGGGTGCGACGTATGTCGACGTCGTGTCGGAGATGACGCCGAGGAAGACACCTTCGAACGCCGCGTAACCGAGGATCAGGGCCGGGGACGGTGTGCGCTTGAACGTCTGGACGAGCGAGAGGACGAAGGCGGTGAGGGCGGCGGTGACGGCGATCCCGTAGGAGCGGCCGAGCGCGTCCTGGTCGACGGGCAGCAGCACCCATGACAGTGCCGCTGTCAGGACCGGGCCCGTATTTCAATAACTGTCAGCGACGGGTTTCCGCGGGGGTTGTTCGGGCGTGTAGCTGTTCCAATGTGCGGGCGGGCGATCCGGGTATCGGCGTGACGAGGATCCGGTGCAGGTCCAGGAGCCGTTTTGCGTCCTGGTACTGGATGGACAGGTTGGTGCGGTTGACGCCCAGTAGTTGGGCCAGGAACGTCATGGTCACCGCTCTGCGGCGGCGCAGGATGGCTGCCAGGAGCCGGTGGGTGTGGTCCACACTGCTGGTCTGTGGGTGGCGGTAGCTGCGCGGGCGGTGGAAGCGTCGCTGGAATGCTGCCTCGGCCAAGGCGTCCCAGAAAGGCTCCGAGACCGCCACTAAATGCTCGAAGGCGGTTCGTGACATGCCGGTCAGGGCCGGATCGGTGAGCATCGCGGTCAGGGCCGGGTCGGTCCGGTGTGTCGTTGTCGGCGCGTCTGGCGCTCGCGGTGGAACGGGAGACAGTGTGTAGTTCCAGTCGCCGTGGAAGGTGTTGGGTGTGATCGGAAGGGTGTGGAACTCGGCGGGTGTGACGCTGATGCCGAGGTCGTAGTTGCCTGTGTCCAGTTCGGCCCCGATGGTCAGGCCGGTCTTGGTTGTTGTGGCGGCGATGGTCTCGAGGACGACCTGGTAGCTGGTCAGCGGCCGCCCCCGCCAGTTCGCGGTGATATGACAGAACATCCGGTGCTCTATCTTGTTCCAGTGTGTCCTGAATGCAGAGGGGAATTCGATGTAGGACGAGTTACTCGAAGCAGTGCTGCGTGACCGATGAAGGATTGGCCCTTCGAAGTCGCCCTGCGGGGGGAGACTTCAAACCGCCTCATGCCGCGTTAGCCGAAGACTGTCGTGGTGAGCGATGAGGAAAAGGCGTCCAAGAGGCGTCAGGTGGGGATCAGGGAGACGAACGCAAGTGAATCGTTGCTGACGTGTCGAAAAGATTCCGACGACATCAAAACCGGGGAGCTTGGAACCGTCCCGGGATAAGCCTGGCGGGAGCCCGTCGACTGGCCAGGCGGTGTCCGGCATGGAGACGACGTGAACCTGATCTGCTGCGGTCATGTGGAACTGGAGAAGGCGCGTACCGATACAGCCCGTCCTGGTAGGGGCGCGCGAGAGGGAGCACCCCGAGCGGTTGTGCCGTGAAGGGGCCGAGTACCGATGCGGGACGCGCCGGCGGACCGGCTCGTAGTAGTGGAGAAGCCCCTATAACGGGGGTGGAGCGAAGGGGCCGGGTCGTCCGTGACTGAGTTGATCGCATCAACCGGACGGTGTCCGGGAGGAGTTCGGTGAGCCAGTTGAAGTCGCAGGCCAAGCCGTTTGAGATTTCTAAGTGGGAAGTCAAGGAAGCATGGGAGGAAGTCAGGGCTAACAAGGGGGCACCGGGAGTGGACGGACAGAGCATCGCCGACTTCGAGAAAGACCTGAAGAACAACCTCTACAAGGTCTGGAACCGGATGTCGTCGGGCTCCTACTTTCCTCCGCCGGTGCGTGCGGTGGCCATTCCCAAGCCACATGGAGGCGGCGAGAGAACC
This sequence comes from Streptomyces sp. NBC_01450, assembly GCF_036227505.1. NCBI lineage: Bacteria > Bacillati > Actinomycetota > Actinomycetes > Kitasatosporales > Streptomycetaceae > Streptomyces > Streptomyces sp. NBC_01450. The sequence goes on along the minus strand of NZ_CP109481.1, from coordinate 1,726,819 downwards.
CTCGGGATTCCCGCCGTCGCTGATCGTGTGGCTCAGGCCGTCGTGGCCCGGCATCTGGTGCGGAGGGTGGATCCTATTTTCCATCCGGACAGCTTCGGATACCGGCCCGGACGGTCCGCCTTGGACGCCGTGGAGAAGTGTCGGGAACGCAGCTGGAAACGGGACTGGGTTGTCGAGTTCGACATCTCCCAGTTCTTCGACAGTGTGCCCTGGGACCTCCTGGTCAAGGCGGTGGTAGCGCACACCGACGCCGTTTGGGTGAAGCTGTATGTGCGGAGGTGGCTTGCTGCCCCGCTCAAGATGCCCGACGGCACCCTGCTGGAACGGAAGTGCGGGACGCCACAAGGAGCCCCGGTTTCTCCCGTTTTGGCGAACCTGTTCCTGCACTACGCGTTCGACGTCTGGATGGCCCGGGAGTTCCCTGCTGTCTCGTTCGAACGCTATGCGGACGATGCGGTCGTGCACTGCGTCACCGAGCGCCAGGCCCACCAAGTGCTGGCCGCGCTCTCGGACAGGATGGCCGAGGTCGGGCTGTGTCTGCACCCGGCCAAGACCCGGATCGTGTACTGCCGGGACGGATTGCGGCGCGGCTCGTACGAGCACACGTCTTTCACGTTCCTGGGGTTCACGCTCCAACAGCGCCAGATGCGGGACAAGAACGGCCGCATCAGATGGTCGTTCCGTCCCGCGGTCAGCAGGGACGCCCTCAAACGACTCGGCGAGGAGGTCCGCTCCTGGCGGCTTCACCGGCGGGTCAACCTCACCGTGGAAGAACTCGCGCAGCGGATCAATCCGATCGTCGCGGGCTGGATGCAGTACTACGGCCGGTTCTATCGATCGGCCTTGTATCCAATTCTGATGCGCATCAACGCCTACCTGGTGCGCTGGCTACGCAACAAGTACAGACGGTTTCGCGCGATGAGGAAGGCCATCGCGGCCTTCCAGAGGGCAGCCAAGCGCCGCCCGGGGATGTTCGCGCAGTGGAGATGGATCAGTTCCCCCTCCTTGGCCTGGTGATCAGGACGACAAGAGCCGTATGACGAGAGATCGTCACGTACGGATCTGTGGGAGCCGGAGGGTGTGACTCCCTCCGGCTACCCGACCTTCGAAGTCCCCGGCGGTAGGTGACAGACCGTGATCTCCAGGCCGGTCTCTCGTGCGAAGGCGGCAAGGTTGCTTTTCCAGGTCCAGCGCCGGGGGTCGTTGGAGCCGCCGGAGTCGGCGGTGATCAGGAGCCTGCCGGCATTCGGGTGGTCCGCCTGTCCGCGGTGCTGCCACCAGCGTCGGATGGACTCCACCGCGAACTGGGCGGTGTCGTGGTCGGTGCCGACGTTGACCCATCCGGTGTTGTTGGCGATGTCGTAGATCCCGTAGGGGATCGCCATGGGCTGGTCGTTGGTGGTGAACGTGTGGCAGTCCACCTTGATCGCGTTCTTGCCCGGCCGCCAGGTGCGACCGGGCCGGTCCCGGTTGCCGAGCCATTCCTTGGCCTTGGTGTCGACGCTGATCACCGGCTGGGCGTCGTTGAGGAACTCGGCGGCGGTGGCATTGAGGTGGGTGAACTGGGCATCGCGGTCCGGATGCCTGATGCCCTCCGTCGTCTTCGCGGTTCCCTGCAGGCTGTAGCCCAGGGTGTGCAGCAGGTGTCCGACGGTTGAAGCGCTGATCGGGTGGCCCTGTGTGGTGAGGGCCGAGGCCAGGGCCCGTAACGACAGCGTGGTCCACCGCAACGGGGAGACGGGATCGCCTCGGGTGTGCGGCTCGATCAGCGACTCCAGCGCGGGCAGCAGACCAGGGTCGGTGACTGTCAGCCGCTTGCGGCCCGCACCTGGAGCCCGGACCCGCAGGGTCGGTGAGGAGCAACCGGCCAACTCGGCCATACCTCGCGCGATGGTTGCAGTGCTGGTGCCGGAGGCGGCGGCGACCCGGACGATCCCGCCGCGGCCGAGGGCCGTCGCCTCACTGGCCAGGTACAACCGACGGCGGCGCTCATCGAAGTGCGGCAGGATCTGATCGAACTTGGCCCGCAGAGCACGAGCGGCAACGCGGCCTGACAGACACGGGGTCATATCTCAGACTCCCACCAACACCCCTCTGCCGAGCACTTATTGAAATACGGGCCCACCACGGTCCCGAGCGTTGCCGCGGTGCGGACGATCACGTCGTCCATCGTCATCGTCATCGGCATCGTCATCCGGACGGTCGGGGATTCCTTGAGCAGGCTCGAACCACCTACTCCGGCGTACGGGTTGACGAGGTGATCGCCCGCGGAACCGGCGCCGGCCGGACGGTCGAAGCCCCGGCGGGAGAAGATCGGATTGCTGCTCTTCACGTGATTCGTTCCTCTCAGTCCGCTGCGGGTCACAGGCGGAACCGTCTCGGGAAGTCGTAACCATTCTGACCGGTGACGACAGCGAGGGCAAGCATAGATCACCCCTCGGAGAGGTGACGGCAATCTCACCTCGTACGGCTCCGGTGCGCATTGGCTCCGCTCGCCGGGCCACGGCGAGATACGCGAGGTGACCCTGCCGGAGCCCAGCGAGGGCGACGTGGTGGTGCGTGCGCTGTGGTCCGGCGGGAGCCGGGGGGACCGAGACGCTCTGCGTGCGCAACATCCGCGGCGCGTTGTACAAAACGCTCGGCGGATTCGCCGGCAGCGGACCAGGGTCGAACTCGCCCTACAGGAACTGAGCTTCTTCTCCACCGAGGTGAGCGTTCTCGGTGTCTGTCCCGCGCACGCGTACCGGCTGGACGGACGACTGAGCTGAGCGCCGGCGGTGAGCCGGATCACGCCACTGGCCTGGGGCGTCGCGGAATGCCGCGCCGCCAGGGCCGGTTATCCGGTCACCGCGCCGGTTCCGGGTCGGCAGCCCGGTTCCCGGCGCTGGCCGGCGCGGCGGTGCAGAAGACCGATGTACCGATGGGAAGTGCCGTGAAGCGATCTGAGCCCGGGGACACCCTTGCTCGCCTGCGCCGTGTTCGCCTGCCCGGAACCGTCCGGGCCTGTCCGGCACAGCCGCGCCCACGGCGGACGTCATCGGCAGTGGTGTCCGTCAAACGGGCGCCGTCTGGTGATCACGAATGCCCAGCAGGGCGAGGCAGCTCGGCCAGAGCACGCTGAGGTGCGCGCGTTCCCGTCCGGCTGTCGCGTCGGCGGGAACAGGGGGAGGGGGCCCGGTGCCGGAGCCGCACCGGGTCCCCGACACCACCGTCGCGAACCCCGTCGAATGGCTCGCGTGCGCACGGAGCGGCCGAGCCGGACTCCCTACCCCTGCCCGCAGTTCGTCGCCGACCTCATGACGATGAAGGGCGTCGTCGCACGCTCGGACGGTCGTACGCCATCGCGGGTGTCCTGGGGGTACACGTATCCAGTGCGAGGGGTAGGCCAGCCCAAACGCAGCGGCACAGATGAAGCCGTACCACCGGTCCGCGCGATGGTGTCGTCCGCCAGGACGCCAGTCGAGCGAGACGTCCGTTCCACCACGGCCGCTCGGCCGGTGGATCCCGTCGGTCATTACGGCGTAATGACCGGTGCTGTGCCTGAGTGGGGTGCCCGCCGGGCCGCGCCGGAGGGTGGTTTGTGCGTGAAAAAGAGTATGGGACGCTTTTGTATCGTACTCTCCGGTCTCCTCCACAGGGCGGCGTGCCGGCGTCAACGCCTCGTCGATCTCACCAGGTTGTTGTATTCGCGTCTGAGGAGCTTCGCCGCCTGACACGGTCTGCCGTGGGTCCGGCAGGTCCAGCAGGCTTTGACATGCGCCTCGTGGGTGAGCCGTACCTGTTCCATCAGCTCGCTCTCCGTTGGCATGTTGCGCTCTTCTTCCTGTGATGGGGGTCGCGCAGACACTCGTGGTCGGCGCCGCCGGGTGTGAATACATGCCTTACGAGGTGAAGGCGAGATACGTATTTCGTGGGGGATTCGTGGCGGCGTGTGCCACACAGTGGAGGGCTTGATCGGCGCGCCGATCTGGTTCGTCCACCGTCCATTCACCGGGAGATCGGTCCCCGGTCGCGACTTGACCTGTGTGTTCAGTCCCGGACAGACACTTGATCGCCGTTTGTCATCTCGTGTCTGCCCGGGTCGACGTGCTTCTGTCTAGCGTCATTGTTGCTTGGACAATCAATCTGAAAGAGTTCCCATGTGTAACAACGGTGACAACCCGACTCAAGAACCGGCTGGGCACAGTCGGCGAGGGTTTCTGCGCAACACGGCACTGGCCGGTGCGGGGGCGGCGGTCGTCGGGACCGGGGCGTCCGTGATCGGTGCGTCGCCCGCCTTCGCCGCGGACGCCACCAAGACCGCCGGGGTCGGCAAGTGGAATCCGGATCCGACCTCGCTCCAGTTCACCGTCGCGGTCATGCCGGACACTCAGTTCCTGTACTGGGGCAGCCAGGACAGCGTCAACCGGACGCCGCAGGAGGAGTCGTTCCGCTACATCATCAACAACAGCGCGAACCCCGACAGCAACATCGTGTTCATGGCGCACCTCGGTGACATGACACAGGACGCCGACCCGTCGTCGTTCGAGCAGGTCGACAAGGCGTTCGCCCTGCTGGACGCGCACGGTGCCGCGTACAGCGTGGTGGCCGGCAACCACGATCTGAGCGGCGACGACACCCGCGGCGACACGACGTACCTGCAGACCATGGGCCCGCGCCGGTTCAAGCACTCGAAGACGTTCGCCGGATCGGATGCGACCGGCTACAACACCGCGCACATCTTCCAGGCCGCCGGGCGTTCCTGGCTGCTGCTGGCCCTGGACTGGCGGACCACCGACCAGGGCTTCGCCTGGGCCGACGAGGTCATCAAGGCCCACCCGAAGATGCCGGTGATCATCACGACGCACGACATGGTCTGGTCGACGTACGATGACAACGTTTTCCCTTACGAGTCCGGTGACCCGGAGGACAACGCCGGGCTCTCCGACCACGGCCAGACGGTCTGGGACAAGCTGGTCGACGACAACGACCAGGTCTTCCTGACCATCAACGGCCACTACTGGCCGCCCGGGCGTACCACCAAGAAGAACGCCGCCGGCAACGACGTGCACCTGCACATCGCGAACTACCAGAACCGCTACTTCGGCGGTGGCGGCATGATCCGGCTGTACCACTTCGACCTGGTCCGCAACACGATCGACGTCGAGACGATCAACCCGTGGATCCTGGCCCAGGCCCCGGAGTCCCGCAACGAGTTGGCGGCCGAGCTCGCCCGGGTCAGCGGTCCGGTCGACAACTTCTCGGTGCCGATCGACTTCAAGGAGCGGTTCTCCGGGTTCGACCCTGTTCCGGTGCGGCCGGCCAGGCCCGCGGCACGGGAGCTGGTGAAGGGCACGCTGGCGTACTGGCGCTTCGACGGGCAGGGCGCTGCAGGCACGGCGCTCACCGAGGGCCAGCGGATCCGCGACCTGTCGGGCAAGGGCAACGACCTGACGGTGGTGAGCGTGCCGGGCAGCGCGGCCGATGCGCTGACCTGGTCCGCCGACCACCACCCCGACCAGCCCGGCCATGCCAGCCTCCAGTTCGTCGGCGGCCGGAACCCGGTCCACGGTGCGTATCTGACCACCGGGGCGGCGGCACCGCTGAACTCCGAGACGTTCAGGACCGGGTACACGATCGAGACGTTCGTCAGGATGCCGCTGGACTGGGATGCGGGTAAGAACGGCAACGCGTCGTTCCTCAGCCGCCGTGGCTCGGCCGGGGCCGCCGGCAAGCATGGCAAGAACACCGACCCGCACGAGCCGCTGGCCCAGTTCGCCATCACGAACAACGGCCGCGAGCCGCAGTTCAACCACTACCCGGTGAACGACACCTACCCGACGACCAACTGGGGTCACGGCCTGGTGGAGCTCAAGTGGTGGCACCTGGCCGTGGTCAACGACGGCCGCTTCACGAGGCTTTACGTAGAGGGCGCCCCGGTCGTCGACAACCCGAAGCGGCCGTCGGTCGGCCTCACCTCGCTCGGGCTGCCCTGGCTGGTGGGCGGCCACGAGTACGCGGGCGCCATCGACGTCGTCTTCCACGGCAACGTCGGTGACATCCGGATCGTGAACCGTCCCCTGCCCAAGGACGAGTTCCTGACCGCCAAGTAGGGCACTGCCTCCCGGCTCCGGCCCAGCGACCGGAGCCGGGAGGCCCGTCTCGGGCCGGACATGGCGGCGCGACCAGAACGCCGCGGGCCGCTTACTTTCCCGCGGTCTTCCGCGGACGCAGTGTCGAGAACGCGGCCCGGAGTTCCTCCGTGAAGATGCCCGGGACTTCCCAGGCCGCGAAGTGGCCGCCGCTGCGGGCCTTGTGGTAGTAGGAGAGGTTGTGGTAAGCGCGTGACGCCCAGCTGCGCGGGGCCTGGTAGATCTCGCCCGGGAACACCGAGATGGCGGCCGGGAGGGACACCGAGACGGCGTTGAAGTTGTTGGCGTTGTTCTCCCAGTAGAGACGCGACGAGGAGACCGCGGTGTTCGTCACCCAGTACAGGGTGATGTCGTTGAGCATCTCGTCCTTGGTCAGTACGCGCTGGGGGTGGCCGCCGCTGTACGTCCACGCCGCGAACTTGTCGTACATCCAGGCGGCCAGGCCGGCGGGCGAGTCCGTGAGCCCGTATCCCTCGGTCTGCGGCCGGGTGACCATCATCGCCGAGTAGCCGGAACCGGTCTTGTAGAAGGTGGCGAGCTTGTTGTACGCGGCCCTCTCGTCGGGGTCGAGACCGGCCGGCGCCGGATAGCCGCAGGCGAGCTTCTGCGCGATGTCCGGGGGGACGGTGGCCGGGAAGTTGACGTGGATTCCGAGCAGTCCCGGGGGCTTCTGTACGGCCATCTTGTCCGAGATCACGGCGCCCCAGTCGCCGCCCTGGGAGACGTAGTGGTCGTATCCCAGGCGATCCATCAATACCGCCCAGGCGCGCGCGATACGGTCGGGGTTCCACCCGGTGGTCGTCGGCCGCTCCGAGAAGCCGTAGCCGGGCATCGACGGGATGACGAGGTGGAAGGCGTCCTCGGCGCGGCCTCCGTGGGCCGTGGGGTCGCTGAGCGGTCCGATGACCTTCAGGAACTCCAGGATGGAGCCGGGCCAGCCGTGGGTCAGGATGATGGGCAGGGCGTTCGCGTGGCGGGAGCGGACGTGGATGAAATGTATGTCCAGTCCGTCGATCTCGGTCATGTACTGCGGCAGGGAGTTGAGTGTCTCCTCGATGTTCCGCCAGTTGTACTTCGTTCCCCAGTACTGGGTGAGTTCCTTCATCGTGGCGAGTTGGACGCCCTGGGACTGGTCGTTGACCGTCTCACGGTCGGGCCAGCGTGTCGCCATGATCCGGCGGCGTAGATCCGTCAGGTCCCGCTCCGGAACGTTCACGCGGAAGGGGCGGATGCTCTGCCTCTCACTCGCCGCGGCCGGCTTGGCCGAGTCGTCCCAGGCGCGCAGTCCAAGAGCCCCGGTGGCCGCTACGGACACCGCGGCGGCCGACGTGGAGAGGAACTTCCGACGGGAGTACGAGCGGAGCAGTTCGGGCATGACGGATCTCCCTGCAGTCATTCCTGGGGCCGGAGTCGCGGAGGGTGGGGAGGGAGCGCTTCCTCAACGAGCTTTCTACTCATGGGCGCGAACTGGATTCCGCGCGCACCGAGTTGCTGCACTGCAGGTGAACCGTGCCAAGCTCGGCGTTCCGCTTGGAATCGCGTGGCACCGAGGCGCTCGTGCGACACAACAGGCTCATTACTATCTGTAACGGTAAATCTCTCTCTGTGAGCACGCAACTCGGGCGGCGGCGCAGCGCGTCGAGCGCAAGAGGGTCATGTGGCGTCCGTGGGCAGCCCCTGGCGACTGGCTCGGGTCGGCAGAAGCGCGCGGGCGACCCGCCCGCTGGAGCCGGAACGAGTCGCCCGTGCATCCCGTCACTCCACCCAAGAGCAACGGGGGTCTTTGCACGCTTGGCGACGGCCCTGTCTCTGACGAGAGAGGAGCCAGGACCGTCGGAGGTCGCACCGGCGGGCACGTGTCACTGCGGTGCAGGACCCCTTTGTTCACAAGACGTGGGGGGCCTCCTCCGAGGTTCACGCGTACTGTCGCCGACCGGGCGCTCAGGCGGATGGGGTGGCGGTCGTCTCACGTGTGAACCATGTCCTCCTCGGAGGTGTGTGGTCCGTATGTATGTGTCGAACGCCGGACGGGCACGCCCTTGACCGCGGAGGCTGCGCCCGGGCTGGCAGACCGTCCTTACCCACGGATTAGGAGACGTGGAACTTCCCGCCGCTCGTGGCCGTCCTCGCCGCGGTGCACACCTGGAACGCCGCCCGGCCGAGCGCGGCCGGACCCCGCTCGAGATATGCGGCGAGTTTCTCCAGGACGGCCGTGAGCTGCGCGGGTGTCGTGTCCCGCCGGTCAGGCGGTCCGCGCCTGGACGTTGTCCGGGTTCGCCGGTGTCCGTCGTGCAACCGGGACCGTCCGCGCGGGGAGCCCTCGTATCTCGCTCAACAGGGACGTGATCGCGGCCATGATCTCCTCCGTGGCTTCCCGCCACACCTCCGCAGTCGGCTCCCTGCCTTCGAAGCGGGACAGGTCCACGGGTGGTCCCACCAGCAGTTGATGCGTCTTGCGGGGGAATACCCTGCCCATCTCTCCGTACGGCGGCAACAGAAGGTTGGCGCCCCACTGGGCAACGGGGATCACCGGGCACCCGGTCTCCAGCGCAACCCGTGCGATGCCGGTCCTGCCGCTCATGGGCCACATCTCCGGATCGCGAGTGAGCGTACCCTCCGGGTACCCGCCCAGTCCCGTCTGAACAGCAGCCACATGATGGCGCGCGCGATCGCGGCCAGCGTCCGGTAGGTGATTCCTGTCTTGCGGCGCGGCATACGTTTCCTAACGTGGGACATGTAATGGGGGAGGGTATCTCTGTATATCGCCCGGCGATGAACCGAAACTGGGATATGTGCCTCTTGGCATGAGGTGACGTATATCCACCACGACCTGGCCTCCATCCCATGTCGCCGGGAGGCCGTCGCGCGCGGAGGGGCACCCTACGACGAGCTTCGTGCGGGTGTACGTCAGCTGCCCCTGTCCGGGAAGTAGAGTGACGGCCGTGTTCGTCCTGTAATCGTCCAGCACGTCGTGTCCCTTTCCGTATTTCTTGCGCCGCATTGCGGATGAGTGTCTTCGTTGGAGAATTCATGAGCGCCAAGCATTCCCTCTCGACGTGGCTCACACCGATGGAGCCCATGCCTCGCCTGGCGGTCGCGCTCGGCCTGAACGGTGACGAACTCTGGGTCAAGCGGGACGACCTGATCGGGCTCGGCGGAGGGGGAAACAAGGTACGCAAGCTGGAATGGACGGTCGGAGACGCCCTCGCCACCGGGGCGGACACGCTGGTCACGACAGGTGCGGCGCAGAGCAATCATGCCCGTCTGACGGCGGCTGCCGGTGCCCGCCTGGGGATGAACGTGGTCCTGGTGTTTCCCGGGACGGCTGACAGCGCGGCGGGCGGCTCCGGAAACCTTGTGCTCGACAGCCTTTTCGGGGCCAGTGTCTTCTGGTCGGGTGAGACGGACCCCGCCACCATGGGCGCTGTCGCCGAGGATGTGTGCGAACAGCTCCGTAAGCGCGGTGCGCGTCCCTACCTGATTCCTTTCGGCGGATCGAGCCCTCTGGGCGCGCGAGGATATGTCGAAGCCGGTGATGAAATCCGCATGCAGGTGCCCGATGTGGAGCACGTTGTCGTGGCGCTCGGTTCCGGTGGGACCATGGCCGGTCTCATCGGCGCCCTCGGCGAGGAACGCGTGCTCGGCGTCGACTGCGGGGCGGTGACGGAACCGGCCGATGTCGTCGCCGCGCTGTCCACCCAGGTGACCGGTCGCAACGTCACGGCCGCATCGCTGCGCATCCGTCTCGACCAGGTCGGCCCCGGATACGGAGTGCTGCACGAGCCGGTCATGGAAGCCATGAGTACGACGGCACGAGCGGAGGGCATCGTCCTGGACCCCACATACAGCGGGCGGGCCATGGCGGGCCTGATGGCCGCCGTACGCGAGGGCGAGATCCGTCCGAACCAACGCACCGTGTTCCTCCACACGGGCGGCCTTCCCGGTCTCTTCGGGCATGCACAGACGGTGCAGCGCAGTGTGGCCGCGTTGAACTCGATCACCTTCCGCTGACCTTCACGAGCAGTGCCCTCCAGCTCCGCGGCACTTGGGCCGGCCGCCGCCGACGCGGCAGGACTGGTCGGCTCCCGCTGCGGCAGTGGCTACGGTTCCGCCCGATCGGCTGGCCTTGCGTCGGCCGGTGGACGTCGCTTCGCCGGCCCGGGTCGGCGGCTGCCGGCGCGGCGGGTCGCCCCGGGGCGACAATGCGAGACGGCTGCCTACCTCAGCAGGGACAGGTCGACGGCGTTCGCCAGCGCCTGCATGCCGGCTTCGTTCGGGTGGAGGTGATCTCCGGAATCGTAGGCGGGCTGAGGGCTGAGGGCTGTGGGTTCGGCCGGGTCGGCGACGGCCTTCTCGAAGTCGACGACACCGTCGAAGGCCCCGCTGGTCCGGATCCAGGTGTTGACCGCCCGGCGTATGGCTTCGGCAGAGTCGCTGTAGTAGCCGGCGCCCTTGTCGGGAAGCATGGTGCCGCCGATGATGCGGACGTCGGCGGCATGGGCCTGCTGAATCAGATGTCGGTAGCCGTTGATCAGATCCTGCGCGGTCAGCGGGGCACCATCGGGACCCGCGTTGTTGCCGATGTCGTTCTGGGCAACCCGAGCGGACAGCCCGCCGGCTTCGACCTCTCCCGCGCCAACAAAGCCAAGATCATCGGCGTCGCGGCACTGGTTCTCGCCGTCACCATCGCCATGACCACCGTCGTCGCGATCCGTCTCGTCCGACCCCTGCGAGCCCTCACCGCCGCGGCCCGGCAGCCACCGCAGGAGCACGCGCGTGTCGCCGTCACCACCAAGGACGAGACCGGTTACCTGGCCGCCGCCTTCAACGACCTCACCGCGCGTCGCGAAGAGCTGGAAGCCCAGCGCAAGGTCATGGTCAGCGATATCGCCCACGAGCTGCGGACCCCGCTGACCAATATCCGCGGCTGGCTGGAAGTCACCCGTGACGGGCTGCTGGACCTGGATCCAAACCTCATCGCCTCCCCCTGCACGACGAGGCACTGCTCCTGCAGCACATCATCGACGATCTGCGCGACCTCGCCGCAGCCGACGCCGGCACCCTGAAACTGCACCGCGAACCGGTACGCGTGGACGAACTCGTCGTCCAGGTGGTGTCGGCCCACAGAGCCCGCGCCGAAAGCTCCGGCATCCGCCTGCACGCGCACACCGACCCCGGCCTCTGGCTGGACGCCGACCCGGTGAGGATGAGCCAGGCCCTGGGCAACCTCATCTCCAACGCACTCCGGCACACCCCCGCGGACGGCACGGTCACGGTCACCGCCTGGCCCGCCGACGACCTGCCCCATGTCTTCGAACGTTTCTGGCGGGCCGAGAAGTCCCGCAGCAGACACACCGGCGGCAGCGGACTGGGCCTGTCCATCGTCCGCCAGTTGGTCGAGGGACACGGCGGAACCGTCACCGCCGACAACCGGCCCGGCAACGGAGCGGTGTACACCATCTGGCTCCCCCACGCCCGGCAACCCGACGGCCCAACGGAATGGAACGTGCGGGATGCCCGGGATGCGCGCCCGCGGGCGGACCAGGCGCACCATCCGCCTCAGCGGTGGCGGCAGCCGCTGGGGGCCGCCTGGCCCGAGCCGCATTGACGTGTTCAAGATCCGGGGCCAAGGCCCCGGCCCATCGTCGCCTAGTCTGCACGCGGGTGCTGGGACGACAGACGCGGTCGAGGGGAATCCCGAATCCCAGAGGCGTCAGCGGCGTCGCTGGTCGGCGCGCAGTTCGAAGTCGCCGTAGCTGTTGTCGACCGGGTTGACCGTGACGCCGGGCGCGACGATCTCGTCGATGGCGTCGAGCACGTCGGACGACAGCGTGACGTCGGCGGCGGGCAGGAACGCCTCCAACTGGTCCATGGTCCGCGGTCCGATGATCGCCGCCGTGACGCCGGGGTGGTGGATGACGAAGGCGACGGCCAGCTCGATCAGTGTGAGACCCGCCTTCTCCGCCAGGAGCGCGAGCTGTTCGACGGCGTCGAGCTTGCGCTGGTTGGCGGGGGTGCTCATGTCGAAGCGGGCCTGGGGGCGTGCCGCGGAGGCGGGGCCCTCGATGGCGTTCTTGCGGTAGCGGCCCGACAGCCAGCCACCGGAGAGCGGGCTGTAGGTGAGGGTGCCCATGCCATGGCGGCGCACGGTGGGCAGCACGTCCTCCTCTATGCCGCGGACCAGGATCGAGTACGGCGGCTGCTCGGTCACGAACCGCTCCAGGTGGCGCTCCCGCGAGACCCACTGGGCCTCGACGATCTGGGAGCCGGAGTAGGACGAGGAGCCGATGTAGCGGATCTTGCCCTGGTGTACGAGGTCGGAGAGGGCGCCGAGGGTCTCGGCGACGTCCGTGTCGGGGCTGGGGCGGTGGACCTGGTAGAGGTCGATGTAGTCGGTGTCGAGCCGGCGCAGGGAGTTCTCGACCTCGCGAATGATCCAGCGCCGTGAGCCGCCCCGCTGGTTGGGGTCGTCCTGGTCCATCGGCATGAAGAACTTGGTCGCCAGGAACACGTCCTCGCGGCGGCCCTTGAGGGCCTTGCCGACGATCTCCTCCGAGACGCCGGCGGAGTACACGTCCGCGGTGTCGACGAAGTTGATGCCCGCGTCCAGGGCACGGTGGATGATCCGGATCGAGTCGGCCTCGTCCTCGTTGCCCCAGGGGCCGAACATCATCGCGCCCAGGCAGAGCGGGCTGACCTGGACGCCGGTGCGGCCGAGCGGTCGGTACTGCATGAAGTGGTTCTCCTTGGATGTACTCAGTGAATGTGCTCAGTGGACGTGCTCAGCGGATGAGCTCAGTCGTCATCAGTTGTCATCAGTCGTTCGCGGTCGGGACGACGGTCCCGGCGCTCGCCCAACTGGCGAGGAGGCCCAGAGCCTCCGCCGCCGGGGAGTCCGGTTCGGGCGTGTAGAAGTTGAGGCGAAGGCCGGGATCGGCCGGCAACTCCATCGCCTCGTAGGGGAGTGCGAGATCGCCGACCAGCGGGTGGTGCAGGTTCTTCACTCCGGAGCGGTGGAACTTCACGTCGTGGCGGGCCCACCGGCGGGCGAAGTCGCCGCTCTTGGTCGTCAGCTCCCCGATCAGATCGGTCAGTGCCTTGTCGTGGGGCGCCCGGCCCGTCTCGATGCGCAGGAACGCGACCGCGTCGTCGGCCCCCTTGTCCCAGTCGACCCAGAAGTCCTTGCTCGCGGGGTCCAGGAACAGGAAGCGGGCGCTGTTGACCGGGCCGCGCTGGGCGAACAGCGGCGAGTCGAAGAGGGGTGCGTACAGTGCACGGCCCAGCGTGTTCGCGGCCAGGATGTCGAAGCGCGCGTTGCGCACGTACGCCGGAACGTCGGTCATCGAGTCGAGCAGGCGCACGATCGTGGGCCGCACCCGGGACGCGGTCACCGCGGGGCGCCGGCCCGACGGTGTCGCCGCCCGGGCCAGGTCGTAGAGGTGGGTGCGTTCGGCCTCGTCCAGCTGCAGTGCGTGCGCGAGGGATTCCAGTACCGAATCCGAGGCGCCGGAGAGGTTCCCGCGCTCGAGGCGGACGTAGTAGTCGACGCTCATACCCGCGAGCAACGCGACCTCCTCCCGGCGCAGGCCCGCAACGCGGCGGTTGCCACCGTAGACCGGCAGTCCGGCCTGCTCAGGGGTGATCCGCGCGCGCCGGGTGCTCAGGAACTCGCGGACCTCGGCGGCTACGCTCTTCTTGTCTCTGTCTGCCATCGTCCCGATCCCTGAAATCGCTCCGCCGCCGGTGACCACATCCCGGGTGGACGGTCCCGCCTCGAACTTCACCGTAGGCCGGTCCGCGAGGACCTGCGAGGTACTGGCAGTACCTGGAAGACCAGTGACTCCCACCCATGCGCCCACGCGGGGTTGTCTTGAAGGGAACCGAGAGGCCGGGGTCAAAAACCGGTCCCTCGCCCTGAAGCGACAGCGAAGGACACCACCGTGGGCGCAGCACTCGAGTACGACGGGACCGGCGACGTACGTGTCGGGCACGTCGCCGACCCGGTCCGCAAGGAATCCGCGGCGCCCACCGCGGTGGGTGAGCCTGAGGCTCCGGTCCGGGCGATGCTGATCCTCGCGATCATCTGCGTCAGCTACTTCATGGTCATCCTGGACAACTCGATCGTGTTCACCGGGCTGCCGCAGATCCGGGCCGACATGGGCTTCTCCGAGACCGGCCTGTCCTGGATCACCAACGCCTACGTCCTGGTCTTCGGCGGACTTCTGCTGCTGGGCGCCCGGGCCGGTGACCTGTTCGGACACCGCCGGGTGTTCCTGTTCTCCCTGGTCGTCTTCTCGCTGACCTCGCTCCTGGTCGGGGCCGCACAGACCCAGTGGTGGCTGATCGGCGCCCGGGCACTGCAGGGCGTGGGAGCCGCGGTCCTGGCTCCCTCCGCTCTGTCGCTGCTGACGCGCAGCTTCGCCGAAGGCCGGGCCCGTAACCGGGCGATGGCCGCTTACAGTGCGGTGGCCGGTCTCGGAGCCGCGTTCGGCCTGGTCGTGGGCGGACTGGTCGCCGACCTGGTCTCGTGGCGGGCCGGGTTCTTCCTGAACGTGCCGGTCGGTATCGCGATGGTGGTGCTGGCCGTGCGGTTCCTGCCGGAGACCGCGCGCCGACGTGGCCGCTTCGACGTCGCCGGGGCACTCCTTGCGACGCTGGGCTCCACCGCGCTGGTCTTCGGCATCGTGGACGCGTCCGACATCGGCTGGACCGCCCCGGCCACCCTGATACCCCTGGTGGCGGGCGTGGTGATGCTGGCGCTGTTCGTCCGGGTGGAGCGGCGGGCCGCGCAGCCGATCGTGCCTCTGCGGCTGTTCGCGAGCCGGGAGCGCAGCGGCGCCTACGTCACCCGGATGCTCTACATGGGCGCGATGATGGGCTTCTTCTTTTTCACCGCGCAGTTCCTGCAGAGCGTCTACCACTGGACGCCGCTGCAGGCCGGCCTCGCCTTCCTGCCGATGACGCTGGTCAACTTCGTCTTCGCCGTCCAGGTGCCGCGCCTGCTGGAGCGGGCGAGCAGGCCACTGATACTCGCCACCGGGGTCGCCCTGACCATGGTGGGCATGGTGTGGCTCAGCCGCCTCGACCCGCACACCCCCTACCTGACCGGAGTGGCGCTGCCGATGGTGCTCATCGGCGCCGGCCAGGGTCTGGCCCTGGCCCCGCTGACCTCCAGCGGCGTCGACGGCGTCGCCCCCGTGGACGCGGGCGCCGCGTCGGGCCTGGTCAACACCGTGCACCAGATCGGCAGCGCACTGAGTCTCAGCATTCTGACCGCCGTGGCCGCCACCGTCTCCACGGGCCACGGGGCCACCGACATCGCGGCCCGCTCCGGCGCCGCCCTGACCGGTTCCGCCGTCCTGCTCGCGCTGGCGGTCGTGGCCGTCCTCATCCTCATCGTGCCCGCCCGGGCCACCCGCACCGAAAGGTTCCTGTGATGCAGACCCTCACCCTCAACAACGGCGTCGAGATGCCCGCCCTCGGACTCGGCGTCTTCCAGACCCCGCCGGACGAGACCCGGGCCGCCGTCACGGCCGCGCTCGACCTCGGCTACCGGCACATCGACACCGCCGCCGCCTACGGCAACGAACGCGAGGTCGGCCAGGCCCTCCGCGACTCCGGGGTAGCCCGGGAGCAGATCTTCATCGAGACGAAGATCTGGATCAGCGACTACGGCTACGACGAGACCCTGCACGGCTTCGACAAGAGCGCCGCCAAACTGGGCGTGGACCGGATCGACCTGCTCATCCTCCACCAGGCCCTCCCGTCGGACTTCGACAAGACCCTCGCCGCCTACCGCGCCCTGGAGAAGCTCCTGGCCGACGGCAGGGTCCGGGCGATCGGCGTCAGCAACTTCATGGTCGACCACCTGACCGCACTGCTCGACGCCACCACCGTCGTCCCCGCCGTCAACCAGTTGGAGATCCACCCCTACTTCCAGCAGCGCGCCGTCCTCGACTTCGACGACCAGCACCACATCCTCAACCAGGCGTGGTCGCCCATCGGCGGCATCACCTTCTACCCGGGATACGGCGAGCACCGCCGCAGCGTCCTGGAAGACCCGGCCGTCACCGCGATCGCCGAGACGCACGGCAAGAGCCCCGCCCAGGTGCTGCTGCGCTGGGGCATCCAGCACGGCCGTTCGGTGATCCCCAAGTCGACCAAGCGCCACCGCATCGCCGAGAACATCGACGTCTTCGACTTCGCCCTCACCGCGGACGAGCTGAAGGCCCTCGACGCCCTGGAGACCGGCCGGCGAGGCGGCCCCGAGCCGGAGAACATCACCCTCGCCGCCTACGGGCGCGCCATCCCCGAAGCCTGAAACCCCCTCCGAACACCTGAAGGAACCACCGTGCCCACCACCGTCAACGCGTTCGGCGCCCACGAAGCAGGCGAGCCGCTCGCTCCCGTCACCATCGAGCGCCGTGACGTCGGGCCGCACGACGTCAAGCTCGACATCCTGTTCTGCGGCATCTGCCACTCCGACATCAACTTCGTCGACGGCGCGTTCGGCCCGCTGCCCATCAGCCCGCTCGTTCCCGGCCACGAGATCGTCGGCCGGGTCACCGAGATCGGCCCCGAGGTCACCCGCCACCAGGTCGGCGATCTGGTCGGCATCGGCTGCATGGTCAACTCCTGCCGCGAGTGCGAGAACTGCCAGGCAGGCCAGGAACAGTACTGCCTCAACGGCCACACCCTGGTCTTCGGCAACCCCGACCCCGCCGAGCCCGGCGCCCACACCCAGGGCGGCTACTCCGAGGCGATCGTCGCCCCCGAGGACTTCGTACTGCGCGTACCGGAGAGCCTCGACCCGGCCGCCGCCGCTCCGCTGCTGTGCGCCGGCATCACCGTCTACTCCCCGCTCAAGCGGTTCGGTGCCCGGCCGGGCGCCAGGGTCGCGGTCGTCGGCCTCGGCGGCCTGGGCCACCTCGGCGTGAAGATGGCCAAGGCCATGGGCGCCGACGTGACCGTCCTGTCCCAGTCCGGCAGCAAGCGCGAGGCCGCCACGGCCCTCGGCGCCGACCACTACGCCGTGACCGGCGACGGCTCGGCGTTCACCGAGCTGGCCGGCACCTTCGACATCATCCTCAACACCGTCAGCGCGCCCGTATCCCTTGCCGACCACCTCGGGATGTTGCGTCTGCACGGCACCATGGTGAACGTCGGCGTGACGACCGAGCCGATGCCGATGGACGTCTTCACCTTGTGCCAGAACGGCCGGTCCTACGTGGGATCGCTGTTCGGCGGCATCGCCGAAACCCAGGAGATGCTCGACTTCGCGGCCGAGCACGGCGTGAGCGCCGACATCGAACTGATCGGCGCGCAGGACATCAACACCGCCTACAAGCGGATCCTCGCCTCCGACGTCCGCTACCGGTTCGTGGTCGACGGCTCGACCTTCGCCGAACCGAGGGAGGCATGACGCGCCGCCCACGTGGGACCGACGGCAGGGGCGCCCGTCACGCCCACCCCCTTGCAAGGAAAGAAACATGGCAACACAACCCCTGACCGTGCTGGTGGTCGGCGCCACCGGCAGCATCGGACGGCTCGTCGTAGCCGAGGCGATCGCTCGCGGGCACACCGTCCGGGCCCTCGTGCGTGACCACGCGAAGGGCACCCAGGTGCTTCCCGCTGACGCCGAACTCGTCGTCGGCGACGTCACACGACCCGAAACCCTGCCCGAGGCGGTGGCCGGAGCCGACGCGATCGTGCTGGCCCTCGGCTCCTTCGGCACAGGCGACTCCGCACCGGAGACGGTCGACTACGCGGGCGTACGCAACGTCCTGACCGCCCTGGACGGACAGCGGCCCCGCGTGGCGCTGATGACCTCCATCGGCGTCACCGGCCGCGGCAGCGCGTACGGCCACCTGCTGGAGTGGAAGCGCCGCTCGGAACGGCTCGTGCGGGCCGGCGGCCTCACGTACACCATCGTGCGGCCGGGCTGGTTCGACATGAACGGACCCGACGAGCAGCGCTTGGTGTTCCTCCAGGGGGACCGCCGCCGTTCCGGCGGCCCCGCCGACGGCGTGGTCGCCCGTGCCCAGATCGCACGGGTGCTGGTGGCGGCCCTCACCGCTCCAGAGGCGGCCGGCCGCACCTTCGAGTTGGTGGCCCAGCAGGGCGGAGCGCCCGGCGACCTGGCACCGCTGTTCGCGGCGCTGGCCCCGGACATCCCCGGCCACCTGGACGCGGTCCGGGACGAGGCCAACATGCCGTTCGACGCCGAGCCGCAGCGGGTCCGCGACGACCTCGACGCCCGGACCCGCACCGCATCCTGACGACGGCCCGAGGCCGCCACATACCCGGCGGGCCGACCGCGCGGCCGGCCCGCCGAGGCGGAGCTCCTGGCGGCGCGCGGTCACGTGGCCGCAAGGGTGAAGGGCGTCCCGGAGGTTCCCGGGGCGCCCTTCGTGGTGGTCGTCAGAAAAGGCTGATCAGCGCACGTCCACGTAGTCGTGGTAGCTCTCGGCGTCCACGTAGGAGCCGGACGCGAGGTAGACCCCGGCCCAGGTGCCGTCCTGCTTCGCGGTGAAGCGGGCGGTGAAGTGGCCGTGCGAGTCGGCCTTGACGGAGCCCAACGCCGTCCAGGACTTCTTGCCCTTGGCCTGGAAGAGGATGTAGACGCGCTGCTTGCCGAACGCCACCCACTTCGTGCCGCTCAGCCGCTGCAAGGTGCCGGTGGTGGTCACGGTGTGGCCCTTGCGCACCGGCTCGGGGCCGGCGTTGAAGCCGGTGATCCGGGTGGCGGTGCGGTTGAAGTGCACGGAGTTGGAGTAGCCGGACTGGTAGTCCGACGACCCCGCCGAGTACAGCCGCCAGTAGCCCTTCGGCACCGACACGTATCCGGCGAGGTTGAAGGTGCCGTCGGACTTCGTGGTGAACCAGCCGAGCGACTTCCAGCCGGTCTTGCCGTCGGCCGACTGCTGGAGGTACAGCTTCCGGTTCGGCGGCACCTTGCCGTTGCTGGCGCTCATGCTGCCCTGGATGTGCAGGTCGGAGTACTCGTCGATCCAGCTCGAACAGAAGCAGATGTTCGTCCGGTTGATGACGTCGACCTTGAACTGCGCGTGCGAGGCGGTCAGATACGGGTCGGCCAGGTAGCTGTCGCGGCTGGTCTCGACCGTGTACGTACTGTCGTCGTAAGGGATGTACGGGTCGGTGAGCGTGAAGCGCCCTCCGGTACTGCTGGTCGCCGTGGCGTAGTAGCCCATGTCGAGCGCGACGCCCTTGGCCGGGCGCCAGGTGCCGTCGTACAGGTACTCCACGACTCCGGACGAGGACGCCTTGGCGCCGAACTTGATCCGCGCGCTGGAGTGATCCAGCCGAATCCGGCTCGGGCTGACCACGACCGGCAGGGTCTTGCTGTCGACGAGCACATAGGTGTTCGTGCCGTCGGGGTTGGCGATCCAGAAGGAGAGGGAGACCGGCACGGACGTGGCGTTCAGGCCGTTCAACTTCGGTTTCACGTCGATCGCGTAGCTGCCGTCGGCGGCGGTGACGGCGCTGTCGCCGTACTCGGCCGTCACACTCAGCTCCTTGCCGGCCAGCGGCGAGGTGTCGCCGGTGATCGGGTCGAAGAGCGAGATGCGGCCGCTGAGCGTGACGTGCGTGTGCTCCACGTCCAGCACGGCGGGGCTGATGCTGCGGTCGGCGAAGACCGGCTTCGGCTCGACGTCCACGGTGGTGGCGTGCGCCGCCGAGGTGCTGTCGCCGTCGCTGTCCTGGGCGCTGACCGTCACGTCGTAGCTGCCGTACGAAGGCAGGTGCGACATGCGCGGCGAGCGCCAGACGCCGTCCTGCGGCGTGCCGGAGACGAGCGTGAAGCCGGTGACTGCAACGGTCGCCGGGTGCGCGCCGTGCAGCCCGGTCAGGTCGGCGGACACCTCGGTGATCGCCGAGTCGGAGGAGACGGCGACCGTCAGGAAGCCGGCGTCGGAAGGGTCGGAGCCGACGTTGCCGAACACCGGAGCGCCGGTGCCGTCGGCAGGCGCGCTGCCGCTCGGGTCGGGCGTAGGGTCGCCGGAGGGCGGGTCGGACGGGGTCGGGTCGGACGGGGTCGGATCGGCGGGGGTCGGGGTGTCCGACGGTTCGCCGATGGGCGGGTTGGACGGGGTCGGGGTGTCCGAAGGGGTGCCGGACGAGGCGCTGGTGGGCGTGTCCGTCGACGTCGGATCGGCCGTCGGGTTCGTGGTCGCGGTGGCCGCCGGGTCCTGCCCGGACGTGCCGCCGTCGGCTCCGTACGCCAGCGCCGGCGCGGCGAGGAGCGCGGCGCCCAGTGCGGCGGACACGGCCGCCGACACCAAAGAGCGTGTTCTCACTGCTGGATTCCCCCCACGGGAATGGCGCGGCCGCACTGTCCCAGATATCCGGAGGCCGACCGCGCTCTTTGTACGGTTGCTGTGAACATCACGCAACGCATCGGACTCTAGTGCCTGCCCCCGACACGGGAGCAAGGGGGTTTACGGAACGGGCCGAGGACATCAACTGACCCTGCCCGCAGAGCTGTTAAGAATCCTGCCCAGAGCGGTCCGCCGGTGTCAGGGCGACCAGATGACGACCGCTCATGCCCAGTCGGGCGGTGCGTCCGGTACGTAGCCGGAATCTCCGCCACATGGGTTCTGGCTCAAGTGCTGTGAAACTCGCAGGCCGTGACCGAGATCCATGGCCGGGCCCAAACTCTGTGGGGGTCCCGTCCAGCATGTGGCATGGTCTGATCCCATGGGGTGCACCTTCTGTCGGCTCATCCGTGAAGACACCGGACGCTGGGTCGCTCGCGGGCCCATGGCCTGTGCCTTCGCTCCGCTGAACCCGCTCGCGCCAGGACGCACTCTGGTGATTCCGACATCGCACTACGCGGACCTCTTCGACGCTTCGTCCGACGTGCTGGCCGGAACAATGGCGCTGGTCAAGCAAGTCGCCGTGGCGATGCGGACCGGCCTGAACGCCTCAGGCGTGAACATCCTGAGCGCCAGCGGCCCGGGATCGGAACAGTCAGTACCCCACCTGCACTTCCACGTCGTTCCGCGGTGGGTGGACGACGGAATCTCGACCTGGCCGACCGGGCGGTCGGAGCACCACTTCAGTGGCGATCCCGTCGCGGAGCTTGCGGACGCCCTGGCGTCCGGACAGCACCACACAGAACTTGAGCCAGAGCCCGAGAAGGGACAGCAGATGTTCGCCACTTCGGCGGGCGCCACAGCAACCGAAGCTTCGAACACCGAGTGAGCCGCCCACCGCCGTCAGAGACGGGCGGCTGGAACTCTCCCGCGCTGCGTTGACGCTGCACGACTGTGTCAGGTGCCGTTCCCGTGACGGACGAGAAAACACGTTGGCTGGCTGCCGCCGAGCTGCGACGATGCAGCTGTTTCCCATGCGGAGGGGGCCTTTGTTCGTTTTCGTCTGTGCGAGGTGCGATGCCGCGCTGACCGTTCCCTTGTCCCAGGTCTCCCTGCCGGCCCACGCCCGTCAGAAATACGGGAACGGGGCCCAGCTCCCGGTGCTCATGGAGTCAGGGACGTTTGCCGTGGACCCGGACCCCTGGGGACGGCCGTGGCGGATGTGGGACGAGATCGATCCGGGCGAGGCGGAGGCACGCGGCATCTACGCGCCGGTCTACGCCCTGTCCGACAGCACGCCCGGGGCGAGTGTCGTCGCGCCCGGTGATATCCGCGGAACCCGGCTGATCCCCGAGAAGCGCGGCGGTGCCTGCTGTGGCCTCGACGGGGCCGACGGGCCCAACATGGCCTGCGAGGCGTGCGACCTGCCGGTGGCGACCAGGGTCGATGACTGCTCGCTCTGGCAGGCAGTGCGGCTCAGCTCAGATGCCGTGCGCCACGTCCTCGTTGACGGGCTCCACGCTGCGCCCCTCTCCTGGGCGGAGCTGGCAGACAAGGGGGAGAAAACGCCTCCGTTCGAGCCGATCGCCACATGGGGAGGACGGCTCGGGTCGAGCCACTACTGGTCGTGGAGTCCGCAATGGGAGGCGGCAGCCGGCCAGGCGCTCGCCCACCTACTGGCGGCCTCCGAAGGGCAGCCGGTGAAGGTCCCGGGCGGTCTGACCGCGGACGTGTTCCAACGCGCGCTCGACGCCCTGCTGCCCGCGGGCCCGCCAACGCGGCGCGCCGTCCTGGCTGGACCTGGACGGCCCGCTCCCGACGCTGGCGTCGACATCCTCCTCGTACCGGTCCATCCGCAGACAGGTCAGACCTGGACCCCGGTCGGCCCGGCTGTATCGGCGTACCCGGTGCCGCTGCCGCTGGGGGTGTGGCTGTGGTTGGCCTCTCCCCAGCCGTACTTGCCGGTTCCCGCGTCGGGCGGCATACCCCAGGACGTCCTCCGCGACGACCCGCTCCCGCCGTGCCCCAACTACCTGTTCCGGGCCGACCGGGGAACGTTCCAGCACACTTTGGTCCGGATACCAGCCGTTCGCAGCCCGTGGATGCGCACGATCCTCGAGAGCCTCACGCAGGACAGGTCGGCCGACCTCTTCTAGGGCCTTCTAGGGCCTTCTAGGGCCTGATTCAACAGCGCGCTTCGAGTGAGCGGTCAGTCGGCAGCAAGGATGTGGGCAAGACTCACAGCGGGGCATCCGAGTAGCGCTGTCAGCGCGTGGCGCTGGCGCTCGGTCAAAGAGGCAACGAAGATCACTGCGTCAGCGTTGGCCTGCTCGCAGGCCTGAGCTACCTCACGGACCTTTCCGTAGCTCAGCAGCGTCCGCGAGGAATAGGGCAGGCCCATCTTTTGGGCCCCGCCGTCCGAGACACCTCGTCGTTGCACGATCTGCCCGACGACGCGAGCGCCGCGCGCTGCCAGTTCTGCGGCTGCCGACGCCATGAGCGTCACGAAGTCCTTCTCTTTCGCGGAGAAGTAGCCAACCACCACGACATCAGCCCCCGCGACAGTGAGCTGTGATGCCTGACGCCGGGCCGGCTCCGGCGGCACACGGCGAGCCAGGCGCCGGTCACGCCTTCGGGGTTGATGCATGCGCCACAGGCTAGATGCCCGGTGAGCCGCAGCGATACGCGTTTTCCCAACTCGACCGCGTGCCGCTCGCGGTAGTCGGCCGTGGCGAACTTCGGCGGACGGCCGCCACACGCGCCCAGCTTCTTCCGGTTGCGGATCTGGTCCGCCTCCTCCGGAATCGTGCAGCGGATCCCCGTCTGCACAGGCAGTCCCGGTTCACTCGGGACCCGTATGCCCTGTCGGCCCGCATCGGCCCGCATCGGCTCGCACCCGGTCCGGTCGTCAGCGTGGCCTACCGACGCTCGCGCGCGGCCCCCTAGCCGAGTTTCCGCAGCACCTCGGCGATGGTGGCCCGGTACGTCCGCAGCGCCTGCAGCCCGGCGGCGTAGCGGTCGCGGTGCCGTGTGATGTCCACGGCCTGCTTCTGCGCCCGTGCCGCGTGCCAGAGTTCGGCCGTATGGTGGCGGCGCTTGCAGGTGACGTCCGCGACGGCGGTCGCCCGCTCCCGCTGCGTATGCCGGGTGTTGCCGTCACCGCCCCGCTGCCAGGCGGTGTCCGTGTATGCCGCGACGGGGTCGGGATAGCGCGTGAATCCTTGTTCTGCCACACAGCGGGACCACGCATCCAACGCCGCGCGGAGGCGTGGGTCGCGCTTGACCGCCTTGTCGACCTCTATCGCCCGTGTGCTTGCGTAGAGCCAGTCCCGCTTGAGGTCGATGCCGTGCATCAGCCGCCGGCTCGCCTCGGCGCTGCAGGCGGGGAAGTCCGCATACTCGGCGTTGGTCATCCGGCGGCCCTTCGGCCGGAGAGCCAGGGGCTTTTCCGGGTCCCAGCCGTAGCCCCAGCGGCGGGCGGCGGCGAGATCCAGGACGCCGTAGTCGGTGCTGACTGCGGTGGCGACGACGGTATTGCCGGGGTAGCGGGGGTCGAGCGGGAAGTCCGGGTGGCCGCGCTTCGCCATGCACTGCCGGATCAGCAACGCCGATGCCCGCTGCGATCGTTGGTAGTCCTGCGGCGTGTAGTCGTAGCGGTCGGCCGGGAGGGGGCCGAGGTCCGACGCCGTGCGGATGACCTCCGGGCGTTCTGGACCGGCGGCACAGATCGCAGCCAGCACCACCACGGCACCCAGCCGCCACCCCCGACTCGTCATGCGAAGGGATGGTAGCGGGCGGCGTGCAGCGGTCGGCCGTGGCCCCCAGCGACTCATCCCCGCACGCCAAGGCTCCAGGCGACAGAAAGCTCGATCAGGCGATACCTATCGAGACCTGTCGAGCAACTCTCCCGGTCGACGTATGACCGACGTACCGTGATCTCGATGGCGTACGACATCAGGTACGAGTTCTTCGACAAGAACGGCAAGGCCGTCGGCTCGGTGGTGGGCGTCTCCTCCGCCCGCCCTTCGACCGCTTGGACGGAATTCGTGGCGTACGCGTCAGCCGGCCGGCATCACGCCCAGTAGCAGCAGGAGCGTCACCGGCAGAAGTGTGATCATCAGTGCCGCTCCACTCGCCGCGATGCGGAACGTTCTGAACGAGCGGCGGTGGGGCAGGGCCCAGGCCACGGCGAACAGTGCGAGGGTCCAGTAGAGAACCGCCCCGTATTGGCCCATGCCTGCGTGCGCCCGGATCGCGCTGTACTCCAGGGCGAGGACCGGCAGGCCGAGCGCGGATGCCACCAGGGGGACCCTCCACCAGGTCGCGTGGTCTGCTCGGCGCTGAGGCGCGGCGTTCTGCGTCGTCATGAGAGCCACTTCATCAGCGCCGCCCGCCACGGGCATCGGGGCGCGTACTCATGTGCGAGGCGCGTTCCGTCGGAGTAGGGAGCGCACTACGGGCGGATCGCCAAGTCCCTGCACATCCTGCGCCTGGCCGACGAGCCCGGCTACCGCCGTCTACACGCGGTACACCGACGCCGCGGTACGCGGTACACGGACGCCGCGGTGAACCAGCTGCGCGCGGACGGCTTCGACGTCCGCGACGAGGACGTGGCCCGCCTCTCACCGTTTGTACGGCGGCAGCGATCCGGACGCCGGCGACCAGTGACGACACCCCC
This sequence comes from Streptomyces sp. NBC_01450, assembly GCF_036227505.1. Taxonomy (NCBI): domain Bacteria; kingdom Bacillati; phylum Actinomycetota; class Actinomycetes; order Kitasatosporales; family Streptomycetaceae; genus Streptomyces; species Streptomyces sp. NBC_01450. The sequence continues at coordinate 1,701,674 of NZ_CP109481.1, read as the reverse complement.
GGCCTGACGCACCTGCGTCCTGCATGACCCCACGGCCCGGAGTTTCCATTCGCCGCGGTGCATCGACTGGGGACTGCGGGCCGACCGGAGAGCCCGGGGGAGTATCCATGATGGTGATCTCTACGCCGTAGATTGGGCACATGGTGGAGGGGACGCAGGGCGCGGCGAGAACGCGGTTACTGGGGAAACAGAAGCGAGGGCGGCACGCCGCTACGAAACCTGACGCGGCAAAGGGCGGGCTGATGCGCTCGTCCATGCTGATGGCGTCGGGAACGGTGGTCTCCCGGGCGACGGGGCTGCTGAGAACGGTCTTACAGGCCGGGGCGCTCGGGACGGGACTGCTGGCCACGACGTACAACCAGGCCAACGTGGTGCCGGCGAGCCTGTACTTCCTGCTCATCGGCGGCGCGCTGAACTCCGTACTGGTACCGCAGTTGGTGAGGGCCAGGATGGAGCAGCCGGATGGTGGACGTGCCTTCGAGCAGCGTCTGGTCACCCTCACGATGTCCGTGCTGGGAATCGGCACGCTGCTGGCCGTTTGGGCGGCGCCGCAGATCATCAGCCTCTATCAGAGCGACTCACCGGCCAACCACGAAGCGTTTCAGCTGACGGTGGTCTTCGCGCGGTTCCTGCTCCCGCAAATCTTCTTCTACGGGCTGTTCAGCATCCTGGGCCAAGTGCTCAACGCCCGGAACAAGTTCGGCGCGATGATGTGGACCCTTGTCCTCAACAACATCGTCTTGATCTCCATGTTCGGCGTGTACCTCGGCATGATGACCGTGCCGGACTCGGTCCAGGACATCACGCAGACCCAGGTCACTCTGCTCGGCGCGGGCACCACGCTCGCCCTGGCGATCCAGGCTCTTGCCCTGATCCCCTTCGCCAGGGCCGCCGGCTTCCGTTTCCGCCCACGTTTCGACTGGCGCGGCACAGGCCTGGGCAAGAGCGTCAGCGCAGCCCGCTGGACCCTGCTGTTCGTCCTGACCAACCTCGTGGCCAGCACGGTGGTGACCCGCTACGCCTCCGCCGCAGACACGGCATTGCCCAAGGGCGGCGTCGGCTTTTCCGCCTATACCTACGCGCAGACCATCTGGTCGCTGCCGCAGTCGGTCATCAGTGTCTCGCTGGTCACCGCTCTGCTCCCGCGGATGAGCCGGGCCGTCGCCGAACACCGTCTGGACGACATGCGCGGTGACCTCTCCCGGGCCCTGCGGATCAGCGGCGTCGTCATCGTTCCCGCCGCCTTCTTCTTCGTGGCCCTCGGCCCGCAAATGGCGCAGGTGATCTTCGCTCACGGAGCAGCCGATCCGGCGTCCATCGTGCCGCTGGGCCAGATGCTCCAGGCTTTCGGACTCGGCCTGATCCCCTTCTCGGCGCAGTACATGCTGCTGCGCGGCTTCTACGCCTTCGAGGACACCCGGACCCCGTTCTGGATGGCCGTGTGGATCAGCACGGCAAACATCACCCTGGCCACCGCCTGCCATCTGCTGATGCCTCCGCGGTGGGCCATCACCGGCCTGGCCGGCGCCTACGCCGCCTCATACGCCGTCGGCCTGCTCATCACCGCGCTGCTGTTGCGACGGCGCCTCGAAGGCCGGCTGGACGGCAAGAGACTGTGCCGCACCTACGGCAAGCTGACGGCCTCGGCCCTCGCGGCGGGAATGTTGGGCTGGTTCGTGGCCCGCTCATCCTCCACCACCGTCACGTCGACCACCTGGGCACCCGTGCTGGGCCTCGCTGCATGAGGCCTCGCGATGCTCATGGTGTTCGTGCTGCTCGCACGCATCTTGAAGATCAGCGAGCTGCGGAGCCTGCCGGGCCTGGGGTGAACGCCCGGTCTCGACCGCGTCGCAGCGGCCGGTCATCGGCGGCTGTCACCGGGTGCCAGCAGACTGGTGACCTGGCGAGGCCGGTGTCCGGGCACACGTCCCGGGGACTGACGACCTAGGCTCGATTCTCGTTCCCGTCGTGCGGCGACGGTCGGCTGTCTCGATCACCGCCGGGTGGGTCACGGCCCGCGGCGCGGCCCGGATCAGCCGTGTCTGTTCGGTGAGCGTCCGCCGCACTTCCGGTCCGACTTCGTGCTCGAACCAGCACACTGCCAGCCTCCCGCTTCGAAGAACTGACCCCGACCGTCTGTCGTTTAGCCAACCAGGAGAACTTCATTCCCGCCGGCCGCCGCCAGCACGGAGGAGTCCGGGGAGAACGCGGGATCGGGTTCCGGATGCCCAGCGGAGACCCGATCGTCACCAGGGCCCGCACCTGGTGGCCGGGCCGGGTGCGCAGGGACTCATAGGTGAGGGCGGAGCCCAGCGAGTGCGCGACGACGACCTGAGTGTCCTCGCCGATCTGGTCGACCACGCGGGCCTGTGCCTTCGCGCGGAGGTCGGGGTCGGTGAGGTGGCGGTGGACCTGCTTCAGGTCGAACACCATCGCCCGCAGCGCGAGTCCGGCAATGAACCGTGACCCCGACAGGGCCCGCAACGCAGCCTGCACCGAGCGCGGAGTCGACACCAGAGTCTCGGCGCCGGGCGGAACCACTGCCGGATCACTCGCGTACCGGGCGGTGCGGCCGGGCGGCTGCTCCCGTGAGCGAGCGGAGCGGGATGAGGAGGGCAGGCGATCGGTTGTGGTCGGTCGGGTTACGGGTCTGTCCCAACGGGCGGCGGCTGCGAACAGGTGCGCGACGGTGGCCGGAACCGCCGTCCCGGCTGGCCGGCGGCGCGTCCCGGCGCTGTCTGCCCGGTGATGGCGCGCGTTGTGCCCGCCTGTGCGTGTAACAGGGATGTCTTATGAGGTGACCGTATGGAACGGTCCACCCGGCCGGGCCGGTCCTGTTGGTCGGAAACGCTCGCTCGTACCGACCCGTATCGAGCGGCCGACACTGCCAACCGATCCTGAGGAAGAAACGATGCGCGTTCACAAGCTCACCTTCGCCGCCCTGGCCGTCGCCGCCGGTCTCTCGCTCACGGCCTGCCAGAACGACGACGCCGGCACGGGACAGAGCGACCCGTCGTCCACGTCCACCGGGTCGTCCGGGGCCACCGCGTCGCCCTCGGGCGGCGGTTCGGACTCGGGCAGTTCGGACCAGGGCGGCGCGAAGGCCTCCGCCGGGACGAGCTCCGCAACGAGCTCCGGCGGGACGGGTACGACTGCCGGGACCGGCTCCAACGCGAACTCCAAGGTCGGCAAGTGCCGCACCGACGACCTGAAGATCACGGCGCAGAACGGCACCATCGACGGCGACCCTGACGGCACCGTCGTGGTCACCCTGACGAACCACAGCGGCCGGGACTGCACGATCTCCGGGTACGCGGGCGTCGACCTGAAGACCAGCGCGGGATCGCTGTCCGCGAAGCGCACCGGCCAGCAGGCAGGCTCGGCCGTCCTCAAGAACGGGAAGTCGACGTACTTCCCCGTCAACTACCCGTTCAACAAGTCGGGCGGCTCCGGCGTCCGCGTCACCGGGCTGGTGGTGACTCCGCCGGACGAGACGAAGTCGGTCACCCTCAACTGGCCCGGCGCCGCCACGCTGCCCGTCACGGACGGCTCCGGCTCCCCGGTGAAGGTCGGCCCGGTCGGAAGCGCCGGTCAGGGCGGCTGACGCGCACGCCACCAGGGGCGTTCAGCGCTCTGTGTCGTGCCTGGCAGGCGCATCAATCGAGTCGTTCCTCAAGACCCGCATGGACGACTGAGCAGGCGGCGCCGTGCAGGCCGCCGTCGACGTCCCCAAGGGGATCGGCACCATCACCTCGAATGCCACCGAGGTCGCGCTCCCGGTGAAGGGCATCTGGAAGAACCCCGCGATCGGCAACTCCCGCCGGACGTCACCCTCGCCCGCCGCCGCGCAGAAGCCCGCGCAGCGCGACGGCGGCACGAGGCGCGGGAAGAAGCGGAAGCCGAACAGGCCGCGCGGGAGGCCGGCGGCTGGCTCGGACGCTGGCCTACCCGACCGGGCAAGCCGTGCCGCCGGCAACGCGGGCAGCGCCACGGTGGTCCTGGGCAGCGCCACGGTGGTCCTGGGCAGAACCGCGCTGTCAGTCAGTGGCCGAGCCACGACCGCCGGAACCGCCTACGAGTATCAATGTCGGTGGCGGCTGGAAGGCTGGTCGGATGAACGGAGACGAGCAGTTGCTGCGCGGCCGGGTCTACGGCCACGACCACGACGACCCCGACCCAGGACCCCTCCCGCACCAGACCTACGCCGCGCTCGTAGGCGGGCCGTTGGACGGGCTGTTGCTGGACATCACCGGCTGGCGGCCGGAGGAAGTCGACGAGGGCGCCGCCCTGCCCACGGAGTTGTCGCGGTGGCCCGGTGGCCGCGCCCTGTACGACCCGCACCGAGATGAACCGCGCACGCCCGGCCCTGGTGTGGTGTGCCGCTTCTACTACTCCGGCGACACGCCCTGACCGCCGCCCCGACCATCACCCCGACCACGGCGGGTCAAGCGCGCCGGCCTACCTGGCCGGCCGCCCGCGCGCCCGGCGTTCCTCGAGGAAGCCCTCCGGGAGGGCGTCTTCTTCGCGGGCTTGGCCGGCACCGCGGGCGCATCCGTGTCCAGCCGGACGGGAGGCGGGACCACGGCGGCCGGGTCGCGGATTATCCGTAGTTGCGGAGTTGGGCCGCCGGGTGGCCGATCTCGGGGAGTCGGCGCGCCCTCCCCACCCCGGATGGGGTTCAGGGCCGGATTGACGTTCCTATTGGCTAACCGCTATCTATATGTGCGTCACAGAGGAGGGCGGTCTGTTGCAGGACGTGGTGCTGGCGCTGCTGATCAAGGAGCCGTCGCACGGGTACGACCTGCGCATGCGGTTGGCGGCGGCCCTCGGACCGCTGGGGGAGACGCTGAACGCGGGTCAGGTCTACGTCACGCTCACCCGGCTGGAGAAGGCGGGGCTGGTCGTCCTGGAGCGTGAGGACGCGCCGGTGCGCGGCCCGCGGCGCAAGGTGTACGCGCCGACCGCGGCCGGGCAGGAACGGGTGGCCGCGTGGATGGCCGAGAGCGCCGGGCCCAGAGCGGACGTGGCGGAGTTCCACCTGAAGCTGGTGGCCGCCGCCGAGTCGGGTCTTGCCGATCCGCTCGTACTCGCGGACACGCGACGCCGGGAGCTGATGCGCAACCTCGCCGAGGCCCAGCACGCCGCCCTCGCTCACGACACGAACTCGGAGGCCGGACTACTCCTGGAGGGCATCGCGCTCCGGTTGCAGGCCGATCTGCGCTGGCTGGAGGCGTGCGAGCGGACCTGGTCCGCCCGCGCCCCACGTGGGAGAGGCGGAAGGATCGGATGACGAGGGACGTGCCGCGGGTCAGGGGCCGGTCACGGCGGAGGGGTGCGGACGACAGCCCGGGCGCCGGGCCGGTCGGCCGCCACCCCGGTGATGCGGACGGGCCGCTGCTGCGGGCGGTCGGCCTGTCGCGGGTGTACGGGGAGGACGAGAGCCTGGTACGGGCCGTCGACGGGGTCGACCTCGACGTGCCGGCCGGGCAGACGCTCGCGGTGACCGGGCCCAGCGGCTGCGGCAAGTCCACGTTGCTGCAGCTCCTCGGCGGTCTTGACCGGCCCAGCGACGGCGAGGTGTGGCTCGGCGGGCAGCGCATCGACCACCTCGGCGAGCGGGCGCTGGCCAGGCTGCGGCGGCGGGGCGTCGGCTTCGTCTTCCAGGATTTTCACCTGATGGACGAGCTGACCGCGGCGGAGAACGTCGAGCTGCCCGCGCTGCTCACCGGCGCCTCACCGCGCACCGCCCGCCATTGTGCCGCGGGGATCCTGGACCGGGTCGGGCTCGCCGACCGGGCCCGGCATCTGCCCTCGGAGCTCTCCGGTGGGCAGCGGCAGCGGGTCGCCATCGCCCGTGCCCTGGTCAACGAGCCACTGGTTGTCCTCGCGGACGAACCCACCGGAAACCTCGACAGCGCCGCGACGCACGACGTCCTCCGCCTCTTCGGCGAACTGCGCGCCGCCGGCCAGACCCTCGTCGTGGTCACCCATGACGAGCGCGTCGCCGCCACCGCGGACCGTGTCGTCTCCCTGCGCGACGGGGCGTTGGCCGACGACACCCGCCTGGACAGCGACGGCGGCCACGGCGACACCACACGGCTCGGTGCGCTGCTGAGCTGGGAGGAGTGACCGTGGGACGCTTGCTGCTGATAGGGCGCCTGATCGTGCGCGACTTGCGCCGCCGTCCCGGCGAGGCCGTCATGTTCCTGATCGCCGTCACCACCGCCACCGCCGCCCTGTCCCTCGGTCTGGCGACCGACAACACCGTGGCCACCGCCTACGCGAAGACCCGCGCGGCCACCGCCGGCCCCGACGTGATGGTCTCGACGACGGACCCGGACCCCTCCGGCATCGCTGCGCGCCTCGCCAAGGCACCCGGCGTGACCGCGCTCGGTGGCCCGTTCTTCGCGTTCGACACCACCATCCGGGCGAACGGCCGTTCCGCGCACTCCGCGGTCGAAGGGCGCGGCGGCTCACGGTCCGCCGTGGACCGACCGCTGGTGACCGCCGGCGGCTGGGTGCGCCCCGGCGGTGCGGTGATCGAGCGCGGCTTCGCGCAGTCACTCGGCGTGCAAGTCGGTGACCGCATCACCGTCGGCGGGCACGGCTACCCGGTCGTCGGGACCGCGGTCAGCGCGGCCACCTCGGTGTATCCCTGGGGCGACCCGGCGCAGGTCGGGCCGTCCGATGCCGGCGGCATGGTCTGGCTCACCACCGCCGACGCCCACGCGGCGGCGGGCGACGCGCCCGTGGTCCACCTGATCCACCTGAAGCTGTCCGACCCTGCCGCGACCGACGCCTTCGGCACATCCGCGGCCGCCCAGGCCATCGGGGCCGACGGCCGGCTCAGCTACCACTACTGGCAGGACGTCCTCCAGACGGACATGGCCATGATCCGGTTCACCCGGCCCACGCTGGTCATCGGCGGCTGGCTGCTCGCCGTCGCCGCGATCGTCACCCTCGCCGCACTCACCGCCCTACGGGCTGCCCGCGACCAGCGGCGTGCCGGACTGCTCAAGGCCGTCGGCGCGGGCCCCGGCACCGTCACCGCCGTACTGCTGACGCAGTACCTGCTGCTGACCGTCCTGGCCACCGCGCTCGGACTGGCCGCCGGGACGGTGGCGGCACCCGAACTGGCCGATCCCAGTGCCGGGCTGCTCAACACCGTCAGCCCCCCGGGCACCGACGCCGTCGTCGGCACGGTCTTCCTCGCCGTCGTGGTCGCCCTCGCCGGTACGCTCGGCCCCGTCCTGCGCGCCGCCCGTGCCAGCACCGTCCATGCCCTGGCCGACCCGGCGCACCTGCTCACGCACCGCCCGCGGCTGAACGCCATGACGGCCTACCTGCCCACGTCGCTGCTGCTCGGCGTAAGACTGCTCGCCCGTCGGCCCGGCCGCGCCGCCCTGGCCTCCGCCGGCACGGCCGCCACCACCATCATGGTCACCGCGGTGCTCACCTGGCACACCGAGTTGAACGCGGCCCCCGACTTCGTGCGGTTCGGCCCCATCGAAGTGCGGACCGACCAGACCGGCCAGGTGCTGCTCGCCGTCACGCTCGCGCTCGGCGCACTGTCCACGCTCAACACCGTGCTTCTCGGCTGGAGCACCGCCGTGCAGGCCCGGCGCGCCCTGACCATCGCGCGTGCCCTCGGCGCCACTCCCGGCCAGGCCATCTCGGCGCTCTGCGTCGCACAACTGCTGTCCGCCGTGCCCGGATTGGCGGCGGGTATCCCGACCGGGCTCGGCCTGTACTGGCTGTTCGGCGACACGGTCACGCCCCCGGCGTCGTGGCTGCTCACCACCGCACTCGTCATCCTGACGGCAGTCGGAGCGCTGACCGCCCTGCCGGCGTGGGCTCACACCCGCCACCCCGCCGGGCGCGCCCTCAACACCGAACCCGTCTGACGGACCCGTTCACATGGGCCGCCGACCCGGTGTGCGACCGTCAGTGCTCATGCACCTTGGTGCCGGAGATCGTGACAGGCTCACCGGATGGATCACACATTCGGCGTTCCGCCCGCTGACCGAGAGCTCCTCGACTTCGCTGTCGGCTTGGCCACGCGTGCCGGGCAGGTGTCCGCGCAGGGCTTCTTCGGGGAGTGGGGAAGCCGCCGCAAGGAAGACGGCAGCGAGGTCACCGAGATCGACCTCGCGGTCGAGGACCTGGTCAGGAACGAGCTGGGCCGCCATATGCCGCAGGACGGCATCTACGGCGAAGAGAGGGGCTCGACCGCCGGGGTGTCAGGGAGACGATGGATCATCGATCCCATCAACGGCACCACGTCGTTCACCCGCCGGTGGCCACTGTTCTCGAACGACATCGCGTACGAGGACGAGTACGGTCCCGCTGTCGGGGTGATCAACATGCCCATGAGCCGACAGATGGTCGCAGCCGGGCGAGGCCTCGGCTGTTGGGTGCTGACGGGGGAGAACCCGGACCTGAAATCGGGCCACCGCGCCAGGGTCACCGAGCGGACCAGCACACGCGGAGCAAGGACCCAGGCGCTGAACCCGGCCGGCTGGCCGGAGGAACTCCTCACCGCTCTCCATCGTCAGGTCTTCCTGATGGCGTCGATGGGCTGCATCGTGGATCTCGTCACCGGCCGTGCGGACGCCGTGGTGATCGCCGGTCCGCCGATGGGGTACCAGGACGTGGCTCCCCTGCCGGTCATCGTGTCGGAGGCGGGGGGCCGGGTGACCGACCTGGGCGGCGGGTCCGTGCTGGAAGGCGACATGACGGTGCTGGCCACCAACGGCCTGCTCCACGAGGCGATCCTGGACCTGGTCGAAGGCCTGCCGCGCAGCCGCGACCTGTACGCCCTCGACGACGGCGTGTAGCAAGACAGAGCGCCGACGCTGAAGTTGATTCTGAAAGAGCCAGTAAGTGGTCGGCTCTGAAAGTCCTTCGAGGGTTGACGTGAGCCAGATTGCCTGTGGGGTTCTCCGCGATGGCGAGGCAGCGGCGGCCGGTCGCGCAGCCCAAGGCGTCCTCGGGGGATCAAGGAAGTCCTCGGCGGGCAGGGCGCCGTCTTCGTGCGTGTCCGATCCCGCGGGACAGGAGGTATGGAAGTGTCAGGTGATGGCCGAGTCGCCGTGATCGATGGGTTCGCTCAGTAGCTCGCTCGCCGCCCGGTGGACCTTCGCCAGGGCGTTCAAGAGGGATTTGCGTTCGGCCTCGGTGAGATCCGCGGTGACCTTCTCCTCGATCAACTGCCGTTCCGCCTCGACCGGTTTCTGCAGCGCACGCCCGGCGTCGGTGAGCCAGAGCCGGACGAGGCGGTTGTCCCGGTCGTCGCGGCGACGGGTGAGCAGACCGGCCGCGGTCATCCGGTCGGCCATCTTGACGACGGTGGGCGTCGTGACGTTGAGCGCGGTGGCGACTTCGCCGGGCGTGCTGCCGTCCCGGTCCCACAGCACGGCCAGCAGGTAGTTCTGTCCGACGTGCAGCCCATGGCGTCGCATGGCCGCGTCGGCCAGGGCCCGGAGCGCCTTCGACGTCCTGCCGTGCAGGTCCAGGAACTCTGACATCGCGGCCTTTCGGTGACGTTCGGGAGCAGCGGCCCGAGCCACAACGAAGTCGATTGACGGCTAATCATTCACCGGCTAACGTCCGTCCGAACTCGCTAGACGGCAAACGACTTTGGGGAGCCCTGATGATACTTGTCACCGGAGCCACCGGGAACATCGGCCGAGAACTCACCCGCGAACTCGACGCGGAGGGCGCGACGTTACGTCTTCTCGTCCGCGACCCCGCCCGGGCCGCACGGCTGCCCGAACGCGCCGAGCGCGTCGTCGGCGACCTGGGGGACCCAGCGACACTGGCTCCCGCCTTCGACGGCGTCGACCAACTCTTCCTGCTCACACAGGGCATCGGCACCGACTACACGGCCGCCGCCGTCACCGCCGCCGAGGCCGCCGGAGTGCACCACATCGTGCACCTGTCCTCCTTCCATGTCACCTTCGACCCGATACCCGCCATGGGCCGCTGGCACCACGAGCGCGAGAAGATCATCCGCGCCTCCGGCATAGCCGCCACCTTCCTGCGGCCCGGCGGCTTCATGACCAACGCCCTCGGCTGGCTGCCCACCATCCGCGAGGGAAACTACGTTCTCGACCCGGTCGGCCCGGGCCGCTACGCGCCGATCGACCCCGCGGACATCGCCGCGGTGGCCGCCCTCGCCCTGACCGAGGCCGGTCACCAGGACAAGGAGTACGTCCTCACCGGCGACGAGATGTTCACCGTCACCGAGCAGGTCCGGATCATCTCCGAGACGATCGCCCGTGACATCGAGGTCCGGGAAACGGCCACACCGGCCGAGGCCGTACGCTTCCGCTTCCCCAACGGAGCCCCCCAGGCACTTGCCGACGCCATCACGGAGGGCATCACCCTCATGCGCGCCGACACCGTCGGGCTCCGCACGGACACTGTGGAGCGGCTCCTCGGGCGCAGGCCGCGGACTTTCGCCGACTGGTGCGCGCGTCACGCCGAAGCGTTCCGACAGCCTGAAACCGTCTGAACGTACAGACGCCCCCTCTCTCTTCTGCTGACCGGCCCGCCCGCCATGCCGGCCCGCGCCGCCCGCCCGCCCGATAAGCCTGGCTGTCTCCGAGCGCGCACGGTTGAAGAAGACGGCCGACGGCCACAACACTGAGCACCGGTTGCGAATACGCGTGTCGAGGCGCCTCCACCTAGTCCTGTGACGACGCCCGGGTTGGGGCGATGGGCGAGCAGAATCGCGGGCAGGTCGGCGGCCGTGACCACGCCTTGGCCGGCGAGGTCGGCGAGCTGCCCACGTCGGCCTGTTCCAGGAGCCGCGAGCGCAACGCGGCGACGGCCACTCACCGGTCCGGAACGGGGCAGTACTCCGGCAGGTGCTGCCGGAGGCCGCTGTCGGCGGGCGGTCTGGAGGATGAACAGGGCTGCTGGCACGATGAGATGAGGCGAAACGGGCTGGGGGTGCGGCGTTGCGCAGTGCCGGGTCACCAAGCGGGGACCGGCGGCGGATCCAGACAGCGGTCCTGGGGGCGACGGATTCCCAGGAACCTCTCGTCCTGCCGCTGGAAGCAATCGAGTTCGACGCGTTCCGCAGACACTACGAGGGGCAGACCTACTGGTGCGGAAGCTGGTTGGACGGTTGCGGCCGACAGCTGACGACGAAGCCATACGTGGACACTCTCTGAACTACGGCTTTGGCGGGGTGGGTCTACGATGCGGCGTTCTTGCGCTTCGTCCTGGAGCGCGAGTCGGTTGGGAGGGCCGTCGTGGAGGTCGTGCTCGGTTATGTGCTGGGTGTCGCCAGCGTCTTGCTCATCCTGCTCGTCGTCCGCGCGCGGCGGACCGCGTCGCCGCCGGAGCTGTCAGCCGTCGTCCAAGGCGGGCGCGAAAGCAAGCGGGATCGGAGGATCGCGGAACTGGCGGAGGTCGTCACCGAGTTGGGCGAGGAGATCGCCCAGCTCACGTTCGATCCAGCCGCGCCGGAGGTACGGCCGGAGTCGCTGACCGACTACCGGCGGGCGCTCGATTCCTACGGCAACGCCAGGGACGCGCTCAACGGCCGTGACCTCGAGCGGGTGCGACAGGAACTGACCTACGCCAGGAACGCCCTGGTCCGGCTCGACGCCCGCGCACACGGGCTGCCCGTGCCCATCGACGTCTCGCGCGCCGCCCGCGACCGCGGCGAGGCGAGCCCGCACCCGTTCCAGATGGAACGGTTCTCCTATTCGGGGAGCAACGAGCAGACCTATCTGATCCCGATCGACTGGCCCGAGCCGGGCCGGGCAGCGATCATGGAGGTGGCCAGGAACGGTACCGGATTCACTCAATTTGGCTCCGCGCTTGTTCCAGCGGAGGAGGCCAATCCGAAGACCGTCGACAGCCACCTGCTGGGGGCAGCGGGGGCGCTCGCCTCTACCTCGCCACAGTCCCGGACAGTTACGACGCTCCCACGCACCTGCGGATCGCTCCGTACGACCTGCGACCCGGCACCGGGTCATGGACGGTCCGTCTGCGTCCGCTCAGCGAGGCAGTGGAACTGCTGCGCGAGTACCAGGGAACCGGCTCGGAGGTGCTCGTCCATCGGTCGAACACGCCGGCCGTTCTTGGCATCCACATCGACACCCCGCGTTCGTGGGAGGTCAAGTACCGCTGTCTCAAGAAGCACCGCCGCCGCGAGTGGTGCAAATTCAGCAGACTTGAAACCCTGATCTATAACTTTTCCGACGAGAACCTCCGAAGCGCCCGGTTCTGTGGGCACGGATTGATCATCGTCAAGGCCGACGCGTCCGCTCGGTGGTCGGTGTCCGTCACGACCGAGCGGCCCACGGACAGTCTGCCGTCCGATCTTCGCAAGCGGACCGGGACCTGAACCGCGGCGAGCCGCGGCTCTCACGCGCCGATGCATCGGCGTGCGTCCTCTGGCAGAGTGCGAGGCTGGTCACCGTGTGTCGTTGCCGCGTGCGTAGCGGCTCCAGCGGCCGTGATTACGGCCGGCGGCCGTGATGACCACGCGGTGGTTGTCGAATCTCATGTCGTCGCTCCTGCTTCGTGGATCGGATGTCGCGGTGAAGTGCGGCGGCGACGGTGAAGGCTCCTCGGCTGGTTCCGTCATGCTTGGCGGGCGTCAGCGCAGTTTCGCGGCGATCTGGTCGGGATGGGCTACGAGGTCGAGCAGGTAGAGGAAGGCGAGCTCAGCGATTCCCCGAGGGAGTGAGCCGTTGTGAGAGAGCAGGAGAGCCTTCTCCCACTTTTCCATGGTGAGGAATGAGTGGGCGCTGTTGCGGTCCCGTTGCAGGTAGAGGGAGGTGGCTTGGTCCCAGGTCGTGTTCATGGGGCCCTTCTTTCCAGGAAGGCCGGCAAGACCGGTGGGGGTGTAGTAGGTGCCGGTCGGGGTGAAGCCGTCCTTCACCTTGTCGAGGGCGTCGACGGCCCGTTGACAGATGGGCAGAGCGACGGCCGCGATGTCCGGAGGCAGGTCCTGCCGGAGGTTCTGCAGGGTCCGGGCGGCGCGGGAGGGGGTCACCAGCGTGTCGAAGCCGCCGTGACGCATGCCTTCCAGGGTGTCGAGTGCGTCGTATGCCGCCCTGAGCTGGGCCGTTTCGTGGTACTCGGTGTCGGCGAGGGTCTCGGCGACGTCGCGAAAGAGCCGTTCGATGCTGGCCAGGTACTGCCAGTGCTTGACCGGGCTGTAGACGTTGGACGGTCGGTCGGCGAAGTTGACCGGGTCGGTGGCCAACGCCAGAATCTTGTTGACCTGGGTGGTCCACCAGGTGAAGAAGGCCATGGTCTGCTCGGCGGTGGCGGTGGGAGGGTTCTGGCCTCCGCGCTGGCGCGGCCCGTCGAGCCGGTCGGTAGGTGGCCTGACGGTGTCGATGAGCTGGTCGGTGGGGAATGTGAGCCCGGCGACAGGTTGGCCGAACAGCCACACAGCCGCGCCACGAGCCCGGGAGGCAGGCACGCCGGCGACGTAGGGCGCCAGGGCCAGCAGCGCGGGCGCGGTGAACAACTCGGCCGTAAAGATGCCGCCTGTCGTCAGTGCACGACCTGCGGGAAGGCTGTCACCGGACAGCTGGGCGGGCGCCAGTTCAGCGGTGATCAGGAGCTTGGCGAGGTTGTAGCGGACGGAGAGTTCACTGGCCACATCTACGACCAGCAACTCGGACCGCGGCAACCGCTTTCCTGCCTCGGAGAAGAACGTCTCCATGACGTCGGGCAGTTGCGCCGTGGGCGTATGAAGGAAGCCGAGCTGGAACCGTGCGACTTCGGAGGCAAGGGTGTCCTTGTCCCGCAGCCGTTTCAACTCCTCAGTCGCAAAGCCGCTGCTGGACGCGGTGAGGTGTGATGCCTGTTCGGGCAAGGTCCCGAGGAAGTCGTACTGGCTCTCGCGGATGTGGCGAGCGGTCAGGAGGGTCGGCTGCTGCTTGCGGTAGGACTCAGCGGTACGCACCCGCCAGTGGCCGCTCTCATCCCGGATCTCCCAGCCGGCCATGCCGGCGATCTCGCTTCGGCGGCCCGCCAATTCGGCCGGCCGCTGCACAACTATCCACTGGTGGGGAATCGCACTTGTCACGCACCTCATGATGGCCCTTTCGGCGACTGCCCTGCAGCCAACCGCTCTGCCTGACGATCTCCTCCCGCGCGAGGGCGCCGAGGGGGCCTTCAGCGGCGTCATGCACCAGTTCGGCTCACCGTGTTCCTGTTCCTCTTCCTGTACCTGTACCTGGGAGACACGAGCAACAGTCGATTGCGCCCGCGGCGGCCGGTTCGTCGGCGATGTGATGCTGCCGGCCGCAGGACGATGGATGATGGGTGGGCGGGACCCGGGCTGATCCCCGAGCCGGCCCGGGTGCCCGTAGGACGTCCCTTCCCTGCGGCGCGCTTACCCCATGCCCAGATGTCGGTTTCCAGGGCCTGGATGTTCTTGTGTGCGCCGCGGCGGATCGTCTGGCAGGCGCCAGATGTTGATGGTGATCAGGCAGTCGCCCGGTTCCAGGCGGGCGATGTGGACGGCCTGGCTGGTGGCGGAGCCGAGGGCGAGCTGGATGTCGTGGCCGGCGATGGTACCGAGGTAGCTCAGGATGTGGGCGGGGCCGGCTCCGCTGCCGGAGCTGATGACGAGGGTGCGGCGGGCCGCCTTGACGGCCCGGGCCGTGGCGCGGATGGCGGCGAGGTTGTCCGGGGTGGCCAGAGCGGTGATGCTGGTGGCGTCCTGACACAGCATCTGGGCCGCGGGGTCGGCGGCCGGGCTCGCGGACAGCTCACCCGAGGAGACGGAGGCGAGGTAGCGGGCCCGGAGCTCCTCGCGCAGCTGGGGCCAGCCGTCGAAACCGAGGTGCTGGGCGGTGCGGACCACGGTGGAGACGATGACGCCCGCGCGTTCGGCGACTTCGCGGGCCGAGGCGTAGCTGGCGAACTGCGGCGCACGGACCAGGACGTGGGCGACACGTTCGGCCTGGGGGCCGAGCGCCCCGCGGGTGGTGCGGCCGGCCAGCCACGCCTCGATGCTCACTGCCGCACACGCCCCAGCAGCACATGGGAGGCCCGCAACCTGCCTGCCAACGCCCGCTGTCTGCTGCGCGTCCGGGACGCCACCGCGGACAGCATGGCGCCGAGCCGCCTGGTGCTGCGTGCCTGCTCGGCAGGCTGGAGGGCGCCGGTCCGGTGTGACGCGCAGCTGTTGTCCGCGGCCTCGTCTCCCGTGTGGTCAGGACTGCTCGCGGCAGTCCTCTTCGGTGCACTCGAGAGTGACGAGGGTCTGGTCGACCTGCTGGCTGGTCAGAGGAGGCTCGGGCAGTTCCTGGGCGCACTCGGTGCGGAAGGCGCTGAGCATCAGGTGGAGGTGGCGGCGCCAGGCTTGGGGGGCGATGGTGCGTGTGGCCTGGATGATCCCGGCCTGGGACCAGATCACGAAGGCGATGTCCTGCGCGGTGACGTCGCCGCGCAGGACGCCCTGTTCCTGGGCGTTGCGCAAGATCTGGACGCAGAGTTCCTTGGTGCGTTCGTACATCTCGCGGCCGGCCACGTGAAGGGGCAGCCGTGCCGAGATCAGGTCGTTGAAGGCGCGGTCGCAGGCCTGCAGCTTGCAGAGTTTCTCCAGGTAGCGGCAGAACCCCTCCCAGGCGTCGTCCATGGCCGCGGCTTCTTCCGCGGTGGTGAGCAGTTCCGTGTACTTCGCGTTGAAGAGTGTTTCGACCAGGTCGAGCCGGGTGGGGAAGTGGCGGTAGAGCGTGCCGATCGCGACGCCGGCCTCGCGGGCGACGCCCTCCAGGGACGCCCCGAGGCCCTGCTCGGAGAAGGCCGTGCGGGCGGCGGCCACGATCGCGTCCCGGTTGCGCTGTGCGTCACGGCGCAGGGGTTTCGCCTGTGTCTCCATCGAGGACGGGGCGTGGTGGGGGCTCATGGCTCGAGCGTAACATGAGGCCCCCCTCGAATTCAGTTGTTGTCATGTTTCCGATCGCAATCTCGACCCTCTGACGTGCTGTGATGAGCCTCACCGCAAACATGAGGCACCCCTCGGGTATGGTGGCAGAGCCGAACGTGAGGCACCCCTCCGGATGACCTTGCGGCAAGCCGACTGACCCGGGATTTCCGGATCTCGGTTCACATAGAAGCGGCGGCCGCCAGTTCGGCGAAACCGCGGCAGTCTCGCAAGGGAAATGACCATGAACAGCATGACCAAGCGCGTCTCGATCGCACTCGCCTCCACGGCACTGGCCGGCGGAGCCCTTCTCGGAGCCGGCGGCTCGGCGTCGGCAGCCACGACTTCGGTGCCCGTGCAGCACACGCAGTACGTGTCCGCCACCTCCGCGACCAGCAGCGAGCAAGTCGGCCGCCACACGGACGACGCCCGCCACGCCGACCACCGTGGGCAGGACACTGTGCGCTACGTACGGGCTGCGGACCACGTGGGCGAAGCGGCCTCGTGGCGCGGCGTCAGCGCCGCCCGCTGGTACAAGGACCAGGTCGACGAAGCGGCCTCGTGGCACGAGGTCAGCGCCGCCCGCTGGTATGCGGACCAGGTCGTGTGGTCCCTGAACCACAGCTGACGCGGCCCGAGCAGCCCCACTCCGGAACGCCGGCGCCTGCCGGCGGCGACCGGAGCACGGGACGCGATCCGGTCGCTGACCACCGCCACCGACGCGCACGTACGGCCTGCCGCCCTCGCCGCGCTGTGGGCCGTCGGCGGTGACCTGAGCGAGGTCATGCCGCTCCTGCTCGACCTCCTCGACGACCGCATCACTTTCCGGATCAGTGACGCGGCTGATCTGCTCGGAGAGATAGGGCCGCC
This sequence comes from Streptomyces sp. NBC_01450, assembly GCF_036227505.1. Taxonomy (NCBI): domain Bacteria; kingdom Bacillati; phylum Actinomycetota; class Actinomycetes; order Kitasatosporales; family Streptomycetaceae; genus Streptomyces; species Streptomyces sp. NBC_01450. Next base: position 1,684,891 of record NZ_CP109481.1, on the reverse strand, counting down.
CGCCTCCGTCGCCCTGCCGCGCCTGCGCGGCCTCCTGACGCACGACTACGAATGGGTTCGGGTGCACTGCGCGGCCGCGCTCTGGGAGATCGGCGGCCAGGCCGAGGCACCGGCCGTCGTGGACGCCCTGCTGCAGGCCATGGCCAAGAACTCCGCGACGGCCAACCATGTCGTGGCCTGCCTGGACCGCATGGGCCCCTCGCGGCACCGGCCCTGCCCCTGCTCCGCGAGCAACTGGCTCAGCCCCGACGCGGCGGCAGGTTCCAGAGCATCGACCACGACGAGCAACTCCAGCGGGTCGGCCGTACCCTCATCGCCCGGCTCGATCCTCCAGCGCCGGCGACACCCACCCCGCGCACCCCCTGAGGCTGCGCCACCCCTCCGCTCGCGAGGCGGGTTCACCAACGGGATCAAGCGGTGGCGGCTGTATCTGACGCAGGGGCAGATGGGTCCGTGGCGTACGGGTTGTGGCTGCACCGGATGACCGGCTCGGCTGCGAAAGCCAACCGCTTCGCCCGCGAGTACGGCGTCGTACACACCCCGGAGCGGCGGCGCGGGGCGGTGCAGCCGGTCTGCGGTCGTCTACCCCGCTTGGAGCGGGTCGGAGGGATTCGACACCGTGTCCTCCGTGCGGCCGGCGCCGAGGGATCGTCGTGGGCTCGGCAGCGCTGCGGGGTGGGCTCCGAGGACTCCACGGGCTCGCAACTCGCCGAGGTCTGGCAGGCGGACGCCGGGCAGTGCGTCGAGAAGGTCGGCCTGGGTGGCGCGGATGTTCTGCGCGGGAGCCTCGGGGCCGATGCCAAGAGTGCGGCGGCTGGTCACGATGATCATCGTAAGGGCGGCCCTCGGCCGGAGGATAGCGGGAAGCCTGGCGCCGTACGGTGGGCACGGCGCCAGGCTCGCTTGAGCAACGAGCCGACCGGTAGGCGGTTACGGCCCCTTCCGCCCCGCCGGGGATCGGCAAGGCCGAGGCCGGCCAGGGTGGTTGGCACTCCTGGTTCCTCCCCATACGCGGCGATCCGCTCGCGGTGGGCGCGCAGCAGTGCACTCTGCCGCTCGGCGGCAGGCTGCCGGCTGGTGCCGCGCGTCACGACTGCGCCTTTGCCCGGGCGAGTTCCTTCAGCGCCATTCGGGCCGCCGGGGTTCCGGCCGCGGTCTGCCAGTACGGGTGTCCGGCGATGCGCCGGGACAGCTCCTGCAGGCGTCGCCGGTGAGCGGCGGTGCCGTGGGCGGGCGAGGTGTCGGCGAGCTCCTGGTACGTGGCGTACCAGGCGGTCTGAGCCTCCACGAGTTCTCTGGGGAAGGCGTTGGCATCCATGCCAATAATTAGATCTCATGTTCGATTTCTGAGGCAAAGGTGGAGTGCCTGTGAGGCGCGCCCCCAGGTAGGCGCGGTGTTCTGCCTGCGCATCATCGTGGTCGTTGCCTGTGGTGGTGGGGGAGTGGGGCCGGCGCCTTGCATGCGACCCCCCGCTGCCCCTGCCGGGGCTTTTTCGCTGTGTGGCATGGACCGCATCGAGGACCGTCTCACCGCCAGGCCGTCAGGGCCGCGTCATCCCGACGGCCGCCGCCTGCGGTTGATTCCCGGCGGCCGGCGGCACGCCGCGCACGGCATCCCTGCTTGCCCGCCGCGTCCTGGCCGCCCTGATACCGGAGACGTTCACAAGAAGCGGTGCCTCCATGTGGGTTACGGCGCTTTTGGTCTTCGGGAACTGGCAAAGGCTGCCTGGGTGCCGTGTGTTCTGGGGGCGGGGCCGCATCAAAACATCGATTTCCAGATGTTTTAAGAAGTCAATCACCATATGAGGCAGTTTGGGCGACCCAGTCGCACCGCATGTACCGGGTGCAAGGTACGACACGAAAAGGGGCACAAGCGTGGCTGACTGGAAGCAGATCTCTGGTGGTCTCACGACGATCTCGGTGGGGTCGCGGACTCATGTGTGGGGGGTGAACTCGTCGGGGCAGATCTACCGGTACACCGGTCACGACGCGAACCCGTGGATCGGTATCCCGGGCAAGGCGGTCGACATCGGTGTGGCCGCCGATGGGACGGTGTGGCACGATCTTCCGTTACACCGGGGACCAGGGCTCCACGGACTGGGTGGGCGTCGCCGGCGGCCTGACCCGCATCTCGGTGGGGTCGCGGACCCACGTGTGGGGCGTCAACTCCCTGGGGCAGATCTACCGGTACACCGGTCACGACGCGAACCCGTGGATCGGTATCCCGGGCAAGGCGGTCGACATCGGTGTGGCCGCTGACGGGACGGTGTGGCACGTCAACTCCGGGGGCGGGATCTTCCGTTACACCGGGGACCAGGGCTCCACGGACTGGGTGCCGGTCTCGGGCGGCCTGTCCCGTATCTCCGTCGGCTCCCGGACGAACGTCTGGGGCGTCAACTCCTCCGACCAGATCTACCGCTACACCGGCCACGACGCCAACCCCTGGACCGGCATCCCCGGCGGCGCGGTCGACGTCGGCGCCGCCGCCGACGGCACCGTCTGGGTCGTCAACTCCGGGGGCGGCATCTTCCGCTACACCGGAGACCAGCCGAGCTGACCCTCCTGAGCAAGGCCGTGCGGGGTCCCGGTCCGCAGCGACCGGGCCCCCGCACGGCCAGCGCGGTGACGGCGAACTTCGACTTCCTCATCGCAGAGAGGAACGCTGGGTCCTCCGGCCGGATCAGGACCTGGTGGAGCAGCAAGGCGGCCCGCCCACGAGTTCAGCGCCGCCTGACGTCCCAGCGGCGGCAGCGGCCGGGTGTCCGACGTACCGGGTGATGGTGCGACGCGCCGGTCAGGGGGCGAGCACCCTGTCGCAGTCGGCGGCGGGGGAGCGGCTGTCGACCCTGCCGGTCGTGCCGGCCTACGTGTGGGCGTGCGGCGGCGATGAGGCGGAGTGGGAGGCTCGGTGGGCGTGAGGCGGACGCAGAAGTGGTGGCCGAGCCGCGCGCCGAGGGTGAGGGCGCCGTGCGGCCTCACCGGGGACTGGCCCGCTTCGAACCACGCGACGCCGACTCTGTCGATGTATTCGTGGGCGCCCAGCTGCCGTGCGTACGCCTCCTTCTCGCCGAGCCGCCGACCCAACCGACCACCGGGGCCCGGCCTCGGCCGGTCCTGCCTTCGGGAGGTCACTGCGTCCGCTTACGGGTCTGCTTCACTTCCTGGTCTACGGCCCAGGCGTCGGCGACCGGGCCGAGGTGGCCGAGCTTGTCGGGGTTGATGACCGCGCGGATGGTCTGGATCTGCCCGTCGAGCAGGTCGAGGGCGAGGACGTGGAGGACCTTGTCGTCGCGGTCGCGGAAGAGCGCGCCCGGCTGGCCGTTGACCTCGCGCGGTTCGAACGTGATGTCGACCCTGGCCATCAGCGGGTAGACCGTGGCGAGCAGTCGGGCCACGCTCTCGGCGCCGACGACGGCCCTGGCCAGTTGCGGGGCCTTGCCGCCACCGTCCCCGATGAGCTGGACGTCGGCGGACAGCAGACTCTGCAGACCGTCCACGTTCCCCTGCGCCAGGGCCTCGAAGAACCGCCTCGCCAACTCCTGCCGCTCCTGGAGGTCCGCTTCGAACCGCGGCCGTCCCTCGTTCATATGGCGGCGCGCCCGCACGAGCAGCTGCCGGCACGCCGCCTCCGAGCGCCCCACCGCGCTGGCGATCTCGTCGAAGCCGAAGGCGAACACCTCCCGCAGCACGAACACCGACCGCTCCAGCGGGCTGAGCCGCTCCAGGAGCAGCAGCGCCGCCATCGACACCGAGTCGGCCAGCTCCGCCGCGCGAGCCGGGTCCTCGTACGGATCGTCCAGCAGCGGCTCGGGCAGCCACGTTCCGACGTATTCCTCCCGCCGCACCCGGGCGGAGCGCAGCACGTCGATCGCGATCCGGGTCACCGTGGCCGACAGGAACGCCTTGGCCGACACGGGCCGGGTGGTCGAGGCGTCGTAGCGGAGCCATGTCTCCTGCACCACGTCCTCCGCCTCGCCCACGCTGCCCAGGATCCGGTACGCGATCGAGAACAGCAGCGGCCGCAGCTCCTCGAACTCCTCGACCTTGCCCACGCCGTCTCCCCCTTGCGGTCTGCGTGCCTGGCCGGACCCGCGTCGGCGAGGCATCCTCAGAAGATCATCCGATGTGTGAGCGGAGCGGACAACGCTCGCACCGCGACCGCCCTGCCCGCCTTGATCACCGCACCCTGGCCCCGGCATGCCTGACCTGGGCCAGGGTGCGGTGGCGGTTCAGTGGAACTGGCCGACCTGGTAGTCGCCGGCCGGCTGCTGCGTGATGATGTTCAGCCGGTTCACCGTGTTCATGAACGAGACCAGCAGCACGAGGGCCGTGAGCTGCTCGCCGTCGTAGTGCTGGACGGCACGCGCCCACACCTCGTCGCTGACCCCGGTGGCCGCGTCCGCGACCCGGGTCCCCTGCTCCGCCAGCGCGAGCGCGGCGCGCTCGGCCTCAGTGAAGACCGTCGCTTCCCGCCAGGCCGCGATCAAGTTCAGCCGCACCGGGCTCTCGCCTTCCGCGGCGGCTTCCTTGGTGTGCATGTCGATGCAGACCGCGCAGCCGTTGATCTGGCTCACGCGCAGCGCCACCAGCTCCTGCGTCGTGGCTGGCAGCGGCGATTCCTTCAGCTCCCGGCCGACCGACATGAAGTACTTGAGGGCCTTGCCGGCGGTCGAGCCGACAGAGTAGTTCAGTCGCGCGTCCATCGTGTGCTCCTCCACATTCGTCGATGCCTTCACCCCCGAGACGAGTCGGCCCTCACGCCTGTGACACGGCGCGGTGTGACCCACGTCTCCCCGCTGTCTGGATTCGGGCGTGTCACAGGCCGAGTCGCTGCCTCGTCTCGGGTGCGGAAGTCCTCGATCAGGGAGTTGATGATGAACGTCGCACTGTGGATCATCGCCGGAGTGCTCGCCACGGTCTGCCTGGTGGGCAGCTCCAAGATGTTCGTGCCGCAGGAGAAGATGGCTGCGATGGGTTCCTCCGCGCAGTGGGTCCTGGACTTCACCCCCAGCGCCCTCAAGGCCATCGGCGCCGTCGAGTTGCTGCCTGCGGCCGGCCTGATTCTGCCTGCGGTGCTCGACATCGCGCCGGTGCTGGTGCCGCTGGCAGCCACCGGACTCGTTCTGCTGTTCGCCTGCGCGGTCACTATGCGTCTGCGCCGTGGCGAGAGGGCCACGATCGTCGGCGACCTGATCTACCTCGCCCTGGCCGCCTTCGTCGCATGGGGCCGTTTCGGCCCCGAGTCCTTCACCGGCTGACCACCGGCGCAGATACATCGGTGCTTGTGCCCTTCACCTGGACCAGGACTCGGGTGGAGTCGCGTTTCGCGAGGAGGCCGGCGAACCGGAAGTTCGTCACCAGCCCCCTGTTGAGGTTGATCATGCTGGGAGGGGATCGACCGTCCGGCGGTGGTGTGGGAAGTTCGGGCAGGCATACGCTGACAGACTGCGCCGCCGTCCACGGCCCGGCGACAAGTGGCATGCGGACGAGGTGTTCATCAAGATCAACGGGGTGCAGAAGTACCTGTGGCGGGCGGTCGGCCAGGACGAAATGGCGCTGGACATCCTCGTACGGAACCGCCGGGACAAGGCCGCGGCCAGACGGTTCTTCCGTCACGACCAGGCCCGGCCTGCTGACGTGCACCTCGTTGATCGGGTCCATGTACGCCACTACGCCCGGGCACCCCGGGAGGTTCCGCCGCTGCGGTGTCTTCACCCGACCGAGTGCGGGCGATCAGGGGCTGGCACCGGACCAGTCCCAACGGCTCCGGTCGTACATCGCCCAGCCGTCGGTCCCGAACCGCCCGAGCTCTCCACACCGTGCGCTCTCACTCCGCGGACTCGACGGGGTGCTGGGCGACGGGATGCTGCGCCGTCATGCGTCGGCAGTGCGCCCGCGCCTCGTCAAGCCCTTCGTGCTCACCGAGGTCGGCGCCGTCCCCGCCGTCCAGGAGCAGATCCCCTACGGCAACGAGGGCGGACCAGTAGACGGAGGGGTCGCCGGTGGCCCTGACCTGGTTTCCCTTGGCCAGGGAGAGGTAGGCCCGGGCCAACTCTCCGGTCCGAAGCCACCGGTGCAGACTGTTGCCGAGCCCGCTGCGGATACCGCCCATGGCACCTGCCGCTCTGCCGAGCAGGTCACGGATCTCCTGCTCGCGCGCGTCGAGCTGCCGGTCGACGACGAAGACGTGAGACAGGTCTAGGAAGAGGGCGAGCTCCTCTTCCTCCTCCGGTCCGAGATCGGCGAAGAGGGGCTCCGCGTCGCGCACCCGCCTCTCCGCCTCTTCGCGCGCGATGCCCAGGCCGAGGCAGGTCGCCACCGCGGCGGCCCGGGGACCACCGCCCTGCCGCACCAGCTCCTTGAACACGCTCGCTTCCGACGACAACTCCACCCCGTACCCTCCTCGGCTCTCTCCCGTGAACGTCTCCATACCGGATCGCGTTTCCGACGTCGGCAGATGTCCATCTACTCCTGGTGCCTCTCAGCCCCTCTCGGCCAGGCAGCCGAGCCGGCGGATTCCCCTGCCCTGCGGCGTGGATCCTGGCGAGGAGTGTCAAGACGTCGGCGCGTCCAACCGTCCGGTCAGAAGCGGTTGTTCAGCCAGTCATCGCCTCGGTGATTCTGCCGGACGGTCTGCGCAGCGACCCGGGGTTGACGGCGGCGTAGGAGGTGCAGGCGTTCAAAGCAGTGGTCAAGGCCCAGCTGCTGCCCCGGGTCCACGTGGCGTCGTCCACGCCGAGCGCGGCCCGGAAGGCCGGGCGGCCTCCACTGCCTTGCTCGCGACGGCGGCAGCACCGTAAACCCCGCGCCGCTCAAGCCGGGCGGTCAGTCGCTTCTCGCCTGTCCAGGCCGCCGCCCCCTGGCCCTGCTGATCACCCCGGGCCAGAGGAGCGACGCCCCGCAACTCATCGCCGTCATGGAACGTATCCGCGTCGGCCGCCTCGGTGGCAGGCGTCCCCGCACCCGACCGGACCATCAATGCACTGAAAAACTTCCGGGCCGTGGCCACGAGTTACGTCAAGCGCGCGTACGACTTCCACCGGACCGTCACCGTTGCCGCGATCTGACGGTGGCTCAAGATGTGATCGGACGGGCGGAATTCAGAGCCACCGCTGTGCCGCCTCGACGCTGTCCCCGCCACTGGTGTTGAACGCAACGGCGGCCTGGGGCGCATGGCGACGGATCAGGTTCACGATCTGCTCGAAGAGCGGAAGCAGTTGCTCGGTCTTGCGGATCCCGGCTCCAACGACCACGACATCCCACGGGTGCTCGGTCAGCGACGCGACGAGGGTGGACTCGGCCGATCCATCGAACACGACCAGCGTCATGGCCGCGTCGATGCCGTGCTCGCCAAACCGGGCCAGCTCCGCATCAAGAGCCGCGCGAAGAGCCTCCCTGTCGACGCCGGGTATCGCCAGCGGGTCGTAACCAACAACAAGTGCAGAAGACATGAGGGCAACCTACCGGGCCCTGCCTGAGCATGATCCGCCAGACAGGTCCTAGTCGGCCCAAGTCGGCCCTAGGTGATTGATTCCAAGGGATCGCCTGCGCGCGTGTCTTCGACGCTGAAGCCAGTCGTTGCGTCGTTCAACCCAGTCGACTGGCGGTTCAGGTAATGAGGCGAGGGGCGGCAACGGTCACAGAGGCAGCTGATCGTTGCCAGGCTCCTTCCGGCGCACGGCCGTGCTCGGCCGCCCCGGCATCAACGGGTCTCAAGCATCGAGTACGGCGGCGACGGCCTCGATCTCGACAAGCTGGTCCTTGTAGCCGAGCACGGTGACGCCCATCAAAGTGCTGGGGACGTCGTGATCGCCAAACGAGTCCCGGACCACTTCCCAGGCAGCCACCAGGTCCGCCCGCAGGGTCGACGCGACGAGGACCCTTGTACTGACGACGTCCTGGAGTGATGCGCCGGAGGCTGTGAGAGCAGTCTGCATGTTCTCGATGGCTTTCGCTGCCTGGCCCGCGTAATCCCCGATCGCTGCCGTGGAGCCGTCATCGTTCAGCGGACACGCCCCAGCGAGGAAGATCAGGCGTGACTCGGCGGGCGCCGTGGCCGCGTAGGCGTACTCGGCGACGTCGGAGAGGGAGGCGGAGCGGATCAAGGTGACGGCACGAGCCACGGTCGGCGGATCCTTTCACGGCGGACATGGAACATGGAACTCAGACATCCTGCCAACGCCCTGGTCGCTCCCGCCTCCCCTTTTCTTCGCCAACCCACCACGCAATGACTGCCAGCGGGGGCCGGCCGTGAGGCGAGGCGAGGCGAGGCGAGGCGAGGCGAGAGAGCCCACCCAAAGTCGTGCTGTGACACCAGACTTGGACTCCCTCGCCACCGCTCTGTATGCATGGACCGATGACCTGTTGAAGCAGTCGCCGCAGCTGGCTCCCTACCGGCCGGAGATTGGAATCGAGCCCCAGCTCAGCGATGCGGAGCTGGTCACGCTTTCGGTGATGCAGGCCTTACTCGGCTTCACCTCCGAGCGCAGGGGGATCAGGTATGCCCGTTCCCACCTGCGGCATCTGTTCCCGTACCTGCCCCAGCCTCAGCCTCCAACTGGCCCCGTTCCGTGGACGGTTGGTGAAGATCAGGCGATGTGGGACGGCTCCGCAGGGCGAGTTCATTTGGGACCACGGGATTGACACCGCCGGTGGCTGTGCGGGGCGGGTGCGGTCGTTCCCCGAGGAATGGCAACGCCGATTAGGCTGCCCTGACAGGTTGAGGCGGACCGACGGGGGACCACGTGGATGTCACTGAGCGCGAGCTGACCGACCCGTGCGAAGGCGTACTGGTCGCTCCCGCCCGCGGCGGTGACATCGGTGTCCTGGTCCTGGCGGGATCCAGCGGGCGCGTCGAACGGGAGAGGGCACGCATCCTTGCCCAGCACGGCATGACGGCCGCGTCGATCCGCTGGTTCGGCGGGCCGGGGCAGTCCCCGGGGATCTGCGAGATCCCCCTGGAGACCTTCACCGACGCCGTCGACTTCCTCCGGTTGAACGGGGCACGACGCATCGGCATTCTGGGCACTTCCAAGGGGGCTGAGGCCGCGCTGCTCACCGCAGTGCACGATCCGCGCGTGGATGTTGTCGTCGCGATGTCGCCCACGTCCCGGGTCTGGTGCAACGTCGGACCCGGGCGCGACGGAGCCCACCGCCCTTATCGATCGTCCTGGACGTGGCGAGAGCAGGCGGTGCCTTTCGTCCCGCTGGACGATTCCTGGACTCCCGCAGAGGCGGACGGTGGGCCGGTCGCCATCCGCGGGTGGTACGAACTCAGCGAGCGGACGTTTGCTGATCTGCTCCCTTTGGCGGAGATCCCCGTGGACACGGCGCGGGCCGATCTGCTGCTGGTCGCAGGCGGCGACGATGCGATGTGGCCGTCTCTTCCCTTCGCCGAACAACTGGCACGACGACGGCGCTCAGTCGGGGCCACGGTGCGTCTGATCACCCGCCAAGATGCCGGCCACCGCCCACGATTTCCCGGCGAGAGCCCGGCGTCGGCATCCCCAGGCTTCCAGTACGGAGGCACGCCCGAAGCTGACGCACTCTTGGGGACAGTCGCCTGGCCCCACGTCCTCGACGCGCTCCGCAGCGGGAGCTGACTCTCCCTCCGGTTGATCACGCCCGAAGCTCGGAGAGGCTCTCTTACTGCGTCCCGTTGGTCTTGTTTGCCCTGGTCCGGGCCAAGTGGTAACACGCTGTTGTCTTTCCGTGCTTGAGGGCTGCGTTTCTGCTGGTCAGGGATAGGGGCTGCGGTTTCGTGGGAGTGGTCGGCTGTCGTGTCGCTGCTTCTGTGGGGGCGGAGAGGCCGTCGGTCGTGGGGCTGTTGGAACAGCGCGAGCTCGCCGGTCGCCGCCGCGTGGATGAGTTGCCGGAGGAAGTCGACCGCATTCAGGCCGAGTTGGTTGTGGCCGAGGAGGAATGGGAGGAGTGGGCGGTCGCCCGCTCGCGGGTCGGCGAGGTCCTGGCTCTCACGGTCGGGACCGGGCAGGACCACGCTCCGGCCGTGCCGACACCTTCCGAGGCGACGACCGTAAAGCCGAAGTCGCAGGTGCCCATGTGGAGTGAGGGGCTGGTCTTCTCGGCGCTGTGGGTGGACTACCAGCGCATCCTCAAGGCCCTAACGGACCGCCACCGCCTCGGACAAGGACCCTTGACCTGCCAGGAGATGGCCGACTTGTTCGGCCTGGACGCGGTGCCGGCGAGGGTGGAGGCACTGCGGTCCAAAGCGAAGCGCCTGATCTTGTGCGGCCGGCTGGCCGAAGCGGCGCCGGGCCGGTCCACCCTCGCTTCGGGCGTGAGCGGGTCAGGCGGCGGCTCATGAGCGGAACTCGGGCCAGTGCAGGCGCTGGCGGGTCAGTTTCCGGGTGAGGGTTCCCCGGTCGGCTGGACCCGCGGCAGGGGTGAACACCCCGCGCTCGCGGACCAGTCAGCCGCGGGCCCGCAGCGCATACGCACGATGGCGCACCCTCTCCACCTAGTTCAACCGCGTCGCGTCCCGGCCCAGCACCCGGGTCAGCTCCTGCGCGGAGATCGGCTCCGACGCCACCAGCACCGCTTCGAACACCTGCCGGTAGACCCCGGCCAGCGCCCCAACGCCCATCCCGGCCCGCCAGATCGGCTGGCGCGGGTCATAGCCCTCCCGCAGCACCGGAGGCGCCGGTGCGGGAGCCGACCCACCGTCCGGCACCACCAAGACAGCCGCGTCCTGCACGCACTGCTCGGCCTCCCGCAGCACCTCCAGCCAGGACTCCAGCTCCTCCCAGGCCCGCGCCTCACGGACCTCCAGCAACGCGATCACCGACGGCAACGGCCACCTCCCGCATCGAACCAACCACCCCCTGGCAGCCCGCCGCCGGCCACCCCGACACCGCCACCACCCGAAAGCCGCTGGTCATCGAGCTACAGAACGGTTCACCACCACGCTCCGACACAAGGGAAGATCGACTGTCACGGGACAAGTGCGGCGCGGACGTGGTTCCAGTCGCGCTGGGTCTCGATGTCCTGTGCCACTGATTGAGCGTGTGTCATCGAAATCTGAGTGGCCTGTGTCACTCGTGGTCGCCGAGGGGCGGTCACGAGTGCCCCAGGTCGACGACCAGATCGCATCGGGAATCGGCGGCGCTCTGTCACATCGCCAGGTGCCGGAGTGCCAAGGGCTCATTCAGCCCACATCCCGAGCCGCTCGGCCAGGAAGGCGATGATCTCGTTCCGGGCCTGCATGGTGGGGTGACCGTCCTGGTCGACGAGGTGTGCCGTGACGACGCTGTGGGCGCAACCGACGACGTCACGGAAGAAGGGCGGAGGGTTCGTGTTCGCCGTCTCGGCTTTGAGTACGCGGCCGTCGAATGCGTCCCCGAGCAGCGCTCGGTAAGCCGCGAACCGCTGACCAGTGCACCACCTGTCGTTGTCGAAGCGGTAGGCGAGAACCTTCAATCCCTCTCGCGCTACGCGTTCAGCCACGGCAGCAGCGTCTTCGTCGCTGATCTCCAGACCGCCGGGATCGTCCAGCGGAAGCGACGGATGGTTGACCACTGGTGCGATGACAGCCGGTTCGAGCGCCATGGTCAAGGCGAAGTTGCCGGTAAAACACAGACCGACGGCGCCGACGCCAGGCCCGCCACGCTCGGCGTGCGCCAGGCGGACGAGGCCGCGCAGCCATGTGACGACGGGGCTGGTGCCGCCACCGGCGAAGGCTCGGAACTCGGCGCTGACGCAGGCGCGTCGAACGACGGTCTCGCGTGCCTCTTCGCGGATCGGTTCGCCCGCCGGTACGCCGACGTGCGCCTCCGCCCGGAGAGCTTGGTCGTGACCGACCGGGGGGTGACGACCACAGCGGCCTTCAGTGCCATGTACGACTTCGCCCTGCAGTTCATCCGCGAGCACGACGGCCCCCGCGTCGCCCGTAGCACCGCGCGTATCGCGCTTGTTGATGATGCGCGTTCCACGCAGGCTCCCTATGTCGACCCGGGGCTCATACCCACTGTGGGCAGGGAGTTCTCGCTCAGCGTCAAGCGGTGGCTCGACCAGAACCTCAGTGCTCGCTATGACCTGCCCACCCTCGCCCAGGAGTTCCACGTAAGCACGAGAACCATGCTCCGCCGCTTCGGCGACGAAGCCGGCGAGACGCCACTCGCGTACCTGCTGACGGTCCGGGTGCGTCGAGCCAGACACCTGCTGGAGACGACCGACAGGACCGTCGCGAGCATCGCCGCCGACGTCGGGTACGGCGACCCTGGGGCGTTCAGCGGCATCTTTGCCAGACATACGGGCCAGCGGCCGAGGGAGTACCGCGCGATATTCCATCGTCGCTGCGACCACCACGGGACAACCCGACGAACGGAGACTTGAGACCCGCCCGCGACGGCAACAGGCCCCCTCAAAGCCGGGCCAGAGCGCAGGCCTCCGCGAGCCCACAACCCCTACCCCTGGCACACCAGCACCCCGGCTGGTCAAACTTCCCTACGTTGTCTGCGGGACCGGTTGAGACGGGCCGCCGCATGGACCTGGTCGCCGACCGCACCCGCACCGTCAACCGGCTCCGCGCCCAACTCACCGGCATCTTCCCCGGCCTGGAGCGCGCACTCGACCTCACCAACACCGGCCCGCTCATCTTGCTGACCGGTTGCCAAACGCCGGCTGCCCTCCGCCGGATCGGCCGCAAGAGACGCGAAGGCGGGGCTTGCCGCGTCCTCGGCGTGCCTGCTGTGTGCTGCCGGCTCATGGCCCTCGTACTCAGGAGGTGAGCGCGAGGGCGTCCAGCACGGCGACGACCTCCCGGCGGGCGGTCTCGTCCAGCCCTCGCAAAGGACGCGGCAGGTTCGGTTCTCCCGTCAGGCCGAGGTGGGAGGCGGCGGCGGACATGACGCGCAGGCCGCCGTAGCGGCGGAACAGGGCCCACAGCGATTCGAGTCCTTCGGACAGGTCCGCCGCTGGGCCGGCGTGGCCGGCCTGGGCAGCACGGGTGAGGGCGAGGGCGGTCCGCGGGAAGGTGCCGCCGATGACCGAGTACCAGGCGTCGCACCCGGCGTTCAGGCCGCGCGCAGCCGTCCAGTCGCCGCTCACCCCGATGGTGACAGTGTCGGGGATCAGCGCGCGCAGCGCGTCGATACGGAGCTCGGCCTCTCGCGGGTCGTCGGGCACGCCGGGGATCTTTATCGAGCCGACGTTCGGCAACTGCGCGATGCGGCCGTGCAGTTCGTCGGTGAAGTGCACGTGCGTCGTGCGAGGGTTGTCGTACACGCACAGCGGCACGGAAAGCTCACGCGTGACGTCCTCGTACAGGCCGAACACCTCTTCCTCGGTGAGCGGCTGGTACGTCATCGGGGCGAGCAGCACTCCGGAGGCGCCCGCCTTCTGAGCGTCCTCGGCCAACTCCTGCACGTGCGAGGTACGCAGCGCGCCGATACTGATGATGACGGGCACTCCGTCGGCGGCCTCAACCGCGATCTTCGCGGCGCGGGCGCGCTGCTCTCGGGTGAGGTAGGCGTAGCCGCCGGTGGAGCCGAGCGCGCCGATGGAGTCCACGCCGGCGGCGGCGAGGCGGGCGACGAGCGCTGCGTACGCCGCTTCGTCGATGCCCTGCTCGCTGGTGGGTGTGAGGGGGAAGGCGCTCAGGCCGCGGAACATGATGGCTCCTTGAGTGGGTGGGAAATTCGTGATGGTCAGTTGGCCGCCGAGCGCAGTTCCGCGACGACCGCGGCGAGTTCGGCGGCGAAGGCCTCGGCCTGCGGCTCGGTGATGGTGGAGGCGGTGACCCGGATCGCGCCCTGGTGAGCGGCCGGATCCGGCGCGAAGAGGTGACCTGGCCGCACCGCCCAGCCCCGCTGTGCCAGGGCCGCGACCGCGGCCCGTCCGTCAACATCGAGTTCGACCCATACGTTCAGCCCGTCGGGCCGGTGCGGGACTTCGATGCCGTGGGCGTGCAGCCGCTCGACGAGCAGGCCGCTGCGCCGTGCGTAGACCTCGCGGGCCCGTTCATGGAGTTCGTGGACGCGGGGATCGAGCAGGAGTTCACGGGTGATGTGTTGGAGCAGGCGGCTGACCCATGTCGTGCCGGCGCTCAACCGCGCTTCCAAGCGCGCGGTGGTCTCGGCATCGGCGGCGACGAGGGCGAGACGCAGATCCGGTCCGAGGAACTTGGACACGGACCGCACCAACGCCCAGCGTGAACTGCTCGGTGGTGTGACCCGGTGGTACGGCCGCGCGGAGACCGCCGAGAAGTGGTCGTCCTCGATCACGAGAACCTGGGGGTGCTCCGCGAGGATCGCCCGCAGGTCGGCTGCCCGTTCCTCGGTGAGACTCGCACCGGTCGGGTTGTGGGCACGGGGCGTGCAGACGACCACGCGGGCGCCGGCCGCCAGCGCGGCCCGCAGAGCGTCGGGGCGCAGGCCGGCGCCGTCGACCCCGACGGGTGCCGTGCGGTAGCCGTTCAGTCGCAGGGTGCCGATGCTCGCCAGGAAGCAGGGGTCCTCGATCGCCACCAGATCCCCGCGGGTGAGGTGAGCATTCAAAAGCCGCTCGGTGGCATCCACCGCTCCATGCGTCACCAGCGTGCGGAACGAATGATCGATGTCCTCGGCGAAGTTGGCACAGGCCCATGCGTCCAGCCCGGCGTCGATGGCGGGCACGCCGTACAGCGGCTGGCTGTAGTCTCCGCGCTGGGCGGCAGCCAGGATGTCGGGCAACAGCCTCGGGTCGGGGTTGCCACTGGCCAGGTCGATGCAGTCGCCACCGCCACCGACGCCTTCGCGCGCGAGCTGCGGTACCGCCGCGACCACCGTGCCGCCGCGGCCTCGCGTCTCGGCCACTCCCGCCTCGACAAGCCGCCGGTACGCAAGGGCAACCGTATTCCGGTTGACCCCCAGCTCAGCCGCGAGCGCGCGCACCGGGGGCAGACTCGACTGCGGCGCCAGCTCGCCCGAAGCGACCTGGTCTCGCACACTCCCCGCGATCTCGGCAGCGGTGGTGCCCCTGATGCGCACGCGTGATCAGCTCCGCCGGCCGGGTCACCCTCACCCGAGCTGGGCACGATCGGCAGGCCGATGGAGAGATGGCCCACATAGATGCCCTCGTCGGCGAGATCGACGTGCAGGCCACGGGCCCAGGACCGCAGCCCGGCCAGCGCGATGCCGGAGTTGCTCATCCCCGGGATGGTGCGGATGGCAGTGGTACCCGTGGTGAACAGCAGAGCACCGTCGCGGGCCTCGCGCATCCCCGGCAGGACGGCGGCGGCCGCCGTGAGGGCACCGCCGACGAGCATGTCGAACATCGGACGCACGGACTCCGGCGTGGTCTCTGCGGCGGCCGTGAACCCCAGCGCCTTCAGGTCGGGCACCTGCCCGGCCACGTTGGGGAAGGTGGGGGCCGGGCTGTAGGAGAGGACGCCGATCCGCCCCAGTTCTTCGGCGGCCACCTCCAGAGCGCCGGTCAGGGTCTTCGCATCGGTGACGTCGGCGGGGTAGGCGCGGGCGATGGTCCCTTCAGCGGCCAGGTCGTCGGCAAGGCCGCGCAGCTTCTCGGCATTGCGGGAAATCAGGGCGACGGGGTGCCCGGCGCTGCCGAAGCGGCGGGCGATCGCACGGCCCAGGCCGGGACCGGCACCAACGACGGCGACCATGGGCTTTGTGGACTTCATGGACGGAGACATGCTGCTCTACCTCGATGCTTACGATGAGTACGTAGCCCCACCGTAGGGATGTACCGAGGACCTCACAAAAGGCACTTGAATGTTCGCAGAGCACACCACTGATCCTGTTGATCCTGACGCCGCCGCGTCCGTTCCGCACCCGTGCGAGACCTGGCCCGACAACGGTCGCGGATTCCGCGACACCCTCGACCGGATCGGTGACAAATGGTCCGTCCTCGTCATCGGCATCCTCAGCCAGGGCCCCTTGCGGTTCGGCACCCTGCACCATCGGGTCCCCGGCGTCTCCCAGCGCATGCTCACGCTCACCCTGCGCCACCTGGAACGCGACGGCATCGTCACGCGCACCGCCTACGCCGAGGTACCCCCGCGCGTCGAGTACGAGTTGACCGCTCTCGGCGAGAGCCTGCGCGGGGTGGTCCACGCGCTCGCCCAGTGGGTCACCGACCACCACGGCGAGATCGAGACCGCGCGCCACGATTACGACATGCACTGACGGCCCTGGTGCTGCGGAACCTCGAAGGCGCAGACACGGCTGGAGCTGTTCAGGTGGCTGTCGTACTACAACCGGCGCCGCCGCCAATCACCTGTGTTGCCACGCTCGATGTCCCCCGCCAGGTCGTGGACTACCTCGCCCGTCAGCTGGCCGTACACCGCCGCCGGATCGGCACTCCGCGCGGCTCGCGGGCGCTCGGGCCGTTCCGGCAGGCCGTGCTGCCGGTGCTTCGGGGTAGCGGGCCAGTGCTCTCTCCTTGGTGCCCCCTGGGGGCGGCACGAATCGGGCGGGGCTTCCGGGCCCCGCCCGATTCGTCCCCGGCGGCTGGAAGGGGCCGGGGTGTCAGAGTGTCAGGGGCGGCGTCCGCCGTGGTAGGCGCTCAGGGGGACGCGGCCGAGGATGGCGTCGAGTTCGCCGTTGCGGCCGTCGGCCCAGCTGACGTAGGCGTACTTCTTGTCGAGGGTGATGGTCGACCAGCGGTCTCCGGGCGGGCCGTTGACGCCGGCGGGTTCGGTGGTCCTGTTGACCTGGAGGCGGTCGCTGAAGGTGCGGCCGTGGTCGAAGGAGACCACCGAGTAGACGTTGAGCTCGGTGGTGCGCCACATGACGCCGAGCTGTCCGTCGGGGCCGAAGTCGAACCAGGGTCGCTGTGCGTCGGGTGCGGCGATGGTGGCGGGGCCGGTCCAGGACTTGCCGGCGTCGTCGGTGACGTACACCTCCAGGTTCGAGTCGCGGGGGACCATGACGGCGAACCGGCCCTTGTGGGTGGGGTCGGCGGACACCCAGGGGACGGGGTCGGCGGCGGCGCCCAGGGCCGGCACCGGTACGAGGGAGCCGGTGCCGTTGAGGACGGGGGTGCCGTCGCTGTCGGTGACCGGGAGGGTCCGCCAGCTCCTGCCGTCGTTGCGGGTGGTGTAGAAGGTGACCTTGCCGTCGTCGCCCTGGCTCGCGGAGGCCAGGATCCCTCCGTGGACGGCGATCTCACGGCCGGGGTAGCCGCAGGACGGGGGCAGGTCGGGGGTGATCACGACACAGGGCTGAGGACCGGGGATCGTCGACGGGTCCGACCATGTCTCGCCCTTGTCGCTGCTGACCGAGATGGCGCTGGGGTACTCGAAGGCCGTGTGGGAGGCGACCGCGTACACCTTGCCGGTCGCCTGGTCGACACGGAGCTTGGGTGCACCGCCCAGGACCAGCGGTGTCCGCACCGGGCCTGTCCACGTCCGTCCGCCGTCGACGGACTTGGAGACCACGTTGTGGTTGGTGTACGTCGTGTAGCGGTCGGGGCCGATCTGGTTGTTGGAGATGTAGAAGACCCCGTCGGCGTCGGTCGTGACTTCCGGTTCGCCGCACTGGGGGCGGTCGCCCATCGGCCAGGACGACTGGTTCCAGGTCTTGCCCCGGTCGAAGGAGAAGGCCACGAAGCACGCGCCGACGGGCTCGAGGCCGGGACTGTCGGGGAAGACGGTCGAGGTGAAGACCAGGTTGTTCGGGTTCTTGGGGTTGACTGCGAGGACCGACTGTCCCTCCCGGGTGTCGGGGAGGTTGGTGACGTCGGTCTCCAGGATCTTTTCGTTCGCCGGGTGATGCGCGGGGGTGGAGTCCGTCTCGGCGAGGGCGGCGGGGGCGCCGGCCAGCAGGATGAGCGCGGACAGTGTGGCGGCGGTTCTCGCTCTCGTTAAGGCGGTGAGCGGCATGCTGGGCAGTCCTCTCGGATGTTGCGGCGGGTGAAGGCCCGGTCCCCGGCGGCGCCTTCGGTGAGGGGCGAGCCGGTACCTGATCTGTGGCGCACGCAGTCGCTGCGTCGGCCGGGCGGTGAAGCCCTCAGAGAGTGGCAGCCCGTCCAAGGGCACGGCGTCGGACGGGTGCAGGCCCGCGTGTACTGCCTGAGTACGACGGGCGCTACTGCGCATGGACGAGAACGGCCCGTCGGCCCGGCCCGCGGACGTGCACACCGGTCGGGCTGGTGTTTTTTTGTCCTGTGGCCGGCTGGTGGCCCACGTGGGCGGTCGAGCGACGGCGTTCTCCCGCGCCCCGGCGCGGGTGGCGGCTCGTGGGCCCGTCCGGCCTCCTCGAAGAAAGCCCGGTGGCGGGTCCACTTCTCGCAGCGGACTGGCATGCAGCCCACTCGCCCCCGGTGGCTACCGCCTGTCCGGCGGTACTGCCGATTCAGTAGGTGGGGTCGGCGATCTCAGTAGGAGCTGTCGGCGTCGGCACGACGACGGCCGGGGCTCCGGCTTCGCAGGATGGGTGAGTTCCCGATCTGATGTGGAGATCCGCTCCGTGGCTGTTTTTCTCTACCGCATGGGCCGTACGGCCTTCCGGCGGCGCTGGTACGTCGCCCTGCTCTGGGTGGTGCTGCTCGGTGCCCTCGGTTTCGCCTCGACCCAGGCGGCCTCGCCTCCCGAAGACACCGGCTCCATGCCGGGAATCGAGTCACAGCGCGCC
Organism: Streptomyces sp. NBC_01450; assembly: GCF_036227505.1. Lineage (NCBI taxonomy): Bacteria > Bacillati > Actinomycetota > Actinomycetes > Kitasatosporales > Streptomycetaceae > Streptomyces > Streptomyces sp. NBC_01450. The sequence goes on along the minus strand of NZ_CP109481.1, from coordinate 1,666,301 downwards.
TACGACCTGCTGCAGAAGCGGTTCCCGGGCGCCTCGCAGAGCCCGAACCAGGCGACGGCGCGCATCGTCTTCGTCGCACCGAGCGGGGAGAAGCTGACCTCCTCCACCAACCGGGCGGTCATCGAGAAGCTGGTCGGCGAGGCAGCCGAGAGCAGCCAGGTCCAGGCCGCCGTGGACCCCTTCCGCGCCGGCACGGTGAACAAGGCCGCCTCCACGGCGTATGCGACGGTCACCTACAAGGCCGCGTCCAAAGACCTCACCGACGCCACCAAGAACAACCTCCAGAAGGCTGTCGACGAAGCCCGGCACGCCGGGCTGACCGTGGACGTGGGCGGGCCGGTCCTCGCCGACGACGCTGCCGCCGGCGGGTCCGGTGAGCTGATCGGCATCGTCATCGCGGCCATCGTCCTGCTGGTGACCTTCGGTTCCCTCGCCGCGGCCGGGCTGCCGCTGCTGACCGCCGTACTCGGGGTGGGCATCAGCACCGTGTCGATCATGGCGCTCGGCTCGACGCTCGGGCTGTCGACCACGAGCAGCAGCCTCGCCTCCATGCTGGGCCTGGCCGTCGGCATCGACTACGCCCTGTTCGTCGTCTCCCGCTACCGCGAGGAACGCGGCCACGGGTACAGCCCGCAGGAGGCCGCCGGCCGCGCCGTGGGCACCGCCGGCTCAGCGGTGGTCTTCGCCGGCCTGACCGTCGTCATCGCCCTGGCCGGACTGTCCGTGGTCGGCGTGCCGACGCTCACCAAGATGGGCCTGTCCGCCGCCGGAGCCGTCGTCGTCGCCGTCCTGATCGCCCTCACCCTCGTACCCGCCCTGCTGGGCATCCTGCCGAACGCGGTCCTGCCCCGCCGTATCCGCAAGGGCCGCGACACCGGTGCCCGTACCGGGGACAACGCGGGTACCCGGTGGGCACGGTTCGTGCGGCGCCGGCCGGTGCCGGTGCTGCTCGCCTCGGTCATCGGCCTGGGAATCGTGGCGCTGCCGGTCCTCGACCTGCAACTCGGCATGCCCGGCGACGAGTCCAAGTCCACCGCGACCACCGAACGACGGGCCTACGACGAACTCGCCGACGGCTTCGGCCCCGGCTTCAACGGCCCCTTCACCGTCGTGGTGGACGCCAAGGGCGCGAAGTACCCCAAGAGCGCCGCGACGAGCGTGGCCAAGACGATCTCCGCGACGAAGGGCGTCGTCTCCGTCACCGCGCCCGTCTTCAACCCTGCGGGCAACACCGCGATCTTCACGGCCACCGCCTCCACCGCACCCACCGACGAGAAGACCAAGGACCTGGTCCGCGCCATCCGCGCCGAACGGCCGGAGGCGACAGCCGAGTCCGGCGCGACCTTCCTCGTCTCGGGCACCACGGCGATCAACATCGACGTCGCCGACAAGATGCAGAGCGCCCTGGTGCCCTATCTGGCGGTCGTGGTCGGGCTGGCCTTCCTCCTGCTGCTGGTCATCTTCCGGTCCGTGCTGGTGCCGCTCAAGGCCGCCTTCGGGTTCCTGCTGTCCGTGCTGTCCGCGCTCGGCGCGGTGGTGGCGGTCTTCCAATGGGGCTGGCTCGCCGACCTGATCGGCCTGCAGCAGACCGGCCCGGTGATGAGCACCATGCCGATCATGATGGTGGGCATCGTCTTCGGCCTGGCCATGGACTACGAGGTGTTCCTCGTCTCCCGGATGCGCGAGGCCTACACCCACGGCGAGCGCCCCGCCGAGGCCATCGTCACCGGCTTCCGGCACAGCTCCCGGGTCGTGGTCGCCGCCGCACTCATCATGATCGCCGTGTTCTCCGGCTTCGTCGGCGCCGGCCTCGCCCTGATCAAGATGATCGGATTCAGCCTGGCCGTCGCCGTCCTCTTCGACGCCCTCGTCGTGCGGATGGCGCTGGTCCCCGCGGTCATGGCCCTGCTGGGCGAGCGGGCCTGGTGGCTTCCGGCCCGGCTCGCCCGGTGGCTGCCCCGCGTCGACATCGAGGGCGAGTCCCTGAGCCGTACGCCCGCCGCCGAGGCGGAACCCGCACCGGTCGCGGAAGCGGCACACCGTTGATCCAGGCTCTACGAGGCCGGGGCGGCCTCCGGCATGGCGGCCGCCCCGCCTCACCGATCACGGTCATTTGGCAGGATGGCTCCACGTCCAACTCGCCGGAGCAAGCGTCGATGACCACCCGCTGGCAGCACTTTTCCCGCCGACACCACCGTCTCCTCGACACGGTGCTCGTCGTGGTGCTGTTCGTCCTGTCCGGGCCGGTGGCGTACTACAGCAGCAAGTCCTACGCCGACGGTCTCAGCTGGTGGTCCTCCCTGCCGCTCGCAGCGGTGGCCTCCGTCGCCGTGCTGTGGCGGCGCCGTCACCCGTACGGGGTCGTACTCGTCACCGCCGTGTGCGCCGGTGCCGCCGGCGGGGTGGGCTATCTCCTCACCCCGATGCTCCTGGCCCCTGTCCTGGTCGCCTTGTACGGGATCGCCGCCCGTGGCGCGCCCCGGACGGTCTACCGCTTCTGCCTCCCGGTGACGGCGATGATCGTGCTGTCCACCGTCTTCGGTGACCGCGCCGGCCGCCCCTGGCCGCTGGCCACCGTCAATCCCGTCCTGTGCCTGCTGCTGCCGGTGGCCCTGGGATCCGCCGCCCGCCTGCGCAACGCCTACCTCGAAGCGGTAGAGACCCGTGCCGCATACGCCGAACGGACCCGCGAGGAAGAGGCCAGGCACCGGGTGGCGGAAGAACGGGTCCGCATCGCCCGTGAACTCCACGACGTCGTCGCCCACCACCTCGCCCTGGCCAACGCCCAGGCCGGCACCCTCACCTTCCTCGCCCGGACCAGCCCCCAGAAGGTCGCCCCCATGGTGAACCAGCTCGCCGCCACCACCTCCTCGGCGCTGCGCGAACTCAAGGCCACCGTCGGCCTGCTGCGCCAGCCCGACGACCCCGACTTCCTGGAGCCGGCCCCCGGCCTGGCCCAACTCCCGCACCTGATCGAGTCGTTCACATCGACCGGCCTCGATGTCCAGGTCGTCACCGAGGGCAAGGCGCAGCAGCTCTCACCCGGTGTGGATCTCAGCGCGTACCGCATCGTGCAGGAGGCCCTCACCAACATCACCAAGCACGCCCCCGGCGGCACCGCACACGTCCGGCTCGGCTACGGGCACGAACGGCTGACGATCACGGTCGCCAACACGCCCGGACGGCACTCCGCCGCACCCTCCCGCACCCCCGATGGCGACGGCTTCGGACTCATCGGCATGCGTGAGCGCGCGCACTCGGCCGGAGGCAGCTTCACCGCCGGACGTCAGTCGGACGGGGGCTTCACCGTCACCGCCGACCTGCCCATCCTGCCCTGACCCGGCCACCCCATCCGCGAACCCGGCCACCCCATCCGCGAAGACAGGCCCGATGACAATCCGCATCCTCCTCGCCGACGACCAGCAGCTCCTGCGCATGACCTTCCGCATCCTCATCGGCGAGGTCCCCGACATGGAGGTCGTCGGCGAGGCGGCCGACGGCGCCGAAGCGGTCGCGCTCACCCGCCGCCATCACCCCGACATCGTCCTGATGGACATCCGCATGCCGGGCACCGACGGACTCGCCGCCACCACCGAGATCTGCGCCGACCCCGCCCTGGCCACCACCCGCATCCTCATCCTGACCACGTTCGAGACCGACGAGTACGTGGCCCAGGCCCTGCGCGCGGGTGCCAGCGGCTTCCTCGGCAAGGACGTCTCCGCCCAGGCCCTCGTCGACGGAATCCGCACCGTGGCCGGCGGCGAAGCACTCCTGTCACCGAAAGCCACCCAGACCCTGATCACCCGATTCCTCACCACTCCGGTCCCCGTCGCGGTCCCACCGCCCGAACTCGCGGCCCTGACCGGCCGGGAGCGTGAAGTCATGATCGAGGCAGCGCAGGGCAAGTCCAACGCCGAGATCGCGAGCGAGCTCTTCCTCAGCCCCCTGACCGTACGCACCCACATCCACCGCGCCATGACCAAACTCAACGCCCGCGACCGCGCCCAACTCGTCGTCATCGCCTACCAGAGCGGACTGGTCCGGCCCTGACCGACGCCGGCCCTCACGGAGGTCCGCGGGCCGGAGCACCCCGGCTACCCGGCTTCCTCCTTCTCGTGGTCCGCGATGGCGTCCTCGATGCCCCGGTCCACGGCGGTCGCGTTGCCCCAGCCCGTGTAGTACGCGAGTTGCAGGACCCCTTCGCGCAGTTCGTCGCGGGTCAGTTCGCCGTTGCGCAGCGCGCCGAGGGCCTGGATGCGGACGAGGTCCGCCCGCCCCAGCGCGGCGGTCGCGCCGATCACCAGCAGCCTGCGGTCCCGGACCGGGAGACCCGGCCGGGACCAGACGTCGCCGAAGAGATGCTCCACCGTCTCCCGGTGGTACGGCTGGCCGCGCTCGACCGGGTAGTACGTGGCGGAGAAGCCCTCCCCGTACACGTCGTCCATGACTTCCCTGCCACGGCTCCAGCGGTCATCCTCGTCCGTCGCCATCCGATCTCACCTTCGCTCCCCGGGCCCCGGGCCTGCTCCGGAGGGCCGACGCCCCGGAAGCTAGCCGACGGACGACACGGCATCCCAGTCCGTGTCCCGCTCACAGGGACAGCCGATCCGGCCACCGGCCCGGGCCGACTAACGTCGCCCTCCACCACGGGCGAAGGAGGACGACGTTGCCGGCACGGTCGCATGCAGCACAGAGGGACACCGTCACCGCGGGCGTGATCGGGCTGGGGATGATCGGCGGTGGCGTGGCACGGAACATCGCCGCCGCGGGCCTGCCCCTGACTGTCTACGACATCCGTCCCGACGCCGCCGACGGGCTCGACGGCGTGGCCGCGCCCCTCGGCTCCCCCGCCGACGTCGCGCGTGCCAGTGACGTCGTGCTGATCTCGGTCGTCGACGCCGGGCAGGTCCGGGAGGTCCTGGACGGCGAGGGCGGACTGCTCGGCGCCGGCAAGCCCGGACTCGTCGTGCTGTTGCTGTCCACGGTGGCGCTCTCGGCCGTACGGGAGTTCGCCGCGCTGTGCGCCGGGCAGGGGGCGACGCTGCTGGACGCCGGGGTGACGCAGGCGGGCGACGGGCTGCTCGTCTCCATGGTCGGCGGGCCCACCGACGTCGTCGAACGGGTACGGCCCGTGCTGGACGCCTTCTCCAAGGCCGTCGTGCACTGCGGCCCGGTCGGCTCCGGCATGGTCACCAAGATCGCCCGCAATGTCGTGACGTACGCGAGCTGGGCGGTGGTACGCGAGGCGACGGGCATGGCCGTCCGGGCCGGTGTCGATCCCGAGCGGCTGATCGAGGTGCTGGACAAGGCCGAAACGGGTGGCACCTCCCCGCTGTTCCTGCTCCGGGACCATCTCGACACGCAGGGCGTCATCCGGCGCCAGGCGGCCTACATCGAGGCGCTCGCGCAGAAGGACCTGTCCGCGGCCCAGGAGTTGGGGCGGGAGATCGGCCTCGCCACCCCGGTCGTGGACACGGTACGGCCCTGGATGTCCGCCGTGCTCGAAGGAAAGTACGAAGGCACCGCCACGGGGAGCACACACCGCAAGACCGGGGGCCACGACTCATGAGGAGCGTGGCCTGCCGCCTTCTTGCGCTCCGGATGACCAGGCCGCCCCCGCCGCGACGAGCTCTACCACCGGCCAGTGAGCAGAGTTCCGTCGGGCGTATCGGCGTGGACGGAAGGGCCGGGCCAAGGTGCCCGGTCCGGGGGCGAAGAATCCTGGCCAGAGGCACGCGGGCGTCGTCCCTGCACATGCGAGTGAAAGACACTAGGTGAACCGCCTCCGCTTGAGACATCGGGCTCTGCCTTAAGAAGGGTGTGCTGCGCTATCAGGGCGTGGATGCGCGGCGGCCGGGGGAGGTGCGGCGGGTGCGGACCATCTCCCGGCCGGGCGTCGACGCCGGTCCGCGGCTCTGGGGCTGGCCGCGGAGCTCGGGGCCCGGCTGCGGTCGTGTGAGCAGGCGGCGCGCTTGGTCACCGTGGTGGTGCGGATGGCCGACCGGACGGACCTGTCGAAGGCTCGTACGCTGGGTGCTCCTTCAGGCCATACGGACGATCTTCGCCGCGCCGTGTATGGCGTCCTGGACGGCTTCGGCCTGCAACGTGCCCGGACACGGCGTCTCACTCTGGTCGCGGAGCCCGTGGACGGAGGGCGGGCGCACACCCAGCTGACGCTAGTGCCGCGGCAGGCAACGTTCGCCCCGTCGCGACGCCCGGCACGCACTCTCGCCGCACCAGCCGAAAGCCCAAGTACGTCCAGTACGAGGACTTCCGGCCGGCACGCCGAGAGCACGCACCGGACGCCGCTCCTTGACGGGCAAACGTTGCCTGCCGCGGCACTAGACGGCGCCCGCGAGGCACGGCTACGCGTTGAGCCGGTCATCGACCGGCTCAACGACCGTTACGTGCCGGGGACGGTGGGACCTGCCGCAGCCCTCGCCGGGTGAGCCGACTCCACCCATGGGGCGGCGGCACGCGTGGGTAATTCGGCAGGCCGTGGTTCGCCCCGTCAGCGTGGCTCTGCCGGCCAGCCGAGGGCTTGGAAGTTGGCGATGGGGTCGAGGTAGTCGCGCCAGTGCGTCACCTGGCGGTCCTTGATGGTGATCACGGAGACGAAGTGGTTGTCGTAGGCGCGTTGAGTGTGGACCGACTGCCCGTGGACGGCGTACTCCAGGACGACCACGGACTTGCCGGTGTCGTGGTGGACTGCCAGCTCGTCCGCGCCGGCCAGGACCATCGCGTCGCCGTACCCGCGGTACAGGTCGGCGACCGCGTGCCGTCCCTCGACTCGGCGAGGGTAGCCGGGGACGGAGACCACGTACTCGACCACGACGTCCTCGGCCAGGAGGTCGAAGAAGTGCGTCCCGTCGACCAGGCCCGCCAGGCCCTCCTGGATGATCCGGAAGAACGGGTCCAGGGCCGCGAAATCCTCAAGGTTCTCGATGGACATGGTCACACGGCCGCCGTTGCAGTCCAGGCGTGGGCGTTGCGCCGCGCGAACTCGCGGAAGGTGGTCGGCTTCTGGCCGGTGACCTTCTCGATGTCGTCGTTGGGCGTGGAGCCGTGGCCGGTGATGATGGTGCCGGTCAGCCACCGGAGCATCACCGCGTAGTCGGCGGGCACGATTCCGGCGGCGACGGCGCCGCCGATCCATGCCTCGGGGTCGAGGTCCTGATGCGTGACGGGCTGTCCGGTCACGGCGGTGATGATGTCGGCGACTTCAGCGACCGTGAGGGCCTGTGGACCGGTGGGTGCGTACAAGGCGCCGTCGTGGACCTCGGGGACGAGCAGGGTCTCGGCCGCGACGGCGGCGATGTCGGCCGCGTCCACGAAGGCTTCCGTGCCGCTGCCGGTGGGGACCGTGATCGCCTCGTTGATGACGGGCAGGTGGGCGGCGGCGAAGTTCTGCATCACCCAGGCCGGGCGCACGACGGAGTGGGTGATGGCTGCCCGGGCGGTCAGGTCGGCTTCGACGGCCTTGATGTCGATCTGCGGCGGTACGTCGTCGGCGCCGTAGGTGCTCAGGTAGGTGACGTGGCGTACGCCGGCGGCTTCGGCGAGGTCGAGGAAGGCCGCGACCTGGTCGGCGTACGAGACCCGCATGACGGGCGTGACGAGGTAGAGGCTGTCGACGCCGCGCAGGGCGTCGGCGTGGGTGGCCGGGTCGTCCCAGTCGAACGGCACGTCGGCGCCGTGACGGGCCGCGGTGCGGGCGTTCCGGCCGCGCTCGAGGAGCCTCTTCGCCAGGAGTGAGCCGGTGCGGCCGGTGCCGCCGAGAACGAGGGTGGTCTGCTGTGCTTCAGTCATGGCTTCATCCTGAGAGAGGCCATAGGAGCGGATCAATGTGTGAATCGCTCGGTCTTTTATGTCAAACGCTCTGATCGTTGCCCACGGCGATCGCTCTGCTGATAATGGTCGTATGGACCTACTGCGTGATCACCTTGCGCGGGCTCGCGCCGGCGGCGCGGTGTTCGCCCGGACGGTCGCCGAGCCCCCGTGGGGTCTGCGGCTGGCCGGCACGATCCAGCTGTCCGTGCACACCGTCGTCCGGGGCCGGGGATGGCTGTGGTTCGTCGCCGACGACCCGGGGCGCGCGGTGGAACTCGTGCCCGGGGAGGTAACCCTCGTACGCGGCGGCACCGACCACTACATCGGCCACGAGCCCGGCACCGACTGCCTCGAACCTGAGGAGTTCAGGGCCCGGCACGCCACCGACGGGGAGCCGGACAGCCCCGGGGCGACCGTGTTCCTCTGCGGCGCATACCGGTTCTCCGGGGACATCGGCAACGGGCTGCTCGAAGCCCTGCCGCAGGTCCTGACCCTGCAAGCGGCTGTCGGCGATCCGCTGAGGGACGTGATCGCCCTGCTCTCCCACGAGCTCGCTAACCCCGAACCGGGCCAACCCACCGTGCTCGACCGGCTCCTCGACGTCCTCCTGGTACTTGCCATCCGCAGCGACTTCCGCCGCAGCCCGAACGCACCTCGCTGGTACCGCGCCTTGGCCGACCCCCGTCTGAGCGCCGCGCTCCAGGCCATGCACGAGGACGCAGGCCACCCCTGGTCCGTCCCCGAACTCGCCGCGATCAGCGGCCTGTCCCGGGCCGCCTTCGCACGCACCTTCCACGTTGCGCTCGGCCAGACCCCCATGCAGTACCTGACAGACTGGCGCATGGCTCTCGCACGCGACCATCTGCGCACGGGCGAACTCGGCATGGCGGGCATCGCCCGGAGCGTCGGCTACAGCTCGCCCTATGCATTCGCAGCCGCCTTCCGCCGCCATCACGGCGAACCACCCGGTGCCTGGCGGCAACGAGAGGTGGCGCGCGGCAGGGAACTCCAGCCAAACAGCCCCCACATCCACTGAGACCCAGAAGCCTCTCCTCGCGACAGCCTGGGGGCCTATGTGCCAAGACACAGTCCACCTCCTACAGTGCTGGTGCTCGTGCTGCTCAGGACGTGATCGGGTCGGGCTGGCTGCGGTGCGGGTGCGCGGCGTGGATGTACTTCATGGCGGTGCGGGGAGAGAGGCGGATGAGGTGGAGGGGGTCGTCGGTGTGCTGGGCCTCGTTGAGGATGCGGTCCACGCGCAGGCGGTCGGCCCGGTGGCGGTATGGGCGGTGACCAGCAGGTAGGGGCTGGTGGTGGCGTGCCAGCGTCGGTGGCGTTCGGCCAGCCACTGCCGTGCCAGGCGGTAGGTGAGTTCGTCCAGATAGACGGTGTGGAGGGGCTTGCCGGTGCGGCGCACGAGGAGGGTGGCGCGGCTGTGGTCGAGGTCGTCCAACAGTAGATGGCGCTGGTCGTGGGTGCTCAGGGCGTGCACGGCGGCGAGCATGAAGCTGAGCCGGTCGCGGGCGTGGGGGAGGTGCGGCCGGCGTCCCAGTTGCGGCTCTTGATGTGGGCGACGAACCCGTTCAGCGGGATCCGGGCGGCTGGGGTCAGGGCTGGGAGGTGTCGTTCGTCCAGGCGGGTCCAGTCGCGCGGCAGGTGGAAGAGCTCCAGCTGGCCAGGCAGTGCGAGATGTCCGGAAACAGGGCGGGCGGCCCGCGAGGCGCGGATGGCTTCACGGCGCTTGCGCTGGAGACGGCGGCGCCCATAGAGGCCGCCTTCCCTGCTGCGCGGAGCAAGGGGCCCGCCGAACCTGAGCTGGTCGCCGCCATCCAGATGGATGCCGTCGAGGTCGTAGTCGGTCTCCGCGACTGTGAGCACGCAGCGCCGACAGTGGTCGTCGCGCAACGGCAGCAGCCGGCCGCACCGGTGACACGGGGCGGGCTGGCGGCCAGCGCCCCAGTTCAGGCAGGGCGCGCACCGCTGGTCCCGCTCATTTGTCCAGGCCAGGCACTCGCGACAGCTGCCCAGGCCGGCGGACACCAGGAGGGCACCAGCCGCGGCCGCGGCGGCGCGAGCAGCCCTGACGACCGTGTCCGCGTGTCTGAGATCTTCGCCCACACCCGGCCCGCCTCATAGGCCGATCGCAGTGACAGCGGGCGTTGACGCCGCAGTAGGAATCGCTGGTCGCGCTTGCCTCAGCCTTGTGACTGGTGGTGGGCTTGGTGACGCGGACGATGGCACGGAGTGCATGCCGTCCGCGACCGAATGGGTGGGGCGGAGTTCGATGTTCGTGAAGCCGGCGGCTTCGAGGCTCTGGCGGTATTCGGCGAGAGCTGAGTGTCACGCCGACGGCCTGGTGAGTTTGGCGGCCACGGCGTCGAGGACCCAGTCCAGGCCGGTCGCGAAGGATGTAGCGGCGTCCACGTCCGTGCCGTCGTACACGGCCTTGGCCAGCGCCGGGAAGCGGCCCGTGGCCAACATGCTCGTCACATGCGGGCCGGAGGCGCGCTGCCAGTCGCGCTTGGACAGGCCCGTGGCGCGCTCGGCCCGCAGGTTCGCGATCTCGCGTCTGATCGCGCCAGTGAAGTAGGCGCTGACGGTCTCCACGGCGCGCATGACGGTGTCGACGTCGGCGAGACCGTCGAGGGCGGCCAGCTTGGCCTCGGTCACGGCGAGGCCGTTCGGGCCCAGGGTCGGGCGGCCGCCGAGCAGGTCGGCCAGCCATTCGTGACGGAGAGCGGCCTGCCTGGTGCGATGGGCGAGGGCGCGCAGCGCCTCCCGCCAGTCACCGGGCTGCTCCTCGGGGAGAATCTCGGCCTGGACCTCGTCCACCATGAGGTCGAACAGCTCCTCCTTGGTGGAGATGTATCCGTACAGCCGCATCGGACCGGCGTTCAGCCGGGCGGCGACCTTGCGCAACGACACCGCCTCCAGCCCGCCCTCGTCGGCCAGCGCGATGGCGGCGGCGACGATCCGCTCCCGGTCGAGCGGCACGGGGCGAGGCGGCGGCTCCGGCCGGTCCCACACAGTCATGATCTCACCGTTCCGTTGCGTTGCATCGCCATGGGGAAATACAGTGTATCGGTATGAGACATCGTATCGCCGTGGTCGGGAGCGGCCCTGCCGGCCTTACCTTCGCCCGTGTCCTGCACCGCCATGGCTACCCCGTCGCCGTCCTCGAACGCGATCCCTCCCCCGACGCCCGCCCCCCGGGCGGCGCGCTGGACCTGCAGGAAGGGCTGGGCCAGCTCGCGCTGGACAAGGCGGGGCTGCTGGCGGATTTCGAGGCGCTGTCTCGCCCCGAGGGGCAGGCCATGCGCATCCTTGACGTGGACGGGACCGTCCTGCGCGAGTGGCGACCCCGTCCAGATGACCGGGCCAATCCCGAGATCGACCGCAGGCAACTCCGTGACCTGCTGCTCGGCCCTCTCGACGTCCAGTGGGGTCGGGGCGTGACGCAGGTGGTGCCGGGGACCCGGGATGGCGTACTGGTCGATTTCGCGGACGGTCGACAGGAAACGTTCGACCTCGTGGTCGGCGCGGACGGCGCCTGGTCCCGGATCCGCCCGGCAGTCTCGTCGGTGACGCCGCACTACACCGGCGTCACCTCGGTCGAGACCTCCCTCGACGACGTCGACACCCGCCACCCTGACCTCGCCCGGTTGATCGGCGACGGTTCCGTGGCTGTGTACGGCGTGAACCGAAGCCTCGTCGCCCAGCGCAACAGCGGCGGCCACGTCAAGGTGTACACCAAATTCCGCGCGCCGCTGGACTGGCACACACACCTGGACCTGGCTGACGTCGAGGCCGTGCGATCGGGCCTGTTGGCTCTGTTCGACGGCTGGGCCGATCCCGTCCTCGACCTCCTCCGCCACGGCACCGCTTTCGTCCACCGCCCCTTCTACGTCCTGCCCGTGTCCCACACCTGGACCCACGTCGTCGGGGTGACGCTACTGGGCGACGCCGCCCATCTGATGCCCCCATTGGGGGCGGGCGCGAACCTCGCGATGCTGGAAGGCGCCGAACTCGCCGAGTCCATCGCCACCGGCCCTGGAGATCTGGACGAGGCCGTCCGCGCCTTCGAGGAACAGATGTGGGCACGGGCCGGCAGGTGGGCGAAGATCACGACGGCCGGTCTGGAACGCCTCGTGAGCCCGAACCCCGCCGAAGCCCTCGCCGTCTTCGACCAAGTCCAGCCATCCTGACTGCCAAGCGCGAGAGCACCGGCACTGGGAAGGATGTCGCTGTGCCCAAGTCTTGTCCCGAGGAGTTCCGCGGGGACGTCGTGCGGGTGGCGAGGAGCCGCGGCCCGGGCGTGACGCTGGAGCAGGTGGCCGCCGACTTCGGCGTCCACGGGGTGACGCTCGGATGGGTGGGCGGCGGCGCAGCGGGGGTGGTGTTCAGTTCGCGCACGTGGTGTGGGGTGGTTGGTCGGGCATGTAGACCGACCGTTCCTGGGGGGTGAGGTCGCGGCCGATGGCGCGGCAGATCTTGCGGATCGCGGCGGCGGGGCTGGGGGTGGCGTCCCACACGCGGATGCTCTGGTCCGGGCTGGCGGTGGTGAGCGTGTGCCCGTCCGGGCTGAACGCCACTGCGAGCACGGTGTTGGTGTGTCCTGAGAGTGTTGCCAGCGTGCCGCCGGTGGCCGTCTCCCATAGGCGCAGGGTGTGATCGTCTCCTCCGGCGGCCAGGATGCGGCCATCGGGGCTGAACGCCAATGAGCCTGCCTCTCCCGTGTATCCGGTCAGGCTCGCGCGTATGTGGCCGGAGGTGGCATCCCACAGACGCACTGCGTGATCGTCCCCTCCCGTCGCCAGGGTGCGTCCGTCGGGGCTGAACGCCACCGAGTCCACCGGGGCGGTGTGTCCGGCGAGGCTCTTGAGGAGGCGGCCACTTAGTACGTCCCACAGTCGCACGGTGCGGTCCGAGCCCCCGGTGGCGAGGGTGTGCCCGTCCGGGCTGAACGCCATCGCGTTCACGTCGCCGTTGAATCCCGGAAAACGTCTTCGGATGTGGCCGGTGGTGGTGTTCCACAGTTCCACCCCACGAGCAGTACTGCCGGTGGCCAGGGTGCGTCCGTCCGGGCCGAACGCCAAAGAGCGCACGGTGTCGGTAAACCCGGGGAGGGTTCCTTGGATGTGGCCGGTGGTGGTGTTCCACAGTTCCACCCCGTGATCAACACCGCCGGTGGCCAGGGTGCGCCCGTCCGGACCGAACGCTAGGGCGTCGATGTCACCACTGTGTCGGGCCAGGCGCCCGCGGACGTGTCCGGTGGCCGCATCCCACAACCGGACTCCTTGATCAGCGACAGCGCGGGTAGCAAGCGTGCGCCCGTCCGGGCTGAACGCCATGGCGTCCGCCTGCTCAAGGTGTCCGGAGAGGACCTTTTGGGACTGGTCCGCTGCCACGTCCCACAACCGCACGGTGCCATCCTTGCCTCCGGTCGCCAGGCTGTGCCCGTCCGCACTGAATGCCAGTGAGATCACCGCAGCGGTATGTCCGGCCAGGCTTCTGCGCAGACGGCCGGATCCGACGTCCCACAGCCCGACGGAGCGATCCTGGCCGGCGGTGGCGAGAGTCCGGCCGTTCGGGCTGAAAGCCAGCGAGCCCACCTGGGAGGTGTCTCCGAGCAGACCTCTGCGGAGACGGCCGGTGGCTGTGTTCCACAGTTCCACACCGTGACCACCAATGCCGGTGGCCAGGGTGTCCCCGTCCGGGCTGAACGCCATTGCGTCAACCGCCCCTGTGGCCTGCTGGGGAAAACTTCTTAGGAGGCGGCCGGTGTCCGTGTTCCACAATGTGATGCCGCGGTCGACGCTGCCGGTGGCGAGACTCCGGCCGTCCGGGCTGAAAGCCAGCGAGACCAACTGGGCGGCATGCAGGGGAAGGCTTCTTCGGAGGTGGCCGGTGGCGGTGTTCCACAGATCCACGCCGTGGTCGAGGCTGCTCATGGCCAGGGTGCGTCCGTCGGGGCTGAACGCCAGCGGCACTGTGTCAGCAGTTCGTTCGGCCAAGCCCCTGCGGACGCGGCCGCTGGTCACATCCCACAACTGCATTCCCTGATCGGTGCTGCTGCCCATGGCCAGGGTGCGCCCGTCCGGACTGAACACTGCGGCAACCGGATCATTCCCTTCTGGCAGGCTTCTGCGCAGACGGCCGGACCTGACGTCCCACAGCCCTACCGAGCCATGCAGGCCAACGGTGGTGAGGGTGCGGCTGTCGGGGCTGAATGCCATCGACACGACCGAGGTCGCATGCCGGGTAAGCCGGTGTTTGAGAGGCGCACCGGCAGCGACGTAGAGGCTCTCGACAGCCTGGGATGTTGGGCTGGTCTGGTAGGCGTGGATGGCCAGCAGCGATGCGAGATCGGAGTCTGTGCCGATGAGAGCGGTGGATTGTGCGGCGAGCTGACGGGATAGAGCCACCTTCCGCGCGGCGTCGGCGTTCTGCCGCTGCTGGTCGCTGAGCCCGCTCTGGTTCCACGCGATCAGGCTCGCGGTCACTGCAAGGACCAGCAGCACCGACAGTGTCACGGTGAGGCTGCGCAGGCGTCGCGTGGTGCGGGCCGCAGCGCGTCGTTCCTGCTTTCGCGTGGCAAGGCTGGCGGTGAGGAATGAGTGCTCCAGGCCGGTCAGGTCCCCGGGAAGCGCGTCGCCGAAGTTTTCCTGGGCGGTGGCGAGGCGGGTGCCGCGGTACAGGGCCCCCGCGTCGCGGCCCAGTTCCTCCCAGGTGTGCGCGGCGTCGGTCAGTTTGCGGTGGATGCGCAGGCGTTCGCGGTCCTGTTCTATCCAGCCGCGGAGCCGGGGCCAGGCGGTCAGCAGGGCTTCATGGGCGAGTTCGACGGTGTCGCCGTCGAGGGTGAGCAGCCGCGCCCGGGTGAAGGCCTCCAGAACGTGCCCGGTTTCCGTCTCCTGTTCGGTCTCCTGCCTGCGGGAGACCTCAAGCTCGTCTTGGCCGGTGGGTCGGCGGGTGTCGGGGGTGCCGTCGCCGGGGGCGACCAGGCGCAGCAGCATGCGGCGGGCCGCTACAGCCTGGGCTTGGGTGAACTGGCGGTAGGCGTCCTCGGCGGTTTTGGCGACTGCGCCCTCGATGCCTCCGGCTGCTTCGTAGCCGGTCAGGGTCATCGTTTTGCCGCGGCGGCGCCGCCAGGTTTCCATCAGCACGTGTGACAGCAGCGGCAGCCCGCCGGGGGCGTCGGCGACTTCCTGGACCAGGCGGGAGGTCAGGGCGCGCTCCACGGTCAGGCCGGCCACAGTGGCCGGCCTGACGATGGCCTCGCGCAGTTCGGCCGGGGTCATGGGGCCGGCCAGCAGGTTGGCGTCACGCAGCGCGTGGGCCAGGTCGCGGTGTTCGGCGCAGCGGCCGTAGAAGTCGGCGCGCACCGCGATGAGTACCCGCAGCCGGCTCTCGGGTTGGCGGGCGGTCAGCAGCAGGTCGAGGAAGCGGGCTCGCTCGGCCGGATCGGGGCAGAGGGTGAAGACCTCCTCGAACTGGTCGACGATCACGAACGTGTCCGCGGCTGTGCTTCCCGGTCTGGTGTCACCGGGATCGAACACTCGGGCGTGGGTGCGGGCCGGGTGTGGGCCGGGGGTGAGGATGCGGATGGCGGCAGGGCGCAGGCCCAGCGCCTGGGTGTGCTGGAGGGCGGGGATCAGGCCGGCGCGGAGTATGGAGGACTTGCCGCTGCCGGACGGCCCGAACACCGCCGCGAACCTCTGGCGGCGCAGCAGGTCCACGAGGTCGGCGGTGAGCCGGTCACGGCCGAAGAACCGTGCGCTGTCACCGGTCTCGAACCGCACCAGTCCCTTGTACGGCGGCTCCGTATCCTCCCCGCCATCTGCGTGGCCCAGGACGGCAACCTCGTCCACGGCCTGCTTCCACCGGGCCTCCCAGTCCGCTGCATCACCCCCGCACGCCGCCGCGTAGGCCAACACCACCGGCAGCGTGGGAAGTTGCTCACCGCCGGCTGCCTGCGACAGCGTTGTGATCGAGTAGCCGGCCCGATCCGCCAGCACCCGGTAAGTGACCCCGCCCGACTCGGTACGCAGCTTGCGCAGCTCGAAAGCGAACCGCTGCACCGGACCCGCCCCAGGATCCACCGGCACCTCACGACGCCCCGCCACGCCCCCACCCCCGTCAGCTGCCTTCGCACCAGACCGGCCAGCCACGCTACGGACCCACCACAAACCCGGAAAGATCGCGTCCGGCCATTGTTCGGCCGCCTGACCAGCAGTGCCAAACAATGCGCCGGCCGCTGAACTCGCTGATGCGAGCGGCGAAAGCCCGCTCTGGGGGGCTCCCTTGCTTCGCTGTGAGGGCGAACAAGCGTGAGCCCTCACAAGATTCGAATTCAAGAATCCAGCAAAGGAGTACAGCATGCGTATCCGTCATGCCCTCACAGGCGCGGCCTTGGGGGCAGTTCTCACCCTGGGGGCGATAGCAGCCCCCGCCCAGGCGGCCGGACCGGCCCGGGCCGCCGCGGGGTGCGAGACACTGCGGGCAACCGTCCTCAACTCCCAGGGCAGCAGCGGCGGCACCGTACAGGCGACCATATGCATCGACCCCACCGGCGGAGCCATCCTGAACGACTCCTACTACAACTACGTCCAAGACCATCAGGCCGACGGCGTCGCGGCCCGCGCCTACATCCACGACAGTTGGGGGCCGTACGGGCCGCTCGCCGTGGACGACACCTCCACGTCCGGCGGCCAGGACCTGGGCTCCTGGGAGTCCACGGCCACGAGCAACACCTACGTCCGCGTCTACGTCTGCCTCGGTCTGAAGAGCCCCGGCCAGTCCGGGGCGCGCTGCGCCTCCGACGTCACGTACGCGTAAGCGACGCCCGACGGGACCGCGCACCCACAGTACTTACGGCCCCGCCGCCGACCGGGCGCCAGTGCCTTCACCGGCCATGCAGGAGCCAATCCCTTGGAGGACTTATTGCGAATGTCGGCAAACGCCTCGCATGCAGCACGATCGCGGCCGCGCTGCTCACTGGGGCCCTGGCCCTCGCGCCGACGGCCCGGGCCGGCGAGGAGACGGCCGCGTCCTGCTACGGAAGCGCGATCAGCTACTCCAAGCCGGAGGGTGACGTCGATCTCCCAGCCGGTCGGCTGTTCGTGATGTCGGGCAACTGCGCCGACATCAACATCAAACCCAAGACCAACCGTTACATCAGTGAGAGCCGGCGCCTGTCGTGTCCTGGACTGCAGCCGGTGGGGCCGTCGAAGGGCAATTCGCGGATCAGTTCCTGCTGATGAAGCAGGTTCAGCCGTTTCGCCTCACTGTGGACGTCCACGACGGCGGGCCTGCCGCTTGGAGGCGGGCGGGCCCCCGTCGTGGCTCTGCTCAGTAGCGGGACTCGACCCACCAGGCGATCAGCCCGACGGCACTGGTCCCAACCGCGTATGAGGCCCCGCGGAGCGCGTTGAGAGCCATCATGTGCCGGCGACGGCGGAACCACCGTGCAAGGCGCTTGGCCCACCCGCGCGTTCCCCTTGGCGTCCGCGACCCGGACTCGTTCAAGTTCACGTTGCCCCAACTCCTTTTCGCGATCTTGCTAGATGAGCCGACGGGTTGGGATCCCAGTCCTTCTCGGTGCGGAGGACAGTAGTGAGCGGGTACGACCTGCGTCATTACATCTGAGGGGAAATTGAGCATCACGATCGGATAGCAACCGGACACGTGTCGTAGCGGGTGTGCGCGGTCGCGTATCGGCCGGGTAGCCCAAGCGGCGCTGTGCGCGGTACCGGCACGGCACGGCTTCGACGTCACGCGGGCGGGGTGTGTTTCGTACTCGATATATGGTTCACTGGGGGCATGACAACCCTCCGGCTCACCAAGCCGACGATCGCCGTCCTGGCGGCCCTGCTGTCTGCGACGGAAGAAGAGCCGACCTGGGGCCTCAAAATCTGCCGCGACGCCGACCTCGGCCCCGGCACCGTCTACCCCATCCTCGACCGGCTCACCGAACGCGGCTGGGTCGCCAGCCAGGAGGAAACAGGCCCGCACCCCGGTCGCCCCGCGCGCCGCTTCTACGAACTCACGGACACGGGGCGCCAGCAGGCGGCCGATGCTTTGCAGAAGCGCAAGCTGAGTCGCTTCAGCCTGGGCCTGGAGGGAAACGACGGCTAAAGTGCCGTCGTCGTCCCTCAGCGTGACTGCCTTGGTGCACGCGTTTTTCCCATGGTGAGTACGTACGATTGATGAACCGGGCGCACGGATGAGACTGCTGGTCGCCGAGGACGACAACCATGTCGCCGCCGCTCTGTCCACGGTACTGGCGAGTCGCGGCTTCGAGATCGCCGTCGCCCGTGGCGGCGAGGAGACTCTCCAAGCACTCGCCCCAGACGGAACCGTCAGCTCTCCTCGGCCTTGGCCTGCCCGACCAGGACGGGTACGAGGTCTGCGGCAAGATCCGCAAGCGCACCAGCACCCCGGAGTCGTCTTCCGCCAGGAGTAGATCATCAGCGAGGTCTGGCGCACCGGTTGGGAGGGGACCGGAAGCACCACAACGAGATGGCGGACAACGTCGAGGACATCCTGGAGCAGTAGCGTGCCTTCGTCGCCGACGCCTCGCCCCGGCTGCGCAACCCGCTCTCGGCCCTGCTGCTCGTCGTCCTGATGGCGGCTGTGCTGCTCCCGCTCGGCATCCTCCTCGCCGTGAGCGTGGCCGCCTCTGAGCGGCAGAAGGTCGTCGCCGACCGGATCGCACGGCACACCTCGCGGCTCGTCTGCCTCGCAAGTACCGCTAACAATCGTTCACTTCGCGCGTTATCCAAAGAACATCAGCACGGTCATCGACACTTCCATCGGCGGATGCGCCACGCGACACGTTCGAGGAGGCGGAAGAGGCCTGGAAAAGCGTGTGAATTGGGCATGGTCCTTCAAGTGCGACGGCATCGAGGGGCGGCGGCGGGCTCAGGGGATCCGGGTTGTCTGCGAATGCGGGTGGCGCGGACCTCGCCGGCCGGTGGATTTGACGGACCCTGATCAGTGCGATTCGGCGTTGAGGCGGGAGTGGCTTCGTCACGTCGAGATCAGCATGTCCCGCACGCTGCCGGAGCAACTCCAGCGACTGCTCGACGAGGTGGAGGAGACGGTCCGCGGCCTGAGTGCGCCCCTGCGACCGGGCGGCGAACCTGACGAACGGCGCCCTCTTCTTGCCGCCTACGCGGCGACCCGGCTTCAGGCGGCCGCCGAGAAGTGGCAGCAGGAGGCCGTGCGCGCCGCCAGGGCAGCGGCTACTCCTGGGATGAATTCGCCAAGCCGCTCAGGACGACCAAGCAAAGCGCACACGGCAAGTTTCTCAAGTACACGCAGGATGGTTCATGACTACCGCCCTGTCGACGCCGCCCGCCATTGCCCCTGGCCACCTCCCTGACTCTCCCCAACCTGCGCTTCCCGCCACTGCGGGCCTGCTGCTGCGTCCCTGGGAACCATCCGACGCTCCAGCATTCCTCTCCGCTTACCAGGACCACGAGATCCGCCGCTGGCACACGCGTCGGCCCTTCTCCGAGGGCCAGGTCCGGGAGTGGTTCGACGCATACCGCCAGGACTGGGAACGCGAGGAGGGCGGTCACTGGGCGACCACCCGCGACGACGGCAAGGTGCCGGCCGGATCGCACTGCGCCGCCTGGATTTCGACGACGGCATCGCCGGCGTCGCGTACTGGGTGCTCCCGGCCGCCCGCGGCGCCGGTGTCGCCTCTCGCGCCCTCACTGCCTGCGCGTTGGACGAGATCAAGCGCGCCAGGTGGATGTTGGTGGTGCCTCAGTGATGGATCGAGCCGACGACTGGGGCGGGAGCGATGTGACCGGTTGCTGGAAGGGTCTGCGCCAGGGCGAGGCCGATGTCGACCAGCGATGACCGGCGCAGGCCGCCGACGTTGGGTATCGGAGTCCAGACCGGCTTGGCGATGTCGCCGTTCGGCTCGGGCCGAAGTTGCCCGCCGGTGATGCGGGCCCGGTAGAAGACGCCGACATTCTGGTGCTCGACAATCTTTCGGTGCAGAAGTCTTCAGCACATCGGATTCTGTGCGACAGCACGCAAATTGGGCGGAGGCCCGAACTCGAGCCGCACGGAGTCGCTCTGCGGGACAACCAGGGCAACGCCGTCGGCGCGCGTCCATTGGTATGGCAGCAGGACGTACTGGTTGCCGGATCGGAGGATGAGAGTCAGCCCGTCGTAGCGGTAGGCGTAGGCGGCTTTAGGGTCGTGACAGCGAGTCTCACGGACACCGGGTGCACTGATGCTCAGGCTGCGCTCGCTATAGAGCACAGCAGACGGGTAGTCGGCTATCTGCGCTACGAAGGTGCGGGCCCGACTCTCGCCGACAGAGGCAGCGTAGTCGTTGGCGGCCCAGACGAGACCGAGCCCGATTAACACGAAGACCACTGCCCATTCGACGAGTGCGGCCCATTCGGGGCGTGCGGCGGGCGCGAGACGAGTGCTGCTGGCAGTGTCGTCGTCCGTGGTGCCGACGGAGTCGGGGTCGCTGCCCGGGCTGCCAGCGTCGTCTCCTGAGGGATCTACGGCAGCGGGCGGTGGGTGGGGCGGCGCCGCAGCGACAGCACGTCTCAGATGGAGGGCATACGCCAGCAGCGTCACGCCGACGGACAGGCTCAGAGGCGCCAGCGCGAGGATCCGGCTGAGGAAGGTCTCCGTGAGCGTCGACCAGAATCCGCCGAGAGCCAGTAGGAACCCGACGCCCGTGAGGGTCGGGACGGCGTACTGCAGGACCTGCGGCGGCGCCTCGGCTGTGAGCCGTCCCCGCAGTAGATCGTGCCCCCAGAACGCGAGCAGTCCAACGGCTGCTGTGACTGTCATCGGCACCCACAGAGCATCGAGGCTGCGCCTGAGGTAGTCGGCGGTACTGAAGTCCAGGACGGTCGAATTCACGCCGAAGTACGCGAAGAACCAGTACGCGTGGTAATAGCCGAAGTAGTACAGCAGCCCGGTGACCAGGCTGGTCGGCGCGACGAGTGCCCCTACGATCGAACCGAGCCGTCTTGGCCCGGTGCTCCCCTCGTTCATGAGACGCCGAGGGCGGCCGTGGTAGAGCTGTCAGGCGGTGATGAGATGGGCGGAACAGAGGGCGGGGTGACCGGCGGGACACTGGGTGGGCTGTTGTCGGGGGACGGCTCGACGGGTGGCGATTCACCGATCGGCTGGTCCGTTCGGGGGTCGCAGGGCCCCTTGCCGACGACTTTCACCGTCGTATGAGGGTCGACGGTCTCGCCCGAGGCGGGCTCCATGTGCCAGTAACCACAGACCGTTTCGATGGGCGCGTCGTCTCGGTACTCCCGTACCAGGGTCACGCACAAGGACTGGCCGCCGCAGCGCTCCACGAAGAGCGCGGTCAAGTCATCCCAGTTCCTCTTACCTTCCCCGACCTCGCCGAACGGCCGAGTGTCCCGGTCCCACGGCGGAATCTTCAACCGTGAGGGCTTCGCGCCGCCTTTGGCCCCGCCGCTCCCCGGTGCCGGCACCCCTCCGATACCTTCACCGCCGCCGCTGTTCGCACTACCGCCGCTTGAGGTGCTACCCCCGCTAGCTCCATCACCGGGTGTCGGCACCCCTCCGATGCCTTCACCGCCGCCGCTGTTCGTACTACTGCCGCTGGCTTCCGCACCGGATCCAGCGCCACCGTTGGTGTCGCAGGCGAGCGCGGTCGACAGACAGAGCAGCAGAACAACAGCGAGCCGGACGGCACGCGTTGATATCACCATGTCACACCACCGATCCCCCGAAACTGCGTGGTATCCGGAGAATGGCACGCCAGATCACCGAGTGCATCCTAATTCCCCTGATTTGGTGCGTAGTTGGTCCTGTGAGGCGGAGGAGTGCTCGATTTGGTGTGCCGGGCGTCCGGGGACTCTGCGGGTGCCGATAAAGCATCCGTGTAGGTCGCGGCCTTGATCGCTGGATCTGTGGCTGCCCCCGACACTCGCCCGGGGTCTTCATCTGCACGGGCCGCCGGCGGCATCATGATGTGTCGTGCTGCTGCGCCTGGCCTACCTCACCGCGGCCAACGCTCTGGCGCTCCGGCACCAGCTGCTCGTTCTGCAGTGCCAGGCGGCCGGCGAGGAGATGCGAAACCTCGCATGACCGTTCCCGTCGGCACTTCCCAGTCAAGTTCTTCTGTTCAGCTTCTTGAAGCTGGTGGCTTCCCGCGGTCTTCGATCATTGAGAAGATCATCATCCTCATGACCACTCCGTTCCGCATCAACCGAATCCTCGGTGACCGTCCCTTCGCCGAGGTCGGTGATCCCGCCCTCGCTGTCGTTGACGAGGGTCGCCGCCTGCTGGCAGTGGCGGGCATGCACGAGTTCAGCAGTACTGCGCCGGTTGGTGTCTACGGCACCGATGACTTGGCCTGCCGTGCCCTTCTCCGTGCGCGCTACCCAGTGCACGCGATGGCCTTCCACCCCCGGCTTCCCCTCCTCGCAGTCGGCACGGGCGGTTACGACGGCGGCTACTTCTTCGAAGGGGAACTGCTCCTGCTGGACCTGGAGACGGGCACAGCCACGTCGCTCATCGAGCACGAGCTCGGCCGCCAGGTCCTGGGCCTGGAATGGCTCAACGAACAGGAACTACGCGTGCTGATGGCACCGCCTGACGACTGGCAGGACAAAGACGCATGGGTCGAGGGGCACGTCGCGGTGGTGCATCAGCCCGACTGGAGGTCGGTAGCGCCCCGGTCGATCACCGGATACGACCTGGCCGGACCACGGGTGGCGGCCGCGCGGCCCGACGGCCGGGAGGACGCCCGCCGATCGGTCTCCGGTCTGAGTACGGACTGGGATCCGCGGCGTAACGTCCGCGCGATCGAGGAACTGTCCGACGGCAGAGTCGTGGCGACGCTTGAAGGTGTCCAGCTGGAGTCCTGGCTGCCCTCGGCACAGCGACAGTGGGCTGTTCCAGACGACGACGGCGGCCGTGACATCGTCATCGCCGCAGATGAGCGATCGGCCTGGGTAGGTCTGTTGCGGTCTGAGTGGGAGAAGCGTCCTCAGTCCGTAGTCCGACTCTCGCTCGAGGACGGGGCACAGCTCGACCATCTCACTCCCGCCGCCCCGATGTCTGTGTTGCGCTGTGCTGACGGCCTGCCGGCCCTCGCGCCCGCAGGATCCGCCGGGGAGCGGAGCAGGCTTCGTATCCGGCGTGGCAGCCGGATCTACTTCCGGGAGACCTTGCGCAAGGAGGGCGAGCGCAGTCCTAGACGGGGTGAAACGTGGCTCGCCGCAGCCGGCCTGGAGGTCGTACCAGTTGCCGAACGCCCGCGTGAGCCGGCGGAGGCGGAAGTCAGACGGCTGTTCCCCTACTCCTGGACACCAGGTGAGACACACTTCGCCGGTCCCGGCGTGGAGACCGCGGACGGTCACCTGGTCCATGCCGGCACCGTCTACCACGGCCACGGGTTGCTGCCCGGTGGCTCGTTCGTCGTACGGCGCGAGGTAACGAACGGGGAGCCGACTTGGGTCTTCCGGACCAACCGGAAGGCCACCGGCCTCGACTCCGACACGGAGACCGTCTATGTCACCTACGACGATGGCGAGATCGTCGCGCTCGATCTCCATGACGGCGCCGTGCGCTGGCGCCAGCACCTCACCGTTGCCGCAGTGCCCGTCGTGTTGACCGCGCTGACCGTGGCCGGACCTGGCCGGCTGCTCATTGGCACCAGCGACGGGCGACTCCTGGATTGCTCGGTCGGATAGGGGGTTGCCCGCGCAGTCCAGGCCGACTTCGAGCCTCTGCCATGCACAACCGGCGGTATGCGGACATCAGCTCTGTCACGTTGTCGATCGAGGGAACGGGATAACGTTGTCGGAGGCTGGCTCTGTTGACGCTGTCTTCCCGTCCGGGTTGGCGTCCTCGATCAGTTGCAGGAACTGCTGGTAGAAGACGCTGTTGCGGGAGGACGCGGTCATCGTGAGGGCCTGGCCGTCGGCGGGGCGAAGACCGCCGTAGGCCCAGGCCTTCTCCGGTCCGCGGCTGTAGTCGAGTTCCGCTTTGATGCGGTGGCCGTCGGGTCACCAGGCGGGTGCGGGCGGGAAGGTCCGCGGGATCACCGGCCCCAGCTCGTCGGCGCAGATCACCGTCGCACCGTCGGGCGGGTGGGTGTAGAGGCCGATGATCCTGGTCCTTTTGGGACGAAGTCCGGGTCCTTCGATCGCATCCAGGACCGGGTGCGGCGCCAGCGCACTCCCTTGGCGAGCAGGATGCGTCTGACCTGCGAGCGGCCCACCTCGATCCTTTCGGCCCGCGCTGCCGCGGCCAGGGAATCCAGGGTCCACTCGGACGGTCCGGACTCGTCGAAGGCCCACAGTTCCCCGACGGGCTCCCACCTCAGTCGCCCCGGCGGCACGGTCTTGACCAGGGAGATGATCCGGGATCGTTCCTCTTCGGTGATCCGCCGTTTGCGGCCCTGCCCGCCCAGATCCTCCAGCCGTTGCAGGCCCGAGCGGTTGAAGCGGTGAAGCCAGCAGCGAACCGTTTTCTGGCTGCAGTCCAGCTCCGCGGCGATCGCCGGCACCCGAAGCCCCGACCAGCTCAGCTCGATCATCCGGGCCCGCATCACTGCATCCCGTGGTGCCTTCCGTACCCGCGACAAGCGGCGAACGACGGCCCGCTCGTCCTCGTCACGCCCCGGCCGTGCCCATAAAACCATCGTTCAGCACACCCGCCCCCGGAGCACCCGAACCACCCCGCCACCAGGACATATACCCAGCTAAAGAGGAATCCAGCAGTAGGTGCGGATCGTTTCAAGTGACGGCCTCGATTGTGGGCGACCTTGACCGTGCCCCGCGGCGAGCTGCATCGTCGAGCCATGAACTCAGCTACCGGTCGCAGTCATGACGAGGCGTGGGTTGAGCTGTTGGACAGCCATCGGCCACCCCATTCGGAAGGTGACTGGGCGTCGCCTTCGATGTGGCTGCTGCTTCAGGCCGCAGTGGCCGATCCGCTGTTGTCCTCGCTCTACCCGTGGAAGGGCATGAACACCCTGAGCGTGTGTACATCCGATGCATGGCGTGACTTTGGCACGGAGGGGTTCCCGGGAGTCGCGGCCGGTTCTGGTGTGTACTCGGTGATCGCCCACCCCGTGGCCGAGGGCCGTGTCGTTCTGGAGACCGATGATCCGGCCGTCGCGGTCGAGGTCATGGCTGGGGAGGTCCAGAGCCGGTTGGTGAGGCGCACGATGTGACGGACGACCAGCCGCGCCCGAGTGGCGCTGGCCTGGGTGATGCACCAGCCGGCCGTCACCGCGCCGATCGTCGGCACCATCAAGCCACACCACCTCGCCGACGCCGTCGCCGCCACCGAGCTCAAGCTCAGCACCGAAGAGCTGACCCGACTGGAGCAGCACTACACCACACGCCCCGCCTCCGGCTTCTGAGCCGCGCCCACTCGACTCTGCCCGTTCGGAACAAGACGGTCACCCCGGGCCGCGGTGAAGTGCGGGTCCGCCCCGCCGCGCACCGATACTGGCACGCACCCCGAAACGGAGCCGCGATGCGCGGCGACCTTCGAGGCGACGCCCCCCCGGAGGGCGGCGAGAACTCGGCGTCGGCAGTGGCGGCGGCCGCCTGGACGAGCGCGGCGATCTACGCAGAACGCATCGTCAACGCGGCCGATGGCGTACCAGGGCAGCTACGGCTGGAGGACCGAGATCTCCAGCTCAGGATCGAATCCGGAGTCCGAAGCAACCCTGCGAGCGAACTCGCGAACACCCGCCAACTGGCGTTCGCCGAACGAGAAGTCCAGAGCCTCGGTGTAGTAGCGACGCAACGCCTGCTCGTCGAACGCCTCCCACCGGGCGGCCTGCTCGCACACCTTGTCAACTTCGGCCATCGAGAGGTCCCGGGACTCCAGGAAGGCCCGGTGCACCTCGCGCACGATGCGAGGGTTCTGCTCCAAGTAGTCCTTGCGGACGGCCCAGGCCGCGAAAACGAACGGCAGACCAGTCCACGCCTTCCACATCTCGCCCAGGTCGTACACCAGCAGTCCCAGATCATCGGCCTGGTGAAGGTAGGCGCGTAGCGCGGCGTCACCGATGACGACCGCGGCGTCCGCGTCCTGCATCATCACCGGCAGGTCCGGCGGGCAGGTGAAGTACTCCGGGCGGACCCCTTCCCGCTCCTCCAGCAGAAGTCGAGCCAGGCGTACCGACGAGCGCGAGGTGGAACCCAGGGCGACCCGGCGCCCGTCCAACTCGCGCAGTGGGACCTGGCTGACGATCAGGCAGGAGGTCACCGCACCATCGCTGCCCACCGCGATGTCCGGGAGCAGCACCAAGTCGTCGGCGTGCTTGAGGTACTCCATGCAGGCGATCGGACCGATATCCAGGGTCCCGTCGACGAGCAGACTGCTCAGCCGGTCCGGAGTGTCCTTGGTCAACTCCAGGTCGAGCAAGGTGCCTGTGCGGGCCAGTCCCCAGTAAATCGGCAGACAGTTGAGAAACTGGATGTGCCCGACCCGGGGACGCTTCGCCGGTTCATGCGGGACGCGAGCTACGTGTGAAATATCCACGCCCACAGGCTAGTACTTCGGAGTCTGCCCGGAGCCAGGGGCACCCGGTCAGGGATCAGGCAAGCCAAGGGCGGTTGTGGGGCGGCGGAACATGTCAATCCCCGCAAAGGCTGTGGTCACATGTACTTGTCGGCGATGGCCAGCCTCAAGTCCTGCCCCGCGTCCAAGGCGTACTACCAGGGGAAGAGGAGCGAGGGAAAGGGACACAAGCAGGCTCTCCTGGCCCTCACCCGTCGACGCGTCAACGTTCTGTGGGCGATGCTCCGTGGCAAAGGGTGTTACGACCCTTCACTCCCCGCCGCGGAGGCGGCTTGACATCAGCATTGGGAAGTCCCGTAACGGCGGGGCGCGAGTGAGATGATCTCTCATGCCGTCAGTGTGCTCGCGACCACTGACAACGCCCGCGGCGGCCCAGTAACGCCCATCTGGACCTGCCTGGGCGGGCGGCGGCCACCGGCGGGTGCTGGCGGTGCTGAGATTCCCGGAAGGAAACGGCTGACCCCGGGCGCTCGCCGAAGGCCCGGCCGACGCCGGGGTGGCGAAAAGGTTGGTGTGCGGGGCCGACGGAAGCGGGTAACGTCTTAGTCATGTTCTTCCAGGCGCCGATTTACGAGTGAGAGCGTGATGGGCCCCTGCTGACGTCCTTCGACGTCGCCGCCCGTCCTCCACCGATGAATCCGTAGATCACTTCAAATCATTACCGGGAGAACCCGTGACCGTGAGCAAGAACATCAACAACCCCGTGGGCATGGGCGGCGGCCAGCGCAAGAAGCTGTCCCGCGCCGAACGGCAGAACAACGGTCCGCACCGCAACCTCGACCGCCAGGGTGCGGCCGACCAGAAGGCGGAGCTGGTGCGCAAGATGCGCGAGAAGGCAGGCGCAGCTGAGGGCGCCGGGCAGGCGGGCGACGACACCGCACAGAGCTGACGCACCGCCGCCGTAGGGCGGCACCGCACGGGGCAGGGCCCGGACCGCGACGCGCGGTCCGGGCCCTGCTGTCGTACCGGGCGCGGCCGGTCCCGCTCAGCTCTCGGCCGACCAGCCGCGTCTCAGCTGGCCACCCGGGGCAGCCGCAGATTCGGCAGCCCCGTCACCGCCACCACCCCGAGCTGCACCAGCAGCTCAGCGCGTTCTCCGTGCCCAGCCGATCGGCGGGTCCGCCTAAGCGCAGTCGTCGCCCTACCCGGCGAGGGCGAGATTGTGCAGGCGGGCAAGGCCGCGGATGGCGTGGTGGACGCCTTCGCCTTTGAGGCGGCAGTCGCGCAGGATCTTCCAGTCCTTCATGCGGGCGAAGACATGCTCGACACGGGCGCGGACTTGCTGGTGCGAGCGGTTGTGCGCCTCTTTCCAGGCCGCGAGCTCGGCTTTCCCTCTTTCACGGCGGTGGGGGATAAGGAGCCCGGGGCGGGGGCGGTGCGGCCGAGCAGGTCCAGCGCGGCCTGCGGGCTCAGTTCGCGGCGGGCCGCTGTGACTTCTTCCAGGTCCCAGGCCATTGCGCCGACGACGGTGCGGCGCGGGCCGCGGGTCTCGACGGTGCCGTCCAGTTTACCGACTCTTGGACCGACCGGATGGGCTGTGAACTGGGCAGATGCCTCGCGTAGGTGTCCGTGACGGGGTGAGCTCGTTGGCGAGGGCGATCTCGCTCGTGTCTGCGTGGAAGCAGAGGGCGGCGCTGAACGCTTCGCTGGCGGGGTTGAGGCCGAAGTGGGCGGCGAGGGCCTCCTCGACGCTCTCGCCGAGGCCCTGGACCCACATTGCTGGCTGAGACGGTCGGACTCCCTAACGCTGGATTCCTCGAAGGAAGTACACGTATCGGCGGCGTAAGCGCCTGGTGGGTGGTGCGGGTCTGCCCCAGATCCGGGGTCGGGCGCGGGCGTTGAGCTGGGCCGTGGCCACTTCGGTGGCGTGGGTGTTGTGGTCGCGTTCGCCGAAGGAGCGTCCGGCCAGGGCGGTCTTGCGGAAGATGCGCCACCAGCCTTCTTGGAGGTTGAGCCGGCAGGCGCCGACCGGGATGAATACATGCTGGATGCGGGGATGTTCCTCGAGCCAGGTCCGGGTGGACACGCTGTTGTGGGAGGACGGATTGTCGGTGATCGCGTAGATGTCCCCGACGGGGTTGGCGTCCTCGACCAGCTGGAGGAACTGCTGGTGGAAGGCACTGTTATGGGAGGTGGCCGTCATCGTGACCTCGTGGCCGTCCCGGATGCGTAAGGCGCCGTAGACCCAGGTTTTCTCCGGTCCGCGGGAGTACGGGTCCACGAGCGCGTGCGCCGCCGGCGCACCCCCTCGGCCAGCAGGATCCGGCGTACCTGGGAGCGGCTGATCTCGATGCCCAGGTCCCGGGTCGCGGCGGCCAGCGCGTCCAAAGTCCACTCCGAGGGCCGTGGCTCGTCCGCGGGCCACATCTCGTTCGACGGCTGTACTTCCAGCCGACCCGGCGGCGTCAGTTTGACCAGGCCGTTGATCCTCGAGCGCTCGGCCTCGGTGATCCTTCGCTTGCGTCCCTGCCCGCCCAGATCCTCCGGTCCCTCCAGCCCCGAGCGGTTGAAGCGGTGCAGCCGGCGGCGCACCGTCTTCTGACCGCACCGCAGCTCGTCGGCTATCTGCGGGACCAGCCAGCCGCCCCAGCTCAGCTCCACCATCCGGCAGCGCTCCACCACAACCTTCGGCGCCTTTCTGGCCGACGCCAGGCGGTGGACCACCGCTTGCTCACCCTCGTCACGGCCCGGCCGTGCCCTCAGCACCACTACCCAGCACCCGCCCCCGAGCACCCGCAACTGCCCCGCTACCAGCAGCTATACCCACCGAAGGAGGAATCCAGCACTAGGCCGTTGCCCGCTGGACACGGTAGCTCCAGCGTGTGAGTGACCGGACGACGGTTTCGGCACCGATGGGGTTGGCACTGTGAACGAAGACCGCTCCGATCCGAAAGGGCCGTCCGTTGAAGGCGGCTTCTTCCATGAGGGTCACCACCGGCATGATGGTGTCGTCGCCGCCAAGATCATGGTCGAGCCATAGCTCGTCAATGAAGCTGTCGCGGTGCTCTTCCAGAAGCTGGATGCCTTCGCGGCTGGTGCGGGCAATCCGCGTGGCCCTGGGGAGCGGTCGGAGGTCGTCTATGCCGAGGACGATGGGCATCGGCGCAGTCTGGGCTTCCTTCACTGGAATATTGTCACAGCGGGCGGGCGGGATAACCACGAGGTATTGAGGCTCTGCTGGGCGGGCCGCCGGTGCCCACAACAATGTGGGCCGCAGGCTCCTGCTGATCCGTGCTGAGCGGACCGGCACCCGTCTTGCCCGACGAGAGTGAGCGGAGGAACGGGACAGACGGGTGTCAGCCCAACGCTGGCCACCTCTCCCGGCAGAACTACCGGGACTCCTGGTAAGGGTGAAATAGCGGACCAGTTCGGCCTTGCCGATTGCCGGGAAGGACCGCAGACCCTCCAGCTCCTCGTCCGAGAACACCCGCGTGGCCATCGGCCCTCCCGCCCCGCGCGATCAACGCAGACGGGCACCGCCGGTACCCGGCCGAGCCGAGCGGGCAGAAGATATCTCCGAACTGACCCAAGCAGAACGGGGGTTAATGTAGCCTCCAGCGCCCCGTCGAAACGACCGGGGACCCTCTCGACGGGGCGGCTGCGACACTGCCGGGCGAGAGCGCCTGCCGCCGCTCGCCGACCACATGCCTGGGGGCACACATGGGCACATTCCAGCGCACCAACCTGTTCTACGGCGTCGACCACGAGCAGGTGTACGCCGCGCTGGAGGAGTTCTGGCGCCGCGAGGAGCACACGCTCAAGCTGGAGGACGTCAACGACGTCAACCGCGACTCCTACGCCCTGCGCGAGCGGCGCGGCGACTGGACCGTGCTGGAATGGACCCGGGGTTGGGAGTGGGACCTGCGCCGACGCGCCCAACTCTACGTCTCGCGCGCCTACGACTGTCCCGGGCTGCTGGTCTTCATCTACGACGACGACTTCTGGGGCTGCGAGCTGTTCCACCACGGCACGGCGATCGACCGGTTCCAGCAGGAGACCGACAACATCGGCTCGTTCTTCGGCGATCTTCCGTGCCAGGGGCGCCCCGACCTCCTGCTGGCCCAATTCCCGGCTCTGGACCTGGACATCGAGCATGCCCGCGCCTACCTGACCCATTACAGCATCGACGACCCCGCGTACGAGGACATCGAGTGGGAGAACGAGCACGACCCTCGAAACAGCCCCGCCCGCCCCGGCGATGGGTACGGCCGCCTTGAAGGAGGCGCGGACGCTGTACGCCCGTTGCGATAAGCGTCACCCCGTGACGGATATCCGTCACGATCGGAGCCTCTCCGGCCGCCGCCCGCGAAGGACCGGACGATTTTGGCGGTAGAGCGGTGATCTTGATATTGGACCGGCTGATCACGTGGCTGGCGCATGAGGTATGCCCGGCCGAGCTCAGCTGACCGCCCTGGCGTCGCTCTCGCCTCGCCACGGGCTGACGTGAGAGAGGACGGGATCGGTGTGAAACTGGGCACGGAAGGGTGATCCCCGTGTCGGACCCACCGCAGGCGTCCTCGGGTCCCGACACCGCCGTCGACGAGAATCGGCTGGAAGAGCTGATCATCGAGGCGCAGACTGCCCTGCCAGTCGAACTGCCCGCCCTGGCGAACCGGTGCGCCTCCGCCCTCGGCCTGGACACCGCGTTGATCTACCTCGCCGACCTGCAACAACAGCTGCTCATCCCGCTCGACGAGGCTTTGGAGCCGCTGCCGGTGGACCGCTCGTCGGCCGGCTGGGCGTACCGCACGGTCTCTCCGCGGGTGTCCGAGGCCGACGACGGCTTGATCCTCTGGATGCCTCTGGTCGATGGTGCGGAGCGGCTGGACGTGCTGGCGGTGCGAACCGCCTGGCTCGACGGGGTGCGGATGCGCCGCAGCCGGATGCTGGCCCATCTGTTCGCCATGCTGATCACCTCCAAGCGCGCCTACAGCGACTGGCTCGCCGCCCGCACCCGCACCGCGACCATGCGGTTGCCCGCCGAGATGCTGCGGGCCTTCCTGCCACCCCGCACCATCGGCAGCAGCAGATGCGTATCGACCGCGGTCCTGGAACCGGCGTACGGCATCGCTGGTGACGCCTTCGACCACTCGGTGGTCAAGAACATCCTGCACACCATGATCCTCGACGCCATGGGGCACGATCTGACCGCCGGCCTGACCACGTCGGTCGCCATGGCGGCAGCGCGCAACGCCCGCCGGGGCGGTGCCGACCTGGCCGACGTCGTCGGCTCCGTCGACCAGGCGCTCGCCCAGTGGCTGCCCGACTCCTTCTGCACCGGCGTGCTGTGCCGGCTCGACGCCGAGACCGGGGTGCTGCGCTGGGTCAACTGCGGTCACCCCCCCCACCGCTGCTGATCCGTGCCGAGCGGGTGGTCGCCCGGGCGCTGGACAGCCCCCACAGCCGCCGATCGGCCTGGCCGGCCCACTCGCCCCGGCAGCCTGGCAAGTCCACGAGGCGACCCTGGAACCGGGCGATTGCGTCCTGCTCTACACCGACGGCGTCGTGGAAGCTCGCGACGCGGACGGTGCGGAGTTCGGCCTTGACCGGTTCACTGACTTCATCATCCGCTCCTCCTCCGCCGGACAACGCCCGGCCGAGGTGCTGCGGCTGCTCATCCACGCCATCCTCGACTACCAGCGCAACCAACTGCGGGACGATGCATCCATCCTGCTCTTCGAATGGCGTCCACAGCACCGGTGACACGGCAGTCGGTGCGGGATGTCCTGTGCAACGGCGTCGCCGCGGCCGGACATGACCCTCACGCCATTCTTCTGCATCAGGCGAGTGTTCGTCACTTTTTGTGGACAAGGCATGCACAATGGGCGATGATCCACCTTCCTCTCCGTGGACGTGTTGGTGGGAGGTGGTTTCCTGCTGCTGTGGGCACCGTGGCAGGCCAGGGCGGTCGCCTTGCCGTTCCCTCACCGGGGCGACCGCCTCTCTTTCGTCAAGCCGGGTGAGGATGGTGGGCATGACGGATCGGGATCGGTTGGGGCGGGCCGCGGTGCACTCTGCGGCTGGCAGTGGAGACGTGGACGGCCTGAGGGCGCTGTTGGCTGAGGGTGCCGCCCCGGGGGCTGCCGATGTCGAGGATTGGACTCCGCTGCATTTTGCCGCTCAGGCGCAGGTGCCCGCTGCCGTCGAAGTCCTGTTGGCTGCGGGTGCGGCGGTTGATGTCGTGGACCGTCATGGCAATACGCCGTTGTGGAGGGCGGTGTTCTGTTCGCGGGGCGAAGGCGGGCAAGAACTACAAGACCCGCCTGTCGATCGCACTGCGCCTGCTGTGGCCCAAGCGCCCCTCGCCGCGCTCCGTTCTGGCGGCCGGGCTGGCGCATGGTCGAGGCGCCCGCCCTCGTGGGGGCGACAACTGCGTGAAAGCGCTCGCGGTCCTGGCCGACAGCACCGGTGAAATCCGCACCATTGCCAACCCGCGGCACCTCGACACAGCGCTCAGGCATCTGCGCCGGGCCTCCCACGTCGTGTGCCGCCGCCGGGGCCCCGACCGCCGCACTGGCCAGAAGCCGTCGAAACGGTGGGAAAAGGCCAACACCCGCCGTAACAAGGTTCATCACCGGGTGGCGAACCTGCGCACCGACGCCCTGCGCAAGCTCACCACTGCCGTGACCGCCGAGTTCGGCACCGTCGTGGTCGAGGACCTCAACGTCGCCGGGATGCTCCGCAACCGGCGCCTGGCCCGCCGGATCGCCGACGCCGGGTTCGGGGAGATCCGCCGTCAGCTCACCTGCAAGACCCGGAGGAACGGCTGCCGCGTCGTGGCCGCCGACCGCTGGTTCCCCTCCTCCAAGACCTGTTCCGGGTGCGGCGCGGGGAAAGCCAAACTGCCGCTGCACGTGCGGACCTACGAATGCGACGCCTGCGGCCTGGTCATCGACCGGGACGACAACGCGGCCCGCAACCTCGCCGCCCTCGCAGCAACAACAACACCAACTGGTACCGGAGTGGCCGCAGACCAGGACACCGCCAAGGTGTCGAAGCCTCGTGGAGTCGACCACAAGACCCGCACCACCCGTCCCCGCCGCACGACAGGGACGGGGCGGGCAGGCGGCGCAACCCTGCCGCACCAGCGCCAGACAGAAACGAGAGACCGTACTCAAGCCCAAGCCCCCCAGGCTTCGGTGATGTGACGGACCATCCAGGCCGAAATGAACCGGATTACCGAGAACTGACTACAGTCTCGGCAACGGAGATATGCGGGTGCCGACCGCCCGCAGGAGCGGGTGGGCCCCCTGCCAGCCCGCTCCTGCACGCATACGGCAGCCCGGGCGCCTCAGTGGCATGGGCGCCTGGGCTGCCGTTGTCGACGACGGCGTGGCCGAGAGGGTCGCCTGCCCGGCCCGCTGTCCGTGACCCCTCGACATCGTGGATGCCACTCCGGCCGGTAGCCGGGATGTCGCGTATACGGCTGCGGGAGCAGGGCCTGGGTGTGACTCAGAGCGAGGGCCTGATCTTCCAGTCGGACGGCATGGACGAGCTCGCCCGTCTGCGCTGCGGCACTATCCGCCGGTATTTCCGTGACCCGTCGGGTGGGTAGCCACCGCACCCGGGGCGCATCAGCGCGCCATTGAGATACCGGCGACACGAGGAGCAGTAGTCCATTTGCGGTCTTCCGGGGCGGCATGCCGTCCGGCCCGGTCACGTTCGCACGCGGAATCGAGCGGCCAATAGCACCAACGGCGCTTTCGAAAGGTTATGTGCAGCCCATGTGATGCTCCTGCGGGGATTATCGGTAATTGCATGTGCGCGTCGTGCGCGCCTGGGTGTCCGCAGTCGCGCCCCGTGATCACGCCAGGCAGTCCTCGAGGTCATTACTGGTCGGCCTTGGCGGTCGGCAAAAGGAATCCCTCGTCCGCATAATTGGGAAAGTTGCAGAATGTGTGCCCAAATGTGGGATATCCCGGGTGGTGTGTAACGCGGCGGCGGCTGCGTGACGCAGACCTATACGGGCCCGCGATGACCCATGAGGCGGTTGCCTCACCCCGGCTTGCAAGACGATGCGTCAGATTGGATTCCAGTGAGTAATCCCGACCCGATGCCCGGATACCCCTCCTACGGCCAAGCCCCGGGCGAACCACGCCGCTACCAGCGGAACCAGGGCGCTGCCCGACGGGCGGCCCTGGCCATCCAGACGGTCGCCGACATTGCTGCCGGCTTCCTGTTCCTGTGGATCCTGCTCCACTTGCTCGGAGCCAATGAGGGAAACGCCTTCGTCGAGTTCGTGCACGGAACGGCCGACTTGTTGGCCTGGTGGGCGCAGGACATTTTCACCATGGACACAGAGGCCCTTCGGGTTCTCCTCAACTACGGTCTGCCCGCCCTGCTTTATGTGCTCGTCGGCCATGGGATCGCTGTGCGGCTCAGTCGCGTCTGACCGCATTCCTGCCCTTGAAGTCACCAAGGATTTCAGGGTCCGTTCAGGCGGCACAGAAGTACGACACCAAGGAGGACGAGCCCTGTGACATCCAACCCGACCGAAAATGATCACCTGCCGGTTTACGAAAGCCTGGTGCGTGAACGCGGCGATGCCGTGGCAGAAGCTCGCGTGGTGGCCGAAGAGACGCAGCGCCGGATAGCGCAAGTCTTGAACTGGCATGACGCACGCCATCTCGGGCACCCTTCGAGCTAACTCGCCCTGGAAGTCGGAGTGCGGAGCCTTGTATGAGCAGCCTGGACATCGTGGAGCCTGAACACCTGGAAGTGTCCCATCTCTTTTACCGAGACCCCGCTCTGTACGACAGCGTGCAGTCCGACCTGAACGCAAGGAGTCCCGGCTCGATCTCTACAAGTTGAGCCACCGGCTTGTCACCCTCGGCGCGCCCCCTGGGCGATGTAGCGGTGGAGCAGAGTGAGTCCGCCGGTGTATCCGAGCTCGCGCGCCGCTCTGTCCCCGTGCGTGGGTGAACGAGGTCTCCACCCTGAAGGCCGTTTGAGTGACTGGAG
This sequence comes from Streptomyces sp. NBC_01450, assembly GCF_036227505.1. Classification (NCBI taxonomy): domain Bacteria; kingdom Bacillati; phylum Actinomycetota; class Actinomycetes; order Kitasatosporales; family Streptomycetaceae; genus Streptomyces; species Streptomyces sp. NBC_01450. The sequence continues at coordinate 1,630,940 of NZ_CP109481.1, read as the reverse complement.
CATCAGCTTCCGTACGCGGACACGCAACGTGTGGTGCGATGCCCACGTGAAATCCGGGGGTCGGGCTCGGAAAGTGACGCCCGCCCTGGATCCGTGGACGATTGAAGGGAAGCCCATGGTGCTCCGCGCGCTGGCCGCGACTGGTGTTGCCGCATCATTGTTCGGCTCGTCGGCCTTCGGCGGCAACCTGCCCTCGCCGTCGGACCGGATCGTCATCGACACGGTCGCGGTCAACGGCTCCGGCTGCCCGGCGGGGACGGCCGCCGTGACCGTGTCCCCTGACAACACCGCCTTCACCGTCATCTACAGCAACTACCTCGCCCGCGTGGGGCCCGGGTCGGCGCCGACCGACCGGAAGAAGGACTGTCAGCTCAACCTGCGAGTGCACGTCCCCGGTGGCTACACCTACGCGATCGTGTCCGCCGGCTACCACGGCTTCGCGTCACTGGCGCCGGGTGCGTCCGGGACCCAGCGGGCCAGCTACCACTTCCAGGGCAACGCCCACACCACCAACTCGACCCACCACTTCACGGGCGGGTTCAACGGCAACTGGCAGACGACCGACACCGTGGACGTCGCCGCCCGGGTCTTCGCCCCCTGCGGAGAGGAGCGCAACCTCAACATCAACACTGAACTGCGGGTCGAGCGCGGCACCTCGAGCCCGAGCGCCACCAGCTTCATGGAGATGGACTCAACGGACGGCAGGATCAAAACCGTGTACCACATGGCCTGGAAGCGGTGTCGTTGATCTCCTGGCGCTGCGATCGGCGGGTGCGTCCAGCCCAACGGCTCTCGTCATCGGTGGTAGCACTGTGTAGTGATCACCGGAGGAGAATGCGCTGGCGGAGCAGGGGTAACTCGGCTCGCCCGTGCATCTGCCTCTTGCGGCATGCGAGCTGCCGAGTGACATCCAAAAGTCATCAACGTTGATCAAGCCGACACCTCCTTGAGTGACTCCCGAAGTCACCGACGAAGAAGCAGGCGCAGTCAAGCGACGGCCCGAGGTGGTCGATGATGCGGTCGGCCGCAGACAGCAGAACCCGGTCCGGACGGATGCGGGCGGTGTGGCGAGGACGCGGTGTCAGGGCTGGTCGATCTGCGCGGCGGCCTCCTCCAGGTCGGCGACGGTCCCCGACATGATCATCCGTACATGCCTGGTGATGGACTGCAGGGGCCAGTCCCACCACGCCACGGCGAGGAGCCGGGCGATGTCCGCAGCGTCGTAGCGGGTGCGGATGAGCCGGGCCGGGTTGCCGCCGACGATGCCGTAGTCGGGGACGTCTCCGGTGACCACGGCGCTGGCGGCGATGATCGCGCCGTGACCGATGCGTACACCGGGCATGACCGTGGCGCCGTGGCCGAACCACACGTCGTTGCCGACGACCGTGTCGCCCCGGCCGGGCAGGTCGGTGATCAGGTCGAAGTGCTCCGCCCAGGAGCCCCCCATGGTGGGGAACGGAAAGGTGGAAGGACCGTCCATGCGGTGGTTGGCGCCGTTCATGATGAACCGGGTGCCTGTCCCCAGCGCGCAGTACTTGCCGATGACAAGCCGCTCGGGACCGTAGTGGTAAAGGACGTTGCGCGCCTCGAACGCGGTCGGGTCGTCCGGATCGTCGTAGTAGGAGAAGTCACCGACCTCGATAAGCGGCGACTTCACCAGCGGTTTGAGCAGAACCACGCGCGGGTGCTCGGGCATCGGGTGGAGCACGGTGGGGTCAGCGGGAACGGGCGGCATCGTGGAGGCGGTTCCTCTCTAGTGGACCTAGGGCGTCATCCTGGTGTGTGCTGGGAGGTGTCCCGCTGGAGGAGCCTCCAGCGGGACACCTCCCAGCCGAGGCGGTTGTTGTTGTCAACGGCTGTTCGCGGATGCCACGTTCGAGGTGGTGACCGCATCTGCATCGGTGGAACGTTGCGGCGCCACGGAGCCTTCCGCGGGCTTGGCCCTCGCCAGCCACAGGCCGGTGAACACGGCGGTGGCCAATGTGATGGCGCCAGCCGCGACGAAGGCGCTGTTGAGGCCCGTCTCGAAGGAGGCGCCGCCGGATTGCCGGGTGCGGACGATAGCTCCGAGTACCGCCACGCCGAGCACCGCGCCGATCTGCCGGGTGGTGCTGCTGATGCCTGATGCGAGGCCGCCTTCCTGCGGGCTGACTGCTTGGATGGCGGCTCCCGTCAGTGGGGACATGGTCAGGGCGAAGCCGATGCCGACGACTCCCAGCCGCCACCACACGTTCCCGTAGCCGGTGTCGGCGTGCACCATACCGAGCGCCAGCAGTCCCAGGCCGGCCAGGACCAGGCCGGTGGTAACCACGATTCGGAAGCCGTACCGGGCGGCGAGCCGGCCCGCGTACGGGCTGACGATCACCATGGCGAGGGATACCGGCAGGGTCTGCAGGCCGGCGCGCAGGATCGAGCTGCCCTGGACGTACACGAAGAACTGGGAGAAGAAGAACGACGAACCCATGAGCGCGAACCCCACCACGACCATGGCGGTGTTGGACACGGTGAACAGGCGCTGCCCAAACAGCCGCATCGGCAGCATCGGCGCGGAACGACGCGCTTCGACGGCGACGAAGGCGGCGAGGAGGATCACCGCGGCGGTGCAACTGCCCAGGATCGCCGGCGACGTCCAGCCGCGGGCACCACCCTCGATCAGCCCGTAGGTCAGCACCCCCACTCCCAGAACGGACAGCACCGTCCCCGGGATGTCGATCGCGGGGGCGCTCGGATTGCGGGTCTCTTCAAGGCTGTGCAGACCGAACAGCAGAAGGACCACGCCGATGGGCAGATTCACCAGGAAGATGGCGGGCCAGCCGAAGGCATCCGTCAGCACGCCGCCAGCCACGGGGCCTGCGGCCAGACCGATTCCGCTGAATCCGGCCCACATCCCGATCGCCTTGATTCGTTCTTGCGGCGCGGGATGGGCGGCGGCGAGCAGGGCGAGCGAGGCAGGGCTCAGCGCCGCGGCCCCGATGCCCTGCAGCACCCGGCCGGCGATAAGCCAGCCGAGCGAGGGCGCGAGGCTGCACAGCAGCGACGCGGCGGTGAACACCGCCACGCCGGTCAGGTACACCCGCTTGCGGCCGAACCGGTCGGCGAAGACACCACCGGACAGCAGCAGCATGGCGACCAGCAGTACGTACGCGTCGACGATCCATTGCAGACCGGTCAGCTGAGTGTGCAGCCGGTGCTGCATATCGGGCAGCGCCGCTCCAACAATCGTGTTGTCGAGCAGGACCATGAACTGGCCCAGGCAGGTCACCGTGAGCAGCACAGCCCGGTTCGATCGACTGCCTACGGTCGCATGCGATGCAGCCATGGGGATCCCCCTCAATCGGTAGTTGCGCCCGGTCACGGTCGATGCGGGTGGCGATACAGCTGAGCGCCCTAAAGCAGTCAGTGACTGCGTTAGGCGACTATAAAGAGGGTGGCCTCGCAAACGCAAGTCGTGACTGCGTTAAGGTGGGGGCATGAACGAGCGACAGCGAGCCCGGCGGCCCGGTGGGCGCAGCGCCCGCGTCGGCGCGCAGGTGCACCAGGCCGTCACCGACCTGATCAGTGAGCGCGGCTACGGCAACTTCACCGTCGGCGAGGTCGCAGCCCGCGCAGGCGTAGCCGACAGCAGCATCTACCGCCGGTGGGCCAACCTGGAAACCCTGCTCACCGACGTGGCGCTCACCCGCCTCAATGCGCAGTCGCCGATGCCCGACACCGGGAGCCTGGCTGGCGACCTGCGCACTTACGCGGCCCAAGTGGCCCGCGAGATCACCGGACCCGACGGTCCGGCGGTGCTGCACCTGGCCGTCGCCCTGTCGAGCAGCGGTCGGCAGGGCCTGCAGGCTGGTGCCGACCTCCGCGCCGAGCGCACCCGCCAACTGCAGTCCATGCTCGATCGCGCCCGCGACCGTGGCGAGCACGCACCCGACGCGTTCGACGTGCTGGACCACATCCTGGCCCCGATGTATATCCGCGTCCTGTTCGGCATGGGCCCGCTCGCCCCGGACTACATCGACGGCCTGGTCGACCGATTGCTGTGACCTCAACCCGGTTCCCGCGATCAGCCCTCGGACGCGGTGCCAGGGCTCCGTGAGGTGCTCGCCGACACGCGCCCGGCCAGCTCAGGCATCCGGCCCTTGGCTGGCTCACGCGGCCTGGCTGAATCCGTCGGTCGGCGGGCCGTCGCCGCGGATCGGGGTGAAGTCGACGTCCAGGTGCGGGTTGTAGGCGTCGAGTTCGTCGGCGGCCATCCGGACTCCAAGATCATCCCGTGGCGGGTTTCTGGCGTATCTGGGTCATTCCCCTTGTAGCGGCGCGGGGCGACTCAACTCTCGTAGTGCTGGACCGTGCTCCACCGCGCGGGATGCCCGCAGCTCAGTGGCCCCGGTCTGGGTGTGGCTGGGTCGGCAGGGCCCGGACCGGAGGATTGGGCTGGGACAGCGCGTGGAGGAGCTGTCGGTTGTGCGTGGTCAGTTGGTTGACGACGCGGACGAGATGCTCGACGTCCGTCCGCAGCTGGGCGAGTTCGGTGGCGTCCTTGGCGCGGAGCTCCGGCAGTCACGCCCGCGGGGGGAACAGCGCCGACCACCTGTATGTGAAGTCGGCGGCCGCCGCCTGGCTCCGCAACCGGGACACGCAGGCCGACCTCGAGTTCGTCCAGCCGGAGGGGGCGCCGATCGGCTCGGTGGTGGACCTCCGGTTTCAGCACGGCGGGCTGCCCGTGCACTTGGACCAGGCCTCGGGGTCCTAGCCCAGACACCAGCCGCAAAGTAGCGGATGATCACACGCTCGCCGCTGTGGCGGCCTTCGCGTCGTGCTCGAGCAGCATCCGCATGACGGTGGCGGGTGAGGGGTGCTGGCCCTTCTTCGTGCCGGTGGTGATGACGAGCCTCTTGGCGATGTCGCGAAGGCTCATCTCCTGGTCGCGCAGGTGGAGGGCCATGGACAGCATGTCGTCGTTCGTAACGCCCGCGCCGCCGATGGTCTTGCCGCGCTTGCGGGCGGACTCGTGGCCTTCGAGGGTGCGGTCGCGGATGTACTCGCGCTCCATGCCGGACATGGCCGCGAGCACGTTGAACACGATCCCGGAGGGGTCGTGCGAGCCCTTCAGTTCTCCGGTGAGGAACTCCAGGCCGACGTCGCTGGCCTTCAGCTCTTCGGTGAGCATGGCGAGTTCGATGCCGCGGCCGAGCCGCTTGTGCTCGTGGGCGACGAGGGTCACGGCGACGCCGGAGGAGCGAATCTCCCCGGCGAGCTTCACGGCGGCGTCCAGCTCGGGGCGCCGGGTGGCGCGGGTGGAGATCTTCTCTGAGAAGACCCGGGTCGCCCCGGCCTCGGCGAGGGAGTCGAGCTGCGCGTCGAGGGACTGTCGGGCGGTCGAGGCCCGTGCGTAGCCGAGGCGGATGTGCCCGACCGGTTCGGCGCCGGCGCTCACCGGCCGGGGCAGCACGGTCCACGCCGACCCCGGCTTGCGTAGGGCGGGGGTCGGCACGCTGAGCATCTTGGCGAGTTGGGGCACGAGGCGGAAGCGGGCGGTGTGGTACTGGATGGCCACTTTGCCCTTGCCGGTCCGGCACGGGGAACCCGCGGGGGCCGCGCAGGTGGACATCGGGCAGTCGCGCGATTCCACGAGCTTGAAGTCGTTGCTCGCGCCCTGGAGCGTTTCATGAGGGTGTTTCAGGAGTCCAGCTGTTTGCAACAACTCATGAAACGTGATCGCCGCAGGTGGACCGCCGGGCGGGCGGGTGTTTTACGAGCGACCGCCTATGAAACGGGGTGTCACATCAGGCGCGTCCGGCCGACGGTCGATCTCGCGGCGGATCAGTCAGGCGAGTCGGCGCTCGCCGAAGGTGGCGATGGCCTCACCGCCGGACCCGGCGACCGCGACGGCGATCACTGGGGTCGGGGGGCGGGGTAGGGCTGGACACGCGACCCGCGTCGTAACAGAATCAGTTGCGACACAGTTGACGGGAGGCATCATGGGCGCAAGCAGTCGCATGACTGTGGCCACGCACGCGCTGACTTGGATGGCGCGGGTCTGCCCCAAGCGCCCCGATGGCATCGTGACGTCCGAACAGATCGCCGCCAGCGTCAACACCAACCCTGTCGTCATTCGCCGCACCCTCGGACGTCTGAGGGATGCGGGTCTGGTGGAGTCGCAGCGCGGTCAAGGGGCGGGCTGGCGGCTGGCCCGCACTCCGGAGTCGATCACCCTGAGGGATGTCTACCTCGCTGTCGAGCCCAATCCGCTCATCGCGCTTCACCCTGCGCCTCCCAATCAGGAGTGCCCGGTCGGCAGGGGCATCCCGCCCGTGCTGCGGGAGGTGTACGGCCGTGCGGAGGGGGCGATGAGAGCCGAACTAGCAGCCGTAACCGTTGCTGACATGGCGAGGGAGACGGTTCCCGGCCCTTGATTCCAGCCAGCAGTTCCAGCCAGCAGCTCCTGTCGGCCGGTCCCCGCGGACCGGCCTCTCTTCGGAGCGCAGTCGTAACCATCTCTGTTACATCAGAATACCTGGAGGCCCCTGCATCGTGTACCGATCGCTTGTCGTCCTCGCCGCCGGAATGTTCGCTATCGGCACTGACAGCTTCGTCATCGCCGGGATCCTGCCGGACGCGGCGGACTCCCTCGGCGTTCCCGTCGGCACCGCGGGTTGGCTGCTGAGTGCCTACGCCTTAACCTACGCCGTCCTCGGCCCTGTCATGGCGGCACTCACCACCCGCTGGCCACGCCGCATGCTGTTTCTCGCCGGATTCGCCATCTTCACCGCCGGCAACCTCGTGACCGCCTTCATTCCCGTCTTCGGCGTGGCCCTGGCCGCGCGAGCGCTCGCCGGGCTCGGCGGAGCCATGGTCACCCCCGCCGCAGTCGCCGCAGCCGCCGCGCTGGCTCCCCCGGAGCACCGCGGCAGGGCCATCGCCACCGTCATGACCGGCCTCAGCGCCGCGACCGCCCTGGGTGCGCCCATCGGCACAGCGCTCGGCAGCCTCACCGGCAACTGGCGCGCCACCATGCTGTTCGTCTCCGCACTCGGAATGCTGGCCGCCGTCGCCATCGCCCTGCTCCTGCCCGCGATCTCCACGCCCCCGGCAGTCCCGCTGCGCACCCGCGTCGCCCCGCTCACCGACCGCCGCATCGGCCTGACCCTGTTGACCACCCTCCTCGTCTACACCGGCCTGTACACCGTCTACTCCTTCATCGGCGAAAGCCTCAACCGCGCCACCGGCGGCAGCGGCACCACCCTCGCCGCGCTGCTGTGCGTGTGGGGCCTGGCTGCCACCGCCGGAACCCTTGGCTCGGGCGGCCTGATCGACCGCTTCGGCAGCCGCCGCATCATCAACACCGCGATCACCGTGGCCGCGATCGACTTCGCACTGCTGCCGTGGACGAGCGCACACCTGACCTCCACCATCGCGGCACTCCTGGTCTGGGGCGTGTGCGGATGGGGGCTCCTGGCACCGCAAACCCACCGCCTGATCACCACCCTGCCGACAGCAGCCCCCCTGCTCACCGGACTTGCCTCAGCCACGGTCTACATCGGTGTCTCGGTCGCACCCCTGGTCGGACAAGCTGGCATGGCGCGGTTCGGCGCCCACTGGCTAGTGCCGCATCAGGCAACGTTTGCCCTGTCCACGAGGGCGCGTAGGCGCCGGTCATCGGCGTGGCGGTTTCGCCAGATGATGTAGCGGCGGATCATGCTGCCCTGTTCCTTGTGGCTGGCGTGGTCGGTGCCGTCGAGGGTGAAGTAGCGCAGGGCGGTGAACTGGGCCTCGATGCGGTTGAGCCAGGAGCTGTTGGTGGGGGTGTAGGCGATCTCGACGTTGTTTGTGGTGGCCCAGGTGCCGACCCGCTGGCACCGTTTCGTGGTCAGGTGCGGGGAGAAGTTGTCGCAGACGATCGCGATGCGGACCTCGGGTGGATAGAGGCTGCGCAGGTAGCGGCAGAACTCCAGGAACTGGGTGCGCTTCTTGACCGGCTTGATGTGGCCGTAGAGCTTGTCCTTGGCCAGGTCCAGGGCGGCGAACAGGTGCCGCACTCCGTCGTAGCGGTTGTAGGTCGCCCGCCGCCTGCGGCGGGGTTCGCGGTCGGGGTCTTTGTGCCTGCCGCCGCGTTCGGCCCACTGCCGGCCCGGGTGGGGCATCAGGTTGAGGGGCCCGAACTCGTCCATGCAGAAGACGACTTCGGGCTCGCCCTCTTCAGGTATGACCTCGCCGTCGGCGATCGCGTAGAGGTGTTCGACGCGGGCCTTCTTGGCCGCGTAGTCGGGGTCGCGGGAGGTCTTCCAGGTCTTCAGGCGTTGAAAGGAGACGCCTTCCTCGCGGAGCAGGATGCGCAGGCCCTCGTGGCTGATGTCGTCGACCACCCCCTCGGCGACCAGGAAGTCCGCCAGCTTGGTCAGACTCCAGGTCGAGAACGGCAGGTCGTGCTCGGCCGGCTTGGACTTCGCGATCTTCTTGATCTCGCGCCGCTCAGGCAGGGTGAAGGTCTTCGGCCGACCACCCTTGTACTTCGGATACAGGGAGTCGAAGCCGTCGGTGTTGAAGTTGTGGATCACATCGCGGACCCGGTCATCGCTGGTGAACGTCACTTCGGCGACCTTCGCCACCGGCATGCCCTGCGCGGACAGCAGGATCATCTGGGCACGCCGCCAGGTCACCACCGACCCGGTGCCCCGGCGGATGATCCGAAGCAGCCGTCTGCCCTCGTCATCGTCGATCTCGCGTACACGTACTCGTTCCGCCACCCGGACAGCGTGACGGACCCGCGCCGCCCGGCACAGCACCGAGGCGGCGCGTCACATCACAACAGGGCAAACGTTGCCTGCCGCGGCACTAGTAGCGTGTCGCTGCTTAGGTATGGGCTGTTTGATTGAGAGGCTTGCGTCTGGCAGATTCCTCTCCCGCTCTGCCGGACAGGACTGGTGCGATGGGTTCGCAGAAGAAGAGGCCGGTGGTGCTGACCGCGCAGGACCGCGAGGAGTTGGTCCGGGTGACCACGACGGGGGTTCATCCGGCCTCGGTAATCAGGCGGGCGAGGGTGCTGCTCGCACTCGACACCTCTGCAGGCGGGATCGGCTCGCAGGAGGTGATCGCGGCCCGGCTCGGCGTCTCCGGTGAGACGTTGCGGCTGGTCGCCAAGCGTTTCACCGAAACCGGTGGCGATGTTCACGCCACCATCGCGCGGAAGAAGCGCGACCTCCCGCCGGTGCCCTCACCGGTGACCGGTGAGGTCGAAGCCCGGCTGATCGCGATGGCGTGCTCACAGCCACCCCAGGGCTATACCCGGTGGTCGCTGCGGCTGCTGGAGAAGCACGTCGCACTGGTCGAGGACATCCCCGATCTGGACCATTCCACCATCGGCCGGGTCTTAAAAAAACGGAACTGCGTCCTCACCTGAAGAAGTGCTGGACCATCCCACCACGGGCGAACGCGGAGTTCGCGGCCCGGATGGAAGACGTACTGGCCGTCTATGCCCGGCCCTATGACCCGGCACGTCCGGTCGTGTGCATGGACGAGAAGCCCTACCAGCTCCTCGGCCATGTCCGCGACCCGCTCCCGGCCCGCCCAGGTCACGACGCCTGCCAGGACAGCGAGTACATCCGCTGCGGCACGTGCTCGATCTTCGTATGGGTCGAACCCCTGCGCGGGTGGCGTCGAGTTCAGGCACTGTCCCAGAGGACCCGGATCGACTGGGCCGGCCAGGTCAGGCAGCTGCTGAGCGTGGACTACCCCGATGCCGAGACGGTTGTGCTGGTGATGGACAACCTCAACACCCACGGCATCGCCTCACTGTACGAGGCATTCGAACCAGAAGAGGCCTTCGCCCTGGCTCAGCGCCTCGAGATCCACCACACGCCCAAGCACGGGTCATGGCTCAACATCGCCGAGATCGAACTCTCCGCGCTGACCAGGCAATGTCTCGACCGCCGGATCGGCGACCTCGACACCCTCAACACCGAACTCTCAGCCTGGCAGAACGCCACCAACACCGACCAACGTCAGGTGGACTGGCAGTTCACCACCCACGACGCACGCATCAAACTGCGCCACCTCTATCCCAGGAATTAGCTGCGACAGTCTACTAGGCACCGTCGGCGCCGTCTTCATCACGCTCGGCCTCGGTGCGGCCGAAGCGGCGCACGCCGTCATCCGCCGACACGCGCCACAGAACACATCCTCAGCACAGACGCAGCCAATGCCGTCGGCCAAGTAGCGCTCCGCCTCAACAACCCATGGAAAGCAAGGGCTGAACAACAGTGATCACCACAGAACGCCTCCGGTTACGCCCGCTCACCGAAGCCGACGCCGACTGGTGGGTGCGCCTCCATGCCGACAACGAGGTCAACCGGTTCGTCGGCAGCTACACCCGTGAGCAGGCGGCCGCGCGCCTGCGCGACATCCAGCAGCAATGGACGCAGCGTGGTCACGGACTGTGCGCCGTCGAACTGCTCAGCACCGGACAGACGATTGGACGCTGCGGCCTCAACTGGTGGGAGCAGTTCGGCGAGACCGAGATCGGCTGGACCTTCGCTCGCACCCACTGGAGGCGGGGCTACGCCACAGAAGCGGCCCAGGCCGTTCTCGCGTGGGGCTTCGGCTCCCTAGAGCTCAAGCAGATCACCGCCATGATCCATCACGGCAACACTGCTTCGTCCGCCGTCGCCCAGCGCCTCGGATTCACACCGCTACGCGAGGACAGGGTCCTCAACCGCCCCTGCACCGTCTACGCCCTGGCCCGAGACGACTTCCCCTGCCCTGACAAGCGCTGACCGTGCCAATGAGGCAAACCCTCGCACAGCCGCACCGCCCTTGGCGGAACCCGGGGGCCCTCCACCTTGATCGTGGACACCTCGACACTGGATCTTGAGTCCAGGGAGGGGAGTCCCGGGTGGGGACCTACAAGTACTCGGCGGAGTTCCGGGCCGACGCGGTGGCGTTGGCCCGTTCGTCGGGCCGGCCCGTCTCGCGTATCGCCGCCGAGCTGGGTGTGCATCACGAGACGCTGCGGCAGTGGACCAAGACGGCGGAGAAGGCCGAGCGGCCCGAGGCAGTTGCGGAGTCGGCGAAGGACGCGGAGGTCGCGGAGGTCGCGGCCTTGCGCAAGCAGGTGCGCGAGCTGGAGATGGAACGTGACATTCCGCGCCGGGCGGCCAAGTATTCTGTGGGCGAGACGAACTGGTGAGCCGCTTCGAGTTCGTTGCCGACCACCGCGGCGCCTTCGGCGTGAAGCGGCTGTGCACCGTGTTGAATTGGTCGAGGTCCGGGTTCTACCGGTGGCTGAAGACCGCCCCGGCCCGCGCCGCGAAACAGGCCGCGGACGCTGCACTCACCCGCCGGATACGCAAGGTCCACACGGAATCCGGAAAGACGTACGGGGCCAAGCGGATCACCGCCGGGCTTCGCGCGGACGGTGTGGTCGTCAACCGCGAACGCGTCGAACGGCTCACGCGCCAACACGCCATCCAGGGGCGGAGGCTGAAGCATCGACACCGCACCACCATTCCGGACCCCGCCGCCCAGGCGGTGCCCAACCCGCGTGGTCTGATCAGCGGGTTGCGGGCATGACGTCGAAGTACGCCTTGGGCTTCTTCGCGTGATGCTGTGCTGGTGGGGTTGTAGGTGCCAGAAACCTCATCCATGCTGGTCAGGCCGTGTAGGGGGGTGTCTTGAGTTCCTGCCGGTCGACGGTGATGGTGGGTCCTCGGTGATTGCCGGGCGGCCCCGGGCGGCGCCAGGATGGTCGGGTGCTGCTGCGACTGCCCTACCTGGCCCTGACGAGCATGTTCACCTTGATACGGCTCCTGCCGATGGGCGATTGAGGCAAGGACGCCGAGATCCTGGCGCTGCGCCACCAACTCGTCGTGCTGCAGCGGAAGATCGACAGGCCGAGGCTCACCTGGCCGGACCGCGCGCTGCTCGCCGCACTCCTGCACCGCCGCCCCCGGGTACAACTTCGCCGACTCCAGCTGATCGTCTCCCCGACACGGTGCTGCGCCGGCACCGTGACCTGCTCCGCCGACGCCACGGCAATGCCTCCCGGACCAAGCGCCCCGGGAGACCGCGCACCATACGCTCTGTCCGGGTCCTGGTGCTGAGGCTCGCCGGCCAGGACCCCCACTGGGGGTACCGGCGCATCCACGGCGAACTCGCCGCTCTCGGCATCAAGGTCGCCGCCGCCACCGTGTGGAACATCCTCAAGGAGCACGGCATCGACCCCGCGCCCGACCGGGACCACACTGCCTGGGCGAACTTCTTGAGCTCCCAAGCACAAGCCATCGTCGCCGCCGACTTCTTCGGGTCCGCCTCGCTGCCGGCGCCCTGGCCGCCCGGGTCAACGCAGCGCGACGTGCGGAGCGCCTGGGCTCCCGGCCGTACGCCGTCGCCGTGCCTGCCGCATCGAGGTCGCACCCGCGGCCGTTCCACACCGGCCGGAGGGCCGGCCGCCTTCTGGAACAGGAGTCCGGCGTCGACGTCGACACGGTGGAGCAGTCCCGCCGGACCTTCGAAGCAGCCGCCCGGCTGGCCGCCAGGCTCCAGGACTGCATGCGGGAACGCGCCGTCGCCCGTGGCCCCCGGCCACAGCCCGCCCCGGTGACGGCCTCGCCGCCGCACACCAAGCAGCCCGGCGTCCAGCACACGCCGGGCCGGACCGCAGGAGGAGTCGCGTGAGCACGGGGCGGTCTAAATTTCTGGGCACTCTCGCGAGCCGTGCTGTCAGAGGCGGCTTGTACCCTGCACTCATTCGACGATCGGACGCTCGGACGATCACGGGTACGGGCATGCGGGCACGGGGCGGGCGTCCAGGGGCGGGAGCGCGGGGATTTCGATGAGTGACGCACATCCGATACGAAGCCGCAGACCGGGCCTCTCGGTCGGCGCGCGCATCATCGCCGGGGTCGTCCTCGCCGCGATCGGGGCCGTCGGCGCCTGGCTCCAGCACGACGCTCGCGGCCGGAGTGCGGAGCCGCGTACGGAGTTCACCGCGAACAACCCGCCCGCCGGTCTGCCCACCGCGCTCACCACCGGCCAGCACCTCCACTGGTCCAACTGCACCTCGCCGCCCACCGCGCGCACGGGCTACGACTGCACCACCATGAAGGCCCCCCTCGACTACCGGAAACCAGACGGCAGGACGATCGACGTCGCCCTGATCCGCCGCAAGGCCACCGGCCCGAACGCCCTGCGCATCGGCTCGCTCGTCCTCAACTTCGGCGGCCCCGGCGTGTCCGGCGTGAGTGGACTGCCCGAACGCCTCAACCAGTACAAGCCGCTCCTCGACCGCTACGACCTGGTCTCCTTCGACCCGCGCGGCGTTGGCGCGACCATCCCCGTGCGCTGCGGGAAGACCGCGGACGACACCGGCCACGACGGGGCCGACGCCTGCGCCGAGCACTCCCGGGCGCTCCTCCCGTACATCGGCACCTCGCACACCGCGCGCGACCTCGACCTGATGCGCTACCTCCTCGGCGACGAGCGGCTGCACTACTTCGGCGTCTCGTACGGAACGGCGCTCGGCGCGGTCTACGCCCACCTGTACCCGTCGCACGTGGGACGGCTCGTCCTCGAAGCGTCCATCGATCCGACCGAGGACCTCGACGAGGAGCAGGTGTCGCAGGTCAAGGCGGTCCAGGCGGCGTTCGACCGGTTCGCCGCGCACTGCGCGGCCCGTATCCGCCACTGCCCGACCGGCGACGGGCCCGAGGAGGCCGCGCGGCGCATGGCGCGCCTGGCCGACCGCCTGGAGAAGAAGCCCGCCCCGGCCGGCGCCGGAAGGAACCTCGACGCCGACGACCTCGCGTACGCCGTCAGCGACCATCTCCGCCTCGGCACGGACGGCTGGGCGCCGCTCGCCAAGGCCCTCACCGCGCTGATCGACCACAACGACGGCCGTCCGCTGAGCAAGGGCGCGGACGACATCGGCTCCGCCGACCGCGCGGCGACCCCGCGCGACAGCAGCCGCGCCGCCCGGACCGCGATCACCTGCGCGGACTCCAGCCTGCGCCCCGGCTTCGAACGCCTCGACCGGGACGAGGCCCGCGTCAAAGCCGCCTCACCCGTCTTCGGCGCGGCCTGGTCCACCGGCGTCTACCTCTGTTACGACTGGCCGTTCGACGGCGAGCGCGCCACGCCCCAGGTGAACGCCGACGGCGCGGCCCCCGTCCTGGTGGTCGGCGGCACCGGCGACCCGATCACCCCCTACCCCGGCGCCCGCCACATGGCCCGCGCCCTGGGCGACGGTGTCGGCGTGCTCCTGACGGCCGAGGAGGAGGGCCACGGCACATACCCGCAGAACCGCTGCGTCACGGAGACGGTCGACCAATACCTCCGCACGGGCCGCACCCCGGCCCCGGGGACGGTGTGCCGGGGCAGCATGTCCTGAGGCCCGTACGGATCCGCCCGGCGGCCGTCAGCACACCGGTTTCGCTCGCAGGGGCCCCGGGCGTGCACCACCACACCGCCCGGTCCGAGACCGCCTTCGGGTGGATGCCGGGTCGATCGCCTGGGGCATGATCGCCGACGGATACCGCCCCGATCGCTTCGACGTCATCGGAGCCCTCGTCTGCCTCACAGGAATGGCCGTGATCATGTACGCCCCGCGTGGTAACTGACGACCTCAACCGCAGGTCATTCCGCAGGTTCTGATAGCCGGACTTACCAGCATGCTCGCTGTTCAAGCGGTCTTCTCCGGTCGGTTGAGGCGGGGTTACGGGTGCGGGGCGAAGCAGGCCGGCCGTTCAAGGTTCATGCACTTCACGGCGGACCACCGGGAGGTGAGGACTTCGGTCTTTGGCGCGGTGATGCCCAGGGTCTTGCGAGGGTCGGCTTCCTCCCGGAGCCAGGACACGGCGGGACGCGGTCGAGGAAGGCGCCTTGGTCGGCGACGAACCGGTGCACGAGGGGCAGGTGGCCAACGCGTATGCCGGGTCGGGGAGTTCGCTGAGGTCGTCGGCGGCGAAGTTCATGACCAGGTAGTAGTCGAGGACGGTGCGTAGGGCGGTGGGCGGGTCAGGTGGCTAGAGGGTGAGGGACCATGAGCCACGGGACAGGGTGGTCTTGCCGTCCGGGGTGATGGTGACCCGGGCGCCGTGCAAGGGAGGTCCGCCCTCGTGGTTGAGCCGGTGGCGGATTCGTTCCAGTGCATCCCACAGGCGGCGGGGACCGCCCTGATGCACCGTCGGTGAGTCGAGGAATCCGTGGACTCCAGCGGCCACGGCGGCCTTGGCGAACCGGACCGTGCCGGCGACGGTGTCCCGGTCGGTCAGCGCCAGCGACGTCATCCCGCGCTCCGCGGCGCGCTGGACCAGGACGTCGGGCAGGGCGGCGCCGTAGCGGGCTGAGTAGCCGGAGGCGGTGTGCAGATGAGTAGATCCATGGCCCCACACCTCCTGTCGCTCGCGTGCCCCCTGCCTGACCTGCGTCTCTTTAGGTGTCCATCACTCAGAATTCAAACAAACGTTCGAAATGGTGCGTTCGGGCGTGTTTGGCGTCAGGGGTTTCCTGCCGTGACCGTTCGCGATAGGTGGCGGATGCTCACGCTTGTCGGTGAAGGCCTCGAGTCGGCTGCCACTCTCCGTCCCAGCCCTTGCTTAACCTATCGAGATTCGATAGTTTCCCATCGTTATTCGATGGAAGGATGGGTCGTGGGAAAGCTGACAGTGCGTGTGCTGCGCGCCGTGCTCGTGGTGGTGCTCGCGGGCACCGTGTTCGTACAGGCGGGGATGGTGTGGGCGTTGGTCAGCGGGAGGGACCCGGAGGACGGGTCGGTCCCGCTGACCGCGCTGCGCGTGATCACGATCCTGGGCATGGTGTCGGTGCAGGTCGCCCTGGTCTGTGTGTGGCGGCTGGTGGCGATGGTGCGACGCGGAACCGTGTTCTCCCACGCCGCCTTCCGGTACGTGGACGGGGTGATCGGCGCGATCGTGGCGGCTGCCCTCGTGTGGTTCGCGGTCACGGCCGTCAACGCGCCGGGCCAGCGGGACGACCCGGGCGTCACCGTCATCATGGGCGGGGTCGGCGTGGCCATCCTGGGGGTCGCGCTCATCGTGCTCGTACTGCGGATGCTGCTCGCCCAGGCCGTCGCGCGCGACGTCGAAGCAGCGCAGATGCAGGCCGAGTTGGACGAGGTGATCTGATGCCGATCGCCGTCGACATCGACGTGATGCTGGCCAGGCGGAAAATGTCCGTGGGCGAGCTCGCGGACCGCGTGGGGATCACGCCCGCCAACCTGGCGGTACTCAAGAACGGCCGCGCCAAGGCGGTGCGCTTCGCGACGCTCGCCGCGCTCTGCGAGGTGCTCGAGTGCCAGCCGGGCGACCTGCTGCGCTGGGAGGCCGAGGACGCCGCCGGCGGATGACGTGCCCTTCCACGGTCATGGACTTCTCGGCGCCCCGGGATCCGAGGGGAAGGCCGTGCCTGCCGACGCGTCATCGCCGATTCTGCCTGCCTTTTGACCAACTCCGTGAGCACCCCGGGGCCGTGCCCGGGGAGATCCGGGGCCTGCTGGAGCGACTGGCCGAGGTACCCGATCGTGCGATCCGCGGTGTACGGCTGTTTGTCAGCACCTTCTTGGGCTCCAGTGCATGGACTGGAAGTGGCCCCACGACGTGAGAAGTTGATCTGGCTCCACACACGGCGAGGCCATGCCAGAGGGCGTTCTGCGAGTCTTGGGTGGTTCTCGTGGTCCTTGAAGGCGGATTGTTCGTTTCCAGTGCTTCACGGCCGGCCGTCGGCGCGGTGTTCTGGTGGAATCCGGCGCAGGTGAGGACGGTATGGAGCGGGCCGGCGTCGGGGCAGCCCCGAAAACCAGGTGCCCCAGCCGCCGCCCCTGCCTACGCTCCCCGTCATGGAGAGCACCTGGACCGAGCGCCTCGTCAACGTCGTGGACGTCGAGGCGACCTGCTGGGCCGGTTCCCAGCCGCCTGGTGCGGTCAGCGAGATCATCGAGATCGGACTGGCCGTCATCGATCTGGACGCCGGTGAGCGCCTCGCCCGGCACCGGATCCTGGTGAGGCCCGTCCGGTCTGCGGTGAGCGAGTTCTGCACGGAGCTGACCGGCCTCACCCCACACGAAGTCGATCAGGGGGTCAGCTTCGCCGAGGCGTGCCGGCTGCTGGCGGCCGAGTACCGCGCAGGCATCCGGCCGTGGGTCAGTTGGGGCGACTACGACCGACACCAGTTCACCCGGCAGTGCCAGGCCACACGGACGCCCTACCCCTTCGGCCGCCACCACACCAACGCCAAGGCGGTCTTCACCGAGGCATATGGTCTGCGCAAACGCCCCGGCATGGCACAGGCCCTGGAGATCGCCGGGCGGCGGCTTGAAGGCCGTCACCACCGGGGCGAGGACGACGCCTGGAACATCGCGGCCCTCGTGCTCCACCTGTCCGGACGGGGCGTCTGGCCGGCCACGGTCGAACACCCCGTCTGACGCACCCACCCGGACCAGCAGAACCACCCGATCGAAGTGGGGCCGAAGCACCTTGCTGCAGGGGCGCGAATACCCTTCCCGCACGCCCCATCCAGCCCGCCTATGGAGCCCAAAGAACTCCGTGCAGTGGAGCCCAAAAAAGAAGAGTCTGGCACAAGTTCCGTGAACCGGTTGCTGACCGTATCGTCAGTGGCATGTATTGAGATGACGGGACTCTGTTCGCCGACCTGCTGGGAGTTCGTCTCGATGTCTGCTGCGCACCCCTCCTTGACGCGAGCTCTGGCCGAGACTCTGGTCGATGTTCTCTGGCTCATCGAAGACTGTGAACACGAGCAAACGGATCAAGACGATGCCGTCAAGGTTCTGGAGGGCGTCGCCCACGTCGTGAGCAGGCTGACACGTGAGCAGCAGGACGAGTTCCTCAGCCTGCTCGCCACCATGGCCCGCGAGGAGTCTGATCCGTCGCGGCGGGTGTTTCTGGAACAGTTCCAGGACGGCTTCGGACTGGTGGAGGACGCGGGCTGACCGCAGCCTCAGGACAGCAGGACCCGCTTACGCAGCAGCCCGAAGCCTGCGCGGCCGGACATCTGCAGTTTGAGCATCTTGATCCGGTTGACTGTTCCTTCGACGGGGCCGGAGTTCCAGTCGGTGGTCAGTGCGGCGGTCACCGCGTCGAAGTCGCTGTTCAGACCGGTGGCGAAGCTGCTGATGCCGGGCAGGCCGGCGTCGGTGGCCTCGGTGATCCACTCGGGCAGACGGTCGCCGCTGAGGGTGGTGAGCATCTCGGCGAACGAGCTGGTCAGCTCTGCGGCGGAGGCCAGTTCCGGGCAGCGGTCGCGTACGGCCTTGCGGTGCAGCTTCTCCTGGTCGGTCAGTGTGGCGGGATGGCGGGTGAGCCAGCCGGTCACCTGCCGTATCGACAGGGGTGGTGGGCCGGGCGTGAAGTCTTCCTGCTGCGGCAGATCGCGGCGGATCCGGTCGCGAACGGTGGAGTAGTGGCAGCGGAAACCGCGTGCGGTGATCTCCCGGTGGAAACCGGGGACGGTCACGTTCCCGTCGGTCTCGGCCCAGCGGTCGGCCAGGTAAGGCTTGAACGGGTCGAGTTTGCTGCGAGTTGACGCTTGCGGCCCTTGGCCATGTCCTGCCAGCGGGCCGCCCGGGCGTACCGCTGGACGGTTTGCCGTCCCCAGCCCAGGTGGCGGGCGATTTGGCGCAGGCCCATGCCCTGGGCGAGGAGATGGTGGACGAGGGCGTGGTGGGCGCGAGCCCGTTCGGCGAACTTGCCGGTCGGTTCGTCCGGCTCGGTGTCCTCGCCCGATGCCGCAGCGATGGGCGTCTCCCACGCGGGTTCAGGTTCCGGGGCGGTCGGCGGAAGGGCATGCAGGCAGGAGTGGTGGTTGGCGACGGCCTTCTCGACCGCAGAGGCGAGGTTCTGCCAGAGGTGAAAGCGGTCGGCAACCTGGAGGGCCTGGGGCGGGGCGGTGTCGGCTGCCTCCGCGTAAGTGCCCGTGTCAGGTCCTTGCATGACAAGTCGAGTGGTCTGTTGATGCAGTTCAGGGGCTCGTCGCTTCGGGCGGATCCGCCCGAAGCGACGGCTGGGCCACAGGTACCGCCCGCCGTACGGTGGTCGTACGGGAAGGGACGGGGTGCCCCGGCTGCGTCTGGTCGTCGTCGCGGTCGACGGGGGCGGGCCGAGGTTGTGCCGGGGGTGCGGTGGTCCGTTGATGCCGTCGACGAAGTCGACGGCGGTGTACTGCTCTCCCGCCTGCCGCAAACGGGCCTGGCACACGCGGCGGCGAGGTCGACCTCGACGAGCAGCTTCAGAAGTTGCTGAAGGGCTCGGGTGAGTAGCGATGGGGCGGGGCGTTCCCACTCACGTCCACGCGGAAGCCATCCTGTCCGCTCTGCTGGAGGCCGCGATGCAGTTCAACGCGGTCGTCGAGACGAACGTGCATGCGGTCAAACTGTATCGGTCCATCGGTTTCGAGGTGCTTGGCACGTTGCCGGAAGGCTTCCGGCATCCCTCGAAGGGCTACGTCGGGCTCCACATCATGCACCGCGCACTCTGAGCCACAGCAGAAACTGAGACAGACGATCCAGAACCCGCCACCCGCCGTTCGGATCAGCGTCGATGGACGCCGGTCCGAACGGCAAACAGAGACCTGTCCCGCTGCATAGCCCCGTGAGGAGCGCAAAGAGGTTCAGAAAGCTTCTCAGCTTGTTCACTATCTTCGGGGCGGTCGGCGTACAAAGATCATGTACTTAGCTGGGTGCAGGCGGCATGCGCAGAGGCTGCCGCCGCCCTGAAGGATGGCCTTGCCGGAGTCAGTCAGCGGTCTTGTAGACCCCACACAGGAAACAGGCCATCCCACTTCTACGCGCGGCGTGCACGACCTCCGTTGATGTGGTCGATCTGTTCGAGGAGAACGGCATTCAGCTGTGCACGCGCGGCCCTGACCTGCTCCAGGGCCTCCAGAACCTCGCGACGTACCGGGACTTCTGGCCGGGCAGGGCTCTGCAGGACTTCTGCACGGACTTCGTGAGTCGCCTCTCGCAACCGGCCCAGGAGCTGGGACAGGGTTGCGGAGGCTGAACCGTTTGCATTGCCCGCTTCCGGACGGCCAGGGGGAGCCTGGACCAAAGGGATGCCGTGTGGTGGCGTGTCCTGCGATTCGAGCCAAAGACCACTGTGAGCGAGAGCGTGCCCAGCCTCGGTAGTCTCTGCGCTGACTCGGTCGATGCTCTCATCGAATCGGTCGACGTCCACAGGACGGTGGGCCTCCAGATCTTGGACGGTGCGCTCCAGCGCATCGACCCATGCTCGACCCGTGGTTCGCATCTTCAGTAGCCGAGTGATCTCTGTTTCCCTTCGACGGGTCTGCTCCTCACTCGTCCTCTGCTCTGACTGTCGCCGATGCAGAAGTGCCGGGCCGTAGACCGTCGCGAGGCCGGCGATTCCAGCTCCCCCCAGCGCCCCGAGCAGTCCATACAACGCGCCGTTGTCGCTCATGCCCCGACTCCCTCGGAATCTCCGCCTGTACGCATGCCATCTCGATCACCGTTGCCCCCTCGGCCAGAGGGGGGAAGCCTGAACCCTTGCATGAGCATGTACCCAGCTCTGCAGATGAACCCGTGCCTTGACACGGGCTCGAATAAGTCTCGAACTTGAGGCGCTTTTGCCTACATAGTGTCTCTTCGATCAGTGATTCGTTGTTCTGGTCATGCTCAGCAGGGGGGATCTGACCGACGACGAATGGGCGGTGCTGGAGCCATTGCTGCCCAACAGCTCCGCCACCGGCACTGCCCAGTACCTCAAAAGGGGCCCCACAAAGATCAGTTCACCTGCACGCGCACATGCGTCTGCGCCCGTTCCTGGCGGAGGCGGTGCGTCAGGCGAAGCACTCGGCCGCTCCCGCGGCGGGCTGACCACGAAGGTCCATCTGAGCGCGGACGGTAAGTGCCGACCGCTCTCACTGGTCGTCACACCCGGCCAGCGGGCGGACTGTACCCAGTTCGAACCGGTCATGGACAAGATCTACGTACCCCGACTCGGGGCGGGCCGACCGCGGCGGCTGCCGGACAGCGCCAGCGCCGACAAGGCATACAGCAACGGCCTGATCCGCTCCTACCTGCGACGACGTGGCATCCGGCACGTGATCCCAGAGAAGAGCGACACCAAGTCCGCCCGCCTCGGCAGGGGTTCACGCGGCGGTCGGCCACCCGGCTTCGACAAGACCCGGTACAAAGCCAGGAACACCGTCGAGCGGGCGATCAACAAGCGCAAGCAGTTCAGAGCCGTCGCCACCCGCTATGACAAGCGCGGATACGTCTTCCTCGGCACCGTCACCGCTGCCGCACTCCTCATCTGGCTCCGCTCGTGATCGAGGAAGCAAGGCGCTAGGCGTCCCGGTATTGGTCCCAGACCTCGGGGCATTGCTGGAAGCCGGCTGACTTGTAGGTGGCGATGGCGCCGACATTGGAGCTCGGGGCGCAGACGATCGCGCTCGACGAGCCCAGCTCCTGGAGTGCGGCCGCCGCGGCTACGGTGACCGCCTCACCGTAGCCGTGACGGCGATGTTCCCGGTGCACGCCCATCGGTTCGAGCAACCCGGGCCTACCCGGACCGGCCGACCACACCGTCACCGCCGCCACCGCGTTGCCCTGGTCGTCGTACGCGACCAGGCACCGGGCGTCGGCGTACGGCAATCCGGCCGCCATCGCGTGCCAGCGCTCGTCCGTGAACCTCGACCCGTCGAACGCTGCCCGATGTACTGCGGCAAACACGTTCGCCTGCTCCGGTCCGACCACCTCGATCCGCACGCCTGGGTCCTTCACCGGCTCCGTGAGGTCGCGGCGCAGCGGCGTCCACGGCTCGTCGGCGTTCCAGCCGTCCTCGAACAGCAGATCTTGGACCAGCGCACCCATCGGCGCCTCGATGTTCGCCTTCCCCTCGGGCAGCACGCCGCGCTCCGGCTCGGCCACGTCTTCAACCAATCGCTGCGCCAGCTCCTCGCCCTGCTGAGCGTCTGGCGCGATCGTCAGCCGTAACAGCCCGGGACCGTCCAGCAGGCCGACGGCGAGAACCTGTCCGTCCCGGCTCCACGTCCGGACCGCAGCGGCGGTCGCTTCCGCACCTGACCGCCAGAACCAGCCCAGGTCCCCCGGATGCAGTTGCATCGGCGCCCCGTCGTACTGCCACTCCCGCAGCACACCCACAGCCTCGCTCAGCCCGTCGACTCCAGGCTTGCCCAACACAATCGCCATACCCCCGATCACACACCACCGCACCGACAGTCCGCACCCGGTTCCGACCGGCCGGCGTGGTGCGGGTTTGGAGACTCGGGAACGCAGCCGATGATCGAAGAGACACGGCCCAGTTCGTCGAGCACGTAGGGCGGCCTTCACGCGATCGTGTGCCAAGTCGAGTAGGCATCTGGACCGTGCGAAGGCCGTGGCCATGAGTGTGCTCCTATCCGGGCTCAGGATGGAGGCGTTGGCGCAAGCCTCACGCTTCCGGGGCGAGTTCTACGCGTGCTTGTCCGCCCGGCGGGACGAGCTGTTCGAGCTCACCGACGCGGTGCTGTGCGTGGACGGCCCGGTGGTCTCGCCGGTCGATCTGACGATGGTGCCCGAACACCGCCGTGGGCACGGAACGTTGTACGGAGCCCTCAACCGCGGCGGGATCGATATCGAGCGGCTGCGGACCCTGCCGGCCGGG
This sequence comes from Streptomyces sp. NBC_01450, assembly GCF_036227505.1. NCBI lineage: Bacteria > Bacillati > Actinomycetota > Actinomycetes > Kitasatosporales > Streptomycetaceae > Streptomyces > Streptomyces sp. NBC_01450. The sequence continues at coordinate 1,608,297 of NZ_CP109481.1, read as the reverse complement.
CTGCCGCTGCCCCGGTTCGAGGATCGGCGCCTGGTGCTGGCGGTCGATGTGTCGCCGTGGCTGCGGTCGGACGCGCCGTGCTCGGCGGACAGGCTGTTCTGCCATGTCTACGGTCGGGCGAAGTCCGCGTCGCAGTTCATTCCGGGCTGGCCGTACTCCTTCGTCGCTGTCCTGGAGCCTGGGGCCACGTCGTGGACCGGCATCTTGGATGTGGTCCGGCTCGGGCCCGAGGACGACGCGACCGCGGTCACCGCCGCCCAGCTGAGGGGTGTGGTTGAGCGGCTCGTCGCGGCTGGCCGGTGGACGCCCGGGGACCCGGACATCACGATCGTCATGGACGCCGGCTACGACGTCACCCGTCTGGCCTGGCTCCTGCGGGATCTGCCTGTCGAACTGGTCGGACGGATCCGCGGCGACCGCGTGATGCGACTGCCGAAGCCTCCCCGTGTCTACAACCCCAACGGCGGCCACCCGCCCAAGCACGGGCCGGAGTTCCGCTTCACCAAGCCCGAGACCTGGCCCGAACCGGCGATCACCACCTCCACCGACACCGTGAACTACGGCAAGGCCGAAGCCCAGGCGTGGGACCGGGTCCACCAGAGGCTGACCCACCGCTCGGCCTGGCTGGAGCACGACGCTGAACTCCCCATCGTCGAGGGCACCTTGGTCCGCCTCGAGGTCGAGCACCTCTTGAAAGACCGGGAAGCCCCGCCGGTCTGGTTGTGGTCCTCGAAGACTGCTGCCGCCCCGGCGGACGTGGACCTGTTGTGGCAGGTGTTCCTCAGGAGATTCGATCTGGAGCACACCTTCCGGTTCGGAAAACAGACCCTCGGCTGGACCACATCGAAGATCCGTGCTCCCGAGGCGGCGGACCGCTGGACCTCGCTCCTGGTCGTCGCCCACACCCAGCTCCGCCTCGCCCGGCCGCTGGCCGGCGACCTCCGCCGGCCCTGGGAGAAGCCGACCAAGCCCGAACACCTCACCCCGGCCCGGGTCCGCCGCGGGTTCAGGAACATCCGCGCCTACCTGCTCTGCCCGGCCCGTGTTCCCCAACCGACCGGAACTGGGCCCGGACGACCCCCCGGCTCGAAGAACCGGCGGCCCGCCACCCGCTACGACGTCGGCAAAACCGTCAAACGCCCCGAGACCCTCAAGGCCATCGGCAGACCTCGTAGATCCTGTAGATAAGGAACAAGCTCAAGGGCCCGGGGGTCCCCGGGCCGGGACGGCAGTGGTTACGCGGCGCGCTCCTTCATCGTCGCTGCGACCTGGCGGACCGTCCCCGACCCTTGAAGGGGCGGGGCCGTATCGGCATCGGGTCTCCCGCGGGCAGGCGGAGGACGAAGCACGCCCCCGAACCCTTCGGCTGCACCGCGAGCACGAGCAGGCCGCCGTGCCGGGCCGCCAGGTCGCGGGCTATGGCGAGACCGAGGCCGGTGCCGCCGTCCGTACGGGTGCGGGACTCGTCCAGGCGGGTGAACCGCTCGAATATCCGTTCGCTGTCGGCTTCCGTGATGCCGGCCCCGTCGTCGCGGACGGTGCACAGCACCGACCCGGGTGCGGCCGAGTCCCGGGCCACGGTCAGCAGTACGCGGCCGGCGGCGTGGCGCATGGCGTTGTCGAGCAGGTTCCGGAGGATCCGTTCGAGGTGACCGGGTGCCGCGAACACCGTTGTCGCGGCATCCGGCGCGGCGACGAGGAGATCCACCTTCGGGGAACCCCCGGCGCGTTCCGCGTACTCCTTCGAGAGCCGGCCCGCCAGTGCCGCAACGTCGACCTGTTCGGCGGGGGCCGGCGGGGCGCCCGCGTCCAGCCGGGCCAGCAGGAGCAGTTCCTCCGTCAGACCGCTCAGCCGCCGCGCCTGCCGGCCGGCCGCGGACACCACGGCGGGCCAGTCGGCCCGGTCGGGGTAGGCGGTGGCCACCTCCAGCCCCGCGAGCAGGGTGGCGAGTGGGCTGCGCAGTTCGTGCGCGGCGTCCGCCACGAACCGGCGCTGCGCCGTGGCCGCCTCCTCCAACCGCTGCAGGGTGGCGTTGATGGTCAGCGCCAGTTCCGCCACCTCGTCGGCGGTGTCGGGTACCTCCACCCGTTCGCGGGGGTCCGTCGCGGTCACCGAGGCGGTGCGCGCCCTGATCGCCTCGACCGGCCGCAGCGCCCGCCGCGTGGCCAGCCAGGCCACCCCGGCCACCAGCGCGGTCGCGACGGGAACAGCCACGACGAGTTCCCCGTCGAGGTCGCCGACCGCCCGCTCGGCATCGTCCGGGACGATCAGGACGTACACCCGGACCCGGGCGTCGGCGGCCACCCCGCGCCCCTGCGTCTCGCCGGGCAGATAGGAGGCGGGCACCGTCCCGTCGACGGTGGTCAGGCTCCGTCCGGACAGCGAGCGGGCCGCCGGCTCGGCCACGGCGGGGAACGTGAACCGGCGTCTGGTGTACAGGGGCAGGCTCCCACCCCGGCCCGGGCCCGGGAGGAACGCGTGGCCGTCCTTCTCGTACGGCGCCAGCTCGGGACTGGACGCCAGGAGCATGCCGTCGTCGGCGACGATTTCGTACGGCGCTGCTCCCCAGGGGCCGCCGATGGACGCGTAGGCGGTGGCGCTGAGCAGGGTGTCGACCTGCTGCTGGGCCACCGACGAGGTGGCCCGCAGCCGCTCGTCGTACAGCTGATGCCGCATCAGCAGGGCCCCGGAGGTGAAGAGCACGGCCGCGGCGAAGGCGGCGGCCAGCGCCGAACGCGCCCGCACCGAGCGGGGGAGAAGGCGGGCGCGCCGCAGCCGGCGGAGCACGCCGGACGGGAACGCGGGTACCAGGGCGCGGCGCCCGCTCGGATCCCGGCCGTTCGGATCCCGGTCGTTCGGAACGTCAGACACCGGAGTTCCGTCCGGCACCGTCCCACCGCCTGGCCGGGGGCTCCTGAACGGCGCCTTCCTCCGTCTCCACGCGGTCGTCGACCAACCGGTAGCCCACCCCGCGCACCGTCAGGAGGGACTGCCGTCCGAAGGCCGTGTCGATCTTCCGGCGCAGGGCGCTGACCCGGACCTCGACCAGGTTGAGGTCCTCGGCCTCGTCCGGCCACGCGTGGTGCAGGATCTCCGACTTCGTGACCGCTTCGCCCGGCCGCCGCGCGAGCACCTCGGCGACTCCGAACTCCCGGGGCGTGAGCGGTACGGCGACGCCCGACCTGCGGCAGGTCCTGGCCGCCACGTCCAGGACCAGGTCGCCCACCGCCAGCAGCGGGGAGGCGGGTCCCCGCGCCCGGCGCATGAGCGCGCGCAGCCGTGCGACCAGGACCAGGTAGGTGAACGGCTTGGTGACGTAGTCGTCGGCGCCGGTGTCGAGGGCCTCGGCCTGGTCCCAGTCGCCGTCCTTCGCGGTGAGCACCAGCACGGGGGTGGTGATGCCCTCACGGCGCAGCTGGGCGCAGACCCGGTAGCCGTTGAGCAGCGGCAGCATCAGGTCGAGCACGACGGCCGCGTAGTCACCCGTGCGGGCCTTCCACAGGCCCTCGCGGCCGTCATGGGCCACGTCCACGCGATAGCCCTCGGCCGTCAGCCCGAGGCGCAGCGTCTCCGCCAGCTCACGCTCGTCCTCCACCACCAGAATCCTCACCCCGCCAGCCTGCCACAGGCTTCCGGCGGCTCCCTGACCGCTTCGTCAGGTTCGGTCAGGGCCTGGTCAGCGGCTCTCCGGCACGGTGTCCGAGCCCCGGAAGGGTGCTCGCCGCGCCGGCCCACCCGCGCGGCGAGCGCCGCACCGGTGATCCGCCGTACGAAAGGCCCCGACATGCCGACCCGCCTGACCACGCTCCTCTCTACGCCCCGCCCGTCCCGCCCGCCGTCTCGCAACGACGCGGCCGGACCCGTCACCGGAACGGCCCGGCCATCACGGGATGCCCCCGGCTGGGCGACCGCGCTGTCGCTCGCCCTGGTGTGCTTCGTGACGTACACGGCGCTGTCCGTGCGGCTGCACCAGCGGATGCTGACCACCGGCTACGACCTGGGGATCTTCGAGCAGGCGGTACGGTCCTACGCGCACGGGCACTTGCCGGTGGCCGAGCTCAAGGGACCGGGGTTCCCGCTGCTCGGCGACCACTTCTCGCCCGTACTGGCCCTGCTGGCACCGCTGTACCGGGTCTGGCCGACGCCGGTGACCCTGCTGGTGGCGCAGGCCGCACTGCTCGCGGTGGCGGTGATACCCCTGGCCAGGTGGGCCGAGGAGGTACGCGGCCGACGGGCGGCGCTGGTGATCGGCCTCGGCTACGGCACCTCCTGGGGTGTCGCACAGACGGTCGGGTTCGACTTCCACGAGGTGTGCTTCGCCGTGCCGCTGCTGGCGTTCTCCCTGACGGCGGTGGGCCGCGGTCGGGCGCGTGCCGCGGCCCTGTGGGCGCTTCCGCTGCTGCTGGTGAAGGAGGATCTCGGGCTGACCGTCGCGGTCGTGGGCCTGCTGATCGCGCGTACCGGCGAGCGCGACGACCGCAGGACGGGAGGTGCCCTGTTCCTGGCCGGAGTGCTCGGGTCCTTCCTGGAGATGCTGGTCGTGATACCGGCGTTCAACCCCGGCGGCACGTTCGCCTACAGCTCCAGCGTGCCCGGCGCGGGGTCCGCCACGCCGGGCGCCGGCGAGTTGCTCCTCCACTACACGGTGGGGATGGTCACCCCGGACACCAAGGCGCAGACGGTGCTGGCCCTGCTGTCCGTGACCGGGTTCCTGGCCGTGCGCTCCCCGCTCCTGCGGGCGGCCCTGCCGACGCTCGTGTGGCGCTTCGCGTCGGACAACCCGGCCTACTGGGGAACCAACTACCACTACAGCGCGGTCCTGATGCCGATCCTGTTCGCCGCCTTCGTCGACGCGCTGACCCGGCCCGGACCGGTGCGGTACGCGCTGGCGGCGAGCGCGGCCGTCACCGTGCTCCTGCTGCCCCAGTTCCCGCTGTGGCAGCTGACGCAGCCCGCCACCTGGCACACCGATCCCCGGCTCGCGACCGCGCGGCGGCTGATGGACCGCATCCCGGACGACGCCACCGTCGCCGCCTCCAACCGGCTGGTCCCGCAGCTCACCAACCGCACCCGGGTCAGCGTGTTCGGCCTGGGGGGCAGCCGTCCCGACCCGGAGTGGATCATCGACGACAACGCGCAACCGATGGGCTGGCCGATCTCACCCGACGACGACCGCAGGATGCTGTCCGAGGTCCGCAACAACGGCCTCTACCGAACCGTCGCGGACCAGGACGGCTACGTTCTCCTGCAGCGGCGGCCCTGACAGAGCCGCAGGCCTGCGACGCCGTGGAACTCGTGGCGCCTCCTACGCCTGTCCTACGCCTGCGCCCGCCCCTGTTCCCGTACCTGGGTGAGCCGTCGGACGCCGAGGTCGAGGGCCTGTCCGGTGGCGTCCGCCGGGACGGTGCCCAGGGCGCCGGCGGTGAGGACGATCGCGGAGCAGCTCGGTAGCTCGCTGGGCTCATAACCCAGAGGTCGCAGGTTCAAATCCTGTCCCCGCTACAAAAGCAGGGGCCCGGCACCAGCCGGGCCCCTGACGCGTTCTCCGGCCACAGATTCAGCACCGGGCGAAGCGGGGGAGTTTGCCGTCCCGCCCTGGTCTTCCAGACACACGTCCCTGCGCTTCTTCGGGGTCGGCTGCCGTGCCCGGCGGCTGGCCGAACGGCGGCGGACCGGGCCGGCCGCCATCACCCTCATGTCCCGCCGCCTGGCCCGTCCCCGCCGCCAGACCGAGGCGTCGAGGGTCACCCTCGCAGCCGCCTGAAGACCAGTACGCCGCCGCTGCCGGGCCTCTTCTGGGCTGCTGTCAGCTCAGATCGTCGGTGTGTCGTCGATGACGTCCTTGTGCGGTTCGAGGATGAACCTCCAGCCATCGCTGGGCTCCATGAACCGCACTCGGGTGGGGTAGATGTCCAAGGCGCGGCGGTCGCGGATCTGGCTGCTCGTGTTCTTCCGCCCGCGGGTCGGCTCTTCGTACAGGTCGACCTTGACGTCCGGCACCGGGATGACTTCCTCGTTCCAGCGCTGAACGATTCCCACGCCGAACGCTTCCCTTGCGGCGGTGTACAGCGACTCCAGAGATTCCTTGTTCCCGTTGGGCACGAAGAGGGCGAGGTTTAGGAGGACGCCAGCACTCTGGAGAACTTCGATTTCTTCCCCTGCCTCGTCGGAAACCCAGATCCCGCGTTCTTCGGTATTGTCCGGGAGAATATGAATTTCCTTACCGAAGATCGTCCTTGCGGTGAAGGATCCTCCCTCGAAATTCTTACCTGGCTTCGCGAGGAAAGCCGGGGCGTAGCAGTCGAGAGGAATACCATCCATCTCTGCCGAAACGAATATACTGTCCTGGAGGTTCAGTTCTGAAACCTCCTCAGTCGTAAGGCGTCGGGCCGTAACCTTCTCGGTGTTCACGCTATTCCCCTTCTTCGTATGGCGACAGTTTGCCGAGCCGCTGCTCGTGGCTCGGCCACGGCCCACCAGTCGGTCTAGTGGTGACCTCGGGTCGAGTGGTGCCGGCCGCTGGGCGCGTCGCTTGACGTCGCCGCCCCCGGACAAGATCCCAGAGACGGACCCGGGCAGCAAATCCGCGTAGAGAAAGGCGGAGGCGATGGCATCGCGTCCGGGTATCGTGGCGACTTCCCGGCCTGATGACAGGTATTGGTTTGTTGGTGTGAATTCGGAGGGGTATGTCACTGGTCAGGCACCCGGCTTCGCCACCGCCTTCATGGGGCAGATCACGGCCTTCCAGGGCACGCCCAACGACGTTTCCGAAGCGGTCGCCGCCCGGGTCGCCCGCTCGCGCTTCCTCTATGAGGGCGGACACCGCTACGTCGTCCTCATGGAAGAGTCCGTCCTGCGCTACCGCACCGCAGGCCCCGACGCCATGCGCGGCCAGCTGCGCCACCTCCTGGCCGTGATGCCGCTCGCGTCCGTCTTCCTCGGCATCGTCCCGTTCACCGCGCAGCTCACCGTGTGGGGGCAGTCTTGGACGCGGGGTCGTCGTCGTATGAGGGGTTCCGGTACCCGGCGGAGATCATCGCCTACTTGCGTGTGGCTGTATCACCGCTTCCCGCTGAGCTTCCGCGAGGTTGAGGAGCTCATGCTCGCCCGCGGCGTGATCGTCTCCTAAGCGTTGTCCCGTAAATGATCTCTGGCGTACGGGAGGACCTGCTCGCTTCTCCGTCACCCGGTGAGGGCGAGGTTGTGCAGGCGGGCGATGCCGAGCATGGCGTAGTGGACGCCGTCGCCTTTGAGGCGGCGGTCGCGGAGGATCTTCCAGCTCTTCATGCGGGCGAAGGCGTGCTCGACGCGTGCTCGGACCTTGCGGTGGGAGGCGTTGTGTTCCTCTTTCCAGGCCCGACAGTTCGGTCTGACCGCGTTCGCGTCGGTGCGGGATGACCAGGCCGGTGCCGCGGTAGCCGCCGTCCGCGATGACCGTGGTCTTGCCGACGGCGTCTTTCGCGCCGGAAAGCTCCCCTGCCTTGCAGTCATTGCGGTTGCCAGGCAGGGGTCGGCCGACGGCGACGACGAGTCGGGTGTCGGCGTCGATGACGACCTGGTGGTTGGTCGAGTAACGGTAGTTCTTCGACTGCTCGGCGATGCTGTGATCGCGGGTGGGCACCAGGGTGCCGTCCACGATCAGCACGGTGTCCTTGCGGAACCGCTTGCGCTGTTGCAGCGCCAGGGAGGGCCCGAGGTGGTCGATGATGCGATCCGCTGCCGACTTCGAGATACCGAAGACCGGGGCGAGCTGCCGCAATGTCAGGTTCGTCCGCCAGTACGCGGCGACCAGCAGCACCCGGTCCTCCAGCGGCAGGCTCCATGGCCGTCCCTTGCGAACGGGGTCTGCGCCCTCGCGTCGTAACGCGGTGACCAGCTTGTCGAACTGCCGCGGGCTCAGTCCGCTGAACGGGGCTATCCAGGAAGGCTCCGACGCCGTGATCACACCAGTCACTGCGTGATCATTCCACTGCTTCAGGTGCTCCTTGCTCGAACGCGAGGCGGCAGCGTTCAACCTGCTCGGCCACCTGCTCCATGAACCAGCGCATGATCTCGTAGGGGATGACGTGCTCGTCGTGGCTGTGGACGTGGACGGTCGGCTCCAGGCTCGGGTCTTCGTCGGGTATCACCGCCACCACGAAGGCAGCTCCAGGCAGGTGAGTTTCTGCGTTGGGAATCTCAGCCCACGCAGCCGGCGCCGGGACGGCCTCGCTCAGCTCCACACACCAGGCGTCGTCTGGCAAGGCGTAGTGGAACTGGATCGCGTAGTGACGGCCTGCATGCACGCGCAGCTCTGGCATGCCCGCAGGCTGCCACAGCGGCCTCGTCGGAGTCTTGCGAGTATCCGCTCAGCACCTCGCCCCACCCGCCATTTGCGGGACAGCTCTTAGCTTAGGAGACGATCCGCCAGTGGTGCGCCAAGTTCGGACCCGCGTACGCGGCCGGGCTGCGCCGCCGAAAGCCCCGGGCCGGTGACAAGTGGCAGCTGGACGAGGTGTTCGTAGAGATCAACGGCGAGCGGTGGTAGCTGTGGCGCGCGGTCGGCCAGGACGGCAACGTGCTGGACGTCCTTGTCCAGAGCAGGCGCGACGCCAAGGCGGCCAGGCGGTTCATGGCCAAGCTGATGAAGAAGCAGTGCCGGGTGCCGCGGGCGCTGGTCACCGACAAGCTCCGCGGCTACAGCGTCGCCCACCGCGAGCTGATGCGCTCCGTCGGGCACCGGCAGTCCACGTACCTGAACAACCGCGCGGAGAACTCCCACCAGCCGACCCGCCGGCGCGAACGCGCCATGAAGGGCTTCCGCTCACCCGCCGGCGCCCAGAAATTCCTCTCGGTGTTCAGCGCCGTCTCGCCACACTTCCGGCCCCGCCGCCCCCTTCTGACCGCGCCCGACCACCGCGCCGAGATGACCCTCCGCTTCACGATCTGGAACAAGATCACAGGCGTACCCGCGGCACCCTGACCACAGCACCGGCCGACGGCTCCCTTCGCCCCGTCAAGCCCCAACACACTTCGAACCCCACCAAGTTGACAAGACCCCAAGGGGCGTTGCCTCGCGCCGTGGGGCAACCGGGCAAGACGACGCCACCTGGATCGCGGACTCTGGCGGTTGCGGTCCAGGTGGCGTTCAGCGGGCGGTGGTTACTCGGCGAGCAGCTCGACCGGGATGTTGCCGCGCGTGGCGTTGGAGTACGGGCAAACCTGGTGGGTGGCCTCGATGAGCTCGCGACCGGCTTCCGGGGGCAGGCTGTCCGGTAGCTTCGTCCGCAGGCTGGCTTCGAGCTGGAAGCCGCCCTGCCCGTTGGGGACGAGGCCGACTTCGGCGGTGACCAGCATGCCCGAGACGTCGATCTTCTTCTTCTGCGCCACCAGCTGCATGGAGGTGGCGAAGCAGGCCGCATAGCCCGCCGCGAAGAGCTGCTCGGGGTTGGTGCCGTTGCCGGTGCCGCCCAACTCCTTTTGGAGGGCCAGCACGACGTCCAACTTGCGGTCCGAACTGAAGGCGCGGCCGTCGCGGCCGGTCGCGGTCGCAACGGCGGTGTACAGGCTCATGTCCTGCCCTTCTGGTAGACCAATCGGTCAATCCGCTTGGCCCACTCAGCGTATGGAGGTCAGGAACCGCTCCCCATGGCTCACCGTCTTCGTTTCATATCTGATCGTCTTACCTGTAGTAGCTTCACGATACGATCTGGCGATGGACGTGCTCAGCGATGCGATCGGCGTCATGCGTACGGGGCGCCCGCATTCCAGTGAGATCCGCAAGCACGCTCCGTGGGGAGTGCTGGCCGAGCCGTTCTCGGGGGCCGGCTTCCATGTGGTACTGGAAGGGACATGCTGGCTGATCCCGTCGGCTGGCGCCGCGATCGCCCTGAGCGTGGGCGATGTGGTGTGCCTTCCGCACGGCTGCGGGCACGCTCTGGCCGATAGCCCGTCGACGTCTCTGACGGGCGCGCCCTCGGCCTCCCTGCGGGAGATAGTGCCGAGCGCCGACGACGGCGAGGGGGCCAAGTCGGTCCTTCTGTGCGGCGCATACACGCTCGACCAGACCCGGCCGCATCCACTGTTCGAGGAACTGCCTGAGGTCATCCATCTTCCGGCACGTCTCGGCCACCGCACGCCGCTACTTGCTGCCGTCAACCTGCTCGGCGACGAGATCGCCAACCCCAACCACGGAACCGAAGCGGTCGTGTCGGCCCTGCTGGACATCATGCTGCTGTACATCCTGCGGGCCTGGCTCGACGAGCAAACCGACGACGGCCCGGCCACCGGGTGGGCCGCGACGCTGCGCGATCCGGTGATCACCGCAGCGCTGCGCCATATCCACCAGGAACCCGCCGGGCAGTGGACGGTCGAAGCGCTGGGCGCGAAAGCCGGACTGTCGCGCGCGGCCTTCTCCCGCCGGTTCACCTCGCTGGTCGGCAAACCGCCGCTGGGCTACCTGACCTGGTGGCGGATGACCCTGGCGGCGCGACTGCTACGCGACAGCGACAAGCCGCTACAGACCGTCGCGCAACGCACCGGATACACCTCCGAATTCGCCTTCGCCAAAGCGTTCAAACGAGAGTACGGCTTGGCCCCCGGTCGCTACCGCCAGCAGTCGCGGAGGTAGTCCAGTCAGCACGCCGTGACGACGACGGCCTCCTGTTGGACGCCATACTGACCTGCCGCTGACCGCTCGAAGTCCGTAGTCGATCGGGCGCCGATCTCCCCGGGTTCGCTGCTCTCTGCTACGTCGCTCACGGAAATGCGGCCGTTGCTCCGCGAGTACCGGATATCTCAACACCACGGTCGCAATCTGACGGTCGCCACGGCGCGAGACCGTTAGAGCTGTGCACGTTTCCCCGTACACGCTTGTGCACGTTGACGGCTCTGGCAAGATTTTCGTAGCCGGAGATCATTTCGACGCGGCGGTCGGTCTGCCCGCGTAGCGGCGGCGTATGTGGGCGATCAGTATGACTCGGTGGCGCAGGAGCGGGACGCCGGCGCGCCCTCCCATGATGCGTTTCTGGAGCTTCACGTCGGTGATACGGCCTTCGTTGACCCCCGAGTTGGGGGGTGATGATTCCCTGGGTGACCGCCTGCTGGTCTTCACGCAGAGCTGTGGCGATACCGGCGAGCGGAGCCAGTCCACTGACGCTGAGTTTGTCGAGCCGGTGCGGCAAGGGTGCCGTGTCACGGGCATCGAGCGTGGTGGCGAACTGGCGGACAAGGTCGTGGGTGCGGCGGAGTTCCGGGCAGTGCTCGAGTAACCGCTGCAGACGTTGCGCGGTGTGCGGGCCGTGCCGGTTGTGAGTGGTGATGATCCACCGGGCGGCTTCGCGCGGGGAGGGTGGTCGCTCGCGTGGCTCGTCCAGGGGCAGGCCGCGCCGTAGAGGAGCGACGGCCATTTTCACGCGCTGGTAGTGACCCAGGTAGCCCTTGGCGAGGAGTTCCTGGTGCAGGATCTTGGCGCTGTGTTCGCCCCCGTCCCAACGTTGCTGCAGGTAGTCGAGGTTTCCCGCCCGGCCTGCGCGAACAGCCCGATCTGTTCCTTCTTCTTCGTGTCCACGCTGATCACGGGGTCGCCGGCGTCCAGGAACTGGCGCACCTTGTCGTTGAGGTGGCGGAACTGGGCATCGCGGTCCCGGCGACCGCTGCCGGCCAGGACCTTGGCGTTGCTCCGCAGGCTGAAGCCCGCCTCCTTCAACAATGCGGCGATCATGTCCCGGCCCACCGCGCGGCCCTGGGCGGCGAGCTCGGTGGTCAGATGCCGCAGCGACTTCGTGGTCCAGGTCAACGGCCCTATCGGGTCACTTTGCGTGCTGTCCTCGACCAACGCCAGCAGCGCAACTCGGAGTCCCGGGTCCTTCGCCGCCAGCGCGGGACGCCCCGCACCTCGCCGGCGTACCCGGCCATCGGGCTCGGCATCGTCCTCCAACTCGACAAGGCCCCGACTGACGCACCCCGTGGAGACCCCCGCGGCCCTGGCGACAGCCGCGATCCCACCATGTCCGAGCTGCCGCGCTTCCGCCGCATACAGCAGACGGCACTGCCGCTCGTTGAGATGCGGAGTCACCGCCTCAAACTTCGCACGCAACGGACTGATCAACTCATCGAAACGGCCCATACCAGATCAACGAACCCAAGTCCCGGAAGCAACCCGCAAATTCGCGACGCCTCCAGTGATGGAAGTGGTCGAAGTGATCAGCAGCGGACCGGAGTTGAGTCGATTAAGATCATGGTCATGTTCTCCAGTGATGTGCGCCCGCCCCTGTGCCGGCCCCAGGCCGGGACCGTTCGATGAGGGTCACCGTCGTCGGTGGCGGCATAGCCGGCCTGACCTGTGCCCTGAGCCTGCACGCCGCGGGCTTGCGGCCGCGGGTGTGCGAGGCGGCGCGTTCCATCGAGGCGGTCGGCGTGGGGATCAACCTGCTGCCGCACGCCGTGCGCGAACTCGCCGAGCTCGGCCTGGCCGACGACCTGGCCGCCATCGCACTACCCCCGCAGCGGCTGGGCTACCACGACCGGGCCGGCCGACCCGTGTGGGAGGAGCCGCTCGGCCTCGCGGCGGGCTACCACTGGCCGCAGTTCTCCGTGCACCGGGGCCGCCTGCACGTGCTGCTGCTGGCGGCAGTGCGTGAACGCCTGGGCCCGGACGCGGTCCGCACCGGCCTGCGGTTCCGGCGCTTCGAGCAGACGGCGCACGGCGTACGGGCCCACTTCCTGGACCGGTCCAGCGGTGCGCCGACGGCAGAGGACGCCGACGTACTGATCGGCTCCGACGGCATCGACTCCGCGGTCCGCGCCCAGCTCTACCCGAACGAGGGGCCATCCCACGGGAACGGCGTCCACATGTGGCGCGGGGTCGCACGGTATCCGCACATCCTCGACGGCCGCTCGATCGTGGTGGCCGGCGGCACGCCCGGCGCGAAGTTCGTCGCCTACCCGATCGAGGACCCGGCGACGCCGGACGGTAAAGCCCTGATGAACTGGGTGCTCGAGATACGTCACGGACGCTCCGCCGGTGCCACCCCGGACCGTTCCCACCGTCGCATCACCCCGGCGGAGGCCCGCGCCGGCGCGGCGGACTGGCGCCTCCCGTGGATCGATGTGCCGACCCTGGTCGAACACTCCTCCGCGGTCTTCGAGTACCCCATGCTCGACCGCGACCCCCTTCCCCGCTGGAGTTTCGGACGCGTCGCCCTGCTCGGCGACGCCGCCCACCCGATGTTCCCCATGGGTATGAACGGCGGATCGCAGTCCGTCGTCGACGCCCGGGTGCTGGCCTGGTGCCTGGCCGGGGAACCCGATCCGGTGGCCGCGCTGCGCCGGTACGACGAGACGCGCCGCCCGACGGTCAACGCGATCGTCATGGCCAACCGGGACCTGGGGCCGGAAGAGATCATCGCCCGAGCGGCGGAGCACGGCGGGCCGCTTCCCGGCGGCGAGGCCGAGAAGATCGCACGGCGCTACAGGCAGCTGACCCAGGCCACGGTGACACAGGTCAACACCCACGCGTCATGGACGGTCCCGCACGACAGGGCGGACGCTCCCCACTGAGCCCGGCGGGCCCGTCGATGAATTAGTGGTCCGTGTCGCGTCAACTTGTGGTTGATGCCGTGCTCATGACGTATCTGGCGAGTTCGCAGGGGTCGATGAGGTGGACGGGGAGCGGCTCGCTGTGGTGGCCATGTTGCTGGAGCAGGGGCCGGGTCTGCTGGATGAGGGCGCGCATCTGGTTCTCGCCGATGCGGAAGAGGCGGGCGGTCAACGAGGCGGGCAGGCCCCGCTGGTCCAGGACGGCGGCCCAGATGATGTTCTCGACGGCGAGCTTACGGTGGCGGGGGCGTTGTTCCGGCGGGAGTGTGTCGACCATCTCGCGGATCTCGGCGACGAGGTGGTCGAGGGCTTGGCGGGTGAGGCCAGTCAGCACCGGGTGAGTGGCCAGGGCTGCGTCGAAGGTGTGGGCCGTGCGGGGGTGGGAACGGCGTCCGGGCGGCTGCAGCGGCACCGGAGGGACGCCGGGCTGTGGCGGGATGGTGTAGTTCCACTCGCCGTGGAAGTCATCGGGGTTGATCTTCAGCGCGGCGGCGTGCTGCGCGTCGATCTCGATCCCGGTGGGGTAGCTGTTCTCGTCCAGTCGTGCGGTCACGTGCAGCCCGGTCGCGGTGGTGGTGGAGGCGATCAGGTTCAGGGCCACCTCGAAGCTGGTCAGCGGGCGGGCGCGCCAGTTCATGGAGATAAAGGAGAACAGGCGGTGTTCGACCTTGTTCCATTTCGATGTGCCGGGCGGTAGGTGGCATACGCTGATCTGAAGGCCGGTCTCGGTGGCGAGGACGGCGAGGTTGGCCTTCCACGCCTTGGTGCGGGAGCTGTTGGAGCCGCCACCGTCGGCGGTGATCAGCAGCCGACGGGCGTGCGGGTAGGCGGCGCTGCCTTCCTCCTTCCACCAGCGGCGTAGGGCGGTTACTGCGAATGCTGCGGTGTCGTGGTCGGTGCCCACCACGACGTAGCCGGCGTTGCGTCCGATGTCGTAGATGCCGTAGGGGATCGCGGTGCCGACCGCCTGGGTGGGGAAGTCGTGGTCGAGGACCTTCACCGGCGCGCGGGGAGGGGCCCACTCCCGTCCGGCCTGGGCGAACAGTCCGATCCGTTCTTTCTTCTTGGTGTCCACGCTGATCACGGGGTCGCCCGTGTCCAGGAACTCCCGCACTTTGTCGTTGAGGTGCCGGAACTGGGCGTCGCGGTCGGGATGGCCACTGCCTGCCAGGACCTTGGCGTTGCCGCGCAGGCTGAACCCAGCCTCCTTCAGCAGCGCGGCGACCGTGTCCCGGCCCACGACGCGGCCCTGGGCGGCGAGTTCGCGGGCCAAGTGCCGCAGCGACTTCGTCGTCCAGGTCAACGGCCCTATCGGATCGCAAAGTGTGCTGTCCTCGACCAGGGACAGCAGTGCTGGGCGTAGTCCTGGGTCCTTCTCGGTCAGTGCCGGGCGGCCCCCGCCCGGGCGGCGCACCCTGCCATCGGGCTCGGCTCCTTCCTCCAGCTCGGCAAGTCCCCGGCTGACGCACCCCTTGGAGACACCTGCGGCCTCGGTGACGGCGGCGATCCCGCCGTGTCCGAGCTGCCGCGCCTCCGCCGCGTACAGCAGTCGGCGCTGACGTTCCTCCAGATACGGCGCCACCGCCTCCAACTTCGCCCGCAATGGCCCGATCAACCCATCGAAGCGCCCTCTATCACATCAACGAGCTGAAATCCTGGAAGCAACCAGTAGTTCCTCGACGGGCCCCCCGGGTGATCTCGCAGTCCCGTATATGTCCCTTATTGTGGCCTTTTGTGTCGTGTCTCGGTGGATGGGATGGAGTTGGGGCCGTGACGTTCGCGGAGTCGGCCGGCGGTGGTGAGTCGATGCCCTCTCCCGAGCCGGCCCCGGAGTCCGAGCGACGGTCCTGGGCACCGCTGCTGGCGGTGTGTGCCGGGTATTTCATGGTGATCCTGGATGTGACGGCCATCAACGTCGCCGTGCCGGTGATCGGCCGCGAACTGTCGGCCTCGCTCACCGGCATCCAGTGGATCACCGATGGGTACACCCTGGTCTTCGCCGGGTTCCTGCTGACCGGTGGCGCACTCGGTGACCGGCTGGGCAACCGTCGGGTCTTCTGCACGGGCGTGGCGGTGTTCACTCTGTCCTCGGCCGCGTGCGCGCTCGCGCCGAGCGCCCCGTCCCTGGTTGCGGCCCGGCTGGTGGAGGGGCTCGGTGCGGCTCTGATCGTGCCCGGTTCCCTGGCCCTGCTTCAGCAGGCCTACCCGGCGCCGGCCGCACGCTCGCGGGCCTTCGGACTGTGGGGTTCGATGGCGGGCATCGCGGCCGCTGCTGGTCCGCTGCTGGGTGGGCTGCTCGTCTCCACGATGGGTTGGCGCTGGGTGTTCCTCATCAACCTGCCCGTCGGTGTGGCCTGCCTGGTGCTGACGCTGCGGCATGTGGCACGCTCGCCCCGGCGCGCTGCCCGGGCCCTGGACTGGCCGGCGCAGTGCGCGGTGGTGGCGGCGGTGGCGCTGCTGACCGCGGCGCTCAACGAGGCCGGGCGGCGGGGCTGGTCCGATCCGGCTGTTCTCGCCGGGGTGGGCCTGGCCGTGCTGGCCGCCGCGGCGTTCGCGGTGCGCGAGCGGCTGGCCCGCTCTCCTGTCCTTCCGCCGAGCCTGCTGTGCTCTCGTGCGATGAGCGGTGGAGCCGTCATCGGCCTGCTGTTCAACTTCGGCTTCTACGGCATGGTGTTCACCGCCAGTCTGGAATTCCAGCACCAGCGCGGCTTCAGCGCCCTCGGCACCGGGCTGGCGCTGTTCCCGGCGGTGGCGATGACCATGTTCGCCTCCGTCCTGTCCGGGCGGCTGGCCCGCCGCACCGGCGATCGTCCACTGGTGATCTCCGGCATGCTCCTGGCTGCCCTGGGGCTGGCCGGCTGGGCCGCGGCGGGAGCCGACCCCGCCTACCCGCTGCTGGTGGCCCCGATGATGGCCGCGGGATTCGGTACCTCCTTCGCCCTCACCGGTTCAACCGCCACCGTGATGGGTGCCGCGCCTTCGGCGGCGTACTCAGGCGCCGCCTCCGCCCTGTTCAACACCACCCGCCAGATCGGCAGCGCCACCGGCGTCGCGCTCGGCGGCAGCCTGCTCGCCACAGCCACCGACTACAACACCGGGCTGCGCACCAGCATGGCCATCGGCGCGCTCGCCTACCTGGCCGCCGCAGGCCTCGCGTGGCTGTGCGTGCCGGCGACACCGAAAATGACCTAGATGATCGATTCCAAGGGGTAGTTGCGGCTGCCGGTGACCGATGAGCCTCGCTGATTCCTGTGACCGGCGCCCATCGTGGCGACAGTCAGGTCCGGTTGACGGGCCTCGTATGGGGACAGCCGACAGGAGTAGATTCTGGCCCTGAATGCAGGCGCGGATGAGGAGCACGGCCAGTGACCAGCGACAATCGCATAGGACCGCCCAGTTTTGGAAGCGAACGCGACATGCTGCGGGCTTTTCTCGACTACCATCGCGCGACCCTCGCCATGAAGTGCGAAGGGCTTACCGACGAGGAATTGCGGCAGCAGTCGATGCCGCCGTCCACGCTTTCGCTGCTCGGTCTGGTGCGGCACATGGCGGAGGTGGAGCGTGCTTGGTTCCGTCGAGTGTTTGAGGACAACGACGCGCCCATGGTCTGGTCCGACAAGATCGACTTCCAGGCGGCCTACGACGCGAGCGCGTCGACCAGGGACGAGGCGTTCGTAGCCTGGGAGGCCGAGGTGGAGAACTCGCGCCGTATCGAGCGGGAGGCTGAGTCCCTGGACCAGGCCGGGTATCAGCCAAGATGGCGCGAGGAGGTATCGCTGCGGATGGTGATGGTGCACGTGCTCCTGGAGTACGGCCGCCACAACGGGCACGCGGACTTTCTGCGTGAGGGTGTCGACGGGACAGTGGGCGCCTGAGTCCGCAGGAGCCACCGGTCTCCCCTTGCTGATCCATTCCAGGGAATCGCTCGCGCGGCTGGAAGGAGCGGGTCCAACGTCAGTGTGTGAAGACCAGGCCCACGCTATCCTGGCCTGCGACTTCTTCACGCCACCACCCTCAACGGTGCGACGCTGTACGTCTTCGCCGTCATAGAGCACACAAACCGCCGCATTCGCATCCTCGGCGCGGCCGCCCACCCCACTGCAGACTGGGTTACCCGGAGCGCAGGGAACGTGGTCATGGACCTCCAGGATGCTGGCGCCACCGCCCGGTACCTGATCAGGGACCGCGACAGCAAGAGGCCGCCGAGTCCTGCTGAGGGCAGCCTGCGTACGCGTGATATTTCGAGCCTGGGAAGGTTGGCCCTCATCGCGGCGCGTGCCCCCTGACGGTGCGTCGGTGTGCCCGGATGTCATGGTTGGCGGGAGGGGTCGGCAGGAGTCAGGTACAGGGCCAGTTCTGGCTGTCTGTCACCTCGCGCGCGATGCGACGCCACTGCTTTTCCCCGCCGGGCAGGGGCCAGGCCCAGGTCGGCTGTTCCGCGGTGTTCAGGTCGTGAAGGAGGCGGACGAGTTGTGGGCCGGCGGTGGCAGTGCCGTCCGGGACGGCGGGGCCGTGGATGGCGCGGAGTTCGGCGAAGCGTGCCAGTTCGTCCTCGTAGAAGCCCACGGCTTCCTCGGTGCGCGTGGCCAGGTCATCGCGCGGGACCGTGCGGTGCAGTTGCAGTAGCGGAGGCTCGACGGATTCGGCGACCGCCGCGGCGAACCGCGCGTGACCGTCCAGGATCAGATGGCAGTCCAGCCCACTGACCCACCACAACAGGACGGGTGGGAGTGTCCCTTCACGGGCTTGCTTGCGGTACGCCTTGACCCGGCTGTCGTCGGCATCGGGCATCGGCCGCAGCGGCAGGACCTCCCACGAATGCGCATGGAGGAACCAGTCGATGTAGCCGTTTGGATGGCCGTCGACGAGCATCGAGCTCCAGTATTCGGCGTGCGAGGCGTCGGCGTGGCGCCAGCGCCGGAGCGGGCTCTCGCACGAGAGCAGCCACCGGCCCTCGTGCAACGGGCCGCCCGGCGAGTCGATGAGGTACTGCGCAAAGCGGTGGGCCCACCGTTCCGGGCTGCCCGCCAGGGCGCGGCCCGCATCGGCACGCAAGGGCGGGACGAAGGAGCGGTACCCGTCGGTGCGCCAGAAGTCCACGCCCTCGTGTTGCTCATCGACGACGGCGAGCAGCACAGGCTGCGACATCTGGGAGACCAGCAGTTGCGCACCGGCAGTGAACACGCTCAGCTCCGGCTGGTGGCGGTCCTGTACGTCCAGGGACAGGCCCACCCACGTACCGTCGTCCCGCGTGACATCGCTGCGCTGCATGCCGAGAGCGTAGACGGCCGCTGCGGGGACCCCGATGGCATTCTGTCCGTGCGATATGACCCGCGCACTCCACAAGCCGGTGATCCTGGCCGAAGACACGCGCGGTGCTCGTCGAAGCTCACTCCGTTGAGCACCGGACCGGCTGAGGCGGCGAGCGGCCCTGGCCGATTTCAGAGAGCCTCATCAGGGTCGGGAGCCCCGCACGTTGCGGCGTGCCGGATCAGCTCGGTGATGCGCCAGTCCGCGCGGAAGCTGTCGCCGTGCACCTGCTCGACCTCGGCGTACAGGTCGGCCAGCTGCGGCCGACGGCCAACCGAGAGCAGCACGTCGTGGCGGGAGGCGAAGACACACAGTGAGCAGGAGCACCGGGAGGTCCCGGACTATAGTCGCCGGCGCCGGGCACGGAGTCGTACGTCCAGATGTACGGCACCGGCGCGCACGCACCTAACGCGCCGGTGTGATGCGCCCTTACGTCAATGGCGCCCGCCTTCATGCGCAAAGAAGTCGATCAACGCCGAAGAGAGGCCGCGGCATCCCCATCTTCGGGAAATGCTCACAGATCAAGGAGCCATCACGGCAACCGTTCTCGGCCGCCTCACGCTCACTGGCGTCGTGGCAGGTCCGGGCGGTGTGCTGGATGCCGGCCCTGTGCCGACGTCGCCGTGAGCGCTGCGGACGTCATAACCGGGGCTTGTGCGCGAACACCCACCGGTTCCCCTCCAGCGCGTCGTTCGGCTCGGGGAGGGGGCCGCGTCCGTGCTGGTGGGTGAAGTCGAAGGGGGTGTGTACCGAGGTGGACCAGCCCTTGGCCGCCAGGTCGCCCGCGGAGTCGGGTCGTGGTCCCTTGTCGAAGAGGCGGAGCAGATCGATGCCGATCTGTTCTCGCGTCGCCGTGTAGATCGCGCTGTCGCGGTACTCCAGCAGGTTCTTCTCCAGCTTGACCTCGAAGGCCAGCGCGCTGCCTTCGGTGGTCAGCTGGTCCACCGTGTCGATGAGGTACGTCTCGGCGGGGCTCGGCAGGTAGAAGAGCAGTCCCTCTGCCAGCCAGACGCTCGGTGTGGCCGGGTCGAAGCCGGCGGTGGTCAGCGCGGTGACCCAGTCGGCGCGCAGGTCGACTGGTACGGGGACGCGCTTCACCTTCGGGGTGGCCGACAGGTCCGTGAGCACCTGGTGCTTGAACGCCAGCACGCCCGCCCTGTCGATCTCGAAGACCACGCAGTCGGACGGCCAGTCCAGCCGGAAGGCGCGGGTATCCAGCCCCGCGCCCAGCAGGATCACTTGACGGGCACTCGTACGGACCGACCGGAGGAGGAAGTTGTCGAGGACCCTGGTCCGCAGGCCGAAGTAGCGGGCGAACCGCCCCCACAGCGGGTTGCCGTCCCCGTCCGGGACCTGCTGGATGCGCACCGGCCAGTCCGCGCACGCCGGGGCGGCGCGCACGAAGTGCTCCGCGTAGACGTCCTTTGCCAGGCTGTCGTGGCGGTGGGTCTCGATCGCCCGTGCCGCGGCGACCAGGAGGGCGGTCAGGCCCACGCCTCCGTCCACGCCTTCCACGTCCGTGTGCTGCGGCGCCGTGCCGGCCATGTTTCCTCCGTTGGCGGGAGTGGGGACTGCGAGGTGCCTGATTGTCGGATGCGGTGGGTCTGCGGTGCCGCATGCCTCGCTCATCGGCTTCTTCCCTCCGGGAGCAGGACGGGTTTGACCACGCGGCCCGCGTCGCAGTCGCGTTCGGCCTCATTGATGTCGGCCAGCGGGTAGGTGCGGATCAGCTGGTCGAAGGGGAAGCGTCCGGCCTGCCACAGCCCGGTCAGCCGGGGTATCAGCAGTCCAGGTACGGCGTCCCCTTCGCAGATGTGGCGGATGCTGCGGCCTCGGTCCAGCGTGCCCGGTTCGAGCGGCAGCGCGGTGTGGAGCCGTGCCACCAGGCCGAGGCTGCCGGTGGGGCGCAGTGCCCGGAGCGCGTCGTTGATGAGCGGGGACGAGGCCGTGGTGTCCAGCGCGTACTGCGCGCCGCCGTCGGTCAGCCGCCGGATCTGCTCGGGCAGTCCGGCCGTTCCGGCGGACAGCGGGATCGCGCCGAACCGTTCGGCCAGGGCCAGCCGTTGGGGATGCCGGTCGACGGCCACAGCCAGCGCGCCGGCGGCGGTGGCCGCCATCACCGCGGCCAGGCCTACCGCTCCCGCGCCGAAGACCGCGAGGGTGTCGCCGGGGCCGGCGCCGAAGGAGTTGAAGACCGCTCCGGCGCCTGTGAGGAAGCCGCAGCCGAGCGGTCCGAGCAGTTCGACGGGCAGTGCGGGGTCTACCCGGACGGCGTTGCGGGCCGGGACGAGCGCGTACTCGGCGAACGAGGACTGGCCGAACCACCGGGGGGCCAGCGCTCCCCCGGTCGCGTCGGTGAGCCGCGGCGCGTCCTCCTTGCGTCCTCCGAAGAGGTTGAGGGAGGCGAAGGATTCGCAGTAGGCAGGGGCCGCGCCGCGGCAGTTCCGGCAGTGTCCGCAGGAGTCGAAGCTCAGCACGACGTGGTCGCCGACGCCGATCGCGGTGTCTGGGCCGCCGCCCGTCCACACCACGACCCCGGCCCCCTCGTGGCCGAGCACCGCCGGCAGCGGGCTGCAGCCGGCCGATCGCCGGACCGCGAGATCGGTCCGGCACATCCCGCAGCCCGCGATCTCGACCAGGATCTCGCCGACGGCGGGTTCCGTGCGCAGGGTCACCTCCTCGAGCGCGAACGGGTCCTCGTACGAGCGAAGTACGGCCGCCTGAAACCTCATCGTCATTCCTCCTGCGGGCGGTGGACGACGAACGGCCGGAGGTTGCCGTACAGCCCCCACGGTCCGCCCGCGACGCCGACACCGCTGTTCTTGACGCCTGCGAAGGGCTGGGCGAGGGACAGTTCGGCATGGTGGTTGATCCAGGCCGTGCCGCATTCGAGGCGGTCGGCCACCACCTCGGCCTGGTCGAGATCAGTGCCCCATACGGAGCCGCCCAGTCCGAAGCCGGTGCCGTTGGCAGCGTCGACGGCTTCGTCGAGGCTCCGGTACGGCAGCACCGGAAGGACCGGTCCGAACTGTTCCTCGGTCACCACCGGGCTGCCAGGCGGGACATCGGTGAGGATCGTGGGAGCGAAGAAGTAGCCCGGCCCGTCCAGCCGGTGGCCGCCGGCCGCCGCCCGGGCGCCGTCCGCCAGGGCCTGCTTCGCGACCTGTTCGATCCGGTCCAGCTGGGGGGCGTTGTTGACCGGGCCCAGCCGGGTGTCCGGGTCGAGGCCGGCCCCGACGGCGACGGTCTTCGCGCGCTGGGCGAGGGCTTCGACGACCTCGGCGTGGAGCCGGGCCGGGGCGTAGACGCGTTTGACCGCCATGCAGACCTGCCCGCAGTTGCGGAACGCGGCCCAGAACAGCCGGTCCGCGATCCGGTCCACCTCGACGTCGTGCAGCAGGACGGCGGCGTCGTTGCCGCCTAGTTCCAGGGTGATCTGGGCGAGCGAGGCCGCCGCAGCTTCGGCGACGGCCCGCCCGGTGGGCACCGAGCCGGTGAAGGTGACGTGGCGGATGCCCGGGTGGGAGGCGAGGCGGGCGCCGAGGGGTTCGCGGCCGGTGACGACGGTCAGTACGTCCTCGGGCAGGGCGGTGGCGAGGACGGAGCCGAGCAGTCGGGTGGCGAGGGGGGTGAACGGGGACGGTTTGAGGACCATGGTGTTGCCCGCCGCGAGCGCGGGCGCGAACTTCGCCGCCGCGAGCTGGAGAGGAAAGTTCCACGGCACGATCGCGGCGACGGGTCCGAGGGGCCGCCAGCGGATCTCGCTGTGCATGGGCCGGCCATCGGTGATCCGCCGGGTTCTGGGGGCCAGGTCTGCGAAGTAGCGCAGGCGGGCCGCCGTACGGGCGATCTCCGCGTACGACTCGGCCAGGGGCTTGCCCTGTTCCCGGGTGAGCAACCGGGCGAGGTCGTCGCCGGCCGTCTCCACGGCGTCGGCCGCCACGCGCAACGCGGTGGTGCGGGCGGCGGGGTCGGCGCGCCAGCCGTGCCAGGCCCGGTGGGCCCGGTCGACCACGGCGTCCAATTCGTCCGGCTGCTGGTCGGGGGCCTCGTCGAAGGTCTCCCCGGTGGCCGGGTCGACGACGGCGAAACGCGCGGTCCGGCGTCCGGGGACGCGGTCGGGCTCAGAGGTAGGCATGCCAGTGGTCAGTTCACGGCGGGGACGCCGGCCGCGTGCTCCCGGGCCTGCCAGTCCATCTCCGCCCGGAAGGCGGCCACCAGATGCGGCTGAATCCTTCCGGCATTGCGGTCGCCGCCCTCGCAGACCGCTCCGCGCACGCCCACGATGTCCGTGCCGATGCGGGTCAGCAGACCGACGTCGGTCTGTTTGACACTGCCCGCGAGGGCGGCGAGCAGACCGGACGCGTGGGCCAGCCGGACGAACTCGTCACAGACGTCCGGCGGAACGTGCTCGAACAGCCGCGTCCCGTCCTTGATGGCGGTGTCAAGCATGGCCGCGTCGGCGCCGGAGCGGGCGGCGATGTCGGGCACGGCGAGCGGGTTGACGCAGCCGATCCGGTGGGCGTCGGCGTAGCCCGAGGCGACGACGAGCGCTTCGGGGCGGTGGTCCTTCACCGCCCGGACGACCGCGCGCATGACCTCGATGCCCTGATCGGGCGTCGTGCATCCGTAGAGGCCGACCTTGATGTACGTGGCGCCGGAGACGACCGCGCCGAGCGCGGCCTGAGCCACCGTGCCGGGCTTGTACGGGACGTCTCCCACAGTGGCGGACACCGGTTTGTCCGCCGGGACCGCGTCGCGGATCTCCCTGATGACCCAGGGGAAGTTGGCGCCGAGCGAGCCCTCGTCGGGCTTCTTGACGTCGACGATGTCGAGGTGATCCGCCGCCTTCGCACAGTCGAGGGCCTCCTCGACGCTGTCCGGGGAGATGAGAAGCAACACCATGGGCTCCTTCCGCCGCATGTCCGCCTGGCCAAGGGACAGGGGTGCGGATCACCTGGTTCATGTGCGGTGTGGCTCATCATTTCCGCCGCCCGGGGGCACCGGTAGAGCGTGCGGAGTTCCCATGGACGCTCGTGGCCACGCATAGTGCGCCGCGCGCACCGGCGTGAACCGGGCCTTACTGATCATTCCGACATGAGTTCGGCTCAGGCCCTTGGCAGTTGGGGGCGGCACTCTTCTGTGAGTGTCGCCCCTTGCGCGCGAGCTGGACGAAGCGCACGCCGTGCTCGCGCAGCAGCGGCAGCATGAACTCCTCGGCCAGGAGCCGGGTTTCGGGCCACTCGCTGCCGGTGGCCGTGTAGAGGGCGGCGGTGCGCTCCAGGTCGATCCCGTGCGCGGCGGGTTCGGTGAGCGTGCGCGCGAGGTAGGCGGTGGAGTCGGCGCCGAGTCCCCAGTTGATGACGGTGTCCAGATCGTCGGTGGTGCTGAGGCCGGGCAGCGACGGCGTGTACGCGGTACGGGGCATGGCGGTCCGTCACTCCTTCTGGGGCTGGCCCGTGCCCGGCGGTGAACGGCCGGGCACGGGGCGGTTGGGGATGTCAGAGCAGGGCGAGGGCTCGCGCGGGGTCGAGGACCAGGACGGCGCGTTGCTCGGCGCGCAGCCGGGCGCTGCCTTCTGCGCGTAGGTCCTCGGTGGCGGGCGGGGCGAGCAGGGGCCGGTTGAGGTCGGCGGCGACCTCGGCGGTGTGCATCGCCGCCTCGGCGTGGTCCAGGGCCTCGATGAGGATCACCGCGCGCACGAGCGCGGCGAGCAGGATGGCGCTGGCCCTGAGCGTCGCGCCGCTGGCTTCGGTGCCGGGCCGGTAGAGGCTGACCACCGCGCCGCCGGTCGCGGGGACGGTGCTCAGCAGCTGGGCGTGGGTGTGCGGTGGGCGCGGTCCAGGCGGCGCGGCAGGACGGCGAGCGTCGCCCGTCCGGCCAGGGCGGCGGCCCGGTGGGCGGCCGAGTCGACGCCGTACGCGAGTGTCGCGGTGACCGTGTGACCGGCCTCCGCGACGGCCGTGGCGAAGCTGGGCGGTGCGGCCTTCGACCTGCCCGAGCAGGCCCTGCTTGCCGGACAGGTCGACGAAGCCGACGCCCGGATGCGCGGCGAGCGCGTCGACGCTCTCCTCGACGAGCTGTCCAACCTGCCCAGGGTGATCGGCGCGCCGATCACCGTTGCGTGGAACGCCAAGGACGACCTCCTGGACCTGCTTGCCACCGCCCGGACCCGCCCGGACCGGGAACAGGCCGCGATCTGCTGTACCGGTTCTTCCGCCGATGCGCCGACGCCGACCTTCCCGAACTGCGGCGCCCAGCCTCACCCGTCGAGACATGGTGGCCAGAGATCCTTGCGTTCCTGCACACTGGGACCACCAACGCTGGCTCCGATGGCACCAACCGGGTCATCAAGACCATCGCCGGCGACGCCTACGGCTTCCGCAACCCCGGCAACCAGCGCTTACGCACCCGCTGCGCGACCACCCGTCGAGCCCGTGGACACCTCGATGCCCGCTAATTTCGTTGAGCCCGCACCCTGCAATCGTGTTGGCTAGCGGCACCGAACTGTCAGTACCGCAGGTGTCCGCTTGGCTGTAGCAGGGAGTTAAACGTGCAGGACATTGTTGTCGACCCCGTTGCCCACAATCGGGCAGCCTGGGACAAGTGTGTCCAAGAGGGCAACGAGTGGACGAGGCCGGTGAGTGCTGAGGATGTCGAGCGCGCCCGCATGGGCGACTGGTCGATTGTTCTCATCGGGCGTGAGCCAGTCGACCGCTCCTGGCTGCCGACGGACCTGACCGGCAAGGACGTGTTGTGCCTGGCCTCCGGCGGTGGCCAGCAGGGTCCGATCCTCGCCGCCGCAGGGGCGCGGGTCACCGTATTCGACAACTCACCCCGCCAGCTCGGCCAGGACCAGATGGTGGCGGCGCGCGACGGACTCGAGCTGCGCACCGTCCTAGGCGACATGCGCGACCTCAGCGCCTTCGGCGACGCAACATTCGACGTCGTATTCCATCCGGTCTCCAACCTATTCGTACCAGATTTGGCACCGGTGTGGCGTGAGTGCTTCCGCATCCTGCGACCGGGCGGAACTCTGCTCGTGGGCTGCCTCAACCCTGATGTGTACTTGTTCGACCACGAGGCGCTCGACGAGCGCGGCGAGCTGATCGTCGTGCACAAGCTGCCCTACAGCGATGTCACGCAGTACTCCGCCGAGGAACGCGCCACGAAGTTCGGCGCGGATGCCCCTCTTGAATACAGCCACACCCTCACCGACCAGATCGGCGGGCAACTCGCCGCGGGGTTCGTCCTCACCGGCTTCGCGGAAGCGCCGCACCAATCCAACGCATCCGCTCAATACATGTCGCACTATTTTGCGACGCTGGCGGTCAAGCCGGGCTGATCCAGCCGTGGTGCCGGCCGAGACGGCCGTGTCTCCGAATGGCCAAGTGGAGCGCTGTGCCAGCCCGACCCCCACTAACTTCGCTGAGCCCGCATATCCTTCTTCCCGCCCGCCTTCGGAATCATCCGTTCGCGGACAGGGAGCGGGCGGAATCGCTGTGCCTTCACGTCCTCGCGAACCTCAGCGAGGAAAACTCCCACGCCTCGGCGCTGTTCAACGTAGACGGCACTCTCTCCGTCCACCCCGGGCGACCGGGCACCCTTGTTGGCCCGCACTCGCTCCCAGGCGATCAGGAGGAAGGCGGGATCACAGACGAGATTGAACAAATCATGAAACCGTCGACCTGGATCGTCGGTTGCCCGACGGTGCAGCTTGGCCTGGATCTCCCGTACCCTGCGCTCAGCGCCAAGCAACGTGAGCACCGGCTCGTCAGTATTCACCGGCGGCCTCCGGGCATTCCAGCATCCTTACTGCCGACTTGCTGGCCCCCTTCGCCATGCGCGGACCTCTCGTCCGCTCGGACTGCTACGAAGCCTCCGCCCCATCCCACGGTCATCAGCCGACGACGGACCTGCCCTTCGGTGTCCCGGATGGAGCCCCGCGAGGGCGATCGCGGATGGTTCCCACGTTCACCACCAACCGTTCGACGAGGGAGGTGCCCAGCTATACCCCGGCAGCCTCGCCACGAGTACGCCGCAGGCTTTCCTCGTCGCCTCCTCACCGGCCTATTCATTCCGGCTTCGGAGTCACCCGCCTCGTATCCACGACGGGTGCGCACTGCAAACCGGTCCATATCCACCAGATTTGACCCGGCTCGACGCTTACGGAGCTTCACGCACTGGTTCCTCTCGTACACCTTCTCGTCTCGCTTGCCGGACCCGCCCTGTCTGGCAGTTCCAGAACGTCCCGGCGTTGTCAGGACTGCTTTCCACCGTTCCCGGCATCTCCCGGGTCCGGCTGTCCTCAGCTTCACGGCCCTGCTGTGACAGGACCGTGGTGGCGGCCTTTCGCCGCCACTCGGTCAGAGGCGCCTCGTGGCGCACGTACAGGTCATCGAACCGACGGCCCGGATCCGCCAGCAGAATACGCAGCACCCACAACGACCACACCACGGCCATGAAGACCGCGAACGGGTAGACCTCCCCGTCGGTCCACCATCTCCGCAACTCCAGCAGGAGCACAAGCATGTGCGGGATTAAACAAGCCGAGACTGTAAGGGGAACCCGGCAATCAGGGATTCCGCATCGCGTAACGGGCACCGGTTACGGAACATGTGCATGGAAAGGCCGTGTGCGGGTCCTGAGTGTTTCTCGTATTCTCCGGAATCTGAGAAATACTCAACCGGAATTCATGCGGCGATGAGAACGTGCCGACAGCGGACGGTCCCGGCCGTGACGCGGGTCACAGGAACTGGCCGCGGGCGGCCGGACAGTTGAAGGTGTGGACATACATGAGCGCGCCCGGATCCGAGCCGGGGACCCCCTCGCGTTCGGGCGGCTGTTCGACCAGTACGCCCGGGCGGTCTACAATCACGCGTTCCGGCTGATGGGCGACTGGGCGACGGCCGAGGACGTGGTGGCCCTGACCTATCTGGACGCCTGGCGGCTGCGCGAGCGGGTCGACCTGGAGGGCGGCTCGCTGCGGCCCTGGCTGCTGGGCATCGCGACGAACGCCAGCCGCAACATCGCCCGTTCCGCCCGTCGGCACCAGGCGGCGCTGGCCCGGCTGCCGCGCGACGAGATCATGCCGGACTTCGCCGACGAACTGGTCGGCCGGATCGACGACACCGGGCGACTGGCCACCATCCGGGCCGCGTTGGCGACGCTGCGGCGTGCCGAGCGCGAGGTGTTCGCCCTCGTCGTGTGGTCCGGGCTGGACTATCACGGCGCCGCCGAGGCCCTCGGCGTTCCGGTGGGCACCGTGCGCTCCCGGCTCGCCCGGGCCCGCGGGAAGCTGCAGAAACTCACCGACGCCGCGCTTTCCGAGCGTTCCGAATCTTCTGAACATTCCGCAAGAAATCGGGAACCGTGGTCCGGCAGCGGACAGACAAAAGGCAGCCGCACTGCCGCGGTCCGGCCCGCCCAGGAGGAAACCCCATGAGCCGCCAGCCGTTTGAGCCCACCCCGGCCGAACGCGAGGAGATGGCCCGGCTGTTGCCGGTCCCGGCTGACCGGGACCTGCCGGGGAGCCGTCACCGACTCTTCAAGGACTACCTGATGACCCAGATCCAGCCGTCCCCGGCCGTCACCGCTGCCACCGCCCCTGCCGTTGTCCCGGCCCGCCCCCGGCGACGCAGCCTCGCGCTCGTCGGCGTCCCGCTGGCCGTCGCCGCAGCGGTCGGCGCCGTCGGCACCTTCCAGGGCACGGGACACAGCGGCACCGGGCAGCCGCTGAAGGTCACCGCCGCCGCGTACACCATCCAGAAGGGAACGGGCGGCGTGGTCAGGCTCGCGATCACCGACCCGGCGCGCAAGCTCGACCTGTCCGGACTCCAGCACGACCTCGCCCGCTTCGGCATCCGGGCCCGCGCCTATGGCGGAGAGCTGCTTTGCCCCTCGGGCGGGCCCTTCGAGAAGTCACCCGTGCCCCTCACCTCCGACACGGAGGACAAGATCTGGCAGGTCGTCCCGGAGAAGGGGGACAAGACCGCGCTCGACGTCCACCCCGACGGGATTCCCACCAGGGACACCCTGCTGATCAACTTTCCCCTCGCCCAGACCGACCCCGACCACGCCGGTGCCCTCATGCAGATCGGCCTCACCGACACCACCCCGCCCACCTGCGGCCCGGCCCTGCCGAAGGGCTTCGTCAAGTCCGGCTCCTGACCCAAGAGTTGAGGGGCCCGGCGCGTACGGCTGCGCCGGGCCCCAGGTCTGCCCCCGCGTCCCTTGTGGCTGCCCCCGCCCTGCCACACTTCTAAAGAGGTCTTGGGTCCTCTGCCGGAAGGTTCGCCGCTGTGTGGCTGTGTACGTGGGCGGCGGGTTCTGGCACAGATCCTGCGGAGTCGTCGCGGAGAGGGTCTTGTTCGATGGCAGGGACCGTCACGAGCCCGGGCCCGTCAACGTTCCCGCATTCTGGTCCACCACCAGCCGAAGATCGCCAACTCGATGTAGTTGGGCTCCGGCAAGGTACGGCGCTCGAGTGCGAAGCCGGTCAAGCCCGGCAGCTGGCTGGCATCGACGGCATCGATCCAGGCAGGGAGCGTGGCGCCGAGGCGACTGCTGAGTATCTCGCCGAAATCGCGGACGTGTCCGGCGGCCGTGTCCAGTTCGGGGCAGCGGGTCAGAACGTCTGCACGTCGTCCAGGCCGCGGTTCTTCAGCTCGGTGAACACGTGCAGCCAGTACTTGGCGCCCTCGCCGCCGTCGCCGGCCCAGATGCCGAGGGCCTACCCGAGGCCGTGGAGACCGTCTGGCCTCGCACCCAGCATCGCCTGCACCCTCATCTGCTGCCGCAGGCTCTGCGGGGCACGTTCAAGTGCCCCCCCACGGGCGTGGAACGCCTTCGCCGCCCCGCAGGTTGGCCGCCCACTTGTCGTCCTGTGTGCGCTTCACCGGCCGCTCCTCCTCGGTGGCAGGGGCTAGGGAGAACGGGGTACAGCCGGACGGGGGACGCAGGTGCCACGGTACGAGGGCGTGCGGGAGGTGGCCAATCATCGGCCCGGCCGTCGGGATGTGCCCGTCAGGCCCTTGACCGGGTGCCGCTTCGACGGAGGATGGGGGAAGAGAGCGGGTCTGCGTGGTGAAGTGTGGGCCTCTGATAACTCCGACAGCAGGGAGCGTTTCTTCCGATGACCGCACAGCCCGCACGCCCTGAGCGCAGCGGTCCCGAGACCGCCTCGGTCATGGATGTCTCGCCGTTCAAGCCTTCTCTCGTCAAAGCGGTGTTCAGGGACGTGACCCCGATGCACGTCTCTCGGTCGGCCGCGTGGGCCGCCGCGTCGGTGACGCGGACAGTGCTGACGGAGATCATCGACGGCGCGAGGAGAGCGGCGGCGGCGGAGGCCCGGAAGAAGCTGATTCCCGGGGACCTTCTCTCGGCGATCGATCGGAACCTCGAGCTCGAGGTGGGGGCCAAGTGGTACGACCACAGCCCGACGTTTCAAGGCCTGACCGGTGTCCTGTACGACGCCGAGGGTGTCATCGTGCCTTCTCGTAAGCGCAGCAGGTCGCGCAAACCGAGTGCTGTGGTCGGCGCCCACAGGTTCGAGGCCGGGGTCAAGAAGCTGCTGTGGAGCCAGGGGGCGACGGCCGTCCCGGCGATGGTCCGCGACCTGAACGGAATCGCGAGCGTGTTCCTGACGGACCTCGCCCGGGACGCGGCCATGGTCGTCCGCGAGGGCGAGGTCAAACGCTTCGGTACGGTCACCCTAGTGATGTCGGGCGAACCGGCCCCACCCCCGTTCCTCAAGGATTCCCTCCGGGCCCTGTCCGCCCGCAGGGGGGACGGGCGGACCATCGGCAGGGATGACATCCTGGCCGCCACCACGATTCAGTTGTTCGGCGGCAACCTCAGGCAGCGAGCCCTCACCGAGGCACGCGAGGCGACACAGAACACTTCGGCCGGCTGAGCGGGTGCGACCAACATCGCCGCCTGCACCCTCATCTGCTACCGCAGACTCGCCAAATGAGATGGCCTCTAATGCTGGATTCCTCAAAGGAAGTACAGATAGCGGCGGCGTAAGCGCCTGGTGGGTGGTGCGGGTCTGCCCCAGATCCGGGGTCGGGCGCGGGTGTTGAGCTGGGCTGTGGCCACTTCGGTGGCGTGGGTGTTGTGGTCGCGGTCGCCGAAGGAGCGTCCGGCCAGGGCGGTCTTGCGGAAGATGCGCCACCAGCCTTCTTGGAGGTTGAGCCGGCAGGCGCCGACCGGTATGAACACATGCTGGATGCGGGGATGTTCCTCGAGCCAGGTCCGGGTGGACACACTGTTGTGGGAGGACGGATTGTCGGTGATCACGTAGATGTCTCCGACGGGGTTGGCGTCCTCGACCAGCTGGAGGAACTGCTGGTGGAAGGCACTGTTACGGGAGGTGGCCGTCATCGTGACCTCGTGGCCGTCCCGGATGCGTAAGGCGCCGTAGACCCAGGTTTTCTCCGGTCCGCGGGAGTGGTCGAGCTCGTTTTTGATGCGGTGTCCGTCCGGCGACCAGCCCGGTGCCGGCGGGAAGGTGCGTTGGATCACCGGGCCGAGTTCGTCGGCGCAGACCACCGGCGCGCCGTCGGGCGGGCTGGTGCAGAGCTCGACGATCCGCGTCCTTTTCCCTCGAAGTCCACATCTCTCGAGCGGGTCCACGAGCGCGTGCGCCGCCGGCGCACCCCCTCGGCCAGCAGGATCCGACGTACCTGGGAGCGGCTGATCTCGATGCCCAGGTCCCGGGTCGCGGCGGCCAGCGCGTCCAAAGTCCACTCCGAGGGCCGTGGCTCGTCCGCGGGCCACATCTCGTTCGACGGCTGTACTTCCAGCCGACCCGGCGGCGTCAGTTTGACCAGGCCGTTGATCCTCGAGCGCTCGGCCTCGGTGATCCTTCGCTTGCGTCCCTGCCCGCCCAGATCCTCCGGTCCCTCCAGCCCCGAGCGGTTGAAGCGGTGCAGCCGGCGGCGCACCGTTTTCTGACCGCACCGCAGCTCGTCGGCTATCTGCGGGACCAGCCAGCCGCCCCAGCTCAGCTCCACCATCCGGCAGCGCTCCACCACAACCTTCGGCGCCTTTCTGGCCGACGCCAGGCGGTGGACCACCGCTTGCTCACCCTCGTCACGGCCCGGCCGTGCCCTCAGCACCACTACCCAGCACCCGCCCCCGAGCACCCGCAACTGCCCCGCTACCAGCAGCTATACCCACCGAAAGAGGAATCCAGCATTAGGCGTTGCTCCACCCGGTTGTGCTGGAATACGAGTCGAGCAGGTCCACCACGAAGACCAGGGTCGAGCCCGCCGGGATCAACGGCGAGTGCGACTGATTGCCGTAGCCGAGACGCGGGGGAACGATGATCTCGCGCCGACCGCCGACCTTCATCCCCCTCACCCCCCGGTCCCAGCCCTTGATGACCTTGCCACTGCCCAGGGCGAACTTGAACGGCTGGCCCCGGTCCCAGGAGGCATCGAACTCCTTCCCGGACTCGAAGGTCACCCCGACATAGTGGACCCTTACCACCATGCCCGGCTTCACCTCAGCCCCGTCCCCGACGACCAGGTCCCGGATGGTCAGCTCGGTAGGAGCGTCGCCCTCCGGAACGTCGACCTCGGGCTTCGTCAGTTCACTCATTGCAGCCTCATCACTCTCCGTCGGAAGCCGTCGCACGGACCAGCCGGACACATGGACACTCCATGCAGCAGATGGTCACGCTACCGAGAATGCCGGCCCCCGGAGCACACCAGATCCAGCGGCCACACGTGATGATCTTTCGCACAGCCGATGAACGCGACCGCCACGCACAGGTCACGCAGTAATCGCCAGAACGAGACGAGGTGCAGACGGCTGTCGGCACATTGCGAGACATGTCGACCGAACGTCGGACTTCGCAGGCACAACTCACGCCGGTTCCTTGGCCTGACTGGACGTGCGGTCGCCTCTCCTCCTCAGGATCACCGGGACTACGGCTTCCGTCCTGACAGCGACGATCGAGCAACGGGGCGGGAGCGCTCGGAACCCGCAGTGACCGTGAGCGGTGACCCGGACGACGAGGGTCGTTCCTCCCTGCGCGTTCCCAGGGGGCTCGGACACTCCCCGAATTCTCCCCACGGAGCGCCGTCGCCACTGACCGCAGCCCGGCGAGGCCCGAAGTGCTGCGGTCGGTTGTTCCGGCAGAAACAAACGCCAGTCCGTGCCAGGAACTGGTCATCACGGGCGAGGCCGACGTGCTGCACGAGGAGGGCGAGCAGCACGCAAACAAGCTGCGCGAGGCCGGTATCGACGTCACCTCGGTCCGCGTGGCCGGCACGGTTCACGGCTTCCGGCCTTGGGTCAGGGCCCCTCTACTGCCGGATTTAACGAACTACCGGTAACGAGACGGTCCGCCTTGGCGGGCGTGGGCGGACTTGCCGGTCGTGAGGGACGGGAGCCGTCCGCCCGGGCCCTGGCCAGGTGACGATACGACTCGAAGGCGGTACGGACGTCGATCTACGGCGCCGGGGGAATACGCGGGCCCGCCAGGCGGCCGGCCTCGGTGGCCGAGTCGGGGGCAAGCTCCGCCGTCGGGAGCGGGGGTTGGTTTTCCGCGACCACGACCACGACCACGATCACTCAGTCGCAGTCGCAGTCGCAGTCGCAGTCGCAGTCGCAGTCGCCGTCGCCGAGCTGGATCCGTTCGCGCTTGTCCGGGTTGATGTGGACGCCGTACGCCCGGCCCGTCGCCGCCCCGGAGGCCAGGCGGGACCCAATGGCGCAGTGGCGGCGACGGCGGGCCGATTCGACGACTGTGGCGAAGGTGGCCTCGCGCCCTGAACGGACGTAGTCGGTTGCGGGTTTGAGGTGGATCCCGTTGCCGTGGGCGGTGAAGAGGTCATCGAACAGCGTGGCCAGGTGCCGGTTTTCGGCGATCTGGGTCATGAGAAGGCTGGTCAGGCGGCCGCTGACGATGAAGTCGGCGCCGTCTCGCACCGGGGCGAGCAGACGGTTCCGGTCGTCGTGCATTTCGGTGACGAGGGACAGTTCACGTCCTGTGGCCTGTTCCAAGGCGCGCAGATGCAGGAGCGTGACCAGCGTCGGGTCGTCCGGGCCGGCGGCTTCCGTGGGGCCGGGGCCGGGGCCGTCGTAGCCGAGGACGATCACCGCGTCGTACGAGGGGATGTCGAGGTCGTGGAGGATCCGCGGCTCAGTGGTGTCGCTGTTGTGGAGGCTGATGTCGAGGTGGCGCGTCCGCGCACCGTAGTCCTGCACCGTCTGCACCATCTGCGCGGTCGACTCGGACTCTGGGGACACGATGTCGAGACGGGAGCCTTTTGACACGTGGGCGTCGAGCTGGGTGACGATCATGGAGGCCCGCCGGTTCCATCCCAGCATGAGCAGCCGGGCGGTGGACGGCTGCCGGGGGAGCGCGGTGGCGATGACGTTCTCGTCGACGGGCAGGGGGCCGTCGGCGCGGAACGCGGTGTCGTCGTCCTCGGTGATCAGGACGAGCCGGTCGTCGGCGGCGATCGGCGTCTCCATCGGAGGGTCGAGCTCGACGGTGTCGTCGGGGTGCAGGAGCCCGACGGCCGAACTCGTGGCGTACGCGAGCAGCGCCTCGCCGAAGGGGCGGTCGGCGAGGGCGGGTTCGGCATGTGGTCCCCGGTCGCGCTGTCCGACTGAGCTCGTGCTCGGCAGTGTCCACACTCACCGCGATGAAGCCGGGCGGGCGCGAGGAGATCAATCGAGGTTCAAAGATGGGTTCTCACACCCGCTCGGTGTATCGCAATCGAACACTGCGGCCACCCTCCGTGACTGCTCCCCAAGATCTGTGCCAGAACCCCGTTCTCGCGCACACAGCCACTTCCCGCGTGATCAGGCTGGGAGAGTAACCTGCCACGGGTACGCGTCGAGGTCGCCATTACACGGCTTGCGCGGCGTGAAGCCGCCCTCTCCGAGTAACACGGTGACGCCCCCCTCACACAGGACGTCGACGTGCCTGGCGACGCCCGAATGCGGCCCGGGCGTCGTTGAAGTGGGGAAGGACAACGATCGGCAGGCCCATACCGATGCCCTCGTTGATCAGGCCGAGCGCCAGGGTGTCGGAGACGGCGGCGGCCCACTTGGCGAGCGTGTCCCCATCCGCCCGACCTCTACAGGCCCGCGGCCGGTAAACTCTCCTCCCCACCCGTGACGGTATGGCCCGAACTTGCCGGTGGGTGACAGTGCGTGGTGAGGTCCGGTGGTGGGCGTGAGCGGTGAGGACCGCCCCGGATGGCGATGGAGCGGAAGAGCGTGGCACGGATCGTCGTACGAGAACCGGGCACGGGCACGATGAGCGCACCGCCGCCGGCCGCCCCCGAGGCTGCCACTTGGGCACGGGGGCTGCTCGACGGGGGCTGGGCGGCGGTGTTCCTGCCCGGAGAGCCGGCCCGTCTCGGGCGTGTGCTGCTCTGGCAGCCTGCCGGGGCGGTCGCCGAGGACAATGGCATGCGTCCGAGTGTGGAGACCGACTCGGTGGAACTGGTGCTGCCGCACGGCCGCTCGGTCAGACGGCGCAGGGTGGAGGGCTACGCGCTGCCCGTCACTGTCGCCGTGTCTGCCCTGGAGGGGGCGCGGCCGCCGCATCCGTCCGCCACCGCCTGGCAGGCCGCCGCCCGGTTCGCGCTGCGGCTGCTCGCGGACGGCCGCCTCCACCCGGCCCTCACCCCCGCCGGTTACGACACCTGGCAGGCGGGCCCCTTCACCGCCGCCCAGCGGCAGACGCTGGACTCCCTGGCCGCCGCGTTCCCGCCGCATGCCCACTGCCTGCCGGAACCGGGTCCGCCACCGCTGCGGATCGCCGAACCGGCGGCCCTGGTACGCCAGTTCTGCGACGCGGTCGCCGACGGCCTGGTCCGAACCCCGGCCGCGCCACTCGCCGTGGGAGCACGGCCGTACGCCTGGCGTGAGGTGCGTGCCGTGCCCGCCCTGCGCGAGTGGTCCGAAGAGACCACCGCTGCGCTCACCGCCGAGGTCGGTGTCTCGCTGCGCGTCGACCTGCCCGAGGGGCGGCGCCGGCAGTTCAGGGCCGTCCTGCAGTTGCACACCGCGGCGGATCCGGCGCTCCTCGTCCAGGCGGCACGGCTGTGGAGCGAGCCGGCCGAGGTCGAGCGGCTGCTCGGCCCGCGCGCCGAGACCGAAACGCTGCTCGCGCTGCGCCGCGCTGCCCGCGTCTGGCCCCCGCTGCAGCGGCTGCTGAAAGACGCCGCCCCCGACGAACTCCGGCTGACCGACGACGAAGCCTTCGACCTGCTGGGCGACGCCACCGACGCGCTGCGCGCGACCGGTATCGACGTGCACTGGCCGCGCGAGCTGGTCAAGGCACTCACCGCGACCGGGGAGATCGGGCAGCGCACCGCCCCCGGCTCCAGCGCCGGCGGTCTTCTCGACGCCGCCGCCCTCCTCGACTTCCGTTGGCAGATCTCGCTCGGCTGCGAGCCGCTCACCGACGCCGAGATGGACGCCCTCGCCGAGGCGCGCCGTCCCCTCGTCCGGCTGCGTGACCAGTGGGTGGTCGCCGACCCGAAGCTGGTGGCCCGCGCCAGGCGCCGCCGGATGCAACCGCTCACCCCCATGGAAGCGCTGAGCGCCGCGCTGACCGGCGAGGTGGAAAGGGAGGGCGAGCCGATCCCCTGCGCGGCGGTCGGCCAGTTCGGCGACCTCGTCGCTCGTATCCGCGATCCCGAATCCCGTACCTCCGCCGAGCAGCCGACCGCGCTCAAGGCCACGTTGCGCGACTACCAGAAGCGGGGCCTTGCCTGGCTGGCCGAGATGTGCGAGCTCGGCCTCGGCGGCTGCCTCGCCGACGACATGGGCCTGGGCAAGACCATCACCCTCCTCGCCCTGCATCTGCACCGCCAGACCGACCCCGCCACCGCGGGCCCCACCCTTGTCGTGTGCCCGGCCTCCCTGCTCGGCAACTGGCAGCGCGAGGCGGCCAGGTTCGCGCCGTCCACGCCCGTGCGCCGCTACCACGGCGGCAGCCGCCACCTCGACGACCTGGCCGGCGATGAAATCGTCCTGGTCACCTACGGGGTGCTGCGCCGCGACCGCGAAGCCCTCGCCGAGACGGCTTGGTCGCTTCTCGCCGCCGACGAGGCCCAGCACGTCAAGAACCCCTACGCCGTCACCGCCCGCGAGCTGCGCGCCCTGCCCGCCCTCGCCCGCGTCGCCCTCACCGGCACCCCGGTGGAGAACAACCTCTCCGAACTGTGGGCGCTGCTCGACTGGACCACCCCCGGACTCCTCGGCCCGCTCTCCACCTTCCGCGACCGGTACGCCCGCCCGGTCGAGACGGGCGAGGACCCCGAGGCCGCCGAGCGCCTGTCCCGTCTCGTCCGTCCCTTCCTGCTGCGCCGCAGGAAGTCCGACCCGGGGATTGCGCCCGAACTGCCGGCCAAGACCGAGACCGACCGCGTCGTGTCGCTGACGGCCGAGCAGACCAGCCTGTACGAGGCGGTGGTCCGCGAGACCATGGCGAAGATCGAGGAGTCCGAGGGCATCGCCCGGCGCGGCCTGGTGCTGAAGCTGCTCACCGCTCTGAAGCAGATCTGCAACCACCCGGCCCAGTACCTGCGCCAGTCCACGCCGCTGCGTGGCCGCAGCGGCAAACTGGACCTGCTCGACGAGCTGATCGACACGATCACCGCCGAGGGCGAGTCGGTCCTGGTCTTCACCCAGTACACGAAGATGGCGGCCCTCCTGGAGAAACACCTCGCCGAACGCGGCATCCCCACCCTCCTCCTGCACGGCGGCACCCCCGTCGCGCAACGCGAGGACATGGTGGACCGCTTCCAGCACGGTGAAGTACCGGTATTCCTGCTGTCGCTGAAAGCGGCAGGTACCGGCCTCAACCTCACCCGCGCCGCCCACGTCGTGCACTACGACCGCTGGTGGAACCCTGCCGTCGAGGACCAGGCCACCGACCGCGCCTACCGCATCGGCCAGGACAAACCCGTCCAGGTCCACAAGCTCCTCGCAGAGGGCACCGTGGAGGACAAGGTGGCCAAGCTGCTGGAATCCAAGCGCGCGCTCGCCGACGCCGTCGTCGGCTCCGGCGAGGCCGCCCTGACCGAACTGTCCGACGCCGACCTCGCCGAACTCGTCGCCCTGGGGAGGCAGTCATGAGCCCCTCACTGCCCGGCCAGCGCCGTGCGCCCACCCGCGGCAGGCACGCCTTCGCCGCAACCTGGTGGGGCCAGGCGTGGGTAACCGCCCTGGAGGACTCCACCCTCGACGCCGGGCGTCTGTCCCGCGGACGCACCTACGCCCGCAAGGGCATGGTCGGCCCGACCACCGTCACCCCCGGCCATATCAAGGCCTCTGTCCAAGGCAGCCAGCCGCGCCCCTACCGATCCTCGGTCCACCTGCCCGTCCTCACCGACGCCCAGTGGGACACACTGCTGGATGCCGTCGCGGCCCGTGCCGGGCATCTCGCCGCGCTCCTCGACGGCGAGATGCCCGCCCAACTCGTCGACGACGCCAGCCAGGCAGGTGTCCCCCTGCTGCCGCAGCCCACCGAACTCGACCCGGACTGCTCCTGCCCCGACTGGGGATATCCCTGCAAGCACGCCGCCGCGCTCTGCTACGCCATCGCCGCCACCATCGACACCGACCCGTTCGTGCTCTTCGCGTTGCGCGGTCGCAGCCGCGAGGAGGTCCTCGCCCAACTGCGCGCACGCCGCACCGCGAGCCCGGCGGCGGACACCCCGCCGGCTCCGGCCGGGATCCCCGCCGCCAGCGCCTACGCCGCCTGGGCCGAACACACCCCCGGGCTGCCCGACCTCCCCGCACCATCCCCCCACGCCGCCGCACTGCCGGTCCCCCCACCGTCCGACAGCGGCCTGTCCCTCACGGACCTGGAACGGCTCATGGCCGACGCGGCGGCGCGCGCAACGCAGTTGTTGTCCGGCGACACCACTTGCCTGCATCTGACCCAGCACCAGGACGCCGTACGGATCGCCGCGAGCAGCCCCGGGCCCGAGTGGTTCCATAACCTGATCCAGAACACCGGCACCAAACCGACCGCGTTCGCCCGCCTCGTCCGCGCCTGGCGCCACGGCGGTCCCACCGGCCTCACCGTCGCCGAACAGCCCCACACCCCCGACCCAGCGGTGATGGCAGCCGCCCGCACCGCCCTGACCATGACCCTCGCCGAGATGGCCACCGGCCCCGCCCCCCTCAGGGCCTGGCGCAACCGCCTCACCCTCCCCGGCCAGGGCATCCAGCTGCGTCTGGGCCCCGACGCCCGCTGGTACCCCTACGTCCAGGACGACGACGGCGAATGGTGGCCCGCGGCACCAGCCGACACCGACCCCGCCACAGCGCTCACCTCCGTCTGGCAACAGCGCTCACCCACCTGAACAACACCTGGCCAACGCCGCGGACCCCCGGGCGAAGCATCCGGACCAGGAAGCCGGGAGGCACAAGGTCACGGCAGTCAAGCCTTGTCGGGTCTTCGAGCTTGAGCGGGGTCTGGCGTCGATCGACCTGCCCTGCCGCCACTGGTGGTGAGTGTGGGGCGAATTGGGCCCTGGATGCAGGGAGCCCGTGATCGCGGGTGATCATGGCTATTCTCCACGCAGCTTGATCACTTGGACGCACGGGCTTGGACCACAATACGACGTTGCTGCTCGACCTGGACGGCCTGGCCGTCACGAAGGTCGAGCAGCTCGCGAACGGCACCCGGCGGGTCTACCTGATGACCAATGACCATGGACGTGACCGCGCAGACCTGCCCCAGTTGCGAGGTATCCGCCTTACGCACCAAGGGAGTTGTGCCCTCAGGCGCTCTGGGCGGCCTTGTGCCGGCTGGGACGTACGGCCAGCACGGTGACGATGAACGCCAACAGTGCGAATGCGGCGGTGGTCAGGAATGCCGCGTGTGCGCCGGGTACGAACGCGCCAGGTACGGCGCCTGCGGCGTAGACCGAGACGACCACGGCGAGTCCGATGGCGCCGCCGAGCTGCTGGGTGGTCTGGAGCAGACCGGAGGCGGATCCGGCGTGCTCGGGCTTGACGCCGCCGACGACCAGGGAGGCCGCGGGCATGAAGGTCAGTCCGGCGGCGATGCCGTTGAGCAGCAGGGAGCCGAAGACGGCCGGGAAGTAGCTGCTGGATGTGCCGACGTTGCTGAGCCAGGCGAAGCTGCCGGTCAGGCCCAGGGTGCCGAGCATGAGGAGCGGTGTCTGTCCGAAGCGTCCTACCAGGCGGGGGGTGACACGGGAGAGGGCGAAGATGCCGACGGTCATCGGCAGGAACGCGAGGCCGGCTTCCAGGGGGCTGAAGTGGAGTACCTGCTGGACGTACTGGACGACAAGGAAGAACGTCGAGATCTGTGAGCCGAAGACCAGGGTGACGATGGTCAGTCCGCCGAGCCTGCGCCGGCAGCGGAGCAGGTTCGGCCGGAGGAGTGGGTGGGTGACGCGGCGTTCGGTCACGGCCAGCACGGCGCCGAGCACGGCACCTACCCCGAGACCGCCGATGGTCTGCAGGGATGTCCAGCCCTTGTCGGGAGCTCCGATCAGTGACCAGACCACCGCTACCGCCGCTCCGGTCGCGGCGATGGCCCCGACGAAGTCGAAGCGGCCGGGATTGCGCGGGGTTTCGGTGACGAACCGCCGGGCCAGGGCGAGGACGCCGATACCGATCGGCACGTTGATGAACATGGTCCAGCGCCAGGATCCGAACTCGGTGACCAGGCCGCCGAGTACGAGACCGAGGGTGCCGCCGCCGACACCGACGG
This sequence comes from Streptomyces sp. NBC_01450, assembly GCF_036227505.1. NCBI lineage: Bacteria > Bacillati > Actinomycetota > Actinomycetes > Kitasatosporales > Streptomycetaceae > Streptomyces > Streptomyces sp. NBC_01450. Next base: position 1,567,675 of record NZ_CP109481.1, on the reverse strand, counting down.
CCGAGAAGAGAGCCAGGGCCCGGTTTTTCCCCGCATCGTCGCGGGCGCTGGTGGTGACCAGGGCAAGCACGCCTGGCGCTGCCAGGGCTGCGCCGATTCCCTGGGCCGCCCGCGCCATGACCAGCGTCGCCGGGGACTGGGCGAGACCACCGAAGAGGGAGGAGACGGTGAAGACGGCGAGACCGATTTCGAAGACCCGCAGGCGGCCGAAGGTATCTCCGAGCCGTCCGCCGAGGAGAAGCAGTCCGCCGAAGGCCAGGGTGTAGGCGTTGAGTACCCACGACAGTGATGACGGACTGAATCCGAGGTCGGCGCCGATCCTGGGGAGGGCGACGTTCACGATGGTGCTGTCGAGGGTGAGCATCAGCTGCGCGACGAGCACGATGGCGATGCCGATGGCCGCCCGGCTGGCGTTGACGGGCCGCAGGGCTGGGCTCTTGTGGCGCGCGGCCGGCGGCCCGGTGCGTGTAGGAGAAGGGGAAAATGGCATGAGGGTGGTCCTGTTCCGGCCCGGGGGCCGATGAAGGGATACCGGAGTCTGGTGAGGGTGGCGGCGCCGGTGCACTGCTGGCGGGGCCGCCGGTGGGTGATGGCTTCGCCGGCATCGGTGGGAACCGTGCCTCTTGTCGTTTTGAGAGGGGGCCGGCGAAGCTCGCCTCGACACGGGCCTGTGCTGGTGTCGGACCAGGGGACTTGGGCGGTGCCGGCAGGGAACAGGCACGGCGCCGGGCCGGTGTTGTGGTTACCAGGTATCCGGTTCAGACGCGGGATTTCGTGTCGCCGTACGTTTGTGGGTTCTTCTGCGTGCTGCGAGCGGAGATTCTGGTGGCCCGCGTGGTGGGGCTCACCTGGCTGAACCACCGGGTGAGGCCCCCGGCCGGCCGAGATCCGTGGTCCCGGCCGGCCGGGGGCGGGCGGCTCAGACCTGGGCCATACCGCCGTCGGCGAAGAGCTCGACGCCGGTGACGAAGCTGGAGGCGTCGCTGGACAGGAACGCCGCAGCCTTGCCCATCTCACGGGGTTCCGCGATACGGCCGGTCGGGTTGCCCTCACCCATGGCCTTGACCGCGGCGTCGACCTTGTCTGCGCCCTGCGCCATCGCGAGCGCGCGCCGCAGGGACTCGGTGTCGACGGCTCCGGGGCTCAGGACGTTGATCCTTATGCCGGAGCCCTTGACGTCCTGGATCCAGACGCGGACGCAGTTGCGCACAGCGGCCTTGGCGCCGGCGTAAAGACTCATCCCGCGCGGGGGCTGAATCGAGGCAGTCGATCCGATGACGACAATGGTGCCGCCGCTGGGCAGCAGCGGGATGGCCGGCTGCACGGTGAACAGGACGCCCTTGACGTTGATATTGAAGGTGCGGTCGAACTCATCTTCCGTGATCGCTTCGAGGGGGGCGTGGGCGCCAATGCCGGCGTTGGCCACGACCGCGTCGAGCCGTCCGTGCAGCGCGATGACCTCGGAGTACACGGCCTTCATGTCCGCAAGCTTCGAGACATCGGCGACGACCCCCGATGCCTTCGGCCCGATCACGGCGACCGCCGCGTCGATCTGGTCCTGCTGGAGGTCCGTGATGACGACGGTGGCGCCCTGGTCCACGAACTCCTGAGCGATGCCCAGGCCGACCCCGGACGCGCCACCGGTGACGACGGCGACCTTACCTTCGAGTGCGAGAGTCATTCTCTTCTTCTCCTGCCGAAATTCATGTCTTAGGCCGCGGTCCTTCGCGGCAGACTGCTGAATGGATACAGAGGGTCGACATATCGAAACCCTGAGTCTGTGACGGACCCCTGGGGCTGGATGCCTCGCGGTAAATGTCTGCTCGCCTGAGGTGAAGGGGTCGCTTCCTCTCCGGGAAGCGGGTGGAGCGGCCTATGCCCTACAGTAGGAACCGGGGGCGCCTCCACTTAGTGGACTGTAACTGGGTGCGCCTCCACTTAGCAAGTCGGAACGACAGGAGATCTATCCATGAGTACGGGTACAGGGCGCCCGCTGAGGGCTGACGCCCAGCGGAACCGGGACAAGATCCTGTCCACCGCGACGCGCGTCTTCGCAGAACAGGGACTTGATGCGCACCTTGAGCACATTGCCAAGGAGGCAGGCGTGGGTACCGCCACCCTTTACCGGAACTTCCCGACCAGGGAGATCCTGATCGAGGCCGCCTACCGCAACGAGCTGGCCCGACTGTGCGATGCGGCCCCGGGACTGCTGGCGGCCCTGCCCCCACGTGAAGCCCTACGCGACTGGATGGGGCGCTTCATCGACTACGCGACCGCCAAGCTGGGCATGGCCGAGGCACTGCGGGCCGTCGTCGAGTCCGGAGTCAACCCGTACGCGCACAGCCGGGAAATGATGCTGGAAGCACTCACCTCGCTCATGGACGCCAGCGTCACCGCCGGAACGATCCGCTCCGACATCAGCGCGACCGACATGTTCGCAGCCCTGACCGGCATCGCCCTCGCCTCCGGAAAACCCGACCAACGCGCCCAGGCCGAACGCCTCCTCGACCTCACGCTGGACGGCCTGAGTACCAACCGAAAGTGACACCACTACGCGACGCGTCATATCCCAGCACTGCGGGTGTCGATAATTCATCCGCCCAGGTGAAGCGCTTGATCCCGGATCTCCGGCCGCGCCTCCCTTCACCCTGTTGTCTCCATCTGCGCAGGGCATCGACGGCATCATGATCTTCGTGCTGCTGCGTCTTGGGTGTCTCGCCGTGACCCACGCCTTCGCGTTCCTGTGCCTGTTGCCGATGAGCGTTAGAGAGAAGGACAGCTGCGGCACCTCCTGTTGCTGGTCCGCCCGGACACGCTCCTGCGCCGGCATCGCGGCCTGCTCAAGCGGCGCCACGCTGCGGCCTGCGTGCCGAAGCGCCGCGGGCGCCCGCCGACCATCCGGTCGGTCCGGGCCCTGGTCGTGCGTCGGGGGGCGAGAATGACTCGTGGGGCTACCGGCGGATCCACGGCGAGCTCGTGGCGCTCGGCATCAAGGTCGCCGCCTCCACCGTCTGGGAGATCCTCCGCGAGCACGGCATCCCACCCGCGCCCGAACGGCAGAGCACCACCTGGGCCGACTTCCTGCGCAGCCAGGCAGAAGCGCTGCTCGCCTGCGATCTGTTCGAGGTCCGCACCCTGACCGGGGCGCGCCTGTACGTCTTCGCGGTGATCGAGCACGCCACGCGGCGGGTGCGGATCCTGGGCGCCGGCGCACACCCGACGGCGGAGTGGATCGTGCAGCTCGGGCGCAATCTCCTCATGGACCTCGAGGACGCAAGCAGCAGGGCCAGGTTCTTGATCCGCGACCGCGAGTCGAAGTTCACGGCCGCTTTTGACGACCTGCTGACCGACGCCGGGCTGAACGTTGTCACCACCGGCATTCGGATACCGCGGATGAACTCCCCCATGGAGCGCTGGATACAGACGTGCCGACGTGAGTTGCCGGACCGCACCTTGACTGGGAACCAGAGCCACCTTCTGCACTCGCTCCGCGAGTTCGAGACCTTCTACAACTGCCATCGACCGCACCGAGCCCTGGGACAAGCCGCGCCGCTGCGCCCACTGCCTGCACCGATCAACGTGCCAGAGCAGATCGGGCATCTTGAGGTCCGCCGACGAGACCGGCTCGGCGGAACCCTGCACGAGTACCAACATGCCGCCTGAGCAGGCCGGATGACGTATCGGCACCCGCAGAGCTCGCCAGGGCGGCCCTCGCCCTGGTCTGCTTTGGCCTGGCGGTACCAGCCGCGCAGGGACTCGGAGCTGATGCCGAGCTCCCGGGCGATGGCGGTGACCGTCTTGCCCGAGGAGTCGACGAGCGCGATGGCGTCCCGCTTGAATTCCTCTGTGTACCGCTTCGTGTACTTGCTTCCCACCTGGTGCTACTTCCTCTGGAACCTTAGGTCCCAGTCTCCAGGTGTCCGCGATCAAGGGGAAGCTTCAACTCGGCCCATGACCGGGACCATGTACACCTACTCCAGCGTCTTCCCCTTCGTTTCGGGCGACACGAGAGTAACGACGGCCGCCAACAGCATCAGAGCGATCGTGTAGCCGAGGAAGAGGTGCTCGCGGCCGCTGCTGGCCAGCCACGTTTGAAGGTACGGTGCGGTGCCTCCGCAGAGTGCCACGGCGATGGAGTACGGTACGCCGATCCCTGAGGCTCGCACGTGCGTGGGGAAGAGCTCCGCGAGGTAGGCCGGCAGAATCGACGTCCCAAGCGCGATCAGAATGCCCGCGATTGACATGGACAGCGTGAGCTGCCAGACCTTGTCATGAATCAAGCGGTTCAGGGGGTAGGTCACTGCTGCGCCTCCGAGCGTGAACATCAGGAGGGACGGCCGTCGCCCTATGCGGTCCGACAGCGCTCCGGCGAGCGGCAGCGTCGCGACCAGGACTGTGAGGGCGATAACGGCAGACCACAGCACGGCGGAGGACGGGAGGTGTTTCACCCCGATCGCGTAGGCCGGAGCGGCGGTCACCCAGGTGTAGAAGAAGACGGTGCCACCTGAGGCGAGCCCGATGACACACAGTGCCGCGGCACGGTTCTTCCAGAGGCCCCGTAGGAGGGAAGTACTGGACCTGTCCTGTTCCTCCGCGGCCTGCGCGTGTTCGTACGAGGGCGTCTCGCTCATCGTGCGACGCAGGAAGAGGGTGACGATGCCGAGCACCCCGCCGACGAGGAAGGGCACCCGCCAGCCCCAGCTGCCCATCTGCTGGTCGGTGAGCACGGTGGTCAGGGTGGCGCCGAGGAGGGTGGCAATGATGACGGCCGAGACACCTGAGACGTAGATGGTGCTGGACCACAGACCTCGGCGGCGTGGGGGAGCCATCTCTGAGATGTAGGTGTGCGAGGCGGCGATCTCACCACCGTAGGCAAAGCCCTGAAGCAAGCGGGCGAGCAGGAGCAGCACCGATGCGCTCACGCCAACGCTTGAGTACGAAGGGGCAACACCGATCAGAAGGCTTCCGGCGGAGGCCAGGGCGACCGACAGCAACAGGGATGCCCGTCGGCCATGGCGGTCGGCGAACCAGCCGAAGAGGATGCCACCGATCGGTCGCATCCCGAACCCGACAGCGAAGACCACAAGTGTGGAGAGCAGCGCGGAGAACGAGTCCGTCGGTTTGAAGAACTCTGCAGCGAGGAACGGCGCGAAGACCGCGTAGACGTTCCAGTCGTACCACTCGAGCGCATTGCCCACACCTGTGCCGACGATTGTGCGCAGCCTCTGTCTGCGACTGGGTGGCCGTCCTTCGTCGACGTGATCCGCGACTGCCTCATCGGTGCGGTCCGTCTGCATCGGCTCCTCCGGTGTGATTGCTCCGGCCGGCAGACAACCTCTGACGTGGCGCCCGGGATGGCTGTGCTCTGTTGGGGGAACCACGGTGGACGAGATCGCTCCTACTCAGGTCAGCACGCGGGATCGGGTCATACCCAGTACTACAGCCGGTGATTTTACGGTGTGTGAGTGCGGGCGGTCGGGGTGCGGTAGGGGCTGGCGCGGGCTCGGGTCTGGTGGCGGGAGCGCCAGCGGTGCCCGTGCATGGCGAGCCAGGTCCGGGCGGTGCGGGCGGGGCGAGGACGATCCGGTCGTACAGGCGGCGGATCTCGTTCAGGCTCGGGGGACGGATGACGTCGACTGGGCGGATATGTGACGGCTCCCGACGGGGGCGAGGCTCAGGGCACCGGAGTTGGGCCGCCGACTCGGCCGCGACCCGGCGACCAACTCGCGGGAGCTGTGACGCAACGCGGCCACTCGAGGCGGGAAGCTCGAGTACCGGGCCTCGGTAGCGCAGAGGAAGGCTGAGCTTACGACGCGACGCCCCAAGGCCGCGAAGCTTGCCGTCAACGAACGGCTCCGCGAGTACGTCCAAGAGCGGCTCTCCGGCAAGGTCCGCCGACCCAACGGGACACCGGTACCGGGACCTGAGACCGCACCCTGGAAGGGCCGCGACAAGCCGCCCCTTCATGAGCACCAACATGCCGCTTGACCAGGCCGGATGTTCTGCCGGCACCCGCAGAGTCGTTGACCACCCCGGCGTATGGCCGTGTCCTGCTCGCCAGCGACGAGTTGACGGAGGCAGGCGGCGAGGCGAAGGTGCCCCGCGGACACGACGGTGTGGTGGACGACCGCGTGATCATCGCTCCTTGAATTCTTCGCTTCGTCGAACCGGTGACGACGAGGAACGGGACCTCTGGTGGATTACTTGTGCCGAGCAAGGTGATCGAGAACCAGGGGTCCCGGCGCGGGAGAATCCGTCATCACGCGGACGATCACGGTGTGTACGCGCCCGGGCTGTCGGTCATCTGGCAGGCGACGGCGAGCCAAGTGCGGCGGTCGAGGCGGAGGATCTTCCATGCGTCGCAGGCAGGAGGCCTCGAGCGGTTCGCTTGTACCCCAAGCCGAGGAATCGTCGGCTGACAGGTAACATCCGAGTCGCAAATACTGTGACCGGAGGAAAGTTTTCATGCTGACCCCGATGCCTGCTGCACCGACGCGTGAACCTTCGGCCACGCTCGAGCGTTCTGTGACCGCGCCGGTCAACGGTGGCGGGAGCGGCGCCGGCGGCCACCGTCGCACGGCAGCGGGGACTGTCTTCTCGCCGCGGGCTTTGGCCCGCACGTCCACGGCCGCGGTGTCGGGCATTCGCGTGGGGACGGGGGGGCCGGAAGCCCCGCTGAGGCCGGCATCCGCAGGCGTGCGATGATCGGTCGGGACGAGGAGTTGCGGACTCTGCACGGGCTGCTGACGGACGCGGCGGCCGGGCACGGCGGCGCGCTGCTGCTCCACGGCACCGCTGGCGTCGGTAAGTCGGCCCTGCTGCGCAAGCTCGGTGCCGATGCCGCCGAAAGCGGTTTCAGAGTGCTGCGGACCTCCGGGGTGGAGACCGAGCAGTGGCTGCCGTTCGCCGCACTGCAACTGCTGCTGCAACCGGTCGCCCGTGACATCCAGAACCTGCCCGCCGCACACCGGTCGGCGCTGAACGGCGCGTTCGGCGCCACGGAGACCGAGCCCCAGATATACCGGGTCGGACTGGCCGCGCTCGAACTTCTCGCCGACGCGGCCGACCGGCAGCCGCTCCTGCTGCTCGTCGATGACCTGCAGTGGATCGATTCGTCCAGCCGGGATGTGCTCAGATTCGTCGCCCGGCGCACCGGCGACCTCGCCATAGCGCAAATCGCCGGCGCCCGTACCCAGTCGGCCGACGCGTACATGTACCCGGACCTCCATCTGGAGCCGCTCGGCCGGACGGCCGCCGCCGAGCTGCTCGACGCCGGCGCTCCCGAGCTGCCGGAGCCGGTACGGGCGCTCATTCTGGAGCGCGCCGCGGGTAACGCGCTGGCCCTGGTCGAGCTGCCCAAGGCGGCTCAGGGCATGTCCGGGCAGATGGACGACCTGCCGCTGACCCAGCGGCTGGAGAACGTCTTCGCCGCACGCACCGACTCGGTGAGCCGGCAATGCAGCGCGTTCCTGCTGGCCCTGGCCGCCGAGCCGGCCGCCCCGCTGAACCGGCTGCTGCAGGTAGCCAGTCGCCTCTGCGGTTCGGAGGTCTCCGTGGACACGCTGCAGGAGGCGGTCGACGCGGGCCTGGTCACCCTGGTCGGCCGTACCCCCGAGTTCGGGCATCCGCTGATGCGCTCGGCCATCTACACCCGCGCCGCGCTGACCGATCGGCTGGCCACCCACCGCGCCCTCGCGGTGGTGATGGACGACATTCCCGGGTGTCAGCTCGTCCACCAGGCCGCGGCCGCGATCGGCCCGGACGAGGAACTAGCCGACCGTCTGGAACGTTTCGCCGACGCCTCGCACGCCCGGGGCAAGGTGGCGGCGGCCGTCCCCGCCCTGCGTCAGGCGGCCGACCTCGTCCTCGACCCGCAGCGCCGGACCGGCATCCTGGTCCGGGCGGCCGAGCTGGCCAGCGAGGTCAACGACCGTGTCAACACGCAGATGCTGCTGGACCGCGCCGACATGAGCGCGCTCGGCCCGGTGGAGCGGGCCCGCCTCATGATCGTGTCCGACAAGTCCGCTTTCGAACCGGACAAGCCGCACCGGCGCATCCAGGACATGGTCACCGCGGCGGCCGAAGCGTTCGACGCGGGAGCCGGCGACGTCGCCGAGGACCTGTTGTGGCGTGCCGGGATACGCTGCTTCTTCCAGGACGGCGACGCGCAGGTGCGCGCTCAGATCGCGGCGGAACTGGACCGGTGGAACCCCGATCCGGACGCCCCCCATGTGCTTGCGGTGCGGGGGTATGCCCAGCCGTACCGGTACGGGGCCGACGTGATCGCGCGGCTCGACAGTCTCGAGCCGGACAGCGAGGACGCCCGGATCCTGCACTTCTTCGGCACCAGCGCCATGTCTATCGGCGACTTCGACCGCGCCAGCCGCTACCTGGCGCTGGCGGCCACGGCGTGGCGGTCGCAGGGCAGGCTCGGGCTGCTCGCCCGCTCTCTGTCCGGCAATTATCCGCGGGTGTTCCTCGGTCAGCTCAACCGGGCTCGCGAGGAGTCCGCCGAGGGGCTCGCCCTGGCCGAGGAGACCGGGGAGTGGATGCAATGGCTGGGGCTGAAGGCGACGGCCGGCCTGGTGGCAGCGCTGCGCGGTGAGGTCGAAGAAGCAGCGCGGTCGGTTCGCGAGCTGCGCGCGCACAGCCTGTTCGCCGGTATGCGGTACGTCACGGTAGTAGCGCAACAGGTCGACGGTCTGCTTGCTCTCTTCGATGGCCGCGCAACGGAGGCCTACGACATTCTCGCGTGTGCGTTCGATCCGACTGACCTCCATTACCACTCGATGCGTCGCTGGCTGCTGGCGCTGGACCTGGCGGACGCCGCGGTGGCCGCCGGTACCGTGGAGCAGGCCCGGGAACTGCTGGCCGACCTGCCCGAGCTGGCCGACCGACTGCCCTCGGAAGCGATGGTGGTCGCGCACGCCTACACCGACGCGGTACTGGCTGCGGACGACACAGCCGAGGAGCGCTACGCCGCGGCCCTCACCACGCTCCCGGCCAGCTGGACACTGGCGCGTGCCCGGCTGCACCTGCACCACGGCCGCTGGCTACGACGGCAACGCCGCAACGTGGACGCCCGCACCCCGCTGCGACTGGCCCGCGACGAGTTCGACCGGATCGGCGCGCAGCCCTGGGCCGAGATGGTCCGCGAACAGCTGCGCGCCACCGGCGAGTCGAGCGGCCGACGGCACGCCAACACCAGCGAGCAACTGTCGCCCCAGGAAACGCAGATAGCCGTACTGGCATCACAGGGGCTGACCAACCGGGAGATCGGCCAGCGCCTGTTCATCTCCCATCGCACTGTCGGAGCCCACCTGTACCGGATCTACCCACGCCTGGGCATCACCAGCCGGGGCAAGCTCCCCGCCGCACTTGCGGCCCTCCACGAAGAACAGCCCGAGGCCACCTTGTCCGGCGGCCCGAAGTGATCTGTCGGTGTCCGACCCCGGGCGGACGGCCCGTCGCACCGGGGGCGCCGACTCCCGTGCCAGGTTTCCGCCGACCGGCTCGGGCAGCTTCACGGCTCCGGCCACGGCGGGGCCGGTGTTCACCGGGGCGGCGAACTTTAGCCCGGAGACTGCGGGCCCTGCTGCTCAGAGACCCGGGCGGGGCAACCCCCGGGTCTCTGAGCCCTCGATCGAGCCGGACAATGAGCGCACGTTCGCTGAGTACATCCCGCTACCCAAGGGCCTTCGCGTGCAGGCGGCGGACAGTGGCTGCGAGGAGGCGTCGAAGCTTGTCCCTGTTGGCACCGTAGGTCTTGAGCGCGTGGCAGTTCGGGCGCAGGGCAATCATGTTCGAAGGGAGCTCCGCCCCGCCCTTGGCTAGGTCCTGTACGGGGTCGACCTGCAAGATCGGCTCTCCCGGCAGTGGTGCGTTCCTTGGGGTAGTCGGCGTATTGGGGGCTTTCGCAGTTACCGCTGCTACGGTGAATGACTGCTGCTCTCGCGCTCTGGGGAGGGTGCTGGGGCCAGAATCCAGAGGAACTCACGACGCCACTCGCCGTCGGCTCCTACGCCCCAGCGCATCCGACGCTGAACGATGACTGCCCAGGTTTCGAAGCTGAACTGCATCTGGAATGGCTTGTGCCAGTAGCGCAAGGGACGACCAGCGGACTGATACTCCGCCATGAGTTCGTTGCCATTCGTGATCCGCTGATCCGCTGATCCCCGAGAGACCGTCACCGACGTAGGCAATCCAGCCCGCGTCCGGCAACCGACCGTCGGCATAGGGGCCCTTGCCGTCCGAAAAGCCGCTCAGAATGCTGTCAGCTAGGCACCCAATGCCTGCCATCGCGGCGTGACCGAGCCTTCGACGGAGCCATTGGTCGTGTGGAACAGGAGCCCGCGCTGGCGTGCGGGGTCGGTAAGCAGCCCGTGCAGACACCGTCGCCCATAGTGCAACCGGGATTTTGCGGTGCTGGGTGGGATGCTCAGGATCTCCGCGATCTCCATGCGGGAGAAGTCTTCAACGTCGGCCAGGTATACAACGATGGCGAGCTTCCGCGGGAGTCGCTGCAGCGCGTTCTTCACCGCATGCTCCGACAGCCGGCCCACAGCCTGCGCCTCGGCGGTCTGGGGAACATGCAACGTCGGGCGTTCTGTGTCCGGCAACCGGCCGATGGAGCGTCGCATCGGAGAGCTCGAGCGCACCGTGCGCTGTCGCTCGCCACGGGCATCGAGCGCGGTCTCGGCCAGGAACCGGAACATCCACATCCTGGCATCTGTCTGCCAGGTCAATGACCCGAAGGAGTCGAAAGCCCTGAGGTAGGTCTCCTCAATCAGGGCCTCGGCGTCGCGGCGATCGTGGGTCATCTGTACCGCGGCCGCGTACAACCGGTCGATGAACGGCATGGTCACATGGTGGAAGAGCGCGAAGAGTTCGGCTGGATCCGCCGCGGCGGCGGCAGGGCCGTCCAAGGTGTCGGTGTTCGGCGGAGCGGCCATCTCGTAGTCCGTGCTATCAGCGACAGGGAAGCGTTGTTCCTGATGCGGCAAGACGTCTCGTGGTGTGCGACGACTGCTCGCGCGGGTCTCTTTCTCGTGCGGTGTCGGGAGGGAAGTCAGGCCCGGGACGGTGCTCGGTCGTTTCCGGTCAGGACGCGGCGTGCTGCGGCGCGCCGCGTCTTGGGCGCTGGACGGGTCGCAGGTGATGCTGCCGGCGCCATCGCGAGCCCTCACGACAGGGCCGCGCTCCGCCAGAGTGCGGACGATGGCTCCACCGATGGCCCCGGTTCCGCCTGTGACGACGGCGACCCTGGGTCCGGTGGATTGAGGTGAGGTGTCGGGCATGGGGAGCTCCAGTATCAGTGAGGAGGGTATGTGAGTCGGGCTTGTCGGTGCGCTCGTTCGCCACAGCCCTGCCACGGCTGACTACTTAGGGGTAGGTGCCGCGGCCGGGCAGGCCGCCATCCTCGAAACCTGCGGCCGCGGACCAGTGGACCGGCTGCACAGGAGCATCTTTGGCCTGCAAGCCGGAACGTGTTGCAAGTCTGGCCGGAAGGCCATCACCGGTGCCTCAGTCACACGACTAGACAATCGGAGCTGAGGCATAAGTCATGGCGTCCATTGCCGTAGGTATGTGCCCTTCCGCGGCGGCGTCACCTCGCAGCAGTCCGACCGTGGCCGGGGCCGTGCCAGCGCGTCGCGGAGCAGTAGAGCCGGTGGCCACGGTCCGCGGCCTGGCGAGCAAGGCCGGCCAGCGCCCCGAGATGACCGATGGCTTCGTCCTCACTGATGTCGTCGCCGTTCGTCAGGCGCAGCCGCGCCACTTCCGGGCCACCTCGTCCAGCTTCGTTCTGTCCGCCGTCACCAGCGAGCTGAACGGTCAGCGCCAGCCCTCGGCCGTCCGGGCTCGGCATCCATTACACACCCCCGCTTGTCGTTGTTGTACGCGCCCGAGCCCGCCGCTTTAACTGGTGAGTTACTTGTCACCTGGTTCGCCGCTCGTTACCGGCACCCCGCGTTCGCGCCGACGCCTTCCCGAACACACGCTCGCGCGCTGCCTGGCATACACCTCGCGGTGTCCCCGGGGGCATCCTTACGCTGTCGGGAACGGTGAGCCGGAGCACTGCAACGGCACCTCGCGGAAGGCAAGACCAAACGCGAGATCAACCGCTGCCTCAGACGGTACGTCGCACGAGAGATCTACCGTGAGATGACGAAGCCCCGCCGGTTTGCTCCGTCGGGGCTTCTGCGCGCTGGGGGTGCAGCGTCAGGTGGGCACGTCGTTGTATTGGTCTGGGGTGATAGGGGGCGTGAAGTTTGCCCGTGATCTCGGACACTCGATGGTTATGCCGCGAGGGTGTGTTGATGCCGTTGCCTGGTCTCGGCTGGGGTGAGGTAGCCGAAGGTCTTGTGCTTGCGCAGGCGGCGGCGGTTGTAGAAGGTCTCGATGAAGTTGAAGACCTCGGCGCGGGCGGTGGCCCGGTCGGGCCAGATTCGGGTGCCGATTTCCTCTTTGAGTAGGGCCCAGAAACTCTCCGCGGCGGCGTTGTCGAAGCATGATCCGGTGCGTCCGCTGCTCTGCTGCAGCCCCAACTCAGCGACCGGCGCCGGCGACGGTGGGCGCCCTGGATGCCGTGCTCACGCATCAGGCGGGCGACGCGCTTGTGGTTCACAGACTGTCCCAGACGCCGCAGTTCGGCATGGACGCGCGGGACGCCGTAGGTTCCACGGGAGGCTAGTGCCGCGGCAGGCAACGTTTGCCCGTCAAGGAGCGGCGTCCGGTGCGTGCTCTCGGCGTGCCGGCCGGAAGTCCTCGTACTGGACGTACTTGGGCTTTCGGCCGGTGCGGCGAGAGGGCGTGCCGGGCGTCGCGACGGGGCGAACGTTGCCTGTCGCGGCACTAGGTGGATGACGGTGATCTCGTGGGTCAAGGCCGCGTCGGCGGCCTGGCGGGCGGCGCGGGTCTTCTGCGCGGCGAGCCAGGCGTAGAAAGAGGAGCGGGCCACCTTCAGCAGCCTGCAGAGGAAAGCGACGCCGTGGGTGGTCTTCTCCGCCTCGATGAACGCGTACGTATCGTTCACCGATCGCTCTTTTTCGCGAAGAAGACCGCGGCTTTTCGCAGGACCTCGATCGTCTTTGCCTGCTCGGCGTTCTGCCTGCGCAGCCGCCTGAGCTCCTCGCGCTCCTGCGTGGTGAGCTCGCCAGGGCGGCCCTCGCCCTGGTCTGCCTTGGCTTGGCGGTACCAGCCGCGCAGGGACTCGGAGCTGATGCCGAGCTCCCGGGCGATGGCGGTGACCGTCTTGCCCGAGGAGTCGACGAGCGCGATGGCGTCCCGCTTGAACTCCTCTGTGTACCGCTTCGTGTACTTGCTTCCCACCTGGTGCTACTTCCTCTGGAACCTTAGGTCCCAGTCTCCAGGTGTCCACGATCAAGGGGAAGCTTCAGTGTGTTCCTTGGTCGGAGCACATGTTCAGCCGAAGGCCGCTTCCGCGTATGCCGGTTACCGAACCGAGTGATCAAGTTCGACGCACCATTCGACGCCGGATGTTAAAGACCAAGCGTACGTCCAGCAGTCCGGACGTCTTCCCAGTTCAGAAGGGATGTGAACGATGTAACCGGACGACAAGCTCAGGATAGCCAGCCGGTGGAAGTCCGGTCCGGGGAGACGCCAGGGTCCCCGGTAGCTGACTCCCGGCGTCGCCCGAAATGGTGACGTCGAAGTGGAGTGACAAGCGCCCCTCGGGGGCGTGCGACCGACCAGTCCGCAACATGAAGTGAAGCCTGCAGCGTCGTCATTTAACCCCCGCCCGCGGGCGGGCCAAGGAGGAGCCGAGCCTGTGCTTGTTTGGCGAAGGCCACGGAAGACGATCTCGGACCTGGAGCGGTCGTCGAAGAACCTCCCGGCGTAAGGGGCGTGGAATGGTCGGAAGGTTGTCCTGGGAACTGGAGAGAGCCTCCTCGGCCCCGGGTATTGCGGCCCGGGAAGCGTGGCCTTCCTATAACCGGCAGAACCGGGAAATGGCGGGTTGTCGAGAGGCAGTCGGAGGGGGTCGTAGTAGTGACGATCGGCGGGACAACACAACCCGCTGGGAGCGAAGGGCCCCTGCTTCATCGACGCGATTCGAAATCAGGGAGGGACCCGGATGAGTGCCGTTTCGGCTAGTTCCATCCGCCGGGAGGAAGACGCCGCAGGGCCGGGTGGCCGTCCTCTGGACAAGGTCCGAGCTCTGCAACGGACGCTTTACCGCTGTGCCAAGCAAGAACCCGAACGCCGGTTTCACGCCCTGTATGGCCATGTCCACCGCATGGACGTTCTGAGGCGGGCGTGGGCCGGTGTGTGCGCAAACCGAGGTGCCCCCGGCGTGGACGGCATGACCGTCGACGCGGTGGAGACCTCGGGAGTGGATGCATTCCTCCAGGACCTTTCGCAGAGACTGCGGACGCATACGTATCGTCCGGCAGTGTTGCGGCGGGTCCAGATTCCCAAACCGGGGCGGCCGGGGGAGTTCCGGCCGCTTTCGATCCCCACGGTGGCGGACCGAGTGGTGATGACGGCTGCGAAACTGGTCCTCGAACCAGTACTCGAGGCCCAGTTCACCGAGGCGAGCTATGGATTCCGGCCGAAGCGGTCCGCGATCGACGCATGCGAAGCAGTGCGTGTCGCCGCGAACCAGCGGCGGGAGTGGGTGCTCGAGGCCGATATCCGCGACTGCTTCGGCACGATCGACCATGAGGCGCTGATGGCCCAAGTGGCACGGCGTGTGGTGGACCGGCCGATGCTGAAGCTGATCCGGGCCTGGCTGCGGATGGGAGTCTTGGAGGGCGGGGCGACCTTGCCTACCGGGGCAGGAACCCCGCAGGGCTCACCGATTTCCCCATTGCTGGCAAATGTCGCGCTGCACGTTCTCGACGAGGAGTGGCAGAACGAAGGTCGCCGGCTGGGGACGCTGGTGAGGTACTGCGATGATTTCGTAGTCCTGTCGCCGACGGAGCAACGGGCCGAACAGGCCCGTGAATTGGCGGCACGAGTGCTGGAGCGGCTCGGGATGCGATTGCATCCCGAGAAGACCGGCATCGTCCGCCTCACCCGAGGTGGGCAGGGCTTCGACTTTCTCGGTTTCCACCACCGGAAGATGGAATCGTGGAAATGGCGGGGCAGGTACTACTTGCAGCGCTGGCCCTCGGCCAGGGCGATGCGGGTACTGCGGGACAAAGTCCGTGCGGCGACCGCTCGTTCGAAGACTGAGCGGCCGGTATCCGCCGTGGTCGCCGATCTCAACCCGGTCCTGCGGGGCTGGGCGGCGTACTTCCGTAACGGGAACTCCGGACGGAAGTTCAACGTGGTCGACGGCTATGTCCACGAACGGCTGGCGATCTTCGCCAGCGCGAAACACAGACTTGCGGGCAGGAACTGGACTACCCGATTTACTTATGGGTGGATCACCCGGCTCGGTGTCTACCGTCTTACCGGAAACGTGCACAGGGCAATGGCGCATGCCAGCTGGTGAACGATGTCGGAAAGCCGTGTGCGGGAGAACTGCATGCACGGTTTGAAGCGGCGGGGACTGGAAACGGGGCGTCAGCCACCGCGCCAGTCCCCGACCCTACTAGTAGGACTCCGTTAGGTTGCTCCATACGACAGCGTCGGCCTTCAAGACCACAGCCGGGTCTTGAAGGCCGACGTCACGCAAGGCCCCGAATTAGCCATCAGCATCGGAGCGAAGGAGAGGGGAGCGGGCCCGACCGCCTGCGTCAGGTGTTGGCGCAGGTGTTGCCGAACGCAGGATTGAGCACGCCGACGATGTCGATCGTGTTCCCGCACAGGTTGACGGGGGCGTGGATCGGGGTCCGGACGGCGTTGCCTGTGAGGATGCCCGGGGAGCCGGTCGCGCCGCCCGGGACGCCGACGGCGGTGTGGACCGAGGAGGTGTTGTTGCCTGGGTTGGGATCGGGGTCGTTGCCGAAGACGGTGGCGGTGTTGGTCATCGTGGTGTCGCCGGAGCCGGCGGTGCCGGTGACGGTGATGGTGTGGCTGGCGCCGACGGCCAGCCTTCCGCCGGTGCAGGAGAGCTTGTCACCGCTGATGGTGCAGCCCGGGGTGGGGCTGCTGGGGTTGAGCAGGCCCGCGGGGAGGTCGTCGTTGACGGTCCAGCCCGAGGAGTCGGAGGGGCCGTGGTTGGTGACCGTGATCTGGTAAGTGACCCGGTCGCCGGCCTTGACCGAGGCGGGCCCGGTCTTGGTCACCGACAGGTCCGCGCGTGCCATGAAGCACGAGGTCGCGTCGACGTTGCCGCCGGGTCGCGTGCTCTGCCTGGACAGGAGATGGAAGTCGGGCTTGGCGCTGTCCGGTTGCGCGACGTTGACGCGGGCCAGGAATCCGCTGTTGTTGAAGAAGCCCAGGTCACCGTTGCCGTAGGTGAAGGCGCCGCCGTAGCCGGGCTTGACGGCCGGCAGGGGCGAGGTGAACTTGTCGACGGCTCCCGTTCCAAGGTCGATGCGCTGGATGCCTCCGTCGTTCGTCGCCATCCAGAAGTACCCCGCCGAGTACGTGATGTCGGCTCCCTGCAGGCGGGACTTCAGGTGGACGACGCCGGTCACGCTCCGCGTGCTCACGTCGATCTTGTACAGGACGGAAGGGTCAGGGCCGGACACGTAGTAGTTTCCCGCGGCGTCGAATCCTCCGATGAAGTATCCCGCGCCCGGGAGGCCGGCGATCGCCCCGGCATCGGTGGTCTGGCCCGCCTTGTCGATCCGCAGGAGGTGAGCGTCGCGGACGCGCAGGGCGAAAACGTAGTGGGTGGCCGGATCCACGCCCATCGCGTTGTAGGCCGGCACGGCCGGGCCGAGGGGGGAGAAGGAGACGGTACCCGGTCCGGCGACACCGAGCTGGAGTTCGTTTGTAGCGGTGCTCGTGGCCACGTAGAAGATCTGGCCATCGCACGAGAAGCCGTCCGGAGCGGCTGCCACTGCGCTTTGGGGGGCGCCGAGCACCCCGAGCGCGGCGGCTGCCGCGCCACCGACCATGAGCATGGTTGCGGGTGAACGATGAGAGAGACGATGCTTCGTGGTCGGGGTGACGGCGAGTAATGCGGCACCGGC
The DNA here is from genome assembly GCF_036227505.1 of Streptomyces sp. NBC_01450. Classification (NCBI taxonomy): domain Bacteria; kingdom Bacillati; phylum Actinomycetota; class Actinomycetes; order Kitasatosporales; family Streptomycetaceae; genus Streptomyces; species Streptomyces sp. NBC_01450. Next base: position 1,550,624 of record NZ_CP109481.1, on the reverse strand, counting down.
CCAACGTCCGCGTACGGTCATATCAGCTCCTTGAACAAGGGGACAGAGCGGTACATTCCGCTCCCCATACGGGCCGGTTAACGATGCAGAGGGTCAGCGGTTACAGCTGCGACCCGCCGCGTCTGGATCGGCACCGAGACCGCCCGCGGCACCCAGTGGTTCACCCCCGAGCAGTGCTCCCTGGGCCCCGCCGGCCTGGTGACCCCCGCGCTGGATGACCTTCCGAACCGGCCCATCGCCCGGCCGCCGGCGCACCCCCAGGCCGAAACGCACGATCAGTCGGCCCGGATATCGCCGGAGGTCCGCCGCCTTCTGCTGCGCCTGGCCACCGCGCGCCTGGGCCGCGACATCGCCAACACCCGAAAGCTGATAAAGGAGTGCGACGGCCTGCTGAGCCGCAGGACCCGTGTGCCGGCCCTGCTGAAGGAGGCGCCCGCGACTCGGCCGAGCAGTGGCTGTTGGAGCGCACCAAGGAGATCGTCACATGGCGGCACAAGGGCGAGCGGGTGGTCTTGACCGGCGACGCGGCGAAGCAGGAGACGGAGAAGCGTGCACGTCAGGCGCAGCAGGCGACAGACAAGCGGAAGGCGTACCTGGCGGAACTGAAGCTCGCACTGGAGCATGAGCGGTTCGATGATGTCCGGGGTCTGCTGAGGGCGATCTCCCAGCTGCCGGATAGTGACGTTCCGCTGACCCGGGCGCAGATTGATCTGCTGCAGGGTGCCAGGGCCCGCGTGTACGGCGGGGGCTCGGCAAACTGCAGGACCAGGTCGCGCGCAAGAAGTGGGTGCAGCGGAAGTGCCCGACGTGCAACGCCCGTCCGGGGCAGGAGTGTTTCGATGCCGTCCCGGATGGTCAGCCGCTGCGACGCATGGGCGGTCACGACGAACGGCTCCAGCTGGTCATCGCCTCCCGGGAAAAGGCCGCCGCGGACAAACGGGTGCAACGCGGCGGGACCAACGCGTCGCGCAGCAGCGGGACCACGACCGAGGACCTGGCCTGGAGCGTGTCACACGTATCGTGTCCCACTTGCAAGGCTCCGGCGGGGAAGCCCTGCAGCGTGCCGGGCATGTTCGAAGTCTACTGGCGAGAGGTAGTCGAGAGCGCTGTGGCGCGTGCGGGCGTTGTAGTAGGTGAGCCATTGGAAGATCTCCAGCCTCGCCCGATGCATCCCTGATGCATCGTGGAGAACAGCCTCTGGTGCATCGTCTTCCTCTTGAGCCCCTGCCAGAACGACTCGGCGAGGGCGCTGTCGTAGCTCGAGCCGATGCGGCCCATGCTCCTGCGGATCCCGAAACCATTGCAGACCTGCGCGAACGCGGCCGATGTGTACTGAGCCCCTGTCCGCATGGAAGATCACCCCGTCCACGTGGCCGTCGCGGGTCGCCACGGCCATCTCCAGGGCGTCGATGACCAGTTCCGTGCGCATGTGGGAGGCCATCGACCAGCCGTGCACCCGGCGTGAACAGATGTCGATGACGCAGGCGAGATACAGCCACGTCCCACCGACCTGCACGTATGTGATGTCACCGCACCACTTCTCGTTCAACTGCCTGGCGGAGAAGTTGCGTTGGACCAGATCTGGAGCCAGCGGCGCAAGCCGGTCAGAGACCGTGGTGCGCTTGCGGCGCCGTACGTGCCGGCCCTCGATACCGTGCCGGCGCATCAGGCGCTCAACGCGCTTGCGGTTGATGGTGTGCCCGAAGCCCCGCAGCTCGGCGTGGACGCTGCGGACCCCGTACGTTCCCTTGTGCGCGGTGTGGACCTCGCGGATCTCCGCGACAAGCGCGTCCTCTGCGGCCTGCCGGGCGGCGCGGGCCTTCGCGCCGGCCAGCCACCGGTAGTAGCCGGAGCGCGAGACCTGCAGGACCCGGCATATCCGCTGAACACCAAAGGCCTTGGCGCGGGCGGAGACGAAGTCCCAGCGGCGGGTCTTCACTTCATCTCCTTCGCGAAACAGGCCGCCGCCCGGCGCAAGATCTCCCGCTCGAGCTCCCACTCCTTCTCGGCCATGCGCAGCCGGCTGTTCTCCGCTCGGAGCCGGGCCAATTCCTCGTCCCCGCTCTCCACGTCCTGCTCGCCGCAGCTGTGATCGCGGCCAGCATGTTCGTCGGCCTGCACCCAGCTGCGCAGCGTCTCGCCGGTCACCCCGACGTCCGCCGCGACCGCCGCATACGTGCGCTTCCCACCCGCCGCGCGATACAACGCCACCGCGTCGTTCCTGAACTCCGCCGGATACGGAGACCTACGTCCCACCAGGACACCCTTCCTCGGATCCACAAGATCCATTGTCAGAGTGTCCACACCGCCAGGGGCCCTCAGCGGAAAGAGAGTTCCGGAGTAGTGGTCATCATGACCGGTTAACCCGCTGGTGTCGTCGTTCGGCCAGCTCCTCCGCGCTGACCACGGTCAGAACCGGGGTACCCGGCTGCGCGAACATGGTCATCACCAGCTGCGACTGCGCGTCCGGAAGGTTGTTGGCGCCCTGGTAGCGGATTACGTCGCCTCCGGGTTCGAATACGGCGTCACCGGCCTTGAGCACCCGGGGCAGTTGCCCCTCCAGCTCGAAGAGGATCTCGCCCTGGGTCACGTAGCCGAACAGCGGACCGGGGTGCCGGTGCGGCGGTGCGCCGAGGTCACCGGGCGGCAGGGTGATCCGGATGGTCCTGGCCTCGGCGCCGGCCGGGATCCGGGACGCCGCCGCCGGCAGGGTCGTGATCACGTCAAGGCCTGGGGGCAGGTGTGCGTGCTCAGCGCTCATGTATTCCTCCAAGCAGGGACTGTTCATGGTGAGGACAAGACGGCCTCCCCGTTTGTGACAGCCCTGCGCGGCGCACCTGCCCCAGGGCCGCGCCGGAGATCCGGTTGCCCGAGCGGATTTGGGCGCTCAGCTCACCCGTCCGGTCTCAGGACGAACCTCCAGCCTGCCCGGGCGGTAGCCACGGAAGCACTGTTGAACCCATGGTCGATAAAAACGCCACACAAGCACTGCAAGCTTCACAACAACCTCTATACCCTCAGTGTATGGTCCGGAGCATGCCAGGCGGCGCTCTGGGTCGTCGGCTGCTCCATGCCTCGATGCGCACAAGGTGAGCTGCTGTACAGCCTGACCTGTGGGCCAGAAGCCTCAGGTATCGGTCTTTCACACTGTCCTGGCGGGCACACCTTGGGTGGCTTGTCACCCCATGGCCCAGGGGCTTGGCCGTCGGCGCTCCGCGCCCAGCACGAGAGGATGCCAGTGAACCCACGTCGGCAGAATGCACGACAGACCGCCCCCCCGTCAGCCCCAAGTCGCCGACGGCGATTCGGAAGTCTTCGTGCTCTCAGTTTCGGAGCACGGCTCGCCGTGACCGGCGGCCGGGACGGATTGGTGCGCACCGTCCTGATGGCCGCAGGCATCGGACTGGGGGTCGCCCTGCTGCTGGTGGCCTCGTGCGTGCCCACCGTCAGGTACCACCGTGACGAACGGATTCACCACCGGATCGACACCAATCTCGACGACCGGGTCGTCACGCCCTCGCGCAGGACAGTGTTGGTCAGTGATATCGACACTGTGTTCCGAGGCAGGGAAATCCGGGGAAGGATGCTGGAACCCGAGGGGCCTGCGGCGCTGCTGCCTCCCGGAGTCACCCGTTTTCCGCGTGCTGGGGAGATGGTCGTGTCGCCGGCGCTCCGGAAGCTGTTGGCCGCGCCCGGGAGTGACTTGCTGCGCGAGCGCCTCGACCATCCCATCACGGGCGAAGTCGCAGATGGGGGCCTGCTCGGACCCGGCGAGTACGTCTTCTACTTGGGCGGCGAGCACATGGCGGACGGTGTCGCAGGAGCTCGTCGGCTGGACCACTTCGGCAAGGTCTACTCGGAGAAGCCACTCGCCCCCGAGCTCGTGCTGCTGAGCGTGGTCGGCATAGTCGTACTGCTCGCACCGGTCGCGGTGTTCATCGCCGCAGCCGTCCGGTTCGGCGGCGAACACCGCGACCGGCGGCTGGCCGCGCTACGGTTGGTAGGCGCGGACCGTCGGATGACAGCCCGTATCGCCGCAGGTGAGACGCTGGCCAGCGCGCTGATCGGCGTCGTTCTGGGCGCAGTCCTGTTCATGATCGGCCGCCAGTTCATCGAGCTGGTGGACCTGCAGGGGCTCAGTGTGTTCACTGTGGATCTCACCCCGGAACCTGTCCTGGCGGCGCTCACGGTGGCCGGCGTAGTTGGGTTGTCTCTCGCCGTCACGAGGCTGGCGATGAACGGGGTGGCTGTCGAACCCCTCGGGGTGGTTCGTCATTCCGGTGGTGCCACGAGACGGCTGTGGTGGCGCATCGCCGTGCCCGTACTCGGCCTGCTTCTGCTCCGAACATCCGTGGGGGACGGATCTGACATACCCGACGCCACCAGCATCGTCCTGGTCGTTGTCGGAATGCTGGCGTTGCTCATCGGCGTGACCGCCGTTCTCCCCTGGATCCTGGATCAGCTCACCAGGGTGTCCGGCGGATTCGGTCCCCTCTCCTGGCAACTGGCCGTCCGTCGGCTGCAGCTGAGTGGCGAAGCCTCCACCCGCTCCGTCAACGGGATCGTGGTCGCTGTGGCCGGTGCCATAGCACTGCAGACCCTCTTCACCGGCATCGCACACGGCCAGAACGGCGGCAGCCGGGCAGCTGGCAACAGTCCTACGTCGAGCACGCACATCGGCGTCGCCCGTCTTGACGACGGCAAGGGGCACGCAGAGCGGTATGCCTCGGTGTTCTCCTCAACGCCTGGCGTTCAACAAGCCATCGGCTACGCTGAGTTGTCGGTGAGCGAACCCGACGACGGTTTCCCGGAGACGGTCCGCGTCGCCGGATGCGCCCAACTGAGGCTGCTTGCCTCGCTCCCCACATGCACGGATGGGGACGCCTTCGCCGTCACCCCCCACGGCACGGACGGTGCTGCCGACACGACCGTATGGACGTCGGGCAGGACGATGCGCATAGACCTGAACGGCCCCCTGTGGAAGGTGCCGCACATCACCACCTCCGCCGAGGCGAAGAGCAGCAGTCTGCACGGCGAGTTCCCCGAGAAGATGCTGCTCGCCACTCCCCAGGCGGCCGGCTCCACGGCGATGACACACGCTGTCAGCACCATCAGCATCAGGTACTCGGCGTTCAGCGAAGACATCCAAGACCGGCTTCGCACGACAGCCGCCCGGCTGGACCCTTCCTTCACCATCGATTTCCCCACACAGGCGAAGAGCGACACGGCCCTCGACGGGATCAGGCGGGCCCTGTTGGCCGGCGTGACCGCCGTTCTGCTGCTGATCGCGGCAAGCATGCTGCTCGGGGCCCTCGAACAGCTCCGGGACCGCAAGCGCGTCCTGGCTGTACTCGTCGCCTTCGGCACCCCGCGGCGCACCCTCAGCTGCTCGATCCTCTGGCAGACCGCATTGCCAGTCGCGATGGGACTACTCGTCGCAGGGCTGGTGGGAACCACCCTCGGTAGCGCACTGCTCAGTCTCATCGGCAAGACAGCGGTGTACGACTGGAGCAGTATGCTGGTGATAGCTGGCATCGGCGCTGTCGCCAGCGTGGCGGTGACCATGCTGACACTCCCCACACTCTGGCGGTCCTCGTACCCACAGAACCTCCGCTACGAGTGAGCGATCTCCATCCCCGGCAGGGGGATCCATGGCGGCCCGGCACAGCGAATCGTCCGGCAGGCTCGGTAAGCCGCGCCACCAGTACCAAAGCTCTGCCACCTCTCGAATGATCAGCAGCAGGCCGGGTAGACGGCAGGTCTCCTCGCTTCGGAAGGCAGGCCATCCGATCCCCCGCAGATCCGTCACTTCACCGACTTGTCTGCCACGAAGACCATGCCGGGCCCGCATACAGGGAGTTGAACTTGCCTCAACTCAAGAAAGACGGTCCCCGCTGCCGGTGGTCGCAACTGTGATGACCAACGGTGGGTTCGAGAGCGGAACCACACTGTTCACACTGTCGACAACGACCTCCGGCGTCCGCTCCGACAATGGCGGGGGTGAGATCGCTTGCTCCGGCCCGCACTTCAGCGGCTGGACGGGTACGGCTTCTCGCACATCGGCAATGCCACCAAGTCGGGCACCGTCCTTGCGGCTTGCAAGGCGTCGCTCAGCCCTGTGGCTGCATATCGGCGTCGCCTAGAGTCGTAGTCGTAGCACCGCCTTCGCCACGATGGCCACCAAGGCAGTTGATCGGACCACCACGGCCACAACCTACAACGGCATTCCCTAGTAGGACTCCGTTACGTCTTCCTCTCGGTCCTGTTTGGGGGTATGGACGCATATGAAGTGAACCGTGCCCGGGCGAAGTTGGCGCTACTGACTTCGGCTCGTTAGGGTGATCTTTCCTGAAGTCTCTGATGGGCCTGGGATGTTGGTTGTATTCCGTGGTGTGTGAGGTATGCGGATGGGGGCGGGCTGACCGCTGTGGGGCGTCGGCGCCGTGAGTCGGTACGGGTGCAGGCAGCCGGGCTGTTCGAGCAGAAAGTCAAGCCGCCGGAAGTCGCACGGCGGCTGCGGGTGAGCTTGAAGTCGGCCTACCAGTGGCAGCAGATGTGGCGGGATGGCGGTGTACAGGCTCTGGCCTTGCGCGGCCCGAGTGGATCGCGATGCCGTCTGTCTCCGCGCTGTCTGGAGAAACTGGCCGGGTATCTGGAGCAGGGGCCGGCAGCGCACGGCTGGGTGGAGGACCAGGTGTGGACCGCCGCCCGGGTGGCCACGCTGATCGGCAGGAAGTTCCACGTCTCCTAATCCGGGTGCCACGAGGCTCATGCACCGGCTCGGCTTCAGTCCGCAGGTGCCCCTGCGGCGGGTGGCCGAGCGTGACGAGCAGGCCGTGACCGCCCGGAAGGAGGCGACCTGGGCCGAGGTAAAAGAGCCCGGGCGGCCTGCGGGGGCTACATCTGCTTCGAGGACGAGGCAGGCTTCACCCGACGGCCGCCCAAAGTGCGTACCTGGGGCCGGCGCGGCCACACACCGCAGGTGACGGTGAGCGGGCGGCGTTCGGGACGGCTGTCGGTGGCCGGGCTGATCGCGATGCGGCCAGGATCCCGCACCAGCCTGTGCCACCGCCTGCGCGCCCACCCCGCAGGCAAGGGCACACGACGCGGCATGAGCGAGCGCGACTACATCGCCCTCCTGGACGGCGTCCACCAGCTGGTCAAGGCACCCATCGTGCTGGTGTGGGACCGGCTCAACGCCCACGTCTCCAAGACGATGCAGCAGCTGATCGCCGCACGCGAGTGGCTGACGGTTTTCCTGCTGCCCGCCTGCTCGCCGCAGCTCAATCCGGTCGAGGGGGCTTGGGCACACATCAGACGCAGCCTCGCCAACCTCGCTGTCGTCGCCCTCGACCGCCTCGAGACGCTCGTGCGCAATCGGCTCAAACGCCTCCAGTACCGACCCGGCGTCCTCGACGGGTTCATAGCCGGAACCGGCCTGCCCCTGGACACCCCAACATCACCCTAACGAGCCGAGATCAATACGCTCATGACTTGTCCCGACGCTTGAGCCGCCCCAAGACACCCCGCCAGATGATCTACTCCGCAGACTCCCGCCCACGACCAGCGCGAGCACCACGACAGACGAGCACACCAGCCCTTTGACCTGCGACGTCAAGGAACTTCGCGGCCTCCAGATGGAAGGGCCGGATCCCCTCGGCGTACCCGAACGACGACGACGCGACCCTCTACCTCTACAGCCTGTACGTGAAGAGGTTCGGCTGGATCCGGCAGGCCAAGACGGCACGCGACACCGAGTTCCTGCACGGCTCGGACTTGGCCGGAAACCGGATGGCTGCCGGGCAGAAGGCCATCGGTCTCGGCGGCTGGGTCACGCCCGATGCCTGGAACGACCCCGCCGCCAAGACCGTCGGCATGCTCCCTGACTCCGACGACCCGTTCGTGGCCTGGGGCCGGCGCGAGGCGATCCTCAAGGACGCCGAACACCCTGCTGCCGCCAAGCTCTTCCTGAACTGGCAGCCGTCCAAGGAGTGCCAGACCGGTGACGCATGGTCAGTCCGCACCGACATCGCCCCGCCCGCCGGACTGAAGAAGGTCTGGCAGTACAAGAACACCGGCATCGACGGCTTCCCCACGTTCATGAAGAACCGGGCCGCGGCCGAGCGGCTCCGCCAGCAGATGACCGTGTACATCAGCGAGGTCCACGGCGAACCGACCCCCGGCCGCCTGGGTACTCATCCCGGCGCCTTCGTCCCGGCGGGCTAAGTACGAACCGTCGAGCGCCATACCCAGCTGAACCGGTCCGAGGCTGTCCTCGGGCCGGTTCAGTGCTTCAACCAGGGTTGTGACGCGGTGACTTGAGTCCCCGCGTCACCCCTTTACGTCTCTGTCATGGCCCTGTAATTTCCACGGGTGCAAGGAATTGCAGCAACTTGCAGATGCGGCTTGCAAGTTGATCCGGCACCCGCGCTGGGAGAGACATGAGACGACACTCTTCGACGACGACCGCGCGCCATGAACCACCCCATCTGCTACGACGCGCGCTGCTGACAGGTATGACCTCGGTCGGACTGGTCGCCGCAGTCGCGGGTTTCCCGCAAACCCAGGTTCCCCTGAAGACGTCCGCCGAGTCGTCGAACACGGCGACCGTTTTTTACTACACCAAGACCAAGAACTGGCCCTCCACCTACCTGCACTACGCCCCGGAAGGCGGCTCATGGACCACCGTCCCCGGCGTGCAGATGGAGACCGCCTGCGCGGACTGGGTGAAGAAGACCGTCGACCTCGGCTCGGCCACCGGACTGCAGGCCACGTTCAACAACGGCAGCGGCACCTGGGACAACAACGGCGGCAACAACTACGCGCTGGGCACCGGCACCATCACCGTCAAGGACGGGGTGATCGCTCACAGCGACCCGTGCACCGACACAGGAGGCGGGACCGGCAACCAGGCCACCGTCTACTACTCGACCGCCATCTCCGGCTGGACCACCGCCAACATCCACTACGCGCCCGCCGGCGGTTCCTGGACGACGGTCCCCGGCGTCGGCATGGAAGCGGCGTGCACGGGCTGGTGGAAGAAGACCCTCGACATCGGCACGGCAACCTCGCTGAAGGCCGCCTTCAACAACGGCAACGGTGTCTGGGACAACAACAACAGCGCCGACTACACCCTCCCCACCGGCACCACGACCGTGAAGGACAGGACGGTCACCGCCGTCGCCAAGGACCCCTGCGCGGCCGAGCAGCCCGACACCGAGGCCCCGACCGCGCCCGTCAGGGTCACCGCGACTGCCACCAACACCTCGATCGTGGTGAGCTGGGAAGCTGCCACCGACAACAAGGGGGTGACGAAGTACCAGGTCACCCGCACCGGCGGCACCAAGGGCACGGTCGTTACGGACGTCGGCTCAACGGTCTACTCCGACACGGGACTTGAGGAGAAGTCGGCATACACATATACCGTGAAGGCCGTCGACGCGGCAGGCAACACCTCACCCGCCTCCGCCGAGGCCACCGCCACGACCGGCGAGAAAGCCCCGGAACCGCCCGCCGGCACCCCGCTCGGCACCGATCCGCGCAAGGACCCCATCTACTTCGTCCTCACCGCCCGTTTCTACGACGGCGACACCTCCAACGACCGCGGCGGCAGCCAGCACGTGAAGTCCGGCAACGCGGCGAACAACGACCCCATGTTCCGCGGTGACTTCAAGGGCCTGGTCGAGAAGCTCGACTACATCAAGGCCCTCGGCTTCTCGGCGGTCTGGATCACCCCGGTCGTCATCAACCGCTCGGACTACGACTACCACGGCTACCACGGCTACGACTTCTACAAGGTCGACCCTCGCCTGGAGTCGGCCGGCGCCTCCTACCAGGACCTGATCAACGCGGCGCACGCCAAGGGCATGAAAATTTACCAGGACGTCGTCTACAACCACAGCTCCCGCTGGGGTGCCAAAGGGCTGTTCACGCCGACCGTGTACGGCGTCCGCGACTCCCAGTGGAGCTGGTACTACGACGAGAAGAACGAGGGCTTCGAGTACGACGGCCTGACCGTCGAGCCCAAGTCCGGGAAGTCGTACTACAACGGCGACCTGTGGTCGACCGCCGAGCCGTCCGGTAACACCTGCCTCAACTGGGGCAAGCCCACCGACGGCAAGAGCGCCGAGGGCTACACCCTCTACAACTGCCAGTGGCCCAGCCCCACTTCGGGCATGTTGCCGAAGCAGTACTACCACCAGTGCTGGATCGGCAACTGGGAAGGCGAGGACTCGCGCTCCTGCTGGCTGCACGAGGACCTCGCCGACTTCAACACCGAGTCGACGCCCGTGCAGAACTACCTGATCGGCGCCTACGACAAGTACATCGACATGGGCGTCGACGGCTTCCGCATCGACACGGCCGTCCACATTCCGCGCGTCACCTGGAACCGCCGCTTCCTGCCCGCGATCTACGACCGGGTCACCCAGAAGTTCGGCACGGACGCCTCGAAGAACTTCCTCGTCTTCGGTGAGGTCGGCGCCTTCGTCAACGACAAGTGGAACCGCGGGTCGGTCAACCACTCGGCGCAGTTCTACACCTGGAAGGAACGCAAGGAGTACAGCGCCGACGACGCGACGGCGGCGATCGAACAGTACAACTACGAGGAGCAACTCGGCACCGGCAACCAGCCGACCTCGACCAACGCCTTCCTGAACGGCAACATCTACCACACGCCAGACCGCAGCCAGTTCTCCGGCATGAACATCATCGACATGCGCATGCACATGAACTTCGGTGACGCGCAGAACGCCTACAACAACGGCAAGGACTCCGACGACAGCGTCAACGACGCCACCTACAACGTCGTCTACGTCGACAGCCACGACTACGGCCCCAACAAGTCGAGCACCCGCTACAGCGGCGGCACCGACGCCTGGGCCGAGAACATGTCCCTGATGTGGACCTTCCGCGGCATCCCGACGCTGTACTACGGCTCGGAGATCGAGTTCCAGAAGGGCAAGCAGATCGACTGCGGCCCGACCTGCCCGCTGGCGTCCACCGGACGCGCGTACTACGGCGACCATCTCGCCGGATCCGTCACCGCAACGGACTTCGGCAAGGCCGACTCCGCGAGCGGCGAAGTGGCCACGACCCTCGCCCAGCCCCTGGTCAAGCACCTCCAGCGGCTCAACCAGATCCGCCGGGCCATCCCGGCCCTGCAGATGGGCCAGTACTCGACCGCTGGCATCACCGGCCAGATGGCCTTCAAACGTCGCTACACCAGCGGCAGCACGGACAGCTTCGCGCTCGTCACCGTCACCGGCGACGCCACCTTCACCGGCATCCCCAACGGCGCCTACACGGACGCCGTCACCGGAACCGTGAGGACGGTCTCCAACGGCTCGCTGTCCGTCTCCGCACCCGGCAAGGGCAATCTGCGGATCTACGTGCTCAACGGTCCCGGCAAGATCGGCAACGACGGCCCCTACCTGAAGTAGCGTGCCACAGGCCACAACGGTATGGGCTGCGCACCCCCGCCGCTTGAGGGGGTGCGCGGTCGCGTCGGGGTCGTGCTCGGCCCAGTGCGCCCCCGCTTTCGACCTGGTGGCCGAGACAATTCAAGCCTGTTCCGACGTGCGGACGTTGACCCATCGCCGGTGGACGAACCGAGTTCTCCCGCGAGTCTTTCGCCCGTACCTGACAGGTGATGACCAATGGCATTCGCGGCTGGATCGTTATGTCCCCGGCGATTGACGGTGCGAGAACACCTCACAGCGACAGGCAGTGCCCGTCAGGGCGCTGTCACCTTGGCTGACCGGGTGGGATGATCTTCGGATTGATCTGCCAGAGGGGGTTATCGGTGGGGAGTGTGTCGCCGTCTACAGGGGGCACCTCATGTACCCGCGTCATCCCCAGCGCGGTCATCTCGGCGCGGGCCTGCTCGGAACTATGCCCGTCACGCATGTGGATGATGCCGACCTTCACGGAGATGCCGCGTCGTACGGCCTCGACGATGTTGGCGCGGGTGGAGTCGTGTGAGCCGTTCCGGCTGGTGATCTGGTCGTGTTCCTCGGCGTCGTCGGAGTAGTACGAGGTGCCCAGCGATACGGACGGGTGAGTGAACAGTTTCCAGTGCTCCGCGCGCACCCGGAAGAGATTGCTGAACACCTGGACCCGCAGGCCGGCGTCCAGAGAGTGCCCGACCAGCTCGGTGAACTCAGGATGCAGGGTGGGCTCGCCACCGATGAACTGCACGGTTTCCACGCCCAGGACGGCGGCCTCATCGATGACACGGCGCCAGTCGTCGCCGGTCATGCTGCCGTGGCCCTTCGTCGGGCCCGCCTCCGCGTAGCAGTGCGACGAGCACGTGAGCTGACACCGACCGGTGATCTCCGGCTCAAGGAACGTCAGTGGTCCCGGGGTTGCGGGCGCCTCGGGGGCGATCGTCATGGTGTGTCTCCTTCGTGATGGGTGTTCCAGGGACGGTGGGGCGATGGCTACCTGGTGCTGGCCGGTCCCTCCTTTGCGTTCGGAAAGGGTCTGTGCGGGCTGTTTGCGTGGATGGAGCTGTGGAGTCCCGGCGCGGAGGGCTGCCATGCCGCCCGAGGTGAATCGGGGGTCGCCTGGCCCTCCGCGCCGAGGGGCCCGCCCGGTGCCGACGGCCCCTCACGCAGCGGGCACCGGGCGGGAGTCATGCGGTGAGGGGAGCGAAGTCGATGTCGTCGTACACAGCGAGTTGCCCCCACGGGTTCACGCTGGAGTTGAAGCGCGCGGCTTGCTGGGTCAGGTCGAACAGCAGGGACAACAGGGTGGCCGTGATGCGGTTCATACCTGCTGAGTGTTGTCTCGCACTGAAACGTCCGAGATCTCGCTCATCTGAATGTCGTTCAGAAAGATCTGTGAGCTGGTGTGTTGGTTCCGCAGCGTGTCATTGTGCGAAAGATGATCGTGACCCGCCTCTGCCCTGCAGCCAGGCCGGCACCGGCAACAACGGCCGCACCGCCGCCCACTCCGCGTCCGTCATGTCCGACGGATACCGGCGCACCCGATCGGGATGATCGGCCGCGTTGCCGTACACGTGCGCGAGGCAATCACACGATCGGGCGGGCGAGTTGAAGCGGGCGGGCTCGGGCGCGTACAACAACGACAACAGGGCCTCCGGGAACCGCTCGGAATGGGGTCGCACCCCCGAGCTACCAGGAGGCCCTGCCTTCATGCGCGTACCGCCGGAAGATCACCCGACCAGGAACTCCGTTCGACTTGCACATTCAAGATCGGTTGAGATACGGCTTCTCAGTCGATCTGGTCCCCGTCTCAGGTGATCTGGTCTGATTCGCTCGTCGTCTCAGATGATCTGGTCCCGACAGGTCTACTCGTAGATGCGCGCGACCGAGAGTTGCAGGGCTACGGATCTCCACGTGACCGGGTCGAGTTGCGCGTGGAGAGGCGAGTTGGCGCCTACCCAAGCCGCCCAGGAGGCGAGCCAGTCATAGAGGGTGCTGTGTGCCCAGCTGCCTCCGTCGCCGGCCCATTCGCCGCGGGTGGTTTTCGCCTGGCGTTCGCGTTGGTCTCGGGCGAAGTCGGTGGCAAGCGTCGCGGCATACCAGCGCAGGTCGCGGGCGGTGTCGACTTCCTCGGGCTTGGTCCCGGAGTCGGAGAGCACGCAGTTGAACCCGGGCGGGGTCGTGCGGACGGTGTCGAGTTGGTAGGCCAATCCCCGCCAGCCGGGCTGGTCGGGGGCTTCTTCGTGCAGCAGGTCGGTGCTGCCGATGCGGCTGCCCAGCAGACGGACCCAGCCCCACAAGAAGCCGTTGATGCTCTGGTGGGTCCAGTGCAGGGCCGCGGGTGCCTCCGTGTCCTGATCGCCACAGGCGCGCTCGCAGTCGAAGGCCAGGAAGCGGAGGTAGGCGGCGAAGTCCGCTCGGGAGTCCACCTGCTGCCAGGAGTCGATGTTTCGGGATGCGGGCACATCGAGAGGCTACGAGCCCCGCTGGCCTGCGTCGACCACATTGTTTGAGACGGGTTGTCACTCTTTCGGGTGGCGTCTCCGGGTGAGGTGCCCCCCGGAGTGTGGACACAGGGGTTCATGCCGCGAGTGTGAGTCTACGTTCTGTTTGGTGCTGCTGTTCGAACTCGACGGGTGAGAGGTAGCCGAGCGAGCTGTGGCGCCTTCGCCCGTTGTAGTACGTCAGCCACTGGAAGAGTTCCAGCCTGGCCTGGCTGATCGTCGTGAAGAGCCTCTGGTGCATCGTCTCTCTCTTCAGCCCCTGCCAGAAGCTCTCGGCGAGGGCGTTGGTGTGTCCAGAAGGTGATTGTGAGGTTCTGACGTAGAAGACGGGAGCGAACAGTCGCCATGCTGTTGTGAAGATGAAGGTAGGTCCTTCGGCATCGGTATGTAGGTGCAGGTGTCAAACCACCATGAGCTGCTGCGGTGAATGAGTCGTGGTGGTGAGCGTCATGGAAAAGCCGTACTGAATGCGGCAGGTGGGGGCTGAGAAGGCGAACGCAAGTGAACCGCTGACGACGTGTCGTAAAGCTGAGACGACACCAAAACCAGGGCCTCAATGCTGTCCTGGGATAAGCCAGACGGGTGCCTGCTTACTGGTCTGGTGGTGTCCGGCATGAAGGTGGCGCGAGCTCAGTCCGGGCTTCACAACGGAACTGGAGAACTCCTTGACGCGAAACAGCGATCCACGGGTTTGACGTGGCTCGCAAGAGGGAGCGGCACAAGTGGCGAAGAGCCATGAGAGCCGGAGTACCGGTCGCGCGTCGGGAGGGCGGAACGTCCCGTAGTAGTGATGAACCCTCCGTAATAGAGGCGGAGCGAAGGGGACGTGTTGTTGGGTGTCGATCGGCGATCACCCAGAGATGGGAGGAATCGGATGGTCGAGACAAGATCAGCAGGCAAGCCGTTTGATATTCCGAAACGGCTGATCTGGAACGCATACCTGAAGGTCAAGGCCAACAGGGGAGCGGCTGGGGTGGACGGGCAGTCGTTAGCGGAGTTTGAGCAGGATGAGAAGAACAACCTGTACAAACTGTGGAACCGGCTGTCCTCGGGAAACTACTTCCCCCCACCCGTGAGAGCGGTTGACATTCCCAAAGCCGGCGGTGGGGCTCGGAGCCTTGGGGTTCCGACCGTGGCCGACAGGATCGCCCAGACGGTAGTGGCCATGACATTGGAGCCAGATGTGGAGCAGATCTTCCATCAGGACTCGTATGGCTATCGCCCGAGGCGCTCCGCGCTGGATGCGGTGGAGACGTGCAAGCAGCGGTGCTGGAGGCACCCTTGGGTGATCGACCTTTCCAGGGATTCTTCGACAACGTGCCGCACGCCCCCATCATCGCGGCAGTGGAAAGGCATACCAATCTCCCGTGGGTTCTGCTGTATGTGAAGCGATGGCTTGTCGCCCCTGTGCAGCAGCCCGACGGAACGCTTGTCAGGCGGGAAAAGGGGACTCCTCAAGGATCTTCTATTTCACCGTTGTTGTCGAATCTGTTCATGCACTACGCGTTCGACGCGTGGTTGGCTCGGGAGTACCCGGCGATCAGGTTCGAGCGGTACGGCGACGACGCTGTGGTGCACTGCGCCAGTGAGAAGCAGGCGAACTTCGTCCGCACCATCATCGAGCGCAGGCTGCTGCAGTTCGGATTACGTCTCCATCCGGAGAAAACCAGGGTGGTGTACTGCAAACAGGAAGGTCGTGAACGGGATTTCCCGGTCACGGAGTTCACGTTCCTGGGGTATACCTTCCGTCCTCGGGCGGCCCGCTTGCGGGATGGGAGGCTGAAGACCGGCTTCCTTCCCGCAGTGAGCAAAACAGCCATGAAGTCCATGACGAGGACTATCCAGAGTTGGCGACTGGGGCGCTGTACCGAGCTGAGCTTTCAGGAGATCGCCGCGGTGATCAACCCCATCGTGGCGGGATGGGTCAACTACTATGGGCGCTTCTACAAGTCCAGATTGATCAGGTTTCTGGAACAGCAGATCAACCCGTTCCTTGTGAAATGGGCCCAGAGGAAGTACAAACGGTATCGCCGTGCCTCAAGGAAGGCCCGGAGGAGGTTGGCTGAGATCGCCTCAGCATTCCCGGGCATGTTTGCTCACTGGAAGCACGGCGCGTTGCCTACTGGTTCAACAATGGGAGCCGTGTGAGTCGCGAGGTTCACGCACGGTTCTGAGAGCGGCGGTGGGTGAGATTCCCGCCGCCGACTCACCTCGTAACTCGACCCGACGCGGCCCATGCTCCTGCGGATCCCGAAACGGTCGCAGACCTGGGCGAACGCGCCCGAGGTGTACTGACCAGGCCTGGGCTCGGGCCGCGATCGACTGCTGATCCTGCCCGCGCGCGGCTTCCTCGGCTTTGACCTCCTCAAGACACCGCCGGATGCGCTCGTTCCGATCCTGTCGACACCGGAGTTGCCGCGGCGTTTCGGCGCTTCGGTTCGCCGTTCCGAGGGCGGCGTCCTCCGTCTCATCCACGGCAGCTGCCTCCGCGGTGATGGCGTCGACCTGCTCCTGCAGCCATGCGCGCCGGCAGGAAGCGGCCCGGGACGCGTTCGCCCCTACCTTCGTGCCGTCGATCGCAATCGTGCCCAGCCTGCCGAGCCCGGCCTTCGCGCAGATCAACAAGACCTGAGTGAACAGCTCTCGCACCGAGCCCTGATGCATCTGTCGGAATCGCGCGATCGCCGTGTGGTCCGGTACCTGCAGCGCACAGATCACACGTATCGCCACATCGGTCCGGCACAGCCGCTCGATCTGCCGCGAGGAACGTATCCCGTCTGCGTATGCGTAGATCAACAGCGCCAGCATCATCCGCGGGTCATAGGCCCGACGTCCCACCCCACCCCGCCCAGCGAATACCGTTTCTCCAGGCCGCTCAGGTCCAGGTGATCGACGACCTCGAGCAGTACCCACACCACGTGATCGTCGGGCAGCCACTCTCGCATGTCCACCGGGAGCAGGAACTGCTGGTCACGGTCCACCGGCCGGAAACCCTTTGCCATACCGCCATCCAACATGGCCGCAACCAGCCCACAGCAACCGGGTCAGCCCGTCAAAACGCAACAGCCTCGGTGGGCGGAGATGAAGTCCCAGCGGCCGGTCATGCCCTCATCTCCTTGGCGAAATACTGGGCCGCCCGGCGCAGGATCTCCCGCTCGAGTTCCCACTCCTTCTCGGCCTTGCGCAACCGGCCGAGTTCGGCCCGGAGCCTCGCCAGTTCCTCGTCCCGATCCTCTGCCGCCTCGTCACCACGGACCTGCCCACGGCCGGCAACCTCGTCGGCCTGCCGGACCCAACTGCGCAGCGTCTCGCCGGTCACCCCGACGTCCGCGGCGACCGCGGCATACGTCCGCTTCCCGCCCCCCGCGCGGTACAACGCCACCGCGTCGTTCCTGAACTCCACCGGATATGGAGACTTCCGTCCCACCAGACACCCTTCCTCGGACCTACAAGATCCATTGTCAGAGTGTCCACACCACGGGAGTCACCTCACACGCCGCCGACCCCGCCAGCGTGGACCTTGCCGACAGCCTCGACCTCGCCACCGCGGTCGCCTCACTGCGCCAGCAAGCCGAAGACGACGCGGTCAAAACACAAACCCTGCCCACCAGCCGTTCCATGGACTGAGCCGAAAAATATGGCGCGCACCGTACGGGGCCGACCGCCACCACGGGCCCATGCATGACGCACCAGCAGGCGACTCGGACTCATTCCGCGGCGGATGACGCGGAAGCCTTCGGGTATGACCCCCGACGACCCGACGGGCCTGCCTCCACGGAAAGCTCGCTGGCACATTGCCGTCGTCACGCCACCACTCTCCTGCGGGCCCTGCTTGTCCTGGCCAACAGCGATGTGCAGAGGTGACGGACGATCACCCACTGGTAATCAGGACCTGACCAGCACGAGCTCCCTGCCACACGCGCACCATCCATGCGACCTGCGGTTTCAGGATGAAAATCCTCAGTGCGGTACGTCCTTCTGCTTCGGCAGCTTCCGCAGCAGTAACCGGTAATGGTGGTCGTTGTGGTCGAAGGGCATGGGGGGAACCCTGGCACAGGGCCGTCCTGGCGGCGCCGGAAGCATGCGCCTGTGACCGCGTACAACCAATGTGCGCGCCCGGCGGTCTCGTGCGGTGACCATGTCACCGTAATGGGAAGGTGTCCTGATGTTTTCCGCACGTTCGTACGTCCGTTGGGCAGGACCGCTCGCAGTGGGCCTGATCGCTCTGGGAGTCGGACCGCTAGGCGCGACGGGCGTCGCGGCGGCCGCGCCCGCTGCGCCTGTAGGCGACGACTTCAATGGCGACGGCTACCAGGACCTTGCCGTCGCCGCGAGCCACGCCACTGTCGACGGGAAGAGCGGGGCCGGCTATGTGGCGGTGATGTACGGCGGTTCGCACGGCCTGTCCGCGAGCGGACGGACCGTCATCAGCCGTGCCACCAAGGGCATCCCGGGCAGCCCGGCCAAGAACGAGAACTTCGGAACGCCGTCGGCCAAGGGTGACCTCGACGGCGACGGCTACGCGGATCTGGTCGTCGGCCCGGTCATCGTCTGGGGCGGGCCCCATGGCCTGTCCGGGGGCACGTCGCTGCCCGGCGGGAGCGGCCGGACTGTCGCGTCCGGCGACTTCGACGGCGACGGCAGGCTCGACCTGGCGCTTTTCAGGATCACCGGAGCCGGCGGCGGTGACGACCCGGGCGACTCCACCGGCGCCGTCTGGCACGGCCCGTTCAGCCGCTCGGGCACCCCGGTCCGCACGACCACGCTCGACCCCGAGAAGCTGCGCGGCATCGAGGTGTCGAGCGGCGCGAGCGGGGACGTCAACGGCGACGGCCGCGACGACCTCGTCGTCGACGGATACGGCGGCGACGGCAACTTCGGATCGAAGTTCTTCCTCGGCTCGCCCGAGGGCCTGGTGTACAGCGGCACCGCCGCTCCGGGCGGCGGGCGCGCCGTCGCGCTGGGCGACGTCAACGGCGACGGGTACGACGACATCGTCGCCGGACGCGAGGCGATGGACGAGATCGAGGTCGCCTACGGCTCGGCCTCCGGAATCGGCCACTCGGAGACCTGGAAGACGTTCACGCAGGACACGCCCGGCGTTCCCGGCGCCTACGAGGAGAACGACGCCTTCGGGGCCTCGGTGGCCGTCGGGGACATCACCGGCGACGGCATCGACGACGTCGCCATCGGCGCGCCCGGCGAGAGCCTCGGCGAGACCGGTCGGCAGGAGGCCGGTGTCGTCACCGTCCTGCGCGGCAGCCGCTCCGGCCTGACGGGCACCGGCGCCCAGGCCATCACCGAGGACAGCCCCGGCATCCCCGGCGCCGCCGAGGCCGGAGACCGCTTCGGCAGCTCCGTCCGGCTGCTCGACATCAACGGCAATGGCTACGCCGACCTGTCCTCCGCCGCGTGGAACGAGGACAAGAGCAACGGCGCGGTCTGGGAACTCCGCGGCCGCCCGACCGGGATCGTCCCGGACGCGGCGTTCGTCTTCGGCGGGAAGAAGCTCGGCGCGCCCTACGCGAAGGCGGAGTTCGGAGCCCGTATCAAGTAGCCGATGCTCGGTGGGGGCGCGGTCGGGGCGGAGCGCGTTCGGCGTGCCGGGACTTGAGCTTCGGGGGTCGGGGTGTCGGCGGTACTCCCGAACACGAGGCCTACCGGGACGCCCCGGCAGACCACCGCTGGGACGCCGCATGGCTCGCTCCGGCCATGCGCACCTGCTCACCCTTGAAGGCAGACTGCGTTGAAGCCAAGGCCACCCTGAGGGCGGACAGTCAGCCCGTCAGCATCTTGTCGCGCACCGGGATCCAGTCCAGGGCGGACCGGATGCCGTCCTCCAGGGACAGCCTCGGCGTCCACCCCAGCAGCTCGGCCGCCCGGTCGCTCTTGGTGTAGCCGCCGGCCACGTCACCGGGCCGTGGATCGGTGTCAATGGTCGCCAGGGGAGTGCTCACAACGTTGTTGAACGCGTCGCACAGCTCCCGGACGGTGGTGCCGGAGCCGGTGCCCAAGTTGATCGCGATCGAGCGCTTCGACTCCATGAGGATGGAGTCGAAGCGCTCGAGCGCCGCGATGTGGGCCGCGGCAAGGTCCCAGACGTGCACGTAGTCCCGGATGCCCGTGCCGTCGCGGGTCGGGTAGTTCGTGCCGGTGATGGGGAACGGGCGGCCGTCCTGGTGCGCCTGGATGAGCATGCCCAGGGCGTGGCTGGGCCGCTTGATCTGGAGACCGGTACGCAGCTCGGGGTCGGCTCCGACCGGGTTGAAGTACCGCAGCGACAGCACGCGCGGCCCGGCCACGGCGATGTCGGCGAACATCTCCTCGCACACGGCCTTGGTCCGGGCGTAGGGGCCCTGCGGCGCCAGGGGCGAGTCCTCGTTGACGGAAGGCCCCGCCCTCACCAAACGCAGTCACTGCAGTCAGCGATGAACTTCAACAGGCCGCTGCGGACAATGCGGTGCACGGTGCACACTACCGATCAGTGGTCACGTGACGGACGCACACGGGGATAGGCCGTCGCCGCGGAAGCCGCGGCGACGGGGCGTCATCCGTACAGCGCGGTGCGCACGATGCGCTGGGCGGCCATGGCGTCGTGGTTCGCCTGAGCGGCGCGCAGTTCGTCCAGCAGGATGCCGGCGGCACGGTCATCGAGGGCACGGATCGCGGCGACCGACTCGCGGACGGCCTCGCGCGGATCCTCACGATAGGGGAACAGGTCCAGCTTGAGCGGGTGCTCCCAGCCGATCTGGCGGGTAACGTGCAGGAATTCGAGCGTCTCGACAACGTGCAGGGCGCCCGCGGTCAAGTCGTCGTCCCACTCACGGTAGTTGTCGCAGAGTTCGATGTCGACGAGGCGGCCCATGGAGTAGGCGAGGGACAGGGCCTCGGCGGGGTTCTCCTTGGCGAACAGGGAGTGGCCGAAGTCGATGACGAGGCCGATGTTGTCGGCGCCCATCTGCTCCAGGGCCAGCAGGGTCACGGCGGCGGTGGACCAGAACAGCCGGGTGCGCGGCTCCTTCAGCTTGTACTCGATGCCGAAGGTCATGTCCGGGTGGGCCCTGACCACTTCGCCGATTCCCTCGATCGCATGCTTGCGCAAGGTCGCGTAGTCGACCTGGAAAGGGTAGTCGTAGCCGTCCTGGCCCGGCCAGAACTTCACGTACCGGGCGCCGAGTTCCCGGGCGACCGCCACGGATTCGTGGCCGAGATCGACGGCCGCCCGGCGCAGCTCGGGGTCGGCGCTGGTGAAGGAGCCGGAGCGGTAGCCGCGGTCGTAGATGACGGGGGTGATGTTGGTGACCGCGAGGTCGTGCTTGGCCAGCGTGGCCTTCACGTCGGCGATGCTCACGCCGTCGCCGAAGGGGTAGTTGAGGTCGAGCGCGGTCAGCTCGCCGGACTGGGCGGCGAGGTCGATGGCTTCCAGGGCGCCGACCTCGGGCCCGTAGCCGTTGGTGGCGTAGCGGTCAATGATGCGGCCGAAGCTCCACATGCCGCCTGCGAAACGGAGCGAGGACATGGGGCTCTCCTTTGGGAATCGGGTGGGTGCGGGTGCGGGTGCTGCATGTTTCGTCGTTGCCCGAGGCGGTGGTCTTCAGGGTGCGGTGGCACGGGCCCTGGTGATAGCCCGGCGCCAGTCGGCCATCCGTGCTGAGCGCCAGGCCAGGTCCTTTGTGGGCGCGAAGCGCGTTCCAGGCGGGGTGGCGGTCTCCAGGTCGGCCTCGCTCCAGATGCCTAGCGCCACGCCCGCGAGCTGGGCCACGCCGAGCGCGGACAGCTCCGGCAGGCCGGCGCGCAGCACGGGGCGGCCTGCGAGGTCGGCCTGGAAGGACATCAGCCGTTCGTTGGCGGTGGGGCCGCCGTCGGCGCACAGTTGTGACACTGGGCCGAGCGCGTCCTCGAAGCGGGTGAGGGTGTCGGCGACCTGGTAGGCAAGGGACTCCACGGCGGCCCGTGCCAGTTCGGCGGGCCCGGTGTCCTGCTGGATGCCGCAGAGCACCGCCCGCGCGTCGCGGTCCCAGTACGGTGCGCCGAGGCCGTCGAAGGCGGGCACGAGGTGCAGCTCGCTGTCCCGCCCGGTGGCGGCCAGTTCGGCAAGTCCTGCCGCGTCCATCCCCAGCAGCCGGGCGGCCCAGCGCACGGCCGTACCGGCCGAGGCGATGTTGGCCTCCAGCGCGCAGGCGGGGTCCTCGCCCGCGATCCGCCAGGCAATGGTCCGCGCGATGCCGTCCGGCGGCTTCACGTCCTTTGGGCAGAGCGCCATCAGTGAGGAGCCGCTGCCGTACGTTGCCTTCACCACGCCCTGCCGTCCGTGGCTCTGTGCGAACAGCGCCGCGTGCGAGTCGCCGAGGACGGCCGCTACCGGCAGCCCGTCCGGTACACCGGGCACCCCGCGCAACCTGCCGAAGTCCCCGGTGGAAGCGGTGACCTCGGGCAGGGTTTCCAGCGGAACGTCGAAGACCTCGGCGAGCTCCGGGTCCCACTCCGCTGTCGCCAGGTTCAGGAGCTGGGTGCGCGAGGCGGAGCCTGTCTCGATGGCGTCGGTGGCCCCGCCGGTCAGCCGGTGCAGCAGCCAGGCGTCGACCGTGCCCACTCGAAGGAGCCCCGCACATGCCGGGCCGCGGCCTGGGTCGATGTCGTCGAGCAGCCACGCCGCCTTGGTCGCGGAGAACATCGGGTCGACCGGCAGCCCCGTGCGCCCTGTGATCAGGCCCGCGTGAGGTCCTTCGGCCAGTTCGGCGCACCGCTCGGTGGTGCGCCGGTCCTGCCAGCTCACGAGTCGGGACAGCGGCCGGCCGGTGGCTCTCTCCCAGGCGAGGACCGCCTCGCGCTGCACGCTCAGCCCGAGCCCTACGGGACGGACGCCCTCGTGGGCGGCCAGTTCGCGCAGGACCTCCACGACCGTCGTCCATACCGCCTCGGGCTCCTGCTCGACGCGGCCGGGCTGCGGGTACTGCTGCCCGAGCGCGCGGTGGGCGGTGGCGAGCACCATGCCGTCCTCGGCGACGAGCATGCCTTTGGTCCCGCTCGTTCCCTGGTCGAGGGCGAGAACGGCGTCGCGCGCCGGGGAGGCCGGGCTCACGACGCGTCCGCCCCGGCGCGCAGTAGTTCGCCGGCGGCGCGCACGACGGCGTCGGCAGTGATTCCGAAGTAGTCGGCGAGGAAGGCCGCGCTGCCGGTCGGCGTGAACTCGTCTCCCACGCCCAAGAGGCGCATGGGCACGGGGGCGTGAGTGACCACGGTCTCGGCGATCGCGCTGCCGAGGCCGCCGTGCACGTTGGCTTCCTCGACGGTGACGATGCGGCCGGTGTCGCGGGCCGCCGCGAGCACGGCTTCCTCGTCGAGCGGCTTGACGGTCGAGAAGTTCAGCACGCGGGCGTGTACACCGTCGGCGGCCAGCCGGGCGGCGGCCTCCAGGGCTGCGGGCACGGTGGTACCGGCGCAGATCAGCGTGATGTCGTCACCGTCACGCAGGCGCGCGGCTCGTCCGGCCCGGAACGGAACGTGCGGGGTCACGTCCGGCACCTTCGTACGCCCGATGCGCAGGTAGACGGGGCCGTCGTAGGAATGCGCCCAGCGCAGTGCCTCACGCGTCTCCTCGGGGTCGGCGGGTGTCAGGATCGTCAGCTCCGGCAGCGTACGCAGCCAGGCGAAGTCCTCCACCCCGTGATGGGTCGGACCGAGCTGGCCGTACGCGAATCCGGGACTCATGGCGCACAGCTTCACATTCGCTCGTGAATACGCCACATCGGCCTTGATCTGCTCAAGTGCCCGACCTGTGAGAAAGGGGGCGGCTGCGCACACGTAGGGAACACGGCCCCCACCGGCGAGCCCGGCTCCGACGCCGACCATGTTCTGCTCGGCGATGCCGACATTGATCAGTCGGTCCGGGAAGCGCCGCTGGAAGTTCTTGAGGTTGCTGGAGCCGATTGAGTCGTTGCAGACGGCGACCGTGCGCGGATCGGACTCGGCCAGCTCGGCAAGGGTCTCGGCAAAGGCCTGGCGGCAGTCGTGCAGCTCGTGGGCGGCGATGGCGAGGGTCATCGGGAGAGTTCCTCCAGGGCGGCGGCGGTCTGTTCGGCGGAGGGAACCTTGTGGTGCCATTCCACCCGGTCCTCGATGAAGGACACGCCCTTGCCCTTCACCGTGTCCGCGATCAGGCAGACGGGGCGGTCGTCACCCGGCTCGGCACTCAGCGCCTGGAACAGGGCCTCGTGGTCGTGTCCGTCGATGTGCCGGGTACGGAAGCCGAACGCGGTCCATTTGTCCGCGAGGGGCTCCAGCGCGTTGGTGCCCTCCGTGGGCGCGCCCTGCTGGAAGCGGTTGCGGTCGACGATCACGGTGAGCCGGTTCAGCTTGTAGTGGGCGGCGGACATCGCGGCCTCCCAGTTGCTGCCCTCCTGGAGTTCGCCGTCGCCGGTCAGGACATAGGTACGGCGCGTGGCCCCGTCGAGGCGGGCGGCGAGCGCCGCTCCGACGGCGACCGGCAGGCCGTGGCCGAGCGGACCGGTGTTGGTCTCCACACCCGGGATCTTGCGGCGGTTGGGGTGCCCGTTGAGGGCCGACAGCGGCTCCATGTACGTGTCCAACGCGGCATCGGGGAAGAATCCGGCGTACGCGAGGGTCGAGTACAGCGCTCCCGACGCGTGTCCCTTGCTCTGGATGTAGCGGTCGCGCTCGGGCCAGTCGGGGTGCTCCGGGTCGAGGTCCAGGACGGCCAGGTAGAGCACCGCCAGGATGTCGGCCGCCGAGAAGTCGCCGCCGATGTGTCCCTGACCCGCGCGCTCGATCATCCGCAGGTCACGGCGGCGGATCTCGCGCGCGGCGTCGCGCAGACGGCCGGCCCGTTCGGCGGGAGCAGTCGCGCGCAGCCCACTGCGGAGGTCACGGAGCCGGGAGGTGGCCCCCGGTACAGCTGAGAGCATCTGAATATCCATTCAGCATCGAATTGCTATGCGGCGACAGTTAAGACCGCACCACCGACCGCCGTCAAGAGTCACGGGGCTGGGAGAACGCTGGCCGCACGGCACGGCCGCGGTGGATGCCGGGGCGGCACGCCCGAGCACCTCGTCCCGTACGGTGACGGAGAACGAGGTGCGTCCACACCGGTGGACGGAGGGGAAAGGAAGACCGATGTCGGCGCGCGAAGAGCTGCGAATCATGACGCACGTGGCCCGGATGTACTACTCCGAGGGCGTCCGGCAGCCCGAGATCGCGGCACAGCTCGACCTCTCGCAGGCCAAGGTCTCCCGGCTGCTGAAGAAGGCCCAGCAGCAGGGCATCGTACGCATCACCGTGCACGCCGCGCCCGGCACCTACCCGGAACTGGAGCAGCGCCTCCAGGAGGTGTACGGCCTCAAGCTCGCCCTGGTCGTGGAGACAGACCCCGACGATGAGAGGAGCCTCATGGCCGATCTCGGCGCCGCCGCCGCGTACTACCTGCAGACGACACTGCGCTCGGGCGATGTCATCGGCATCTCTCCATGGAGTGCCTCGCTCCTGGCCACGGTCGAGGCCATGGAACCAGTCTCGAGCCTCAAGGACGTAACGATCGTGCAGGCCGTCGGCGGAGTCGGTGACCCCGCCGCGGCCGCGCACGCCTCACGGCTGGCCGGACAACTCGCCCAGCTCGTTGGCGGACAGGCGGTCTACCTGCCCGCTCCGGGGCTCGCCGGCTCGGCCGAAAGCGCCCGTGTCCTGCGCGAAGACCCCTTCGTGGCGGCTGCGTTGACCCACATGGACCAGATCACTGTGGGCCTCGTCGGCATCGGCGAGGTCAACCCGTCCAGCACCCTTGCTCGAAGCGGAAACGCATACTCCGCCGAGGAGTTGGCCTCGCTGGAGAAGCTCGGCGCGGTCGGCGACGTATGTCTGCATTTCTTCGACGCCGAGGGCCGGGCCGTGCCGTCCGAGCTGGACGGGCGGGTGGTCGGCATCAGCGCGCGGCAACTGCGTTCGGTGCGCCGGACCGTGGCCGTCGCCGGGGGGCTGCGCAAGCACGAGGCGATCCGCGGGGCCGTGCGCGGCGGGCTGGTGCACACGCTGGTGACCGACCGGGCGACGGCCGAGGCCCTACTCAGCCAGAGCCCGGCTGCCGCGGGCCGGCTCAGCCCTTGATCACGGCTGCGGTCAGCCCGCCCACGGTCCACCGCCGCAAAGCACGCGTGGATCAACAGCATCGGTGCGATCGTGATGAGCGCTCCCGCCGACGGTCCCGTGAGGTCAATGCTGAACTCCCCCTGGGAGTTGAGGAGTCCGAGCGGCACGGTCCGGCGTCTGCTCGGCGAAGACTGAGCTCGGCGCGGCCTCGTTGCCGCGCTGCCCTTCCTCGAACCACGTGGCTGTCGCCGTGGCTGTGGCTATGGACGAAGATCTCAAAGCCAGTCTTCGCCGGCCTGACTTCGACGTGTCGGATGCCGGATCGCTCGAGTGAACCGATCGGACCAGCTCGTCCAGCCGCTCGGCGATGGACCGCCGCCACTTGTGGACAGTGTCCGCGGCCACCCTGTTCGCTTGCCCTCGTATGTCGTCACGTCGTCCGGTCGGACGTACTCGCCGAACAGAGCACCTTTTTCCGACCGAGTCCGACGACAGGACCGTCCTCGTGATCCCGAGGCCCGCTCCCCGCTGACCCGACACTCTTCTGAGAAGAACAAGCGGTTCGCTCGAACTTCCGGATGCCCTGCCTGCCATCCCCTGCGGTGGAGCACCAGCACCAGCACCGCCCGCCGGACGGCGGCGACGGTACGCACTGCCGCGAGACGGTAGGACGCACGGCCCGGCTTTCCTGGAGCGGGGGTCCGGAGTCCTCCGACACTCCTCACCCCCACTGTTACGATTCAGTGACGGCTCGCCGTTCAGTTGGGCACGCTGTACCGGCTTGTCCACGATCTTCCACGGGAGGCTCCGATGGCACGCAGGACCGGCCGCGTGACAGCGAACGACGTCGCCAAGGAGGCGGGAGTCTCACAGACCACGGTCAGTTATGTGCTCAATGACGTGTCGCACCAGAAGATCTCCGAGCAGACCCGGCGCAAAGTGCTGGATGCGGTGGCGAAACTGGGCTACGAACCGTCGGCCGCCGCACGCGCGCTGCGCCTGGGCCGCAGTGATCTGGTGCTGATGTTCCTTCCGGATGTTCCTGTCGGCGGCACTCTGACAGCCCTGGTCGAGTTGCTCGGCGACGAACTGGAGCGCCACGGCCTGAACCTCGTCACACGGCGCGAGCGGCACTCCCCGCTCAAGTCGCTGTGGCGGGAACTCATGCCGGCGGCCGTGATGACGGTCTTCGATGTCTCCGCCGAGGACATGGCCAGCATGCGGGCGGCCGGGATCCACGTGGTCAGCACCGGGATGGGCCCTGCGGGCGCGCCGGGCGCGCTGGTCATTCCCCAGACCCTTATCGGCACGATGCAGGTCGAGCGGCTGGTGGCGACGGGGCACGTGCGCATCGGCTACGCCGCTCCCGGGGATCCCCGGCTCCGGGATTTCCTGGCCCTGCGGCTCGAAGGCGCCCGCGCCGCCTGCGCGGAACACGGTCTCGAGCCGCCCGTCGTGCTGGAGGTGCCCCTTGACATCTCGGCGGCCGCCGCGGCGGCCGAGCAGTGGCACTCGTCCGTCCCCGCCGTCACGGGAGTGTGCGCCTACAACGACGAGACCGCTTTCGCCCTTCTCGCTGGTATGCGCAGGGTGGGTCTCGCCGCCCCCGACGACCTGGCCGTGATCGGCGTCGACAACGACAAACTGGCGCCTTTCGCCGTACCGCCGTTGACGACGATCGACAACAACCTCGATGTCGCCGTGGGCCGCGCGGCCCGGATGATCATCAATGGCGTGACCGGCCAATCTCCGCCGCCACCGCCCCAGATGACTCCGCTGACACTGGTCGTGCGCGAGTCGGCCTGACGCGAGTCGGCCTGACCAGGACGTTTCCTCCGGGCGGATTCCGGGGAAGGCCATTTCCCGGCGTGCCATGACGCCGCTCCTCCGGGTTCCGGATCTCCGGAAAATGCTGATGCAAGGGTCTTGTGGCCCGCCAAGCGCGGGGCTACGTTACGCATACGTTTCACTTGTACGTATCAGTGGCTGGTTCTAGCCCATCGAAAACGGTGGAGACCAACCTCCTTCCGCCAGGAACGGCTGACCGCCAAGAACGGTCCAGGCCGCGTCAGGACCTGGTTTCCCACTACCTCCGAGGCCCTTGAGGGCGGCTCGATGCCCGACGCCGCCCGGTCATCCACTCACCAGCGGAGTACCCATGCGAAGAATCGCGCTGACAGCCATATCGGCTGCCCTGATGTTGTCCGTGGCCGCGTGCGGCTCGGGCTCGGGTTCCGGTTCGGGCAAGGCGGCCACCGGCGGCACCCTCACCCTGGCTCCCGTGGTCGCGGCACAGCCGTGGGACCTGGCCGACGCCGGACTCGGCAACAACGCGCAGTACTACCAGCCCGTATACGATTCGTTGCTCCGGTTGTCCCCGACGGCCGAGGTCAAGCCCAACCTGGCGACCAAGTGGTCGTACGACGCGGCCCGCACGGTACTCACGCTGACCTTGCGCACCGGCGTCAAGTTCACCGACGGCGCCCCCCTGGACGCGGCGGCGGTCAAGGCCAATCTGCTGCACACCAAGGAAGGCAGCAACGAGGCGGCGGGCCAGCTCAAGGGCATCAGCGGCGTCGACGTGGTCAACGCCACCACGGTCGCGATCAAACTCTCGGCCCCCGACCCCTCGCTGGTGCCGAACCTCGGCAATGTGGCCGGCATGATGGCCAGTCCCAAGGCCATCACTGCCGGGACGCTCAAGACCGCCCCGGTGGGTTCCGGTCCCTACACCCTGGACAAGTCCGCCACCACGGCGGGCAGTACGTACACCTTCGTACGCAATCAGGGCTACTGGAACAAGGCTGCCTTCCCCTTCGACAAGATCGTCCTCAAGCCGCTGACCGACCCGACCGCCGTGCTCAACGCGCTGCGCTCGGGACAGATCAACGGTGCGCTGCTGGCCAGTGCCAAGAACGTCGCACCGGCCAGGAGCAGCGGGCTCGACGTCACCAAGTACACCTCCGGCGACGTCGAGGGTGTGTACATCTGGGACCGCGAAGGAAAGATCGTCAAGGCGCTCGGCGACGTCCGGGTCCGCCAGGCCCTGAACTATGCCTTCGACCGTTCCACGATCGTCAAGACGGCGAAGCAGGGACTGGGTCAGGCGACGACCCAGATCTTCAACCCGGCGGGCTCGGCCTTCGACAGTTCGCTGAACTCCACGTACTCCTACGACCCGGCGAAGGCCAAGCAACTGCTGGCCCAGGCGGGATATCCGCACGGCTTCTCGGTCACCGTCCCGGATGTCTCGGCGGTCTTCCCGGACCAGCAGGCGGCCATGGTCCAGCAGTTGGAGGACATCGGGATCAAGGTCAAGGTCGACAAGATCCCGGTCGCCCAGCTCATCAACGCCCTCATCGCGGGCAAGTACCCGCTGTCCTACATGACCCTCGCCTCCTTCCGCCCCTGGGACACCATCCAGATCGAGGTGGGCAAGAGCGCTTTGTGGAATCCGCTGCACACCGAGGACCCCAAGGTCACCGACCTCATCGCCAAGGCCCGGTCGGCAACCGGCGCCGCTCAGGACGCACTGTTCAAGGAGCTCAACACCTACCTCGTCGACCAGGCGTGGAACGCGCCCTGGGACTCCGTGGAGAACACCTACGCGACGACCAAGGGCGTCACTTTCACACCGCAGGCGTTCGCCGTCGTTCCGCCGATCTACAACTTCAAGCCCGTCGGCTGACCTGGGCGGCGAGCCGGACGGGAGTGGCGGCAGCGCTCCCGCCCGGCCGCCGATGAACATCGGTCGGTAAGAGGCAAGGTGGGGAGACTAATGATCGTTTTCTTGGTCCGGCGCATCGCCGCCGGGCTGGTCCTGGTCCTGGTGATCGCGACCACGACCTTCGCGCTGATGGGCCTCACCGGCTCCGATCCGGTGCGCCAGATCGTGGGGGAGACGGCCACCCGGCAGCAGGCGGCCGCCAAGTCCGCCGAACTCGGACTCGACCAGCCCCTGGTGGTCCGCTACGGGCACTGGCTCGCGCACGCGGTGCACGGCGACCTCGGCAGCTCGTGGTTCAGCAGTGAGTCCGTGACGAGCTCACTCGCCAACAGGCTGCCGGTCACCCTGTCGATCGTGCTGGGAGCGCTGCTGGTGTCAGCGGTACTGAGCACGGTGCTGGGGGTGGCCGCCGCGGTCCGCCGGGGTCCCCTGGACCAACTGGTGCAGCTGCTCGCGGTCCTCGGCTTCGCCGTGCCCAGCTTTCTGGTTGCCCTGGTGTTCGCCGTGGTGATCGGCGTCGACCTGGGCTGGCTGCCCGCGACCGGCTACGTTCCACTGGCGGACTCGGCGGGTGGCTGGCTCCGGTCGATCACCCTCCCGGCGTTGTCGCTCTCCGTCGGAGCGATCGCCGCCACTGCCCAGCAGGTGCGTGGCTCCATGGTCGACGTACTGCGCGCGGATTACATACGGACCCTCCGCAGCCGTGGCATCAGCGAGCGGAGCCTGCTGTTCCGGCATGCCCTGCGCAATGCGGCCCCGGCCGCTCTGACCGTGCTGGCCCTGCAGTTCATCGGTCTGGTCGGCGGTGCGGTGGTCGTCGAGAAGGTCTTCGGCCTCAACGGGATCGGAAGCCAGGCGACAACCGCCGGATCCCAGGGCGACACCCCGGTGGTCATGGGCGTCGTCGTGGTCATGGTCGCCATCGTCGTCGTGGTCAACATCCTGATGGACATCGCGTACGGATGGCTCAACCCGAAGGTGCGTGTCGGATGACGCTCCCCCAGTCCGAAGAAGTGGCGCACACGGTTGCCCCCAAGGTCGCCCCGCCGGGGCGCGCGGGACTCCCGCGCCGACTGCTGCGCAACCCGGTGGCCGTGACCTGTCTGGTGCTCCTCGCACTCATCTCACTGGCCAGCCTGTTCGCACCGCTGCTGACCAGCCAGGACCCGGCCCACTCCTCACTGACCGACAGCCTGGCTCCGACGAGCGCGAAGCATCCCCTGGGCGGTGACGGCGTCGGCCGTGACGTCCTGGCCCGGCTGCTCTACGGCGGGCGGACCAGTCTGCTGGGCGCCCTGCTCGCGGTGGCCGTCGCCCTGCTGATCGGTGTTCCCGCCGGTCTGGTGGCCGGCTACTACCGCAAGTGGTTCGACGCCGTCAGCAGTTGGCTGGCCAACCTGCTGATGGCCGTACCTGCGATCATCGTGCTGCTGGTCGTGATGTCCGCGGTGGGGCAGAACACGTACGTCGCCATGGCGGTCTTCGGCGTACTGATGTCACCAGGCGTCTTCCGGCTGATCCGCGCCTCGGTGATCTCCGTACGCGAAGAGCTGTACGTGGACGCGGCGCGGGTGTCCGGCCTGGCAGATCCCCGGATCATCCGCCGGCACATCCTGCCCGTCGTACAGGCGCCGACCATCATCCAGGCCGCGCAGATGCTCGGTCTCGGCATCGTCATCCAGTCCGGCCTTGAGTTCCTCGGCCTGGGCTCGGCGACCCAGGCGAGCTGGGGCGCCATGCTCAACGACGCCTTCGGCAACATCTACACCAGGCCGGTCCTGATGGTCTGGCCCGGAGTGGCGCTCGCGGTGACCGTCGCCGCATTCGGTCTGCTGGGCAACGCCCTGCGGGACGCGCTGGACGGGAGTGCGGCCGGCGGGCGGAGGCCGCGCGACACCGCGGCCCGCAAACAGGTCGCGGAGAAGAAGACGCAGCCCGTCACCTCCGCACCCTCCGACATGAGCGGCACGTCCGAGGCGGCACAGGCGGATGACGCCCTGCTCGTCCTCGAAGACCTGACGGTCTCCTATCCGACGGTCGAGGGAGAGAAGACCGTCGTCGACGGCGTCTGTCTGACGGTGCGGCGGGGTGAAGTCCTCGGGCTCGTGGGAGAGTCGGGCTCGGGCAAGAGCCAGACCGCCTTCGCCGTCCTCGGTCTGCTGCCCAGGGAGGCCCGGGTCTCCACCGGCCGGCTGGTGTTCGACGGCAGGGAACTGGGACGGCTCGGCCGCGCGGAGATGAACCGGTACCGCGGCCGCCGGATCGCCTACGTGCCGCAGGAACCCATGTCCAACCTCGATCCCTCTTTCCGTATCGGCGCCCAGCTGGTCGAGCCGGTGCGCCGGCACCTCGGACTGTCGGCGGCCGAGGCGAGGGCGAAGACGCTCGGCCTGCTGGAGCGGGTCGGTATCGCCGACCCGGAACGGGTCTTCGACTGCTATCCGCACCAGATCTCCGGCGGTATGGCGCAGCGCGTCCTCATCGCCGGCGCGGTGTCCTGCGAACCGGACCTGCTGATCGCCGACGAACCGACCACGGCCCTAGACGTGACCGTGCAGGCCGAGGTGCTCGACCTGATGCGGTCCCTTCAGCGTGAACGGAACATGGGTGTGATCCTGGTGACCCACGACTTCGGTGTGGTGGCCGACATCTGCGACCGCGTGACGGTGATGCAGACCGGCGCCGTGGTGGAGTCCGCACCCGTACGGCAGTTGTTCGCCGATCCGCGGCACCCGTACACCCGCATGCTCCTGTCGTCCACGTTGGAGGACGCCGAGCCGCGGTCCGCGCTCAGCCGCACCGCGTCGGCGAGCGTCGCGGGGACCACGGACGGCGCGGGAACCACGGACATCGCAGGGATCATGAGCACCGCACGTCAGGAGGGTCCGGCATGACCGGAACACTGGACAAGGATCTCCCGGCGGAACCCCTGCTGGTCGCCGACGACGTGGTCGTGGAGTACCCGTCGAAAGGCTGGCGCAAGCCGCCCTTCCGGGTACTGAAGGGGGTGTCCATCACCATCGGCGCGGGCGAGACGCTCGGGCTGGTCGGCGAGTCGGGATCGGGCAAGACCACCCTGGGCCGGGCCGTCCTTGGACTGGCCCCGGTCACCTCCGGCGCTGTCCGCTACGGTGGCAAGATCATCTCGGGCCTGGGCCGAAAGGAACGCCGGGCGCTCAGCAACGACATCCAGGTGGTGTTCCAGGACCCGTACACCTCGCTCAATCCGGCGATGACGGTGACCGACATCCTCAGCGAGCCGCTGAGAGTCGCGGGAACCTCTCGGACGGAGGCCGAGAAGCGGGTGAAGGACCTGCTCGACCAGGTCCGGCTGCCCGCCGACGCCGGGGAGCGGCTGCCACGGGAGTTCTCCGGCGGCCAACGCCAGCGCATCGCCATCGCCCGGGCGCTGTCCCGGGACCCGCGGGTCATCGTCTGCGACGAGCCGGTCAGCGCACTGGACCTGTCGACCCAGGCCCGGGTACTGGACCTGTTCGTCGAGATCCAGGAGCGCACCGGCGTCGCCTATCTCTTCGTCACGCACGATCTGTCCGTGGTCCGGCACATCAGCCACCGGGTGGCGGTCATGCGCCAGGGAGAAATCGTCGAGACCGGAGACGTGGCGACCGTCACCACAACACCCGAACACCCCTACACCCGGCGACTGCTGCTCGCCGCACCCGTGCCGGACCCGGGGCGGCAGGCGGAGCGCCGGGCCGAGCGGCGGCGGCTGGCAGCGGCCACGGCAGCCGACGCCTCCACAGATGTTTCCGCGACCACCTCAGCGACTGCTTCCGCGCATGCCTCCACGACCGCTTCCACGACCGCCTCCACGTCGGGAGACCGAGCATGACCCTGCCCAACCCCACCGTCCCCGGCTTCCACCCGGATCCCAGCGTCACCCGCGTCGGCGACGACTACTACCTCGCCTGTTCGAGCTTCGAGTACTTCCCCGGCCTGCCGCTGTTCCACAGCCGCGACCTGGTGCACTGGGAGCAGATCGGCAACGTGGTGACCCGCCCGGGGCAGCTCGCTCTGGAGAAGGTCCCCACGCTCGGCGGTGCCTGGGCGCCCACCATCCGGTTCCACGACGGCCGCTTCTGGCTGGTCGTCACCGACGCGATGGGGCGCGGCAGTCTGATCTTCACTGCCGACCGGGCCGAGGGCCCCTGGTCCGACGGCATCGTCATGCAGGGGGTGTCCGGTATCGACCCGGACATTGCCTGGGACGCCGACGGCACCTGTTTCGTCACCTACTCGGGTCTGCAGCTCGACGGAGACCGCGCCGGCGAGCATCTGGGCATCCAGCAGGTCCGTATGGACCTCGAGACCGGCCGGGCCCTCGAAGAACCCCGGTCGCTGTGGTCGGGTACCGGACTGATGTTCCCCGAGGCCCCGCACCTGTACGAGATCGACGGCACCTGGTACCTCCTGATCGCCGAAGGCGGCACCGAGCGCGGGCATGCTGTGAGCATCGCCCGTGCCGCCCGTCCGGACGGCCCCTTCGAGGGCTGCCCGGCCAATCCGGTGCTCAGCGCCCGCAGCACCGACCGACCGGTCCAGAACACCGGTCACGCCGACCTGGTGCGCACCCCCGACGGCGGCTGGGCGCTGTTCCTGCTGGGTATGCGGCCCCGCGGTCTGACCAGGGCTTTCTCCCCCATGGGCCGGGAGACGTTCAGCACCGTGCTGGACTGGGTCGACGGCTGGCCGGTGGTACGGCCGGTCGAGCTGACACCGCCCACCGGGCCGGTTGAGCACCACGACGACTTCACCGACGCCGAACTCGGCCTGGAATGGCTCTCGGTACGGACACCGGCCACCGAGTGGTCCTCGCTCACCGAGCGCCCGGGCCACCTCGTGGTGCATGCCGACGGCTCCACCATGGACGACCCGCGTCCACGCTTCGTCGGCCGCCGTCAGCAGCACCAGTCAGCCGTCTTCTCGGTCCAGGTGCACAGCACCGGTGGAGTCGGCGGGCTGAGCCTGCGGATCGACGAACGCCACCACTACGACATCGAGGTGGGCGCCGGCATCGCCCGTGCCCGCGCCCGGGTGGGCGGGCTCTGCCAGACCTGGGAGCAGCCTCTTCCCCCGGGGCCGGTGACCGTGCGGATCGAGACCGAGCCGGTCGGCGGCCCGGGCCTCGACGCCCTCGGCCCGGACCTGGTCCGGCTGTCCGCCGACTTCGGCACCGGGCCGGTCGAGCTCGCGGTGCTCGACGGCCGCTATGTCTGCGCCGAGACCGCGGCGTCCTTCACGGGCCGTGTCATCGGCATGTACGCCGCTGAAGGAACCGTCGCCTTCGACCGGTTCAGCTACCGGGGCGAGGACTAGGGCGTGTTCTGAGTTGGCCCGTCCGAGACATACGACCGGTGCCGCCGCATTCCGGCGCGCCGAACTGACAGGAAGTCACCAGTACCGCATGGGCACATTCTTCCCACGCATGCTCTTCGGAGCGGCTTACTACACCGAGTACCAGCCCTATGAGCGGCTCGCGCAGGACCTCGATCTGATGGCCGCGGCCGGGTTCGGCGTCATCCGGGTCGGCGAGTCGGTCTGGTCGACCTGGGAACCCCGCGAGGGCCGGTTCGACCTCGACTGGCTGCAACCGGTGCTCGACGCCGCCCACGACCGCGGCATCAAGGCGATCGTGGGCACCCCGACCTACGCCGTCCCGCCGTGGCTGCGCCGCAAGTACCCAGAGACGGCGGCCCGTTCCCGTACCGGGGAGCCCGTCCCGTACGGCATGCGGCAGGACGCGGACTACTCGCACCCCGCCTTCCGGCATCTCGCCGAGCGGCTGGTCCGCAGGATCGTGGGGCGCTACGCCGGCCACCCGGCGGTCATCGGCTGGCAGGTCGACAACGAGCCTGGCCTGCGGCTCTTCCACAACGACTCGGTGTTCCAGGGCTTCCTCGACCACCTGCGCGAACGCTACGGCGACGTCGAGACGCTCAACCGCCGCTGGGGGCTCACCTACTGGTCCCACCGTCTGCAGGACTGGGCGGACCTGTGGACCCCCGACGGCAACTCCACCCCGTCGTACGACCTCGCCTGGCGCCGCTACCAGTCCCGGCTGACCCAGGAGTACATCACCTGGCACGCCGAGCTGGTCCGCGGCCTCGTACCGGAGCACCACTTCGTCACCACCTGCGTGGCCCTCGGCCAGCAGGGCCTGGACATCTCGGCCATCGGCCGGCCCCTCGACATCGCCGGGGCGAACATCTACTACGCCACCCAGGAAGGGCTGGCCCTGCCGGGTCCCGACGAGCCGGTCGGCGGACTGCATCCGTTCTTCGTCCCCTGGTCCGGCCCCGCCTGGCTCTACCTCCAGAATGACATGGCGCGCGGCATCCGCCAGGAACCCTTCCTCGTCATGGAGACCAACGCCACCTCGATCGGCGGATCCGCGGACAACTTCCCCCTCTACCGGGGCCAGGCCCGCCAGGCCGTGTGGAGCATGGTCGCGCGCGGCGCCAGGATGATCGAGTACTGGCACTGGCACTCCCTGCACTACGGCGCCGAGACCTACTGGGGCGGCATCCTCGGCCACAGCCTGGAGCCCGGCCGGACGTACCAGGAGCTCTCAGTGATCGCCGAGGAGCTCCAGCAGGCCGGTACGTTGATCGACGGTCTGCGCCCCCGCAGCGACGTCGCGATGCTGCTGTCCGCCGACAGCCGCTGGGCCATGGAGTTCATGGCGCCACTCAGAGGCGTCACCCCTGCCTGGTTCGGCGATCCACAGTCCTACGAGCGCATCGTCGCCGCGTTCTACCGGGGGCTGTTCGACGCCGGGCTGTCCGTCGACGTCGTCTCCCCGGAGCAACTTCTCTCCAGCCCGAAGGAATTGGCCGACCGCTGGCCGGTGCTGATCGTCCCGGCGCTGTACATCGCGGACGACGCGACACTCGATCTGCTGCGCCGGTACGCCGAAGCCGGCGGCCATCTCGTCCTCACCCCCCGCACCGGCTACGCCGACGAGGAGGCCGTCGCCCGGCACACGGTCATGCCCGGAGTGCTGCGCCCCGCCGCGGGCGCGTACTACCAGGAGTTCACCAATGTGCTGACCCCGGTCACGATCGCCCCGACGGACCCGACGTCAGACAGTGCGGTGCCCGGCCCCGCCCTGCACGGGCACGCGACGGCATGGGCCGACGGGCTGATCCCGGAAGGCGCCACCGTCCTGGCCGGATACGAGCATCCGCACCTGAGCCAGTTCGCCGCCGTCACCACCCGTGAGTACGGCGACGGCCGGGTGACGTACGTCGGCACCGTGCCGGACCGTGAACTCTCGCACAGCCTCGCGGACTGGGTCGCCGCGGTCTCGCTCCCGTCCGACGCCTGGCGCGAGGACCGGCCGGCGTCCGTCACCTGCACGTCGGCCGCCACCGCCGACGGCGCCGTCCTGCGCTTCGTCCACAACTGGGCCTGGGATCCGGTCGACCACCGCCTGCCGGGGGACGTCCGTGACCTGTTCACCGGTGAGCCCCTCGCCGCCGGAAGCACGCTCGGCCTCGGGCCCTGGGACGTCCGGGTGCTCATCGAGCACACAGGCGACGCCCCCCTGGGCGCGACGACCCCGGCTCCCACCGACCCCACTTCACCGAGGAGGACGCCGTGACCCGGCAGCCCACCACCGACACCCCGCCCACGGCTGAAGAAGCCGAGTTCGCCAGGCGCCTCGGCGCGCTCACCCTGGAGCAGAAAGTGAGGCTGCTGACCGGCGCGGACTTCTGGTCCGTCCATCCCGAGCCCGCCGTCGGCCTGCGCCGGCTGGTCGTCTCGGACGGACCCGCCGGAGTCCGCGGCGAGCTGTGGGACGAACGCAGCCCCTCCGCCAACGTGCCCTCGCCCACGGCGCTGGCCGCCACCTGGGACGAGCCGCTGATCGAGCGGCTGGGCGGGCTGCTCGCCCACGAGGCGCGCGACAAGGGCGTGGACGTCCTCCTCGCCCCCACCGTGAACCTGCACCGCACCCCCTACGGCGGACGGCACTTCGAGTGCTTCAGCGAGGACCCGCTGCTCACCGCGCGGATCGGGGTCGCCTATGTCCGAGGTGTCCAGGGCGGCGGCGTGGCGGCCACCGTGAAACACTTCGTCGGCAACGACTCGGAGACCCAGCGGATGACGCTCGACGCGCGGATCGGCGAGCGCGCCCTGCGGGAGCTGTACCTGGCGCCCTTCGAGCGCATCGTCGGCGAAGGCCGCGCCTGGGCTGTCATGGCCGCCTACAACGGGGTCAACGGGCACTCGATGACCGAGAGCCCACTGCTGCGCGAGGTCCTGCACGACGACTGGGGTTTCGACGGGCTGGTGATGTCGGACTGGTTCGCCGTTCGCACCACGGAGCCGTCCGCACGCGCCGCGCTCGACCTGGTGATGCCCGGCCCGATCGGCCCGTGGGGCGATGCGCTGGTCGCCGCCGTACGCGAGGGCAAGGTCGACGAGGCGCTCGTGGACGACAAGGTGCTGCGGCTGCTGCGCCTCGCCGCCCGGGTCGGCGCGCTGAGCGATGTGCCCACCACCGCCCGGCCGCCGAAGTACGACGCCGCGTCGGTGGCGGCCCGGCTGCGCGAGACCGCCGCCGCCGGGTTCGTGCTGGCCCGCAACGAGGGCGCCGTGCTGCCGCTGAGCCGCGCGGCCCTGAGCCGGGTCGCCGTCCTGGGCCCCAACGCCGCCGTGGCCCGGACCCTCGGCGGAGGCAGCGCCACCGTCTTCCCGCCGTACACCGTCTCACCGCTCGACGGCATCCGCGCCGCCCTGGGGGACGACGTCGAGGTCACCCACGGAGTCGGCGTCACCCCGCAGACCCGCACACCCGCGGCAGACCTGTCCTACCTCCGCCACCCCGACGGCTCCGGCGAGGGCGTGGAGGTGCGCTTCCTCTCCGCGGACGCAACCCTGCTCGGCTCCGAGCGCCGCACCGGGGGCGCCTACACCTGGATGGGGTCCTACGGCCCCGGTGTGCCCACCGGTCAGGTCGCCCGGGTGGAGGTGCACACCGTGGTCCGCGCGACCGGCCCCGGCCCGTACGCGATCGGCGGCTCGGGTATCGGCCGCTTCCGGATGTCC
The DNA here is from genome assembly GCF_036227505.1 of Streptomyces sp. NBC_01450. NCBI lineage: Bacteria > Bacillati > Actinomycetota > Actinomycetes > Kitasatosporales > Streptomycetaceae > Streptomyces > Streptomyces sp. NBC_01450. The sequence continues at coordinate 1,511,772 of NZ_CP109481.1, read as the reverse complement.
GTCGCGGGGACCGAGGCGTTCGACGTACACCTTCAACTCCCGCCGGGCGCGGACCTGGTGGAGGCTCTGATGACTCCGCCGCAACGGCTGCACACCATCGATCTGGCGGAAAACGAAGAGACCGAGGTCGTTCTCACCCACGACATCGTCTCCGCCGACGACTCCCTCGGTGAGGCGGTCACCATGTTCCAGCTCAACCTCCAGCCGCCGCACGGCAGCGACGACGAGGAGATCGAGCAGGCCGTGGCCCTCGCCCGCGCGGCCGATGTCGCCGTGGTCGTGGTCGGCACCACCGAGGAGGTCGAGAGCGAGGGCTTCGACCGTGACAGCCTGGCCCTGCCCGGCCGGCAGGACGAACTCGTCCGCCGGGTCGCCGAGGCCAATCCCCGTACCGTCGTGGTGGTCAACTCCGGTTCCCCGGTACTGCTCCCCTGGGCCGAGGAGGTGGCGGCGGTACTGCTCACCTGGTTCCCCGGGCAGGAGTTCGGCAACGCGCTCGCCGATGTCCTGCTGGGCGTGACAGAGCCGGGCGGGCGGCTGCCGACCCTCTGGCCCGCCTCCGAGCAGGGGCTGCCCGCCACCGAGCCCGTCGACGGCGTCCTCACCTACGACGAGGGGCTGTTCATCGGCTACCGGGGCGACGGCCGCGGCGGACAGCAGCCGTCCCGGTACGGCTTCGGCCACGGACTCGGGTACACCACGTGGGACTACGTCTCGATCGACGTCCCCGGTGAGACGCAACCCGGCGCCGGCCTCACGGCGGAGGTACGGATACGCAACAGCGGCACACGGCACGGCAAGGAGGTCGTGCAGGTGTATGCCAGTCGTCCGGGCGGTGCCGTTGAGCGCCCGGTCCGCTGGCTCGCCGGGTTCGCCGTGATCGAGGCGGCGGCCGGCGAGGAGGCAGTCGCGACGGTCACCGTGGACGCGCGGACGTTTGAGCACTGGGACACCGAGGCGGGCGGCTGGGCGGTCGAACCGGGGACCTACACCCTGGAAGCGGGCCCGTCGTCGACGAACCTGCCGCTCGCCGCCGACATCGCCGTCGGCCAGGAGTCGAACCGGTCATGAGCGATACGCGGACACACGCGGAAGCGGAGCCGGTGGCCGCCCCTTGGCGGCAGACCGAGATCACCCTGACCGGGGCACGTGACTACGCCAACCCCTATACCGACGTCGACGTATGGGCCGAGTTCACCCATGAGTCCGGGACCGTACTGCGCCGCCCGGCGTTCTGGGACGGCGGCCGGATCTGGAAGGTCCGTTTCGCCTCCCCGCAGGCGGACGGCCGCTGGACCTGGCGCAGCGGCGGTTCCGTCGCGGACGAAGGGCTGTCCGGGCAGAGCGGAGCGCTCACGGTGCGCCCCGCCGCAGACGACGGAAACGCCTTCCACCGGCACGGCTTCTGGCGGATGTCGCCCGGCGGACGCAGCCTGGTGCACGCCGACGGGACGCCCGCGCTGCTGGTCGGCGACACCGTCTGGAGCCTGCCCTGGCGGGCCACCGAGGAGCAGGTGACGCAGTACGCCGCCGACCGGCGGGCCAAGGGGTTCAACGCGGCCCTGCTGATGAGCGTCCAGCCCGACATGGATGCGTGCGGGCCGCGCGACCGCACCGCGGACGAGGGGTTCGATGTCGGCTTCGAGGACCTTCCGGCCGGACACATCACCAGCCTGAACCCTGCGTACTTCCAGTACCTCGACCGGCTGATCGGCATCCTGCGCGACCACGGGATCGTCCCCGTACTCCAGCCGCTCTTCCACGGGTTCGGCTGGAAGGGCCTACGCGTGGCAGGGCCGGTGGTCCCACCACAGGAGTACGCGCGCTACTGCCGCTATCTGGTCGCCCGTTACGGCGCCGCCCCCGCCGTCTACCTGGTCGGCGCCGACGGCGAGGGCCGCGAACCGCAGATCGCGGCGGGCGGTGCGGAGGTCGGCCGCTGGGACGGCTACGGCCAGCCCTGCGGTATCCACTACCGGCCGCACTCCGACAACCGCGCCCACCAGAGCGAGGCCTGGCTGCACTTCCAGTGGTGCCAGACCGGCCACATGGGCGGGCACGTCCAGGAACGGGTCGCGGACATGTGGCGCAACACCCCGGCCAAGGCGGTCGCCAACGGCGAGCCGACCTATGAGAACACCGGCCGCCCCGGCCGGGCCGCGGGCTGGTGGCAGGGACACGAGGCCTGGAGCAACCTCTGTGCCGGCGGCACGATGGGCGTGGTGTACGGCGCGGCGAGCCTGTGGCAGTGGCGGCTGCACGCCGCCGAACCCGGCCACGAGGAGTTCTTCCTGGCCGAGGGCGCCGGCTGGCGGGAGGCGCTGGACTTCGAGGGCTCACGCCATGTCGGGCTGGTCTCCCGGATCCTCGACGGCCTTCCGCTGACGGACATGCGGCCCGACTGGCAATCCACCCTGGCGCCCCGGGGGCTGTCCGTGCCCGGAGTGCTGTACCTCTGCTACGCGGAGGAGGGCGGCCCGCTGTTCATCACCGATCCGGCGAACGTCCCGCTGCCCTACCGGGTGGTCGACCCCCGGACCGGCGAGACCGTCCGCGAGGGCGTGCGCGCCACCGCCCAGGAGCCCGTGCCCGACGAGGGCGGTGCCCCGCGGGTGTACATCTGCCACGACCCAGGACGGAGTTGATCCCGTGCACATCACGCCGCCCGTCTTCGAGCACCACCGCGAGCCCCTGGGCATCGGCGAGTCCGCTCCTCGTCTGAGCTGGCGCACGGTCACCGACGCCGCGGACTGGCGGCAGGCCGCCCACCAGGTGGAGATCACCGCCGCCGACGGCACGGTCGTCGCCGACACCGGACGCGTGGAGTCCGCCGAGTCCGTCCTCGTCCCCTGGCCGGGGCCGCGGCTCGGCTCCCGGGAACGCGTCGGCGTACGCGTACGCGTCTGGGGCGAGGGGGAGAACGAGCCGTCACCCTGGTCGGGGACCGCGTACACCGAGACCGGACTCCTGGAGCCGACCGATTGGACGGCCCGGCCCGTCACCCCGGACAGCGCCCCCGCCGGAGAGCCGCTGCCCGTCGCACTACTCCGCCGCGACTTCGCGCTCACCGGCTCCGTCGCCTCGGCGCGGCTCCACATCACCGCCTACGGCGTCTACGCGGCCGAGATCAACGGCGAGCCCGTCGGCGATCACGTCCTGGCCCCCGGCTGGACCTCCTACCCGCACCGGCTGCGCTACCAGACCTTCGACGTCACCGCACTGCTGCGGACCGGCGAGAACACCATCGGAGCACTGCTCGGCGAGGGCTGGTACACCGGGCGTCTCGGCTTCCACGGCGGCAGACGCAACATCTACGGTGACCACCGCGCGCTCCTCGCCCAGTTGGAGGTCGTGTACGCCGACGGCACGGCTCAGACCGTCGGCACCGACGCACAGTGGCGCACGGCGGTCGGCCCCGTGCTGCGTTCGGAGATCTACGACGGCGAGGCCTACGACGCGCGGCACGAGCGGCCGGGCTGGTCCGCGTCGGGACACGACCCGTCCGACTGGGCACCCGTCCGCGAACTCCCGCTGCCACGAGCGAAGTTGGTGGCACCGACCGGTCCTCCTGTCCGACGCACCCAGACCGTCGCCCCGGTCGCGGTCATCACGACGCCGTCCGGGAAGACCGTCCTGGACTTCGGACAGAACCTGGTCGGCCGGCTGCGCATCCGCGTCTCGGGCGCCGCCGGCCACGAGGTCACCCTGCGCCACGCGGAGGTACTGGAGGACGGAGAACTGAGCACCCGCCCGCTGCGGATCGCCGCCGCCACGGACAGCTACGTCCTGCGCGGCGAAGGCGTGGAGACATACGAACCGCACTTCACCTTCCACGGCTTCCGATACGCCGAGATCGGGAACTGGCCCGGACCGCTCGACCCCGCCGACATCGAGGCGGTCGTGCTCCACACGGACATGGCCCGCATCGGGTGGTTCGAGAGCTCCGACCCCCTGGTGAACCGGCTGCACGAGAACGTCGTGCAGGGCATGCGTGGCAACTTCCTCGATGTCCCCACGGACTGCCCCCAGCGCGACGAACGCATGGGCTGGACCGGCGACATCCAGGTCTTCGCGCCCACCGCGTCCTTCCTCTACGACTGCTCCGGCATGCTGGCCGGCTGGCTGCGCGACCTGTCCGCGGAGCAGCTGGCACGGCCGGACGGTGTGCCGCCCCTCGTCGTCCCCGATGTGTTGCCGGCCGCCTTCCAGGGCGTGGGGGCCCAGGCGGTGTGGGGCGATGTCGCCGTGCTCCTGCCGTGGACCCTGTACCAGCGATTCGGGGACCTGGAGGTGCTGCGCACCCAGTACCCGAGCATGCGGGCCTGGGGCGAGGCCACGATCCGGCTCACCGCCGAGGGCGAGGGGCTGTGGCGGCAGGACCTCCAACTCGGAGACTGGCTGGACCCGCAGGCCCCGCCGGACCGTCCCGGCGAGGCGCGGACCGACGGCGACCTCGTCGCCAACGCGTATGTCATCCGCTCCGCCGAGGTTCTCGCCGAGGCTGCCGAACTCCTGGCCGGCGCCGGACTCCCGGACGGCAAGGACGACGCCGCCCGCTTCCGCGCACACGCACAGGCCGTACGCCGGCGATTCGCCGACCACTTCGTCACACCGGACGGCCGACTGGCCTCAGACGCCCAGACCGCGTACGCACTGGCACTCGCCTTCTCGCTCCTGCCGACGGAACGTCAACGGCGGGGCGCCGCAGAACGGTTGGCGTACATCGTGCGCCGCGCGTCCTTCCATATCGCCACCGGTTTCACGGGCACGCCGCTGATCTGCGACGCCCTGTGCGCGGCCGGCGAACCGCAGCTCGCCTACCGCATGCTCCTGGAGAAGGGCTGCCCGTCGTGGCTGTACCCGGTGACCATGGGCGCCACCACCATCTGGGAGCGCTGGGACTCGATGCTGCCCGACGGCACTGTCAACCCCGGCGAGATGACCTCGTTCAACCACTACGCGCTTGGCGCCGTCGCTGACTGGCTGCACCGTACGGTCGCCGGTCTCGCCGCCGCCGAACCCGGCTGGCGACGGCTGCGCATCGCCCCGGTCCCGGGTGGCGACCTGACATGGGCGAAGACGGCCCACGACACCCCGTACGGCAGGGCCGAGGCGCGCTGGCGCATCGAGGGGGACACCCTCGTCGTCGAGGCGGTGGTACCCCCGAACACCCGCGCAGAGGTCCAGCTGCCGGACGGCACCGCCCCGTTCGAGATTGGCCCGGGACACCACACGTTCCACCGCCCCTACACCTCCCCCGCCTGGCCACCGACCGCGATCCAGCACCCCTGAAGCAGCGACCACTCCGGCGCAGTGTTTTCACGGGGCCTCCGAAACAGCGCGGAATGGTGGGACACTCAGCGCGGGCGCCAGGTCCGTACTTCCAGATGGATGATGTGGGCGTCAGGGCGGATGCGTCCGGTCTCCACAAGCCATTGATGTACGGCGGCGGTGACGTCTGCGCCTGCTGCATCGACGAGCGGGCGAAGTCGGCGGCGTCGTGGCCGCCGGTCTGGGCGGAGCCGTAGGAGCGTTCTTCGGTGTGGTCGGCACGCTGGTTGCCCCGCGCGACCATGTCGCATCCTGCCCTTTGCGGCCTCTCGCGTCAGCGCCTCCGCCGCGAGGAGGTCCACGGCAGCATTGACCCGCCGGGCGTACTCGATACCGTCGACACGATCCCCGCGTGTCATGAACGTGCTACGCGTCATGACGCGGCCTACCCTCCGCGCGAGGCGGCTTCTCCAACCTCCGGTAGCGCAGCATCACTTCGAACGTGAAGTTGCCCATTGCGTTGGAGGCGTGCTCAGCCCGCTGCGCGGTCTACTTCTGCGACCCCGGCAGCCCGTGGCAGCGCGGATCGAACGAAAACACCAACGGCCTGCTGCGGCAGTACTTTCCCAAGGGCACCGACCTTTCGGTCCACCCTCGTGAGCACCTTGATGCGGTAGCAGCCGAGTTGAACAGGCGCCCTCGCAAAACGCTCGGCTGGGCAACGCCAGCTGATCGACTGCACGAGCTGACCGCTTCTCCGTCGAACTACTTGGGGTCCTCACTCTCCCAGGGATAGACGAAGAGGCCAGGCCGGACGCCCCATGCGTTCAACACAGCGATCAACTCGGACTCGTCCGTGGCGCCAGCGGACCTGACGAGGAATGCTCCGATGTCGTAGTCGAAGCCGTCGATGCGTTCGCAGTCGTACTCCCAGTGCTCAAGATGAAAGCCGCGCTCAGCGTCGCTGCGAACCCATCCCTCGCCCTGCGCTTGGGCATCGGGATCGCTCTTCTCGGGGCGGACGTCCACAAATGCCCGATGGCCTGGCCTGGATGCTGGGACTTCCGCAACCAGCCTCCTGCCGAGACGGAGCGCAGTGAGTTTGTCCACGGGCCAAATCGATCCGTCGTTCATGAGGCTTCATTCTGGCTTGGTCACGCAGGGACAAGTAGTGCGGCCAGATGGTGACTTCTGATGATTGCTCAACCGGTCGTTGCCACACGACTACCCCGAAGCCCTGGTCGTCGCCAGGACGCATCACCACCACGGCGCCGAAACTGCAAGAGCGGCTCGACTGGAACTCCCCGCCGAGCCCCTGCCTACACTGCTCGCGCTTGATCAACACACCGCGTGTTGCAACGATCCCTCGAATCCACCTCCGCTGGGGAGGACGGCCCCTGGCAATAGCGGCCTGATCGTCACGGCGCCCGGTCATAGCGGCAGACAGCCGCGCTGTCGATCACCTGACATGTGCGGTGATGGCCCGTGCGCACTCCATCGACTCGGCATGCGTGGTGTCCACCTCGAGGTCATAGACCACGCCCTGGTGGACCACATCCGCCTGGGACGCGGCCATCCCGATGACCCGATCGCCTCGTGCGACCTCACGGCCTGCGGCAACCGCACTGTCACACCGGACGCCGACCCACAGCACCCGCACGTCGCGCAAAGCCTTCTGCCACCGCTGCTGCGAGTCCGCTCCGCCGAGGAAGACCTCATCGACGATGACCCGGGCGCCCGCACGGGCCATCGCGGCGACCCCCTCGATCCATGCCGCTTCCAGCGTCCGGAACTCCGGCCCGACGATCACCTCTCCGTCCGGAGCGAACTCGATCCCCGCATCCGACGCCTGCATGGACGCGGGCATCGCGTCAACCAGCGTGTCGGTCCCGAGAGCCAGCCACGGATCCGGCAGGACCGCCTGCAGACACCGGACGATCCCGGACTTCCCCGAGCTGGAACCACCGTTGAGAACGATCACCTCAGTCATCACCGCGCCACAGTAGAGGCACCCCAGCAACCCGCGAAACGGATTTGGGTGCGGTTCCTTTGAAGGGAAGCGCACGACATCGGCTTGCTTGCGGATGATCGCGGAGCCTGTCAGGGTCCCGACGTGAGCGTACTTCTGGGAGACGAGAACCGGTTCGCCGCTGAGGTGGGTGAGTGGGAGCACTCACTGCGCCGGGTAGACCTGTGGGCCGCGGGGCAATGGCTGACGTGTGACGACAACATGGCGTTCGTCGGGCAGTTCCGCTCCTACGTGGTGGACACGGTGGTGTGGCTGCGCTCCGGAGCCTGCTCTGCGTTGCCGTTCGACGGTCTGTCCCCGGAAGCCACCCACCGGCGTCTCATGCACCGTGCCGGCGCTGACAACGAGACCGAGGAGGAGTACCGGTTCCGCAGCCAGTTCCGGGTCTTGAGCTGGGGACCCACCACCGACAACGTGACCGTTCATCTTTTCCGCGACGCGGCCCGCTTGGTGCTCACTCTTCAGTTCTGGCGCGAGGAACACCTAGTCAGGCATCCAGACCATGCGGGCAAGGTCTTCGTGGCGGAGGTTCCAGCCGAGGAGTTCGTCGGGATCCTTGAGGATCTTGCGGCTGTGCTCGACGACAGCCAGGATCCGTCGCCCTTGAGCGGCTGAACTGCCCCCGACCCCGCTGTACTACGTCTTCGGTGACCTGAAAGTTCTCACACCAGCCGAAGTTGTCCACTACACCGCACACGCTCTGCGCCACCGCAGCGGGTCCTTCCATCTCGTATGCACGGAGCGAGCGCACCGCTTCGACGACGTTTTCGGATCGGAAGGCATGCCGGCTGCGGCATAGCGGCCGCGGTTCACAAGGGAGGCGTACGTGGCGGACCCGGCGATCAGCCCGGGCCCGGCCGCAGCGCGAGCTGGATCGCGTTGGTGGTGGTCCGCACACCCAACTGCTCGAGGACGGCGTCCTTCCCCAGTGGACACAGGGCGACCATGGGCGTGTGGTGGCCGACCCGCCGCCATGCCTGGGCGGTCTGCACGAGCGGATCGAGGGCAGGGACCATGACAAGGAACGATCAGCCCCGCAAGCACTCCGCGGCCGCAGCGGTGGTGATCGTCTTCCCGGAGTCCGTGGCGGACACGACCGTGTCGCGCGCCCCTTCAGCGGGCACCACGGTACCCCGGGCCCCCGACGCGGTGCTGGCTGCGCTGACCGCACTGCGCAGCGAGCTGGACGTTGGACACAGGTACTCAGCCGCGCTGGGCGGTGTCGTAGACGGCCCGCGCGGTCTTGTCGAGCGTCGGCCCGTACATCGGGGTGCCGCCATCGCCCGCGCCGTGGCTGTTGACCGACACCACGGTGCCCTTGCCGGTGGCGGAGTTGAAGCCGGCGAGCCAGGGACCGCCGCTCGCGCCGCCGCCGAGGTCGCACGGGACGCGCTGCTCGCCCTCGGGGGCGCGCTGGGAGGTACCGGCGCAGTACAGCAGCTCCTCACCCCGCTGGGGATCGGTCGCCGGATAGCCGAAGGCGGCGACCCGCTCACCGGCCGCACGGCCGAACGCGATCTTCTGTGCCCCCACCGCGTCGGTGAGTTGCTTCCCGTACGCGGGGGTGGCGACGACCATCGCCGCTACGTCGTTGACGGTGTCCTCGGCCCAGGAGCGCGGTGTCACGGTCGCCTTGACGGCGTAGCGGCCGTACGGCGTCTTGCCCTTGGCGTAACCGGGGACGAAGACGATGTCGCTGTAGGTGTTGACGGGCGAGGAGCCGAGGCGCGCACAGTGAGCGGCGGTCATGATCACTGAGTGGTTGCCGCTGGTGACGGCGCTGGCCGTGCACCAGGTGTCCTGCCCCCGCGAGTCGGCGAAGAAGAGCCGGCCGATGCTGGGGATGCCCTTGCCGGTCCAGGGCTTGCTGAGCGGTCCGGTCGGCCCCAGGTCGACGGCGCGGCTGACCTGCTTCATACGCGCGGGTGTCCAGTACGAGAGGGCGGCGGTCCGCTCCGCCGCCGTATAGGTGACCGTACTGACCTGCCCGGTTCCCGCGGCGGCCGCCCCGGCCTCACCCGCGGCGGCCGCGGGTGAGGCCGGGGCCGCCAGGGGACCGGCGACGGCCAGCAGTGCGGTGGCGAGACCGGGAACAGTTCGGCGCGCGCCTCGGGACGGGCTGGGCGACATGGATGTCCTCTCGGATGGTTGGGATCGGGCCATCACCGGGAAGGATGCGATTCCGGCGAGTGGGGTGCATCCGTCGTCTGATCTTTCGTGGCCACGCGGGCTGTTCCAGCGCGGACTCGGACTCGACCGCGTGGCGCTGGTACAGGCTGCCGCGGCCTGGGCGGCGGAGACCGGATCGGCAGGCGACCTGGTGCTGTCCGCAGCACTCCACCGCTTCGACGACAGCGACAAGCTGGTGCACCTGATCGTGGCGGAGCACGCCTTCCACCACGGCCCCGCGATGCCGTTCCCAGCAGTTCCTGGGCAGACCACCGGCGATCTCGCAGCGAGAGGCCGTCGTCGTGGCCTGCGCACTCGTCTCCGACCTGCTGGCCGACATGGGAGCGCACGAGCCTCACGTCCTGAGCTCCGAAGGGGAGATCCTGATTGATCGGCTCGAAGGCTTCCGGCATTCACTGCGGTAGCCACCCCGCTGCGCCGGACCCCGGGCCTTTCGAGGCCCGGGGTCTCATGCTGTCGGTCGGGAGCGGTCGGGGACCGTCTCAGTAGTCGTCCCGTGTGGAGGGCGGTCCGTACTGCTCGATGAGGTCGCAGGTGCAGGTGCAGGTGCCGCCCTCGTACAGCATCTTGTCGCACTCGTCATGGTGGTCCCGCTCCGGCAGCTGGCTGAACTGCGGTGCACTCTGGGCTGACCAATCGTTGTGCGGAGTATGGAGCTCAGTGAGGAGCAGGTGACCACCTTGCGGGACCTTCTCCACGAGGGTCGTGAGCTGCACATGGACAGTGATCTGTGTGATCAGATCCGCTGGCGTTCTGCTGCGCTCGTCTACCTTCGCGGCACGGTGCTACCCGAGCACCACATGTGGCGGCTGAGGCACGACTGGGACCGATTCATGGTGCCGCTTGAATTCCAAGGCTTTGAGCGGCTGATTACGGGATTCGATTTGGGCACGTGGCGTGTGCCGGCTGGTCCGGCGGGTACGTCGAGCGTTCCTGCGGGGTGAGGTCGCGGTGGACGGCCCGGCAGACTGTGTTGATTGCCGCGGTCGGTGTGGGCAGGGCCGCGTTCCACACCCGGATGGTGCTGTCCTCGCCGGCGGTGGTGAGAGTGCGGCCGTCCGGGCTGAAGGCCATCGCGAGTACGGGGGCGGTGTGTCCGGGCAGGCTGCCGCGGTTGCGGCCGGTGGCCGGGTCCCACAGTCGTGTCGTGCGGTCCTCGCCGGCGGTGGCGAGCGTGCGGCCGTCCGGGCTGAAGGCCATCGCGAGCACCGCTCCAGTGTGCCCGGGCAGGCTACGGCCGGGATACGCGGTCTGTGCGTCCCACAGCTGTACGGAACCATCGGCTGCACGTGGCGGCAGCTTCCACCAGTGTTCGGGGCGTCCTGGCAGACCGTCCATCGCCGATTCGCTCACTGGACCGAAGCCCGCGTCTGGGCCAAGCTCCATCGCGTGATCCTTGATGAGCTCGGTTCCAACGGCATGCTCGACTGGTCCCGGTGCGCCATCGACTCAGTCAGTCTCCGGGCTCTAAAAGGGGGGCTCTGACAGGACCGAATCCGACCGATCGAGGCAAGAAGGGATCCAAAATTCACCTGCTCACCGACCGCAGTGGCCTGCCTGTCTCCGTCGGCATCTCCGGTGCGAATACCCATTACAGTCAAGGACTTGAGCCGCTCGTCCGGGGCATCCCACCGATTCGCTCGCGTCGCGGGCCACGCCGACGCCGCCCTGCGAAGCTCCACGGAGACAAGGGATACGACTACCCCCACCTGCGGCGATGGCTACGAGAACGGAGCATCACGCCTCGTATCGCGCGCAAAGGTATCGAGTCCTCGGAGCGACTCGGCCGGCACCGCTGGGTGGTCGAACGGACCGTGGCTTGGCTGAATGGCTTCCGCCGTCTGCATCGCCGTTACGAGCGTCTGGCAGACCACTCCCTTGGGTTCGTCGGCATCGCCGTAGCCCTCATCTGCTACCGCCGAATCACCAACTAAGACGGCGTCTTAGGTGCCGCGGAGGCAAGAGCGCATCGTTTACGGGCAATTCGGACGGAGCAGGGCCTTGTAAAGGATCCGGCGCCGCCCCACCGCCGATGGATCTTGAACGCTCATCGCTGCCGGGGGCGTGCCAAACGATCAGGTGCTTCGTACCTTTGTAGGGTCACAGAGGCTGTGGCCTGTGTTTCTTCAAGCTGTCCACGCCGTGCCGCGCGGCTTCAGTCTTACCAACCGTGTCGTCTCCTGACCGTCTCAGCCGACGTACGGAGCTTAGGCATAGTCTTCGCCCGACTCGTTGTCGGTGGCGTGTGCGACAGTCAGGCGGTGAACAACAGTGAGCGCGGCCTCCTGGAAGGCCTGAACGAGGTGGACTGGGTGGAACTGGGCCACGCGTGCGGCAGGGCCCACGACGTGCCCGGACAGATCACCGCATTGTGCAGTCCCGACGAGGCTGCCCGTGAGGATGCCTTGATGTCCTTGTTCGGCAACATCTTTCACCAGGGCACCCGATACTCCGCGTCACCGTTCGCGGTACCCTTCCTGGCCCGCATCGCCCTGGGCGGCCCCCGCTCAGTCCGCGAGGGGGTGCTGTCGCTGCTGACCGTGCTCGCGATCGACTGGCACGACGAATACGACCTCCCCCAAGGCATCGACATCAAGGCCTGGCGCGCGGCGGCCGCCAAACTGAGCATGGATGAGGCACTGGCCTGGTACGACGAGCGAATAGCCGCCGAGCCGGACGAGGAGGAACGCAACGAGATCAAGGAGACCCGAGCGGAGTGGGCCGCCGGGCGACTGATGGACTCCCGGGCAAGCGCCCTGCTCTCCTACGACGCGGTCCGCGCCGAACTGCCCAGCCTGCTCGCACTCCTCGACGATCCCGACCCCGCCATCCGGACCAAGACCGCCTACCTGTCGGCCTGGTTCCCCGAAGAGGCGGCCGCCATCCTGCCCCTTCTCCTCGACCGCGTGCAGGTCAAGGACTCGGTGACGGTGACGGCCACCGCCCTCGTGGCCGTCGGCCTGCTCGGCGACATCACTCTCACGTCACAGCTCGGCCCTCACCTGGACGCCACGGAGCCCTTGATCCGCTGGGCGGCAGCGACCGCGCTCGCCCGGATCGGCAGCGCCGAGGACGCCACCGGGCTCGGCACCGACCTGACCGAACACGTGATCACCGAACTCGCCGCGGCGGCGGCCGACACCCCGAAGCCGGACATCGGCTACAACGAAGGCGACATCCCCGGCTACATCAGTCGCTCTCTTCTGTCGCTCGCCAACCACGACCGGGAATCCGTGCTCCACGGCGTGGCGGACTGCCTGCCAGCGATGCCCAGCCACCACACGGGGTGGACAGCGAAGAGGGCACTGGCTGTGTCCTTTGCCGAGCCCTTCCACGACGACCTTCCCCCGTTCTCCGAACTCACCGAGGGGCAACAACGCCTCCTCCAGGCATTGGTGACGGCCGGCCCCTGGGGCGGGTATGAGAAGACGTTCGAAGAAAGCCTCCGAAACCGGCAATTGCCCGACACACGGGCGGCTCTGCGTGTCTACGTGGGCCTTCCGGACGATGGTCGCGACGAGAGGAACGAAGGCGCCTGGGGCTGAACGCCTGACGCTGGTTCCGCTGGAAGAGGTGTTGGTTGGTGTACAGGGTGGCGGCTGACTCGCTGCCCGTCGCAGCGCCGCGGTCCCTACCTCCTCAGCGCTTCAACAAGCCTCGGCGTAGCCGTAGCGGCCTCCGTACTCGTAGTAGGCCCGTGTCTCGATGGCAAGGTCGGGGTTGGTCATCCAGACACACGGGACATGACGGGGGAGTGGGATGAGGAACTGGGAGAGAGCACTGTTCGTCCCGGAGGCGCTGTATGAGCGCGGCCGGGCACGGCTGGACGCTGGACACGGAGCTCCTTCCGCCGCATCAGCAGCAGGTGAACGTGCTGGAGAATCAGGGTCTGGTGGAGCTTGCCGGGCGGGAGGACCGCGCGGAGCTGTCGGTTGTGGAGGGTCGGCCCGTGCGGTGGGCGGCCCGTTTGACGCCGTACGGCCACGACACCCTCGTCTACGGCCAGTCCCGGCCCCGGGTCGAGCCTTCTCCCGGTGAGGCGGCCTCGGACCGGCAGGTGGTGGAGCTGATCCCGTCGCAGATGGCGGCGCTGCGGGTGTTTGTTGGCCTCACCGGCCAGCTCCGGGTGCCGCCGGCCGATGGGCTGGGGGAGCAGGTCCGTATGGCTTCGTGTGATCACGGGATCAAGCGGTGGCGGCTGTATCTGACACAGGAGCAGATGGTTTCGGTGGCGTACGGGTTGTGGCTGCACCGGATGACGGGCTCCGCGGCGGAAGCGAACCGTTTCGGCCGTGAGTACGGCGTTGTGTACAGCTCGGCACGGGCCTCGAACAATCCGTCGGCGGCCGGAGGGGCCGCGCGGGGTGGTACGGGGGTCAGCGGGTGAGGGTGACGTGGATGGGCGCGGCCTCCTGCAGACCCTGGCCGTTCGCGCCGCGCTTGTGGGACTGAGCTGCGGGGCTCCCGCGCCGCATGGGCGCGGCCGGTTCCCTCTGGATCCCATGACGCGGCGTGGCCTACGGTCTCGCTGGGGGTCAGCCGATGCCGGTGACCTGGAGTGCGGTGGTCCAGTTGTTTTTGATGGCGCTGCGGGCGACGGACAGGGTGATGGTGCCGTTGCAGACGGCGTTCCTCAGTTTCGTTTCGGTGCCGTCTTTGGTGTAGGCGGTCTTTGTGCCGTAGTGCGGATGTGGAACTGTCCGGGGATTCCTGAGTCGGGAATGCATCATTCCGATGTGCCCGCCGACCGAGCGCCCCGAGAGCGGCAGCCTGGTCGTCCTGTGGCAGATGATCTCGACCGCCGGAGTGTCAGCGGCAGATCCAGTAGCTGTTGCGGGCTGGGTGCGTGCGTCGCTCACCGGTCGTGCGAATCACCACGACGTCGCCGTCCTCGTACGAGATACGGTCGCCCGCCGCAACGAAGACCGGCCCGTCCAGTTCGACCTGGAAGTCGGGGCAGAGCAGGAACCCGCTGAGCAGCAGCATTCGTGGCACTGGGGTGTTCCCGTCGAAGTTCACGCGCATGTGCTGAGCATCCCGGACGACCCACTGCGGCCGCGACGGGTTTCCTTTCTGTCGCGGGACACCGGTGGAGCGGTCGGAGGTGGCAGCATGAAGGACATGTTCTCAGCCCTGGAAGCCCTGACCAGCTGCGATGCAGACCAGCGGGTGAAGCTTCCCCTTGATCGTGGACACCTGGAGACTGGGACCTAAGGTTCCAGAGGAAGTAGCACCAGGTGGGAAGCAAGTACACGAAGCGGTACACAGAGGAGTTCAAGCGGTACGCGATCGCGCTCGTCGACTCCTCGGGCAAGACGGTCACCGCCATCGCCCGGGAGCTCGGCATCAGCTCCGAGTCCCTGCGCGGCTGGTACCGCCAGGCCAAGGCAGACCTGGGCGAGGGCCGCCCTGGCGAGCTCACCACGCAGGAGCGCGAGGAGCTCAGGCGGCTGCGCAGGCAGAACGCCGAGCAGGCAAAGACGATCGAGGTCCTGCGAAAAGCCGCGGTCTTCTTCGCGAAAGAGAGCGATCGGTGAACGATACGTACGCGTTCATCGAGGCGGAGAAGACCAGCCCACAGCGACGCTTCGTCATCTTCCTTTCAGAGGACCTCACGCGCTGCATCGCCTGCATGGGCTGACAGACGACTTCATTGTGTTAGCCGTTGTAAACCTGTCTTGCGTCCGCTGCGCCGCGCGTGCGGCAGACCGTCACCCGTACGTTTCCCCGCCGAAGGTTGGCCGCTTCACACAAAAGCGTGGTCACAACAACTGTGGCGAAGGATGTCTCAGTTGGTGGACTTCGCCTGAACCTGATCAGACGAGCCGACCGCAAGCCACCCGCCGGTAAGCAGGACGTGTCCGGAGCAGGGGCGACCTCTTACCAGCCTTTGACAGTGGCGTGCATTTCCCAGACGAGGATTTCGGCGGGTTCGTCGGCGGTGATCCGCTGGCCTCCGGTCGCGGTGAAGCGCACGGAATCCCCGGCTTCGAGTTTTCCGGATGCTTCCAGCATGACAGTGCCACGGGGCACGAAGAGGTGCAGGAACGGGGCATCTGGAAGGATCACCGAGTCGCCCGTGTTCATTCGTGCCGCGTGCAGTCCGGCGTACTTGTTCTTGATGCGGATCGCCGCGGCGTCGGCATGCCGGTCCATGCCCGAGGCCACGGTGACCAGGCCGCCGCCGTGCAACAGAGCATCGTCGATCTCCAACTGTTCGTAGCCGGGAGTGATGCCCTCCTCGTCGGGAACGACCCACATCTGCACGAAGTGCACAGGGTCGGTGTGGGTGCTGGCGCCCTCAAGTCGCCAGGAGTCGTTCTTCTCCGAGTGCAGGATGCCGGTCCCAGCGCTCATGCGCTGGGCGAGTCCGGGGTAGATCAGCCCGGTGTGGCCGGTGGAGTCCTGGTGGACCAGTGATCCCTGCAGCACCCACGTGACGATCTCCATGTCCTGGTGTGGATGCGTTTCGAAGCCGGTGCCGGCGGTGACGATGTCGTCGTTGTTGACCAGCAGCAGTCCATGGTGGGTGTTCTGAGGGTCGTAGTGGTGCGAGAAGGAGAAGGAGTGCTTGGAATCAAGCCAGGACAGCTCCGTCTTGTACCGTTCCTGGCTGCGGCGGATGTCCACCGTCGGCTGCAGAGCGGCGGTCATCGCATGAGTCCTTTCCACTCCCGGTGTACCGCCGCGCTCACAGCCGCCCCCGTGCGCCGGGCGGAACCGTCACCGCGGGCACAGCGTCGGGCGACACCCGGTCGGCGACGTGCAGTTGTGCACAGTGCTGGTCGGCGATCTCGGCGCAGATGTCGGCCGCCTGCTCGCAGAGGGGGTTGCCGAAGTCCGCGGCGGTCAATGCCATGATCATTTTATAGCGGAGATCATCCATATCCGCCTCCGGAAGTTCGGGGTGTGTCGGCAGCCCTCAGGCTAGGCGCACCCGCGTGCCGTCGCCATCCGTGCGTGGGCCCGTCGCGGGAACAGGCATCGAAGCGGACTGTTCACAGGACAGATCCATAGGCGCCGATTGCCGGGTTGCCCGCCGCCCAGGCGGCGAAGGTCGTCCAGGCGATGTCCGGATACGAGCGGTGCAGTGCGCCGATGTCCACGTTGTAGCCCTCACGGTTGATGAAGTCCCACATGGCGCCCATGTCGGCGCTGCTCTCGTGGACCATGGCAAGAGGGACCTGGACAGGCTCGACGGGGCGGTGCAACACCTTCTGCAGAGCGGCAGCCATCTGCGCAGGGGTAGGAGCGTCGGACGCGGCCTCGATACGGCGGCCGACGTGCCTCTCGCGGTCGGCCACCACGGCCGTCACCAACGCCCCGAGGTCCTGGCGCGCCAACTGCTGCAGTGGCCGGTCCGGCGGAAGCGGAAGCTGCAGCCACCCTTCGCGAATGCTCTGGAGATCGCCGAGGAGGTTGTCGAAGAAGTACGTGGGTGCGATCACCGTCCAAGCAAGGTCCTCCTGGGCGAGGATCTCCTCGATCCGCTGCTTGCTTTCGAAGTGGGGGACACCCGTGGAGCGGTTGGCCGAGGCAACCGATGCGAGGACGAGGTGCGGCAACTCTGCCTGCGCTGCGGCGGCCACGATGGCTCGTCCCTGCTCCACTTCCGCCTGCGGCCCCTCCTCGAAGGGCGTGGTGACCGCGAACGCTGCGTCCACTTCGGCGAACGCGGCCCGCAGGGACGAGGCATCGCCGAGGTCACCAGCCACCACCTCCACGCCGTGCGCGCCCAAGGCGCGCGCCCGCGCACCGTAGGGATCGCGGACCACCGCGCGTACCTCGTGCCCTCCGTCCCTCAGCGCCCGCACCACTGCACCACCCTGACCGCCGGTAGCTCCCAGGACCGCCACGCGTACAGGCATGGACCTCGACTCCTCTGCGATCGGTTCCGACGGAACCAATAGTCTCTCCCCGCGTATCCGGATGCCACCGCCGAGTTCCCTCAGAAGCCGATGCGGCGGCGCTGTCACGTCGCGGGTTCCGGGTGGGGATACGCATGATGGTAGTGAATTCGGGGTTTACCCATTCATCACAGGGAGGCCCTTATGGAACTGTTCCCGCCCTTGGCGTACGAGTCCTGGCGCCCGACCAAGGAGACGCTGCACCGGTTCGCGCAGATCGTCGGCAAAGTGCGCCTGGCATCCTCGCCACGGCGCAATCACTGGTGGAACGTGCCCTCGCATCTGACCGGGCGGGGCGTGACCACTCGGCCGATGGGCCTCACCGATCAGGGCGACTACTTCTGCATCGACTTCGACTTCGTCGACCACCGCCTCGTCGTCACCACCGGCCAGGGCGGCGAGGTCTGGTTCGTACTGCCGGGGCTGTCGGTCGCCGACTTTTATCAGAAGCTGCACTCGGCTCTGGCGGAACTCGGAGTCAGCGCGCAGGTCGCCCGGCCTCGACCCTACGACCTGCCGGACACGGCGCGCCCCTTTTCCGAGGACCACGAACACCGCACCTATGACCCGGCGCAGGTGACCCGCTACTGGCAGATCCTTTCCCAGGTCAACCTCGTGCTGGAGGACTATGCGGCACAGTGGTCCGGCAAGACCAGTCCGGTGCACCACTTCTGGCACACCTTTGACATCGCGGTGACCCGTTTCTCCGAACGCGTCATCGAGCAGCCCGCCTCGGTCGATCCCGTGACGCGAGAGGCGTACTCCCGGGAGGTGATCAGCGCCGGCTTCTGGTTCGGCAGTCCGGACTTTCCCACGCCCGCGTTCTACTCCTACACCGCCCCTGAACCCCCTGATCTGGCCGAACAACCACTCGTGCCCGCGTCCGCGCATTGGCTGCCGAGCAGGGGCAGCCACCTGGCGGTCCTGGACTACGAGGTCGCACGCACGAGTTCTTCACCTCGCGATACCGTCCGCTCCTTCCTGGACAGCGCCTATCACGCGGGTGCCCGACTCGCGGGCTGGGACACCACACGCGGCAACTGCCCCGGCGGCATCACCGACCCGGTCATCACACCAGTCTCCAGGCCGGCAGCGGGCGCATTTCGCGAAGGAGGAAGCCCACCCTGATCCACCGCCCGTGGCGCCACCGCCGAGTCCGTGGAGACCGACCTTCGAGATAGCTGTCCACCACCAATTGGCAGGCGGAACCTGCTGGCCCGCCATACCGTCGAGGAATGAGCGTTTACGTCATTCTGTTGCCGGAGGCGATCGCGGACGTCGATCGCCGTGAAGACCGGGAAGCCCTGGCTATGCCGTATGAAGACGAGCCTGGCGCCGCGGTGTACAAGTATGAGGTTCTGCCCAGTGGTGCCTTGATGGTCTGGCGGACCTTTCCGGACTCTTCGGCAGTACCCGAGGCCACGTTCGGTCCTTCGGCATGGAGCCATGTGCGGGGGTCATTCTTCGGAAGCAACGATTAGCCGTCGGCGGGCACCGCGTACCTCGGTGGCCGAAGCGTCTCCGATCAGCTGAGCGATCCCATGGCAGACGTGGTATCTGACGGGGGATCTGCCCACCGTGGAGGGCTGGCGTGAGCGTGCAGGTGGAACCCCGCGCCCAATGCTGCTCCTCGTGGTCGGTGACCCCCGCCAGGCGGGACACCAGGTCGGCAGCCCAGCCGACACGCTTGGCTAGCTCAGTCCTTTTTCCGGCGGTGGCGAGGAGCCATTCAACGGCGCGGGCCATGACTGATGCCGAGTCTCGCCTGCCTCCTTGGCCCTGCTCTGACCAGCCCGCTCAACTTCGTTGAGGAGGAAGCTCACCGACTAGCTTTCGGTGAGAATGCTCAACTTTCGCCGCGACGGAACAACGGGTCTGGTGCACGATCGGGTGACGTCTGAACGGGCTAGTAGCGTGTCGCTGCTTAGGTATGGGCTGTTTGATTGAGAGGCTTGCGTCTGGCAGATTCCTCTCCCGCTCTGCCGGACAGGACTGGTGCGATGGGTTCGCAGAAGAAGAGGCCGGTGGTGCTGACCGCGCAGGACCGCGAGGAGTTGGTCCGGGTGACCACGACGGGGGTTCATCCGGCCTCGGTAATCAGGCGGGCGAGGGTGCTGCTCGCACTCGACACCTCTGCAGGCGGGATCGGCTCGCAGGAGGTGATCGCGGCCCGGCTCGGCGTCTCCGGTGAGACGTTGCGGCTGGTCGCCAAGCGTTTCACCGAAACCGGTGGCGATGTTCACGCCACCATCGCGCGGAAGAAGCGCGACCTCCCGCCGGTGCCCTCACCGGTGACCGGTGAGGTCGAAGCCCGGCTGATCGCGATGGCGTGCTCACAGCCACCCCAGGGCTATACCCGGTGGTCGCTGCGGCTGCTGGAGAAGCACGTCGCACTGGTCGAGGACATCCCCGATCTGGACCATTCCACCATCGGCCGGGTCTTAAAAACGGAACTGCGTCCTCACCTGAAGAAGTGCTGGACCATCCCACCACGGGCGAACGCGGAGTTCGCGGCCCGGATGGAAGACGTACTGGCCGTCTATGCCCGGCCCTATGACCCGGCACGTCCGGTCGTGTGCATGGACGAGAAGCCCTACCAGCTCCTCGGCCATGTCCGCGACCCGCTCCCGGCCCGCCCAGGTCACGACGCCTGCCAGGACAGCGAGTACATCCGCTGCGGCACGTGCTCGATCTTCGTATGGGTCGAACCCCTGCGCGGGTGGCGTCGAGTTCAGGCACTGTCCCAGAGGACCCGGATCGACTGGGCCGGCCAGGTCAGGCAGCTGCTGAGCGTGGACTACCCCGATGCCGAGACGGTTGTGCTGGTGATGGACAACCTCAACACCCACGGCATCGCCTCACTGTACGAGGCATTCGAACCAGAAGAGGCCTTCGCCCTGGCTCAGCGCCTCGAGATCCACCACACGCCCAAGCACGGGTCATGGCTCAACATCGCCGAGATCGAACTCTCCGCGCTGACCAGGCAATGTCTCGACCGCCGGATCGGCGACCTCGACACCCTCAACACCGAACTCTCAGCCTGGCAGAACGCCACCAACACCGACCAACGTCAGGTGGACTGGCAGTTCACCACCCACGACGCACGCATCAAACTGCGCCACCTCTATCCCAGGAATTAGCTGCGACAGTCTACTAGTGCCGCGGCAGGCAACGTTTGCCCGTCAAGGAGCGGCGTCCGGTGCGTGCTCTCGGCGTGCCGGCCGGAAGTCCTCGTACTGGACGTACTTGGGCTTTCGGCCGGTGCGGCGAGAGGGCGTGCCGGGCGTCGCGACGGGGCGAACGTTGCCTGCCGCGGCACTAGCCCTGTGGGGCGGGTGGGAAGGATGTCGCCGTGCCCAAGCCTTATCCGGAAGAGTTTCGCGAGGACGTCGTACGGGTCGCGAGGAACCGCGGCCCGGGCGTGACGTTCGAGCAGGTGGCCGCTGACTTCGGAGTGCACGCGATGACGCTGTGGAAATGGATGCGTCGCGCGGACATCGACGACGGGACAAAGCCCGGAACGACCAGCCAGGACAACGCGGAGCTACGGGGAGCGCGTCGGCGGATCAAGCTGCTGGAGCAGGAGAACGGGGTCCCGCGCCGGGCCGCGGCCTACCTGTCGCAGGCGCATCTGCCGGGAAAAGGATCTACCCGCTCGTGAGAGAGCTGGCCAGGGGCGGAATTTCCGTCACGGTCACGTGCAGGGTCCTGAAGCTTGCCCGCCAGCCCTACTACCGCTGGCTCGAACGGCCCGTGACCGATGCCGAGTTCGAGCAGGCCACACGCGCGAACGCGTTGTTCGACGCTCACCGCGAGGATCCGGAGTTCGGTACCGATTCCTGGTCGACGAAGCCCGCAGCGCGGGATCCGGCATGGCTGACCGGACCGCGTGGCGGATCTGCCGGGACAACAACTGGTGGAGCGTGTTCGGCAAGAAGCGCGGCTGTATCAAGAAGGTCGGCCCGCCGGTGCACGACGACCTCGTCCGCCGTGACTTCACCGCGACCGGACCGAACCGGCTGTGGCTCACCGATGTCACCGAACACGCCACCAGCGAAGGCACGTTGTATCTCTGCGCGATCAAGGACGTCTTCAGCAAGAGGATCGTCGGCTACTCGATCGACACGCGGATGAAGTCCCGCCTGGCCGTCACAGCCCTGAACGACGCTGTTGCCCGGCGTGGACGCGTCACCGGGTGCATTCTGCACAGTGATCGCGGATCGGTCAGTTTCGGTCACGGAAGTTCGTCCGGGCGCTCGATCGGCACCGGATCGTCGGCTCGATAGGGAGGGTCGGGGCGGCAGGCGACAACGCGGCCATGGAGTCCTTCTTCAGCCTGCTGCAGAAGAACGTCCTCGACCGTCGGGCGTGGGCCACCCGCGAGGAACTGCGGATCGCGATCGTGACCTGGATCGAGAGGACCACCACCGGCGCCGCAGACAAGCCTCGCTCGGCCGGCTGACCCCCATCGAATTCGAGACCGTCATGACCACCCCGGCCCTCCAGGTCGCGTGACCGAACCCGTCACCCAAACCTGCAGCGGACCCTCCAGACGCTCTCGTAACTCACTGACAAAGCCACCGACGGGACGGTTCGAGCCTCATCGAAGTGATGGGTGCCGTCGGCCTGGACGGTGAGACTGGACTGGCACTCAGAGCCGGATGCAGAAGGCTGAACCGCCCAGATCATTCGAGGAGTTCCGTTGCGGACGCCCCGCGTGTTCTTGCTGCCGCGCTCATGGCCCTCGCGGCCTTCGCGCCGTCGGGACGCCGGCCGCCCGCTACCGGCAGCTCCTGGCCCGCAAGTACGGCATCCTCTGCCGGCTCACGCTCTTCGGCAGCAGGCTGCGTCGGGGACTGGATGGGACGGTCGGGATCCGCTTGTGAAGCGCGGGGCCCGGACACACCGGACCCCGCACAAGAGGGTGCCCTCGTACATCGTGCTTACGGCTTGTCTAGCACCGTCCCCGTCAGCACCGGCCTGTCGGGCAGCGGAACGGCGTTTCTGTCGGTCAGTGCGAGGCGCATCGACTCGGTCGGCTCGGCCACCTGGTCCCGCACGGTCGGCACGACGAAGTCCACGCTGGTGCTCCCGGCCGGGATGCTCAGCCACACCCACAGGTGCGCGTCGGACAGCGGCCGCTCGGGGTCGGGCACGTCGCCGGACGAGTCCTTGAGCCACTGCGGGTCCACGTCCTTGGTGGACAGCTCGGTGCCCTCGGTGACCGGAAGCACCCGCACCGCTTGCCCGATGTCCACCGCCGCGGGCGCGTCCATGGACAGCCGCCAGGTCAGCGCCTCTCCCTCGGTCACCCGGTCCGCGACCGGTGACAGGGTGACCACCGGCTCGGGGTCGTCATTCTGGACGGTGAGCCCGCCCCGGGGCTTGCCGACGACGGCGTTGTGGACGGCCTTGACGGCGATGTCGTGCTCTACGTCGTCGCCGTAGGCCGTGTCGCCCTTCACCTCGACTGGCACGTCGATCGGGTCGCTGCCGGGCCGTACGGTCACGAGGCGGTTCTCGGCCCGGCCGCTGTCGGGGTCGAGGACGTACACGCGGACCTGCCCGCTGCCGTGCCCGGAGATCTTGACCGGGATCCGGTAGGTGCGGGTGCCCGAGTCGCCTTCCTTGACGATCGTGCGGCCCACGTCGACACGCGGCAGCGCGGCCGCGTTCACTGCCGGAGTGCCGGGCGCCCAGCCCCAGGCGTCAATCAGCCAGGCCCGCCCGGACGGCGAACGGGGCGTCAGCTCAAGGGACTTGACATGGCTGAGATCGAGGCCGGCCCGGGTCGCGGCCGACAGCGGGACGCGCAGTTCCTGAGCCCAGTAGGAGGCGGTGAGCCCGGAGCCCGGGAGCCCGTCCATCTGGACCGAGCCCAGCGTCCCCCGACGGTTGGAGGAGTCGGTGACGGACACGTCGAATTTCGTGCCGGTCGTGTTCGGCGGTACGAAGACCCGGAGCGCGAGCTTCTGGGAGTCGCGGAGGGAGAGCGGCTTGGCCGGAGTGATGCGCGCGGCCGTGCCCGGCGCGGACCACTTCAGGTCCACCGCGCTGCGGCCGGTCTCCTGTTGCGTCACCCACTGCGCGAAGTGCGGTGACGATCCGAGGGTCTCCGGGTCCAGACAGGCCACGGCCGGGTCGGGGTCGACCGCCGAACACAGCCGGGCGCCGGTCACCTTCGCCCCGCCGTCCGGCAGGAAACCACCGCTGCGGCGGCCGCCGACCGCGTGGGTCAGCACCCGGGCCGGGTCCGCGGACGGGGCCCGCGTGCCGGAACCGTCGAGCAGCGGACGCACCCGGTCGTCCCCGGCGAGGAAGAGCCGGGCCGCGGCGGCGATGTACGTCGCGCCCGCCTTGTGCTGCTGGGCGGCGGTCAGCCGGGTCGCGGCACCCGGCGTGCACACCGGGTCCGGTTCCTCCTCCGGGTCGGTCCGGAAGTCGTCCCTGGCCGGTGCGACGGCCTCGCCCGGGGTCCACTCGCTGTTGAAGTAGTTGTGGTTGGTGCCGACCATGTAGACCGCGCTGTGCAGTGCCGTGCCCCGGCTGATCCCGCGCGTCCCGTCGACGAAGGTCTCGCCCTGCAGGTCCGACACGTCGCCGTCGCAGCCCGGCAGCAGCGTCACGGACGGCACGTCGGCGACTGGATTCTGGCCGAAGATCGTCGGTCCGATGAGCACAGTCCCGCGCACCTTCCAGCGCACCGGGCCCCGGTAGCCGTCCTCGGCGGTCGGCGGCGGGTAGAGGCTGTCCATGGCGGCCCGGTTGACGCCCTCGCCACCCCGCGAGTGGCCGACGAGCAGGACATGGGAGAGGTCCGCCTTCGCCGCCTCGCGTACGACGGTCGGGGCGGAGGAGCGATGGGCGGTCCAGTCGGCCCAGCGGGCGAGGTGCTGCCGTACCAGCGAGGAACGCGCCTGCGCGCCGGCGTCCTCGGCCTCCCAGTCCTGGGCGTTGATGCCGTTCGCCGAGATCGACACCGTCACATAGCCCTGGGAAGCCAGCAGTTGCTGGTCGCGCAGATAGCCCAGGTAGCTCGGGATCGGCTTGTAGCCGTCGGCACAGGGCCAGTCGCCGGTCGCGTCGTCCTCGGAGCCCGGCTTGTAGCAGGTGTCGTGGCGGCCGTGCAGGAACAGCGCGAGCGGCCGGCTGCCGGTGGCACCCTTCGGCGCCACCACCTCGGCGGTCATCTCCACCGGGGTGTCGAACCCGGGCAGGCGCACCAGGTCGAGGTCGTACTCCCCGGCGACCGTGCGGTACGCGCCGGGTTTGCCCGGATCAACGCCGTTCGCCGGCGCCTGCGCGGGCATCCGTGCCACGCGCGAGCCGGACCTGTGCGTGTCGTAGGCCGCCGCGTCCAGCCGGCGTCCCGCAGCCGTCACTTGAAGGTCCGTCAGCTGCTCGGGCCGCGTCTCGCCGAGGGCGAACCGGAAGGTCCGCCCGTCCCTCGCCGGCTTCGGAACCCCGAGCAGCCGGTCCCCGGTACGGAACTCGACCCGCGCATCCCCCATGGGCACGGCCTTCGGCGCACGCCAGACCAGCTCACGCGCCCCACCCTCCCCGTCGATCCGCCACCCCGGCGGAAGTGGTTTGTCGTCCGTCGCGCTCAACAGCCTCGATTCGTGCGGCTGTTCAGCCTGTGCCAGTCCGGGCGAGTCCGCTAGGACCGCCAGCACCGCCACGGCGGTCACACATATTCGCCGGGCTCGGATCAATGATCCTCTCCTCAAAACCCCGTGCGCAGACGTCCCGTCGGTCCCGGGCGCCTCTCGCGTCACCTAGGACGGGGGAGGGCGCTGTCACGTTGGCTGACCGGGTGGGATGATCTTCGGGTTGATCTGCTGGAGGGGGTTATCGGTGGGGAGTGCGTCGCCGTCGTACAGGGGGCACCGGTACCCGGTCGAGGTGATCTCGCACTGTGTGTGGCTGTACTTCCGGTTTCCGCTCAGCTTGCGCGAGGTCGAGGAGCTGATGCTCCAGCGAGGCGTCATCGTCTCCCACGAGACAGTGCGCCGCTGGTGCGCCGAGTTCGGCCAGGCCTACGCGAACGGACTGCGCCGCCGCCGTCCCCGGCCCGGGGACAAATCGCATCTGGACGAGGTGTTCATCAAGGTCAACGGGGAGCTGAAGTACCCGTGGCGGGCTGTCGACCAGGACGGCAACGTGCTCGACATCCTCGTGCAGAACCGGCGGGACAAGGCCGCGGCCCGGCGCTTCTTCCGCCGTCTGATGAAGAGGACGCGTGCGGTGGCGCGGGTGGTCGGCACGGACAAGCTGCGTTCCTACGGCGCGGCCCTCCGTGAGGTCATGTCCTCCGTCGAGCACCGCTCGCACAAGGGGCTGAACAACCGGGCCGAGAACAGCCACCAGCCCACCAGGCAGCGTGAACGCGCGATGAAGGGCTTCCGCAGTGTGGGCGCGGCCCAGCGGTTCCTGTCCGCGTTCAGCGGCATCTCGCCCCACTTCCGGCCCCACCGCCACCTGATGACAGCCTTCGACCACCGAGCCGAGATGACCATCCGCTTCGCCATCTGGGACCAGATCACCGGCACTGCCAGCCGACCCGCCACGGGCTGCACACGGGCCCGGACCGCAGACCCACCACACCCCGACGCACCATCAGACAGTCACGCACCCAACAACGTGACAACGCCCGCCGCTCTTCTCCGTGAGAGCAACGGCATCGAGGGCGAGTACGGAGCCGGTCTGATCTGGCCGGCGGAGCGGATCGTCTCCGAGAACCTCACCATGCGCGAGGACGCCGAACTCGCCACGCTCTACATGCCCTTCGATCCCCTGCTCTTCTTCGCAGATGCAGGAAACGGCGACCTCTTCGCACTCCTTCCGACAATCCGCCGACCCGACGTCTTCGTGTGGAACCACGAAGACGACAGCCGTACCTGGGTCGCGCCAAATCTCGCCAAGTACCTCGAATGGTGGCTGACCGGGCATATCGCGCTGTAGCCATGCGACAAGGCTGAACCGCCCAGGCCATTCGAGGAGTTCCGATGCGGACGCCCCAGCGCGTTCTCGCCGCCGCACTCATGGCCTCGCGGCCGCCGCCGTCACGGGCCAGGTCGGGCAGCTTGCGGGCCTCCCGTTTCAGTGCCGCCCGTACCTGTGCCTGGAGTCGCCACGATCCGGCACGCCAAGATCTGCGGAACGGCGCGGCGCTGGCCCAGCTCGTCGGCGAGGCCCTTGCCCACGCCCAGGGTCACGACGGCACCGAGGACGCCTCAGAGAGCGGTCGGCCGCCCCTGCCGGGAGGGCGAGTGACAGCAGGTGCTTGAAGAAGATGTTGTTGAACGCCTTTACGAGCAGGGCGTCGGGGACGTACCGCAGCAGCAGCTCGCTTGAGGTGAGGGACTTGTTGTCGAGCTCGGGGATGTGCCCGTCACGCTCGGGGCCGTAGTTGCAGGTGTCGATGACCGTCTTCCCGGCCAGTGGCGCGGCGGGCACGTGGGGGAAGGCGCTGACCGGCACCGTGACCACGACAATGTCACCGGCCGTCGCGGCTTCTTCGCTCGTCGCCGCGGACGCCCGCGGCCCCAGTTCCTCGGCCGTGTCCACGAGCGTTTCGGGACCGCGCGAGTTGCTGAGCACCACCTGGTGCCCGGCCCCGACAGCGAGTCGTGCGAGGGTCCTGCCGATGCTTCCGCTTCCGATGAATCCCACAGTCGTCATTATCTCAACGTCCTTCATAAGAGCCGAACTTGCCGGTTGCCGGGTTCGTTTCGATCCCGGTTCCCGCTGTCAGCCGGCGGGGAAATAGTGGCCGTTGTCCATATCGGCGAGCAGGCCGGGCTGGGCGGGTTCCCAGCCGAGGGTCCGGCGGGTGATGAGGTTGGACGCTGGGTAGCTCTGCGTGACGATATTCGTGAGGAACCCGAAGTACCCCGGCGTCATCAGGGCATCGTTGGGAACGCTCACGGCGGGCAGGCCCAGGCGGCTGGCGATGGCCTCGGCGATCTCGCGGAACGGGATGGCCCCGTCCCCAACCGCGTGCCAGTATCTGCCAGCTGACCCCTTCTCCAGCGCCAGGCGGAACAAGGTGGCGGCATCGCGGATGTGCACGGCGTTCCACAGGTTCGCGCCGTCGCCGTGGTAGCCGACGAACCCCTTTTCCTTCGCGAGCGCGATCAGCGTGGGGAGGAAGCCGGCACGATCGGTCGTGCTGTGCGCGATGTTGGCGATCCGCACGACCGAAGACCGCACCCCCTGCTCGGCGAGGTCGACTACGGCCCTTTCCACGGCGTTGCGGATCCGCAGGGTGCCTTTGTGCTCCTCGCCGGCGGGGAGGGCCGGGTCCTCCTCGGTGGCCGGCCGGCCCAGGTGCTGCCCGGGTGAGCCAATGCTCCCCGCCGTGACCAGCGGCTTTCCGGTTCCCGCCAGCGCCTCGCCGTACGCGAGCATGATCGGGAGCTCCGCGGCGGCCACGGCGTCGAGCCCGCCGGAGGGAAGCAGATCCTGCCTGTGCGCGACGTGGATGACGCCGTCGGAGTCCGCGGCTGCCTCCTTGAGCCCGTCGAGATCCTGGAGGTCGCCGCGACGCACCTTCGCGCCGAGCGCGGACACGGCCGCCGCGGCCGCGTCCGACCGGGCCAGGCCGGTGACCTCGTGCCCGGCGGCGATGAGCTCGGGGATGATGTACGAACCGGAATGGCCGGTCGCCCCAGCGACGAAAACGCGCATCTAACTGTCCTTGTGAGGGTAGGTGCAGGGTCTTTTCGTGCCGTAAGTGAACTGGCGTAATGCGGCACGAGAGGTAGTGGTAGGGGTGCGCTCACCCGAGAAGGGTGATGCCGAGGGAGAAATTGGTGTGCTTGACGGAGTGGTTCATGAGGCCCAACTCCAGCAGGCCGACGTTCTCCAGTGCCCGCGCCATGGACAGCTCCCCGGTGTCCCAGGGGCGCAGCCCCAAGCTCTCGACGAACGCCGACACGCGTGCCTTCGCCTGCGCGTCGTCGCCGGCGATGAACACGTCCAGAGGGCGGCCCTCGGCCGGGCCGGCCGCCAGAACGTGGGAGAACACAGTGTTGAACGCCTTGACGACATGGGCGTCGTCGGGAGCCGCCTTGGCGATCTCCTGTGCGCCGGAACTGCCGTCGGGGACGACGAAGCCCTGCAGGTCGGGGGCTACGGGGTTGGCGATGTCGATGATGACCTTGCCGCGCAGTGCGTCCCCGTACTCCTTCACCACCGCCGCCGCGCCAGCGTACGGTGCGGCGAGGATAACGATGTCCCCGGTCGGGGCGGCCCCGGCCGTCCCGACCGTGGCGCCGCCGAGCGTGGCGGCCAACTCCTTGGCCTTGGCCGGGTCGCGGCCGATGATCTCGACGGCGTTGCCGCCGGCGAGCGCCCGGCCAGCCAAAGCACGGGCCATGTTTCCCAGTCCGATAATGCTGATGCTGCTCATCGGTGTTCCTGCTTTCCGGGCTTGGACCCTGCTGTCAACTTCCAGTGTCGAATTCTTGGGTCGAATTCACTTCGGCGCCCTTAAGCGCCTGTTTTCAGGCTGCCATCGGGTCTGAGTGGGTGTCCAAGACCTCTTGAAGCTGTGGTGATACCTTGAAGGCATCACCGGGCCGGGAGGTGCCATGGATCTGGATCTGCGCAAACTGCGTTACTTCGTCGCCGTGGCCGACCGGCTGCATTTCGGCCGCGCCGCCGATGAGCTCCATATCGCGCAGCCGGTGCTCAGCCGGCAGATCCGCGTGCTTGAGCAGGATCTCGGCGTCTCGCTGTTCACCAGGGATCGCCACGGCGTAGAGCTGACAGATGCGGGCCGGCAACTGCTGGCCGACGCCGGTCCGCTGCTCGCCTCAACCCACGCGGTCCGCCGCCGGGTGTCCGCGGCCGCCCGCGGCAAGCGGCGGCTGATGGTCGGTTTCCGGGCCGGCATCCCGGTCATCCCGGCGGCGCGGGCGTTCGAGGACCGGCACCCGGACGTGGTCGTGGACGTGCAGCGGATCGAAGGGGACGACCAGGCTGCGATGCTGCTCGACGGCCGCATCGACGTCGGCTATGTGCGGCTGCCCATCGACGAGGCCGGCCTGCGCGTCACCCCGCTGTACACCGAGCCGCGGGTAGCGGTGCTGCCCGCCGGACACCGGTTTGCCGGCAAGGAGGAGGTCACCGAGGCCCACCTGGCCGGCGAACCGCTGGTCTGGCACGGTGACCCGAGCACGCAGCCCACCAAGCGCCCGTTCCCCAATGCCGGGTACGCGGTGCGCGGGGTGGACGAGACGCTCGAGCATGTCGCGGCCGGACGGGGCATCTCCTTCCTGGCCCGTTCGGCGTCCGTGTTCTACTCGCATCCGGACGTCGTCTATGTGCCCATCCCGGATCTGGCGCCCGACCAGGTGTGCCTCGCGGTGGCGGCATCGCACACCTCGCTGGTAGTGGATGACTTCGTCACTGCGGCTCAGTCGACGGCCGAGATCACGGCAGAATGTGGGAACTATGAGATGTGGCAGCTTGGAGGCGATGCCGTCACAAGGCACGCTTGAGCAGTTCGACTGACTCCGTTCATCATGCGCTGAAGAGTGAAATGGCCTGACGGAGTGGTGCTGTTGCGGCTGACCTCTGAGACGGTTCCGTTCTTCGGCCAGCAGTTGTCTGAGGGGGCCCGGAAGCACCTGAGACCGACTGGAAGTAGGTGCTGCGGACGCGGCTCAAGTCGGCTGATCGCTCTGTCGTCGGAGCGGAGCCGTTCGCCGACGGTCTGCCGTTCGTAGCGTCGGGAGTCGGTCCCGGGGATCCAGAACCCGACGGCGGGTTCCAGCCGGACGTGTTGGCTGCCCGCCTGTTGGCCTTCGTTTCGGGCTGGCGTGGCCGAGATGGGCCGCTCACTGATGATCAGCGTGAATGGTTCAGCTGGCTCGGTCCAGAAGTCAACGCCGTGCTGCCCCGCGGGAGAGCGCCGCGGTGGAGTGGATGAGGGCGATGGCAAGTCTCCAACCTCTGCCAGCTGCGTACGAGTTCTTCATGCGCCACCGCGTACGGACGTATGTGATCAGCCGTCTGTTCGAACCGGCGGCGCGTCAGCGCCCTGGGCCGAGACGACGGCCTCGAACTCCTGCAACCTTCGAGGGTCGCCATTCCCCGGCGGCTTCTGCTGCGGCCTTCAACAGGCGGGCGGGGCGGCCAGTTCCGTAAAGCCTGCAATGCCAGGTGCCGGGCGGCTGGTATCGCGTGCCAGCCGGTGCAACCGCGTGACCGGTAGTGCGTCCAGCCCGGCCGCGATGGTCCACGTTAACTCGACACTTCCTCCCGTCGTCGGTCATCGCTGGCTGTGGCGGGGATGGCGTTGTCGATGAGGACGGCGGCGATGGCGGCGGCGGTGGGGAAAGCGTCGGCGTTGAGGACCCGGGTGCGGGCCGCGGCGCCGTCGATGAGCAACGCGAGCTGCTCACCGAGCTGTTCAGGGTCGGCGGCGCCGGCTTCGCGGGCGGTGTCGGCGAGCCGCGCGGCGACGGCTTCCTTGTAGTCGCGCGCGTACTGGGATGCGGGGTGCTGGGGGTCGTGAAGTTCGACGGCGGCGGCGATGTAGGGGCACAGGGGGGTGGTGGGGGGGATGTCGAAGGCGGCGAGGAGCCGTTCGCGGGGCGTGAGGTCGGTGCGGTCGAACACGCCGGACAGAACGGAGGGGTCGAACCGGCGCAGGTACTCGGCGACGAGTTCGTCCTTGCCGGTGAAGTGCTGGTAGGCCGTGCGCTTGGACACCTGGGCCGCCGCGCAAAGCTGGTCCATGCCGGTGCGGTTGATGCCCTGCTCGCGGAACAGTTGCTGGGACGCGCTGATGATGCGCTCGCGGGCGCCCCGGCCGCGGCGGCGGCCCGTGGGGCCCTTCTCCAACTCCGTCATGGCTCCATCGTACCGCAGCTAGGTAACGACCGGTGTACATAGTTTGCGCCCCGGCGGCCCGCCCGATACCGTAAGCACACAGGACGGTGTACATAATGCCGTCGCCCCAGGTACACACGGCACCACCGACTCAAGGGAACAACTATGGGAAAGCTTGACGGCAAGGTCGCGGTCATCACCGGCGGCACCACCGGCATGGCGCTGGCCGGCGCGAAGCTGTTCGTCGACGAGGGAGCGCACGTCTTCATCACCGGCCGCCGCCAGGACGCCCTGGACGAGGCCGTGAAGCAGATCGGCCGCAACGTCACCGGCGTCCAAGGCGACGCCGCCGACCTGGATGACCTGGACCGCCTGTACGACACCGTCAAGCGGGAGAAGGGAAGCCTCGACGTGCTGTGGGCCAGCGCCGGAGGGGGCGAGCCCGCCCCGCTCGGCGAGATCACCGAGGCCCACTTCGACGCCGCGTTCTACCTCAACGCCCGCGGCACCCTGTTCACCGTCCAGAAGGCCCTCCCGCTCTTCAACGACGGCGGTTCCATCCTCATGACCGGCTCCAACGCCTCCCTTGGCGCCTTCCCCGGCTGGAGCGTCTACGCCGGCAGCAAGGCCGTCCAGCAGGCCTGGGCCCGCGTCTGGCTCAACGAGCTCAAGGACCGCCGTATCCGCGTCAACGTCCTGACTCCCGGCCAGGTCGCCACCGCTAAGCAGGAAGAACTCTTCGACGAGGCCACCAAGCGCCAGTTCGAGTCCCTCATCCCCCGCGGCCAGATGGGCCGCCCCGACGAAATCGCCACCGCCGCCCTCTTCCTCGCCTCCGACGACTCCAGCTACGTCAACGGCATGGAACTCGTCGCCGACGGCGGCACCACCGCCATCTAAACCGAACAACCACAACCAGGGCGGGACATCTCATGAGCAACATCAGCATCATCGGCACCGGGAACATGGCCCGCACCATCGGCGCGCGGGCGATAGCGGGCGGCAACACCGTCGAGGTCATGGGCCGCGATCAGTCCAAGGCCGCTGACCTGGCCAAGGCTCTCGGCGGCGCCACGACGGGAGAATGGGGCACCGCCCCGGCCGGGGACATCGTCATCGTGGCCCTGCTGTACGACGGCGTCGTGCCGGTCGTCGCCCAGTACGGAGACGCTCTCGCAGGCAAGGTCATCGTCGACATCAGCAATCCCTTCAACTCCACGTTCGACGGGCTAGCCCACCGCGAGGAAACCTCGATCGCGCAGGAAGTCACTAAGGCCGCCCCGGCCAGCGCCAGCGTGGTGAAGGCGTTCAACACCAACTTCCGCCATGTCCTGGAGAAGGGTCGGCCCGACGTCTTCATCGCTGGCGATAATGCGCAGGCCAAGGCAAGTGTGGAGGCGTTCATCGAGACCCTCGGGCTGCGCCCGCTGGACGTCGGCGGCCTGAAAATGGCGCACTGGTTGGAAGGAGCGGGCGTGGTCACAGTGGGCCTCGCCAACCACGGGGTGGGGAACTTGGACTTCGCCCTCAGCATCACCGAACTTTCCGTCTGAGTTAACCTCGCCGTTTCGGTTGAGATGAGGCCGGGAGCGGAGAGGAAATGCGAAAGTGCCTTCTGGGCTGGGACGATGAACCTTGTCGAGGGGTTCTGTCGGTCCAAGCGGCAGGCACTTTCTGCGTGCAGGGTATCGAGAACATGAGCTGCGCGATCGACTCGATCCTCCGGCGGGCGTAGAGTGCGGCGGCGTGGGCACCCTCGCATAGGCTGGGCGTCTCATCAGACGCACCGCGACGAGGATCAGCCCATGCGCAGCGGCACCAGGATCCGCCTGATCGAGCCCGCCGACGCCGCCCCGATAGCCGCGCATCGGGTGCGGGACTTCGAGGCTTTCCGGCGGTGGGAACCGGCCCAGCCGGCCGACTTCTTCACCCCGGAGGGCCAGGCGGAGCGGATCGACAGGCTGCTGGCCGGATATCGGGCCGGCACGGTCTGGCCGGGCGTGGTACTCGCCGACGACCAGGTGATCGGGCAGGTCACCGTCGGAGGCATCCTGCCGCAGCCGCACCTGCGCCGCGGCTCCGTCGGATACTGGATCGCCGGCGTCGCCCAGAATCAGGGGCACGCCGGGCACGCCGTCGGGCTTGTACTCCGGGTGATGACGGACGAACTCGGGTTGCACCGCGCCGAGGCGTCCACCAATCTGGAGAATCTGCCGTCGCAGCGGGTGCTGCGCCGCAACGGGTTCAGCCCGTACGGCGTCGCGCACTCCTCGATCTTTCTCGACGGGAGCTGGCGGGACGGGCTGCTGTGGGAGCGGGTCCTCGGCGACTAGCCTCGCCGTTTGGGTTGAGATGAGGCCGGAAGCGGGGAGGAAATACGAAAGTGCCTTCTGAGCTGGGACGATGAACCTTGTCGAGGGGTTCTGTCGGTCCAAGCGGAAGGCACTTTCTGCGTGCAGGGTATCGGTTCTCGTCCCAAGCTCCACGTCTCCACTGACGGTTCGGGGGTGGTCGGGCACGCGGGCGCACGTTTGCTGGCGGATCTTGCCGATGCCACCGGTCTGACCACCGCCTACTCCACTGCGCTCAGGCCGTTGCGACCGCGTGGCACCGGGCACGATCCAGGTCGGACCTTCACCGATCTCGCGGTGATGCTCGCCGACGGCGGTGAGGCGATAGCGGATCTGGCCGTGCTGCGGGACCAGGGCGAGGTATTCGGACCGGTCGCCTCCACGCCCACCGCCTGGCGGTTGCTCGCCGACACCCACGGGGCAGTACTCGCTTCGCTGCGAGCGGCCCGCGCCTCAGCCCGGGAAGTCGCCTGGATGCAGGCCGCCGAGACCGGCCACGGCATCCCCGCCGTCCAGGCCGACGGACGAGAGCTTCCCGGCCTGGTCCTGGACCTCGACGCCACGCTGATCACCTCCCACTCGGAAAAGGAACAGGCCGCGCCCACTTACAAAGGCGGCTTCGGCTTTCATCCGCTGCTGTGTTTCCTCGCGAACACCGGCGAGGCCATGTCTGGCCGACTGCGGCCCGGCAACTCCGGAGCCAACACCGCCGCGGATCACATCGCGGTGCTGGACGACGCCCTCGCGCAGATCCCCGACGCTCACCGGTACGGCACCCAGATCCTGGTCCGCGCCGACAGCGCCGGATCCGCGAAAGCCTTCCTCACCCACATCCGGACCTTGCGCGAGCACGGGTTGGACCTGTGGTTCTCGGTCGGATACGCGGTCACCGAGCCAGTCCGTCGTGCAATCCGCTCAGTGCCCGAAGCTCTCTGGCATCCCGCCCTGGACCAGAACGGGACACTGCGAGACGGCGCCGAGGTCGCCGAACTGACCGGCATGTGACCTCGCTGGTTACCCGGTCGGCACCCGCATCACCGTGCGGCGCGAACGACCGCACCCCGGCGCCCAACTGTCCCTGTTCGACCACGACGAGGGCCTGCGACACCAGGTATTCCTTACCGATACCCCTTACTCCGGCGGCGGCTCCGTACAGTTCCTCGAGGTCCGCCACCGTGGGCACGCCACCGTCGAGGACCACATCCGGTGCGGCAAGAACACTGGCTTCGGCGGCTTCCCTTCCCGTCATTTCGACGTCAACGCCACCTGGCTTGAACTCAGCCTCACGGCGATCGATCTCCTCGCCTGGGCTCGCGTCCTCCTGCTGGATGGCGAACTCGCCGCCGCCGAACCCAAGAAACTTCGCTACCGGCTGCTACACGTTGCCGCCCGCCTCACCCGCGGTGGACGCCGCCTCCGCCTGCGGATCTCGGCGACCTGGCCTGGAGACACGAACTGGCCACGGCTTTCCACCGCCTCGCCGCACTGCCCCGACCGGTTGACTGACCTGCGGCCCCCGCCCACCCACGATCCGAAGGACCCGGAGAACCCGACCATTGCGCCGGGACTCCACCATGCCCAGGCAACAGAATCGCCTCGACCACCCAACAGTTGATGATCAACGCAGCCACCTCAGTCCAACCGAAACGGCGAGGCTAGATGGGTGGCCCGCCGGCGCGTGAGGACGCCGTGACGGCCGCATTCCGCGCAGTCGGCGACGAACTGCTCATCTACGCCGACGGCTGCTGCACCCGCTGCGTGGTCCGCGACCAGGTCAGTGATCTCCTCAGCTCTGATGGAGAAAATGTCATGCCCCAGCTCTCACCGCTGGCCGATGCATTGATCTGCGCGAAGTACCCCAGGTCCGTGATCAAGTGGATCCGATCCAGCGCGAGCGCCCAGCTGATGGCCGAATTGGCTGCAATCCGCACGGAGATCACCCACGAGCTGCTCGACGGTCTCCCGCAAACCACCCACACCCGCTCGGTGCGCGAGACCCTGGTGGCCACCAGAGTCCTGCCTCCCCGCCACGAGGGCCTGGCCCGTCTGGAGCTGTGGATCGAGGAGACACTCGACGCGGTTTCCCCGAGCCAGCGCCGGTTCGTCCGGCCGTTTGCGGAGTGGTTGGTACTGCGTGATGCCCGTCAGCGGGCGGCCCGCGACCGGTTCACTACGGGCACCGCCGAAGGTGGCCGCAGAGACATACGCGCAGCCATTGAACTCATGGACTGGCTCGACCGGAACACGATCGACCTCGCGGACCTCGACCAGGCGCAGTTCGAACTCTGGCTCCTCGCGGTCAAACCGACGCGTCGCCGCGGCATCGGCAGGTTCATCCGGTGGACGAACGCCCGACACGTGACCCGGGG
Source organism: Streptomyces sp. NBC_01450 (assembly GCF_036227505.1). Lineage (NCBI taxonomy): Bacteria > Bacillati > Actinomycetota > Actinomycetes > Kitasatosporales > Streptomycetaceae > Streptomyces > Streptomyces sp. NBC_01450. The sequence goes on along the minus strand of NZ_CP109481.1, from coordinate 1,475,810 downwards.
GCTTGAGGCTCCATCCCCCAAGCACGGACTGGCCGAGCGGTTCATGGACGAAGACCAACACCAAGAACAGCTTCGACGTTGCCTGACCGACACGTCGCTACCACTGGAACTACGCATCGTGGGGGCACTCATCCGTCTCTACGCCCTGCCACTCACCCGAATCGTGCAGCTGACCACCGATCGGTTCGTTCAGAGTGAGAGCGGCTCATACCTCGTGATCGCGAGATACCCGGTCCTACTGTCTCCTTCGCTCGCACGACTGATCGAGCAACAGATCGCCGGGGGCAGAACGCCCTCCATGCTGCCGACCCCAATCCCCAGCGAGGGCTCCGGGGTTCTCCTGATGCCCGGCCGCCCCGCACATCGGCCCCGCAACCCGGACGGCCTGGCCCAGCAACTCAGCGACCATGGTCTTCCGACTATCGCTGCCCGGCACACGGCCATGATCGGCATGGCATCGGAGTTGCCACCCGTCATCATCAGCGACCTCTTCGGCATCCACAGGAACACCGCCAACAACTGGGCAGCGCTCGCCCAAGACGGCTGGGCGGACTATCTGGCTGCCTGTCGGCTCTCCGAATAGGGCTCCGCGACGACTCCGCTGAGACGGTGATCTGGCGCTGCTCGGCAACGAGATTGTGTGCGTCGGCCACTCGGAGCACACGGCGTCCACCCCGTCTTCGTCGTCACCGGAGGGCGGAAAACGTGCGGCTCCTGGCATCCATCCCTGAGCAGCGCACGATCTGAGGTGGTCCCCAGACTGGGCCTTTGCTCGGTCCATTGAACTGGCGAATGCTCACCAAAGTCCGCATGAACGCGCGGCACGCGACCACGCTATTGCGGGCTCTCCTCGTGCTGGCGAACGCCGAGGTCCACCGCTGACAGACGATCACCCGCTACCGATCACGCCCACGACCAGCACGAGCATCCCAGCCTCAACGCATGCCAGTCCCGGACCTACAACGTCAAGATGACGCGGGCTCACTGGAACCACGCCTCGATGCAGACGTGACAACGGACCAGGTGATTTACCGGCTGATACCCACGGTTGAGGCTGCCCGCACGAACCACGCGGAGATGGAAGCCCTTGCTCAATGCCATGCGGGCCGATCGTTCGGCGGTCGGTGGCGGAGGGCTCGTGCCTGCTCTACGCGTGCATCGCGGTGGTGAAGTACCACAGCAGGTAGGCCGCCATGGCGAGCGTGACCGGCACGCCGACGAGGAGGCGGATCAGCAGGATCAGGGTCCTGACCCAAGGTTGTCCCGGTCCCATGGCGAAGTCGGGTCTGGCCGGGTCGTAGGAGACCGCTATGTCGGCGGGCGCCGACCGCGCGCCGCTGCGACGGACTTCGTGAGTGGTGCCGGCGGTGTCGGTGAACTCGTACGTCACGACCCCGGGGCTGTTGTCGTCATCCCCGGGCGCGTAGCCCGCGTATGTGGCGGTGGTCGTCACGCCGTACCGGTGCAGCAGCCACCAGGTCACCGTGGCGCGCCACGTGCCGCGGGCGACGGCGCAGCCGAACACGACTCCCGCGAAGGTGGCGGCCCACAACTCGGCGAGGTGCCCGTCGCCCGCCAGCGCGGGGAGCAGCAGGCCGAGGGCGAAAAGGCAGGTGAGCGCGGAGCAGGCCCACCACTCGTCCGTGGACAGGAATGGTCTGCGGGGTGTTCTGGGCGTGGCGGGGCGCTCCTCCGCGTTCACCAGGGCCGCGCCGTTGATGCGTCTTTCGGCCTCGTCCCGTTGCGGGATGGCGGCGTTGACGGCGTTGGCGAAGGCTTCCACCTCTTCGATGCTGTGGGAGCTGATCGCGCAGACCGTTGTCGCCCGGGCTCCGGTGGCCGCCGAGTTCAGCCGGATCTCGGCGGTCGGACGCTTGGTTCCGGCGACATGGACGGTCTCGATCGCGTCGAGGGGAATGACCAGCCGGATGCCTGCCCGGTCCAGCGCGACGGCCTCGCGTTTCAGGTGGGCGGTTCCGCCTCTGCCGCGCAACATCGTTCCGGCTGCGGGCTGCGCGTCTCTGACTGTCATGACTGAGTTACCCCCAATGGTCAACTGACGTGGTTTCCAGGGGAGTCGGGGTCACCGGTTCGGCCACAGCCGCACCGTGCGGTCGAGGCTGGCCGAGGCCAGGGTCCTGCCGTCCGGGCTGAACGCCACTGATGTCACCTTGCCGGTGTGGTCGGTGAGGGTGGCGAGGGGGACGAGGTCGAGCGAGCTCGTGTCCCACAACCGCACGGTCCTGTCGTCGCTGCCGGTGGCCAGGGTGTCTCCGTCCGGGCTGTACGCCACCGCTGTCACAGGGCCGGTGTGGCCGGTGAGCGTGGCCTCCACGGTGCCTGACACCGAGTCCCACACGCGCACGACGTTGTCGGCGCTGCCTGTGGCCATCAGGTAGCCGGCCGGCGGGAACGCTACGGGCTTGAAGCCGTGCCAGTGCGGGGCTTCGAGGGTGGCGTCGACGGTGGGGGCGATCAGGGCTTGCAGGTCCCACAGTCGTACCGGGCCGCCGGTGAGGTCCTCGCTGCCGGTGGCCAGTGCGTATCCGTCCGCGCGAAACGCCACCGCGTTGACCAGGGTCATGCCCTCGGTCGTCAGCGTGGCGGTGACGGTGCCGGTGGACAGGTCCCACAGCCGGGCCGCGCCGTCGCGGCCCCCTGTGGCCAGCGTCTTGCCGTCCGGCGAGAACGCCAGGTCCAGGGTGAGCTGGGGATGGGGCAGGGCGACGCCGGTGGGATCCGCCACGTTCCACAGGAACACTTCGAGGGCGCCGGCCACGGCCAGCGTCTTGCCGTCCGGGCTGAAGGCCACCTTTGTGACGTCCTCGACCTGGTCGGGCCAGGGGGTGGTAGCGGTGCCCTTGGCCACATTCCACAACCGCAGCGTGCTGCTGATGCCCCGGACCCCGGACAGCCCGGCGACGAGCGTCCTGCCGTCCGGACTGAACGCCACGCTGTGGGCGTGGCCGTCGGGGACGGTGAACACGACCTTGCGGGGCTCGTCGTCGTCCGCTCTCGACTCGATCTCCGCGAACGTGACGGTGGCAGTGGTCACTCCGAGCGCGGCGAGCAGCAGCGTGCGGCGGCGCACCTTGGCGGGGGGCTTCACCGGCGGTCGGCCGGGTTGCGGCCCTGTCCCACCGGCCGACGTGGCGGGAGGGTCGGTCTCTGCGGGTTCGACGAAATCCATCGGTGCACACCCAGTTCTCGAGAAGAGGAGCAGTGTTAACGGGAGCGGTACACAAGGGCGGTTGCGGCGTCCGCGCAGCCCCAGGCCAGGGTGATTCCGGCGCCTCCGTGGCCGTAGTTGTGCACCAGCCGGCGTACGCGGCCGTGCGGGCGGGGGTCGGCCTCCAGGCGGACACCGCCGTCTCGATGGGGCCGCAGGCCCACCCGATGGCCGAGGACCGGGGCGCCTGCCAGTTCCGGGAGCAGTTCGGTGCAGCGGCGCAGGATCGCGGCGGCGGTGGCCGGTGACGGGGTGGTGTCCCACTCGCCGATCTCGAAGGTGCCGCCGAGGACGATGTCGGCGCTGCGGGGGTGGACGTAGGTGTAGCCCTCGGCGTTGTCCTCGTCGCGCACTGATGTCTGCAGTCCGGGGTTGGAGACGAGGACCAACTGTCCTCGCGCCGGCCGTACTTCGGTGTCGCCGCACAGGGCGCGGGCGCCCAGGCCGGAGGCGTTCACCACCGCGGGAGCCCATACGCCCGCCTGTTCCAGGGCGTCGATGCGTCGATAGAACAGCGTGCCGCCCGCCGCGGAGAAGGTCTGCTGGAGCCAGGGCAGGTAGCGGGACATCTCCACGGTCGGAACGGTGAACGCCCAGCCGCCGCTGAACGGGGCCCGTACCTCGTCGCTGCGCAGGGTGCGCAGGCCGGGAAGGGCGGAGGCCCACCAGGGGACGTCGTGGGCCGCGCCGCGCAGCAGCATCCGGGTGGGGCGCATGACCACGCCAGGTACCCCGTTCGCCGCCTGGCGGGCGAACTCGTCGTAGGTGTGGGTGGCCCAGTCCAGTACACGAGGTTCGAACCGGGTGCGGGTCGGATACCAGACGGCCGCCGCAACGGAGGACGTCGTCTCGGCCGACGGCTCGGCCGTGACCACGGCGACGCGGGCACCGGCCTGCTGCAGGCGCAGTGCGGTGGTGAGCCCGATGACCCCGGCGCCGACGACGACCGCGTCGAACCTGTCGCCCATGCCTCCCCCTTGATCGCCGAACCGTGTGCTTCCCACTGTCGGAGGGGAGCTGACGGCCTGTCCAAGACCAGTCACGTTCAATGCAATAAGCTGCGCTTATAGTTGACGGATGGACTTGCGGCGGCTGCGCTACTTCCTCGTGCTGGCCGAGGAGTTGAACTTCACGCGGGCCGCGCACCGGCTGCACATCGCCCAGCCCGCCCTGAGCCAGCAGATCAGGGCGCTGGAACGGGACGTAGGCGCTTCACTGCTCGAACGGGGCAGCCGGGGCTGCCGGTTGACCGCGGTCGGCGAGGTTGTGGCCCGCGAAGCCGGCGAACTGCTCGCCCACGCGGACGCGTCGCAGGGACGGATCCGTGCGGCCGTCGGCGGGCGGCAGGGGCAGCTGCGCCTGGCCCTGACCCGCTCCGCCCGCGGTGGCCCCGTCGACGCCCTCCTCGCCGCGTTCCGCACCCTCCATCCGGACGTGGATCTCGTCGTACGGACGGGGTGGACCGCGCACAACATCACCGAGTTGCTGGCCGGCAGGCTGGATGCCGCCTTCGTACGGCCCCCGCTGGACGGCGAGGGCCTGGAGTGCCGGCACATTGCCCGCGAGGAACTCCTCGTGGCTGTCCCCGCCGATCATCCCCTCGCCCGTGAACGAAGGGTCACCCGCGGGCGCATCGCCGCCGAACCCGTGATCCTCTGGCCGCGCGAGAACGCCCCCGGAATGCACGACCTGATCACCCGGCAGCTGTGGCCCGACGGCGGGCCGCGCATCGTGCGGGAAGAACCCGACGACGAGCAACTCCTCCTCAGCGTCGCCGCGGGCACCGGCATCGCCCCGGTGCCCGCGGGGCGTGCTCGTGCGCTGCGCATACCAGGGGTGCGGCTCAAGCGTGTGACCGCGCCCATGCCCACCGTGGACCTCGCCCTGGCCCACCAGCCGGCAAGCGCCGCGCCGGCACTGCGAGGGCTCCTCAGCCTCGTCGACACCCTGCCCGGGCCATCGGCCGACTGACGTCGGCTCAGTCCGATCAGCAGACGCATGACCCGGCGGGGACAAACGTCGCCCCCGGAAGCGACCCTACGAACAACCGCACTTGCTCGACGGGATCCACGGGAACCGCCCCGTGACGGACGATCACCTGCTAGCGATCTGCGCTGGGATCAGCACGAGAACCCCACCCACCACTCACACCAGCCCCATGACCAGCGAATTCAGGTTGGAATTGGCCCAGTGGCGATCAGCAGGGATTCCGCTCCTGACCAAGGCTGCGGGGAGACCGCGCTGTGTTACGGGCAGGAGCTACGTGCCCTGTTGTCAGTGCAGTCGAGGTGATCGCCCCACGCATCAACACAATCACATCGATGAGGCCACCGGCGATCGCAGGTGGTTCTGATGCGGATCCAGGCACATCCGTCCCTGCATAGCGCACGGTTGGAACACTGCCTCTTCCCCAGTCATCAGGCGTCTGTCGCAGGACTGCGTGGCGGTGGCGTGCGAGCCGGGCTCCGCGGACGGCCGTGAGCTGACCGATGCCCAGCACCGCGAGGCGGCCACCAAGCTGGGCCGTGTGTGGGAGCGGATCGGCTTCGAGCCGTTCCAGTGCGGCGTGCACATTCTCGACTGCCACCTGCAACGCACGCAGGACCTGCTGGCCGAGCGCCGGGAGGAGTTCAACGCCCAGTGCCGGGCCTGGCAGGCACAGCACAGGCCGTAGGACGAACAGATTCGACCTCCACGCAAATGGTTGGTGCTGCCCTCCGGCCCCGGGACCTGGTCGGCACCCGAGGCAGATGTCCGGCCGTCCCTCGGACGCGTCATCGGCAGCCCCGGCCGGGACCGACACCGGCCGGGGCTGCCTGTCGTAGGACCATGCGGCCCCGGAACCGCTTCCGAGGCGCGTTTGCGCGAGACTGCCGGGTCTGCGAGGTCGCGGCGGGACGAGGGATGCCTGGGCGTGCGCAAACGCAGGGGGCTGGTCGTCGCCGATCCTGGAGGGGCGTTACCCCTTGACCGTGGACACCCTGATCATTGGATCGTGAAGATCCGAAGGACAGGAGTTCCCGTTGGGGACGTCGAAGTACTCGCCTGAGTTCCGGGCCGATGCCGTCGCGTTGTACCGCTCCAGCCCGGGCCGGACGTACGCGTCGGTGGCCAAGGATCTTGGGGTGAACCACGAGACGCTCCGCACCTGGGTGCGGGATGCCGAGCAGGCCGCCGTGCCCGGCGCGGTGGAGGCCAGCGAGTTGGAGAAGGAGAACAAGCGGCTGCGGGCCCAGGTGAAGGAGCTCGAGCTGGAACGCGAGATCCTGCGGAGGGCCGCGAAGTATTTTGCGGGCGAGACCAGCTGGTGAGCCGTTTCCAGTTCGTTGCCGACCACCATGACGCCTTCGGCGTGAAGCGGCTGTGCCGGATCCTGGGGCTCTCCCGTTCCGGGTTTTACCGGCACCTGGCCGGCTTGGATGCGCGGGCCGGGCGGGCGCGTGCGGACGCCGAACTTGCCGGGCGGATCACGTCGATCCACACCGAGTCCGACGGCACCTACGGGGCTCCGCGCGTCACCGCCGAGCTCCAGGGCGCCGGGCTGCGGATCAATCACAAGCGGGTGGAACGCGTCATGCGGAAGTTCGGCATCGTCGGGCTGCACCTGCGCAAGAAGGTCCGCACCACGGTCCCCGCAGCCGACGCCATCCCGGTGCCGGACCTGATCCAGCGGGACTTCACCGCCTCTGGGCCGAACAAGAAGTACGTCGGCGACATAACCTACCTCCCGGTCGGCGACGGCCAATTTCTTTATCTGGCAACGGTGTTGGACCTGCACTCCAAGCGTCTGGTGGGCTGGTCGATCGCCGACCACATGCGGACCGAACTGGTCACCGACGCCCTCAAGGCCGCCGCCGGCGCGCGGGGAGGGAACCTGCGCGGAGCGATCTTCCACAGCGACAACGGAGCCCAGTACGCCTCCAAGGAGTTCGCCCAGGTCTGCAAGGACCTCGGCGTGATCCGATCACGCGGGGCCGTCGGCACCAGCGCGGACAACGCCGCCGCGGAGTCGTTCAACGCCAGCATGAAAAGGGAGACTCTCAAGGGCGCGAAACGCTGGCCCGGAGCTCGCGCCGCCCGCCTTGCGGTCTTCCGCTGGGTCACCCGCTACAACACCTGGCGACGGCACTCAGCCCTCGGTCAGCAGAGCCCGATCAACTACGAACAGCGATCAACTACGCTGACCACCGCCGCATAACAACCGGTGTCCACGATCAAGGGTGAAGGCCCGAGATCCGTCCCCTGTTCCCCGCGGCCTCGGCAAGGTCGGTGGAGGTCTTGCCTGCGGCGGCTTACCTTGCCCGGTGAGCGACAGCGCCGCTGTTCATCCGCGGCCGGCTCCACGCACGCTGGACGGGTCGAACCGCGTACGGATGCCGGGCGGCTATGTCAGGTCGTTCTCGAACGCAGCGGTCTGTTGCTGGTCGTCCGCCCCGCCTGCGGGTCTGTGCTGGGGTAGGCGCCGGAACCCGGATGGACCTTGTCGATGAGATCGCGGTATTGCGGGTTGCGGGCGATGAACTCACCCACGACCGGGCAGATGACGGTGATCTTCTTTCCGGTTGGGCGAATCTCGTCCAACACGCGCGCGATGAGCTCCGTGGCGACCCGGTGGTGGCGGTAGGCGGGGTCGACCCAGGTCGTCAACAACACGACGCGGCCGCCAACGAACCGGTACGAGAGTTCCGCGATCGCTTCGGCTCCGATAGCCGCGAACCATCGGCTGCGCTCCGTGTCATTGATGACATCAAGCTCCCAGCTCGACTCCACCTCGCCGGGACCTGTCTTGTCCAAAGCGGCGATGAGCGTCGCGTTGTTCTCTTCCCGGGCAGCTGCCTCGGCCTCGACGCTCGTCGTCACTGTCATACCTTCTCCCCGGGGAAGCCTGAAGGGCTGGTCTAGGACCGGTGTGACTCTCTTGGCTCCCGGGTGCTCGGGGTCGATGAGGTCGGCGTACGCCGGGTTGCGCTCGATGAAGGTGCGCACGATCGGGCACGTGATGGTGACCGTCTTTCCTTGCGCGCGCACGTCGTCCAGGACGCGTCGGATCAGCTCGGTGGCGATCCCCTGGTTGCGGAACTCGGGGAACACTGAGGTGGCCAGCAGCACGAGTCGGTTCTCGCCGGCGGCCTTGTAGGTCAGTCCTGCCACCTCTGTGTCCCCGGCCTTGGCCTCGTAGACACCGGTCTTCTCGTCGTTGACGACGTCGAACGCGGGAGCAGGGGGATTATCGCTGGCATCGTCGATGACGACGGCCTGATCCTGAGCGGGGAGGCCTGGGTCTGCCCTCTCGACGTCGCCGACGGTCGAGCGGTTCGGCTCGGTTGGACTGGTCATGCGGGGTGGTCCTTTGCTGGTTGTGTCCGGGCATGTGCGGCGGCCTCATGGGCGAACGATGGTCTTGCCTTTGACCCGCTCGGCCGGGTTGAAAGAGGAAACGGCGTCGTCGAGAGTGACGACCTGGCCGATGTTCGTGCGCAGACGTCCGTCCCGGACTCGCTGGACGATCTCAGCCAGCTGTGCGCGGTCGGCTTCGACGACGAAGTCGACCGCCAGGCCGTCCCTAGGCTGCGTCTCGGTCGGGCCGGCGATGGTCACCAGCATCCCGCCTGCTCGCACCAGCCCCGCCGACCGCTTCCCGATATCGCCACCGATCACGTCGAAGACCAGGTCGACGCCGCCGACGTCTTCCAGTGCGTCGTTGCCGAGGTCGACGAACTCCTGCGCCCCGAATTCCATCGCGGCCTGCCGGTCGGCGGCGCGTCCGGTTCCGATGACGTAGGCGCCGGCCTGGCGGGCGAGCTGCGTCACCATCGAGCCGACGCCGCCGGCTGCGCCGTGCACGAGAACGCTCTGCCCCTCTTGGAAGCGGCCGTGCACGAACAGTCCCTGCCAGGCCGTCAGGCCAGAGATCGGCAGACTCGCACCCACCGTGAAGTCGACATCGCCCGGCAGCGGCGCGAGGTTACGTGCCTCGATGGCCACGTACTGCGCGAGAGTGCCGTCACGCGTCCAGTCCGCCAGTCCGAACACCCGCTGTCCGACCGACAGCCCCCTCGTGCCATAGCCGAGAGCGCTGACCACCCCGGCCACCTCATGGCCGGGGATCGATGGCGTCCGGTCACGGCCGAGACGATCGACCCAGGTCGAGGGCCACTCCAGCTCACCTGGGGTGAAACCCGACGCGTGAACCTCAACGAGCACGTCGTTGCCCGCGGCCTTTGGCTCCGGACGCTCGCTCAGCGTCATCCCGGCCGCTCCCGCTGCCTGATCCGTCACCACAATCGCCTTCACGAGACGCCTCCCTGTCTCCGGTTCCCTGCCTGCGCGGCACGGTCCGTCCAACCAGAGCCGGCCGATCCAACGGGCTGCTTCGATCTCGGCTCGGCCCTCGAGTCACTACCTTCACCCTAACTCCAAAGTGGACGTCAGAGTCCAAAGATGGGAGGGCGGATGCACTACGGGGTGATGGCAGGTAGTCCCGCGTACAGACGCACCCGATCACCGTTTACTCAGTCCAAAGGCGACATTAATCGATCCTGGCGCGGAAGCGCTGGCGAGCGCAGGGCAAGGGGCGCGTTTGTCGGAGCATGACGCGCGCCTCAGTCTGGACGAAACAGTCCCGTTACTGCATGATCGACGGGCCAGGCGAACCTACGGGGCGAACCACAGCCGTGACGCGAAGACGGAGCTCGCAGGAGCCAGCAGTCGCGGGGCCAGCTGTCACCGCCCACGACAGAAGCCGGTGCGCTGCCTGATTCAGAACGAGAAAAGGACACTGCTCGATGCACAATGTGGCCCCAACGCCGAATCAGGATCGTCAGGGCAGAACATTCCGGCTTGCATTCCTGTCCGCGGCGCTCTCCCTGGCGGCCGCGTTTGCCGCGGTGGGCTCGACGATCCCCCTGTTCAACGTCTACCGGGCCCAGGACGGGTTCACCAACGCGGGCATCTCGATGACAGTCGTCGCCTACTCCGCCGCCACCATCAGCACGCTGCTGGTACTGGGACGGCTGTCCAACCATGTGGGCCGGCGGCCCACGGCCCTCGCCAGCCTCGGCCTGCTCGTGCTGGGCTGCGTGGTGCTGTTGAACGTGCACCACATAGGCGTCCTGATCGCCGGCCGGCTCCTGATGGGTCTGGGTGCCGGGTTGGCCAGCAGCAGCCTCACCGCGTACATCGTCGACACCGCACCCGCAAAGCCGGCCTGGCTGGCCTCCGTCGCGTCCAGCCAGACAGTCATGCTCGGCCTTGCCATAGGCGCCATCGCCTCCGGCGCCCTGGTCCAGTTCGGCCCCTGGCCACGCGACCTCATCTACCTCATTTCCGTCGGCCTGCTCCTGCTGTCCACCGTGCTCATCGCCATCAGCCCGGACACCGTAGCCCCCGTCCCCGGCGCGTGGCGATCACTGAAGCCCACTGTCCGCGTACCGGTCCGGGTCAGGCATCTGCTCGCCGTCACGGCTGCAGTCCTCTTGTCCACCTGGGCTACCGGGGCGTTCTACCAAGCCTTCGTGCCCGCGCTGGTCGAAGACCAGCTTCGCACGCACAGTTCACTCGTCCTGGGCCTGGTGTTCGCCGCTTACATGGCCCCCAGTGCTCTGGGCGCTCCCCTCAGTGGCCGATTCGCACCGGCGGGAGCTCAACGCATCGGCATGGCGGCCTTCTTCGCCGGCTGGATCGGCATCATCACAGCGATCGCCACCGGTGCACTTCCATTGTTCATCGCCGCAACTATCGTCGCCGGGGCCGGTCAGGGCATCGCCATCAGTGGCACCACCCGCAGCCTGCTGTCTGGCAGCAGCCTGGCAGACCGGGCACCGATCTTCGCCGTGGTGTATCTCCTCAGCTACAGCGGCGCGACCATTCCCAGCCTCATCACCGGCCAACTGGCCAACGCCTTTTCGCTGCCGAAGATCGCGCTCGGCTACGGCGCTTTTGCCCTCGTCGCCACCCTGTTCACCGTCATCGCGGCACGCAATCCGCACACCGACACGATCAGTCAGCACGATGAGTGCTCACGGCAAATCTCGCCGTCACCCTGACGGCACTTGACGCCGAACAAGGCCGCCGCCAGTACTCGTCCACGCCTGCCTGTCGCCCCGCGGATCGCACGTGCTGCTTCATCGGCCCGAACGGGCCTCGGCGAGGATCACATCCCCATCCGTGGCTCGGTCCGGAGCGGAATCAGCGGGCGGACAGGCTCTCGATATACCTGCCCGGTCGCGAGCTGGTCGATCGGCGCCTCGGGAGGAAGCGCGTGACTGTCTCGAAGCCTGCGTAACACGCCGGCCAGCCCAATCTGCGAGTGCATTCCTGACGGCGCACCCCAGACAGCTGTGACGTGAGACGTCGCACCTAGAAAGAGACGCGTTCGAGTGCCCGGCCACTTGGGGGCGCGTCAGGAAAGGATCCGCATGAGCGCGGAGAGTGCCTGAGGCCACACAGCGTCGGAGGGCCCCCCGTATCCCACGACGAGGGCATCGGCCATGACGTGCAGGGACCGTGCATGGCGGTATCGAGACAGGCCAGCCACTTTGAGTCCCTGCCGGGTCGCCGACTGAAGGACGCGCTGCTCGGTCCCGGGCGGCAGACTGAGCACGGTATGCAGGCCAGCCGCTGTCCCTGTGACGCGCACCTTCGGGGCGTGCTGGGCCAGGGCTGTGACCAGAGAGTCCCGCCGATCGCGGTAGCGCCGACGGGCAGCACGTACGTGACGGCTGTAGGCGCCGGAGGTGATGAATTCCGCCATGGCCAGCTGGCTCAATACCTCGGACGAGTCGGTCTGTCCCTTGGCCGCCACAGCTTCCTCAGCGAGCGTGGGAGGCAGTGCCATCCAGGCCAGCCGCAGGCCAGGAGCAAGGGTCTGGCTGGCGGTACCCAGATAGACCACGCAGTCTGGAGCGAGTCCCTGGAGCGCTCCGACAGACTGGTGGTCGAACCGGAACTCACCGTCGTAGTCATCCTCCACGACCAGCCCGCCTGTCCGTCTGGCCCAGTCCACGACTGCCGTCCGGCGATCGCGCTGCAGTGTCGTGCCCACAGGGAATTGGTGAGCCGGCGTGAGCAGGACCGTATCGGTGCCGTCAGGCGGGACCGGGTAGGTCCCGTGAGTATCCAGGGGAAGCGAGAGGGTCTCCAGCCCGGCAGCCGCCAGCAGGCCGCGGTGCCTGTCTGGGCCGTAGGACTCGACGGCGACATTCCTTGCCCCACGGCCGGCCAGGACTTTGCTCAGGATCTGCAGGCCGTGGGAGATGCCGGCGCAGATCAGTATGTGCTCCGGACTCGTGTATACGCCCCGGGCTCGTGCGAGATGGTCTGCGAGTGCGGCCCGTAGCTCCGGCCGGCCGCGGGGGTCACCGTAGCCGAACGCGTCGTCGGGAGCCGCGGCCAGGGCGCGGCGTGTGGCCCTCAGCCAGGCTGCACGAGGAAAAGCGGTGAGGTCGGGGTTGCCTGGGATCAGGTCGTAGCAAGGTTCACCGGGCGGCTGGGCGGACGAGCGGACCGAGACCGGCCGAGTGATCGTTCTGTCTGCCACGAGTGTGCCCGAGCCTCTGCGGGCGGTAAGCCATCCCTCGGCGACGAGGTCGCCATAGGCGTCAGCCACGGTGTTGCGGGCAAGCCCGAGGTCGGCGGCGAGTCGGCGGGAGGAGGGCAGCCGTGTGCCGGGTGCCAGGCGGCCGCTGCGGACAGCGTCGCGCATGGCTGCGGCCAGCGCGCGGCGCACACCCCGTCCAGCTCGAATCAGATCACTCTCAAAGGCCTGCCGTAGCCGCGCTGGACTGGTCGTACCGCGGGCGGCGAGGGGCTCCACGGGCATGGCGGAGGTCAGGCCCGGTGGCCGTAGGTGTGCGGATCCACAGGCTGCTCGGATTTGGGAAGTCCGCCGACCACGAGACGGTAGGAGTCGATCACGAGTTCCTTCACCAGCTTCTCGTCGACGGTGCCCCCGCCTTCCACCGTGATCCAGTGCCTCTTGTTCATGTGATAGCCGGGGGTGATGTCTGTGTGCCGTTCACGTAGGGCTGCGGCGTCGTCCGGATCAGCTTTCAGGATCACGACAGGGTGCCCCGGCATGTCGGTCATGAGCATGAAAACCTTGCCGCGCACCTTGTAGAGGTCCCAGTCGGGACCGAAACGATGCTCCAGGTCGGCGCCGGGCAGTTCCACGGTGCAGTCGCCCGCGATCTTCTGCAGCTTCTGTCCGTCCATGGTGATCAACTCCTCTATCAATCGAGTGCCCCGGCCGACCGGCCAAGGCCCCAAGGTGGGTTCCGGCGACCGCCTGACGGCGCGGCGTTGGCGCTCCCGAGGTCCTGGGCGAGAAGGCCCGCCACGGATGCCAGGCCGTCGGCGCTGCGGGCCTTCCACGCTCTTGCCGTCACCTCCGTGAACCTGTTCAGGTCTAGAGCGTCCCGTTGGCTCTGCCGCGGGCAGCCCCCGTCTGTCAGGCTCACCGAACTGTTGCTCTGCTCCCTCAGTGCCTACCTGGGGGGGGGTAGACGTACGCGCGAACGTAACCGGCGGCGGCCGGAGGGGCGTCGCCGCCGGGCACGTGCTCCGCCGGTTTCGAGGCGCTCACCGGTTTGCCTGGCCTGAGCAACAGCGCAGCCAGGACAGCGCGCTGCCCCGGCTGGCCGGCTCCGGCCTCGACCCCCTGTTTGCATAGCCGGACGGGACCGACCATTGAGCACTGGACGTCCACGTGCATGGTGTTTACCGCCCTGGAGATCCTTGTGAGGCTTGACCGCTCAGCTGTCCGCAGGAGACCGCTCTCTCCAAACGTACCGCAAGTCGGCCATTTTTCAGGACCAAATAGTCCTCCCTTGTGAGAGGGCCTCCGCTTTTGACTTGAGGCTGGGCTACGCACAGGCGCAGAAGGGGCTACGCCGGGCACGGAATGTGAGGACGGACGCCTCCTTCTGCCGGCAAACCCCCGTCCGGCCCGGCTATGGATGTCGGGAGGCGGTGAAGGTCCGGTGCCGGAGACTGCGACGCGACCGCCTGCGGTGCGGCACCAGGATTTCTTGGTGCCGCTCTGCCGCAGACGGCTTAGTGCCCTGAAGAGCCTTCCGCCGGTGGACTGGTGTCCTCGGCAGGCACGGTATAGGCCTTGACGTGGCCGATCGCCATGTCCAGGGCGATCCTCATGGGTTTGACGTCCTGGGCTGTCTGCGCAAGGAGGTAGCCACCTTGAAGGGCGGCCATGAGGCCGGTGGCCAGCTCTTTGGCATCTGTGTCGGCCCTGAGGACTCCTGAGTCCTTCATTCGCTCGAGCCCGGCCTCGAGTAGTCCCTCCCAGCTGTCGAAGTGCCGGGCGAGCGCCTCGCGTGCCTCTTCGTCCTGATCGGCCAACTCGCTTGCAAGGGATCCGAGCGGGCAGCCGTACGCCCCGTTTCGGAGCGCGTTGTGTTCGATCAGCACGTCCCGCCAGCGCTCCAGCCCGCGGAGGGAGTTGAGCCGCTGAAGTAGCTGGTGCTGACGTTTGAGCAGTTCAGCAGCTTGCAAGGCGACAACGTCCCGCACCAGTGCATCCTTGTCGGGGTAGTGGCGGTAGAGCTGGGATTTGCTCGTTCCGCTGGCCGCCCTGACCTCGTCGAGGGTCGTGGCAGACACGCCCCTGACGTACATCATGTCGGCGGCAGCCCTCAAAATGCGCTCCCGAGTCGCCCGCCCGCGCTCAGTCAGCCGGGAGTCGTTTCTGTCGCGCGCCTGTTCCGCCACATAGGCCAGATTACCGCTGCGTAGGCTAGCAGGATTGAAAAGGGACCTCAAGGTCCTTTTTTCTGTGCGCCTCCCGGGCGGCGGGACCGGCCGGAGCCGCACCCGGCCGAGTGCGCCTGGGTTCCGGGCCGGCACTACCACGGGACGATCCAGGCCCCCGGCACCGCCTCTGAGGCCGAAGCGGTCCCCGCCCCTCTGTTTGTACCCTCCCCATTGACCAGGCGCACGTGACCATCGGCAACGTCCCGACCCGCGATGACGCCGCTGTCGCCTTCGACCCGACCGAGCGGATCACCGGGAGGACGATCGTCGGCGTTCGTCGATACACGCAGTCGGCCGGTGCCGCCGCAGAGTGACCGGCCGCGTGGACGAGGCCTGCTCTGCGGCAGATAGTTGATGAAGGACGACGAGGTCATATCGCTCGACGATGAGGGTGAGCGGCAAATGGACGCCTCGGACGAACTTCTTCAGATGGCTACACCGTCGGCTCTTTTGACCCTGGACGGAGCGATCCGCAGCCTCAACGCGGCAATGGCCAGGACACTGGGCAGGTCCGTGGAGCAGTGCGTGGGTCGTGGCTTCGGTGATCTGTTGCCCGCAAGCCAGCTGACTGCGGTCAAGAGTCTCGTGGCCCACGCCGCCACGACGAAGACGGTTGCGATGCGGGTGCTGGAGTTCCCCGGGCCAGGTACAGCATCTGTCGTCTGCCTTGTCGAGGCACGACCAGTGAATGATCGCGTAGGTGGCGAGTCGCTCGTGTGGGTGCACTCATTGAACGCGGGAAACGACCGGGGCGCCCTGCTGATCCCGTTCCGTCTGGCAGCCAAGGCCGCCAACCTCGGTCTGTGCATGTATTCACCCCAGGAGCGCGAGCTGGAGTGGCTGGGTGGTGCACCCGCCTTGGCGGCGCTGTTCCCGGAGGCCTCCATGTCGTTGTCCGAGGTGGTTCGGCGAGTCCACCCCGATGACCGCGGGGCGCTGCGGCGGCTCGTGCGTTCGACGGCCGCCCGGTCCCCCTGGATCAGGTTGCGCTTCCTTACCGAGCGCGATGGCTGGCACCTTCTGGTCTGCCGGGTCCGTCGGATCATTCTGGGGTCTGGCGGCCCTGAGCGGGTCTTCGGAGTGATCCGCGATGACACCAAGAGGGAAGCGCGCAGACGCAGAGCGAAGGACGCGCTGAGTGCTGAGCGTCAGCGCGCCGACGAGATCGCGGCCTTCTCTTCCGCCGTGATGACCGCAGTCACGGAGCAAGAAGTACGGCAGGTCGTCCTGACCCGGCTCGCCGCGACATTCGGTGGTACCGGCGCCGCGCTAGCGTTCATCACGCAAGGCCGCCTACGCGTTTCCTCCGATGCCGGGATCCCGATACCGGTGGCCGCCCTGCAAGGCCTGCCGCTGGACGCCCCCAGCGCGCTGCCCTATGTGATCCGCACTGGCGAGCCGCAGTTCATTCCCAACCAGGAGGACTACATCCGCCGCTGGCCGCACGGGGCCATGGTGCCGTACTTCGACCAGCTCGACTCCGGCTTCGCCATCTCGATCACCTCCCTCAGCCCGATCGGCGATCAGCCGCTCGGGGCCTGGCTGGTGACTTACGACAGCGAACATCACTCGTCCCCGGATGAGCGGGCCCTCATGGGTACTCTTGCCGATCTTGCAGGCCAGGCACTGAAACGCGTTAGCTTGCAAGAGGCACGAGTCGAGCTGGCCACGGCGCTCCAACAGACCATGCTCCCCACGCTGCCCGAGCACCTCCCCGGCCTGGAGGTCGCCGCCCGATACCGACCAAGCCGCGACGGGCTCGATATTGGCGGAGACTGGTACGACGCCTTCGTCATGCCCGACGGTGCCGTCGCCCTGGAGATCGGCGACGCCCAAGGGCACGACGTGGACGCCGCCGCCTTTATGGGACAGGTGCGCGCATCCATGCGCGCGATCGCCGCCCACGAACCGGGTCCCGCAACCGTGCTGGCTCGCACCAACGAGCTGCTCGTCACGATGGGCGCAGCACGATTCGCCAGCTGCACCATGCTGCGTATCGACCCGGGCGACGGACGGGTCACCGGTGCGAGCGCTGGCCATGTGCCGTTGCTGTACGCACGCGACGACGGCAGCCACAGCATCCACGAGTTGCCGGGAGGCCCGGTGCTAGGAGTCGTGCTCGGCACCGAGTACGGCGAGGAGACCTTCGCATTGCACGAGGACAGCGCGCTGGTCATGGTCACCGACGGCGTGGTCGAAGGACCGGGCCTCACATTGGAGGCCGGACTGGAACGAGCCGGAACACTGGCTGGCGCGGCCCTCCACGACGGGCTGAATGCCGAGGAGACCGCTGACCGCGTCCTCGACGCTGCTGTCGCGGTGGACCACCTGGACGACGTGGCTGTGCTGGTCATCCGGCGCGCATAAGACTCGATGCGTCCGTGCGCCGGGCAAGGTCGTACAGGTAGCTGCTCCAGACAGGTGGCGGCGGACCCGAACGCGCTCCTCGAACCGCGAAGGTGGGCTCAGTTGCGAGCGAAGAACGCGATGTGGTCCAGCGCCATGTCCAGCGCGACGGCCATCGGCTCGGAGCTGTGCGCGTTCTGTGCAAGCACGTAACCTCCCTGCAGAGCGGCCAGCAGACCAGTGCCCAAGCGTTGTGGGTCGGCGTCCTCGGAGAGTACGCCGAGGACGCGGAGCCGGGTCAGTGTCTCGACGAGCATCCGTTGCCAGGCATCGAATGATGCGTTGAGCGCTTGGCGGGACTGCTCATCGTTGTCGGACAGCTCAATCGACATCGCTCCCAGCGCGCACCCATACGAGCCGTCCTGCAGTGAGTTGGCGTGGACCAGGGCGTCGCGCCAGCGGCGCAGACCGGCGAGGGTCTTCACACCGCGCAGGTGCTGTTCCTCGCGGGCGAGGACGAACTTCGACTGCACGTCGATCACGGTGTGGATCAGCGCGCGTTTGTCCTCGAAGTGGTTGTACAACTGCGACTTGCTCGTTCCGCTCGCCAGCCGGACGTCATCGAGCGTGGTGGCGTTGACGCCCCTGACATAAAACAGCTTGGCCGCCGAATCAACGATCCGTGAACGGGTCTCCAGGCCGCGTGGCGTGCGGCGAACATCGCTGGTTGCGGACACGGTGTCTCCCTCAGGCACGTTACTCACTCGTGCTGCTCAGCCGTGGAGCGCATCGCAAGCGCGGTGGCCTCGATCTCCAGGCGGATCAGTTGTGGCACCAATACGATCATAAAGGCCGACTGGCGAGAGATGACGCCCTTGTGATTCTTCACGCAGGTATCCATGACGTCGCGGCCTGTAAGCCAGGACCGGACCTGGCCGACATCGCCCAGTTCCGCGGCCGCCCGCCGCGGGGTCCGGGGCTTGCCGGGCCTCCTCGGCGAAAACCTCCTGCAGGGTTCCGTCCTGACGCAGTGACGGAGAGGGCCGGCGCGGTGCAGGCCGGGGTCGTGACGCATCGAGGTAGGCGCCGAGGCGGCGCGACACCCTGGCGTCGATGACCTGTGCTGCGACAGCCATGTCAACCAGTACCTCACCGTGGACGGATGCGAGATGGAGGTGCAGGCAGAGCCGGCAGGTCTTGTCGTCGTTCCTGCCGAGCCCTCAACCTAACTTGGACTAAATAGTCCACTCAGTCAATCGATCCGGATTGAGTCAGGCCGACACGAGCCCGCGCGGTCCGACTGGCGCAGTCGCTCACAACGCAGCTCATCTGCAGCTTTGACCTGCACATTTAATGACGAGGCCCGATCTCGACCCGCCCGCAGCAAATCTGGCGGACCCTTCCCTTCCGGGAGCCGGGTTGCGCAGACGTTTCTGGTCTGTATAGTCCTTTCTATGTGGTGTCCGAGGTGATGAAGAGATCCGCAACTCGGCACCCACGGAGTCACCCCTCTCAACGCAGGCCACCGGGCGCAACCGACGCGACCGTCGAGGTTGCGGCCGGCGCAGGAAGAGCCTGCGGCGGAGATCCGAAGCACTGCGAGCCCGGCTCGGGCTCGTCGACTATTCACACCCCGATCGGAGGTCGATTCGCCGTGTCACGACTGAACGTTCCCGCTCCAGAGGACGTGCCTGCCGGCGCACAGCAGATACTCGGCAACGTTGGTGCGCAGCTCGGCTTCGTCCCGAACATGTTCAAGACCCTCGCGTCCAATCCGGCCGTTCTTGAGGTCGTCACGACTCTGCAAGGCACCCTGAGCCGGGTTCTCGACGGAAGGACGCGGCACACCATCGCGCTGGCCGTGTCGCAGGCCAACGGCTGCGGTTACTGCTTGGCGATGCACACCCACGTCGCGACCGAATTCGGTGGCATGTCGGACGACGACATCAAGCTCGCCCGCGTCGGGAGCTCGGGCGATCCCAAACGTGCCGCGGCCGCTCGCTTCGCGCAGCAGGTGGTCGAGAGTCGCGGCCAGGTCAGCGACACCGACCTCGCGGAGGTACGGGGCGCCGGATACACCGACGCGCAGATCCTCGCCATCGTCGCGGTCGCGGTGCAGTTCCTGCTCACCAACTTCATCAACAACGTCAACCAGACCGACCTCGACATCCCCGCCGTTGACTCGGTCGATACGACCGTGCCCCAGTGAACCCGCGTCCCGAACCGCCGCCCCCCGGCGGCCCCGCGGAGAGACCCACCACCTTGCTGCGGGATACATGGGAACTCCGGTGGACGAGGGCACACGCCGGACCAGCCTCGTCGAGTCCGCAGAATCGCCCACGGCCCGCGTCATCGCGTCTGTTGAGGCCGGGCGGCGTCAGGAAGCGCCACGCGGCCGCCGGCAACACCCCACCCGCCGGTTGTTCTTTGGAACCCTCGACGCGGCTCAGGCACGCAGTCGGCACCCCCCACTGAGTCAACGATCATTCAGGAAGGCTCGACATGCCGGGCTCCGAACTCTATGAGCAATTCATGGCGCTGCACACCCGCGACGGTGGCCTCGTCATGCCCAACGCCTGGGACGGCCTCTCGGCGCTGATGCTGGCCGATGCCGGCTTCGAGGCGATCGCGACATCGTCTGCGGCGATCGCCGCCACGCTCGGCCGCCTCGACGGGCGTCACCAAGTCACCCGCGAAGAGCACCTTGAGCATGCACGGCTGCTCGGCCGCCTCACCAGGCTGCCCGTCAACGGAGACTTCGAGGACGGATACGGCGACACGCCTGAGGACGTCGCCGCGACCGTTGAGGCCGCCGTGGAGTCCGGCCTGGCCGGGATCGGGGTGGAGGACACCTCGGGCGATCCCGATATGCCGATCCGCGACTTCGACGAAGCAGTCAGTCGCGTACGTAGCGCCGTTGACGCTTCGAAGGGACGCATCGTCGTTACCGGCCGCACCGACAACTTCATCCAGGGGCGACCGGATCTCGACGACACCATTCGGCGTCTGACGGCCTTCGCTGAGGTGGGCGCAGATGTGGTCTACGCGCCATTCCCACCCGACCGCGACGCACTCGTCGCGATCGTCACCGCTGTCGCCCCGACACCGGTCAGCGTCCTGGTGTCTCCGTCGGACAAAGTGCTCACCGTCGCTGAACTGCAGCAGGCAGGAGTCAAGCGCATCAGCTTGGGTCCGTTGCTCTACGCCCACGCGATGGGAGCGGTCGAAGAGGCCGCGAAGGCACTCCTCGCGGGCGACCTCGCCTCGGCGACGACGGGCATGAACTTCGCCCGCGTCAACGAACTGCTGGCCCGCAGCAAGAACTAACCCGATCAGCACGAATCACTGACTTTTCATCTCGTGATCACAAGACAAAGGCAGGATGACATGGATCTCGGCAAGCTCATGAACAAGCACCTCACCAGGTACTTCGACCCCAGCAAGACGATCCCCGAGGAGACACTCCAGCAACTGCTGGGATTCCTGCGCTCGACGCCGTCGTCGACGAACGTGCAGCCCAACCACTTCTACGTCCTCGCCACGCCCGAAGGCAAGGAGCGGCTGGCGGCCAACCTCGGCGAACGATTCCAGGACAACAGCGAGAAGATCCTGAACGCCTCACACACCGTCATACTCACCACCAGGGCGGATCTTCCCGGAGGCCACCTCCAGGCCGTGTTCGACAAGGAGCGGGCCGACGGCCGGTTCCCCGACCCGGCAAAGCAGGCGCGGTGGGAGTCCATGACCCGCGACTTCCTCAACCTGCGCAACTACGGCTACAAGGACCTGAACCACTGGATGGAAAAGCAGACCTACCTCGCGATGGGTCTGACCATGATGGCGGCTGCTGAGCTCGGCGTCGAAGCCATGCCCCTCGAAGGGTTCGACCCGACCAGTGTCGACAAGGCGTTCAAGATCCGCGAAACCGGACACACCACGACCGTGCTGCTGGCCCTCGGCTACCCCGACCCCGCGAAGGTATACAACAGCCCGATTTCACGCTTCGAAACCGACCAGCTGTTCACGTTCGTCTGACCAACGACGGCACCGGGAACGACCGGGGCCGAAGTCCGCAGGCTGCGGACGCCGCTGGTCCTCGAGGCCGACCCACCCCGGAGAGCCAGACCGGCGGCCAGCGCCGCCGGTCACCGGTCGGCGCCCCCGGTCGTCGGTGATCCGAATGATCCAACGGCGTCGGCGGACCTCCGGCTTGCCCGGCAACGGCTTCTCCGACCCGCACCGTGAGGTCGTCGAACAGCGCAGCACGAAGCGGCGCGGAACCTGGCGCCGGCGGCAACGCTGCTGCCCGAAGCGCTGGGGACCTGGAACCAGTCGGTCGAACTGAGCGCGAGGACAAAGATCTACTGTGAAGGCGTGCGGAATGCCCCTATTCGGCACCACTGCCGGATTTGGGTTCCCGGCCCGTACCCCTGGTCGGCCGGACCGAGTGAGAGGACAAAGATCCACTATGAAGGCGTGCGGAGTGTCCAGGGCAGAGACGGAAGTCGCCCTGCTGGAACTGCCCGAACCGTCATCTCCCGAGCCGGGCCAGATCCTGGTCGCGGTTGAGGCCGCCGGGGTCGGACCGTGGGACGAACTGGAAATCGACGCTCGTTGGGACGTGGGGCTGCGCCCTCCTGCGGCGCTGGGAGTGGAGGGCGCAGGCAAGGTGCTGGCCGTCGGTGCGGGTGTCACCCAGTTTGCCGTGGGCGACCGGGTGCTCACGCACGAAGCCCCGCTGCCCGGAGGAAGCGGCTTCTGGGCCGAACGCGTTCTGATCAACGCGGATCACGCGGCGGCCTGCCCACCAGGCTTGGACGCGGCACACGCAGCGGCACTGCCTGTCAACGGGCTCACCGCGCTGCAGGCTTTGGAGAAGCTGGACCTCAGCCGAGGACAGCGGCTCCTGATCACCAACGGAGGCGGGGGCACCGGAGCCCTGGCCGTCCAACTCGCCGCGGCCCAGGGCATCGAGGTAACCGCGACCGCGTCTGCTACCGCTGCAGAGCGTCTGCTCGGTCTGGGAGCGATGGAGGTCGTCGACTACCACGATCCGCACTGGTCGACCGAGGTACGCGGCGGGTTCGACGCTGCCCTCATCATCGCCGCCGGCACGGCGGCCGCAGCCCTGCCTTTGGTGCGTGACGGCGGCCGGCTGTGCTCCCTGACCTCGGACGCGCCTCCGGAGGAACGAGGCATCACGAGTTGGGACCTCTACATCGAGCCCAACGCCGCGCAGCTTGCCCAGCTGGCGGAGCAGGCCGCGGCTGGAACCTTGAAACTCGCACCAGAACCCCTGCCGCTCAGCGAAGGCCCGGCCGCATTCACCCGAGTGGTTGCCGGACGGGCCGGCGGTAAGAAGATCGTGCTCATGCCAGCATGACGCGCCCTGCCACCGACCGATCCCGATGGTGGGCCACGGTGCGCGCGGGGCACGAGCCGCGAGACTGCGCATCGGCGTGGCCATGCAGTGACGGGACTTGGACGCGTGCCATCTGTCGGCCGCGTCGACCGAAACGGAGCCGTCCCTGCGCCCGCTGCCCACTAGCGCCGGGCAGTAATGAGCAGCGGCGGGCCGGAGCAGCTACGCACGCGACTGAGTGGGTGGCGATACCGGCGAAACTCATCACGAGATCGGACCAGCGAGGCGAGCGGCCTCCCAACCACTGCCTGCAGCGGCAGCCGGGCTTTCCCATCGACGCGAAGGTGACCCTGCAGGGTCTGTGCCACGGCCGCGACGACCCTGCCCAACCGGCCGAACACGTTGTGGCGCCCGGCACGCACACCGTTCCCGTCCACCTCGCGACGGGAACGGACAGAGCTTGTACAGAAGGAGGAAACACAAATGAAAGCGATCGTGGTCACTGACCCCGACGCCGGAACCGCCGGGATGACGCTGGCTGAACGACCCGATCCGGAGACGGCGCGCCTCGCCAGCCTTGACGGCGCGAACTACGGCGACGTCGTCGTCGAAGTTCATGCGTCGGGTTTCACCGGGGACGAGCTGGAGTGGCCCTCGACCTGGGTCGATCGCCTCGGCCGGAATCGGACGCCCTCGATCCCCGGACACGAGGTGGCCGGAGTGGTCACCTCTCTCACCTATGGAACGGCAGGGCTGTCGGTCGGGCAGCGCGTGTTCGGCCTCACGGACTGGACCCGCGACGGCACCCTCGCGCAGTACGTCGTCGTCGAGGCGCGCAACCTCGCGCCGCTGCCCGGCGACATCGACTTCACGGTCGGCGCGAGCGTCGCGATGACGGGCCTGACTGCCTGGCAGGGACTGTTCGAGCACGGGCACCTCTCGGTGGGGCAGAGCGTGCTCGTGCACGGCGCCGCCGGCGCGGTCGGATCGATGGTGGCTCAGCTCGCGCGAGAGGCCGGTGCGCACGTCATCGGCACCGGACGCGCCGCCCACCACCAGAGCGCACTCGACTTCGGCGCGCACGAGTTCGTCGACCTCGACAACGACACGCTGGAAGACGTCGGCGGAGTCGACTTCGTCTTCGACGTATTCGGCGGCGACATCGGCGCTCGATCGGCCCGGCTGGTGCGAGGTGGAGGAACATTCGTCACCGTCACCGGCCCGCCGGAGGTGCGGCCGGCCGACGGCCTGGCGGCCGACTTCGTTGTCGTCTCCGACCGCGCCCAGCTGGGCGAGATCGCCCGGCGGGTACGGGAAGGACGTCTGCGGACGCATATCGGCCAGGTCGCGAACCTCGACGACGCTGTCGCCGCCTTCAACCCGGCCCAGAAAGTCAACGGAAAGACGATCATCCGCATGCAGTGAAGCCGCGGACGACATCTCACGCAAGCCGAGGTGACGGGGTGTCGTCGCGGGACAGCCCCGGCGACGGCACCCCGAATTGCGTCAGGTTCGGACCGCGCTACCAGCTGTCGCGGGTGCTCTTCATCTCATCGATGCCGTGAGCTGAGGTGGCTGCCACTGCCCGGCGGCGATCAGGTGCCCGGCGCGATCGCCCAGGCTGACACGCAGACCCAGGTCCCCCCCACGCTTCTGATACGTGTCCGTGTACAGGGCTTCTTGCTCAGATCCATCAGCGAGCACGGTGTACGTGCTGCGGCCATGGATTAGCGCAACGTCACTGAGGATTCGGATCTTGACGTCATGTACCGAAAGATCCTTGAAAGGACGTGGCTTAGCTATGTACTCCAAGAACTCGGCACGGTTCCGCGTGACGCCCGGAGTCTGCACGATAAAGTCCTCGGCGAGGAACTCACTGAAGCGCTTGGCGTCGTTGTGCTGATCCGACTGGACGTAGTAATTGTTCGGCTGCTCAACGATCGCCAGATCCTCGGAAGACGGCTTGACGTCATTCATCTTCCCTGGTCCCATCTGAATGGTTCGATTTCTTTGGTGAGGTGGATTCTCGTTCTGCGGAAATGCACGCTAAATCGTCGTAGCGGCTGGGGACTGCCGACGAGGTAATGATCCCCTCGCGCCAGCGGGTAAACGAGTCCGCCAAGGAGACCTTGGCAGCTGAGAAGCCAGCTGCACCCGTTTTCCCCGAACCAGCTAGGGTTCCTACTGTTATAGGGCAGCACGTTGGCGGTGGGCCTACGCACATCGGAGCAGCACCTGTACAGCGCGCAATGCAGCATAACGGCATGTATGCATTGTTAGAATGCTGAGTGGGGTCGATGAGATGCGGTCGCCTCGGGGGGAATTTCAGAGGTGAGCGTCGCCGACCCGAGCGGCTCGGCCGTCAGTTCCTTTCCTGCGACGCAGCGTCGCAGCAGTCATCTGGAGCCTCCCATGCGCGTGTTCGTTACAGGAGCCAGCGGCAGCATCGGCTCAGTCGTAGTTCCCGAACTCATCGCTGCTGGTCACGAGGTCCTCGGCCTCGTCCGTTCCGATGCCGCAGCCGCGGCCGTTTCCGTCGCGGGCGGGGCGCCGCTCCGTGGCGACCTCACCGACCTGGACAGCCTCCGTGCTGGCGTCGCCCAGGCAGAAGGCGTCATCAACCTGGCCTTTGGGAACGACTGGAGCAACTTGGGGCCGTGCATCGACGCGGAGACACAAGCCCTGCAGACCTTCGCGGCCGCACTCGCAGGCAGCGGCAAGCCGTTCGTGCATGCCGGCCTCACGCCGATGGTGCCGGGCCACACCTCCACCGAGGAGGACCCCGACACCACCAACGGTCCCGTCGGTGGCCGCGGCCTCAATTCACAGATGGTGCTGGCCCTTGCCGACCAGGGCGTCCGCTCCTCTGTCGTACGGCTGCCGCGCTCCGTGCATCAGCGCGCGTCGCAATACGGCTTCTGCTCGGTGCTCATCGCCGCCGCGCAGAAAACGGGCGTGTCAGCGTACGTCGGCGATGGCACGCAGCGCTGGCCAGCAGTCAACCGGCTCGACGCCGCCCGGCTGTTCCGCATCGCACTCGAGGACGCTGCACCCGGCACGGTCCTACACGCGGTAGCCGACGAGGGCGACACAATGCGGTCGCTGGCCGAGGCTATCGGCGGCGTGCTCGCGGTGCCGGTCGAGTCGGTATCGCCTGGTAGTTTCGGTCTCATAGGCCGCTTGTTCGCGCTCGACATGCCATCCTCGAGTGCACTGACCCAGAGGCGGTTCGGCTGGGAGCCCACCCACCCGAGCCTGATCGCGGACCTCGCCGCTGGCGACTATCCCGCCCTGGGTTAGAAGCGGGAAGCCAGTGGTGATGATCGGGGGATGGCAGGGCCACGCCACCGCTTCCCCCGTTCCCGCCGCCGGGACCAGGAGAGGACGGCCGGCGTTCGGCCCTGGGCCGGTGGCTGCGCAGCGTCCGACGCTGCCGTAACTGGCGTCGTGGCAGCCTGGTGTGTGGGGATCGGGGGCTTCCCCTTGATTGAAGCTTCCCCTTGATCGCGGACACCTGGAGACTGGGACCTAAGGTTCCAGAGGAAGTAGCACCAGGTGGGAAGCAAGTACACGAAGCGGGAGTGGAGCGCCGACCGAGTGGAGGGCGAGTTGGTCCTCACGGCCGACCAGGCCGCGCCTCCCCGGTACGCCTTTCTCGGCGTGCGTCCCTGCGACCTGCGGGCCATCGCCATCCAGGACCGGGTACTGACCGGTGGGGCGTACCGCGACCCCGTCTACGCGGGGCGGCGCTCCGGGGCACTGCTGATCGTGGTCGAGTGCACGGAGCCAGGCGCCACCTGCTTCTGCGTCTCGATGGGCACCGGACCCGCCGCCGGCCCCGGCTACGACTTGGAGATGACCGAAGTGGTCGATGAGGACGGGCACCGCTTCTGGATCCGCGGCGGCAGCCAGGAAGGTGCGGAGATCCTGGCCGAACTGCCCGCTCGTCCGGCCGACCCCGAAACCCGGGATACGGCCCGCGCAGGTGTCACGGCCGCCGCGGACCGCATGGGACGGACCATGCCCGAGGCCGATCTGCGGGAACTGATGGCAGGAACACTCGACGCGCCCCGCTGGGACGACGTCGCCGGACGGTGCCTGACCTGCGGAAACTGCACCATGGTGTGCCCCACCTGCTTCTGCACCACCACCGAGGACGTCACCGACCTCACCGGCGACCACGCGGAGCGGTGGCGGCTGTGGGACTCGTGCTTCGATCTGGACTTCTCCCACTTGCACGGCGGCCCGGTCCGCGCCTCCTCGCGCAGCCGCTACCGGCAGTGGATGACCCACAAGCTCGGTACCTGGCACGACCAGTTCGGATCGTCCGGCTGCGTGGGCTGCGGCCGCTGCATCGTGTGGTGCCCGGTCGGCATCGACATCACCCAGGAAGCCGCCGCCCTGCACGACTGGACACGGTCCGGGGCACCGGAGGGGGCGGCGTCGTGACCGGGCTTTCCGTCTCCCCGGACTCCGCTGCGGTCGAACGGCTGCTGGGAGGTGGGCCACCATGAGCACCGTGGCGCCCCCGCTTCCGTACCGCGTCGCCGACACCTGGGCCGAGACCGCCGACACCCGATCGATCGAACTCGTGCCGGTCGGACGGGAACTCCCGTCCTTCGCACCGGGGCAGTTCGCGATGATCTACGCGTTCGGGGTCGGCGAGGTGCCCATCTCGGCCAGCGCCCTGCGCGGCCGCCATGGAGGTCTCGTGCACACCGTGCGCGCGGTGGGTGCGGTCTCGACCGCGCTGTTCCGAATGCGCCCGGGCGACACCGTCGGGTTCAGCGGGCCGTACGGTACCGGCTGGGACCTTGATGCGGCGGTCGGCCACGATGTGCTGGTGATCGCCGGCGGCATCGGGCTGGCTCCGCTCCGGCCGGTTGTGCACGCGGTCCTGGACCGGCCTGCCGCGTACGGTCGGCTCGCGGTCCTGGTGGGCGCCCGTACCCCTGCCGATCTGGTCTACCGCGACGAGATCGAGAGCTGGCGCGGTCCGGCCCGGGTGGAGGTGACCGTCGACCGCCCCGGCCCGGGGTGGCACGGTGCGGTGGGTGTGGTCACCACGCTCCTGGACCGCCTCGACCTGCGGCCCGAACGGACCTGCGCGCTCGTGTGCGGGCCCGAGGTGATGATGCGGCACACCGCACGCGCCCTCTTGGTCCGGGGCCTGGTCCCGCAGCGCGTTCAGGTGTCCTTGGAACGCAACATGCACTGCGCCACCGGCCATTGCGGCCACTGCCAGCTCGGCCCACTCCTGCTGTGCCGCGACGGACCGGTCGTCGGCTACGACCGCGTGGCACCACTGCTCCTCGTGAGGGAGTTGTGACATGGCCACCGAAGCCGGACCTGCCACTGACCCACGGCCCACGCTCGCCGTGTGGAAATTCGCCTCTTGCGACGGCTGCCAGCTGACCCTGCTCGACTGCGAGGACGAACTCCTCGACCTCACCGAGCGAGTACGGATCGACCACTTCCTGGAGATGACCCCGGTCGAGGGCGCCGGCGGGGAGCGCGCGCGGCTGGACGGCCGGGGCCCGTACGACCTCTCCCTGGTCGAAGGATCGATCACCACCGCCGAGGACGCCGAGCGGATCCAGCACATCCGCAGCGTCTCCAGGTATTTGGTGACCATCGGAGCCTGCGCCACCGCGGGCGGCATCCAGGCACTGCGCAACTTCGCCGAGGTCGACGAGTTCCTTGCCGCGGTCTACGCCCAGCCCGAGTACATCTCCACGCTGGAGACCTCGACACCGATCTCGGCCCACGTCCCGGTCGACTTCGAACTGCGCGGCTGCCCCATCGACCGCCGCCAGCTGCTCGAAGTCATCACCGCCTACGTGGCCGGACGCAAACCCCGGATCCCCAGCCACAGTGTCTGCTTCGAGTGCAAGAGGCGCGGCATTATCTGCATCACCGTGGCCCACGGCACCCCCTGTCTGGGCCCGGTCACGCACGCCGGTTGCGGCGCCATCTGCCCCGCCTACGGGCGCGGGTGCTATGGCTGCTTCGGACCGACTAGCCGACCCAACCTGCGCTCCATGGTCGCGCAGTTGCGCCACGACGGGATGAGTGAGCGGGACATCCAGCGTGTCTTCCGTACCTTCAACGCCGCGTCGCCGGAATATGCCCCCGTACCCGACCTCGCGGCCGAGGAGCAGGACAGCCCTCGGGCCACGACGGAAACCCGCCCGGAAAGGCCCGCATGAACCATCGTGGAACCCGTGTCCTGCGACTGGACGCGCTGGCCAGGGTGGAAGGCGAGGCCGCCCTGCACCTACGCGTCGACGGGGGGACTGTCGCCGAGACACGGCTGCGCATCTACGAACCGCCACGGTTCTTCGAGGCCTTCCTGACCGGCCGGGCCCATACCGAACCCCCCGACATCACGGCTCGCATCTGTGGCATCTGCCCGGTCGCCTATCAGATGAGCGCCTGCCAGGCGATCGAGAACGCCTGCTGGGTCACGGTGGACGGTCCGCTCGCGGAACTGCGGCGCCTGCTGTACTGCGGCGAGTGGATCGAGAGTCACACCCTGCACATCTATCTGCTGCACGCTCCGGATTTCCTCGGCCATGCGGACGTGGTGGGGCTGGCCCGCGACCAACGTGCCGCCGTGGAGCGCGGGCTGAGGCTCAAGCAGACCGGTAACGCGATCCTCGAACAGCTCGGCGGCCGTCCCATCCACCCGGTCAACGTCCGCGTCGGTGGCTTCTACCGGACGCCGACGCCGCAGGAGCTTGGCCTGCTGGCGGAACGGCTCCGGCAGGCCCGAGAGGACGCGCTGGAGACCGTCCGCTGGGTGGCCGCGTTCGACTTTCCCGACACCGTGTGCGACCACGACCTGCTCGCACTGCGTGACCCCGGCCGCTACGCCATCGACTCCGGAACGCCGGCGGTCATGGCCGCCCACGGCGGAAGTCCGGCGCTCCGCGAGTTCACCGTGTCCGACTTCGAACAGCACGTCCAGGAAGGGCAGGTGCCGTACTCCACTGCCCTGACCGCCACTCTCGACGGACGCCGCTTCCTGACCGGTCCGCTGGCGCGCTACGCGATCAACGGCCGGTGGCTGCATCCCGCGGCGGGCGAGGCGGCGCGGGACGCCGGGCTGGGCGACCCCGCCGCCGGCGCGATCTGCGACAACCCCTTCCGAAGCATCGTCGTACGCGCCGTGGAGGTGGTGCATGCCGTCGAGGAAGCCCTGCGGATCATCGACGGGTACGAACAACCTCTCCGACCGGCCGTCGAGGTACCGCCACGCAAGGCGGTCGGCGCCGGGGCCACCGAGGCGCCCCGGGGCCTGCTCTATCACCGCTACGCCCTCGCGGAGGACGGCACGCTCACCGAGGCCCGCATCATTCCGCCCACGGCCCAGAACCAGACGGCCATCGAGGAGGACGTGCGCAGAGCGGTTCAGGCGCGCCTGGACAGGGCCGGGCCCGCCGCAGAAGACGAGGAGCTCACCCACTTGTGCGAACGGGCCATCCGCAATCACGATCCCTGCATCTCCTGTGCCGCGCACTTCCTCGACCTGACAGTGGAGCGCAGATGAGCGGCCGGGTGCTGGTGATCGGTGTGGGCAATCCTCTGCGCGGTGACGACGGGATCGGCCCGGCAGCGGTGGAGGCACTGCGGGGCCGTGTTCCGCAGGGCACCGTCCTGGTGGTCAGCGACGGTGAACCCGCACGCATGCTCGACCTGTGGCGGGGTGCGGACACCGTGGTCGTCGTGGAAGCCCTGCGTGCACATCCGGCCAGGCCGGGTGAGGTGCACACCCTGACACCGGTGGAAGCGGCCTGCCACGCAGTGGGTACGGCGAGCACACATGCCTTGGGCCTGGGGGAGTGCCTCGCCCTGGCGGAGGCCCTGGACCAGCTGCCCCACAGGCTCGTCGTGCACGCCGTGGAGGTGGCCGACGTCGCACTCGGCGCGGGCCTGAGCGAAGCGGTGCGGTCGGCCCTCCCCGAACTGACCGACCGCCGTTGCCGCCTCCGTCCGACAGGCATACGCACGGAACCACTAGTGGTGGTTTCTCACACAAAGCTCCAGGCCCGGCAGGCGAACGGGGGCCAAAGGTCCTCCGACGCGGGCCGAAGCGCCCCTCGTAACTCCAACGGCGGAGTGCCACGGTGAAGTTCACCCCCATGTGCTGCACGAGGTGGCGGCCCCGTGAAAGGTGGTGGGCAGGATGACGCTTCCTCTGGTGGTGGGCGTCGACGGCTCGGACTCGTGTCTGCTGGCGGTCGGCTGGGCCCTGGACGAGGCCGAACGCCACGGTCTTCCGCTGAGGCTCGTCTACGCCTCCCTGTGGGCGCGCTACGAGGGTGGCCTCCCGTCGGTGGGCCAGGGGCGACCTTCCGAACGGGTGCTGGCTGAGCACATAGTGGCCTCTGCGGCCGAACGCGCCGAGCGGCGCAACTCTGATGTGAAGGTCACCACCGACATCGTTCCGGGCGGAGCAGCAGACGTTCTCGTGCGCGAGGGCAACAATGCCTTCGCACTGGTGAGGGGATCGCGCGGCCGCGGTGAACTCAAGGGACTACTTCTCGGATCGGTCGGCCTGGCCGTGGCGGGCCGGGCACACTGCCCGGTGGTCGTGGTCCGGGGCGATCGTGCGGGCCTGGCGGGTACGCATGAGCGGATCCTGCTCGGTCTGGGGGAAGCCGACACCAGCGTGGAGGCCGTGCGGTTCGCCTTCCGCGAGGCCGAGGTGCGCGGCTGCATTCTGGACGTCGTACATGCTTGGCGTAAGCCCTCCCATGACAGGAGCGGCGAGCGGGTACGGGCCGAAGGGCCGACAGACGTATACAAGGAGCGAGCCTCCGCCTTTCTCGACGCTCAGCTCAAAGCTGCGACCGCCGAGTATCCACACGTCCGAACGCGCCGAGCGACGCTCGAGGGCCCTGCCAGCAAGATCCTGGTGGACCGGTCGGCGGCCGCCGATCTCGTGATCATCGGCGCACGGCGCAGGACGGGCCACTTCGGGTTCCAGCTCGGTTGTGTGAGCCACGCTGTGCTGCACCACGGCCAGTGCCCGGTCGTGGTCGTACCCCAGAGGCAGTGAGTGCATCCCAGGCGGACGGAGGGCCGATGAGTAAGCACACCCGAGTCGCCCCGCGAGCCGAGCGTGCCCGCTGCGTTGCCCGGTTGCCGTCGCCCGGGACGGCGCGGCTCCCGGCCTCCCGGCCGATGGCCGACTCCATCGGCCGGAGTGGCCGATGCGCGGCCGGTGAGTGGCTGCTGCTGCCCGACGGCACGTGGCGGCGTGTCGAAACGATCCGGGTGCCGAGCCTGTTCGGCTGAGAGCGAGAGACATGTGCCGGAGCGCTCGTCGACACATTCCCCACTCCCGGGAGTGCCCCGTCTCCTGGGGCCGAACGGCATTCACGAGGACCGTGGGGCCCATACGTGGCGGGTCCGAGGCATGCGACGGTGGAAGTCGTACGGAACCGACGAAGCGAGAGCGGAGGGCCGTACCATGCGGACACCGCGTCTCCCCGGCCGCCGGCCTTCGGCTTGCCCGGTAAGCGGACCCCGCCCAGGCCCGACGGCGGCCGGAGCCCCCTGGAACGGCCGGTGGACCGGCTGGAGCGCAGGCTTTGTGTCTTTCTGACGGCCCTCGCCCTCGTGGCGCTGCCGCTCGCGGTGTGAGGTTCCGGACTGGCGGCATACAGCCATTACGCGGGTTCCTGGGTGACGTGCTTCGGCTCGGGCACGACCACCACGGGACAGTGCGCGTGGGCCATGACGGGTATGGCGACCGAGGCGGAGCCGAACACATCCTGGGCCCGGCTCAGGTGTCGCGAGCCCAGCACGACGGTCGTGGCGTCGCGGCTCTGCTCGCGCAGCACCCACACGGGGTCGCCCTCCGCGAGCAGCGCGTCTACTTCGAGCTGCGGGTGCTTCGCCGCGACGAACTTCACGGCCCCTTCGAGCACCTGCTTGCCGGCTTGGTGCAGTGCCTCGTTCCATTCCTCCCAGGACGGCGGGATCTCCCGCTTCCCATAGCCCTTGGTCGGCACGCCCTCGACGTGGACCGGACGCAACGGCAGCCGACGGCGAGCGGCCTCGTCGGCCGCCCAGGCCAGCGCCATCCGGTGGGCGGGATCGGGATCGACGCCCACCACGATCGGCCGACGATCACCGAGCCGGGACATGACTGCCTCCGGTCACCAGCTCGTCGGGGGCCGACGAGGTGTCCGCAGACGGGCCTGCCGGATGCGGTACGGACGTCGGATGCCTGATGTACGCGTCGGGGCCGGGAAAGTACAGGGTCGCCCGTCCGTTTTCGGCCCATCGCACGTCATAGGGCGGACTGCCGTCCGGATGGTGCAGTCCGACGATTTCGCCGTCGCGGGCGATGCCCCCGGCTGTGGTGCCGCGTACGACAATCTCGTCGCCGACGCGGGCGCGCATCGAGGTACCGGTCGCCTCGGGGCCGGTACTCGGCACGGCCCGGTCGTTCTTCTTCGCCGGCGCGGGAGCGGACATCGCCTTCGCCTCCTTCCTGCGGTGGCGCGGAGCAGTGCCGCCGCCGATTTCATTCAAGGCCGTGGCACGGCTGACCTGCCAGAGGCCATTGGTCCCCGGCCCGAGCCCAGCGACCCTTCCACCGCACTGCTCACCAGTCTGACCGAGGGCAGGGGGCGGGGCGGCCGGGCGAAAGGGACTGGAGGGACCCCAGGTATGGGCCGTTCGGCCTCAGCAATCAGGAGGCATGCGCGCTGGACTGGGTGTGTCGGCATCGGCGACCACACCGAGGAGGTACCGCGATGGCCACACTGAAGCGCGGGCAGAGGTTCCCGTTCCCGGAGATCCCGGACTGGTTCGAGAGCCTTCCCGCCCGGTTCGCGATGCCCACGATGGGCGAGCTGTACACGGTTCGCATCGAGGACTACATGGAGGACGGCCGTTTTGTGGTGCGGGCGGAGCTTCCGGGTATGTCGCCCGAGAACATCGACGTCTTCATCAGCGACGGTGTGCTGACGGTCCAGGCCGAACGCACCGAACGGGAAGTGGACAAGAACCACAGCGAGATCCGGTACGGCGTGATGAGCCGCAGCGTGACGCTGCCGCCGGGCGCCGATGAGGACGACGTCAAGGCCGACTACACCGACGGCATGCTCACGGTCAGCGTGGGCATGGGCGCCGAGAAGCCGCCGGCCAAGCATGTCGAGATCCAGCACGGCAGCTGACAGCGGCCGACTGCGTGTGGCGGGCCCCGCCACGGGCCCGCCATCGGCGCGCTTCACGTCACCGTCAGCGGGCTCCGTGCGTGGCCGCCCAGCGGCGTCGTACCGCCTCCTCGTGCTCGGCTTCCTCCAACGCCAGTTCCACCGCTGCCAGTTCGCGCCGCAGTCGGGGTATCCAGTGGCGGCGCAGGACACGGACCCG
Source organism: Streptomyces sp. NBC_01450 (assembly GCF_036227505.1). Lineage (NCBI taxonomy): Bacteria > Bacillati > Actinomycetota > Actinomycetes > Kitasatosporales > Streptomycetaceae > Streptomyces > Streptomyces sp. NBC_01450. The sequence continues at coordinate 1,441,713 of NZ_CP109481.1, read as the reverse complement.
CTGCCGGGTCCGTGCGGCCTCAGCGGCGAGCAGTTCGGCGGCTGCCTTGCGGGCGGCGTGCTCCGCTGCGGCGCGGACCGCGGCACGGTAGGCCGTCTCGGCGTGCGCGAGCGCCGTGTTGGAGGGTGTCGGTTCCGCCGGTGAGCGGACGGGGCCGGTCCAGACCACGGCTGCGGGATGGCGTATACCCATCAGCGCGGCCCACTGGACCTCGATAGAGGCCTGGCCCGCAGGAACAGCCTCGGCCAGCGCCCGTTCGCCGCCGAGCATCACCCCACGCACCAGCCAGGAATCGGCTTCGGCCAGCTGTTCCCGCCATACAAGGCCCGCTTCCTCAGCCGCTCGTCGCTCCGCACGCTCCCGGTCCAGCAGGAGCCGGAGTTTGCGTTCCAGCAGGTCCGCTCCGCGCAGCGCGGTGGCAAGGCTGCGGCGAAGCCGCAGCCGACCGGCACGCCCTGTCGGTACCTGGCGCCCGTGCGCACTCACGTCGGCTCCTCGTCCTGCGGTCGGGCGTGGTCGTCGAGCAGGTCGGCGGGGATCATGCCGAGCTGGCTGCGCGGCAGGGCCAGCAACACCTCCCAGGCCCGGTCCAGAGACTCGTCCAACGACCGGTTCTCCTCCGTCCCCTGGGCGAGGAACCGGTGCCGGAAGGCGTCGTCCAGGTCCAGGAAGCGCAGGTCGGTCGGGCTGAGCGCGGGACGCCCGATCAGGTCGGCGAGCTCCCGCACCTGCCGGGACCGGGCCAGCGCGGCGATCAACTGCGCGGCGACAGCCGGATGGTCCGTGCGGGTACGGCCCGGTCCGGCCCCCTTGCGCATCAGCCGTGACAGCGAGGCCAGCGGGTCGACGGGGGGATACGTGCCGGAGGCGTGGACCTCGGCGGACAGGACGATCTGACCCTCCGTGATGTAGCCCGTGAGGTCCGGCACGGGGTGGGTGATGTCGCCCGCGGGCATGGTGAGTACCGGCAGGACGGTCACCGACCCGGGGCGGCCTCTGATCCTGCCGCAGCGTTCGTAGAGGGACGCGAGGTCGCTGTAAAGGTAGCCGGGGTACGCCCGGCGGGCCGGTATCTCGCCCCGGGCGGCGGACACTTCGCGCAACGCCTCCGAGTAGGCCGTCATGTCGGTCATCACCACCAACACGTGTCGGCCCTCTGTGAACGCGAGGTGCTCGGCGACGGTCAGCGCGAGACGGGGGGTGAGCAGCCGTTCGATCACCGGGTCGTCGGCCGTGTTGACGAGGAGGGCCAGTTCCCGTGCGGCGGAGCGGGCGGCCAGCCCATCCCGGACGAATGCCGCGTCGGCGTGGGTGAGCCCCATTCCGGCGAAGACGACGGCGAAGGGCTCACCGCCGCACGTCGCCTGGGCCGCGATCTGCACCGCCAGTTCCAGATGGGGCAGCCCGGCCGCCGAGAACACCGGCAGTTTCTGGCCCCGAACCAGTGTCGTGAGGACATCCACGGCGCCCACTCCGGTCAGTACCGGCTCGTTCGGGGGTTCCCGGCGCACGGGATTGATCGGCGCGCCGCCGACCGGAGCGTAGATGCCGCCCAGCACCGGCGGTCCGCCGTCGGCCGGTTCGCCCCGACCGTTGCACACCCGCCCGAGCCACCCGGGGCCCACCGGTATCTGCAGCGGCGTCCCTGCGAAGGCGACACGCGTGCCGGTCCGGTCCATGCCGGCCGTGTCCTCCAGTACCTGCACCACCGCGAGATCCCGGTCCACTTCGAGGACGAGCCCGTGCCGGCGTTCACCGGAGTCCAGCACGATCGTGGCGAACTCGTCCCAGCCCACCCCGTTCACGCCTTCGACGACCACGAGCGGCCCGCGCAGTTCCCGCACGCCCGTGTACTCGATGTTCACGGCGCCGCTCATGCCACCTCCTTGAGCCGGTCCAGCACGGTGTCCCGCGCCGCCGCCACCGGGGCGGTCTCCGCGGGGCCGGCGGTCTCGCGGGCGCGCAGGAGCGGGGTGAAGTCCACCGCCTCGACCGCATCCGCCGGGGCACCGGAGTCCACCACTTCCAGACAGCGGTCGATCACCGTCAGCACGGCCTCCACGAGGGCCGCGGTCTTCTCGGGGGCGCTGTAGGCGTCCGCGGGCGACAGCGCGTTCTGCTGGATCACGGCCTCGCGCAGCAGCCGTCCCGCGAGCACGCTGATCCGTTCCCGGGGTGGCAGCGCCGTGATGCCGACCAGTTCGACGAGGTCGGCCAGCCGGTCCGCCTCCGCCAGCAGTCGTGCCACCCGCCCGCGCCGCTCGGCCCACTCGGGATCACCGCCCCGGGTGCGTGAGGCGGTCAGCGCGGCGGCGTCCCGCGAGAAGGAGTCCGCCCAGGAGACGGCAGGGTAGTGCCGTGCGTAGGCGAGGTCGCGGTCCAGGCTCCACAGGCACCGGACGAAGCGTTCGGTGTGGGCGGTGACCGGCTCGGTGCGGTCGCCTCCCGGCGGGGACACGGCTCCGATCACCGTGACGGAGCCGGTCGCGCCGCCCAGGGTGCGCACCGCGGCGGCCCGCTCGTAGAACGCGGCCAGCTGAGAGGCGAGCCCCGCCGGATAGCCCTCTTCGGCGGGTAGTTCGCCCATCCGCGAGGCGAACTCCCGCAGCGCCTCCGCCCATCGGGAGGTCGAGTCGGCGATCAGGACGACGTCGAGGCCCATGTCGCGGAAGTACTCGGCGACCGTGGCGCCCGTGTGCACGCTCGCCTCACGGGCCATCATCGGCATGTTGGAGGTGTTTGCGATCGTCACGGTCCGCTCCGCCAGACGGCCCCCCGTATGCGGATCGGTCAGCTCTGACAGTTCCTCGATGACGTCGGCCATCTCGTTGCCGCGCTCGCCGCAGCCGACGTAGACGATCACGTCGGCGTCGCACCACTTGGCGATCTGCTGCAACAGCATGGTCTTGCCGGTGCCGAAGCCGCCCGGCACGGCGACCGTACTGCCGAGGGCCACGGGGAAGAGCAGGTCGACTGCCCGCTGCCCGGTGTGCAGCGGCCGATCCGCCGGCAACCGCTCCGCGACCGGTCGGGGCCCGCGCACCGGCCAGGACAGTGCCATCCGCACCTCGTGCCCGCCCACGACGGCGAGCACGTCGTCCGGGGAGTGATCGCCCGCCGGGGCTATCCAGGTCACCTCGCCCGAGCTGCCTGGAGGCGCCAGGAGCCGGAGAGGCACGCTCGCTCCGATCTCCCCGAGAGCGTCCCCGGCCGAGACCCGCGCTCCCGCGGACACCTGTGGTGTGAACCGCCAGGCACGCCGGTGAGGCGCGCCGCCCGACCTGCTCGTCAGGAAGTCACCGGCACCGGCCAGGGGACGCAGCAGACCGTCGAACACGCCGCCGAGCAGATCCGGTGCCATCCGCACCGACAGCGGCCTGCCCTGCGGCTCCGCCGGCTGTCCCGGGGCCAGCCCGCCGGTGTACTCGTACGCCTGGACAGTGGCGGTGTCGCCCTGAATGGCGACCACCTCGCCCGGCACCCGGGCGGCGCCCAGCGCGACCAGGTCGTGCATGGCGACCGTGGCCGGGCAGGTGATCTCCACGAGGGGGCCGGCGACCCGAAGGATCCGTGGACGGGACGCGTCGCCTTGTTGCGAGGGTGTCGGACCGGCGCCCTCGGCCTGCGGGTCTGCCCCCTGGCTGCCCGGGGCGGTCACGGCGGCTCCCACAGCGTCTCGGCCCGCGCGCCCAGTCGGCTCAGGGCCCGGTCGGCGAGAGCGTCGGCCGACAGGTCGACCCGGCGGCCGGGCACCTCGGCCGTCACACCGCCCCCGTCGGCAGCCGTGACCTGTGCCCCCGTTCCCAACACGGACCGCGCCGCCTCGGCGAGCCGGGCCCGTGGCACGGCACCCTCCGCCAGTGCCCGGCGCACACCCTCGCGGACCGCGTTCCTCAGTTCCGCGTAGACCTCGGCACGGACCACGAGCTCCGCCGCCCAGGCATCCTGCACCGCGCGCACCCGCTCCCGCTCCGCATCGGCGGCGCCCTCGACCGTGCCGAGGTCCCGCGCCTGCGCAAGCACCTGCTCAGCCGTAGCGCGAGCGGCGCGCAGGGTCTCGTCCGCGTCGGCCCGCGCACGGTCCCGGACGGCGTCGGCCGAGGCCCGTGCCGCGCGCAGCAGCTCCGCGCGCACGGGGTCCAGCGCGTCCACGGGCGCGGTCATCAGGGCATCACCACCGTCAGCGGACGGGACGGGTCGGGCGCCGTGGTCTCGGCTCCCAGCGCTTCGGCGGCCTCGGCCGTGAGAATCACGAGCCCGGCTGTGCCGGGAAGCGCCCGCCAAGCGCGACGGACGGCGTCCGGATCCTCCGCGACGAGGACGTCGACCCCTGCCAGGGCCAGCCCGCACACGCTGGTCCGTGCCCCGATGGCGGTCACGGTGCCCATCGTCAGACCTTTCCGATCAGCAGGATCGCCACCACCAGGCCGTACACCGCGATGCCCTCCGCCAGACCGACGATCACCATCGCCCGGCCGAACATCTCCGGACGTTCGCTCAGGGCTGCCAGCGCTGCTGCGCCCGTGTACGCGACGGCGATCGCAGCCCCGATCGAGGCCCCGGCCACGGCGATGGCCGCCCCGATCAGGGCGGACCCGTTGACCCCACCGGACGCGGCGGCGTGCGCCGACGCCTGTGCAGGGGCCGCCAGTGCCGTGGCCAGGACGACACAGGCGCCACCCAGCAGGGCCAGGTTCGTCGCCAGCAGCCAGCGGAAGGTGTGTCTGATCCGGTGCCGCCGCAGCAGCCGGACGGCGCCGAGCACCGCAGCCAGGACCGGCAGGACGATCAGCCAGGTGAGCATGGGACCACCTTCGTAGCGCGGTCGGCAGGTTCCGCCGGGGGAACGTGCCAGGGACGGAACGGGCGGCCCTCCGTCTCGAAGAGCCGGGAGAAGAGTTCGTAGTACTCCAGCCGCAGGGCCTGCACACCTGCCACCAGGGCCTCCAGGCCGAACGAGAGGGCCGTACCCACGGCGAACAGCACCACGGCGCCGACGACTCCGGCACCACCGTGCCCGGCCAGGCCCGTGGTGCCGCGCCACACCAGGTCGGCGAGTGCGGCGTGGGTGAGGCCGAAGGCCGCGAGCCGGGCGAACGACAGGGTGTTGGTGCCCGTACGCACGACGACGTCGAACAGTTGTACAGCTGTCTCGGCGCATCCGGCGCCGCCACCCGCCGTGGCCCGGAACAAGCCGAAGGCCACCAGCGCCAGCCCGGTCACCGCGAGCGTGACCCCGACAACGGCCGCGGGCGGCCGATGCAGGAGCAGGCCCGCCGTGGCCAGCGCGAGCCCCAGGTAGAACAGCAGCCCGGCACAGCCGGACGACGCGTACAACGCCGTGCCCCAGCCGGCCTCACGCACACGGTTGACCGCGCCGGCGGCATGCGCGACGGCGAGCAGTCCCGCCCCGAAAACCACGGCGGCGGCGAGCAGGCGGGCAGGACTGTCCAACGGGCTCAGCCACAGCACCGGCAGCAGCCCGGTCGGGCCGAAGAACTCCCCGTAGGCGGCGCCCGCGAGCATGGAGGCGACTCCCGCGCCCGCCAGGAACGGCCACAGCCGGCCCAGCCGGGCAAGCCGACGGGGCCGCCCGAGGCGGAGCGCGAGCGTGCCGAGCACCAGCAGCGCCCCGTGCCCCACGTCACCGAACATGATCCCGAACATCGCGACGTAGGCGAGGCCCGCCGGCCACGAGGGGTCGAGGTCGGCGTAGGCCGGTGTGCCGTACGTCGTCACGAGCGGCGTGAAGGAGGCGGGGCCGCCCGGCCGCAGCAGCGTCGGCGGATCCGCGCCGCGCGGGGACGGCAGCGGCACCAGCGCGCCGCCCGCAGCGGCCAGCCGGCCCGCGACGCGTGGCACCTCGGCGGCCGGGCACCACCCGGCCAGCGCGGCCACCTCCCCACGCCGTACGGCGCCTTCCGCGCGCTCCTCCAACTGAGCCTCGCCCGCCAGCAACTCGACATCGCCTCGTTCTTCGAGCAGCTCGAGGTCGGGCGCGGCGGCGGCCAGGACGGCCGAAGCGGCGCTCTCGGGCCCGGTCGTCGTGACACGTCCCCGCAGCCGCTGCAGCCGCACCGCCGCCGCGCCCGGAGCCGTCTCCTCGGCGCGGTCCAGTTCCACGCAACCGGCCTCGGCGATCCGCACCAGCGTGTCCCGCAGGGCCGCCTGCGGCACGATCACCGCCACACGGCGCATCCGGACCGGAGCCATCGCCTCAGACCAGGGCATCGAAAACCTCCCCGGGCCGTCCACCGCGCGCCGCCGACTCCAGCGCCGCCCGCACCCGCCAGGCGTCCACGGACAGCACCGCGACCGCACCCACGACCACGCGCGGCCCGTACCGGCCGTCGCGCAGCATCGCCGCGCCATCGGCCTGCACCGTCCGCCACCAGTGGGCCTCGGCCTTCCACAGCGCGTCCGGTTCCTCGACGTCCGCCAGGACCCAACCGGCCGCCGAGGGAAGACGCTCGCGGAACTCCTGGTACGAGGCGGCGGCCGACGCCCGCCCCCCGAGCAGCCGTGCCGCGTGACGCTGCGAGGGCTCCGGCAGGGAGCGTTGATGCACGAACTGTTCACGGGCCGTCAGCAGGACCGCGCGTCCCTGGGCCCAGCGGCGTGCAGGCGGTACGGCGACTGCGGTGCGCCGGGCTGCGGCCATCCGCATACCCGTGACCAGGGCCCACGGCGTGTCACCACCCGGGTCGCCCCAGGGCGAGGCGGCGAGCGCCGCCCGAAGCTCCCCGGGCGTCGCGGCGTGCTCCAGACTTCGCCAGGCAGTCTCCAGCGCCCCGAGCCGGTACGGCTGCGGGCTCGCCGCGCGACGACCGTTTGGTGCGGGCAGCCGGGAGGCAACGTTGGCGATCTCGAATCCGGCGGCCAGCGGAACGAGCAGGCGGGCACCGCCCCGGGGCAGCCAGCCGGCCAGCACCCGCAGATGCCACAACAGCGTGGCGGTCACCGCCCGCTGCGCCTCGGGCAGGCCGACCGCGGTCTGCGCATATCTCGAGTACGGGGTCGCTGCCAGGCACCGCAAGGCGTCGTCGAGCCTGTCACAGGCCGCGACCTCCCGCGCTCCTGCGGCGCCCGGGTACCGGCCGACGAGGGCTTTGGCCCGCACCGCCCCGGCGACCCAACCGGCACTCATGGCGTCTCGCCTTCGTCCGGGATGCCTGCCAGACGCAGCGCATCGGCCACGGCACGGACCACCAGATCCGGCATGCGCTCCCTGCCCCGCTCCCGGACCGCCGAAGCGGCGAGGTCCCCGGCGGCGCGAAGGGCGTCCGCTTCCCGCCTAGCCTCCCGGAGGACGGGTTCCGCAGCCTGTCGGCGAATCTCGGGAGCACGCTCCCGGGCAGCCGCCACGAGCTCCGCAGCCTCCCGCGCCGCATCCTGCCGTACGGCCGTGGCCGCCTCGTCCGCCGAGGCCCGGATCCGTGCCGCCTCGTGCTGCACATCCGTCAGCTGCGCGAGGGCGGGCTCCAATTCCGCGGCACGTTCCGCCGTACGGTCGGCGGGTACGCCGGTGGCGGACGCTCCCGGTGTTCCCGCCGGACGGAACCGCTCCAGGAAGTCCCGCAGACTCATCGGCGACCTCCTGCCGGTCGGCTGCTCCTTCAGTCTCACCGTTCCCGTTCCTCCCCGCACCGGATAGGGCCGTCACGCCGTTCCACCAGGGCCGTTCGGCTCTTGGCAAGAGCGGCCGGAGCGAAAGACTGGGAGTGCAGGCAATTCGACGGAGTCCGGAGGCCGCCGTGAACAGGCACGAGAACTTCTCCGCGGAGGCCGCGGCTAGACAGGACCGGCCCTCCCGCCCTTGGAGCCCCGGCGAGGCGGACCGGCAGGACATGCTGATTCGCTACCTGGGTGCCGTGGCCACGGCTGCGGCTGAGTATGCACGCACTGAAGAGCAGGCCCCCGCAGGCGCCACCGGCCGCCCGGTGCCGTCGGCCGCGGCGCCCCCGCAACCGCCTTCGCCGCCCAAAGCCAAGATCCCTTTGGTGCGCGACGTGATGGACGTGCCCGCCGCCTCCCTGCGCGACGACCTGCCGTACCGCGACATCGCCCGTTTCTTGGCACGTGAGCAGGTCGGCGCCGTCCCCGTCGTGGATACCGAGGACCACGTGGTGGGCGTCGTCTCGGAGAACGATCTGCTTGCGAAGGTCGCCTTCGAGGCCTCCGGTCACCGGCCCGGACACATCGGCAGACTGCGTGAGCGGCGGATGCAGAGCAAGGCCCGCGGTGAGACGGCGGCCGACCTGATGACGAGCCCGGCGATCACGGTGCTGCCGGGGGCGACCGTCGCCGAGGCCGGCTGGCTTGCCGCGCTGTCCCGGCTGAAGCGGATCCCGGTCACCGACCGCGAGGGCCACCTGGTCGGCGTCGTACGCCGCAACGCGCTGCTGCAGGCCCTCATCAGGGACGACGCCGGGATACGGGCCGAGGTCGAGGCCAGGATCGAGGCTTGCTGCCCGCCGGTCGACCAGGAGACCGTGGAGGTGGCCGTGCACGACGGCATCGTGGAGCTGACGGGGCGGATGCCTCCGGCCAGCATGGCTCGGTTGGTGGCGGAGGTGGAGAACATCGCCGACGTCGTCGAGGTGCAGAACCTTCTCACCGCCGCCTGAGCCAGGGTTGTCTGGTGGGGTAATCAACTGCTGGGTTTTTTCTGCGAATTGCTGCATATGAGGGTGCAGGAGTGAGCGTGTTCTGTTTCGCCTGTTCGTGAGGGAGGGGTCGCCTGATTGTTCGGGATGGGAACGGGTGACCTTTGCGGGTGTGGTTCGTTGGTCTGTGTGACGTGGGGGTGCGGGCTTGAGTGGGGGGTGGGGTGTGGTGCGTGGGAGGGGGGAGCGACCGCCTTCGGGGCTGCGGGTGGTGGCTGTGCCGTTTGTCGCTTCAGGACCGTCCGGTGTCGCTGTGCGCGGCCGGCTCAAGCATCTGACGGCCGGGGACGAGAGGGTGCTGCGGCTGGTCGGCGCGCACCTGGGCGCGTTGGCGTCGCGGGATCTCAAGACGCGGTGTGCTGATGGTCTGGAGCATTGCGCGGAGGCGTGGGCGGTACGCAAGCGTGGGCTGACGCCGTTGTCGTCGTCCCGGTGGGCCGGTGCGCTCACCAAGGCCTCGCATGATCAGTGGGCGCTTGCGCGGCGTTGCCAGGCGGCACACATTCATAGCCTTGAGGCCGGGATCCGGGCGATCCGGCACCGTCTGTCGCTGCCCGTTGGGGAGCGCGGCTCGAAAGGGGCTCCGGGTGGTTACCGGTCTGCGCGGGAATGGCATGCGAAGTCGCGTCGGCTAGCCGTGCTGGAGTCCCGGTACGCGGCGGTTGTCGAGGAGTGGCGGGCCGGACGGGTTCGTGTGGTGCGCGGTGGCAGGCGCCTGGTCAACACCCGCCACCACCTTGCCGACGCCCAGCTCACCGAGACCCGTTGGCGGGAGCGGTGGGAGGCGGAGCGCTGGTTTCTCGCCGCTGACGGCGAGAGCGGGAAGCGGTACGGCAACGAGACCATCCGCGTCACACCCGACGGCGAAGTCTCCCTCAAACTCCCAGCCCCGCTCGCCGCGCTGGCGAATGCCCCGCACGGCCGGTACGTCCTCGCTTCCCGTCTCGCCTTCCCCCACCGGGGCGTCGAGTGGGCCGACCGCGTGGAAGCCAACCGGGCCGTGGCCTACCGCATCCACTTCGACGTGGGGCGCGGGCGCTGGTACGTGACCGCGTCCTGGCAGTACGCGCCCGCCCCGGTGATGCCGCTGGATGCCGTCCTCGCGCACGGTGTGATCGGCGTGGACACCAACGCCGATCACCTCGCGGCCTGGCGTCTCGATGCGCACGGCAACCCGCTCGGCAACCCGCGCCGCTTCGACTTCGACCTGTCCGGCAGCGCCACCCACCGCGACGCTCAGGTCCGCCACGCCCTGTCCAGGCTGCTGAATTGGGCGAAGTCCTGTGGCGTCAAGGCGATCGCGGTGGAGGACCTGGACTTCACCGCCGAGAAGACCCGCGAGAAGCACGGCCGCAAGCGCCGGTTTAGGCAGTTGATCTCCGGCATGCCCACCGGCAGGCTCCGCGCCCGCCTCACCTCCATGGCCGACGCCACCAACATCACCATCATCGCCGTGGACCCGGCCTACACCTCGCGGTGGGGCGCCCAGCACTGGCAAAAGCCCCTCACCAGCAAGACCCGTAAGACCACCCGGCACGATGCGGCCAGCATCGCGGTCGGAAGGCGCGCCCAAGGACATTCGGTCCGGCGACGGACGGCACCGCCCCACACCCACCAGAGCGATGGCTGTGGGCATCGGACCGTCCAGGCCCGACCGGACGCCCTTGGGCGTGAGGAACCCCGCCCCCGTATTCCCGGACCACGCACACGATGCGTGCCGCCCGGACACGGAGCGAACGCGGGCAACCAGCACGCCCAACACCGCTCGGGACGTGCGGCTGAGCGTGAGCCCTGGCGACAGGACTCACTCCCGCTCAGTCACTAGGAACGGTTCCCTGATGCGATCAATGCGCGCAGTGGTCCCCGGCCTCATGCGGGTCCAGGTGAGAGGCGAGGACGGCCGCCTGCACCCGGCGCTGCACGCCGAGCTTGGCCAGCAGCCGGGAGATGTGGTTCTTGACGGTCTTCTCGGACAGGTACAGCCTCTTGCTGATCTCGCGGTTGGTGAGGCCGTCGCCGACGAGGGCGAGGATGTCCCGTTCCCGGGGCGACAGGCCTGCCAGCTCCGGCGGGATGGACGGTGTCTCGGCCGGGTCGGCACGCAGCGAGCGCATGAGCCCAGCAGTGGTCGCCAGGTCAAGCGTCGACTGGCCCGAGGCGACCGTGCCTACCGCCGAGACCAGGCGTCGTTCAGGCCGATGTCGAGGACCGTTTCCATCATGCCGGGCATGGAGAAACGGGCCCCGGAGCGGACGGATACCAGCAAGGGCTCGTCCGGCTGTCCGAGCAGCCGCCCGACGGTCGACTCCAGCGCCGGCAGGTGCCGGGAAACCTCCGCCGACATGCCCTCCGGCTCTGCACCGGTAAAGGCGCGGCAGGCTTCGGTGGTGACGATGAACCCCGGCTGCACCGGCAGGCCCAGCCGCGCCATCTCCGCAAGGTTGGCCCCCTTGCCACCGAGCAGGTCGGCCAGGTCGCGGCCGCCGTCCTGGAAGTCGTACACGTAGCGGACCATGACGCGTCTCCTCGGCTCCCGCGGTCTCGGTACACCTTCAGCCTCCGCCGGAACGGTGCCGTAGGGGAGGTGCCCTCGGTCCCCGCGGGTGGGCCGAGCGGCCCCAAGGCTGCCTGAGCCGTGGCGGTGTGCACGCCGACCGGGCCCAAGTGGTCCTGACGACTGACGGCCACGAGGCGTCTTTGACGATCTCGGACGACGGTGTGGGAATCACGCCCGGCGAACGCCGCGGTGGACTGCGCAACATGGCCGAGCGAGCGGAGTAGCTGGGGGGCCGGTTCGAGGTGAACAGCCCCGACGGGGGCGGCACGCTGCTTACCTGGTGGGTTCCGCTGCCCGTCGAGTAGGAATTATCTTCCGGAACTGCGCGGACACCCCTCGCACGACAGCGTCACCGGCCGCGCCGTAACCCCGGTCGGCCCCGTGACAGGGACCGTGGGACGGGCCACTCGGCCCATGCCGTGAACGTGTCCGTTGCCTCAGGCTGAAGGTGTCGTAGGACGCACCCGAGACCAATGGAGGACGCCATGGACGGCACTCCGACTGTGGTGGACGACGTGATGACCCACAGGGTCGTTGCCCTGCGCACGGGAGCGACCTTCAAGGACATCGTGAAGACCATGCGGGCGTGGCGGGTCAGCGCCCTCCCGGTGCTGGATGACGCCGGACGCGTCGTCGGTGTCGTCTCCGAGGCCGACATGCTGCTTAAGGAGGAGTACCGGCAAAGCGATCTCGACCGGTATGGCCAGCTACAGCATCCCGCCGACGTGTACAAGGCCGGCGCGGTGACAGCCGGCCAGCTGATGACCGCCCCGGCCGTCACCGTGACACCCGACGCCACCCTCGCCCGCGCCGCGCGCGTCATGGCACGCCACGGGGTCAAGCGGCTGCCGGTCGTCGGGCACGATGGCGCACTCAAGGGGATCGTCAGCCGCTCCGACCTGCTGAAGGTGTTCCTGCGGGATGACGAGGACATCGCCGAGGAGGTCCGGCGCGAGGTCGTCGAACGGCTCTTCGGTACACACGCCGAAGCGCTCCGGATCGAGGTGCGCGACGGTGTCGTGACGCTCTCGGGCCTGGTGCACGACACCGCGCTCGTCCCGCTCGCCGCCCTGCTGGTGCGGGCCGTGGAGGGCGTGGTGGACGTGCAGTGCGCGCTGACCGGTCCGACGCGCCATCCGGACCTCGACCCTGACGTGTCGGACACACGCCGGACGTCGGCCTCCACCTGACGGCGGCCGGCGTCCGGCGAGAGGAGGCGGCGACCATGACGCAGACACCTCCCACGACGGTGAAACCTGTACGGCTATGGCGCTGGCGGCGCAACCCGCTCCGGCGGCACAGCGATGTCGTCGAAGCGTGGATCGTGCTCGCCACCTGGATCTGTGCCCTTTCCGGCGGGACCCTGGCGGGCGCGGCCGCGGCCCAGGCGACGGACTCGGCCTTCGCCGCGCGGCAGGCTCAGGTCCACACCGTGTCCGCCGTCCTCACCGACGACGCGGCGAGGACGGCGCTCGGCGGATACGACGACGGCCGGGTATGGGCGGTCGTGCGCTGGACGACAGCGGACGGAGCCGTGCACACCGACCGGGCGAAGGTGCTCCCTGGTGCTCCGGCCGGCACCCGGATAACCGTCTGGACGGACCATATGGGTCGCGTGGTGTCCGCACCCGTCACGGGTGCAGCGGCAACCCTGCAGGCGGCCCTGACCGGAGTCCTGGTGGCCCCCTCGGCGGGCGTCGCGGTTTGGACGGTTGGATGGGTGGTTCGCAGCCGGCTCATCCGGCGGCGTATGGCCGAATGGGACCAGGAATGGAAGCAGGTCGGACCTCAGTGGGGGAACCTGAGTGGGGGCAAGAGCTGAACGCCGAGCCCGTACGCGCAACAGGCTGGCCGCCAACAACCTCGATTGCCAGGGCAGCTGTTCTTGTAGCGAGGGGCGCTACCCGTCGGCGGCAGTGAGCCGGCAGTCCACGCCCACCACCCCCTCGACGCCCCGCACGAGACGGACGGCAAGCGGAATGCGGGCGGCGTCCGTAACTCGTCCGGTCAGGGTCGCGACGCCTTCGGTGACCGTGATGTGCACGGGCTCGACCGGGGCCGGGAAGAGGACGTCCACGATGTCGCGCCGGATCTCGTCGGCGAGATGGTTGTCCGGGCGCAGGAACACCTTGAGCAGGTCCCCGCGGCTGACGACGCCTTCCAGGACGCCCTCGGCGTTCACGACGGGCAGACGTTTCACATGTCGCAGGGCCATGATGCGTGCGGCCTCGGCGAGCGTGGCGTCGGCGTGGACGGTGACGGCCGGGGTGCTCATCAGCTCCTCCGCGCTCACGGCCCCGGCCTTGGCCAGGTCGGACAGCCGTTGCAGCTGGGTGAACCGGTCCGGGTCGCTGTCCCGGAACTCCTCCTTGGGCAGCAGGTCGGCCTCGGAAACCACTCCGATGACCCGGCCGTCGCCCTCCAGCACGGGAAGGGCGCTGACGCACCACTGCTCCATGCGCTCGACGATGTCCTTGAACAGAGCCTTGCGGCCCACTGCGACGACGGCATGTGTCATCACGTCACTCACCCGGTGCGGGCTGGTGTGCATCCTGTCCTCCTCGTGAGGCCGGGCGGGCAGTCACGTCAGGCCACCGCTGCCGTAGGGGGCATAGAGGTCGAGCAGCCGGACCCGGGAGGCGTGCAGCCGCTGGGCGACCACACGGCCGACCCAGACCGCGATCGCCCGGCCGAACTCGGCGTCCTCGGCGCACATCGCCCGGACCGCCTCGGCGTCGAACTCCCAGGCGCGCACCGGGCTCATCGCCTCGGCGCCCAGCTGCCAGAGGTATGGCGGGAAATGCCAGGACCAGCCGACCAGTTCGCCGTGACCGAGCGACTCGATGACAGCGGGACGGCGGCCGGGCACGTACAGGTCGAGGGCGACAGTGCCGGTCCGCACGATCCAGAAGAGATCGGCGCGCCGACCCTCCTCGAACAGGCGAGTGCCGGCATCGAAGGAGACCTCGCGGGCAAGGCGCATCAGGCGGTCGCGGTGCTCGGCACGCAAGGCCGTGGTCATGGTGGTGGCGGAGGTCATCACACCGGCTCCCTTCATGGTCTCTGCTTCCACAGCTCGTGCAGTCAGTCGTCGGCCATGCCGTGCATGGCCGGTCCGGCGGGCCGGGCGTGCCTGTCGTCGAAGCGGTAGGTGAGGTGGTCGACCACGTCGACGACCCCGTCCAGGCGTCGGGTCATGGCGACCGCTACGGCGGCGTCGCTGCGGTGCTCCAGCTGCCCGGTGAGGGTGACCGCACCGTCGTACACGTCAACCTCGACGGTGTGCGGGCCGAGCCACAGGGCGTCGAACAGGATCTCGCGTTGCACCGCCTGCCGGATTTCCTCGTCGGATCGCACGAAGACCTGGAGCAGGTCGCGGCGGGTGACGATACCGACGAGACGGTCCTCCTCGTCGACCACGGGCAGCCGTTCGATGCAATGCTGCGTCATCAGCCGGGCGGCCTCACGAAGAGCTGCCTCCGCGGGTACCGTCACGGCGGGTGCTGACATCACCCCGCCGGCCGTCCGTGCCCGGCTCCTGGCGGTCCTCCGCCGCGCACCGCGCCGCAGCCGGAGCGCCCAAGTACCCAACAGGCCGCGGGACTCCGGGGGGCGTGCCTGGCGTTGCATCAGATCGGTCTCGGAGATGACACCGATGACCTTGTCGTCCTCGTCGATCACCGGCCGCCCGCTGATGCGGTGCTCGCGCAGGAGGCGTACGACGTCCTTGAACGGCGTGCCGTACTGGGCTGCGACGACATCGTCGGTCATGACGGCGCCGATCTTCGTGAGTTCCATGGCTGGTCTCCTTCGAACCGTGGGGATCGGGTCAGCGCAGCCGGCGCAGATACGGGTCGTGGGCGTGGCGCGGGACGAGCCGGATGCGGGCGTCGAGCGTCGTGACCCCGTGCGGCCCGGCGAGCACTGGGTTGAGGTCGGCATCGGTCAGCTGAGGCAGGTCCGAGGCCATCCGCGACAGTCGGTGCAGCAGCTGTTCCAGAGCACCGAGGTCGGCGGCGGGGCTGCCTGCGTACCCGAACAGCAGCGGAGAGCAGCGTGGCGAGGTCAGCAGGTCGTGCACGTCGAGCTCGGTGAGGGGGGCCAGCCGGGCCGCGTGGTCGGCGAGCAGTTCGGTCGCCGTGCCGCCCAGCCCGAACACCACGAGCGGTCCGAAGATCTCGTCCTGGACGACACCGGCGAACAGTTCGGCGCCGCGTTCGCCGAGTGGCTGGACGACCACCCCGGTCATTCGGTCACCGAACCGGGTGACCAGATCACGGTGAGCGGCCCTGACCTGGGAGGCGTTTTGCAGGTCCAGGTGGAGGGCGTGCTGTTCGCTCTTGTGCAGCAACCCTGGCCAGTAGGCCTTCATCACGACCCGCCCGTCGTGCCCTGCGAGCCGCTCGGCCCCGGCGACGGCCTCGTCCTCGTCCCGCGCCCACGCCCAGGGGATCTGCGGGATGCCGTAACAGGCGAGGAGCGCCGCGGTCGCCTGGGGATCCAGCCAGCCACCCTCCGGGTTGCCGTCCAGATATGCGGCAACGAGATCCCGCGCGCGACCGGTCTCCACGTTCCGCAAATCCGGTACTGAACTCGGGAGCCGAGAGAGCCAGTCGGCGCGGGCGGCGGTGTGGGCGAGGGCACGGGCGGCGTCCTCGGCGTCCGAGTACGCGGGGACGATGGTCTCGTCGGCAGTCGGCAGAAGCTCGACACGGGCTGCCTGGGCGGGCAGGACCGCGAGGACCGGACGGGGGAGCGGCCCCGGGGTCGACGTCAGGGCGTGTACCAGGTCTTCGCCGGTGGCCGCGGCGACCGCGGTGGGGACCAGCGTGACGAGGACGGCGTCGGCGGCGCCGTGCCGGGTCAGGAGGCTGATGCACGCCCGCAGTTGCTCTTCGTCGACCGCCGCAGTGACGTCCACCGGGTTGGTAGCGGTGGCACCCTGGGGCAGCAGACCGAGAAGCTCGTCCACAAGGTCGGCGCCGAGTTCCGGGACGACGAGTCCGGCGTCCGTGCACGCGTCGGCGGCCAGGACTCCCGCCCCACCCGCGTTGCTCACGACAGCGACCTTGGTACCTGCGGGCAGGGGCTGTGCATGCAGCAGGGCAGCGGTGTCCAGGAGTTCGCCGATGGTGCGGGTGGCAGTGATACCGGCCTGGGTGAACAGGGCCTGCCGGGTCATGGTCGGGGTGGCCGCCGCCGCGGTGTGGGAGGCCGCGGCGCGCCGTCCGGCCTCGGATCGGCCGGCGTCCACAGTGAGTACCGGCATTGCCCGGGCCACCCGGCGAGCGGTGCGCGAGAAAGCGCGCGGGTTGCCGAAGGACTCCAGATGCAGCATCGCCAGGTCGGTGTGCCCATCGCTCTCCCACCACTGGAGCATGTCGTTACCGCTGACGTCGTACTTGTCG
This sequence comes from Streptomyces sp. NBC_01450, assembly GCF_036227505.1. Classification (NCBI taxonomy): domain Bacteria; kingdom Bacillati; phylum Actinomycetota; class Actinomycetes; order Kitasatosporales; family Streptomycetaceae; genus Streptomyces; species Streptomyces sp. NBC_01450. The sequence continues at coordinate 1,425,082 of NZ_CP109481.1, read as the reverse complement.
CCGAGCGAGACGAAGCTGGACACGCCGATGCGGAGCCGGGCGAGGCCGTCCAGCAGCGCGATGCCCACACCGCCCGACTGCACGGCGACTCCAGCGGTACCCGGTCCGGGATGGCGGGCGGCGAAGGTCGCGTCGAGGTGTACGTGGTCCTCCGTGTTGGCCAGCCCCAGGCAGTTGGGGCCGACCAGCCGCATACCGTAGCGTCGGCACGCGCCCATCAGGCCTCCGGCCTGATGGGCGTCCAGTCCGGCGGACACCACGAGCAGGGCTCGCACGCCGGCCTTCCCGAACTCCTCGGCCACCCCGGCAACAGCCGCGGCCGGTACGGCGATCACGGCCAGGTCGGGTACCTGCGGCAGATCGGCGACGGACCGGTAGGCGTGCACCCCGGCGATCGCTCCCGCCTCGGGGTGTACGGCGTAGACGAGCCCGGTGTAGCCACCGGTGCAGATGTTCCGCAGGATCGCCCGCCCCACGGAGCCGGGCTTGCGACCCGCACCGATCACCACGGCGGCCTTCGGCCGCAGCAGCGGCTGCATGCTGACGACGTCGGCGACCCGTCCCCGGGCCTCGACGGCATTCAAGTAGGCGTCGTCCTCGCTCAGTTCGACCGTGCAGTGCACCTCGGGTCCGTCGAAGTGGCGGGTGACGTGCAGTCCCAGGTCGTGGAAGACCTTCAGCACATCGTGGTTCTCGGACAAGGCGTCGGCGCTGAACGCCGTCACACCTGCCGTACGGGCCGCGTCCGCCAGGTGTTCCAGCAACAGGGTGGCCACGCCGCGGTGGTGCCAGCCGTCGGCGACGGCCACCGAGATGTCGGCGGTGCTGCCCGGCGAAAGGACTTCGTATTCGGCCAGACCGATCAGGTGTCCCTCGGACTCCGCGGCCAGCGCGTGGTAGCCGGGCCGTTCGCCTTCGGCCACCCGGGCGGCGGCTTTCCGGGCGGAGGCCGGACTGATGGAGAAGAACCTCAGCCGCAGATTCTCCGGAGACATCTCCTGGTACAGCCGTAGCACTTCTTCGCGGTCCGCCGGCCCCGCCTGCCGTATCCGCACAGTGGTGCCGTCGCTCAGCAGTGCGTGCACCGGGGCTACCTGGATGCCGGTCATCGCGAGTCTCCTTCCGGATGCTTCCTCCAGCGTCCGGTGCGTGCTGCATGGGCCATAGGGACTGAGGGGGTAAGCGACCGGGCCGAGTGGCCCCACCATCACGGCCCTGCGGTCCGCCCCGAGGCGCATTGGCCAGGCGGAGGGATTAGTGGACGTGGCAGCCGCGTCTGCGGAGGGCCTCACCCGGGGGTGATCGTCAGGAACACCGGTACGAGCCGGGGCTGGGCGGTCGCCCGCGCGTAGACGGGCCGTGGTCCAAGCGACCGACGTTCTACTTGCCCAACGGGATCCGGCCCAGTTGCTTCGCATAGTGTCGATCTTGATGACGTGTTGACAGGAAGCCGTCCAACGCTCCCCATCACCTCAGCGATGTCCGCGACACCCACCATCACCGCCGGCCGAGGGCTCAGCCCCTGTAGTGGCCCCCGGGCGCTGAGACGGGCCGGACGAGAGAGTGCCGACCCCGGTCAGCCTCACTCGGCCAGCGAGAAATAGCTCTCCTCCTCCTGTGTGAAGTGCAGGCGGAGGACGGTGTGCAGTCCGTACAGGCAGCCGCGCAGATCGTCGAGCTGGCCGGGGGACAAGCCGCCCTCGGCGTGAGCCAGCCGCAGGTGGGTGGCGATGCGGCGGGAGAGGCGTTCGATCTCGGTGTGGGCACGGCTCATGGTGGCCATCGCCTCCGGCCCACCGAGGGTGGGCGCGAGCGCGGGGTTGAGCTGGTGCTCTTCGGCGTACTCGTGGGGCAGCAGCCGTTCGGTGAGCAGCCGGTACGCCTCTTCGACGGCGGCCAGAGCCTGTGGGCCGGGACCGTCGGAGAGGTGGTCGGCTGCACCGTGCACCGCTTCGAGCACGTCCTGGAGGTCGTGGTGTTCCGACGCGAAGCGGTGGATGAGCGCCTCGGCAGTGGGCGTCAGCGCCGGCCGCGCGGTCTGGTCCACGCGCAGCGCGCGCAGGGCGTTGAGGATGACTGCGACGTCGATGGCCTCCTGGAGCAGAGCGCCCGGGGCAGGCGGCAGCAGGCCGAAGGCGGCGGCGGCCATCGCAGCCAGAGACATCGTCATCCCGCCCACGGCACTCTGCACGGCGATCCGCCGGGCCCGTACGGCGATGGACACGGCGTCGGCGAGCCGGTCCCCTTGCCCGCGTGACCGAGCTGCTGCTTGCGGCTCATGTGCTCCCGGGGCAGCAGATCCTGTTCATCCCCCTCTCGGCGATGAGGGCCCATCGGCCCCTTGCGTTGGCCTCACCGGCTCATGACGTGCTCCACGGTCCGGGCGAGCGTGAGAACCGGACACCTCGAAAGTCGCAGGCACCAGGCCCTGGCTCTCGGTGCCCTGTGAGGGAGATGAGTCACCATGTTGTTCTGGTACGACCACGGTGTCGGTGGATGGGGCTGGTTCGCCATGTCCGCCGGCATGATCCTCTTCTGGGCCCTGATTATCACCTTCGGCGTCCTTCTGTACCGCGCCCTGGCGAGGCCGAGAGGGAGCAGTGACCGTGCCGATGCCCGGCCACCTGGGCCGTCCCCCGAGCAGTTCCTGGCAGAACGCTTCGCCCGGGGAGAGATCGACGAGGACGAATACCACCGCCGTCTGACCGTCCTGCGGGAAACCACTGGATGCGGGCCTCGGCCCAGCCAACGCTGACCGGAAGGAGGCAGTCGTGGACGAGAGGCTGTCTGTGGGTGCCCTGATGAACGAGGCGCCGTACTCGATCAGCGAGGACGAGACGCTGCTGATGGCCTGGGAGGTAGTAGAGCGGTCCGGGCAGCGTCATCTGCCGGTGGTCCGCCAGGACGGCTGCTGCGCCGGCGTGCTGGACCGCGCCGAGCTCGCCGTCGCCTGCGCGGACCCAGCGGTGACGTTGTCCTGCCGGACGGTGCGCGACCTCGTGCACGGGCGCCGCACGGTCACGGTCCATCCGGAGGAGTCGACGCTCCGTGCTGCAACCGTGATGACGGAGGAACACATGGACGCGCTGCCGGTCACCGACCCGCACGGTCGACTGACCGGCCTGCTCACGGCGCAGGACTACGTGGCCGCCGCTGCTGGTCTGCACGAGCACACTGGGCCGGCGCGGGAGGCGCCGCACGCACGGGCTACGCTGCCCGGGCTGCCACCTCGTCGAAGGGAGCGGGAACACGGCATTCCCATTCCTTGAAGGGTGCCCGCCGATTCCACTCACAGGTCGTTTTCATGCCGGAAATCGGTGCTTGATCTCGGGGTGTCGGGTCGCGCCTGGAGACGGTCGCCTCGCCGGCGAGGTGACGGGGCCAGTGAGGTGACGGGCCATGAGGTCGGGCGTCGGCAAAGTGGATCATGGCCTCGGGGCGGCTTCCACGATGCTCGGGGCGGCTTCCACGATGGCAGCATGGTGGCGACGACGGCGTCGGCGGTTTGATCGCCGGGGTCCTCCGCCGTCACCTCGGGCTCCCCTTCCGCAGCCCATGGAGGCCGTGGCTGTGGGTTACCGCTGGCTGGTGGCGATGTAGGTGCCGTGCCAAGTGTGGTACCAGACCTGGCCGGTGGAGGCGTTGACCGACAGCATGCCAGTGATCTTCCCAGCCCGCATGGTGTGCAGGATGTAGTAGCCGGGGTAGGGCTCCGGGTCGCCCGCGGTCAGTGTGTTGCCGTGGTCGCGGAGCCACTGCTGGGCGATGCTCCGTGCCTGTGTGGCCGAGATCCGGGCCTGGCTTCGGCTGCCGTAATGCATGCCGTAGTCGGTGTTCCACATCATCGCCGGCCCGTACTCGATCTGTACGGCGCCGTCGGCGGGGTTGACCAGGACCTCGGTGGCCGGGTGGCCGTCGGTGGTCTGCAGTTCGGCGTAGAAGTTGCGGGAGAACTGCATGATCTCGCCGACCCGGAGGCCGAGCCGGTCGGCGAACGCCGTCGCCCGCTGGCGGGCCTGGTCGAGGGTCTGCACCCGGGTGCCGTTGCCTGGCAGCCACCAGTTGCCCATCATGCCGTTGCCCATCATGCCGGGCCCCCACGAGCCCCCGTTGCCGCCCATCATGTTGGAACCCGAATTTCCGTTCCACATGTTCGGTCCCCACCCGCTGGTCGGGCCGGCCGGAGAGGGAGTGTCGTCGGGAACGGTCGGTGTGCCGCTGCCCGGCGCGGTGGGGCTGACCGAGACGGCGGGCGTATGACCGACGGGCCCGCCGATGGAGGTGCTGCCGTTCCCGCCGCACCCGCCGATGGCCACGGCGCCCGCCAGAGCCAGGGCCGCCACAGCGGCGACACGTGTATGTCTGCGGATCATGATCCTCACCTCTGCGGTCGGGTTCCTGCCGACGACCGCCGGACCGGGGCCGCCGGCTTGTCTGCTTTCCAGCCTTACGCGGGCAGGTGGCGGGCGCCGTGGGCCGTTCGGTCCACGCCCGCCGACGACCGGCCCACAAGCTCAGTGGACGGCGGCAGGGCGAAGCCCCACCCCCTTCCAGCCCGCGCCGTCCCGTGCCACCGGTCCAGGGCAAAGAGGGCATTCTGTGCCGCAATCGGTAGCCCTGCTATAACACGAGGCGTTGACCCAGGCGGTGAACTCGACACCCTCCGTTTTACCGTTCGCGTCGACGAAGGCTCGGTGACCCGTGTGGGGCGATGCTGAGAGGCGTGATCAAAGGAGGCCCATGCCCGAGTGCCCGGATGTGTCCGCCGGGGGACGGCGGAGCGGTCTCGTGCGACGGTTCGCTCCCGGGCTCGCTGTGCTGGCCGGCTACCGCCGGTCGTGGCTGCGCGGCGACCTCCTGGCCGGATTGACCGTCGCGGCGTATCTCGTCCCGCAGGTCATGGCCTATGCGGGGCTCGCGGGGCTGCCGCCGGTCGTGGGGTTGTGGGCGATCCTGCCCGCCCTGCCGCTGTACACGCTGCTGGGTTCGTCACGGCTGCTGTCCGTCGGGCCCGAGTCGACCACCGCACTGATGACGGCCGCGGTGGTGGGGCCACTCGCCGCCGGCGACCCAGCACGGTATGCCGTCCTCGCCACCGGGCTCGCGTTCGTGGTCGGGCTGATGTTGCTGGTGGCCTGGGTGGCACGGCTGGGCTTCCTCGCTGACCTCCTGTCGCGGCCGATTCTGGTCGGCTACATGACAGGCGTGGCACTCATCATGATCGTCGACCAGCTGCCCAAACTGACCGGTGTCAGCACCGCAGGATCCGAGTTCTTCCCGCAACTGTTCTCTTTCTTGGAGAGACTGGGCACGGCCCGTCCTGCCACGTTGATTTTCTCCGTTGCGGCGATCGTGCTCCTCTTCTCGGTCGCGCGGCTTTTCCCACGTGCGCCTGGTCCGCTACTGGCCTTGATTCTCGGTACAGCGGCCGTCGCGGTCTTCGGGCTGGCCGATCACGGCATCGCCGTCATCGGTGCGGTACCGGCCGGGCTCCCCAGCGCCGGGCTACCGACGCCAGGCGACCTGCCGCGCCTGATCCTGCCGGCACTTGGTTTGCTTCTCGTCGGTTACACCGATGTCATCCTCACCGGGCGTGCCTTCTCCGCCCGCGACGAACTCGACGCCAACCAGGAACTGTTGGCCCTGGGGGCCGCGAACCTGGGCGCGGGCGTGTTGCACGGCCTCCCGGTGAGCAGCAGTGCCAGTCGCACCGCCCTCGCGGACTCGGCCGGGGGCCGCACCCAGGCGTACTCTCTCGTCGCCGGCGCCGCCGTCCTGGCCGTACTGCTGTTCCTCAGCCCGCTGCTCGCGCACACGCCGGCCACCGTGCTGGGTGCCCTGGTCGTCTATGCCGCCGTCCGCATGATGGATCTGGCAGGGTTCCGGCGGCTGGCCGCCTTCCGCCGACGCGAGCTTCTGCTGGCCCTGGGATGTCTGGTCGGGGTGTTGGTCTTGGATATCCTGTACGGCGTGCTCGTGGCGGTCGGGCTCTCCATCGCGGAGCTGCTCACCCGGGTGGCGCGCCCGCACGACGCGATCGAGGGGCTGGTTCCGGGCCTGGCCGGGATGCACGACGTGGACGACTATCCCCAGGCCCACATGGTCCCCGGCCTGCTTGTCTACCGCTACGATTCGCCGCTGTTCTTCGCCAACGCCGAGGACTTCAAGCGGCGAGCGCTCGCGGCAGTCGATCATCACGAAGGTCCAGTGGCCTGGTTCGTCCTCAACACCGAGGCCATCGTCGAAGTGGACATCACCGCGCTCGACGCGGTCGACGCCTTGCGTCAGGAGTTCGACGAGCGCCGCATCGTCTTCGCACTCGCCCGCGTCAAACAGGACCTGCGCGACGATCTTGACGCCTATGGGCTGACCGAGACCATCGGTGCCGAACGGATCTTCCCGACGCTGCCCACGGCCGTGTCCGGCTACCAGGAGTGGCTGGCACACGGTGGCGGTCGAGGGGCGAGCGAGAAGTAGTTCTCCCCCTGCTGAGGTATCACGGGATACGCCAGTGCACGGCGTGCCTCCGAATCGGACGGTGGCGGGTGCGCCCCGGCAACCCTCCCTCCCATCACGCTTCCGGAACAGCACTCGGGGCGGGGGACGAATGGCCCCTGTCGCCGGAACCGTACGAGCTGGTGAACCCTGCGGCCGGCGCCCGGCGCCCCTGTGAGGGCCTCCGCACATTGCCACGAACATGCCCGGGCAACGAGCCCAACAAGGCCGACAGCTAGGGCCGTTCAGCCCTACGGGCACGGCCTTTCGGCATACGGCGACACCAGTCCCGCGCCGCCAAAGTTGTCGCTGTCGGGCACGGATCCGACACTCTCCGATTCCCCGAAGGGATCACCACCATGGCCATGCACGAGCACCCCCACCGGAGTCCGGGGTTCCGTCTGCCGTCGTTCCGCGGGGACCGGGCCTCGTCGACCTCTGAGTCCGGCGTGTCGGCGCGCAGCGACACGGCCACTGCCCGCGCCTACGTCTGCGCTTCCCTCCGGTTGCTGACCGGGTTCGTCTTCCTGTGGGCCTTCCTCGACAAGACCTTCGGGTTCGGTTACGCCACTCCCTCCGGTAAGGGCTGGATCGACGGCGGTTCGCCGACAAAGGGCTTCCTCAGCGGCGTGGCCGCCGGTCCGATGGAGTCCACCTTCCACTCCTGGGCCGGCGCTACCTGGGCGGACTGGCTGTTCATGGCCGGTCTGCTCGGCATCGGACTCGCCCTCGTCGGAGGCTTCGCGCTGCGGCTCGCGGCCGTCGCGGGCACCGCGATGATGGCGTTGATGTGGGTTGCCGAGTGGCCGCCCGCAAAGCACCTCTCCGACGGCTCGGCCAGCATGTCCTCCAACCCGTTCGCGGACTACCACCTGATCTACGCCGTAATCCTCGTGGCTCTCGCCCTGGCCTCGGCCGGCGACACCCTGGGCTTCGGCAGGCTCTGGGCCAAGCTGCCTTTCGTCCGGGACAACGGCTGGTTGCGCTGACCGCAGGAGGGGACGGCAACGGCCGTCCTCGACAAGGTGCCGCCCCCGCCCACGGCGGACACGGGTCCATGGGGCCGAACGGGCCCTCCCGGGGACGTGCGGCCCCTGCACCGCCAACCACCATGACCAGACGCTGGAACCGGGATCGAGCGATCCCGGTTCAGGAGGTGAACAGCATGACCCGCACCGTCACCGTAGGTCTCGACGGTTCGCCCGAGAGCCGGACCGCCGCCGAATGGGCGGCCCGCGAGGCGAAACTCCGCGAGCTGCCGCTGAAGCTGGTGCACGTCTGGGAACCTGTCCCGGAACCCATCGCCGTGGCTCGGCTGCTCGGCCTCGAGACCCACCAGCACTGGACCGAACGCATACCGCGTGAAGCGGCCGCCGGTCTGCGGGCGGCCCACCCGGAGGTTGAGCTGCATGTGGAGCAGGTGACCGGCAGGCCCGCCGAGGTGTTGATCGACGCCGCGAGGGACGCCGAACTGCTGGTACTCGGATCCCGCGGCCTGAGCGGGGCGGTGGGCTTCGCGGTCGGCTCCGTCGGCTTGGCCGTCGTGGCACACGCCGAACGGCCCGTCGTCCTGGTACGGATCGAAGCCGAAGGACGAGGCGCCGGCGAGCACCCGACCGAACCGTCGGACACCTCGGACACTGCATCCGACACCACGCCCTCCCGGCCTGTTGTGCTCGGGCTCGACACCACCGCACCCGACGACACCCTGATCCGTTTCGCCTTCGAGGCGGCCCTTCAGCGCGGCACCCCGCTGCGCGTCATCCACGCCTGGAACGAGCCGCCCTACATCGCGTACGGGATGCTCCCGGACCTGGAGCTGAACGCTCAGATCGCAGCGGAGCAAGCGGCCGCCGTGACTTCGGCACTGCGGCCGTGGCGGCAGAAATTCCCGACGGTGGACGTCGTCGAGGACTCGCGGCCCGGGAAGGCAGCCAACCATTTGGTGGACGCCGCGGGTGAAGCGTCCCTGGTGGTCGTCGGCCGCCGGATCCGCCGCTCCCCGCTCGGTGCGCACATCGGGCCGGTCACGCATGCCGTGCTGCACCACTCCACCGCGCCCGTAGTTGTCGTCCCACACGACTGACCACCCAAACGACGATCACCTGACGCGAACGATCATCCGAGGAGAGACCCCGTGAAAGCAGCAGTCGTACGAGCGTTCGGTGAGCCCCTGGTCATCGAGGAACGTCCCGAGTACAGCGGGAGACGACGTGCCGTCCCAGGCCGCCCGGGCTCCTGTTCCCGAGCTCTTGAATCCGAGGTCGTCGCGGCACCGTATGAGGCGATCAATGCCCTTTCAGAACAGGACTTTACGCGTTTCCCGTGCGGTCGGACCCGCGGCCTCCTCCGGCTCGGGCATGGCGATCAGGAGCAGCGTCACGTCGTCGTCATGGGCGACCGGGTCCGGAATGAGGGCTCCGATCAGCCGGGCCGTGGCCTCATCGAGGATCTCCGGGCCGGCGGGAGCGTCCTTCAGCGCGATGTCGAGGGTGCGCGCGAGGACGTCGATCTGGGAGTCGATGTCCGTGCCGGGTCTCTCGACCAGTCCGTCGGTGAAGAGCGCGAGAGTGCTGCCCGGCGGCAGCCGATGAGTCGTCTCCTGGAACGACAGCCCGACGCCGCACGAATCGTTGACGCCCAGCGGCACACTGATCGGTGCCCGCAGCCGGTGGGCAGCTTCTCTGGGGGTCACTGCGATAACCGGGAGGTGTCCGGCCGAGCACAGGGTGACCTCCCGGGCGTCGCGGTCGATCACCAGGTAGCAGCAGGTGACCAGCTGGTCCGCCAGGTCGCTGACGAACGCGTCAAGACCGGTCATGACCTGGCAGGGGGGTATGCCCGTACGGGCCAGAGCGTGGGCGGCGGCGCGGAGCTGGCCCATGACGGCCGCCGCGTCCAGGCCGCGGCCCATCACGTCGCCGATGACGATGCCAGTGCGGTTCCTGTCCAGGGGAATGATGTCGAACCAGTCACCGCCGAGCCCAGGGTCCTGGACGGACGCCAGGTACCGGTGGGCGCTGGGCAGGTGCGGCAGGCGGGGCGGCTCGCCCATGAGGCTGTGCTGCAGGGTGTAGGCGATGTGTCGTTGCTGCTCGTAGCGTTCGGCGTGTTCGGCCTCGGCCTGTCTGCGTTCGGTGATGTCCCGTACGGTGAGGAACACCAGCGTGTCATGTTCGGCCTGGAAGGTGCTGACGCTCACCTCGACGGGGAACGCACCGCCGTCGCTGTGCAGCCCGTACAGGCCCCGGTCCAGGACTGCCGGCTTCGGTTCTGCCAGCCGTAGGTACCGGCGCAGCAGCGTGCTGTGCAACGGACGCCGCGGGCCGGGCACCAGGTCCTCGACCTTGGCGCCGACGATGTCAGCCGGCGCATGGCCGAACAGTGACTCCACCTGTGCGTTGGCCATGACGATGATGCCGTCGCCGTCCGTGATCAGGGTGGCGTCGGGTGCGGATTCCAGCAGCGCGAGGAAGCGCCGGTTGGCCCGCTGAACCTCGCGCTGGGCCGCGACTCGTTCGGTGATGTCGGCGAGCACGCCGGCTACGGCGTAGGGCAAGCCACACGGATCGTTGAGTGGGAACAAGGTGGTGAGGAAGTCACGTGGACCTCCTGGCAGGTCGAAATTCTCCTGCCGCTGTACGGGGGTGCCCCGTGCCAGCATGTCGAGGTCGGCCAGCCGCGCCTGATGCGCGATGTCCGGCGGCATGACGTCCCGATCCCGGCAGCCCAGTACCCGTGAGCGGGACAGGCCAGTGCTCTCCTCGAACCTCGTGTTGACCGCCAGGAAGCGACCGTCCAGGTCCTTGATGAACATCACCGCGGGCGTGTGGTCCATGAACGCCTGCAGCAGTTCGTTCTGCCGCACCTGCCCTTCGGCACGCGCGTGCGCCATCTCGATGCGGCGGCCCACGACCAAGGCGGCGAAGATGACCACGATGAACACGGCCACGTGACCGCACACCAGCAGCGCGATGCCCAGACGCGTCCCGTACAGCCCCGCGTCTTCACCGGCCAAGACGCCCCGGCCCAGCAGCAGCGGTGCCACCAGGGTGGTGGCGAACAGTCGGCGGCCCAGCGCGCCTGTGGTGCCCGCGTTCAGCAGCAGGCCCGCAGGGCCTTCCTCCGGTCTGGCCACGAAGGCCGCGAGGCCCAGCAGCACCAGGGCGAGCGCGGTGTGCAGAGCCATGCCTGTGTGGTCACCGAAGCGTTCCAGCTCGGGCACGGCGTAGGCGAACCCGTAGAGTCGCAGCATGCCCAGACTGAGGACGGCCAAGCCTGGGATCTGACTCGTCCAGGCGGGCAGTCGGGATGTGCTCGCGCACAGGGACGCCGCACCCCCAAGCGCCAGTGCCACAGCCGTGTCCGGTGCCATCCGTCCCGGCACCCCTGTCGCTACCTCCACGAAGGCTGACCGTGCTCGCCGACCACGCCCCGGACCTGTCCACCGCACTGGAGCGCGCGGCCGTGGCCGGCTTCACACACCTCAACCTCGACGGCACCGTCATCCGTACCGATCGCGTCGCCGCCCCAGGCCCGAACAAGGCCGACCTGTGGTGGTCGGGCAAGCACAAGCACCACGGCGGTAGCGTCCAGGTCATTTCCGCACCCGACGGCTGGCCGCTCTGGGTCTCGCCGGTCCGGCCCGGCCGCGAGCACGACACCACCCGCGCCCGTACCCACGGCCTGATCGCCGCCCTGACTCGGCTCGCCGACACCCTGGACATCCCCACCCTGACCGCCCTCGGCTACCAGAACGCCGGGGCCGGCCTCCGCCACCCGGTCAGAAAACCCAAGGGCGGCGAACGTACCGACGACGCGAAGGCGTTCAACTCCGTCATCCGCGGCGTCCACGGCGTGGCCGAACGCGCCAACGCCCTACCCAAGGTGACCTTCAAGGCTCTGCACAGGGTCAGTCTCGACCCCTAGGCGATCACCCGGATCACCCGCGCCGCCCTCGTCCTGCTCCAGATGGAGCACGGCCGCACCAGCTGACGAAGGTCACGAACCGTCACGAGACGTTACCGAGAAGGGCTCAGTGACCCTGCCACGCCAGCGCGCGCCCGGTCGGCGATCTCGGTGAACCCGTTGCGGATCGAGGGCAGCCGCAGCATGCGGCAGACGGTGCCGATGGCGGCGTCGGCGGTCTGCTCGGTCGAGCACCGGGCCGGAGTTCCAGCAGGTGGTCAGACTCTGGACGACGGCGTCCCAGTCCTTCTGTAGGCGGGTGGTGAATGTCTGGAGTGCGGGCAGATCTTCCGGTATCTCAGTTCCCGTCGGCGCGGGTGGTCGATCGGGGGCGTGACTGGTACCGGGGTGACAAGAGGTCGCCACGCCGACCAGACTCTGGCTCGCGCTGGGGGTCCGCCCAGGTCAGGTCGTTGAATGAGGCTATGGCATGCGGGACAACGTGGTTGACGCCGTCCGCTGACCGGTCCAGGTATCGGGAGGAGTGAGGAAGAGGGGGCGGCCTCAGGTACATGCTGGGCCTCCGCGGTCCGTCACACGGTGATGACGACCTTCGAGCGCGCATGCTCCACTTCGAGGTACCGAATGGCCTCGGGTACTTCACTCAATGGGTAGGTCCGGTCGATGACTGGGGTGAGTTTCCCAGACTCGGCGAGTTCTCTCAGCGCTGCCAAGTTCTCCTTGCTCGGCGTCGCCGTGAGGATGAGCAGCCGATGGCGGACAAAGTGTGACATCACTTGCCCCTTGAGGATGAGACCCATCGGTCCGATAAGGCTCCCGCCTTCGGATATGCCCCCACCGGAGAGAACGAGCCTCCCCGTGGGTGTCAGCGCGCGTCGGCACTCGGTCAACGAATGGTTCCCCACCAGGTCGAACACGACGTCGTACCGCCGTCCGTTCCGGGTGAAGTCCTCCCGGGTGTAGTCGATGAGGTGATCCGCGCCCATCGACCGGATCAGTTCCATGTTGCTCGTACTGCACACGCCGGTCACTTCCGCGCCGAACGCCTTGGCGATCTGTACGGCAAAGGTGCCCACACCACCTGACGCACCATTGACCAGTACCTGCTGTCCCGGCTGTACCCGTCCCAAGTCGCGCAGGCCCATCAGTGCGGTGTTCCCCGCCAGCGGCACCGCGGCCGCCTGCTCGAACGACAGGCCGGCTGGTTTCGGCTCCACCACGTTGTCCTGGGCACACACGTACTCGGCAAATGCCCCGTCGACTTCGCCGAATACCTCGTCACCGGGACGGAACCGCTTCACGTTCCTGCCCACCGCTTCCACCCGACCTGCGAAGTCCGTGCCCCGGATCTTCGTCTTTGGGCCGCTCAACCCGAGCACCAGACGCGCCAGGTACGGGTCGCCCCGCATGAGGTGCCAGTCGCGGGCGTTGACCGCAGCCGCGTGGACTCGAACCAGTACCGTATCGTCGGCGACGACCGGCTTGTCGACCTCCCTGAGCTCCAAGACGTCAGGTGAGCCGTACCGGTCCTGGGCGATCGCCTTCATCGGGCCTCCGTGGCGCACGAGTTCGATGCGGAATGGATCGGCTGACCGGAAGTTCAGCACTACTTATGACGGTAGGCGAGCGACCTCGCAGCGGGCATCGGGGCAAATCCCTAGACGAGTCATTCCGATGTGGTCAGTGGTCATAAGCGATCAAGGATCGTATGACGGGCTGGCCGGTCTTGTGGTTGTGCCAGATCGCGGCGGCCATCGCGAGGATGCGTTGGGCGACGCGGACGGCGACACCTTCGAAGGTCCGTCCACCGTGCCGTTCCAGGTCGAGCTGGCCTTTGAGGGTGTCGTTGACCGACTCGATCAGCTGTCGCACCGACTTCAGGAGGCTCTCGCCCCTGCGCTTCTTCTCGCGCTTGAAAGAAGGACGCAGCAACTCCGCGCCCCGGAAGGCCAGATCGGCCTCGAACTCCTTGGAGGCGAAGCCTTTGTCTGCGATCACCAGCAGGCTCGGCCGGTCCGTGGACAGGTGCGGTTCGCGGTCCAGCATCGCCGACAGCACCTCCCGCTCATCCAGTTTCGGGTTCGCCAGTGCCCACAGGATGGGCATCCCGGTCGGGGTGCATACCAGGAACAGGCGCAGGCCCCAGAAGAACCGGGAGTGCGAGGCGCAGTACCCGTATCCGGCCCAGCCGGCCATGTCCGACCGCTTCACCGTCGGACGCGAGCGGCCGCACTCCACCGGTGTGGAGTCGATGATCCAGTGGTTGTCGAACCAGAAGTCCGTATCGACGGCCAGCAGTCGTATTGCCCTCTTGACCAGTGGCAACGCTGCCCGCAGCCGCTTGTTCCAGCCCGGCTGCCTGGGCACGTACGGGAACATCGCTCCCAGTCGGGAGTCCACGAACCGCAGCCAGCGCGACTCCGAGGTGAAGCCCAGCAGCGCCTGGGCGACGGCAAGGGTGACCAGCTCAGAATCCGTCAGCTGCGGCGGTCGGCCAAGCCATCGGCTACCTCCGATCTCGTCGTCGATCTTCACGTACAGTGCGGTCAGCAGGGCGTCTAGGTTGTTCGTCACACAACGAATCTTGGACGCCCTGTCTGCGTTCCCAGACACACCGTCAGCATTCGGAATGACTCGTCTAGGTGACGCACAGAACCAGGCGGCGACGAGGGCGAGCAATGCTCAAGACCTAATAGCAGTGCACGGTGACGGGTGACCCCTACTCAAGACTCGGAGCCGGACTCCTCTCCACAGGCAGAGGGCCCCGCCGCCGTGCCTTTGCGGAGGGCGCGTGTCGATCGCTTCCGCGGGGGCACTGATGATCGTGACCCGAGCCGCCCGTACGACCACCCGCTCCTCAACACGCGAGCCGCAGAGCTCTCTCCGAAGACCGGGGCCGTGCGGTCAGCTGGGGCCACGAACAGCTCATCGGATGTCGGGCCACCGAGCCCTCCTATTAGGTCGCTGCGTGTCCCCGCACAGGCTCACACGCTGGGCAAACACCGAGAGAGAGGACACAGGATTGACGATCACCCGCGGGATCGACTGGGCGGAAAACCATGTGCGCCACGAGGCGCTTGAAGTCGAGCGGGGGTGAGAGACCTTCGACTCCTGGCCGTCGCAGCGGTTGGGTGAAGCTGAGGGCAGCCTGATCCAGGAGACGCCGGGGAGGGTGGGAGCAGCCCTGACAACGCCGGGACGTGCCAGTACTGCCAGATGGTGCGGGTCCGGTCAGCGAGACGGGAAGGTGTACGAGAGGAACCGGTGTCTGACGCCCCTTAACGGCCCACCAGCTCAAATCTGGCGGATATGGGCTGGTCGCGGTGCGTACCTGCTTCTTGTGCGAGAGCGGGTAACTCCTGGTCGCCATGTGATCAACGGTCAGGAGGTCACGGTGAATGTCTGCGGCGTAGCCGTGGCGATGCCGCAGGGGTAGAGCTGGGCGCCTCACCCGTCGATCGACTTTCAAGTGAACGTGGGAACCGTCCGGTGTCGTCCTCGCCCCGCGCAGCCAGTGCGGCGGAAGGACAGGCACGTCGTCTGCTGGCGGCGCCGGGCGGGGCGGAGGCTCCGTAGTAGTCCGAGGCCGGGAAAGCCGGCCGCATGGCGAAGGGGGCCAGCAAGTCAGTAGTGAAAGTACTGGAAGACCAGGAGGCCGCTGGTGAATACGAGTGATCCGCTGCTCGGCTCGTTCCGGGCTGAGCGACGGGTACTGGAGATCCAGACCAAGCTGCACCGTTGGGCGAACGACGATCCTCATCGTCAGTTCGACGATCTGTACAACCTCGTCTGAGATCCCGCGTTCCTGGCCATGGCCTGGGAGCGGGTCGCGGGGAACAAGGGCGCGCGCTCGGCCGGAGTGGACGGCATGACCGTCACCTTCGTCCGGGAACGGATCGGCGAGGTGCAGTTCCTCGCCGATCTGCGGGAGCAGTTGAAGTCCCGCAGTTTCCGTCCGGTGCCGGTCAGGGAACGGATGATCCCCAAGCCGGGGTCGCGCAAGCGGCGCCGCCTCGGGATTCCGACCGTGGCCGACCGGGTGGTCCAGGCGGCCTTGAAGCTGGTGCTGGAGCCGATTTTCGAGGCGGACTTCGCGCCGTGCTCGTACGGCTTCCGCCCCAACCGGCGGGCGCACGACGCGATGGCCGAGACGCGCTTTCTGGCATCCAAGACCTATGAGTGGGTGCTGGAGGGCGACATCACGGCGTGCTTCGACGAGATCTCGCACTCGGCCCTGATGGACCGGGTGCGGGCTCGGATCGGGGACAAGCGCGTGCTCGCGCTGGTGAAGGCGCTCTTGAAGGCAGGCATCCTCACCGAGGTTGGCACCTCCAAGGAGACGGTCATCGGCACCCCGCAGGGCGGGATTCTCTCGCCGCTGCTGGCCAATGTGGCCCTCTCGGTCCTGGACGAGCACTTCACCCAGATCGAGGGCGGACCACAGACCAGCCCGAAGCGACGGTTCACCCGACGCCAGAAGGGGTTGGCCAACTACCGGTTGATCCGGTATGCGGACGACTTCGTCATTCTGGTCTCGGGCACCCGCCTTTGGGCCCCGACGAGGAACTGACGCACCAGTAGCAGAAGTCACACAACTACTAACGATCAACTACTGGCGCATCACACTAGGCACAACTTGTCACGAGGTGAGGTCACCTCGCTCGGCTGCGAGCCCAGGCCGGCCGCCACTCGGCAAGACATCAGCAGTGAGCGCGTGTTGGATCGCTCCGAGAGGCTCCGGCCAGTGGCCTGCAGGGCGCGCAGCGAAGTCCCGGCGAACCGCCGGGAATCTCGACGTAAGGAAGCATCCTCGCCAGCGAGGCGACCGTCTTCCGGCGTGCCCCTGCATCACGGGACCAAGCACTCATTCCGGTCTGAACGCCGAGCGAAATAACCCCTCAACCTGATCAGGGTCATCCGGTGTCGGTATCGGCCTTGTGCAGCATCTGGGCCAACAGCAGGGCGCTTCCGGTCGCTGCCCCTACCGCTCCCGCGGCCAGGAAACTGCGAGAGGAACGCCAGGACAGCACCGACCACCGAGACTGCGCGGAAAACAACGATCCTGTACTCAGCCACGAGCCGGTTGAGATCAGCGACAGGGCGGAGCCGATCGAGCCGACCGACAGGGCGCTTCCGATCGAGCCCACTGACAAGGCCGAACCGACGGACCCCACGGACAGCACCGATCCCACTGAGCCGATCGACAACACAGAGTCCTGTGACCACAACGACAGCACTGAACCAGAGGAGGCACGACGGACCGACCGTGCGGACAGTTTTGTCATGAGGCCATCCTGCCCGCTGGTCGCTCTGTCTCGGGCGGTTGTGGACGGATGACGCGGGTCTCGGGTGGGGACCTTCCGGCATCCGGCTCGAACGGGGAGAAGGTCACATGTGCTTCCTGCGTGCCCGATTGCGCAGCGCTCAATGGGAAGTAGCGGGAATCAGGCGGGCACGCAGGTCAGCGTCTCACCACGTCAGACCGTATCCGGTTACGCGGTCTTTCGCTGATGAAGCACGGCGGGGTCGACGCCCCGCCGTGACGCCTCTCGGTCAGCGATCTTTGGCCAGGGCGAGGAGTTCAGCGAACAAGCCGCTCCCGTATGCAAGTTCGTCGTACCGGCCTTGCTCGATGATGCGGCCGTCACGCATGACGAGGATCCGGTCTGCGAGACGGGTGTTCTCGAGCTGGTGCGTTACGACGATGGTCATGCGCTTGGCGGCGATGCGCTTGATCTCAAGGAAGATCTGGTGCTCGCCACGCGGGTCCATCTGCGAGGTCGGCTCGTCCAGGATCAGCAGCGGGGTCTGCCGGTACAGGGCCCTGCCGCACGCGAGCCGCTGCCATTGGCCTCCGGACAGCTCGGCGCCTCCAAAGAGTTCTTTGGCGAGCAGGGTGTCGAGCTGTTTGGGCAGTTTTTCGACCGCTTTCCGCATGCCGACAGCGTCGACGGCTTCCCACACGGGCCCGTCGTCGAAGGTTTTGGGCTGCCCGAGGGTGATGTTCTCGCGGGCCCGCAGGGGCCAGCAGGCGAAGTTCTGCGGGACGAGGGCGGTGCGGGACCACAGGGAGTCAGGACGGGTGTCGGCCAGGTCGGTGCTGTCCCACAGGACACGGCCCTTGTCGGCGAGCAGGATGCCGGTGATGAGCTTGGCGAGGGTGGACTTGCCCGAGCCGTTCTCGCCCACGATGGCCAGGATCTCGCCCCGGTGCAGGGTGAGTGAGACTCCGTCGACGGCGGGTTGCTCCGTGCCGGGGTACTGGTACACGACCTCGTCGAGACGGATCTCCTCTACCCGTTCGGAGATGGTCAGCTCCCCGCGCTTGGGGACTCGTTCGGCGGCCATGTCGAGGAAGGAACGCATGTCGGCGAGGTACAGCGAGGTGTGGAACATCGCGGCGCCGTGGATGACGAACTGCGAGAGCGCGGCCAGGGTGGTCTGGACGGCGACCACCGCGGTGGCCGCGACCGGGAGGGCGACGCGGCCGGTGGTGGCGAGCCAGGCGAGGGTGGCCCAGGTACCGAGCAGGAACACCCCGCCGAGGGCGCTGCTCGCAAGGACGATGCGCAGCATGCGGGGCGCGGCGGTGAGGGTGCGCTCGTCGATGCGATCGGACAGGGCCCGGTACCAGTAGACGAGGTAGCCGGTCATGCCGTTCGCACGGACCTCGTCGCCGTAGCGGGAGTAGGTGGCCCACCAGCGCATCATGGCCCGTACGTTGCGGTCGCCGACGTTGGCGTAGTGGGTCTCGTAGTCGACGCGGGCGGACAGCACGGCCCCCATGCCGGCGGGGAGGACGGCGAGCAGCAGCAGCGGCAGCATCATCCAGTGCAGCGCCGTGATGACGCCGCCCGCGGCGATCATGCGGACGGCGGCGGTCATGAAGCGCTGGGCGTCCTGCACCATCATCCGTGTGCGTGTGACGCCGACCTCGGCGGCTTCCTGCCGGTCGGAGAAGCCGTCCTCCCCGTATGCGGAGGCTTCGACGCGGCACACCGCGGACACCAAGGCGACGTCCGCCTCGGTCATCAGCAGTGGGGTGATCCGCCCGTCGGCGTAGGAGGATAAAGCGCTGCTGACCCGGCCGGCCGCCGCGGCCGCCGTGACGACGAGGAGAGCGGGCAGGGCGGCATGCAGGTGCTCGGAGACCGCGCCGGCTCCGAGGATATGCGCCAGGGCCTTCGCGGTGAACGCGAGGACCGTGGCGGCCGCGGCTCCCGTGAGGAGCTGGCAGGTGAGCAGCAGCATGACGACGGGCCGGTCCACGGCCCAGGCCATGCGGGCGGTGTGCCCCAACACGGACGGAAGCCGGCCGCACATCTTCGCAAAACTGGCCTCTGCCAGCGGGTTCTTGCCGTGCTTCCCCTCAAAGTTGATGGTGGCCGGAGGTGGAGGGGGTGGCGTGGAATCTTTGAGCGAGGTGTCGGTCACGGTCACCTGCATGCCTCCTCGGGGGTCCGCGCCGCACCTGGTTGGTCCGGCGGTGTCAGGCTCAACGAGACGGGGAGCGAGTCGAACGCGCTCGATTCCGGACGAAGGGCAGGGCCCGGAATCTCAAGGCGTCGAACGCGTGGTCGCAGTGCTGGACGGCCTCCGACGCGACGCGAGTTGGCCGAAACGCCGAGGCTTGTTGCGCAGGTGACGGAAACAGAGGCGGCCCGGCACGCCTTCATGTGCCGGGCGACCTCTGCCCCCACCACTCTGGGGGGAGGTTTGGTGGTGCGGAGGGAAGTACAACGCCTCCTTCGATGTAGGCCGTCTCGCCGGTGGCAAGGGCCTGCAGCCCGCCTAGGACCCGTAGCCGACCCTGCATGGGAAGGTCGTCGATGACACGCACGGTGGGCAGCACACGCACTGTTGCCCGCGGATCGCGGTAGATCAGATGCCCGACGGCCTCGCGGGTCATCGGCGCAGTCGCCAGTACGTGCGTGATGACCTTCCTGCGCCGCGCCTGTACCCAGTCCACGGCGACGCGACGCAGCAGCCGAAGCCGCCCGGGGGACCGGAGAGGACGCGATGGGCGGCATCCTCCGGCGCCTGCCTCTCGTACACACCCCCGCCGGGCAGCACGAGCATGCCCCGCAGGTCGGCGACGGCGAGACAATCCGCTCCGACCGGCACCAGAAGAGAGACGCCGATCACCGGTGGCCAACGGGACGACCGGGGCCGTCGGCTAGTGGTGCGCAACGGCTATCACTAGCCCCGGTCGGTGACCACGGCCGCCGGGTCGGTGGAGGTGAAGGCCCCGCGGGTGAACGACCGCCGCATCGACGAGACCACCGGGGAGCGCAAGCGGTTCTCCTCGGCGGTCCTGCCGCTGTGGTGCCGCAAGTCCCCGAAGATCAGCGAGGTGCTGCGGCTGCTCTATCTGCACGGACTGTCCTCCGGCGACTTCGTGCCCGTGCTGGAGCAGTTCCTGGGCAGCTCGGCCGGTCTCTCGCCAGCCACCGTCAGCCGCCTCACCACCCAGTGGCAGGCCGACCACAAGGCATTCGGCGAGCGCGACCTGGCCAGCTCCGACTATGTCTACGTCTGGGCCGACGGCATCCACCTGCGCATCCGCCTGGCCGAGGCGAAGTCCTGCGTCCTGGTGGTAATGGGCGTGCGCGCGGACGGCACCAAGGAACTGATCGCGATGGCCGATGGCTACCGCGAATCCGCCGAGTCCTGGGCCGACCTGCTTCGCTACTGCGCCCGGCGCGGCATGTGCGCCCCCGTCCTGGCCGTCGGCGACGGAGCACTCGGGTTCTGGAAGGCCCTTGCGGAGGTGTTCCCCGAAGCCCGCCATCAGAGGTGTTGGGTTCACAAAACGGCCAACGTCGTCAACGCCCTGCCGACCTCGGCCCAGCCCGGAGCCCGCAATGCCCTGCAGGAGATCTACAACGCAGAGGACCGCGAGCACGCGCTCAAGGCGGTGGCCGCGTTCGAGAAGACCTACGGTGCGAAGTGGCCGAAGGCCGTCAAGAAGATCACCGACGACGTCGGCGAGCTGCTGGCGTTCTACGACTTCCCGGCCGAGCACTGGATCCACCTGCGGACTACGGATGTAATCGTCAAGGAGGGCAGGTCACGGGCCAGCGCCGGGGATGGCGGGCAGGCGGGGCCTGCCGGTCGGGCGCGTGGGCTGCCACTGGGCCGCCAGTAGAGCGTAGGCGCGTTCGGCCTGTTCGGCGATCTCGCGTTCGTGGCGGCGCAGTTGCTTGTTGTTGTAGTCGTAGCCCGCCCCGCGGCGGGCGATCCGGCGTTCGGCGCCGGCGGTCAGCTCGAGCTTGCGGCGTTTGAAGGCGACCAGGCTCGGGCGGGCGAAGGCGTAGTCCTGCTCCTTGGTGACCAGGTGCCAGGCGATGACGGCGATCTTCCGGGCGACCACGACGATCGCGATCTGCATCCCGCGCCGGGCCGCGATCCGCTGGTGCAGGGCCCGCAGCGGGCCCGGGGAGCGCAGCGCGGCGAACGCTGCCTGCACCCGCATCCCGCGGGCCTTGCCACAGCCGGCCTTCGTGATCCGGCCATGGTGGGCAGGTGTCCCGCCGGACTGGCGCACCCGCGGGTTCAGGCCGAGGTAGGACACGAGCTTGTCCGCGGTGGCGAAGCGGTGGAAGTCCCCGACCGCAGCCAGCACGGTGACCGCGGTCATCGCGTCCACCCCGGGGATGGTCATCAGGCGTCGCACGACCGGGTCGTCCAACGCCACCAGGCACAGAACTATCCCGGAGCCGGCCGGATCGGCTCGTTCGGCTTCGGCGCGGACGAGCGAGCCACCAGGTACTGGGCCCGGTCGGTCGGCTTGCTCGGCTCACCAATGCGGCGCGTCCGACGGACGGTGAACGTGCTGCACCGGCGCGAGCCTGGCTAGAACAGCCAGGACACCCATGACCGCGTGTATGTACTGCCCGAGCCGCAGGTGCAGGAGGCAGCCGTCCCGGTCATCACCGAAGGCGCCCTGGACGCCGTGCGGGCTGCGCGGCGCACCATCCTGCAAGCCCGCCTGGCACATCGCCTGCCGGCCCGGGGGCCTCGTCGCGCTCGCGATCCAGTACGGCCACCTGCGCACCGCGGTCGGTGCCGGCTACGCCTCGCGCAGTCGCGACGGCATCCACGAACTCCTCGAACTCGAGACGGCCCGCGCCACCGCCGACACCCTCACCGCCCTCCACCAAGGCCTCGCCGCGGGCACGGGGATTTCCGGGCCGGCTGCGCGCCGGGCCGTCCAGGCCGCAGCCCAGGCACTGGCCTTCGCCGGCTCCATCCGCACACCGCGGCAGGCCCGCGACATCCTCGACAACCCCGCTCTGGCCGTCTACGACAACCCGAATTCCCTGCTGATGTGTATCTACAACCGCGACCGGGCGCTGTGCCACCGCGCGGACACCGTCGACAGCCCGAGCCTGCACCGTTGTCAGCCGTCCTGCGCGAACATCGCCCGTACCGACCACCACGCACAGCAACTTCGGTAACGAGGAGCCGTGCTGGAGCGTCAAGCGGACTCCGAGGCGGTGCCGGGACCTCTTGCCGAGCGCCTATACAGGAGTTCCGCACGCCTGCGTTCTCAGGCCGACGCCCACCATCGTGACCGCGTCACCGGCTGCGAGAACGCCTCATGAGCCCGGCTACCGACGAACGCGCACGTATTCGCGCAGCCATGGACCGGATCTTCAACGACGCCCCCGCCCGCTCCGATGGCGCCTGGACCATCGTCGCTCTGGCCGCCGAAGCCGGCGTCCCGCGCAATGCCCTCACCCAGCGACACCCCGACCTCAGAAACGAGTTCTACGACCAGGTCCGCACCCGCGGCCAGACCCCGGACCACGAGAAGCGGCTCCGAAGGCAGATCGCGAAACTCAAGGAACTCCGCGTCGCCGACGCAGTTCAGATCCGGCAACTGGAAGCAGACATCGAAGCACTCGTCGGAGCCCTCCATCTGTCCCAACTGGAAAACAGCAGGCTGCGCACCCAGCCAGCGAACCCCGACATCCGACTCCTGAGTAACAGAGTTCCTGACTCGCAAGGCTAGTTTTGCTGCGGTGCCAGGGTGCGTAGGACGTCGAACTCGTTGCCCTCGGGGTCGGCCATGACCACCCAGTTGCGGTCTGAGCCCTGGCCTACATCCGTCGTGGTGGCGCCGAGTCCGAGCAATCTGGTCACCTCGTCTTCGGTGCTGCCGTCGATCGGGCTGACGTCGAGGTGAAGTCGGTTCTTGACGGTCTTTCCCTCGGGCACCTGGATGAAGTGCAGGGTGGGCGGCATCTGGCGGGCCCGCACATCCTCGACGGTCGGCACCCAGGAACCGATCTCGACCTTGCCCTCGCTCCGGTCGATCACCTTGAAGTCCAGGACCGCGCACCAGAACGCCGCGAGCCTCTCCGGATCACGGCAGTCAACGGTCAACTCAGTAAACCTACTTGTCATGACTCTCCCAGATAGACAGGTCTGCGTAGAACGGTCGTTCGGGTCCTGAGGGGTATGACACGTTGCCCACCATCACCTTCACCGGCGTGCTTAATGTCATTCGGGCACTGCTCCGGCCCTCGCGAAGTTGTTGCTCGGACACCGCGGACGTCCCGGGGCCCATGAGGGCGCCCGCGTCCTGGGGTCGTTCAGACGTCTACG
The DNA here is from genome assembly GCF_036227505.1 of Streptomyces sp. NBC_01450. Taxonomy (NCBI): domain Bacteria; kingdom Bacillati; phylum Actinomycetota; class Actinomycetes; order Kitasatosporales; family Streptomycetaceae; genus Streptomyces; species Streptomyces sp. NBC_01450. Next base: position 1,402,045 of record NZ_CP109481.1, on the reverse strand, counting down.
GCCTGATGGTCGTGCGACGGGCTTCATGAGGGTTTCCCCATGCCGGTGAAGAGGGCGTGGAGGACACGGTCGACGTACTCGTGGGTCAGGGGTTCTTGGGTGATCAGGAATTGGAAGTAGAGCGGGCCGGAGAGGATCGCCATGGCGAGGCTCAGGTCGAAGGCGGGCGACAGCTGGCCTTGGTCCTGTGCCGCTCTCAACCGGGCGACGGTCATGTCGGCCTGGGGGCCGATGAAGCGCTCGTTGAGCGCGTTAGCGACCTGTGGGTCGTACTGGGCCTCACCGACCAGGGCCTGGTACAGCGGGCCGAAGGGCGGGTTGCCCAGCAGGTCGACGGCTGCGTGGATCTGTGTGCGCAGGTCGGCGACGATGTCGCCCGTGTCGGGGTAGTCCAGGCTGGACTTGTGCAGAGAGAGCAGTGAGTCCAGGAACAGGGCGCCCTTGGAGGGCCATCTGCGGTAGATGGTGTGTTTTCCCGCGCCGGCTCGGGCCGCGATCGCTTCGATGCTGAGCTTGGCGTAGCCGATCTCCTGGCCCAGTTCCAGCGTGGTCCGCATGATGGCCTCGGTCCGGGCGGCGCCGCGGTGGGGGTCAGTCATGCCGCCACTCTACCGGCACGGCACGTGCCGTACTTGACGAGATGCCAACTTGTGCGTTCTTCTTTGCGGCACGACACGTGCCGTTCTGAGGGGGAAGTGTATGGACACCGACGTGATCATCGTGGGAGCCGGTCCGACCGGCCTGATGCTGGCGTGCGAACTGCGCCTGGCCGGGGTGCACCCGCTGGTGCTGGAGCGCTATCCGCACCGCCGGGACACCCCGAAGGCCGGCGGCCTCGGCGGACAGATCCTGGAACTGCTGCGCTACCGGGGCCTGCTGGAGCGATGCGAGGGCGCCTGCACCGGCCCCTTCCCCGCCCCTCGGTTCCCGTTCGGCGGCGTCCATCTCGACCTGACCCAGCTCGCCGATCCTCCGTTGCACGCCCTGCCGCTCCCGCAACAGCAGCTCGAAATGTTGCTCGACGAACGCGCCGGTGAGCTCGGTGTCGAGATCCGCCGCGGGCACCAGGTGGCCGGAGTCGTCCAGGACGAGACAGCCGTGACCGCGGAGGTGCTCGGCCCGGACGGACCGTACCGGGTGACCGCCCGGTACCTGGCGGGCTGCGACGGCGCCCGCAGCCGGGTCCGCGACGCGGCGGGCATCGCGTTCCCCGGCACCACCTATCCGGAGGTCAACCGGCTGGCCCAGGTCACCTTTCCCGACACGGTGACCGTGCTCGGCAACGGCGATCTCGACGTCGCCGGCTTCGGCACGGTCCAGGGGGGCTTCACACGGACGGGCCGCGGTCTCCTCGGCGTTGGCGCATCGCCCGACTCACCCGTGGTCTCCCTCTACACCACCGAGGACGAGACCGGCGAGTACGACGACGACACCCCGATGTCCATGACCGAATTCCAGGAGAGCCTCCGTCGCGTCTTGGGCGCGGATCTCCCGGCGGGCGAAGCGATCCGGCTGTCGCGGTTCACCTTCAAGGCCCGGCAAGCCGAGCACTACCGAAGTGGGCGGATCTTGCTGGCCGGTGACGCGGCGCATCTCTTCCCCGCGACCGGCGTGGCGATCAACGCCGGCATGCTCGACGCGGTCAACCTGGCCTGGAAGCTGGCCGCCGACATCCACGGCAGGGCTCCCGACGGACTGCTGGACACCTACCACGACGAACGGCACTTCGCCGGCGCGCGCACCATGCTTCACACCCGGGCTCAGGTGGCGCTGCGGCGCGGAACCGACCCGGCCGCCGAAGCGCTCCGCGAGGTCTTTCAGGAACTGCTCGCCGACGAGCAGCCGCTGCGCCGCATGGGGGCGCTCGTCGCCGGCTCCGACATTCGCTACCCGATGCCGGAACCATCCGGCCGCCACCCGTTGGCCGGGGTGTTCGTCCCCAACCTCACCCTGCACAGCGACCGGGGAGTGACCTGCGTCGGCGGGCTCCTGCACACCGCACGGCCCCTCCTCTTGGACCTCGCCGACCGCGAGGATCTCCGCCGGGCGGCCCGAGGCTGGCGCTCCCGCGTCGACATCCACACCGCCAAGACCGACGACCGCCCTGCCGACGCCATCCTGATCCGGCCTGATGCGCACATCGCCTGGGCCGCGGCCGTCGAGGAGTCCCCCGACAATGCCGCGCCAGCGCTGCGCGAAGCGCTTACCCGCTGGTTCGGCGCCCCCGAGAACCACGCCTGACACCCACGCCCTCCGAAAAGGAAGCGATCACAGATGCCGCCCGTTCCCGCCGACCCTCGGGATGGAAAGCGGGAGCGGACGCCGACCGCCAGAAACGCAAGGTAGGTCTGCACACCCGCGACGCGCCCCAGGAAGACACACACTTCGTCCCGCTGGTCCTTCGCGCCCTGTTCCACAACCCTCAGCCGCACCGGACACCAACACGCTGAACTTGACAGGGAACCCTTCGATGACCAGCGCGGTGTGCGCGGAGGTCATCAGCTGGTGTCGGGACCGCTCGCCCCAGTCCAGGGCCTTCTCCAGGCCCTCCATCTGCGGCATGTCGAACTGCTTCGCCCACTCGGCGGCGGCATCCTGCTCCTCGGCGCGCTTAGCGGCGAGCCACTCCTCCTTGGACTCTGTGTCGGCGTCGCGCGCTGCCTTCCAGCACTCGGTGCTTAGAGGCCGCGCGGATAGGCGCGTTGGGGACACCGGCAACAGAACGGGCACAGGGCCTGGTGATCATGGAGTTGCGACGCTCTGTGATCACTGGGGAGACCTGTGCCCGCGCTGCCATCATGACTCACCGAACCGCTCTGGGACCAATTCGCGGCCGTGCTGCCCGGGCGGGCGAGGTACCACCCGGACCATCCACTCGGCTGCCACCGTCGGCGCATCAGTGACCGGATCGTCTTCGACAAGATGCTGCAGTTGCTGCGCTTCGGCTGTTCTTACGAGGCGATCGCCGACACGACCTGTTCGGCCACCACGATCCGAAGCCGCCGTGACGAGTGGATACGACTGGGCGTCTTCCAAGGCCGCGAAGTTAAGGCCCACACCCTTATCCGCGCCACCTCTAAATGTCGCGCACCGCGAGCAGTTCGACCGCTGCCCCAGACGACTCAAGCAGTGGTGCAGCGGCAGAACGCCGGGGATCCGCCCGGTAGGCAGCGAGATCCTCGCTGTCGGGAAAGGTTATGAGATGGGCCTCGACCTGATCGTCCAGAGTGCGAAGGCGGCGCTCAAGACGCCCTCCGTACTCGGCAAGGAGCGGCAGGACAGTGCTTTCATAAGCGTCGAAGGCGCCCAAGCCCCCTTCAGGCAGCCGCGCAAGCATCAAGTAGGTGACGGCCATGGCCCCCTCATAGCGGTCTGTAATAGTGATCTTCTGAGCCTAACTGGCGTACACGCCCTCAACGCCGTCCTAGCAGCCGCCTATCTGCGCGACCTCTTACGCCTTCATCCAGAAATCGGCGCAGACCTTGAAGGCGATCAGTAGTACGTACGTGCCTCACACCCGCCCATGACCATCGCTTGACCGACCTCGGGCCGGATCATGACCACCTATTCATCGTGCCGTGACCTGCGGTGATGCGTCTTTGACAGGGCGCTCGACGGGCTTGTAAACGTAAGGAGTTTCGCGCTCCAGCGGCTGGCCTGCCGGACTGGCGGATCGTCCCGTCGCACCCTCATCGACCGTAGAGGACAAGAGTGTTCCTTTCCCATCACACCGCCAGAGCGGCACGCGTCATAGGCGTTTTCGGCGCCACGGCCGCACTCTCCATCGGCGCCGCCCATACGGCGTTGGCGTGCAGCATCGGCGACTTCTCGGCAGCGGCCGTGTGCGACGCAGGCGGCAACGGCGTCATCCGCGTCACCGACAAGGACGCCTCCGGCACCCCGGCCACCATCACCCTCTACGTGCAGCTGAGCATGCCCGGCGGCGAACGGCTCGTCGACACCAAGAAGATCGAGCACCCCACCGCGCAGGGCACCACCGTCGATCTCAACCCCATGGAGTGGTACGCGGGCGACACCTTCCGGGTCCACGTCAAGGCGGGCGACCAGGTCGACGAAGACATCCAGCCGCTGACCGTCGTAGGGGACGAAACCTGCGAGACCTCCGGCCCCTCTTCCTCGGCGCCCGCAACTCCGTCCACGCATCCCTCTTCGACGTCCTCCGCCACCCCGACCACGCTGCCGAGCCCAGCACAGAGCAGCAGCGCGGCCGCCGTGCCGGGTGCAAGCAACGCCCCGTCGCCCGCGGGCGGTGGCACCGACCTTGCTGAGACCGGCGCGGGCAGCAGTACCACGGTGATCGCCGGCAGCGCCGGGGCCCTGATCGTGGCCGGCGGCGGCATGGTCGTCGCGCTGCGCCGCCGAGCGGCACACCGTTCCCACTGACAGCCCCTGTCTCACGATCGTCCGTCAGGTCGCAACGGCCCGACCGAAGATCATGAGTCAGGCCATGAACTCAACCAGGACAAAGCCGAGTTGGAAGCACTCCTCGGCGCCAAGACCGCCGAGGCCGACCGCCGAGGCGTGCGCAGCGGCACTCGACTGGTTCGCCGACGCGCTTCCCGGCGAACCAGTGGTGCTCGCCACCCAGACCGCCAACGTCCGCTCGATGCGCCTCGCGGCGAAGCTGGGGTTCATCGAGGTAGAGCGGTTTGAGGCTTACGGCGCCGAGCAGTGGTTCGGCATGTGGTCCCCGGTCGCGCTGTCCGACTGAGCTCGTGCTCGGCAGTGTCCGCACTCACCGGGATGAAGCCGGGCGGGCGCGAGGAGATCAATCGAGGTTCAAAGATGGGTTCTCAGAGGGCATTTGATTTAGGTAGATCGCCCCGTATGTCCTAGTAGGTGCCTCGCCAGGTAGGTGCGGCCTCGTCCGTTATGCGCTTGGCGAGGTTGTCGATCGAGGCGATGTGGATCATGGCTTCGGAGCCGGCGGGGAGGGTCTCGTAGTCGCGGGCCAGGCGTCGGCGGAGCATGATCCATCCCAGACTTCGCTCGACGACCCAGCGCCTTTTGACGACGTGGAAGCCGCGGATGTCGGGGTTTCTGTTGACGACTTCGACGTCGATTCCGAGGTTGGCGCCGTGCTCGACCACGGCGTTCTTGAATCCGGTTTCGACCCAGCTCTTGGAAATGGTGGGGTAGGTCTTTTTGGCCTGGTCGAGTAGTCGTATTCCGACGGCGTTTTCCGACAGGCTTGCGGCGGTGACGGTCACGGCGAGGAGCAGGCCGAGCGTGTCTGTGATGATGCCCCTTTTCCGGCCGACGATCTTCTTTCCGGCATCCGTCCCCTGGCTGGTCAGGGGCGCATTGGTGGAGGTCTTCACGCTCTGTGTGTCGATCACGGAGGCTGTCGGTTCGGGCTTGCGCCCTTCCTTGACGCGGGCCAGGCCGGTCAGGTCGTAGTTGAGTTGGGCGAGGATTCCTTCGTCGCGCCAAGCGGCGTAGTAGGCGTAGACGGTGCCGTGGTTCGGGAAGTCGTGCGGGAGGTATTTCCACGGGATTCCCGTGCGGTTGATGTACAGGATTGCGTTAAAGACATCGCGCAGTTCGACCTGGGCCGGCTGGCCGGTGGGTCTGCGATCGAGTCGGGCTTTCCTCCAGGCGGATAAGGTCGGTTCGATCAATGCCCATCGGGCGTCGGACAGGTCGCTGGGGTACGGCTTCCGCTGGCTCACGAAATGGCTCCTACACCAACAGCGCCACTGACGGCGTTACTTGACCAGCTGGGCGTTTCTATGACGTCCATAGAACAGACGGAATCTGGGTGCGAGACACGGAGCAAATGGGCGCCGAAGCCGGAGCCTGGAAGGCCGTGAAGCTGCACATAGGAAGCAAATCACTTCAAAAAGACCAAGCCGCAAGAGCGACGTAGCACCGCAAGTCATACCTAAATCCCCACTCAAAGAGCGTTTTGTCCCGGCGAGGTTGTTTGGTGGCGCTTCATCGGGCCGAGTCGAGAAGGCTGTTGGGGCGAAAGTGTTCTGTGTGGTGGATAGAGGCGGATTGCGCCCTTCGGCCGCCCGTTTCCACCAGTTCGCTCCTGTCTGATCCCAAGGCGCCCCCGCTTGGCCCCATTTACGCCCTGCAGGGATGGGCTGCCCGACGGTACTACCTAAACATGACGCGACAACGCCCGTATCCCAGCGACCTCTCCGATGCACGCTGGGAACTGATCGGGCCCACACTCACCACCTGGCGGACCGAGCGCAGGAGCAAGGGGCTCGACATTGGCCGGCCGCCCGAGCGCGATCTGCGCCGCATCATGGATGCCATCCTCTATGTCGACCGCACCGGCATTGCTTGGCGCTACCTACCTCATGACTTCCCGCCGTGGGAGACGGTCTACGGCTACTTCGCCGCCTGGCAGAAAGAAGGCGTCTTCGACCAACTCAACAGCCTTCTGCGGCGCCTGCTCCGGGAGGCCGAAGGCCGCGACGGTGAGCCAACCGCCTGCGTGCTGGACGCGCAGAGCGTGAAGACCTCCGCGAACGTGCCCGCGGCCGGACAGGGCATCGACGCCGGCAAGAAAATCGCAGGTCGCAAGCGTCATATCGGAGTGGATACTCTCGGCCTGCTGCTGGCGGTCTGGGTCACCGCGGCGAGCGTCTCCGACAACGTCGGCGGCATGCACCTGATGTCCCACATCGCCGCCACTCATCCGCGCGTGACCAAAGCATGGGCCGACACCGGCTACCGCACCAAAGCCATCGGCCATGGCGCACGCCTCGGCATCGACGTCGAAGTCGTCCAACGCGACCCCGGCGTCAAAGGCTTCAAAGTGATCCCTCGGCGCTGGGTCGTCGAGCGCACCTTCGGCTGGCTCATGCACCACCGCCGCCTGGCCCGCGACTACGAAACCCACCCCCACCGCTCCGAAGCCATAATCCACATCGCGATGATCGACCTCATAAGCCGCAGACTCACCCACGAGTCCACCCCCAACTGGCGCGACACCTGAACCTCGAACAAACAACCCCGCCGGGACAAAACGCTCTTTGAGTCCGGCGATGCCGGCGCCGACCACGGCGACGTCGACGGTGAGGTCGCCCGAGGGTGGGGGAGAGGGGCCGCCGGGTGGTGCGGTCTCCAGCCAGTAGGACTGCGGGTGCCGTTCCGGTTCCGGGACAGCGGCGAGGAGCAGGTGGCGATGAGGTCGCCGGCCCCGGCGAGGCCAGAGAACGTCAGCGGGTCGGCGCCCATAGCTTGGCCGAGCCGCGCGGTCTCCGCGAGGCCGCGGGTGACGAGGAGGGCGCGGGCGTTGCCGCCCATGCCCAGACCGGCCGTCAGGCCGACCGCGAGGGCGATGACGTTCTTGATCGCCCCGCCGAGGTCGCAGCCCGCCACGTCCGTGCGCGTGTAGGGGCGGAAGTACGGGGTGTGGCACGCCTTCTGCAGCGCGGCGGCCGCCGTCTCGTCGGGGCAGGCGATCACGGACGCGGCGGGCTGCCCACCGGCGATCTCCCGGGCCAGGTTCGGCCCGGACAGCACCGCGATCCGCTCGAACGGGATGCCCGTGACCTGGTGGATCACCTCCGACATCCGCAGCCCGGAGTACGTCTCGACACCCTTCATCGAGCTCACCACGACCGCGTCCGGCTCGATGCGCGGTGCCCAGGCGGCGAGGTTCGCCCGCAGCGCCTGCGCCGGGATCGACAGCAACGACATGCCGGGCCCCGGCGAGCGCCTCGACCGGGTCTACTGTCGCGCGGAGCCGGTCGGGCAAGACGACGTCGGGCAGGTACCGGGCGTTCTGGTGCCGGACGTTGATCTCGGTGACGACCTCAGGCCGTCGGGCGTGGATCGTGACGTCGCTGCCGGCGTCGGCGAACACCTCCGCCATCGTCGTCCCCCACGACCCTGCGGAGAGCACCGCAACCCGGGCCACCCGACACCCCATCCACCTCGCGAGCCCTGACCCCGGCGACCCTTCCGCCACCCGAAGGCCTCCTCAGCGTCACGGCCAAGGCCTCGCGCGTCGCCAACCGGGGCAGGACCAGCTCAGCTTCCCGCGCCGCCTGGTCGTCACCGAGCTCCCGGCGCAGCTCCGCTTCGTGGGGCTGCCACAGCCGTAGAAGCGCCTCCACATCGCCGGTTCGTCCGGCCGCTCGTCGATGTACTCCACCGTGAGCCCGGCCGCGCGCGCTCCAACGTTGTCTTATGGCGCTCAGGTTCCGAACGGACGTCGCGGTGGTTCAAGTGCGAGCTGTGTCGGTTTTCCTAAGCTTCGACGGCAGAGGGAACACCCGGGCTGTTCCTGGACGGGTACACACCAAAGACGAGAAACTCGTGAACCAAGAGAATTCCGGCCGCATGGCCGTCATCGCAGGTACCGGCGCCGACATGGACAGCCCCAACGGGGTGATCGGCCGTGTGCGGATGGGGCGTGCCCAGGTCCGCCGGATCAAGGTGGTCGTTTGTCACCGGGTCACCTCGGTGTCCGTCAGCACCAGCAACGCCCACACCAGCAGGGGCGCGTGGCGGGCCTCCATCCGGACAGCCGTGCTCCACTGGAGCCCGCTCGCTGCTGATCAGCCGGTTCCACGCCTTCTGCGCACCGAGCCCGGACGCGGCTGGGCGACCCATAGTGCTGACGCGAAGACAGCCATCCTCACTTTTAGACCCCTTTAGTACATAAGCATAATCAGCTCCTTGATCGTCGAGGAGCTGATTTTCTGAAATCCGGTGGTCGGACAAGGCTGCCGTGGAAAGCGGAGACATGATGGGCAAGAGTCCTTATGACTATGTCGTGGTGGGAGCGGGGACAGCGGGATGCGTGATTGCCTCCCGGCTTTCGGAACGCCCCGGCGTGCGGGTGTTGCTGCTGGAGGCGGGAGCCCGGGACGCAACCGAGACGATGGCATCTCCTTGGGGTTTCCTGGGGTTCGACCCGTCATCCCTCTGGCTGGGCGCCTCGACCGTGCAGACCGGTACAGGCAGGGTCGCTGACGTGCTACGCGGCAAAGCGCTCGGCGGATCGTCGAGCATCAACGGCCTCTACCACCTGCGGGGGCACCGCTCCGGTTACGACGAATGGCCCGGCCTCGGTGCTCCGGGCTGGGGTTTCGACGATCTGCTGCCCTATTTCCGCCGCAGCGAGAGCACTCGCAGCCGTGATGCCTCCGTGCGGGGCACGGACGGGCCGGTCGTGGTCGCCCCGGTCCCGGAACCCCATCCCCTTGCCACGGCGGGCGTCGACGCCGCGGTGGAGGCTGGGTTCGCACGCGCCGATGACATCGGCGGAGGGCTGGAGACCGGGTTCGGGTGGAGTGACATGAATCTGCCCGGCGGCGCCCGCCAGAGCGCGGCCGACGCCTACATCCGTCCGTTCCTCGACCGGCCGAACCTGGACGTCGTCACGGACGCGACCGTGCAGCGGCTGCGCACCACCGCGGGCCGCTGCACCGGCGTCGAGTACACCATCGGTGGGGAGCACCTGTCCGTCGATGGCGCCGAGGTGGTACTGACCGCGGGGGCCATCGGTTCCGCACACCTCCTGATGCTGTCAGGGATCGGCCCGGCACAACACCTTGAGGAACACGGTATCGACGTCGTCGCCGACCTGCCGGGAGCGGGCTCCCATCTGCAGGACCATCCGATGGCGGGCGTGGTGTACGAGGCCATCCAGCCCGTACCGTTCGTTCCTGCCAACCCGCCCGCCGAAATGATGGGCCTGCTGTACAGCGACCCCGCCGCGGCCCGGCCGGACCTTCAGGTCTACATCGTCGCCGCACCGCTCCCGTCGGCATGGGGCCAGCCGCCGGCCAACGGCTACTCCATTGCTTTCTCGGCGATGGCTCCGCACAGCAGCGGCACCGTGCGCCTGGCGGACGCCAATCCCGGCAGCGCTCCCGTCGTCGACCCCGGCTACCTGAGCGACGACCGTGATCTGGAGGTCATGCGCAAGGGCCTGGCCCTGGCACGCCGCATCGGGGAGGCCGACGCGTTCGCCGACTGGCGCAAGCAGGAAGCGGTGCCGGGCTCCGGTACGAGCGGCGAATCCGTGGACGAGTTCATCCGCAAGGCCACCGGCCCCTACTTCCACTTCACCGGCACCTGCCGCATGGGAACCGACGCCGATGCCGTCGTCGACCCTGCGAACCTTCGCGTGCACGGAATAGCCGGACTGCGGGTCGCCGATGCCTCGGTGATGCCGTCCATCCCCTCGGCCAACACCAACGCGACCGTCTACGCCATCGCCGAACGGGCCGCCGAACTGCTCGACTGAGCCTTCTTCAGCGCCCACGGCGCTTCCGCAACGCGCTCATCCCCGACGCCTGGACCGTCGGCAGCTGGTCGGAGTCTCGACCAGCTGCCGGCATCCTGCTTGCCGAACTCAAGGCGGCCGGCGAGCTCGACGGGTCGAGGGCCTGTGTGGACGGCTGCCGCATACGCGCGAAAGAGGGGGAGCTGACGCCGGTCCGTCGTCGGTCGGCCAGCGGAAGGCGGGCAGCAAACACCACCCAATGGTGAGCCACGGGGCGGTGGATCACCTCTCAGCTCGCCGGGCACCGCCGAGTTCCTAAGGACCGAGGGCTCCGCGGGACCGCCGGCGAGGTCACCCAGACCCGCGCCCTCATCGACAACATCCCGCCGCGGTCACATGCCCAGGCCGCCCACAGCGCCGCCCTGCCTTGCTTGGGACACGAGTTGGCGGCATCCGCTGAACTGCGGTCGTACCTTTGGTCACGCGCTTTCGGCCGGCCCGTGGCCCGGCAGGTGCCTGTTCGGCGAGAGCGAGGCTGCTCCGGTCGAGCGGGCGTACTCGGTGGGAGTCTGGCCGTAGTGCTTCTTGAAGGTCCGGGTGAAGTGGCTGCTGTCCGCGAACTGCCAGTGTGCGGCGAGTTCCGAGATACTCAGGCGACCTGACGGCGCGGTGAGGGCGAGCCGGGCCTCTTGCAGTCGCCGGTGGCGGATGTAGGTGGCCACCTGTTCTCCCACTGCGGCGAATGCCCGGTGCAGAGTACGGACGGAGACGTTGAGTTCACGCGCAAGCATCGCAGGAGAAAGTTCGGGATCAGCGAGCCGGCGGTCCGCGAGGTCCTTGGCTGCCTGGGTGAGCGCGGGAGCCAGCCGGGGTTCTACGTCGTCGAACCGGCCCTTCGCCACCGCCTTGGCCAGCTCGATCAGGGCGCCGTGGGTGGCTTCCACACCGGCTGGGCCGAGGTCGGCCACAGTTGTGTGGATCATATCCGTGAGGGCCGTCAGCAGGCGTATCTCGGCCGAGTCCGCCGGCCCGGTGATGACCCGGTTCCCGAGCAGGGGTTTGAGCTCGCCGGGGGGCAGGACTAAGAACTTCGCCGTGAGGTGCGCCGTCGTCTCGAAGGCCGTCAGGCGCCCGACGTGCCGGACGAGGAACTGCCCGGCCGATACGGTCTGCTCGCCGCAACCGGGCGGGCCGCCCAGAGTCCATGCGCCGCGCTGCACTACGTACATGGCCACCAGATCCTGATCGCCGCCCGGGGCGTCCGCGGTCCGGGTTGCCGACGCGGCGTGAAGATCGGCGATCGCCGCGCCGTGCACCTTGGCCACGCTGCCCTTGACCCGGAAGTCACCGCTCGTGTCCGGGCTGAAGGCCGGCAGTTGGAAGACATCGTCGCCGATCTGCGTCTCCCACCCGCGCCGGAAGGCGTCGAGTCCCCGCGGTGCGGCGTCCGGGGCGGTCGAGTCCACTGCGAGCACCCCGCGCGCGCCGTCGACCCCCGCTCCAGAACTGTGCATGACTCTCTGATCCCCTCACCGTCATTGCTTCAACGCCATCCTGTGGTGCTCGTGTTCCGCAGGACGTCGCCATGGCTCATCTGGGCACTGTGCCAATCTTCCTACAGACGGCCCGCATGGCAGCGGTCGAGGGGCAGAGCTGATGCGTTCTGATTCGGCGAGATGAGCTGATCGCTTGCGTACGCGCCGCCGTGGTCGGTTCGCCCAGTTCGGCAACGAGAGACGCGACCCCTGATGATCAAGTCTCTCGAAGCCTTTGATCACGAACAGGGGGCGCGTTCGCGTGCCATCCTCCCCAACCAGTGTCCTGCAACGCCACTGCGCGGACACCGATTCCACCTGTCCGGAACCGTCACAGCTCACCTGCCTGGCGGACGTGTTGGGCCGGATACCCGATCCCCGCCGGGTCCGGGGCCGCCGCTACCGCCTGGGCTCCCTGCTCGCGCTGTGCATGGTCGCCGTCCTCGGCGGAGCCACCTCCCTGGCGGCCATCGTCCGCTTCGCCGCCGATACCGACTCCGACCTGTGCGAACAACTCGGACTGACCTCCAGCACGCCGAACGCCTCCACGTTGGGACGACTTCTGGCCCGCTTGGACGGCGACGCCCTGGACGACGCCGTGGGCGCCTGGCTCGCCCGGTACGCCGCCGACCCGGTCGACGAACCCGGTGACACCCTGGTCGGTCTGGCCGTCGACGGCAAGACCGTGCGAGGATCCCGCACCGACGGCGCAGCCGTCCACCTGCTCGCCGCCGTACTCCACGCCTGCCAGACCGTGATCGCCCAGCGCCAGATCGCCGCGAACGCGGGGGACTCGCGGTCCAACGCCGACATCAACACCATCGGGAGACCGGCAACTACCCGCCGGTCCAGCATCAGTGAGCCGCGCCGCCCCAGGGCACGTCCAGGACCTGTCCGGCCGATCGCGCACACACGCGGGGTGTGGCACGCACAGCTGCGACTTGTCGTCGGCCACCCGCCTGGACGCGGCGGGACTGTCACACCCCCCTGCCATGCTGTGCGCCATGACAACAGACAAGGATTCGCCCGCTTTCGCCACTCCAGCGGCCACCATGGACGCCCTGTTATGGCAGTGGGTGGATCACGTCAATCGGAACGGTGAGAAGGGAATGACGCGGCCGGAATGGTTCGCGTGCGTCGGAGAGTTGGAACTGGCGGAGACGGTCACCTGGTACGGGATGGCGACCACCGGTCGATGGGGTCACGGCGGCCTGCTCTCCGGCCCCAGCAAGGCTCCGGTGTACGCGGGCTTCTACTGGTCTCAGGTGGGCGACGAACCGGCGGTGGCCCGGGTCAGCATGGTCGTCCTGCCGCTGGCGGATCCCGCCCGGATCGTCGCGGCCGACTGGAACGACGGGTACAACGGCTACGAGCCGGCGGCGCTGGACGGATACGCCGTCCTGTGCGGCGATCCGTTCGACCCGCTGCACGTCGGCGGCCGCGATGCCGAGGCCGATCTCCGCGAGGTCAAGCGGATCATCGCGGCCGGCGACGGCCAGGGCCGCCGGGTCAACTACGCCGAGATCGTCACCGATCCGGACCGCGGTGGCAACGCCCTGTTCTTCCCGGTCAATGAGGAAGAACGAGACGGCTACGAGGCACTGGAGGAGGACGGAACGGTCGTCTGCCTCGCCTTCATCGCCTACGACTTCCCCTACTAGACGAGTAGTTCCGATTGCGGGGTTCTCAGACGTGGGGAGCGTGTCCAGCATCGGGTTGTGACGACCGATTTAGACACCCTCTTGACGGCATTGTACGTGCATGTCGATGACCGTTTGAAGACCCCGCGATGGCGTGGGCGGCCGCCTCGTCTGACCGACGCGGAACTGGTGACGCTGGCCGTGGCCCAGGCGATTCTGGGCTTTCACTGCGAGGCCCGCTGGGAGCCCGGCGAGCAGTTCGTAGTCGCGCTTGCCGAACTCGCGCAGAACCACTGGTCGGTTGAGCCCTTGCACCACATCCGAGACGTCACCTACGACGAGGACGCCTCACGAATACGCACCGACGCCACACCCCGCGCCATGGCCACCCTGCGCAACCTTGAAAGTCATCAACGGGCGCCCGGTCATCGAGGGCACCGCCGACTTCAGTGTTAAGCACCAGATGACGCTGAAGACCAACTCCGCCAACTGGAGTGAGAAGTTCACCATCTCCAAGGCGGCGACCACGGGCCAGGGCAACGGCGCCGCCGTCAAGTTCTCCGCCACCTCCGGCGGCGGGGCTGGCGCTGTCCTTCCTGCACCCGTCCCCGACTCGGCCAGGTCTCGCAGAGATCTTCAGCTTCTACTGCCCCCCGACGGTTGGGGCAGCGGCATTGCCGCCGCACTGATGACCGAGACGCTGAGCCAGCTGCACGACGACGGATACTCCCGGGTACACCTCTGGACGCTGCGCGACACCCCACAATCCCGCCGCTTTTACACCAAGTGCGGCTTCACCGAGTCGGGCGCCGCGCGCGCCTTCGTGGTGGACCCAGACCTGGCGGATATAGATCACCGCGAGCCGCTGCAGGTGACGGTCGTCGATCTTGCTGCCGGGCCGCTCCCACGGCATCACCGAGTTCATCGGTGGTCCCGCTCACTCGCCGTCGCGGCGGACAACGCGCGGCTCGCCAGCCACACCAACTGCCCCACCGCCGCCTGCCGGTTCACCTCCGGCAGTACCGCCCACACCCACCCGTCCGGCACCATCGGAATCGTTCTCTGGGGCCGACATCACTGTCGTCGCGCATGGCGACCTGTTCCCCTCGTCGCTCAGCCGGCCCCGCAACCGTCGGGCCACAGCAGCCAACCGCTGCAGGCCCTCACGCCCGATTATCGGTGTCCGTTCACCGCTTTGACTATCCATAAGCGCAGTGTGCTTGGGCGACAGAGCGGTCCCTGGCCTGGATCATGCACGCCCGCCGACACGCACGCGACTACGAACGGCTCATCCTGCACTCCGAATCGCTGATCACCTGGGGCCGCCATCACACTCATGACCAGGCGAATCACCCGCCGAAGCTCCTGCAGGAGCGGACAGTCGGCATCCCGCGAAGCCGACCGGGACTGATCCTTCTCAAGGTCAGGGCCATTACTTGGCTTTGACGCGGCCCGAATCGCCGCCTGAGTCGGCCAGGCTGCTCGGCGCTGTCGGCGATGCTCGATGCCTGCTCTGGGTGACGCAGCGAGCCCCTCGGCCGCAGAGCTCTGCCTGGTCGCTGTCGGCAGGCTCCCGGCCGACGCCGTCTGATGGCGTGCTCACCTCGACTGCGGATCCTGCTGTGCGCCGAGGTTGCCCTGACGGTGACTGTGCTGATGCCGACCGGGCTCGCCTGCGTGCAGGGGTGGGCTCCTCCTGGTAGGAGGAGCCCACTTCGGGGGATGTGTGAGGGGTTATTCCGTGCGCAGGCCCGCTGGGCGCATCATGCGCAGTAGCGGCGGCAGGCTGAGCAGCGTGACCATGCCGACCACGGCCGCGCCCACGCCCGTCATGGTGAGCACGCTCGCCCAGTCCATGGTCACCGATGTACGGGTCATCTTCAGCAGTACTGCGCCGAGGGTGACGCCCACCGTCGTGGCCAGTACGAGACCGAGTCCGACCGGGAGGGCTGTCTGCCACAGGACCGACAGGCTAAGCGTGCGGCGCCGGGTGCCGAAGGCGACCAGCGCGGAGAGCAGCTTCCTGCGCTCGCGCAGCTGTTCCAGCTGGGAGACCAGCAGGCTCGCTCCGATCAGTGCCAGCACGAAGGCGGAGCCGACGAACAGGCCGGTGCGGATGGATGTGTACTTGGCGTCCTCCTGGGCCGCCGACCAGCCGAAGGTTTGTGCCAGGGGGTCGATCCGGGCGGCGACGTTGCGTATGTACTCCCGTGAGTCCGGCACCGAGGGGTCCAGACGCAGGTAGACACCGTCCGAGAACACCGCGGGCGCGGCCTTGTGGGGCACAGCGGCGGGCGTGACCAGCAGACTGGTGTAGTCCTGCAGTGAGTCCTTGCGCGCGTTCACCTCCCGAACGTTCGCCGGAACGGTCCAGGGCACCTCGAGGCCGCGTTCGGCGTCGTCGTACGACGGGTCGATGTAGAGCTGCCGACCGGGCTTCACCAGGGCGATTTCGGATGCGTTGCTGGGGTCCGAGTAGCCGCTCCGCGTTCGCGTGATGAACACGTCACCGTCCTTGCAGGAGGGCAATGTGGCGAGTTCGCGCAGGGCGGCGCAGTTACCCACGGTCAGGCCGTTGCTGTTCTTCGGGTTGCGACGTGAGTCCCCGTACTCGGAGCGGGCCAGGGCCACCGCGGCCCGGACACCCTTGGTGCCGGTGAATTCGCGCTCGATGCCGGACAGTGGCTTGGGGCCGCTGAAGTCGACCTGCATCTGGACCCGGCTGGGGTCCTTGCCGGTGTTCTTGGTGTACTGGCTCTGCGTTCCCGTGAAGAGCATCTGCAGCGCGATGGCTCCGGCCACGGCGACGGCGATGCCGTTGACCATGCGGGCGGCAGTGCCGCTGCTCAGCTGCAGTCGTCGCACGGCGAGCTGCCAGGACAGCGGGCCCTTGCCGAGCCGGACGACGACCGCCTCCACGACCCAGGGCAGCAGGGCGGTGATGCCGATCAGCAACATCAGGACGCCGCCGATGACGAGGTACTGGTTGAAGTTTCCGTTCTTGTGGCCTTGGCCGATCATCGGGTAGAGCATCCCGAAGCCGGCCAGAGTCGGCAGCAGCCGCCACCACAGCCGGCGGCGGCTCTGCTTGGCCGCGCGCACGACACCGAGGGGTTCGACGACCACGCCGCGCATCGCGAGCAGCGTGACCAGCACCGCGGCGACCGGCACCGCCACCGCGACCAGCGCGGCAAGCGCTGGAGTGGGGTCGAGGTAGCTGGGCCAGACGCTCACGCCCAGCAGCTCGCCGGTGCCCAGCGTCTGACGGCTGACCAGGAAGAAGCCGGTGCCCACGGCCAAGCCGAGCAGGGCTCCGGCCAGCGCCTCGCCCGCCGCGATCCGCCGGGTCATCCCCCGGTCGGAGCCGACCAGGCGCAGCGCGGCGAGGCGGCGGTCGCGGCGTTCGCCGCCGAAGCGGACGGCGGCGGCGATGAACACGGCGACCGGCGTCAGCAGCACCACGAACACGACCAAGACCATGAGCAGCAGGACCGGGTCGGTCTTCTCGGGCGTCGCGTCCGGTTTGCCGAACTTGGCCAGCCGCGTCACCAGGGAGGAGTCCGTGAGCTTCAACCCCGAGGCGCCCGCGTAGTAAGCCAGTTCGTGCGAGCCGATCAGCCCGCTCTCGCCGATCGTGCCGGTGATCTTGTACGGCAGGCGCTCCCGCAGCAGTTTCGCGTCGTCCGAGTCCAGCAGGTCCTTGAGCGCGGGGGAGACCACCATCTCGCCCTTACCCGGGAAGCGGTCGACCCCCGGGGGCAGCGACGCCCGCCTGCCCTCGGGTTCGACGAACCGGCCCTGGATGTCGTCGTCGTGCCAGGTGGTGTCGGCGTCGGCGATCAGGAGAGTGTTGTCGGCCTTGGGCGGGACCGTCCGGGAGTACACGTTGGCGTAGCGGGCGTCCTCCACCTTGCTGCGGGAGGCGATCACGTTGGGCATCGCGGTGCACAACAGGAGCAGGGCCACGCCGAGGCCGACGCCGACCGCTGTCAACGTCATTCGGACCCAGCCCTCGCGGCCGCCGGTGACGGCGAACCGGGCTCCCATGGCCAGGTCTCTGGACCACTGGCGCGGACTCATATGGCGCGCTCCATGTCCTGGGACTTGCCGTCGCGTACGACGATCTCGCGGTCGGAGTAGGCGGCCACCCGTGTCTCGTGGGTGACGAGGACGACGGCGGCGTTGGTGGAGCGGGCCGCGTCGGTGAGCAGTTCCATCACGCGCTCGCCGTTGTTGGAGTCGAGCGCGCCGGTCGGTTCGTCGGCGAACAGCACCCGGGGGCCGGTGACCAGCGCGCGGGCCACGGCGACGCGCTGGCCCTGGCCGCCGGAGACCTCGCCGGGCCGCTTGCCCTTCAGGTCGTCGACCTCCAGGCGTTCCATCCAGCCGAGCGCCGCCCGCTCGGCTTCCTTGCGGGAGGTGCCGTTCAGCCTGAGCGGCAGGGCGACGTTCTCCACGCAGGTCAGTTCCGGCACGAGCTGTCCGAACTGGAACACGAAGCCGAACTCGGAGCGGCGCAGCGCGCTGCGCTGGGCGTCGCTCATCGTCGTCACCTCGCGCCCGTTGTAGGTGATCGACCCGGATTCGGGCGGCAGGATGCCCGCGAGGCAGTGCAGCAGCGTCGACTTGCCGGAGCCGGAGGGGCCCATGACGGCGACGACCTCGCCGGGGTGGATGGAGAACTCGGCGCCGTCGAGGGCGTGGGTGTGCCCGTAGGTCTTGCGCAGGTCCTGCGCGGTGAGCAGGGAACCAGGGGGAGAAGTCGTCATCGGGCTACAGCCTCACTGAGTTTGTCGAGTCGGGCGGCGGTCAGTTCCAGCCAGCGCAGGTCCGCCTCCAGGTGGAAGAGGGCGTGGTCGCAGATCAGCTGGTCCGCCAGATCGCCCTTGCGCTTGCGGTCGGTCAGGACGCGCATGCTGCGCAGGTGCGCGGAGCGTTGGGTGTCCAGGACGTCGGCGGCGTCCCGGTGGGTGAGCAGCGCGAGGACGACTTTGGTGTAGAGGGCCGACTGGAGGTACTCCTCCGGCTTCTGCGGGGTCGCGAGCCACTGCTCCACATCGGTGATGCCGGTGTCGGTGATCGCGTAGCGCTTGCGCTCCGGGCCGCCGCCAGCCTCGATCCCGTCGACCTCGACGAGGCCGTTCTTCAGCAGTCGGGACATCGTCGAGTAGACCTGGCCGTAGTGCAGCGGCCGGTCGTGACCGAACGTCTCGTCGAAGGCCCGCTTCAGGTCGTAACCGTGTCGCGGGCCGGACTCCAGGAGCCCCAAAAGGGTGTGACCGATGGACATGAGCACACTATACACACCGCGTATACGCCGCATGTATACGTCGAGCGTATAGCTCATGGCGGGGCGTATGGCCGTGCAGGTGAGGGAGGGGAAGCCGCCACTTGTCACGATTCCGAAACGGGCCGAGCCCGAGCCGCCCGACCCATGGCAGGGCGCAGTAGACGGGCGGCTACGACCTGCCAGGCGGTACTCGCCCGGGGTGGGACGTACACAGCCAGACGGACGAATGCCAGCCGGAGTCCGGCCCCTGGTACCCCGCATGCCGACGGCAGGACTGGTCACCGAAGTCGCCGACGCCACCATCGACCACCTGGTCCCCCTCGCCAAAGCCCGCCAGTCGGCGCCGACACCTGGACCGCCGACCAGCGCAAGGCGTTCGGCAACGACCTGAAAGACCCACAGCTGCTGATCGCGTCGGAGTCGTCGAACAGTTCGAAGTCCGACATCGGGTCGGCAAAGTGGCGGCCGACGAACAAGACCTTCTTGGTGCACCTACGGGAAGGACTGCACGCACATCAAGCCGGTGTGGAAGCTCACCACCACCGACGAGGAGAAGACAGCGCTGGGGTCGATGCTCGACACCAGCACCAACTGGACTGCACGGACGACGTTTCGGCAAGGACAACGCCGAGAAGGAGGATTGCGGGCAGGAGGGCATTCAATCCACGTGGACACGGAGGCTGGGGGCCCTACACATGCGCAGCGGCCCGGGCAGGGCCTCCAGCCGGGACTTGCGGTGAGCACCGCAGGTCGGCGGCACGCCTATGCCGTAGCTGTATCAAGGGTCGACACGGCATCGACGACGTGGACGCAGCCGCGGGAACGGCGACTGGTGCCGAGCGGCGGCGCCGCACCGCACCCATGGTGAACGCAGCACGCCCGGGCGCTTTCGTGTCAGGCCGGCTGCCAGGAGAGGATTGCCTGGTATTGCGCCTCGATGCCGCCGGCTGCGGTGATACTCGACGGGACCTGGTCCGCCCCGGTGATGTTGTGGTTTTTCTGGATCAGGACGCTCTTGTTGTCGTAGTCGGAGGGACCGTTGGGCCAGTAGTTGCCCTCGATGTCCGTCGGGTCGTATGTCCCGTCGCCCAAGGTGTAGTTCACGTGTTTGCTGCCCCATGGTGAGACGTTGATGTTCCACACCGCGTTGCCGAGGATCGACACGTAGGTGGCGCCGTTGTCGGTGTACAGGACGTGGCCGCCGGAGGTGTTGAGCTGGTCGTGGACCACGTTGCCGGTGACATGCTCGCCGTTCGCCATCGAGGTGCCGGTGATCCCGTTTGTGTAGACGGCTCCGCCGTCGCCGAGCAGCGACATGTGGTCGTAGATCAGGTTGTTCGAGATCGTGTTGTGGTTGGAGTAGTTGGGCTGTGCGGGCAGGCTCACCTTGTCGGGCCAGCCGCCCCAGCCGATGGAGATCGCCGTGTAGGGCACGTGGTCGATCTGGTTGTGGGTGATGGTCGATGTCTCGATGTATCCGGCGTCGATGGCGACCCCGCCGTGGTATTCGGTGGCGGTGTCGTAGAAGTGGCTGTCTTTGACGGTGATCGCGCTGGTGTGCTGGGCGGAGCTGCTGGGCTGGGGGATGTCCACGCCGCCCAGGTCGAGGCCGTTGCCGGAGATGTCGGTGAACACGCAGGCGGTGACCGTGTCGTTCTGGGAGCCGTCGCCGAGGTCCAGTCCGGCCGCGCCGAGATGGACGAAGTAGTCGTGGTCGAAGTGGATGCTCTTGTCGTAGGTGAACCGCACCGCGGCGGGCATCTTCGTCCAGTTGCCGTACGGGCAGGTGCCGCCTGACACGAAGTCGCACAGTCCCTGGGTGGCGTAGCCCGTGGTGCCGGTGACCTGGTACGTCGCCTGGATCTCGGAGAAGCCGGTGCCGGTGTTGGACGTCGTGTAGTTCGCGTAGCTGAACTGGATGCCCTGGAAGCCGACGTGACTGGGTTCGTCCGAGGCCTTGCCGGAGGACGCCACCAGAGTGTCGAGCGAGGGCGCCTCGACGTCCGCGGTGGTCAGGTTCTCCCCGGAACGCGGAATGTAGTAGAACCGGTGTTCGCTCTTGTCCAGGTAGAACTCACCTGGCTTGTCGAGGAGTTCGTAGGCGTTCTCCACCGCCGTCGGTTTCTCGGTGATCGATTTGCGGCCGACCAGGTTGTAGGTGCGGCCCGAGTCGTCGGTACGCATGACACGCTGGGTGGAGTTGTTCCAGCAGGGCTGGGCCATGGTGATGGCGGTACTGGTGACCGAGGCGACCGGACAGCGCGGTTCGGTCCACAGCCCGAGGCCGCCGCGGTAGACGAACTCGATCGCCGATGGATTGCGCCAGCCGGCCATCGGGTTGCCGGACGCCGTGGTGTATCCGGTAGCCGTCTGGGTCAACGACACCGGCAGGGAGCCTGTCGCGCGCTGGGCGCGCACGCCGCCCACGTACAGCTGCCGGGTGTCCAGGCTGCTGGGGGCCGGGGCGGACCAGATGTCGCTGCTTGTGCTGGTCTTCGCCCAGCCGCTGATCTGGACACCGCCGCTGATGACCGGGGTCTGTCCGGACGCAGCCTTCCACCAGACGGTGCCGGCCGTGCCGCCGCCTGAGTCCGCGGCGGTGAAGGTCAGCGTGTTGGCCAGCCGGTAGACGCCGCCGCCCAGGGTCACAGTGACCGGGCCGGACGTCGTCTTGTCGATCGCCCGGACTGCGGTCTGCGCCTTGGTGAGCGTGCGGAAGGGTGTGGCGGCGCTGGTCCCTGGGTTGCTGTCGCTGCCGCTGGGCGAGACGAAGTAGGTGATGGCGGTGGCCGCGTGTGCAGGCAGGGCGAAAAGCACTGCCAAGGGCAGGAGCGCACCAAGGAAGGCCGCCATGACACGGTAAGACCCGATGAATAAGCAGGGCTCGCCAGTGGGCCTCGTGGCGTACGCCTGCTCTCGTATGGGAAACATCCTGGCAAAATAGGGGTGCCGAGATGAGACGTCAACGATCGTGACGATAAGACATCGGATCAATTTCCTCGGGGAGGGTGGTGCTCTCCCCGGTCGGCGCGGGGTCACCTCATGTGGGGGTGGGGTGGGTGCGGTGCCCGCAGGGCGAGGAGGGCGACGTTGTCGTTGGACGCGCATCTCTCCCGAGCTGGCGACGATCTGCGCGTGCACTCTGTGACCGTTCTACTGACGAAGGCAACGAAAGCTGATGCAACCTGGCCCGCGGTCATCCGATCGTTGCGACTGGACCATGTCACGAAGCAATTTCAAGGCCGAGATGTCCCCGGAGCATCTCGGGATCAATCTGCGACGGCACTGAGGCGAGACTGTGGTCACAGCGCCGGACCGATCAGGTCGTGCAGCGGCTGCCGGCCACAGGAGCCGCTGACCTGCCCGGACGGCGTGTATGCCCTCACCGATCGCCTCGCCGACGCGGCTTTTGGCTGCTCGCGGGTCGCGTTCAGCCCGCGGTGACACGGGAGTTGGCCCGCCGCATCCAGTCCTGGTCGGTGTGCCACGTGGGGTGGTGAGGGGCTGCGTTGGAGGTCAGGACGACGCCTCGCCTATGCCTGGCCGAACTTGGCGCACCAGCGGCGCGCTGTCTCGTAGGAGAGGATGACGCCGCGCTGGAGCATCAGTTCCTCGACCTCGCGGAAGCCGAGCGGGAATCGGTGGTACAGCCACACGCAGTGGGAGATCACCTCGACCGGGTACCGGCGCCCCCTGTACGACGGCGACGTGCTCCCCACGGACGACCCCTCCCAGCGCGATCAACCAGAAGATCATCCCACCCGGTCAGCCCCCGACTCAGGCCGAGTACGCCGAGCGGGCCGAGCTGGCCCGAGCGGAGCTTGCCTCTGCTCTCGGCAGCGTGCCCAGCCCGGAGGCCGAGGCGAAGGCCCGGGTCCTGTTGGAAAGCCTGGGCGCGGCGCAGCATGGCTCGCAGGCGGCCGCGTAGTGGGGGCAATTGCGGTTGTCCTGGACCACACGGCCGCTACGGCGTTGTACGACCCGAAGGATCCGTTCAACGAGGCGGTCGCGGCGTTCTATGTGCAGGCGTCCGGGGGGCTGGGGACGTTGTATGCGCCGGTGCTGTCGCTGACGGCCGGCGACGGCGAACGGCCCGGGCTGCTGAGCTACATCAAGGGGCTGCGGTTCATCCGGATCGAGGCGTTCGACACCGACGCCGCGGTCACTGCCACCGAGCTGCTGCGCTTCGGGCACTCCTGGGCCGCCGTGCACTCCATCCACGCCGCCAGGCCATCAGCCGCCTTCCCTTTGGGGCGTTTTCTGCTCACCCTGACGCCGAAGGCGTACGCGGGGACCGGTATCCAGGCCGTCCACCCTGGACAGTAGCCGCCTTCCCGGCAGTTCCCGGCCGAACGCCGCGGTGTTCGGGACTTCCCGGCAGTCCCTAACTACCCGGCCTTGAGGGATACCCCCTGACCCTGGTCACCTCCGACGCGTTCGCACCGGAGAAGACACGAACCATGCGGGCGTTCGGCGCCGAAGTGATCCTCGTGCCCAGCGAAGGGGGCCAGGTCACACCCGAGCTCTTCGCCCGCATGCGGCAGGAAGCCGACCGGATTGTCGAGCGTGAAGAGGCTTTCTGGGCCGCTCCCGGTGAACTGGCCTTCCACCGCTGCTACTCGGCCCACCCGGTGCCGCTTGCCACGCTGGTCAAGGTCGCCGGACGGCGTTGGACGGTCGAAGAATCCTTCCAGTCTGCCAAGGGCCTGGCCGGACTCGACGAACACTGAATCGCCCCGGGTTCGATAGAGAGCTCAGATTTTGGTTGTGACCTGCGGTTTTGCGGATTCCATGCCAGCAGCTCGAATGGCTCGACGGTGCGGAGTTCGCGGTACCCCCAGACAGCGCGGCCACCGGCGGACAGTGGACCGTCGACGGTTCTTCGTCAGCCAGGGGCGAAGCGCCGACCTACCACCTGCACACCCGTGAGGACGAGGCCTTCATGCTGAGCGAGGGCAGTGCGTTGTCGTGGTGCGACGACCAGGAGACAGAACTGTCGGAGGGCGGCATCGTCTGCCGCCCCCGGAACGTCCCCGACCGCTACCGGATCACCTTCGACACCGCCGCCCTACTCATGATCTGCATCTCCGGCGGTACTCAAGGCGTCAGCCGCTACGCCCACCTGCGTGTGACAGCGGCCGCCCATCCCCATCAGCGCTTCGAGGTCCCAGTTGCGGTCGGTGGGGAACCGGGCGGGCCTGCCGCGCTGCGGGCCGCCGCCTTCACCCGGGTCCGCTGGCCGCCACCCTCGATGCGTCCGGCGACGCTCTGTTGGCCGGCGTCCGGGCACGCCTGGAAGGCCGGGCCAGCCCGCGCTTCGGTCACCTTCGGCGGGCATTGTGCCGGATCCCCGATACGGCGACGAGTCTTGTTTGACGATCCGTCAATAGTTGACGCAGCCTCAGAAGTGCTGGAGGCAGCTGCAGTCGGCGTACCCTGGCGCGGTCAGTACGGCGATGATGGCATGCTGCGGTGTCGAAGCCTGCACAGGCAGTCGGCGCTCGGGTCGCATAGACCCTGGGCGGGTGGGGAAGGCGGTCGGATGGAGCGCTCTGTGGAGGACGGCCTCCCGCGCGTGCTGCCCAGCGTCAGCGCTCCGCGTTTCGTCGGCCGAGCGGCCGAACTGCACCGGCTGACGGACGCTTTGGCCCGGCCGCCGGCCGCGGTTCTCATCGAGGGTGAGGCCGGAATCGGCAAGAGCCGACTCGTTCAGGAGGTGCTGGACGAGCCCGGTATCGCCGCCCGACGGCCGCTGGCCGCCATCTGCCCCCCGTTCCGGGAGGCCCTTACCCTGGGCCCGGTCGTCGACGCCGCCCGAGATGCCCGGCTCGATGTGGCGGAGCTGGCCCTCACCTCTCTCGCCGGGGTGCTGAGGCCGCTGTTCCCCGAGTGGGGGCAGCACCTGCCGCCGGCCCCCGAGGCGCTGTCGGACGCAGGCGCTGCCCGGCACCGACTCTTCCGCGCACTGGCCGAACTGCTGGACGCCATGGGCGTCGGCGTGCTGGTCCTGGAGGACGTCCACTGGGCCGACGAGGCAACCCTGGACTTCCTGCTGTTCCTCGCCTCGCGTCGTTCCCGCCGGATGAGCCTGGTGCTGACCTACCGTCCCGAGGACGTGGCGCCGGAGTCCGTGCTGATGCGGCTGACCTCCCGGCCCCCGGCCGGCACCGGGTACGTACGGATCTGTCTTGGTGCGCTGGACGTGCCGCAGACCGCAGAGTTGATGTCGTCGATGCTCGACGGGGAACACGTCTCCGAGACTTTCGCGTTGTTCCTCCAGGAACGGACGGACGGTGTGCCGCTGGCGATCGAGGAGTCCGTCCGGTTGCTGCGCGACCGGGCCGATCTGGTCCGGCGCGACGGCGAGTGGGTGCGCAGGACGCTGGCTGACATCGCTGTGCCGCCCACCATCCGGGACGCAGTCGCCGAGCGCGCCTCGCGCCTCACCCCGGTCGCACAACGCGTGCTGCAGGCCGCCTCCGTGCTGGCCGAACCGGTCGACCCGGCCGTCCTCGCGACGGTGAGCGGGCTCCCGAACAACGTTGTCAGCCGGGCCGTGGACGCGGCCGTACGCAGTGGACTGCTCGGCGAGGACCGTGTCGGCCGGGTCAGTTTCCGGCATGCGCTGGCGGCCCGTGCGGTCTACGACATGACGCCCGCGCCTGACCGCCGAGCCCTGCACCGAGGAGCGGGCCGCTCACTGCGGGCCATGACGCCGCAGCCGGTGGCCCGGCTCGCCCACCACTACCGGGAGGCGGGGGACATCGGGCAGTGGCGTCAGTACGCTGAATGGACCGCTGATCTCGCTCTGGCCTCCGGGGACCATCGCACCGCAGTCGGACTGCTGCATGAGTTACTCACCGAGAGCGATCCGCCCGCCGCCTCGGTGGCCCGGTGGGCACAGAAGATGCCGGTCCTGGCCTTCTCCGGGCTCGTCGGCCGTGGCGATCTGACCCGCGCGCTGCGCAGCGTACTGGACGCAGAGGCGCTCGCCCCGCACGACCGCGCAGCCGTCCGAATCCAACTGGGGAGGATGCTGCTGCACGCAGGCGAGTACGCGGCCGGTGCGGCGGAACTGGAGAGGGCACTGCCGGATCTGGCCGACGACCCGTTCCAGGCAGCCTGGGCGATGAACACCCTCGGCAGCCCGCCGAGCACCCTGATATCTGCCCGGGAGCACCGCCGTTGGCTGGACCGGGCTGCCGTCGCGGCCAGGCTGCCGATGACGGCGGACCAGCGGCTGGCTCTGGTGGTGGACCGGGCAACTGCCTTGCTGGACATGGGCGACGAGGCCGGCTGGGCCGTGGCCGCGGAACTGCCCGACACCGCGACGACCCCGGAAGGAATGATGCAGCTGGCCCGCAGTGGACTCAACATCGGTAACGGGGCCATGCGCTGGGGCCGCTACGACGAGGCCAGACAACTGCTGACGACTGCGCTGGCCAGGGCGGAACAACACCGGTACCAGCGGCTCCACGACATGATCCTGGTGACGCTGGTGCACCTGGACTGGTTCACCGGCGCCTGGGACGGACTGGCCGAGCGCGCCGCCGCCCTGGCAGTGGTGGACGCGGAACCCGTGCTCCAACTGGACGCCCTGCTGATCATGGCTCTGCTGGAGGGGGCGGCCGGCGGCAGCGGAGCGGATCTGGGCCCCGCGGCGGTGACCGAAGGCGGGATGGGGACCGTCGAAGAGCGCCTGCGCCAGGTGCTCGACGCGGGGCTGCGGCGCGGCATCGTAGATCTGCCGCTGGAGCCCGCGGCCGCCCTGGCGCGGATCCGGCTCGCCGAGGGGTCGGCCGCCGAGGCGCTGGAGCTGACGGAAGGACCGGCCGACGTCGTGGCCCGCAAGAACATCTGGCTCTGGGCCACCGAGTTCGCACCGGTGCGGACCGGCGCGCTTCTCGCGCTTGAACGGCCGGACCAGGCACGGCAGTTCGTCGCGGACCTGGCCGAAGGGCTCGGTGGCAAGGACCTGCCGGCAGCGCACGCGGCCCTGGAGACGTGTCGCGGAATGCTGGCAGAAGGAGAGGGCCGCAGCGTCGAGGCAGCCGCCGCGTTCGGCCGGGCCGTCACCGCCTGGAAGCGTCTGCCCCGACCGTATGAGGCACTGCTCGCGGCCGAACGCAGGGCCGGCTGCCTGCTGACAGTGGGGGACAAGGACACCGGACTGGCCGAACTCGCCCGCGCGCAGGCCGGATTCACGGCCCTGGGAGCCCGGACGGACGCCGACCGGGTGCACGTCGCACTCCGTGCAGTTGGGGCGCCGGTACGACAGGTGTGGCGTGGTGGGCGGCGCGGTTACGGCGACCAGCTGTCCCCGCGTGAGCTGGAAGTGGTCCGGCTGATGCTCACCGGTCTGACCAACCCGGCCATCGCACGAGCACTCTCCCGTTCCCCGAAGACGATTGCCGCGCAACTGAACTCCGCGATGCGCAAATACGGAGTGACCTCGCGTACCGCACTGGCGGTCAGCCTGACACAGGCCGGAATCACCCCGTCGGAAGGCCCCGCCACCGGCGCGGGCTCCGATCTTTAGGTCATCCGCCCCATCGCGAGGACACGCGGCAACCATCGATACTCAGTGCGCGCAGAGTCCGCAAGCCGACCTGCACCTGGGCATGACCGGAAGGGCGTCCATCCGTCGGATGAACAGCACATCCCCCGAACCGAAGTCCGGCGCACCGAGCGCCCGTACGAACGGCGCCGACAGTCCAGCCGCTGCCTTCCCCGGATCGGAGCACACCGACGTGCCGCCCGCCGCAGAGCGACACCCCGAACCGACGCCCGCCGCACCGGGCGTACCTGCCGACGACACGACGGCAGACCCCGCCTGCGCGGACGACTCGTACAGCGGTTACGAACCCCTCTGATCTGGACCCGATCGGGTCCAGAACGCGACGAAAAGGGTGCCCCCTTGCTGTCCTTAAGACGTGTGCGCGTACGTGCGCCCCTCGCCCTTCTCATAGCCGGCTGTCTCGGCGCCGGAGCTCTCGCCGCGATACAACCGGCCACCGCAGCCGCGGCCACCCCCATTTCCCCGGCCTCCTCATCCGACGCCGGCTCCTCCAAGGCCTCCGACCTGCTCAACGCCGTGCCGCAGGACAACGTCCCGCAGAACTACGTCCCGGCCGGCTGCAACAACCCGAGCCTTGAGGACGGCGTGGCCCAGTGCTTCGCCGACGTGCGCACCGACTCCGATCACGTCGTCCAGCCGCAGGCGAGCGCGCCCCCGTCCGAGGCGCTGGGCCCGGCCGACATTCAGGCGGCCTACAGCCTTCCCGCCGGAGGCGAGGGCAGGACGGTGGCGATCGTCGACGCGTACGGCGACTCCCACGCCGAGGCCGACCTGGC
This sequence comes from Streptomyces sp. NBC_01450, assembly GCF_036227505.1. NCBI lineage: Bacteria > Bacillati > Actinomycetota > Actinomycetes > Kitasatosporales > Streptomycetaceae > Streptomyces > Streptomyces sp. NBC_01450. The sequence goes on along the minus strand of NZ_CP109481.1, from coordinate 1,374,004 downwards.
CGCGTACCGCACGTACTACGGGCTGCCCGAGTGCACCACCGCCAACGGCTGCTTCCGTAAGGTCGATCAAAGCGGTGGCACGGACTACCCCGCCGACGACGCGGGCTGGGCCTTGGAGACCGCGCTCGACCTCGACGCCGTCTCCTCCGCCTGTCCGGCGTGCAACATCCTTCTCGTGCAGGGTGATTCGGCGAGCCTGGACGACCTGGGCACCGCGGTCGACACCGCCGTACGCCTGGGCGCCAAGTACGTCTCCAATTCCTACGGTCTGCCCAGCGAGAGCGCCTCCCAGACCGCGTACGACCACCACTACGACCATCCCGGTGTGGCCGTGGTCGCGTCCACAGGCGACACCGGCCATGTCCAGAACTGGCCCGCCACCAACCCCGACGTGGTGGCCGCCGGCGGCACCCGGCTGACCCGCACCAAGGATACCGAGCGCGGCTGGACGGAGTCCGCCTGGACCTCCGGCGGATCGGGCTGCTCGCTGTACGAGGCCCAGCCTGCCTACCAGAGGGGGCTCGCCACCGGCTGCGACACCCGGGCGACGGCTGACGTCTCCGCGGTCGCCGACCCCGCGACCGGCCTGGCCGTGTACGACACGGTGGGCAAGGACGGCTGGCTGCAGGTCGGCGGCACCAGCCTCTCCGCACCGCTGATCACGGCGATGTACGCGCTGGCGGGCACTCCCGTCGAAGGCACCTACCCGGTGACCTACCCGTACATCAACGCCTCCGGGCTGACCGATGTCACCGAAGGGTCCAACGACGACTGCGGCACGGTGGTGTGCACCGCCGGCGTCGGCTGGGACGGCCCGACCGGTCTCGGCACCCCGGTCAGCGTGTCCGCGCTGGCCTTCGGCGTCCATGGAACGCTGTCCGGACGCGTCACCGACAGTGAGTCCGGCGCCCCGCTCGCCGGTGCGGCACTGGACATCTCCGAAGAAGCGACAGGCGGCCGGGAGTACCACGTCACCACCGACGCCGATGGCGCGTACGACCTCCCCGCTGCGGTGGGCACGTACCGGATCACCGCCACCGACTTCGGCTACCGGGAGAACACCCGCTCCGGAGTGAGCGTCACCGAGAACCAGAGCACCACCGCCGACCTGACCCTGGTGAAAGTGCCGACCCGCACGGTGTCCGGCACGGTGAAGGACGGCAGCGGGCACGGCTGGCCCCTGTACTCGAAGATCACCATCGACGGCTATCCGAACGGCGCCGTCTACACCGACCCCTACACCGGCAAGTACAGCGTGGAGCTTCCGGAGAAGGCCACCTACGACGTCCATGTGGCCCCGCTCTACCCCGGCTACCGGAGCACGGACCTGAGCGTCCCCGTGGGCACGGCCGACGTACGTAGCGACGTCGCGCCGGACGTGGACCTGACGGCCTGTATCGCACCCGGCCACGCCTACCCGGCCGAGACCGACTTCGAAGGCTGGACCGGCACCACGCCGGAGCACGGCTGGACAGTCGTCGACCACGGGACGAGCGGCGCCACCTGGGACTTCGCCGACAACTTCCTGTCCAACTGGACGGGCGGAACCGGGAACTGGGCCGCCGCCGATCCCTACGGCCGGGGTGGTGCTCCCGAGGACACCGAACTCGTCTCGCCCACCTTCAGCCTGGCAGGCCAGAACTCACCCGTACTTGGCTTCGACGCCCTCTACGTCTCCAGCAAGGACTCGGTGGCCGACGTCGACCTCAGCCTCGACTCGGGCGCGACGTGGACCGCGGTGTGGCACCGGGACACGGCCGAGTACCTGGGCCACGTCGAGGTTCCCCTGACCCAGGCGGCAAACGCGAAGCACGTGAAGGTGCGCTTCCACTACTCCGGCAGCGGCCTGTCGATCTGGCAGCTCGACACCGTCACCGTCGGCTCCTGCGCAGCCGTGAGCGGAGGCATCGTCGCCGGAAAGGTCGTCGACGGCAACACGGGCGGTGCCATCACACCCGCCACCGTCACCGACACCGCCGACGGCTACGCGACGGCGACCACCGTGGCTACCCCCGACGACCTGGCGTTGGCCGACGGCTACTACTGGCTGTTCAGCGCCCCCACCGGACGGCACACGTACCGGACGGCCTCCGCCCGTTACACCACCTCGACCGGCACCCTCACCACGCGGCCGGACAAGGTCAACCGGTTCGACCGCACGCTCAAGGCGGGCCGCCTGGCCGTGAGTTCAACTGGCCTCTCCGTCAGCGAGACGCTGGGCGGATCAGGCAGTAAGAAGGTCACCTTCACCAACAAGGGGCAGGCGCCGCTGCACGTCAACCTCGGTGAGCAGAGCACCGGTTACACCTCACCGGACGGAACCTCCACGACCACGTCGGACTCCTCGGCGGGCGCCCCGACGCTGCGCGTCAAGGGCAACTACTCCCCCGGACCGATGAGTTCCAGCCCCTCGGCTGCGAAGAGCACGTCGAGTGAACCGCCGGCCACGGCATCGGCATCGACCGGGCCCTGGACCGGCATCGCCGACTACCCCGAGCCCGTCATGGACAACGCGGTGGGTACCTACCGGGGCAAGGTCTACTCCGTCGCCGGAGTCTCCGGGCTTTTCGGCGGGAAGTTCCTCACCAGCGGCTATGTGCACGACCCGGCCACCGACGCCTGGACACCCATCGCCGACCTCCCCGAGGGCCTGGAGTCACCCGGCGGGGCGTTCGTCAACGGGACCATGTACGTCGCCGGCGGCTGGGCCCCAGACGGTGCCCGCGCCACGCTCTACGCGTACCACCCCACCACCGACACCTGGACCCGCCTCGCCGATCTGCCCCAGGCGATCGGCATGCCGAATGTGACCGTCCTCGACGGCAGCCTCTATGTCATCGGAGGATGCACCGGATCCGGCTGCGGAGACACGGTCAGCACGGTCTACCGCTACACCCCGGCCACCGACACCTGGACCCGCCGCGCCGACTACCCGTCCACCATGGAACGCGGGGCCTGCACCGGCATCACCGGTGAACTGGTCTGCGCCGGGGGCATCACGACCACCGGCGGACATGTCGACACCCCCACCAAGAAAGAGACCTACCGCTACAGCCCCTCCGCCGACACCTGGACCCGCGCGGCCGACATGCCCGACGCGCGCTGGGGCGCCACCGCCAGCGGGAACGACGGCAAACTCCAGGTCGTCGGCGGCATCGTCGGAACGGTAGCGGTCAACACCGTCACCGAATACGACCCGGTGTCCAACACCTGGTCCAGCCTGCCCAACTCCGGCTCCGCCGTCTTCCGGGCCGGCGGCGGCTGCGGGATCTACCGCATCGGCGGCATGACCCCGGCCTACGGCACCGCCTCCTCGGCCGAGGTCCTGCCCGGGCACGACCAGTGCGACGGCGACGACGTCACCTGGCTGTCGGCGGACAGGACCTCGTTCGACCTCGCCCCCGGCCACTCCACCACGGTCACCGTCCGCGCGGACGCCTCCGCCGTGGCCACGGCCGGCACCTACACCGCGCGGCTCACCTACAGCACCGACGCCCCTTACGCCGGAGCATCGGTCAAGGTCAGCCTCAAGGTCACGATCCCGCGGACCTGGGGCCATCTCTCCGGCACGATCACCGACAGGCACACGGGGGCACAACTCGCCGGAGCCACTGTCCTGATCTGCCCGGTGGCGCACGCCAGAACGACCGGCTGCGACCGCCTTGCGCACACCGTACGCACCGACTCCGCCGGCCACTACGACCTTTGGCTGGACGCCCGCCCGAGCCCGCTGCGGATCACGGCCTCGGCCACCGGGCACCACCCGGCATCCAAGGAGGTGACCCTGCTGCCGGGCCGCGCCACGACGGCCGACCTGTCGCTGACCGCGACCTGACCCCACCGCCACCCCCTCACGTCGCGCCCACCCAGACGCTCTGTCCGGGTGGGCGCGGCTTCGCCTTCTCCCCTGTGCACACCCCGGGACGGGTAATCCCTCGGTGGGTGTGGCTGGTCTGCGGCGGGCGGCCAATACTCGGGGCATGGACGGAAAACGACAGCCGGGCGAGTTCCCGCAGGCGCGCCGCTCGCAGTTGCGACCTGAGGACATCGGCCCGGTCACCTACGGCGAGCGCCGCCGTGTGCCGGGTCTGCGCCGCGAGGAACCGGCGCCGGCAGGTGGATTCTGCGGCCGCCGGCCCTGACTGCGCACGCAGGCTTTCGCCGTCCACCGCCACCGCCCGCCGGGCCTTCGGACCGGGCTGGGTGCGGCGGATCGTCGTCTCCAGGACTAAACTTCCTACGTTTCTGTGCCACGTGCTCTCTCCGCCGATCTGAACTTCGATCCTATGGGGACCGCTGTCCGAGAACTTCGGGGCGCCTCACGAGTCTCTGCATCCGGCATACCGGACGTCGGCGCAGCCGTGAAAGTGGGGTCGTGTGGCGGCTGCCCGCCCGACGCCGATGATCTGTGGGCCTGATGCCCGTAATGAGTCTGGTGCTGGAGCCGGCCCAGGCGATCACCGGCTACGAAAATCTTGCAAGAGCCTGATTCATGAAACTCCCCATTTTTCAGCCGTCGTCGACAACTTCGCTCGCGATACGGATTTGTTCGGGGCGGCCATGAGGTCGAAGAGCTCTCCCAGTACTGCCGGCGGTTCGGGCGCTGCTTACGGGTATCGGCGGGTCGCGGTGCTCGTGAGTGGGCGGCTCGGGGGGGTGCCTCTATGTTCTTCGTCAAGCGTCTGGGCAGCCTCTGCCCGGGGTTCGATCTTCTCTGTGGGGCGTGAGACTGTCTGGTCGTGCCAGAGATGACGAGTGGGTTGGAGGCAGCCTTGGCTGAGGCGTCGTCTCCTTCGTGGACCCAGCGTGTTCGTGCCGGGCGTGACCTTGCTTCCTTCGCTGATGTTTCTGAGGCTGCGGAAGCGTTGGTGGGGCTGCTGCTGGACGTCGAGGACACGGCGGTGACCCGGCAGACGGCAGAGGCTTTGACCCGGGTGGGGACGGTGGCCGCCATAAGGCTTATCGCTCTCGCGGTTGCCGAGGCTGACGACAACCAGGCCGAGTGGCTGCAGACCGGGGTGCATGACGCGCTCGTGGGACCGGGCGGTGTGCCGGACGTCGCAGCGGCCTGCGGGAAGCTCGCCCGGGACCCGGAAGAAGCTGTCCGTCGGGGGGCCGCAGATATCTCGGCATGGGCAGACGACCCATGGTGTTGATCTGCGTCAGCCTTCCTGTGGACTGGTTCATGCAGCCGTCGCCTGGGGGACGCGGGGTTCGTAGAAGGTGCCGTCGCGGAGCATGGCGAACAGGACGCTGATGCGTTGGCGGGCGAGGCGGAGGAGGGCTTGGGTGTGGGTCTTTCCGCGGGCCCGGCATCGGTCGTAGTAGGTGCGGGAGGCGGGATCGGCGTTCATGCAGGCGAAGGCGGAGAGGAACATGGCGCGTTTGAGCTGCCGGTTTCCGCCTCGTGGTGCGTGTTCGCCGTGGATCGAGGTGCCCGACGACTTCGTGGTCGGGGCAAGTCCGGCGTAGGAGGCGAGGTGGGCTGCGGTGGGGAAGCTGGTGCCGTCGCCGACGGTGACCAGCAGGACGGCGGCGGTCCTGACGCCGACGCCGGGCATCGATGTCAGGACCGGGGAAAGAGGGTGTGCCTCCAGCAGGGCGTTGATCTGGGCTTCCAGGGCCCGGCGTTGTTCGTGGACCGCGGCGAGCGAGCGGGCCAGGGAGGGCACGACGATGTCGAGGGTGCCGGTCCCCGGGACCACGACGGTCTGTTCGTCCAACGCGTCGAAGACGTCGTCGATCAGCCGGGCGGCCATGCGCGGGGCCTTGGGCCGGATGAGCTCGACGAGCCTGCGGCGGCCGGCTTTGCGCAGGGCGGTCGGGGAGCCGTAGCGCTCCAGCAGCCAGGTGACGGCCTGGTGGTCCAGACGCGGGCCCAGGACGCGTTCCAGCGACGGGTGGAACTGGGTGAGCAGGCCGCGTATCCGGTTGGAAGTGCGGGTGGCCTCGGCGGCAAGGTCCTGGTCGAAGCCCACGAGCACGGTCAGTTCGGCGGTGATCTCGTCGGTGAGTTCCAGCGAGCGCAGGGTGTGCGGCAGGGTGCGGGCGGCGTCCGCGATGACCGCGGCATCCTTCGCGTCGGTCTTGGCCTCGCCCGGGTAGAGGTCGGCGATCCGGCGCATGGCCAGTCCGGGCAGGTAGGCGACCTTGCAGCCCGCGTCCCGGGCCACGGTGAGCGGGAGGGCGCCGATGGAGGCGGGCTGGTCCACGATCACCAGGACGGTGCCGAACTTGGCCTTGAGCTTGTCGAAGACGGCCCGCAGCTTCGGCTCGCTGTTGGGCAGCTGCTTGTCGAGGACCTTCTTCCCGGCCGGGGTGAGCCCGTGGCCGTGATGAGCACTCTTGCCGACGTCCAGGCCGAGGAACACGCCCACGTCTTCGGGGTCGAACATCGCGCCCTTCCCAGGGTGTTGAACGTGCCGGCCTCGGCGGTGGTGTCGTACGCGCGCATCCACGTTATGCAGACCTGCCGCCCGCGAGCTGTCCGGCATTGCGCCGGACCGGGCGGTGGCCGGACCTCTCATCAGCGTCTCCGACGGCACCTCCCAGGCCCGGCGACACCACCCCCCAGGTCATGCCTTCGACAGGGGGCAAAAGTCATACCGGGCCCGGAGGCCAGCGGCCCTCTTGCAGGACCGCGAAAAACATAACGGGGGTGATGTCCTTCGGCGCGATTTGGTCCGCGACTGGTCGGGCGGGAACTCCTTTGGACGTCAGGCAGTAACTCGAAGAACCCAATTGATTACATTGGGTACCTGGCGTGTCGGGTTGCCTGGAGCGCAACGATGCCTCCAGGCAACCCGACTTCAGGCTCTAGAAGAAACCAAGTTTCTGAGGGCTGCAAGAACAAAGAATGTTCTTCGTCTACTGGTGGAACGAGGCCTCTACGTCGCTGGCCAGTTGAGAGAGCAATGTCCTGGCGGGTGGGAGGGGTGCTGGCCCGCGCAGGGTCCGGATCTTGGTCCGAGATCCGACCGATCCGCGCTTCCGAGCTCAACTGCCGGAGGAACCGTGCTTCGTTCACTCGTTCAAGATCGCCCCACCGTGATCACCGCCACCGGCCTCCGTGGGCAGAGCACTCAATGCTCTATCGCGCCGACGTCCGGTGCACCGTGGTAAAGGTCGGCACCCCGGTAGTCTGCTCCACCGTTGTCGGCGATGGCCGCGCCGCTGTCGATGAGTACGGAGCCGTCCGTCGGGGCGTAGCCGAGGGCCGTGGCCAGTTGCGGGCCGCTGGTGGCGTCTCCGTAGGGGCCGGTCACGGACGGGTTGGCGAACATCGCGTCGCCGGACACGGCGTGGGTGTCTCCGGACGGGACGGGTAGGGCGGCGCCGCCGTAGTAGTTGTCGTCGTACGTGATGGTCGGGCTGGTGGTCAGGCTGGCCGCAGCCACCTTTGAGTAGAAGGCGTTGTCCCGCAGGGTGTACGTGCTGGCCAGGGACGAGCCGTAGCCGTAGACCAGGTAGTTGCTGCTGTTGCCGTTGTAGACGGTGTTGTTGTAGATGTCGGCGGTCGCCGCCTTGTCGGAGTGCAGGTACACGGGGTAACGGCTGCTGTTGGCCACGATGTTGTATCGGGCGGTGACGCTTCCGAAGGCGAACTGGCAGAAGAGGATGCCGTCCCCGTTGTCGTGCACGTAGTTGTACTGCACGGTGACGGCGGTGGTGCCCTTGTCCGGGTCGATGGCGTTGAAGTCGGCGCCCCCGGCCTTCTGCTTGGTGCCGTACACCTCGTTGTGCTGGATGGTGACCTGGTCGGAGTAGTAGGTCTCGATGCCGGACGTGCCCGCGTGGGCGATCACGTTGTGGTCGACCAGCGCGTTGCGGACGTCGGTCAGGTAGATGCCGTTGCAGCCGTAGGCGGTGTCGGCCTGGGAGATGTAGTTGTTCCTCAGGGTGACGTTGGTGTGCGGCGTGAATCCGGTGTCGGACGCCGACTTCCGCGTGCCCCATCCGGTCGCCACGGCGTTCGCCCCGTCACCGGTGTACTGCTTGACGACGATCCCCGCGAAGGAGGTGTTGGTGATGGTGGAGTTGCGCACCGTGATGTCGTTGAGCGTGGTGGCGGTGGAGGGGGGAGCGGTGACGTCCGGCACGGTCGTGTCGAAGACGATGCCGCCGGTCTTCTTGGAGCCGTCCCAGCCGGTACGGAAGTGGACTCCCGTCGCGTTGCCCGCGGTGTCTCCCGAGATCCAGTTCACCTCGCCGGTGACGTCGTGGACGTCGACACGGTCGATCACGAAGTGGTCGAGTTGCTGGGCGTTGTCCCCGCTGATGTGAATGCCGCGCAGGTCGCCGAGGTTCTCGCCGGGTGTGCCGGTGGCGGCTGCCTCGTTGCTTACGTCCAGGTTCTGGATGTCCCAGTACTCCTGGTTGTGCAGCTTCACGGTGTCGGCGACGGCGCCGCCGCCCTCGATCGCCGGCTTGGCGCCGCCGCCGTACGAGCCGATGGTGATCGGTGCGGACGCTGTGCCGGAGCCCTTCGGCCACAGCTGCCCCTTCCAGGCGCAACCCCTGTGGAAGAGGATCCGGTCGCCCGGCTCGAACGTGGTGGCGGACACCTTGTCGAGTGTCTTCCAGGGGTGCTTGGGGGACGTGCCCCTCTGGTGGTCGTTGCCCTTGCAGGAGTTGACGTAGAAGGTGGTGCCGTGGGTGCCGTGGGCAACTGCCGTAGGGGCAACCGCCGTGACGGCCGATGCCGGGGCGGCCAGGGCAAGGGCAGCGCCGCCCGTCAGAGCGGCGGCGGCCAGCAGGCTGCCGCCGTGCCTGATCGCTGCTCTGACAGAGGGTGGTGCCCAGGTTGAACGGGACATATTTGGACATCCTTTCGAACGGGGGAGCGCCTCGCGTCGCGTCGTAGCCCGACGCGCCGGAGTGCAGGATCGGTGTTCTCGGGCCAGGAATCGGCACATGCCCGGGTCCGTCCGTCTGCCGGGTGAAGACGCCTTTCCCGTTGCGGTCGCTCGGTGATCTCGGCGTTGCCGTCCTGCTTCGCCGGGAGCCAGGGAATATCGAAAAGCGCCACGTGTCCGGGTGGCGGTATCCGAACGTAGTGATCGATCACCTTTTACGTCAAGATTCCGAGAGGTGATCGTTCACTTTGCGATAGCGTGCGCGGGGCTGAAGCGATGCGGAGCGCCGTCCTGCGGGCGATGGGCCGGTGAGGTGTCGCCGGGAAGGAAGCGGCGCCGTCATGGGGCCGGCCGCGACGCAGGTGCAGCACGGGCCGGTGCCAGGTGCGGCTGGCGTATGCCGACAGCCACGGCCGTCCGTCCCGGCGTTCTATCCTCGGGGTAGGCGCTGACCTGGTCGGGTGCGGCGCCGTGGCACTGGGGGCCGAAGAGGTCACCGGACTGGACAGTGGAAGGGTTGATCCGACGGTATGGCCAGTGGCCCAGGGGCACCGGGGAGGAAGAAGCGGGCGACCATCTGGGAGGTGGCCCGGCTGGCGGGGGTGTCGCATCAGACCGTCTCGCGCTATCTGAAGAACAACGGCGGAATGAAACCGTCGACCCGGGAGAAGATCGATCGCGCCGTCGCCGAGCTCGACTACCGGCCGAACCTCATCGCCCGGTCGATGCGTACCCAGCGGTCCAACCGGATCGCCATCGTGCTGCCGGAACTGACGGGTTTCGTGCCTACTCCGATGCTCAAGGGGGCTTCCGCCGCAGCCCACGAGGCCGGGTACACCACCGACGTCGTGGGCCTGGAGGGCGATGAGTCACGGCGTGCCGAGGGAGTGCTGTCGCTGCTGGACACGGAGCGGGCCGAGGGCGTGCTGTCCTTCACTCCGCTGGCGGACCTGGCCGGCCGTGCGGGAACGGATCCCAGGCCGATCGTGGTCTTCGGCGAGTTCGACGACAACATGCACTCCCAGGGCGAACTGGCCGCCGGTCAGCCGGCCGAGCAGATCGTCCGTCATCTCGCCGGCCTGGGGCACCGCCGCTTCCTTCATGTGGCCGGGGCGCAGGACTGGGCTTCGGCGCGCAACCGGCGGGCCGTGTACGCGGAGACGATCGCCCAGCTGGGCCTGGAGTCCTACGGCATCGTGGACGGAGACTGGTCGGTGCGTTCCGGGTACGAAGCGGCCCGGGACCTGCCCGCGAACTCTGGAGTGACGGCCGTGCTGGCGGCCAACGACTACGTCGCCATGGGGGCGATCCGCGGTTTCCAGGACCGCGGTATGCGGGTGCCGGAGGACGTGAGCGTCTTCGGCTGGGACAACGAGCAGTTCACCCAGTACTTCCTTCCCACCATCTCGACGGTCCACGGCGACCGGGAGGCTCTCGGCCGCCAGGCGATGCTGTCGCTGCTCGCCCGGATCCGCGGCGAACCGCACCCGGAGGTTAACACCAGCAATTTGTTCAAGGTGATCCCGCGGGGATCGAGCGGTCCGGTGCCCGGTAGCCCGCTTCCTGGCTGACTCGTACCCTCCCCGACGACTCCTTGGGAAACGAGAATGGAGAGTTGCAGTAGCAAAAGTGATCGATCACCCGTATGAGCCTTGACGTTAAAGGTGATCGATCACTATGTTTCAGGTCGCTGCCACGTTACGTCGGCGAGCACCACATCTCTCCCACCGATTTCACTCAGCCGACCGCATGCCGCGGGCCGGCGCCCTGGTGGCACATCGACGTGCCGGGGAAGGAAAGACATGACACGACGAGGTTCAGGACTGGGCAGATTCGTCCCCACCCTGACAGGAGTCACCGTCGCGGCTCTGACGGCTGTTTCGCTGAGTGGGTGCGGGGCACCAGGGGAGTCATCGTCTTCGTCGCCGGAAACTCTCACGCCGAAGAAGCCCACCAAGCCGATATCCCTGACGGTCCTGGACGGTGGCGGCGACCTCACCGGCGGTGGGAAGGCGGCCATCGACGCCTTCGTCAAGGCGCATCCCGACCTGGTGTCGAAGGTCACCTACCAGACCGCCGCCGCCACGGACGTGGCTGGAAAGATCAAGGCCCAGCAGTCCGGCGGATCGGTCGACGTCTCGCTGCTCCTCGGCGGCCCGGACGTGCTGGGCTCGGCCCAGCGGCAGAACCTGCTCATCAAGCAGATCCCCACGAATGCGAAGTCGCTTCCGGATCTGGCCGGGATCCAGGACGCACCGCGGTCCGGCTTCCAGAAGTCGTCCAACGGCTACGGACTACTGGTCAACTACGATCCCAACGGCCCGTTCATCGACTACAACCCCGCCAAGGTCAAGAAGTCCGAGGTCCCGGACACTCCCGGGGAACTGCTGGCCTGGGCGAAGGCGCACAAGGGCAAGTTCGGCTACGCCCAGCCCTCGGGGTCGGGCTCCGGCCGGGCGTTCGTCCAGACACTGCCCTACATGCTGGGCGACTCCGATCCCTCGGATCCGGCCAAGGGCTGGGACAAGACGTGGGCGTACCTGGAAGAGCTGGGCACGTACGTCAGCAGCTATCCGGCCAGTTCCACGCTGCTGGCCCAGCAGTTCGGCGCCGGTCAGCTCGACGTCGTACCGACGATCATCGCGCACGACATCTCGAACCGTAAGACCGGCACCTGGCCCAAGGACACCGGCATCACCCTGTTCAAGGACCAGAACTGGATCAGCGACGGCCACTTCGCGATGGTCCCCAAGGGAGTCAGTGCGGAGACGCTGTATGTGGACCTCGCGCTCGAGTCCTCCATGGTGCAGCGCGAGGCCCAGCAGGAGCGCCTGACCACCGGTGTGCTGACCACGGCCAACAAGGACGTCACCGTCGACAACTCGGGATCCGCGGTCGGTGACTTCGTCCAGAAGTGGGGCCGGCCCGACTTCTTTCCCACCGCCCTGGGCACGGGAAAGGTCCGCGTCCCGCTGACGCCGGAGAAGATGCAGGAGGCGTTCGACCTGTGGCAGCGCAAGGTCGGTTCCAAGGTGGGTGGCTGAGCCATGACCATGACGGTGAGCAAGCCCGCCGTGGATTTCGAGAAGCTGTCGATGCGGGGTGTCACCCGCAGCTACGCCAAGTCCGCCACGCCGGCCCTGTCGAACCTGGACCTGGAGCTGGCGCGCGGTGAGTTCGTCGCCCTGCTGGGGCCGTCCGGTTGCGGCAAGTCGACGGCGCTGGCCTGCCTGGCCGGCCTCCAGCCCCTGTCCAACGGCTCCATCTGGCGCGACGACGTCCGCCTGGACACCCTGCCGCCGGAAAAGCGCGGCTTTGGGATGGTCTTCCAGAACTACGCCCTCTTCCCGCACCTGAGCGTGCAGAAGAACGTCGAGTTCGGTCTGAGCATGCGTCGGGTGCCCAAGGCACAGCGACAGGAACGCGCGATGCGCGCGCTGACGCTGGTCCAGCTCCACGAGCACGCCGCCAAGCTGCCCTCCCAGCTGTCCGGCGGTCAGCAGCAGCGCGTCGCGATCGCCCGGGCACTGGCGATCGAGCCGGAGATCGTCCTGATGGACGAGCCGCTGTCCAACCTCGACGCCGCTCTGCGCATCGAGATGCGCACCGAGATCAAGCGGCTGTACCAGGAACGCGGCCTGACCGTGCTGTACGTCACGCACGACCAGGAGGAAGCCCTGTCGCTGGCCACCCGCCTGGTGGTGCTGCGCAAGGGCGTGCTGGAGCAGACCGGCACCCCCCAGGAGGTCTACACCAACCCGGCCAGCGCCTACGTCGCCGGGTTCATGGGCTACCGCAACCTGTTTTCGGCGAAGGTCGAAAGCACCGGCCCGGGAAAGGACACCGCCGTCCTCGCCCACGGCACGGTCGTCCACGGTGTCCGGAAGGCCGCTTCCGGCGTGGCCGCGGGCGCCGAGGTGAGCGTGGCCATCCGGCCCGAGGACCTGATCGTCGGTGCCGGCTCGACCGGCAACTCGATCAAGGCGGTGGCCGAAGTGGTCGAGTACCACGGCCGGGAGCTGTCGGTGCAGGCCCGCACCGGCCCGGACACCGTCCTGCACCTGAAGACCAATGAGCCGGTCGTCGCAGGTGCCGTCCTCGACCTGGGCGTCGCCCCGGAGCGGGTGCTGGTCTATCCGGCGGACAACGGCGACGGGACGGTCGAGCCGCGTGCCTGATCTTCATCCGCACCCGCGGGCCGCCGAGGCGCTACGTCACCCGCTCAGGCACCGCCTGGCCGAACGCGGCATCGACTGGTCGCTGCTGTTGCTGCTGCCAGCCGTGGCGGTGATCGCCGGGCTGTTTCTGTACCCGTTCATCTACGGTGTCACCATCTCCTTCCAGCCCCTGGAAGGAGGGGACGCCTTCGCCAACTACCGCGACTTCTTCGGCGATTCCTATCTGGCGGGGTCGATCGTCAAGACGCTGCGGCTCGCCGTGCCGGTCGCCGGCGTGAGCGTCGGCCTGGCCGCCCCGATCGCCTATCAGTGCCGACGCGACTTCCGCGGCCGAAGGCTCGTCACGCTCGTGCTCATGCTGCCCATCACCTTCGGCAGCATCCTCATCGCGCAGGGCATGCTGCGGGTCTTCTCCCCCTACGGCTGGGTCAACCTGGCCCTGAAGGGACTCGGCCTGCCGCAGGGCAGCTTCCTCTACGACTACCAGGGCACCTTCGTCGCTGCCGTACTGACCACCCTTCCGCTCGCGTTCCTGCTGCTGATGGGCTTCTTCGGCGGTATCGACCCGGCACTGGAGAACGCCGCCGCCACGCTCGGCGCCTCCCGCGCCACCCGCTTCTGGAAGATCGTCCTGCCGCTGGCGATGCCCGGCATCCTCACGGCCCTCATGCTCGCCCTGGTCGAAGCCTTCGCCATCTTCCCCTCGGCGATTCTGGTCGGCCAGCCCGACAACCAGACCCATGTCCTGACCATCCCCATCTACCAAGCCGCCTCACAGCGTTCGGACTACACCCAGGCCTCCGCCATCGCGATCGTGCTCACCGCGATGGAACTGCTGATCCTCGGGCTGACGGTCGTGATCCGAAACCGCCTGTACAAGGGTCCCGCGCTGGGAGGAAAAGGCTGATGACCACGCTCACCGCCCCCGACAGGACCAGCCTGCCCGAACCCGCCGGCCCACCGGACCGCAGGGCCCGGCCCCGGCCCACCGTCACCGCCGTCGTCAGCTGGATCATCGCCGCCCTGTTCACCGCCGTACTGCTGGCCGTGCTGGGTTCCGTGATCGTCGCCTCGCTGGGCAACTCCTGGGGAGGCACCTGGCTGCCGAGCGGCTGGACGGCCGACTGGTTCCGCCAAGCCTGGGACACGCCGGGCCTGGCGGACTCCATCAGCGTGACCTTCCAGGTGGCCGCCGCCGACGTCCTGCTCGCGCTGCTCCTCGGCGTGCCCGCGGGCTACGTCCTGGCCCGCAAGTCCTTCCCGGGCCGCTCGGCGATCACGCTGTTCCTGCTGTTCCCGGCGATCCTGCCGCCCCTGACGTACGCCGTGCAGCTCGCGGCACTGATGTACCGCCTCGGCATCGGCGGCACCCTGCTGTCGGTGATCCTGGTCAACCTCGTACCGATCCTGCCGCTGGTCGTCCTGGTCACCGTGCCGTTCGTCGAGCAGATCTCGCCCGATGTGGAGAACGCCGCCAAGGTCTTCGGCGCCACCGACCTGCGGCTGTTCACCCGGGTCCTGGTACCCCTGCTGATGCCCGGCATCGTCGCCGCCGGTGTGCTGAGCCTGGTGAGGGTCCTCGGCTCGTTCGAACTGACCTTCTTCGTCAGCAACGCCAGGACCCAGACGCTAGTCGTCACCATCTTCGGCGCGATGTCCGACCCCGGCGGTCCGCCCGCCGCGCTGACTGCGGCCATGACCGTGTTCTACATGGCCATCGCGCTGATCGGCCTGGCCGTCAGCCTGCGCTTCTCCAACCCCGCCCAGGCCCTGTCCGGCCGCGCGCACGGCTCCGCCTGAACCCCCACGAAAGAGCCTCCATGACACAGCACAACCATCCGGTCAGGGTGGCGATCGTCGGCGCCGGAAACATCGCCGAGACCAGCCACATGCCCGCCATCCAGGCCCAGGACGGGCAAGCCGTGGCCGTGGCCGTCGTCGACGTCGACCACGAACGCGCCACCGCGTTCGCCGCCCGCTGGGGCATCCCCGCCGTCCACGACGACCTCCAGCAGATGCTGGCGGCCGTGCGCCCCGACCTCGTCATCGTGTGCACGCCGCCCGTGGCCCACCGCGAGGCCATCGTCACCTGCCTCGACGCCGGCGTGTGGGTGTGGTGCGAGAAGCCGCCCACCCTGTCGGTCGCCGAGTACGACGCCATCAGCGCCCACGAACGCGAGGGCGGCCCCTATGTGTCGTACGTCTTCCAGCACCGCTTCGGCTCCTCGGCCCGGGCCCTACGGGAACACATACGCACCGGAGCCCTCGGCGCGCCCCTCGTCGGCATCTGCCACACCCTGTGGTACCGCGACGCGGCCTACTTCGACGTCCCCTGGCGCGGGAAGTGGCAGACCGAGGGCGGCGGTCCCACCATGGGCCACGGCATCCACCAGATGGACCTCATGCTGGCGCTGATGGGGGAGTGGACCGAAGTCCGCGCAGCCATGGGCACCTTGGCACGCGACGTGGAGACCGAGGACGTCTCCATGGCCATGGTCCGCTTCGCCTCCGGCGCCATGGTCTCCATGGTCAACAGCTTGCTCTCCCCACGCGAGACCAGCTACCTGCGCTTCGACTTCCCCGAGGCGACCGTCGAACTGACCCACCTCTACGGCTACGACAACAGCCATTGGCAGTGGACCCCGGCCCCGCACCGGGCCGGCGACACCGCAACCGACCTGGGGGCGCCGCTCGACAACGACGCCAGCTCGCACACCGCCCAGTTGCGCGTGCTGCTGCAGGCCCTGCGCGAGGGCCGGCGCCCGGAGGCCAGCGGTGACGACGGACGCCGCGTACTGGCCTTCGTCGCCGCCCTGTACGAGTCGGCGATCACCGGACGCACCGTCACCCCCGACATGCTCACCCGCGACAACCCCTTCTACTACACCATGAACGGCGACGCCGACATCGCCACCGGCGAGCGCACGAACAAGGAGCAGATCGGTGTCTGACACGACCTTCCAGATCCACCACGACGACGCCGCCACCGAACTGGTCGTCACCGTCGCCGGCACGGACATCGCCACGTACGTCTACCGGCCCGACACCCCGATCCAGGAATCCCCCAAGCCCTACCTGTACCCGATCAAGACCCTGTCCGGCGCTCCGCTCGGCGTCTACCGGCCCTGGGACCACCGCTGGCACAAGGGTCTGCAGATGACCTGGTCGCATCTGTCCGGTGACAACTTCTGGGGCGGTCCCACCTTCACCCAGGGCGCACCCGGCCACGGCTACGTCTGGCGTGACAACCACGGCCGGCAACAGCACCGCGGCTTCGACACACAGACCACCGACGGCACCGAGGTCTCGGTCGCGGAGGTCCTGGACTGGATCGCCTCGAACGGGGAGGCATGGATCGACGAAACCCGCACCCTGCGCTTCCACAGCGCCGACACCGCCCAGGGCACCTGGGCCCTGGACTTCACCACCGACCTGACCAACGTGCACGGTGAACCGCTACAGCTGGGCAGCCCCACCACCCACGGACGCGAAAACGCCGGCTACACCGGCCTCTTCTGGCGAGGACCCCGGTCCTGGACCGGTGGAGACGTCATCGCCGCCGACGGGCACGAGGGAGAGGCCCTCATGGGCGCCGAGGCAGCCTGGGCCGCCGTCGCCAGTGAACACGACGATATCGACGGAGGCGCCACCGTCCTCGCCTACGCCGGTACCTCCACAGCCCCCGTGCCCGTCAAGTGGTTCGCCCGCAGCAGCGCTTTCGCGTGCCTGAACCCCTCTCCGGCCTTCGACACCGAGATCACGCTGGAGCCGGGCGAGACGCTGCACCTGCGCCACCGTTTCGTGTTCATCGACCACAAACTGGACCGTGAACAACTGGAGCCCATCGCCGAGAGGTTCATGTGGTGACCGGCCCCCACCCCGACTTCCCCGGCTCGGTGGGACTGAGCCGGCTGAGCGTCTACCCGTGGCCCACCGAGGACGACGAGCACGGCGGGTCGCCGCACATGCATCTCACCTGCGCGGAATGCTATGTCGTCATCGGCGGACAGGGACGACTGGAAACCCTCAACCACACAGGGCAGCGGACCACGCCCCTGCGCCCGGGAGACGTGGTCTGGTTCAGCCCCGGCACCGTCCACCGCGCCATCAACGACGGTGACCTCCAGGTCGTCGTCGTCATGCAGAACAGCGGTCTGCCGGAGGCCGGCGACGCGGTGATGACCTTCCCGCCCGAGTACCTCACCCCCGAACGCTACCCGGGCACCGCCGCCGTCCTCGACGACCAGGGCAGACCCAGCCAGAAACGCGCCCGTGCCCGAAGGGACCTGGCGGTCGAAGGTTTCACCGAACTCACTCGTCAATGGCGGCGCGGTAACCGGACCGCCTTCGAGGACTTCTGCCGAGCGGCGGCCGAGATCGTCCGTCCACGACTGGCCGCCTGGGAGGAAACCGTGCACGAGGGCGCCCTGGCGGCCGCACAGACGGCTCTGCGGCACATCAGCGCGCTGGAAGGGGGTGACTGGAGCCATCTACTGGATGCCGAGGTCACGCGCATCGCGCGGCCCCCGGAGCAGTCGTTGGGCATGTGCGGCTTCCTCCGTGCCTACGACCCCGTCCGCCGAGCCGGTGGTTCCACCACGGAGCCTTGATGGCGGGCGGTACTCGGACGCGTTCGGAGGCTGGGGTGGGCACTGCTCAAGAAGCTTGGGATCGACCGGGCCTCGACGGTCGTCCCCCCATTACCTTCTTGGTGGCCCCGCAATGGGGCGCCCGGCCTCCGGAGTTGGCATGACTTTCTCCCCCTGTCCAACGTATGGCCTGGGGGGTGCCCCTATGCCTTTGGTCAAGGTGGATGGGTGCTGGTTCGGACGTCTGGAACGATGTGCCTGTGCATGCTGATGATCAGGTTGGCGAGGGTGTCTCTGCGGACCTCGCGGTGTTTCTCCGGAACGCTGCCGACGACCGTCCGGTGAAGATCGTTCCTTCCGTCTGCGGCGTCTGCGGCGGGCGCGTGTTCTTCGTGCTCGTTGACGATGTCGAGGGCGGAGTCGAGCGGGTGTGCGCTGGTTGCGGCGGCCGTGCGTTCATCGCGGATAGTGAGGAGTTGTGGGAGGACGCGGATCCTGGCGAGGCCGGCTGCCCGTGCGGGAGCGAGGCCCGCGCCTCGAACCGGGCTGAGAGGACGTACGCGGGCCGTCTGCCGTAGCCGGCGTCGTCTGTCTCGGCGGGACTGATCCAGCGCGCCTGCCAGTCGGCGTCGAGAAGACCCGTCTCGAACGCGTGCCACCGTGACCACGGCGAGTCGCCGTCGGTGCCGAGCGCCCGGACCCGCCAGGTCACCCGCCGCCCGCTGTCCAGCGCTGCCGACGGCCAGGGCACGAAGCGGTGCCCGCCGACGGCGGTGCTCACCACAGGCCGCGTCTTGCCGTCGACGCTGCACTCCACCTCGTATGCCACCGGGCGTGCCGCGTCCGACGGCGGCTTCCACGACAGCCGGGGCGTGGGCCCCGACACGGGGAAGTCGTTCCCGCCGCTGTCGATGTCCAGGTTGTACGGAGCGTTGTGCATGCTGTGCCTTCTCGGAACTCGGGGGAGTGGGACGCTTCTCGCGACGCCGGCCGTAAGGCGGCGCTACCGGACAGACTTGACCTTGAACTTGACGATGAGACCACCGGCCAGCGCCAGGACCGCGCCGACCAGGTAGAGCTGGGTGTAGTTCTTCTCGCCACCGCCGCTGACGCCGAGGGTGATGACGAGCGGGGCGATCAGCGGGGCGACGGCGCTGGGGATCTTCTGCGCGAAGGCGACGACCGCGAGGTAGCGGCACTGCGGGTGTCGATAATTCATCCGCCCAGGTGGAGCGCTTGATCCCGGATTTCCGGCCGCGCCTCCCTTCACCCTGTTGTCTCCATCTGCGCAGGGCATCGACGGCATCATGATCTTCGTGCTGCCGCGTCTTGCGTGTCTCGCCGTGAGCCACACCTTCGCGTTCCTGCGCCTGTTGCCGATGAGCGACAGAGAGAAGGACGTGGAGATCCTGGCGCTGCGGCACCAGCTGCTGGTCCTGCAGCGCCAGGTCGGCAAGCCCACGTTCACCGACACCGACCGCGCTGTCCTCGCCGGCCTGCTCCACCACCTCCCCTTGGACAAGCTGCGGCACCTCCTGCTGCTGGTCCGCCCGGACACGCTCCTGCGCCGGCATCGCGGCCTGCTCAAGCGGCGTCACGCTGCGGCCTGCGTGCCGAAGCGCCGCGGGCGCCCGCCGACCATCCGGTCGATCCGGGCCCTGGTCGTGCGTCTGGCGGGCGAGAATGACTCGTGGGGCTACCGGCGGATCCACGGCGAGCTCGTGGCGCTCGGCATCAAGGTCGCCGCCTCCACCGTCTGGGAGATCCTCCGCGAGCACGGCATCCCACCCGCGCCCGAACGGCAGAGCACCACCTGGGCCGACTTCCTGCGCAGCCAGGCAGAAGCGCTGCTCGCCTGCGATCTGTTCGAGGTCCGCACCCTGACCGGGGCGCGCCTGTACGTCTTCGCGGTGATCGAGCACGCCACGCGGCGGGTGCGGATCCTGGGCGCCGGCGCACACCCGACGGCGGAGTGGATCGTGCAGCTCGGGCGCAATCTCCTCATGGACCTCGAGGACGCAAGCAGCAGGGCCAGGTTCTTGATCCGCGACCGCGACTCGAAGTTCACGGCCGCTTTTGACGACCTGCTGACCGACGCCGGGCTGAACGTTGTCACCACCGGCATTCGGATACCGCGGATGAACTCCCCCATGGAGCGCTGGATACAGACGTGCCGACGTGAGTTGCCGGACCGCACCTTGACTGGGAACCAGAGCCACCTTCTGCACTCGCTCCGCGAGTTCGAGACCTTCTACACCTGCCATCGACCGCACCGAGCCCTGGGACAAGCCGCGCCGCTGCGCCCACTGCCTGCACCGATCAACGTGCCAGAGCAGATCGGGCATCTTGAGGTCCGCCGACGAGACCGGCTCGGCGGAACCCTGCACGAGTACCAACATGCCGCCTGAGCAGGCCGGATGATGTATCGGCACCCGCAATCAAGGTCGTCACCACCAGCAACCGCGTGCCCCGCATGAACTCGGTCATGGAACGGTGGGTGCAGACCCGCAGACACGAGCTCCTCGACCGCACCTTGATCTGGAACCAGGCCCACCTGCTCCACGCACTCGTCCAGTTCGAAGCCTTCTACAACCAGCACCGGCCCCACCGCACCCTGCACAGCGCGACACCCCTGCGGCCCGTCCCCGAACCGATCACCGACCCCGACCGACTGGACATCCATCGGCGTGACCGCCTCGGCGGCATCCTCCACGCATACACACACGCGGCCTGACCTGCCCGGACGTAATAATCAGCACCCGCACGCCACGTACATGGACTACATGCATCTGAACGCGGCCGCGCACACCTGGCCGGTGGACTGAGCGCGGCGAGCGGCCGGAGTCAGGAGGAGGGTGTGTACTCCACGGCGCTGTTGGCGTCCGGCCGGTTGCCGGGACCGGGTTTCCCGAGGAATCCCCAGGCGGTCCGGTGGATGTTCCGGTCCTTGTCGACCTGGACGCGGGCGGCCCACTCACCCAGCTCGATCGGCCCGGAACGGGAGAAGACGGGGTCGATGACCAGGACCCCGCTCGGGGTCGTCACCGAGGCCGCGACGTGGTGGTTCCACTGGTGATCCGCGTGCAGCCGGGCTCCCGCGGAGGTGGCCCAGTGCTTCGAGAGATGGTGGGCGGCGATCGCCGGGGCGTGCCGGGCGACGGCCAGGCAGACCGCGTGGGCCCGATCCTCGCAGCCGTCCTGGCCCACCTGCCCGCCGGTACTGCCGAAGGCGGGCACGAGCCGGGGCCACATCGCTTGGAGGGTCTCCGCGGTCGGCGGACCCGAGGACGGGAACTCCTCCGCGAGATAGGTGAGTTGCGCGTCGAGTCTGGCCAGGTACTTGGTCTTCGTCGCGCTGTCCGGTTTCTGGCCGACGAGCCGGATGGCCTCGCGCACGGTCTCCACCGACCGCAGGGGTATCAGGTTCCGCAGCAGTGAGAGAACCGCCACCTTGTCCTCGGCGACCCGCTTGATGTGCTCGGGAGCGGCTTGTTCGTCCATCCGCTCCAGCAGTTCGGTCACCCGGGCCTGGTCGTTGGCGATCTGCTGCATGACCTCCGCCGAGAACGGCTCCTCCCGCTCCTCCTCAGAGGAGGTCTCCGATTCCTCCGAGGAGTACTCCTCCTCAGAGGAGGACGACCTGTCCGCCCTTGCCTGCTTCGACGGCTCCCGGTCCTCCGGCGATCCGGACCTCTTGCGTTTGACGCCGGGGGCCTGCATACGCTGGATCACTGCGGTGACCGCCGCATTGCCCGCGGCGCCCCGCAGCGCCAGCACGTCCGAGGGGTGTTCGGGCTGAGCGTGACCCCGCCGCGCGGCCGGGTCCTCCGTCCGGTCCGGGACACGCTTCGGCGCGGGGGCCGTCCGCTGTGCGTGTGCCTCGTCACGAGCCGACCGGCGCATCAACCACTCACTTCCTCCGCTGTTCGGCGCGGTGACATCCCACCCACCCTTGCGGACGCGGGCGTGGCCTGTCGCCGTCCTCAGGGGCAGACCTTCGGGCACTTCACCCTGGCGCTCAGGCTCCCCGGCCACGCGGCCGCCCCGGGGATGGAGCGCGCGCCGGTGCTGTGGTTCCCGGAGCTGCCGGGCCGGCTCGCCGCCACCCGGGCCGACCTGGCCGGCTTCCTGTGCGTCGGCCCCGGCGACCTCGTGCTGGTCCGAACGCCAGCGCGGACGCCAGTGTGGTCTACGGGGCGCTCGAACGCCGCCACGGCGGAGAGATCGTCGTCATCGACCACGGTAACGGGGCCGTCACCATGGGAGCCGATCGGCCGGCACGCCGTTGGGGCGGCCGGGTGCGCACGGCGCGGGTGCCGCTCGGCGCCGACGAGAACGAGGCGTACGAGGCCGTCGTCGCCGAGGTGGGCAAGGCCACCGACCTCGTCGTGAGCGGATGGTGCGGGCCTCTTCCGTTGCGCCGAGCGGGCGGGTGAAAGGAAGTGGCCGGTTCAGCTCCAGGGTCACTGAGGTCTGGCTGCCCACGATCAGGTCGAGGACCCCGTCCTCGGAGAGGGTGATCAGGTGGCCTTCGGGGTAGCGCCGGTCGACCCGGACCGAGGCGACTGCGTCCGGCGGTACGGCGAGGTCGAAGAGGGCTCCGTAGCGGATCCGCAGAGAGCCGTCGGGGCGCACGACGTGCGGCCGGGTGACGCAGGCGGCGTGCAGGGCCAGCACGAGGACGACGCCGTACAGGTCGAGTACCAGGATCACCAGGTGGACCGCCGGCCAAGGGATGGGGAAGGCCAGGCCCACCGTCTCGATGACCAACACGAAGAGCAGCCCGTACATCATCGCGGTCTGGGGCCCGGTGTACGCGGCGGCGAGGTCGCCGGGGCGCACCCCGTGCGTGCCGCGCCGGACCCACCGCCCCAGGGAGGCGACGGCGCGCAGCTCGTGGAGGACCAGGCGGCGGACCGTCACCGGCACCGCCTCCCGTACTGCGGCCCGCCGCGCCGCCCTGCGGTCCGCGCCGCGGGCGCGCGCGGCGACGTACAGCGAGCGCAGCACCCAGGCCTCCAGCAGCACCGCGAGCACCAGCGCCTCGGCGCCCGCCAGGCAGACCGCCAGGGCAAGTTCCCCCGGCAGCACAGCAGCCACCGCGACCCGCGCCGCCCGTACGCCCCTGGATCCGCCGCTCATCCCCGGCCCCTCTCCATGAACGCGTCCATGAGTCGGCCCACGACTTCTGCCTGAGCGGGGGCGTACTCAGCGAGCAGTGCCTCCTTGAATCCGGCCATGACCACCCCGTCCTCGGGATCCCGGCGAACAGCTCGTCAGGGACGGCTGCCATCAGGTCAGCTGCCAGGGGTACCATCCGCGGATCGTCGGCGGGGGCTTCGGCGAGCGCGTCGAGGCGCTCATATAGTTCGACGACCGCAGGATCGGCGACCAGCGCTCCGAGCAGCGCGAAAATCTCTTGGCTACCGGTGCTGGTGGCGTCCATCAGCGTCAGGTACTCGCGGTCCTTACTGAGCCTGAAGGCGTGATGTCGCTCGATCAGCCTTCTGCGCGCTGAAGTTCTGGCAGGCTTGGAGGATGCCGGAGCAGCTGAGGAAGTGGTCTCTGACCAGCGGGATCGTGGTCAAGCACATGCACTACGGGCTCAGGGTGCAGGTCCCGTCCGGGGAGATTGGCGTGGTCGACCGCGTCGATATCGCCGACGGCTACATCGAACCCGCAGACTGGCCGACGGTCGGCTCTGTACTCACAGTTGTCGGCGGAGGCTACGCAGGCCGCCAACTTCGGCTCAGTACGCGCCCGGGCCACCTCGAAGAAGCCAGGAACCGTGCGGCGAGAGGCCAGCAGGCCGCGAGCGGGGCCAAAGGTGACTCCCCAAATTCTTGATTCACGTGCATCAAGATGAGAGTTCTGGGCCAGCCATGGTGGGTCCGGTGCCGGCGAGGCAGCCGTCAATGAGGTCCCACAGCCGGTTCGGCGCACTCGCGGTGAAGTCGCGCTGGACCAGGTCCGGGGCCAGGGTGGCCTTGGGGTCCCGGCATGTGAACCCCTTGCGGCGCGGGCTGACGCCTGCGATGTCGGCCTCGCGCATCAGGCGCTCGACCCGCTTGCGGCCCACGTGGACGCCCTCACGCTTGAGCACAGCATGCACGCGCGGCGAGCCGTAGATCCCGCCCGAATCTGCGTGGATCTCCCTGATCTGCTCGGTGAGTTCCGCGTCCCGGCGCACGCGTTCGCACGGCTCGCGCTCGGCACGGCGCCAGCGGTAGCACGTCGAGGAAGGGACGGACAGTTCCCGCAGGACGGGCTCGACCCCCAGGTGCGGGTGCTCGTCGAGGAGCGCCGTCACCTGGGCCGGGTCGGGTCGGTGAAAGTCGGCCCGGGGCGCGGTTCCGGCCTTTCGGCCGGCCCGTTTCCCCGGACCGCTTCCCGAACCCGGCGGGCACCTCTCAATGCACCGGGCTCTCCACAAGCCCCGAAATGGACCGTGTGTTGGACATCCTCATCCCGCGATGGGCCAGGGAGCCGGGATAATCGAACCTCGGTAACGGTAGCGGGTCGTGCCTACCTTCTCGGGATCGAACAGCTCCCTGTTCTCACTGGTGGGCCACCATCCACCGCCGCAATAGCGGTGGCGGAGATCCTTCCAGGTGGACCGGCGGTGTTTGCGCCGGATCCATCGCCAAACTGTCTGCCACGTGTAGTGGCTCAGATAGGAGAAGGTCGCGGAGGACACTCCTGGCCGGAAGTAAGCGCACCAGCCCCGCAACGCCATATTCAGTCGACGCAGCAGGTCATCCAACGGTTGGCTCACTTCGACCTCTCGTCACAGCGTCTTGACCTTCCGTTTCACGGCCTGGACAGCCTTCTTCGCGGGGTAGGTGTAGACGTAGTGCTGCCTGGTCCCTCTCTTGCGGTGGCGCTGGATGTGCCATCCGAGAAAGTCCCGGCCCTCATCGATATGGGTGATCAAGGTCTTCTCCGGTGACAGGCGCAGGCCCATCGTGGACAAGACCCCAGCGATTTCCTCACGCAGGACCTCGGCATCGGCTTTCGAGCCGAAGACCATCAGGCACCAGTCGTCCGCGTACCTAATAAGTCGGTAGTTGGGCAGACCATGGCGGTGCCGTCTGGCGCGGTCCACCTTCCCAGCAGTCGGGCCTCCCGGCGCCTGGGCGATGTACTCGTCCAGGACCGACAGCGCCACGTTGCTGAGCAGAGGCGAGAGAATCGACCCCTGTGGGGTTCCGGCGGTGGTTTCCCGCAGCAGGCGGTCCTCTCCGAGGATGCCCGACTTGAGGAAGGCCTTTACCAGTTCCAGGATGCGTCTGTCGCCGACTCGGTGCCGCAACCGGTCCATCAGGGCCGGATGCGAGATTTCATCGAAACAGGCCGTGATGTCTCCCTCGACGATCCACTCATAATTGCGTGGCCGCGAGGAGAGATAGCGCACCTCGGCTACCGCGTCATGGGCCCGGCGGTTCGGGCGGAACCCGTAGGAACACGGGAGGAAATCCGCCTCGAAAATTGGCTCCAGCACCAGTTTCAAGGATGCCTGGACCACTCGGTCGGTGACTGTCGCGATCCCCAGGCGGCGGAGCTTCCCACCGGCCTTCGGGATCATGCGTTCACGCACCGGTAGCGGGCGGAAACTACGGTCCTTCAACTGCAACCGCAGTCCGTCAAGGAAATCCCCGACTCCCTGCCCGGCCTCGACGGAACGCGCCGTGCGCCCGTCCACTCCAGCCGCGCGGGCACCCTTGTTACCCCTCACCCGATCCCAGGCCACCAGAAGGAAACCGGGATCGGCAACAAGGTTGTAGAGGTCGTCGAACCTGCGATGAGAATCATCACGAGCCCAACGGTGCAGCTTGGTCTGGATATTCAGTACCCGTCGCTCCGCCATAAATAAGGCGTGCTCCAGTTCGTCGGTATTCACCAGCGAAAACCTCCCGGCCTTCCAGCAACCTCAACTGCTGACTTGCTGGCCCGCTTCGCCCTGCGGCCGTCTCTCACGGCCTCCACGGCGGGTCGTCACGCCCGCGACTACTACGGGGCCTCCGCCCCATCTCACGGCCCTCAACCGGCAACGGACCTGCCCACCGCTGAACGGGCTGTCCAACAGGAGGGCGACCGCGGATGGTTCCCACGTTCACCATGTGATCGATCGGTCAGGGAGGTGCCCAGCTCTACTCCGGCAGCATCGCCACGCTTACGCCGCAGACCTTCGACGTGGCCTCCCCACCGTTACAGCTACACGGCTTCGGAGTTGGGATCACCGACTCCTTGAATCGGACGTCCCACGCACTGCACACCGGCCCATATCCACCAGATTTGACCCGGCTTCGCGTTTACGGAGCTTCCACCACTGGTTCGCTCTCGCTGCACCTTCTGACCTCGCTGAACGGGCCCGCACCGTCTGGTAGTTCCGGTACGTTCCGCCTTCGTCGGGGCCGCTTGCCACCCTCACCGGCGTTCCCCGGATCAGGCTGCCCCCAAGCTTCGATCAGGCCGCTGCGACGACCTGACGGAAGTGGCCTTTCACCACCTCTCGATCAACATCGCGCCTCGTGGCGCACAGCTCGGCCGCGAAAAAAGCCGAGGCCGTCCGCAGGACCTCGTTCGCGCGCTTGAGCTGGACGTTCTCCTTGCGCAGCGCCGCGGGCTCGGCGCGTTCGTCAGTGGTGAGCCGGTCGTCGCGCTCGCCGGCATCGGCCTCAGCCTGGCGGATCCAGCCGCGCAGGGCCTCCGGGTGCACGCCGAGATCGACGGCCAGTTTCTTGATCTGAGGCTTCGGGTCGGACGTCCGGTACATGCGCACCGCACGCTCACGCAACTCCAACGAGTACTTCCTGGGGGCAGCCATGGTCGATGTTCCTCTCATGAGAACCATCTGACCCTCCGTCAGCATCCTCCGCATCTCGGGGGAACCTCACTTCTCCATCGAAGCCGATCCCGCCGAACTTGACCCGCGATACTCTCCGGCTCGCTCTGGTCGGTGAAGAGCTGCCAGACTGAGCCTCGCGGCCCCAATGGTCAGGCCTGCTGAACCCCGTCGGCGCCATAGATTGCTGTTCAACTACCAGTGCAATTCTATGGCAGCTGGGCCGCCAGGGCGGTTTCAAAGTCCTTTGATCTTGGATCGGTGCTGGTCAGTTGATACCGAGGAGGTCCAGTGGGCGGCGGAACGGCTCGTAGGACATCTCGCGGAGGGCGGCGGCGACGTTCGTGTGGCCGGCCGC
This sequence comes from Streptomyces sp. NBC_01450, assembly GCF_036227505.1. Taxonomy (NCBI): domain Bacteria; kingdom Bacillati; phylum Actinomycetota; class Actinomycetes; order Kitasatosporales; family Streptomycetaceae; genus Streptomyces; species Streptomyces sp. NBC_01450. Next base: position 1,347,179 of record NZ_CP109481.1, on the reverse strand, counting down.
TCGCAGTAGGTTGATGGCGAAGCTGCGCAGGGTGGCCATGTTCTCCGGGCCGTGCTCGGTTCGGATTTTGGAGGCGTCCTCGGCGAAGGTGGTGTCGCGGACGAAGTGCAGCCGGTTCTCGATGGTCCACTGCGAGCGGGCGATCGTCGCGAGGCGTTCGGGGGATGCCTGTCGGCTGGTCAGGTCGGTGATGACGTAGACGGTCTCGCGGGTGCGCTTGCCGGTCTTGCTGTTGGTGCGATGCCGGGTGATCTTCGCGACCTGGGCGGCGTGCGGGAAGTCCGTGCCGAGGCCAGTGACGGTCAGGGCTTGCACTACCCGGGTCTCCAGCCGTCCGTGGCCTTCGGTGCGGTCGTAGAACTTTGCACTCGCCTTCGTCCAGGGCAGGGCGCGAAGCTGGTGGTGCAGGCCCTTCGTAGAGTCAGCCGCGCGGCGCGGTGCCCTCGGTGGGGTCGTTTCCGCGCGGCTGCTCCCCGAACCGGACGTGCGAGTTTCCCCGCATCCGGCTCTCCAGTGGTGCTACTGAGCGATCGGCTGCTGATGGATCTCGCCGTGGCAGCGGTCGCAGACGATCAGGGTCTTCCGTCGTCTGGTCCGCATGGCCTCGACCCATCGGGGTGCGGCAGTGGAGCTGTATCGGTTGAGGTCGGTGAGTCGCCTGACGTGGTGGACGGTGATCCCGTCATGCGACGCGCAGAGCTCGCAGATTCCGGCGGTCAGCCGGTCGATTAGCCGGCGGCCCTTCTTCGTCGGCCACGCCCCGTCGATGATCGGTCGGGCGTGTTTGCGCCGACGGAGAGGGATGCCACCGAACCTGGCGGTGAACACCTTGCCCGCTGGAGTGCGCTGGACCGCTTCGAAGCACCGTCGTTTCCCGAAGGGGGTCTCGATGGTGGTTTTGTAGCGTTCACGCATGATCCAGGGAGGGCGGCGGTGCTTGGCCGCCAGGGTCGAGAGCATCGACCGTTCCATGTACTGGCGGAGCTTGTTCAGCCAGTTGATGTTCCCTGCCATCTGGAAGTACTGGACGTAGCCGCGGTATTCCATCCCGAACGTGGCGACGATGTTGTGGTCGCTGGTTCGGATCAGGTCGTTGCGGATCAGGGGTTTGCCCTGTCCGCGCTGGTAGACCCGGCATCTGGCGTTGACGGTCTCCGGCGGGATGCCGAGGGCGATCGCTCCGTTGAGGACGCGTTTCCCCTGGGCTCGCCAGGTGTCATTGTGCTTGGTCCAAATGTCGTAACCGAGGAACCGCGCCTTGTGGGTACGGGCATGGGTGATCAGGGTCTTCTCCCGAGACAGCCGGAGCTTGAGCTCGTCGCGCAGGAACGCGGCGAGTCTTTCCTTGATCTCCTCGGCTTCAGCCTTCGGACCGACGAACCCCAGCAGGTGATCGTCGGCATACCGGAGGTATCGAAGCCGCCGGTAGCCGGGATCGTTTACGTCCCCGCTCGGGATCGACTGCTGGATCTTGCGCAGGGACCGCACCTTGGCCCGGTCTCCCTTGCGTCTCCAGTAACCGATCGTCGCGGTGACGTTCACGTGTTCCCGGTTGCGGCGGCGGACGGCACCCCGGGTGAAGGCCGGTGCCAGCTCCTTTTCCACGAACTTGTCGAGACGGTCGAGGTAGATGTTGGACAGGATCGGCGAGACCACTCCTCCTTGTGGTGCACCGGAGTAGGTGGCATGCCAGATCCAGTCCTCCATATATCCCGCCCGCAGCATGTCCGAGACCAGGGTCAGGAAGCGTCCGTCATGGATGCGTTCGGCCAGGATCGCGAGCATGACCTCGTGGTCGAGACTGCCGAAGCAGTCGGCGATGTCGCCCTCGATGAGCCAGGTGGTGCCCGTCCATGTCGAGGCGATCTCATCGAGCGCGGTGTGGCAGCCCCGGCCAGGGCGGAAACCGTGCGACCTGGACGAGAACTGCGGTTCGTAGTACGCCTCCAGCAGGAGACGCACCACCTCCCCGACCAGTTTGTCCGTCCAGGTCGGCAGCCCCAGGGGCCGCAGACTTCCGTTCTTCTTCGGGATGTGCACCCTCCGGACCGGGGAGAACCGGTAACGCTCGGCCTTCAACAGGTCGATGATCTCCCGAATTCGTCCCAGGCTCATCCCGTCGGGTGTCTTCCCGTCGACCCCGGGCGTCATCGCTCCGCCGTTGGCGTAGATGCGTCCGTAGGCCATCAGGAACAGCTGTTCGCTGAACAGCTGCCGATACAACCGTTCCAGAGACAGACCGCGTCTGCCCCTGTCGCTCAGGACACCGAGCACTGTGTCAGCGCTCTGCATTTCGCATACCTCCCCGGTGTCGCCGGTGTCCGTACCACCTGTGCCCCTTCGCCCTGCGAGCGGCTTTCCCGCTCTCCTCGGCCGGGCGTGACTCCGGCGACTACTACGGGCACTCCGTCACCGCCAGCCGTACTGGGACGGTGATCCCACGTTCGTCTCTGACACACGTTCAGCGCGGCCCAGGCGCCCCATTCATCTCCTTCAATGCCCTCGCTGGGCATCGCTCCCGCCGCGAAGGTTGACCAGGGCGAACCAGTACGTCCCCGGTCACGACGGGCACCGGTTTCAGGTGCCGTTCCGGTCGCAGTAAATTGCTGCCTCTGGAGATTGGGGTTCAGGCAGTCAAGCGCAGGGTAGGCCGCGCGGCGAGGTATCTGGAGTTCAGACCCTTTTCCACGCGACCCCCCACCGAACCGGACGTGCCCCGTTAAAGGCATCCGGCTCTCCAGTGACTACTCCGTGGGTTTCGCGACTTGCGAGTCAGTATGGATATCGTCGTGACAGTTCTGGCAGACCACAAGGGACTTGCGGCGCCGCTTCGCCATGATTGATGCCCACGCCGGCCTGTCCGGCTGACCGAGCTTGTCGAGATCCGAGAGTTTTCGGATGTGGTGAACTTGAACCTTCCCCGACCGCTCACAGATCTCGCACCTCCCCGCAAGGAGTCTGGTGACCAATTCCTTGGGACCAACTGCTCGATCTGGTTTACGGTCTTCGAGGACCGCTGTCTTCTGCCACCGAAGTGGTATGCCACCGTACCGTGCTACCAGTGGTTTCCTGCCACCACTGCGTTCAACGGTCGCTTCGAAGCACGTGCGCAACCCGTATGGAGTTTCGACCTTGGCCTTATACTTGGCCGCCGTCTTCGATACGGTCGAGCGGTGCTTGCCCGCAAGCGTCTTTAGCAGCGATGTCTCCATGACCCAGTTCAGCCGATTCAGCCGATAGACGTCACTGGCCAACAGGTAGTACTGTGCCAACCCGCGATATTCGGCCCCGAAGATAGAGACGATGGTGTAATCGTCCATGTTCATCAAAGGGGTCCTGCGTGCGGGTTTCCCGCGTTTCATATAGGAGGCACATTTAGCCTTGATCACCGCGACTGGCACCCGCAACTTGACGGTCGCGTTGCTTGACCGTTGGCCATTGCTGATCGCCTTGTCGTTCTGCTGAACGGTGATCTCGTAACCGAGGAATCTTGCCGCGCCGGTTCTGGCGTGAGTGATCAATGTTTTCTCCTCGGACAGCTCCAGTTTGAGTTCGTCACGCAGGAACTGCCCGAGGCGTTGCTTGATCTCCTCGGCTTCGGCTTTCGGTCCGGTGAAACCGAGCAAGGTGTCGTCGGCGTACCGCACATAGCGCAACCGCCGGTAGCGAGGATCGTTGAGATCCTTGCTCGGCATACTGCGTAGCTCTTTACGTAGCGATCGCGCCTCGGCACGGTCACCACGCACCCGAGCTAGCGTGAGTGCTTTCTGAACCTTACGATAGGCGGGATTCTTAACTCGTTCCGCCCCTCGGTCATATTCGGGTATCAGAACCTTTTCGACAAAGTTGTCCAACCGGTGCAGATAAATGTTGGAGAGCGTGGGAGAGAGAACACCGCCTTGTGGTGCCCCGGAGAGCGTGGCGTTCCATACCCAGTCCTCCAAGTATCCGGCCTGAAGCATGTTGCGCAATAGCCGCAGAAACCGGCGATCGTGGACTTTCTCAGATAACGTCGAGAGCATGACCTCATGGTCAAGCGACCCGAAGCAGTCGGAGATATCGCCCTCAATCAGCCAGGTCGTACCCGTCCAGGTATTAGCCACCTCGCGCAGCGCGGTGTGGCAGCCCCGACGGGCACGGAACCCATGGGACCGATCGGAAAACTGGGGGTCATAATATGCCTCCAATAGGAGACGCATCACCTCTCCAACCAGCTTATCCGTCCAGCCAGGCAATCCGAGGGGTCTGAGTTTCCCGTTTTTCTTCGGGATCATGACTCTCTTGACCGGACTGAATCGATAGCGCTCGTGGCGCATCGCATCGATAATGCGCTCGATCTTGTCCAGCGACATGCCGTCCACGGTATCTGCCGAGACTCCAGGCGTCATCGCTCCCTTGTTGGAGTAGATACGCCCGTAAGCCATGAGATACAGCTGCGGATTGAACATCTGTCGGTACAGTTCATTACATGGCAGGCCGTGCCTGCCGCGTTCACGGAGGACACCCAGCACTGTTTCGGCGCTCTGCAATTTCGCATACCTCCCAGGTCTTCGAGTGTCCGATCACCTGACCCCCTTCGCCCTCATTCCGGCTTTCCCGGACTTCATGACCGGTCGTTACTCCGGCGACTACTATGGGGTCTCCGTCACCATAGGATTCGCATCCCTTAGGTGATCCCGCGTTCATCTCTGTCGTACGTACTAACGCAACTTAGGTGCCCCACTCATCTCCTTGAATGCCCTCACTGGGCATCGCTCCACGTTCCGGAGGTTGCAACGGCCGCGAAAGAAATGCCGATGCAGGACGTGGCGCCGGTTCCAGACGTCTTTCCGGCGGATGGATATTTGCATCTCCTGGAGATTGGGATTCAGGCAGTCTAGCTTTCACCGTATTGCGTGAATCGCTCGGCGCACTGCTCCTAACGTCTGGACACAGTCGCCGATTTCCTGGCATGCTCTTGTCCCTCTCACCCTTTCAGGCTGAGGTAAGCCATTCGATTCAAGAACGTTCCTCCGAGTCCTTCCCGGCTGAGCCGGGGATACAACAGAGCGCCTCGCGGCGCAATTTCGCCATACCGCGCGGGTCCCCCGGCGCACCGCCCCAGGCACCTGGGCCCGGTCGCCGGTTTCCTGGCATGCTGTGGTCCCCTTCACCTTTCGGATCCAGGTCAGCCATCGGACCCAGCAGACCTCCCTTCGAGTCTGTCCCGCCTTCAGCGGGGATGTGTCAAAGCGCCTCGTGGCGCACTGGTTGCCCTTGACGGTGAAGGCGTAGTGCGCCTTCTTGTCCTCGACGAGGAAACGGGCGTGGTCGCGCTGGGTGTGCAGGGCGTCGGCGGTGACGACCACGCCGGCCAGGTCGTAGGGGGCCAACAGGGCGGCGAAGCAGGTGATTTCGTTCGTCTCAGCCGGTACTCGCAGCTGGGTGACGGTCATCCCGGTGCCGGTGATCGCCGCGAGCAGATGCGCGGCCGGAGTGTCGCCATGGCGCGAACCGCGGGCGCTCTTGCCGTCCACCGCGAGGGTGTCCGCCCCGGCCGGGTCACATCCCAGCAGGTCGGCCAGGCCGCCAGGGCAGACCTGGTTGATGATCCGGCGGATCGTCGCCGTACTCGGCGCGAGACGGACGCCGAGTACAGAGACGGTGCGGGCGCTGAGTCGGGCGAGGGCGGCCTGTGGGGCACTTCGCGCCCACTGCCCGATCGCCGCGAAGGACCGGGCACCGGCCACCACGGCCGAGCAGGCCACCAGCAGCACGCTCACGAACGGGTGACGCTTGCCCCGCCGGCATCGCGGATCCACCAGCGTCCCAAGCCGAGTCGGCAAGCCCACGAGTCCGCGGTGCTGACGCGAAGGTGACTTGGTCAGACAGACACTGGCAGACTGACGGCACATCGAAGCTCCGGTCGGGCAGGGCGACTTGGGATGGTCACCCCTTCAACTGGAGCTTCGATGCGTGCGTGGCGGGTCACCGATACACCGTCGTACTGATGGTGTCCCGCCGCGTGGTGTAGGCCGTGAGCATCTCTGCGGAGGTCCGGTACAGCACACACCGGCGTAGCGGCCCCTCGGGCACGCTCGGATCCTCGAAGTCGTCGGCCGGGTCCCGGGTCATGCCGATCCGGCGCATTACCGCCTGGGAACGAAGGTTGTTGACGGTCGTCGACGCAACCACCTCCGGCAGCCCGAGGGCCTCGAAGCCGAATGCAAGGCATGCCCGGGCGGCCTCGGCGGCGTAACCGTGACCCCACGCCGAACGCATCAACCGCCATCCGATATCCACCCCCGCGAAGGGCATGTCCTCGTCCACCTCGTCCAAGCCGACGCGGCCGATGAACTCACCGGTCTCCCTTGCTTCCAGCGCCCACCACCCAAATCCTCGGTCGTCGAACTCGGCCTGCATGACCGCCATCGCGGCATCGCTTTGCTCCCGCGTCAGCAGTTCCCCCAGGTGTTCTCGGACTTCGGGATCGGCGTTCATCGCCGCCCACGGCTCAAGGTCGGACTCCCGCCACCGGCGGAGCAGGAGACGATCGGTGCGCAGTTCAGGCATGCCCCACAGCCAACGCGATCAGGATCCGGGTGGCGATCGCTTATATCGAGCCATGCGGTCCTCGCCAATGCCAGACCCGCTGCGTAGATTCTCACGGCCTACACCACCCGGCGGGACGCCATCGTCGTACTGCCGTGACCTGCACAGATTCATGAGCACCAGGACTTTGAAACCGCCCTGATTCCCAGAACGCTGTGTCCTCCGCCTTTGCCAGGTTGGTCACCTTCTCGGTGTCGTGGCTGACGATTCGGACAACGGGGGCGTCCGTTTTCTCGGCTCGGCGGTGGTCCTCGCGGGTGATTGGTGCGGCTGTAGCGGCGGCCGTGGTGCTCGAAGGGCTCCCCAAGCTGGACGGAGCGAGCGGCTTCCAAGAGGCTGGCCAGGTGCTCGTAGCGGGACTCGACGTGCTGGGTGAGGACGGGCAAGAGCGGCTGCCGAGTTCGGGTGCGTTCTGCCATCCGCCGTTTGAGTTCGCGTCGGCGTTTCCCGAACCCTTTCAGGTCTCGGGGCAGGATCGGGCAGGGCGCCACCCACTGGGCCTACCGTTCCGGCTCAGCGATGGCCCAGCTGTGGAGGTCGACGTAGAGGCCGCGGACGGAGAGGAGGACGGATGTGACGTCCCTGCGTTCCCGGGTCCGGTCAGTCTGGCCCTTCTTCCGCCAGTACTGGATCTCGACCCTCCACTGGTCGTAGAGCTCTTGGCTCAGGCGCAGATCCTTCTGGACGGGGTTGAGTTCCTCGACCACAGCCCAGAACAGGCCGGTGAGGTGGCGGGCGAGTCCTTCGAGGGTGTTGTAGTCGGTGTCTGCCTTGCGACGAACCAGGCACGGACGTCGGGCCAGGCCTGCGGATCCGTCCGCGTGACTTCCACGAGTGCCATCATCGCCTCCCGTTGTCAGCTCGGACACCGGCGGCGTCCTGGGTACCGTCGAAGCACACCCGCCTGCCGTGACCAGCATGCGGTCCGCGTCGCTGTGAACCGCCGAGGGGTGGGCGACGGCGATCAGGCGACTGGCTTGTGGCCGACCCTCATCGCCAGCTGGGACGGCGTCCTCGCTGGCCCGGGCCGCCTGATCACTCTGCGCGGACAGCTTGGGCCGACATGCTGCGCATGGCGTAATGAGCCGCTGCGGCGGCTTTCCCAGGTTCAGGTTGTGCGGAGGCGGTGACCGGTATGGATGGCAGGGAGGGGGTGGCGAGGCGGGTCATGGGCGAGGAGAGCGTGGATCGGTCGGAGGGTTTCGGTGAGCGGCTGCTCGGTCTGCTGCTGGATCGGGCGCGGCTGATGCCGCCGCAGCTGATCGCCCCGTTGATCGCGGAGGAGGTGGCCAGGATCGGTGGCCGGGACGTCTCCATCCTGCTGCAGGACTACGCGCAGGAGGTGCTGGTGCCGCTTGCGGGCAGGAAGCTGCACGTCGGCCAGCCCGAGCCGATGGCCGACTCCCCTGCCGGCCGGGCCTTCCTGAGCGAGGACGTCGTCGAGGTGCCGCAGGCCCACGGCGGCGTGCGGATGTATCTGCCGCTGCTGGACGGCAGTGACCAGGTGGGGGTGATGGCTCTGACCCTGGACGCCGTCGGCGACGACGACCGGTGTCTGCTGCGCAGGCTCGCGGGCCTGGTCGCCGACATGGTGGTCACGAAGAACGCCTACACCGACCAGTTCTTCCTGGCCCGGCGCCGGGAGCCGATGAGCGTGTCCGCGGAGATCCAGTGGAGCCTGCTGCCGCCGCTGACGATGACCCTGCCGCAGGTCGCGGTGGCCGGCGTCCTGGAGCCCGCCTACCGGGTCGCCGGCGACAGCTTCGACTACGCCCTCAACGGCAACATCCTGCACATGGCCGTGATCGATGCGATGGGCCACGGCCTGGACGCCGCCGTGATGGCGACCGTGGCCATCGGCGCCTACCGGCATGCCCGCCGTGTGTTCGTCAGCCTGGCCGAGAAGTACGCGTTCATGGACGACGCCATCTCCCGGCAGTTCGGTCCCGACCACTTCGTCACCGCCCAGCTGATGCACATCAACATCGCCACCGGTGAGCTGGAACTGGTCAACGCGGGCCACCCCGCGCCGCTGCTGATCCGCGAAGGCCGGGTCGAGCGGCAGCTGGAGAGCGCGACGACGCTGCCCGTCGGCTTCGGCGGCGAATTGCCCCGGATCCGAGAGCACCTACTCCAGCCGGGCGACCGGGTGCTGTGCTACACCGACGGCATCATCGAGGAACACGTCACCGGCGGCGAGCCGTTCGGCGAGGAACGCCTCATCCACTGCGTCAACCGCCTGGGAGAAGAGCCGTCACAGGGGGTGCGGGCGGATCTGCGCCGGCTCTCCCACACCCTGAAGAGGGAACGGGACGGACACACCAGCGACGACGCCACCCTCTTCATGATCGAGTGGCACGGCGGCGCCACCGACCACCTCGCAGTCCTTGACTGAGCAACCTCTCGCCAAACAGATTGTCCGCGAGGAACAGCAGCTCTGCACCTCGGAGTCCGGCCGCGACGGCTGGCCGACGCGCAGCGGCCTGTCGAGGACGAACTCGCACGGCGCTCCTGGCCGGTGGTGGTCGTACGCGATGCCCATCTGCTGCGGACCGAGGCCCTGCAGTACGTCTACGCGCTGTGGAGCCTGTTCCAGGAGCGTGAACGCCGGATGCCCGTCGTCATGGTGGGCCCCGAGCGGATCCGGTCCGTGCTGCGCCGGCCGTCACTCGCCAGCCTGGAGAGCTGCGTCTTCATCTGGCACCGCCTCACCCCTTGAACGCACAAGACCCGGGGCCTCAACAGGCCCGGGATCCGATGGGGAGCGGTCACAGGTCGTCTCAGTAGGAGTCCTCCCGCTCGGAGGGCGGCCCCCCGGCGGGTTGTCTGTCCTTGAGACGCGCTCCTACCATCCAAGGCGTGGCCTTGGTTGAGCGGGAGCTGTGGCTCGATGCGCTGCGGGGGTGTCCGCCGGGGCGGGTGGCTGTGGTGACCGGTGAGGCGGGGATCGGTAAGACCGCGCTGGTGAAGGCGTTCTGTGCAGGGCTCGGACAGCGGGTTCTGTGGGGGTGCTGCGATGCGCTGCGCGCACCGCGTCCGCTCGGTCCGCTGCATGACATGGCGCTGCAGACGAAAGGCAGACTGGCGGCCGCGCTGGCGGCGGACGGCCCGCGGCACGCGAAGTTCACGGCGTTCTTGGAGCTGTTGGCTGCGCAGGAGACCGTCGTCGTGTTCGAGGACCTGCACTGGGCCGACGAAGCGACGGTGGATCTGCTGGTGTTCGTCGTCCGTAGGATCTCCGTCACCCGTGCGCTGCTTGTCCTGACCTACCGGGACGACGAGGTGGGGGCGGACCACCCGCTGCGTGTGCTGCTGGGCGCGCTCGCGACGGACGCCAGTGCCGTGCGGGCGCGGCTCGCACCGCTGTCCGTGGCGGCGGTGGCCGCTCTGTCCGGCAGGGACGGTCCTGATGCCGTAGCGCTGCATGCCCTCGTCGGCGGCAATCCGTTTTTTGTGACCGAGGTCCTGGCTGATCCCAGGCGCGGGGTTCCCCCGACCGTGCGGGACGCGGTGCTCGCCCGGGTCGCTGTTCTCGGCGTGGTCGAGCGCGGGGCGCTGGAAGCGGTCTCCGTGTTCCCCGGCACCGCGCCGGCCGCTCTGGTGCAGGCTCCGTCGGAGGCCGTCGACGGGTGTGTCGACGCCGGCATGCTCGTGCGGGACGGCGCCCAGGTGCGGTTCCGTCACGAGCTGGCCAGACTCGCCGTCGAGGAGGGGATCACGGCGGCGCGCAGGTCCAGGCTGCATGCGCGGGCACTTGCGGATCTGGCCCGGCGGGGCGGAGATCCGGCCCGGCTGGTCCACCACGCCGTGGCGGCGGGCGACGCTTCCGCGGTGCTGGTGCACGCCCGTGAGGCGGCACGCAGGGCCTTTGCGGTCGGCGCTCACCGGCAGGCCGCCGACCAGTACCGGCAGGCGATTCGCTTCGCTGACGGTCTGCCCCGCAGCGACTATGCCGAGCTGCTGGAGTTGTACGGCGAGGCGTGTTCATGCAGTGGCCGCCACGACGCGGCTGCGGCCTCCGCCAGGCAGGCGCTGGAGCTGTGGCGGCAGGAGGGCGTGGCGGACCGCGAGGCTGCTCTGATGGCCCGATGCTCCTACTACGTGTGGAACCAGGGCGACAGCCCCGCGGCGTATGCGATGGCGCGGCAGGCGCTGGCCGCCGCCGAGGGTCTCGTGCAGGGGCCCGCACTTGCCGCCGCCTACACCTGGTCGGCGTACCTGCTCATGCTCGCCCGTGACATTCCCGGCGCCCTGACTACCGGCGCTCGGGCGGTGGCGCTGTCCGAGCGGTTTGGTGAGCGGGCTCTACTGGCCCGGGCGCTCAACGCGATCGGCTCCGCCCAGTGGTTCGACGACCCGGGCCACGCCGTACCGACGATGCTGCGCAGCCTGGAGGCGGCGAGCGCCGCGGAGGACGACGGTGCTCACGCCTCCGCCCTGGCCAACCTCGGCTCCGCCGCGGGCGAGGTGCGCCACTACGCGACAGCCGAACACTGGCTGCTCGAGACCGTCACGTGGTGCTCGGACCGCGATCTGGACAGTGTCCGTGACTACGCCCATGCCTGGCTCGCCCGTTGTGAGTTCGAGCAGGGACGGTGGTCCCAGGCTGAGGCTATTGCCGAGCAGGTGGTGTCCGGGCAGGGCCTGCCGGCCCGGATCGTGGCGCTGACGGTCCTCGGGCGGGTGCGGACCCGGCAAGGACGGCCTGGTGCGGCCGAGTTCCTCGACGAGGCGTGGGCGCTGGCCTCGCGGACGCAGGATCTCCAGCGTCTGTGGCCCGTGGCTGCGGGCCGCGCGGAACTCGCCGGCCTCAGCGGGCAGCCCACCGACCGCACTGTGCGGGAGACGTATGAGACAGCGCTGCGGCTGCGGATGGGCTGGGCGGTCGGTGAGCTTGGGCAGTGGCTCCGCCTCGGCCCCTACGAGGCCCGCGTCGAGGCTGCCGGGCCGTACCGTTTGGGGGCGGTCGAGGCCGCGAGGGCCTGGGACAGCCTCGGATGCCCCTACGAGGCGGCCATGGCGCTGGCCCGCACCGATGAGCATCTGCTCGATGCCCGCCGCCGCTTCGAAGCACTCGGCGCCCGGCCGGCCGCGGACCAGGTGGCCGAGCGCATGCGCCACCTGCAGATCCGCGCACCGCGCCGTTCCACCCTCGCCCACCCCCAGGGCCTCACCGAGCGGGAAGCGGAAGTCCTCGGCCTGCTGGAACACGGGCTGCGCAACGCCCAGATCGCCCAGCGGCTCGGCATTAGCGAGAAGACCGCCGGGCACCACGTGTCCGCCATCCTCGCCAAGCTCGGCGTGCGCACCCGGCAGCAGGCCGCCCGGTATGGGGAGATCACGCGGCGAACATAGGGAGCCGATCCCGATGCCCCCGGCGCCCGTCCCGGCGGACAGTGGATGCCGGAAAGGGGAAAGACACATGCCGCGTCATCTCGTTCAGCGCACCTTCGCCGAGGTCTGCACATCCCGATCGACGCCGAGGGAGTCAAGGCCTGCGCGCCGGTCGTCGAAGGCAACGCCGCGTCGGCGGTCACCTGGGTGCACTCCTACGTCAGTTGGGACAGACGCCTGACCTAATCCGTCTACGAGGGTCCGTCCCTTGTCGGCCGGCGCCACACGCCCGGCCGAAGTTCAGTGCATTTTCGCGGGTCACGTGCGCCTCCGTCACAGGAGCCGTACAGCATGCGAGTTCGACTGATCCGCAAAGCAATGTCGTCAATCGCCATACCAGAAAAGAGAGTCGGCCTATGACCGTACGACGAACTCTGATATCACTCGCCACCATCGCGCTGACGGTGTCGGCCATCGCGCTGACCGGCGCACCCGCTCAGGCCGCAGGTGCGACCAACATTCGCATCTGGAACTCGAGTCACTGCCTCGACAGTGACACCGACAACGCCGCGATACTCCAGATGTGGACGTGCGACAGCGGTTCCGACGAGAAATGGCTCACGGAGTTCTGGGGCAACAGCATGTACCGCTTCATCAACCAGAGGACCGGATGGTGCATCACGGCTCCTCGAGTACTCGGGGGCGGAGCGGTCACCCTGTCGGCCTGCGACGCTTTCGGAAGCACCCGGGCCGTCCAGCTCTGGCGTATCTACACCACCAAGGCCGGGGACCCGAGCGTGAACGTGTGGCAGAGCGCGCAGAACAACCTGTGTCTGACCACCCCGAGCGTCGCCAATCACACGATCCCGCAGACCACGACCTGCGACCCCACCGACCAGTACGACTGGTGGCAGCAGCTATAGGACGGCATCTCAATCGGATCAGAAGCCGTATCTCAAGCAATCATGGAACGTGCGGGTCGAACAGGTTTCCCGCCGGGGTGATCTTCCTGGTGTACACGCATGAAGACAGGGCCTCTCGGTAGCTCGGGGATGCGAATCTGGCCGAGCAGCGCCAGGAGGCCCTGGTGTCGTTGTTGTTCGCGTCCGAACCCGTTCAGTTCAACTCGGCTGCTCCATAGTGTGATTGCCTTGCGCATGTGTACGGCAACGCGGCCGACCATTCGGACCGGGAACGCCGGTATCCAATGCCACTGCCGTCAGCCACCGCGCCCGCCCCATTCGAATGATCTACTTCTCGCATCCTCCCCTGGGACTCTGACAGCGGACAGCCCGTGGCTTCCCACAACTTGACTGACCGGCCGCGACCTTGCTGATCCCTTGGGTGAGAGCACTGCTGACCCCGTCGGCGGCGAGGAGTTGGCCCTGGGCCTCAGCCTGCTGAAGATCTTCCCGCCGCGCATCGCCCTCAGGCCTCTCGACGTCGACAACCAACGCCAGGCGTGGACCTTCCTGTTCATGGAGTAGCGGCGTGAACCGGGTGCCCGGGTCGGTCGCCGCCCCGGGCACCACCCTGAAAGGGCAGACCGTCCGGAGAGATCGAATCAGACGTCGACGCCATCCAGTCCAAGGTGCTCGGCGAGGTTCCAGCTGACGTGTCAGTAACTCCAGCAGTAGAGGCCGCCGCCTGTTGGACGACTCTCTGTATGAGTACGAAGGTGGGGGTTGGCGACACTCGCGGTGGAGTGTCGATCTTGGTGGGCAGCCGACGTGAGGCCAAGACGGTGTGGCTGCGCTGTCGTCGTCCCGCCGCCTTGGCGGATATGCAGTCAGGTGCCAGCCTCCGCGCGGTGTTCCGACTGGCTGCGCGCTCGATGGCCCTAGCCGCGTTCACCGACGCCGACGACTGGGCCAAGGGCGAGGCGATGCCCTCGGACGACGAGATCACCCGAGTGCGCCGCCTGGTCAAACGCGTCCGCGAGGAACTCGACGACCTCACTGACGAGGACCGGGCCCAGATCCAGCAGGCCGTCATCGTCGTCCGCAGGACGCGGGCGGGTGTCGTCTCGCTCGGCATGCCGAAGGTGAGGCAGCCTCTGCCCGACCTCCGCCCCGAGAGGACCGCATGACATCCAGCATGATCGAAGGCAAGCGAGCGGATTCCGCGCGGCGCCGTCATCGCGTGATCAAGGCCCTGGATACGGCACTGCGGGCCGGAGGCGACATCACCGTGTCCGGCCTCGCCCGCGCCGCCCGAGTCGACCGCAGCTTCCTCTACCGTCACCGTGACCTGCTCGAACGCGTTCACGCCGCTGCCAACACACCTGTCGAGGAAGGTCGACTGGCTGCCGTCAGCCGAGCTTCCTTGCAGGCCGACCTGGCCAACGCGCTGGAGCGGAACACTCGTCTCGCCGCGCGAGTGCGCCAGTTGGAGAAGCGGCTCTCCGAGCAGCTCGGCGAGCAGGCATGGAGCGAGTCCGGGCTCGGGGCCTCACCGGACATCGACCAACTCCAGCGACGCCTCGTCATGTTGGGACAGGAGCTCGCCGAGAAGCACGGAGAGCTTGAGGAGAGGACGGAGGAACTCGAAGCAGCTCGGGCCGCCAACAGGGAGCTGACTCGTGCGTTGAACCAACCTTCACTCCGGGCTGGCATACGGCACCGCGCGCTGACCGGAAAACAGGCGAGAGCGGGAAGCGGCGATTGTGGTCGGTGGTCTCGCCTTCCGAGGCGGCCTCGAGGATCTACTTCATCAGCTGCTGCAGCAACCAGCCTGTGTCAGTCAGCGCGATGCCCTTGGCAGGGGCCCGACCGACCAACACTCGGGCCTTTCCCCCTGAGCGTGGACACCTTGGACACTGGACCTTGAGGGTCCAGAGGAAGAGATGTCACGCATGGTGATGAAGGTGTATTCGGCGGAGTTCAAGGCGGACGCTGTCGCGCTGTACCTGTCGGACCCGAAGAACACGTTCGAGGGCGTCGGCAAGGACCTGGGGATCAGCCGGGAGACGCTGCGGAACTGGGTGCGGGCCGAGCGGGCCCGCAAGGGCCACGCGGCGGGCACCAGCGGCTCGCCACGGGCGGCACAGACTGCCGAGGTAGCCTCCGACGATGTGCTGAAAGAAGAGAACAAGCAGCTCAGGGCCCGGATCAGGGAGCTGGAAACCGAACGGGAGATCCTGCGGAGGGCCGCGAAGTATTTCGCCGGCGAGACCAACTGGTGAGCCGTTTCCAGTTCGTTGATGATCATCGCGGCGCGTTCGGCGTCAAGCGGCTGTGCCGGGTCCTGGAGGTCTCCCGGTCCGGGTTCTACCGGTGGCTGAAGGCCGCCCCGGCCCGCCTGGCGCGAGCTCGGGAGGACGCCCGCCTCGCGAGGCGGATCCGGGAGATCCACAAGGAGTCCGACGGCACCTACGGCATCCCGCGCATCACGGCCGAACTGAAGGCCGCCGGGATCGAGGTCAACCACAAGCGCGTCGAGCGGGTGATGCGCCGCATCGGCGTCCAGGGCGTGCACCTGCGCAAGAAGGTCCGCACCACGATCCCCGAGCCGGAAGCGGCCCCGGTGCCGGACCTGCTGCGGCGGGACTTCACCGCAAGCGAGCCGAACGCCAAATACGTCGGCGACATCACGTATCTGCCCGTCGGAGATGGCCAGTTCCTCTATCTGGCAACGGTGTTGGACCTGCATTCCAGGCGGCTCGCGGGCTGGTCGATCGCCGACCACATGCGCACCGGGCTGGTCACCGACGCGCTCGAAGCCGCCGCCCGCACCCGGGGCGGCAGCCTCGGCGGGGCGATTTTCCACAGTGACAACGGGGCGCAGTACGCGTCGAAGGAGTTCGCGAAGGTGTGCAGCCGGCTCGGCGTGATCCGCTCGCGCGGAGCGGTCGGCACCAGCGCGGACAACGCCGCCGCGGAGAGCTTCAACGCAACCCTGAAAAGAGAGACCCTCCAAGGAAAGAAACGCTGGTCAGGGGCGCGTGAGGCCCGCCTCGCGGTGTTCCGGTGGGTCACCCGCTACAACACCAGACGCAGGCACTCGGGGCTTGGCTACATCAGCCCGATCGCCTTCGAACAGCGATCAGTTACGCTGACCGCTGCCGCATAGCAAATGGTGTCCACGCTTCGGGGGAAGGCCCCCTCGATCAATCGTTCATCCAGCACGTGCAGTTTCTGACTCTACGGTTTCACTCACTATGCGGGATGTTGCGGCAGTGGCGGTCGCGGCCACCAGCAGCAGGACGACGACGATCAACGCGTCAGCCATCGCGCACCTGCTGGAATCCGCCCGCGAGCGAACGGGAGGCGACCAGGTTGCCGCCGATCAGCAGGGCGCCCGTCACCAGCAGCTTCACCATGGCCCGGCCGGGCCCCACACCCGCACAGACCACAGCCACGACCACCGCCCCCACGCCCGCAGTCACCCAGGTCGGCCCCTGCGGCACGGGCCGGGCATCCGCCAGATCGGCCGCGAGCAGCCGGGCGAACACCAGAGTTCCGACCGGCCCCAGCAGGGCCAGGAGCAACGCGAGATCCACGTAGGAGGAGCGGCTGTAGCCCTGGGCAAGCAGCAGGAGACTCGGGCCCGCGACGGAGGTGGCGAGGTTCTGCGCCGCGACCCTGCGCGGGAGCGGCCCGCTCGACACCGCCCACACGACTGCGGCCCCTCCCACGGCCAGCAGAACTGCCGCCGCCGCAATCCAGCCGTTCAACGCCGGCTCACCGCCCGGCCCGCGGCCCGAGCCGTGACGGCTCCCACGGCCGCGCAGCTCAGCCCGACGACCACTTCCAGGGTGTCGACCGGGCCGATGAGCACCAGCCACAGCAGGGCGAGCCCGGCCCACCAGGCCACCAGGCCGACAGCGGCGGTGAACGCCGCGCGCCCTGTCATTCCCGCCTCCTCGCCTCGTTCACCGGAATCCAAGCACCGCCGCCATCACAATGCGCGGCGACGCGCAGATACGGCCCTGGTACCCCTTCCGGACCCGAGGACACCAGCACACGACGCGTGCCAGTCAGGGGCGCAGGAAGAAGAACGGCAGATGATGATCGGTGTGGAGGGGGGTGCGGCGAGCAGAAGCCATGGACGTTGCCAGGTTGAGGGGGGCCTTCTCCGGTGACATGATGTCGGCGACGGGTGAATCGTGACCCTCTGACGGCGGATCAAAACTGACCCACTTCGTGGTCTTCTGACCAACCTGATCTTGATCGAAGGTCAGGAGAAGAGGGTGATTTCCGTGGAGGACTGGGCAGAGATCCGCAGGCTGCACCGGGCCGAGCAGATGCCGATCCGGGCGATCGCCCGGCAGCTGGGCATCTCGAAGAACACCGTGAAGCGGGCCCTGGCCACCAACCGGCCACCGCTCTACTCCCGGCCGGCGAAGGGTTCGGCGGTCGACACGGTCGAGCCGCAGATCCGGGAGCTTTTGAAGCAGACTCCGACGATGCCCGCGACGGTGATCGCCGAGCGGATCGGCTGGGACCGTGGCATGACCGTCCTCAAGGAACGCGTACGCGAGCTGCGGCCCGCCTATCTGCCCGTCGATCCGGTCTCACGCACCACCTATCAGCCCGGCGAGCTGGCCCAGTGCGACCTGTGGTTCCCACCCGTCGACATCCCGCTCGGATACGGGCAGTCCGGCCGTCCTCCAGTGCTCGTGATGGTCTCGGGATACTCGCGGATCATCGCCGCACGGATGCTGCCCACCCGCACCACCGGCGACCTGATCGACGGCCACTGGAAGCTGCTGACCGGCTGGAACGCGGTCCCGCGGATGCTGGTCTGGGACAACGAGGCCGGCATCGGCCGCGGCAAGGTGACCGGCGACTTCGCCGCATTCGCGGGCCTGCTCGCCACCCGGATCTACCTCTGCCGGCCCCGTGATCCAGAAGCGAAAGGGCTGGTGGAGCGGGCCAACGGTTACCTGGAGACGAGCTTCCTGCCGGGCCGCACCTTCACCGGGCCCGACGACTTCACCACCCAGCTGACCGCCTGGCTGGCCATCGCCAACCGGCGCCAGCACCGCACCCTGGGCGCCCGCCCCGTCGACCGGTGGGAAGCCGACCGGGCCCAGATGCTCACGCTGCCGCCGGTCGACCCGCCGCGCTGGTGGCGTTTCGCCACCCGCATCGGCCGCGACCACTACATCCGCGTCGACACCTGCGACTACTCCGTGCACCCCCTGGCCATCGGCAAGAAAGTCCAGGTCCGCACCGACACCGACGAGGTCGTCGTGACCCTCGCCCCCGGCGGGGCGGAAGTCGCCCGCCATCCACGGTGCTGGGCCAAGCAGCAGACCATCACCGACCCGGTCCATGCCCGCGCCGCCGCCGTTCTGCGCGGCGACTACCGCCACCACCAAGCCTCCCAGGCCCAGGCCGCCCGCCGGCACAACGCCGCCACCGCCAGTGATCTCGTCGAGGTCGAACAACGCCAACTCGACTCCTATGACCGCATGTTCACCCTCATCGAGGGCGGCGGCCAAGCCGATGATCCGGAGGTCTCCTGATGCCCACCACCAAGACCGCCGCCGCGGCGGCGGGGCCCAGGACCGGCCGTCAGACCGCCGCCGACCTGTCCTTCCTGGCCCGGGCGATGAAGGCCCCGGCCCTGCTGGACGCCGCCGAACGCCTGGCCGAACGCGCCCTGAAGGAGACCTGGACCCACACCGAGTTCCTCGTCGCCTGCCTCCAGCGGGAGGTCTCCGCCCGCGAGTCCCACGGCGGCGAGGCCCGCATCCGCACCGCCCGCTTCCCCGCGATCAAGACGATCGAGGAACTCGACATCACCCATCTGCGCGGCATAACGCGCCAACAGCTCGCCCATCTGGGCACGTTGGACTTCATCGCCGCGAAGGACAACGCTGTTTTTCTGGGACCGCCGGGAACCGGGAAGACACACCTGGCGATCGGACTCGCGGTCCGCGCCTGCCAGGCCGGCCACCGGGTCGCGTTCGCCACCGCCGCCGAATGGGTCGACCGCCTGGCCGCCGCCCACCACGCCGGACACCTCCAGACCGAGCTCACCAAACTGTCCCGCTATCCGCTGATCGTGGTCGACGAGGTCGGCTACATCCCCTTCGAAGCCGAGGCCGCGAACCTGTTCTTCCAGCTGGTCTCGAACCGATACGAGAGAGCGAGTGTGATCGTCACGAGCAACAAACCCTTCGGACGCTGGGGCGAGGTCTTCGGCGACGAGACCGTGGCCGCCGCCATGATCGACCGCCTCGTCCACCACGCCGAGGTCCACTCCCTCAAAGGCGACTCCTACCGCATGCGAGGACGCCAACTCGGACGCGTCCCCACCGCCACACACGACACCGACTGAACACCGGCAACCAGACCCGGTGGGTCAGAACTCGACCGCCCACACCGGGTCAGGATTCAGCCGCCGCCGACAGACATGATCATCCGTCTGGTCGGGGTCGCTGGAGGGACTGCTCGTGGGCGCGACGTCGGGGAGCTGATACTCGGTGCTGAATTCCTCCTTCTCTAGGCATATGTCCTGATGGCGGGGTGGTTCGGCTGCTCGGGGGCGGGTGCTGGACAGTGGTGTTACGGGCACGGCCAAGCCGTGACTTGAGTGAGGTACAGCTCGTGCGTCGACTGGCGCGAGCACGCGACACGCCGTCACCAGATGTGGTGTGCCTCCCAGAAGGGGGCGAGGTCCTTGTCCGTCATGGACTGGGCGGCCTTCTTGAAGTCAGCGGTGGTGGAGACGCCGTACCAATGGTCCTGGGCGTACCGCTTGAGCAGTCGGGCCATGGTGCGGGAGCCGAGTGTGCGTTCCAGATCGGCCAGGGCGCAGGGCCCGGCTGTGTAGATGAGGTGATATGTGCCGGGGTGTTGCGACCAGTAGGCCATGGAGCCGGTCAGCGAGATGTCGTCGTCGGGCCAGTAGACGTCCGACCAGCAGTCGCGGGTGTCCCAGCCGTAGAAGCGGGCATTGGCGTACTGAGCGAAGCTTTCATCCAGCCACGGTGAGGCGTACTCGTCGTTGCCGACGATGCCGTACCACCACTGGTGCGCCACCTCGTGGACGGCGGCGCCGCCTTCTTCGGTGGTGCCGAGGAGGACGAGGCCGGGATACTCCATGCCGCCGCCGAACTGGCTGGTCATCACAAGGTCGATCTCGTCGTACGGGTAACGGCCGAACTCCCGGCCGAACCGGTCGATCGCGGCGACAGCATCCACGCGGTTGCCGCGCACGCCCGCGGCAGGGGTGTCGGGCGCCCAGTACGACTTCACGAGCACGCCCCCGGCCGTGGTATCGGTCGCCATGCGAAACGGGCCCGCCGCCCAGGCGAAGTCCCGCACTCGCTCCGCGACGCTGAGCGTGACGGTACGGCCGGCGCGACCAGGGAACGTGCGGGTGTGGCCGGTCGCCGGCACCTTCAGGGACGACGGGTGGTCGAGTCGGACACGGAAGTCGCTGGTCAGGGCGTAGAAGCTCTCGCCGACCGACACATAGGGCTCGAGATGCCACCCCTTCGCGTCATGCACGGCGAGCACCGGCAGCGCGTTGCCGAGGAAGCGGTAGGCGCCATCGTGGCCGAAGCGGGCATTACGGTCCGGCACAGTGATCGAGACGTCGAAGGCGATGGACGTCCGCATATTGCGCGCGAGCGGCCTCGGCAGTGCTACGCGCAGAGCTGTGCAGTTCACACCGAGATGGTTCGGTGTGCCACCGCGTAGTCTCGTCACTGTGACGGGAGAGGGCGCAGCGGGCGTACCGCACTTGTCCTCGCCGTTGCCCCACAGACGTAGGTACACCTCGCGCAGAGGCTGATCGGACCCGTTCCGGAACGACACCCGCTGCCGTCCCGTCCAGTGGCTGCCGTCGGCGTCGGATCGCAGGACCACGTCGTAGCGAGCGCGATCGGGCGTCGCGGCGGCCGCGGATAATCCCTGTCCGGGCGCCGCGCCCGCATCACTCATACCGCCGCCCAGTGCCGTGAGCAGCATGAACAACACGATGAACAGACGACGACCGGACCTGGGCGCACACATGGTTGACGGCGACATGCCAGCGGATACTGCCACAACACACCGCCAATGGACCCCACTTGGACAGAACTGCCTGCCGAAGGAGGTACGGTCGCGGCGAAGTGAGTTCGAGCGCTCGGTTGTCCCGGCCCAGGGTCATCCGAACACGCCCCGCTGCCGCCTCGTGCGGCCGTCGCATCGGCAAGTGATCGACGCAGCCCACCTGGATGTGTAAGCGTCTACGCAGATGAACACACCTCGGGGGACATGTGACGGACAATCAGCAGCGCCGCATGCGGCTGAGACTCGCGCGCCGACGCCCTGCTCCTGATCGCGTGCGGGGATCGGGAGCAGATCGCGACGATACTCATCGCGCTGGTCTCCGTGGGAACAACCCTGCGGGCACCGTCAGCGTCCTCACCGACCTGGGCTCCTCGCCTCTCGGCGAGTACGCCGACCACCTGATCGTCACCTCCGTCGAGGGCATCCAGGCCGGCCCCTCCCTGACCGCCATGGTCGCCGCCGTCCAGGCCGTCCTCAGCGAACTCACCGACGACGACGCCATCCGCGCCTCACGTCGGGTCCAGCAGATGCGGCAGGAACTCGACCTGCTGGACGACCAGCCCTGAAAGACCGGTCTGCCGGGCCCGCCCTGAACCGCCCTGCTGATCCCGGTGACTGGTTCCGCCAGGCCGAGCTGCTCGCCGAAGCGTGCCGGCTGCGGTGATCGCCAGCCGTCTCGGCGTGGGAATCCGAAAACAGGGTCGTCCTCCCGGAGCCATACCGGAGGTTGGTCGTCGAGATCGCCAACGGGTCATCCCTCGGGCCACCGGAAGATGGTGGCCTCCTGCCCCTCGGCCGGCTCCCCTCGGACTGGCCCAACCAAGGGGATCGAAATCCCGCCGCCTGTTCCCGCTCCAGGAGACTTGGTCCTGGGAAGGTGAGCCCCTAACCGAAGACCACCACGAGCGCGTCGCCGCCGTCTCCAACCACGGCACTATCGTGCTCGGCACCGACGATGGACTCTCCTACTGGGTCCTCGCCATGACCGGTTCTGAACGAGGCAAGGTCTGGCTCGTCACCGACGTCGGCGCCTACCCATATCCCATGCCGAGAGCGCTCGGCTTCTTGGAGTGGGTGCAGCGCTGGCACGCCAGCGACGGCTGGTGGGACTGACCGCAACCCGCACGGAGCCCGATGTACTACGAGGGAGTCGGGCTGGAACGTGTGGGTGGGGAAGGTGACGCTGCCGTTGGGGGGACGTAACATGATCGTCCACAAGGAGCGAATTCCACCCGTAAGGCTGCCTCCATGGCCGCAACCGCCAGCCTCCGGTTTCTGCGTTCGGCGCACCGGGCCGTGGTGAATGGTCTCTGCGCAAACCGGGCGATCGATGCTCTGTTCCGTTTCGTCACAGAGCGCTCGGGGGACCCGTTCGAACTATGGGTGACTTCAGTGACAGCATCACCGTGCACGTGCCCTCGGATCGGCTTTTTGCTTACCTGTCCGATGTGCAGCATCTGCATTCGTACATGCCGCGGCTCAGGGCGGCGCGCCCTCACGACGGCGACAAGGTCACCGTCACCGCCCACGTCGAACCCGTTGATGCGCCGGAACAGGACGTGACCAGTGAGGCGTGGGTGACAGTGGTCGAGGACGGCAAGAGCCTGGAATGGGGTGTGCCGGGGCCGCACGACTATCACGGGCAGCTGCACGTGGGCCCAGGTGAGACCGCCGATACCTGCCGCCTTACCGTGGAGCTGCATACCGAGCACACGGAGGGCGAACAGATCCACCACGGCCTCGACGAGGCGCTGCGCGGCATTAAGCAGGCGGTAGAAGACGCTGAACGCTGAACACCGGCACGTAGCGAATACGGTCGCGGCAAGCGATCGCTTACCCCTTCTCGGTCCCTTGGGGGCCGGTGGCGCGAGGTAGGACGCCAGTGCGGTCATCGGGGTGTGGATGCAGCACTCCACGCTCCGTCACTCCCATCACGAGATGTTCGATGGAGGAAGCCCGGGCGGGCGGCGGCGCCGGACGGGCGCAACGGTCAGGACGTGCCGTACGTGCAGTGAACCAACACGTCCGCCCTTGCCGATCTCATGACCATCTTCCCGGCCTACAGGTCGGTACCGGCGTTGCCGTCGTCGCTCGAAGAGTCTCGCTGCGTGGTCCCACCCTGCGCGGAAGCGTCCTTCCCCTGGTTGTCCAAGAGCTCCAGGAGCGCAGCGTCTGCCTTTTGCTGATCCTCCTTCGTCAGTTCAAGAGGTGCGTTGTTGTAGACGGCGTACCGGTCGGGATCAATGATGTTGGTGGTCCTCAACGTGAACGTCAGAAGCGGGCGCCACCCCTTGCGGTGGCCAACCCTCACTTGAATTTGTGCCTTGTAGTCACGGGCCTCCGGAAGGAGCCCGGGAAACGGTGCCTCGAGCTCGATGAAAAGTTGTTGAGCTTCTCTGCCGGCCACAACGAACCCGGCCGGCAACTTCAGTTCCTCGTCCGGTTCCGGTTGGAGGCGAGACGGCGAATACATCCACAAGAGTGGTAGATGAGAGGCAGGCTCATCAGGGAAGGTGAGCCTGAGATCCTGCACAACTATCGGCTTGGCGCCGGTGTTGTGAAGGACGAGCGGAAGCCGCAGGCGAACAAGAGAGTAGTTGAAAATCGCTGCAAAGGAGTGAGGTTCCCATGTCTTCAGGCGCCCTTGTCTGGCATTGATCCACCAGAATGAGGAGACCGTGAAGACCAATGCGCAGACCGACACGACGGCGGCGCCGGTAATCGATGAGGACGCATTCTGATCAGCAGCGGTCATCAACGGGGACACACATTCAGTGTGCCAGCCTCAGGATGGCCACGCTAAACGTCGCCACGGGGTACAGGCAGCTGGTCAGGGCGGTCTCGGCCTGCAACGGCGCATGGGTTCGCTCCTGGAGCCTCGAGCCGTAGGGATGGTTGCGGCAGGACCGGTGGCGGACGGCACGAGGGCGCTCGCGGGAGCTACATCTCGCGCTGTCGCCAGGGTGTCCGGCCGGTCGGCAGGAGCAGACAAAGCCACCGCTGATCGCCGGGGACGTCACAGGGATGCAGGCAACCTTGGTTGCCTGGCAAGAGCCATGTTCGTGTCAGCGGCCACTGCCCTGCCGGTCGTGGTTGTAGTGGCTCCCGCCGTCGCGGTCCCCACCGCGATCGCCCCACGAGGAGCTGGTGCCCTGGTCCCGGCGGTGGCCGTCACCACGATCCCGGCGGTAGTCGTGGTCGCGGTCCGAGCGGTGTGCGTGGTCGCCGGTACTCAGGAGAGCACCGGCGACCATGGCATGGCAACTCTCACTTCTACGCCGACCACTCTCGGGCTGATCGGACTTAGGATCCCGCGCGACCAGGCGGCTGCAGTGCCGTCAGGCCCAGGCGAGGGCGTGCTCGACGGGCACGCGGGGCAGCCGCGGGAACCACGGGTCGGCACCGGGGTGACCGATGTTGACCACCAGATGCGAGCGCCAGCTGGTACCGGCGAAGAACTCCTCGTCCACACCGGCCTTGTCGAAGCCCGCCATGGGACCGGCCGCGAACCCTGCCGCACGGACCGCGAGCAGGAAGACCCCGGTTTGCAGTGCCGAGTTGTAGGCCGCGATGCTCTCGCGCGCGTCGATCTGGTCGGCGAACGCCGCTCGCAGCAAGTCCCCGCGGGCCGGGAAGACGGTCGGCATCTGCTCGTGGAAGTCGACGTCGTACGCCAGGACCGCCACGGCCGGCGCACTGAGCGTCTTGGCCCTGTTGCCCTCGTTGAGATGCCGGACGAGTCGCTCCTTGCCCTCTCGGGTCCGCACGAAGAGCACGCGCAGAGGCTGGCCGTTGGCGGCGCTCGGCGACCAGCGGGCGAGATCCCAGATCATGGCCAGTTCGTCGTCGGCAACGGCCACCTCGGCGAAGGTGTTCGCGGTGCGGGCCTCGGTGAACAGCACCTTTCGTCCGGCGTCGTCGAGGACATCGAGGGCCTGCGGTTCGCGGTCGGTCATGCTCATCATTTCTCTCTTACTTCGGTTGTGTGTGGTGCCCGGGGCGGGTAGACCGCCCCGGGCACCACCCCCAGGGGACGGGGTTTACGGAGCCGGGCAGGGCACAAGGACCCAGTGCTGTCACGTGCGCATGTGGTCCCCTGGCCGACGTCATGTGTCGTTCGCTGACCGCTTGTTCCGCTCCGCGCCCAGGCGGGCGAAGTAGTCGATCAGGTCGGGATTGTCGACCGCCTCGGGGTTCAGGACTTGCTCGGCAGGGGCACCCTGGAGCAGACGCTTGACGGGAACCTCCAGCTTCTTGCCGGTCTTCGTGTGCGGCAGGGCCCGTACGGCGAGGATCTCGTCGGGGACGTGGCGGGGTGAGGCGCCGGTGCGGATCGCGTCGCGGATCCGGACGCGCAGGGAGTCGTCCAGGGCCACCCCGTCGGCGAGGACCACGAAGAGCGGCATCCAGTAGCGGCCGTCGGGTTCCTCCGCGCCGATGACGAGAGCCTCGGTGATCTCGGGGAGGCGTTCGACGACATCGTGGATGTCGGCACTGCCCAGGCGCACGCCGTTGCGGTTGAGGGTGGCGTCGGAGCGGCCGTGGACGATCACCGAGCCGTGCGAGGTGAGTGTGATCCAGTCGCCGTGCCGCCACACACCGGGGTAGGCGCCGAAGTAGGCGTCGCGGTAGCGGCTGCCGTCGGGGTCGTTCCAGAAGTACAGCGGCATGGACGGCATGGGCCGGGTGACCACCAGTTCGCCGACCTGGTCGAGGACAGGGGTGCCTGCCGCGTCATAGGCGGCCAGCGCCACACCGAGGCTGGGGGCGGACAGCTCCCCCGCCCAGACGGGGGTCGTGGAGGCGCTGCCGGCGAAGCCGGAGACGATGTCCGTGCCGCCGCTGGTGGAGGCCAGCTGAACGCCGGCGCCTACGTGGTCGCGGACCCAGGGGTAGGCGGAGGCGGGCAGAGCGGAGCCGGTGCAGCCGACGACGCGGATGGCCGACAGGCCGTGCACGGAGGGTTCGATGCCCAGCTTGGCCATGGTCAGCAGGTACTGAGGACTGGTGCCGAAGACGGTGACTTTGTGGCGGGCTGCCAGCTCCCACAGGACGTCCGGACGGGCCTGCGGTACCGGGCTGCCGTCGTAGGTGCAGGTGGTGGCACCGGTCAGCAGGGTGGAGACAACCAGGTTCCACATCATCCAGTGGGTGGTGGTGTACCACAGCAGGCGGTCCCCGGTGCCCAGATCGGTGTGCAGGCCGAGGGTCTTGAGGTGTTCGAGCAGGACCCCGCCGTGCCCGTGGACGATGCCCTTGGGCAGTCCGGTGGTGCCGGAGGAGAAGACGACCCACAGGGGGTGGTCGAACGGCACCGGGGCGATGGTGAGGTACTCGACACGGCTGACCGCGTCCTCCCAGGGAACCGTCAGCCCCGAGTTCCCGCCCTCGGGCCACGCAAGGCCCACGTGGTCCACGAGCACCGTGGCCTTCACCGTCGGCAGGGCTGCGGCGAGTTCGAGCGAGGCGGCGCGGCGGTCGTGGGTTGTGCCGTTGAAGAGGTAGCCGTCAGCGGAGATGAGCACCGTGGGTTCGAGCTGGGCGAAGCGGTCGGCGGCGGCCTTGGGTGCGTAGTCCTGGCCGCACACCGACCACACCGCGCCCAGGCTTGCGGTGGCGAGGAAGGCGATGACGGCGTGGGGGGTGTTGGGCAGATAGCCCACCACCCGGTCGCCCTGTCCGACGCCCACGTCGCGCAGGCTGGCAGCGACGGAGGCGACCCGGGCGCGCAGCTCCCGGCCCGTGATCTCATAGCCGGCTCCGGTCTCGTCCAGGGCGGTGATCGCGGGAGCATCGGGCTGCAGGTTGCGCAGCGCGTGATGCGTGTAGTTGAGGGTGGCGCCGGGGAACCAGTGGGCGCCGGGCATGGTCTCCTCGGCCAGCACCCGCTCGTACTCAGTCGTCGCGTCGATGCCGAAGTACTCCCACACCGTGGCCCAGAACCCCTCGAGGTCGGTGACGGACCACTGGTACAGGGCTCCGTAGTCCGTGGGGTCCTGGATCCCTTCGGCGCCCCGGTGCCGGGCCGCCCATCGGGCGAAGTCCGCGATGCGACTGTGGGCGGCCGACCTCGGGTCGGGAGTGAAGAAGGGTTCCGGATACGGCTCAGGGTGCGGGGTGGTCATGGTGTGGAGCTCCTCGTCAGGCGGGCCGGGCATCGGCGGTATGGCGGGCCGTGTGCAGCAGGGGGGCCCAGGCGACGGTGTCCGTGAAGTCGCCGGTGCCGGCCGGGACGGTGTCCATCACGACGCGGTCGGGGCGCAGCAGGACGGCGTCGGCACGGCCGCGTGCCAGCCAGCCGGCCAGGGTGCCGTCGTCGCCCAGATCGTCGACGTGGATCATCGGGGCGCCGAGTGCCGTGGCCACGGCCGTCATCTGCGCCGTGGGCGGCACAGCGGTCAGGACGGCGAAGGAGTCCCCGAGGACGTCATCGAGGCGCACTCGCCTGCCGTCGTGCCGTACCCAGGGCTGCGGGCAGAAGGTGCCGGCCAGCACGCGGCCGGTCAGCCTGGGGCGGCGCCGTATGAGGGGACCGGCGGTCAGGGCGGGACTGAGGTCACGGCTCACCGCCGTGGTCACACCGGGGATGCGACAGGCCGTGCCCACGACGGCCCGGCGGAACGCCGCACCGCGGTCCTGTCCGCCGGTCATGGCCCAGCCGACGGCGACCGCCACGCGGATCACATGGCGGGCGTGCGGCTTGCGCTCGCGTTCGTAGGTGTCCAGCAGCCCCTCGTGTGCGCCCCGTTGGAGCACCTGGGCGAGCTTCCAGGTGAGGTTTTGGGCGTCGCGCAGGCCCGCGCACAGTCCCTGCCCGACGAAGGGCGGGGTGAGGTGGGCGGCGTCGCCCAGCAGGAAGACGCGCCCCTTGCGCCACCGGTCGGCGAGGCGGGCCCGGAAGGTGTACTGCGCCTGCCGTATCACCTCGAAGTCAGCGTCCGGCGAGGCGTCGGGCGGCAGGTCCACCCAGGGGGCGACCAGCTCGCGCAGGCGCTCCCATCCGTCCGGGCCGTCCAGGTTCTGGTCGTCGGCCAGCCTGAACTCCCAGCGGTAGCGGTCCTCGCTGACGCGCATGAAGGTGGCCGGCTGGGTGGGGGAGCAGATCTGCTCGGCGCCTTCCCAGGTGCGCACAGGGCGGCTGGTGCGCACGTCGATGACCCGCCAGCTCTCCTCGAAGTGCAGGTCCTCCCACAGAGCGCCGATGGCGTCACGGGTGAGACTGCCCGCACCGTCGCAGCCGAGGACGGCATCGGCCCACAGGTGCTCGTCCTCGTCGCTGCCGTCGCGGCGAAGGGTGACCCGGACCGGACCCGTCGGATCGTTCGGTCCGTCGGTGTCCCGTGCGACGGACTGGGTGACGGACACGACCTCCACCCCGCTCCACAGCTCGCACTCCGGGCGGCGCGCCAGGGCGTCACGCAGCAGGCGTTCCAGATCGGGCTGGTCGAACATGCTGGTCTGCGGGAAGCCGTGGTGTCCGTGCATGGACCGCGGGAATTCGGCGATCACGCGGCGCCCGGCGTCCAGCAGCCGCAGTCCGGGCGCCGGGCGGGCGAGGGAAGCGAACTCCTCGTGGACACCGGCGCTCTGCAGGATCCGGCGGATCTCGTCGTCCACGACGACGGCGCGCGGCAGGGGGTAGACGTCCCGGTGCCGTTCGAGGACCAAGCTGCGCACTCCGTGCCGGGCGAGCAGCAGGCCGGCCATGACCCCGACGGGTCCCGCACCGATGATCACCACCGGTCTACGGGATGCGGCCTTCATGATGCGTCCGCAATGGGGGTCCGCTGCTCGCCAAGGTCGATCCGCCCGTCAGGGGTGGCGATCGTGGCGGTGACGAGGTCACCGTTGCGCAAGTACTTGGGGTTCTTGGCCTGGCCCTTGAAGAACGCCTTCCACTTCAGCGCGGGCGGCAGCAGCGCAGCGATCTTCTCGGCCGCCTTGGGCGGGGCCTTCAGGGCCGTGCCGCCGGGAGTGCCGGTCAGCAGCAGGTCGCCCGGGGCGAGGGTCTGGAAGCGGGCGAGCAGGGTGAGCGCCTGTGCAGGCCGCACGATCATGTCGGCCAGCGTGCGGTCCTGGCGTGACACGCCGTTGACCGACAGCCGCAGCCGCAGGTTCAGCAGATGGGTGAAATCCTCGGACTCCAGCAGCGCCAGGTACGGACCGGTCGGTGTGAAGGTCGGATAGGACTTGCTCTCGTAGAACTGGGTCTTGGTCAGCTGGACGTCGCGGGCGCTGACGTCGTTGGTCAGGACAAGGCCGGCGACGTAGCGCGGCAGGTCCTGCTCCTCGACGACGGTGCCCACGGGCAGGGCCGCGCCCATGACGAGGCCGAGTTCCACCTCGTAGTCGAGGAACTTCACGTGCGCGGGGCGGATGATCGTGTCGTGGGGGCCGCTGACCGAGCCGGACGCCTTGCGGAAGAAGGTGGGCGGGATGTCGCCGGTGAAGCCCGAATCCTTGGCGTGGCTGCGGTAGTTGACCATCTGGGCGACCACCCGGCACGGGGTGGTGACCGGAGGCAGCGCCACCAGGTCGGCGACGGGCGTGCCGCTCTCGGCGGAGGCGGCGGCCTCGCGGACCGCGTCCCGGTCGGCGAGCAGCTCGGCGGTCGTGACGGCCTTGGTCTCGACGCGGACGGCGCGTTCGTCCCGGACGACCCACCAGCCGTCGGTGGTACGCAGAACGTTGGTGCTCATGAGCTCATCGCTTTCATCAGGCCCAGCAGGCGTGCGGGGTCGAGTTCGTTGTCGCCACGCAGGGCCGTCATGACCTCGCGCAGCTTGGCGGGTGAAGGGCTGGCGCCCAGGAAGTCGCGGGTGACCGGCGGGCCCCACTGGGCCAGGCCGCTCGCCGACATCGGTGCCCAGCCGGGCTCCAGGTCGCAGGAGAAGAGGTCGCCGTCGGCGAAGTGCTCCAGCATGAAGTGGTCGGGGTCGCGCCAGTAGTCGAACAGCTGGCTGCCCTGGATGTGCCGGCCGATGCCCCAGCTGCGCTGGTAACCGCGCTCAGTCAGGTACTCCCCGCCGGCGCCGATCGCGTCGAGGTCGGTGACCTGGTAGGCGGAGTGGACATAGCCGGTTCCCGGCCCCAGGTGCAGGGCCAGCGTGTGGTGATCGACGGCCACGCTCCCCTGGTCGCACCGGACGAACGCCATCGTCGGCCCGCGCCCGCGCTGCCCGTCCAGGAACAGGAAGTCGGACACGATCATCCCGAGGGTGTCCAGGTACCAGTCCAGGGTGCGGGCGAACACCCGTGTCTCCAGCACCACATGGCCCAGCCGCTGGATACGGGAGGGCTCACGGGGCGGGCGCTGGGTGGCGTTCGTACGACGGTGATCGGTACCGAAGTTGAGGATCAGCGGCTCCTGCTCGGGCAACGCGGGCAGCTGCTCGGCGCAGTGCACGACCCGGACCGGCAGGCCCGAGGGGTCGAGCAGGGCGACCGACTGCCCACCGCCCGGTACGCCGATGTCCCGGACGGTACTGCCGGTGGCGCGGGCCAGCCGGTCCAGGTCGGCCCGCTCGGCCGCGCGGAACGCCGGCCCGATGAACCGGGACGTACGTCCCCGCCGGATGACCATGCAGGGCGAGCCGGCGAAGGTGCCGCGCAGCCACAGCTCCCCCTCGGTGCGGGCGGCGACCGCGAACCCGAAGTCACGCGCGAAGACCTCGGCCCGGTCCAGGTCCGGCTTCTCGAACTCGAGCCAGGCCAGATCCGCCACCTTGATCACGGGATTCCGGGACCGTCCGGGGTGTTCTCCGCGCAGGGCGCCCTGCTCACTGTGGAGGTCTTGATGGGGCGTCTGGGGAGCGGCCCTGTTAACGGGGGTGTGGGACATGGTGTCCTCCAAGCAACACTGCTGTAATGAGGAAATCATCAACTTTGCCGTTACCCATCGTCAATAGGGGGAACCCAAATAATTGATAGTCTCATCAGTAATGGCAGACTCATCGCGACGGTTGTTACACTCGCCGTATGCCGACGTCAGCCCCGCCCAAGAACCGCTTCGAGCGACGCCGTGCCGAGACCCGTCAGGCGCTCGTCCGTGCGGCCCGGCAGATCCTCGCGGAGACCGGGGACGCCAGCGCCAGCATCCAGGCCATCGCCGAGCGCGCGGACGTCGGTTTCGGCTCCTTCTACAACCACTTCGAGTCCAAGACGGAGCTGTTCGACGCCGCGGTGACAGACGCCCTGGACGAGTTCGGGCAGGTCATAGACGAGCGCGTACAAGGAATCGACGACCCGGCCGAGCTCGTCGCGGCGGGCTTCCGGCTCACCGCCCGGATGGCCGACTCCCACCCTGAACTCATGCGGATCCTGCGTGACCGCGGTCTGGCCTACATCCACTCCGACCGGGGCCTCGCCCCGCGAGCCCTGCGCGACCTGGAGATCGGCATCGCCTCGGGCCGCTTCACCTGCCGCAACGCGACCACCGCCCTGTCCGCCTTGGGCGGCACCCTGATCTCCCTCGTGGCGCTGCGGCTGGCCCGCCCCGACCTCGACGGGGACGAGGCCGCCTCCGACCTGGCAGAGATGGTCCTGCGCATGCTCGGCGTCCCTCCGGACGACGCCCGCGAGGTCACCCGGCGCCCACTGCCCGGCCTCGACTGACAGCACACGGGCCCGGCGTCCAGAAGGGGATGCTGTTGGTTAATTCGGGCCTGGTTGCTTCGCCCCGTCGTTATGCGGCGGGGCGGAGTGCTGTCAGGGGGCTGGTGCGGGTGCGGGCTCTTGGTGTGCCGGTGAGCCAGGCATTGATGCGGATGAGGTTGACGGCGGCGCCGGTGAGCTGGTGCTGGAGACTGGTCTTCGCCAGGCCGCGGTAGCGGGTTCTGCGCAGGCCGCAGGCGTTCACTGCTTGGGAGATGGTGCCTTCAACGCCGGCACGGATCTTATAGCGGTCCTTCCACCCGTCGGTCGCCTGGAGCTTTCGCGCCTGCTGGAGTGCTTCATATTCGTCGCGGGGTCGGAGGTTGATCTCCCGCCGCCGAGGCTTGGCGGAGTTGACGCATTCCCGCAGCTGGGGACAGGTGCCGCAGTCGGCCGGAGAGAACCGGACCCGGATGGTCGGCAGTCCCTCCTCGGAGTTGCGCTGGGCCCATTGCGTACTGACAACGCCGTTCGGGCAGGTCACGTGCTGGTTGTCCCAGTCGATGGTGAACGCGTCCTGGCCGAAGGCGGCATCGCCGCGGGCGTGCGGCACGGTCACCGCTTTCAGCGGTCCGTGCAGGTCGACCCGATGGTCACGGCCGGCCGTCACCAAGGCGCCACCGTTGGCATAGCCGGTATCCACCCAGTGCTCGCCCGGCAGCAGATCCCGCCGGGCGAGTTCTGCGTGGACCGGGACGGCCATCCGGTCGTCAGAGACACTGCCCAGGGTGGTCACCACGCCCGTGACCAGATGCGGGGTGTCGTCCTCACACGTCTCGGTGAGGTGGACCTTGTAACCGTCCCAGTTGATGTCGCGCTTTCCGCCGGTGCGAACTTCCAGGTCATAGGGGGTCACCAGGCGCATCAGGCCCGGTGGCCGGTCTTTTGGGTCCCGGCGGGCCACCTCCCCGTCAACCAGGTGGAAGTACTGCACCCACACCTGCCGCAGCACCTCGACTTCCGGCAGTTCCCGCAGGCCCGGTGGCGCGTCCTGGGCCCAGACGTTCCGCAGCAGGTGCATGCCGTCGTCGCCGACCCGCCGATACGTCTGGTCCCGGCGAGACCGGTCCTTGGGGAAACGGGAGTCCTCGGCCCGGGTGGCGTAGTGCTTGAACCATTCCGGCCGGGCGCACGCGCTCAGCCGGCCCGGCTCGGCCAGAGCTACGGCATTCAGCGCGGAGCGCAGGGTTTCCGCGACCAGTTCCAGCTGGTTCAGCTCGCGCACCGCGGACAGCACGTGGGTGGAGTCGGTCCGTGCCCGGCCCCGGGCGGTGATCAGTCCCTGTCGCCGGGCGGCCGCCAGGACCGTGTCCAGGATCTCCCGGCCGCCGTCGGCTCCGACGAGCCGGTCCCGGAACTCCGAGAGCACCGAGTAGTCGAATCCGGCATCGGCCAACTCCAGCCCGAGCGCGTACTTCCAGTCGATACGAGCCCTCACCGCCTCCGCGGCCTGCCGGTCGGTCAGCGCCTCCACGAACTGCAACACCAGCACCATCGCCAGTCGCCCCGGTGACCAAGCCGGTTTCCCCCGCGCAGGAAACAGGCCGGCGAACTGCTCGTCGCTGAACAACGACCCCAGTTCGTCCCGCACCCGGATCGCCAGGCTCCCTTTTGGGAACGCGGCCCGCGCCACCCGCACCGTCTCCGCCGGGATCTCCCCAGACCCCTTCGGCTGCATCGACATCCGCACCCACCCCATACGACAACGTCGGCCTTCAAGACCACAACCGGGTCTTGAAGGCCGACGTCACGCACAGGCCCGAATTAACCAACAGCATCCCAGAAGGGATGCCGGGCTCCTGCGTGCTTGCGCTGGGCGGATACTTCAGCGCCGCAAGGGCCGCGTCGACGCCCGCGACGAAGGACGAGACCACAGCCCGCCGCCCCGGCCTCGGCGCACGCACCCTGCGCCGCCGGATCACCGACCTGACTACCCGCCTCGGGGCGACGCGCCGATTCCAGGCGGGTGCGCAGGCGGGCCGCCGCGGGTGGCTCTGAACCGCCTGTGGTTCAGGCAGGTCGGTAGCAAAAGACTGTGGGCGCCGGTGCTCCCTCAAGCACCGGCGCCCACTCACCCCTGCCCGAGGTGGTCTTGGTGAACTTTCTGTTCAGTCGTCAGGGGACGAGGATGAGGCGGATCGGGTCGCCGATCTTGTTCTCCAGCCGGTTGACCGCGTCGGCGGCCTCGGCGAGCGGGATGTGGTCGGTGATGGAGGGGGCCAGGTCGAGACGGCCGACCTCGGCCAGCCGGACCAGCTCGGTGACGGACTCGGGGCTGCCGCCGTAGTGGCCGCGCACCTGCTTGCCCAGGTAGTTGAAGGTCAGGCCCTCGGTGATGGTGAGGGGCCTGGGGCTGATGCCGACCAGGATGAGGGAGCCGCCCAGGCCGAGTGCGGCGGCGGCCTGCTCGCGGACGGCGGGCACGCCGGCGCAGTCGAAGGCGAAGTCCAGACCCCGTCCGCCGGTGGCCGCGCGGACCTGGTCGGCGAAGTCGTCGGCAGCCGGGTCGAGGGCGAAGTCCGCGCCGAAGGCCAGGGCGCGTTCGCGGGCGCTGGGCAGCGGGTCTACAGCGATGATCGGCGCGGCGCCGACCAGGCGGGCGAGGCGTACGTTGTGCGCGCCGACTCCGCCCACGCCCCAGACGCCGACGGACTGGGCGGGGCGTACGCCCGCGGTGGTGACGACGGCGGCGTAGGGGGTGGAGACCGCGTCGGGGATGATCGCGGCCTGGTCGAAGGGGAGGTTGTCGGGGATGGGGATGAGGGTGTCCTCGCGGGCGACGGTGTACTGCGCCCAGCCGCCGTCGTAGTCGATGCCGGCGGTGCGCATCTGGGTGCAGGGGCGGCGGCGCACGCAGCCGGCGCACTGGCCGCAGGTCTTGCCGGCCTCGAGGGTGACGCGGGTGCCGACGGTCAGGCCGCGCTTGAGGTCGGAGCCGAGGGTGTGGATCACGCCCGAAACCTCGTGGCCGACGGTGACCGTGTCGGAGGTGGCAAACAGCGGTACGAGGGAGCCATCGAGCAGGTGGACGTCCGAGAGACAGACGCCTGCGGCCTTGACCTCGATGAGGACCTCGCCCGGGCCGGGCACGGGGACGGGGACCTCCTCGACGGCGAACTTCTTGCTGTCCAGGTGGAAGCGCCCGGCGAGCATGGTGTCCATGGTGCTCTGCTTTCTGTGAGCGGCACTCCGGCGGTTCGGCCGACGGGTGCCGTGTGGTGCCTCGTGGGTGAGTGGTGGCCGGGAAGGAGCGGGGTGTCAGGACCGCCGCACTCCTCCCGGCGTCCGGGGGGTCAGGCGAAGACGTCCTGCTGGTAGCGCTCGTCGGCCTCGAGCTGGGCGAGCCACTGCTGGGCGGCCTCGTCGTCGCTGCCGGTGTGCCTGCGGTAGATGGCGGCGAGCGCCTCGCGTACGGCGGGTGCCATGCGGCGGCCGTCACCGCAGACGTAGATGTACGCGCCGTCCTGGATGGCCTGCCACACGGCGTCGGCCGCATTGGCGATGGCGTCCTGGACGAACCGGGCCGGGTGGCCGGTCACCGCGGAGAAGGCGGTGTGCACCTGGGCGATCCCGGACTGCTCCCACGCCTGCATCTCCTGGCCGTAGAAGTAGTCGTGCCCCGGGTGGCGGCAGCCGACGAAGACCTGGGACAGGCCCACCTGGGTGCCGTTCGCGTGCTGGTGGGCTCGTTCCTCCAGGAAGCCGCGCAGTGGCGCGATGCCGGTGCCCGGGCCGATGAGGACCAGCGGCGTGGCGGGGTCGGCCGGCGGGGCGAAGGTCGGGGAGGGTACGCGCACATAGCCGTAGACGACGTCGCCGGGGTTGAGGCCCGCGATGTAGGAGGAGCAGGTGCCGCGGTACCGGCCGTCACCGGACAGGGCCGGTCCTTCCAGCAGGCCGACGGTCAGGCGCACGTGGCGCGGGTCGGCCAGCGGAGCGGAGGAGATGGAGTAGAACCGCGGGCGGATCGGGCCCATCATCTCCAGGAACACCGCCAGCGGCAGTTCGACCGCGGGGAAGCGCTCCAGCAGGTTGAGCACGGAGACGCGCTTGCCCAGGACCTCGGTCTGGTAGCGCTCCTCGGCTTCGGCGGTGTCGGCCGTATAGGCCTGCAGCTGCGGCCGGGTCCAAGGGCACTTGGTGTGCCCGGCCAGCGTTCGTATCTGGGAGCGGGTGGCCACGTCCTGCAGCTCCAGGAACTCGGTGAACAGCAGACCCGCGGTGACGGGCGTGCCCACCGGGAGGTGCGTGCGGCCGCCGGCGGGCTGGTCCAGGCGCAGGACCTGGTCGCGGTCGACGCCGAGCCGCACGAGGGCGCGGTTCACCAACTGCGGCTCGTTCTTGGCGAAGACGGCCAGGTGGTTGCCGGTGTCGTAGGTGACACCGTCGGGGAGTTCGATGGTGATGGACTTCGCGGCCGGGCGCGGCGGCTCGATGCTGAAGTCCCACAGGCCGGTCGGGTCGTCGACGAGTTCCTCGTTGGCCACGACCGTGAGGGGGTAAGCCTGCTCGGAGACGATCGCGGGGCGCACGTCGGCCTCGGTGAGCAGTTGGACCTGGAAGCGCGGCCCTGTGGTTTCGGAGGTGTCGGCGGCGTACTCCTCGGCCAGGGTGGTCCACAGGGTGTCCATCCAGCGGGTGGCCATGCCGTCGAAGTCACCGGCGGCATCCGCGATGCCGCGCTCGACGACGCGGGTGGCGCCGGCGGCCAGCAGGCCTGCCTCGATCCGCTTCGGGAAGCCCTGGTAGGTGGCCACCCACTGGGTGTTGCCGGCACCCAGCAGTGCGAACCGCACGTTGGACAGCGAGCCCTCCGGGAGCCCGGCGGTGAGCAGTTCGTCGAAACGCTGCGCGTTGTCCGGAGCCTTGCCGTTGTAGCTGGAAGCCACGACGACGAGCAGGCCCTCGGTGGGCAGGTTGTCACCCAGCTCGTCCAGGCCGACCAAGGTGGTGCCGAACCCCGAGCGCTCGCCGCGGTCGGCGATGGTGCGCGCCAGGTCCTCGCACGAGCCAAGGCTGGAGCCGTAGGCGACGGTCAGGTTCACCCCGACACCGCTGACCGCGGCCTGGTGCTGCGTGTCGTCGGTCTGCAGGTCCGCGACGCCGAAGACGGTGCGCTCGTGCTCCTGACGGGACCGCACGACCAGCTCGAAGTCGCCGGGCTTGCGCGTCAGCGCCTCCCGCACGTCCATCTTGTAGTCGGTCGTGTCGGAGAACTTGAACTTCTGCAGCACCAGCGCGAGGGCCAGGCGGGCCTCAGTAAGCGCGAACTGCC
This sequence comes from Streptomyces sp. NBC_01450, assembly GCF_036227505.1. NCBI lineage: Bacteria > Bacillati > Actinomycetota > Actinomycetes > Kitasatosporales > Streptomycetaceae > Streptomyces > Streptomyces sp. NBC_01450. Next base: position 1,310,315 of record NZ_CP109481.1, on the reverse strand, counting down.
GGCCGATGCAGGCACGCACACCGTTCCCGAACGGCTTGTAGGCGTGCGGGTGGTGGTTGACCCGGTTCTCCGGCAGCCACCGGTTGATGTCGAACTCCTCCGGCCGCTCCCACGCCTTGGGATGGGTGTGCAGCGGGCCTTCGAGGATGTTGACCCTTGTTCCCTTCTTCAGCCCGTAGCAGCCGCCGATGACGGTGTCCTCCAGCGGGGACTTGCCGATCAGCGGGATGGGAGCCCACAGGCGCAGGGTCTCCTCCAGGATCCGCGGGATCACGTCCATCTGCATGATCGTGTCGTAGTCCGGGACCGTGTCGCCCGGCAGCAGCCGGTCCACCTCGGCGTAGGCCTGGGCCAGGACGTGCGGGTTACGCATCAGCGAGTACGTGGCGAACGACAGCAGACCGCTGGTGGTCTCGTGGCCGGCGATCAGGAAGGTCACCACCTGGTCGCGGACGTTGTCGTCGTCCAGCCCCTTGCCGGTGTCGGGGTCCGTGGCCTGCAGCATCAGACCCAGCAGATCATCCTCACCCGTGTCGATCCCCTCACGGCGCTCCTTGATCACGTTCTCGACCAGGTCCCGCATTAGCTGGATGTTCTCGCGGTACTTCTTGTCATCGGCCTTGCGGAGCTTGGTCATCATCGGCAGCTCCTGCGAGCGCCGCAGCGACTCCACCAGCGCCTCGAGCAGCGCGTTGAGGAAGGGGTGCAGATCCTCCTTGGCGAAGGAGTCGAACCGGTAGCCGAACCCCGACAGGGCGATCGTGTCCAGGGTCAGCCGGGTGTAGTCGTCGGTGATCTTGACTGGCCGGCCCTCCTTGCTCTCCCACTTGCCCACCAGGTTCTGAGCGACCTCCAGCATCTGCCCGTAGTAGGACTTCATGGCCCGCTGGCTGAACGCCGGCAGGAGGATCCGGTGCGCCATGCCCCATTCCTCCTCGTGCTGATGGGCCGTGAACAGGCCCGCACCCGTGAAGTCCCGGACGTGGTTCAGCGGTGTCTTCTCGATCTGCTTGTAGAACCGCGTCTCGTCGCAGACCTCGGCCACCAGGTCCGGGTCCCAGACGAAGACCTGCTCGATACCGGCGATCTCCATGCCGTAGAGCCCCTCGGGAAACTGCTTGGACAGCTTGCCGAAGTACTCCACCGGGTTGGTGCTGGGGATCTGCGGCGTGTGGCCGAAGAGCGGGACCCCGCGCGGAGACCGGATGGGTCGCAGGCCGGCCTCGGACTGTGTGGACATGGCTTGCTCCTTTGTGCAGGGAGGGGATGGCAGGTGCCGGCCGAAACCCGGCCGCACCACGGAAACATACGCCGTATGGAATTGGTACCATACGACGTATGGAAAGTCGACCGCAACCCAAGACCGTGCGGACGACCGACACGCCTCCGGTGACCGAGGTCATTTCCATACGTTGTATGAAACTGATACCGTCCGCGTATGGAAAAGGCGAAGCGTCCCCCGCGGGGAACCAGGAAGAGAGAGGTGCCTCTGACCGAGGCCGGGATCTATGCCGCCGCCCTGCGGCTCATCGACGCGGACGGGGTCGAGGCGCTCACCATGCGCAAACTCGCGACCGTGCTTGATGCGAACCCGATGTCGCTGTACCACCACGTGCCGAACAAGGACGCCGTGCTGCGCGGCGTGGCGAGAATGGTCGGCACCCAGTTCCGCACCGTGACACTGGAGGACGCTCCCTGGCAGGAGCGCATCCGCCTGCTCGCCACGGATTTCCGGACGCTGGCGCACCGTCACCCCAAGCTCATGGCCTACTCATTCAGCCACCAGGCGGACTTCATCCAGCCCGAAGACCCGTTCTGGGTTGCGCTCACCGCGATCCTTGACGCCGCAGAGGTGCCGCACTCGGAGCTCCCGCTGATCACCGCTCTCGTGGGCGCCGTCATCACCGGTGTCCTCACCGCCGAACTCAACGGCGCGCTCCACCGGTGGTCGAGCCTCAAACCCCCCACTGTCGGCGAAGACGGGCTCACCCCTCCAGACCTCGACGAGAACCGCGTCTTCCGCCTGACGCTGGACACGATCATCATGGGCCTGGAGAGCCGACTCGCCGCCGATGGTGACGGCCAGGGCGCCGGCCATTGATTGTGCAGACCTGAAGTGTTGCGGCCTGACGCCGGCCCATGGCGGGGCGGGGTCAGGCCGCGGCACGCATGAGAAGGCACCCATCACATCCGGAACGGCCCTCTCGAAACCTCGCGGTCAGTGTTGCCGCAGTGCGGCCGCCTGGATGGTGCGCGTCGCCCGCGGTCTCGCACCGTCCCAGGAAACCGCAGCATCCTCCAGTGGCCAGGGCCCTGGATGCCGCCGTGCGACTCGCTCGTACTCCGGACGACGACCCTCTGCGCATGACTGGGCCGGCCAAGCTCCGGACGCGGCAGCAGCCCGGCGCATGGTGCCGCCGGTACGCGTTCATCCCCGGTCGGCGGGCCTCCATGTCACCGGGCGTCAGCCGCCCGTACCGATAGGCGCTCCACCGGGTCTACGGCAACTGCAACCGTCCCCTCGACCTCGCCAGTCTCATCCATGCCGCTTGCCGTCCAGCGAGCCCCTTGGCGGAGTCGCGCGGCGTTCCGACACGAACGTGAAGGTCGCCGCAGACTTCCAGCGGCGGTACCTGTCACCGCAAGGGTGAGTCGGCGGTGGGCGTCAGGACGGACTCGGCGACGCCGACGATCTGACTGATGTCGAAGCCCTCCATGTCCGCGCGGAATTCGGGGCTGGAGAGGTACGCCCCCAGTCGCTCCTGAACATCGTCGGCGTCCTGGTAGGAAACGAGGGCGTACAGCTGGGGAACCTCAGTCCCGGGAGCCGCGAGCACCGTCCAGACGCCGTGTGTGGTGATCCTGTGCTTGGCCATACCGGGAATGTGCTTGGACCAGATGTCCTCGTAGGCGACGAGCGCCTCAGGGCTGCGCAGTGTGTAGACACGAAGCTGGTACTGGGACATGAACACTCTTTCCTTCTCTTCTGCCGCCGGGACAAGGATCCCCAGCGGCACAGCGGTTGGGAGGCTTCTCTCAGCCTTTCGCGAACAAGTTCGCGAGTTCGAGCTCCCAGTCGATGCGTCCGGACTCGGTGCCCCGTGGCACCAGCGCCTCCGTGTTCTCGAGGAAGGTTCTGACGTCCTGCACGGGAACCTCGAGCAAGGCGGTCCCCGCGGGAGACCCGAGAACGATGTACATGGCTTGGTCACCACGGCCGACGGCCGGCCAGACCCGGATGTCCCCACAGCCTGTGGAACCCGTCAGGCCATCGGCCAGGAGTTCACGCCCCAGGACCCACTCGGTCTGCTCGTCGGTGTCGGTGAAAAAGGCGGCACGGACGACATAAGGATCAGTGGGCTCGTACCGCAGGCTCATGCACATGGACAGCGAGTAGGTGCGCGAGACGACCAGCTGCACGGCCACCCCCTGCACGACGGTCTTCAAAGACTCCATCGACTTTCACTCCCGGCTGGGCGGCGGTCAGCGAACGCTGATCTCAACCTGGACGTCGTGACACCAGCCACGGATCTCGTCCCAGGAGTAGCCCAGTTCGAGCAGGTAGCCGACACCGTGGTCCCAGCGGTGGTCGCCGGCGTTGACACTGACGGCCGGACGCTGGACGTGCGCGGATACAGAAGGCGCGGCCGAAGCGGTACCCCCCGCAGCAAGAACAGCGGCACTCGCGACCGCCACGGAGGAAGCGGTGACGGCAACGCGCCTCGTGAGCTTGTTCATGATCTTTCCTTCCCGATTGGTGTGATCTGCACCATCGACTACATGCAGGCGATGTGTGGCGCCTGGTGCGGCCCGAGCGAACTTTTCCATACGGCGTATGGAAGTACCTTCCCAGAATTACCATACATCGTACGGAACTGTCGAGGTGGCGAAATCGGCTCGCACGGCCGGCGGCGGCATGAACAGCTCGATGCCCTCGCCCGGACCGCGTCGGTCGCCTGGACGAACTCCGCCTGGTCTTCGAGGAGATGTTCACCCGCATCGGCCATCTCGCCCTCTGATCCGCAGAGATCAGCCACACCGACGAGCAACTGGGCAGCAATTTCCGGGTGTTCACCCACCTCTCCCTCATCGACCGCGGCCGTCGGACTCGACCACGGTGAACCGGCCTGCGGCCATGCCCTCCTCCACGTCGCGCTTCGCCCGCGGAGCCAGTCCGTCACCGGCACATATCCGACCGAGCCGGCCGTGGCACAGGATCCGCATGATCTCCGGGCATGACTCGGCCATGCGCGCGCTGAGCCGCACGCCCCCAGCGAGGCGCTCGGCGGGATCAACGACGCCGTGGAGGCGTTCGTCGACGGCTTGGGCGTACTCCTCGAGTGCATCGGCCATGACGGCGTTCGAATCGGTTCCTGCGAGGGACCGGCATCGACACTGACGGCATGCGGTCATATTTGGGCATTTGATCAGATTCGAGGGGCTTGACGATAAAGCGGTCGTATCTGACTATTTCATCAGAAGTGGACAAAGTCGTCCAAGGTTGGCAGACGTCGTGCCGGCTTCCACCACGGCCACAGATCGGGCCGACGCCCCACATGCCGACGCTGTCTCACACCCGCACCGATGGGAAGAACCGGATGACGAACACCACCGACCACACGCCACTCGCCGAGCCGGTGAGTCCCCGAGAGATACCCGATGCGGCAATAGCGATGCTCGATGCGGAGGGGACCGTGGTGGGGTGGACGCACGCCGCCGAGCAGCTTGTCGGGTACTCGGCCGGGGAAGTGGTGGGCCGGTCCGCCGCACACGTGCTGCCGCCCGCCAAAAGCGCCCCGAGTGCTCCGGCGTTCGCCGAGCAGTGCCGTGCCCAGGATGGCTGGTCCGGCGCCGTGACGGTCCGCCACCGCGACGGCCACGCCATCAAAATGACGCTGCGGATCTCACGGCTGTGGGGGCAGGACGCCGGCACCCGCTGGCTGGTGTCCGTGACCGACATAGGCACCCTGTCCTCGGGGGCGTCCAACGGAGCTGTGCGGGAGTCGCTCCTGGCCCACGCACCGGTCGGCATCGCTGTCTATGACCCGCAGCTGCGCTGTACCTGGGTCAACGACGTCATGGAGCGCCACGACGGCACTCCTCGTCAGCGACGGTTCGGACGCCGCCTGCGGGACTCACTGCCCGCCGTCGAGGCCGAAGCGCTCGAGGTGGTGATGCGGCAGGTGCTGGAGAGTGGCACCACCATGGTCCACGAGTACCGGGCGTGGTCATCGACGGACCGGCGCCGGGAGCACGCGTTCTCGGCCTCGTTCTTCTGCCTCCAGGACGCTGACGGCACGGCACTGGCAGTGTGCTCCATGAGCGTGGACGTCACCGGCAACCGGCGGTCGCGCGAGCGCCTTGCCATCCTCAGCGAAGCCAGCACGCGCATCGGCAGCACCCTCGAGGTCATGCGGACCGGGCAGGAACTGGCCGACCTCGCCGTGCCCCTGCTGGCCGACCACGCAGTCGTCGACCTGATGGAGTCGGTTCCGTTCGGCGTGGATACCTGGACGGGGCCCGGCAAGGCGAACGGCCGCCCACCTGTGCTGCGCCGTGCCGGTGTGGCCTCCATCCACCCGGGAATCCTCAAGTTGCCGTGGGTGCGCGAAGAAGTGATCCGCCCCTTCCCGAATTCGCTGTTCACCACCGCCCTGCGCACGGGCAGCTCTTACCTGGAATCGGTGCTCGACACCCGTTCGGGCCCCTGGGCCCTTCACGACCCGGTGAGCACGCAGAAGGTCCGTGACAGCGGCGTCCACTCTTTGATGGTCGTACCCATCCGTGCGCGGCGCTGTGTGCTGGGACTGGCGGTGTTCGGCCGCTCCGAGGACCAGACGCCGTTCCAGGAGGACGACCTCCTCCTCGCCGAGGAGCTCGTCACCCGGGCCGCGCTCAGCCTGGACAACGCTCTCCAGTACGCCCGCCAACGCACCGCGGCCCTGACGCTCCAACGCGACCTGCTCCCCCACCATGTGGGAGGCGGCGCCGCCCTCGATGTGGCCTCGCGCTATGTGCCGGCCGACATGGACCACGGCGTGGGGGGCGACTGGTTCGACGTGATCAAGCTGTCTGGCGCCCGGGTGGCCCTCGTCGTCGGAGATGTGGTCGGACACGGCATCAACGCCGCGGCGACGATGGGCCGATTGCGCACCGCCGTCCGCACGCTCGCGGACATGGAATTGCCTCCCCACGAACTGCTGACGCACCTCGATGACACGGTCAGGCGGCTGAGCGAGGAAGATGCCGACGCTCCGGACGAGGCCCCCGCGGCGGTGGGCGCCACCTGTCTGTATGCCGTCTACGACCCGGTCACTCGGCGGTGCACGATGGCGCGGGCCGGGCATCCCCCGCCCGCGATCATCGACCCGCAGGGCCGTATCACTTTCCCTGACATGCCCGCCGGGGCCCCGCTCGGCCTCGGCCTCGGTCTGGTCCCCTTCGAGTCCGTGGAACTGGAACTGCCCGAGGGAACTCTGCTCGCGCTCTACACCGACGGTCTGGTCGAGTCCCGCGACGACGACATCGACGTGGGCCTGGATCGCCTGGGCGCCGCTCTGGCAGGGTCCGGTTCGTCCCTGGAAGACCTGTGCTCTCACGTGATCGAGACCTTGCCGACTCAGGCCCCGGCCGACGATGTCACCTTGCTCCTTGCGCGGACTCGCGGACTCGAAGCGGCCCAGGTCGCCTCCTGGGAACTGTCGAGCGATCCGGCCGCTGTCCGCGTCGCCCGGAAGGCAGCCGCCCGTCAGCTCAGCGAATGGGGACTTGAGCATCTGGTGGCCACCGTGCAGCTGATCGTCAGTGAACTGGTCACCAACGCGATCCGCTACAGCGGCGGGCCGATCTGCCTACGCCTCATCCAGCACCAGGTCTTGACCTGCGAAGTCTCCGACAGCAACACCAGCCACCCACGCCCACGCCAGCCCCACATCATCGACGAGCAGGGCCGCGGTCTTCTTCTCGTCGCTCAGTTGTCCCGCAGGTGGGGCTCCCGCTCCGCGACGGACGGCAAGGTCGTCTGGGCCGAACAAGACCTGCCCTCCAAAGCCCTTGCGGCATGACGCGCGACCGACCGGGCGGCCGACGGCCGCCACGGCATGCCGATCTCTCGAGCCACAGGCCCTCGCAAAGGAAGCCACAGATGGACATAGAGAATGTCAAGAACGCCTGCTCGGCAGGCGCCTCCCAAGGATCGACGGGCGTCTCAGGTTCCGGTCCCAGCGGCGGGTTGTACGCCTTCGACGGTCCAGCAGCCGCCGTGCTCGACCATCGAGGCGCGGTGGTCCGGTGGACCGGGGCAGCAGAGGACCTGACGGGGTTCCGCGCCGAGGAAGTCTGTGGCCGTCCCGTGCGGGAACTGGTGGCCGACCTCCCGGACGACCTGCGCGACGCGGAGATGCCGGCGTCCGGCCGGGTACGGCTGTGGCACCAGTGCGGCGACACCATCGATGTCACCTTCCGGACCACCAAGGTGGGGTGCTCCGGCTCGGCGGAGGTCCTCGTCCTGGCGGCCCCTACACACCACGTCGCCGGCCACGAGCACGGCGCGGCGCTCCTGCGTGCACTGTCCGCACAGAACCGGATCACCATCGCTGTGTACGACACGGATCTCACCACTGTGCAGACGAACGCCGCGCCGGGCACTCTCGACAGCCGTCCAGTACAGCCCGGCGCTCGGCTGAGCGACGTGCTGTGCGACAAGGACGCCGAGCGCATCGAGGCACTACTGCGCCAGGTACTCGAGACGGGTGCCCCAGTGGTCCGCAGAAACCAGCACGTGAGCTGTCGGCGCGGCTCGGCGCGGCAGCACGCCCTGTCGCTGTCCGCCTTCCGTCTGGAGGACGCGCGAGGACGCCCCACGGGGGTCGCGGCCCTGTACTTCGACAACGCCGACCAGATACGTGCCCGCCGTCATCTGGATCTCGCCCGCGAGGTGGCCGAGCGAGTAGGGAAATCCCTGGATGTCGTGCGCACTGCGCAGGACCTTGCGGACGTTCTCGCACCTGCCTTCGGGGATTTCGCCGCGGTCGACCTTGCGCACCCCGTCTTCGACGGGGACGAACCCTCGAAGCAGCTGGGCGGTGGAGACATGGGCAACGCGGGCCTTGCGCCGGCCACCGGGGTGTGGCCGGCCGGCATCAAGCGCGGCCAGCCCATCCCGCCCCTTCCGGACCACCCCCTGCGGCGCGGCTTCCTACACGGCGAGCCAGTCGTCTTCAGCCTTGACGACTTCATCGCCATGGTCAGAGACCCGCAGCTGGTCGAGTATCTCGTCCCGAAGGACACCCATTCGGTGATGGTGGCACCGTTGCATGCCCGTGGGCTCACGCTAGGCGCCATAACGGCATGGCGCTGCGGCCGATCCGACCTCTTCACCGAGGACGAGGCGGATCTCATGAAGCAGATCGCCTCACGGGGTGCGCTCGCCATCGACAACGCCCGCCGTTACACGCGCGAGCGCAGGGCGGCCGTGGCGCTGCAGCAGAGCCTCCTTCCCCCGGCCACGACCGACACTCCGGCAGCCGAGACCGCCGGCGTCTACCTGCCCGCAGGCGGTGGAGCAGGCAGCAGCGGCGACTGGTACGACGCCATTGCTCTGCCCTCTCTGCGGCTGGCCCTGGTCGCCGGCGACGTGGTCGGCCACGGCATGCCCGCAAGCACCACCATGGGCCGCCTGCGCGCCGCCATCCAAACGCTCGCGGACCTGGAACTCGAACCGGACGAGCTGCTCACCCGGCTCGCGGACCTGGTCCAGCGCCTCGCGGCCGAAGCCCCGTCCGGCGACTGCGACAACGTCGGCGGCACATGCCTGTACACGGTCTACGACCCGGTCACCAGGCGCTGCGCCATGGCCAGTGCCGGGCACCCGCCACCCGTCCTGGTCCGGCCCGACGGGACCGCCGAAGCAGTCAGGATCTCCCCGGGACCACCACTCGCCCTCAGCGGCATGCCGTATGAGACCACCGTGATCGACGTCGAGCCGGGCAGCGTCCTCGCTCTCTACACCGACGGCTTGGTCGAACGGGGCGATCGCGACATCGGCCAAGGCCTACCGCGCCTGACGGAAGCCCTCGCCGCGCACTGCCGTCCGGATCGTGCCCTGGACGAAACCGGCCGGGCTCTCCTCGCCGACCTGGCAGACCAGGCGCCGCGCGACGACGCGGTCCTGCTGCTGGCCCGCACCCGCGCCGTCCCAGCGGCGGACACCGCTCACTGGGAGATCCCTGCTGATCCGGCCGCCGTCTCCAAAGCTCGAGAGTGGATATCCCGCCAACTCACCATGTGGGGCCTGGACGACCTCCTCTTCACCACCGAACTCATCGTCAGCGAACTGGTCACCAACGCCATCCGCTACGGTCGTCCGCCGATGGAACTCCGTCTGATTCGCCACCACGTCTTGGTGTGCGAGGTCACCGACTCCAGCAGCACCCAACCCCGCCTGCGGCGTGCCCGCACAACCGACGAGGGAGGACGCGGCCTGTTCCTCGTCTCTCAACTCGGCGGACGATGGGGCTGCCGCCATGGCCAGAACGGCAAGACGATCTGGTCCGAGCAAATCATCCAGGATTCCCCCTGAAGCTACGGCCCACCAAAGTGGGTCGAGGCAGAGTCACCTACAGCTCTGATGTCTCTCGACCCGGTGTGCCGTGCCCACGTTGGCGGAAGGAGTTCGCCTGTCCCGCGCGAAGGCTGCCTCGCTCTGCGCGAGTGGCGAGCTTGGGGACTGCCGTGTGTCCGTTCTCCTTCGGGTGACGTTGAGATCCGCGTGTGGCCGAAGCCGCGCTGGCCAGGCAGGGTGCTGACGGTTCCTCAATCCCACGAGATGCCTTGTCTCTGGGGGGTGCCTATGCCTTTGGTCAAGGTGGATGGGTGCTGGTTCGGACGTCTGGAACGATGTGCCTGTGCATGCTGATGATCAGGTTGGCGAGGGTGTCTCTGCGGACCTCGCGGTGTTTCTCCGGAACGCTGCCGACGACCGTCCGGTGAAGATCGTTCCTTGCGTCTGCGGCGTCTGCGGCGGGCGCGTGTTCTTCGTGCTCGTTGACGATGTCGAGGGCGGAGCCGAGCGGGTGTGCGCTGGTTGCGGCGGCCGTGCGTTCATCGCGGATAGCGAGGAGTTGTGGGAGGACGCGGATCCTGGAGAGGCCGGCTGCCCGTGCGGGAGCGAGGAGTTCGAGACGGCAGTCGCGTTCTCGCTCGCTGGCGACGGGTCGGTCCGCTGGGTGACCGTTGGGCTGCGGTGTCAGAAGGACGGCGCCGTGGGTGTCTATGCCGACTGGAAGATCGACTACGGCCCCACGGACCACCTCCTGACCATGGTCTAGGTCTGCGGAGCGACCGCCCGAACAGGCTGCGGTTCGTAGAAGGTGCCGTCCCGGAGCATCGCGAAGAGGACATCTGCTCGGCGCCGGGCGAGGCAGAGCAGGGCCTGCGTGTGGTGCTTTCCCTGCGCGGTCTTCTTGTCGTAGTAGGCCCGCGACGCCGGGTCGCCCAAGGCAGCGAATGCGGAGAGGAAGAAGGCCCGCTTGAGCTGTTTGTTTCCCCTCCGTGACGGCTGTTCGCCGCGGATCGACGAACCTGAACTGCGGGTCGCGGGTGCGAGGCCGGCGTAAGCGGCGAGGTGGCCGGCGGTCGGGAAGGTGCTGCCGTCACCGTGTGGGTGTCGATTATTGCGTCCGGGCAGGTCAGGCTGCGTGTGTGTATTAGTGGGGGATGCCGTCGAGGCGGTCACGCCGGTGGATGTCCAGTGGGTCGGGGTCGGTGATCGGTTCGGGGACGGGTCGCAGGGGTGTCGCGCTGTGCAGGGTGCGGTGGGGCCGGTGCTGGTTGTAGAAGGCTTCGAACTGGGTGAGTGCGTGGAGCAGGTGGGCCTGGTTCCAGATCAAGGTGCGGGCGAGGAGCTCGTGTCTGCAGGTCTGCGCCCACCGTTCCATGACCGAGTTCATGCGGGGCACGCGGATGCTGGTGGTGACGACCTTGATGCCTTCGGTCTCGGAGACGGCGTCGAACGCGTGGGTGAATTTGCTGTCGCGGTCCCTGATCAGGTGTCGGACGGTGGCGCCGGTGTCCTGCAGGTCCATGACGAGGTTCCTTGCGGCCTGGGTGACCCGGTCGGAGGTGGGATGGGCGGTCGCGCCCTGGATGCGGATGCGGCGGTTGGTGTGCTCGATGGCGGCGAAGACGTACAGCGTCGCGCCGTTCAGGGCGTTGGCGGTGAAGAAGTCGCGGGCGAGGGTCGCGTGGGCCTGGCCGCGCAGGAACGCGGCCCAGGTGTGGCGGTCGCGTTCGGGAGCGGGGTCGATCCCGTGCGCTCGGAGGATCTCCCATACGGTGGAGGGTGCGACCTTGATGCCCAGTACGGCGAGTTCGCCATGAATGCGCCGGTAGCCGCAGCCTGGGTTCTCGCGGGCCAGGCGCAGGATGAGAGTCTGGATGGCGCGGCGGGTCGGTGGACGGCCGGGCTGCTTGCGGTGGGAGTTGTGGGGGTGGCGGCGGCGCATGGGGTCGTGGTGCCACCGCAGGACGGTGTCCGGTGGGACGATCAGGTGCAGCTGCCGTAGTCGGGCGGGAGGCAGCCTGTGGAGGAGTGCAGCAAGGAAAGCGCGGTCTGCTGAAGTGACGCGCGGCCTGTCGCTCTGCCGCTGCAGGACCGCCAACTGGTGACGTGGCGTCAATATCTCGATGTTCTTGTCCACGTCGCTCATCGGCAGCAGCCGGATGAAGGCGAACACGCTCGACACGGCGAGGTAGGGCAGTCGCAGCGGCACGGTCAACCAGCCTGACACGCCCGCCTGGCGATCAACGGCCGTTCGGAAGAACCTGCACGTCACACACTATGGATGGCGTTTTCGGCACCCACAGGTCGTCAACCCGGACCGCGGCGAGATCGACGCGGTGGCGCTCAGCTTCCTGGACCACGGCACCTTCCACCGCCGCGACGAACGACCAACACCCGGCCCAACACCAAGCAGTACGGCACCTTCGACAGCTACCACCGCCCGGGACGGCCACCGTGGGAGGGGCCTTCACCACCGGGTTGCGCGACGCCATCGAGCAGTACACCGCCGTCTGGTTCCCCGGAGCCTGGACCGCGTCCGCGCCGAGCCGCGCCGCATGTCCAGGAGTGTCCCCGGATGCCGCGACGCCGAAGCGACACCGGATCCGCTGGGCGGGACCGGTGCGCTCATCTCCTAGCCGTGCGTGACAGTCGGTAGCCCGAGTTCCACCAGGCAGAGACCACCGATCCATGGATAAACCTTCCTCTCCCGCCCCCGCGCGGGCGCTCCTACGGTCGAAGCTGCGGGCGCTCACCGGCCCGCGCCAACGAAGGAGAGAGACCCCCATGAAGATGACCGGCAACACGATCCTGATCACCGGCGGCACCTCGGGCATCGGGCTCGGCCTGGCCCTGCGCCTGCACGAGGCCGGCAACAAGGTGATCGTCGCTGGCCGGCGCAAGGAGCTGCTCGACGAGATCACGGCCGAGCACCCGGGCATCGACGCGCTCGTCCTCGACGTCACGGACCCCGACTCGATCGCCCAGGTCCGCGAAACGGTGGCGGCGAGCTACCCCGAGCTGAACATCCTGGTCAACAACGCCGGCATCATGCTGCGGGAGAACCTCCTCGACCCGGCCTCGCTCTCGATTGCGGAGGACCACGTCACGGTCAATCTGCTCGGCACGATCCGGGTGACGTACGCCTTCCTGCCGCTGCTGGTGGGCAAGGCCGACGCGGCCGTCGTGAACGTCACCTCGGCGCTGGCATTCGTGCCGCTGCCGATTACTCCGACTTACAACGCGACCAAGGCCGCGCTGCACTCCTTCTCCGAGAGCCTGCGCGTGCAGCTCGGGCAGGCCGACGCCGGCGTTCAGGTGATCGAGGTGGCCCCGCCGGGCGTGCGCACGACCCTGCTGGGCCAGCAGGACGACGAGAACTCCATGCCGCTGGATGAGTTCCTCGACGAGACCCTCGGGATCCTGCGCGACAAGCCTGACGCCAAGGAGCTCGTAGTGGAGCGCGCCAGGTTCGTGCGCGACGCGGAGGCCAACGGCTCCTACGACAACGTCCTCGCCATCCTCAGTGGTGTCTGAGAGACGTCGCTCCCCAGCCACTCGTTTCCTCCCTGCGCAATGGACACAGGAAGAACCGCGATGAAACCCACCAATGAAGATGCCGTCGAAATAGCACGTGTGCTGGCCCTCTGGGGCCACATCATGGACGACCGCGAGCTGGACCGCCTTGGTGAAGTCCTCACCGAAGACGCGGTATGGGACGCAAGCGCCTTCGGCCTCGAGCCGGCTGTCGGGCTGGAAGCGGTCACCGCTGTCCTCGGCGCCGAGGGGCACGCGCGAGCTCATCACACGACGAACATCGTCGTGTCGGACGGCCCGGGCGACGAGGTTCGTGCCCAGTCCAAGGGCTTGGGCGTCGTGGACGGCGGCACCGTCATCAGCGCCGTGTACACGGACGAACTGCGGCACACCGCCGACGGCTGGCGCATTTCCAAACGGGTCATACGCGTGAATTGACCGTCTGGGTCGTCTGCTGCGGCCCCGATTCGGAACCTGACTCCTTCTGCGCGTAGGCCGACGGCACATATGACGATGGCCTGGCCATGCTCAGCGGTGCCGTTTGAGCGTGACCTGGCGGCCTCCGTGCGGCCACTCCGGTCAAGGTGGACGTCACCCACCAGCCCTGCTGACCACGGAGGGCTTGTGGGGCGGCGCCGCCCGCAGCCCATACCAGTTCTTGATCGCCTCAGAGGGGCCCCTGTCGTCGGCAGTTGCCCGCACCCGGCTGATCCTCCCGGCGGCGCCTAAAGCCCTTCCCTCCACGACCGTTGCTACCTGTGGTGGTGGCGCATCGTGCGAATCAAAGTTGTCCCTTACTAATCCCGGGAGATGACCATGAAAAATCCTATTTCTCGCCGTTCCGCCGTCACGGCGGTTGTGGGCGCGATTGCCGCGGCCACACTCACCGTGGCGGGTACCGCCTCGGCCGATCCGCAGCCCGGTCGCGGCGAGCACCGGGTGGAGAGCCAGGTGCAGCACAACAGGCGCGTCGCGGTCGCTTTCCTGGATCTGGCCTTCAACAAGAAGCAGCCCGAGGAGGCCGCCAAGCTGTACGTGGGCGACGAGTTCATCCAGCACAACCCGCTGTCCGCCGACGGCACGGGGCCGTTCATCGCGTACGTGAAGTGGCGGACCACCCTGTCTCCGGAGCTGAATTTCGACATCAAGCGGGTGTTCGGCGAGAAGAACCTGGTGGCGGTGCACTACAAGAGAACCTACGACTCGGCCGACCGTGGCGCCGCAGTGATGGACATCTTCCGGTTCGAGAAGGGCAAGATCGTCGAACACTGGGACGTCATCCAGGACATCCCGGAAACGTCCGCGAACGACAACACCATGTTCTGACGGGATCGGCAGCATGCCTCTCGAAGGCGAGTACGAGCCGAGCACGATGCAGCTGGTACGGGACCAGGTGGAGTTGTACGAAAGCTCCGCTGGTTCCGAAGGAGCGACGCTGGGCGGCCTGATCGGCTGGGACGACGCGACGCGGCGGGACCTGCCTGTCGTTATCCTGACCACCCTGGGCACGAAGAGCGGCAAGATCCGCAAGTCCCCGCTCATGCGGGTGGAGCACGACGGCTCCTACGCCGTGGTCGCCTCAGCGGGAGGAGCCCCCAAGCACCCGGTCTGGTACCACAACCTGGTGGCCGACCCTCGGGTGGAGCTTCAGGACGGTCCGGTGCGGCAGGACATGCTGGCTCGTGAGGTGACCGGCGACGAGAAGGCCGTGTGGTGGGCGCGAGCCGTCGAGGCGTTTCCCGCCTATGCCGAACTTCAGAAGAAGGTGGACCGCGAGATCCCGGTCTTCGTCCTGGAGCCGACGGCCGTGGCGCACTGACGCGGCATGGTTCGTTCACACACGGATCAGTCAGCGCGCAGACAGCCGTGATCGTCGCCTCGCCGGATACCGGCGAGGCGACCACCACGACGGCTTGGCTTTCCCTCGACGGCAGGAACTCGCCCATGGGGCCGAGGGCGACTACTGGTGCGACGCCCGCGACACTCGCCGCAGGGCCGCAGCCCGAGGCACCGGAAGACGTTCGCGCCACCGCGGGTAACCGGCCATTGCGCGGAATGCAGCCCGGCGAATCCCGGGCGTCAGCGGGACCCACAGAAATCTACCGATCCCAGCCTGAGAGCGGCAGCAGGACCGGTAGCGGGCGCCGTCCGTGGGGACGGGGGTGGCGCCCGCACAAGGTCCGGGACCACTCATTCTCTCTGTGGTCCCGGACCTTGCTGCCCTGCGGTCCGCACGGCAGGTAGCGCGACCCCGAAACAATGAGGTGCATTCCGGTTCGACACAGCCGCGACCGGCCGCCACCAGCCACGTCCAGACGCCATCGACAGTTGCGCGATGTCAGATGTCAGTTCCCGGCAGTCGCTACTGGGCTGGGGAGACCAGCCCCTTCGCGAATTCGAGCTGTTCCTTGTGGAAGGCTGCGCCGACGTAGTGGTGATCGATGTTGTGGCCGCCGCCCAGGATGCGCCGAGCAGTCACGGAGGGTGCAGCGGTGAAAGCGTTTCCGAAGGCGGCGACCGATTCGTCGCTGCTGTGCCAGAACCCTTCATGCTCGGCCAGCCCGTAGTGGACGGGTACCTCGATCTTCGCGGCGATTCCTGCGAAATCCGTGCACCACTGGCCCGCCACTTCCACCAGCTCTGCTATGGGAACGGGCGATTCGGCGTGGTTCGCGATGTCGAGCACACTTGGGTCGTACGTGTCCTCAGGTCCGTACATGAACCGCAGGAGGTGCTCACGGCTGAACTCAAGCGTGCTGGCCGACGGCTGGGACTTCAAGGCGTCGTTCGTCCGCTGCGACTCGTCGTGGATTCCGGTGACGGAGACACCGAGGAGCGGCCAGGTGCGGGCGCCAGCTGCCAAATGCAGCGCGATCGCACCGCCTATCGAGTGTCCGACGAGGACGATCCCGGGGGCGTTCGGGAGGTCCCGGCGCCAGAGTTCGGCGATGGCCGCCTGGAGCACCTGAGCATTCCGGCGGAACGAGATCTCGCCCTCCAGCGCGGTGCTGCCGCCATAGCCCGGACGGTCGAGCGACACCACTGGAAAGCCCTCGCGCCGCGCGGCGTCCATCAGCGAATACCCGGGCACGTCGAAGTACGACGCGTTGTAACCACCCCCGGGAAGGCAGGCCAGCAGCGGCATCCCCGGACGACCTGGTGCCTCTAGGCCGGTGATCCGGATGTCCCCCACTTCGAGTGTGATGCGGTTCGCGGTCATGAAACGGCTTCCTTCAGTGGTAGGGCCTTGTTGACAGCTCGGCCGCGTGCTGCCGGGGCAACCGGCGGACGGGCTGTCGGGTCGTGCGGAGCGTGCTTTGGCGTTGCCACGGGCTTCTACCTACTGTTATCCGCGAGGAACTTCCGCAGCAGCTCCATGTATTCATCTGGGCAGGTCCTGTGAACCATGTGCCCGGCGCCCTCGATCGTCTCCAGCCGGCCACCGGGGAGGAAGCGAGCAGCCTCGGCCAGCCTCTCCTGGGGGGTGTAGCTGGTGGATCCTCCGCCGATGATGAGTGTCGGGGCGGTGATCTTGGAGAGGTCGTTCCACCATGACGGATCGGGGTTGTGGATCTGGTGCACCAGTGAGGTGGCCGCGGAGAAATCGAAAGGCACCGCACCAGGAACTTCCCCGGAACCTTCCGGGAAGTCCACGTCGATAGGAGCGGTGTCCTCCCAGACCATCCGCTCGATCCGTTCGGGGAATTTCTCCGCGAAGACGCATCCGACTCGTGCGCCCATCGAGTGGGCGATCAATGTGAATCGGTCCAAGGAAAGCGCATCGGTGAACGCTTCGAGGTCGCCGGACCCCAGCTCGAAGGAGTAAGCGCCGGGCCACGCACTTTCGCCATGGCCACGTTGCGTGAGGGCCAAGACGTGGTAGTCCGCAGCGAGGAAGCCCGCGATCCCGTCCCAGTCCCGCGCGTCGTACATGAGGCCGTGCAGAAGAACGACGGGCGGCGCATCCGGATTACCCGCCTCACGATAGTGAAAAGTCAACTGCGAAAGCTCGATGCTGCGATCGCTGAAAACGGTCATCTGTTCTTCCGCTCGGTCGGGGGAGGCTGATCATTCAGCGGCGTGAGGTGGCTCGTCCCACTGTCAGCGCCCGCATCCTCGACCGTATGAGCGCCTTCGCGGGGGCGGGAGAGGACGGTTTATCCATGGACCGGCGATCCCTGCCTGCAACCCTGGGTAGACCGCAGGTCACACTGGGGCACGCGCTCAGCCATGGATTGGCGGTCTCTGGATAGCCGGGCGGGAAGCGGCGACGATGGACGGCATGGACAAGAAGGAACTGGCGGAATTCCTGCGCCACCGGCGTGAAACGCTGCGCCCCCGCGACGTCGGTCTGGTTGAGGGGCCGCGCAGGCGTACCCAGGGGCTGCGCCGCGAGGAGGTTGCCCAGCTGGCCGGCATGTCCACCGACTACTACGCCCGCCTGGAACAGCAGCGCGCCCCGCAGCCCTCCGTCCAGATCACCACCGCCCTGGCCAGGGCTCTGCGGCTGACCCTGGACGAGCGCGACCATCTCTTCGTCCTCATCGGCCACAACGCCCCGGCCCGTTTCCACCGCTCCGAGCACGTCAGCCCGACGCTGATGCGGGTCCTGGACCGGCTGGACGACTCCCCGGCCCTGGTGCTGACCGACATGGCTGACACCCTTGCGATGAACCCGCTGGCCATCGCTCTGCTCGGCGACCAGATGCGCCACACCGGCCTGGCTCGCAGTGCCTACTACCGCTGGTTCATGGACCCCGCAGAGCGCCTGGTGTATCCCGAGGAGGACCACGAACGCCACGGCCGCGCGCAGGCGGCCCGTCTGCGGGTCGCGCTGACAGCCGGCAGCGACGTCCCCCGAGCCGCCCGGATCCTGGCCGAACTCCAGGAACACAGCCCCGAGTTCGTCAGCCTGTGGGAACTCCAGGAGGTCGCCCAGCGATACGACGAGAGCAAGACCATCGTCCATCCCGAGCTTGGCCGCATCGACGTCGACGGCCAGGTTCTGTTCACCGAGAACCGCGCTCAGACCCTGGTGGTGCTGACAACCCGGCCCGGCACGGAGAGCCACAGCAAGCTGGAACTGCTCTCGGTCATAGGGCACCAGCAGCTGACCCCCTGACGAGGCCTGGGTCCATCTGCCGAGGCCGCTTCGGACCGGACGCCGTAGCCCGCCCGATGCGCCCCTGCGAACCGGGCAGCACACCGCCGGCGCCATGGACGCACCCGAAAAAGAGCGACAGGAGCGCCCTGATGGACAGACCGGACGTCACCGCCACCGAGCGGGTCGACGCCGCCCGAAATCGTGCCCGGCTTCTGGAGGCGGCAGCCAGGCTGGTGGCCGAGCGAGGGGCCGGGCACCTGACGATGCAGGAGGTCGCGGAGGCCGCCGGGGTGGGCAAGGGCACGCTCTTTCGCCGGTTCGGCGACCGCGACGGACTCCTGCTCGCCCTCCTCAGCGAGGCCGAGGCCGAGTTCCAAGAGACGTATACCGAAGGGCCTCCACCGCTGGGGCCGGGCGCGCCCCCGAGGGACCGGCTGGAAGCGTTCGGCTGTGCGCTGATCGAGCGCATCGCCGCCGACGCGGACGTGGGTGCCGCGCTCGGGCGCCAGGTGCTCCACGACCGCCGCCACGCCTCCGACACCGGTCGCGCCTTCCACCGTCACGTCTCAAGCCTTCTGCGGGAGGCGGGAGTTGACGGGGATCACGACATGCTCGCCCACGCCCTGCTCGCCTTCGCGAACTTCGAGACGACGGACTACCTGTACGCCGGGTGCGGATTCTCCGTCGCACGCGTCCAGGCCGGCTGGGTGGACCTGGTGCGGCGGATGATCCGAGCCGACGGAGTGTGAATCCTGGAGATACCGACCGTCGAGAATCCGTCCGACGGGTCCACGAGCCGGAGAGCGGTCCCGTGTGTGCGCAGGTCGCTCAGCAAGCGGACGAGGCCGTGGTCCGATCCACCTCCGGGAGGTGCCTCTCCGCCCAGCCGGCCAGCTCCGTGAGAGCCAGCTCGAGTGCTTCGCCGGCTTCCGTCAGGCGGTACGAGACGCGCAGCGGCGGCCCCTCGTCCACTTCGCGCACGACCAGCCTGGCCGCGCCGAGCTCGGTCAACCGGTCCGAGAGCATGCGCTCGCTGATGCCCGGGATGGCGCGGTGCAGGTCGGCGAAGTGCACCGGGTGCTCCATCAGAACGGCCACGATCAGGCCGGTCCAACGTTTTCCGAGCAGCGCGAAGACACGCGTGATCGCGCCTTCGACCGGCTTGCAGGGCTCTGTGACCGGTTCCGTCATACCTGGAGTCTACTGCGAGATCAGTCGTAGGTGAGAAAAAGTAAGTCAATGTGATATTACTAGGAGCTCATGAAATAGAAGCAGCTTCTGTTTCGTGCGCCCTTGTCCCGTCCCGTTTCATTGGAGACCTCCTCATGGCAACGCTGCTGCACCTGGACTCGGCCCTGTGGCCGGAGCAGAACTCCGCCTCCCGCGCGGTCACGGCCGCCTTCCGACAGGCATGGGAGGCACAGCACCCCGACGGCACGGTGATCTACCGGGACCTCAACGCCGACCCGGTGCCGCACCTGGACACGCTCACCGCCTCCGCCGCCTTCAGTGCCCCCGCCGACCACACCCCGGAGCAGGCGGCCGCGTTCGCCGAGCAGCTCAAGCTGGTCGAGGAGCTGGAGAGCGCGGACGTCGTCCTCATCGGCGCCCCGATGTACAACTTCACGATTCCCTCCACGCTGAAGGCGTGGATCGACCAGGTGATACTCGTGGGCCGTACCGCGCTCGTCGAGGAGTCGGCGGTCAAGGGCACCCCGGTGTACATCGTGGCGAGCCGCGGCGGTTCCTACGCCCCCGGCGCCCCCCGTGAACCCTTCGAATACGTCCAGAACTACCTGGAGGCGGTCCTCACCGAGATGTTGGGAGTGAAGGTCGACTTCATCGTCCCCGAGCTCACGCTGGCGCACTCCAACCCGGCCATGGCCGAGCTGATCCCGCTCGCCGACGCGTCCAAGGCCAAGGCCATCGAGGACGCGATCAGCAAGGGCAAGGAAGCAGCCCTCAAGGCTTCCTGACTCCGGCGAAGGGTCAGGTAAAGGGCTCTCGCCGGCTTCGCAGGCAAGTGGCATCGACGACGAAGCCAGCGAGAGTCTGAATGTCGGGCGCGGCGGTTCGAATGGTCAGAGACCGGACGGCTGACCGTTCGCGATCGCGGTGACGGTGTCGTCGTACGCCGTGAGAACGCCGAGGAATCCGGTCCTTCCCCACAGCGCCAGCCCCAGAGCGGCGACGAATACGGCCGTCACGTGCACAGCCTCGAGGGGGTCCTGTCCCGGCAGCGCGCTCAGTGCCGACTGGTCCCCGCGGGCCCATGCCCGCGCTGTCTCGGCAATCGTGAACTCGTAGTGGGGCGGGGCCGCAGCGGCGACCTGGTCGGCATGTTCGACCAGCTGGCCGGCCGTCCACTGCTCGCCGGTCACCTCAATGATGCTGACGGTGGAGCGCAGCAGGCCGCTCAAAACGGCGTAGATCTCCATCCAGGCGACTGCTTCCAGACCGGCCAGCGCGTCCTGTACCACGATGGCGTCGCGGTCTGCGTAGCCGCGGACGACGTCAACCGCGCGGTAGCCGAGGGGCTTCTGCACTTCATCGCTCATGCGGTTGACGCTATTTTCCGGCCGGCTGGGCGGGAATCGGTCTCCCGACCCAACGCGTCTCGGAAAAAAGCACTAGGACCAATGACCCCACCCCAGGGCGGGCATGGCGCGGGAGTTCGTCACAGGCCGTGCACGGTCCGGAAGAACTGGTCGATCTCCCGGCGGCCAGGAGCCGGTTGAGACAGTGTCTCGGCGCCGGGGGCGCGCAGCCCGTCGAGGAGTACGCCGACATAGCGGTCGGTCAGGTCCGCCGCGGGGCCGTCATCCCCTGCATCGGCCAGGCGTGGCGGGATCGAGTTCAGCATCAGTACGACGTCGTAGGCGGTCACGTCGTCGCGCATGGCTCCCGCAAGCTGCGTCCGGGCCACGAGGTCTTCCAGGGCGGTCAGGAGTTGTGTGCGGATGCCGGCCAGTTCGGGGCCCGGTTCCCTGGCACGCCCCCGGGACACGGGGAAGAGCTGGCTGCTGCGCAGGCGCACCATGTGGCGCACCGCCCGGGTGAAGGCGGTCCACGTGGCCGGTTCCTCGGCCAGGGCACGCCGCACCTCGTCCAGGCTCTCCTGCATCACCTTGATCGCGATGCGCTCCACCAGGGCGGTCTTGTTCGGGAAGTGCCGGTAGATGGTGCCCATGCCCAGGCCGGATCGCCGGGCGACCTCGGCGATCGACGCCTGGTAACCGAGGTCGGCGAACACATCCTGGGCGACCTGGAGGATCTGCTCGACGTTCTGGCGGGCGTCGGC
This sequence comes from Streptomyces sp. NBC_01450, assembly GCF_036227505.1. Classification (NCBI taxonomy): domain Bacteria; kingdom Bacillati; phylum Actinomycetota; class Actinomycetes; order Kitasatosporales; family Streptomycetaceae; genus Streptomyces; species Streptomyces sp. NBC_01450. The sequence goes on along the minus strand of NZ_CP109481.1, from coordinate 1,288,814 downwards.
GCGCAGCGGGCGGTCGGCAGGGGGTGTGGACGGGCTCATATGCCTCCGATGTTAGCCTGCAATCTAACCGGAAATTCAAGTTCCGGTTAGCCGTGTGACCCCTTGAGGAGGCCCCCCACCATGACCTTTTCCGCAGACCCCTTCGCCGACTTCCCTGCCGACTTCCGTGGCGCCGTGCTGCGACCCGGCGACGACCGATACGACGCCGCGCGAGCCCTGTACCAGGGCCGCGCCGCCGACGAGGGCCCCGCGCTGATCGCACAGTGCTCCGACGAGGACGACGTCGCGGCCGTCCTGCGTCACGCCTCCGCCCACGGAATCCCGGTGGCCGTGCGGGGCGGCGGGCACGGCTCGGACGGGTACGCGATGCCCGGCGGCGCGCTGGTTGTCGACCTCTCGGCGATGAAGGCGATCGACGTCGACCCCGACACGCAGGTGGTACGGGCCCAACCAGGCGTCCTCCTGGGTGAGTTGGACGCCGCCGCGCAGGAGTACGGGCTTGCCGTGCCCGCTGGAACGGTGAGCACCACGGGTGTCGCCGGACTGACACTGGGCGGGGGCATCGGCCACTTGATGCGCCGCTTCGGCGCGACCGTCGACAACCTGCTGGCCTGCGAGATGGTCACCGTGGACGGACGCAAGGTCCGCGCCGACGAGACCGAGAATCCCGAGCTGTTCTGGGCGCTGCGCGGCGGGGGCGGTAACTTCGGGGTCGTCACCGCCTTCGAGTACCGCGCACACCAGCTCGGACCCGACGTCGTCGCCGGACAGCTGATCTTCCCGTTCGACCAGGCCGCCGACGTGCTTGCCAAGCTTCCCGCACATATGGCCACCGCGCCTCGCGAACTGGGCCTGCTGGCCGCGATCGCTCCCGCACCCGCCCTGCCGATGCTGCCGCCGGAGGCGCACGGCAAGCCGGTGCTCGTCCTTGTCCCCGTCTTCACCGGGGATTTGGCCACAGCGGATGAGGTCATCGAGCCGCTCGCCGCCCTGGGCCGACCGGCGGCCAACCTGGTCACGAAGGCGCTGTGGCCGCAGGCGAACAGCATGCTGGACGCCGTAGCCCCGTACGGCAAGCGCATGAACCTGCGCGGCGGCTACCTTCCGGTCCTGTCCGCCGACGTCATCGACACCCTGCTGCGCCACGCCGCCACCGCGCCGTCGAACCTGGGCGCCGCCACCGTCATCAACCTGTGGTGCATGGGCGGCGCGATCTCCGAGGACGTCGCCGAGGACGCCACCGCCTTCTCCCGCGAGGGAGCCGCCTGGCTGTGGGAAGCCGTCAGCATGTGGGACGCCCCTGAGCACGACCCGCAGTACGAACAGTCGGCGAACCGCATCACCGAGGAGATGCAGCCCCACGCACTCGCCGCCGGCTACACCAACCTCACCGACGACCGGGGTGAGAAGTGGCGCCGCGGAGTCCACGGCAGCGAGGCCAAGTACCGGCGGCTGCAGGCGGTCAAGGCCACCTGGGACCCGGACAACCTCCTCCGCTTCAACAAGAACATAGCCCCGACCGCCTGACAGCCCGCGCACAGGGGCAACGCACACAAGCGAGCGGCAGCCCGGCGCGCCGACCTCGGCCCTCGGCCCTCGGCCCGAGCCGGGGCGTGGAGCACCCAGGCCGCCGCCTCGGCAACCAGATGCAGCGACCTTGAAGAAGGAACCTCTGTGACCACTTCTGACGCGGACGTCTTAGAGGCTACGCAGATAGGCGGGGTGGTGGCACCCCGGCAGTAGGGCAGGCACAGGTCTTGGCGATCATGGAGTTGCGGCGATCTGTGATCACCGCGGAGACCTGTGCCTGTACTGCCGCCATGGCTGACCGAACCGCTCTGGGACCAATTCACCGCCCCGCTGCCTGAGCGATCGACCTACGCGCCGAACGATCCGTTGGGCGGTCACCGCCCACGCATCGGCGACCGAATCTTCTTCGACAAAATGCTGCAGTTCCTGCGCTTCGGCGGCTCCTACCAGACGATCTCCGACACAACCTGCTCGGCCACCACGATCCGCACCCGCCGCGACGAGTGGATCCGGCTCGGCGTCTTCGCCAAACTCAAACAGATCGCGCTGGAGTCCTACGACCGGATCGTCTTGCCTCCTCCTCGACAAGATCGCCGTCGACGGCTCCATCACGAAAGCCCCCGGCGGTGGCGAGGTCGCGGGGTGTTCACCGGTCGACCGTGGCAAGCAGGGCCTGAAACGCTCAGGTATGACAGTTGGTTATGGAATCCCGCTGGGCCGCGTACAGTCACGACTCCCCGCTGCTCGCCCCGACTTTGGACCGCCTGGACAACCTGGGACCGCTGCCCGACGGCATCGCCGTGCACCTGGACGCCGGCTACGACTCGGACAAAACCCGCACCCTGCTCGAACGACGCGGCCTGCACGGCCGCATCGCGCATAAGGGTGAGAAGGCACCGATCCGGGCAAGCCAGAGGTGGCACGTCGAATGGACCAACGCTTGGCGGAACGCCTTCCACTGCATCGCCCGCTGCTACGAGCGCCGGGCCACGTCATCGACGCCTTTCGTCATTGTGGCGGGTGTCGGCGGTGAGGCCTGGCGGGGACGAGGTGACCTGTACCGGTTTCGGGGTCCCACCCGGGACAGGCGTCGTGGACGAGTGGACGGGCTGGGGTCTCGGCGCCTTCGAATCCGCACCTTCGAGCAGCCGCCGATCCTGCACCGCATCGTCCTCCGAGGTCAGAGCTGATTGCCGGACGATGGTTGGGTGCGGTGAAGGTGGTTGCAACACACGTGTGGGTGGTCCTGGTTTCGGTCTCGGCCTCTCGGGCTTCCCCTGCGCGTTCCAGCTAGCGGTGTCCGGTTCAACGGCTGCGGCAGAAGGGTGTCTTGCCCATCGCTGACTCGATGCCGCCGAGAATGAGCTTCTGGTACTGCTCGGCGCCGGGGAAGGAGCCATCGGTGGTGAAGTCCTTGGCGTCGTGGCCGAGGGTGGTGAGCCATGCTCGGCCGCCGTCGTAGTACTGGCACCAGGCCACCGGGTGGTCCCTGCCGTGTCCGGGGTGGCCCATGCTGCCGGTGACGCCCTTGGGCAGCGTGGACTCGTCGACGGTGGCGAGGAGTCGGACTCTGGACGGGGCGGGGACGAGGTTGTACCACTCGTCGGTGAAGTTCCAGCGGGCCGGGAGACCCTCGGTGGAGGAGTCGTGGCGGTCCTCGGTGACGACGGTACCGGTTTGCTCAGGGCCGTGGTCGTAGTAGTTGGCGCCTCCCAACAGGCCCTCGTACCACGGCCAGTTGTATTCCGTACCGAACGCGTTGTGGATGCCGACGAAGCCTCCGCCGCCTCGGATGTACTGGCGCAGCGAGGTCTGCGCGGCGTCGTCGAGCGTGTCGCGGCTGGTGGAGTAGAAGATGACCGCGTTGTACCTGAACAACTGACCCGGAGAGGCGAGTTGGGAGACGTCCTCGGTCCAGTCCACGGTGAAGCCGTTGTCCTGGCCCAACTTGACGACCGCGTTCTGTACGACGTTGGCGGCGGTGAGCGCCGGGTCAAGACCGGTGCCGAGCGAAGGGCCGAGGTTGGCGTGCCGGGGGCCGGCGGTACGGGTGTAGAGCAGCACCTTGTAGCCGTCGGTGGCCGGGGTGAAGTTGCCCCAGTCGTGGTAGCACTTGGGGCTGGTGCCCCGGCAGACGCCGTAGTCGGGGTCGCCGAGTTCCTGTGCGCTGGTGTGTCCTGCCTGGGCGGCGGCCTGGTAGCGACCGCCGAAGAAGGCGGCCAGGGCGACCAGTGCGACGGCCAGCGCGATGGTCAATGGGGTGCGGGTTCTTGCCGTCATGACGGTCAGCCCTCTCACTGGACGACGATCTTGCCGGTGGACTGCGCGAACGCCGGGTCGTTGTAGAAGTACTCGCCGGCCTTGGCGAAGGTGTGCGTGTACGACTGACCCGGCATCAGCAGTCCGGTGTCGAACTCGGCGTCGAAGAACGCCGCCGCACCGTGCGCCTGCTTGTTGTCGGCGGGGTTGGCGAAGGTGACCTCGGTGCCGACGGGGACGGTGAGGTACTGGGGCGCCATGGCGTTCTGGGCCACCGTGTTCTCGGTGGTGCCGGGGGAGTTGGTGCCGGTGCTCCAGATCCGGCCGAGGGTGATGGTGTTGTGTGCCGTCGCGCCGGTCACGGCGGCGACGCGGATCTGGTTGCGGCGGGAGGGCGGGGTGGGCGCGGGGGCGGGTGCGACCTTGCCGCCGACCTTGAACGCCCACAGGTGGTCGCCCTTGGGGATGTCGGGAAACGGCAGCCCGTTGCCCCCGGCGAGCACGGCCACGTACTGCTCGCCGTCGATGTCGTACGACACGGGGATGGTGTTCACCCCGGCGCCGCACTGCCAGGTCCACAGAGTCTCGCCGCTGGTGTCGTCCATCGCTTCGAGGATGCCGTCCGGGCGGCCCTGGAAGAGGAGCCGGCCGGCGGTGGTGAGGATGCCGTTGCCGTGGGCGAGGGACCAGTCGCCCTCCTTGCGCCAAGCGACCGTGTTGGTCCGCGGGTCCATGGCGACCAGCCCACCGCCGAACAACTCACCCAGCGGGCGGGCGGTGTTGACCCGGCCGCCGTGGGTATTGGAGTAGGAGGAGTTGACCAAGCCGTAGCCGATGTAGACGTACCCGGTCTTCGGGCTGAAGGACGGGAACCCCCAGTCTCCGCCGCCGCCCGCGCCTGGGAAGATGATGGTGGCCCGGTCCCAGAAGACCGAGTAGAGGCCGCCGACCGGGTAGAACGGCACCGGTCTGGTCGTCTTGTCGAGGCGCGGGAACGGGTCGGTGAACGGCTCGCCGCCGGGGAACGGCTGGGTGGGCGAGGTCTTGTGCTCGGCGTGCTGGGGGACCGCGCGTTCCTCCATGCCGTGGATGGCCTCGCCGGTGCGCCGGTCGAGGATGTAGAACATGCAGGTCTTGGACCCGTAGACGACGACCTTGCGCTTCCTGCCGTCGATGAGGAGGTCGGCGAGGACCGGTGCCATGACGTTGTCGGCGTCCCAGATGTCGTGGTGGACGGACTGGAAGTGCCAGCGCCGCTTACCGGTCTTGGCGTCGATGGCGACGATCGAGTTGGCGAAGAGGTTGTCGCCGCCGCGCGAGGAGCCGTCCGTGCGGGGATAGGGGTTGCCGAACGTCCAGTAGACCAGGCCGAGTTCGGGGTCCACGGCGGGGTGGATCCAGGGGACCGCGCCGCCGGTCTTCCAGGAGTCGCCCTCCCAGGTGTCGTGCCCGAACTCGCCGGGACCCGGCGGGCCCCAGAAGGTCCACACGACGTCGCCGGTCTTGGCGTCGAGCGCGTAGCCTCGGCCCCGCGCTCCGGCCGTCGAGCCCTCGGTGCCGACGTAGATCAGCCCGTCGAAGTGGACGACCGCGCCCGCGAGTCCGCCGCTGTTGCCGCCGCACTGGCCACTGTCGTTGCTGCAGCCGTCGTCGCCGCCGTTGTCCTCCACGATCAGCGGCTTCTGCCAGATGACCGCGCCGGTCTTCTGGTCGAGGGCGTAGACGATGTTGGCGCCCGAGATGGTGAAGACCTTGCCCTCGGCGACGGCGACGCCGCGCATGTTGGTGGTCTCGGTGCCGAGGTTCGCCTTCCACATGACCTCGCCTGTACGGCCGTTGACGGCGAAGACGTTCTGCTGGGTGGTCTCGACGTACAGCACGCCGTCCTGCACGACGATCGCGCACTGCTGGTACGCGGAGGTCGAACCGCCCTCCAGGTTGACGTGCCAGGCACCGCCGAGCTTCTTGACGTTCTTCGGGGTGAGGTCGCGGAGCGTGGAATGGTTTTGGTTGCCGTAATTTCCCCCCACCTTGGGCCAGTCGATGCCCGTGGTGCCGAGCGCGGCGGACTGCGGTGGCACGGGGAGCGCCAGTCCGGGGGAGTCGGACGAGGCCTCGGCTGTGGAGGTCAGGGCGGAGACCGTGGCCGCGCTGCCCGCTGCGGCTGTCAGAAGAAAGGAGCGTCTTTCCATCGTTGAGTTCCCTCGATTCGATCAAGGTCCACTAGATGGTTCATAAAACCCGCAGAGTGGGTTCGCGTGATGGAGCGTCACGTTAGGGACGACGTACGCGCGTGACAAGACATGCGGCAGAAGGTTTTCGTGGAGTGAGAGCCAACCAGGAGCTAGGCGCGCGGAGTTGGTACCACCAGGTGGACCGGGACCATGGAGGGCGGCATGGGGCTCTTGTTGCGCCGGCCCTGCCCGGTCTCCTCCCAGGCGTGCGCGAGGATGCCGACGCTGCGGCTGAGCACGAAGAGTCCGCGGGCCAGTGGCGCGGGGAAGCCCAGCTCGGCGTAGATGACGGCGGTGGCACCGTCGATGTTCATGGGCACGGGCTTCTTTCCCTCGCGCCCGCGATTGAGGTACGTCTCGACGGCGCGGGCCGCCCGCAGATGGGCGCCTTCGACGAGCCCGTCGGCCACGGCACGGTCCACCAGGGCGAGCAGGGGATCGCGGCGCGGGTCGCGGGGATGGAAGCGGTGACCGAAACCGGGCAGATAGCGCGACCGGGCCCGCCACTCGCCGACCACCTCGGCCACGGCGCGTTCGAACTCGCCCTCCTGATGGTGCTGTTGGGTGATTTCGTCGAGCAGCTCCACGCACTGCTGACCGGCGCCACCGTGCACGTCACCGAGCATGTTCACCCCGGTGGCCACCGCGCTGTTGAGGCCGACCCCGCAGGTGGCGGCCATCCGGGCGGCGGCGATCGAGGGCGCCTGCGGGCCGTGGTCGACACCCGCGACCAGGGCCGCCTCCAGGAGTTTCGCCTGTTCGGGGCGGGGGAGTTCACCGCGGAGCAGAAGCCAGATCATCTCGACGAACGTCGTGGTGCCGATCAGGTCCTGGACGGGGCGTTCGCGCAGTTCGATGATGCCGGGTTCGATCCGGCTGACGGCGGTGGCCCACCACTGGGCGACCAGGCCGTCCTGCGGCCCGGCGGTCATGAGGCCGGCGCTTCGGCGGCCGTACGGCCGTGCGCCCGCCAGCGGGTGATGAGCGTGGTGCGTTCCTCGCCGTGCTCGTCGAGCAGTGGCGGCGGGGAGGTCGGGGGGAAGGGCTCGCCATCCATGAGGACGCCGTTGCCGCTGACCCGCAGGGTGCGGTCCGAGCCGTCGGGGTAGGGCAAGTCGGTGAAGAAGCCTCGGTGCGCGAGCTGTTCGAGCTCCACAGCCTCGGGAACTGTCAGGACGCGGGCCGCCGGGACCCCGGCCGAGGACAGGATCTCCTCCCACTCCAGGGCGGTCTTTCGGCGCAGTGCCGCGTTGAGTTCGGTGTTGAGTTCGGTGCGGTGCAGCTTGCGTGCCTCCCGCTCGGCGAAGCGCGGATCGTCGACCAGCGTCGGCAGCCCGGCGAGTCGGCAGAGCGTGACGAACTGCTCCTGCCGGTTGGCCGCGATGTTCAGGCCCCCGTCCGCGGTCTCGAAGGTCCCGGAAGGCGCCGCGGTGGCGTTCTGGTCGCCCATCGGCTCCGGATCAACCCCGCTGACCAGGTAGTTGGAGACGGCCCAGCCCATGGCGGAGAGGGAGACCTCCAGCATGGAGACGTCCAGTCGTACGCCCCGCCCGCTCCTCTCCCTGCCGAGCAGGGCTGCGCTGATCGCGAGGGCCGCGCCGAGTCCGCCGAGCGAGTCGCAGACCGGGAATCCCACCCTCAGGGGCGCGGTGTCGGTGGTGCCGGTGATGCTCATCATCCCGGACAGTCCCTGGATGATCTGGTCGTAGGCAGGCGCGGCGCTCATCGGCCCGGTCTGCCCGAAGCCGGTGATCGCACAGCTCACCAGACGCGGGTTGAGCTCGCTGAGCCGGGTGGCGCCGTACCCCATGCGGGCCAGAACCCCGGCCCGGAAGTTGTCGAGGAGGACGTCCGCTCCGCGCACCAGATCCTCGAAGTCGGACCGGTCGAAAGGGTCCTTGAGATCGAGGGCGAGGGACTTCTTGCCGGCGTTCTGGGCGAGGAAGGAGGCGCCGATACCGGCCCGGTTGAGTTCCGGGTCGGGGCCGAGATTCCGGGCGAGATCGCCTCTGCCCGGCTGCTCGACCTTGACGACCTCGGCGCCGAGCAGCATGAGGTGGTAACTGCAGTACGGCCCTGCGAGCACATTGGTGAGATCGAGTACGCGGATTCCTGAGAGCGGTCGTTCGGGCATACCCCGGCTCCTTCTGAGGTTTCTGCGATGGATTCACATGGGGGCTATTTCGTCGGACTGAGCGGATGGTCGAACCCCTGCTCCGACATCTGCCGGGAGACGGCGGCGAGCGCGTCGGCGAACCGTTGCACGACGACCTCAGGGAAACGGTGGCTGGGGCCGCTGAGCGACAGCGCGGCGACCACGGCCCCGGTGCGTCCGAGGACCGGCACGGCCACGGCCGTCAGCCCCTCGTCGCGCTCACCCCGGCTGACAGCGAAGCCGCGCTCCGCCGCCATGTCCGCCCACACCCGCAACTGCCGGGCGTGCACCTCACCGTGCGGTGAGTCCAGGGCGATCCGCCGCAGCAGGCTGTCCGGGGCCGTACGCAGCAGGATCTTGGACGAGGCGCCCGCCCACAGCGGGAGTTCGTCGCCGACCCGCACCACATGGCGCAGCGGCTGGGGGCTCTCCTGCTGCGCGACACAGACGCGGGCCAGCCCGCGCAGCATGAAGAGGTTGACCGTCTCCTGCTGTCCCTCGGCCAACTCGCGCATCAACTTGCGGGTTTCGCGGGGCAGTTCCCAGCTGGTGTGGGCCAGGTGGGCCCAGCGCCACAGTCCGGGGCCCGCGGTGTAGCCGGCCGGAGTGTCCCAGAGCAGACCGCACTGTTCCAGGGTCTGCACCAGGCGGACCGCCGTGGTCTTCGCCAAACCGGTGGCGTCGACGATCTCCCGCAACGTGATCGTCGGCCGATCCTCGGTCAGCAGCCCCAGGATGTCCAAGGCCCTGCGCACACTGCGTACTCCGGTCGCCTCGGCCGCCTGCTCCTGCTCGGTCCCGTCCACGCGACTTCTCCCTCCGTGCCGGGCCGCCCTCACGGACCGCCCTCGGAAACTTCCTCGAACTGTCCTCTTGCCACCGCGAGTTGGCGCCCGTACGTTACACGCCGACCCACAGAGCAGTCCACCGGTACCACTGAGCGGTTTTATCGGAGGTCTCATGCTGGATTCACTTCTCAAGGCCGGCGCGGACGCGACGGTGGTCGAGGCGCCCCCGTACATCGCGGGCCAATGGGGCGGCGAAGGTCCTGTCGTCACCCGAACGGGTCCGTATCTGCGCCAAGTTGTCAGCCGTACGACCCTCGCGACCGGGGAGGAAGTGTCCCGGGCCCTCGCCTACGCCCGCTCCTCGGCCCGTGCCGTGGCCGGGCTCGCCCCCGCCGTGCGCGCCGACATCCTGGACCGTGCCTCCCGCGCCGCCTCGGCCCACCGGGAGGAGCTGGCCCGGCTGCTCGCCCTGGAATTGGGCAAACCGGTCAAGGACGGACGCGGCGAGATCGACCGGGTGGCGGACACCTTCGCGGTGTGCGCGTCCGAGGCCCGGCATATCGGCGGCGAGAACCTGCCCGTCGCGGGCTGGTCACGCGGCATCGGCAACACGGCCCTCACCTACCGTGCGCCGGCCGGAGTAGCCCTCGCCATCACGCCGTTCAACGCACCCGCCAACCTTCTCGCCCACAAACTCGGCGCCTCCTTCGCCGCCGGTAACACCACCCTCGTCAAGGCCCCGCCCCAGGCACCGGCCGCCACCGCCGCGATCGTGGCGCTGCTGCTGGAGTCCGGAATGCCCCCGCAGGCCGTGCAGTTGCTGCACGGCGGTGCCGAGGTCGGCGCGCTGTTGTGCGCGGCCGACGAGGTCGCCGTCATCAGCTTCACCGGCAGCGCGGAGACCGGCCGGGCTGTGGCACGCGCCGCCGGCGCCAAGCGCCTGGTCCTCGAACTCGGCGGGAACGCCGCCACCGTCGTCTGCGAGGACGCCGACATCGCGCAGGCTGCCAAGGAGTGCGCCCGCACCGGATACAGCAACTCCGGCCAGAGCTGCATCTCCGTCCAGCGCGTCTATGTCCACCGCTCCCGCTACGACACTTTCCTCGATGCCTTCGCCGCCGCTGTCGACACCCTGAAGGTCGGCGACCCGCTCGACCCGGCCACCGACGTGGGCTCGATGGTCGACGACGACGCCGCCGAACGCGTGGTGAGCTGGTCCGCCGAGGCCGTCGCCTCCGGCGCTCGCCTGCTGCGCGGCGGCACCCGCAACGGCGCCACCGCCGCGCCCACCATCGTCGCCGGACCACCCGAGTCCGCCTCGGTCGTCGTCCACGAGGTCTTCGGAGCGCTGGTCGCGGTGCTCCCGTACGACGACTTCGACGCGGTCATCGACGCCTGCAACGCCAGCCGATACGGCCTTCAGGCGGGCCTGTTCACCCGCGACATGGGCCGCATCATCACCGCCTGGCGCGAGTTGCAGACCGGTGCGCTGATCGCGGGCGGCAGCTCCAACTACCGCCTCGACCACGTCCCTTTCGGCGGAGTCAAGGACTCCGGCTTCGGTCGTGAGACCCCCCGCTCGATGATCGACGACTACACGGTCGTCAAGACCCTCATGCTCCGCGGCCTGTCCGTCTGGGGCGACGTGACCACCCTGGACGAAGAGACCGGCGCATGACTGTCACCGCTGCCGAAGCCCTGGTCGGCCAACTGGAGTCGTACGGAGTCGAGTTCGTCTTCGGCACCTGCGGCCACACCAACATCGCCCTGCTCGACGCGCTCGGCCCCAGCTCGATCGAGTTTGTGATCGCCCGCCACGAACAGGCCGCAGCCCACGCCGCCGACGGCTACGCCCGCGCCTCCGGGAAGCCCGGCGTGCTGCTCACTCACGTCGGTCCCGGCATGATGAACGCGGTGACCGGCGTCGCCACCGCCGCCCTCGATTCGATCCCGCTCGTCGTCATCTCCGGCGACATCCCCTCCTACTATTACGGCCGCCACCCGCACCAGGAGGTCAACCTCCACGCGGACGCCGACCAGACGGCGATCTACCGCCCGTTCACCAAGCGCGCCTGGCACGTCCACCGTGTCCACGACCTGGCGCGCACCACGGAGCGGGCGTTCTGGACCGCGACCTCCGGGCGACCAGGGGCCGTGCTGGTCAACGTACCGATGGACCTGTGGAGTCGGCAGGTCGAGGACTACGCGGAGGAGTACCCGCTGCCCGGAGGTTCCGCGCTCCCCGCTCTCGACCGGGCCACGGCCGAACGCATCGCTGAGGCGCTGCTGAGCGCCGAACGCCCCCTGATCTACTTCGGCGGCGGTCTGCGCGAACCCGCCGCCCGCCAGGCCTTGTTGGACCTCGCCGAGCACCTCGATATCCCGATCGCGCACTCCCTGATGGGCAAGGGCGTCCTGCCCGACAGCCATCCGCTGCTGCTCGGAATGCCCGGATTCTGGGGCCTGGAGACGACCCACGAATACACCAAGGGCGCCGATGTGGTCCTCGCCCTGGCGACCCGGTTCGCGGAGACCGACGCCAGCTCCTGGGATCCGGCGTATACGTGGACCTTCGGTGACAAGCACAGTCCGCCCAGCCGGCTCCTCCAGATCGACATAGATCCGGCCGAGATCGGCCGCAACTACCCCGTCGAGATCGGTGCCGTCGCCGACGCGGGTGACGCGGTACGGGCCATCGGGACCGCTGTACGGGCTGCCAGGCCAGAACCCCTGCGGAGGGAGGGGCTGCGGGCGACCATCGCCACCGCCCGCCGGACCGTCTTCGACGCTGCTCGCGAGGACGGACGCAGCGACGACTTCCCGCTGCGTCCGCAACGCATCCTCGCCGACCTCCGCGACGCGCTGCCCGACGACGCGGTGCTCGTCACCGACGTCGGCTGGAACAAGAACGGCGTCGCCCAGTGCTACGAACTCCCCGAAGGCGGGCGGTTCGTCACCCCGGGCGGAGCCTCGACCATGGGCTTCGGACCGGCTGCCGCGGTCGGGGTGCAGATCGCCCAGCCGGACCGCGTGGTGGTCGCGCTGATCGGCGACGGCGGAATGAGCGCACAGCTGCCCGCGATGCCGATGGCCGTCGAACAGGGGATGCCCGTCGTCTTCGTGGTGATGAACAACCGGGCCCACGGCACCATCGCCGACCTTCAGGCCGCGTCGTTCGGACGGTCCTACGGCTGCGAGTTCACGGACACCGAAGGGCAGCCGTACAGCCCGGACTTCGCGGCTCTGGGCCGGTCCTGCGGAGCCGACGGATATACCGTCGTCGCCCCCGCCGATCTCTCCAAGGCCCTCGCCGATGCGATCGCGCGGCGCCGGCCCGCCGTCATCGACGTACCGATGGTCAACGAACCCGTACCGACGCCGGGCCACTGGAACATCAAGGACATCTACCGCGGGTCCTTCACCGACTGAACTGCCTTTCTCTCAGGACGAGGTGACCTCCATGAGCCGCATCCCACGACCACTCACCACGACCCGCGCCACCGCCTGCACGGCGGTCGTGCTGACCGTGGCCCTCGCCGCGTGCAGCGCGCCCGGCGACTCCAGCAGTGACAGCAAGGCCTCCTCGGGACCCATCAAGATCGCTGTCGTCGACGCGCAGAGCGGGCAGCTCAGTTCACTCGGCGACTGGGAGTACAAGGGGGCCAAGCTTGCCGTGGACGAGTGGAACAAGAAGGGCGGCATCGACGGCCGCAAGATCCAGCTGAAGCTCTTCGACGACCAGGGCGACCCGACCGCCGGCACCAACATCGCCCGCAAACTCGCCAGCGAGAAGTACGTCGCCATGCTCGGTACGGCGGAGAGCGCGGTGACCATCGCCATGGCGCCGGCGCTCCAGCAGGCGAGGATCCCCAACATCACCTCCGGCCAGTCCGACGGTCTGGTCGCCCTGAAGAGCCCGTACCTCTTCCTCAACGGCCCGACCAGCACCACGTACGACTCGACGCTCGCCCAGTACCTGATCAAGGACAAGGGCTACAAGAAGATCGCGGTGATCACGAACAACGGCTCCTTCGGGACGGGCGAGCACGACGCCTTCCTGAAGGCAGCCAAGGGGCTGGGCGTGTCGCCTTCGACCGACCAGGTGGTCACCACCGACCAGAAGGACTTCAGCGCCGCGCTCATAAAGATCCGCTCCAAGAAGCCCCAGGTCGTCTTCATCGGCTCGGAGGAGGTCGAGGCCGGCCTGATCGTCAAGCAGGCCCGGGACCTGGGCATGACCGCACCCTTCGCGGGTGCCGCGCCGCAGGGCACCCCCGTCTTCATCGACACCGCGGGCAAGGCCGCCGTCGAGGGCACCATCGTCAGCTCGCCCTATCTGAGCAACGACACGAGCGACGCCTCGAAGAAGTTCGCCGCCGCCTACAAGGCCGCGTATGGCAAGGACGCCGAACTGCACGGAGCCAAGGCGTACGACGGGGCGAACGTCTTGCTGACCGCCCTCAAGACCAGCAAGGCCGCCACCGGCCAGGACCTCGCCGACGCCATCCGCGCCACCCCGTACAAGGGTCTGCTCGGCGACTTCGCCTACGACGACACCGGGGTCGGCATCACCAAGACCACCATTGGTGTCATCCGCGACGGCAAGCTCGTCGCGCGGCAGTAGTCATCGGGCATCCGGCAACGGGCAACGGGAGCACGCCGTGCAAGAGACACTGCAGACACTCGTCGGAGGCTTGAGCCTGGGGGCGGTCTACGCCCTGGTCGCCATGGGGTTCTCCCTCGTCTACCGCACCATGGGCCTGGTCAACTTCGCGCACGCCGACATCGCCATGATCGGCGCCTACGCGGCCTCCACCTTCTATCTGACGTCCAAACTGCCGTTCGCCGTCGCCATGCTCGTGGCGATCGTTGTCACCGGCGCCATCGGTCTGGTGATCGAGCGGGTCCTGCGCCCGCTGGAGAACAAGGACTTCGATCTTATGCTCATCGGCACCATCGGCTTCGGCATCGTCCTCCAGGCCGTCGCCATCCTGCTCTGGGGCACCACCGGACGAGCGGTTGCATCGCCCGTCCGGGCCGCCCCACTCGACCTGTTCGGGATCCGAGTGCGCACGTACGACCTCCTGGTCATGGGCGTTGCCGCACTCGCAGTGATCGGCCTCGCCTGGTTCCTGGCACGCACCAAGCTCGGCGCGGCCATGCAGGCCGTCGCCATGGACCACGAGGCAGCCACCGCCGTCGGCATCGACGTCGGCCGCAGCAACGCCCTCGCCTTCTCCATCGGCGCGGGCCTCGCCGCCCTGGCCGGCGGCCTCGTCGGCCCGATGCTGTACGTCGACGCCTCACTCGGCGGTGCCCTCGGCATCAAGGGCTTCGCCGCCGCGATGCTCGGCGGCTTCGGCTCTATCCCCGGAGCCGTCGTCGGCGGCCTCGCGATCGGCGTCCTCGACTCCTACGCGGCGGGCCACTTCCAGGGCTACTCAGTCCTCGTGACCTTCCTGGCCTTCACCGTCGCCATCATGATCCGCCCGACGGGCGTCTTCGGGGAAAGGACGGTGAGCCGCGCGTGAAGTTCCGTATCGGTTCGCTCGGCGCCCTGGCCGTGGCCGTCTGGCTGCTGCCGTACGGCCTGGGCAGTTACTCCATCCATGTCGTCAACATCGCGTTGATCTACGCCCTGTTGGCCATCGGCATGGGCCTCGCGATGGGCGTCTCCGGACAGATCAACCTCGCCCAGGTCGCCTTCTTCGGCGTCGGCGCGTACACCCTGGCGATCCTCACCACCCACTCCGGATACGGATTCTGGGCGGCGGCCGTGCTGTCGCTGCTCGCGACGGTGGCGACGGGCCTGCTCGTCGGCATCCCCGCCCTGCGCATGCAGTCCCACTACCTGGGCATCGTCACCCTCGGCCTGGCTCTCGGCTTCATCAACTGGATCACCAACGCCTCGATCTCCGGAGGCGCCGACGGCATCTCCGGCATCCCCCTGCCGCCCCTCCCGGGCATCGACCTCTCCAGCGAATACCTCTACTACTACCTGGAGTTGGCGGTCTGCGCCCTCGGCCTCGGCTTCGGCCTGTTCGTCGTCCGTACATCACTGGGCCGACGCCTGCGCGCGATGCGCGACGACTCCCTGGCGGCCGGCGCGACGGGCGCCGAGATCCCCCTCCTGCGCATGACCGCCTTCGTACTGGCCGGCCTGTACGGAGGCCTGGCCGGCGTCCTGTACGCGGGCCTCATCCGCTACGTCGCCCCAGAGACCTTCTCCATCGCCAACATGTTCATCCTGCTCGCCATGGTCATCATCGGCGGTCGGCGCTCCCTGGTCGGCTGCGTGGTCGGCGCGGTCGGACTGACCCTCATCCGCGAGTGGCTGTCCGACTTCTCGACGTACGCACAGCTGGGATACGGCGTGGTGGTCGTCCTGATGGTCGTCTTCGCCCCCACCGGACTCGCCGGAATCCCCTCCCGCGCAAGGGAGTTCGTACGCCGCAGAAGCGGTCGCGCCGCCGACCGGGCGGAGCTGCGGCCCTTCCAGCCGTACGAGGCGGCTGCTACGCCCGAATCCTCGTTCTCGGACGAACCGCTGCTCGAAATCCGGTCCGTTACCAAGGACTTCCGTGGCCTGCGCGCCCTGGACGACGTCTCCCTCACGGTCGCCGCAGGCGAGATCCGCGGCATCGTGGGCCCGAACGGCTCGGGCAAGACCACCCTGTTCAACGTGATCAGCGGCTTCTACAGGGCGAGTGCGGGGCGCGTGCGGTTCGCCGGCCGCGACACGACGACCACCCGCCCGTACGCCCTCTCCCTCCTGGGCCTGGCCCGCACATTCCAGAACCTACGCCTGTTTGCGCAGCTGACGGTCCGTGAGAACATCCTGGTCGCCCTGGACCGCACCCCTACACACACGGTCTGGCAGTACGCACTGTGGCAGCCCGGAGTGATACGCCGCGAGCGACAGCTGCGCCGACAGGCCCACGAACTCCTCGAACGCTTCGGACTCACCGACTTCGCGGAAATCGCGCCCGGCTCACTCCCGTACGGCATCCAGCGCCGCATCGAGATCGCCCGCGCCATGGCCGCCCGGCCACGGTTGCTGCTGCTCGACGAACCGGCGGCCGGGCTGAACGGAGAAGAGGTGCAGCAACTCGCCGGCATGGTGCGCTCCATCCGGGACAGCGGCACCACCGTCGTCCTGATCGAGCACAACATGGGCCTGGTCATGTCACTGTGCGAGCGCGTCACGGTGCTCTCCAGCGGCGGCATCATCGCAGAGGGCACACCGGCCGAAGTGGTCGCGAGCCCTGAGGTGATCGAGGCGTATCTGGGTGACTCCGTGATGGCGGACGTTCCCCTTCCGGACCCCGATTCCGACCCGGACATGGACACCGACCCGGAACCGGTCCAGGACCAGGACCCCGGGCCGGATCCAGCCCCTGCTCCGACTTCGGCACCCGCTTCCAAGGAGGCAACCCGGTGAGGACGATCCCCGCTCCCCGCACCGAAACCGCTGCCACACTCACCGTGGAGGAGCTGTCCGTGCACTACGGCGGCGTGTGCGCGGTCCGCTCGATCGGCTTCAGCGTGGAGCCAGGCGCCTCGGTCGGCATCATCGGCGCCAACGGGGCGGGCAAGACCTCCACACTCAAGGCGCTGATGGGCCTGGTCCCGCGCAGCGGCGGACGCGTCACGCTCGGCGAGCACGACCTGACCCGGGTCAGGGCCCGCGACATGGTGAGGCACGGCATCGGCTACGTGCCGGAGGGCCGACACGTCTTCCCCGGCCTGTCCGTGGAGAAGAACCTGCTGCTCGGCGCCTACGCACGGCGCTGGGACGACGAGACCCGGGCCACCCTGGACGAGGTGAACGAACTCTTCCCGGTGCTCCGGGAGATGAGCGGACGACTGGCCGGGGCCCTCTCCGGAGGACAGCAGCAGATGCTCGCGATCGGCCGAGCCCTGATGGCCAGACCGCGCCTTCTCCTCCTCGATGAACCGTCGATGGGCCTGTCACCCAAACTCGTCGGCTTCATCCTCGACACCCTGCAGCGGCTGCGGGAGGAAGGACTGAGCCTGCTCCTGGTCGAGCAGAACGCCAAGCTCACCTTCGGCGCGACCAGTCACTGCCTCGTCATGGAGAACGGAAGCGTCGCCATGACAGGCACCTCCGAGGCACTCAGCCGGGACACCCGAGTCCGCCAGATCTACCTGGGGCTGTGAACGGGCGTGCGGCGATGACCCAGGACTCGTATCTCATCGGCCTGATCGGCTCCGGCATAGGCACCTCGTTCAGCCCCATGCTCCACGAACGGGAGGCGGACCGGCACGGCCTGCGCTACCTCTACCGTCTGATCGATCTCGACACCATCGGCGCCGAGCCGGACAAAGTCGGTGAACTGGTACGCGCAGCCAAGGGTATGGGCTACCAAGGCCTCAACATCACACACCCCTGCAAACAACTCGTCATCGAGTGTCTTGACGAGCTCGCTCCGCAGGCCGAGGCGGTTGGCGCGGTCAACACCGTCGTTTTCGAAGGCGAGGGCGCAAACATTCAGGCCGTAGGACATAACACCGATGTCACCGGCTTCGCCGCGTCCTTCGACCGGGAACTGGCGGACGCCCCGCGCGACCGTGTCGTGCAACTCGGCGCCGGGGGAGCGGGAGCGGCCGTCGCACACGCCCTGCTCACCCATGACACCGGACACCTCGCCGTCGTCGACCCGCTGACGGACCGAGCCGAGGCACTCGTCGCCTCCCTGAATCGGCACTTCGGCGACGGCCGGGCGAACGCCTCGGCTCCAGACGACCTCCCAAGCCTGATGGCACGAGCCGATGGCCTCGTCCACGCCACCCCCACCGGAATGTCCGCCCACCCTGGACTTCCCCTGCCGGCCGACCTGCTGCACCCCGGTCTGTGGGTCGTCGACGTTGTCTACCAGCCGCTCGAGACCGAGCTGCTGCACATCGCACGTGCCCGCGGCTGCACCGCACTCAACGGCGTCGGCTTACTGGTGTTCCAGGCCGCCGACGCCTTCCAGCTCCTGACCGGACGAGAACCGGACCGCACGCGGATGCTCGCCCATGCCGCCGAGCTGGCCGAATCGGAATGAAGGACAGCGGCGACCGCTCTTCGCCCGTACCGAGATCCGTGTGGCGAGACACGCCGAGTTATTGCGTTGCTCATTACTCTTGCGAAGGTCATGCGGGTCAGCAGCGCAGTCACAAGACGTCCTGGAAGCCGGTTCCGCATCCGAGCAGACGTTGTGTGGTTGTCCAGCCCTGCTTTTGCTTGGTGGTTTGAACTCAGAAGCCGTTGCTCGGGTCTGCGGGTGGAGGAGCTCCAGGCGGAAGCGGATCGGGTCCTGGGCTCGACTCTCCACCGATGCTCATCGGCGACGCGATCATCGACAGTCTCAGCCGCGAGCACTGGCACGTGTGGTCCACGGCTCCGGGCGGCTTGTTGTCGCTCGCCCCGATCAAGGGCTTCGAGAATTTCTGCATCCTGGTCCGCTTCACCGTCCTCGACGCGCGATCGAACGCCGACCAGTGCGCCTGCCCCGAGACACTGCAACACCTCGTCTGGCACCGCACGCGGCACAACCTCGACATCCGCGAGGTGCGCTGGTCGTCCGCCCTGCGGCTCAGGGCCGCGATGGCCGACCGCTTCCGGACCGGCCGCGACTTCCTCGCCGGAGACGCGGCACACCCATTCACCCACCGGTGGTCAGGGCCTCAACACCAGTGTCCAGGACGCCTACAACCTCGGCTGGAAGCTCGGCGGCACACGGCCGGAGCGGAACCGATGGCTCGTCCGGCTGTGTGGTTCGCCGTTCAGGCCACGTCAGTTTGCCCCAGGGCGACTCTGCGCCGGGCTTCCCGGCCTTCCGCCCGCCTTGAGTACGCCGCTGGGCAGGGCCCGGCCGACGGCCTCTTGGGCAAGACCCGCAGCTCCGACAAGGGTGTTCAGGTCGCACCCGGTGGCCACGCCCATGTCCTCGCAGAGATAGACGAGTTCCTCTGTGGGCACGTTGCCACTGGCCCCGGGCGCGAACGGGCAGCCGCCCAGGCCGCCGACGGACGCGTCGATGTCGACCACGCCGATCTGCATCGCCGCCAGGATGCCCGCGAGTCCGGCGCCGCGGGTGTTGTGCATGTGCAGGCCGACGGGGAGATGAAGGGAGATGTCCCGTACGGCGCCGAGCAGTTGGACGACCCGGAGCGGTGTGGCGGTCCCGATGGTGTCGCCCAGACACAGGGCGTCGGCGCCCTGGAGCACCGCTTCCCGCGCGATGTGTAGGACGCGGTCGGCCGGTGTCGGGCCGTCGAAGGGGCAGTCCCAGGCGGTGGCGACGATCACCTCGCAGGTCCCGCCCGCATCGTGCACCAGATCCGCGATCCTGCCGACCCCGGCGAGGGCCTCTGCGGTTGTCCGCTTGACGTTGGCGAGGCTGTGGCCGTCCGCGGCGGACACGACGTACTCAAGGTTGCGGACCCCCGCTTCCAGGGCACGACGGGCACCGCCTTCACTCGCCACAAGCGCGGACCACTGGACGTCCGGCCACTGGTGCAGAGCGGCCGCGACCTCGCGGGCGTCGGCCATCGCGGGTACGGCACGGGGGGAGACGAAGGCGGTGGCCTCGATGCGCTTGAGCCCGCTGCGTACCAGCAGTTCCAGCAGTTCCAGCTTCCTCGCGGTGGGGATCGGGCGCTCGATCTGCAGACCGTCGCGAGGGCCGACCTCCCGCAGGTTGATGCGGGGCGGCAGAGGCAGTGTCGTCCTCATGGATTCGGTTCCTTCACTCGTGTTCATATGGCGCCGCGGTGCGTCTCCATGGCGCCGACGCCTGTCACACGATCCCCTCGTGGCGCAGCTCGGCGATCTCGTCCGGTCCCAGCGAGAGGAGCTGTCCGTAGACCTCCTCGTTGTGCCACCCCGGTTCCGGCGGCCCCGCCCAGCGCACCGTGCCGGGCGTCTCGGACAGCAGTGGTACGACGCCGGGGCCGAGGACGTCCTCACCGAGGCGTTCGTCGTGATGGGGGACCAGCATGTCCCGGGCCCGGAACTGGGGGTCGGCGACGATGTCTGCGGCGGTGTACACCGGGCCGGCGACGACGTCCGCTTCCTCCAGCCGGGACAGCACCTCGTCGGCCGTCCGCTCGGACACCCAGTCCGCGACGATGGACTCGATCAGTTCCTGGTGCTCCCCGCGGGCCACATGCGTGGCGAATCGCGGGTCGTCGGCGAGCTCGGGGCGTTCCATCACCGTGCACAGCCGCCCGAAGACCGTGTCCTGGTTGGCCGCCACGATCAACCACTTCTCGTCCTTGGTGCGGAAGAGATTCGAGGGGGCGATGCCGTCCAGCCGGGTCCCCGAGGGCTGCCGGACCTTGCCGAGCCGGTCGTACTCCGGGATCACCGACTCCAGCAGGGCCAGCGACGACTCGGTCAGGGCCACGTCGACCACCTGCCCGTACCCCGTGCGGTGCCGGTGGTGCAGGGCGGCGAGCACGCCCTGCACGGCGAACATCCCGGCGAGCGAGTCCCCGAGGGACACCGCCATCCGGGGCGGAGCCTGGCCGGGGAACCCGTTGATCGCCCGTAGCCCGCCCATGGCCTCGGCCACCGAGGCGTATCCGGGACGGTGGCGGTAGGGGCCGGTCTGTCCGAACCCCGACACCCGGGCCAGGACGAGGCCGCGGTTGGCCGCGCTCAGCCGGTCGTATCCGAGGTTCCACTTCTCCAGCGTGCCCGGACGGAAGTTCTCGATCACGACGTCGGCCTCGCGTACGAGGTCCAGGAACAGGGTCTGTCCGCGTTCCGAGCGCAGGTCGAGGGTGACGCACCTTTTGTTGCGTGCGTGCACGGTCCACCACAGCCGGTGCCCGCGGTAGGCGTGCTGGCCCCAGTCCCGCAAGGGATCCGGCCGGCCGGGTGCCTCGATCTTGATGACGTCGGCCCCGTGGTCCGCCAGCAGCCTGCCGGCGAAGGGCCCCGCGACGATGGAGCCGATCTCCAGCACGCGTACACCCGTCAACGCACCGTCGCCCACCCCGCTCTGTGAAGCCTCGGCGGCATCTTCGGCTTCCGCATCCACCGGCATGACACTCCTTTCGATCGTGCTCCGCCTCGGCACGGGAGGCGGAGGGGATGGACCCGCAGGGCAGCTGAGGAGTCGCCAGGGCTGCTGCCCTGCGGGAGATTGCGGCCGTCAGGCCGGGGCGAGTGCGGCGATGCCCGCTTCTGCCACAGTGACGTCGGTCTTGGCACCGCTGCCGGTGACGGTGATCGCGCCGAGCGCCTGGCCGTCCTTGAGCGCGGGAAGCGGCTGGCCGATGTACGGCGCTGTGATGGGGTGCGACTGGCGAATCAACGGGGGCGTTCGGCGGCGAGAATGTCCGTGATCCTGACTCTGAGAGCGCGTTTGTCGATCTTGGAGACGTTGGTCAAGGGGAGTTCTTCGCATGCCTCGATTCGCTCGGGCCACTTGAACTTGGCGACGCCGATCTCGTCCAGGAACCTCTGCACCTCGCCGAGTTGGGGGGCCTGCGCTCCGAACTTGGGGACGATGAAGGCGCAACAGCGTTCCCCGAGCCGTTCGTCGGGCATGGCCACCACGGCCGCGCGTTCCACGGCCGGATGGCGGACGAGCAGGTTCTCGATCTCCGCGGCGTTGACCTTCTCGCCGCCCCTGTTGATCAGGTCCTTGATGCGGTCTTCGAACCGGTAGAAGCTCAGCCCGTTCTCCGGGACTTCGACGACGATGTCCCCGCTGCGGTAGAAGCCGTCGGAGGTGAAGGCCTCGGCGTTGCGCTCCGGGGCCCGGAAATAGCCCCGGACGGTGTACGGGCCACGGGTGCACAACTCGCCCTGCGTGCCCGGTGGTACGGAATCCTCGGTGCCGGGTGCGTAGACGCGGACTTCGTCGAGCGGGGAGATCGGCGTCCCCACGGTGTGGTGTCTGATCTCGGGGGGCGACGCGGTGGGCGTGACCAGGCACAGTCCCTCGGTCATCCCGAACATCTGGATGATCCGGCGCGAGGGGGTCTCGAAGGCCGCCACGATGTCGGCCGGCAGTGGGCCGAGCACCCAGATGAACACGCGCAGCGCGTCGAGCGACTCCAGCAGCCCGGGCTCCTTTGTCACCATGCTTGTCAGGGGCGGCGACATCATCGTGTGCGTGATGTGACCGGCGATCGACTTCAGCTGGTCCGGCTCCGGCGAGGCCAGTGCGAAGCAGCCGCCCACGGAGTGCGCGGAGTGCAGCCCGCAGACGATGCCGGCGTTGTGCACCAGCGGCAGGAGATGGGCGAAGCAGCTGGTGGAGTCCATGTCGATCGCCTCGGCGTAGGCCCGCGAGTTGTACCAGTACTCGGCGTGCAGCCGGGGGATCAGCTTGGGAATGCTCGTGGTTCCACCGGAGAGCTGGAATACGGCCAGGGAATCGGCGGGGATGGCCTTCTGGATCTCCTCCACGACGGCGCGGGCGACGGCTGGATCATCCGGGCGGCCCACCGCCTCCAGCGTCTCCAGGGCGACGGCACCCGGGGGCGGGGATGCCGTGCCGATGGTGAGCAGCCACCGCAGCGACGGCTGTTCCCGGGCCACTTCCGCGGCGAGGGCGACCAGGTCGTGGCTGCGGAAACCGGGCTCGATGAGGTGTGCGACGGGTTCGGCCTGGCGAGCGATCTCGACGATCTCGTGCCGGCGGTGCTGGGCCAGGGTGGCCACGGGCACCAGCCCGGCCTTGAGCAGTCCGTACCAGGCCAGCACGGTCCAGAGGTTGTTGGTTACCTGCAGCAGCACCGGGTCGCCGGGCCGCAGCCCGAGGTCACGCAGCCCGATGGCGATCCGGTCGGTGCGCCGGTCCAGTTCGGCGTAGGTGAGACGGGCGTCGGGGGTGAGCACGGCGGCATGGTCGGGATACTTGTCCGCCACTGCACGGAACTCCTGCGCCACCGTGCGGTCGGACCAGAAGCCGGCGGCACGGTAGCGGCGTACCGCCTCTTCGGGGTAGGCGACGATGTCGGGAACGTCGGGGATACCGGGTTCCGAAGTCGACGCTGACTCGGATGTGGTCTTCATCGGCTTGTGCGCTCCTCTGTCCAGGGAACCAGTTCGCGTACGGTCGCCGCGACCCCGGACTCGTCGCCCTCGGCGAGTGGCCTGCCGAAGTGATCAGCCCGGATACGCAGATGTGTGGCGTCGTCCGCCTTCAGGGCGGCCAGGGCGTCCTGGACGTCGCCGGGGAACACCGAGCAGTCGCCCGTGTACTCGATGATCAGGGTGGGGATCGTCACCCCGCTCAGGGAACGGGCCAGCGACGCGTTCGACGAGATGCCGGACCATGTCGACAGCCATGCCTCCGGCGTGGTGAGGCGTCCGAAGCCGGTGACGCCGTAGTTGGACACCGACGGCCGGGCGCTGATCACCGACCCGTAGGGACGGTCGGAGGGGTCCAGACCGAGATCGGTGCACCGGGGATCGGCGTCCGACCGGTACGTGGTGATGACCGGTGTCAGGACGCTGCGTCGCCGGTCCGAGACGTCGCCCGTACCGCTCTTGAACCGTTTGCGGGCCGCGAGTTGATCGGCGATGAGTTCGCGTGCCCGCTCGTCGATCCGCGCGACACGGGCGCGCTGGGCCACGCGGTAGCGGTCGAGGAACTCGGCCGGGAAGTGCGACCCTTCGGGAGCCTCGCCGAAGCCGTTCGCCGGGTTGTACGGGTCGAGGTCGGCGTCGACGGAGAACGGGTCCTCCTCGTCTGTGACCGAGGCGTCGATCATGGACAGGAGCAACCGCCCCTGGCCGGGGTGCGGCGCGACGAGCACGAGCCCGTCCGGCGCCGGCATCGGTGCGTCACCCAGCTTGACCGGCGCTCCGCCCGGCGTCCTGGTGATGCGGTCCGAGGGCGCCGTCAGCGCCTGCTCGGCGTAGAACGTGTAGAGGCCGGCGCCTCCGGAATGGCCGATCAGCACTATGTGCTCGAAACCGCGGCCGCGCAGGAACTCCATTCCGGCGGCGACGTCCAGCAGCGCGTTCTCGTGGACCAACCGCAGGTCGTTGCCTACGTCGCGGCCGGCCTGCGCCCAGACCGAGTGTCCCGCGCCGAGCAGCCCGGGAATCAGTGGGTGACGCTGTAGATCCTGCCGCGGATGCATGAGGCAGAACACCGTGCGGCTCGCCATGCCGGGCTCGTAGAGAGTGCCTCGGGACACTTCTCCGTCGTACGAGATCAGGGTGTGCAGGCTGATGGTGGTCTTGTCCGGCAGGGGCGCCGGATGCCAGTCCGAGGCCAGAGTCGCCTTGCCGCGGCCCGAGGGGACCCGGGTGACCGCCGTGCCGGTCGTCGTGTCTGCCGTCATGCCTCGACCCTCAGTACCTCGCGGTCGAACCGGGTGATCCAGCCCTCCAGGCCGCCGGCGGGCAGGGTGAACCACACGGCCAGGTGCAGCCCGGATTCCTTGCGGTCGATCTCGAAGGGGCTGTCGCTGTGGATGACGAGATAGCCGTCGCGCTGTTCGACCAGGAGGCCGGACCGGCGTGCGAAGTCCACCGCGCCGCTCCACTCGGGCTGGTCGACCACGTGGATCGCGGGACCGCCGATCGGGGAGTTGGCCTGGGCCTTCGCCCGCCAGACGTCCTGGATGGAGGTGCCGCCCGCCTCGAGCACCGTGGCCAGCCCGGCGAGGGTCCGCTGCGCGTCGTCGGCGTCGAGCCGGGTCAGCTCCCTCAGCGGCCGGGTGAACTCGAAGAAGATCCCGTTCGGGTCGTCCACGTAGATCGACTCGATGGTTTCGTGTTCCACCGTCATGACCTTGTACCCAGCAGCCCTGAGCTTGTCGCGGTAGGCCAGCAGGCTCGCCTCGTCGGGCACTTCGACAGCGATGTGGTTGGCCTGCCGCAGCACTTGGTGGACCGGCTCCGGCCGCGGCCAGCCGAAGTAGTAGAAGAAGGCGAGTGTGTCCCCGTTACCGATGTCGAAGAAGAAGTGGACCATGTCGGGGTTGTCGTCCTTGCCCCAGCCGAGGGCCGGAACGGCTTGGACGAGGGGGAATCCGAGGAGCTCCCCGTAGAACCGCACTGTCTCGACCGGGTCCCAGCACGGGAAGGCGGTGTGGTTCGCCCCCAGGGTCCCGACCGCGTTAGCCTCACCTTTGCCGGTGGCGGCCTTCTGGAGAAGCATGGCATCTCCCTTCGGGTTCGGATTTTCTATCATGATGAATTTTCGACGAATAGGTCAACGTCCGGAGTGTTTGGCGATCCGGCGGCGCCTTGCCCCTGCAGGCGCGCGACCAGCCCGTCGGGTAGGGGGAGGCTTTCCGGCGCCGCCCCCGACGTCCGTACGTACACCTGGGTGAGATGCATCCGCACCGCCGGCTCCGGGGCGTCGATGAGCGCGAAGTCGCTGCGGAACGTGAGCGAGCGCGTCGAGAGCGTGTCCAGCCACAGGGTGGCGTCCAGCTCGTCGTCCAGGCGGAGGGGGCTGTGGTAGCTGAGTTCGCAGTGCACGGCCGGAAGGCCGAAGCCGGAGGCGAGCATCTTCGACGTCGCGAAACCCACGTCCGCCAGCCACTCGCTCGACAGGCGCTCGGCCCAGCGGGTGGGCGCGGCGAAGTAGATCACCTGGGCTGCGTCCGTATCGCCCACCGCCACCCGGAACCGTCGGCGCAGGAGCGGTGCGGAGCCGCTCTTCCGTGGATCCGCGGTCATGATCCGTCCGTCACGTGGACGAGGTCCGTGCGCCCCGCGACCACTCCGTCGACGGCGTGATGCAGATGCGGTGAGCCGGCCGCGACGTCCACGAGGACGGGAAGCTCGGTTCTGATCCGTTCTCCGACGGCCAGGCGGTCGAGCACGGCGCCGCGGGAATCCTCGCCGGTCAGGCGGATGACCTCGGCGCCCCGGTGCAGGAGCTCCTGCACCTGCTCGACGAGCTTGGTGGCTCCCGGTCCCCAGGCGTCGCCGCAGTCCACCTGGACGGTCGCGGTGCTGGGTCCGGGGCTGTTGAGTCGGTGCGGGTAGCGGTGATGCGGCGTTTGAACGGGCTGGCTCAGTACCCAGTCCGTGAGCCCCGAGCCCGGCACCTCGCCGGGCTCGACGCCGGCGAACTCCGCCAGAGCCCGAGTCGCGATCTCCGGGTCCGAGACCAGCAGGTCGTCCAGCGACACGGCGCCGGCCCGGCTGAGGTAGGCCACGGCCATCCGGGCCGGGCTGAGGTGCTGCCGCACTTCGAATGACTCCCACCACAGCTGACTGCGCTGAGCGCGCTCTTGCAGTCGTTCGACCTCGGGGCGCCGGGACTCCTCGAAACGATCCAGGGCGGCTTCCACCGGCTCGTCCTTCATGGAGCTGAATGCGTCGGCCAGCGCTATCGCGCTCTCCATCGCGATCTTCGTGCCGGAGCCCAGCGAGGGGTGGGCGGTCGCCGCGGCATCTCCGAGCAGTACGACCTTGCCGTGGTGCCAGCGGGCACACCGTACGGTATTGAACCAACCCCATCGCGACCGGTTGCCCAAGAAGGATCTACCGCCCAGCTGCGCGGAGAACGCCTCGGACAGGTACCGCAGTGCCGCGTCGTCCGACTCGCCCTCGTCGGACCATCGCCGGTCGCCGAACCCGGTCCGGCTCACGGTCTCGGCGGACGCCTCGATCACGAACGTGGAGCGTGTCTCACCGTAGGGGTAGGCGTGGGCGACGAACAGCCCGTCCGAGGTCTTCACGGGCATGAACACTCCGCCGTCGAGCGGTGCTTTGGCTCCGCACCAGATGAACCGGCCCCGGCCCGGGGTGACTTCGGCTCCGAACTCCTCCTGGAAGCGGCTCCTGGTGGCGCTGGCGGCCCCGTCGGCGGCGATCACCAGGTCGGCGTCGTCAAGTATGTCGCCGACGTCGCACGAATGGCTCTCCACCTGCACGCCCGCGCCGACCGCCCCCCTCAGCAGGAGCCGCAGCAGTCGCGCGCGACTGATGGCGCCGTTGTGGAACCGGCCGAGGCTCGCATCGCCCTGCGGCAGTCGGAAACCGCTCGACGAGAACGTGTGCGCCGCGTCGATGATCTCCTGATACAGGTCCGGGTCGGCGTGCTGCAGCGCCTTGAGGAGACCGCCGGTGAGGCCGACCGCGAAGCCGAACGTCTCCTCGGGAGGGTTCCTCTCGTGCAGGCGCACGCGCCAGTCGGGGTGCCGAAGGGCCAGCAGCCGGGCCGCGAACAGACCTGCGGGTCCGCCTCCAACTACGTGAACGCGTCGAACTGTCATGCTTCATGGATACCGTAGTTCGTCATAACCGTCAAGAATTTTTCGTCTATGTAAAACAACAGGACATGGAACCGCCGGCCGACTGTCGGGCAGGACAGGGCTCGGCCGGCGGTTGACCCGGTGGGCTCAGGGCGAGGCGGTGATGCCTCAGAGCTCTCAAAGGCCTCAGTCGATGAGGTCGAGGACGGCTTGGACCACGCTGTCCGTGTCGATGCCGTGGTAGCGGTACACGTCGTCCAGTGCGCCGGACTGGCCGAAGCGGCTCACGCCGAGCGTCGTGACCGGCACGTTGTTCACCGTGGCCAGGAAGGCGAGCGTGTGCGGGTGGCCGTCGACCAACGTGAGCAGGGGCGTGGCGCGTTCTGCCGGGAAGACCTGGTCCAGGATCCAGCTGGGGGCATCCTCCTGGCCGAGGCGGGCGCGCTGGGCGCGGAAGAGGAGGTCGGGGCTGGTCACGCAGATCACGTCTGCCGGGCGGTCGAGAGTGGTGAGGCGGTCGGCGGCGGCCAGGGCTTCGGGGACCATGGCGCCCATCACGGCGAGGGTGACGGCGGGCGTGCCGACGGTCCGGCGCAGCGGGTAGGCCCCGGCGACGGTCTGGCGGCGGCGACGTTCACGGGCGGCCGGGTCGGCGGGTACGGCGGCCAGGCTCTGGTCCACCGGACGGGTGGACAGCCGCAGATAGGCCGAACTGCCGTTGGGTTTACCGAGGTTGGACAGTGAGGCGAGCAGGCACCACTCCGTGTCGATGCCGAAGGCGGGTTCATAGGAGACGCATCCGGGCTGTTCGATGCCCAGCGAGGGCGTGGTGATCGACTGGTGGGCTCCGCCCTCCGAGGCGAGGCTGACGCCGGAGGGGGTGCCGACCAGGATGGACTGGCCGCCGGCGTAGATGCCGAACGACCAGGGCTCCAGGGCCCGGTTGACGAACGGGTCGTAGACCACGCCGATGGGCAGAAGCGGTTGTCCCCAGCGGCTCCAGGTCGCGCCCAGCTCGCCGAGCAGTCCGACCAGGTTGGTCTCGGCGATGCCGAGTTCCAGGTGCTGGCCGGTCGGCTTCTCCCGCCAGTGCAGGATGGTCTCGGCGTCGTCGGCGAACCAGTCGGTGCCCTCGGCAGGCGACCAGACCCCGACTTTGTTGAGCCAGCCGCCCAGGTTGGTGGACGAACTGACGTCGGGGCTCACCGTCACGACCCGGCCTGCCGCCTCCGGGGCCTTGCGGGTCAGGTCCAACAGTGCGCGGCCCAAGGCCTGTTGGGTGTTACCGGTGCCGCCGGGGGCGGGGCGGCCGAGATCGGCCGGGACGGCGGGCGGTCGCACCGTCTCCTGGTGTGGCCTGCGGAGCCGTTCCGCTGCCGCCGTGCACAGCGCCGCCGCCGCGGAATCGTCGGCGAACCCCCGCCAGGGGGCGTCGAGGTCCTCGCCCAGGCGGGCTGCCAGCTCCGCCATCTGGTCTCCCGTCAGGAGGGTGGAGTGGTTCTGCGGATGGCCCTCGGTCGGCAGACCGTAACCCTTGACCGTGTAGGCGAAGATCACGGTCGGGCGGGTGTCGTCGATGGTGTCGTACGCGTCCAGCAGGGCCCCGAGATCGTGTCCGCCGAGGTTGCGGACCGCGTTGTGCAGGGTGTCGTCGTCGACGCCCGAGAGCAGGTGGGCGATGGGTCCCGAACCCGAGCCCGTGCCGGGCAGCCGGTCGCGCAGCTGCTGCGGGGTGCAGCGCAGCAGCCGCTGGTATTCGGGGTTCTCCATGGTGTCCAGGCGCAGGCGCAGCTCGTCGCCGCCCGGCCGGTCGAACAGGTCCTCCAGCAACTGCCCGTACTTGAGTGTCAGGACCTGCCAGCCGGCCGCGGTGAACATGCCGCGCACCCGCTCAGCCGCCGCCCCCGGCACCACACGGTCGAGCGATTGCCGGTTAAGGTCGACGACCCAGACGATCTCGCCTAGGCCAGCCACCGTGGGATCCTGCACCGCCTCCCAGATCGCGCCCTCGTCCAGCTCCGCGTCACCCAGCAGCGAGTACTGCCGGCCGGCGCCGGCGCCGCCGAACCGTCCGTCGACGTAGCGCCGGGCGACGGCACCCCAGAGAGGCGCGGTCGCCCCGATGCCCACCGAGCCGGTCGAGTAGTCGACGGGATCGGGGTCCTTCGAGCGGCTGGGATAGCTCTGCAGACCGCCGAAGGACCGCAGCTGGGTGAGGTACGACTGATCGAGCTCACCGAGCAGGTAGTTGATGGCGTGCAGCACGGGGGAGGCGTGCGGCTTGACCGACACCCGGTCGTCCCGGGTGAGTTCGTGGAACCACAAGGCCGTCATGATGGAGGTCATCGAGGCACTCGACGCCTGATGACCACCGACCTTCAGCCCCGATGGATTGGGCCGCACCCGGTTGGCGTGATCGGTGATCGCGGTCGAGAGCCACAACACACGCCGCTCGACATCGCCGAGGACCCGTAGCAGCTCCCGCCGGGAATCGTCCCGTATCCCCGGATCGGCCGAAGCGACATCAATGGCCATGACTTGCCTCTCTAACTCCCCGGCGAGTGATGTGAACAGCGCCGCGGTCGAATTCATGTGATCAAGACAGATCAGGAGGGAGTAGCTGTGTACGCTCCAGCCGCCTCCTCCTGTGGTTCTCGCCACCCGTGCCGGCCGACGGCCTCCGGCCAGGAGGCGCCGATGTCGATCAGCCGTCGGGTACGGGTGAACTGCCGGACATGACCACGGCGGCTCCTGAGGCGCGCGCTGTGAGCGTCCACGGCGGATGGGTGGTCGAAGGGGGTAGTGGCTCGGCGAGAACGGGAGAATCACCAGACCATCACTTTAGTCAACTATCTTACGTAAGTGTTGAGTGGCGTCAAGAGTCGGAGAACTGGCCGACGACTTGTGGCGCAGTGAATGGGCTTGTTCCTTACGGAGGAGGAGGTGGCGAGAACGCCGCAAGGGCGGTCGAAGACGCGGTACTGGGCAGCATCGCGATGGAACAGGGCGTCGACGGCTCGTGACTGAAGGGCGGGAGCTTCGTCGAGGTATTGATCGAGGGGTCGGCCCAACGCGCAACTGAGTGGTGCCGAAGAGCTGGCGGACCGTCTGCCCCTGCTCCTTGGGTTCGGAGTTCTAGGAGTCGTCGCGGCCCTGGTCGCCGAGCGTTCGCTCCAGGTGGTGGAGGTCCTGGTGTAGCAGCGCGAGGGCGGCCCTCGGTCCGGATGCTTCGGGAGTCCGTGGGCTCGTCTGCTGCACCATGGCCAGGGCCAGTTCCGCGATCTGGTCCGCGGCGGCATCCTTCTCTCCGAAGCCGCGCTTGCCGCCTGGGTGGTACCACCAGGCGACCCAGTTGCACATTCCGGCTACCGCGAGTGCGGCCGTGCGCGTTTCGATCGGGCGGAACTGCCCTTTGAGGACGCCTTCGTCGATCACCTCGATGAGGTGGCGCAGAGTGGCTCGCTGGGCGACCCGGTGGGCCTCGGCGACGGCTGGGGGGAGATCCGCTTCCGAGCGCAGCAGCAGCTGGAACCGGTTCGGCTGGTCGGCCCGTTGCAGGGTGATCAGGTGTGCGATCCGGCGCAGCCGGCTCGCGGGGTCGGTGTCTGAGTCCGCGGCGAGGGCTTCGATCTCCGCCGCCGGTCCTTCCGTGATCTGTTCGACGAGCCTGGCGAGCAGTTCGTCCTTGCTCTTTACGTAGTAGTAGAGCGCGGGGCGGGTGATGCCCATGGCCTCGGCGACATCCCCCAGGTTGGTGCCGGAGAAGCCGCGCTCGGCGAACAGCCTGGACGCCTGCTCGAAGATCTCGTTCTCGACGAGCGCGCGCCGTGTCGAAAGCCGACCTGACGAACTCTCCTTCGTCTTGCGGGCAGGCGCGGAGCTGTCTGCGGTTCTTCGCGCACTCTTCGTCATGAAGGCGATAGTAGCCAGGTCGGGGCAGTTGCCACGGCAAAGCTTTGTCGATAGTGGCGAATTTTGGACATCACGGTAAGTTTACCCGAGGGCTGGATGCAGCAGCTGTTCGGTCCAGATCGTCTTTCCCGTCGGGGTGTAGCGCGTGCCCCAGCGCAGGGTGAGTTGAGCGATGAGGAACAGTCCCCGGCCGCCTTCGTCATCGTGGGCGGCGCGGCCCAAATGGGGTGAGGCGTGCCCCCTGTCGGAGACCTCGCAGATGAGATGGGCTCCGAGGAATCTCCCGAGAACCCGCGGAACCAGATTTCTCTGGCTTCCGGGGCTCTGTGGTCCGCGTTCCTACGGCTCAGTGCTTGATCTCGCAGATCACGGCGCCGGAGGTGATGGACGCGCCGACCTCCGCGCTCAGGCCCTTGATGGTGCCGGAGCGGTGGGCGTTGAGGGGCTGTTCCATCTTCATGGCCTCGAGGACGACGACGAGGTCGCCCTCCTTGACCTCCTGGCCCTCCTCGACCGCGACCTTGACGATCGTGCCCTGCATGGGCGAGGCGAGGGTGTCGCCGGAGGCCACCGGGCCGGACTTCTTCGCGGCGCGGCGCTTGGGCTTGGCGCCGGCGGCGAGGCCGGTGCGGGCCAGGGACATGCCCAGCGAGGACGGCAGCGAGACCTCCAGGCGCTTGCCGCCGACCTCGACGACGACCGTCTCGCGCCCCGGCTCCTCGTCGGCGTCCGTGTCCGCGGGGGTCGTGAAGGCGGGGATCTCGTTGACGAACTCGGTCTCGATCCAGCGGGTGTGGACCGTGAACGGGTCGGTGGATCCGGTCAGTTCGGGGCCGAAGGCCGGGTCCTGGACCACCGCGCGGTGGAACGGGATGGCCGTCGCCATGCCCTCGACCTGGAACTCCTCCAGGGCGCGGGCGGCGCGCTGGAGCGCCTGCTCGCGGGTGGCGCCGGTGACGATCAGCTTGGCGAGCAGGGAGTCCCAGGCCGGGCCGATCACACTGCCGGACTCGACGCCCGCGTCCAGGCGCACGCCCGGACCCGACGGCGGGGCGAACAGCGTCACCGTGCCGGGGGCGGGCAGGAAGTTGCGCCCCGGGTCTTCGCCGTTGATGCGGAACTCGAAGGAGTGGCCGCGCAGGACGGGGTCGCCGTAGCCGAGTTCCTCGCCGTCGGCGATGCGGAACATCTCGCGGACGAGGTCGATGCCGGCGACTTCCTCGGTGACCGGGTGTTCGACCTGGAGGCGGGTGTTGACCTCGAGGAAGGAGATCGTGCCGTCCATGCCGACGAGGAACTCCACCGTGCCGGCGCCGACGTATCCGGCTTCCTTGAGGATCGCCTTGGAGGAGGAGTACAGCTCCGCCACCTGGGCGTCGGACAGGAACGGCGCGGGGGCCTCTTCCACCAGTTTCTGGTGGCGGCGCTGGAGCGAGCAGTCACGCGTGGAGACGACGACGACGTTGCCGTGGGTGTCGGCCAGGCACTGGGTCTCGACGTGGCGGGGCTTGTCGAGGTAGCGCTCGACGAAGCACTCGCCGCGGCCGAACGCGGCCACCGCCTCACGGACGGCGGAGTCGTAGAGCTCGGGGACCTCTTCGAGGGTGCGGGCGACCTTCAGGCCGCGTCCGCCGCCGCCGAAGGCGGCCTTGATCGCGATCGGCAGCCCGTGCTCTTCGGCGAAGGCGACGACCTCGTCGGCGCCGCTGACCGGGTCGGGGGTGCCCGCGACGAGGGGGGCGCCGGCGCGCTGGGCGATGTGGCGGGCGGCGACCTTGTCGCCGAGGTCGCGGATGGCCTGCGGGGGCGGGCCGATCCAGGTCAGGCCCGCGTCCAGGACCGCCTGGGCGAACTCGGCGTTCTCCGACAGGAAGCCGTAGCCCGGGTGGATGGCGTCCGCGCCGGAGTCCTTGGCGGCCTGGAGGACCTTGGCGATGTCCAGGTAGCTGGTGGCGGGGGTGTCACCGCCCAAAGCGAACGCCTCGTCCGCCGCCCGGACATGCGACGCGTCCCTGTCTGGTTCCGCATACACGGCAACGCTCGCGATCCCGGCGTCCCGGCAGGCCCGGGCCACGCGGACAGCGATTTCGCCACGGTTGGCGATGAGCACCTTCGTCAGCATGCCGACCCCAGCATGTCGCTTGCGGGCGCGGTGAGCCGGTGCGAGGTCTCCACGCCGGCGTCACGCAGAGCCCGGGCGATGACCTTCGCGCCGCGGTCGTGGCCGTCGAGTCCGGGCCTGGCGATCACGACGCGGGTGTACGGCGCCGGAGCGGCACTGGCATGCTCCGTGCGCTGGTGCAGGGCATTCATACTCTCTCCAAGAGTCAACAGGTGAGGCAGGGCCCGCTCGTTCAACGGGGCCAATACGTGCTGCGCCAGGTCGTCGACCCCGGCTGCGCGAGGGTGTGGCGCGGGATGTTGCGTTTCTTGTCCGCCCATTCATCCAGTTGCTTGGGCGTCGCGGGAACCGACGAAGCCGCTGCGGCGCGGGCGCGGACCACCGCCAGGGCGGCAGCCAGTTCCTCGGGGGTGGGGTTGCCCCGTACGACCTTGATGTTCATGTCGGCTCCCAGCAGGCCTAGAGGGGGATGTTGCCGTGCTTCTTCGGGGGCAGTGCCTCGCGCTTGGTGCGCAGTTGGCGCAGGCCGCGTACGACGTGGGAGCGGGTGTCGGACGGCATGATCACCGCGTCGATGTAGCCGCGCTCGGCCGCCGTGTAGGGGTTGAGGAGGGTGTCCTCGTACTCCTGGATCAGGCGGGCCCGGGTGGCCTCGGCGTTTCCGGTGCTCTCGGCGTCGGCGATGGTACGGCGGTGCAGGATGTTCACCGCGCCCTGCGCGCCCATCACGGCGATCTGGGCGGTCGGCCAGGCGAGGTTGAGATCCGCGCCCAGGTGCTTGGAGCCCATGACGTCGTAGGCACCGCCGAAGGCCTTGCGGGTGATGACCGTGATGAGCGGGACGGTCGCCTCGGCGTACGCGTAGATCAGCTTGGCGCCGCGGCGGATGATGCCCGTGTGCTCCTGGTCGACGCCCGGGAGGAAGCCGGGCACGTCCACGAAGGTGATGACGGGGACGTTGAAGGCGTCGCAGGTGCGCACGAAGCGGGCCGCCTTCTCGCTCGCGTCGATGTCCAGACAGCCGGCGAACTGCATCGGCTGGTTGGCGACGATGCCGACCGGGTGGCCCTCGACCCGTCCGAAGCCGGTGAGGATGTTCGGCGCGAACAGCGCCTGGGTCTCGAAGAACTCGGCGTCGTCCAGGATGTGTTCGATCACCGCGTGCATGTCGTACGGCTGGTTCGCGCTGTCCGGCACGATCACGTCCAGCTCGCGGTCCTCGTCCGTGAGGGCGAGGTCCGCCTCCTCCGGGAAGACCGGGGGCTCGCTGAGGTTGTTGGACGGCAGGTACGACAGCAGCTGCTTGACGTACTCGATGGCGTCCTTCTCGTCGCCCGCCATGTGGTGGGCCACGCCCGACACCGCGTTGTGGGTGCGCGCGCCGCCGAGCTCCTCGAAGCCGACGTCCTCGCCCGTCACCGTCTTGATGACGTCCGGACCCGTGATGAACATGTGCGAGGTCTGGTCGACCATGATCGTGAAGTCGGTGATGGCGGGGGAGTACACCGCGCCGCCCGCGCAGGGGCCGACGACGAGCGAGATCTGCGGGATGACGCCGGACGCGTGGGTGTTGCGGCGGAAGATCTCGCCGTACATGCCGAGCGCGCTGACGCCCTCCTGGATACGGGCGCCGCCGGAGTCGTTGATGCCGATGACCGGACAGCCGGTCTTCAGCGCGAAGTCCATCACCTTCATGATCTTCTGGCCGAAGACCTCGCCCAGGGCGCCGCCGAAGACGGTGAAGTCCTGGGAGAAGACGGCGACCGGGCGGCCGTCGACCATGCCGTAGCCGGTGACGACACCGTCGCCGTAGGGCCGGTTGTTCTCCATGCCGAAGTCGGTCGAGCGGTGCTGGGCGAACTCGTCCAGCTCGACGAACGAGCCCTCGTCGATCAGCAGATCGATCCGCTCACGGGCCGTCAGCTTGCCCTTGGCGTGCTGCTTCTCCACTGCACGTGCGGAGCCGGCGTGCGTCGCTTCCTCGATGCGGCGCTGGAGATCCGCCAGCTTGCCCGCGGTCGTGTGGATGTCGATGGTGCTCATCTGCTTCCGCTCAGTGCTCGGTGGCAGGTCGGGGGCAAGGGCATGGCGGGACTCCGAAGAATGCTGGGTGTCGGCATGGGGAACTGCTGTCATCGACGTCAGAACGTGTCGTGCGGCTGGTGAACGCCCCATACGTCCCGCAGAGCGTGGGCGATTTCGCCGCCGGTGGCGCGGTGTCCGAGGGCTTCACGCATGGGGAACAGGACATTGTCGGTGCCTTCCGCAGCCATGCGCAGAGCGTCAAGGGCTCGCTCGACGGCGTGGCTGTCTCGTTCCCTGCGCAGGGCCGCGAGGCGTTCGCACTGGTCGGCCTCGATGTGCGGGTCGACGCGCAGCGGCTCGTAGGGCTCTTCCTCATCGAGGACGTACTTGTTGACCCCCACCATCGTCCGCTCCTGGTTATCGATCTCCAGTGCGATGCGGTAGGCGGAGCGTTCGATCTCGGACTTCTGGAAACCCTGCTCGATCGCCGCCACGGCACCGCCGCGGTCCTCGACGGCCTTGATCAGTTCCAGAGTCGCCGCCTCGATGTCGTCGGTCATCGACTCGATGACGTAGGACCCGGCGAAAGGGTCGACGGTCTTGGTCACGTCGGTCTCGTACGCGATGATCTGCTGGGTGCGCAGGGCGAGGCGGGCCGCCTTCTGGGTAGGCAGGGCGATGGCCTCGTCATAGGAGTTGGTGTGCAAGGACTGGGTCCCGCCGAGCACCGCGCCCAGGCCCTGCAGTGCGACCCGGACGAGGTTGACCTCGGGCTGCTGGGCGGTCAGCTGCACGCCGGCGGTCTGGGTGTGGAAGCGAAGCATCTGCGACTTGGGGTTCTTGGCGCCGAATTCGTCACGCATGACGCGGGCCCAGATCCGGCGGGCCGCGCGGAACTTCGCGATCTCCTCGAGCAGCGTGGTGCGGGCGACGAAGAAGAACGACAGGCGGGGCGCGAAGTCGTCGACGTCCAGGCCTGTGGCGATCGCGGCGCGCACGTACTCCTTGGCGTTGGCAAGGGTGAACGCGATCTCCTGCACGGGGCTCGCCCCGGCCTCCGCCATGTGGTAGCCGGAGATGGAGATTGTGTTCCAGCGGGGGATCTCACGGTGGCAGTAGGCGAAGGTGTCGCTGATCAATCGCAGCGACTGCTTGGGCGGGTAGATGTAGGTGCCCCGGGCGATGTACTCCTTCAGCACATCGTTCTGGATCGTGCCGGTCAGCTGATGGCCCGCGACGCCCTGCTCGGCCGCGACCAGCTGGTACATCAGCAGCAGGGTCGAAGCCGGAGCGTTGATCGTCATCGACGTCGACACCTTGTCCAGCGGCAGGCCCCGGAACAGTGTCCGCATGTCCTCGATCGAATCGATCGCCACGCCAACCTTGCCGACCTCACCCTGGGCGATCGCCTCGTCGGAGTCGTAGCCCATCTGTGTGGGCAGGTCGAACGCCACACTCAGACCGCCGGTGCCCGCGTCGACCAGCTCGTGGTAGCGCTCGTTGGACTCCTTCGCCGTGCCGAACCCGGCGTACTGCCTCATCGTCCACGGTCGGCCGGTGTACATCGTCGGGTACACCCCGCGGGTGTACGGGAACTGCCCCGGAGTGCCCAGCTTGGTACGGACCTCGAAGTCCTCCAGCGCGGAAGTGTCGTACAGCGGCCGGATCGGTAGGTCTGACTCGCTGCGTGCCATGGAACCCATGCCGTACCTCCCAAGCTATGACACTCAGTCTCGCATTGACGGTACTCAGTACCATTCAATGGTGGCAAGTGGCATCGATGC
The DNA here is from genome assembly GCF_036227505.1 of Streptomyces sp. NBC_01450. Classification (NCBI taxonomy): domain Bacteria; kingdom Bacillati; phylum Actinomycetota; class Actinomycetes; order Kitasatosporales; family Streptomycetaceae; genus Streptomyces; species Streptomyces sp. NBC_01450. The sequence continues at coordinate 1,251,807 of NZ_CP109481.1, read as the reverse complement.
GCTGAGGCGGGGAAGGATGGGCGTTCATGAGCAAACCAACCGCGCGGGTCCGACTCGCGGACGCCGCGTTCGCCCTCTTCGACGAGCGCGGGTACGAGCAGACCACCGTCGACGACATCGCGGAACGGGCCGGACTGGGGCGCTCGACGTTCTTCCGCTACTACCGCTCCAAGGAACAGGTGATCTTTCCCGATCATGATCGCCTGCTCGAGCTGATCAGGGACCGGCTGGCGACGTCCAACGACAGCACGGCCCTGGTCGCTGTCTCCGACGCGGTGCGTCTGGTGCTGTTGCACTACATCGACGAAGGCGATCTCGCCAGAAGGCGGTATGTCCTCACCAGTAAGGTGCCCGCGCTCCGTGATCGCGAGATCGCCAGCGTGGCCCGTTACCAGCGTCTCTTCCGGGAGTTCATCTTGGAGTGGATGGGAGGCTCGACGCAGGCGGCATCGCTGAGGGCCGAGCTGATGGCGGCGGCAGTGGTAGCCGCCCACAACCACGTGCTGCGCCGATGGCTCCGAGGGGAGTCCGCTGACCCCGTCGCGGAGGTGGACGAGGCGATGCGCGAGGTGCTTGCGCTCTTTCCGCCATCCTCTTCCCCCGTGGACGCCGTCGGCGACGGCACCATGGTCGTCGCGTTCCGAACCGGTCAGGACATCGACGCGTTGCTCCCCTCACTGCGGCGCCTGATCGAGGGCGGGGGCGCCTGAGCAGCCGAACGGGTCGGTTATCGCGTCACCCTGCTGCTCGGGTCACTCTGGTTCGACGCGGAGCGCATCCCTGTCGAACTGCGCGATTTTGCCGTGGCGCAGCGCCCCGATGGCGCTGTACCAGACCGCAGGCCGGACACCGGCCTCGCGGCGGTCGATGATCAGGGTCTTCTTCCCGCACAACTGGACGTAGTTGCCGACGTTGTGCACCTCGTCCGCGACCTTCGCGCCCTGGTCGATGAAGGCGCGAAACTCCGGCACGTTGAGCACGTACAGCTCGATCACCGGCCTCCCTCCGCCAAGTCGGCGGCGACACCCGCGACGATGAGTTCCGCCTTGCGTGCCCACAGTTTCGACAGCGTCGGCTCCTCGTCACCCGACACGACGTCGAGCAGTGCCCGCACGGTCAGTGCCGCGTCCTCGTCGTCCACCCTTGTCATCTCGCGGGTCGGGTAGGTGAACTCGACCATGAAGCCGTTCGGGTCGTGCGTGTAGATCGACTCGATGGTCTCGTGCTTGACCTGCATCTCGACCGTCCAGCCGTTGTCCTCCAGGCGCCGGCGGTACTCGTCCAGCGCTTCCTCGGAGTCGACATGGATGGCCAGATGCCGGGAGTCACGGAAGAAGCGGGGCACCTCGGGACCGTGTGTGGCGTATGCGTCCTGCCTCGGTTCGCCGAACCGCTCGAGACCGAAGTAGTAGAAGAACGCCAGCCGGTCACCCTTGCCGATGTCGAAGAAGAAGTGCACGAAGTCGGGATGGTCCGACGGCCCCCAGCCGACCGCGCACACGGAGTGGACGATGGGGAACTTGAGGATCTCGTGGTAGAAGCGCACCGTGCCGACCGGGTCGAACGTGGGAAACGCGGCGTGGTTGACGCCTTGGGCAAGGTGATCGAGTTCCGAAGCCATTTCTGAACCTCCCTATGGGGCCGTTACGTCAACACATCCAGGCCGGCCTGCGCGATCGCGACGTCGTTGTCGGAGGAGGACCCGCTGGCCGCGATGCCACCGACAACGACTCCGTCGACCACGATGGGCAGACCGCCACGCAGGTCGGTGAAGTCAGTGGCAGCGGCGGCGAGCCGCGCGGCGAGCGCGGGGTCCATCTCCCCTGTGGGCGAGCCGACATAGGCCGCAGTGCGAGCCTTCTTGGGGACGACCTCTTGGGCGAACGGCACCGCATCGTCCATGAGGACGAAGGCCCGCAGTTGGCCACTCGTGTCGACGACGGCGATCGCCACCGGGGCTTCGCGCTTGCGGGCCTCTTCCACGGCCGCGTTGAGTATCGTCAGTGTCGCCTGTTCGGTCAGCCGGAGCCCGGTTACGACATGGGACACGGTTGTTCTTCCTTTCCTTCTGCGACGGGGAGTCGGCCGGCTGCGAAGACCGGGCGGTGCACCCGGTGACGAGTCCGGCGGCGAGGGCGGCTGTCCTCGCCGGTCAGGGGGGAGCCCTCAACTCATCTTCACGGTGTTGCGCAGCGGTGCGACCCCGTCCACTACGACCTCGACCTCGTCGGCGTCCCGCAGGAACGCGCCGTCCGGCCCGTCCTCCATGGCGGTGCCCCCGGGCGTACCGGAAAGGATCATGTCCCCGCTGCCGAGTGGGACGAACCGCGAGATGTGCGCCGCGATCCGGCCGAAGGAGTACCGCATGTCCGCGGTGGTCCCGTCCTGCCTGAGCTCGTCGTTGACACGGCAGCGGATCCTCAGATCGGTGACGTCGATCGCCTCGTCGACGACCATCCAGGGACCGCAGCTATTCCCCGTCCGGAAGTTCTTCACCAACGACCAGGTCAGCGGACCGTGATCGATTCTGGACAGCCCGAGCGCGTCGTCCCGGATGCTGAAGTCGTTCCACGCCGTATAACCCCACAACGAGACGCGGTCACTGCCCTGGGGATGCTCGGCCCCGCCCAGCACGACGCCGACCTCGGCCTCGTAGTCCAGCTTCGCCGTGCCCTCCGGTGGGGTGACGATCGCGCCCGGGCCCACCACGGTTCCCGGGATCACATAGAAGCCCCACGGCGGCGTGTCTTCGGCGGTGCCCGACACCAACGACTCGGGCAGCTCGATCCGCGCCGCCATCCTGTCCGTGTGCATCGGGAAGTTGCCGCCCATGGCGAAGATCCGCGACGCCGGATCCGGCAGCGGAGGATCCAGCGGAACCTCCGCCAGGGGACGGGCTCCCAGCCGGTTCCGGCCGCGGTCGAGATCGTCCTGGACCAGCTCGAGGAGGGTGAGCAGCGCGCCGCGCACCGAGGGCCACGCCCCGATCATCGGGAGCCAGCTCTGCGATCCACCGGGGAACAACGCCTTGATCGCTTCGGCCGGGCCGTCGTCGAGCGCACTCGCGGACCCGGCGAGATCGACCACATAGGACGTTCCGGCCGAATCCACGACGAGCCCGGTCCGTGAACCCTCGACTCGAACCAGCTTCACTGCGCCCGCACCAGCCTGTCCGTCGGGCGCATCATGACTGCGCGCCTTCCTTGCTGAACGTCTCGTCCAGGTCGGTGCCGAGAAGAACGTCGGCCGGCGGCGCCGGCGGCGGACCCACCAGTCCGACCGGGGGCTGCCCGGTGTTCCACTCGTCCACGGCGTGGCTGTCGGTGACGTTCCAGGTGCGCGGCACGTACGTCGGATCGTGCAGGATGATCTCCTCGTCCACCGAGTACTCCACCCAGTAGCCCTCGGCGTCCCGGAAGTACATGGCGACGTTGTGCGCTGTACCGTGCCGCAGCGGACCCCACTCGATCTCCACGTCGTTGGCCCGCAGCGCTTCCGCCGTCTCGTAGAACTGGTCGAGGTTCTTGAGGCTGAACTGGAGGTGATGCACCCTGGCTTCGGGCGTGCGGACAACGACGAGGTCGTGGTACAGGTATCGGCCGGGCGAGCGCATGAACGACATGATCTGTACGTCGCCTGCCATGACCCTGCCCGACTGCAGCTGACCCAGCACCTCCCTGGCGAACTTGTCCTCGGCCTCGAAATCGGCGGCGCCGAGACCGATGTGGTCGGCCACCACCGGCTTCGGGCCGCCCGATTTCGGCGCCTCGACGAGGTGGGCAACCGGGATTTCGGTGTGCAGTCCGGTGGTCAGCTCGATGAGATGACCAGCCGGGGTCTGAAACCGCAGAGCCGGCTTGGACTCCCACTCGCGATCGATGTGCCGGGTCACCTCGACCCCGGCGCGAGCGAGGCGCTCCCCGGCCCGGTCCAGCACCTGCTCGTCACTGACGACGTAGCTCACATGGTGCAGGCCATGGGTCTCACCCGGCTTGTACACCAGCGAATAGCGGTCCAGCCCGTGCGCGCTCAAGTAGTGCGTGCCGTCTGACGCCGCATGCTCGAGGGTGAACCCGAGCCGCTCGACCGCGAACTTCGCCGCCACCTCGGGATCCTTCGCGTTGAGCGCGAAGTAGTTCACTCGCTCAATACCGATAAGGGACACCTTGACCTCCTCGGCCGATAACCAGCCTGAGTTGCCTTTTCGACATAAACATTGCGTAATCTGACAATCTGGTTTGACGTGGGTTCCCGGATCCACGTCGGTAGATCGCGCTCAATTCGTGACCGCATCGGACGCGGCGAGGGGTGGACCGGGCGGGGCGACTTCGGATCGTCCAGCCCGAGTCCACGTGCGCCTTGGCAAGGCGCAGCTCAGAGGGCGGACGAGGAGTCCGCGTCGAGCGTGAAGGTGCGAGCGAAGGTGGCCCGCGCCGCGTCGGTGCCGGCCATGGCAGCCCGGGGTGGGCTGAAGGTGAGCGTCGCCGTCCGGCTGGAAGAAGCCTCCATGGACACCATGCCACCCTCTTCGTCGAGCCACCGTGGCCACGCCATCATGTCACTATTCTACGTGAGAGTCAATTATTCTTCGCTTGTGACTTCGATACAGGCCTGGACAGCCGCGGTGCATGCCGTGCCGCGACTGTGGAAGCGAGCGCAGTTGGAGCGCACGGAACTCTGTTCGGTGGCGTGGTGCAAAGCCATCGTCTTTGCGGTATCGGGCAGCACTAGCCCAAGCGCGCAAGCGTTCGTTTGGCAACGCGCCAGCCGCTGGCGGTGCGAACCATGTCGTCGTGATACGTGGCACTGCTCACGGTGCCGTCGCGCAGGATCCCGAGGCCCTTGGACTTGACGTGCGTCACCTCGGTGCCGTCGGGGATCACGAGGATGTTCGTGACGTGATGGGCGACCGCGTGTTCGCCGTTCCGCAGCATGGCCTCGATCACGTCGATGCCCTGGACAGGCTCGAACCCGAACACGCTGGCGTCATAGATCGCGTTCTCCGTGAGGCACTCACCAAGTCGTTTCCACGCTCTGTCGTCCAGAACATGCCCCCAGAGGGACAGAACTTGTTCGATTTCAATGATGTCGTCATGGGTGGGATGCACCTTGGCCTCCTTAAGCCGGAATCGGACATGGGTCGAAAAGGGGCGGCAGTTCTTGGTTCTGCCGCTCTCCGGCTGCGGATCGCTACAAGAGCGCCGAAGCGACCGCATCCAGATACGGATCGGCATGCGCGACGAGCGGAACGTGAACTTGGATCGTGGCTGGCGCCCTTGTCCCGGTCCAGGACCGCAGTGTGGGACCCGGAGGGCGGATTCGACGCAACCGTCAAGATCCGTAGGCGTCTTCCAGCAGCCTGCGTATCTCCGGCGCCGTGAACGGCCGACGCATGTTCGCCAGTTCGGGCCGGCCCATCGCCGCCTCGGCGATGTCGTCGAGCTGGTCATGGCGAACGCCGATCCCCGCCAGCGTCGTCGGGCCGACCATCGCCGCCAAGCTTGCGATGGATGACACGGCCTCGGCGGGGGCGTCGGTGGAGCAACCCAACGCGCAGGACAAACGCGCAAGCGCCCGAGGCTCCCGGTCCTCCATGGCGCGCAGTGAATGGGGCAGCATCACCGCGTTTCCGTGCGCATGCGACGCTCCCGTCACGCGCGCAAGCATTTGGCAGAGCGCATGGTGAAACGCGATATGGGAGTTGGCCACCGAGAAGCCGGCCAACAACGCTCCCAGCGCAATTCCGTCGCGGTCGACGCCCGGTGCCCGCAGCGAGCGGGACACCAGCCCGACGGCGCGCAGCGCGGCGTCGTCGGCCACGGGATTGCCGTAGCTCGACCACAACGCCTCCGCCGCATGCGCCATCGAGTTCATCGCGCCGGCGGCGAGATCCGGCATCGGCTGCGAGGCCATCAGCACGGGGTCGGCGATGACCAGGCTCGGCCGGCGGCACCAGCTCCAGTAGGGCGTGGCGACGGGCGGAGGTTCGGGTATCCCCGCAGGCATCCGGTGACCGCGGGCCATCTCCGCCCCCGACAACGTCGTCGGGATCGCCGCACATCGCAGACCGTCCACTGCGGAGATGGCCTTGGCGACATCGATGACGCGGCCACCGCCGAGCGCCACGAGGGGCAGTCCTCCAACCTCCGGGCGCACGGCGGCGGCTTAGGGCACCGCCCCCTGTGGCACGTGGAGGATCACGGCGGCGCCATCACAGACCCGAGGTGCCGAAGCCACCGCGCGCTCTGTCGTCAAGAGCGCGTAGCGCCCGAAACCATGGTCGCGCAACAGCGACTCGACGTTCCGCAGAGCGTCACGCCCGAATCGGATCACACGCTCGTTGTCGAACCAGGTGAAGTCGCCGCGGACACCGTCCATCGGGTACGCGTCACTCGCCGCGGTCAGTGCGGTGCTCACCACTGCGCCTTGAACGTTTCCGCGGTCTTCTTGACGATGCCGATGCGGCCCAACGGACTCAATGTCACCGCATCGATCGCGGGCTCGTCGAGCTTCTCTCCCCGCACCGCCTTGATCAGCATCTTCGTCGCGACACCGGCCGTCGTGCGCGGCAGATACGGGATGTCCCCGTACTGGGCACCGCTCCTGACCGCGTCGGTGCCGACCCTGGAGCCGCCTGTTCCGATGAAGGTCACCTGGTCGGTGAGGCCCTCGTCCTTGACGAGCTGCTCGGCGCCTCCGAGCCAGTCGGCGTCGGAGGTCACCACGCTGAGCTTCGGGTACTTCACGAGCGCGTCCTGCAGAGCGGCCTTGGCCTTGGACAGATCGCCGTAACCGGTCGGGTAGGTCTGGACGATCTTGATGTTCGGTGCGCTCTCTATCTCCTCATTGAGGCCGGCCTTGTACGCCTCCGAGGCCGGGAAGCCCGGAACGGCGATCATGAACACGACCTGGCACGGGTCCTTGTCCTTGCAGACGTCCTTGACCATACGACCGGCAGTGCGTCCGACCTTGTCATGGTCCTGCACGACCTGGCCCGAGACCTCCGGCACCTGGATCGGCACCTGGAGCTTCGGCCCGATCGGGTTGGACAGTCCGACGACCTTGATGCCGGCCGCGGCCGCCAGTTTGGCGCACGGCACTGCGGCGGCGCTTGACACGGCCTCGATGAGGATGCCTTTGTACTTCCCGCTGGCGATGGCGTCCTTGCACTGGGTCATCTGCTTCTGCGGATCGAGGTCCGCCGTGAACACGGTGACGCTACCGCCCGCGGCTTTCGCCACTGCCTCAGCGCCCTTGTTCTCCGCCTGCGAGTAGGACGCGCCGGACGACGCCAGCAGCGCTATCGAAACCGGATCCTTGCTCCCCTTGCCGCCAGTGCCACCCGACGACGCCGACGAACTGTCTTCGCTGTTGCCGCACGCGGCGACGGCAAGCGACATCGTCGTGACGCTGGCGCAGACCAGCCACCACGAGCGCAGCCTGCGGCCCGTTGATCTCTTCATGTCAGGCTCTCGTCTTTCTGTCGATGTGAGCAGTGCGCGCAGTAGCGAGCCCCGAGTTGGGGGCACTAGTGCCGCGGCAGGCAACGTTTGCCCGTCAAGGAGCGGCGTCCGGTGCGTGCTCTCGGCGTGCCGGCCGGAAGTCCTCGTACTGGACGTACTTGGGCTTTCGGCCGGTGCGGCGAGAGGGCGTGCCGGGCGTCGCGACGGGGCGAACGTTGCCTGTCGCGGCACTAGCTCCGCTTCCGGCGGACCAGAGCGTCGAGTCCGAGGGCCGCGAGCAGGATCACCCCGGTCAGCACCTGCTGCCACAGCGGATCGACGCCGAGCAGGTTGAAGCCGTTGTTCACGAGCGCGAGGATCAGGACGCCGACCACGGCCCGCCAGACCGCGCCCTCGCCACCCGCGAGCGAGTTTCCGCCGATCAGCATGGCCGTCCAGGCGTTGAACTGGACGCCGGTGAAGCTCGACCCATCCGCGCTGAGGCTCTGGCTCGCGACGATCACCGCTCCGAGCCCCGCCCCCAGGCCGGCGATCGCGAATGCGCAGATCCGCACCGAGAACACGCGGACGCCGGCCAGTCGCGCCGCCTCGACGTTCCCGCCGATCGCGAAAGTGCGACGTCCGTAACTGGTGCGTCGCAGGTAGATCGAGCACGCGACAATCGCTGCGAGGAACATCCAGATCGACACGGCGATCCCCAGGAACTTGTCGTTGGCGAACCCGAAGCCCGCATCGTCGACCGCCTGGATGCTGCCGTCGCTGACGCGCGTCGCCAGACCGGCGAACACGATCGAGCTGCCCAGCGTCGCCACGAACACGTTCATCCGCGCGAAGGTCCCCAGCGCGCCGTTGACCAGACCGCAAGCGGTGCCTGTGGCGACTCCCGCCAGCACGCCGAGCACGACGTCGGTGTGCTGAGCCACCACGACGGATACGACGCCGGCCAGTGCGTACATCGCGCCGACCGAAAGGTCGAAGCCGCCCGTGATGATGACGACCGCGCCCCCGAGCACCAGGATGCCGATCGGCGCCCACTGCTCCAGGATGTTCAGGAGGTTGCGCTCGGTCAGAAACGCGTCCGACGTCAGCGACAACACGACGAACAGCGCCGCGAGCGTGACGAGAACGCCGAGGTTGCGGATGTCACCGATGCTGGGAGCGGAGGGGCGTCCCCATGAACGAGGCGCGCGAGCCAGACCGGGATCGTCGACCGGGACGTCGTTCATGCCGTCACCTCACGGTGGCTCTCGCCGAACGCCGCCGACAGTAACTGCGCCTCGTCGGCATCTCCCGGCAGCTCGCTCACCAGTCGCCCCTGGCGCATCACCACGATGCGATGCGCCAGGCCAGTGAGCTCCTCCAGTTCACTCGAGATCAGAAGCACGCCCATTCCTTCCTCGGCCAAAGATTGCAGCAGTTCGTACAGGGTCCGCTTGGCGCCCACGTCGACGCCGCGCGTCGGTTCGTCGGCGATAAGGACGGCGGGTCGGCAAGACAGCCACCGGGCGAACACGACCTTCTGCTGGTTGCCCCCTGAGAGGGTCGCCACCGGGCGATCGAGTTGCGGGGGCCGGAGCTCGACTTGCTCGGCGATGCTGCCCGCCGCCGCTGCCTCAGGTGCCGTCCGGATGAACCCCAGCCTCGTGAAGCTGTTCAGGCCCGCCATGGTGATGTTCTCCAGGACCGTTCCCTGCAGGACGAGCCCTTGGCCCTTGCGATCCTCCGGCACCAACGCGACGCCGTGCTCGACCGCCTCACGCGGGCTGCGGATGCGCACGGCGCGTCCAGCGACCTCGACGTGCCCCGCGCTTCGCGGGTCGGCGCCGAAGAGCACTCTGGCCAGCTCCGTACGACCGCTGCCGACGAGGCCCGCCACCCCGACGATCTCGCCCGCGCGAACGGTCAACGACACGTCCTCGATCACGCCGCGACGCGTGACGTTGTTCGCGCGCAGGACGACCGGGGCGTCAGGAGGAACACGACGCTTGGGAGGAAACGTCGCCTCCAGCGATCGGCCCAGCATGCCGGTGATGAGCGAGTCGACGGTCTCTTGTGCCGCCGGAGCGGTACGCACGAGGTGGCCGTCCTTCAGCACGGAGACCGCATCTGCGATGGCCAGCACTTCCTCGAGGAAATGCGATACGTAGATCACGGTGGTGCCCCGATCCCGCAGCGTGCGTATGACGCCGTGCAGCTGTTCGGCCTCCTCGCGGGTGAGCGCCGCGGTCGGCTCGTCGAAGACGATCAGCTCGACACCTCGCGCGAGGGCGCGGATGATCTCCACCTTCTGCTGCTCGCCCAGCCGCAGCTCTCGCACCGGACGGTCGGCTTCCAACGAGAAGCCCGTCTCGTCGCAGAGGCCCCTCAGCCGTCGCCGCTGAGCCTGCCGATCCACGAACCCGGCGTGGCCGGGCTCTATCCCCAGGAAGACGTTGTCGACGACGCTGAGCCCCGGCACGAGCGAGATCTCCTGATGCACGAGAGCGATGCCGCTGCTCAGCGCGTCTCGCGGTGAGTGGAACGAGACCGGCTCGCCGCCCACGTTGATGGTCCCGCCGTCAGGGACCACCGCTCCCGCGACGATCTTCCCCAACGTCGACTTGCCGGCACCGTTCTCGCCGACCAGGGCGTGGACGGTCGCCCGACGCACATCGACGGTCACACGGTCCAAGGCCAAGACGCCCGGATACCGCTTGACGACATCCCGGATGGCGACGTGAGTCGCAGGGCTGCCTGATTGAGGCCCCATGGCGTCCTCCTTGAGTCCATGTCAGGCGACCGTAGGAAGCGCGGGCGCACATGTCAACAGAAGCGTACGATTTTCGACTTGATCGTAAAGGACCGTGTTTTGGCGCGACTACGGCGGCTCCCGCCCGAGCAGCCAGCGGAGCAAGTTGGGCCCGTGCGCCGCGGCGATCGGCGCGGAGCGTTCACGTCCCCAAATCCGCATGTACTCGCGTACGGCGACCGGCTTGATCGTGACCGCCTTGCCGCACACGCCGGACACCACCGCGGCCGGCTCATGGCGCCGAAGCTGTTCGGCAGACCGCAGAGCTCGTAGTGCGCATGCCGGTGCGCGCCTCGATCGGAGAGCACCTGAACGGCCACCTGAGCGACATCGGTCAGGTCGACCGCGCCGTGACGGGTCTCGAGACCGTAGGCGTCGCGCTTCGTCGCGTGCTGGAGGAGGTCGCTGACGATCGAATGCAGCAGGGTGCTGAAGACAACCTCGCTGACGCCTTGGTCGATCGCGACGCCGATGACCTCGGCGCCGATCTGCCGCCCCCAGAGCGCAAAGCCACCGGGGCAGACATGGAAGACTCGGCATCGACGCCCGCGACGGCCTTCTCGATGTCGGTGCGCGACCGCAGGTCTCCGACCACGACCTCATGCGCTCCGAGCCACTGCGCCTGCCCGTCGTGGTCCCCGGTCGCCCGCAGTCCCCGAACCTCGATCCCCGCTCGGGCGAGCGCCGGGAAGACCTCTCGGGCGACATTGCCGACGGCGGCTGTCACCAGGACCTCACGCGTCATGCCGTTCGCTCGGGTGCGTCTCGACGACGACCGCGTAGTGCTCCGCGTCGGGCGCCGCCGCGTAGTGCGGGCGAAGCAGCCCCGCCCAGGTCTCGAAGTACTCTGACGAGCGAAAACGCATGTGGTCGTCTACCGAGTCCCACTCCAGCAGAGCGAGGTAAGTCCCAGGGTGCTCGACGCCCCGCGCCAGGCGGACCGACCTCAAGCCGTCGGCGTCGGAGATGACGCGCACCGCCTCACGGAACGAACCCTGGAACGCGTCGTCCTCCCCGGCACGGATGCGAAACGTCGCCCGTTCGATGATCACCGCTGCCTCCTCAGAAGACCGACTCACTTGGACGCACCACCAGTTCGTTGACGGCGACGTGCCTCGGCCGGGTGACGATGTACTCGATCGCGTCAGCGATGTCGTCGGCATCGAGGACCGTCACGTCTCGCCAGCGCTCGTCCGCGCGTGCCCGGAGCTCCGGCGAAAGGTGACTGGTGAGTTCCGTGGTCACGGGGCCGGGCTCGACGACCGACACACGCACGTGGCGCTGGGTGACCTCCTGGCGCAGGGCCTCGGCGAAGGCGCCGACGCCGTGCTTGGTCAGGTTGTACACGGCGGACCCGGCGTCCGCTCGGCGACCCGCGATCGACGAGACCAGCACGAGATCGGCCACCTTGTCGGCCGACTGCCGCGCCGCACGCAGGAGTTCACCCAGGGCCGCCCGAGCGACGTAGAGGCATCCCATGACGTTGAGGGAGACCATCCGCTCCCAGTCGGCGACCTCGGCGTGCTCGACCGGGCCCAGAAGCATGACACCCGCGTTGGCGACGACGGTGTCGAGGCGACCGAACCGATCGACGGCGCGAGCGACGACGTCAGCTGCCGCGTCCCCGTCCGTGACATCGGCGGCGAGTGCGACCGCTAGGCCGCCGGCGGCCTCGATCTCGCCGGCGAGACGCTCCAGGCGCTCTGCGCGGCGCGCGACCAGCGCAACGGCGGCCCCGCGCGCGGCCAGAGCGCGCGCCGCGGCTTCGCCGATCCCACTGCTCGCGCCCGTGACCAGCACCGCCGTGCCCGCGAGGTCGCGGCCGATCCCGCGGCGTCCGGATCGCTCGCTCATGACTCCACCGGCCAGCGGGGTGCGGCCACCTCGACGCCCGTCCGCCCGATCAGCGACTCCGACGCCTGCTGGAGCCGCGACACGAGGGACGCCTGATCGGTGAACGTGGGCTTCCCGGCCTCGACGACGGTGCGTCCATCGACCAGAACCGTGTGAACGCTTCTGCCGTCAGCGTTGTAGACCAGCGTGTTGACGGGGTTGAGCAGCGGGCTCCACTCCGGCCGATCGGTATCGAACAGCACGAGGTCGGCCTTCTTACCGACGGTGATCGAGCCGATGTCCTGCGCGAGGCCAACGGCTTCCGCGCCGCGGATCGTCGCCATCTCGAAAGCCGTCTCCGCCGGAATCAGGTTGGTGTCCTGCCGGGCGTCCTTGTACAACGTGGCGGCGAGGAACACCGTACGCAGCAGGTCGGTGGACGCGAAGTCGGGGCTGTCGGTTCCGAGGCCGACGACAACCCCGGCGTCGAGCAGCTCGGGGAGCTTACCGATCCTGGTCGTGCCGAAGCCCAGGCGCAACGACGGTACGGGGCACTGCGCCGCCCTCGTGCCGGTCCGCGCCATGAGGTCGATCTCGTGCTCGTCGAGGGCGACCGCGTGTCCGAGCAGCACATTGTCGCCGAGGGCCCCCACCTCGGCGAGGTACTCGATCGGCCGCATCCCGTACGCCTTGATCGAGTCGTCCACCTGCGCCTGGCGGGCCGACTGGTGAAACGTGAGGCCCGTCCCCAGCTCGTCGGCCAACCGCTTGGCTCCGGTCAGGAGTTCCGGGCTACAGGGGCCGACTCCGTAGGAGAGCATCACCCAGGCCCGAACGCGGCCGTTGCACCGGCCGTCGTAGGTGCGAACCGTGGATTCGAGATCAGCGAGCGCGTCCTCGGTCGACATCACGGGAGTGTGGCTGATGTCCGGGCGATCGGTGACGCACCGTCCGACGATCACCCTGGCGCCGCTGTCCTGGTAGGCCTGGACAGCGGGATCGACGCGCTCCGCGTCGCCAGGGTTCACCACGCACGTCGTTCCGTTGACGAGGTGCTCGGCCAGCGCCGACAGGGTGCTCACATACTGCTCCTCCTCGCTCATCGACCGGCGCAGCGCGCAGCTATCGCGGATGTACGGCGCACCGATCATCGTGTCGGGAAACAGACCGCGCATGAGTTGGGGGTACAGGTGGTCGTGGGTATTGACGAAACCGGGGGTCACGACCATGCGTGTGGCATCGATGACCCGGTCGGCCGGGACATCTGCGAGGTCCGCCGCCCGCCCGACGGCGACGATGCGATTGCCGCGGATCACAATGGATGCGTCCCGGATGATGCGTCGTCTCTCGTCGACCGTGATGGCGTACCGCGCGTTGGCTATCTTTGTCGTGGTCTCGGACATGTGGAGCGTCCCCTCCTCGAGGTGGTCAGATCCGGCGGAGCGACGTATCGGTGCCGAGACCGCCGCCGACAACACATCCTCACGGGCCCGAGGTCCGTCTCGGTGGCCTCGAGGGTGTGCAGGAACGTCGCCATCCGAGCTGGACCAGCTTGACCGTGGCCGGGATTGGACGCTCGACCATCTCCACCGGTTTGCATACGACGGTCGTCGGGTTTGATCAACGGCGGCAGCTCGCGAGTGTTTCAGGGTTCGGAATGCTCGCCAGTAATTGATTACGATCACGTTGAATCTTAGACGTGATCGTCGTAACGAACAAGGGGAGGCCACCGTTTCCGTACACGGCCAGTGGGCGCTCAACCGCCGAACAGACTCACCAAAAGCGCCACGTTCAAGGCCACCACGGTCGCGCTGATGGCCCACGCCCCCCACGTGGTCGCGCGCCGGTTGACCCAGCGCCCCATGACACCGGCGTCCCGGGTGAGCAGAACCAGCGGGATCAGTGCGAACGGGATGCCGAAGGAGAGGATGATCTGGCTGAACACCAGGCTCTCCGTGGGACCGGCGCCGGCGGCGAGCACCACGATCGCGGGTGTCATGGTGAGCAGCCTGCGCAGCAGTACGGGGATCCGGCGGCCGAGGAAGCCGCCCATCACCACCTCGCCCGCGTACATGCCCACGCTGGTTCCCGCGAGGCCCGACACAAGCAGGGCGAGCGCGAAGGCAAGGGCGGCCACCGGGCCGACGAGCCGCCCGTACGCGTCGTGCGCCGCGCCCAGCGAGTCGGCGGCCTCGGGGGCACCTGGGTGGAACAGGGTCGCCGCCGACACCAGCAGGGCCACGTTCACGGCGCCCGCGAGGCCCATCGCGATCAGGACGTCGGCGCGTACGTGGCGCAGCAGGCGGCGGCGCAGTGGTCGGTCCGGGTCGTCGGGCGGACCGTCGGTTCCGGCCGCGAGAGACAGGCTGTAGCGATCGCTCGTGAGCGCCGAGTGCAGATAGATCACGTGCGGCATGACCGTGGCACCGACGATCCCCCCGGCCATCACCACGCTCTCGGTCCCCGAAAGCCCCGGCATCAGCCCGTCGGCGGCCGTGGCCAACGGAGTGCCGGCGCCGAGCACTTGTCCGAGGAACAGCCCCAGCAGACAGGCCAGGCCCGCCGCCATCAGCACCTCGAAGCGGCGCCGACCGCGCCCGCGCATCGGCAGCAGCAGCAGCGACACCGCCCCGACGACCACGCCCCCCAGCCACAGCGGAAGGCCGAACAGCAGATGGAGGGCAATGGCCCCTCCCACCACCTCCGCGAGGTCGGTCATCACGACGACCGCCTCCGCCTGCACCCACAGCCCCCACACCACCGGCCTGCGGTACCGGACACGACACAGCTCCGGCAGGCTCTTCCCGGTGGCGACGCCGAGCTTGGCAGACAGGTACTGCAGCAGCATCGCCACGACGTTCGCCGTGAGCAGCACCCATAGCAGCAGCGGCCCGAAGGTGGCGCCGGCCTGCACGTTGGTGGCGAAGTTCCCGGGATCGACGTACGCGATCGCGGCCACGAAGGCCGGACCAAGGAGGGTGTACGACAGTCCCGAGCGGAGTCGGGGGCGTCGTTCTCCCGGCGTGCGGCTGGGTGGCTCCGTATGGGCGAGGGCTGGGGGATCGAGTTGCCCGAAGCGGGCGGGGGGCGGTTCGGCTGCCATGATGCCGCTGCTCTCCTTGTCCAGAGTGGGGGGACGCGCCCTGAAGGGGCGTGGGGAACTGCATGACCAGCTACGACGACGGCCGGGGCGACCCCTCCGCCGGATCGCCGATCTCGGGCGAATAAATCGCACCGCGATTCCCGATGGCCTCTTCGACCGCCTACGTCTCCGCCGTCAGCGGCAGGCGTCGGTGGACGACACTCGGCAGAGCGTCAATGGCAGTGACAGGCGTGGACGCCAAAGGGTTTGGTGAGGGGGTCAGGCGTGAACCGCCGCCAAGCCCGCGAGTGAACCAAGAGTGAGGACGACGGCGTATGCGAGAGCGGCACGCCCGTGGGTGCTCCACCACTGAGCTCGGCGGACGAACCGCCTTGGAACGACGGAGGGTTCGACGTAGCGACTGGCAAGCAGGAGCAAGGCGATTTCCAGGATTGCGATGGCACCGAAGACCGAGAGCCGGCCGAGCAGCTGCTCCAAAGGTGCCGTGTTGACCATGCCTTCTCCGCCTCCACTCAATCATGCTGCCAGTTATGCGCTTATGTGTTCGATTCGATGAAGTCGGCGCTCTGGATCCCCGCTTTCCAGTCGGCACCGTCGTCGACGATCATGCAGCCGGCGAGCTGGTCGAGAAGCGCTGTCATCTCGCGTTCGGCGAGGCGCACCGCCTGTTCGTCCCGGGCGGTGGTCGCCTTTCTGATCTCCCAGAGCGTTTCCGAGATCAATCGCTGCAGGAGAGCGGGTTCGGCTGCACGGTTAGGCGTTGACGACATGCTTGCCTACCTCGGGATCGGAGGGCTGCGGGACGCATCCTCCCGGCGCCGACGGAGCGCTCTCCGCGGGCGGCGGTGCCGGTGAAGATGTGAACCGACCTTGTCACCTCGGTGCCGAGAGCACATGGTCGAGACTGCTGAAAACACTACTGAGTCCACTTGTCGGTAGGCGCTCCGCGCCAGGCGGGGGAGCATCCTGCTCGATCTGATACTCGATGGCGGACAGAAGACGTGATCGACAACTGCGAGCCGCCGATCGGCGTGCACCACGGAGCGCCGAATCTGCTGTCGAGCGACTTCGCGGGGGCGGAGTCGACGCCATGCCACCCTCCTCATCGAGCCACTGTGGCAACATCAGCGTGGCACTATTCTACTTTGCCGTCAATAATTCGTCGCCAGTGACTTCGCATTCTGACAAGCTTGCCCGACCGACGTGCACGGCGACGGGGACTGCGCGCCGACGGCGATATCCGCGGGTCTCATCCCGATCGGCTTCACCGCAGAGGGTGATCGGATTTCGGTCGAGACCGAGTGGTCGGCTTCGACAGTGAGCTGATCTGGCGCCCGGGAGTCCCTGGACGTCAGGAAGGTGCACTACACCCTGTTCGGCTGGCGGAACCTCATGCCGTGGGTCGGTCGGCCGATTCCATGCGGCTGACCCAGGACGCGACCTGTGTCCGGGAGTGAAAGCCGAGCTTGGTGAGGATGTGCTGGACGTGCGATTCGACGGTCCGGCGCGAGAGCACCAGGTCCGTCGCGATGTCCTGGTTGCTCATTCCCTTCGCCAGCAGTTCGGCGACTTTGCGCTCGCGGGGGGAGAGGACCGTCAGCGGGTCCTCCCGCGCGGCACGCCTGGGCTCGGATGCGGGCAGGGGCATCCCGGCGATCTCACCGAGAACGTCGTCGAGAGGCCGGGCGCTCCCGTCCTGAACGGCCGCCTCGAAGGACGCTTCGCTGATCCCGGCGCGCACGATCGCCTCGACCTTGCCCTTGACGGCGAACTCACTGAACTCGAACGGCATCATTCGGCGCGGTCCAGGCTTCCAGATGGGGTCGGCCGCCCCCAGCAGGCGCGCCGCCCGGCTCAACTCGCCCGAACACGCGGCAACCCAGGCCAGCCCGTCGAGGGCCAGTGCCAGGCCCACGTCGTGGCCGAGTTGCCGGAAGAGGACGATGGCGTCGAGGAAGCAAGCGGTCGCGGCATCCCGGTCGGCGGCGCGGCAGCGCACCACACCGTTGATCCACAACGCGTTGGCACGCCACAACTGGGAATGCTCGGCTTCGAGGAATCTCAGCGCTTCGTCGGCGAGGCGTTCCGCGCCGGGGTCACCTGAGGCGAAGGCCATGGCCGCGGCGAAGAACAGGGCTTCCCCGGTGACCGTGGGATCGTCGGCCTCGCGCCCGCAGGCGATGGCCTCCTTGGCGTGCCTCAGAGCGGCAGCGACGTCACCGAGCACGAAGTCCGCGAGGATCGGGCAGAGGGTCAGCGCGGCCTCGACCCGGTGCAGGGCGAGCTTGCCCGCCAGCGCGCGGCACTCGCCCATGGTCCGTGCCGCGCGCTCCACCTCCGTCAGCAGCACCTCGATGTACGCGCACGCCCACAGCGCATCGGCCCGTTCCTCGGACGCCTCCGGGCTGCTGTCCAGCGCCTTGCGCAACCACTGGTAGCCCTCCATGATCACGCTCGGCTTGGACCAGTACATCCGCAGGCGGGCGGCGATGCGCAAGGCGATCCGCGGCTCTCCTCCCTCGGCCAGGCAGAACTGCATCGCCAGCCGGATGTTGGCGTGGTTGAGCCCGACCTCCTGGAACCAGCGGATCTCCCGCTCGCTGAAATAGTCGCTGCGGCCGCGGTCGGCCAGCGCGGCAAAGTGCTCTGCGTGGCGGACGCGGAGCTCCTTCTCCTCACCGAGGGCGACCAGATGCTCCCGGCCGTATTCACGGACCGTCTCGAGCATGGAGAACCTCGCCGATCCGCCTTCGCGTTGCAGGATGGACTTGTCGACCAGGCTGGCGAGCAGGTCGAACACCTGGGCCCGCGGCAACCGCACGTCGGTGCACACGCCCTCGGCCGCGTTGAGATCGAATCCCCCGGCGAACACCGACAGCCGCGCCCACATCAGCTGCTCTTCCGGTGAACACAGGCCGAAGCTCCAGCCGATGGTGGCCTTCAGGGCCCGATGGCGGGGCGGTGCCGACCTGGGTCCGGTGGTCAGCACGTCCAGGGCGTGTTCTACGCGTGCCAGGATCTCCTCGACCGGATACGCCCGCATCCGTGCCGCGGCGAGTTCGATGGCCAGGGGAATCCCGTCGAGACGCAGGCAGAGTTCCCTCACGGACCGCTGGAACTCCGGGCCCTCCGGCAGTTCGGGAACGACGGCCGCGGCGCGGTCCAGGAAGAGGTCGACTGCTTCGGAGGTCACTTGGCTGGGGCGAACGAGGTCGAGAAGATCGGTCTCGGGCAGTGACAGCGGGGGCACCTCGAAGAGGTGCTCACCATCGCTGCCCAGCACCTGCCGGCTCGTGGTCAGTACCCGCAGCGCCGGGGCACTCGTCAGCAACTCATTCACCAGGGCCACGACCGGGTGGATCAAGTGCTCGCAGTTGTCGAGGAGCAGGAGGAGGTTCTTGTCGCGGAGGTACTCGGCCAGACTCGCGGCCGGGTTGCCCGAGGCGTCCTTGAGTCCGAACATGGCCGCGACCTCGTAGGCAAGGAGGTCCCCTTCACGCAGCTCGGCCAGCTCGACCAGCCAGACCCCGTCGGGAAAGGCCCGGCGCACCTCCGCGGCGACACGGCGGGCCAGCCGGGTCTTGCCGACCCCACCAGGACCGGTCAGGGTGACCAGGCGCCCGGCCGACAGCAGACGCCGCACCTGCCCCAGCGCCCGCTCCCGCCCGACGAAGCTGGTCACCTCGGCTGGCAGGCGTCCTACGCACCGTGCAGTCATAGCGTGACGTTACACCCGGAATGTCAGCGGGAGTGGTGGCGAGTTTTCGGCTTCTTTTCGGTGCTTGCAGACTGACTCTGCTGGTCGAGCACCCTCTCCAGGTAGTCCAGGTCGGCGCGCAGCTGAGCGATGGCCCCCTGGGGGCCGGCGGCACCGGGGACGTGGCCATCGGGCTGGCGGACCATTGTTACGGCGAGATCAGCAATCAACTCCGCGACCTCGGCGGGGCTTTTCTCCCCGAGAGAATGCTGCCACCACGCGATCCAGTTGCACATACCGATCACCGCCAGGGCGGTCGTCCGGGGATCCACCGGGCGAAACTGGCCCTTTTCTATACCCTCTTCGATGAGGAGGATCAGCTCGCGCAGCGCGGCACGTTGCGCGGCGCGGTGGGAGCGGGCGAGATCGGGCGACAGATCCGCCTCCGACCTGAGTAGCAGCTGGAAGCGGTAGGGATCGGTGGCGCGGCGCAGAGCCATCGCCTGGGCGACGCCGCGCAACCGCACGGCCGCATCGGCGTTCGGATCATTCGCGAGCCGCTTGATCTCGACGGCGGGGGCCTCGGTGGTCTCCGTCACCAGCCGAGCCAACAGCTCGTCCTTGCTCTTGACGTAGTAGTAGAGGGCGGGGCGCGTCATGCCCATCGCGTCGGCGATGTCCTGGAGGTTCGTGCCCGCGAACCCGCGCTCCGCGAAGAGGCGCGCCGCCTCGGTGAAGATCTGGTCCTCGACCAAGCCGCGCCGAGAGGTCGCGCGTGGCGACGGCTTCTCCGCACCCTCGGCGCCTGCGGCCCGCCGCGACCTCGTGCCCTTCGCCTTCTGAACTTCATCTGACATGGTCAAATTCTAACGCCTGCGTAGAACCCCGGTGCAGTAGTGGTCGGCTAGTCGATGCGCCGAAGCCATCGCGCCAAGCGAGAACAGCCAGGGGGCGTACCTCGCTGCGCAGATATCCGCATCCGCCGAACTCGGCCACGAGCAGCCCTCGTCGACCTGCGCAGCTGGGACAGGCGGGCGACCGCCGTCGAGTTCAAGCATTCCCTCCCGCGTGCCGCCGACGACCTGGGACCCGGCCGTCCGGCGCATTGCCCGGGCCGCCGACGATCGGCTTCGTCGTGAGCGATGAATTCTTGACGGTAGTGACGATTTTCGGGTATATAGAGAGTGTCATGACGACTCGGCGTGTGGGGGTGATCGGTTGCGGCGCAGGCGGGTTCCGCTTGCCGAGCCGGACCGTCACCGCCAGGGCTTCACCGTTGCCTGTCGATCGCGCGAACTGCACCGTTCGAGCCGCTGGTGGAGCAGCCCCGTAGCCGATCGTCGAGATGCACAGGGGGCGGTCTTCACGGCGGTCGAGATCTCGGTCGGCATCGTCACCGCGCGCGCTCACCCGCACGCCGCCGACCGCTCCACCGTCGTGATCGAGACCGCCGTAGCGACGACCGGCGGGGTGGGGCCCGGTGCTTTTTCGACACCCACGGGATTGATTCCGCACGCTGCGGTGCCGGCCGGCGCCCATGAGTCCACTCGGTGGAGAGGAAAGAACTCGATGAGGAAGCCAGTAGGGCGAGACGTCGTTGTCGTGGGTGCCGTGCGTACCGCGATCGGCCGCGGTCATCCCGAGAAGGGCTGGTTCCGGGAGGTCCACCCCGCGACGCTGCTGGGCCGGTGCTTCTCCGCGGTACTCGAACGCTCCGGCGTGGCACCGGCCGACGTCGACGACGTCATCGCCGGCTGCGTGCAGCAGATCGGTGAGCAGGGTTGCAACATCGCGCGCAACGCATGGCTGCAGGAAGGCCTGCCCGTCGAGGTACCCGCGACGACCGTCGACAGACAGTGCGGGTCGGGGCAGCAGGCGGTCAACTTCGCGACCGCCATGATCGCCTCCGGGGCGCAGGACATCATCGTGGCGGGCGGCGTCGAGCACATGGGCCATCTGCCCTTCTCCGCCGGGGTCCGGGTCCAGGAGGAGTTCGGGCGAGCCATCACCCCGGAGGTGCAGGAACGGTACGGACTCGTGCAGGACCAGACACTGGTCGGGCAGGGCAACGCCGCGGAGATGATCGCCGATCAGTGGGACCTGTCCCGGACCGAACTCGACGAGTTGGCGGTACGGTCGCACCGGCTCGCCCACCTCGCCACGGAGTCCGGCGCGTTCCGACGGGAAATCGTCGACGTCCGGGTCGGCTCCCATGTCTACGACCTCGACCAGTGCATCCGCCCGGACAGCGACATCGCGACTCTCGCCGGTCTGCGCCCGGTCTTCCGCACCGACGGCCGCACCACCGCGGCGACTTCGTCCCAGGTGGCCGACGGGGCATCGGCGGTCCTGCTCATGAGTGCGGACAAAGCCGACGAACTCGGCGTCCGGCCCAGGGCGCGCATCGTCGACCAATCCGTCGTCGGCGTCGATCCGCAGATCATGCTGACCGGCCCGATCCCCGCCACCCACAAGATCCTGGACCGCAACGGACTGACCGTCGATGACGTCGACACGATCGAGATCAACGAGGCATTCGCCTCGGTCGTGGGGGCGTGGCTGCGCGAGCTGAAGCCCGACCTGGATCGCGTGAATCCGCGCGGAGGCGCGATGGCCCTCGGCCACCCGCTGGGCGCCACCGGCGCCCGGCTCATCACCACCCTGCTCCACGAACTCGAGGACACCGACCGCGAAATCGGGCTCGTCACCATGTGCTGCGGTGGTGGGCTCGGGACCGCGACGCTCGTCCAGCGACTCTGACCAAGGCGTTCGCGCGCCGGGAAACCGAAGGTGAATAGCGATGAAGCGTGAGTTGCACCATTTCGTGTCGGGCAAGAGCATGCCCGGCCAGTCAGGCCGGTTCGCCGAGGTCTTCGACCCGAACTCCGGGGCGGTACAGGCCCATGTGCCGCTGGCGTCGAAGGCCGAGGTCGAGGCAGTCATAGCCGACTCGGCAAAGGCGCAGGCCGAGTGGGCGCGATGGAATCCGCAGCGGCGGGCGCGGGTGTTGATGCGGTTCCTCGAGCTGATCCGCGCCGAGCACGACGACTTGGCGAAGCTGTTGTCCTCGGAGCACGGCAAGACCATCGCCGACGCCCAAGGCGACATTCAGCGAGGGTTGGAGGTAGTCGAGTTCGCGATCGGTATCCCGCACCTGCTCAAGGGGGAGTTCTCCGACAGTGCCGGCACGGGGATCGACGTGTATTCGATGCGACAGCCGCTGGGTGTGGTTGCGGGCATCACCCCGTTCAACTTCCCCGCCATGATCCCGCTGTGGAAGGCCGCTCCGGCGATCGCCTGCGGAAACTCCTTCATCCTCAAGCCTTCGGAGCGTGACCCGTCAGTGCCCCTGCGGCTCGCGGAGATCTTCGGTGAGGCCGGGCTTCCGCCGGGGGTGTTCAACGTGGTCAACGGCGACAAAGAAGCGGTGGACGTGTTGTTGACGGATCCCCGCGTGGAGGCGCTCGGGTTCGTCGGTTCGTCGGCGATCGCCGAGTACGTCTACGCCACGGCCGCCGCGCACGGCAAGCGGGCCCAGTGTTTCGGCGGCGCCAAGAACCACATGATCGTGATGCCCGACGCCGACCTCGACCAGGCCGCCGACGCACTCGTCGGCGCCGCCTACGGCTCGGCGGGCGAGCGGTGCATGGCCACTTCGGTCGCCGTCCCGGTCGGGCAGGCCACCGCCGACGCACTGGTCGACAAGCTCGCCGAGAGGGTTCGCGCGCTGAAGGTGGGAGCGTCCCACGACGCCAGCGCGGACTTCGGCCCGTTGATCACGGCCGACGCGGCACATCGGGTCCGCGAATACATCGAGTCCGGCCTCAGCGAGGGTGCCCAACTCGTCGTCGACGGCCGCGGTGTCACCGTGCCCGGATGCGAAGGCGGGTTCTTCCTCGGTGGTTGCCTGTTCGACCACGTCACGCCACAGATGCGGATCTACCGGGAGGAGATCTTCGGCCCGGTGCTGTCGATCGTGCGCGCCGAGGACTACGAGCAGGCGCTGCGGCTGCCCAACGAGCACGAGTACGGCAATGGAGTCGCGATCTTCACCCGCGACGGCGACACCGCCCGCGATTTCACCCAACGCGTCAACACCGGCATGGTCGGGGTGAACGTCCCCATCCCGGTGCCGATCGCGTACCACACCTTCGGCGGCTGGAAGCGCTCAGGGTTCGGCGACCTCAACCAACACGGCCCGGACTCGATCCGCTTCTACACCAAGACCAAGACCGTCACCTCTCGCTGGCCCAGCGGCATCAAAGAAGGCGCCAGCTTCGTCATCCCCACCATGAGCTGAGCGGACCCACCGGATCCTGGAAGGAGCCAACGACATCATGCGCGTAATCGTCTCCCGCGGCCCGCTCGGAGCCGCCCGGTGAACCCCGCGGAAGCAGAGGTGCTGCTCCACGTCGAACACGGCCTGGGCCGCATCACCCTCAACCGTCCCCGGGCGATCAATGCCCTCACTCACTCCATGGTCCGCACGATCCAGACCGCGCTGACCACCTGGGAGGCCGACGAGCGGGTGCGAGCCGTGGTCCTCGACGGCGCGGGTGAGCGGGGCCTGTGCGCCGGTGGTGACATCCGCTCGATCTACCACGACGCGCGCACCGGCGGCACCGCGTCACTGGCGTTCTGGGCCGACGAGTACCGGCTCAACGCCCACATCGCGCGCTACCCGAAGCCATACGTGGCGCTGATGGACGGGCTGGTCATGGGGGGCGGCGTCGGCCTGTCCGCACACGGCTCGCTCCGGGTCGTGACCGAACGCTCCAGTGTCGGCATGCCCGAAGTTGGTATCGGGTTCGTCCCCGACGTCGGCGGCACATATCTGCTCTCTCGCGCCCCCGGTCAACTCGGCGTCCACGCCGCGCTCACGGCCGCGCAGCTCTCCGGCCCCGACGCCGTTCACTGCGGACTGGCCGACCACTACGTGCCGAGCACCCGGCTGACCGACCTGCTGCACGCGCTGGAGACCATGACACCGGCCGACGCCGTGGCCTCGGTCGCCGAGACGCCCCCGGAGAGCACACTCGCCGCTCGGTCAGGGTGGATCGACTCCTGCTACGCCACCGACACCGTCGAGGAAATCCTCGACCAGTTGCACGCGCACGGCTCCGAGTCGACCGCGGCCGGAAAGGAGATCGAGGCGAAATCGCCGACCGCCCTCAAGGTCACGCTGCGCGCCCTGCGATCGGCGGCCGGCCTCCCCACGCTGGAGGCCGCACTCGACCAGGAGTACCGCGTCGCCAGTGGCTGTCTGCGCGCCCCGGACCTGGTCGAGGGTGTCCGCGCGCAGATCATCGACAAGGACCGAAATCCCCGCTGGTCACCCAGCACGCTCGCGGAGGTCGGCCCCGAACTCGTCGACCGCTTTTTCACCATCCCGGACAACGGCGATCTTGGCCTGGCAGGAGGGCAGCAGTGATGGGCACGACGACAGCGTTCCTCGGACTGGGCAATATGGGCGGCCCCATGGCGGCCAACCTCGTCAAGGCCGGACACATCGTGGTCGGATACGACCTGATGCCCGAGGCACTCGCCCGCGCCGAGGCAAGCGGGGTGACCACGGCACGCTCGGCGACCGATGCCGTCAGCGACGCCGAGATCGTCATCACCATGCTGCCCAGCGGCCGGCACGTCCTCGACTGCTACCGCGAGATCGTCCCGGCCGCACCGGCCGGTTCGTTGTTCCTCGACTGCTCGACCATCGACGTCGCCGCTGCTCGCGAAGCCGCCCACCTGGCCATCGACGCGGGCCACCCTGCGATCGACGCTCCCGTGTCCGGCGGCGTCGTAGGCGCTGAGGCAGGCACTCTGACGTTCATGGTCGGAGGCAGTGACGATTCCCTCTCTACCGCGGAACCACTGCTTGCGGCCATGGGACAGCGAACCGTCCACTGTGGCGGATCAGGAGCCGGGCAGGCGGCCAAGATCTGCAACAACATGATCCTCGGCATCTCGATGATCGCCGTCAGTGAGGCGTTCGCCCTGGGCCGGGAGCTGGGCCTGACCGACCAGGCACTGTTCGACGTCGCCTCCACCGCATCCGGGCAGTGCTGGGCCCTGACCACCAACTGCCCCGCCCCAGGTCCCGTGCCGGCCAGCCCGGCCAACCGCGACTACGCCGGGGGCTTCGCCAGTGGGCTGATGCTCAAGGACCTCCGCCTCGCCCAGGCCGCCGCCTCTGAAGGAGGCGTCGACACGGTCCTCGGCCGCACCGCGACGGACCTCTACACCCGGTTCGTCGAGCACGACGGCCCCCATCGGGACTTCTCCGCGATCATCACCGCCATCGCCTCCGGGAAGTCGTGATCAACGGCTCGGTTCCGCCGGTGTTTGGCATAAGTGTCAAACTTTCGCTACTCTCGTCGAGGATCCGGGAGTGGACCGGATCCTCTGTCGGAGGGCAGTCGATGCCGACGCCGTCGCTCCCTGTGGACGCAGGGTCCTCCCCGCCGCAACGGCGCATCACACCCGCCCGGGCCGAGCGCGATGTCGATCCCGCCGGCGTCTTTTCTCCGAATCGGAACGTCACCCCTTGGTGCACGTTTCCCAGGCCCACATCACCACCGGTCTCCACGAGGAGTCTCCAATGGCCGAGCCGCAATCGCCAAGGGACGTGGCAAAACACTTCTACGACAGCTACAACGAGCAGGATATCGACGCCAGTTTCGAACGGTACGTCGCCGAAGATGCGAAGAACCATGCGATGGGAGGCCGCTACGACCGCCAGGCATGGCTCGGGGTGGACGCCTTGCTGGTGCAGGCGTTCGCGGACTTCTCGATGACGGTCCTCGACCAGGTCGCCGAGGGCGACAAGGTGGCGACGCGCTGGATGGTGAAAGGCGCTCAGCGATCGGAATTCCTCGGGATTCCGTCGAGCGGGCGCACGGCAGTGCTGACCGGGACAGCGGTCGACCTGATTCGAGACGGCAAGGTCGCCGAGCATTGGCTCGACATCGATCTGAGTGGCTTCCTCCAGCAGTTGGCAGGAACCGAGAGCTGATCCATTCATCCGCAGGCTCGGGCGAAGGGCGGCCGGTCGAGCGCGCCCTTGGCCGTACTCGTCAACAGCGTCGGAGGGGACAGAGGTGTCGAAAACTCCGCAGAAGTATGACGTGATCATCGTGGGTGGCGGGTCGGCGGGCTCAGTCCTCGCTGCCCGTCTGAGCGAGCGATCCGATCGCTCGGTGCTCCTGCTCGAGGCCGGCCCGGCGCCGGCACGATCAAGGACTTCGGCGAGGCGATCCTCGATCCGAGCAACTTGGAAGCGTCCTATGCGGGCCATCCGGCCAACTGGTCACTGCTCGCCGAATCCACGCCCGGCACCGAGGTCGCCGTCCCGCGTGGCAAGTTCATCGGCGGATCGGGCTCCATCAACGGCGCGTACTTCATTCGCGCTACCAGGGAGGATTTTGACCGCTGGGCCGCGCTGGGCAATGACGAGTGGTCCTACGGTAAAACGCTCGCCTCGTACAAGTGCAGCGAAGCCGACCTGGACTTCTCGGGCCCTCTGCACGGATCCGCCGGCCCGATGACGATCCGGCGCGAGCGTGCCGACCGTGCACCGGAGTTCACGTCCGCTTTCACCCAGGCCTGCCTCGACCTCGGGTACCCCGAGGAACCCGACAAGAACGGCGACGGGCCCGAGGGCGTGGGTCCGCTGCCGCTGAACATCGTTGACGGTCGCCGGATGAGCGCCGCGATCTCCCATCTGATGCCCAATCTCGGACGCCCGAACCTGGAGGTCCGAGGGGGAACGTTCGTCCGCCGCGTGATCTTCGCCGGACGACGCGCTGTCGGCGTGGAGGCCGAGATCGACGGCGCCCCCGTGGTGCTGCGCGGCGACGAGATCGTCCTCTCGGCCGGCGTGCTGCGCTCGCCCCAGCTCCTGATGCTCTCAGGGATCGGACTCGCGGAGCAGCTCCGCAGGCACGGCATCGAAATACTCGTCGACGCGCCCGGTGTGGGCGCCGAGATGTTCGACCACCCGGATCTGGTGGTGTCCTATGCCATCGAGGCGCCGACGGTGCGCATTCCCGGGCGGGGCATCGTCACCTCGCTCCTTCACTGGAAGGTACAGAACCTGGGGGGGCGACAGCGACGGCAGCGTCGAGATCCTGCCGTTCGTCACCACACCCGGCGCCTCGACCGGGATGGAGCCCCCGGCCGGCGGACCGGATCCGGACGACCCGCTGTGGAACCCGTTCCTGTTCATGCGGCTGATGCAGCAGAACAGCCGCGGGCGGCTGACGCTCGCTTCTGCGGATCCGCACCACGCGCCCGGCCTGGCCTGCAACTTCCTGACGGAGGACGGCGACATGCGCCAGTACCGCGAGGTGGTCCGGGTTCTTCATGAGATCTTCGAGTCGGGGCCGATGCGGGCGGTCGGGGCGCGCGTGATCGGCCTCGGCCGAGGTGATGTCACGTCCGACGATGCGCTCGACGGGTGGATCAGGGCCCATCTCTCGCCATTCGGTCCCGGCCATGCGACCTCGACCTGCCGGATGGGCCCGGCGGACGACGCTCTTGCCGTGGTCGGTCAGGATGGGCGCGTCCGCGGTGTCGAGGGCCTGCGCGTGGTTGACACCTCGATATTCCCGATCGTGCCGTCGCGTGGCACCAGTGCCAGCGCCGTGATGGCCGGACAGCGCATCGCCGAGCTGTTCGACGGCCCGGTCGCGTAACCCCTGAGCCACCGAAAGATCCACGCGACGAGCGAATGAGGTACGAGCCCGGGTCGATTCCGGCTCCGGCGCCTTTGGCGCCGTGACGTCGCAGCGCCGGCGCGAGGCACCGGCGCTGCCCAGGCCATTCGGCTGCGCGCAGGCCTTGAACCGTGTTCCGCCCGCCGCGCATCTCTTCGCACTCGCTGCCGGATCCCTGCGCCGCATCGTTGCCGCCCCGGGCATTGACACTAACGTAGAAAAATGGTCGCATGTGTTTACACTGAATTTCTGGTCGGAAGGAGCCGAGATGGGGCGTTCGACGAGGCACGTCGAGTCCGGTGGGCGAACGGTCGACGGCGGATCGCACGACTACGACGTGCTCGAGCTGGAGTTCTTCCGCTACGCGGTCGAATCGGTCATCGAAGAGCTCGAGATCAGCATCACGAGAACCGCATACAACGTGCTGGTGTACGAGTACAAGGACTACTGCGTCGGTCTGGTTACCAAGGACTTTCGGCTGCTGAGCCAGTCCCGGCACAACCTGCCGATCTTCCTCGCGGACCTCGGTGTGCCCGTCGGGGACGCGGTGGAGGTCATCGGCGAGGACCGCATCGAGCCCGGCGACGTCTTCCTCACCAACTACACGCCGGTGCAGGGGCAGCATCTCAACAACATGATCGCGGCCACTCCCGTGTACACCGGAGGGGAGATCATCGGGTACCTCGCCGTCCGGATGCACTGGTCCGATGTGGGTGGCCAGAACCCCACGTCGCTGAGTTGGGCGGCAACGAGCGTCCTCCAGGAGGGCGTGCAGTACCGCGGAACGAAGATCATGAGCCGCGGCCAGATCGTTCCTGAAGCACTGGCCACCATCCAGGCGAACTCGTGGTCGCCGGCCGTCGTGACCGGTGACCTGATGGCTCAGATCGGAGCGCTTCAACTCGGTGCTCAGCGTTGGCAGGAGCGGGTGGCGAGCCGTTGGGACGCCGCGACGACGGAACGCATGGTCGAGCAGCAGTTCGCGACGAGCGCCCGGCTCAGCCGTTCGAAAGTGGCCGAGATACCGGACGGGGAGTACACGGCCAGCATCGACATGGATGACTCGGGTGCTCCCGGTACCGAGCCCTTGAAGCTCAAGGTTGTCATCAGGGTGACCGGCGAGCGCATGGTCGTGGACCTCTCCGACCTGCCGCCCCAGGTCGCGCGCCCGGTCAACGCCGGTGCGACCGGCGGTGCGCTCAGTTCCATGCGTGTGGGTTTCAAGTCGCTGTTGGCGCCCGAACGCCCGGCGGACGAGGGGCTGTTCGAGCCGCTCGAAGTCGTCATCCCGCCGGGGACCGTGCTGAGCGCGGTCGGTACTGCTCCGATGAGCTGGTACAACACCACGTTGCCCACCATGATCGATCTGTTCCTGCGGGCGATCGGGGAGAAGCTTCCCGATCGGATTCCGGCTGGACACCACGGGGCGTTCTGGGGCATCACGCTGGCCGGTCAATACGACAACGGCGAATACTGGACGTATCTCGTCGGAGCGAACGGCGGATTCGGAGCGTCTGCCGAGGATGACGGATTCGGTCCTTTGCGCACGCTCATGCACGGGGACAATCCCGATGTCCCGATGGAGATGGTCGAAGCTCAGTATCCTGTGCGGTTTCATCGTCACCGGATTCTCCGCGAGGCCGGCGGCGCCGGACTGCACCGAGGTGGTGCGGGGCTGGAACGAGTCGTCGAGGTCCTCCAGGAATCGCAGCTGAGCACATATATCGATCGCACGGTGAATCCTGCCTGGGGGCTGGCGGGCGGCGAGCCGGGACAGCCGGCTGCCATTCACGTCCAGCTGCCGGGAAGCGAGGACAGGCGGCCTTACGGCAAGACATCTCCGACGCCGGTACCGGCCGGCACCATGCTGTATCTCCGCGGCGGCGGCGGGGGCGGCTGGGGCGAGGCGCCGGTGAACGACGCCCCGTCCGAAAAAGAGTAGCGAGCCGGGTAGATGAGCGGAGTGCAGTCATGAAAGGCATTTCCCACACCGAGTTCGGAGCTCCCGAGGTCCTCTCCTACGGCGAGTTGCCAGATCCGATCGTGCACCTCGACGAAGCACTGGTCCGCGTTCACGCGGTCGGTGTCAATCACCTCGAAGCCGGGATACGCGCGGGCTACCTGACCCCGTTCTTCAATCACTTCCCGCCGATCATTCCCGGGTTCGACTTCGCGGGCGAGATAGTCAGCGCCGGGTACACCCTGGAGGACTATCAGCCGGGTGACCGTGTTCTGGGCACCGCGCTCAAGGACTACGTGAAGAACGGTACCTATGCCGAGCTGGTGGCCGTTCCTGGTCGACTGCTCGCTCGCGTACCGGAGGGCCTGGACCTCATCGAGGCCGCGGCCCTGCCGACGGCCGGCCTCGCTGCCTGGCAGTCCCTGCGCCCGCTCGTCGGCGAAGGGGACACGGTCTTCATCAACTCGGCGTCCGGCGGCGTGGGCCATCTCGCGGTCCAGCTCGCCCGTCATTTCGGTGCTTCGACGGTGGTCGGCGCGTGCTCGCCGGGCAATCACGAATTCGTCCGGTCTCTCGGCGGCATTCCGACCGAGTACGGACCGGGCATCGAGAGCCGGGTCGCCGAACTGGTCGGCGGGGACGGGCGCGTCGATGCCGTCCTCGACCTCGTGGGCGACGAGACGCTGGACTCGTCCTTCGCGATCGTGCGGAAACCGGACCATGTCGTGTGCCTGAACCCGTCGACCGTGGAGCAACGGGGCGGGCACTTCAGCGCGGCGCGCCCGAACCAGAACGATCTGGAGGAGCTGGCGCGCCTCGCCTCCGCAGGTGACTTGCATGTGGAGATCAGCAAGACCATTCCGCTCGAACTGGCGGCAGACGCACATCACTTGATCCAGGACCGCCATGTCCGGGGCAAGCTGGTGCTGTCCGTCAAGCCGTGAGCACAGATCGTCGAGCCATACGAAAAGGGCAGGCGAATCCGGTGCCGGGCCGCCTGACGAACAACAGAGGAGCTGGAGTGCTGCCCGAGGGGACACGAAACAAAAGCGACAGGCAGGCGGCAGTGGCCGCCCGCGTGGGCGCCGACATCGGCGGTACGTTCACCGACGTCGCCGCGGTGGACGCAGACGGCCGCCTGCACATCGGAAAGCGGCTGACGACCCATGGTGCCGAAGGCGACGGGGTACTTGCCGCGCTCGCCGATACGGCCACCGACCTCAGCGGGTCGGAGACCATCCTCGCCCATGGCACCACGTTGGTCATCAACGCGCTGCTGGAACGCAAGGGCGCACGGGTCGGACTGGTCGTCACCGAAGGGTTCGGCGACGTCATCGAGGGTGGCCGCTCCAGTCGGCCCGAGATCTTCAATCTCACCTACCGCCGGGATCCCGTGATCGTTCCGCCGGAACTGCGTTTCGAGGTGGCCGAACGGATCTATGCCTCCGGTGCGATAGCCGTACAGCCCAGTCACGACGAGATCGACGGCCTCGCGGACAGGCTTCTCGCAGCGGGTGTGGAAGCGGTGGCGGTCGCGTTCCTCAACTCCTATGTGGAACCGGCGAACGAACGGCTTGTCGCCGACCGGTTGAGGACACGCCTGCCCGGCATCACCGTCACGATCTCGTCGGACATCAGCAGGCAGTGGCGCGAAGCCGAACGGTTCACAACCGCCGCGGCGAACGCCTACGTCGCGCCGGTCGCCGACCGGTATGTCGCACGGCTGCTCAACGGCCTGCAAAGCGACGGTTTCGCCGGCGAGTTCGTGGTCCTGGACTCGAACGGTGGCGCCCTCGCCCTCGACGCCGCCCGCCGCTTCCCGGTGAAGACCGTGGAGTCCGGGCCGGTCGCGGGTGTGATCGGCGCCCGCGAGTTGGCGGAACAGTTCGGCATTGAGAACATGGTGACCTTCGACATGGGTGGCACCACGGCGAAGTCGTGCCTGATCGAAGGCGGACGGTATGCGTCGACGGAGCTCTACTGGATCAACGGCTACGAGCGGGGCTTCGCCCTCCAGGTCCGTAGCGTCGACGTGACCGAGGTCGGTGCGGGAGGTGGATCGATCGCGTGGTGTGACGAGTCCGGCACGATGCTGGTCGGTCCGAAGTCGGCCGGCTCCCAACCGGGACCGGCCTGTTACGGCGGCGGCGGGACCGAACCCACCGTCACCGACGCCAACCTCTACTGCGGTCGCCTCGACCCGCAGAACTTCGTCGGGTCCCTCCAACTGGACATGGGCGCCGCCGAGGCCGCGATCGGTCGACTCGCCGATCAGACCGGCATGGATCCCCATCGGGTCGCTCTGGGGATCATCAAGCTCGCCAATCTCTCCATGGCGGCGGCCGTGCGGCGACAGACCTTGGAGCGCGGCCGTGACCCGCGAGAGTTCACCATGGTCGCGATCGGCGGAGCGGGCCCCATGCACGCATGCGAGGTGGCGCTCGAATGCGGTATCGGCCAGGTCCTCATCCCGGTCCATGCCGGGCATTTCTCGGCGATCGGCATGCTGGGCGTGAACCTGCGCCTGGAGCGCAGCGAAATCCTGTCGACCAGGCTGCCCGACCTGGAATCGGCGTCGTTGCGCGAGGCCGTGGGCCGTATCGCGGACGAACTGGAGAAGGAGCTGTTCTTCGGTTCCGACGGCAGCCTGAGGGCTGGCGAGCTCCGAGTCGAGTGGGCACTCGCCCTGCGCTACGTCGGCCAGAGCCAGACACTCCTCGTCCGGCTCCCGGGCAAGGCGGACGGCAGCGTGCCCCAGAACGTCGCTGAACTGCTGCGCGCCGAGTTCGAAAGCGAGTACCGCCGCCGCTACGGCCACATCGACGAGCTGTCCGACATCGAGGCCGTCGAACTCGAAGTCACCGTCGAACGGGTGCTCCCTCGCCCCACGATCGTCGACAGTGAGGTCTCGGGGGGGCCGCGAAGCGAGATCATGTCCTACTTCGACCTCGACAGCGGTCCGGTCACCTCAGAGGTGATCGCGCGAGGTTCACTGACGGTCGGGGATACGTTTACCGGCCCCGTTGTGATCTATGAGCAGGGCGCCACCTCGGTGATCCCTCCTGGCGCGCGTGGCCTCGTCCTCGAAGGCGGCAGCATGTTGATCGATCTGCGCGACATCGCAGCTGCGTAGGAACTGCCGCATCGATGGTGCCAAGTCGGCGAAAGGCTACGAACAGGTAAGCATCGTTGGCCGGTCATCGGGCAGTGGTCCGCCGGCCTCGGTTTGGGCGGTGCCGGTCTTATCGGCACCGCCGGAAGCCGTTTCACTTCGAGAGGCCGACGATGAATGCTTGAAGTACTGTGCGCGGAGTCGCGCCGCCGGTGACCGTAGTACAACAGCCGGCGGAACAGGTCGAGAAGAGCCTCGCTCTTCGTCGCCGACCAGGTCAGCGGCAGGTGATCGGCGAAGGACCAGCCCACCACCCGCCGCGAGGATATGTCGATGCAAGACGTATGTCGTGCGTGCGGTGGCCGGGACGTTGCGACCGTTTCCTCACCCGACGGAGCCCGAGCAGCGGCTTCCCGGGCGTCGAAGACCAGAGAGCCCTGTATACGGGGCGCCGCAGGTCACGATGTCGACCCGGCCCGGGCACCGCCAACCGCACGGACTTGCACACCTGTGGGCGCAACGCCGGCCCTGTGCTCACGGCGGCAGCCGTCACCGCCCTCATCCCGCTGACACCGCCGGTCGTTCGACCCCACTCGCCCACACCTGGTGAACTACACCGACCTGTCGGCGATACGCCCCCCGGACAGCCAATTGCCAGCAGCCTGCCTCAGGGCTGTCCCGTAATCGCTGGTCACGGGTGAGATGATCTTGCCGTGCCTGGTGTGATCACGGCGTCGGAGCCGTCCTGGATAGCCCCGTTCACCGGGCTGAGCCAGCGTCAGTTCAGCAAGGTGGTCACCGCGTTGCGGCGAGAGGGCGTAGATCCTGTGCGCAAGGGCCGGCCGTGGAGCCTGCCGCTGGAGGACCGCGTGCTGCTGGTCGCCGCGTACTGGCGGACCAACCTGACACTGCGCCAACTGGCGGCCCTGTTCGGGGTTTCCAAGTCGGCAGCCGACCGCATCATCGACCACCTCGGACCCGCGCTCGCCCTCCAGCCACGCAAGCGGTTCCGCAAGGACACCGTGCTGATCGTGGACGGCACCCTTGTCCCCACCCGCGACCACCAGGTCGCCGAACAGTCGAAGAACTACCGGTACTCCACCAACCATCAGGTCGTCATCGATGCCGACACCCGGCTCGTCGTTGCGGTCGGCCGGCCATTGCCCGGCAACCGCAACGACTGCAAGGCATGGGAGCTGTCCGGCGCGAAAGATGCCGGGCCTTCACCCTTGATCGTGGACACCGGTTGTTATGCGGCGGTGGTCAGCGTAGTTGATCGCTGTTCGTAGTTGATCGGGCTCTGCTGACCGAGGGCTGAGTGCCGTCGCCAGGTGTTGTAGCGGGTGACCCAGCGGAAGACCGCAAGGCGGGCGGCGCGAGCTCCGGGCCAGCGTTTCGCGCCCTTGAGAGTCTCCCTTTTCATGCTGGCGTTGAACGACTCCGCGGCGGCGTTGTCCGCGCTGGTGCCGACGGCCCCGCGTGATCGGATCACGCCGAGGTCCTTGCAGACCTGGGCGAACTCCTTGGAGGCGTACTGGGCTCCGTTGTCGCTGTGGAAGATCGCTCCGCGCAGGTTCCCTCCCCGCGCGCCGGCGGCGGCCTTGAGGGCGTCGGTGACCAGTTCGGTCCGCATGTGGTCGGCGATCGACCAGCCCACCAGACGCTTGGAGTGCAGGTCCAACACCGTTGCCAGATAAAGAAATTGGCCGTCGCCGACCGGGAGGTAGGTTATGTCGCCGACGTACTTCTTGTTCGGCCCAGAGGCGGTGAAGTCCCGCTGGATCAGGTCCGGCACCGGGATGGCGTCGGCTGCGGGGACCGTGGTGCGGACCTTCTTGCGCAGGTGCAGCCCGACGATGCCGAACTTCCGCATGACGCGTTCCACCCGCTTGTGATTGATCCGCAGCCCGGCGCCCTGGAGCTCGGCGGTGACGCGCGGAGCCCCGTAGGTGCCGTCGGACTCGGTGTGGATCGACGTGATCCGCCCGGCAAGTTCGGCGTCCGCACGCGCCCGCCCGGCCCGCGCATCCAAGCCGGCCAGGTGCCGGTAAAACCCGGAACGGGAGAGCCCCAGGATCCGGCACAGCCGCTTCACGCCGAAGGCGTCATGGTGGTCGGCAACGAACTGGAAACGGCTCACCAGCTGGTCTCGCCCGCAAAATACTTCGCGGCCCTCCGCAGGATCTCGCGTTCCAGCTCGAGCTCCTTCACCTGGGCCCGCAGCCGCTTGTTCTCCTTCTCCAACTCGCTGGCCTCCACCGCGCCGGGCACGGCGGCCTGCTCGGCATCCCGCACCCAGGTGCGGAGCGTCTCGTGGTTCACCCCAAGATCCTTGGCCACCGACGCGTACGTCCGGCCCGGGCTGGAGCGGTACAACGCGACGGCATCGGCCCGGAACTCAGGCGAGTACTTCGACGTCCCCAACGGGAACTCCTGTCCTTCGGATCTTCACGATCCAATGATCAGGGTGTCCACGGTCAAGGGGTAACGCCCGCCGTCGGCCACACCACTGTCATTGCGGACGGCGGCTACCGCGGCACCGGCCTGATCATCCCGCACTGCCGCGAACCCGGCCAGGCCCAACTCCCTGACTGGAAAGAGAAACACAACGTCTCCCATCGCAAAGTCCGCGCTCGCGTCGAGCACGCCTTCGCCCGGATGAAGACCTGGAAAATCCTGCGCGACTGCCGCCTCAAAGGCGACGGAGTCCACCACGCCATGCTCGGCATCGCCCGTCTGCACAACCTCACCCTCGCCGGGTGACGAAGAAACCCACAGGCCAGTCGGCATGCCGTAGATCATTTACGGGACAAGCCTTCGGCAGGGTGCTGGAACCGGACATGGCACACCGGCTGAAAGAGCGTCCCAGGGAACGTGCTTGGTTCAAAGTCAGGTGTCGTGCCAAGTAGGCGCAGAGCGGTGGAACAGCATGTGGCAGTACGCCCGCTTCGGCTTCGGGCTGGGGAGTTGCAGGGGTTTTTGTCACTCAATCATCCACCCCACCACTGACAATCCTCGCGGAACGGACGAGACCTCTAGGACCTGTGACCTGCCGCGCTATCCGGAGTGGTTTCTGTGTCCTGAGATTCGCCGAGGTCAGTGAGGAGTTGCCCGATCCGGGAGGCGATGGCGTTGTGTCGTTCGACCTCGCGGGGCCAGCGGCGTTCTACGGCGTCCTGAGCGAGCTGCTGCTCACGGGAGAGCCCTGCTGGAGGGCCTGATCGCGGAAGCCGCGAAGCGGGGCCGGCGTCGGTCAGCGCCGGAAGCATTCCTCGCGGCGCTTGTTGCCCGCCGGTTCGAAGCACACCCGAAGGCCAGTGAGATCTCTGCCGCCGATCATGGGGGAAGAGGAAGCTCTCCTCGTCGTATTTGTCAGCGACCTCGACCCGTTGTGACCAACTGCTCGGGGCCGACACCTTCACGGGCGGCGCGGTCCAGCTCGGGATTCGAACTGCGCGGTTTCCGGGTGGCGGGTATGGCAGGCGGACTAGAGTCACAGCATTGGGACTAGAGTGTGTCTCCGTGTGTTCGTGGACTACGCTCCGGCCATGGGTAAGTTTCTCGCGGTCCTGAATGGCGCAGCCGACGATGCTGACAAGGCGGAGTTCACCGAACAGCAGCGAAGTGAGTTCATGAACGCGTGGGCGGCGTGGGCTCAGAAGAACCAGCACGCGCTGGTCGATCCCGGAGCGCCACTGTTTCGCAAGAAGCTGGTGACGGCCCAAGGCGTCGAGGACTTCACCGACTCGAAGACCGGATACGCGATCGTGGAGGCCGAGTCACACGATGACGCGGCGCGGCTCTTCAGGGACCACCCTCATATCGCTTTGATTTCAGGGAACTCGATCGAGGTTCTTGAGTGCCCGCCCATCCATGCCTAAGTTCTGCTTCCTTGGTCATCGTGCGCTGATCCATCTGCGGACCACGAACCCCATCGAGTCGACGTTCTCCACGGTCAAGCTCCGTACCAAGGTCACCCGCGGCGCCGGCAGTCCGGCCGCTGCCCTCGCGATGGTCTTCAAGCTGGTCGAGTCCGTCCAGACCCGCTGGCGCGCGATCACCCGAGCCCACCTCGTCGCCCTCGTCCGCACCGGAGCCCGCTTCGAGAACGGTCAGCTCGTCGAACGCTCCGAGGCCACAGCGGCGTGACAACGGCACAACGCAAGTCCTATGCACCCTTGAAAGGATGAGCCGATGCAACCTGCACGCGTTAGGGCAGCCGCCTACGTGACCCGCAGCGTTCCCGGCGGCCGGGAGCTGCTTGTCTTCGATCACCGGGATTCCCCTGAGGCTGGAACCCAGGTGCCGGCAGGAGGCGTGGATGCCGGGGAACTTCTCACCGAAGCCGTTCTGAGGGAGATCACAGAGGAGACCGGCGCAACCGGCATCACGATGGGGTCAGCCCTGGCCGTGCAGCAGCGCCCGCATCCGCAAACCGGCCAGCCGCAGGTCACTGTGTTCTTCCATGCGCAGACCACCGAGACCCGCGACACCTGGACGCACACCGTTGCAAGCCAAGATGGTGGCCAGGACAACGGCATGGTGTTCCGGTGCTACTTCATCCCGGCGGAGCAGGCAGTCGCTCTACTGGCCGACAACCAAGGTGAGTTCATCCACCTCGTCAAACGGCCAGGCACCCCAGCAACCACCTAATGATCACGATCCACAGTTCTAGACAATAGCTCGAACTGACGCACCAGCAGCAGAAGTCACACACTAATCAACGAGCAACTGCTGGCGCAGGACACTAGCCTTACGATCTCCCCTTCGGTTCAATGGCACTCACTCGGTGGGAAGGGGAGCTAGCGGCATGGTGAGGCGACCAGGAAACCCACCGTTACGCAGGACCCGACCCCCTCTACACCCACGGCGAGTGCGACCAGGGGACGACGGGGGTACCACTGGTTGGGGCAAGAAAATCAGTGCTGGGTTCACCTTTCTGGCTCTCGTTGGAGCCGTGGTGGCCCAGTACCTGGGGCTCTGGAAGGACATGTTTGGAAACGGCGGTGACTCGGCCTCCCCGGGGCCGAGCGCTTCCGCTTCGGCGCCCGTCGCTCCCGGCCCGCTCACTCCGGCGCCAGCCGGTTCCAACGCTGTGTGCGGTACGTCGGACAAGGACGTCGTCCTGACGCTGGACGGGAAGCCCACTCGTTCTGCGGCCCACGTGGTCGCGACGGTGAGGTGCATGCCCGCACCCGGGGACCATCTTTCATGGGTGGTGCGAAAGGAGGCTGGCATTGCTGCCAACCCCCATACGCATTACACCCTGAGATATGACCTGAGCGATGGCCCCGGCAAGTACATCTACGACAGCGACCTGAGAACGACTGCTCCGGGATCTGAGCGAACAGTATCCGTCGTACTGATGGATAGCGATACGTACCAGGAGGTGAAGAAGACTACTGACCTCGAGACGGGTTATGTGCAGTTACCCTCACCCGTCCCCCTTGAGTCCAATTCGGTGCTCATCAAGACACCGCAGTGACCACGCCGTAGCACTTGCACGCTGAACCCTCGGCTCGGCCGAGGGCCCGCCGGACACCTTCCACGTCACCGGCCTGGAAGTGAAGATGGGCGCCAATCGTGTCCGCCGCGACCACCACGGCCATGGACGACGCCGCACGGCCCGGGGGAGTCTCCTCCTCATCGAGGCCCATGAGTTGCACCCCAGTGCGCTGCAGCCGGTTGACCAGCACGTTGGCCGACGGGTCGGAGTCCGGCCCCACCTGCCCAGTCCACCCCAGCAGCACTTCGGTTTCGTCCTGGTCATGGCCCAGACGCATTGCGGCGGTGATCTCCAATTCCACCTTGGCCAGCAGGACACCGAGCAGTCGTCGGCGGTCCTCGTCCTGCGGCCCCTGCGGCCACAACTCCGGATCGAGTACCGGCTCCGCTCCCAGCGCCACCAGGGCCCGATATATCTGATCCGCGCTCACAGGATGCTCACGCTTTCAGGATCACCACACGCAACCACGAACGCCGGCACCAACACCGCCCGAAGCATCGGGGACCGGCTTGCGCCGGGTGGACCTCGATGAAGAAGTCCAGATCGACAGGGGAGGCCTCGTGCGGCCGGAATCCCAAGTCGCTGAGCACGCGGTGTGCCACGGATTCGCCGGGCTGGCCCACATCGCGCAGACCCAAGAGCCGGACGCGACGTCGACGAGGACGTACTCGGTGCGCCCGTCGCGTTCCATCGTCAGGCGCTGTGCGTGGGGAGCTGCGAGCTGCACGACGAAGCGGGACGTCCAGTCGTTCAGTGCGTCGGTACCGGTGATGGCCTCGCGCTCCTTGCCCTTGCTGAGGTCGGGGGGCAAGCCCAGCGCGGGCGGCACGTGCGGGCGCGCGAGCATGAAGCTGACCTGACCACTCAGCAGTGGCCCGCTTGCCGTGCCGTCGTCGTGGACGGTCAGGCGTGCGACTTCCGACGAGCCGAGCCAGCCACCGATGGTCGTCAGGATCAGGCCACCGGGTCGGGTCTGCTCGATCCAGGCCGCAGGAACGGTGCGCACGCCGCAGGTAGCGAGCACCCGGTCGTACGGGGCCCCTTCGGCGTAGCCGAGGAGGCCGTCGCCGCTGACGAGCGTGGGGTACATCCCCCGTCGACCCAGGGCTGTCCGTGCACGGGCGGAACCAGGAGCAGGAGCAGCTCTCCCCCCGGCGCCGCGAGGTACTCGACGCCGTACGGGGCGCCGGTACCCCGCTGGGCGTCATCGAGGTCGCCGACCGGCTCGCCGTGCACCCGAACACGGTGCGCTTCCACCTCGACGCACTCGTGACGCAGGGCCGCGTCGAGCGGGCGGTGGAGCAACCCTCGGGTCCCGGACGGCCGCGCACGGTCTACGCGCCGCGACGGGGAATGGACCAGGGCGGAGCGCGTCGCTACCGGCTGCTGGCCCGGATCCTGCTCAGCCAGCTGGCGTCGACGGGGGCCGGCGCTGAGGCCGCGGCCACCGACGCCGGACGTGCCTGGGGCCGCTACCTGGTCGAGCAGGTACCCCCCGCCCGCCAGCTGACCGCTGACGAGGCCGTCGACCGGCTGGCTGCCATGCTCGACGACCTGGGCTTCGACCCGGAGCTCACTGGTGACGACGGGCCGCCCGACCGTGTCCGGCTACGGCACTGTCCGTTCCTCGAACTCGCCGAGGAGTACGGCAGCATCGTCTGCCCACTCCACCTGGGCCTGATGCAGGGCGCCCTGGCCGAACTGCGCGCCCCAATGGAAGCCACCAGGCTCGAACCCTTCGCCGAACCCGACGCCTGCCTGGCACATCTCGCCCTCTCCAAGCCCGCATAGCTTCCCGTACCAGCACCCTGCCCGATTACGACACGCAGCGCGGGGCCCGCCCGCGCAGGAAACGAGGAACCCGTGTACGTCGCCGACACCGAAACCGCGACCCGCCGCCGTGCCCCCGTCACCGCCGGTCTGACCGTCGCACCGCTCACGACCGCCGCCACCTCCGACCAGGTCGCCGTCATCCACGTGGAGATCCCCGAGGGCGGGGGCCTGCCCGAGCACGACCACGGGGCCTCCCAGATCGTCCTGATCCCGGTCTCCGGCTCGGTTCAGGTGCGACACGGCCAGGACGTGCACACCTTGGTGCCCGGCTCGGCGGCACACATCGACACCGGTGAGCGGGTCAGCCTCGCCAACCTGGGCACCGAACCCGCCTCGCTGATGGTCGTGGCCTCACCCCCCGAGTTCGCGTTGCGGCTGGCTGCATGGCCGATCACCTGACGCACCGGGCGCCCGGCCCGCCCCGGCACCCTGGCACGCCCACCCTGGCGGTGGGATCACCCCGCTTCCGATGCCGCCGCCCTGAACAGGAGAGACCGCAGCAGTAATGAATACGACGTCGGCAGCCGTCGCAGGCGCCATCACCTTCCTCTGGCTCGGCATGGTGCTGGCGATCTCCTTCCTGGAGGCGCCACTGAAGTTCCGCGCCCCTGGAGTGACGATCCCCATCGGACTCAGCATCGGCCGGATGGTCTTCCGCGCGCTCAACCTCGTCGAGACCGCCCTCGCCGTCGTCGTGATCGCTGCGGTCGCCGCGGGCAGCCCCTCCGCAACCGTCGTTGCGCTCACCACGATCGCCGTCGTCGTCCTGGCCGGACAACTCGCCGTCGTCCGCCCGCGCCTGAACCAGCGTTCCGACGCCGTACTCGCGGGCGACGACCCCGCGCGGCGCCGCTCGCGCGCCCACCTGTGCTACGTCGCGTTGGAGATGGTGAAGGTACTGTCCCTGCTCGCGCTGGGCTGCGTGGCCCTGGCTCAGTGATCGGGACCACGCTCGCGACGCGGAACGGCTCGAACACGGCGCCCTCTCCTGTGCTGGTACGTCCTGGTTTTGATGGAACTTCCCGCGGCGCTATGTCCAACATGATGGCCAGCAACCCCTCATACCCGGTGTCGTTGACCAGGCGTGCGGGTACCCCACGCGCGTCCCCAGCCGGTGAACAGAAGGGCGGTCCGATGGCGTAACTGGTGACAGAAGCCGAGTGGGCGGCCCAGCGCCGCCTCGTCGGGGTCGTGCGCACCTCCGGCGTGCTGACCAGCGGCGGACTGGCCAAGTGGCGCGAGTGCCACACCGGGGATTGGGCGGCGTCCGCCGCGGAGCTGTCACGGGACCTGGCCACCCTCCATGTACCACACGAGACCGTCGTCGCATTCCGCCCGCCCTGGGCCCGCGTGGTGCATCGTCGCAAGGACCAAGAGGTCCACGTCCCGTTTGCGTACCGCGGTCGACCGGCATAGCGATGATGGTGCTGTTCTCCCTCGCCGCGGAGTGGCCGGCCTGCACGGCCAAACAGGCCAAGGCAATGGGTCTGATGTGCGCCGAGTGCCGCTTCGACCTGCGTACGCGCGGCGGCTCGCCTACAACATCCCCGTCCAGCCGGACCACCGACGCCTGGTGTGCGAGGACTGCTGCGGCAATGGACTGGACGAGCTGAAGCGCCTGACCGGCCCGCTTGCTGGATGAGCGGCGCGTACGGTCGCCCGATCACACTGTTGTCTACGCTCTGCAGGCGAAAGCGCAGGTGCGCAGAATCCTGGACGTCGCGAGTTGCCCGCTACTACGGCGGGTTTGGCCCGAACAGCACGCTCTCATACTCACAGTTTGGGAGTCGCCTTACGCCGCCGGGGCATCCGGCGGTACTCGGCCCACGGCTACGCTGGCCGGGTAGCGCCACTACCGTCAGCAAGAGGGCATAGCGCGTTAGCTTCATACGGTCGTGCAGCCCAGACATCAGGGCGCGAATCAGAATGCTTGAGCCACCGGGTCAGGGTTCGATCAATTTGTCCGAGGCGCAGCGCCACGTTCCGTCCGCGGCCGAGAGGCTCGGCGGCGGTCAGCGGCTGTTGGCGGCGCCGCGGACCACCGCCACTGGGCAGTGCGCATGATGCAGCATGGCCTGGCTTACCGATCCGAGCAGCAGTCCGGCAAAACCGCCGCGTCCGCGCGCACCGACCACCAGCAGCTGGGCCGTGCGGCTTGCTTCGATCAGCGCCTCCCGCGTCCCGCCGTGGAAAACCTCGCGTTTCACCCTTACACCCGGGTACGTCTCCTGGTGGCCGGCGAGCGCCTGGGACAGCAGACGTTCCTCCCTCGCGGCCAGCGCTTCCAGCTCGTTCGCGTACGGTATCGCCTCGTCCTGCGGCGCTGGTATCGGTGCGTTCCAGGTGGTCCAGGCGTGCAAAGCAACGATGTCGACCCCGCGTAGTGTCGCCTCAGCGAAGGCGAAATCAACCGCTCCGGCGCCGGCCGAGGAGCCGTCGACACCCACCACGATCGGTCCTGTGCCCTGGCCTTGCTCCCGGACGACTAGGACCGGGCACCGGCCATGAGCTGCCAGATGCACTGCAGTCGATCCCAACATCAGCCCGACGAAGCCGCCCATACCGCGCGACCCGACAACCACGAGTTCCGCGGCACGCGATTGCGCCTCCAGGACCGTCAGCGGTTCCCCCGTCACCACAGCGCGGGAGACATCCACCTCCGATGCCACCGTCCTGGCGTGCTCTTCAGCCTCAACCAGCAGGCGTTCCACCATGTTGCGCAAGCCGCCCTCCGGCGGGCCCAGCGGCGACGGGTCCAGCGGCACGTACATGGCGGGCCAGATGAACGCGTGCACTATCCGCAAACGTGCGCCACGCCACCGCGCCTCCCGAGCCGCCGCCTCTACCGCGGCCAAACTCGAGGCCGAACCGTCCACGCCCACCACAACCAGACCGCTCATCACACCTCCTGTGTCCGTACGTCCAGGTTCACTCCGACGACTTGCTGCCGCCAAAGGATCAAGAGGCCATCGATTGGCCCGTCCGGCATCCGAGCGGAGAGGCTGCCTATCACCGTTAGTAGCGGTCCAAACATGAACCGTCGAACAGTTCGGATGGCACGTTGCATCGAGGGTGGTTGGCTTCAAACGGGCGGGACGGATCGAGTCGTCGGGTTTCGACAGCCAGCGGCTCGACGTAGGAGCGCGGTCCCGCAGCGCTGCACCCGTACGGCGGTAGCGCTCGGTCGAAGAAACAATGAGGACATGGCTCCTTTGACGAGCGTGGGACTGCCACCCTCCTGGCATGCTTTGCCTGCCCGTGAGGTGGCCGATGGGCTCGATGTGGATCTTTCCTCGGGGCTGTCGTCGGCGGAGGCGGCCCGGCGGCTTGCGGAGTATGGGCCGAACCGGCTCGCGGAGGCTCCGCGGGAGCCTGGATGGCGGGCGTTCCTACGGCAGTTTCAGGACTTGCTGATCGTCATCCTTCTGGTTGCAGCGGTGGTCAGCCTGGTGGTGTCCCGGGAGTGGGAGACACCGGTGGCGATTGTCGTCGTGGTGTTGCTCAACGCGACGATCGGTTTTGTGCAGGAGTCTCGCGCCGAGGCGGCGCTGGATGCCCTCCGGCAGATGACCGTGACCACCGCCACCGTGCGTCGTGACGGCCGACTGGTGCGGTTGGACGCCGAGGAACTGGTGCCCGGAGACGTGGTCGTCCTGGCGGCCGGCGACCGGGTGCCCGCGGACGGCCGGCTGTTTTCGACGAGTTCGCTGGAAGTGCAGGAATCCGTCCTGACGGGTGAGGCGCTGGCCGTGGCGAAGCCGGCGGATGCCACCGTCGGGGCCGAGGTGCCTCTGGCAGACCGGGTGACCGCGGTGTACATGAACACGGCGGTCACCCGCGGTCGCGCGGAGGTCTTGGTCACCGACACCGGTATGGTCGGCGAGACCGGCCGCATCGCCGACATGCTCCACAAGCCCAGCCGGGGCCGACACCGCTGCAGCGGCAGATCGACGCCCTGAGCCGCACCTTGGCCTGGGTCTCCGGGGTGGTCATCGTCGCTGTGTTCGTCCTGGGGCTGGTGCGCGGGCAGGATTTCGGTGACCTGTTCGTCAGCGCCGTGTCCTTGGCGGTCGCGGCCATCCCCGAAGGGTTGCCGGCCGTCGTGGCATTCACGCTGGCCATGGGCACGGGCTGGATGGCCAAGCGAGGCGCGATCGTCAAACGGCTGGCATCGGTGGAGACCCTGGGCAGTACCTCGCAGATCTGCACCGA
The DNA here is from genome assembly GCF_036227505.1 of Streptomyces sp. NBC_01450. NCBI lineage: Bacteria > Bacillati > Actinomycetota > Actinomycetes > Kitasatosporales > Streptomycetaceae > Streptomyces > Streptomyces sp. NBC_01450. Next base: position 1,207,586 of record NZ_CP109481.1, on the reverse strand, counting down.
CAAGACCGGCACGCTGACCTTGAATCAGATGACGGCGCGGGAGCTACTGCTGGCCGGCCGCCGGTTCACGGTTTCGGGGCAGGGTTACTCCTTCGAAGGCCGTATCCGCACCACCGACGGTTTGCCGGTGCCGGCCACCATGGACGATGCGTTGACCGCGATGGCCCTGTGCTCCGATGCCGTGATTCGGGACGGGCAGGTGGTGGGGGACCCGACCGAGGGCGCGCTGGTGGTGCTGGCCGAGAAGGCCGGCATCGATGTGGTCCGGCTGCGCCAGGAGCGGCCCCGGCGACTGGAGATCCCTTTCGACTCCGTTTACAAGTTCATGGCGACCTTCCACGACTGGACCGATGTCTCCGGCCGCGAGGTGATCCGGTGCTTCGTCAAGGGTGCCCCCGATGTTCTGGCCGACCGTGCGGATGGCTACCTCGGCGGCGAGACGATCCTGCCGTTCGACCAGGAAGCCCGGCAGCGCTACGACCAGGCCAACAGCGCCCTGGCCGGACAGGGCATGCGGGTGCTGGCCCTGGGGGCGGAAGACTTCCCGGCCGATGACTTCCAGGCTCCCGAGGACCCGAAGGAGCTGCTCGACCGGGTGGTGCTGCTGGCCCTGGTCGGCATCGTCGACCCACCGCGCAGGGAGGCGCGCACGGCGATCGCCGAGTGCCGCGACGCCGGGATCCGCGTCCGGATGATCACCGGTGACCACGCGATAACCGCCGGAGCCATCGCGGGTGAACTCGGCATCCCGGGGCAGGCCATCACCGGCGCCGAACTGGACCAGATCGACGACGATGCTCTGCCCGGCCGGCTCGACGAAGTGGGTGTGGTCGCCCGGGTATCGCCGGCGCACAAGATCCGGATCGTACGGGCGCTGCAGGCCCGCGGGGACGTGGTCGCCATGACCGGCGACGGAGTCAACGACGCACCCGCGCTGCGCCGGGCCGACATCGGGGTGGCGATGGGCATCACCGGGACGGAGGCGACCAAGGAAGCCTCGACGATGGTGCTGACCGACGACAACTTCGCGACCATCGTGGCCGCCGTCCGCGAGGGGCGGGGCATCTACGACAACATCGTGAAGTTCGTCCGCTTCCAGGTCTCGACAGCGTTGGGCTTCGTGACCACGTTCCTGGTCAGCTCGCTGACCGGCCTGGCAGGCGGCGCACCGTTCACAGCGCTGCAGATTCTGTTCGTCAACCTGGTAATGGACGGCCCGCCGGCAATGTCCCTGGGAGTCGACCCTGTCAGCCCGGACGCGATGAGCAAACCCCCACGCCCGACCGGCGAACCCATCCTCAGCAGAGCGCGGCTTGCACGGATCCTGCTGACCAGCGCGGTGATGGCGGCAGGCACCCTAGCGGTGCTCACGTGGGCCCCAGGCCCGGAGGCGGAACCGGGACAGGCCACCGTCGCAGGCACCATGGCCTTCGTCACCTTTGTCTTCTTCCAGGTCTACAACCTGCTCAACGTCCGGCACGACACACACAGCGTGTTCAGCAGGAGGACGTGGGAGAACCCCTCCATGTTCGTCGCCGGTGCCGCCGTGATCGTGCTGCTCGTCCTCATCGTCGAGATGGACGCTCTGCACGGCTTCTTCACCACGACCAACCTGACCTCCAGCCAGTGGCTCCTATGCGCAGCCGTCGGCTCGACCATCCTGTGGGCCGGCGAGCTGGTCAAGACCGCGCTCCGGGCCCGTACCCGCCGCCGCACACGCTCGCGGACCATGCAGCCGCCGCCCATCGGAACACACTGATCTTTTGGTTGCTCGGACTGCTCAGCCATTGGTCGCGGGCGGGCCGACGCGATCACCGGGTATGCGCCATAGGCCTGCTCAGTGCTGGTCGTACACCAGGAGGCCGTCGTCACGCAGCCGGGCACCAACCGTCGGCCGGTGTTCCGTGAGCCGCCCGTCATGGGACAGGTGCAGCACCGGGGTCCTGCGCGCGAGTACCGCGAAATCGGCGATGATCCGACGGTGACAACGCCACCACACCGCCTCCGCGCACATGACCGTGGTGCGTACGGCCGCGGCCTGCATGAGCAGTTCGTCCATTGCTGCCACGAACTGCGGGTCTCGCGTGTACCCGGCGTATCCGCGGAAGGAGGCGTTCTGCCAGAACGTATCGGGTGAGTCCGGCGCGGTCTTGCGGAAACCTCCGAGCCGGCACTCCCACCGGTAGGCGATCCCCTGACGCGGCATCCACTGCTCCAGGGCGCCTCGGTTCGTGTCCGGGTTGTGGCGGCTTCCAGGAGCAGTGCGGACGTCGACCACGGCCAGCACATCGGCGCCGTCGAGAAGGGCGGCCATCTGTTCTCTGGTGGCGGTGCTGTGCCCGAAGGTGAGCAGCTCTCTGCTGTCCTTGGCTGTGCGGTTCACCGGTCAGCCGTGTTTGGCAACGGTGAGGAGCACGGCCGCGTCGTCGATCGCCTGGAGGCTGTGGCGGGCCGGGGGGATGACGATCAGGTCGCCGCTGCGCCCCTCCCACATGGTGTCGCCGCTGGCGAGGCGTACGCGTCCGTGCAGCACGAGCAGGGTTGCTTCTCCGGGGTTCTCGTGCTCGGCCAGCGATGTGCCGGCGGTCAGGGCGAGGACGGTCTGGCGCAGTGTGTGCTGGTGGCCGCCGTAGACAGTTGTGGCGCTGCGCCCGCTGGAGCTGGCGGCGGCGCGTTCCAGTTGCTCACGAGCCTGTACGTCCAGGGAGATCTTCTGCATGTGTGCGGTCTCCGGGGGTATGTGTGGCGGCACGCGTTGGTGCGCGGTTCGGGCATTGGTCAGCCGCGGGTGCCGATGCGATGTCGGCGTTGTCCGCTGGTTCCTGGTTCACTGGTGGCGCCGGGAGGCGGCTGCGGTAGAGGCTGTAGAGCGGCAACAGGTATCACAGCGGATCGCTCCTGGCGCGGACCAGCTGGCGTGGGGCCAGTCCGGAGAGAATGACCCAGGTGGTGGTGTCAGGGATCTGGTAGGTCAGCGGCGCGTGGGCGTCGCGGTGAGGTCGTGGCTGGCGGCGAACAGGTCGCGGAATCGCCCCGGGGATGCTCTGCCGGTAGTCGTAAACGCCACCGAACAGGTTGCTGCTGCCGTGGGTACGCGGCGGTGTGTTGTCGATGCTTCGGGGAGCCTCCGGCGTGGGCTGGCGCGGTGTCATGTGGGGAGCAGGGTTCGCAGGGCGTAGGGCAGGATGCCGCCGTGTCGGTAGTAGTCGGCTTCCGTGGGGGTGTCCAGGCGCAGGCGTACGGTGAACCGCGTGGTGCCGCCAGGTCCTTCCGCTTCGACGGTGACCTCGTGGGGCAGCTCGGCCAGCCCGTGGACGGTGTACCTCTCCTCCCCGGCCAGGCCGAGGGAGCGGGCGTTGTCGTCGGCGGCGAACTGCAGCGGCAGGACGCCCATCCCGATCAGGTTGGAGCGGTGGATGCGCTCGAACGACTCGGCCAGGACGGCCCTGACGCCGAGCAGCGCGGTCCCCTTGGCGGCCCAGTCCCGCGACGATCCGGAGCCGTATTCCTTGCCGGCGATGATGAGCAGGGGGACGCCCTCGGCGGCGTACCGCATCGCCGCCTGGTAGATCGTGGTCCGCTCGCCGTCGGGCAGATGCCGGGTGTAGCCGCCCTCGGTTCCGGGGGCCAGCAAGTTGCGCAGCCGGATGTTGGCGAAGGTGCCGCGGATCATCACCTCGTGGTTGCCGCGCCGGGAGCCGTAGGAGTTGAAGTCCTCAAGTGCAATGCCGTGGGCTTGCAGATATTCGCCTGCCGGTGAGTCCCGTTTGATCGTGCCGGCCGGGGAGATGTGGTCGGTGGTGACCGAGTCGCCGAGCAAGGCCAGCACCCGGGCGCCGGTGATGTCATCCGGTGGCTGTGGCCTGCGGGGCATGTTCTCGAAGTAGGGCGGCTTGCGCACATACGTCGAGGCGGGGTCCCAGGCGAACAGGTCGCCCTCGGGGGTGGGCAGGGCCCGCCACTGTTCGTCACCGGTGAACAGGTCTGCGTAGCCGTCGGTGAACATGCTCGGCCGCAGGCTGGCTGAGATCACCTGCTGGATCTCTTCCTGGGTGGGCCAGATGTCGCGCAGGTACACGGGCCGGCCGTCGTCGCCGGTGCCTAGCGGGTCGCGGGTGAGGTCGACGGCCATTGATCCGGCCAGCGCGTAGGCGACCACCAGTGGCGGTGAGGCCAGATAGTTCAGTTTCGTCTCGGGGTGGATGCGGCCTTCGAAGTTGCGATTGCCGGAGAGCACGGACGCCAGCACGAGGTTGGCGTCGGCGGCCGCCCGGGAGACCTCGCTGATCAGCGGGCCGGAATTGCCGATGCAGGTGGTGCAGCCGTAGCCGACCAGGTCGAAGCCGAGCGTGTCCAAGTACGGGATCAGACCCGCGCGTTCGAAGTAGTCCATCACGACCCTCGATCCCGGCGCGAGGCTGGTCTTCACCCAGGGCTTGGACCGCAGGCCGCGCTCGACGGCCTTCTTGGCCAGCAGCGCGGCGGCGACCATCACCTGTGGATTGGAGGTGTTGGTGCACGAGGTGATCGCGGCGATCACGACGGCGCCGTGCCCGATCTCGAAGCTGCTGCCGTCCTCCAGCGTCACCGGGACGCGCTCAGGCGGCCGTGCCTTGCCCGTTCCGGTCGCATCGAGGCACCCCGGCCGGTCGCCGGGGTGGCTGCCGGTGACAGCCACCGGGTCGGACGCCGGGAAGGACTCCACGCCGCTCTGGTCCAGACCGACCGGGGCCGCGTCACAGGTCACGTCGCCGTCCAAGACAGCGCGGAGGACCCGCGAGGCGTCTGCCAGGACGATGCGGTCCTGCGGCCGTTTGGGCCCGGCGATCGACGGGACAATGGCCGACAGATCCACTTCGAGGGTCTGCGAGTAGTCAGGGGTGTGGCTGGGGTCGTGCCACAGTCCCTGCTCTTTGGCGTACGCCTCCACCAGCGCTACCTGGCCGGGGTCCCGGCCGGTAAGCCGCAGGTACGCAAGGGTCTCGGCGTCGATGGGGAAGATCGCGCAGGTGGCGCCGTACTCCGGGCTCATGTTGCCGATGGTGGCCCGATTGGCCAGTGGCACCTCGGCCACGCCGGGTCCGTAGAACTCCACGAAGGCGCCCACGACCCCGTGCTGGCGCAGCCGCTCGGCGATGGTCAGCACCAGATCGGTGGCGGTGCTCCCTTCGGGCAGCGCGCCGGTGAGCCGCACGCCGATGACCTTGGGGATGAGCATGCTCACCGGACGGCCGAGCATCGCTGCCTCTGCCTCAATGCCTCCCACGCCCCAGCCGAGCACACCGAGCCCGTTGACCATAGGGGTATGGGAATCGGTCCCGACCAGAGTGTCGGGGAAGGCTGTGCTGTCCTCGGCGAACACCACCCGGGCCAGGTGCTCCAGGTTGACTTGGTGGCAGATTCCGGTTCCAGGAGGGACGACGCGCAGGTTCCGCAGCGCGGTCTGCCCCCAGCGCAGGAACTGATAGCGCTCCAGATTGCGTCGGTACTCGAACTCCACGTTGCGGCTGAAGGCCGCTGGGGAACCGAAGCGGTCGGCGATCACCGAGTGGTCGATCACCAGCTCCACGGGCCGCCGCGCGTCGATCAGCGCCGGATCGCCGCCGAGCGCAGCCATGGCCTCACGCATCGCCACAAGGTCCACGATGCACGGCACCCCGGTGAAGTCCTGCATCAGCACCCGCGTGGGGGTGAACTGGACCTCGGTGGCCGGTTCTGCCGCCGGGTCCCACCCGGCCAGCGCGGCGATCTGGTCGGCGGTGACGGTGCGGCCATCCTCATTGCGCAGCAGGTTCTCCAGCAGCACCTTCAGGCTGTACGGCAAACGTTGGGAGCCAGGCAGGGCATCGAGCCGGTGAAACAGGTAGGAGGTGCCATCGGCGTGGAGCGTGCCGCGGGCGGCGAAGCTGTCCAGGGACATGCGTGTGCCTCCTCAGCATGGATCGGCGGCGATTCGCGCAGGCCCGGTGCCACCACGCGTGCCGGCGCAGGGTCCCCGCCCGGATCGGGCGCCCGCGCTGGGACTCCCGTACTGGTCGGCTCGTCGACCGCTCTGCCATCACGTCAGGTCGTTCACCTCGGCCCCGGTTGGTCGTGTCGACGGGGCCGGCGCACCCCGGCAGGGGGTACCCGCCCGGACAAGCGGAACGAGCCATCGCCAGTCTCGACCGCGCGTACCCGGCCCGCAAATGGTGCGTCCGGGAGCCCCGCGGCAGGTGGTGCGCGGCGGCCTCGGCCTGGAGCACCCCCTCCTGCGCGCCGAGCGCAGTGGTGATAGGACGGGTCGGGGGCATCGTCCGCAATTGCCCGAAACGGTGGGAAGGAGATGCCGGATGGCGAAGATCGCGATCAACGGGCTAGGACGCATCGGACGGGCCGCGTTCAAGATTCTCCACGACCTCGACGGGGTTGAGGTGGCCGCGGTCAACGACCTGGTCCCCGCCGAGAACCTGGCCTACTTGCTCACCCACGACACCGTCTACGGTCGCTACGGCAAGTCCGTCACCGCTGCCGGTGACGCACTGGTCGTCGACGGACACACCGTCCCGCTGTACAGCCGCCGCGACCCGGCCGAGCTGCCGTGGGATGACTTGGGAGTCGACCTCGTCCTGGAGTGCACGGGTGCCTTCCGGCGCGAAGAGGAACTGGCTCGGCACCTGTCCGCGGGCGCGCGGTTCGTCATCCTTTCGGCGCCCGCCCGTACCGAGACGATGGCCACTGTGGTCCACGGCGTGAACATCGTCCCGGCCGGGCAGCAGATCGTCTCCTGCGCGAGTTGCACGACCAACTGCATCACCCCGGTGGTGGAGGTGGTGGGCCGCAGAATCGGCGTGGAACGGGCCGTGATGACCACGATCCATGCCTACACCTCCACCCAGCAGCTCATCGACGGGCCCAGCAAGGACTTCCGGCGCGGCCGGGCGGGAGCCGCCAACATGCTTCCCGCCTCCACCGGCGCCGCGCTCGCCACCACCAAGGCACTCCCGGAACTGGCCGGTCGCTTCGACGGGGTGGCCGTCCGGATCCCGATCCCAGTCGGATCGATCGCCGACATCGTGCTCGTCACCGCCCGCTCTACATCTCCCGAGGAAGTGAACGGCATCTTCCGTGAGGAAGCCGCCACCGACCGCTACCGCGACATCCTCGGCGTGTCGGACGAGTCGATCGTCTCCAGCGACATCATCGGCGACTCCCGGGCCTCGGTCGTCGACGCGGCGATGACCCGGGTCGTGGACGGCACCCTGGTCAAGATCATGAGCTGGTACGACAACGAGTGGGGCTTCACCCACCAGATGGTCCGCGAGGCGCTCTCCGTGCTCGGCGTCACTCAACCGCGGTGAGACGCCCCACCGCAGTCGAGCGGACCGGCCGTTGCACCCACCAGGAAGGAACACGGTGAAGGTCAAAGAGATCATGACCACCCAGGTGGTCACCGTGTCCGAGGACACCCCGGTGGCCGACATCGCCGCAGTGCTGGGCGGGCACCGGATCAGCGCCGTGCCGGTCCTGGACACCGCCGGCGCAGTGGTCGGCCTGGTCAGCGAGTACGACCTGCTCGCCCGCCAGGGAGCCACCGCCCGCGAGGTGATGACCCGCGAGGTGATGACCGCCACTGAGGACACCGACATCGAGCAGGTACGCCACCTGCTGGTCGAACGCCGTATCCGACGCGTCCCGGTACTGGCCGGACAGCGCCTGGTCGGCATCGTCAGCCGGTCCGACGTGATCGCGCTGCTCACCACCGAGTGGGCCTGCCAGATCTGCGGGCAGACCGAGCGCGGCCCGCACCCGCCGCAGCACTGTCCCACCTGCGACGCCGGCCAGGACCGGTTTCTGCAGCAGGAACCGCCCCCCGGCAGCTGACGCACTGGCAGACAGCAGGCCCCGACAGCAGGAGACACCGGCCATGGACCCGACGCAGGACCATACCGAGCCACACCCACAGGCACCCCCGGCGAGTGAGGACCCGGCGGCGCTACGTGGTTACTACCGGCAGATGGCCCTGATCCGGCACTTCGAACTGCGGGCCGCGGAGATGTACACCCGGGCGAAGATCGGCGGCTACTGCCACCTCAACCTGGGCGAGGAGGCCACCGTCGTCGGCCTGATGGCCGCACTGCGGCCGACCGACTACCTGTTCACCACCTACCGCGATCACGGCTACGCGCTCGCTCGCGGCGCCGATCCCGGCAGGGTGATGGCCGAACTGTTCGGCCGCGCCACGGGCCTGTCCGGCGGGCGAGGCGGCTCCATGCATCTGTTCGACGCGGGACTGCGGATGCTCGGCGGCTACGGGATCGTCGGCGGCCAGATGCCCCCTGCGACCGGAGCGGCCCTCGCGATCGCCCACCGCGGCGCGCCCGGGCCGGACAGTGAGGCCGTGATGTGTTTGCTGGGCGACGGCACTACCAACATCGGCGCCTTCCACGAGTCGCTCAACCTCGCTGCCGTATGGCACCTGCCCATCGTCTACGTCATCGTCAACAACCACCTAGGTATGGGCACCCCGGTCGAGGCCGCCTCCGGGGAGCCCGCGCTGTACCGGCGCGGCTGCGCCTACCGGATCCCCGGCGCACGGGTCGACGGCAACGATGTCATCAAGGTCCGTGATGCCGCGCAGGCGGCCCTGGAACAGGCGCGTACCGAGCACCGGCCCCGGCTTTTGGAGGCGGTCAGTCACCGGCTGCGTGGCCACTCCGTGGTCGACCCGGCCCGCTACCGCTCCGCGCAGGAGACCGAGCGGCTGCGTGAGCAGGACCCGCTGCCCGCTTTCCGGGTCCGGCTGATCGAGGAACACATCCTCGATCAGGAGGCGGCGGACCGCATCGACGAGGAATGCGAGCAGGCGGTCACCGCCGCCGTCGACTTCGCCGACGCCAGCCCGCCCCCGGCCACGGAAACCCTGTTCGACCACGTGTACGCCACCGAGGTCGCCAACACCTACTTCGGCCTGCCCGGAGACACTCCGGCCGGTTCCGGGCTCTTCGCCGACCGCCCGGGGAAGGAGTAGCCGTGGCCGCTGTCACCTACCGCCAGGCGCTGCACGACACGCTGCGGGCGGAGATGCTGCGGGACGAGAACGTCCTACTGATTGGTGAGGAGATCGGCGTCTTCGAAGGCTCCTACAAGATCACCGCCGGGCTGCTGGCCGAGTTCGGGCCGCGCCGGGTGCGCGACACACCGATCTGCGAGGAGGGCTTCGTCGGCGCTGCGGTCGGCGCGGCCATGCTCGGCCTGAGGCCGGTCGTGGAGATCATGACCATCAACTTCAGCCTGCTGGCCATCGACCAGATCGTGAACCACGCCGCCAAGATGCACGCCATGTTCGGCGGCCAGGTCACCGTGCCGATGGTGATCCGCACCCCCGGAGGCGGCGGGCAGCAACTGGCCGCCACCCACTCGCAGAACCTGGAGGTGTACTACGCCCACGTGCCCGGGCTCAAGGTCGTCGCCCCCGCCACCCCGGCGGACGCCAAAGGGCTGCTGACCGCCGCCATCCGCGACGACGACCCGGTGCTCGTGCTGGAGAACCTGGCGCTCTACAACACCAAAGGCGAGATTCCCGACGGCGAGTACACCGCCCCCATCGGCACCGCAGCGGTCGTCAGGACCGGCAGCGATGTCACCGTCGTCGCCTACTCCCGGGGCACCGTGGTCGCCCTCGAAGTCGCCCGCCGCCTGGAGGCGGATGGCGTCTTGGTGGAGGTGGTCGACCTGCGCAGCCTGCGTCCGCTGGACCGGCAGACCGTGTGTGCCTCGGTGCGCAAGACCACCCGTGCCGTCGTCCTCGAAGACGACTGGCTCAGCTACGGCATCGGCGCCGAGATCGCGGCGACCATCGCCGAGGGGGCCTTCGACCGCCTCGACGCGCCCGTCCGCCGCGTCGCGGCGGCCGAGGTCCCCCTGCCGTACGCCAAGCAGCTGGAAACCGCCGCTCTGCCCGACGCGGCAGCCCTAACCCGGGTGATCTACGAAACCCTTGACGCCACCGGTTTCACCGCCCACCCCACCACACCCGCAGGCGGTTAGGAGGCCGCGATGCCTGAAGTCCTCATGCCCCGCCTGTCCGACACCATGGAGGAGGGCACCCTGAGCCGATGGCTCACACACGAGGGCGCCCCGGTCCGCAAGGGCGATGCCATCGCCGAGATCGAAACCGACAAGGCCGTGATGGAACTGGAGGCATACGACGAGGGGCCGCTGACCCGCATCCTCGTCGCCGAAGGCACCACCGTGCCCATCGGAACCCCTCTCGCCGTCATCGGAACCGAACCCCAGGCCGCGCCGGATGAGGCCGCACCTGAGCAAGCCCGGCAGACGGCCGCAGATGCCCCGGCACCCCCCGCCGGGCCGACCGAAGGCCCCGCGCGGACCGTCCCCGCCGGGGAGCCGCCCGCATCCGAACGCGGGGACGAGTACGAGGTGCGCACCTCCCCTCTGGCCCGCGCGCTGGCCCGCCAGCACGGCATCGACATCACCACCGTCACCGGCAGCGGCCCCGGCGGGCGTATCGTGCGCGCGGACGTGGACGACGCCATCACCCGGCACGGCGGACAACCAGGCGCCATCCGGCCCCCCACCGCACCCGAGCCCGCTCAGCCCGCCGGACCCGCCGCGGCGCACCCGACGCCCGCCGAGGAGGCCGAGGACGTCGAGGAAGTGCCGCTGAGCACCATCCGCCGCCTCACCGCACAGCGCCTGACCCAGAGCATGCAGCAGGCCCCGCACTTCTACCTGACCACCGTCATCGACGTCGAACCGCTGCTCGCCTTCCGCGCCGACATCAACGCGCAACTCGGCGAACCCGGCCTCCGCATCAGCGTCACCGACCTGCTCGTCAAAGCGTGCGCGACAGCCCTGCGCACCCACCCGCAGGCCAACTCCTCCTGGGACAGCACCCGCATCCTGCGCCACCGCCGCATCCACATCGGCATCGCCGTCGCCCTCGACGACGGCCTGACCGTCCCCGTGGTACACGACGCCGACCGCAAGACCCTGACCCAGATCGCCCGCGAGGCCCACGCCCTGGCCGACAACGCCCACGCCGGCCGCCTGGCCTTGGAGGACCTCAGCGGCGGCACCTTCACCATCAGCAACCTGGGCACCTACGGCGTCGACCATTTCACCGCCGTCATCAACCCGCCCCAGGCCGCCATCCTTGCCGTTGGCGCCGCGCAAACCCAGCCCGTCATCCGCGACGGTGAACTCGCCGTCGGCACCACCATGGCGCTGACCTTGTCCATCGACCACCGCGTCCTGGACGGCGCCACCGCCGCTGCTTTCCTCGCCGACCTCAAAACACTCCTCGAACACCCCTTGGGCATCGTGCTCTAACCGATGATGACGCTGCCCGCTCACACGTCCGGACTTCGCCTGTGCCGCCGGCCTGCGTCGCCCGCCGGCCGTGCGCCTGCGGCATCGCCGCACCACGGGTTCAGGCACCGCCCGTACAGCGAGGAGCACGGGGGCCCGGACCACCACGGCCCCAGGCTTCTGCACCGCCCGCCCTGACCAGCCGGCCTCTCCCGGACGCGCCGCACAGACCAGCGGCAGTCAGGGCCACGGCCCGATCGTCCGCGACCGTCACCGAGTGCGGGAGGCCCGTCATGATCACCCATCCTGCGTACACCGTCGAACCGTGGTGCCTGCGGGAGAGCGAGCTCGACTTGGACGTGCTGGAGCAGAGCGAGTCGGTGTTCGCACTGGCCAACGGCCATATCGGCTGGCGCGGCAACCTGGACGAAGGCGAGCCACACGGGCTACCGGGGACCTACCTCAACGGCGTGTTCGAGTTCCGTCCGCTGCCATACGCGGAGGCCGGCTACGGATACCCGGAGTCCGGACAGACGATCATCAACGTGACCAACGGCAAGGTGATACGGCTGCTGGTGGACGACGAACCGTTCGACCTGCGCTACGGCCGACTGCACCGCCACGAACGGGTGCTGGACTTCCGCGCCGGGGTACTGCACCGCACAGTCGAGTGGACAACTCCGTCGGGGCGCACGGTGCGCATCCGCTCGACCCGGCTGGTCTCACTCACCCAGCGGGCGACCGCCGCGATCGCCTATGAGGTCGAGGCAGTGGGACGAGGAGGTCCGGATTGTGCTCCAGTCCGAGCTGGTCGCCAATGAACAGCTTCCGAGACGCGAGGGCGATCCTCGGGTCTCGGCCTCCCTGGGCTCGGTCCTGCAGCCCGAGGAGGACTTTGCACAGGACAGCAGGCTGCGGCTGGTGCACCGCACGGCCCGCAGCGGGTTGCGCGTGGCGGCGGCGGCCGACCATCTGATCGCGGGCCCCCAGGGCACTTCCGCCTCCGCGGAGAGCGGCAAGGATCTCAGTCGGCTGACGGTGACCTCGCTGTTGCGGCCGGGCCAGCGATTGCGGGTCGAGAAGACCGTCGCCTACGGCTGGTCGGGTGCCAGGTCGCTGTCGGCCGTCCGCGACCAGGTCGACGCCGCGCTGGCTGGGGCGGCCAGTACCGGCTGGGAGGGCCTGCTCGCCGAACAACGCGGGTACCTGCACGCCTTCTGGGCTCGGGCGGATGTCGAGCTGGAGGGCGACACCGAGATCCAGCAGGCCGTCCGGTTCGCGCTGTTCCACGTGCTTCAGGCAGCGGCTCGCGCCGAGGAGCGGGCCATCCCCGCCAAGGGCCTGACCGGCCCGGGCTACAACGGCCACTGCTTCTGGGACACCGAGACGTATGTGCTGCCGATGCTCACCTACACCGCGCCGCACGCGGTGGGGCCGGCGCTGCGCTGGCGGTACACCACGCTGCCTGCCGCGCTGGGACGGGCCCGCCAGCTAGACGAGTCATTCCGATGTGGTCAGTGGTCATAAGCGATCAAGGATCGTATGACGGGCTGGCCGGTCTTGTGGTTGTGCCAGATCGCGGCGGCCATCGCGAGGATGCGTTGGGCGACGCGGACGGCGACACCTTCGAAGGTCCGTCCACCGTGCCGTTCCAGGTCGAGCTGGCCTTTGAGGGTGTCGTTGACCGACTCGATCAGCTGTCGCACCGACTTCAGGAGGCTCTCGCCCCTGCGCTTCTTCTCGCGCTTGAAAGAAGGACGCAGCAACTCCGCGCCCCGGAAGGCCAGATCGGCCTCGAACTCCTTGGAGGCGAAGCCTTTGTCTGCGATCACCAGCAGGCTCGGCCGGTCCGTGGACAGGTGCGGTTCGCGGTCCAGCATCGCCGACAGCACCTCCCGCTCATCCAGTTTCGGGTTCGCCAGTGCCCACAGGATGGGCATCCCGGTCGGGGTGCATACCAGGAACAGGCGCAGGCCCCAGAAGAACCGGGAGTGCGAGGCGCAGTACCCGTATCCGGCCCAGCCGGCCATGTCCGACCGCTTCACCGTCGGACGCGAGCGGCCGCACTCCACCGGTGTGGAGTCGATGATCCAGTGGTTGTCGAACCAGAAGTCCGTATCGACGGCCAGCAGTCGTATTGCCCTCTTGACCAGTGGCAACGCTGCCCGCAGCCGCTTGTTCCAGCCCGGCTGCCTGGGCACGTACGGGAACATCGCTCCCAGTCGGGAGTCCACGAACCGCAGCCAGCGCGACTCCGAGGTGAAGCCCAGCAGCGCCTGGGCGACGGCAAGGGTGACCAGCTCAGAATCCGTCAGCTGCGGCGGTCGGCCAAGCCATCGGCTACCTCCGATCTCGTCGTCGATCTTCACGTACAGTGCGGTCAGCAGGGCGTCTAGGTTGTTCGTCACACAACGATCTTGGACGCCCTGTCTGCGTTCCCAGACACACCGTCAGCATTCGGAATGACTCGTCTAGTAGGGCTTGGTCAGGTCGTTTGTGTTGATGCGTGTCCTGTCGGCCTGGTGTGGCGTTGAGAGTGTGTGACTCCGGACGAGATTGCTGTGGTGCGTGGTGAGTTGGAGGCGTTCGCGGCGGAGGTGTTCGAGCCGTTTGCGCGTAAGGACCAGCGCCGGTGGGGGCAGGTGTATCTGCGGGGGCTGCTGACCGACGGACAGCGTAAGTCGGTCGAGCCGATGGCCGCCCGGCTCGGGGAGGACGGCAATCGTCAGGCACTGGCCAACTTCATCACCACCAGCCCCTGGGACCCGGCGCACATCCGGGCCCAGCTCGCCTGGCGGATGGAGGAGGCGATCGGGCCGGACGCCCTCATCTTCGACGACACGGGGTTCCTCAAGGACGGGACTGCCTCGGCGTGTGTGTCGCGGCAGTACACCGGTACCGCGGGCAAGGTCACCAACTGCCAGGTCGGCGTCTCACTCCACCTCGCGTCCGACCATGCCTCGGCGGCGGTCAACTGGCGGCTGTTTTTGCCCCGGACCTGGGATCCCGCCTCACCGAAGGCCGATGCGGACAAGGTCGCCCGCCGCACCGCCTGCGGCATCCCGGACGATGTCGGGCATGTGGAGAAGTGGCAGCTGGCCCTGGACATGCTCGATGAGACCCGCTCCTGGGGGATCGAGGTGCCGCTGGCCGTCGCGGACGCCGGATACGGCGACGCCGCCGCGTTCCGGCACGGACTGCAGGATCGCGGCCTGAACTACGTGGTGGGGATCTCCACCACGCTGTCGGCCCAGCCCGCCGGCGCGGTGCCGGTGGCCGAACCGTATTCCGGGACCGGACGCCCGCCGGTGGCGAAGTATCCCGACAAGCCACGGCCGGTGAAGGAGCTGGTCATCGCGGCGGGCCGGAAAGCAGCTCGGCCGGTGCAGTGGCGGGAGGGCTCCCGGCCCGGCACCGGCCGCTTTGGCCGCAAGCGGATGTACTCCCGTTTCGTGGCCTTGCGCATCCGGCCTGCCGGACGCGAGGTCCGCCAGGCCACCGACGGCCCGGAGCTGCCGGAGTGCTGGCTGCTGGCCGAATGGCCCGCCGGTGAGAGCGAGCCGGTGCAGTTCTGGCTGTCCGACCTGCCCTCCGGCATGCCTCTGACCACACTGGTCCGGCTCGCCAAACTCCGCTGGCGCATCGAGCACGACTACCGGGAGATGAAACAGGCCCTGGGACTTGCCCACTTCGAGGGCCGGACCTGGAACGGCTGGCACCACCACGTCACCCTCGTCTCTGTCGCACATGCCTTCTGCACTCTGCAACGACTGGCCCGGGCCCCAAAAGACCCAGCGCCGGCCTGAGCCTCTACCAGGTCGTCCGCGAGCTGCAGACACTCCTCGCCCTCTGGACCGGCGCCTGCCCCACCTGCCACCGCAACATACCCACACCGATACGAACCTGACCAAGCCCTACTAGCTGCGCAGACACACCACGAGGGCGCGGCCGACTGCCGCGCCCTCATGGTCGTTGTTGGTCGTTAGTGGCTGTTGTCGGTTGCCCTCGCACGGCCCGGAGGCGGCCGACGGAAGATTTACAGACCGCGTGCGATGTCCCGGGTGACGTGACCTTCTCCATCTCCCGTTGGCCGACTGCGAATCTAGGACCCGGGGCGCGGCGGTGTGCCGGTCAGCCGGACGAAGTGGTGGCCGAAGAACTCGAGGCCGTGGGTCTCGTCCACGAACTCGATGCCGTGATTGACCCACACTTGGAACGTGCGCGGGTCCTGGTCGAGCAGGCCGTCCTCCTCGGACATGATCTCCCGTGAGCAGGTCCGGTGCGTGGTCCGGGTGAGCGGGTACAGCGTGACGTGCTGGCCTGCGAAGGCGGCCCGGCCCTTGAAGCCGTTGCAGCCTCCCTTTCCTGTGACCGTGCCGTCCCGGTGGAAGACGAAGTAGACCTCTTTGCCGGCCGTCATGTCGATGGTGGCATCGGAGACGATCAGATTCTGGAGTTGCCAGGGCGCTCCGAAGAGCCCCTGAGGCCACAGCATTTGCAACGCGACATAGTCGCCCCGCTGGTTCTTCAGCGTCATCGAGAGGTCGTCGACCCGCTCGGCCACCGCCAGGGGGCCGCCGGTGAGGATCTTCCGCATCCGCTCCTCGAAGGCCCGCTCCTTCGCCGGGCACGCGTCGTCCGGCGTCGCCCCCGACGTGTCCGCACCGACGGTGAGCGTCGTGGCGGTGACCGTGGCCGACGTCCTGAACGGCGTGCATCCATAGTCGCCCACGGCCGTGTTGTCGTAGCTGAACTCGACCCACGCGCCGGCGTCCGGCGGTGCGTCGATGTTGCGCCCGTCGACGGTGACCCAGTCGACCCGCCAGCGTGCGCCCAGGAGCAGCCCGCCGTAGCCGCCCGGCCCCTTCGGCGTGGTCCACGGCGTGGGCCGCTCCGGGGCCTTCCCCCCGCTCCCCGCCCGGGGCGAACCGCACGAGGTGAAGGTGAGCAGAGCGACGAGCAGTGCGCCGAGGAGGGCGCCGGTCCGGTACATGCGCATGATGATTCAGACCTCCGACCCACCTTCGGGGTTGTCCCGTCAGGACCACAGCATTTGCCGCGACCACGGTGCATCAGGCTCTGAACTCGGCGGTCCCCCCACCGAGGAAGAAGTCGGTGCCGCGGGCGACGGTTCTGGATCCGGCCAAGGGCTGGATCGACGCGATGCTGCGGGAGGACCTCACCGCGCCGCGCAAGCAGAAGCACACAGCCCGGCGGATTTACCAGCGGCTCGCGCAGGATCACGGCTTTGACCAGGCGTCGTACTCGACGGTCTGTGACTACGTCCTGGTCCGGCGGCCGCAGATCGAGGCCGAGGCCCGGGAGGGGCACCGGCATTTGGACGGGATGGTCCCTCAGGTGCATCTTCCTGGCGAGGAAGCGGAGGCCGACTTCGCTGACGTGTGGGTCCGGCTGGCGGGCGAGGTGGTCAAGTGCCACCTGTTCACGCTGCGGTTGTCGTACTCGGGCAAGGCCGTCCACCGACCCGTTGACCGCACTATCGGCGTGTCCTACGTGTCGGCTCGGTGAGGGCGAGGAGTCTCCGTTCGGGATGTGCCCGATGAGACGGAGACGCGATGGACCACGGTGCGGTGGTACTCGAACGCGAGGTGTCCGGGCTGGTGGCCCGGGTCGGCAGGGTAAAGGCGAACACGGCCACCACCCTGCCCTGGGTAGTGCTCGACGGCGCGGGGCGGCCGATCGCTCCGGCCAGCGAGTTCCTGCGGGAGCTGCTGGCGTGCGGCAACACCCCGGCCTCCTGCCGCTCCTACGCTTTTGACCTGCTGCGCTGGTTCCGTTTCCTCGCCGCAGTGGACGTCGAATGGAACCGTGCGAAGCGCGTGGACGTCCGCGACTTCGTCCTGTGGCTCCGTACCTGCCACAACCCAGCGCGGGACCGGCGCCACCCCGACGCACCCGCGCCGGGGTCGCTGAACGCGCGCACCGGCAAGCCGTACCTGAGGTCGGGCTACGCCCCGGCGACCATCAACCACGCGGTGTCGGTGCTGGCGGCGTTCTACGACCACCACTTGCAGAGCGGGCAGGGTCCACTGGTCTCCCCGGTACCACCGCAGTCCCGTGACGGGCGCCGGCTGGACGCGCATCACAACCCGCTGGAGCCGTTCCGGCTGCACCGCCGGGGCGCCTACCGCCAGAAGCAGGCCGACCGCGAGCCCCGGGCGGTCCCCGACGATGTCGTCGAGGACCTGTTCACCTCGTTGGGCTGCCACCGCGACAGGGCGCTGTTCTCCATGTTCTTGTCCAGCGGCGCGCGGGCCGCCGAGACGCTGGGCATGACGATCGGCGATCTCCATCCGGGCGAGGGCCGGATTTACGTGCAGACCAAGGGCCTGGGCGGCGCGAAGGAAGCCTGTCCGGCCTCTCCGGATGCCTTCGCCTGGCTGACGTTCTACCTCGGCGAGCTGGCCCAGAACGGCCACCGCCCCGCCTCGGACGAGCCGGTGTGGTGGACCCTGCGCGGACCGACGCGCCCGCTGACCTACACCGCCCTGCGAGCGGTGCTGCAGATCAGCCCGTCCAAGACCGACCGTGAGCGCGTCATCCCCGCTGATCCGGATCTGGTCGCCGTCCTCGCCCGGATCATTCGTCGCATCAAGGGCACCGGCGAGCGGGTGCCGCTGCTGACTCGGTACGACGGCTACGAGCGGGTCTTCGGCCCGCCGATGCCCCACCTGTTCCAGGGACCCTCCCAGCACCGGCTGCAGGTCATCTCCCCCAACCGGATCCGCGAGCTCCTCACCGATCAGGCGCTGCGGGCCGGCATCGTCGACGTCGACGGGACACCGCTGAGGCTCACGCCGCACGACTTCCGCAGAATCTTCTCGACCGAGACGGTCAACGGCGGCCTGCCGATCCACATCGCCGCGAAGCTGCTCGGCCACCTCGATCTCAACACAACTCAGGCTTACGTCGCGGTCTATCCCGAGGAGGTCATTCGCCACTACCGGCAGTTCATTGACCAGCGCCGGACGCACCGTCCCAGCGAAGAATATCGTGAGCCCAGCGACACCGAGTGGCAGGACTTCCGTGGCCACTTCAGTCTCCGGAAGGTCGCGCTCGGTACCTGCGACCGGCCCTATGGGACACCTTGACAGCATGAAAATGCTTGCGTCAGATGCCCCATGCTTCGGCTCGACCTGGCCCAGGAGCCCCGGCTGCTGGAGATCGAGACCAACACCCGCCAGCGCCTCGGCGAAGCCCAGCGGATGCAGTGGCTCGGCGAGGTCGCCGGCCTGCAGGAGAGCCTTCGACACATCGCTGACAAGAAACAGCAGGTCGAACGCCTACGGCACCAGGCAGGGCATGGTGAATCCGGGGTCGGAGCACTCGGCTAGGATCCCCGCCCAGTGGCGTCGCCTTCGATGAAGGCAGTACCCATGCCGGCTGGCCGAGCCGGCTTCACCGCCCCAGGCCCACCACATCGGGGCGCCCCGGCGGAGGTCACGTTGATCGACTACGGCATCATGGCAGGCCACCGGAGCCGCCAGGGAGTGCACGTCATGAAGTTCATCGTTCACGACGATCCAGTCGGTCGCTCCGCGAGCAACTTCATCGCGCGGGCCGACCTGGCCAGCTTCGGCATGGGCGGACAAGTCGAACAGCTCTGGCTCAAAGCCGTCGCCAACATGACCTACGAGGTCGCCTGCATCCCGTTCTTCACCTATGGACTCGCGCTCGGCGACACTGTGCTGCTGACGGACGACAACTACGTTAACGAGCTGGTTAGGGCGTCCGGGCATCGGGCACTGCGGATGATGTTCGTCCTCGAGTTGCCCGCCGAAGACCGCCAGCAGGCGGCAGACCGGATCAGGGCCGAGATCAGCCAGGCGGGACTCCTGAGCGAGTGGAGCGGCGAGCGCTACGTCGCCGTCGACGTCCCGCCGAACACCGAGCCCTCCAGCCTGTTCGCTGTCATGGAGTCGGCGGTCAACGCGGGTGATGCCTTCTGGGAGTGGGCCAGCGCGAGACCATTCATCACTCCCGCCTGACGCCGCCGAATCCCGACCCCGACACCGTGGTCGAGCGAGTCATCGCAGGGCACCCGGCATAGTGCAGAGAAGGGTCTATGCCTCGCAGGCCCAGGAGTCCTTCATGGAGGGACTTGTCGAGGCGTTCAACGTGCTGGGCGGGGTGCCGGCCCGGCACATCCGTTACGACAATCTGAAGCCGGCGGTCAACCGGATCTGCACCGGCCGCAGCCGGGTGGAGTCGGAGCGATGGCTCACCTTCCGCGCCCACTATGTCCATGTTCCCGTGGGTTCCAGCCGCACCCCGACTGCGCCAGCGAGCTCGATGGCTGTTTGATCTGGAGCTTTCGGTCTGCTGGACACGATCGGGTGATTGCTGCTCGTTTCTCAGAAATCCTGAAGTCTCCTCAGCTGTCATGGCGGAGTCGAGGAATAGCTGAAGGGGAGGAACGGGATGGCACTGGCCGTTGTACGCGATCTGCGGCCGGAGCTTCGGCTGGAGACTTCCGAGGAGGTCGCGGCCTTCGAGCAGGATCTGCTGGCTGAGTTCGTCCTCGCCCGGGCCTCTGCCGGAGTCCTCGACGACACCATCCGCGGCGACGTTGGGCCCATTCTTGGCCTGCGCGAATGGTTCGGCCAGCCTCTGTGGGAGATGGAGGCTCCCGACCTCGACCGGTACTTCGGGCGGCACCGTCGCGACTCAGCCTCAGGCACCAAAGTCCGCCAGGCTGCTGCCTTCGCCGTGTTCTTCGAGTTCCTCGAACTACGGCATAAGGCCGCCATCCACGCGGCCACCGGCTTCGTCGTCGAATCTCCGCTGGACGAGATGAACCGGCCGCGTGGCGGCACTTCTGCGAGGCTGCGGATCCCGCCGCCAGAAGCGGAGGTCACGACGCTCTTCAGCGGCTGGCGGTGCGACATGGAAGAGGCACGCAAGTACGCTCCGGCCGCCCGGAACTACACCGCCTCACGGCTGGCCAGCCTCATCGGTCCAAGGATTTCGGAACTGTGCCTGCTGCGGATCGGCGACGTTCGCTGGGACCTGGGGCGGTTCGGCAAGGTCCTCCTCAAGGGCAAGGGCAGCCAGGGCCGCGGAAAGAAAGAACGGCTCGTCCCGCTCATCAACGGCTCCCGTGACCTGCTGGAATGGTGGGTGACGGGGCCGCGCTGGGAGTTCGACGACAAGGTCAACGACCCCCGTGCCCCGCTGTTTCCCTCGGAACGCAGATACGGCGACGGCTCCAGCAGGGCCGTGACCGACGATGCTCTGAGGACCGGGCTCGCCGAGGCGGTCGC
This sequence comes from Streptomyces sp. NBC_01450, assembly GCF_036227505.1. Lineage (NCBI taxonomy): Bacteria > Bacillati > Actinomycetota > Actinomycetes > Kitasatosporales > Streptomycetaceae > Streptomyces > Streptomyces sp. NBC_01450. The sequence goes on along the minus strand of NZ_CP109481.1, from coordinate 1,186,989 downwards.
CCGGCATCTTCCTCACCAGGCCGGCCAGCTCACGCCGCATGTGCTGCGACACTTCGCCGCTTCCGACCTCTACCGCAACGGCATGGACGTCGTTGCCATCCAAGAGGTCCTCGGACATGAATGGCTCAACACGACCATGATCTACGTACACGTCGAGAAGTCCCACGTCGAAGATGCCTGGATCCGCGCGGGGCAACGGGCCACGACGCGATTCGGAGGAACACGCCGATGAAGTGGAATCTGCGAATGGTCGCCGCCCAGCGCGATATCTGGAAGGCGTCCGAGCTCCAACGGATGCTGGCGGACGCCGGATTGGTGATCTCGGCCGGCAAGATGTCCCACCTGTGGTCCGGACGGCCGCTGACCGTCCGCCTGGCCGACCTCGACATCATCTGCGAGGTGCTGGACTGCACGACCGCCGACCTTCTCGTCCCGGAGAAGACCAGCGTCCGGCAGGAGACCGCGAGCCTGGAGGCGGAGAAGCAGGTCGTCGGCGGCAGCCCGATCATGCACCAGCGCCGACCGGGTCGCTCGGGGCCGCCGCTATGAGCACGCCCGTCCGGCGATCACGTCCCTGGGCCACCCGAAGCTGCCGGGACTGCGTTGGATGGGGCTGGATCGACCGCCCTCGCTGCAAAGCATGCTGGGGTTTCACCTCGAAAGCCAACAGCAGCCACTGCGACGTCTGCACACGCGAGGTCGCCGCGATGGACGGGGTCTGCCGTCTCTGCCGCCGCCAGGCCAGCCTGATCGCTGGCCCGGACAACAAGACCCGCGTCGACCTGACCGTAGCCGCCCGCACAGGACACCAGCTCTTCATCATCGGCACCCTGCGACCACGCGGCGGCCCACCCCCGCAGCCTGTTCCAACGGAACCGAGGTCACCGCGGCCACACCGTGTTGCGGCACGCTGGACGGAGCTGTTGCTGTTCGAGATGCCGCGCGAGCTTCGCGGAGTCAGCAGCAAGGCCCCACCACTCGACCCTCAACTGTCCGCATCCTTGAGTGCCCGGGCCGCCCGGATCGCGGAACTACGCGGCTGGCCGCCCCGCACTCTCGGCTCCGTGCGACGCGGCATCCGGATTCTCTGCGCAGTTCACCGGCCAGGGGAGCAAATCCGAGCCTCGACCATCGCCCAGCTCACCCACATGGCAGTGCCGGCCAACCACGTCCTGGAAGTTTTCGAGGAACTCTCCTTTTTCCGCGACGACCGGCCCGACTCGCTCGACGCCTGGTGCGAGGAACACCTCTCCTTCCTTGCCTCAGATGTCCGCACTGAGCTGGACGTCTGGATCGACATCCTGAGACACGGGACCCCGCGCCGCAGGCCACGAGCCCGCGCAACGGTCATCACCAACCTGAGGAGCATCCTGCCGTTCCTGACCGAGTACGCCAGTAAGTACTCAACCCTGCGGCAGGCCACTCGCGACGACATCACCAGCTGGCTCGCCGACCGGCCCTATCGCGCATACGACGCCAGTGCGCTGCGTTCGCTGTTCAGCACTCTCAAGGCCAAGCGGCTGATCTTCGCCAACCCGATGCGAGGCATCAAGGGCGGCAAGGTGGCGATCAAGATCCCCGCATCACTCACTGCGGACGAGGTGGAGTCCGTGGCTCTTGCCGCACTGCAGGATCCGGCCCTTCGCGTGGTCGTGGCCCTGTCCGGTATCCATGCGCTACCCGCCCGCCAGATTCGATCGATGCTGGTCGCACATGTGGACCTGCCGGGACGGAGACTCGACCCCGAGGGCTTGAACCGTCCCCTGGACAACTACACCGCCGAGGCGATCGACGAGTACCTCGCCTACCGCCATCGCCGATGGCCGAACAGCACCAACCCACATCTGCTGATCACCAGGAACACCGCCACCACGACAACGGCCGTGGGCACGTTCTGGATGGACAGGCTGGTCAAAGAATTACCCGTGGGCGTCGATCAGCTGAGGCAGGACCGCATTCTCGAAGAAGCCCTCGCCAACGGCGCCGACCCCCTCCACCTCGCACACGTCTTCTCCCTCGGCGCGAAGGCCAGCCTCCGCTACACCAGCGCAGTAACCGAAACGGAAGCAGAGTGGACACCGACCACCCCGTAATGAGCGATTCGACGCCCTCCCTCACTGCTGGGTGCCGAGAGGTTTCCGGCGCAGATTCAACGGCAGAGCTCCATGATGGTGTCGTCGAATTCGGGGAACTCCTGGGTGGCCAGCTCGATCACGCCAGCGGCTGACCGACGCTGGCCCGGTGCGAACCGCTCAGCGATGGCCGTCAGATCGCGGTTGGGGCGCGGGATCCAGTCAGGCTCATAGGAGGTGGCCGCTTCCCAGGGGCCGAAACCGCCGGCCAGTAGCCACAGGAAGTCGCCCAGATCACGCGCTACAACACCGGTCTCTCCCTCGGACCCGAGGAAGACAACGGGTTGATCGGCCAGTGGCTGGCTCGGGCGGATCAGCCAGAACGCTGCATACCCGCCCGAGCCATCCTGACCGAAGACACGGAAGCCGTCGCCGTCCAGTTCGCCGTTTCCCGTCCAGGCCCGGAACCAGTCGGTGGTCTCCTCAGCGGACAGGAATGCCCCGAAAGGTTCGAAGTCGACCCCGTCACCGCCCGCGTAGTCAAACGGTACGGCCATCGCTGCGGCGAGCGCGGCGGGGAACTGTCGATCATCGGCAGGCGTCACTCGCACAGGCTAGCGACACGGCAACCCGCTTCGCCCACGGGGCAGTATCGCCACGGTGTCCCTGAGTTCGCGATTCGGAGCCTTCAGATTTCCTGAACCCACGGAAGATCGGCTTCGACGCCTTCTACTGCATCCCCGGCCAGGAAGGCGCCCACGAGAAGGGTGGTGTCGAACACGAGGGCGGACGCTTCCGGCGCACGCACCTCGTCCTGGTCCCCGACGTTGCCTCGCTGGGCGAACTGAACGAGAAGATCGCCGCGATCGACGCAGCCGAGGACACACGGATCCTGTCGGGCAGGCTGACCACCATCGGCTTCAACTTCATCACCGAGGCCGACCAGCTGGCGCCGTTGCCGTTCGAGGAATTCGAGTGCGGCATCACGCTGACACCGAAGGTCGACCGCAGCAGCCGGATTACGGTCCGCCAGTGCCACTACTCGGTGCCTGCCCGTTTCATCGGGCAGAACGTGCGCGTGCTGCTGCGGGGCAATGAACTGCTGGTGTTCGAGCGGAGGACGATCGTTGCCCGTCACCCGCGGCTGACCCGGCGGGGCGAGTTCCGCGACGAACTCGATCACTACCTGGAGATCCTGCTGGCCAAGCCGGGCGCCATGGCTGGATCAACGGCGCTGGCAACTGCCCGGCAAGACGGCTCGTTCACCGAGGTCCACGAGGCGTTCTGGGCCGCTGCCCGCACCGCGCATGGAGACGCGACCGGGACCAGGGCCCTGATCGAGATTCTGCTGCTGCACCGCCGGATGCCGGCCGAGGCGGTCCAGCTGGGCATGGCGGCCGCGATCCGGGCGGGCGCCGCCACCGCGGACGTGGTGGCCGTCGAGGCCCGCAAGGCAGCCGCACAGGCACCTGATCCGGCTGAGGAGGCGGACGACGGGGACGATCCGCCGCCGTGGGCCGAGCCCAGCGGGGTGGTGTCGCTGACAGCCCACAGGGCCCAGCTGCCCGAGGACAAGCGCCCGTTACCGACCGTGAGCCACTACGACCAGCTCTTGACTCGCCAACCGAAAGGCACTGCATGAGCACGACCGCTGCACCGACCCGCCAGCACGTTCCGCCGCCCCGTCGGGATGTCGGACCGGAGGAGGCTGTGGATACGGCCATCGACGAGGCATGCCGCAGCCTGCACCTGCCCACCATCCGCAGCCGGGTCGGGGAGATGGCCGATGAGGCGAATGCGCCAGCGGTCCAGCTACAAGGACTTCCTGGCGGACCTACTGGAAGCCGAGGGCGCCGAACGCGAGGAACGGCGCAAACAGCGGCTGGTCAGAGACGCCAACTTCCCCAGGCCCAAGCGGCTCGAGGACTTCGACTTCGCCGAGAACCCGAATGTCACACCGGAGCTTGTCGGCACCCTGGCGGACCCGGCCTGGGCCAAGGCCGGGCAGCCGCTCTGCCTGATCGGCGACTCCGGCACCGGCAAGTCCCACCTGCTCATCGGGATCGGCACCGCCATGGCCGAGGCTGGGCTCAAGGTCCGCTACACGACCACGGTGAACCTGGTCAACGAGCTCGCGGAAGCCGCCGACGAGAAGAAGCTGGCCCGCACCATCGCGCGCTATGGCCGCGTTGACCTGCTCTGTCTGGACGAGTTCGGCTATCTCGATCTGGACAAGGTCGGAGCCAAACTGCTGTTCCAGATCTTCACCGAGCGCGAAGAACGAAGGGCTATCGCCATCGCGCCGAACGCTCCGTTCTCCGAGTGGAAACAGACTTTCACCGACCCCCGGCTCTGCACGGCAATCGTCGACCGCGTCACCTTCGCGCACATCGTCGAGACCGGCACCGACTGAACCGCCCCGGTTCGAATGGAGACTCGATTTCATGAAAGGATCGAGTCATGGCACGACCTTCCCGTTACCCGCTTGAGCTCCGCCGTCGCGCGGTGCGCATGGTCGCCGAGGTAGGCGACGACTACCCGAACGAGACGGCCGCCCTGCAGGCGGTGGCCGAGAAGCTCGGCATCGGCTCCCGCGAGACGCTGCGGAACTGGGTGAAACAGCACGAGATCGATGCGGGGACACGTCCGGGGACGACGACGGAGGAGTCCGCCCAGCTCAAGGCGTTGAAGAAGGAGAACGCCGAACTGAAGCGGGCCAACGAGATCCTGAAGGCCGCGGCGAGTTTCTTCGCGGCCCTCTCTGTCAAAGTAGATCGAGTCAGGCATACTGGATGATTCATTGAGTCGAGGGCGGAGAAGGAGTAGTGCCCGGGTGGCCAGCACGAATGACCACGGGACCCCTGATCCGCAGGTAGAAGCCCGTTCGACCGGTCCTCGCCGGTATACCGCGGAGTACAAGGCGAGGATCCTCGCGGAGTACGAGACGTTGGACAAGAAGGGCAAGGGCGCTCTGCTGCGGCGGGAGGGCCTGTACTCGTCGCTGATCACGACGTGGCGGCAGCAGCGTGACAAGGGTGCCCTGGACGCGCTCGCCGCGTCGGCCGGACGGCCGAAGGCGGACCCCAGGGACAAGGAGATCGAGAAGCTCAAGGCGGAGAAAGCCCGCCTGGAAGCCGACCTCGCGAAGGCCCGCACCGTCATCGAGGTCCAGGGAAAACTCTCCGCGCTGCTCGACCAGTTCGCCACGGACAGCGCCCCGGCCCGGAACGGCGAGAAGAACCAGTGACCGAAGCCCAGCTCGCGGCCGTGGCGTTCGACACCGCCCGCAACCAGGCCCTTGAAGAGCTCACCGGGCTGGTCGGACGCGTCCAGGCATGCGCCGCTCTCGGCGTGAGCCGTGCCACCTACTACCGCCAACACCGCCGAAGCCCCGCCCCGGCCAAGCCGCGGCGGGAACGGCGCCGACACGCCCGCGCTCTCACACCCGAGGAGGAGATACGGGTCCTCGACGTGCTCCATTCCCCGGAGTTCGCCGACATGGCGCCCGCCGAGATCTACGCGGTGCTCCTGGACCGGGGTGTCTACCTGTGCTCGGAGTCGACGATGTACCGGCTCCTGCGACGGCACGGCGAGGTCCGTGAACGCCGCCGCCAGGCCGTCCACCCACCCCGGACCGTTCCCGAGCTGGTCGCCGAGGGCCCGAACCGGGTGTGGAGTTGGGACATCACGAAGCTGAAGGGGCCGGTCAAAGGCGTCTACTACTGCCTCTACACGATCATCGACATCTTCAGCCGCTACACGGTCGGCTGGATGATCGCTGCCCACGAGAACAAGGACCTCGCCGAGCGGTTCCTGTCTGAGTCGATCGCCAAGTACGGCATTGAAGCAGGGCAGTTGACGATCCACTCGGACCGCGGATCCCCGATGGTCGCGCAGAACGTTGCCCAGATGATGGCCGGTCTCGGCGTCACCAAGTCGCATTCGCGGCCGAAGACGTCGAACGACAACCCGTACAGCGAGAGCCAGTACAAGACCCTGAAATACCGGCACGACTTTCCCGAGCGTTTCGGATCCCTCGAGGACGCCCGGGCGTGGTGCACTCAGTTCTTCACCTGGTACAACGAGGAGCATCGGCACTCCGGGATCGGCCTGCACACGCCCCACGACGTGCACTTCGGTCTCGCCGAGCAGCTCCGCGAGATGCGTGCCGACGTCCTCCAGGCGGTCTACGCGAAGCACCCCGAACGCTTCGTCCGCAAACCACCCGAGCCTCCCAAGCTCCCCGCAGCGGCATGGATCAACCAGCCGGCACCAGACACCCCGCTGATCCCAGCACAGCGTTAGAACGATCTACCTGCCTTGATCGCTTTGACAGGTTCCGCGGCCGAGCTCGACCGGCCACACACACGCTCGTAGCGTTCATCGACGAGCACCGGGACCGCTTCGGCGGCGTCGAGCCGATCTGCAGGACGCTCACCGAGCACGACTGCAGGATCGCCCCTTCCACCTACTACGCCCACCACAAACGTCGGAGCACGCCGTCGGCCAGGACCGTGCGGGATGCCGAACTGAAGAAACAGATCAGCGAGGTCTTCGAGGCCAACTACCACGTCTACGGGGCGAGGAAGATCTGGCGTGAGCTGAACCGGCAGGGCCGCCGCGTGGCCCGCTGCACCGTCGAACGCCTGATGCGCGAACTCGGCATCGCTGGGGCGGTCCGTGGTAAACGCGTGATCACCACGCTGCCCGGCGGGCAGGCCGAACGGGCGCCGGACCTGCTGGACCGCGACTTCGTCGCTGCCGCCCCGAACCGCTGCCGGGTCGCGGACTTCACCCACGTGAAGACCTGGGCCGGTGTCGTCTACGTCGCCTTCGTCGTGGACACGTTCTCCCGCCGGATCGTCGGCTGGTCCGCGGCCACCGTGAAGGAAACGGTCTTCGTCCTGGACGCCCTTGAGATGGCCGTGTGGCAACGTGACCGCGACCAACACCCAGTTCAGCCAGGCGAGTTGATCCACCACTCGGATGCCGGGTCGCAATATACGAGTTTCCGGCTCGCCGAGCATCTGGACGCCGCCGGCATCGCCGCCTCGATCGGATCGGTCGGCGACGCCTACGACAATGCCCTGATGGAGAGCACGATCGGCCTGTACAAGACCGAGCTGATCAAGCCCCAACGGCCCTGGAAGTCGCTCTCCCAGGTCGAGTTGGCCACCGCAGAGTGGGTCGACTGGTACAACCACCGCCGACTCCACGGTGAGATAGGGCACGTTCCGCCCGTCGAGTACGAAGCCAACCACTACATGGAATCCACGAAACCCCAGGCCACAACCATAATCTGAGAGTGCGGGATGTGGCGTTCCGTCGGTCTTGTCATCGCTCGATGGTGTGACGTTGGGGCATCGCTGCCGGTCAGGCGTTCGGGGTTCGCTTGAGTTGTGGCATGAGCATGCGCAAGCCGTACCCGAGTGATCTCACCGATGAGCAGTGGGAGCTCGTCGAACCCGTGATCACGGCATGGAAGGCCCGGCATCCGTCGGTCAGCGGGCATCAGGGGAAGTACGCGATGCGGGAGATCGTGAACGCCATCCTCTACCAGAACCGCACGGGTTGTCAGTGGGAGTTCCTGCCCCATGACATGCCCCCGCCCGGAGCGGTGAAGTACTACTTCTACCTCTGGCGCGACGAGGGCACCGACCAGGACATTCACGACCTGCTGCGCTGGCAGCTGCGGGAGAAGCGGAAACGATTAGCCGACCCGAGCCTGGTGGTCCTGGACACGCAGAGCATCCACGTGGCCGTCGGCGTCCCGGCCACGACGACGGGCCGGGACGCCGCGAAAAGGGTGCCGGGCAGGAAGAGATGCCTGGCCGTGGACGTGCTGGGCCTCGTCATTGACTGCGTCGTCCTGCCCGCCTCCGCGCACGAGAACACCGCCGGCATCGCCCTGCTGGACGCTGTCACCGAGCAGTGCGACACGGTGAAAAAGGCCCTGGTCGACCAGGGCTTCAAGAAGAAGGTCGTCGAGCACGGCAGACACGTGGGTATCGACGTCGAGATCGTCGAGCGCAACCCGGACGACAAAGGCTTCGTTCCACAGGCCAAACGGTGGATCGTGGAGCAGACGAACGGGATCCTGATGTTCTACCGCCGTCTCGTACGCGACTACGAACACCGCCCCGCCTCCTCCCGCTCCCGCGTCCTGTGGGCGATGACCTCCGTCATGAGCCGCCGCCTCACCGGAGCCACCATCGCCTCCTGGAGGACCGCATGAGCGAAAACCCACAGGTCAAAGCCATCCTGGAACACATCGAAACCCGCGAACGCGAACTGGACGACCAAGCCGAGCAGTTCCGGGACCGCATCGAAGAACTCACCCGGCAGCTCGGCGAACTCGACGCGGAGAGCGAGAACCTGCGCATCACCCGCAAGACCCTCCTCACGCTCCCGCTACCCTCACCCGCCACCGGGCCGGACCGCCCCGACATCCCCGACCACCCCGCCTACCAGCAGATCCTCTCCGCCCTGGCCGACGCGGACCGGCCGATGCGCGCCCGCGATCTCTGCCAGGCCCTCGACCTGCCGATCCTCCCGAAGAACACCGAAGGCATCCGCTGCAAACTGAAACGCCTGGTCAGCCGGGGCATCCTCATCGAACCCGAACCCGGCTTGTTCGCCCGCCCCGACGCCTGAGGGCCACCCCACACCCGCGACCAGCGATCCTTCCCCAACCTCAACCACGAAACGGACAAGAACTCACGTTCCGCACTCTGAGATCTCTATCGAACCCGGGGCGATTCAGTGGAGCCAAAAGAAGTCCGTGCGCTGGAGCCAAAACAAGTGCTTACAGACATGCGGTCACCGCGGTGCCAGCCAGCTCCGCGATGTCCGGCGGGGTCTGCGCGGGCTGGCCCAGGGTCCAGTCCTCGGCAAAGTAGCGGGCCATGCGCCGGTGGCCGCCCGGCACGTAGTGCAGGGCGCCGGCGTCGCTGGTCGCGCTGCCGCACAGGACGATCCCGGCGATGAGGGTGAAGGTGTTCAGGTCCTCGGGCTGCAGGTGGGGACAGGACACCCCGTCGACGTGCATCGCCTTGACGGGCTGGTCGGCGCCGTCGGGCAGCCGGATCTGGACCTGGGCGGTCGTGACGGGTGCGGTGGCGGCGGGGTGGAGGAGCTGGGCGACGAGCTCATGAAGGCCGCTTCGGTGATACAGGCCGAGCAGGTCGGGGTGGCTGGCGAGGTCCGGTGCGAAGGTCCGGTTGGTGTATCCGGTCAGGCGGGAGGGGTCGTACTCCTCGCGCATCCAGGTGTCGACGAGGCGGGCAGCGGGCTGCAGGAGCCGCTCGGGGATCAGGCTGCGGCGTGTCAGCGCGCCGTCGGTGACGAATTGGTTCAGCTCGTCCTGGCTGAGTGGTGCGGAATTCGGCATGGGTGACTCCCAGGCGCGGTAGGGCGGGCGGGGGGTACGGCGCCCCCGCCCCGCGGGGCACGAGCAGGTCAGGGGCGGCGGCCAAGCAGGACGTCGAATCGGGCGTGCTCGATGAGAACTCCGTCGGCGGCATGTTCGGCCAGCAGGGCCTGGGCCCGCTCCTCGAACTCCGTCACGCGTTCGCCGAACAGCGTGCGCGAGGCGAAGCTGGTCGAGTAGAGGTAGCCGATCACCGTCTCGGGGTTCCAGATTCGCTCGATCGGGATGGTGTGTTTCTCGGTCTCAGCGAACGCGGACTCGGCGAGGATCTCCCGGTAGGGCCGGTCGTGGGCCGCGTACGTCTTGTCCTTGCCTGCCTTGCGGTCGGTGCCGGTGTACTCCTGGATGAGGGTGCGCAGGGCGTCCGTCCACGGCGATCGGGCCGTCCAGAGGCTGCCGTCGCCCATTACGGTCACGGTGGCGTCCTGGGCGGTGCACTTGTCGAGGAGGGACAGCACGGCCGGCTGGTCCATCCAGTGAAAGGCGCGGCAGATTGTGACGAGGTCGGCCGACCAGCCGGGGTGGGGCGGGGTGAACTGTTCGGCGGCGGTGTTGTGCAGACGCACCGTGGTGTCCGGGAGGCCGGCGAGTGCCTTGTCGGCCTCGGCGAGCATGCCGGCGTCCCGCTCGACGACATCGATCTCGGCGAACGTCTGGTGGAGGGCGACGGGCACCTGGCCCGTGCCGGAGCCGAGATCCAGCAGTACCGGATGCTGCCGGTCGGCGACGGTCTTCGTGAGCAGACGGACGGCGGCGTCGGGGATGCCGGGCCGGTAGGTGGCGTAGTAGGGGGCGGTCTCAGCGAACTCGTTCATGACGTGTTCCTCCTGCAGGTGGTGGGTGAAGGGCCGTGGCCGGTGAGGGTCTGTTCGATGTGGGCGGCCGCCGTGTCCAGGTCGGGCACGATGGTCAGGCGGCCGGTGTGCTCTGCCAACAGCTGACGGGTTGCCCCGGTTGCGGCAGCGTGAGTGATCCACACTGCCTGTGCGCCGGCGGCCAGAGCGCCCTGCACGTCGTAGGCGAGACTGTCGCCCACGTGCAGGACCTCGGCCGCGTGCACGCCCTGTACTGCGGCCACCTTCCGTACGGCTTGCGGATCGGGCTTGGCGAACCCGAGCCGCCACGAGGGGTAGTGGCCGGCGAGATGCGGCGCGAGGAGCGCCTGCACGTTGCAGCCGCGTTCGTCCCAGTACGTGACGTTCGACAGCGTGACGACGGGCACGAGCCGCGCGATGCGGGCGACTGCCTCGCGGGCGCCCGGCCACAGCGCAAAGGGCTGCGGCCGGTGCTCGTAGGGGAAGGCAGCCGGATCCACGCCGATCGCCCGGCAGAGCGCCTGGATCGCCGCGGTGTCGTCGGGGCGGACGGGGTGCAGGTGCTCCTGGACAAGCTGCTTGGCCCGGTTCTCGGCGAGCGGGGACAGTGCGGCCAGCCGCTGGGTGAGCGTGACCCCGGACGGGGCACCGAGGGTGTAGCCGACATCCAGGCTTACCAACCCCACGCGCAACGCGCTCACCGCTGTGCCTCCAAGGCCGAGATGATCGACGCGATCCGCTGCGCCCTGACCGGGCTGCCCTCGCGGGCCTCCCCAAGGAACGTCAGCAGCTGGCGGGCCTCCGGCTCGCTCCAGGCACCTGTGTCGAGGCCTGCCGCAGCGGCCGCCCGGGCCACGGCAGCTAGGCGGCTACGTTGCCGGATCGTGACCGATGGTCGGGGCTTCTGGCCGTCAGCCTGGTCGGGGTCGGCGGATGAGCTGACGGCATGGAACACACGCACCCCCGCGCACCCAGGACTGATGACCGCCCCACTTCGGCGGGCCCGGTGCGCTGCCCTGGCCACCGCGCGCGGCCCGCATCGGGGGCACGGCGGTGAGCCGCTTCGGGACAGGGGTCCGCCGGGGCGTGATGGCGGCCGATCAGTTCACCCAGGTCGCCAACGGCCTGTTCCGGGACAGCCGGTTGTTCTACAAGGCGAAGGGGATCTTCGGGTACGTCAGTACGCACCGGGACGGCTGGCAGGTCACCGTCGCGCACATGGTCTCCGTGGGTCCTGATGGGCGGGAGGCGGTCCGCGCCGGCCTGAAGGAACTGGAACGGTACGGCTACCTCATCCGCGAACGAATGCGTCGCCCGAACGGAACGCTCGGCGAGGTCGTCTACTCGATCACCGACCGCCCCGCCACCCTCGACGTCGCTCTGCTGGAAGCGACCTCCACCCTCGCGATCGAAGACGAACACGATGCCGGCTTCGGGGCAGGCATCCGTCGCGGGGTGATGGCGGCCGATCAGTTCACTCAGATCGCCAACGGCCTGTTCCGCGACAGCCGGTTGTCCTACAAGGCCAAGGGACTGTTCGGCTTGCTCAGCACGCACCGGGACGGCTGGCGGATGACCGTCGCTGACATCGCCCGCCGCAGCCGCGACGGCGAGGCAGCGGTGAAGAGCGGGCTGAAGGACCTGGAGAAGCACGGCTTCCTGGTCCGGGAGCGCGAACGTGATCCCGACGGAACCCTCAGCGGGGCCGCGTACTTCATCACCGACCTGCCCAGCCTGCAAAGCCGCAGGTCACAACCAGAGTCGGGTTTTCCACCAGTGGATAACCCTACGTTGGCTGATCGGCCCACTAAGAACACCATCGTTAAGAAGACCAACAAGCAGCACACCAGATCCCTCCGTCCGTGCGACCACGGCGACGCCGCACGAACGAACGGAAGGACGGACCCCCCGGACGCGACAGCGTCCCCGGCGCCGCCGCCTCCGGCAGACGAAATGCATCCGGGGATCCGACTGCTGCTCGAGATCGGAGCGAGCCGTCCCGAACTCCTGCTGACCGGGAAGCCGCTGACCGATCAGGGCCGCGTGGCGACCGTGATGATGGACACCGGCTGGAGCCCCGAGCAGCTGCGCCACGTCATCACCGACCGGCCCCTGCCGCACCCGGTGCGCACCTCGGTCGGCGCGATCATCGCCGCCCGGCTCCGCGCCGCCCAGGCCTACCCGCCGCCCGCCACCGCAGCGGACCACCACGATGCTCCCCCGTGGGACGAGCCGAACGCGCCGGCGACAACAGAGCGGTCATCGACAGGGGCCGCCGCCCGCACCGTGACCGAGGCCCTGACCTACCGGGCCCTCGTCGAATGTGCCGGCTGCGGCGTGCCCGCAACCGCCCCCGGTGAAGACCTCTGCCCGGCCTGCCTCGGCTGGCCGCTGTGCCGAACCTGCCCGGGCCCGACGCCCAGGCGGGCCCACCCCGACGGCGACGGCCGCTGCAGGACGTGCGCCTCCGCCTGACCGCCCCACTGGAAGAAAGGAAGAAGCCCCGTGACGGACACGCTCCGCACACCACCACCGACCGCGGCCGCGCAGCACCGGCGCCCCTTCACCCTCAACCCGGCCCGGTGGGAGGCGGAACGCTCACGCGCCCTGCGAACCGGCCACGTCCGCGACCACACGTGCTCAGCCGAGTGCGAACCCGTCCTCGCGTACGAACGCACCCGGTGGGGCTGGCTCGCCTGGACCGTCCCAGGCGACGGCACCCCGCCCGAGCAACCCCATCAGATCGGGGTTCTCACCCCCACCGCGAGCCGTATGCAACGCCTGGCCCTGCGCTGGCTGACCAGGCACCCCGCCCACCGCCTCGCCCTGGCCCCCACCATCCCCGGGTCCCTGCGACTCTCCGCCGCTGCTGTAGTCCTCATGAGCCTGCTCGCAGGCCTGTTCGCGATCGGCCACGGCGTTCCCGTCGACGCCGCGCTGCCGGGAATGGTGCTCGCTCCGCTACTCGCCGAGCACCTGCCGGCCCAGCTGGACGCCCGGGCCTGCGAACACGTCCGCAATGTCGAAGGCGACGGCGCCTGCCAGTACCTGCAGCGCCTCGCCGCCCTGCACACCTACCTCGTCCAGGCCGCCGCCGGCAGCGACCGCTACGAGCTGCACCGCTCGGCCGAGATCGGCCGGCACACGCTGTGGGACGCCGCCGGCCTGCTCCAGACCCCCGACATCCGCTCAGCCTCGGCCGAACTCATCGCCCGGGAGCGGCTGATGGTCCAGCTCGCCGACCAGGTCGCCCAGAGCCAGAAGCGCACCCACACCGAAGACGGACCAGCCGACACAGGCCAACCCCACACACGAGAGCGGCCATTGGGCCCCTACCAGCCCGCCTCCGAGCAGACGACACGGCCAACGCCTCATCACATGCACGGCACTTCACCGCTGAAGGGACACCACCCCATGACCCATCCCGAACCCGACCGTGCCGTCCGCACCGCGGATGTATACCTGCTCTTCGCTCACGAGCCGTACTACCCCGGCCCCGGAGCCCAGGAGATCAACACCGCCCTGGTGACCGCTGCCTCGCTGCTCCACCCGCGAGTACGGCAGCCCGACGGCGCACAGATCCATGAGCGCCTCATTCAAGGGCGCCGGCCGGGAGAGATCATCCCGCTGGCCACCCTCACCCACGAGCTCAACGGCGGCGCCGACTGGCCGACGGTCGGCGACTGGGAGAGCGTCACCGCCGACCTGCTGCAGCTCGTCCGCGAAGGGGAGTGCGATGCCCTCAGCCTCGGTCTGCCCGAAATCGCACGTGCCCTCATCTGCACCGGCCCGCACAGCCACGTGCGCACCTACGACGCGGCGGCCGACCAGTTCATCGCTTACGGGCCGACGGAGCGCGCCGCCGTCCTGGCCGAGATCGAAATGGTCCTCGCCCCCCTCGTGGCCGAGCAGGCCCTCTGGCCAGGGGACGGCCTGCTGCCCCCGCCCACCCGCCAGCCATAAGACCGCCACCCTCCGGTGCGGCGAGGGGCCGACGACTACGTGCTCCGGTGCGTTGTCAGAGGCGGTTCGTACGCTGGCCGCTGGCTCCGCAGCCCGTAGCCGATCGGTTCGTCAGTGGAAGACCAGAGGGCCGATCTCCTGCTGTGCGAGGTCGATCAGTAGGCTCAGCCCCTGGCTTTGCACAAGAGCCTCAGGATCTCCCTGGGCGTCAGGGTTGTAAGCGGGATGCCTGACGCTCTCGTCAAGGGCTTCCGCGATTGCCTCCTCGTTGTCAGCAGCCAGAGCACAGGCCAACGCCAAGGTGGCCGCAAGGACGGCAAGCGCGAACTGCATCACTTCAGGCTCCTGGTCCCATTGCGCAAACAGGCGGGGAGCTTCCCCTTGAACGGCTTGCCGGACCGTTCGCTGACTGTCAGTCTGTGCCTCCCTTGAACATCATCAGTGTCGGAACACTGCGCGCGTTGTGCTGCTCCGGTGTGAGGGGGTTCTGGTCGATGTCCAGACTCGCGACGGTGAGCCTCTCGCCGTACTCGCGGGCGACTTCGTCGAGGAGGGGTGCGAGCGACTTGCTGGGTCCGCTCCACTCGGCCCGGAACTCCAGCAGAACGGGCTTGTCAGACTTCAGGACCTCGGTTTCGAACGAGTCATATTGAGACGGAACCCGCACGCGAGGTGGCCGATGTGGTGGACCGACGTGTGCGTTCTCGTCGCCACGCAGCTGGAGCGGGGCCTCACGCCTTCAGGTGAACTTCGGGTGCGAAAACGTTCACTCACCCGATGTTGGGGGTGTTATGGGCAATTCTGGCAGCCGTCCAACGGAAGGCTTGCTCATGCAACGTCGCACGGTGATCGCCACTGCTCTTGTTTCCCTGTCGGCCGTTGGCGTGTCTGCGGCAGTGGCTGCGGGACCCGTGATGCCTGTCGCGGGGACGGTCACGTGGTGCTTGTCTTCAACGGCGGCTGAGCATCTGGCGGCTGACGGAGTTGCGATGGCGGCTGGTGCTCCGGCTGTGCTGGACTCTTCAGGACCGACTCCGTGCGTGCAGTGGCCGATGAAGGGCAAGATCAGTCTCGACCTGACCGAGGGGTCCT
Source organism: Streptomyces sp. NBC_01450 (assembly GCF_036227505.1). Taxonomy (NCBI): domain Bacteria; kingdom Bacillati; phylum Actinomycetota; class Actinomycetes; order Kitasatosporales; family Streptomycetaceae; genus Streptomyces; species Streptomyces sp. NBC_01450. Next base: position 1,171,618 of record NZ_CP109481.1, on the reverse strand, counting down.
GGACGGCGGGTGGTGGCCTGACCTTCACCAGGGCCTCGGACGGGCGCAGTCTGCGCTTCACCGGGGCGCACGGTGACTTGGCGCGGCGGTCGATGCTGGTGGATGCGACGGTCGGAGATGAAGCGGCGCTGCCGGTTGATCTCTCCACGTACGAGCTCGACATGACGAAGATCACGGTCACTATGCCCTCCGTGAACTCGCCGGGCTCGGTTGAGGGCAGGCCGTTCAATACGACGCTCAAGCCGGACGGTGCGGCGGTGTTCTCTCGAGCGTTCGGCGCGTCGCCGGTTCCCACTGGGAGCAGTCTGACCACGCTGGCGGGCCGTGTCGATGTGGTACCGGCGCTGGGCTGAATCGGATGTGGGGGGAGACTGGTGCCGGCCTTGTCAGTGCTGGTCTGCTGGGTGAGGTCCGGGCTGAGAAGACCGGCGCTGCGGTGCTGGCATGGGCGCGGGACTTGAGCCTGGTGGTTGACGCTTTTGAAGAAGGGCGTCTGCTTGCTATGCGGCTGGGGAAACTCGCTGAGCTGGCGGTGCCGGAGGCGAGCGACGCCGATCTGGAACTGACGGCGCAGTGGGCGGCATTCATCTGCCTGGTCGACGACCGGTTCGACCGCAGCCGGGTCGGTATCCGGCCGGAAGAGGTCGCGTCGCTGTTCACCCGGCTGCTGAACGTGATCACCGGCGGCCCTGCCGGATCCGTCAGCGGGATTGAGCAGGCCCTGGATGATTTGTGGCGGCGTACGGCTCCGCGGATGTCCACTCAGTGGCGGGAGCGGTTCGTTGCCGACTACCGCGACTTCGCCCTGGCCATGCAGGAAGAGGCCGCCGGCCGCACCGACCGGGTCCCGATGGGGCTCAGCGACTACGTGCTGCGGCGTCGCAGGACCATCACCGCCCTGCCTCTGGCAGACATCCTGGAGTGCACCGCTGGCGCGCCCTGGCCCGGCTTGCCCATGGGGGAGGACCTCATGAGGGCCCTGCGGCGGGCCGTGGCTGATGTGGCCGGCTGGAGCAATGACCTGGTCTCGGCCGAGGATGACCTGCGGGAGGACCGCGACAACCTGGTGACGGTGCTGAGCCGTGAGCGCGGCTGCTCCCTGTCCTCGGCACGCGAGCAGGCCACGGCAATGCGCGCTGACCGTGTCAGGGATTTCCATGCCCTGGCCGCTTCGCTGACGGCGATGACCCTTCCCGGAACTGAGCGGGAGGAAGTACGGCGTTACGTGGCGGCACTCGGGTCCTTTGTGGCCGCGACGCTGCACTGGCTTGGCGTCACCCATCGCTTCGATGCCCGTTGGGCGCCCCGGCCCGTGTGACCGACCTCGTTCGCCCGCCCTGCCGCTTCACGCTCGACCGTGTTTCTCGTGCCATCCAAGGACTGTCCTACCGATGAGACCCCCTGCCGCCAAGCAGCTCCCCCCGGCCTGGCTGTCGTCGTACTTCCCAGCAGCGCTGCCTGCCGGACGCAGACGTCTTTTGGTGCACGTGCTGAACCGGGTGGGTGCGGACGGTGCCGTGCGCGACGCCTGCCGCAGTCGGGTCCTCGAATCCGCGCTCGCCCTGGCGCTGGTGGAGCGGTGTGGATCTGGCCACCACGACGCGCGTACTCGCATCGTGAGCTACCTGGAGCGCCATCAGAACAGCGAAGACCTTATTGATACGACCGTAGCCGCCGCTGCCCTGGGCCGGGGCACCAGGCAGCCGGCGCGTCGCCAGGCCCTCGAGGACATTGTCAGCCGGGTACCGGACTTCACCGGATCACGCAAACGAGCCCTGGTGCAGGCCATCTTCACCATGCTGGGCGTGGCTACCGACCATGCCGACGTCGCTCCCCATGCTGTCGATGTGAGCGCGCTGCATCCCTGGGCTGCGGTGCAGACCGTTGCGGTGAACGCGATCCTGGGCCGGGCGGCAGGTAGAAATCGCGCTGGCGGGGAGGATGTCACTCGGCTGGCATCCACCCAACGTCCGGGAAGGGTGTGGGAGGGAAACCTCTTCATTCACCTGTCAGTCCTGCATGCCCTGGTGGACGTCCCCGGTATGGAGAGCGTCGTCGATGCCGGCCTGAGTACTGCCCTCAGGCATCAGCGGGAGGACGGCGGCCTGCCCTTCGTCACGGACACCGACACGTGGAGCACCGTCGTCGTGGGTCTGGCTCTGGGCAGTGCTGGCGCACCGCGTGAGGTGATGCACCGCATCGCCCGGCACCTTGTGCATGTTCAGCACGCGAACGGCGGCTGGTCGTACACCGACCACGCTGAGCTCTCCGACACGGACTGCACCACCGTCGCAGTCGAGTTCTTGCATCAGCTGGACCCGGTCGCCTACCGCGACCCGATTGAGCGTGCCCTGGACGCACTGGTCGCGGTCCGCGGCGCCGACGGCGGATTCCCCACCTACGGAGCGGGCACTCCCTCCGAGGCGTGCATGACCGCCGCCGCGATCAACGCGCTCAGCACCCAAGACCGCCACCGTCACCTCATCCAGCCTGCTCTGCGCTTTCTCGCCGACCGTCAGATGCCTGACGGCTCCTTTCCCCCCGGCTGGAGCAGCAGTCGCCTGCACACCCTCTTCAGGGCCTACCTCGCCACCCACCACTGGCAGGCCTCTCTGACTGTCCAAGACATGAGCGGTCGGATCGCCGGCCTGGTGCAGAGCACACAGAACGCGGACGGCGGCTTCGGACAGAGGGACGGCGCCTCAAGCGATGCCATCAGCACCGCCTACGCCCTGATCATCCTGGCCGGACAGCGCGACCCTGCTCCCGCTGCGCACGCCACTGGCTACCTGCTCACGCAGCAGCGTCCCGACGGCAGCATCATCTCCGTTCCCGACATGCTCGGCCCGCGTCCTTTCCCGTATCACGTCCCCGTATTGACCGACGCGTTCACTCTTCTCGCCCTGGGCCACCTCACCCCTCGTATCCGGCCATCACGCATTGCCGTGCCGGGCCGCCAGCACAGCATTGCGCAACTCGCCGAGAGGACAGCCCCATGAGCCCGCGCTCCAAACCGGCTTCCCCGCCCGGGCACGTATGCCTGGTCACGGGATGTGCAGCGGGCATCGACTGGCCCCTGGCCGTAGCCGGGAGCCACGTGCACGGATGCGACAAGTCCCCGACCAACCTCGACCGAGCCGCTGCCGACCCGTCTGGAAGGGACCGAGCGGCCCGCCGCCCGGGACCACCTCATCCAAGCCGGGCCCACCTACGTCTCCTTCGCCCAACGCTCGGGACACTTCCAGCCGATTTTCCGGCTCACACCGGCCTGACCTCTGTCCCCCCACCGAACCACCACTGCGGAGAACCCCGTGACCGTTCCCCTGCGTCCCACGCCCATGGACCTGACCATGCACGACATGGCCCAGGTCTATCCCACGATCTCCCAGACCATCGGAGTGATCCTCCATCTGGAAGGAACCATTCCAACCCTCAGCGAACTCCGCGCCTATGTCGGTTCCCACCTGAAAGACCAACCGCGCCTGACCCACTACCTCCACGGCCCCGGCCTCAAAGCCCGCTGGCACCACGACCCAGCCCCCGACCTTAACCACCGCGTCCGCGAACAGCACCTCCCATCAGGCGACCAGCACCTCGATACAGCCCTGACCGGTCTCGTCGCGCACCCCTTGCCCGCCGAGGGCCCGCTGTGGGACATCTGGCTGCTGGCCGGGTACGCCCCGGGGCGTTATGCCATCTGCCTGCGAGCGCACCACAGCACCCAGGACGGTATGGGTCTGATCGGTACCCTGACCGCTCTGTTCGGCACCGCACCCGCGCCCAGCACGCACCCAGCGCTCCGGGCAGGCGCCGCGGCCTACCTGAGCACCGTGCGCGGCATGCTCACCGCAAGTGCCATCAACAACGCCTGGAACGACACCGAACTGTCCCTGACCGGCCACCGTGATATCAACTGGGCGGATGTCCCCACCCAGCGGCTGCGGCAAGCCGCCACCGCCCGCGGCGGCGACACGAACGACGGCTTCCTGGCCGCCCTCAGCGGAGCCCTGCGCACATGGGCTGCACAATCCTGGCCCCGCGGCGCCGACAGGCCGCTCCCAGCGATCACGATGGTCAACCTGCGCCGGACCGAGGACCACGACCGGCCGGGAAACTTCTTCACCTTCGCACCCGCGCCCCTGCCCTGCCACGAGCCGACAGCCGAAGGCCGCCTCGACCACGTCATCGCCGCCACCCGCACCACGAAAGACCCGGCCCGCCACAAGGCCATGCGCTCCGTGATGGACCTCGTCCCCGCACGCGCCTTCCATGCTCTGGCAACCCGGCTGACCACACCCGCCCGGGCCACCATCAGCACGTCCTACCTCGCCATCCACCGGCCGTTGCGCTACAAACAGGACCCCGTCACCCGCCTCCAGCCCTTCACCTGGCTCCCCCGGCACCAGCCGGCATCGATCGTGGCCTGCAGCTACAACGGAACCACCAGCATCTGCTTCGTTACCGACGCCGTCCTCCCCGGCCTGAACCAGCTGCCCCGTCTGTTCCACGACGCCGTGGGCGACCTCCCGCGCTCTGACGACGACCCGCAGGCGGGCAGCCGAGCGGAGCAACTTCCCCACGCCGGCGTGACGCTCCCCCTACCTGCCGCTGCCTGTGATACCGCAGTCGTCATCGATTTTGACTTCATCAAAGGCATCCTGGTCCACCAGGGGAACCTGCCGGCCGAATCGATCACGCGTCAGGCGACGCAGGAGGAAGCCGGCATCGACTCCCTGGCGGTGACCGAGCTGTCCATGATCCTCGAAGAGCGCCTGGGCGTCGTGATCACCGAAAACGAGCTGGCGAAGCCGACCACCATGGACGACCTGGTCAGCCTCGTAGCTCAACGGACAGCATCATCCCCCGACCGCGAGAGTCCGCAAGAGCAGGGTCTCCACCCCCAGACAGAACGACCACACGCAGTGCCCGAGGCGTAGGCGCGCCCCGGCTCCCCAGTCAACAGCGCCGGTCATCACCGGCCGCAGCGGCAGCACGCGAGCGACAGCGGGATCACAACGAGCAGCCGGTCAGTCCGCAATTCCGAAGGCATCCCCTCCGCTGACGGTGACGCCAACGAGCAAGCACAGAGAAGACAAACCGTTGATCTTTGCACGTAAAGCCATGCCTCCGTCGCCAGCGCCTGCCGCGCGGTTGATCGGCCTGGGGTCCTATCTGCCCCCACTGAAAGTGAGCAACGCCGACCTTGCAGCACGCCTGGACACGACAGATGAATGGATCCGCACCCGTATCGGTATTGCCGAGCGACACATCGCCGATCCGGCGACTGCCACCAGTAACCTGGCCGTGGAGGCAGGACTCCGGGCAATGAAATCGGCGGAGCTCGAGCACGTCGACGCCGTCATTCTGGCCACCGCCACTCCGGACCATCACGTTCCTGGCACCGCACCGGTGGTGGCCCACCAACTCGGCCTGTGCCAAGTGCCTGCCTTCGATCTCGGTGCAGGATGCTCGGGCTTCGTCTACGCAACGACTGTCGCAGCGGGACTCATCCACGCGAAAACCGTCGGCACCGTACTGGTCATCGGAGCGGAGAAGATGTCGGCCGTCATCGACCCCGCCGACCGATCCACCGCGCCGATCTTCGGCGACGGGGCGGGTGCAGTCGTACTCACAGCCGGACACGCCGACGAACCCGGAGCCCTCGGACCAGCCGCATGGGGCAGCGACGGCGAGCACGCAGACGCCATCGTCATCCCCGGCGGCGGGTCCCGGAGCCCCTCACGTACCACTGCCGACCTGGAGAATCTCTACGTACGCATGAAAGGAAACGAGGTATTCCGTCACGCGGTGCGCCGCATCACTCACGTGACTCAAGAGGCAGCCACCGCAGCAGGATGGGCCGCCCAGGACATTGACAGGCTGATCGTCCACCAAGCAAACGCACGCATCAGCGCAGCAGTGGCCAACGCCCTGGGAATTCCGGCCGAACGCGTACCGTCCAACATCGCCCGAGTCGGCAACACTTCTGCAGCTTCGATCCCCCTGCTGCTAAGTCACGCCGCGATCGACGGGCAGCTGGAAGCCAGGCAACGAGTCGTCGTGACCTCCTTCGGCGCAGGCTTCACCTGGGCGGCCACCACTCTGCTGTGGCCCATCGGCCTCCAGGCTCTCGCCTGAGCGCCTATTGCATTCACCAGTGACGGGTTCGCTGCTCTGGTAGCGTCGCCAACCAGGCGGCAACACGCGCCAACTGTCTGCAGAAGCGGTGGTGGCCGCCGTGGCGCACCTCCCGCGCGCCGATGACCTTCCCCTCGTGATGGTCCCCAAGATCCGGCGCGGCTCGCGCACCCATGGCCTGCTCGGGACTACCGACGAAATGCGGCTCGTGAGGTGACGGAATGGCAGTCGCGGGGTCAGGAGCTGCGAGCACCTCCCGCCCCTGATTCCCTTACCGATGCCGGGGCTGGTGTCAGAGCGTGGTGACACAGTATCCGGGACTGATCAATAGGAGGGGAGACGATGGGTGACTTCTTTGAGCGGATCGTCGACGTCGAGGTGACCGGCGAGGAGGCCGGGCCGCTGGCGGAGCGGATGGTCGCCTGGATGGTCACTGAGGGCCTGATCACGCGTGAGGTGTCCAGCGACGGGGTGTACAGCCTGACCGTGGACGAGGGCTATGTGCCAGGACCTAACTGGGCGCGGGCCGTTGCCGACGCATCGGACCCGGACTGGCTGCCGGGCCCGGTGGCCGTCGTCGTTGGGCGCGACTACCACGTGGGCGGTCAGGGAGCGGACGATGCGGAGTACGCCGTCTGCCCACGGTGCGAAATCAAGACCGTGATCATCAACTATCCCGAGGAGTTCGAGGCGGACGAGGATGTCTGGCAGCCGTTCAAGGACGGCATCGCCGCCTGGAAGGAAACGGGTGAGGGGAGTGCCCCCTGCCCCGCCTGCGGTGCCTCGGTCTCGGTCACAGAGTGGCAATGGGAGTCCAATTTCGCGGTGGGTGCCCTCGCCTTCGACTTCTGGGGCTGGCCGCCACTCTCCGTCGGTTTCTGCGCGACGTTCAGCCAGCAGCTGGGGCATCGCACTGTGGAGCACATGGGCAAGTTCTGACGGGAACCCACACGCCTCAGCGCGGGAATTGGACGCAAGGCGAGCCACGTTTTCGCAGGTCAAAGAAATCCGTCGGTAGCCCGCTCGTCTACCTGTACGGCCCCGGCAAGCGCGACGAGCATGCACTGTCGCAGCCAAAGTTGAGTGTTTCTCGCCGAAGGTTGAGCGACCCAGGCGGGCTGAGGGCCAGGCTCGTCTCGGCCTTCCGGATCACGATGCCGGCTCGGCTGACGGGCCTGGAGCGCGAGCATTTCTCCGGCCCGAGTAGACCTGACTGTTGGGCGACGCTGAAAATGCCGACAGGCGCGGCACTGAGGTTCCCCCGAGATGCGGAGTGTGTTGACAGAGGGTCAGATGGGACTCATGAGAGGAACATCGACCATGGCTGCTCCCAGGAAGTACTCGCTGGAGTTGCGTGAGCGTGCGGTACGGATGTATCGCACCTCCGACCCCAAGCCGCAGATCAAGAAGCTCGCGGTCGACCTCGGCGTCCACCCCGAGGCCCTGCGCGGCTGGATCCGCCAGGCCGAGGCGGACGCCGGCGAGCGCGATGACCGGCTGACCACCGACGAGCGAGCGGAGCTCGCCGCGCTGCGCAAGGAGAACGTTCAGCTCAAGCGGGCGAACGAGGTCCTGCGGACGGCTTCGGCGTTTTTCGCGGCGCAGATCGACCCGACCCGGCCCAGGTGACGGCGCTCGTTGACGAGCACCCGCACCTGGGGGTCGAGTGCGTACTCCGGGAACTTTCCATCGCCTCCTCGACGTACTACCGCTGGCGTCGTGCCGAGCGCGAGCCAGACGCACAACAGACTCGACCAGACCACCGAAGAGGGGCAGCGCCGCTACGCGATCCGTGCCGGCATCGAAGCCACCCTCTCGCAGAACGTCCGAGCCCACGGTCTGCGCCGCTCCCGCTACCGCGGCCTGAAGAAGACGCACGTCCAGCACACCGCGCTGGCCTGCAACATCGCCCGTGTCGCGGACTGGCTCGATGCCGAACCCAGAACGCGACGCCGGGCCACCCGCTTCCGCACCCTGTGCTCAGCCGCCGCATGACCCCGCCAACATCACCAACAGAGTCCCGGTATTGAGGCTAGGGGTTGCCTTAACGGAGGTTGGCGGACACGAACAGGGATAATCCGGAGCGTCAGGTCCGGCTGTCGTTCTTCGGGTAGCGGCACTGTAGGCGCGATATCCGGCCGTACCAAGCGGCGGTCAGCGCGGCAGGAGCAGTGCCGAGCCGATCTCCGCCAGCTGGTCCGCGAGGTCCGGGCGCCGGCCCAGGAGGCCGGTGCGGACCGCGTTGTCGACCACGGTGAGGGCCGCGCACACGGTGATCTTGGCCTTGGCCTTGGCCGTGTCGAGGCCCGGCCTGACCTCGTCGAGGACGCGGAGCCAGAGGGCGAGGTAGTCGCGCTGTGCTTGCTTCGACGCCTTGCGTTCCTTCTCCGGCAGCTGGTCGAGCTCGCCGATGAGCAGACCGATCAAGTGGCTGTGCTGGAGGGCGAATTCGATGTACGAGCGCAGCAGGAGGTGCAGGCTCTCGTCAGCGGTGGTGGCGCGGGCGAGCGCCGCCGCGGTGCCGGCGCGGCGCTGCTCGCGGGCGCGGGCTACCAGGCGACGTCGCTCGTATGGCCGAAGGGCATGTTCTCGATGCTGCCGCTCACGCCGGACCAGATGTGCCGACTGCGCGGGCAGCTCGGCATCTACGGCACGACCTCGGGGCGCATCAACATCGCGGGTGTCTTCGCGCACCGGATTCGATACCTGGCGCAGGGCATCGCCGCCGTCCTTGAGACGCCCCCTATGCCGCCGGAGGCGCCGGGCGGCACACCACGGCGGCCGGGGAGGGGCGGGCGCCGAACCGGGTGGTGAAGGCGATGCCGGCCGCGTACTCGGTGGGCAGGCACCGACCCTTGGTAGCGGGCGCCGCCGGTCGCACCTGGCCGGGTGACTTCACATCCTGTCGCCCTGACTCCGCTTTCAGCAGGTCGGAGGCCGGTCTCTCATCCGTGAGAGGGAGGCCTTCCGTGCGTCCGGGGCTGCTGCAGCCGGGCCGCGAGCTCCCACGGCAGGACGTCCCGGTTTGCCGGAGTGAGCTGGACGACCTCGATGTCGGCGCGCCGCTTGAGGGCGTCGGTGAACGGATCGCGGTGCGTGTGGACCGTGGCGACGACGTCGACCTCTGCGACGAACAGCGCGTCGACCGCGTGCCGGAACGCCGTGCACGCCAGTTCCATCCGCCCCAGCTCGTCGATGAGCACCAGCCGCCCTGTTGCCTCCTCGGTTGCTGCCGGCCGAAGCGACGGCAGCGCCAGTCGTTCCAAGACGCCCAGGTCGACGCCGTATTTCCCTACCCGTGGCGGACCGGGCAGGTCGACATGGGCGAGCACCTCCCGCCGGCCTGCCAGGGTCTCCAGGGCGAAACCGACGCGGCCGCCGGATTGCCGGATCTCCTCCGTGGTGAAGCCGGTGGCCGTGTGGGTGGGCAGCAGCGCGGCCAGCCGACGGAGGGCGGTTGTCTTGCCCGCACCAGGGCGGCCCTCGAGCAGGATCCTTGTCGGCACACTGCCATCTTCACCCCCGCTTCCGGAGGCGGCCCGGGTGGGCTCGGCCGAACGGGGGTTTTGGGGTGCGGACCGGTGCCGGTGCCGCCGTTGCGGGTATGGCGGCGCGCATGAGCGGAATTGAACTCAGCAGCACCGCGTTCGATGACAAAACGGTGATCCCCCTTCGGTACAGCGGGGAGGGTGAGAACATCTCACCGCCCCTGACCTGGTCGGGGGTGCCCCACGAGGCCACAGAGCTGGTGCTCCTGTGCGAGGACCCGGACGCGCCGGGGACGACCTTCCTGCACTGGCTGGTGACCGGCATCGATCCGGGGACCACCGGGGCGGCGGAGGGCCAGAAGCCCCACGGGGGCCTGCCGTGGCCCAACGGCTTTGGCCGCGTGGGCTGGGGAGGGCCGATGCCTCCACCGGGGCACGGGCCGCATCGCTACTTCTTCCGCCTGTACGCCCTGTCTGAGCCGCTGCCGCTGCACGACCATCCTGGCGCCGAGGACGTGCACCGTGCACTGAAGGGCAGGGAGCTGGCCTCCGGCACCCTGGTCGGCACCTATCAGCGCTGAGCGCGTCACCGCTGGTCGTAGCCATGGGCGCCGTACAGCCGGACGAACCGGGCCGCGGTGACCGTCCTGCGGTGCACCAGGCCGCGGGCCCGCCGCTCGTACAGCTCGACGCGCTCCTGCCCGCCCTGCCCGATCGGCTGGACGAGCCGGCCACCGGTGCGGAGCTGATCCACGAGCGGCTCAGGCACTCGCGGGAAGGCCGCGCAGACGATGACGGCGTCGTACGGGGCACGGGTCGGCATCCCGAGGGTCCCGTCGCCGAGTACGACCTCGGCATTGCCGACGCCCTGCCCGGCCAGCCGCAGGCGGGCCTCGTCGACCAGGTCGGGCCAGCGCTCGACGCTGACGACGTACGCGGCCAAGCGGGCCAGCAGCGCGGGGCCGGATCTGGTGGCGGTCCTCTCGGCGTTTCCCGCGCTGAAACGGCTACAGATATCCGACGCCGACGAAGTCGACCTGGCCCCCTGGCCGCACACCCCCGGCTGCGCCGCGTGACCACTACATCGTCCACCTGTCACATCCTCAATGCCGACCGCCTGCCCGAAACGATGCAGGTCAACCCCCGCGTCGCCACGACGTCCGAGGCGTGACCCAGCCCACGGGGGTGCTGGACGTGCTGCCCCCCTGGAAAGCGGGATCGACCTCGCCGCCCGCACGCCCGGCTCCGTGCGGCATCGAGCCTGTCAGCGTCACCCCAGTGCTCGACTGCGAGGGGCCGGTCACGTGCGATCACGCACACCTGGGCGTGGAGCGGTCACTGGGTGCCCCACCTGCTACGAGCCGGCGTAGCGTGACGGGTACACGTCTTGGTACACCGTGCGTCGCGGTGAGCGGGGAGCTGGACCGGCGCCTGGCCCGGGTGGGCGGCCAGTGAGCGACGCCATGCACATCGTCCTGGACGACACCGCGATGGCCGCGGCAGGCCAGGGCAACGTCCTCGCTTCCCGCCTGATTCACCGCGCCCACGCCGAACCGGGCTGGTTCCTGTACGCGTCGGCGTGCGCATTAGTGGAAGCCGATCGTGCCCGGCCCGGCACGGCCGAGCATCTGGCCTCCGTGCCAAGCATCACCGTCCTCGATCTGGATCTGGCTGCCGCACTGCCCCGAACCGGTGGGCAGGTGAGCCGGTCCGCGTACTGGACCTCACGCCCTGAACGCAGCAGCAACCAGTTCGGCGGCCCTCGGCCGGTTAGGTGGATCGGCCGAGGGCCGCCGAACTGGTTGCGCTGCTGGCGGCGCCGTTGGCCATTCAGGTCGCACCTGCAGACGAGGGATGAGCCAGCGCGGCCCGGACGGGCGGGGCATATATCACGTACATCGTCGTGCCATGAAAGAAACCAGCGAGAACACGTCGCCGTCAGCGGTGAGGCCTAAAGTGCGGTGTGCAGGACTCAGACACTGGCGAGCCGACATGTCGCCGTGCCTGTGCGATCCGTGAACCACGACCCGGACTCCTGCCCTCCGACGTCCGTTTGTGGGAGCCTCGGCTCGCCACCTGAGCCTCCCCTCCCTGCTGTACCTGAGCTTTACTGTCGGCGTGGAACTCAGTTCTGACCGTTTCCGGTCGAACTGAGCAACAACCGACGCCGGTTCGACCGCTGTTGTGAAGGTGTGTCGAATCGTTGGACGTGCTCACGTTGTGGATCCTGGCCGCGTCAGGTGTGGTGACCCTGCTCCTGTTCACGGTGCGCGGCATTCTGGAGCAGCTCCCTGATCTCTTCGCCTCATGGCACAGGGCCAAGCGAGCGTTGCGAGACCGGGAATCCGACACCGAGTAACCCACTGGTGCGCATCAGCCGGGGACCTCTGGTGTGTGGGGCTGTCCCAGCCGCCTCTCGAGCCTTGTGGACGATCGGTTCGTCTATGGTCGGCTGACGGCGGGCAAGACAGCAGGGGGATGGATGAGGGACAGGGAGACGGCGCTCGCCGTCCTGGAGGCGCTCCGCGAGTGCGGGGAGGGGGCCGGGGACGGCTTGCACGGCTGGGTGCTGGATTCGAAGCTTCTCCCGGCTCAGCGGCACGGCGTGAACACCCTCGCCGGCCGGGGCCTGGTGGAACTGGGGGGCCGGGAGGTCCGTGCGGAGTTGTCGGCGATGGAGGGCCGGCCGGTGCGCTGGGCGGCCCGGCTCACCGCGTACGGTCACGACACCCTCGCCTACGCCCGCACCCGGCCCCAGCCCGCATCCGGACCCAGCAGGGCGGGGGAGGGGCAGCGGCTGATCGAGCTCCTTCCGTCACAGCTGGCGGTCCTGCGGACGTTTCTCAGCCTCGACGGAGAGCTGAGGGTGCAGCCAGCCGCCGGGCTTGCCGAACAGGTCCGTACGGCATCATGCGATCACACGGTGAAACGGTGGCGGCTACATCTGACGGAGGACCAGATCAAGTCCGTGGCGTACGCGTTCTGGCTGCACCGGATAGCCGGGTCCGCGGCGGAGGCCAACCGCTTCGGGCGCGAGTACGGCGTCATCCACCAGCTGCGAGCCGAAGACCCCGCAGTGCCGGGACTGCCAGGTGCTGTGTGCGGGGTGACGATGTGACTTACCGCGCGTGGGGGTGAGGCGGCGGCGAAACGTCGGACGGGCCGGGGCCGGACCCAATACGAAGATCATGAACTGCCGGTGATCTTCGAAGGGATCCTCTGTGCGTCTCACCCGCCCCCGGGTCGTGCTGTCCGTGCTCGTGGCCCTGCTCGCCCCCGCCGCCGTACACGCCACAGCGTCCGCCGACGCCGGCCGGTTCGCTCCGGCGGCGCCCGGCGACAGCGTCACCCTGCCCGTCCGCGACGCCCTGCAGGCGCTGGCCGTCCAGGACGAAAGCCGGGCCGGCTACGAACGCTCGAAGTTCAAGCACTGGACCGACGCCGACAAGGTTATCCGTAGCCGCAACCTCTAACGCGCCGTATCCACGCCCAACGCTCTTGGTGGACATGTCCGCATAGCTTGAGTCTAGCGCCGGATGAGGGAACGGCACCGGCCTGACCCTGTCGGCGTGATCGTCAGAAGATGCCGAAGAAGCGATGCCACCAACTGGGCCGCTGAACGTGCCAGGGCAGCTTGCTCGGCCCGTCGTAGTCGAGCTCCAACAGCTCCTCGGGAACCACCACATAGCCGAGCTCAACCAACGCTCGATTGGCCTTGGCAAGGTCAGCGCCGTCCAGCTCGCCCTCGGCCTGGGCGTCCTCCGTCCCAAGGAAGGCACCGGGGTTATCCGCGCAGACCAGAGCCAGCGAGCCGAATTTGCTCACACAGACGACGATCCGGGTTCCGCATACGGTCGCGTTCCCGGGCACAACGACGCGTCCGTACTCGCTGGAGTCCTGAGTGTCCTGCTCAGCCGTGCAGCGAGCTGCGAAGTCACCTTCGAACCGGGTCACCAGACCGCCAAAGAGGGCTGCGGTCTCAACACGGTTGTAGTGCTGCGGCCACTCCAGCCACTCCGGATCATCGAGCTCGCGCAGCAACGCCAGCAGATCCGCTTCGCTCTCGGTCATGTCCTCATCCTGACGCGACTGCCACACGCGGAGCGGCTCGGGGTACCACCCCGCTCACCGTGTCCCGACAACACCCGTTCAAGTTCAGTAGCGTCTTCGGGGTGAAGCCCGCAGTAGCCCCAGTGCTCTGGCCAGTTCCTCCCGCAGCTCGGCGTTCTCTTCGCGAACTTCTTTGAGCCGCTGTCGCAGTGCATCGTTCTGGGCTCGTAGGGACGCCTCGCTCGATGCCTCACCGATAGGCCGGGCCTTCGGGGCATCACGCGTGGGACGCTGGCGAAGACGTTCAATTTCGTAACGGAACGGGCTGTCGTAAAGCCACTGCCTGGATACTCCTGCCTCGGATGCGACCCGGCTCATGTTGATGGGCTTCCCTGCCCGGTCGAGGTCACGCAGGGCGCGGGTAACGTTGGCGTGCATCTGGGTGCGCCGCTCTTCGCGGTAACGGTCGAGGGCGTCGTTCACTCGGCGCTCCGCAGGGTCTCCAAGAGGGTGTCGAGTTTGACCAACACCTGTCGGTTCTTCTCGGCCATGCGGCTCTGTCCGGAGGCCTCGAAGGTGTCGATGAGTCCCACCGTGCGCTCTCGCTGGGCCTCGTGAGCCGGGATGAACTCGGGGGTGGTGACGAAGTAGTCGTTGCAGTCCAAGCAAGCGTTCTGGACCTCGCAGGTTTGCTGCAAAGGCAGCGCGCAGTAGCCGTTCGGAAGGGTGACCTTGGCGCGGTTCATTTGCTCCTTCATCCACGCCACATCGGCCAGCGCACTGTCCGGTGCGAGCAGCTGGAGCCGTTCACCTGCGGCGTTGAACCTGGCTGCGGAGAGGAATTCCTGCTTCAACCGCTCGCCGGTGAGTCGCGCGTAGCCGCGCGTCATTGCTGGGTTGTCGTGATCAAGCAGTTCTTGGACAACCTCCTGCGGAGCACCGTTGTTGAGTTCGCGGGTGCCGAAGGCGTGCCGGAGGACGTGGGCCGTCATAGGGATCTTGGCGGCTCCACTTGTGCGGGCGATCAGAGAACGCACATTGTCGTAGGTCATCGGCGCACCAGCGTTGGTGGACCAGAGATTGATGAACACGTAGTCGCTGTCCCAGTCGCCGTACTCCTCATCGAGATACCTCGTGTAGAGCCGCCCGACGGTCGGGTGGAGCGGGATCGTGAGCGTGGAGCGGCGCTTCGCTCGGGCGTTGTTAGCGTTGTCGTCTCGGGGCACAACCGCGAGTTCGCCCTTGCGCACGCGGATGTCCTCGTGGCGCAGGCCGAGGGCGGCGCCAACACGTAGTCCATTGAGGCCCATCGTGGAGAGCAGCAGTCGGTCCCGTAGGCGCGCTGGGGTGGTGAGGACGGTGACGAGTTGTTCCTTGGACAGGCAGGGTTTGATCTTCTTCGGCACCTTCACGGCGACGATCGAGCGAGGGTCCTTGGAGACGTAGCGGCGTACGTCAAGCCGGTGCTGTCGGCTGCGGGTGAGTGCGTCGGCCAGTGGGGTGTCGGCGTGGAAGTCGTAGAAGCCGAAGACTGCGGTGAGGGCCCGCTGGACACTCGCCGGCGACCGGGACGGCGCAGCGGTGCGGAGCAGGACCAGTCCGGTGTTCGGCTTGGCGCGGTTGGTGCCGCGCAGGTGTGCGGTGAACGCGCCGATCTGTGGCATCCCGACCTCACGCCAGTCCATGCCCCTGCGATCGAGGAAGTCGAAATAAAGGGCGAGGTCACTCGCGTAGCCCCGGGTGGTGTGCCAGGAGCGCCCAATGTTCTGGAGGAAGCAGAGGTAGTCCTCAGCCGGCTCGACAACGCTGTTGGGCCCTAGCAGGGTTGCGCTGAGGCTCCCATCGGCTTCAAGGACCCTCTGGGCTCGGTACTGGTTCAAGTTCGGCATCCTAGATCGACACTTACAGATAACGCCTGTTTGGGTGTTGCATCCTCGTGCGGGCCGGTGCTGTTCCGACAGCGCGGAGCCTGGAGGGAGGGGTACAGATAAACAAGGACGGGTGCAACACCCGCGCGGAGGTCCTTCTCGAGGAGGCCGTCACCGCGCCCGTGCAGGGCTCGAACTGCACGCTCACCGGCGGGTCCTGGTACAGCCCGTACGACGACCGCTACTTCGATGCCGCCCGGCTCCTGGACGTCGATCACCTCGTGCCGCTGGCTGAGGCCTGGGACAGCGGCGCCTCCGCGTGGACGGCGAAGGAGCGGGAGGCGTACGCCAACGACCTGGACGACGCTCGCGCCCTGATCGCGGTGTCCGCGGCGAGCAACCGGTCCAAGGCCGACAAGGATCCGAGCGAGTGGCTGCCCCCGTACGAGGGCTACCGCTGCCAGTACGTCGCCGACTGGGTTGCTGACAAGACCCGCTACCAGCTCTCCGTCGACCCGACCGAGGAAGCCGCACTGGCCGAGAACCTCAGCCGCTGCCCCGACGTCCCGATCACCGTCACGCTCGCCCAGTAGCCCGCGGTATGAGGAAGGCCCCGGCTGGACGGGGGAGACCAGCCGGGGCGGCAGGTGGTGGCGTGCGGAGGGCGGTCGCCTCGCGGCGGAAGGCTCCATGGGGCTTCAGCCGGACGATCGTCCCATGGGCTGTAGGTGAGGCCCGGGGACACTGTCCCCTCCGCAGCCACATGTAGATGAACGGTGAACTTCCCCTGCTTGTTCCGGTGTTGCCGCTGCGGGCCGTGTGAGGTGAGGCACGTCCCGCAGGTGTCATCGCAGTGAGCCCAGGTGCTCGCGCCGCGCGGTGACCAGGGCCCGCCAGCGGCTGCGGGTGGCTGGTTCGCCGTCGATCCACTGTGCTGGCGACGGGTCATCGAGGGGCAGGCCGGCCATGAAGTGGGCGATGCCGACGAAGTAGGCGTGATCTTCGTCGGACGTCTGTTCGGGGGCGGCCTCGATGAGCAGGTCGCCGCGCCGCAGCCGCACGTACTCTTCCGCGCGAGCAAACCAGGCCCGGTAGTCGGCGCGGATGGCCGTGCTGGCGCCGCGCGGATCCTGCCGCAGCAGCTGCCGGTAGTCCGGCTGCGCGGCCTTGAAGTCGTCGCCGGTCAGGCGGGTGGTGCCGGGCCGCATGGCGCGGCGCACCATGCGGGTGGGCTCGGTCTTCCCTGCCCCGGGCTGTCCGCCGGTCTTCACCGGCCAGTTCGGTGTGCACCCGCCGGTCGGTACGGGCCAGCTCGCGGCGGAAGGCGGCGGTCTCGGGCGCGGTCCACGGCCGCGCCCGCTCCACCCGCACCGCCCGGTCCGCAGCTGGGCGGCGCAGCCAGCTGCCGTCGGGGGTGAGATCGTTGGCATACAGAACTGTGCCGTCGAGCCGTAGGACGGTGACGCGGTCGGCGAGCTGCTCGGCCTCGATGACGGTCACTGTGGCCAGCAGGCTCTGCGCGCACGTGTCGTGGTTCTCCCACGACACGTACCGGCCCCCGCCGTTGGCGGCCTCGGTGAGGAAGCGGTCCACGATGCCCAGTTGGCTGAGGGCCTCCGCGGTGGCCACCACCACCTCGATCCGGTGGCCTGTCGCCCGGTAGGCGAGGGCGGAGGCGCGGAAGTCGTCGGGGTCGGCGAGCGCCGACTCCACGACGGCGTCGAAGTGCCGGTCGCGGACGTGGGCTTCGACGGCTGCCTGCCAGCGCGCGGTGTCGGGGCGGACCAGGGCTCCGGCCGTACGGACGTCGGCAACAAGGAGACCCGGGCGCGACGTCGACCTGCTCACCGGTGAGGAGGTCGCGCTGCCGTTCGCGGTCGGCCTGGACCTGAACACCGCGTTCCTCGCGGCCGCCGCCCGGCTCACGGTCGGCCTATCTGGCCCCGACCACTTCCACCACCCGACGTTCAACCCGAAGATCCCCGGCTCCTGGCTGGTGGACCTGTCCCACGTTGAGCTGGACCCGCGCCTGCCCTCGCCGTTCACGCCGTCGGGCGTCCGTCCGACCGGCCCGGCCTGGTACCAGACGCACACCGTCGCCTACGCCCAGGAGCTCGGCTACAACGTCCAGCCCATCGAGGCGTACCTGCGCCGGGAGACCGGCGCGTACCTGGACCCGTGGCACGACCGGCTGAAGACCGCGTACGTCGACACCCTTGCCGACCTGGGTGTCACCAAGGACCTCACCGACGCCGAGTTCCTGGCGGCGATGGAGCGGCACAAGGAGGTCGACCCGGCCCTGGCGGCCGTCCTTACCGCGATCAAGGCGACCGTCAAGGGCGGCGTGGGCAAGCTCCGAGAGCGGCCTCAGGGCAAGCACTACCGCGACGGCGACCGGTGGCCGGCCCTGGAGCGTCCGACCTGGCGCCCGGACATCCGTGCCGCGGTCATCAGCAAGGCCCGGGTCAACATGCACCGCAAGCTGCTGAACATGTCGCGGATGACGGGCCTGTTCCCGCTGGCCGTGCTGTCCGACTGCGTCGTCTACCCGAGCCCCGGCAACAGCCCGCTGGACTTCCTGCCCTACGCGGCGTCCGGCAAGCCGCAGCCCGGCGGGTTCCGCCTCGGGCCCACCCCGGGCCTGGCGAAGCTGGAGGGCGTTCAGGAGATGGCGTGGGCAGTGGACCTGATGGACAAGGGCCTCAACCCGGCCCGGCATATCAAGGGCGGCGACGCCGTCCTGGACGAAGGGGAGTGACCGGTGGGGGAGATTGAGGACGCCATCGAGCGCGCCGACCGGGAGTCGTTCACCCACGAGCCGCCCAAGACCCTCAAGGGCCAGATCGGCTACCTGATGAAGCAGCTCAAGTCGACCCGTGCCGTCGCCCAGGAGCTCGGGGTGAGCCAACGGTCGGTGGAGCGCTACCGCAAGGGAGAGCGCAAGCACCCGCCCAAGCACATTGCCGACAAGATCGACGCGGCGGTGCGGTCCCGCTGGCAGCCCCTGGTCCGCAAACGCCGGCGCAAGCAGGCCGCCGCCACCGGCGGGATCACGGTCGAGACAAGGGCCCGCTTCGGCTACACCGCGCCGGTCGGCACGACCGACGACGGCCGGTTTAGGCGACTCACCGTGCACCTTCCCCCGGCGTACGCGCAGCGCCTGTTCGACGCCCGCGACGCCGGGGCCAGCGACCAGGAGATGCGTGGAATCATCGCCGAAGGGTTTAAGGACGTCTATTTCCAGGATGGTGGAGTCCGCGCTATGGGACTGTCGGACGTCGAAATCAATGACATCGACTATTTGGACCTGGATTACTGAATAGGAGCGAAAGCATGACCGCTGGAATTCCGGCCATCGACCGAGCCCTGAGCCGGTAGGGGAGGAGAGATGCTCGCAACGGTTCCCGCGCCTGCCGGGTTCGGCATCGCGGAGCTACAGCTGGACATCGATGACGCGGAGCACGAGCGACGTCGCGCCGTCGGCTTGGGTGTCGCCACTGGTCACGGCTTCGGCGGCCTGGATGTACTGATGGCGCTCCCACACGGCCTTCCCGTCCCGCTCCCGGCACTCACCGATCACCAACGCGCCTACGTTCGTCGGGCCCCGGCAGGAATCTGCACGGTCACCGGCGACCAGGTCGTCCGGCACGCCACGCATCCGTGCCGGGTGCGACTGGCCACGGTGCTGGCCACGAGCGCCTCCCAACTGGCGCTGGATGCGGCAGAGAAGTTCACGGCCTTCTGCGCGCGCCGGGTGATCATCACCAGGGCACCCAGCCTGCACAGCTCCGAGAAGCTGCTGGAGTTCGGTTACTACGGCATCGGAGTCTGCCTCCAGCACCCTGACGGGGAACTGGAGACGTTGGTGGAGCCGCGGCCGTGGCGGGTCAAGCGGCACTCACCCGAAGCCTGGTGGTTCGCTGAAACCGCCTACGGCCAGTTCCTCACTCAGCGCTCATCACCGGCCTCCACACCGTCGCCGGCGCTCTGATCCGGTAGGAGGGATCTGTCCCATGCCCGCATCCACGGCTACCCCGCGCGCGTACCGTGGCGGTACGACCCGCCGGGAGGAACAGCCGATGAGCGCGCAGCCCGACCACGCCCCCGTCCCGCCGTACGCCCCCGCCCCGGGAGCTCCGGCCGAACTCCTCGCCCAGCTGCGCGCCGACCATCGTGCGGACCGGTGGGTGCCGGCCTTCGAGCAGGAGTGGACGGCGGCCTTGGAAGAGTCACGCCGGACGTTCTCCCTCGCCGGGCTGTACGAGATCGTCCAAGTGTGGCAGGCCCGCGTCGCCTCCGCCCCAGCGGTCGACGCGTTCCTCGCCTCCGGCCGTGACGAGACCGGGTTCGTCGACCTCGAGGAGATCCGGAGCAGGCGCCGGTGAGCAGTCAGCCGTACGTGGTCCGGCTGTCGCCGCCCGCCGCGAAGGTGCTCGCCGGACTCCCGGAGCACGCGGAGCAGATGGTCTGGGACGTCCTGGACGCCGCGACCGGGAACCCGTGGGGCTTCCCGCAGTGGGACGCCGGCGACCCCGAGGGCGAGGACGTGCGCGTCGCGTCCGTCGGCCAGCTGTCCGTCATCTTCTTCGCGAACCGTGCGCTCAGGCGCCTGTCCGTCCTGGACATCGTCTGGCTCGGATAACCACCCGTGACAACGCCCCGACCCCGGCATTGCAACGATGCTGTTGGTGAATTGCCTACCCGCTGGCCGACCGCGTCCCACTTCAGGGAGGGCCGTGGCGCGGCGAGGTTCATCCCCATGGGTGAGGTGCACGGAGGATCGCGGATTTCGCCGCGGCGGAAGGAAAAGATCAAGTGCCGGAGTCCGCTCGATAGGGCTGCGGCCTGAGCGTCAAGATCTCGCCCGTGGCACCGAATGAAGGACTGGGACCGATGGCAACAGGCACTGTGAAGTGGTTCAACTCCGACAAGGGGTACGGCTACATCAGTCAGGACGATGGCGGCGCGGACGTGTTCGTCCACTTCTCAGCCATCCAGACCAACGGATACAGAAGCTTGGAAGAGAACCAGCGGGTGGAGTTCGAGGTCACCCAGGGGCAGAAGGGTCCGCAAGCGGAAATGGTCCGCCCCTTGTAGCCCCTCCCTCGCTGTGCCTTCGCTCTGTACCCGCCATGGCCAGTGGTGCACTGAAGGGCACAGGGTGGTCATGGCGGGACGGTGGGGCACCGCCGGAATTCGATGACCTGCGGAAACGCGGCTCGGACTGTGTGGATGTCCCGTGCTGAAGAGTGAAGGTTCCCGGTGAATACCACCCGAACCAGCGACGCTGGCACCTTGGAGAGCCAATTCCCCGGCCCGACAACCCATGCCGAGCCGGGGCAGCACTTCGATGGCGTGCCTCAAACAGCGCCAGAGGCCAACGCGCCGTTACTGACCTTGTCGGATTAGCTTCGGGTGGTCTGGGGCGGGGGTCAGTCCGGTCTCGGTGAGGCAGCCGTCGATGAGTTCGGGATGGCGCTGGATGTGGGCGAGGCCGCGGCGGAGGGTGCGGGTGAGGTGGTCGGGATCGGCGAATGCAGTGTTGGCCATCGGCCCTCGGCGTAACAGGGACCGGGGGCCGGGCAACGTGGCCGCTGCCAGATTGAGGCGGTCGTCCATGTCGAGGTTGACCTCGCCGTACGGGCGTACATGAGACCAGAACAGCGGGGTCAGACCACGCCGGTCGGCGGGGGTGAGCAGGTCCGCCCACTCGGGTTCGTCCAGGACGTCCTGGAGCATGAGGGTGTTCACGTAGACCAGGGCGGATTGCAGGATGCGCAGGCACAGGACGAAGCTCGGAAGGCCGGCAGCTGCAGCAGATCGTGCGCCGGGGCAGCACGAGTTCGGCGCGCGATGATGCTGCTGGCCTCGGCCGACGGGAACCGGGTGCCGGTGATCGCTCAGCTGGTGCAGGCCGACGAGGACACCGTGCGCTGGCTTCGTAGGTGACGGTGCGGAAGTCGTTTCGATGTGACCGTGGGAGTCACTGGCTGAGCGAGTTTGCGATGTCAGCTTGTTTTGATGTCACCCGGGGGCTTGCGGCGTTCACCTCCCGCCTGCGTGACCGCTTTCAGGTCGTCTGTCCCGGCTGCCGTCCCTGGGCCATACGGGTCATCGAGTGCCGCCGTTCGATGGATACGGCGGCCGGGTCCGATGCGGCTGTCGTCCGGCTGGGACACGTTCCTTGCGGGCGTACCGGCGGATACGCCCCAGCCCGAAGAGGAACCCAGTGTCGTGGGGTTCCGACCCGCTTGCCCATCGTTCACCTGGGTGGTTGCAGGAAGGACCCTCGACGTGTCTAACCCCGTCGTCCTCATCACGGGCGCGCTCACTGGTATCGGCCGCGCCACCGCCTTCGCTTACGCCCGTCAAGGCGCGAACCTTGTGGTCTCCGGCCGCCACGAGGACGTGGGCGAGCAGTTTGCCAGGGAACTCTCCGACCTCGGCGCCCCGGCCGAGTTCGTGCGTGCCGACGTCCGCTTCGACGCCGATGTGAAGGACCTCGTCGACCGCGCGGTCGCGCGATTCGGGCGGATCGATGTCGCCTTCAACAACGCCGGCACCGAGGGAACACCCGGCCCTGTCACCGAGGTGACCGACGAGGGTTACCAGGCCACCTTCGACACCAACGTCAAGGGAACGCTGCTCTGTCTGAAGCACGAGTTCCGGGTCATGAGGGAACAGGGCGGCGGCAGCATCATCAACGTCAGCTCCGGCTACGGCCTGATGGGTTACCCCGGGGCGACCTTGTACGTCGGGAGTAAGCACGCCGTCGTCGGCATCACCAAGGCGGCCGCACTGGAAGGCGCCGCTCACGGTATCCGGGTCAACGCGGTCGCGCCCGGCTACACCCGGACCGCCATGTACGACCGGTTCACCGGCGACGACACGGCGCGTGACGCGGTCGATTCGGTGCTGCCTATGCACCGGGCAGGCACCCCGGAGGAGATCGCTGAGGCTGTCCAGTTCCTGGGTTCGGACAGGGCGAGCTACGTCACCGGGCACATTCTCGTGGTCGACGGCGGCCTCATGGCGGGCGGGCCCCTGTTCCCGAGCACGTGAATCGCAGGTCGGCGCAGGCCGTGTCGGCCTCGGCGGCGCGCTGCCCGCCCAACGGGATGTTCCGGTTCTCATCGTGACCAAGCGGGCGGCCCCACAGCACACGAGCGACACCAAACGTCACTGACACGCCGCTCCCCGAGAAACGACTCCCGAAGTCACAACGAAACGACTCCCTCAGAAACTGACACAGCCAGACCTTCTCGCTGCCCAGCTCGCGGCAGACTACGGGAGCCTTGATGGAGCTCGGCACTCGCTGAACCGGGCCGAGGGCTCTCTCGCCAACATTGTGGTGGGCATGCATGTGCTGCGCGTAGGCCTTGGCGACGTGGAGGATTAGGTGGTCAGGCGGTATGGGCCGCGCGTGTCTGCGCCGAATGCGGCGTGCGTCGATGTGCGGGGGCCGGGCGTACTGCGCGAGCTGCTGCTCCAGTTCGAGACCGACCTGCTAGAAAGCTGTCCGGGTGAGGTCTCCTAGCATGATCGCATGCCTATGGGTAACGTCCATGAGTCCGAGGGAGGACGGGAAGTGTCGCGCGACGCCGCTGAAGCCGAATACATGCACGTCGCCTCAGCGCGTGGAGAGCGCCGTGAAGACGGGCTGCCCTGCGGATCACAAGGTGACGATGTGGGGAGGAACGCTCACTCGGTTGCTGCTCTGGTGGAGCGGGCGGCCGATCTGGCCGAGCCGATCAAGCCGAGGTTGCGTGGCTGGCTGCATGCCGGGATGGTCCCCGCCGCACTGATCGCAGGCATCGTGCTCATCTGCCTGGCTCGCACCCCGCAGGCGGCCCTGGCCTGCGCCGTGTACTCGGTCACCGCCTGGCTGCTGTTTGCAACGAGTGCCATCTACCACCGCGGTACTTGGGGGCTGCTCGGCGAGGCTTTTCTGCGACGTCTCGACCATGCCAACATCTTCCTGATCATCGCCGGCACCTGCACCCCCCTGGCCGTGGTCCTCCTCCCGCCGGGCCAGCGGTCCGTGCTGCTGTGGATCGTGTGGGCGGGCGCGTTGGCCGGCATCGCGTTCCGGGTCCTGTGGGTTGGAGCTCCGCGCTGGCTGTACACCCCGTGTTACCTGGCGCTGGGGTGGGCACCGGTGCGCTACCTGCCCGACTTCCTGCACACCGGCGGAGCGGCCGTACTCACCCTGGTGGTGACCGGCGGTCTCCTCTACAGCGCGGGCGCGGTCGTCTACGCCCTGCAGCGTCCCGACCCCTCGCCGCGTTGGTTCGGCTTTCACGAGGTGTTCCACGCCCTGACCGTGGCAGCCTTCACCGCGCACTACATCGCCATCTCCCTGGCCGTTTACTGACCGTACGTTCTGGCTCGCGCCGATCGCCGCATGGCCGCCGGGGTATCGCGCCATTCGCGCAAGCCGTGCGCCCCGCCGCTTTGCCCGCCCAAGGGCCGCCGAAGCGGGGTATCGGGGCAGTCCTTGAGTCATTGCCCGGGAGCGGCCCTTTTTGTCCGCGAGGGGGCGGAGGCGTCGGTGAGGTCGGCGCCGGTGTCGGCGTCCCGCCGGGAGTGGCCGACGCCGTGCCAGTCCAGGCACATGACGGTCGCGTCGTCCTGCAGGTGACCGTGGTTGGCGTCAAGGACCGCCGTGATGAGGGTGCGGGCGGCCTCACGGGGATGCAGCGCGCGGGTGCGGACGATCCGGTCCGACAGATCAAGACTGTGGGCGTTGCGCTCCAGCATGCCGTCGGTCAGCATCACCAGCCGGTCGCCCGGCCGCAGGTCCAGCGACTGGACCCGGTAGCGGTGAGGGGCGTGGAAGCCGAACGGCGCATCGATCTTCGGAGTGATCTCCCGCACCTGTCCGTCGCGCATCAGCAGCGGCCAGGGGTGCCCGGCGTTGATGAACTCGGTTGTGCCGTCGATCAGGCTGATACGCAGGAGCTGGCCGGTGACGAAGCCGTGGCGGCCGTGCTCGCGCACGGCCTGGTCGGCCTGGCGGCCCTGTTCGACGAGGTCGGCACCGGCCCGCCGTGCCCGGCGCAGAGCGCCCACCAGGAGCGTGGCCAGCAGCGCGGCGTCGACATCGTGCCCCATGGCATCGGTGACGGAGAGCTGGACCGTGTCCCGGTCGACCGCGTAGTCGAAGGTGTCGCCCCCGACGTGGTCGGCCGGCTCCAGCGCCCCGGCCACCGCGAACTGCGCCGCCTCACACGCCAGCGACGCCGGGAGCAGTCGGTGCTGGATCTCCGCGGCCAAACTCAGCGGGACGGTACGGCGGCCCCACTGGTACACGTCGGTGAAGGACCGGTTCGCGATGACAATGTAGGCCAGGGCGTGCGCGGTCTCGCCGACCTCCCGCATCACCTCCGCGTCCGGCGCTACGGGCAGGAACAGTTCCAGGAGCCCGATGGCGTCCCCGCGGTTGGTCACCGGGGCGACGATCCGCACCAGCGCGCCCTCGCCCTCGTCCTCCACGCTCGGCCGCTGGGTGCGGATCACGTCGTCGTACAGGGTGCCCCGCAGCGTGATGCGCCGGGCGGGTTCATCGGTCTCGACGCTGCCCGCCGCACCCATCCGTACGACTGAGCTGCCGGTGAAGTCGGTGATCAGGAACGACACCGACGCGGCCCCGAGGTGTTCCTTGAGCATGCGCGCGACCACGTCGAGCGACTCCACGGGCGCCGCGGCCTCCGCCGCCGCCAGCGTCCCCGCCAAGGTCATCGCCCTGCCCCCGCCACTCCCGTTCTCGGGAAGACGATTGGCCGGCCCACCCTCCCCATCAGGCCCGCATACGGTCACGGTGACTCCTCGCTCCTCGCTCCTCGCCGACGCTCAGGGCTCCGTCCCTGGTGGGCGAGGAGCCGGCGCCCAGCCCGGGCCAAACAGTGCCATTGCACCACAGAGCCCCTGAACGGACGCCTGGGCTCGCCCCGAACCCGGCGGTCCCGCCCTCCGCCGTTACGGCACCCCACCACGTCACCCGCAGCCCGCAGCAAGGTCCTCATCGACCAGCAGTTGAACGGGTGGGTGGGGGCGTTGACGCTCATTGTGTGGTCACCCTGGCCTTTGGATCGCCATGCCCGCTCCTCTGACCGCCGCACAGGCCCCGGCTGCCACCCGTCAACCCTCGCAGTGACAGGCGCTGGCCTCCGTCCACATTCGAGGTCGATTACCTCACCGTCGAACACGCGGAAATCTATGTTGGCCGGAGTAGACATTGGGAGATCGCGTGGTTATGGTTTCTCTCGTAGCCGAGATCGAGCAGGGCCCGGCAGACACGAACTGCCGGGCAGTAGTACGCAGTTGCAGTTGGCAGGACGGTGCGGTGGTGGAGTTCCGGAGCCAGGGTTGTTGCAGGACGGCGACGGGGCTGACGACCGGACCGGGTGGCCCGCAGTGGTCAGGGGCCGCCGTGAGCAGGACCGCAGTAAACGCAAGTGCAGTACCCGTAAGTGCAGGTCGCAGTACCAGCAGCGAGGTTGTAGTGGTTCCTCGGTAAAGGCGTCGGCTGCGGGCGCGCGTGCCGGGAAGTTCGGCAGTGGGGTTCCAAGCCAGAGCAGACGCAGGACGGGCGACGGGGCTGGCTGCCGAAGAGTGGCGCTTACTCAGGCCACCAGCAGTTCGCATCACCCGTAGTACAGAGCAGTACGCAGGACCAGCAGTACGCAGTCCCCCTTCGGTAAGTGTTGATCAAGAGGGAAGAACGGAGGAGCCCCGCGCCATCAGGATCGCCCGGGCAGAAATGCTGAGCCCGGGTACCGCAGGACATCGATAGTGAGGTGGTCTCCGGTCAGGCAACCGCGATCCCTGCACCCGCCCCTACCCCCCGTGGGCGGGTGCGGAAACAGAAGGCCGGCGCAGTACCAGGGCCGGCAGATGGTGTAGCAGTTCCTTCGGGGCCCTGGTGCCGTACGGCACCAGGGCCCCTCCAGGCGTTCCACAGAGAGGTGCGATGACAGCAGACGACTCGTTCAACCGGCTCGACGACGACGACTACCCCGCCTACACCATGGGCCGGGCCGCCGACATGCTCGGCACCACCCAGGGCTTCCTGCGCGCCCTCGGCGAAGCCCGCCTGATCACCCCGCTCCGCTCCGAGGGCGGCCACCGCCGCTACTCCCGCTACCAACTGCGCATCGCCGCCCGCGCCCGGGAGCTCGTCGACCAGGGCACCCCCATCGAGGCCGCCTGCCGCATCATCATCCTCGAAGACCAGCTCGAAGAAGCCCAGCGCATCAACGCCGAATACCGCCGCGCCGCCGACTCGGCGAACCCAACGGCCGCGGCCTGAAGAGGCTGGGCCCCGTCCCCCTCCTCGAGCGCGCCCGTGCCGCGGCGGCGGCGATCCGGGTCCGGGTCGCCGCTGTGGTCGATGTCGCCCTGGCGGCCGTTGACGTCACCGCGATGGTGTTCGTGATGAACAAGGACGGCTTCTTCCACCGCCGGCACCTGCTTGCCGAAGCCCGCCGTCACCTCGCTCTCGTCCTGCGCGGCCGCCGCCGTGAGCCGGGCCTGGACGAGGAAATCGTGGACGCCGCCATCGCCACGCACTGCCTGGACATCAGCGAGCCGAAATCACTGCGCGGCCGTATGCCGGCCTACCGCTTCTACACCGCCCGCTGGCCCCTGACCGACCCGCCCACCCGCCGCCGCCCACCGGACGCCGAACCCGAGACCGGCCACCGGCCCCCGGCCGGCCCCGGCGACCCGGACACGCCCCGCCTGCCCCTGGAACCGGGGAGTGGGACATCCCGCGCGTCCCGCTGCTCCACGACCGCGCGGTCATCGCCTCCACCGTCCTCAGTGCCCGGCTGCGCACCGCGCGCCGCACCGGCCGCGCCCTGTACGACGACGTCGTGGCGCACCAGCAGGCCGCGATGCCCGAGCAGCTCCTTATCCCGTTCCCGGCCACCGACGAAGACGCCGGCTCCGAGCCTCGGTCGGCGCTCGACATGGCGGCGCTGCGGGCCCTGAAGGAGTCCCGCACGGACGTGGAAGCCCTCGATTTCACTGCCGAGCGGCTGCGCCACCTCCAAGATGCCTTCACCGTGGCGGCCGACCGCGCCCGAGCCACCATGGACCGCTACGCCGACCGCGAGGACACCGGCGGACCGCACCCGGCGCGCGAGGACGACCAGCGCGCGCATCAACCGCACCAGCCCGGCCCCGGACAGAGTCCCGGTGCGCCCTGGTAACCGCATCCGATGCGCACCGGCGATTCGCCGTATCGCCCTGGGGATACGGCGAATCCACCACGATGCGCACCGCGCGTATTCCCTGCCGGTGCGCACCAGGCCCGCGCCGACCGCCGCGCGATGCGCACCAGGTGCGCACCGCGGTGCGGTTACCGGCGCGTTCGGTGCACACCGGATCGGGCGGCGGTGCGCACTACACGTGGGCCCGCTCCAGGTGCTCGGTGCGCATCGTCTTCAGGGTGTCGACGGTGTCCTCGCCTTCCTGCCGGAGGACGTTCTCGGTGAACCGGATGATGGTGTTGGCGATGCCCCAGATCGCGCTGGGGACGCACTCACGCGTCCACTCCTCCAGCGCGGCCAGCAGGACGCCCCCGACCTCGTCCAGGGCGAAGGAGTCCGCGCACGGATCGGCATCGGGCGCCAAGTCCGTGACGGGGATGATGATGTCCTCAGCCAGCCGCAACAAGAGGTAGGTCGGCGCCGGAACGGCCTCCGTTCGATCGATGACGGTGGCAAGGGCGTGCTCGCTGTGGTCCTGTATGGCCAGGAGGTACTCGAAAGCGAGCTCCACCTCTTCGGGGGTCAGCGGCGTGCGGGGCTGCACCAGGTACGGCATTCGGGTCTCCTCAACAGGCTGGCCGCCGTGCCGATCACGGCGACTGACCTGATGCTCAGGCCGCGCCCCTGTGGATAAAGTCCGGAGATTTCTCCCCCGTCTCTAAAGCGGTGCGAACTGGTGCCGCATGGGTTGAAACGGGCCCCCTTGTCGAGTCATGGTCGGGCCGACCATGACCCCTTGTCCGATTCGGCGAGGGCCGCCAGGAGCGGGCGTTTCTCCAAGACCGACCTGGCTACCGGCCGCCACCAGGTCGCGGACAAGGGGTGGGTGTTCACGATGGCCGCCACGCGCCCGCAGCAGGGGGGACCGACGAAATGCGGAGAGTTGGGTGGCGGAATGCTCAGCGAGGGATCAGCGTGCAGGCGTGCGGCCACCGCTTCCCCTCTACGGGTGGTTGTCGGTCCCTAGCGGTGACTGGGGGAGCGTGCCGGGGAAACACGGATGCGACCGGAAAATGATCACAGGAGGCTACCGTGAATCCGCAACCCCAACAGCAGTACAAACAGGGCGACAAGGTCAGGTACCAGAACGACCAGCAGCAGCAATGCGACGGCACGGTGCAGGCCGTCCAGGGATCGGGCCAAAGCGCCAAGTACACGATCAAAAACCAGAGCACCAACCAGAACGAAGAGGCGCAGCACTCCCGCGTGCAAGGACGCCTTCAGTAACGGCGCGTTGCCCTCTGGTGCCGTGTGAGGCACGGCCGGATTCGAAGTGCTGCCCCGGCTCGGCATGGGATGCCGGGCTGGGGCAGTGGCTTGCGCGCTTCCGGGTGGGTGCCTTGCCGTGCTCAAGCCTGGTGACGCCTGTCAGTACGTCAATTGGTGCACAAGCGGGGAACCGACGAAACACGGCTCGTGAGGTGACGGAAGGCTTGGGGCTGGCTCCAGGAGGTGCCCGACTGGGTGGCGAACTGCAGAACGCCGTTCGTGCTGTGGAAGAAGATCCACATCGCCGCACTCGCCGGCGTCGGGCTGGAGTGGACTAGAACCCGGGGCTCACCCAGTGCGCCATGACTCCCGTACGCCCGTCGCCGTTGCTGATGACGGCGGCGGGGTTCTGCCCGTAGCGGAAGGCGTAGAGCGTGATGACGTCATTGACGTCGAACTTCTCCAGGATCGTCTGCCCGGCAGTGGTCTGCGTGACCGTCTGCCCCCGGTCACTGCCTCAGTGCCGGGGATGAGGAGTTATTGTCAAGACCTGTGGATCAAGAACATTTAGAAGCTGTGTCTGAACCTCTTTGCGCTGCTCACGGGGCTATGCAGCGGGACAGGTCTCTGTTTGCCGTTCGGACCGGCGTCCATCGACGCTGATCCGAACGGCGGGTGGCGGGTTCTGGATCGTCTGTTTCAGCTTCTGCTGTGGCTCAGAGTGCGCGGTGCATGATGTGGAGCCCGACGTAGCCCTTGGAGGGATGTCGGAAGCCCTCCGGCAACGTGCCAAGCACCTCGAAACCGATGGACCGATACAGTTTCACCGCATGCACGTTCGTCTCGACGACCGCGTTGAACTGCATCGCCCGGAAACCGGCCGCGCGCGCCCACTCCACCGTGTACTCACACAGTGCTCGGCCCACGCCCTGCCCAGAGTGCGCCGGGTCGACCATGTAGCTGGCGCTCGCGATGTGCGAGCCGTTGCCCATGTGGTTGTTGTTCATCTTTGCCGTGCCGAGGACCGTTCCGGCGTCGTCGACGGCGACGACCGTGCGGTTCGGGGCCGGCAGGAGCCACCAGTCGCGGCCCTGCTCCTCGCTGAGATCGATCGGATAGGTGAAGGTCTCACCAGCGGCAACGATCTTGTGGAAGAAGGGCCAAATGACAGGCCAGTCCTCGGTGTTGGCTTCCCTGATCAGCATGCGGACAGGATGTCGGCCCGCGCCACGGGACCGCCAATGCTTTTCGCGCCCCGGCGTCGCATCACGTTTTCACAGGTCACGAGGTTATGGAGCTGGGTGCTGATCGGGTATGCCGTTCGGTTGAGCGTCGATGGGCGCCGAACCGAACGGCAGCGGGAGGGATCGTCAGGCGGCTGCGGTGAGGGGAGTTGGGACCGCGTCGGTTCGACGATTCTTTCGGGTGAGGCGGCGGGTCATGAGGGTGATGAAGGCCCACTGGACATGGGCTTCGGCGTGGGACATGAGTCGTTCGTAGTCCCGCGCGTTGCGGCGGGCCCGCAGCGTCCACGAATTCGACCGTTCAACGACCCAGCGCTTGGGCAACAAGACGAAACCCTTGGCGTCCTTGGGCCGGGAGACGACCTTGACGGTGATGCCGAGGGCGGTCTGTGCCCAGGTGCTGAACTCGTCTCCGCCGTAGCCGTTGTCCGCCCAGACCAGGACGATCTCGGGGTGCTCGGCGTGAAGGCGGGTCAGCAGGACGCGGGCCGCGTCCCGGTCCTGGACGTCGGCCGGCGTGACGAGCAGGTCGACGAGGAGGCCGTCCTGATCAACCAGGAGATGCCGCTTCCGCCCGTTTATGTGTTTGTTCGCGTCGTATCCTCGCGTCGCCTTCGACACGGTCTCCGCACCTTTGACGGACTGCGAGTCGACGATCACCCGGACCGGCCAGGGACACCGTCCGCGGTGCAGCCGCAGCCGCCGGCGGAGCTGGTCGAGGATGTGCCGCAGCACGCCCGCCTTCGCCCAGCGGGCGAAATACCCGAACACCGTGCGCCAGGGGATGCCGAAGTCAGCGGGCAGCGCGCGCCACTTCGTCCCGTTGTCGGTGATGTAGCGGATGGCGTCGATCACGCGGCGGCGGGGCCACTTCTCCGGGGCCCCGCCCTTCGGGGTCCGGCAGGCGGGGGTGGGCAGGAGCCGTTCCAGGAGGGCCCATTCGAGGTCGCTGGTGTCGGAGGGGTAGCGGTAGCGGGACAGCGGCATGACGATGCCGGGCCGCGACCTGAAGAAGGGGCCAACTGCGGGGCGGTCGCGGCCCGTTGCCTTTCTCCGATTCACTCCAGGTTGGCGAGGAGGTGCAGGGTGGACTCGATCGCGCCCATCTGCGCCATGACCGTGCGGATGTAGGGATCGTCGGGCTTCTTCTTCTGGTGCGGCAGGAGAATCCCGGCGATGAAGTTCTCCACCCGGTGGTGAACTGACTCGAAGAACGCCCGCTCGTAGCCGATCCAGACCTCCGGCGCGTCGTCCAGCATCCCGTAGCCCCACGTCTTGTCCCAGGTCACCGGCGGAAGCCCCTTCGCCGCGGCCACCATGCGCAGGTGCGCGAGCCCGGTGTGGACCTGCGCGCGGGTGCGTTCAGTGGCCGCCATCAGCTGGTTGATCGTCAGGCCGGCGGGACGGGCCTCCAGCAGGGCGGACAGGATGGCTTCGGCGTGGACGTGAGCGGGAACGCCCCGCCCCATCGCTACTCGCCCGAGCCCTTCAGCAGCTTCTGGAGCTGCTCGTCCAGATCGACCTCGCCGCGGGTGACCGCGTTCTCGATCCAGTCCGCCGACGCCCGCACCCGTGCCAGGCCCCGCAGGATCGTCTCGCGTTCGGCGTCGTCGTAGGGCTCGCCACGCAGGTTCGGCACGATCCTTCCGGCCGTGACAGTGAACTGCGTGCAGACCGCGACCAGGTCCATGAACTGGGTGCTGTGTTCCATGCGCCGCAGCTGGTCCAGCTGCGGGGCGGCTTCCTCCTGCCCGTACTGGACCTGCTGGCGGAACTGGTCGAACTGCGCCTCGTTCACGGCGTGCCTGGCCGTGCCGTCGGCCATGGCCTTCGAGGCGACCGCCGGGCGGCGCAGGAAGTCGGTGGCCACCCGCGCGGCCACCTGGTCGTCGGCGGCCAGGTCGTGGATCGCGTCCACCTTCTCCTGGACGCTCTCGGGGGTATCGACCTTCCAGCCCACGATCCGTTTCGCGCTGTCGTGCGTCCACCGCGGCGGCCCGCCGCGCGGATTGGCCGGGGGGTTGTTCACCGCCTCGAACCGTTCCTGCTCGACGGGGATGGAGGCAAGGATCTTGTGGATGGTGTGGGAGACGTCCGCCCGCCGGCGTTCCTTCGGCCAGCGCGAGGCCACCCACCGGTAGTCCCGGACCGTCGCATACGCCAGGCCGACGTCCTCGGCGAACATCCGGATCGCCTCGCTGACCGTGAACAACTCCTCGCTCCTCGACGGGTTCGTGCCCCCGTAGGAGCGCATCGGCTCGATCTCCAGGCCTGCGTCCCCGAGCTGCCACTGGACGCTGCTCATCGCCTCGACCCAGTCCCGCCCCAGCGTGACCAGCTCGTCGTAGCGCTGCCGGGTCACATTGCCGACCATCCCGGTCATCCGGACACCACCCCCACGAGCCCCCGGGTGCGACACCCGTTATGTGCCGCCAACTCACCCTGGAAACCCGCCACTTCGCACCATCCGACCGCCTCGCCCGGCAGACAAGGGCGTACGGCTCCGGCGCCCGAAGCGGCCCCGCATCCATCGCACGCGCAGGCTCACACTCCGCCCGGCCGCGCGCGCCGCGCGTGCCAGGCCCGTTTGCGGCAGGCGGGAGAGCAGTACACCGCCGATACCAGGCGGTCGACCCCGACCGTCCACGCCACCCCACACTGCGGACACGAGGCCGTCGCGCCGGCCTTCACCGCCTCGGTCCGAGCCCTCGCCCGACGCATCCGCCGCCAGTGCCTCGAACGGCACGCCGCCTCACAGAACACCGCCGTCGACTTCGCCGACGGCATCAACGGCCCACCGCACCCCCGGCACAACCGCGGCCCGGAGGTGTCATCGGTGATCACGATCAGCTTCAGCCGGGGGCGCCCCGTCCCTGCCCATGCTTTCACCGTACGGCGGGCGGTACCTGTTGCCCAGCCATCGCTTGGGGCGGATCCGCCCCAAGCGACGAGCCCCTGAACTGCATCAACAGACCACTCGACTTGTCATGCAAGGACCTGACACAGGCACTTAGCTTGACTCTGTCGGGGATCTTGGACGGTCGGGCTCAGGTGCCGAGGGTCCGCCAGGACTTCGACCGGGGGATCCCCTGTTGGTCCAGGTAGGTCTGGAAGGCAGTCGGCGGTCGTGCTGAGAGGGCTTCCTCGGCTGGTGCCAGGCCGCTGAGGCGTTCGATGTTCACGGCGATGGCCGTGAGTACGTGCTGCAGGTGGGTTTTCGGCTGTCCTCGGTAGCGGCAGTTGCGCATGCCGTGTCCGTGGGCGAACTCGTTGATGGTGCCCTCGACTCCGGAGCGGACCGCGTAGCGGGTCTTCCAGTCGGGTGTCTGCTGCTCGGCGCGGACGCGGAGTTGCAGGTCGCGGAGTTCTCGTGGGGGAAAGCCCACGGTCCGGGCGCTGTCGGTGGTGGTGCAGCGGGTGCGGGCCGTGCAGGGGCGGCACTGGCTCTTGGTGAACCGGGCCACGATCAGCGGGGCGGCGGTGGGCGAGGAGGTCGGGTAGGGGCCGTGCCAGCCCGCGCTGACCTGGCCCTGGGGACAGGTGACCTGCCGGCGGTCGAAGTCGATGTGGAAGTCGTCCCGGTCGAAGCCCTCGTTCTTGCGGTGCTGGCGGGTGGGGTTGCCCGGCAACGGTCCGCTGACGGTGATCCCGTGTTCGCGCTCGGCTCGTTCCAGGTGGACCAGAGAGGTGTAGCCGCCGTCGACCAGGTGCTCGGCGGGCAGCAGCCCGCGACGCGCCAGCCGGGTGTGGATACCGGGCAGGGCCTGCCCGTCGTTCGTGGCGGCCGAGGTGGTGGCCACGTCCGTGATCACGTTGACGCTGTCGGAGGCGCACGTCTCGGTGACATGCGCGGCGAACCCCTTCCAGCTGATGATGTGCCCATGGCGGACGTAACGCGCCGTGGTGTCGTAGGGGGAGACGACCGTCGAGGAGGAGGGCGGCAGGCCGCCGTCGTCGGCGGTGCGCCAGCGCAGGCGGCCTGCCGCGTCGCGGTAGTAGTTCTGCACCATGATCTGCCGCAGCGCCTCGGCCTGTGGCCCGGGCCGGTAACCCGGGCCGTGCTGGTGGAGGCGTTCCAGCAGCCGGCAGGCGTCGTCGCCGGCGGCAAGGATCCTGGTCTTGGGACGGGTGGGGTTCTTGCCCAGACGGACCGGACGGCCGTAGCGGCGCCCCCAGTCCTCATCGACCAGGCCGTCCAGCAGATGCGAAGCGGTGCGGGCCACTTCCTCCAGGACGGCGCGGACGGCCTCGGTGACCAGTTCCAGCCGGGTCAGGTCGCGCACCGCGGCCAGGACATGGGTGGAGTCGGTGCGCTGCGTGGTGCGTTCTCGCACGAGACCGGCCTCCTTGACACGGGCCAGCGCGAGGTCAAGGAGGCGGTCGGCGCGGTCGCCCTCCGCGAGACGGTCGCGGAAGTCGGCCAGCACACTGTGGTGGAAGCCGGGATCGTCGAGCTCCAGGGCCATGGCGTACTTGAAGTCGATGCGGCAGCGAACGGCTTCCGCTGCCTGACGGTCCGACAGGCCGAGCAGGAACTGCAGCACGCAGACAGTCGCCAGCTGGGCAGGCGACAGGCCCGGACGACCGTCACGCGGGTACCAGTCGGCGAAGTCCTCGTCGCACCACAGCCCGTCGAGGCGGTCTCTCACCCACATCGCCGTCGTACCGCCCGGGTTGCTCGCCCGTGCGATCTGCACGG
Organism: Streptomyces sp. NBC_01450; assembly: GCF_036227505.1. Taxonomy (NCBI): domain Bacteria; kingdom Bacillati; phylum Actinomycetota; class Actinomycetes; order Kitasatosporales; family Streptomycetaceae; genus Streptomyces; species Streptomyces sp. NBC_01450. The sequence continues at coordinate 1,136,647 of NZ_CP109481.1, read as the reverse complement.
TCAGAGACGGGACTTGCTCACCGGAACGGGGACGGAGCGACAACAGACACCTCGACAACTGCATCGGCCTTCGAAACAGCCACGAGCATGCCCGCTGATCATGCAGGCGCACCGGCAAACTCCAAGATCCCCGACAGAGTCAAGCTTAGGCACTGCCCTGCTGAGCGTCCATCGTGACGCCGAATCGAACGATAGGCAGTACGAGCCCAGCCTCGCAAAGGGCTTGATCAGTGCCGACAGGGCGTCAGCCACAGCCTTTGACAACTGAGCACGTTCATCTGTACCCGACTGAGCACTTCACCGGCTCTGGCAAGATTTTCGTAGGCGGAGATCATCTGGGTGCGGCGGTCGCCGGAGCCGCGTAACGGCGGCGTAGGTGGGCGATCAGCACGACTCGGTGACGGAGGAGCGGGACCCCAGCGCGTCCCGCCATGATGCGTTTCTGGAGCTTGACGTCGGTGATGCGGCCTTCGTTGACACCGGAGTTGTAGGGGCTGGTGATGCCCTGGGTGACCGCCTGCTGGTCTTCGCGCAGGGCTGTGGCGATGCTGGCGAGGGGCGCCAGTCCGCTGGAAGCGAGCTGGTCGAGCCAGTCGGGCAGTGGTGCGGCATTGCGGGCGTCGAGCATGCCTGCGAACTGGCGGACCAGGTCGTGGGTGTGGCGGAGTTCCGGGCAGTGTTCGAGGAGCCGATGCAGGCGCTGTGCGGGCAGCGGGCCACGTCGCTCAGGTGCAGTAATGATCCAGCGCGCGGTTTCACGCGGGGAGGGTGGGCGTTCGCGCGGCTCATCCAGAGGCAGGCCGCGCCGCAGGGGTGCGACGGCCATCTTCACGCGCTGGTAGTGGCCCAGATAGCCCTTGGCCAGGAGTTCCTGATGCAGGATCTTGGCGCTGTGTTCGCCCTCGTCCCAGCGTTGCTGCAGGTAGTCGAGGTAGGGGTCCAGGGTGGACGGGCGGCGGGGCGGGCGGCGCATCACCTCGTGCCAGGTGCGGGCCCGGGCGTACTTGCGCACGGTGCGGCGGTCCAGCCCCAGCTCGCGGGCCGCAGAACTGTAGGAACGGCCCGCCTCGGTCAGCGCGTGCACCGCTTCGAACAGCCGCCGGGCATGTCGGCCGGCGGGAGTGTCCGCCGCAGGATCCGCGGCAGTTTCCTCGTGAGACGGCGGATCGCATGCCTCGACCGGGGGCAGGGCTGCGGGCAGGCACCCGCGGTGGGCGGCGGCGACCTCCTGGACACGCCGGGACAGGCCCTGCCACAGGTGGAAGCGGTCGCTGACCTGGACAGCCTTCGGGGCGCCGTCGGCGATGCCCTGCCGGTAGGTCAGTGAGCCGTCCCGGCAGGCGACTTCGACACCGGGATGCGCGCGCAGCCAGCGGCTGAGCTGTTCGGCGTCTCTTCCTTCCCATAGCGTCAGCGGGAGCCGGGTGGTCGCGTCAACCAGGAGGGTGCCGTAGGTGTCGCCGTAGAGTGCGAAGTCGTCCACCCCGAGCACCCTGGGCGTGACCAGCGCAGGCAGGGGCACGCGCATCAGCTGGGAGAGCACGGTGCACCGCGAGAGCTCGACGTTGAGGACGCGCAGCATCCGGGCCCCGCCCCGGCCGGCCAGCATCACACCGACTGCCTCGACCAGGTGTTGCAGCAGCGGCGTGCGCCGCTGATAGCGAACCGTAAGCTCCGGCACCTGTTCGGCAAAGGTCATCTTCGGGCAGACCGTGTTCTCGCAGTACAGGCGGCGGACGCTCAAGTCGATCCGCACGGGACGGCCGCCGAGCGCGGTATCAGCGAGGTGCCGCACGTAACGGCTGTGGCTCCACTCGCTTCTCGTTCCGCAGCCCGTACACCTCGCCGACGCGCCGGATCTGGTCCGGGCCCGGACCACCACGTAAGGACCGGAGACATCGACCGACTCCACCAGCACACCCGCCAAATGCGGTAACAAATACGGAAGTTCAACAGACCACAGCCTGAGGCTGCCCGTTACGCGGCTCCGGCGACCGCCGCACCCAGATGATCTCCGCCTACGAAAATCTTGCCAGAGCCACTTCACCGAGTACGCCGACAGGCCTGGTGGACGAGGCCACCGCCGAGGTCTTCGCGTTCACCGCGCGGGTCTGCCTGGCGGTGGGTTGGCAGTTCCGGCAGGTCGGCGACCTGGACCAGCCCTACCGGGCGAACCTGCGCTGGCTGGCCCGCTACCGTCACCGCCGCTGCCATCGGGCACCGGTGGCCGACCTGCTGCGCGAGGTCTTCGCCGAGCCCCGGCCGCTGTTCGCAGGGGCCGAGCGTGTCGGGGACCGCCTGGCCGTCCTGCCGGTGCTCTACCACCTGCTCTGGCGTCACGAACTGACGGCGGACCTCACGTCGGCCCCGCTGAGCGCCGACACCGTGGTGCACCGACCCTCCCAGGACCGGCCGTGAACTCCGCGCGGCCCGGGCGGCTGCGGCTCGGTGACCGGGTCAGGGTCCAGGAGCGCATCTATACCGTGGTCGGCCTGACCGGGATGCGGGTCCGGCTGGCCGACACGCACGGCACCGGCATCCTCGTTGACCAGGTCCACCTGCAGTCGGCCGAGGACTTCGCGGTCCTCGGGGCAGGCGACCGCACCGCCCTGGGCTCGGCCGCGCTGCTGGAGCGTCTGCCCGGGCCGGTGGCCGAGCGCGCCCTGTGGTGGCAGCGGCACCTGGTCGAACTCCTCACCGGCCTGCCGCCCGACGCCCCGGCCGGGGCCCGGATCAAGCCCCAGTTCGACCCGGCCTGCCACTCGCTGGCGCAACGCGAGCGGGCGAAGGCGGCCGAACTGGTCGCGCTGGGCGAGGAGGTCACGGCGCGGACCGTCAAGCGCAAGCGCCAGCAGTACGAGGCTGGCGGGATCGCGGCGGTGGTGGACCACCGGCTCGCCCCGCACGCCTCCCTGGTCGGCCGGGCCGACCCGCGGGTGGTGGCCGCGATCCGCCAGGCGATCGCCGAGAGTGTCCAGGCATCCACCCGCACGATCGAGCACGCGCGCTGGCGGACCGAGCGGATCCTGGAAGCCGAGCACGGCCAGGGCGTGGTGGAGATGCCGTCGCGCCCGACGTTCTACCGGCTCTTCGACAAGCTGTCGCACGGGGTCCACGTCACCGGTTCGGCCCGCACCCGCCGCTCGTTGGCAGACCAGCCCGAGGGGCCGTTCCGCTACGAGTCGGTCGCCGCCCCGGGCGAGCTGATGCAGATCGACTCCACCCCGCTGGACGTGCTGGTGCGGTTGGACCACGGGGTTCCCGGGAGGGTTGAACTCTGCGCCCTCATCGATCTGGCGACGCGCACCGTTGCCGCGGCGGTGGTGCGGCCCACCACCAAGTCGGTGGACGCCTGCCTGCTGCTGGCCCGCGCGCTGACCCCGGAGCCGATGCGCCCGGGCTGGGTCCAGGCCCTGTCGATGTCCCGCTCGGTGCTGCCGCACCGCAGACTGCTGACCCTGGACGAGCGCCTGGAGCACGCCGCGGCCCGGCCGGTGATCATCCCGGAGACCATCGTCTGCGACCGGGGTAAGGCGTTCATCTCGGACAACTTCCGGTCCGCCTGCCGCACTCTGGAGATCACCTTCCAGCCCTGCCACCCACGCTCCCCGGCAGAGAAACCACATATCGAACGCACGCTCGAATCAGTGGCCACGCTGTTCTGCCAGTTCCTGCCCGGATACCTCGGCCGCGCTGCCGAGCACCGCGGCCGCGGCGTGGAGGACGAGCCGTTGTGGTCGATGCTGGAGATCCAGGAATTCCTCGACGAGTGGCTTGTCGCCAAGTGGCAATCCAGGCCCCATGACGGGCTCCGAGACCCGGGTGTCCCCGGCCGCACCTTCAGCCCGAACCAGAAGTACGCCGCCTTGGTCGAGAGCGCCGGCTACGTCCCCCTCGCCCTTGGCGGTGACGACTACGTCGAGCTGCTGCCCGCGACCTGGCGGGCCGTCAACTCCTACTGCATCAAAATCAACAACCGCATCTACGACTGCCTCGGCCTGGCCCCGTTCCGGCGCCAGCCCTCCGGCGTCACGCGCAAACGGAACCTGTGGGAGATCCACCGCGACCCCTACGACGCCGCCTGGATCTGGATGCGCCACCACTGGGAGACCGGCTGGATCCCGGTCCCCTGGAAGCATCTCGGCAGCGTCCCGCAGCCCTTCGGCGACCTGGCCTGGGACCACGCGGCAGCCGACCTGCGAGGCAAGGGCAACCCGACACCCACCGAAGAGGAGACTGCCCAGGCCGTCGCCAAGCTCCTGGACAGAGCCAGCCAGGGACCGGTCGACCAGGGTGACGGACCGGCCGCGCAGCCGTCCAAGCGCGATCGGCGCGTCGCCGCCCGGACCCGAGCCGCCGCCGAGAGCCCCGGACCGCGTCCGCCCAGGCCAAAGCCGCCTCCAGTCGTCGAGGACGAACCGCATCTCCATGGTGATGAGGCGGTGGACGGCACAGATGACGAGCCGATCGCGAAGGTCATTCCGCTCGGCGTCTTCGACCCCTTCAAGGAGGCGGACAAGCGATGGTGACCATGACCGGACCCACCCCCACCCAGGACTCGGACCCGGGGCGGCAGCACGGATGGCGAAACGCCCTGGAGCGCGAAGACCTGCACCGCTACCTCACCACGCTGGAGGGCTGGCGGGAGTTCACCATCCAGGACCCGGTCCCGCCCGAACTGCTTCCCGCAGCCGCGCTCACGGACCTGAGCCCGGACGAGCGGCTGGACTACGACGACGACCGACTCGACTACCACACCCGCCTGACCGTGGCCGCGACCTCCACCTTGCGCACCGTCGTCCACGCCGGCAGGCGTTTGACCCTGCTCAACCGGCACGCGATCAGCGCCCGACGGGGCCTGATCCTGTCCGGCGCGGCCGGCACCGGAAAGACCACCGCACTCACCCAGTTCGGCAAGACCATCGAGGTCATCGACCGACGCCAGCACCCCGGCGTCGACGGCCGGATCCCGGTGGTCTACGTCACTGTCCCACCCGCCGCGACCTCACGCATGCTGGCCGTGGAGTTCGCCCGCTTCCTGGGCCTGCCCGTCACCAACCGCGCCAACATCACCGACGTCATCGAGGCCGTCTGCGGCGTCCTGATCGACGCGAGAGTGAGCGTCGTGTGTGTCGACGAGCTCCACAATCTCTCGCTCGCGACCAGGAACGGCGCGGAGGTATCGGACACGCTGAAGTACTTCTCGGAACGGATCCCGGCCACGTTCGTCTATGCCGGGGTGGACCTGGAAGCGAACGGGCTGTTCAACGGCACCCGCGGCCGTCAGATCGCCGGGCGCTTCGCGGTCATCGACACCGTCCCCTTCCCCCGCACCACGGAATGGACCAAGCGGCGAGGGTGCCCGAAACGGTGGCGACGATCAGGGCGGGCCCCACGCAGCAAACGATGGCCGCCGCAGCGACGGCCAGGAGCAGACCGCGCGTTCCCCTCGGAGTGGTCGGATCGCGGCGCTGGGGCGGGCTCATGGTGGTGCGGCTAACGAGCCGGTGTGGTCAGGAGAGGGCCAGAGATGTCAGCGCCGAGGCGCTCGGCCTCGGTCTGGTCCAGAACAGCGCCGCTGAGCTGGGTCTGTTGGCCGGTCCACTGCTCGGCGGTGGCGCGAGTGGTGAAGAAGCGCAGGTAGCGGCAGCACACGGCGGCGGCCGGGCCGGTGCCGGGGCGGGCGCCGTAGTAGACCACCGCGGTGGCCGGCTGCCAGGTGGTCTTTCCGCCGGTGAACTCCACGCGGACGGGGTCGCCGGTAACCGGGTCGGTGGAGGTCATGACGGCGTCGGTGCCCAGCATGACCGGGATGCCGAGCGCGTCGATCGCACACATCGACCACACGGTCGGCCCGCCAGCGATCTGGACGACGTGCTCGGTGGGGGTGGCGGCGAACGGGTACGCGGCCTGGACGCGGCCGGTGTCGTCCAGGGTGAGGAAGTCCTCGGCGGGCACCTCGGCGGCGGGGACGCCGAAGGGTTCGGCTGCCGACTCCAACTCGGCTGTAGGTTCCGCCGTTCGTTGAGAACGGGCTCCTGCGGAAACGCCGGAATCCGCGCACGGTGCGGAGTCGTCGTGCCGGACGGGCATGCTGGTAAGTCCGGCTATCAGAACCTGCGGAATGACCTGCGGTTGAGGTCGTCAGTTACCACGCGGGGCGTACATGATCACGGCCATTCCTGTGAGGCAGACGAGGGCTCCGATGACGTCGAAGCGACCGGGGCGGTATCCGTCGGCGATCATGCCCCAGGCGATCGACCCGGCACCCACCCGAAGGCGGTCTCGGACCGGGCGGTGTGGTGGTGCACGCCCGGGGCCCCTGCGAGCGAACCGGTGTGCTGACGACCGCCCGGCAGATCCGTACGAGCCTCAGGACATGCTGCCCCGGCACACCGTCCCCGGGGCCGGGGTGCGGCCCGTGCGGAGGTAGTGGTCGACCGTCCCCGTGACGCAGCGGTTCTGCGGGTATGTGCCGTGGCCCTCCTCCTCGGCCGTCAGGAGCACGCCGACACCGTCGCCCAGGGCGCGGGCCATGTGGCGGGCGCCGGAGTAGGGGGTGGTCGGGTCGCCGGTGCCGCCAACCACTAGGACGGGGGCCGCGCCGTCGGCGTTCACCTGGAGCGTGGCGCGCTCGCCGTCGAACGGCCGGTCGTAACAGAGGTAGACGCCGGTGGACCAGGCAGCGCCGAAGACGGGTGAGGCGGCTTTGACGCGGGCCTCGTCCCGGTCGAGGCGTTCGAAGCCGGGGCGCAGGCTGGAGTCCGCGCAGGTGATCGCGGTCCGGGCGGCGCGGCTGCTGTCGCGCGGGGTCGCCGCGCGGTCGGCGGAGCCGATGTCGTCCGCGCCCTTGCTCAGCGGACGGCCGTCGTTGTGGTCGATCAGCGCGGTGAGGGCCTTGGCGAGCGGCGCCCAGCCGTCCGTGCCGAGGCGGAGATGGTCGCTGACGGCGTACGCGAGGTCGTCGGCGTCGAGGTTCCTTCCGGCGCCGGCCGGGGCGGGCTTCTTCTCCAGGCGGTCGGCCAGGCGCGCCATGCGCCGCGCGGCCTCCTCGGGCCCGTCGCCGGTCGGGCAGTGGCGGATACGGGCCGCGCAGTGCGCGGCGAACCGGTCGAACGCCGCCTGGACCGCCTTGACCTGCGACACCTGCTCCTCGTCGAGGTCCTCGGTCGGATCGATGGACGCTTCGAGGACGAGCCGTCCCACGTGCGACGGGTACAGGTGGGCGTAGACCGCGCCGAGCGCCGTTCCGTACGAGACGCCGAAGTAGTGCAGCCGCTCGTCGCCGAGGAGGTAGCGCATCAGGTCGAGGTCGCGCGCGGTGTGCGAGGTGCCGATGTACGGGAGGAGCGCCCCGGAGTGCTCGGCGCAGGCGTCGGCCCCGTCGTGGCCGGTGTCGTCCGCGGTCTTCCCGCAGCGCACGGGGATGGTCGCGCCAACGCCGCGCGGGTCGAAGGAGACCAGGTCGTAGCGGTCGAGGAGCGGCTTGTACTGGTTGAGGCGTTCGGGCAGTCCACTCACGCCGGACACGCCGGGGCCGCCGAAGTTGAGGACGAGCGAGCCGATGCGCAGGGCGTTCGGGCCGGTGGCCTTGCGGCGGATCAGGGCGACGTCGATCGTCCTGCCGTCTGGTTTCCGGTAGTCGAGGGGGGCCTTCATGGTGGCGCAGTCGTAGCCCGTGCGCGCGGTGGGCGGCGAGGTGCAGTTGGACCAGTGGAGGTGCTGGCCGGTGGTGAGCGCGGTGGGCAGACCGGCGGGCGGGTTGTTCGCGGTGAACTCCGTACGCGGCTCCGCACTCCGGCCGCGAGCGTCGTGCTGGAGCCAGGCGCCGACGGCCCCGATCGCGGCGAGGACGACCACCGCGATGATGCGCGCGCCGACCGAGAGGCCCGGTCTATGGCTTCGTATCGGATGTGCGTCACTCATCGAAATCCCCGCGCTCCCGCCCCTGGACGCCCGCCCCGTGCCCGCATGCCCGTACCCGTGATCGTCCGAGCGTCCGATCGTCGAATGAGTGCAGGGTACAAGCCGCCTCCGACAGCACGGCTCGCGAGAGTGCCCAGAAATTTAGACCGCCCCGTGCTCCCGGCTGTCCTGACGGCCGTAGCGCTCCCTATCCCGCGCCACCCCTTCGGCACTCACCGATGACTGGATGGTGTACACATCTCCGATACGGTCGTCGCCGCGCCGACGCTGTCGCCATTCTTCGTGAGCCCGGAACACCATGACGGACACCTGTGAAGCAGGCTGCCAGTGCCGTGTGAAGGTCGGAGCACTCACGTCCGGGGCGTCTTCCAGGGGTACACCCTGCTTCCCCAGCAGCCGCTCCAGTTTGTCGAACCGGAGGTGGCGGTCGAAGCGCCCGTACCGGTCGCGAATTGCCCTGTTGACGATGCTGCCGCCCCAGTACGACAGCCGATGCACCTGCAAGGTGAAGTGGTGCCCCTCCCAAGGATGGTCCGGTGTTTCCCGAATCCAGAAGAACTCAGCCATTCCGTAGTCGCGCCACATGCTGTGGTCGTCAAGGGAGTTCTCGGCGAAATCGGAACCCAGCATCGCGGTCACCCGGTCGGGACTGTCCTTCGGAGTGGCACCGAGCACCGTTCCGGAGGCGACCACGTCCATGTAGAACGCAAGGGAATGCGGAGTCAACTGGTCTTCCTTGACGGGGCGCCGGGTATCAGAAGCGACGGCCTCAGCATATGCGACCGGGGACGCCACGAAGATCCGCCGGACAGGCCCTAGTAGCGTGTCGCTGCTTAGGTATGGGCTGTTTGATTGAGAGGCTTGCGTCTGGCAGATTCCTCTCCCGCTCTGCCGGACAGGACTGGTGCGATGGGTTCGCAGAAGAAGAGGCCGGTGGTGCTGACCGCGCAGGACCGCGAGGAGTTGGTCCGGGTGACCACGACGGGGGTTCATCCGGCCTCGGTAATCAGGCGGGCGAGGGTGCTGCTCGCACTCGACACCTCTGCAGGCGGGATCGGCTCGCAGGAGGTGATCGCGGCCCGGCTCGGCGTCTCCGGTGAGACGTTGCGGCTGGTCGCCAAGCGTTTCACCGAAACCGGTGGCGATGTTCACGCCACCATCGCGCGGAAGAAGCGCGACCTCCCGCCGGTGCCCTCACCGGTGACCGGTGAGGTCGAAGCCCGGCTGATCGCGATGGCGTGCTCACAGCCACCCCAGGGCTATACCCGGTGGTCGCTGCGGCTGCTGGAGAAGCACGTCGCACTGGTCGAAGACATCCCCGATCTGGACCATTCCACCATCGGCCGGGTCTTAAAAAAACGGAACTGCGTCCTCACCTGAAGAAGTGCTGGACCATCCCACCACGGGCGAACGCGGAGTTCGCGGCCCGGATGGAAGACGTACTGGCCGTCTATGCCCGGCCCTATGACCCGGCACGTCCGGTCGTGTGCATGGACGAGAAGCCCTACCAGCTCCTCGGCCATGTCCGCGACCCGCTCCCGGCCCGCCCAGGTCACGACGCCTGCCAGGACAGCGAGTACATCCGCTGCGGCACGTGCTCGATCTTCGTATGGGTCGAACCCCTGCGCGGGTGGCGTCGAGTTCAGGCACTGTCCCAGAGGACCCGGATCGACTGGGCCGGCCAGGTCAGGCAGCTGCTGAGCGTGGACTACCCCGATGCCGAGACGGTTGTGCTGGTGATGGACAACCTCAACACCCACGGCATCGCCTCACTGTACGAGGCATTCGAACCAGAAGAGGCCTTCGCCCTGGCTCAGCGCCTCGAGATCCACCACACGCCCAAGCACGGGTCATGGCTCAACATCGCCGAGATCGAACTCTCCGCGCTGACCAGGCAATGTCTCGACCGCCGGATCGGCGACCTCGACACCCTCAACACCGAACTCTCAGCCTGGCAGAACGCCACCAACACCGACCAACGTCAGGTGGACTGGCAGTTCACCACCCACGACGCACGCATCAAACTGCGCCACCTCTATCCCAGGAATTAGCTGCGACAGTCTACTAGGTGTATTGACCCGTGAGGTTGGGGATGCGGCTGGCGGGTGGCTGGCCCTTGAGCGCGGTGTGTCCGCGGTGGTGATTGTAGGTGTGCAGCCAGTGCGGGTAGGCGTCGCGTCGTTCGCTCTCGGTTCGGTAGGGCGTCGCGTAGGCCCATTCGTCGAGCAGGGTGCGGTTGAAGCGCTCCACCTTGCCGTTGGTCTGGGGCCGGTAGGGCCGGGTTCGCTTGTGGGTGATCCCGGCTGCGGCGAGCGCGTCGCGCCAGAGGAACGACTTGTAGCAGGAGCCGTTGTCGGTCAGGACGCGCCGCACGGTGATCCCGCAGGAGGCGAAGTAGGTGTGGGCCCGCTGCCAGAACGCGGTGGCGGTCTCCTTCTTCTCGTCGGTGAGTATCTCGCTGTAGGCCAGGCGGGAATGGTCGTCAACAGCGTTGTGCAGGTAGCTCACGCCGGCGTTGGCGCGGTTCCTGCGGCCTGCCTGACGGCCGAGGACCTTGTGGCCGCCGCCGTCAGGGATGTGCATTACGGTGGGGCATGAGGGCCTTCTGATCGTTCGTGTGTAGACGTCGCAATCCACACCGAACCCGGAAGGCCCTCACTCGTTCAAGATCACCCAACCGTGATCACCGTCACCAACCTCCCGTGGACAGAACACCTAGGGCACCACCTTCACAAGATAATTGGTCCGATGTATCACCGTCACGGTCATTGACGTCTCACGCCGCTACCCCTACTTTGCCTGCATGTTTTTCATAAGACAGCAGGCGCATGCCACGAGACCCCATGGATCATTCCGCTTATTCATCGGGTCTTATCGTGTCGTCGCGGCCTTCCTTTGCGCGCTCCTGCCCCTCGGAGCGCTCTCCTCGCCCGCGCATGCGGCGACCGCAGTCACCTACTTCGTCTCGCCCAGTGGCAGTGACAGCAACCCTGGGACGAGTGTCGATGCCCCCTTCCGCACGCTCACCAAGGCGCAGACCGCAGTCCGGGCGATCGACAAGACGACGTCCGGCCCGATCACCGTGACCCTGGCCGGCGGCGTCTACCGGCTGGCCAACACGCTGACCTTCACCGCCGCGGACTCAGGCGGCGGCACGGCCGGCACCGTCTGGTGGAAGGCTGCGTCCGGACAGACCCCGGTCATCAGCGGCGGTGTCCAGATCAGCGGCTGGGCGAAGACCAGCACAAGCAGCGACATCTGGTCCGCCCCGGCCCCCAGCGGCCTGGACACCCGGCAGCTGTACGTGGGCGGCGTGCGCGCCCAGCGCGCGACAGGCTCCCTGCCGGTGTCGTTGACCCAGACGGCTACCGGATACACCACGGCGTCCGGAGACCCGATGGCCGGCTGGCGCAATCCATCGGCGATCGAGTTCGTGTACCGGGGCGGCCTCGGGCTGTGGACCGAGCCGCGCTGTCCGGTCGCTTCGGTGACGAGTACCGCCATCACCATGGCCCAGCCCTGCTGGAACAACTCCACCCAGCGTGTCATGCGTACCGACGACTCGGGCCGCACCTACAACCTGGTCGGCCGCAAGTCGATCACCGAGAAGCCTACGGCGGTGGAGAACGCCTACGAACTCCTCGACAAGCCAGGTGAGTTCTACCTGGACAAGAGCGAGCACCGGTTCTACTACATTCCGCGTTCCGGGGAGAACCTGGCCAACGCGGACGTCGAGGCGCCCTCGCTCGACACTCTGGTGGCGTCCTCCGGCAAGGCCTCGGACGAACCCAGTCATGTCGGCTTCCAGGGGATCCAGTTCAGCTACGCGAACTACACGACGTCCAACACCGGTACCGGCTTCTCCGAGATCCAGGCGACGTACCAGGTCACCGGCACCACGGGCTACGCCACCCAGGGACTGTGCGACTTCGTGTCGGGCGGCAGCTGCCCGTACGGCAACTGGACGAAGATGCCCGCCGCGGTGCGGTTCAGCTACGACAAGAGCATCCACTTCGACCACGACTACTTCGTCCATCTCGGCGCGGCCGGACTGGACCTCGGCGACGGCTCCCAGAACGACACGGTCACCGCCTGCGTGTTCACCGACATCTCCGGCAACGGCCTCGACCTGGGCGGCGTGGACATCCCCCAGCCCAGCAGCTCCGCCCAGCACACCAGCGCGATCACCGTCAAAGACAGCCACTTCTACGACACCGCCACCGAATACCACGGCGGGGTCGCCATCGACGCCGGATACATCGAGACATCGACCATCACCCACAACCAGATCGACCACGTGCCCTACACTGCGATCTCCATCGGCTGGGGCGGCTGGCCCGACAAGGTGAGCCTGCCCGCACAGCCCAACTACTCGAACAGCAACACGATCTCGAACAACCTGATCTACGACCACATGTCGCTGCTCGGCGACGGCGGAGCCGTCTATACAAACGGGATCACCGGCACCTCGATGGCGAACGGTGAGCATGTCACCGGCAACGTGGTCCACGACCAGCTCAACACCTCCGGCGGCCACGTCCTGTACACCGACAACGGCGCCACCTACGTGTCGATCCTCGGCAACGCGGTGTGGAACATCAGCGTCTCACCATGGGGCAGCAAACACGTGAACTACACCGTGGGCGACGGAACGTACGACCCGACGGACATCGAGGGCAACTACTGGCCGAACGGTCCCTCCGACTACGACAACAAGGAAGTCCTGATCCAGAAAAACCACAACATCACCGGGGCGGACCAGGTCCCGTCGAGTATCACCGCAGCCGGGGGCATCGAGTCGCAGTACCAGGCGATCCTCTCCTGGCAGCCGGCCTGACACGCAAGCGTGCGGGCGTGCGGCGCTCACCGCAGGTGCGGTGCGGCGGCGCCGCCCGGCACCAGGCGCCGTTCCCGCAGCTGCGTCCACGTCGTCGATGCCGTGTCGACCTGTGATGCAGCTGCGGTATCGGCGCGCCGCCGACCTGCGGTGTTCACCGCAACTCCCGGCCAAGTGACCCGATTACCGGGCCGGAACGACCCTGCGCTTCGCCATCCGGGAGAACATCACCAGCGCCGCCGACCAGCCCGTCGCGCCCTGAGCACAGGCCCAGAACCGGGCCCCACAACGCCCCGACACACCGTCAGACGCCCACGCACCGAACAACATGACAACGCCCCCGCCCGGGTTCCACGCCTGACGTCAGCCGGAGAAGGCGGGGACGAGCGGGCGCGGAGGGAACTGCATGGTGTGCAGTGAGACGCAGATCACTTGCCAAGGTGTGACACGGCAGCTGTAGTTCTTGATCACGGTTGGTCGTGACGGTGGTGTCGTTGCTGGTGGCAGGCGGTCGCGACGGCTTGGTGATGGCGTCGCCAGGCGGTCCAGTGCAGGACGTGCTCGCGGTCGCGGACGGGTGGCGGCAGCACGAGGGCTCGCAGGAGCCGGATGAGCTCGGGGCAGCTCAGCGGGACGAGTGCGGGTTCGTCCTCGGCAGCGTCGTGGACGGCGGCGGCCGTGAGGGCAAGGACGGCGGCGGCGATCAGGGCGAACAGTGACCAGCGCATCCAGGAGTTCCAGCAGGTCACCTGAGCCTGGTCGAGTCCGGTGAAGCCCTTGGCGAGTTGGAAGGTCTCCTCGATCCGCCATCTGCGACAGATCACTTCCACCAGCGTGCCGAGCGAGACGTCGCCGGGTGCCCAGCAGCGGAAGTAGGACACCTCGCCGGTGTAGCGGTGCCGTCGCGCGACCAGCACACTCGTCCCGGCCTCCTTCTCGTTCCGGTTCTCGTCGAGAGCGTCGTCGGGGCGGACATCGAGCCAGGCCCAGTCGTACTCGCGGGTGCCCTTGGTGCCATGTCCGGTCTGCCGGCGCATCCACTGCCCGGGCCGCACCTTGTTGATCATTTTGCGGGCCTCCCAGCGGCACCCGGTCCCGTCGGTGACCTGGTAGGTGGCGGCGATGCCAACGGTGTAGCCGAGCCCCAGCGCCCGTATGCCCCGGCGTAGTTCGCGCCCGCAGTACACCTCGTCGCCCGCGAAGCAGCGGGCCTTCAGCCCGGCGGCGAGCGCGTCGGTGACCATGGCCAGCGCCTGCTGCGGCTTCGTCGCGAAGGCGATCTCCTCCGGCACTCCGGCGACCTCGCGGCGTTCCTCGTCCGCAGCCCAGTCCGCCGGGAGATACAGGGCCCGATCGATGATCACCTTCGTCGTCGCGGTGACCGCCGCCAGGTGTACCGCCACCTGGCACAGTCCGACACCGCCGATTGCACCGGAGTATTGCCGGCCGGCGCCCACGCAGTCCGTGGACGACTTCGCATCCCCCGTCTCGTCCGCCACCAACACCACGCTCTGACCGGCGAGTTCATCGATCACGAGGCAGGCGATCTCCTGCCGGGCCCGCTCATGGTCGAACCGGGCGCGCGAGAGCAGGTGCTGCAGCCGGTGCGGGCCCGGATGTCCCAGAACCTGCGCGAGCGTCCAGCAGTTCCGAGAGTCCACCTCCAGCAACAGCCCCGCGACCAACTCCGCCGCCGTCGCCCGGGCTTCACGTCGCGCGAAGCAGCCCGCGACCGCCCGCATCGCCCTCCCGAACGCCTCGCCCCACGCCTGCTCGGCTATCGTTGCTTCCACGGCCACCGCGTCTTGATACGTCGTCACAAACGTTCATGATCACGGTGGCCGTACTCATGCCCGCATCCGCCCCGGCAACACGCTGACCAGCGCAGACGCTCGAACTACAGCTGCCGTGTCTCACGCGAACTTCTCCGACCGGGCCCGCATCACATGTTGTGTGTGCAGCCGCATCAGACGGAGAACGGACCCCGGCCAGGGGGAAGTTCGTCAGATGAGGCGGCCCCTTACCGAAGAGAGCAAAGCAGCCCGGGAGGCGAGGTTGTGTCCGAAAAATGAACCTCTCTCGCATCGCACGATCGACCGCGGCCCGTGTTGCTGGACGTCCTGACCATGGGTCACATCGCAGCGGAGTTGCGTAAGCGACGGCAGCGCCCTCTTGAAGACCAACGCATAAGGATTGAAATGAAGCTCAAGCGGAAAATCACTTCGGTCGGACTTGTCGCTGCTGCGGCACTCGGAATTGCGCTCGGTGCATCGTCCGCGGCTTCGGCCAGCACCTGGACGGGATATGCGTACCCGACCAAGCTTCAGTGCCTGGTTGCCGCCGCGAACAAGGCTACGGACGGCAACAGCTATGCCTGCGGCTATGACGACAACGCCAAGATGTGGCTCCTGTGGCAGCTCTGACCTGAGCTTGACTCTGTCGGGCCTTCCCCGCCGAGTGGCCCAGGGAATCGTCATCCCTGGGCCACTCGGCGGGGACCCCGCCCCGAGGTCCCCGATGGCGGCCCCGGCCAGCTGCCGACATCAGCCGACGTGGCAACGCGAACACACGATGAAGGGCTATTGCTCCGCCGGCGCGGCCCAGCGGTTCCTGTCCGCGTTCAGCGGCGTCTCACCCCACTTCCGACCCCACCACCACCTGATGACCGCGTCCCGACACCGAGCCGAAATGACCCTCCGCTTCGCCACCCGGGACCAGATCACCAGCACTGCCAGCCGGCCTACCACACCCCGACACACCATCAGGCACCCACACACTCAACAACGTTTCAACGCCTGCTGCATGCCTCGGGCGCCAGCGAACCGGAGCAGAACAGGACGCTCGTTCGCTCAACGCCCACCGTGTTCCAACCGTCCGCACCAAATTTGCACGATGGATGTCACAAAACAGGGACCTACGTTGTCAATGAAGCAGACGCGATGGGCGACACCGTGGTGATCAGTGGTCCTGCCCGAACCTCGTTCGCCGGACCGGCTGTTCGGCGGGCGGCCGCATGATCGCGTCACTTGACAGCGCTGGATACTCGGAGGAACGGAGACAGAAGGACCATGCATCCCGAGATGGCCCCCGCCGAAGGTGCACTGGACGAGGCTGTTTCCGTCTTCGTGGAGCTACGGCCACGACTCTTCGGTATCGCCTACCGCGTACTGGGAAGCGCGGTCGAGGCCGAGGACGTGGTGCAGGAAGTGTGGCTGCGCTGGCAGAAGGCAGATCGTTCGGTTGTGGTCAGCCCGGTGGCCTTTCTGTCGAGCGCCACCACCCGGTTGGCGATCAACGTGGCGCAGTCCGCCCGTATGCGGCGAGAGACCTACATCGGTCCGTGGTTGCCCGAACCGGTCGACACGAGCAGCGACCCCGAGGTGGGTGCCCAGCGGGCGGAAGCACTGGAACTCGCGCTCCTGCTGGTTCTGGAGAAGCTGACCCCCACGGAGCGGGCCGCGTACGTCCTGCGGGAGGCGTTCGACTACGCGTACGCCGAGATCGCGGAGATGCTCCAACTGACCGTGGTCAACATCCGGAAGATCGTGAGCCGGGCGCGCAAGCACCTCGCGGCGGAGCAGCGCGAGAGCGTCGACGCGGCCGAGCACCGGCGCCTGCTCGAGGCGTTCGTGGCGGCGGCGCGGCAGGGGGACATCGCCAATCTGGAAGCGCTGCTCACACCCGCGGCAGTGAGTCTGTCCGACGGCAACGGCATACGCGGCGCCGCTCGCATCCCGGTGCTGGGACGTGCGCGGGTGGCGAACCTGTCGACCGCGTTCCCGCGGTTCTGGGGCGAGGTGGAGGTGCGCTTCGTCCAGGCCAACGGGCGCAGTGGGGTGATGCTCCACCGGGACGGCCGTCCCTCGACCTTCATGACGATAGCCGCCACGAGCGAAGGCATTCACCGGGTCATGTGGGTGTTCAACCCGAGCAAGATCGCCGCTTTCCTCAACTCGCCGGCGCGCTACGAGACCGCGCTCGGAGCCTGATGGAAGCGGTCCCGGACAGGGCGTGAGCCAATAGGGCTGCCCCCATGCCGGTGCGGCCGCCGAGGCAGGACGTCCTCGGCGGCCGCACCGGCACGACTGCAAGACGCATCAGCGGTATCTGGGAGCGGTCTTGTTCCAGGCACGTAGCTTGTCGGGGTTGACGACGACCCAGACCTGGACGACATGAGGGCCGACGAGGTCGAGGCTGATGACCGCGGCGACCCGCTGGTCATAGCACACGACCAGGCCGGTCCGACCGTTGACGGAATGCGGGTTCACCGTCGTGTGCGCACGCGGAGCCAGCAGTGTCAGCAGACTCCGGGCCACCTGCTCTTGGCCATGAATGGGCCGTATCTGCGCCCGCACCTTGCCGCCGCCGTCGAAGAACGCCGTCACGTCCCGCGCCAGCGACATCAGCAACCGCTCCACATCCTGGGCCGCGCACGCCTCGCGCACCTCACCCACCACCGCGTCCTGCTGCTGCGCCGTCGTGGGCCGCCCTCGCCTGGCCCGCAGGCTCTGCCGCGCCCGCTCCGCCAGATCGGAGCACTCCGGCTCGGACTGCCCGACGATGTCCGCCACCGCACCCGGCGCCATCCCGAACACATCATTGAGCACGAACGCAGCCCGCTCAGCCGGAGACAACGCATCCAGCGCTCCCAAGAGCACCGTGCTCACCTCCTGCTCCAACAGCCGCCGATGTTCGTCGGCCACGTCACCCGACTCCAAGGTCGGCCCGCCACGCCGCCGTCTCCCCGGCCGCGCCAACCGCTGCAGACAGATTCCGCCCACCAGGCGCGACAACCACGCGCGGGGTTCCTCGATCACCGCCCACTCCGACTCCGTAAGCCCGTACCACCGCCGATAGGCCTCATCCACCACCCCTTCGGCCTCACTGCCACTGCCCAGCATCCAGAACGCCACATCCAGCAGATGCCGCCTCTCATCCACCAACTCCCCGATCGGCAGTGCCTCATCGGCGAACTCCATGCCCCAACCTCCTTGTTCACAGCACCCCGGCACCACACCATCAGGCGGCGTCGGTACTCCGCCGGCGTGTGTGGGGTGTTGTGCCTGCTTGACAGAGCAGACCGGACAAGCACAGATCGTGTGACATCAGCCTGCGGCTCGGCTGACGCTTCTGTATCACACAAACGCCGGCCGCCCGGTCTGGTCTGCCAGAGACCGTGACGTCGTGCACGCGAGCGAACGCCGGAGGTGGCTCAACCGGCTTTCGCGCGATGGGGAGCCCTGTGCTCGGCGCGCACGACCGTGTCGCGCGTGTGCGAGCCCATCCACTTTTCCCCGCAGGAGGAAACTCATGGACTGGAGTGAATCGGCCCACTGCCTGGGCACGGACTCCGACCTGTTCTTTCCCGTCGGGAACAGCGGCAGGGTCGCGGCCGTCGGCTCGGGCCACCCCGTGCCGCACGCAGCGTGGACTGGCGGGCGGCTTCCCACGGTCCGGCGAGTTCGGAGAACAACTCGCCGAAATGTGCGCGGGAGATACCAGACGGGGCAGAATGCGAACAGAGCGCACGGGCCGGCCCAGGTCGCCTTCACAACTCACCCAACCCGTGCGGTCCTTCTCATGTCACGGCCCGACCAGGGCGGATCACTATTCCCCCCCGAGGTCGTAAGGAGCCAGCGTGATCGTGGTCGGTGTGCCGCGCCATGCCATACGTGCGTAGGGGCACAGGGAGTCGGCCTGCTCCAGCAGCGGATTCGCGATCTCCGGATCCACCTCCGGCCAGTTCACGACGAGGTCGACGCGCAGCAGATAGCCACCGTCGTCCGGATCCCGTCCGAAGGCGACGGTCGCCTCCACGGAGATCGCGGCGGGGTCGAGTTCCTCCTGCCGTGCCACCAGGCTCAGGGCCCCGTGGAAGCAGGCGGCGAAGCCGGCGGCGAACAGCTGCTCGGGATTGGTGGCCTGTCCGTCGCCGCCGAGTTCGGGGGGCATGCGCAGGTTGATGTCCAGTGACCCGTCGGACGAGCGTGCCCTGCCGGAGGCGCGCCCGTGGGAGGCGACACCGCCGCTCACCGTCACGGTCGTCGTGTAGATGGGGGAGAAGGCCGTACCCACGTAGTCCTTCTGCGTGGACAGGTTGGGCAACTGGAGGTGCTCGGTCACTGGTTGACTCCGGTATTGTCGTGGTACCTGCCTCGGCTCATGCCCGGCGGCGCGTACACGGAGGGCAGGGATGCGGGCACGTTGGTCTGTCCTTCGGTCAGTGGAAATCCGGATTCCGGACGACTGGTTGACCGACGAGTAGCCGCCCTTGTGACATCCGGGGGTCACGATCTTGCCAGCACTTGGGCGCGATCGGTCACCGGCCGGCGTGGCCAGGCGTCCTGAACGATGTCCTGGGCCTGCCAAGAGTCAGCGTCAGCACGGACGTGTCGGTCCGGCGGGTCCCGTCGGGCAACGGGCGGAAGCCCTGCGGGCGCAGTTGGTCGATCACCTCGGCACGCGAGGCCGGCCACATCCAGAACGTCTCCGTGTGCTCGCGCAGCACGTGTCTGCCCGCGCACACCCAATAGTCGAACCGTGTGCGGATCCGGGCGCCGTCGGCCGACATCACCATGCGTCCCCCGTACTCGTGTCGGCCGACCCGCTGCGCCGGGAAGGGGCGCACCACCTCCGCGTCGGGAAGCCGAGCGGGAGGCAGCTGAAGATGCAACGAACCGCCGGGGACGATCGCCCGGGCGAGGGACGGCCACAGGGCGCGGCGTACGGCGGACGACAGGCTGGCGACGGTGTTGTGGCAGATCGCCACGTCCGCGACCTCGTACAGCTCCGCCTGGTCGAGTGGATGAGGGTGGACCGTGACGCGCGCCCTCGACTCCGCGGGCAGGGAGGCCAGACGCGTCATCAGCGAGGTCCTCATCGCCCGCGCGGGTTCGACGGCGTGCACGCCCACCTCGGATTCGAGAAGGCTCATCAAGGTCACACGACCGGTTCCGGCGCCCACGTCCAGCACGCCAAGCCGGGCGCCGCGCACGGCGTCGCTGTAGAGGTGGTGGACCCGTATCGCGTCCTGCTGGGCTTGGAGCACGTCGTAGAACTCGGCGCTGACGGTGTAGTCGTCCGGCTGGGGCGGAGCGGCCGACTCCCGGGAGGTGACAGGGTGCATACCCAGCAAGACAGACGATGCGTTACTTTTGTGACAGCCGTGTGGTGGCGGCCCCGGTGCCATGAGGCGACGGGGGCCTTGAGGCGGGACGGAGACCGACCTCTGGACTCCGCGGTCGGCATGAGGTCCGCGCCGAGGGCGTCGGACTCCAGGAGCGTCTTGACGGTGCCCAGACAGCGGGCGGCGTCGGCGCCGACCACCAGGCGGTGGTCGTACGACAGCGACAGGAACCATGTCGCGGATGTCGATCGCGGCCGCGCCGTCCGCCTCCACGACGGCGGGACGCTTCACCACGCTGCCGCCACCCAGCATGGCGACGTGGCCCGGTGGTACGGCGACCGTCTCGAACAGGGCGTCGCGGCAGCCGGTGTCGGAGATCGTGAAGGTGGCACCCGGCACGTCGTCCGGGGTGAGCCGGCCGGTGCGGGCCCTGTCGGCGAATTCCGTGGTCGCGCGTGCGATCCCGGCGATGCTCAGGTCGCCCGCAGCCTTGATGACCGGGGTCATCAGGCCCTTGTCAGTGTCCACAGCGATACCCGGTGCCGACATCGGAGCCGTGCTCCGATGTCGGCACCGGGTGGCGGGGGAGGGGCGGGTACGCGGGGCGAGCGCGCGCTCGGCCTCGGTGGTCAGCGCCGCGCGAGCCAGTGTGCGAGCGTCTCGTGACCCGGGTGGGCCGTCGCGCGGGGCAGCAGCGAGCGCTCGGCGACCAGGGCGCCGAAGAACGGGGCACGCGCGTCGGTGACCACCCCCCGGATGTCCCCCCGAGGGGCCTGCAGCTTGGCGGCGAGGTCGTCGAGTGGGTACTCCTCGGGGCCGACGATCTCCAGGACGCCGAACAGCGGCAGCCCGACGGCGACATGGGCGAGTTCGGCCGCGACGTCGTCCGTCGACACCGGGCGGATCAGCACGGGCGCGACGTGCACGCCGTCCGCGTGCGCGGTCGACCGGGACAGGGCGTCCACGGACTCGAAGAACGGCATGGCGCGCACGAGGGAGTGTGGGATCGGCGAGCGCCGGGCCCGCTCCTCCTGGACCGCCTTCGCACGGAAGTAGCCCTGCTGCACCCGGTCGGCTCCCACGACGGACAGCGCGACATAGTGCTCGATGCCCGTGGCGGCGGCGGCCTCCAGCAGGTTACCGGTCGACGTGCCGAAGAACTCGACGCTCGTCCCCTCGGCGCGGGAGGGCGCGTCGGTGACGTCCACGACCACGTCGGCGCCCCGCAGGGCCGCGATGAGCCCCTGCCCTGTGATGACATCGACACCCTCGCGGCGCGAGACGGGCACGACTTCCACACCGTGGTCCCGGAGCCTGGCGACAGTCCTGGAACCGATCAGACCGGTGGCCCCTGCAACAACGACTCTCATCCGGGTCTCTTCCCGTCAGGGGGTCGGTGACCCCACGGATGCGTTCGTGACGGCGACGTCAGCCACTCACAACATCAAGGACAGTGTTTGCGCCATTGTTGTGACACCGTCCCGCGCACTGCCTGTGGAACGCCATACCTGTCACAGATCCCCACGGTGCTCGGTCAACACAGCTGAAGAGGCGGGGAGATGCGACCCGCCCGGAAGCATGGCGACTCATGGAAGGTGCACAACAGTGTCGGACAACCACGCGGCGCACATGCACGGAGTCGGCGACCAGGCGGCGTCGGAGAGCTGGATGACGGCGGCGCAGATGGTGCAGGACGCCGCGCCCCTGACGATCCCCGAGGGCGCCGCGCGATGAGCATTCAGGCCGAGTGGGAGCCCGGCGACCCGGGAACCTCGCCGCACCGCCACTCCGGGCCCGCCTTCGACTACGTCGTGGAGGGCGCCGTCCGCTTCGAGCAGGAGGGCGAACCCGAACGGGTGGTGGAGGCCGGTGGCACGTTCTGGGAGCCGGGCGGCGACATGATCCACTGCCAGGACGGCAGCGCGCTCAGGGACGCCTGGACCTGGTTCATCGTGACCATGATGTGTGCGCCGGGAAAGCCCATGCTCGAACTCTTCTCCGATGAGGAGCTGGAACAGCGTGCCCACCTGCGCGCACCGCGGCCCACCGAGTGAGGCCCCCGGCACACGGCCGCCGCGCGCGAAGGCACGCCGGGCGATGAGCGCCACCGATGCCGTGCACGCCCTGCTGACCACGCTGTTCGTGGGCGCGGCCGGCTATGCGGTGCGGTACGCGCTCGGGCCTCCCGGTTCGGCATGGCGCGGACGCGTCGACCATCTCCTGCACGCCGCAATGGCTGTGGCCATGGCGGCGATGCCGTGGGGGCCACTGCTGCCGCGGACCGGGCAGACCGTTCTCTTCACCGCCGCCGCCCTGTGGTTCCCGCTCACACCCGTACGCCGCCCCGGGGAGTCCCTCCAGGCCACGACGGCACGGCGACTGCCCTACGCGCTCGGCATGGCCGCGATGGTCTGGATGCTCCACAGCCCGCACGCCACGCACCACGCACCGGCCGCGGTGGAGTCGACCACCGGATCACTCGTCACCGCCGCGCTGGCCCTGTGCCTGCTCACCTGCGCGCTGTGCTCGCTGACCCGCGACATGCCCGGGCTGCGCGCCACATCGGACACTCGGGGCATCCTCCCCGCGGCCGTATGGCCACTTCTGGGACGGCTCGACCGCGCTGGGCACGGCGATCATGCTGGTCATGCCTCACTGACCGGCATGATCGCTCGCCCCGCGTCACCGCGCGCCGATGACGGCCTTGCTGCGCATGAGGAAGTCCGAGAACGTCGGGGCGCCTCACCTCCTGTTGCTGGTCCGTCCCGACACACTGCTGCGCTGGCACCGCGACATGCTCGGGCAACGTCGTGGCGCCGCCTGAGTACCGAAGTGTCGCGGGCGCCCGCCCACCGTCCGCTCGATCCGCGCCCCGGTCCTGCGCCTGGCCCGCGAAGACAACTCATAGGGCCATCGCCGCATCCACGGCGAACCCGCCGCGCTCGGCGTCGAGGTCGCTGCCTGCAGCGTCTGGGAGTCATGATGCGCGGAGCGCGGTGGTCGGCGAACGCCGTGTGAGGACGGAGTCCCGGCGGGAACCGGCGCGGGGGGTTCGTGGGTGGTTCCGGACCGGCCGTGTGACGTCAGTGGGCGTTCTCGTGCTGGGAGCGGTGGGGTGTGGAGCGGGCGGTGGTGGTGGTGCGGGCCGCCGCTCGGGCCGCGGCGTCCGGGAGAGTGAAGGCGAAGGCCGCGGTTGCCGCCGCGATCGCGGCGAGGGCGAGGTAGGCGTTGTGGTAGGCGCTGATGGGCGGAGCGGAGGAGGCGGTCGCGGGGGTGCTCAGGACCAGGACCGTGGTGACGGCCGCCGGTGCGAGTGCGCCTCCGGTCTGGCGTACGACCGTGTTGAGGGTAGATGCCTGGGCCAGGTCGTGGCGGGCGATGTTCGCGAGCGAGGCGACCGTCGTGGGCATGAAGACGCCGCCCATGGCGATGCCGAGCAGGAACATGTAGGCCCGGAAGGTCCATAGGCCGGTGTTCTCGTCGCAGGTGGAGAAGAGCAGCAGGACCACGGCTACGCCGGACAGTCCGCATCCGACGATCACGCGGGGACCGACGCGAGCGTAGAGCGCCGCGGCGACCTGGACGGTGAGCAGCACGCCGAACGCCTCGGGGAAGGTGCTGGTGCCGGACTCCAGAGCGGTGCGCCCCTGCGCCTCCTGGAGGAAGAGCGGGCCGAGGTACATGGCGCCGAGGATGGGGATCAGGCCGACGAGGTTGACCAGGTTGGTGTCGCGGAACAGCCGGTCCGCTAAGAGGCGTAGCTTCAGCAGGGGTTCGGCGGTACGCAGTTCGAAGACCACGGCCGCGGCCAGCGCGATCGCGCCGAGAAGCAGTGTCGTGACTACCGGTGGGGAGGTCCAGCCCCGGTTGGGGCCCTCGCACACGCCGAACATCGCCGCGCCCAGCCCCGTGGCGCTCAGCAGGAGGCCGGTCAGGTCGAAGCGGCCGGGCGGGCGGCCCCGCCGCTCGGCCAGGAACAGCATGCCGAACAGCACGACGGGCACGCCCACCGGCAGGTTGACGTAGAAGACCCACCGCCAGGAGAGGTGGTCCACGAGCAGTCCGCCGAGAATGGGGGCCGCTGCCGGGGCCATCTGCTGGGGAATGATCATGTAGCGGGATATGCGCACCTGCTCGCCGGAGTCGAAGGTGGCGAAGAGCAGTGCGGCGGAGGCGGGGAAGAGTATGCCGGCGGACAGTCCCTGGAACGCGCGGTAGGTGACCAGTTCGGCGAGGCCGGCCGCCGTACCGCACAGCAGCGACGAGCCGAGGAAGGCGGCGAGCGCGGTGAGCAGCACGCGTTTGGCGCCGAGGCGTTCGACCAGCCAGGCGGAGGCGGGAATGGCCATGGCCAGGCAGACCGGGTAGACCACGACCACGCCGTCCAGGGCGGCCGTTGTCAGGTCGAACTGGTCTGCGATCGAGGGCAGCGCCACCGTGGTGATCGCGCCGTCGACGATGGCGA
The DNA here is from genome assembly GCF_036227505.1 of Streptomyces sp. NBC_01450. Taxonomy (NCBI): domain Bacteria; kingdom Bacillati; phylum Actinomycetota; class Actinomycetes; order Kitasatosporales; family Streptomycetaceae; genus Streptomyces; species Streptomyces sp. NBC_01450. Next base: position 1,112,293 of record NZ_CP109481.1, on the reverse strand, counting down.
TGAAGGTCACGCTGACACAGATGACGGGGACGACCAGGCGCTGTCGGGGGCGGAGGGAACGAAGCGGCGGCCGGAAGCGGTGAGGATGGGAACGCAGCACATGCTGAGTATACTCAGTATGTGGGTGCTCATAGAATCGGGTCATCGGCGGAGCGGGAAACGGGGAGCGGTCATGGCGGTGCAGGGCAGCAGCGACATCCTGGTCGACGAGCTGTACGAGACGACACATCAACTGCGTCAGTACGTGGAGGCGCGGCTGCGGACCGGGGGTGCCTCTGTCGCCCGGCTGCGCGCCATGCGGATGCTCGCGCAGGCGCCGGAGCCCCTGCGGATGCGGGACTTGAGCGAGCTGACCGGCGTTTCGGCACGGACCACCACCAGCATCGTCGACAGCCTGGAGCGCGACGGGCTGGTGGAGCGAGTACGGCACCCGCACGACCGCCGCGCCTTCCTGCTGCGCCTCACCGAGCGGGGCGTGGAGTGCCACCGGGAGGCGGAGACGGTGGACCGCCGCGCCCTCGCCGAGGCCACGGCCGGACTGAGTGGCGAGGACCGCGACCGGCTGCGTGCGCTGCTCTCGCGTATCCGCGAGGCCACGGTCTGAGGGCGGGTCATCGGTACGGTGCGCGCCGCAGAGCGGTGCGGTCGCCAGGCACAACAGGGCCAGGGCGCATGCCATCCGTCGGGGGTGTGACGGCTGGACGGGGCGCGCGCGAAGGACGCGCTTGACGACGGCCGCGGTCTGACCGGCGGTCATCATCAAGGCTGTGTGTTCGGCCCTGGCCATCTTGGTGTCGACGAATCCGAACCGGACCCTGGTGACACTCACCTCGTGCGGACGCAGGGCCAATCTGCGGGTGCCGATAATGATCCGCACTGGTCAAGCGACATGTCGGTATTCGTGAAGGACGCCGCCAGCGCGCGAACCGTGGCGCCTGGGAAGACGCAATAATCGCCCGAGAGGCGCTCCACTCGATGTATCGCCAGGCTGGTGAGGGCGGAGAGCCTGTGGATCCGACTCGGCGGCGGGTCCTCCCGGATGCGAGGACCATGGTGCTGGGCGCGCAGGGCGCCAGGCCGTCTACGCGGCATCGGCCCTTCGGTTTGCGGTCACGGCCGTCATCATGCCAGCCGCACACCTATGCAGCCAGGGACAAAAGCGAAGCTCAGGCTGACCGGGGTGGTGCGGCTCAATGAGTAGAAGTACTCATGACACCCACCGAGCTGCGGGGAAGGATCGGGGGGTGACGACACTGAGGAAGACGAGAGCCCGGCTCGGGATGCTGCCGTTAGCGGTGATGGTCCTGCTGACGGCGGGGTGCGGAACGCAGCGGGCAGGGGATACCGCCGACGCGTACCGGCGTTCGCATCCAACTCCGACCGGTATATCGACGCCGAGTACACCAGCGGACTTCACCTGCCCCGGCGAGAGCCCCAAGCCAACGGCGCCCACGGCCGCCACTACCCCCAGCTCAACCGTGCCGCCGACCGACCACTACGCCGAAAACCACGGCTTCAGAGTTCCCATCCCACTCCACGGCCAGAGCCGCTGCGACGGACTCACCGCCGTCGGACGCGTCAAGAGTGCACTCGAACTGCTGCGCCAGCGCGACGATTTCGCTCCGGACAGCGTCCGCAACGCGCTCGCTAGCCTCGGCTACTCCGCCGGGAAGGTGCAGGCGTACCACGACGGGTCAGCCGGGGTCGGCTTCCTCATCGACATCGGCGCCTCTCCCTGGTGTGTGGAGGGCACGATGAGCAGTGACTCCACCAAGGCGGATGCCTTCGGCGGCTACCCGGACGGCACCGGCTGCGAGCCCCCGAGCGGCGGCCACTGACCACAGTGCTGCAGATCAAGGTTGGTCGTTGCCGTGATGGGAGGGCGGCGGGGTCGAATCCGGGTCGAATGTGCCTTCCTTTCGCCCCGTTCGGTGGGTTGTTGCAGGTCAACGGCATGATCAGGCGTCATGGCGCCGGGTCGCGTGAGCGGCTGCTGGACCCGGAGGGCCGAGGGGCGGTCGCCGGCAGGTTCTTCGTCTGTCGGCGGTACAGGCCGTGCAGGCCTTTGACCACCACATCGAACGTCGCCCCGGCCGGCACGGTGTCTCCGACGCCGTGGGTAGGTGACCTTGCCGACCTGTACAGCGAAGCGCCCGGGCCGTCCACCGCGACGGACCCGGGCGCCTGCCGATGTCACCGGCTACTGGCTCATCGCACCTGCCGTGCGTACGGCGCCACGGTGATCCGGTCGATCAGCGGCGCGTAGCGGGAGCGGAGCAGCACCCCCGGGAAAGTGTCCGAGGCGTAGGTGGTGCCGTCGAAGTTCGGTAGTTCCTCGGAGCGGAAGGTGACCGTGTTCTGTCCCTTCTTGAGCTGGACCGGCACGGTCAGCTCCCAGAAGTTGTTTTGGTGGAAGGTGTGGGGGAAGCCGACGCGCTGTGTCCCGCCGCCGTTGACGCTGATGTCCGCGTGGCGGGCCAGCGGGTCCGGGTTGTAGTGGGTGGCCTCGGACTGCTCGGGGTTGGAGTAGCGGACGCGCAGCGCGTACAGGCCGGCCTTGTCCGCGGTCACCGTGAACGTCGCGGTGTTGCCGTTGCCCGGGTCACCGCCGACGCCGGTGATCGCCGTGCCGTCGGTGGCGAGGGACAACGGGGTGAGCGTGGCCGAGCCCGCGAGTACGGCGTCCTGTGCCTCGTAGACACGCGTCTTGAGCGCGCCCTCGGTCGGTGTGACCGTGAGGCGGTCGACGAGCGTGGGCGACGAACCGCCCGTCACGGTCACCTTGTTGATGCCGCCGGAGAGGGAGACCGCGACAGCGCTGCGGCCCTTGGCCAGGCGCAGCACCTCGTGCCCGTTGACGGACAGCCGTGCGCCGGCACCGCCGAGGGCGTCGACGTCGAGGGTGGCCTCGCGGTCGGCGGGGGAGTACACCCAGAACGTGGCGGTCTGGCCCTTGGCGACACGGGCCGCGCCGGAGCCGCTGGCCGCCTGCTTCGGCAGGTTGTAGACGGCCTGTGCTCCGCCCTCCAGCCAGGCCAGTTCGCCCTCGTCCACCTGGGTGCCGGCCGAAGCCGTGGGAAGGGTGAGGGTGAGGCGGTCGACGATGGCGTCACCCTTCGTGACCCGCTTGCCGTCGAGGCTCTTCGCGGCGAGCGTCAGGGTGTGCTTGCCCTTGGTGAGCTTCACCTTGGTGTCGGTGTGGTCCCACACCACCCACTTGTAGCCGACCGGCAGATACAGCTGCTGCTCGCTGTCGGCCTTGCCGTCCACGCGCAGGAAGACGTTGGTGGGCCCCTGCTCCTTGACCTTGTCGAAGGTGTTGAGGGAGTTGGCGAAGACGCTCAGGTCGTAGGTGCCGTCCTTGGGCACGTCCACCGTGAAGTCGAGCGTGACGTCCGAGCCGGTGCGCAGACCGCCCACGTCGTAGCCGCCGGAGGTGTAGAACTTCGACACGTCCGAGGTGGAGCCCTCGGGGCCGTTCTTGGAGTAGCCGGAGCCCGTGTGGGCCGCGTCCTCCGCCTCGTACGACGCCTGCCAGCTCACCGGCGGCGACTGTGTGCCCTTCGCCTTCCCGGCCGGGCTGAGCACGATCTCGTACGCCGAGGACTCCTTCAGTTTCGGCAGCACGCCGTCGCCGAAGTCGACGGTGACCGTGCCGTCCTGACCGACCTTCAGATTCTGCTCGGTCAGCAGCTTGGGGCCGGAGTTGTCGCCGACCTGCCCGCTCCACTCGATCTCCCGCACCCAGGCGTGCACTTGAGCCCCGAAGAGTTTCTTCGGGACGCCCGCGAAGGTGATGTGGCCCTTTCCGGTGGAACCGCCGAAGAGCAGCCGGGCCTGCTTCTTCTTCGGGTCGAGCGTGGCCACGCCCTGCATGGTGTAGTTCTGGCCGGGGAACGGCGGGGTCACCGCCACGGTGTGCCCGGTCATCGAGGCGTACGAGTTGAGCAGCCACCACTGGCCGTTGCCGCGGTTGGACTGCACCGCGGAGTCGGAGAGGTTGCCGTCGATGTTCCAGTACGCGATGTCCGCGTCGACCTTGGACTCCTCGATCGCGGAGACCCACTGGATCATCTGGCCCGGGACGGAGGTGTGGTAGTTGAACGCGTACTCGTTGATGTTGATGGGCAGTTGGGTGTCCTCGCGAGAGGTGCCCTTGAACAACTCCTTTTCCCACGCCCGGTACTTGGCCACACTCTCGCGCACCGCCTCCGGGTGGCTCAGCTCGTGCCAGGTGATGACGTCCGGGAGGGTGCCCGCGGCCAGGGCGTGGGTCAGGAAGCCCTTCACCTGGTCGTACAGGACGCTGGTGTTGGGGCCGGCGATACGAGCATCGGGCATCTTGCCCTTGATGAGCTTGTAGGCGGAGTCCCAGGCGGCGAAGTAGTCGTCCGGGTCGTTCAGCCAGCTGACCTTGTCGTAGCTCCAGTCGCCGGTGCCGAACATGTTGCCCTCGGGCTCGTTGAACGGCACGAAGACGATGTTGTCCTGGTACTGCTTCGGCAGCTTCAGGACCTGGTCGACCTGGGTCGCGATCTTCTCCTCGTACAGCTTGAACTTCTCCTGCGGAGTGCTGCCCGGCCACTCGTAGGGGAAGCCGCGGTGGATGTCGGTCATGTAGATGTACACGTCACCGTCGGTGGAGTCGGCCAGCGGCTTCACCACGTCCAGCGCGTCGGCACCGGGGTGCTGCGGGCCGTCCTGGGCCTTGGTGGAGACTGTGCGCAGGCCCATGCCCTCGATGAGGTTGTTGGTGGGGACGTCCGGTCCGTACACGCCGTAGAGGGTGCCGGCGCCGCCGCCGTGGAACGCGCCGGTGTCCGAGCCGAGATCGACGGTGAGCTGGCCCTCGCGGACCACGGTGACGGTGGCCTGCACCGCGCGCCCGGCCGCGGTTCCGGCCACCGTGAAGGTCCCCGGCCCGGCGTACTTCTCGGGCGGTACGGCGTCCCAGACGATGGAGGTGTCGCGGTCGTAGCCGTCGGAGAAGGAGGAGCGGACGGTGGAGGGGAGGGACGGGGCGGTCCCGTCGGTCGTGCGGACGTCGAAGGACGTCGCCGAGAGTGCCTGGAGGGTCGGCACGGGCCCGGCCAGACCGGCCACCTGCTCGGCGCTGAGCGCCGCGTGCCACACGGTGAAGTCGTCGATCGCGCCCTTCAGCAGCGGGTCCGGGTACAAGGACTTGCCTATGTAGCCGGCGGCGGTCGCCGAACCGTCCAGCAGGTCCTTGGCCTTGATGCCGGTCGCGGCGGAGGAGACCGCCACGCCGTCGAGGTAGGTGGTGAGCCGGCCGGCGACGGTGTCGAGGGTGACGGTGACCGTCCGCCACGCGTCCGCGGGCAGCGGCGTGTAGCCGCGGACCTGTGTCTCCGCGCCCCCTCCGCCGGTGGTCACGGAGGTCTGGAACAGCCCGTTGCTGTTGTACGGCGTGCTGAAGAGGTACTTGGTGGTGTCGGTGCCCAGATCGAAGATCCGCTGCCAGGACGACTTGTCGCCGCTCCACTTCACCCGGGCGGAAACCGTCAGGTCGCTCGAGTCGCCGACCACTTCGCGGGGCAGGCGGACGTAGGCACCGTCGGAGGTGGGCGCCCCGCCGGGCAGGGCCAGCGCCTTGCCGCCGTCAGTGCCCGCCACGGCCTGGGCGGTGGAGCCGTTCACCAGGGTCGCCGTCAGGCCGTTGCCGGAGCTGTCGGTGATCTGTCCGGAGGCGAGGTCGTCGTGATCGAAGGCGTAGTGGGCGGCGGGCTGGGGCGTATCAGCTGCCCGCGCCGGGACCGCCGGCGCGGCCAGCAGGCCCGCCCCGAGAACCAGCGCCACGGCGGCCGGCACCCGGCGCCGGGCTGATCTGTCAGCGGATGGCATTGCGTCCTCAATCCTTGAGTGGCGATGTACATCGAACCGGTTCGGTGATGTGGCAGGAAGAAGCGGGGAAGGTCCAGGGCGGCGGGGTGCCGGCCCTGCGTGTCCTGGGGGAGGGTGGAGAGGGGCCTCTGGCTGCCGGAAGGATCGCTTCATCGAACCGGTTCGGGGAAGCTAGCACCGGGGCTCCCAGCCATCAATCCCTTGGGCAGAAAGTTTCCGCGGCGGCATCATGGGTCGGGAAAGTTCGTCCGGCGGTATTGACAGGGTTGGAGGCAGTTCCTACCTTCACTTCACGCGAACCGGTTCGACAGCCGGTCTCCGTTCTTCGTTCCAGCCCCTACCCTCACGACCGGCGGGCGCTTCCTCTTCCGAGGGGGCGAACCGGTTCGAGCAAGGAGTCGCCGTGAACATCGGTGAGATCGCCCGGCGGGCCGGTGTCTCGCGGAGCACGGTGTCGTACGCCCTGAGCGGCAAGCGCCCGGTCTCGGACGACACCCGCCGGAGGATCCAGGAGGTCATCGACGAGCTGGGCTACCGACCCAACGCCAGCGCCCGCGCCCTGGCCAACGGCCGGACCAGCACCATCGGCCTGGTCTTCCCGCCGGCCGGCAGCCACTACACCGGGATGCAGCTGGACTTCATCGGCAGTGTGGTGGAGGCCGCCGCGGCCCACGACTACGACGTGCTGCTCTCCCCGAGCGGCGTGGACAGCGACCGCTCCTTCCAGCGGCTGCTGGGGGAGCGGCGGGTCGACGGCGCGATCCTGATGGAGATCAGGCTGGCGGACGACCGGGTCGATCACTTGGCTGCCCTCGGCTTCCCCTCCGTCGCCATCGGCCGCACCGCCCATCCCGAGAGCGGCTGGTGGGTGGGCCTGGACCACACCGCCCTGGCGGCGGCCTGCGTCCACCATCTGGCGGATCTGGGCCACCGCCGGGTCGCCTTCGTCAACCGTCCCGAGCAGTTGCTGCGGGCCGGTTACGAGTCCGCGCAGCGGGGCCTCGACGGCTTCACCAAGGCCGCCGCCGAGCGCGGGCTCACCGTGCGGACGTACTGCTGCGGGGACGACGCGGCGTCGGGCCAGGCCTGCCTGGAGCAGATCCTGCACGACGACCCCGCCACCACCGCCCTGGTCACATTGAACGAAGCAGCCCTGGGCGGCCTCTACCGAGGGCTCGCCCAGGCCGGCCGCCATGTACCGCGCGACTTCTCCGTCACCGGAATCGTGGCCGGCCGCTGGGCGGAGACGGTGACCCCGCAGCTCACCGCGGCCGACGTACCGGCGGAGGAGATGGGCCGGCGCGCCGTCGACCTGCTGGTGGAGCGGCTCGACCATCCCGACGCGCCGCCCCGCCACCATCTCCTCACGCCCCCGATCTCCCTGCGGGCCAGCACCGGGCCCGCCGCAGCCGGTACGGCGTCCTGACCGCACCGACGTAACCCTCTTCACTCACACAGATCTCCTCACCTCACCGGCCGCTCGAACCGGCCCACAGCGCCGTTCGCCGTGTCCGTTTCTCCTCATCACCCCATGCCTCGGCACCCGCACGCCCAAAAAAGGAATCCCGCGATGAACGCCTCCTCCAGACGGCGCCGTCTGACCGCCGCCGCCCTCACCGCCCTGGCCGTCGCCGTCAGCGCCACCGCCTGCTCCTCCGGCTCGGGCAGCACCGACACCAAGGGAGCCGGCAGCGGCACGTACACCATCTGGGACCCCTACCCGCAGTTCGACAAGAGCTCGGCCTGGGCGAAGCTGCTCGACCAGTGCGGTGCCAAGGCCGACGTGAAGATCAAGCGGACCGGCTTCGACACCAGCGACCTCGGCAACAAGACGCTGCTGGCCGCGCAGCAGGGCAACTCGCCGGACGTCCTCATCGTCGACAACCCGGTCGTGTCGACCCTGGCCGAGGCCGGCGTGCTCACCACGACCGCGGACAACAAGCTGGACACTTCGAAGGCCGACCCCAACCTGCTGGCGGCCGGACAGTCGGGCGGCAAGACCTACGGCACGCCGATCGGCGCCAACACCCTCGCCCTCTACTACAACAAGAAGGTGCTGAAGGAGGCTGGCGTCGACATCGCCTCGGTCAAGGACTGGACGTCACTGACGGCGGCACTGGAACAGGTCAGGAAGGCGGGCAAGAAGGGCATCACCTTCTCCGCGATCGGCACAGAGGAGGGCAGCTTCCAGTTCCTGCCCTGGTTCTGGGGAGCGGGCGCCAAGCTGACCGAACTGGACTCCTCCCAGGCCGTGTCCGCGCTGTCGCTGTGGAAGGACTGGCTGAAGAACGGCTACGCCCCCAACTCGGTGCTCAACAACACCCAGACCACCAGCTGGCAGGAGTTCGCCAGCGGCGACTACGCGTTCAGCGAGAACGGCACCTGGCAACTCGGCAACGCCAAGAAGGCCGGCCTCGACTACGGGGTGCTTCCCATCCCGTCCGCCACCGGAGGCAACGCCTCGGCCCCGACCGGCGGAGAGTTCATGACCATCCCGGTCCAGCAGGACACCGGCCGCTACGCCACCTCCCAGAAGCTGGCGACCTGCCTGACCAGCACCGACAACCTGTACGACACCGACACCACCCTGTCCTACGTGGCTCCGACCGGCGAGGTCCAGGACAAGCAGGTGGCCGCGAACACCGAACTGAAGCCGTGGGTGCAGGCGGTCAAGGCGGCCAAGGGCCGCACCAGTGACGATCTGGGCACCAAGTACCCCAAGATCTCCGAGCAGATGTGGAAGGCCGTCCAGTCGGCCCTCAGCGGGTCCGAGTCGCCCAAGGACGCGCTCACTTCGGCGCAGGCCGCGGCCAAGTGACGTGCGTCCGATGAAACTGACGACACATCCGCCGGATCACCGGTCCGCGCACGTCCGGAACGGGACGGCCCCCGCCTCCCCGCCCCCGGCCCGCAGCGGGAAACGCCGCCGGCCCATCTCCACCCAGTGGGCCGCCTGGGGGTTTCTCGCCCCGGTGACCGTCTACCTCGCCCTCTTCTACGCCTATCCGCTCTACCGCAACCTCGACCTGAGCCTGCGCAACTACACCGTCCGCTCCTTCGTCCAGGGCGACGCCCCGTTCACGGGCCTGAAGAACTACCGCACCGTCTTCGATGATCCGACCTTCGCCCCGGCCCTGCTGCACACCGCCATCTTCACCGCCGTATGTCTGCTCTTCCAGTACGCCATCGGCCTGGCCCTCGCGGTCTTCTTCAACCAGCACTTCCGGCTCTCTGCCACCCTGCGCGCGCTGTTCCTCGTGCCCTGGCTGCTGCCACTGATCGTGTCGGCCTCGACCTGGTCGTGGATGCTCAACAGCGAGTCCGGCGTCGTCAACGCCACCCTGCACGCCGTCGGCATCGCTCCGGTGAACTGGCTGACCTCGCCGTCCTGGTCGCTGGCCTCGGTGATCATCGCGAACATCTGGATCGGTGTCCCGTTCAACCTGGTCGTGCTCTACAGCGGCCTGCAGTCCATCCCGGTCGGTCTGTACGAGGCCGCCGCTCTCGACGGCGCGAACGCCTGGCAGCGGTTCTGGCGCATCACCTTCCCGCTGCTGCGACCGGTGTCGGCGATCACGCTGCTGCTGGGGCTGGTCTACACCCTCAAGGTCTTCGACATCATCTGGATCATGACCAAGGGCGGCCCGGCGGACTCGTCCACCACCTTCGCCACCTGGTCCTACCAACTCGGCTTCGGCAACCTCCTGCCCGCCTTCGGCCCGGGCGCGGCCGTCGGCAATCTGCTCGTCGTCGCCGCGCTGGTCTTCGGCCTGGTCTACGTACGGGTGCAGAGAAAGCAGGCGCTGTCATGAGCCGAAACCGCAGGCGTACGTGGGGAAAGACCACGATCGGCGTGCTGCTGACCGCGATCATGCTCTTCCCGGTCTACTGGATGCTCAACGTGTCCTTCACCCGCGACCAGGACATGCGCAAGAGCCCGCCGGATCTGCTGCCGGTCCACGGCACCCTGGCCGGCTACCGCACCGTCCTCGACGAGCAGCTGCCCTACCTCGCAACCAGCCTCGTCGTCGCCCTGGGCACTGTCGCGCTGACCGTGGCACTGGCCGCCCCCGCCGGATACGCGCTGGCCAAGCTGCGCCCACGTGGCGGTGGCGTCCTGAGCTTCGTCCTGCTGGCCGCCCAGATGATCCCCGGCATCATCATGGCGATGGGCTTCTACGCCATCTACCTCAGCCTCGGCGTGCTCCAGTCCGTCCCCGGCCTGATCGTCGCCGACTCCACCCTGGCCGTTCCCTTCGCGGTGCTCATCTTCACCGCGTTCATGTCCGGCATCCCCGGCGAGCTGCTCCAGGCCGCCAGGACGGACGGCGCCGGGCCCCTGCGCACCTTCTGGTCGATCGTGCTGCCGATGAGCCGCAACGCCGTCGTCACGGTGTCGCTGTTCGCGTTCCTGTGGTCCTGGTCCGACTTCGTCTTCGCCGGCACCCTGGTCAACGGCGGCGCACACGAGCCGATCACCCTCGGCATCTACCACTACATCGGCAACAACAACCAGGAGTGGAACGCCATCATGGCCACCGCCGTCGTGGCCTCGCTGCCCGCCGCGGTGATCCTCGTCCTCGCCCAGCGCTACGTCGCCGCCGGCGTGACCGCCGGTGCCGTCAAGGACTGAGTCCCCCCGACCCCACCACGACGGCTCAACCCTCCGTACATCAGTCGACGTTGCCTCCTGCTCCAGAAACGAGTCACGCCACATGACCGCCGCCTCGTCCGGCCCGGCCTTCTCCGTCCACGACATCCCCTTCAGTACCTACGGATCCTGGTTCGACATCTCGCCCGTGGTGGCGGAGAAGACGTACGCCGAGGACCTCCACCTCGTCTCGCACCAGAACGGCATGCACGCCGTCCTGCGCCTGGCCCCCCTGAACACGACTTCGGGCGAACGTGCCGAGACCCGCGTCGAGGCGATACCGGGCCTGCTCAGCTGGATCGGCGACAGCGGGCACATCCACCTCGCCTACGAGTCCGCGGACACCGTTCGTCTGAGGGGGAGCGGGCTGGGCGTCGATGTCTTCGCCGCCGCGCACACCCTGACTCCGTTCAGCGGCACGTACTTCTTCCACGACCCGGCGGCTCGGGCACACGTGTTCACCTCGTACGAGACCGGACGCCGATACCGCGTCACCCTGCTGTCCGGCACCATCGCGGAGCCGGCCGGAGATCAGGCGCTGAGCAGCAGCGACCGCGGTCTCACCGTGACGGCACAGGCGGGCGGGACCTGGGAGATCGCGATCGAGGAACTCGACACCGCCCGCCCGCCGTACGCGTCCTCGGCGGCCTTCGACGACATCGTGGAGTCCGTTCGGGGCGCGTTCGCGGATTTCGTCGACGCGGTGGCGCCCTGGCGCTCGTCCGCCACACCGGCCGCCGAACTCGCCGCCTACGTCGTCTGGTCGGCGACCGTACGCCCGGCGGGCCTGGTCAACCGGCCCGCCGTGCTGATGTCCAAGCACTGGATGGACAAGGTCTGGAGCTGGGACCACTGCTTCAACGCCCTTGCCTTGGCCTCCGGTTGCCCCGAACTCGCTCTGGACCAGTACCACCTGCCCTTCGACCACCAGGACGACGGCGGCGCCCTGCCCGACTCGGTCACCCACTCCGAAGTGCTCTACAACTTCGTCAAGCCGCCCATCCACGGCTGGGCCTTCGCTCACCTGCGCCGCCTGTCGACCCCTCCCCACCAGGACGAATTGGCCCAGACATACGCCCGGTTGGAGCGCTGGACCGACTTCTGGCTCACCGCGCGAAGAGCCCCCGACACCCAACTGCCCTACTACCAGCACGGCAACGACAGTGGCTGGGACAACGCCACCACCTTCGATCCCGAGCGCGTTGTCGTCACCGCCGACCTCGCCGCCTTCCTCGTCCTCCAACTGCACGAACTCGCGGCATTGGCCGAGGAGTTGGGAAAGTCGGAGGAGGCGCGCCGGTGGACTGCCGCAGCCGAGGCGACCCAGACGGCGCTGTTCGACCAACTCTGGACCGGCGACAGGTTCGTCGCCCGGTCGGTCGCCACCGGGGACACCTGGAGCAGCGCCAGCCTCCTCGACCTGATGCCCATCGTGCTGGGCGAGCACCTGCCCGGCGAGGTCGGCAGCGCGCTGGCCGATCACATCAAGGCCCATCTGACCCCGTACGGCCTCGCCACCGAACTGCCCACCTCACCGCACTACCTCGCCGACGGCTACTGGCGCGGCCCGATCTGGGCCCCCGCCACCGTCCTCGTCGAGGACGGCCTGCGCCGCGCCGGCCACCAGCGCCTCGCGGACGACATCAGCGCCCGCTTCCGCGCCCTGTGCGAAACCCACGGCTTCGCCGAGAACTTCGACGCCCTCACCGGAACGGGCCTACGCGACCGCGCCTACACCTGGACCGCCAGCAGCTACCTCCTGCTGGCCGAAGCACACGCCCACCGAGAGAGCCGCTGAGCGGCCGCCTCCCGTCGCCCCGGGGCCGTAACGAGTGAACGGTGAGCCTTGGTCGCTTGTCGGTGATGGTGCCGGCCCGCTGTCGGAAGATCGCGACGTCCACCGGTGACGGGCCGGCGCCCCGCTCAGGCGGGCACCGTGAGTTTCAGGTCCAGCACAGGGATGTCGACGCGGCCGTCACCGTCGGTGTACCAGCGCCAGTGCGCGTCCTGGGCTTCCCCGTAGACGAGTCCGGTCCAGCCCGCGCCGCCCGGGCCGCACAGGGCTGCCAGTTCGGTGGCCTCCCGCTCGTTCGGCGTACCCGCCACCACGACCAGGCCCTTGAGCGGCCGGCGCGCGGCGGCGGCGCGCACCGTGCCTTGCGCGGGGACCGGAGCGGTCACGGCCTGGGGGGTGACCTGCGGCATTTGCTGGAGGCTCGGCGGTACGGCGAGCGTCGGAGCGTCGGCGGTTCCCCGCAGTACGGTCACCGGTGTGCCGGGGCGGGTGCGGGCGATCTCCGCCAGCAGGTTCTGTACGACGTCACGGGCCACTGTCTTCTCACCGTTCACGCTGAGGACGCCGTCCAGGCGGCTGAGGTCGACGAACACGGGCCGGTTGCCGTCGTTCGTGCCTGCCCGGACCAGACAGGCCGTGGTGGGAACAGCGGGTGAGGTCACGCCGCCGCCGTCGCCGGGGACCTGCAGGCCCGGCGCGGCAGCGGGGCCGCGGCGAGGGCGACGCGCTGGAGGTCCGCCCAGTCGTGCCAGTGCCCGAACCGTTCGTGCACCGGGTCCAGCATCCGCGCCAGTTGCCACGCGTGGCCGCCGAGCCCGGCGTCCACCGACTGCCGCACCACTTCCAGCAGGACGAGCCGCTCCGCACTGAACCAGCTGAGGGCGGACTCGGCGTCCCCCAGGGCCACCGAGGTCCCCGTTGTCTCCGGCGACGGGGTCGGCGAGGGGAAGACACCCGCCGGATCGAGAGGGGGGGGCGCTGGCATGCGCGGTGAGCAGATAGTGATCGAGCATGCGGCACAGTGCGTCGCGCCGTTCCTCCTCGCTGTCCCCCTCGCCGTCCTCGGCACGGGCGAGTTCGTTCGCATACGCGCGCAGGAGGTCATGGAAGCGGTATCGGCCCGGGGCCTCCTCGGTGAGGAGGTGCGTGCGCGTCAGTTCGGCCAGCAGGGAACGGACCCGGACGGTTGGGCGGTCCGCGAGTGCGGCGGCCGCGTGTGTCCCGATGTCCGGCCCGGGATGCAGGGACAAGAGCCGGAACAGCCGGGCCGCTTCGCCGGTCAGAGTGCGGTACGACCAGCCGAACACTGTCCGCACATCTGTCGCCGCGTCGAGGCCGTCGAAGGCGTCGAGGCTTCCGTTCGCCTCCATGAGTTCCGCTGCGATGCCGGACAGGGGGAACGTCGGGTTCATCAGGGCGCGGGCCGTGATGATGGACAGCGCCAGTGGCAGCCCGCCGCAGAGGGAGATGATCGTGTCGACGGCAGCAGGTTCGGCGGCCACCCGGTCGGCCCCGAGACGTCGTACGAGTGACTGCCTGGCGTTTTTCGGAGACAGCAGGTCCAGGGTGAGGGGGTGCGCGCCGCCGGCCACCACCAGGCTCGTCAGCTGATTGCGACTGGTGATCAGGACCAGGCAGCCGGCGGCGCCGGGCAGCAGCGGACGTACTTGGTCGGCGTCGCGGGCGTTGTCCAGCAGGACCAGGACGCGTCGGTCCGCGAGGAGGCTTCGATACAGAGCCGCCTGGGCTTCCAGGCTGTCGGGTATCTGCTTGCGGCTGACTCCCAGGGCCTCGAGGAAACCGCGTACGGCTTCCGCCGGGTCCATGGCCGCGCCGTGGAGATCGAATCCCCGCAGATTGACGTAGAGCTGGCCGTCCGGGAATCGGTCCGCCACCCGATGGGCCACCTGGACGGCCAAGGTGGTCTTGCCCACTCCGGCCATGCCGCCGATCGCGTTGATCACCATGGTGGTCCCGGGTCCACCGTGGCCCTGGACGGCCGGAAGGCGGTGCAGCATGTGGTCGATCTCGGCCTCGCGACCTGCGAAGTGTTCGTAGGCGGCCGGGAGTTGGGCCGGCCGGGGCAGCGGCACGAGCAGGTCGTCACGAGCCGGGGAGGCCGTCTCGGGAGCAGCGGCCCGGCCGGTTGAGCCATCACTGTCCGAGGCCGCGAAGGGCGTCGGGGGAGTGGGTGCGGACCGCGCACTCAGCACTTCGCGGTGAGCGGCCAGCAACTCGGAGGAGGGCTCGACGTCCAACTCCTCGGCAAAAGCACCCGGATTTTCTGATAGGTCTCCAGAGCCTGGGCCTGCTGGCCCGTCAGCGTCAGCGCCCGGATCAGCCGGCTGTGCAGCGGTTCGTCAAGGGGATGGTCGTCGGCCAGGCCCTGGAGTTGAGCCAGCACCGGTTCCGCGCGGCCGCAGCGCAGGGCCGCGTCGGCGGCCTCCTTGACCGTGGCCAGACGCTCGCCGTCGAGTCCCGCGAACACGGGGTGGCTGCGAGCCTGAGCCGGTATCCCGGCCGCCGCGTGACCGCACCACAGCGCCAGGGCTTGCGCGTACAGCTCGAGGGCGTACGCAGAACCGTCCGCCCGGTCGGCCGCACGCGCCTGCGTGCGCAGGTCACGGAAGCGCAGCAGGTCAAGTGTGGTGACGCCGACGTTCAGCCGGTATCCGCCGCCCTCTCGGAGCAGCCATCTTCCGGTCGCCATCCGAGGCAGCCCCGGCTCCAGCACGCGGCGTAGCGCCCCCACATAGCGGCGTACGACATTGACCGCGCTCGACGGCGGATCCTGCCCCCACAACATGTCGACGACTTCCGCGACGGTGACGGGCCGACCGGCGCTCGCCAGCAGCAACGCCGCGAACGCCTGCTGCTGCGGGGGCCCCAGGCGCAGCTCGACATCGGCCCGCCAGGCGCGTACCGGACCCAGCACGGCGAAGTGCAGCGTCTCCCCCGGGGGGCGGTGCTCCCGACTGCCGGAAGGACCGGTCGTGGGCCTGGCTGAGGGTCTCCGCGTTTCGGCCGCGTGCGTCATATGGCGGTCGGCCGAGCACGATGACCGGCGAAGCCCGAGCCGGTGCCCGGACAGGCCCTTGCCCTGCTGAACGCGTAGAGCACCATGGTCATGAATCTCCCCATTTCGAGGCCCCGACCCGCCCTCACCGCCCGCGACCGATGCGCGTTCCAGCTGTGTCGTCTGGGACCTCCCCATTACCGTCTTCCTCGGCCCCGCAACGGGGTTCCCGGCCTCCGGTGGCGCCGCAGGCCGTCCGAGCCGACGAAGCGCGAGATCAGGCGGGCCGTGCTGGCCGAGCGGATCGGCTACTTCTTCGATCGCTCCGGCCGGACGTACGGCTCGCCGAGGATCACGCTGGACCTGTGGGAGGAGGGCTGGCGCGATGGCGTCGAACTTGCGTCGCACCAGGTCAGGAGCGGTCTTCCGCTTACCGGGGCGGGAGCGAGTGGCGTCGGCGAGGCGGCTTGCGGCCCTGCAGGCCGCGTTCGCCCATGATCTCTGCGACGGTGTTCTGCGAGTCCGTTGAGGACAGGGCAGAGGAGCGTTCAAACTCGTACGACGGGGCCGAGTGAGTTTCCGTCAGGCGGGCGGAACGGCGGTTTGCCGCTGCAAGAATGGTCGGGTCAGCCGTTCGGCGTACGGCGGGGGCGCTCAGGGCGTTCCGCCGCATACGCATCCGACGTGTGGGAAGCCCTCAGCTCATGACCGTCCAGCACAGCTCCGCCCGGCGCACGCCTTCCGTCCACCTGCTCAAGGTCCAGCTGGAGGGGATGAAACCGCCGGTGTGGCGGCGGCTCGTGGTGCCCTCGGGCATCGCGCTGGGCTCCCTGCACGACGTGATCCAGGTGGCGTTCGGCTGGGACGACGCGCACCTGCACGCTTTCGAGGACCGTTCGGGCGGCCGGTACGCCCCGCCGGGAGACTTCGGTGTCCCGGCCTTCGACGAGGACGAGGCCGCCCTCGCGGACGTCCTGCCGCGCGCCGGCGACCGCATGGACTACACCTACGACTTCGGCGACGACTGGCTGCACCGGATCGCGGTGGAAGAGGTGCGCCCCGCCCAGGAGGGCGAGGGGAAGCGCGCGGTGTGCACGGGTGGACGCCGGGCCATGCCCGCCGCCGAGGACCTCGGCGGCGTGTGGGGACTGGCCGAACTGCTCCAGCGATACGAGGACGGGGAACGCCCGCGCCCCGTGGTCGTCCAGGACGGGGGCGAGGACTGGGTCGAGTACGACGGCCTGCGCGACGAGGTGCTGGCCGGCCTGTACGAGGAGGGCTTCGACCCGGCCGCCTTCGACCCCGCCGAGGTCACCCGGGCGCTGGCCGGGGTCCGGCTGCGGCGGGTGCCGGGCACGCGGCGCGGCGTACCAGCGGGCATGTACCGCTGCGGGTGCGGCGAACTGCATCCCCTGACCGGCGGCGCGGGCCAGCCCGCCGACGCCGACCGGGAGGACGCGGTCGGCCGGGAGGACGAGGAGGGGGCGCTGTCCGACCTCCTCGGCGTCGCGGACGTCCGGTTGCCCGCCGTCCGGCTGCCCGGCGAGGCGGAGCTGGCCCGCGCGGTGCGCGCGGTGCCCGCCTTCATGGCGGCGGTACGGCTCGGGCACTGGTGCGGCGGAGGGCAAGGGGCCCGAACGGCTTCCGCGGAAGGGCGGTCGCGGGAGACGGGCGGGCGGGAGCTGACCCCGAAGGGGCTGCTGCGGCCGAAGCTCGCCCGGCAGGCCGTGGAGGAGGCCGAGCTCTGGCGCATCGACCCCGAGGAGTGGGGCGATGCCGAGGTGCGGGCAGCGCGGCTGGCGAAGATCCGCAGCGCCGGCGACATGGAGGTGTTGGACCTGCCCTGGGAATGGGCATTGAACTGCGGCTTCGTCGAGGTGGACGGCGCTCGCGCACGCGCCGGCGCCGACCTGCCCGACGAGGACGACGACGCGGCGCTGCTGACCGCGTGGCAGGGCGCCGTGGCGGGCGCGGCGGCCGAGCTCTCCGTCGCTCTCCCCCTGCCGGCCGGGCCGCTGGGCGGGCTGCCGCAGCTGTGGGCACTGGCCGACGAGGTCCCGCCGCTGGTGTTCTTGATGCTGCTCACGGCGTACGGGCTGCCGGAGGGAGAGTGGCTGGACGTCGCCGGCTTCACCGACGGTCTGGAGGGGTTGCCCGAGGGTCCGGCCCGCATGCTCGTGTCGGCGCTCCTGGCCGAGCAGTACGAAGAGACCGCGGGGGTACTGGAGCTGTTCGGCGCCGCCGAGCGGGAAGGCGGCGAGACCGGGGAGGGCAGCGCCCTCACCCTGCTCCTCGGCGGCGGCGGGCCTGACCCGCTGCCGGCCGGCCGCTTCCGGCTCACCCCACTGGGCCGCTCCGGCCTGCACACGCTGCTGGTGCGCGTGGGCATCCCGGCGCCGGTGATCGGCTCGCTCGCCGAGGCCGACGCGCGCGAGCTGCTGGCCTCGCTCCCCTCCTACGCCTCCGAGACGGACGCGGCCAAGGAGGTGGCGGACTGGCTCGCGGCACGCTCCGCGGCGGACGCCGCCGTGCAGGTGGTGGACGCCTGCGTCGGTACGGAGCCGGCCGACGCGCTGCGCCGCCTGGAGGCTCCGCGGGTGCTGGCCGCCGTGCTGGAGACGGACACTGCCGGGCGGGCGCAGCAGGTCCTGCACAAGGCGGCCGTCTCCACGGTCACCGGTTGCTCGCACGCGGCGGCCTCGATGCTGCGCCGGATCGGGGAGCCCGCTGAGGGCGAGGCGGCGTGGGGCCTGGAGTGGATGCTGGTGGACGGCGCGCTGCCGTTTGCCCGTCGGGGGGAACAGGCGTTGCGTGAAAGGTTGTTGACGGGCCCCGAGGACGGGCCGCGCCCACTCGGCCAGGTGGCGGAGCGGGCCGACGACCTGTGGCGGGCCGGCCACCCGCACGCCGGCGAGGTGCTCGGCGCGCTGGCCGACGCCGTCAAGCTGGTCGACAAGGCCCTGGCCAAGCGGCTGCGGAAGGCCGCGTTCAAGGCGGGGAGCGCCAAGTGAGCCTGCTCGTGAGGGAGATCACCGACGAGGCCGCGCCGCTCGCGGATCCCGCCGGCGCCGCCTGGGCGCGCGAGCACCTCGCCGACGGCGGCTGGGCCGCCGTGTTCGCCCCCGCCGAGGCGGGGCAGCCGGCCCGGCTCGGCCGCCTGGTGTTCTACCGGCCCTCCGCGACCGTCGGCCGCGTGCCCGCACAGGTCGCCGCGCCGGGGACGGTGGAACGGGTCCGGCTCGCGCTGGTCCTGCCGCACGGCCGCGGGGTGCGCACCCGCACCGTGGAGGGGTGGGCGCTCAGCCCCGGCAACGCGCTCGCCCTCCTGCTCGATCTGCCCGCCTCCGGCGTCCATCCGTCGCTCGCCGCGTGGGCTGCCGTCGCTCGCCGCGCGCTGGAACTGCTCGGCGAGGGGCGCCTGTATCCGGCGCTGACCTCCGACACGTACACCACCTGGCGGTTCGGGCCGCCCGGCGCGCGCGGCAAGCGGGACCTGGACGCGCTGGCCGCCGCCCTGCCGCCGTACGCCCACAACCTGCCTGCGCCCCCGAGCGGCGACAGGACACCGCGCATCGTCGAACCGGCCGCCCTGGTGCGGGAATTCTGCGACGCGCTCGCCGACACCCTGTCGCGCACCCCGGCGGCCGGGCATGCGGTGCCCGGCAACCCGTACGCCGACCGCGCCAGTGCCCTGCACCCGAAGCTCGCCCAGTGGGCGGCCGAAGCCGCGGCCGAGCGGGCCGCGCAGGTGAGCGTGGAGCTGAGGGTGGAGCCCCCGGCCGGGCGGCGCCGCGACTTCCGGGCCGTGCTGCAGCTGCGTACCGCGGCCGACCCGTCGCTGGTCCTGGACGCGGCCGAGTTGTGGGCGGACCCGGTTCGCGCGCAGCGCCTGCTCGGCCCGCACGCCGAGGCCGAGGCGCTGCTCGCGCTGCGCCGCGCCGCCCGCGCCTGGCAGCCGCTGACCCGGCTGCTCGCCGAGGCCGCCCCGAGCGCGCTGGGGCTCGACGACGAGGAGGCCATGGAGCTGCTGGGGGACGCCACCGACGCGCTGCGCACGGCGGGTGTGCGCGTGCACTGGCCGCGGGAGCTGGTCAAGGACCTTCAGGCGCGGGGGGAGGTCGGAGCGGCCACCGCGCCCGGTGCGACCGTGGGCACCCTGCTGGGCCGCGATGCCCTGCTGGACTTCTCCTGGCATGTCGCGCTCGGCGGCAAGAAACTCACCGAGGCCGAACTCGAGCTCCTCGCCGAGTCCCGCCGCCCGTTGGTCCGGCTGCGCGAGCAGTGGGTGGTCGCCGACCCGAAGCTGGTGGCCCGCCTCAGGCGGCGGCGCACCGGCGCGCTCGCCCCGCTGGAGGCGCTCCAGGCGGTGCTGACCGGGGAGATGGAGTGGGCGGAGGACGGCGAGCGCGTCGCGGTGGAGGCGGCGGGCGCCTTCGCCGACCTTGTCGCCCAGCTGCGCGACCCCGAAAGCCGTGCCCCCGTAGGCGTACCGGAGGGACTGAGGGCCACCCTGCGCGGCTACCAGCAGCGCGGCCTGGCCTGGCTGGCGGACATGACCCGCCTCACCCTCGGCGGGATCCTTGCCGACGACATGGGCCTCGGCAAGACGATCACCCTGCTCGCCCTCCACCTGCACCGCCAGGAACAGCCCGACACCGCGGGACCCACCCTCGTGGTGTGCCCGGCCTCGCTGCTCGGCAACTGGCAGCGCGAGGCGGCCCGCTTCACCCCGGCCGTACCGGTGCGCCGCTACCACGGCGGCGAGCGCACCCTCGACCATCTCGCCGGAGACGAACTCGTCCTGGTCACCTACGGGGTGCTGCGCCGCGACCGGGAGCGGCTCGCCGGCGTCAAGTGGTCGCTCGTGGCCGCCGACGAGGCCCAGCACGTCAAGAACCCCTACGGTACGACCGCCCGCGAGCTGCGCGCCCTGCCCGCCCGTGCCCGCGTCGCCCTCACCGGCACCCCGGTGGAGAACAACCTCTCCGAGCTGTGGGCCCTGCTCGACTGGACCACCCCCGGCCTGCTCGGACCGCTGTCCGTCTTCCGCGACCGCTTCGCGAAACCCATCGAACGCGGTGCCCTCGGCGCCGACGGCGACGAGGAGGCCGCCGACCGGGCGCGGCAGGCCGCCGGGCAACTCGCCCGTCTCACCCGCCCGTTCCTGCTGCGCCGCCGCAAGTCCGACCCCGGCATCGCCCCCGAACTGCCGCCCAAGACCGAGACCGACCATCCGGTCGCCCTCACTCCCGAGCAGGCCGCCCTGTACCAGGCGCAGGTCCGCGAGACCATGGCCCGCATCGAGAAAGCGGACGGCATCGCGCGCCGCGGACTGGTCCTCAAACTCCTCACCGCGCTCAAGCAGGTCTGCAACCACCCCGCGCACTACCTGCGCGAGACCGGCCCGCTGCCCGGCCGCTCCGGCAAGCTGGAACTCCTCGACGAACTGCTCGACACGGTGGTCGCCGAAGACGAGGGCGCCCTGGTCTTCACCCAGTACACGCAGATGGGCCGGCTGCTGGAGCGGCACTTCGCCGATCGCGGCGTCCGCGCCCGCTACCTGCACGGCGCCACGCCCGTGCCGCGGCGCGAGGAGATGGTCGCCGCTTTCCAGCGGGGCGAGTTCCCCGTCTTCCTGCTCTCCCTGAAGGCCGCCGGCACCGGCCTCAACCTCACCCGAGCCACCCATGTCATCCACTACGACCGGTGGTGGAACCCCGCCGTCGAGGACCAGGCCACCGACCGCGCCTACCGCATCGGCCAGGGTCGGCCCGTCCAGGTCCACCGGCTCACCACCCAGGGCACCGTCGAGGACAAGGTCGCCCGCCTGCTCGGCGCCAAGCGTGCCCTCGCCGACCAGGTCATCGTCTCCGGCGAGGCCGCCCTGACCGAGCTCTCTGACGCCGACCTCGCCGAACTCGTCGCACTCTCCAAGGAGTTCGAGGTATGACCCCCGCACGCAGGGCTCCCTCCCGCACGGCACCCCGCACCGGCAGCCGCGCCTTCGCCGCCACCTGGTGGGGGCAGGCCTGGGTGGACGCCCTGGAGGCCTCCACCCTCGACGCCGGCCGCCTCTCCCGCGGCCGCACCTACGCCCGCAAGGGCATGGTCGGCCCGGTCACCGTCGCCCCCGGCGTGCTGCGCGCCGAGGTCGAGGGCAGCAACCCCTGGCCGTACGACGCCGCGGTGCGCCTGCGGGTCCTCACCGACGCCCAGTGGGACACCCTCCTCGACTCCATCGCCGCCCGGGCCGGCCGCACCGCCTCGCTCCTCGACGGCGAGATGCCCGCTGACCTCGTCGACGACGCCCGGGCCGCCGGCGTGCCCCTGCTGCCCGAGCCGGCTGAACTCGATCCCGAGTGCTCCTGCCCCGACTGGGGCTACCCCTGCAAGCACGCCGCCGCCCTGTGCTACGCCACCGCCGCCCATCTCGACAACGACCCCTTCTGGCTCTTCACCCTCCGCGGCCGCACCAAGGACGCCGTCCTGGCCGCGCTGCGTGCCCGCCGCCAGGCCCACACCGACGCCATGTCGCCCACCGGCGACGACGCGCCACGCGACCAGGGCGTGCCCGCCCACGAGGCGTTCACCTCGTGGAACGGGGCTTTCACTCCGCCAGCCCCCCATACCGCCGAGAGTGTGCCCGGCGAAGGCGACACGGCCCCCGCCCCCCTCACCACCACGCCCCCGCCCGGCGCCCCCTTCACCCTCGACGACCTCGAAGCGCTCACCCGCGACACCGCTCAGCGGGCCCGCCGCCTCGCCGCCGGGCACACCGCCTCACTCACTGCGACCCCGCTCGACGACGCCGTACACCTCGCCGCGAGCGGCATCAGCGAGGACTGGTTCCACCGGCTCGTGCGGGCCACCGGCCTGCCCCCGCTCGACTTCGCCCGCCTGGTCCGCGCCCTGCGCCACGGCGGCCCCGCCGGCATCACCACCGCCCGCACCCCCCTGACCCCCGACCCCGCCGCCATGGCCGCCGCCCGCACCGCCCTCACCGAGCCCGACAACACGGACAACCCGGAAGACACCGGTGGCACCCCGCGGCTGCGTGCCTGGCGCAACCGCCTCACCGCCGACGACGAGGGCGTCCAGATCCGCCTCGGTCCGGACAACCGCTGGCACCCCTACCTCCGCGAAGGCCGCGGCGCCGACACCGCATGGTGGCCCTGCGCCCCCGCCACGGCCGACCCCACCGCCGCCCTCCTCGCCGCCCGCACCGCCGCCGCGGGCGCTGATCCGGCCACGACCGGAGCAGCATCCGCCTCGCCGCCCGGAAGCCCGGGGCCTTGACCGCCCGGGGCATGGACCGTGTGTGCGGTGGGCGCGTGACCCGGCCCGCGACGCCCCGCGCCGGACCGCCCGCTGGAAACAAGCCGCCACGCCGCCCGCTGCGCACCCTGGCTGACCGCCCGGTGGGCGGCGTGGGTGCGTGGGGTACCCCGAAGCTTCCGGACAGGGACCCAATAGGGTTGCCCTGAACAGGAAACGAAGAAGCAAGCAGTGGCGCCACCCAGCATGTATTCACCGGAGTTCCGCGAGGAAGCGTGCGACTTACCTGACCCGCGAGGCCGCTCGGCAGGACATCACCCGCTACATCGAATTCCGGTACAATCGCAAACGCCCCCATTCGGCCGTGGTTTACCGCCCTCCGTGCGAAGTCCACACCGAGTATGAGAAGTTGCGAATCTCCGCGTGAAATAGACAGTCAGACGCCTGTCCGGAAAACGCGAGGCCCCTCAGGAGTTGTCACAGATCGTATGGCTGCGCGGTCTTGGTTGATGATCTGACAGCAACGTATGCCGCGGCGGGCGGAACGGTGTCCCTGCCGTCATCACCGCGCGGCAACGCTTCTTGCGCGCCGACGTGCTTGCTCGTCCCCCTCGACAGCTGAAGTGAGACCATCCATGAATCACCCGGAACAGCTCGAGATCGCCGAGGTGCCTTCGACCGCACGGATCGCCGCACTCGAAAGCCTTCGGGAGCATCTGCAGTGGGCGATCGAACTGGAACACGCCACTTTGCCGCCCTATCTCTGCGCGCTCTACTCGCTCGAACCGTCGCGGAACCCGGATGCCGTTCAGGTGATAGCCGGCGTCTTCGTCGAGGAGATGATCCACCTGTCGCTGGCGGCGAACCTCCTCAACGCGGTCGGCGGGCAGCCTCGCCTGGACACGCCGCAGATGCTGCCTCGCCACCCCCGGCCCCTGCCGCACGGCGACCGCTCCCTGGAGTTGTCACTCGTCCCGTACGGCGCGGAGGCACTGGAGATGTTTCTCCGCCTCGAACAGCCGGCGCTGCCTGGTGCTCCGGCCGAGGGCGACAACTACGAGACGATCGGTCAGTTCTACGACGCGATAGAGGAAGGACTGCGTCACCTGTGCGCCGAAATCGGCGAGCGGGAGGTCTTCTGCGGTGACCCGGCTCGCCAGGTCACCGCCGGCCCTTTCCTCCACACCGGCGGACAACTGGCTGCGATCACCGATCTCGCCTCGGCCCTGACGGCGCTGGAGGAAATCGTCGAGCAGGGCGAAGGTACGGCACGCGGCGAAGTCTGGGACGGCGACCAGGACATCTTCCACCCCGAGCGCGACGAGGTCTCGCACTACTACCGCTTCCAGGAGCTCAAGTTGGGCCGGCGATACCGGCGCGGTGACACGCCGCAGTCCGGCCCCACGGGTGCAGCGGTCGCGGTCGACCTCGCCCACGTCCGCCCGATGCGCCCCAATCAGCGCATGGCGGATCACCCTGTGGGCAGTCCGATCCGTACCGCCCAGGAGGAGTTCAACCGGACGTACTGCGGACTGCTCCATCTCCTGGATCAGGCCTTCAACGGCAGTCCGAAATCACTCGGGGCCGCGACCGGCATGATGTATGCGCTCAAGGCGCAGGCGCAGGGCCTGATGGAGATGCCCGACGCGGACGGCACCACGGCCGGCCCGACTTTCGAGTACGTCGCCCCCGAGTCCCGCCGGTGAACGGCGACGAGCGGCGCCGGATCGTCGTACTCGACAATGGCCCGTACGTGGTCTACGGGCGGATCCCGCTGAGACGCAAACGCAAGATCGTGTCCGAGCAGGACGATTCACTGGGCTGGGAAACACGTGAGACCCTCCAGACCGAGGAAATCTACGTGCTGTGCCGCTGCGGACGCTCGGGTTCGAAACCGTTCTGCGACGGGACTCACGCCGTGATCGGCTTCGACGGCACGGAGTCGGCGGATGTCCGTCCCTACGAGGAAGTGCAGCACGTTCACGACGGAGTGGGCATCTCAGCCCAGCGAGTCGGCGAGCTGTGCATCCACGCCGCCTTCTGCATCGGCCGCACCAGGCCGATCGCCGAGATGCTCGCCGACACCGACGACAGCGACGTACGTTCCAACGTCATGGGACGGATCGGCGACTGCCCGTCCGGGTCGTACAGCTACGCCCTTCAGCGCGACGGCAACCCGATCGAGCCCGACCTTCCGCAGGCGATCTCGGTCCTCGAGGAGGAGAACGATCAGGCCAGCGCGTTGTGGGTCACTGGCGGAGTGCCTGTGTTCAGGGCGGACGGTCAGCCACTGGAGACCCGCATCAGGATGACGCTGTGCCGCTGCGGCCACTCAGACAACAAGCCACTCTGCGACGGGACCCACCGCAAGATCGGGTTCCGCGATGAGAACACCGTGTCCGGAGGCACGCCCGAGTCCGACACATAGGGGCTTTGGCCCCTGGGGCCTTGACCCAAGGCCAGGTACTCACACAGCGTCAGGTGAACTGGCAGTTCACCACCCACGACGCACGCATCAAACTGCGCCACCTCTACCCCAGAAATTAGCCGCGACAGTCTACAAGGGACTGCCGTTGTAGGTTTTGGCCGTGGTGGTCCGATCAACTGCCTTGGTGGCCATCGTGTCGAAGGCGGTGCTACGACTCTCGGCGACGCCGATATGCAGCCACAGGGCTGAGCGACGCCTTGCAAGCCGCAAGGACGGTGCCCGACTTGGTGGCATTGCCGATGTGCGAGAAGCCGTACCCGTCCAGCCGCTGAAGTGCGGGCCGGAGCAAGCGATCTCACCCCCGCCATTGTCGGAGCGGACGCCGGAGGTCGTTGTCGACAGTGTGAACAGTGTGGTTCCGCTCTCGAACCCACCGTTGGTCATCACAGTTGCGACCACCGGCAGCGGGGACCGTCTTTCTTGAGTTGAGGCAAGTTCAACTCCCTGTATGCGGGCCCGGCATGGTCTTCGTGGCAGACAAGTCGGTGAAGTGACGGATCTGCGGGGGATCGGATGGCCTGCCTTCCGAAGCGAGGAGACCTGCCGTCTACCCGGCCTGCTGCTGATCATTCGAGAGGTGGCAGAGCTTTGGTACTGGTGGCGCGGCTTACCGAGCCTGCCGGACGATTCGCTGTGCCGGGCCGCCATGGATCCCCCTGCCGGGGATGGAGATCGCTCACTCGTAGCGGAGGTTCTGTGGGTACGAGGACCGCCAGAGTGTGGGGAGTGTCAGCATGGTCACCGCCACGCTGGCGACAGCGCCGATGCCAGCTATCACCAGCATACTGCTCCAGTCGTACACCGCTGTCTTGCCGATGAGACTGAGCAGTGCGCTACCGAGGGTGGTTCCCACCAGCCCTGCGACGAGTAGTCCCATCGCGACTGGCAATGCGGTCTGCCAGAGGATCGAGCAGCTGAGGGTGCGCCGCGGGGTGCCGAAGGCGACGAGTACAGCCAGGACGCGCTTGCGGTCCCGGAGCTGTTCGAGGGCCCCGAGCAGCATGCTTGCCGCGATCAGCAGCAGAACGGCGGTCACGCCGGCCAACAGGGCCCGCCTGATCCCGTCGAGGGCCGTGTCGCTCTTCGCCTGTGTGGGGAAATCGATGGTGAAGGAAGGGTCCAGCCGGGCGGCTGTCGTGCGAAGCCGGTCTTGGATGTCTTCGCTGAACGCCGAGTACCTGATGCTGATGGTGCTGACAGCGTGTGTCATCGCCGTGGAGCCGGCCGCCTGGGGAGTGGCGAGCAGCATCTTCTCGGGGAACTCGCCGTGCAGACTGCTGCTCTTCGCCTCGGCGGAGGTGGTGATGTGCGGCACCTTCCACAGGGGGCCGTTCAGGTCTATGCGCATCGTCCTGCCCGACGTCCATACGGTCGTGTCGGCAGCACCGTCCGTGCCGTGGGGGGTGACGGCGAAGGCGTCCCCATCCGTGCATGTGGGGAGCGAGGCAAGCAGCCTCAGTTGGGCGCATCCGGCGACGCGGACCGTCTGTCAATCCCCTCGAATCGTGGAGACCTTCCTATGCAGCCAGCCCCTCACCGAGGCTGGCCCAGTAGTCGTGTTCGTAGTCGATCGGGCTCTTGAAGCCGCACACGCTGTGTAGCCGACGGCTGTTGTAGAAGTCGGTGATCCAGGTCGCGATCCGGATCCGGGCCTCGGTGCGTGTGGCGAAGGCGTGCCGGTGGACGTACTCGACCTTCAGCACGCTGTTGAACGCCTCGCTGACGGCATTGTCGAAGCACGAGCCGACCCGGCCCATGGACTGGAAGACGCCCAGCCGGCGACAGGCCCGGCGGAACCTCCGAGAGCCGTACTCGCTGCCGCGGTCCGTGTGGAAAATGACACCGCGGACGTCCCCGCCGCGGGTCGCCGCGGCCATGTGTAGAGCGGCGACGACCAGTTCGGCATCGTGACGGGCACCCATCGCATAGCCGAGCAGGCGGCGGGAGAACAGATCGATGACCGTGGCCAGGTACAGCTTGCCCTCACCGGTTTCGATCTCCGTCATGTCCCCGCACCAGACCAGGTCGGGTGCCTCGGCGGTGAAGTCGCGGCGCACGAAGTCCGGGGCGGCCGGCCGTTTGCCCGGCCGGGTCAGCCCCCGCCGTCTGCGCACCTTCCGCGCGACCAGGCCCAGCTCGGCCATGATCTTCGCGATGGTGTTCACAGAGACCCGCCAGCCCTGCCTCACCAGCCTGATCCAGATCTTCGGCGAGCCATAGGTGCCGCCGGACGTGTCGAACTCTCCCTTCACCGCTTCGAGCAGGTGCTGTCTGCGCAGCTCACGCCTGGTGGGCTGACGGGTGCGGTGTTTGTAGAACCACGACTCGCTCACGCCCAGGGCGCGGCAGGAGACGCGGTGCGAAATGCCGTGCTCGGTCCTGAAGTCGCTGATCACCCCGACGACGGACGCCGGGTCCGCCACGGCTACTTCACCCACAGGACCATGCAGCGTTTGAGGACATCACGCTCCATGACCAGTTCCTTGTTGTCCCGCTTGAGCTGGGCGTTCTCCCGCCGCAACCGCTCCAGCTCGTCACTCCCGCCGGCCAGTGCGGTCCCTGACCGACGGGCACGGGAGACCCAGCTCGCCAGGGTGGTCTCGTTGATCCCCAGGTCCTCGGCGACCTCGGCGATCGTCTTGCCGGTCTCCGTGACGATCCGCACAGCCCCCTCACGGAACTCCGGATCGAACTTCCGTCGCTTCTCCGCCATGACTCCCAACTTCCCCTGCAGTCACGGTCTTCACGCTACGAGGGGAGGGACACCCTGGTGAGCTGATCCAGGATCCAGGGGAGAACGGCGGTCACGCCGATGAGCAACGCCAGCATTCCGACAACGACCAGGACGATGCTGGTGGCGTCGGGTATGTCAGATCCGTCCCCCACGGATGTTCGGAGCAGAAGCAGGCCGAGTACGGGCACGGCGATGCGCCACCACAGCCGTCTCGTGGCACCACCGGAATGACGAACCACCCCGAGGGGTTCGACAGCCACCCCGTTCATCGCCAGCCTCGTGACGGCGAGAGACAACCCAACTACGCCGGCCACCGTGAGCGCCGCCAGGACAGGTTCCGGGGTGAGATCCACAGTGAACACACTGAGCCCCTGCAGGTCCACCAGCTCGATGAACTGGCGGCCGATCATGAACAGGACTGCGCCCAGAACGACGCCGATCAGCGCGCTGGCCAGCGTCTCACCTGCGGCGATACGGGCTGTCATCCGACGGTCCGCGCCTACCAACCGTAGCGCGGCCAGCCGCCGGTCGCGGTGTTCGCCGCCGAACCGGACGGCTGCGGCGATGAACACCGCGACCGGTGCGAGCAGTACGACTATGCCGACCACGCTCAGCAGCACGAGCTCGGGGGCGAGAGGTTTCTCCGAGTAGACCTTGCCGAAGTGGTCCAGCCGACGAGCTCCTGCGACATCGTCCGCCATGTGCTCGCCGCCCAAGTAGAAGACGTACTCGCCGGGTCCGAGCAGGCCCCCATCTGCGACTTCGCCCGTGATGGGATGGTCGAGGCGCTCGCGCAGCAAGTCACTCCCGGGCGCGGCCAACAGCTTCCGGAGCGCCGGCGACACGACCATCTCCCCAGCACGCGGAAAACGGGTGACTCCGGGAGGCAGCAGCGCCGCAGGCCCCTCGGGTTCCAGCATCCTTCCCCGGATTTCCCTGCCTCGGAACACAGTGTCGATATCACTGACCAACACTGTCCTGCGCGAGGGCGTGACGACCCGGTCGTCGAGATTGGTGTCGATCCGGTGGTGAATCCGTTCGTCACGGTGGTATCTGGCGGTGGGCACGCACGAGGCCACCAGCAGCAGGGCGACCCCCAGTCCGATGCCTGCGGCCATCAGGACGGTGCGCACCAATCCGTCCCGGCCGCCGGTCACGGCGAGCCGTGCTCCGAAACTGAGAGCACGAAGACTTCCGAATCGCCGTCGGCGACTCGGAGCTGACGGGGGGGCGGTCTGTCGTGCATTCTGCCGACGTGGGTTCACTGGCATCCTCTCGTGCTGGGCGCGGAGCGCCGACGGCCAAGCCCCTGGGCCATGGGGTGACAAGCCACCCAAGGTGTGCCCGCCAGGACAGTGTGCAGGACAGTGTGAAGGACCGATGCCTGAGGCTTCTGGCCCACAGGCCACGCTGTACAGCAGCTCACCTTGTGCGCATCGAGGCATGCAGCAGCCGGCGACCAAGAGCGCCGCCTGGCATGCTCCTGACCATACACTGAGGGTATAGATGTTGTTGTGAAGCTTGCAGTGCTTGTGTGGCGCTTCTATCGACCATGGGTTCAACAGGGCGTTGCCAAGTTGACTGGGGGTGTCTGGCTGATGGGTGCGCCAGGGTGTGGTGGGGCCGGGTGACTGGTCTTGGCTCAGGCTGCCGTGGGCAGGGTGGTGACGCCGGTGATGCGGTCCCGGACGGCGAAGCGGGCGGTTGACAATGCCCCGGCAGACCTTGCGGCGCTCAGACCACGATCTTGCGCGGGTTGAAGTTGCCGCCCGGGTCGGCAGCGTCGAAGAGGCCCGCCATGACCGCGACGCCCTGCGCCGAGATGTCCTCCTCCAGCCACGGCGCGTGCTCCAGTCCCACCCCGTGGTGGTGCGAGATGGTGCCGCCGGCGTCGATGAACGCCTGCTGGATCGCGCGCTTGACCGTGTCGTACTCGCCGAGCGGGTCGTCACCGAACACGAAGGCGAAAGTGAAGTAGAGGCAGGCTCCAGAGTGGTACGAGTGCGACATGTGCGACATCGTCCAGCCCGTGTGGCCGATCTTCTCGTAGGCACGGTCGGCCGCCTCGTAGACCGCCGCGTGGATGCCACGCAGCTTCGACCACGGACCGGCGGTCTCGCTCACGTCGCCGGCGGCACCGCGGTCGAGCAGGAAGTCGCGGATGTACGGCGTGTCGAATTTCTTCTGGTCGTAGAGCGCACCCGGGCCCTTGCCGACGCCGATGCCGTGATGCTTGCGCACGATCCGGTCGACGAGCGACTTCTGCCGTTTCGCGTGAGCCTCGCCGCCCTCGAAGCCGATGAAGGAGAGACACATCTCGTCGAGGTCCCAGCCACGCCTCTTGAGATACGCCATGAGGCCGGCCTGCGCCTTCTTCTGAATGCCCTTCGACTCCTTGCCCGTCGCCAGCGAGAAGCCCGTCTCGTGCGCGTCCGAGATACGGGTGACCGAGGGCGAGACGTCGCTCTCGGCGATCTCCTGCATCGCGGCGAGGCCGTGGTCGAGATTCTTGAAGAAGTAGGCGTAGATGGCACGCTTCTCGGGGAGCCGGCGCACCTGCACCGTGACCTCGGTGATGACGCCGAGCCGCCCCTCCGAGCCCACCACCATCTCCCGCACGCTCGGCCCGGTCGACGCACTCGGAACGGCACGGATCACGAGGACCCCACCGGCCCGCACGACACGCAGTCCCTTGACGATGTCCGCGATGTCGCCGTACTTGTCCGACTGCATGCCGGACGAGCGCGTGGCGACCCACCCGCCGAGCGTCGAGTGGGTGAACGAGTCGGGGAAGTGCCCCATCGTCCAGCCGTCCCGGTTGAGTTGAGCCTCAAGATCGGGGCCCAGCGCTCCGGCCTGGATGCGCGCCAGGCCGGAGTCGGCGTCGATCTCCAGCACCCGGTTGAGGCGGCCGAGGTCGAGCGAGACGACCACCCGCGACTCGTCCGGGTGCGGTTCGAGGCTGCCCGCGATATTGCTGCCTCCCCCAAAGGGGATGATCACGGCGTCCGCCTCGACGGCCGCGTCGACGACGCTTTGCACCTCCGCCTCGTCGGCCGGGTAGACGATCACATCGGGACTGCGCGCGATCTCGCCGGCTCGGATCCGGACCAGGTCACGCAGGCTCTTGCCGTACGTGTGGACGACCCGGGACAGGTCGTCGACGACGGTGTTCTCTGCTCCGACGATGCCGCTCAGGACGGTGACGAACTCCTCCGGTGCCGTCGAATCCGGCACCTTCAACTGCGAGAAGTCGGGCCGTTCGGTGCGCTCTCCCGCCAAGAGGTCGAGACCGACGGCCTTCTGTACGAACGGCGCGAACCCGGGCTTGTCCTCGTGATGGAAGCCGACGCCTTCTACGCCCCAGCCCCACCACTTCATGTGTTTCACCTCACCGGTGCGCATCGCGTCGGTGCGGCGGGGGGATTCGGTCACGAACGGTCTCCTTCAAGTACACGACGGGAGGTGGTATTCGAGCCGAGGATATGGTCGGAGTGCTCCTCGGCCAGGGCGACGATCGCCGAGCGGATGCGTTCGGTGAAGTCGCTCCTCAACTCCCCGGGATGGGCAGTGAGCGGTTCGCCGAAGACAACCCCGACCGGCAGGCGGCCCGGTTTCGGCCAATTCGATCCGCGAGGATGCGCCGCATGCGCGCCGATGACCGCGACGGGGAGCACCGGCACCTCGGCCGACGAGGCGAGCGCCGCCACCCCCGGCTTGAACGCCCCGAGCGATCCGTCGCGCGAGCGGGTACCTTCGGGAAAGATCAGGAGCGGCACTCCCCGGTTCAGCAAAGCCTTGGCGCTCACTCCGCGCGTGTTCGCTCCGCTGCGGTCGACCGGGAAGGCGTTGAAGAAGAGAGCCGTGAGGCCGCGCCGCCGCCACACGTCGAAGAAGTAGTCGGCGGCGGCTCCCACCGCGAGGTAGCGCGCCAATCGGCGGGGCAGCGCGCCCATGATGAGTGGTGTGTCGAGGTGCGAGCTGTGATTGGCGACGACGACATAGGCGTCCTCGACGTTCTCCAAGCGCTCGCGCCCCAGTACCGTGACGCTGGTCACGCTCCAGACGACGGGCTTCAACAGCCCCCGCTGCGCGACGAAACGCGCCGCGGCGTGAGAGCGTGACGTGAAACGGTCGCGCATCGTCGCAGGCATCCGCTTCCTTCCGGTGCGGGCTCGCCCGCACTGATTCTTTCAGTGAGTGAGACTGTCGTTGCGGCTGGAGGAGATCCGTCGCGAGATCCACCGCACCGTGTGGCGCGGAAGGTGACGTGTGAACCAGATGAGCAACCGGTACCGGAAGCTCGGCATGGAGATCACCCGTCCGCGGCGCACGTCGCGCAGACTCGCCTCGACGAGTCGTTCGGCGTCGAGCCAGAGGAAGTTCGGAATGCTCGACGACCGGATTCCGGCCCGCATGTGGAATTCCGTGCGGACCCAGCCCGGACAAAGGGCCGTCACGGTTACGCCCGTTCCATGGAGCTCGTTCGCCAGCCCCTCCGTGAGCGAGGTCACGAAGGCCTTGACCGCCGAATAACTCCCCATCGTGACGAACCCAGCCGTGCTCGACACATTGACGATCGCACCGTGTCCGCGTTCACGCATGGCCCGCCCAGCGGCGCCGGCGAGCACCAGCACCGCGCGCCCCATGACCTCGATCGCCCGGTCGTGCGGAGCGGTGTCGGCCGAGGTTATCGGCGCGTGCACGCCGAAACCGGCGTTGTTCACGAGCATGTCCACCGGACGGGCGGGGTCCTCCAGCCGGGCGACGACACGCTCGACGTCGGCGCGATCGGACAGGTCGGCGGGCAGTACCTCGACGGCACGGCCCCGGGACTCGAGCTCGACCGCCATCCGGCCGAGCCGCTCCCTGTCGCGCGCCACCAGGACAAGGTCCCATCCACGGTCCGCCAGAGCGCGCGCGAACGCCGCTCCGATACCCGACGTAGCGCCGGTGACAAGTGCGACCCCCATACGGCTCAGCACAGTTTCATATGCCATCCACTTGACATCCGAGTTCCCCGCTCACAGCTATTACGTGGGGTGGCGAGCGGGTGCACGTCGCCGAGCCCGACACCGGCCTTCCGAGTTCGCCGACCGACGAGCCAACTCAGGTGAATCGCTACGGTCGTGCAGCAGCCGACGGCTGAGTCCTCGCGCATGACACACCTTTCATTACTCGGCTCATTCCCTTAGACCGGGCACGCATCCGTCTTGTGACACCAGATTCCGCACGTGCTCATACGGACTCAGGAATCGCCCTCTGACCTCGATCCGTCAGCTGGGGCGGGTAGTTGATCGGCTCGGCGGTTCGCCCGTAATGTCCTCTGCCGTTCGAGAGTGGGCCGTCGCGTGACGCTGCGGGTGCGCCGGGGTTCCACGTCTCCCGGGCTGGTGCGGTCCTCTCCTTTTCGGTCCTCGTTGGGGCGGATGTGGGTGGTCAGGTGATGGCTGGGAGGGCGGTCAGTCGTCCAAGGCGGTGGTGAACGCGTCGGCCCATGGCCAGGTGTGTTCGATCCGCGGCCATCGGCGACGGGCGTGTTTCGCGAGGCGGGCCGGGAGGTGGTAGAGCCGGAAGCACATGGTGTCCGGTACGACCTAGACACTCGCATCCATGCAGGTCAGCGGCACCTTTCTGCTACCGGGGCGTCAGATAACCCAATTTAGGCCTCAGGCCACGTGTCACACATGCGCCGGTTGCTCGGTCTGACGTGACGGCCCCCGACAGTTTTTCGCACGTTCCGGGGCCTCTGCAGAGTCCCCCCAACTCCCGCCCCAGAAAGCCGGCGCATGAACTCAAACGACGAGGCGACGACCGCGCCGCCCGAGACAGCGGGCTTCGACGTGCGTGAGTTCGCCCGTACGGCACACGGCAGCCACCGCGAAACGCTCGATCTCGGGGCGCTCGCCGAAGAGCCGCTCGACGCCGAATCCGTCCGGCTCGTCCGCGCGCTGCGCGACATGGAACGTGCGACGCTGCCCCGCATGAGCGACCTGCTGCTCACCGCGACTCACAGGGACGCCCGGGTCACCGCGTTCCTCACCACGTGGATGTTCGAGAGGTTCTGGATCGCCGACGCCCTCGACGCCGTCCTGGATGCCTCTCCCGCCACCCGCGACCTCCCTTCGAGCGCCGGTCCGGCACGGTGGGTACTGGCGGAGCGCCGCAAGCGCCGTGGCCCGATCCGTCACGCCCTCATCGCCAACATCACTGGTACGCAGATCGTCGCCGCACACGTGACGACGGGCCTCGTGGACGAATGGATCACGCAGGCGGCCTACCGGCGGCTGGCCGGCGCCTCCCGCGTCATGGCGTCGATCATCAACCCCGTGGTGGAGATCAAGCATCGTCACATCCACTTCCTCGCCGAGGAGACGGAACGGCGACTCCGATGCTCGGCCCGCGCCCGGCGCATCACCCGTCGCGCCCTCCGGCACGCCGCCTGGCCGCTCGGCTCGGTCGATCGCTCCAAGCACGAGCGAACCTTCTTCGAACGCCATGTCTTCGGCGACCAGAGCGGACGGGCCGAGGCGGGCCGTATCCGCGCGATGGTCGCCGCGCTCCCCGGCATCCGTCCCGGTGTCGCATCCACCGTGGAATCGAGGCTCCTTCCGTGACACTGCACAACGCGAAGACCGAACTCGGCAACGCGCACGTCCTGTTGACGGGCGTGACCGGCTTCGTCGGGCAGGCCGTCCTTGAGCGGCTGCTCACCGATCACCCCGCCACCCACATCTCGCTCCTCGTGCGCGGGAAGGGCACCCAGACCGGGCAGGACCGACTCCAGCACCTTCTGCGCAAACCCGTGTTCGAGCGCTGGCGGGATGCCGTGGGCGCCGAAGAGGCGGAGCGCATCGTCCGTGAGCGGATCACCGTGCTCAACGGCAGCATGACCAGCATTCCCGAACTGCCTTCCCACCTCGACGTCGTCATCCACTCGGCGTCGACCGTCTCGTTCGACCCGCCCATCCACGAGGCGTTCGACACGAACGTCAACGGCACCGTAAACCTCTACGAGGCCCTGCTCGCCTCCGGATCCGACCCGCACGTCGTCCATGTGTCGACCTGCTACGTCGGGGGACTGCGTCGCGGCGTGGTGCCCGAGGCCAAGCTCGAGCACGACGTCGACTGGCGCACCGAGTGGACCTTGGCGACACAGACCCACGAGCGCACCGAACTCACCTCGCGGGAGCCGGCGATGCTCGAGCGTTTCATGTCCCGCGCCCGCGGAAACCACGGCAAGGAGGGCCCGATCGCGGCGGCCCGCGCCAGCGAGGACGCGCGGCGCGAGTGGGTGCGTTCCCAGCTCGTCTCCGCCGGCCGGCGGCGCGCGCAGAGTCTGGGGTGGACCGACGTCTACACGCTGACGAAGGCACTCGCGGAACGTGCCGCGGAAGACCTCTGGGGCGAGGCCGGACACCGGCTTTCGGTGGTCCGGCCCTCGATCATCGAGAGCGCCCTCCAGCATCCGTTCCCCGGCTGGATCGACGGCTTCAAGGTCGCCGATCCGCTGATCTTCGCCTACGGTCGCGGCCAACTGCCGGACTTCCCGGGGCTGCCCGACTCGATCCTCGATGTCATCCCCGTCGACTTCGTCGTCAACGCCATGCTGGCCGCGGCGGCCAACCCGACACCTGTCGACGAGCCGAAGTACTTCCACATCGCCTCGGGCGCGTCGAATCCGCTGCCCTTCCACCGCATGTACGAGAACGTACGCGACTACTACACGCAGCACCCGCTGCCCAAGGGCGACGGATTCGTCAAAGTACCGACCTGGAAGTTCTCGGGCGAGCGCAAGTTCAACCGAGGTCTGCTGCTGGCGAAGAGAAAGGCCGACCTGTGGGACGCCGCTCTGCGGCTGATGCCGAACGACGAGCGTAAGCGCGCTCTCGCGGCCGACAACGCCAAGCTGCGCGCCGGCATCGCCACCCTCAGTAACTTCATCGACCTCTACCGCGCGTATGCGCAGACCGAGATCATCTTCGACGACCGCAACGCCCGCGCGCTGAACAACGCGCTTCCGGCCGCGATGCGCGAGGACCGCGGCTTCGATGTGGAGCGGATCGACTGGGAGGAGTACCTGCAGAAGGTGCACCTCCCCGCCATCAGCGAGCTGACAGCGGCCTACCGTCGCCGGAAGGCCGCGACCGCCCGGTCGGCGAACGCCCACCCGAAACGCGAACTGCCGCAGCGTACCGACGTGCTCGCCGTCTTCGACCTCGAACGGACCGTCGTCGACTCCAACATCGTCGAGCAGTACCTCTGGGTACGCACCTCGGGCTTCCGTAAGGCGGCCTGGCCGAAGGAGGCAGCGGACCTGCTCGCCTCGCTGCCCGGCTACCTCCGGGCCGAGAAGCGTGACCGCGGCGAATTCATCCGTGCGTTCCTGCGCCGCTACCGCGGCATGCCCATCGCCCGTCTCGAGGAGGTCGTGAGGCGCGGCTACGCCGACACGATGCTGCGGCACACGAGCGCGGACGCCCTGGAGCGCATCCGCGAGCACCGTGCGGCGGGTCACCGCACCGTCCTGGTCACCGGCTCCATCGGCCTTCTCGCCTCTCCGCTCGCCGACCTGTTCGACGAGGTCGTCGGGAGCTCCATGCACATGAAGGACGGTGTGCTCACCGGCTACCTCGCGAAGCCGCCGCTCGTCGACGAGGCGAGGGCCGCGTGGCTCCGCCGGTACGCCGAGGAGGGCGGCTACGACCTCGCGGCCTCCTACGGCTACGGCGACAGCCACTCCGACCTGCCGTGGCTGTCGCTGCTGGGCAAGCCCTCGGCGATCAACCCCGACGCCGAACTGGCCCGCGAATCGCACAAGAGGAACTGGAACATCTACCGCTGGAAGAGCGGCGGTTCGGGGGTGCGCCGCGACGTCATCGCGGCACGGGCGACGATTCCGACGCGCACCGACGAGAAGAGTGACTGATGGCTTTCGACATAGACAAGTACACGAAGAACTCCACCGGCGTGCAGTGGGCCGACCTCGACTTCGACGAGTTCGAGCGCGACCCGCTGTCCGAGGAGACGCTGCGCACACTGCGCTACATGTGCGACGTCGAGTACCACACGGTCTGCTACATGCGTAACCTGCTGACGACCCCGTCTCACAACGA
Organism: Streptomyces sp. NBC_01450; assembly: GCF_036227505.1. NCBI lineage: Bacteria > Bacillati > Actinomycetota > Actinomycetes > Kitasatosporales > Streptomycetaceae > Streptomyces > Streptomyces sp. NBC_01450. The sequence goes on along the minus strand of NZ_CP109481.1, from coordinate 1,075,356 downwards.
GCCCGCGGTGGGCGCTTTCATGACGATGTGGAACCGCGAGGAGTTCTGGCACGGCGAAGCGCTCGCGGCCGTGCTGGGGCGCCACAGCATCCGAGTCGACTTCGACGAGCTCAAGGCGACCCGACTGAAGCTCGGCTGGAGGGATCGCTTGGCGCCGGTGAAGCTGACGGCGATAGGTCGACTGGTCGGAAACGACTTCGTCGCCGTGCACATGGCGTGGGGCGCGGCGAACGAGTGGGCGGCGACAGCGGCGTACCACCGGCTCGCGGCGCTGGAGACCCACCCGGTGCTGGTACCGCTGCTGAGGCGGATCGCGCAGCAGGAGACGAAGCACGTCGCGTTCTACGCGTCGCAGGCGCGTGACCGGCTCGCGGCAAGCAAGAAGGCCCGCGTGATCGCCCGCTTTGCGCTCGAGAAGGCCTGGGGCCCGGTCGGCTCGGGCGTCATGTCCGAGGACGAGGTCACCCACGTCATGACGCACCTCTTCGCGGGTTCCGAGGGCCGCAAACTCATCCGCGACATCGACTCGCACATCGCGAAGCTGCCGGGTATGGACGGGCTGCGCATAGTCGAGGACTCCATGGACAACCGCGGCATCGCTGCCTGACGCCGCTGGCAGAACGGTTTCGGTCACCGAGGGCATGACTTGGCACCACCATCGGTCGCGGACCGGGCCCGCTGAACTCGCCCACCGGCCCTGGGCCCAGCGGGCCATGACAGCACGTCGCACGTCACGCCCCACCGTGAGGAGACCGCCCTCCTCGTTCAAGGCTGCCTGGAGCTCCTTGACCGCTGCCTGGGGAAGGTGTCTCACACGCCCACTGTTGGGCCGGTACCGAAGGTGGTATGTGCCACGCGGTCCGCGTGCTCCCCGATGACGGTCGTCAGATGACGACGATGCCGCACCTTCCCGCACGCCCCCTCCGCACAAGCTCTGCGGAGCCGGGGAGGCCGCGTCGTCCGACACAAGGGGCAAAAAGGCACTGTCACGTTGGCTGACTGGGTGGGATGATCTCTGTGTTGATCATGCTGGGAGGGGATCGCTGGTGTCGCCTGTGCCGTCGGCGTACAAGGGTCACCGGTACCCGGTCGAGGTGATCTCCCACTGCGTGTGGCTGTATTTCCGCTTCCCTCTGTCCTACCGCGAGGTCGAGGAGCTGATGCTCCAGCGCGGCGTGATCGTCTCCCACGAAACGATCCGCCGCTGGTGCGCCAAGTTCGGCCAGGCCTACGCGAACGGACTGCGCCGCCGCCGTACCCGGCCCGGCGACAAGTGGCATCTGGACGAGGTGTTCATCAAGATCAACGGGGTACGAAAGTACCTGTGGCGGGCCGTCGACCAGGACGGCAACGTGCTCGACATCCTCGTACAGAACCGGCGGGACAAGGCGGCGGCCAGACGGTTCTTCCGTCGTCTGATGAAGAAGACCCGGGCGGTGCCGAGGGTGATCGTCACCGACAAGCTGCGTTCCTACGGCGCGGCCCACCGCGAGGTCATGCACTCGGTGGAGCACCGCTCCCATAAGGGACTGAACAACCGGGCCGAGAACTCCCACCAGCCCACCAGGCAACGCGAACGCGCGATGAAGGGCTTCCGCTCCGTCGGCGCGGCTCAGCAGTTCCTGTCCGCATTCAGCGGCATCTCACCCCACTTCCGACCCCACCGCCACCTGATGACCGCATCCCAACACCGAGCCGAAATGACCATCCGCTTCGCCATCTGGGACCAGATCACCGGCGCTGCCAGCCGGCCCACCATGGCCTGACCACAGGCCGGCACCCGGGCCCCACCACGCCCCGACACGCCATCAGGCACCCACATACCCAACAACGTGACAACGCCCTGAGGCAGCGTTGTAGGAGACCCTGTCGTTGTACGCCTGCAGCCGCCGCGCTTGCTCGATCAGGCGACCGTCGACGTTCTCCGTGTTGCCGTTCCTGCGGCGCTGGAGCACGAAGAGCAGGACCAGTACCGCTGCCGCCAACAGACCGAATAGTACGCCGAGTTCGATCACAGACGGCCCCCCGAGTGAGTGTGTGACGCTCCAGGATAACGAGCAGCCTGAGGGGTGTCTAAGGGCTCGCAGAAGAACAACATGCGGGCGATCGGCGCGGTGACCTGCGAAGTCGGTCCAGAAACCCACAAGTCAATTCTCTGCAGACCCCAAAAGCTATCCCGCATCGGCGGGACCTCCGCGGTGGAGCCCGGAACGAGCTAGTGCCGTGACCGCATTGGTTCGCCGAGTTACGTGGGCGTCGGTCGCTGGTCGCTGGTCGCTGGTCGCCATGCACCGAACTGGATGGGAGGTCCGCCTGTCAGTCGGCGAGCGCGGCGTTGACGATCGCCTTGATGTACGGGAGGTCATTGCCGGTCCCCGTCGGGTTCAGGGAGTACACCACGCGGTGTCGGAGGTCGCGGGTGGCGAAGAACCCGTTGTCCCAGCCGGGGCGGGAACCGGTCTTGCCCCACGCGTACTCGCCACTTGGGAGCTGGTAGCGCAGGAGTCCGCCGATGCTGTAGCAGGCCGCCTGGCCGATGCAGTTCGTGTTGTCGGCGGCGTTCTTCACGTTCGGTACCTCGAATGCCAGCTTGTGCTGGGCGGGTGGGAGCAGGGTGCCCCGGAACAGTGCGGTGATGAAGCGGTCCAGGTCGGCGGCGGTGGAGATCATGCCTCCCTCGGCCCACGGGTACGGGCTCTGCTCGGTCACGTCCTGCCCATCGAGGTACACCTCCGCGTGAGGCGAGGGGATCGTCGGGTCGTCGGCGGCGGGCAGGCTGGTGTGCCTCAGATGCAGCGGCCGGATGATCCTGCGCTGCAGTTCGTTGGTGAAGGAGTGGCCGGTGACCTTCTCGACGATCAGGCCGAGGACGAAGGAATTGAGTCCGTTGTACTGCTGCTCGGAGCCGGGTGCGGGCGGCGCGTCGGTGGCTGCGGCGAACGAGTCGCGCAGGAAGTCTTCGGGCGTCACAGATTTGAGCTGCCACCCGGGTCCGTCGGCCGGGCCGGGGGTCGGGGCGGGCTTGGGCAGGCCGCTCGTGTGGTCGAGGAGCTGGCGCAGGGTGACGTGGTTGTACGCCTCGGGCAGCACTTGGGGGACGTACCTCCGCGCCGGTGTGTCCAGGCCGATCCGGTGCTCGGCGACGAGTTGGAGCACCACCGTGTTGGTGAACGCTTTGGTGACACTGCCGATCCGGACATGGGCGTCAGCGGTGACCGGGCCGGCGGTGGCGCCCACGCCGTCCCGTCTGATCAGCGCGCCCGCAACGACGTCGTCGGGCAGGTGGTCGAGGACGTCCTGGACGGTGGGGTTCGCGGACGCCGGGGCGCTGGAAGCAGGCGTGGCGGCGGCCGTGGGCAGGGCCGCGCCGGCGGTGAGAGCGGTGACCAGGGCGAGGGTGGTGACGGCGAGGCGGATGCGCATCGAAGTTTCTCCTCCACGGCGCTGACGGGACTTGTTGACAACGCCAACTCTGCTGCGTGCAGCCGCCGTCGCCCATCAGTGATCACCCTGATCACAACCCTGGACTGCCCCTGACAGATGCGACCTGGTGCTGCCCCCCCATCAGTTCACCGGGTTGGTCAGGCTGCGGTTGCGAGGGGGCGCCCGCCCCAGCGGATGCCCTTCTCGCTGCGGATGCGGGCGCGTTCCTTGCGCTGTGCGGCGAGTATGTCGGGGTGGCGGGCGTTGGCGTTGCGCCAGCGCAGGTAGTCCTGCAGGGCCCGGGTCTGGACGGTGTGGTTCGGATGATGGGAGTTGGCCAGGGTGAACTGCCTCAGCGGTCCGAAGTGAGCCTCGATGGGGTTGGCCCAGGAGGCGTGGGTCGGAGTGAAGCACAGCTCGACCCGGTTTTTCCGGGCCCAGGCGCGGATCTTGGTGCCCTTGTGCGCGGAGAGGTTGTCGAGGATCACGTAGATCGGGGCGCCGTCCGGGCGGGCGGCCCTGATCGACTTCAAGGCCGCGAGGGTATTGGCTGCCCCTTTGCGGCGGCGGTTGACGCCCCACAGGGTGTCATCGCCGACCGAGTAGCACCCGTGGAAGTAGGTGACTCCGTGGGTGCGGTGATAGGTCGCCGGGACCCGGTCGGGGTGGCCTTGTCCGGCCCAGCAGGACCCGCCGGTGGGGCGAATGCCGAGCGGGCCGAACTCGTCGAACGCGAACACCCGGTCCGGGAAACGCTCCAGCACCTCCTCGATGCGGTCCAGTTTGCTGTCGCGCTCGGGGTCGGTGGACTCCTTCCAGGTCTTGGTCCGCTGGAAGGTGATGCCGCGGCGGGCGAGCAGGCAGCGCAGGGCCTCGCGGCCGATGCGGATCAGCCGGCCGTGGACACGGCGCAGGTAGGCGGCGAGCTTGCGTAATGACCAGCGGGTGAAGGGCTGGCCGAGTTTTGCCGGGCGGGTGGTGGCCGTCTGGATGACGAAGTCCTCGTCGTCAGGGCTGAGCAGGCGGGGACGGTCTCCCGCCCACCGAGGGTCCAGGCAGGCCAGCCCAATCTGGTTGAACCGGTGGATCACGTCGCGCACCGTGTCCTCATCAGCCTGCACCAGATTGGCGATCACCGGCACTCGGTTCCCACCTGCCGAGGCCAGCAGCATCATCGCGCGCCGGTAGCGTACCGAGTTGGTGCTACCCCGGCGCACGATCTGCTGCAGCCGCTGTCCCTCCTGATCGGTCAGTCTGCGGACTCGAACGGGCTCTGCCACCGCGCCTCCACCTGTCGGATGGATCGTCATCGCCTCACATCCAACCGGCCCGGCGCCCGCCACCGCGAGCCGCAACACGGTGAACCATCCCGGTCACAGCACTAGGTCGGGGGCTGGTGGCAGGCTTGTGGCGTGCTGATTGAGGGATACGGCGGCGGCCCGTTGACCGCTGAGGAGCCACTGGTAGCCCGGCCGCGCTTCTGGCGTAGGCGGCGCGCCGGTCGGTCTGGGCGAGGAGACCGGCCAAGTCGCCGGGACAGGAGCGTGAGGGGTGGAGGGGGCGCCGCGCGCGCCCTCTATGGCCCAAGGGCTCAATCAACCCGGCCTCCCAGTCGCGGGTTGACCGGTGTGAGAACTCCGAGCCGGTCCTCGATCGCCTGCGCCGCGCCCAGGCACAGGTCCTCCCGGAACGCGCGCCCTACGATCTGTACTCCGCAGGGGAGCCCGTCGGCCATCCCGGTCGGTATGGCCACACCGGGTACGCCCACGAAGCTGGTCACGGTGCACAGACGCATTCCCGACCCGACACGGTCCCTACCTGACCTGTCACGCGACTCCAGCCCCGGCTCGACCGGTGGCTCGGTGAAGACTGGGCCGAGCAACAGCGGGTATTCGTTGAGGAATTCGGCCCATGAGCGGCGGATGTTCATCCAGGTGCCCATCAACTTCATGAACTCCTCCGCGTTTACGGGCGGGGTCTGCTCCATCGCCATCGCGATATAGCGGTCTCCGCCCTTGCCGAGCAGCCCGCGCACCACCGGCCAGGTCGGGGCGAACTCGGTCACAGTGATCCGGCCGTACGCCTCTAGGGCCTCGTCCATCCGCGGTACGTCCTGCTCCTCGCGCACGTCGTATCCAGCGTCGCGGAGCGCGTCGGCCGCGGACGCGATGGCTTCGCGAATCGTGGGGTGAACGCCGTGCCCCCCAGGGTCCGCCACGACCGCGACCTTCACGCGTCCGGCGAGCGGTTCGCCGTAGGCGGGCACCGGCACGGCCCGGGGGTCTCGCGGATCGGTCCCGACCAGCGCCTCGAAAGCCAGCCGTAGGTCGCCCACGCTCCGGGCCAGCGGGCCGTCGGTGACCAGCATCTGGGACGCCGGGCCCGGGTCGTCCGGGCCGAGAACGCGGTGGTCGGCAGGGAACCGGCCCGTGGACGGCTTCAGCCCGGCCACACCGCAGAACTGGGCCGGGATGCGCACTGACCCGCCGGAGTCGTTGCCGAGCCCGAGCGCTGCCATGCCCGTGGCAACGGCCACCGCGTCGCCTCCGCTGGAGCCGCCCGGGGTCCGGCTGCTGTCCCACGGGTTGGCCGTGTCACCGAACAGCTCGCTGCGCGTGTGCATCCCCGCCAGGATCAGGGTGGGGATGTTGCTGTGCCCGATGGGGATGGCTCCGGCCGCGCGCAGCCGTGCCACCGGGGGCGCGTCGGCCGACGCCACCAGATCGCGGAAGCGCTCCGTGCCGAACGTAGTCGGCACGCCTTCGATGGCGGTGCTCTCCTTCACCGTGAAGGGCACCCCCGCGAGGGGCCCCAGCGCTTCACCGGCGGCCCGCTGACGGTCCGTCCGTGCCGCGGCCTCACGTGCCCGCTCCGCCAAGAGCTGCGTGACCGCGTTCACCTGCGCGTTGACCTCGGCGATGCGCTCCAGGTGACTGTCGACCAGTTCGACGGCCGAGACCTCTGCGCTGCGCACAGCCTCCGCCTGCGCGGCGGCCGGCATCTTCCACAGGGCGTCCTGCATGGCTTCGCCTTCCTCATACCAATGCGCTCGCATCGGAACCGTATCCTGGAACCGATACGCACGCATCGAATAAACTGCGCCGCGAAGCGGAGCACTGTGAAATCGAGAGGCGACGGACATGCCCAGGCAGGTGGATCACGTGAGCCGACGCCGCCTCATCGCCGAGGCCGTGTGCCACCTCGCCGACGAACGCGGCCTGGAGGGCGTGACCCTTCGCGATGTCGCCGCCCGCGCGCAGGTGTCGATGGGTGCAGTTCAGCGATGCTTCCGCACCAAGGAAGAGATGCTCGTGTTCACTCTCGGGCACATCAGCGAGCGGATCAGCGAGCGCGTACAGGCCCGCCTCCTCAGGAGCCCGGCCCAGTCGGCCGGCACCGCCCTGGGCCACGCGGCCACCGAGATCTCATTGCTTCGGGAAGAGCACCGCGCAGAGGCGAGGGTCTGGCTCGCCTTCGTTGCGCAGGCGGCTGTGAGCAAGGCGCTCGCCAGGACGCTGACGGCGAACTACGCAACCTTGCAGGAGGCGTTCACCCGCCTCATCTCGGAAGCCGGCGAGGGCGCCGACCGCCCCCTGCGCCTCGATCCGCAACTCGAGGCCCGCACCCTCCTCGCCCTCGCGGACGGCCTCACCGTGCACGTCCTCATCGGCCACCTCACCCCGCACGAAGCGCACGACGTCCTCCACGCGCACCTGGCCGGCCTCTGGGACCGACCGATCACGCGCACCCCCTCCCCAGACTCCCCACTTCCATGAACCGCACCAAGTGAGACGGGAAGCGACAGGCGAATCGGGCCGCCTACGATCAGCGTCGGCTGTACCGGGGCGGACGGCACCGACGCCCGGCGGGAGTTCAGGTGTTCACCGCAGAAGTGCCCCACAGCAGTGCCAGGGCAGCCTCGCCGATCTCGTCGTCCGCGACCGAGGCCAGCGGCCGGCCTAACCCGTCACGCACATGTCCGCCACGCAAAGCACCAGATCAGAACCCATGACGAGCCACCGAGCCATCCATAAGTTCAGGCGGCGGAGTTGTGCCATGTCGTGACGATCGCGTTCCGAGGGCTCGTACCCCTGGTGGAAGTAGACCTGCTGTTCGGCGGACGAGCACGGGACTGACGTCCCATGGATGGTGCCCGTCACGAAGCACGAGGACGGGTAGGTGAGTGGACGCTCGGGTTCGGGTGACGCCTGCACCGCTGAGCCGTCATCGGCGAAGACCAGCGGGAGTTCGAGCTGGCGCAAGGCCCAGGCCAGAGCGCCGGCGGTGGTGTCGTGGCCGGCGATGAGCAGGGTCATGGTGCGGCTGCGGATCTGCTCGTCGCCCTGGACGGCTTCGCCGGGGTCCGCCGGCGGCCGGGTGATGAACGGGGTGAATGACTTTGCGCAGACCCCTAGGCGTACCGACTAGTCGGTACTAGCCTCTGGCCACGCTCTCGGAGCCGGGCGCAGCGCGCTCCCGTCGCCCCGACACAAACACCCGGTTTCCGTATCCCCAGGAGGAGCCGTATGTCCGCCACTCCGACGGCGTTCGACGCCGACAGACCCACACCCGATGGGCCCGCCGTGAACGCCCGCGGTCCGCTGGCCTGGCTGTACCGCCGCGACCTGGCGGACTACCCACCCACCGGTCGCCGTATGGCGTATCTCGCGATCGTGGTCATCACCACCGTCGTCCTGTACTACATGCTGTACATCCAGTACGCGGTGGCGACGTCGATCATCACGCACTTCGACATGACGTACCGCTACTTCGTCTGGGTCTCGGTGATCGGCAACGCGATCGGGGCCTTCGCCTCGCTCGTGGCCGGTCTTGCGGATCGCTGGGGCCGGGCGAATCTGGTGGTCTACGGGCTGCTGATCGCCGCGCTGCTGGTCTTCTTCGGGCTGCCGAACGCAGCGAACAAGTCCACCTATCTGGTGCTCTTCGCGCTCGTCAGCTTCATCGAGGGCATCGTGCTGGTCGCCACCCCTGCGCTGATCAGGGACTTCTCCCCACAGCTCGGCCGGGCCACCGCGATGGGGTACTGGACGATGGGCCCGGTCATCGGCTCTCTGGTGGTCACCACCGTCACCAGCAACACCCTCGACAGCGCCACCTGGCAGGACGAGCTGCGCTATTCGGCGATCGCCGGGTTCGTCGTCTTCGTCGTCGCGATCTTCGCGCTGCGCGAGCTGTCCCCGGCGCTGCGCGACCAGATCATGGTGTCGCTGCGGGACCGGGCACTGGTCGAGGCGCGCGCCAAGGGACTGGACACCGAGGCGGTGCGCCGCGGCGAGTGGCGGCAGATGATGCGCCTGGACGTTCTGGGCTCGGCCTTCGCCATCGCCGTGTTCCTGCTGCTGTACTACGCGGCGGTCGGCAACTTCGTCGTCTACTTCGCGACCACCTTCGGCTACAGCGAGCAGCGCACCAACGCGCTGGCCAACTGGTACTGGGGGGCGAACGCCATCGCCCTGGTCCTGGTCGGCCTGCTCTCGGACCGGCTGAAGGTGCGCAAGCCCTTCATGATCGTCGGCGCGGTCGGCTCCGTCGTGGTGACCGCGATCTTCGCCACCCGCGCCACCCACCTGACGACCGACTACTACACCTTCGCCTGGCTGTTCATGGGCATCGGCGTCTTCAGCGGCATCGCCTACGCGCCCTGGATGGCGAGCTTCACCGAGACCGTGGAGAAGCACAACCCGGCGGCAACCGCGGCGGGCCTGGCGGTGTGGGGCTGGACGGTGCGCATCGTGGTCGCCGTCTCCGCGGCCTTCATCCCGGTGCTGGTGACTTCCGTGACCCCGCTCGTGGAGCACGGCGCCGAGGTCAAGGCCGCCTCGGTGCAGGCGGCGCCCGCGCTGGCCATCGTCAACGCGCACCCTCAGCTCTTCGCCGAGCTGAACAAGTACACCCCGACCACGGTGCCGCCCGCGCTGGGCGCCCGCGCCGTCAAGGAGGTCGGTGCGGAGGACCTGGGTGTCGTGCAGAAGGCGGCGCCGCAGCTGAAGCTGCTACAGGAGTACGGCCCCGAGGTCCAGAAGGCGTCGAAGGACGGGCCCGGCGAGTGGCGCAACTGGTGGTGGATCTGCGTCGGCGGCCAGGTGCTCTTCCTGCCCTTCGTCTTCGTGATGGCAGGTCGCTGGAGCCCGAAGAAGGCGCGTGAGGACGCCGAGGCGCACCAGCTGGCGGTCGACCGCGAACTGGCCGCCCTCGCCGCCGCCGAGGAGTGACCGGACGCGGAGCCGGCCGGCCGTGGACGGGCCGGCCGTCTCCGCGGTCGCGTGTATCGGGGCAGCGAAGCCCCGCACCCCGGGTCGACTGCCCCTGTCGCTGTGATGAATCAGGCCGGAGCCCTTCTTGATGCCGCCTACCCCGACCCCAGCGGCCAGATCCTGCTCAACGTCGACTTCCCGCCCGCCCCACACGCTGCCCTTCAAGCCGCACAACATCAACTGACCTGGCCCCAGCCGCATAACCCGTGTCCAAGGTTCCGGGTCAGGGCCCGTTTCCGTCCGGCGACCTGTGCCTGCTGCTCGTGCAGTGCCGCGCCGACCGGATCGAGCGGTGGGGGCGCGGAAACCCTGCTCTGGAGAGGGAGAGGGCCGGCCGCGAGTAAACCCTTAAGGGATGACTGTGCACCGAAATGGGGGGCATCCCCATGGTGCGGACAGCTCGTGGCTTGCAGCATTAGCTCACATGACGAAGGAACAGCCGATCAAGCAACGAACCAACCGGCGTCGCGGCCTGCGGGCCGCAGTCACCTGCGCGGCCATAACGATCAGCACTCTGGCCGCCGTTCTGCCCGCTGAGGCCGCCACAGCAGTTGCCCCAGCCGCGCACCCGGCCCAGCTGAGTCTGCCCAGCCCCACTGGCCGGTACAAGGTCAGCGAAGTGCCTCTGCACCTCGTGGACCACTCCCGCCCCGATCCATGGCAGACCGGTCAGAACTACCGCGAGCTGATGGTCAGCGTGTACTACCCCACGACGCATGCAGCGGGCCACCCTGCCGCGCCATACATGCTTCCCAGCGCGGCAGCGCACTTCGACTCGGTGACCACCAACGACTACCTCGGGATGAACCTGCCGACCGGGCAGGTGAACTGGGCGGCCACCGTCACGCACGTGGTACAGGGCGCTCCGGTTGCCGACGGGGACGGGAAGCGGCCGGTGCTGATCTATTCCCCAGGGCTGGGCGAGCCCCGAACCTGGGGCGCCACGCTGGTAGCGGATCTCGCCAGCCGGGGCTACGTCGTGGTCACCATCGACAACACCTACGAATCCCCGGAAGTCCAGTTCCCCAACGGTTCGCTGGCCACCATGGTCACGCCGACGGACCCTGACGCGTTCATCAAAAAGTCCCTCGCCGTCCGGACCACTGACACCAGTTTCGTACTGGACCAGTTGGGCCTGCTGAACGCCGGCCAGAACCCTGACGTGGACGGCCAACGACTGCCGAACGGCCTCGCCGGAGCGCTCAATTTATCCAAAATCGGCATGTTTGGTCACTCGTTGGGAGGCTCGGCCGCGGCCACGGCCATGGATGCCGACCCGCGGATCAGCGCCGGCATCGACATGGACGGCAACCTGACCAACTACGACGGCACGCTCATGCCAGTGGCCGAACACGGGCTCGCACGACCGTTCCTGCTGATGGGCAAGGACGGAATTACGGACACCGGCCCCGGCTGGCAGGCGTTCCGCGCCCACACGCCCAGCTGGACGCGCCAGCTCACGTTGCGCGGTTCGGAGCATGCGTCGTTCACGGACGCGGAAGCGCTGCTCCCGCAGCTAGGCCTGCCGCCGGCTACCCGGACGGAGAACATCGGCACGATCGATCCGGCTACGGCGATCCATACCAATGAAGCCTACGTGTCAGCGTATTTCGACCACTGGTTGCGTGGGCGGTGTGGCCAACTGCTGGACGGGCCGTCAAACCAGTACCCGGAGATGGAGTTTGTTGACTGATCACCCTGGTTGGGCTTGACGGGATCTGGCTTCCCGAGCGTTCGCCGTGCCGCATCCGAGTGAAATGCCGTAGCCGTGCCATCGTGGCGATGTCATTACCGGGTCAGCGTCAGATCTATGGGACAGCTCCTTTGAGCTGGGGCTCTACGGGAGCGGTCGATGACTTTGTACCCAAGATCAGGCCGTCATCCGCCGCATGTCGTCGGTGATGCCCTCCAGCGGCGCCGTGTTGCCGATGGAGGCGAACCAATCCCACAGCTCCAGAGCGTGGTAGAGGCGGTAGAGGCCGACCCGCTCGCTCCAGTCGGCGGGCAGCGTGCCGTAGCCGTCGCAGAGCGCTTCGCGCTTGTCCTGGTCGTCGTGGACGGAGTAGTAGTCGGTCTTGGCCACGTCCATCAGCGGATCCGCGGCGATCGCGTTCTCCACGTCGATGAAGCCGCTGACCTGCCATCCGCCGCCATCCTCGGCGACCAGGACGTTGCCCTCGTGGAAGTCGTTGTGGCACAGCACGGCATGCCGGCACGCGCCGAGCAGCCCAGTCTGCCGAGCGACCATCGCCTCGATGGCCCTCGCGAGCGCCGCATCGCCACCGTGATCGGCGTACTCCCTGAGGTTCTTGTGGAACTGCCGTGTCATATAGGCGGTGTTCGTCGGCTCGGGATCCAGAACCCTCGTGGTGAGGTATCCGTAGGCGCCCTGCGGGATCTGGTGGACTGCAGCCATGCAGCCCCCGATCTGACGGTAGATCTCCCGCAACGATGCCCTGTCGAGGGCGTGGCTGACGGCGGACAACGGCTGGCCCCTGAGCATCGTCATCACCGTGTAGCAGCGCCCGAGCGCGTTGTCGGCGTGCCCACGGTGCAGCACGGCAGGCACCGGCCCGACACCGTGCTGCTGAAGCAGCTGGTAGACGTAGGTCTCCTTCTCCTGTTTCCAGCGCCATTGATCGTCATAGATCTTGATGACGACCGGCTCGGCCGCCCCGGCGAACCGGATCTCGAAGACTGTGCTCAGCTCCCCGCCAGTACGCAGAACGATCTCCCCGACGGACGCAGCGGGAAGGACGGGATGCAGGAGTTCCTCGGCCAAGGCCGGCGGCAGCGCTGTTGTGGCGGACACACTGAAACCGTAGATGTGCCAGGGCGGACGTCGCGAGCGAAATATGGGCGGTGCGCAAAGCGTCGACGGAGAACGCCTGCCACTCAGTCGCCGACCACCTCGCCCACCGACGCGCGGGCGGCCGCCTCGTCGACGAGGTTCTTGCCGGTGGCGAACGCGGCGACGAGGGTCTGCGGGGCGAGGTTGTTGACCGCCCGGGGATAGCCGCGCGAGGTGGTGTGGATCAGCGTGGGGGCGTCCTCGGTGAACAGCTGGTCCAGGCGCCCGGCGATCTTCAGGTGGTGGGTGACGTTGTAGGTGCCGAGAACCACGTCCGTGCACAGTTGACCATCCTCGCGGTCGGCCCGTGCTTGCTCCAAGGACTCCTCTCCGTGCGGGAGGCTGCGCGGTCAGGGGCGGTCGACCTGGAGGCGCGCCAGAGGGCCGCGTCCGCGAACTGGGAGTGTTTCGGCGCGCCCGCTGCCCTGTTCTGCTACATCGACCGCAACATGGGCCGGTCCCAATGGTCCGACCTCGGCATGTATCTGCAGACCGTCATGCTGCTGCTCCGCGCCGAAGAGCTGCACGGTTGCGGAGGCATTGGCGGTCGAAGGCGAGACGCCAGGTCGCGCGCGGCTGGCTCACCGACACAGATGGCATGGGGGGAAGTTTCACAAGACCGTGCCGTCCGGGCGAACATACCGGCCGCGTCGAGGGTGCCGTCAGTACGGCGATGACGTGGTCGCGGAGACTCACAGCACACAGCGTCTCGGTGTCACACCTTGCCGGGTTGCGCGGTCAGTAGTGCGTAACGCCGACGCTGCTAGGAGGACCTGTGGATGCGCGTCTCAACTACTACGGCAATGGCCTGGCGGCCAAGGTGCTGAAGCACTTCTACTCGGTCAGCAAGGTGTTGTCGGACTCGACGCTGCCGACCGCCATTCAGCATCTGGTGGAGATCCGCGCCAGCCAGATCAACGGTTGCGGTTTCTGCACCGACATGCACACCAAGGACGCGGCCCACGCCGGGGAGACCTCGGTGAGGCTCAACCTGGTCGCCGCCTGGCGGGAGGCGACGGTCTTCACCGAGGCCGAGCGTGCCGCACTGGAGCTGGCCGAGCAGGGTACCCGGATCGCGGACGCGGCCGGCGGGGTCACGGACGAGGCCTGGGCGAGCGCCGCCAAGCACTTCGATGAGGACCAGCTCGTCGCGCTGATCTCCCTCATCGCCGTCATCAACAGCTACAACCGCATCAACATCATCAACCAGGAGCCCGCCGGCAGTTACCAAGTGGGCCAGTTCGGCTGAGTGTCAGGGCGTCCGGCCCGGCCGCACGCACATGATCCGTCTCCGTGTCGCCCCGGCCGGCGGAGAGAGGGACTTCGGGTGCCGGCCACCCGCGCTCGACCACGCGACGGTACTTATCGAGGATCGACCGTGTTTTCCCCGAGGCCGCCGTCGAACGAGAGTACGGGCCGCGGTCTCGTTGCCGCGGCCTCCCGGATTGTGGAGGCCGGCAAGAGGCGGGGTGGTCTCGAGACTCTGCGCAGAGGCAGAAGACAGACGGCAGAAGACGGACGGCAGAAGACGGACGGCAGAAGGCAGACGGCGGGACACCGATGCCGGCCGTGCTGTGTCTTCACCGTGAAAAAAGCTGATTGAGCCCGGAATTGCCGACGCGAGAACGTCCAATCCGGGCACGCCTTACGGAGCTGGCACAGTGCATGAGATGGACTCAGCGGACGAGTTCGGTCCCGCGATGTTGGCGGATGTCAAGCCGCGTTTCATTCCCGAGGGTGCTTCGGGGATGTCCGTCCTCGTCGAGTGGCCTCCCGGTGACCCCGGGACGCCTCCGCACCGCCACACGGGGCCGTGCTTCGGCTGCGTGATCGAAGGCGAGCTCCGGTGGGAGCTCGAGGGTGAGCCGGAGCGCGTGATCAAGGCCGGTGAGACGTTCTGGGAGCCGGGCGGTGACGTGATCCGCTACCAGAACGGCAACGCCCTGTCGGACGCGCCGGCCAAGTACATCGTGTTCATGAAGTGCGCGCCTGGCCAGCCGATGCTCACGATGGTCGACGAAGAGGAGTTCGAGAAGCGGGCTCACCTGCGCGCCCCGCGACCCACCGACTGACCTGCCGCTTACTCGCACAGTCCGGGTCCGAACGGAGCTCGTCTGCTCCGGGAAAGGGCGCAATGAGGCATGAGCGCCACTGATGTTGTGTACAGCATGCTGACAGCGTTGTTCGCGGCAGCGGCCATCCGCGCGCTGCGGCATGGCGTCCTGTCGCGGAGTGCCGGGTGGCGCAGTCGAGTTGACCATTTCCTGCACACCGCCATGGCTCTGACTATGGCGATGATGCCTTGGACCTGGGGGCGCATGCTGCCGGAGGCGCCGCTGACGGCCTTGTTCGCAGCCGCAGCAGTGTGGTTTCCGCTGAGTGCCGTCAGCCGCTGCGAGAAGTCGGCACTGACGGCGACCGCACAGAGGCTGCAGTACACGGCCGGCATGGCCGCGATGGCCTGGATGACGCACTCCATGGCTTTCCCCTCGCACGAGACCTTGGCCGAAGGTCTCCCAGCGGCGCACCAGGCCACGCATCTCGGTCACTCCGCAGGGGAATCGACGGCAGGCAACGCGGTCGTCGGAGCTCTGTCGCTGTACCTCCTTGTGTGCGCTCTTCGGTCACTGACCCGTGACATGCCCGCGCTACGCAGAACTTCGAACGCCGAACGCATCTCCACCCGCATCGCGGAGCCCTTCGGCCACTTCTGGGACGGATCGATGGCCCTGGGAACGGTCATCATGCTGCTCATGCACCACTGACCGCCGACAGCCCCCGGACCGCAGAATGTGGCCGACGCACGGTCCGGCACGGATCAGGGCGAATTCCTGTTGCCGTCAGCACGCAGCCCGCGGGTTGTGGCAGAAACGCGTTCCGCGTCAGTCACTGTCAGTGGTCCCGCATACGGTTCTCCAATGGGTCATCAGCGGTCGTCGCCTCGCCAAGAGGACAACTTCACAGTCCGGGAGACCGGGCAAAGCTCCCTGCGAGCCAGCGATATCGGTGGGCGTGTTCCACGGATGTGCGCATCCTGCCTGGGTGGCGATCACACGTGAGCGAAACTCCGATGCACGAGGCAGGAAACGTACGAGAGGCGTGGGGCCGGGTAACCGCGTGGCTTGAACGGAACGACCCTGAAGCTCTCGCTGCGCTCGGCGGCCCGGGGAGCCATGCGGCCATTAGCGAAGCCGAACTGCACATGGGTCTGAAGCTGCCAGGGGAGATGTGGCAGTGGCTGCTGGCGAACGACATCGATGCCGGCAGGCAACCCGATGGCCAATCGTGTCTGGTGGCGTTGGGGTGCGAGGTAGCAGCCGTCCCCGGCGGCCATCTCCTTCTTGGCCTGACGGATATTCAGCGGGTCTACCTCAGTCAGATGGGCTTGGAGGAGATGCAGCCGTCCACCGACCTCGACCATCCGTTCTGGCGTCGTGAGTGGGTGCCAATCGCCGCGGAGCGCGACGGTCTCTACGGGACGTTTCTGGACACGCTCGACGGAACCATCGGAACTTGGACTGAAGCATGCGGTCCCGAGGAGGGCGTATACGCCTCGTTGTTCGCTTTCTTCCAAGAGGCAGCGGACCGGCTGGAAGGGGTCTCCTCGGGAGACTGGAGAGGCCCCGGCAAGTCTGCTGGACCCCGTAAGCTCGATCCCCGTCCGGAAGACGAGCCGATACGCCTCTGGGCACGCACCAACGGCTATCTGGTAAATGATCGTGGACGTATCCCTGCGGCCATCCGCGAGGCTTACGAGGCATCACAGAGGTGAGCACCAGATCCGGCTGCCTGTGGTGAGGCGGCCGTGGTCGAACAGGCCCTGCCAGGCGGTCAGCCCGGAGACCGGCAGCGAGGCGGCCACGGTGTGGTCGATGTCCGCCGGCAGCGGGGCGAGGCTGCGGGCCTCCACCGCGGTGTACTCGGCGAGCGTGCCATTACGGGTCCAGTCGGCCAGGCCGAACACCCGATGTCCGACGCTCAGGCCGGTGGTGCCGTACCCCAGCTCTACGACGACACCGGACAGCTCGTGCCCGGGCACGCTCGGCGTCCGGTCGCGGCCGGCGCGATCGGTCCACGTGGCGGGCCAGTCCAGCTCGCCAGGGGTGAAGCCGGCGGCGTGCACCTGCACGACGACGTCGTTCTCGGCCGCATGGGGGTAGGGCATGTCCGTCAGGGACATCCCGGCAAGACCAGCGTTACGGTCCCGCACAGTGATGGCTTGCATACAGGTCCTTACTGGGGAGGGGGAGGGGCGGCGGCCCGAGCGCACGGTCGGCTCGCGCCCAGGGCTCATAGCGGCCGCAGGTGGATGTATGCCGTGCTGCATGATCGATCTCACCTGCTCACGCGTATTCCCTTGTCGCCGGCTTTGCGTTCTCAGCAGGGAGACGAGGTAGCCCCTCCTGGCGTGACAGCTCAGACGCGCACGAGTTTGTCGGGATTGATGACCCTGCGGTACGCGGTGATCAGACCATCTGTGACCGTGTCGACGGAACAGACCCGACCTTCCCGGTGGAACACGAGGGCGAGCTCGCCGCCGACCGCGGCGATGCGCTCGCCGCCGTGTATGAG
The DNA here is from genome assembly GCF_036227505.1 of Streptomyces sp. NBC_01450. Lineage (NCBI taxonomy): Bacteria > Bacillati > Actinomycetota > Actinomycetes > Kitasatosporales > Streptomycetaceae > Streptomyces > Streptomyces sp. NBC_01450. Next base: position 1,058,235 of record NZ_CP109481.1, on the reverse strand, counting down.
CTTGCGTGCCGCGGAGACCTTGCCGCCGCCGTCGGTGACGTAGACGGCGTCCAGGTGTAGGAGCCTGACCAGGCCAGGCCAGGAAGGAGACCTACGAGGTACCCCGTCAACACCCGCGGGAGAGGGGCGAGGATGAGGGCATGTGTGCTGAAGGCGATCGAGGTGAGCATGTGCGGCCCGGTCGGCCGGCAGGGCCTGTTGCTCGGGGGTGGGGAGCATCGGCTGGACCGCGCGGAAGCGGGGCTCCTCGGACTCGGGCAGCCTCAGGAAGAAGTCCATGCCGTACGGCGCGCGCACCTGCTCCTCGCACCCCTCCCGGAGCGTGTGCCCCGTGGCCCGGCGCGCCACCTCGCAGGTGAGTGCGCCGATCACCAGGGCGTGGTGGCCGTTCTAGTCAGCGGCGGGGTGGGTGCGGGCCAGAAGGAGGGCGATGTCGTCGTCCATCGGTCCGCCCGGGGCCAGGGTGTCGACGACCGATGTGCATAGGTCATCGAGACTGGAAATGGGGCCGGCTAGAGCGGCGCGCAGCCGCTGCAGTCCCCGGCCGACGTCGTGCTCCGTCTCGATCAGACCGTCGCTGTACAGCCCTATCACGCTGTTGTCCGGTAGCTTCACCTCGGTCGATTCGAAGGAGCCCAGTCCCACCCCGATGGGTGCACCTGGAGGTACCTCGGCGAAGTCGACCGATCCGTCCGGGAAGATGATCGCGGGTGGGGGATGGCCGGCACTGGACATGGTGCATCGCTGAGATTTCGCGTCGTACACACAGTAGAGGCAGGTGGCTGCCGATGGTGTGGAGGTGCCGTCGTCGAAACGGTCACGGGCGATGTCGACGGCGAGTTCATCCATGAGATGTAGCAATTCGGCGGGCGGCAATTCCAACTTGCTGAGCGCACGGGTCGTGGCGCGCAGGTGTCCCATGGTCACGGCCGCGTTGATGCCGTGACCCACAACATCTCCCACGACCAAGGCCACTCGGACATCAGACAGTTGGATGACGTCGAACCAGTCGCCGCCGACGCCGGCGTGCGTGTCCGCGGGCAGGTAGCGGGTGGCCACCTCGACTGTGCTGCCGCCCGACAAGTGGTGCGGTATCAGGGCGCGTTGTATCGCAAGCGCGGCGGTTCGCTCTCGGGTGTATCGCAGGGCGTTGTCGATGATCAGTGCGGCCCGGGCCGCGAGTTCCTCGGCAAGAGCAAGGTCTGCCCTGCTGAACGGAACCGGGTTCTGGCTGCGCACAAAAACGGCGATGCCGAGTGTCGCACCGCGGGCCTGCAGGGGGACGATTATGAGGGAATGCATTCCGGTCTGGCGAATGACCTGGGCCCGATCCGGGTCGTTGTCGAGCCAAGTGCCGGGGGAGGTGTCGAGAACAGGCTCGAAGTAGGACCTACGATTTTTGAGCACGGTGGTGAAAGGGGATGCCGGCGGAACGTAGACCGGCGTTCCGCGCGCCCAGAGAGACTCGCGAAGATCGTCGTGGATGGAAGCGGCGCCGGCGCGGTAGAAGCCAGGGATGCTCGTATCGGTGGACTTGAGGCGTCTCAACGGCTCCTTGTCCAGCGGCACGGCCTCGACGAGGTCGATGGTGACGTAGTCGGCGAGGTTCGGTACCGCTGTCTCCGCCAGCCTCTGGCTGGTGACCAACGGGTCCAGATCTGTGCCGATGCGGCTTTTCGCTTCGTTGAGCAGACGAAGTCCTCCGACTTCCTGCCCTGTGCTGGTCTGCACAGCCACAGAACAGACGCCCAGTGGTCGACCGTCCGGTCCATCGAGACGGATCAAGGCAACACGGTAATAACGGTCGGGGGCGCGAGCCTCGGTCGGCCACAGTTCGTACCCGAGGAGCGGCACCCCGTTGTGCAAGACGCGCGCCATAGCGCGTTCCAGGAACTCTGGATGACGAGCGCGGACCACATCGGTGACATAGCCGCCCAGCTCCGGCTCGGAGCTGTAGATGTCCTGATTGTGAACGCTGTCGTTGAACCAGACACAGCGCAATTCCCGGTCCCAGATGACCAGACTGATCGGCGAGTGGTAAAGGAGCGCATCCACCGCTGCCGGATCCAGGCCTGGCCGGCCAAATGTGTTCGGCCCCCACACGAGCCAACCCGCGCCGCCGTCAGTGTCCAGAGGAGTGACCCGAAGATCCGCAGCTGACTCATGGCCGTCGCAGCGGCGGATCCGCACCCGACCTGACCAGGGGCTGCCGGCAAAGATATGGGGAATTTCCGGGGCACCCGAAACCAGCAGGCCCTTGGCGGGACTATGGAGCGCTTGGTCAGCCGAATAGCCCCATAGGCGCTCGGCGGCCCCGGTCCACACGGAGACCGTCATGTCGGCACTGAGCACTGCCAGGACGTCACCCGGTTGCACGGCCCACTCTCCAGCTGCGGAGCTCGTAGAACCATCACTGGACATACTGCAACTATGCCGCGCATGTGCCGGCCCCTCCACGGCCGGGGGCCACTGCTCGATGACCGCACATGCCGCCCATGCCGCCGGCCAGGAACAACGCGGCGATGTCGAGTCCGCCCGCGGCTCCCTGGGTGACGTGCAGAACGCCGGTGACCACTGAAGGGGTGAGCGCGAGGAACAGCCCCGTGACGGACCAGCTCGCCACGAGGGCGGGTACGGCGGCCAGAAACCGGCGCCGGGAATCCTGGGGGGGACCCCGCCCTGGGACGGAGGGAGACGGGGGCGTCGACCGGTGACGCCACCGTCTCGGGGATGGGCCAGATCGCCACCGCGAGGAGCAGGGAAGACCCGGGTGAGGACGGAGAAGACGTCGGTGTCGGGGTGGGGGACCGACTGGACCAGCAGCCCCACCACCGCGGCGCCGGCGGCCAGGCCCACACTTGCGCCGACCGCCGTCACCGTGGTCCCTGCCTGCGGGTGTCTCGCCGGGGAGAAGTCGACCAGCCCGGCCGCCGGCCCACTGATGGCGGTTCCGGTGGCGACGCCCTGCACCGCTCGTGCGATCACCAGGGACAGGGCACCGTCGGCCGTCCAGAAGGGCGAGGGTGCACTCGCAGTCGCCATCGGCACGACGGTGGTGACCGTCAGAACGGTGAAGGCGGCGCGTCGTCCCAGAGGACGAGGTCCGTGGAGGGAACTGAGCGGTGTCATCGGCACGCCCGGGACTGCTGTCGGCTCACCGCGACCAGGGCGCATCGGTGATGCGCTCAATCACGGACGTGCGGTGGAAGCCGGGAACGAAGCGTTCCAGGTAGTCCGCATTGATGGTCCCGTACGTGGTGTCCGGACGGTCCTTGAGCCCCTCGACGAACGCCTGTACGAATTCCTTCTTAAAGTTTCCGCGCGGATGAGCGGCGACGATCTCGTCCACCTGGTCGCCCTCCAGTCCGTCCAGGCCCCAGCCGACCGCGTCGGTCAGAACGCCGTAGTTGGTGGCAGCGATCTCCGGGCCCATCCGGCCGGGAATCCCCGGCGTCGTGTGCAGCGCGATCGCCGTCCAGACCACTTCGGCGGCGCTCTTGGGGAACCCACGGTCGAGCAGGAACCTGCGCGCGTGGTCGGCGCCGTCGAGCTCGAAACGCTGTTCCTCCTTGGAGAACGGGGTCAGGAGGCCGGTGTCGTGGAACATCGCGGAGATGTAAAGCAGCTCGGGATCGGGCTGCAGGCCCAACTCGCGCGCGTGCAGGGAGGCGAAGAGAAAAACACGCCGGGAGTGATGGAAGATCAGGGGCGTGGTCGTTTCCCGGAGGTGGCTCGTGGCCTCCGCCACGGCCGAGGTCTCGGGAATTTCCACCCCTGCGATGATGTCGGTCATGAGTCCGCTCTTTCCGATGTGATCTGTTACGAGTGGACTGTGCGTCCGTTGTCCACAGTGCCGACCATGCGGACTTCGGCATCGCATCGGTCCGGCCGTGAACCACTCAGATCCAGCCACTTCAGGATGAGACTGCGAGCTCTGACACGCATCGGACAGCGAGGCGCTGTCACGTTTTCCCGCTCAGCTTCCGCGAGGTGGACACGAGACGGTGCGTCGCTGGTGCGCCGAGTTCGGCCAGGCCTACGCGAACGAACTGCGCCGCCGCCGGTCCTGGCCCGGCGGCAAGTGGCTCTTGGACGAGGTGTTCATCAAGGTCAACGGGGAGCTGAAGTATTTGTGGCGGGCTGTCGACCAGGACGGCAACGTACTCGACATCCCCGTCCAGAACCGGCGGGACAAGATTGCGACCCGACGCTTCTTCCGCAGGCTGATAAAGAAGACCCGGTCGGTGCCGCGAGCAGACGCCTGCGGTACCGCCGGATCCTGCGGTACCGCAGTGTCTTACCGGGTGGCGTCCCGCCCGGCATGTCTGTGGCGGCCGGTGTCACCCGGTGGGCTTGCCTTCCCCGTCTTGGCGCTGTCCGGACCGGTGCCGGCGTCTACGGTCGGCGCACGCGTTCATGGGCACACGCTGGGGGAGTGGGACGAGGAACTGGGAGAGGGCGCTGTCGGTGCTGGAGGCGCTGTGCGAGCGCGGTCAGGCGGCCGGGCACGGCTGGACGTTGGACACGGAGCTCCTTCCGCCGCATCAGCAGCAGGTGAACGCCCTGGAGAATCAGGGGAGTTCGTGGCGAAGGTGCGGCACCTGTCCCGTCTCGGGCACCTAAACCTGTGCTACACCCCCTGGGGGTCGGCATGAGCGGCGAGGTGTCCGGCGTCGACCTGGCCCGGGTCGCTCTGCGCGCCGCGCTGGAGGCGGCACGCAAGAACGGCGGCAGCGGTCGCGCGGTGAAGGCGAAGCCGCGTACGAGGTCGGCCGTCCGGCGCGGCGGGCGCGAGCCGCTGGACCTGGGCACCGCGATCGGCTCGCTGGTGACCGAGCGGGCCTGGGAGCTCCCGGCCGACGGCGCTTCCTTGCGCCGACGGCCGGGAGGCCAACGCCCCTGACCTCGCCGGGCACGTCGCTGCGGTCCCGCGTCCTGTCCGAATTATCTTCGCAGCCACGAGATGCGGGCGAGGCTTGTCGAGTTGGATGCCTACAACACCGCGACCGCTTGGCCCGCCTGGCAAACCAACCGAAGCGGCGGACCTGTGAACCTTGAGCGTTGGTGCCGGGCCCACCTGGGACTCAGCAGTTGATGTATTTCAGTTCGAGACGCGTGAAGTAATAGCCTGATGGAGCGTTTACCGTAACTGGCGAGGAGTCGCCCTTGGGGCCGGCCCAATCGCTGTCACGGTAGCTGCCTCCGTTGATGTATACACGAACGAAGGGGCATCGACCGTCGGCGTTCGTGTCGGTGACCGTGCCGCGTACGGCGACGGCGTTGCCGGCGCCGTTGTTGAAGCACCACTTTCCTGCTGCTCTGCCTTGGCCGTTGCTCACGGACCAGTTCTCAAGGCATTCCAGGGCTTGTGTCCCCGTCGGAGCGGCGATCGCGTTGCCGCTGGACAGTGCCGCGAAGAGGACGGTGAAGACTATGGCGATCGCCGGTTTGTAGCGCATGACTCACCTTTCGGGCAGGGAATTGTGTGTCTCCATCCTTCGGAACCGTGACTTGCCCATGCCATACCTCTAGCAGTAAATGTCCTGAAAACGTCTGCACAGGTTCCATGGCTGGAAAGTCACGCCTGCTCCTGGCCACCCGACTTCGACTGCGCCGGTGCTTTTTGGACGGCATGGGGGCAAGGGACACTCGTGCGCAGCGGTTGCTGTAGGCGTAGTGCACCGGTTCACCCCGGGGTCAGGTGTCATGACACACGGACATCCGAGCTTGCTGAGAAGTCAAACCGCGAGTGTCACTGGCGCCCAAGCCGCGGACGCGCGCCCCACCATCGACGAGTCGGCCACGACTCCGGCAGCGGACTTACCTGCTCCCCGTCCGCCGCACAGGAGCCGCAGGTCGATGTCGTCGACCAGGAGCTGGTCCTCGAGGGCCTGACTCCGAGCAGGTCCTGGCCTGGCGCAACCGCGCCGCGAAGGACCAAGAGATCGTGTTCGCGCACGTCGACCGGTACGGCGAGGTATCGGCGCGCGGCTGTTCACCGGAACGTTCGTTGACCAGGTGACCCGCCTGTCCCGCCTGGGACACCTGAACCTCGGCTACACCACCTGGGAGCTCACCGGCTGGGACCATGGATCTGGCCGGTAGTCGGTGGGTCCCCGACGTCATACGGTGCGAAGAGGAGACCGGTATGTCTCCCCGTTTCCGTGAGTGGTGTGCTCTGGCCGCGAGGACACCCGGCACGACCGGACCCAGGGCGCTACCAGATCAGGCACCAGTAGTTGCCGGCATGGCCGGCGCCGACCGACGTGAGGCCCTTTGGAAGCATTGCCGGGTCCGGCTTGCCGACGGCCGCCAGCGAACAGGCAGGATCGCCGACCACTCCAGCGGCCGCCATGCGCTGAGCAGCGGCCGTCGCTGCCGCGCTCGTGTACCACCGTGTCGGCGACGGCGACGGCGACGGCGACGGCGACGGCGACACGGGCGGCGGGGGCGGCGGGGGCGGCGTGGACTTGGGCGTAGGTGGCGTTGGTGCGGGCTTCGGTGTTGTCGTCGGCGACTTGGGCGCAGAAGGCCGTATCGGTGTGGTCCTGGGCGGGAGCGGTGCGGTCAGTGTCGGTATGGGCTGTGCTGTTGCTGTTGCTGTTGCTGTTGTCGGTGGTTTGGATGTTGGAGGCTGCGTGGGCGTGGGCGTGGGCGTGTGCGTGGGCGGCTTGGGCGTGTGCAGGGACGGTACAGGCGGTTTCGGCGTGGGCTTCGGTACTGCTGTCGCCGACCGTTTGGGCACGGGGAGCCGTGTTGCTGGTGGCTTGGGTTTCGGCCCGGACGAGGGGGCCGTCGCCGTCTGGTGGGGCGTCGGCTGAGGCCGGTTGCTTGAGGGTGCCGATGGCCGGGGACTAGCCGTCGCTGTCGGCTTGGGCCTCGGGGTGCGTGTCGACGTGGGCTGTGTTATGCCCGACGGCGTGGGCCGAGGGGCTTCATGGTCGGACGTCACTAACGCCCAAATGCCGACGCCACCGGCGATCAGCACGGCGGCACCGCCCGCGATCCATGGGGCTCGATCGGGTGAGCGTCGGTGACGGTTCATGTTTCTTACTGTCTGCAAGAGGTGGCGGTGGCGCCACCTGGGTCAGTGGCTTCGGGGTTTCCAGCTGATGCAGGGACACGGCCGCGAGAGCCGGCTATCGCGATGAGCCGGTTGGGCCGTCGGGGTGGCCCACAGGGCCCTCACCTGCGAGTCTTACTCCAGCCTCGCCCGGGTTGAACAGGACGCCGAGAACGACCAGTTCTTCCACGGCCAGCCCCAGCGCGTCCAGGCCGCCCTGACGTGCCCGCACACCCTGATCACCCTCCCCGAGACCGAGGGCGCGGGCGAGCACTGGCACATGGGAGCCATGTAGGGCGGTACGTGAGTTGAAGCGAGCCTCGCGTCGAGGCGGTCCGCGCTCCCGCGCTGTCGGCTTGGCAAGGCTCCGGGACTGTGAAACGCTGGTTTTATGGCATATCTGTCCCGCGTCGGCACATCGATCTCGAACGATTGAGTCCGGCTGCCTGTCGGAAGTCCCCCGGATCCAGGCTCCCGTTCGGGAGTAAGGAACAGCCATGAGGGCGACTGAGCACGCTCACGACCGCGACGACCACAGTGACCCCACCTTGTACCGCACTCCGGCGGATGCCGTCGCCGCGCCCCCGGAGAAGCTCGCCTATGTCGTCGGTTTCGACCCGACCGCACGGCGCGCGGACGCGTTGTTCACCGTCGGTACCGACCTCGAATCCCCCGAATACGGCCGCGTGATCTCCCACGCCGAGCTGCCCGGCCTGGGCAACGAACTGCACCATTTCGGCTGGAACGCCTGCTCGAGCGCGCTGGCCCATGCCGGTCATCATCACGCTGCGCGGCGCTACCTCATCATCCCGGGACTGCGCTCCTCCCGGCTGCACATCTTCGACACCGGCCCCGATCCCGCCCGCCCGCGCCTGGTCAAGGTAGTCGAGTCCGAGGAGTTGGCCGCCAAGGCCGAATATTCACGTCCGCACACACTCCACTGCGGTCCCGACGGGGTGTTCCTGTCCTGCCTGGGCGGCGCGGACGGTGCGGACGGGCCTGGCGGCGTCGCGCTGCTGGACCACGAAAGCTTCGAAGTGCTGCGCGCCTGGGAGAGTGACCGCGGACCGCAGCGGTTCGCCTACGACCTCTGGTGGCATCTGCGCCAGAACATCGCCGTGACCAGCGAGTGGGGCACCCCCTCGATGTACGAGGACGGCCTCGTCCCCGAACTGCTGCTGGATCGCCAGTACGGCCACTCGCTGCACTTCTGGGAGCTGGACTCCGGACGGCACCTGCAGCGCGTCGATCTGGGGGACGAGAACCAGATGGTGCTGGAGCTGCGTCCCGCGCACGACCCGGAGGCAACGTGGGGGTTCGCACACGCCGTGGTCAACGTCGAGGACCTGTCGGCGTCGGTGTGGCTGTGGAACCGGGAGGGCGAGGACTTCGTGGTCCGCAAGGTGATCACCATCCCTGCCGAGCCCGCACAAACGGAAGACCTGCCTCCGGCGCTGCAGCCGTTCGGCGCCGTTCCCCCATTCATCACCGACATCGACCTGTCGGTGGACGACCAATGGCTGTACGTATCCACATGGGGAACCGGTGATCTGCACCAATACGACGTGAGCGACCCGTTCCATCCGAGGCAGACCGCGTCCGTGCGTCTTGGCGGCATCGTCAGCCGACAGCCGCATCCCGCCGAACCGGACACTCCACTGACCGGCGGAGCGCAGATGGTCGAGCTCAGCCGCGATGGGCGGCGCGTGTACCTGACGAACTCCTTGTACAGCACCTGGGACGCACAGTTCTATCCCGCGGGCATCGACCCGTGGATGGTCAAACTCGACGCCGACACCTCACACGGCGGGCTCTCCGTCGACAGCCGCTTCTACCCGCACGGCCCGGACTTCCTGGGCTTGCGCGTGCACCAGACGCGCCTACAAGGCGGCGACGCCTCCTCGGATTCGTACTGCTACCGCAGCTGACCGCTTGTGCTCGCGAGGGCCTGCTGAAGGTCGTGTTGTTCCGACTCGGTTCGGGGGCCGCTATGTGCGCGCTGTTCCTCGGGGCCTGTCACGGGGGTCATGACCTTGTGCCGGACGGCGGGACCGTCGTCGCCCCGGCCGGGCACTGCGCACGTAAGCCCGCCACCCTCGGAGGGAGGGGACATGTCCTCCGTGCTCTACGCAGCAGGCGCGCACACTGACGACGCAACCGGATGGCAGCTGCCCGCCACCGGAACGCTGGTGGCCGTGGTGCTGGTGGCTGTGGCCACTGTGGTGGGCGCCTGGCTGGCACGGCGCGGATCCGGCCGGTCGGCGCTGCTGCTGGCCGCCGTGTCAGGGATATTGCTGATCATTGCGGTTCTCGACCTTCTGCCCGACGCGTGGGACGAGGCCCATGAGGCCGGCGTGCCGCTGTGGGCGGTGCCGGTCACCGCGCTCGTCTCGTACGGGGTGATGGGTGCCGTGGTCCGTATCGGCTGCCCGTGCAAGCCAGGTCGTGCGGGCGGCGTCGGCGCGGCATCAGGGCTCGCTCTGCATCGCTTCCTGGAGGGGTCGACCCTGGCGCTGACCGCCTCGGTCGCCGTGGTGGCGGCGCTCCTCGTGCACGCGGCCAGCGAGGGTCTGGCGCTGGCCGCTCTGCTGGGGGCGCAACCGAGGCGGCGCGTGGCTCCGTGGATCGGGCTGGCCTGCTTGAGCCCGGTCGCGGGAGCCTTCGTGGCGAGCGCTTTGCCCATTCCGGACGGCATCGTGCCGCTGCTGCTCGCCTTGGTTGGCGGCGTACTCACGCAGGCGGCGTGGGTGGCGCTCACACTCGCCCATCAGCAGGGGCCCGCGGACCGGCGAGTTCTCGGGGTCCCGGCTGTGATGGCGATGACTCTCGCGGCCGTCCTCACCGCGCTCTTCGTCCATGTCGGGACAGTCAACCGCTGAACGCGACCTGTCACACGAGGGCGATGAAGGTCGCGGGAACCGGCGGGCGCGGTCGTGCGACTCTCTGCCTTCGGCCCGCGAGGTGCGCAGACCGGCATGGAGGCAGAGCACAGGAGCACGCAGACCTGTCCTCCCCAACGTCCTCACTGGATGCGGGCAGTTGGGCGCTGACCGCCTGCCCCACGACACCAGGCCACGCCGATCTCAGGTGTGGTCGACCCCTGGCAACGCCCGCCCGCAATAGCCGCAGCCGGCACACTGTGACCGCTGCATCCTTGGCGTCGGTCTTGCCCTCGCCGCGGTAGCCCTCGGACGCGCGGTGGATGGCCCGGCCGGAGAGGTAGAGCACCGGTTGGTCGTGGTTGAGGAGGACCGCGATGGCGAGGGCGGCTCCGCCGTCGGCCAGGTCGATTCCCCAGGTCACCTCGTCGCCCAAGGCCAGGACGTCGGTGAGGAGTTCGAGCAGTTCGGGTTCGTCGTTGGCGACGCGTCGGGACAGCAGCCGGCGGCCGCTCTCGTCGATCGCGACGCAGTGGTGATGGGTCTTGCCCGCGTCGATGCCGGCACAGATCGCGGCCATGTGGTGCCTCCGCGCGGTGTGCTGCTGATGCCTCCCGACGGACGACCTCGCTGTCGATTCCCTAATCCCTTGTTAAGGGCAGTGCTGGAGGAGATCGATTCCTTCGGTCTGTTCGAGTACAGGGTTGCGACATCTTTCGATTCCCGGGCTGCAGGAAGCCTCTCCGTAGATCGGTGCACGGGCCTGTGGTGGTAGTTGCCGGGCGGCCCCGGGAAGACGCCTTCCGTAATCCGGGCAAGTGATGCCTCCACGGAGATCGAGCGCTACTCGGCGTCCTCCCGGCAACCACCACCGAACTCGTGGGCGCCGGAAGCATGCCTGATTGAGACATGGCCGGAGAACCCCTCGCGGGAGAGCGGCAGCATCCGGCGCCTTCGAGCTCGTCAACACCACCGCAATGATCACTCGTTGGTGTTGGTGGTGCGAGCCCGTCGCACGGTGACCTCTTGTGATGCCCGAGCCGTCTGAGCTCCCGCATAGACCGAGGCCCGTGGGATGAGCTGGTGCCACGAACAGCTACTGAGGTGGCGGACTGGCCAACATGGCCGAGTCCTGGGATTAGGTCGCTGCGTGGTTCCGCATGAGCTCGTGACCAGCGCAAACAGCAACAAGGGGAGGAACATCTTGATCTACTGCGGCATTGACTGGGCGGAACGCACGCACGACGTCGCCCTGGTCGACGACAGCGGCCAGCTACTGGCCAAGCGTCACATCACGGATGATGCGGCCGGCTACAAGGTCCTGCTCGACCTGCTTGCCGAGTACGGCGACACCGAGGAGGACCCGATCCCGGTCGCGGTCGAGACGTCCCGCGGCCTGCTGGTGGCGGTGCTTCGGACCGGCAGGCGGCGGGTATTCGCGATCAACCCGATGGCCGCCGCCCGTTACCGCGACCGGACCTCCGTCTCACGCAAGAAGTCCGACCCGGGCGACGCCCTGGTCCTCGCCAACGTGCTGCGGACCGACATGCACGCCCACCGGGCGTTGCCCAACGACTCCGATGACCTGGAACCGGCAGCAGATCTCCAACCAGCTCCGATCCCTGTTGCGCGAGTACTACCCAGCTGCTCTGGCGGCCTTCGAGCGCTGGAAGAATGCTCTCTGCCGCCCCGAGGCCCACGAACTGCTCAAGCTCGCGCCCACACCGGCCCGGGCCACGCGGCTGACCCGCACCCAGCTGCAGGCCGCCCTGAAACGGGCTGGCCGCAAGTGCGGCATCGAAGCTGAAGCCGAGCGGCTCCGGGACGTCTTCCGTGCAGACTGGGCCCACCAGCCACCGCTGGTGGAGGATGCGCTCGGCAAGCAGATGCTCGCCCTCCTGGTCCAGCTGGAGGCCGCCTGCACCGCTGCCGACGACTTGTCCGAGGCGGTCGAAGAGGCTTTCCCTCAGCACCCGGACGCTGAGATCATCCTCAGCTTCCCCGGACTCGGCATCCAGCTCGGCGCCCGGGTGCTCGCCGAGATCGGAGACGACCGAGCCCGGTTCACCGACGCCCGCGGCCTCAAGGCATACGCCGGTGCCTCGCCTATCACCAGGGCCTCCGGGAAGAAGTCGTGCATCACCCGCCGGTGGGTGAAGAATGACCGGCTCAACCACGCCGGCTACCTCTGGGCCTTCTCCGCCATCACCGCCTCACCTGGCGCCAAGGCCCACTACCGGCGCCGCCGCGATGTCCACGACGACTGGCACGCTGCAGCCCAGCGCAACCTCTTCAACCGCATGCTCGGCCAGCTCTACCACTGCCTCCAGCACGGACAGCTCTTCGACGAGGACGTCGCCTTCCCCGCATCACCACCCACGGTCGTGGAAGCGGCCTGAACGCGGGCGCTCACACGAGTCCGGCAGCCTGCCGAAGCTTCGCTCGATCGTCAGGACGGGTCAGTTCCTCCGCCAACATCGCCACTACGCTCGCGTTCTCCGTGAACACAGCCCGGCACTGTTCACGCTCGGGATGATCGCTGTCACTGCCGAACCAGCGCACCACAGCTTCGTTGCGTCCGTCGATCGGCTCGGAGAATCCAGCGATCGAGACCAGTAGATCCAGCAGGCCAGACTGCACAGGAACCTGCGGGTCGCTTGCAAGACGGAACAGGAACGGCAGCACTGTCGGCACAGCCAGGTTTATCTCCCTGACGCTGTTGAGAATGGAGTTGGTGAGTACGCGCTTGGCCTCTGGCGCGGCAGCCTGATCGAGAAGACCGTGCAACAGCACCGGGATCGCTGCCGGGCACTCCGGGAACTCGGACCAGCGGACATCCTCACACCCGCGGAGGGCGGGATGACCACAGCCAGCCTCAACCGCCTGCGGGTAGTCCTGGAGGAATCGAGTTATCGCCGTCTCCTTGGCAGCCAGATCCGTGCTGCACACCTGTATGTCCCCGTCCTGCCGCAACAAACCTTGAACTCCGCGTCAGCCGAACTCTTGCGCGATCAGAGATCCACGCGCAAGCCAAGACAACGAACCGATGGTGTTCGATTCCCCAAGCACCACACAAGCGCGGCTTGACGAGTTGGATGCCTGAGGTGTCTACGGAACGATCATTCGCAATTCCTCATGGGCAGCCGAGTCGTCGTGGGGCGTCGGGCGGCCAATCGATGGAAGCCACAAGCGGCAGAAGTTTGAAAGCCACACCCGACGCCCCTGGGTGGGCCAATCGTACGAAGGGCTCGCCGGGTCCCGGAGAAGAACGTAGGGAAGTTTGATCAAGCTGCACATCGGACACAGGTCGTTGGTCGCTTCGGGCCGCGCTCTCCGGGCCGTCCTCGGTCGAAGGATCGGTGAACTTCGCAATTCGCTGCCCGACGGACCAGGGCGCGCGTCGGACAGCATCGGTTCTCCACAGTCGACGCCACGGCTATGCGCGGCGGTCAGGCTTGGCAGCCACTGCTGAACAGAGAGATCACAATCCTTTGCAGTGCGGCCTTGCCCACCCGGACATCGAGCGGAAGGCAGAAGCGGCCGTCGCCGGAGACGAAGAAGCCGCCGAAATACGCCGTATCGGAGTCCGGGCAAGCGTTGAACGTGACCTCTGCGGCCGGCGTGTAGCCCTCTTCCTGGCCATAGCCCAGGCTGGCGCGCTGCCGCGCCTCAGGTGCCACCGAGACTGTCACCACCGAGCCTTGCTCGATCTCGGTGCCGATCTTATAGTACCAGCCATCCCCCGTACGGCCTCCGAAGTCCGTCTGGCGGCCGTCCTGCCACGCCTTGAGGCCGGACCAGCGCAACGGCCCGACAGTTACATCGGTCTTGTCGGGGAGCGGTCGCGAGGCAAGTCGGCTGAGAGCCTCTTCTTTCCCGCATCGCACCGACCGGGCGGGGACTGCCGTGCTCGCGGGCTGGCGCGTACGGGCGGGGCGGTATGGGCCGTGGGACCGGGCGTACGACCTATTCCGGCGCTGGCAGCGCGACGGCACCTGGAAGCGGATCTTCGAGCAGCTGCAGGCCGAGGCCGACGTGAAGGGCCTGTTCACGTGGGACGTCAGCGTGGACTCCACGATCGCCCGGGCCCACCAGCACGCCGCCGGGGCGCGTAAAAAGGGGCACTACAGAAGGAATCTCCCGGCGGCGTCGACACCGAGCCCGACGATCACGGAAGTCGAGCTCGTGTGTCAGGCGGTGAAGCCGCCGTCGACATGGATCGAGGCCCCGGTGATGTACGCGCCGTCCGCACTTGCCAGGTGGGCGACGGTGGCCGCGATCTCGGCCGCTTCCGCATAGCGGCCCACAGCCGTGAAGCCGGCGATCACCTCGGCGTTCGGCCCGTCAGCGGGGTTGGTATCAGTGTCAGTGGGGCCGGGATGCACCAGATTGACGGTGACTCCACGCGGACCGAGTTCTCGGGCCAGGCCCTTCGTCATCCCGACCAGAGCCGTCTTGCTCATCGAATACAGGGCCAGTCCGGGGAAGACCGCACGCTCGGCGACATTGCTGCCGATGCTGATGATGCGGCCGCCCTGGCCCATATGACGCACGGCCGCCTGGGACGCCGCGAACGGCGCCCGGACGTTCACCGCCAGAGTGCGATCGATCTCTGCCGCCCCCAGGTCTTCGAGCGGGCCAACGAGGAAGACCCCGGCGTTGTTGACCAGGATGTCGAGTCTGCCGAACATTGCGGCTGCCTCGTCCACCGCGGCGGTGAGTGCCTCAGGGATGGCGCTGTCGGCCTGGATGGCCAGTGCCCGGCGCCCTCTGGCCTTGATCTGTTCCACCACCTGGGTGGCGCGTTCCGCGCTGTTCTCATAGGTCAGGACGACGTCGGCGCCATCTTCGGCCAGCCGTAACGCCACAGCAGCACCGATGCCCCGGCTGCCGCCCGTGATCAAGGCCATGTTTCCTTCAAGTCGGTTCATGGCGTTGAGCATTGCTGGCACCAGCGCCAGAAGCTGGCGGGAATCCGACCTGGCGTTCGGCCTCCAGGAAGGCAACACCCTCCTGACCACGAAACCGCACTGGAGTACCCTCCGAATTCGAGAGGCCGGGCGACCAGTTCGGCAGTTTCGGCAGCGCCGAGATCGGACAAGAACTCGACGTCAAACTCGCAGATCTCCTCGACCACCTCGGGCTCCCGGCACCGCTCGGCTTGAAAGGCAGCCAGGGCTTGTCCCGGTGGCTGGTCCAGAGGTCGATGCGCGCGGTCGTCGGCGACGATCTCCGGGGGCGAGCGCCCTCCGGTTGCCGTCCCCCGCTTCAGGTTCTTTACTAATAGGTACAAATCCCTGTGAACCGTGCGGCTCGTGAGGCGGGACGGCTGCTTCCGCCCGTCGGTGAGGGCGTAGTTGCCGCGTGCCAGGGCGCTGGGCTTCCAGCGGGTCTCTGGTTGAGTTGCCGCAAGGGAGATGTGGACGTCATGGGACAGCTTGAGGGCAAGGTCAGTCTGGTGACTGGCGGCTCGACCGGGATCGGTCTGGCCATAGCCAGTCGGTTCGTCGCCGAGGGCGCCACCGTGTACCTCACAGGCCGACGCAAGACCGAACTCGATGCGGCTGTGGAATCCCTCGGGGGACGGGCCATCGGCATACAAGGTGATGTCTCGCATCTCGACGATCTGGATCACCTCTTCGCGATCATCCAGGACGGCAGCGGACGGCTGGATGTGGTCGTCGCCAACGCCGGCGGCGGCGGGCTTTCACGGCTGGGGGAGATCAGCGAGGAGGAGTACCGTTCGACCTTCGACATCAACGTCAAGGGGACGATCTTCACGGTCCAGAAGGCGCTGCCGTTGCTGCCGGATGGGGCCTCGGTCATCGTGCTGTCGTCCACCAACGCGTCGATGGGTGTCCAGGCCATGACGGTCTACAGTGCCACTAAGGCCGCCATCCGCAACCTGGCCCGCACCTGGGCCGCCGAACTCGCGGGGCGCGGCATCCGGGTCAATGCCCTCAGCCCGGGACCGATAGAGACCCCGGGCATCCGCGGTCTGGGCAGCCCGGCAAAGGACGAACAGCAACTGGCGGACAGTCTCGCCGACGAGATTCCCCTCGGCAGGATAGGACGCCCCGACGAAGTCGCCGCCACGGCCGTCTTTCTCGCCTCTGACCAGAGCTCCTTCACCACGGGTGCCGAACTCTTCGTCGACGGCGGCCTTGTCCAGGTCTGAATACGGCCGCCACGTGTCGGAGTGGCCGCGAAGCGAGGCCGGAAGACGGCTTGGCCCGCCTGTCGGCGGAGGTTTTTCACGGGTTTTCCTAGGCGACCGATCTTATGCGGCTGCCTGATCCTTAGCCGCAACCAGCTATCTCCTCCACGGCAGGACCGGCTCATGACCCCCGATGAACTCTTCGACCGTGTCGCCGATAAACTCACCCCTCTGGAAGTCTCGACTGGAAAACTGTTCGGTAAACGTGCCCTCAAAGTCCACGGCAAGGCCTTCGCATGCCTGAAAGGGGACTACCTTGCCTTCAAGCTCGGCGAGGGCACTCCCGCACACACGAAAGCCCTGGCCCTTCCCGGCTCCGAGCTCTTCGATGCCTCCGGCAAGAATCAGCCCTTCAAGGACTGGGTAGCGGTTCCCCAGACCCATGCCGACCAGTGGCTGCGTTTGTCCAAGACCGCGCTCAAGACCCTCACGCCGTAGCCCGAGCCACGGCCTAGCCGTGGTGCACACGGGTCGGGAGGTCCCCATTACACGGCTGGCGCGTCAGTGCAGCGTGGGGCAGGCTGCTGGTGTGGATGCCTCGATCCAGGGGAGCTGATCATGCCCTCGCGACAACCAGGCCGCCGAATCTGGGGCGATAGAGCCTATCCTCGCCTTGAGAAAGACCAGCTGGCCCGACTTTTCGAGTTCGGCGTTCCACAGAACATCTCCGAAGGGCAATTCATATTCCGGCTGGGAGATGACAAGTATGACCTGGTGGTAATCGATGAAGGTCAGCTTGAAATCATCAGGGAGGCAGGGCCTGGCTATCCCGAGGAGGTGATTGTAACCTTCGGGCCCGGGGAATTTGTCGGCGAACTCAGTATTCTCACGGGGCAGTTCGTGTATCTCCCTGCCCGCGCCGCCACGGGTGGTCTCATATATCGAATTCCACCCGACCGGTTTCGCTTGCTGATGGAAACCGAGACCGCGCTCTCCGACATCCTGCTCACCGCGTTCAGGGCTCGACGTGAGATTTTGATGGAGTCTGCCTCGCATACCATCGAGGTCATCGGAGGCTCTTCCTCTGCCGAGTGCATGGCGCTGCGGTCGTACCTTGAACACATGGCACTTCCGTATCGCTGGATGGACGACGCAAGCCCCGACGGATTGCTGCTGATGGGTCTTGCTTCGCTCACCGCAGGTGATTTGCCTGCCGTTCTCCTTCCGGGGCGCTCGCTGCGCAACGCCACACCCGGAAGCCTCGCGATGAATCTGGGACTGTCACATGAAAGAATCAAGGATGAAGAGATAGACCTCGCTGTCATCGGGGGTGGCCCTGCCGGGCTGGGTGCCGCGGTGTATGGATCATCAGAAGGACTCGGAACTGTCCTGCTTGACGCCGTGGGTCCTGGAGGGCAGGCAGCAGCAAGTTCCCGCATCGAGAACTACTTGGGATTTCCTAACGGAATCAGCGGTGCAGAACTGACCCGCCTTGCCGCCGTGCAGGCGCTGAAATTTGGATCTCGCCTCTACTCGCCTTCGCGTGCCGTAGGTCTCCAGCCCCTTGCCGGCCGGATACAGATTTCTCTGTCCGACGGCACGGATATTCTTGCGCGCGCCGCGATTATCGCCACCGGCGCCCGCTATCAGTCCCTTCCAATCGCCCGCTGGAAACACTTCGAAGGTGCGGGAATTTATTACGCTGCGACTGAGCTGGAAGTCCGTTCTTGCGCAGGCAGATCGGTGGCCGTGCTGGGAGGGGCGAACTCTGCAGGCCAAGCGGCTCTGTTCCTGGCCGGTAAATCAATTGCAGTGAACATCATCCTGCGCCGCGACAACATAGGGGCTCGCATGTCTTCCTATCTTGTTCGCCGCCTCCTAACGGATCCGCGCGTTACCGTGCACACGTCGAGCGAAGTGACAGCACTCGAAGGGGAAGACTCTCTGGAGGCCATCACGATCAGAAATTCCGCCACTGGCGTCGAATCTCTGCTGAGATGTGGCGGGCTTTTCTGTTTCATAGGTGCAAAACCGGCAACCGATTGGCTGAATTTGGCCTGCGCAGCCGACAAGGACGGATTCATATATACCGATGTGTACATTGCCGACAAAGATCTGGGACCGTCCTGGCAGGAACTGCAGCGCCCCCCTCTTCCCTTTGAAACGAGTATTCCCCGCGTCTTTGCCGCAGGCGATGTACGGCATGGGTCAATCAAGCGTGTGGCCGCCGCGGTCGGCGAAGGGACCTCCGCCGTTTCTTCCGTTCATCGGGTCATAGGGGTTCCCGGGGTGCCCTTCTGAGGGCGAGCGGGGCGGGCACAAGCTGGGCCGTCGGGCGAGCCGGTGTCGCAAGCCTCGAAAAAGGCTCGTACTGCCCTGCCTTCTCCCCGTAATGCCCCACACACGGCGTACAGTTTTCTCATGGCCCGGCCTCGGCAGTTTGACGACGAGGAGGTTGTGCGGGCTGCTCGCGACCAGTTCTGGTCCCACGGTTACGACCGAACCTCCATCGACGATCTGAGCGCCGTCACAGGCTTGGGACGCGGAAGTCTGTACGGGGCCTTCGGAGACAAACACGCCCTGTTTCTGCAGGCTCTGGACAGCTACAACAGTGACGCGATCGAAGCCTGGCGTTCGGCTCTGCGCGGCCCGGGACCGGCCCTGCCTCGGCTGGAACACCTCGTACGCGACATTTCCGAAGCGATCAGCAGGGACGTGGAGCGGCGCGGCTGCATGATGGCCAGGAGCGCCACGGAGCTCGCCGCAGTCGACAAGAGCGTTGCCGAGCGGACTGCTGCCACCGTCCGCGGGCTGTACGGCGAGCTGTCGGACTGTATCGCCCGGGCCCAAGAGGAGGGCTCGCTGGATGCCGACGCGGACACGGAAGGGCTCGCAAGCCTTCTCCTTGCTGTACTGCGAGGACTGGAGTCCCTGGGCAGGGCGGGAGCCGCATCGGAGGTTGTCATCGGGGCTGCCAAGCAGGCTCTGGCCCTTCTGCCCCGCGCTTCGACGAACGAGCGGGCGCCGGATCGGCAGAAGGGCCGTTCAGCGCCGTGACCCGGTCCTCACGTGGACGGCCCTTGGGGTTCAGGGCCAGGGCCGCACGACGGGGGGTCTTGCCCCGCCAGGCGTCGCGGGCGCCGCCTGGCCATCGTGTGCAAGTCGCTTACGAACAGGACGATCAGCAGCAGCACAGGGGCGCCTACCAGGGGCGGATGAGGACGGTGCCGACCTTGCCGGGCCGTTGCGCGTGTTCCACGGCCTCTGCCAGGTCACCAAGACCATAGGTGCCGGCTACGTCGAACTGGTCCTTGGCCGCCATCGCGATCAGCTTCGCGGCGGCGACATCGGATGCCTGCCTGTCGAGGGAGGTGTCCGAGATCCAGTGGCCGACGGTCTTGCCGCGCAGCGTCAGCGATTTGTGCAGCAGCGTCGACGCCGGCAGCGAGATCGGCTCCGCGGCCATCTGCCCGTAGCAGACGAGTGTTCCGCCCGGCGCGAGGAGGTCCACAAGGCTCTCGGCGAGTTTCCCGCCGATGGGATCGAGTGCCACGCTCACCGGACGGCCGTGGGCCGCGCCGCGGACGTCGTCGGTCCAGCCTGCATGGTCCGTCGTCACCACCGGCACATCCGGGAAGCGGTCACGCAGTTCCGCTGCACCACGTTCGCTGCGGACGACGTTGACGAGCGAGATGTTGTGGGCCAGGCTCACGGCGGTCAGCAGACGTCCGACCGACGAACCGGCGGCAGTCTGCAGCAGCACACCGTCGTACCCGATGGACGCGCGCGCCTCCGCCTCGCGGCGCAGCATCACGGCGGTGATCGGGTTCACCAGCATCTGCGCGGCGACCTCGTCCGACACCCCTGCCGGTACGGCGACCACCGCCTGGGCGGCCGCCACGATCCGCTGGGACCAGGCGCCCGG
This sequence comes from Streptomyces sp. NBC_01450, assembly GCF_036227505.1. Taxonomy (NCBI): domain Bacteria; kingdom Bacillati; phylum Actinomycetota; class Actinomycetes; order Kitasatosporales; family Streptomycetaceae; genus Streptomyces; species Streptomyces sp. NBC_01450. The sequence continues at coordinate 1,038,211 of NZ_CP109481.1, read as the reverse complement.
GTGCGGGAAGACCGTCACCCGCGCGCCGGGCTCGACCCCCGGCGCCACCGGGGTGCCCGGGCCGATGGCCTCCACCACGCCAGTGGCCTCGACACCGGCTGGGACGGGTTGTCCGCTGTCGCCTGGATATGCCTCGACGGCTTGGAGATCGCCGGGGTGAACGGGGAACGCGGTGACGCGGACGAGTACTTGACCGGTCTGGGGCGCTGCCGGCTGGGGCTCCTCGATGACGGTCAGGACATGGGCGGGCGACCCGCCGCGGGTGTAGACGACACGACGGCTCATGACGCTCCTCCTGTGTGTTCGGCGTGCGTGGCCGGGGGTGAGCGAGGTCTGGGTCGTCAGCCGGCATCCTGAAGCAGGAAGTGCCGTGCGCTGAGCGGGCCGTCGAGCTGCATCAGCCGGCCGCCCTCCCGCAGACCGCCAAGGTCCAGGGCGGCGAATCCGAACTGGTCCAGCAAAGCAGTCACGGCCGCCTTCGCGTCGGCGTCGTCGCCCGCGTAGAAGACCACTTGGCGGCCTTCCTCGTGCTGGGGGTCCGCGGCGATGAATGCGGCGAACAGGCTGTTGAACGCCTTCACGATCCGCGCTCCGGGAAGGCGCTCGGCGACCCATTCGCTGCCCGTGAGGTCACCGACGTCGTACCGGCCCCGCCAGGGGTTGGCCTCGGCGAACTGATTCGTCGTGTCGACGACGATCTTCCCGGACCAGTCGGTAAGGCTGGTCAGGTCCGGCACTGCGGGGAACGGCACCGCGAGGAAGATGAGGTCCGGCTGCGCCGCCACCTTTGCTGTCACGGCGTGGGCCTTCGGCCCCAGCTGCTCCACGACTGCCTTGAGTGTCTCCGGGCCCCGGCTGTTGCCGATGAGTACCTCATGTCCGTGACGGACGGCCTTGTCGGCGACGGCCCGGCCGATCTCTCCCGCGCCGACAATGCCGATGGTGCTGTGTGCGGCCATGCTGCCCCTCCTTGATCGTATGCGGGGCCGTGGCGGCGCCCCGGCAGCGGCGGTGTGATCGGGGCCGACCGCTTTCTTCCGGCGTGGTCCCGGCTTCAGCCGCAGGTGCGACGGTGCCTACGCGCGATGCGGGTTGAAGTCCAGGAGGACCTTGCCGTTCTCTCGGAAGTACGCGAGCGCCTCGAGAAAGTCCGCCGCCTTGTAGACGGGCGCGGAGGGCAGGACGAGTCTTCCCTCGGAGACCAGCCGCGCGGACTCCGCGTTCAAAGCCGGAAGCCGGGGAAGAAACTCGTCCTGGTACATCCAGAATTCCGTCGTGGTGATGTTCTTCGTCCTCAACACGTCAGGATCGGGCGTGAACGGCTGGCCGCTCAAATACCCGTAGATCGCCAGCAGGGCGCCGTCGGTCAGTACGTCCAACAACAGCGCAGTCGCCGCTCCGCTGACACCGTCAAGGCCGAGGAGCACCGGATCGGATCCGATGGCTTCCCGCACGCGCGCGCCGACGTCCGCGGAGTCGACCACCACGATGTCGGCGCCGAGGTCATGGAGTTCGCTCATGAGTTCCGTGCGGCGCACGATGTTGATCGTGCGCAGCCCTCGTTCCTTGGCGAACACAATGACGGACCGGCCTACCCCGCTGTTGGCGGCGTTCTGCACCATCCAGGAACCGGCCGGAAGGTCACGCAGGCTGACCAGGAGCCCCGCGCTGACGGGATTGATGGTGAGCATCGCTGCCTGTTCAAGACTGATGGACTTGTCCACGACGGTCAGGTCTGCTGCCTTGGCCACGACCCGCTCGGACCAGGAAAAGACGCCGAAGGGAAGCAGGACCCTCTCGCCGGAACGCACCTCCGTGACGCCGGGCCCTACGGACACGACCGTCCCGACACCCTCGTTTCCAATAGTGGTCGGCAGCTCAGGACGTACGGGGTAGATACCTTGCGCCAGGAGAAGGTCATGGTGGTCGAGCGGGGCATACTCGACCTGGACCAGCGTCTGTCCGGCGGTGGGAGCCGGGGGCTCGGGCACGTCCACCACCTCCAGGCTCTTCTCCGGCTCCCCGAACTGCGTGAGGTGAATGGCGAGCATGGGACACGACTCCTCGCTTCGTCGCCTCGTCGAAATTCGAGACATCGCCTGTGGATGTCGATGGCCCGGTCCCCGAGGATTTCCACGGCTGTATCCAGCTCGGTTCTGCTCCGGCCCGTGCGGTACGCGGTGGAGCCCTCGGCGACGAACCGACGGGCTACAGCCGGACCGATCCCGGTCGAGCAGCCACCAAACTGACCTTGCCATCAAGCTGTCCCAGGATGTCCACTCCTTCCTCGATGTGGCTCACCCGGAGAGCTGGAGAAAGCACAGCACCCCGACACGCGGCAACGCATGCACGTTCGCCTTGTGACGCCGTCGCCGACGACGGAGTACTCCGCCACGCCACCTCACAGACCGCACGACATAGTCGGATTTGTACCTACCAGTAAAGAACCCGAATCGGGGCACTGCAACCGGAGGGGCACTGAGGTCTTCTCGGCAACCTGAAGGTTGCAGTGCGTGACGACCCGCTGGACGGCGGCATGGTGACCCGGCGTCAGGCGTGGAGGCTTCACGCGTTGACCTGTGTCACCTGGGCGGCGGTGCTCAATGTCCGTCGGGAGACCGCCGAGTACGTCGCGAGTAGTGACGCCTGGCCCGCAACCCCGCCGGGGAGCTCGTCGGCCCGAGCGTCCCGGGCCGCCACTACGGAGACCGGCGAGCTCGGTTCATCCGTCGACGCTGCACCCGCCGATCAAGAACGAACGTCACAGCTAATGGACGCGGCGACCTGGGGAACTCGCGACAGCTGTATACACGAAACTCACCAGCACCAACCACCAGCCCCCACTTATACTCCCTCGATGAACGCCATGCGGTGCACTCAATGCGGTCAGGTCGGGCTTGAGCAGGGCTTTGTTAGTGACAGTGGTCAGGGTTCCCGCGGGTACGCGCGATGGTTCGGAAGCCTCCTTGATCGGGGCATAATGGGCATAGCTAAGACGCGGGGCCTGCCGCAATGGCAGATCGATGCCTTCCGCTGCCCGAACTGCGCGCACCTGGAACTTTTCGCCGTCCAGCGATTGAACCTTCGTCGGTAACGTCTCGCGACGGTTCGTGATCTTCGTTCAGGTGGTGCGGCCGTGCTCCATCTGGAGCAGGGAGCGCGTTCGGCGACGCCGTGGATGCCGCGGATCACCTTGTTGAACGCCTTCTGCTTGAGGTCGAGTTCGCGTCCCTGAGGCTTCTTGGCGGGGTGACGGAAGCCAGGGCCAGCGTTCTCGTGGCCGAGGTCGGTCAGGGCCGGGATGCCCAAGGTGGCGGCGAGGGGTGATGTCACGTCACCACGGCGGAAGAAGCGTCGGGCGGCGGCCTTGTCCCGCCGGATCCGGACGAGGATGTCGAGTACGTTGCCGTCCTGGTCGACGGCCCGCCACGGGTACTTCAGCTCCCCGTTGGTCCTGACGTACACCTCGTTCAGGTGCCACTTGCCGCCGGGCCGGAGCCGGCGGCGGCGCAGTCCGTTCGCGTATGTCTGGCCGAACTTGGCGCACCCGCGGCGGATGGTCTCGTAGGAGACGATGACGCCTGGCTGGAGCATCAGCTCCTCGACCTCGCGGTAGGACAGAGGGAAGCGGAAGTACAGCCACACGCAGCGGGAGATCACCTCGCCCGGGTACCGGTCCCCCCGTACGATGGCGCGGCCCTCGTTTCACCCGTTGCCGAGAGGCTGCCCATTCAATTCACGGGCCGTTGAACTCGGCGGTGCAAGCAGGGCAGCCGTGGTGCACGGCGCGCCGCCCTCATCGACCACGCTGAACGCCGAAGCCTCGACCAAACGCCCAACTGGTGGGGCTCGCCGTTACAATCGATGATCAAACGCGGGACTGGCTCGCAATGTGTGGTGTCCCGCACTCGGAGTCTGACGCGCATCGCCGGGCGCGGGACCTGCTTCCTCTTCGCGGCCGCTCGCAAACAACGCTGGACGATCACACGTGATCAGCACACGTGCTGGTACGGCAGCTCGGGGAGGTAGGTCTCCCACTGGTCGTGTGTCAGTCCTCCGCCAGCCCGTCGGCACACGATGGCGACGATGCGGTCCGGGTCCACGGCGTATGTGCGCAGCGGTACGTGCTCACCCGCGACCTGCAGCGTCCGGCCGTCGGGACTGAAGGAGAGGGCCAGGACCGCGTCCTCGGAGCTGGGCAGGGGCGAACCCAGGCGCTGGGCGGAGTCCATGTCCCAGAGTGACTTTGAGGCGTTCTGCACCCTGTACCGGGATCGCCACCTGGACTGCTCGCGAGTTGCGGTATTCCTGATGGGGACCTCTGAGAACGGCCGGTCTGCTCACTTCTCCGTTTGATCCGGCCTTCTACGAGTAGAGCAGTTCACCGAGATCGCCGGTGCGCTCGCCCTGCTTGTCGAGAGCCGCCCACCCCGTCGATTCGCACAGCCGGCTCGACCTCATCGGCGGGGCGCTTTGTCGGAGAGCGGGACGCCGGCGCCGACGCCCGGATCGTCAACCGGTGGTGGCAGGAGAGCTGGCCCCCGAACCTGGCCTTTCGGATTCCCTGGTGTCAATCTCGGTCAGAGCTGTTCGCGCGGCCTGCAGCAGTTCTTCGGAGAGCGGGTTGCCGCGGGTTGCGCGGGCGAGGGCGAGGGCGCCGACCAGCGTGCAGAACTGGGCCAGGCCGTCGTCGTCGCCGGTGGCCAGCCGGGCGGCGCGGTTCCGTACCCCGTTGACGTAGATCTCGCGAGAGCCGGCGGCCTGGTCGGGCTCGCGCCCGAGGTCGGCGGCGAATCCGGAGACCGGGCAGCCTTCCGCAGCGTGATCGCGGTGCCAGATCGAGAGATAGTCGTCGATCATCGCCTGGCGGGCGGCCTCGTGGTCCTCACCTTCCTCCGGCGTGACCGCTGCGGCCGCAGAGTAGGGCGCCGGATTCTCGAAGGCGTGAGTGATGGCCTCATCGACGAGGTCTTCCTTCGATGCGAACTGCTTGTAGAACCCGCCGTGAGTGAGCCCGGCGGCCTTCATCAGATCGGCGACGCTCACCGCGGTGCCCTTCTCGCGGAACATCCGGGAGGCGGTGGCGACGACGCGCTGCCGGTTTTCCTGTGCCTGTGCCTGGGACACGCGCCCCATGGGATCACTCTCCTCTGATGGATGTCGATTGACATCTATCGTACCTCTTGTTTAGATGGCATACGAAATCTAATTGGCCGGATCGCCCGCCGGGCCGAGTAGGGCCTGGCACCGCCTCCATCGTCCGAGGCCCGCGTGCTCCGCTCCGAAATCGCATCATCACTGACAGCACTGGAGAACTCCTGTGTCCTCACCGCCCGGCCCCACCAAGTCCTCGACGCCCGCCGCGTCCACGCCGCCCGTGCCGCCGAGCCAGGGAAGAAGGGTTCCCGAGGCGGTCCACCGCCGACGCTGGGCGATCTTGACCGTGCTCCTGTTCAGCCTCCTGGTGGTGATGCTGGACAACTCGATCCTCAACGTGGCGATGAAGACCATCGCCCAGCCCGCTCCCACCGGTCTCGGGTCCACCCAGAGCCAGTTGGAGTGGGCGGTGAACTCCTACACGCTGGTCTTCGCCGGACTGCTGTTCACCGCGGGCCTGCTCGGTGACCGCCTCGGCCGCAAGAAGGTGCTGCTCTTCGGCATGCTGGTGTTCGGCGTGGGCTCCGTGCTCTCCGCGATGTCGGAGTCCTCCGGGCAGCTCATAGTCTTCCGGGCCGTGATGGGCTTCGGCGGCGCGTTCATCCTGCCCGCCACGCTCGCGATCATCATGAATGTCTTCGAGCGCGAGGAGCAGCCCAAGGCCATCGGGATCTGGACCGGTGTGGTTGGTTTCGCCATCGCTCTTGGCCCCATCACCGGCGGCATCCTGCTGGAGCACTTCTGGTGGGGCTCGGTCTTCCTGGTCAACGTGCCGATCGTGGTCGCGGCGATGACCGCGATGGCCGCGATCGTCCCCGACTCCAAGGACCCCAAGCCCGGCAGGCTCGACCCGTTCGGCGTGCTGCTGTCGATCGTCGGTCTGGCACTGCTGGTCTACGGCATCATCAAAGGCGGCCAGTACGGCGACTTCACCCGGCCCGAGTCCTGGGCGATGATCCTCGCCGGCCTGGCGGTCGTCGTCGGCTTCGTGGTCTACGAGGCCCGCAGCGACCACCCGGCCCTCGACGTCACGTACTTCCGCAACCGGCGGTTCTCCGCGTCCGTCGCCGCCATCGGCCTGGTCTTCTTCGCCCTCATGGGTGTCACGTTCTTCAGCGTCTTCTACAACCAGAGCGTCCGCGGCTACAGCGTCCTGCAGTCCGGCCTGCTCGTGCTGCCACTGGCCGTCTCTCAGATGTTCTTCGCCCCGCGCGCGCGGCTGGTCGTCAACCGCTTCGGTGCCCGAGCCGTGTGTGCCACCGGCCTGGTCCTGACCGCCGCGGCCTTCGCCGGCTTCCTGCTCCTCGGCCAGAACACTCCCATCTGGGTGCTGGAAGTGCTGTTCTTCCTGATGGGCACCGGGATGGCCCACGTGATGCCGCCTGCCACGGTCATGATCATGTCGTCGTTGCCGCGGGAGAAGGCCGGCTCCGGATCCGCGATCAACAACACCTTCCGGCAGGTCGGCGGGGCCATGGGCGTCGCCATGCTGGGATCCTTGCTGTCCACCAGCTACCGCAACGGCATCAATGGCCACCTGGGCATGTTGCCGCCCTCCGACCGGCCCGCCGCAGGTGAATCCGTCCAGGCGACCCTGGCTGTCGCCGAGAAGATGGGACCGGCTGGCCGAGCGCTGGTGCGGCCCGCGAACGACGCCTTCATCCACGCCATGCACATCGCCGCCATAGGTTCCGCGGCCGTCGCTTTGCTCGGCGCCGTCGTCGTGCTGGTCTTTCTGCCGCGCAAGGCCGCCGCCGCGGCTGCCGGCGCCGACGGATCCCAGCGCCAGACCCTGGAAGCCCAACAGTGATCCCCCGTCAGCCCGCGACACACCGCAGGCGACCGCCCGACCAATGCCGTCCCGCGCAACCGCCCGAGGCGATGGTCGAGACAACCTTCGAAGAACGCTCTCGCGGGGGCGAAGCCCGTGCCGCGTCGCCGACAGGTCCGATCACACCTCGACTCCGACATTCACCTCGTACGAAGGAGATCCACTGATGGTCACCAACAACCTTGTACTCATCCCCGGTGCCGGCGGCGTGGGCCGTACGGTCTTCGAGCAACTGCGCGCTCAGGACGTGCCGGTGCGCTTCATGGTGCGCCGCGAGGACGAGCGTGCGGCCGAGCTGCGGGCGCTCGGCGCGGAGGTGGTCGTCGGCGACCTGACCCGGCCCGAAACGGTGGCGGCCGCACTGCAGGGTGTGACGCGCATGTACTTCGGCATGGCTGTGTCGCCGCACCACCTGGTGGCGGCCACCATGGTGGCCTCCATAGCAAGGGAGTACGGACAGCTGGAAGCCCTGGTCGACCTGTCGCAGATGACCGTCTCGCAGATGACCGCCACCAGCACCGAGGAGTCCCACCAGCAACGGCTGCACTGGCTGGCGGAGCAGGTGCTGGACTGGTCCGGCCTGCCCGTGGTGCACATCCGGCCGACGGTGTTCCTGGACACTCCGCTGTTCACCGATCTGGCAGCCCGGACGATCAAGGAAAACAGCACGATCGCCCTGCCGTTCGGCACCGGACGCACCTCACCGGTCGCCGTGGACGATGTCGCACGGGTCCTCGCCACCGTGCTCCGCGATCCAGCTCCGCACATCGGGCAGGTCTACGAGCTGACCGGGCCGCGCTCGGTCGACATGACGGAACTGGCCACGGAATTCTCCCGGGCGCTGGGCCGCGAGGTCTCCTATGTAGACCTGCCCCCGCAGAGGTGGGAGGAACAGCTCCCCAAGCTGGGCCTGCCGCCGCACGTCGTCCAGCACATCATCACCATGGCCAAGCTGCACCGCGACAACCGCTACGACCGCACGACCGACGGCGTGGAGCGCGTGACGGGCGTCCCTCCTCAGTCGATCGAGGCGTTCGTGGCCGCCCGCAAGAACTTCTACCTGGGCTGAGCCACCCCCGATCAGCCGCCGTCCTGGGCCGGCGCCCGTATGTCCGAGGCTCGTCCTGGCATCAAGTCCACGTTCGGTCAGGTAGCCGTGAGCGGTGCCGCCCCGTCAGTTGGATTCGGAGCAGCGCTCTGTTCCGGTGTGCGGCGTTTGTGTACTTCACCGCGGTACCCGGGGCCATCGTGGCCGCGCAGGCCTGCGTCGACGCGCCTGACGGGAGCGGCAGCATCACCTCCTAGGCCACCGAGGTCGCCCTCCCGGCGACGGGCACGTGGAAGAGTTCCGGCGTGGGATGTGCGTGGGCCGACATCGTCCTCACCGCCCCGGAGGTGGGGCTGCCGCTGTTGTTCATCGAGGCCGACGACTGCACCGAGGAAGCCCCGATCATCGCGGCCAAGTGCGACAAGTACATGCGCCACTTCCACCGCAAGGTGAAGGACACCGACGGCCAGGACAATGGGCGATGGGCGCCTCGCTCCCCGCGGACCTCGTGGACAAGTTGCACACCGGAGTGCCGCGCCCGTCGGCGGCGGCGGCGAGGCACTCGCACCCCGATCCCGGCACCGGGCTGATGGAGGGGATGCTGCCGTGCGTGTCGGGCTGGGAGATCAACTACGACCTGGCGGTCAAGGCGGTCAAGGCGGTCAAGGCGGTCAGCGCGTGCTGGGCGGGATGCGAGTCGTGCCGGGAAGCGCGCCCCCCACGGTTGTCGCCCACCGGGCCGCCCTCGCCGGACTCGCCGAGGCGGTCTTCCTCACGGGCTCGCACGAGAGCGTGCAGCGCTCGCACTTTGCCGGTCCCGCCGCCCGGGCATGGATCGAGCGAGCGGCACGGCACGGCTTACACCAGCCGCGCCGAGGCCGCGCTGCGCGCCGTCGTACTGGTGAGGTCGCGTATTCGAATGTCGCCAATTCCTCCTAAGGTCCAGCCTGTTGGTGACCGTGTGTGGTCGCCGACTGCGTGTCGGCTCCAAGTCCCCCCGGCATCGGCTGAGAGTCGGTCGTGGTGACGAGGTGGTAGGCGAGGACCGACGACGGGGGCGGGCTGCTGACCGCTGCGGTGCGGTCCGGTGTCAATGGCCATGAATGGTACGGCGGCCGACCTCGACGCCGTGGCCACACCGGCAGGCCGCCCCCCCGAGCCGACCTCACACCTCCCGGCTGTTCAAGCAGTCCTCGGCCGCCACGTTCCCAATATCCGGGACCCGCACACCGCCGCAGCTCAGCGTGTTGCGCAAACTGCGCAATCCGGGTGGGCATCCAGTCCGCACACATCAGGCGCCGTGCGCAGCGTCATGCGCTTTGACCGGAGTTGGAGGGCCTTGGAGGGCCTGAGCGAGGTCTGGACGTTGCTTGCTGTGACTGGTGGACTTTTGTCCTGCCTTTCATTGGGGAGAGGTAAGGGGCAAGCCGTTCAAGGACTTGTGAAACGGCGAGGAGGGACATGCTGAGCGAGACGGTGTTCCGGAGCGATGATCTGCCGGCGGCGGACCGGTTCGACTGCTGGCGCGAGCTGGTCAGCCGGACCCATGCTCCGCTGGAGTTACGCAGCGACCATCGGGCGGATTTTCGGGCATCTCAACGTGTGCTCGACCTCGGTGCTGTATCGGTGTGGCCCACCACGTTCCAGCCGGTGTGCTTTCGGCGATCGTCGAAACTGATCCGGCAGTCGGATCCCGAGGGGCTGCACGTTTCTCTACCGTTGAGCGGGGCGCTGCGCACAGTGCGGGGTGAGGAGGAGGCCGAGTACGGTCCGGACAGCCTGTGTGTCGTCGACACATCGCGCACCGTCGACGTCCACGGGGGCGATGGCTCTCTTCCGCATACGGGAGTTGGGCTGGAGGTCCCGAAGGCTCTGTTGCCTCTGCCGCGGAACCGGCTGGACCACGTGACCGGTCTGCGATTGTCGGTGCAAGAAGGATTCGGCGCCTTGTTGAGGCAGCTGCTCACTCAGCTGGCGCGAGGCACCGATGCGTACCGGCCCGCCGATGGGCCGCGGCTCGGGTCCGTGGTGGTTGACCTGCTGTCAGCGCTGTTCGCCCAAGCCCTCGATGCGGAAAGCTCGCTTCCACCGGAAACTCGCCAGGAGACTCTTGTCTTACGCATCCGTGCGTTCGTGCGGGATCACCTTCACGACCCGAACCTGACTCCCGGCGCCATCGCTGCGGCGCACCACATATCCCGCAGCTACCTGTATCGACTCTTCGAGCACGAAGAGGAGTCGATCGCTGCCTGGATCCGTGGACAGCGCTTGGAAGGCGCCCGCCGCGACCTCGCGGAGCCCGCCCTCGGGGCCACCCCTATCCACGCCATCGCCGCCCGCTGGGGCTTTCCCCGGGCCGCCGACTTCACGCGTGCCTTCCGCTCCGCTTATGGCATTCCCCCAAGGGACTACCGCCAGAGAGCCCAGCGTTTCCCCGAGTAGACGCCACACCAATCAGGTGTGGATTCATCGCTAACGACGTCCTGCGAGCCGGGTCATGAACATCGCCGAACAGAATGGAGGGCCACGATGTATCTCAGTACGAAGGCACTCGCGATGTCGGCTGCCATGGTCGCGGTATGCGGCATAGCAGCTCCCGCCTGAGCCGAGGGCCATGCCCCGACACGCCATCAGACACCCACGCACCCAACAACGTGACAGCGCCCCTCGTCCAGGTGCCACTTGTCGCCGGGCCGGGGCCGGCGGCGCAGTCCGTTGGCGTAGGCCTGGCCGAACTTGGGGCACCAGCGGCGGATGGTCTCGTAGGAGACGACGACGCCTCGCTGGAGCATCAGCTCCTCGACTTCGCGGAAGCTGAGCGAGAAGCGGAAGTACAGCCACACGCAGTGGGAGATCACCTCGACCGGGTACCGGTGGCCCCTGTACGACGGCGGCACAGGCGACACCAGCGATTCCCTCCCAGCATGATCAACACGAAGATCGTCCCACCCGGGCAGCCAACGTGACAGTGCCCGGACCAGGTGTCAGCCCCCCGCCAACATCACCAACAGAGTCCCGTCCTTGGGTCAAGGCCCACACGAAGTACGGCTGCTTGCGGACCTTGCCCGTGTCGGGCGCCTTGACCTGACGCCGAAGCTGATCAGGTAGTCCGACCCCGAGAGACTGCATCTCTCTCCCATTGAGCGGCCGCTCGTCGACACCCACGGCATCGACGCCATCCTCAGCGCTGTTGCTCAACTCGTCCCCGAGCAACAGCGCTGAGGTCACCGTCTCCACCGCCCACAAGGCGAAGGGGCGTGAATGGGCGCAGGTGAAAATCGCCGACGACTTCACCCCGCCCAAGGACAGCGACCAGCTGGACGACACCGGCCGCGCGGTGCCCGGTCCGATCGATGACGGTGAAGCTCGCCTCGCCTACGTTGCCGTCACCTGTACCCGCCATCGTCTCGACATTGGTGGGCTGTCGTGGATTGAGGGTCGCCCTGCCTGTTTCTCTCACCGTCGCTGAAGGCAACAGGAGCGCATATGTACGCGGGCAGGGTGGGGGCTGCCGGGTGAACGAGACCGTGATGGGGCTCGTTGAGGCAGACGATTTGCGGCACGGTTTCCGGGAACCCGCGGGGCCCTCGTATTTCGTGAGTGACCGGGCAAATGCCGGCCCCTTTCTGCTGCTGATCGTTGGTTGTGGCCAACGGGCATGTTCGGCTGGTGGTCGTGGCTGTTCCGGTGCTGCGGTAGCAGATCGCAGAGCATGGAAATCACGGAAAGAATCACCGACACGGCGAGATCACCAGGTTCGTGCAGGCCGTGTCCGGCAGCGATAGCCGTAGCGAGTGCGGGGATGCAGGAGAGCAGCCTGTCCCGCGCGCCGACTGGCCGCGCAATATCAAGGGTGATGTGCACACAGCTGTGCTGTGGTGGCGGGCTGGTTGGGGCTGTATGCCGGGTACTGCCCTGGCGCATCGATGTGATCTGCAGGGGCATGAAGGCTCGCTTCCCTTGTGTTCATCGGGGCTTGTACCGCTCAGACTTCGCGGTTTGCACGGGGCATTCCAGACGTCCGCCTCGTCCGGCGGACGGCTACGGACGGGGCTGGGGCGGGCAGCATGTTGGTGATGGGAACCGCAGTCCAAGGAGGGACGTGACTTCATGGGCGTGGGACGACGTACTCAGAAGTGGGGTCCGCTGCGCGGCCGGAGCGAGCGGGACAACGCGGTGGCAGGGCTTCTGCGCGGCTGGCTGGACGAGGCGAGGCTGACTGGGGCGGACCTCTCGGCCAGGTTGGTGCCGGAGCACTTTGCTTCGGGTAGTTCTCCCGGACGCACGACGCTGTATGAACGTCTCGCCGGGCAAGGTATGGAATGGGACTTCGTCGAGGCAGTGGCGGACGTGGTGTCCGCCACTGCTCAAGAGCGTGAACGCCGCCTTGCCCGGGCACGCGCGCTCTGGCAGCAGCCCAGCGAGCCGGAGTTGACCGGGGCGGATGGGCAGCTCCCGGTCCGAGCCGTGTCCGAACTCGTCGTGCAGCAGCGCCGCTCACTGGAGCTGGCTGATCAGCTTCGGCGTGCCGAACTACGCAGTGCCGAGCTCGAACGCGTGCGTGACCGCGCTCAGCAGTTGACCATGGTTCTCCTGATGATGTCCGAACAGATTCGTCATACGGTGCTGACTCTTCGCGTACAGAGCGGCCGGGCCCGCGGCGGCTCAGCAGATGCCTCGCAGAGTAGTTGGGGCGAGCAGTTGCGCAGGAGCGAGCGCGAGCGGGCCCGTGCTGAAGCCGAACGGGACCGTGCCCAGAATCTGCTGGAGGAGCAGACAGCGAGGATCATGCAGCTCATCGAGGCCTTAGCCATGGTGAGAGAAACCCAGATCTCAAGCGTGCTGGAGAGCGCTCCCTGGCTTAGAGCCCCTTGGCCGTTCGTGCGCATGGACGGGCCCAGTCTGGATGACATAGACCTGGCCTTGCAGACAGCAGAGCAACGGCTGGATACCAACGCGGAGGATCTCGACCGCTACACCGAAGAGATGGCTGCCGATACGACCCTGCCGACCGTGCCCCGTGCACGACACGAAGGGTTCATCACCGCGATCATGCTTGGGCGTGTGCCCGATCCTACGGAGACGAAAGGTTTCAGGTTCGCAGAACCCTTCGTCTGGTCACTGCAGCGCGGGATCACGCTGGAAGCCGGTATCAGCCTGTTCGTGGGCCCCAATGGCAGCGGAAAGACCATGCTGCTGGAAGCAATCGCAGTGGTCACCGGATGCCGCTACGTCAACGGTGGCTACGAGGCCGAAGTCAGAGCAAGCAGCCGGATTCTCGCGCAATGTCTGGAGATTGAACAACGCGGTCATGACCGATTCCGCGGGGGATTGTTCGTCTCCCACCTCGGCTCGGCTCCACTGGGGGAGAACTCTGCCCAGGAACACCTTGGCCACTCCGACACACTCTTCCTGCTGGACGAGCCGTTAGCCGGTCTTTCCCAACGGCGGGCACAAGAGTTCATGAACTGGGCCACAGAGCGCGTCGCTGAAGGGTGTCAGATCATAATCACCGGTACCGATGCCGGTAGGTTGCCTTCCGGGGCACACATGCTTGAGTTCACCGCGGAAACCGGTGTCCGCACCTTGTGACCACATCGAGCACCAATGGAATGCGCACCGCGGTGGATGGTTCCCGCAGATGACCATCGCCCCGGACACCCTTACGGTCGTCGTCGACGGTGATGCACTCACCGGCGCCAGCCTGGAACTCAGCGATCCCGTCGGCCATCAGGTCCAGCCAGTTACCGGCCCCGGCACGCACACCTTCGCTCTTCCCGGCGGGCTTCCTCCCGAGAGTCTGCTCATGCTGCGCCGCGCAGACGAGTGGCTGGACTGGCGGCACTTCCCGGCCCCTTCGTATGGCCGCGCACGCGACGCCTCGGTGGTCTGGGGGGCATCTGTCGGCGGCGGCTGAATCCTGACCCGGTGTGGGCGGTCGAGTTCTGACCCACCGGGTCTGGTTGCCGGTGTTCAGTCGGTGTCGTGTGTGGCGGTGGGGACGCGTCCGAGTTGGCGTCCTCGCATGCGGTAGGAGTCGCCTTTGAGGGAGTGGACCTCGGCGTGGTGGACGAGGCGGTCGATCATGGCGGCGGCCACGGTCTCGTCGCCGAAGACCTCGCCCCAGCGTCCGAAGGGTTTGTTGCTCGTGACGATCACACTCGCTCTCTCGTATCGGTTCGAGACCAGCTGGAAGAACAGGTTCGCGGCCTCGGCTTCGAAGGGGATGTAGCCGACCTCGTCGACCACGATCAGCGGATAGCGGGACAGTTTGGTGAGCTCGGTCTGGAGGTGTCCGGCGTGGTGGGCGGCGGCCAGGCGGTCGACCCATTCGGCGGCGGTGGCGAACGCGACCCGGTGGCCGGCCTGGCAGGCGCGGACCGCGAGTCCGATCGCCAGGTGTGTCTTCCCGGTTCCCGGCGGTCCCAGAAAAACAGCGTTGTCCTTCGCGGCGATGAAGTCCAACGTGCCCAGATGGGCGAGCTGTTGGCGCGTTATGCCGCGCAGATGGGTGATGTCGAGTTCCTCGATCGTCTTGATCGCGGGGAAGCGGGCGGTGCGGATGCGGGCCTCGCCGCCGTGGGACTCGCGGGCGGAGACCTCCCGCTGGAGGCAGGCGACGAGGAACTCGGTGTGGGTCCAGGTCTCCTTCAGGGCGCGTTCGGCCAGGCGTTCGGCGGCGTCCAGCAGGGCCGGGGCCTTCATCGCCCGGGCCAGGAAGGACAGGTCGGCGGCGGTCTGACGGCCGGTCCTGGGCCCCGCCGCCGCGGCGGCGGTCTTGGTGGTGGGCATCAGGAGACCTCCGGATCATCGGCTTGGCCGCCGCCCTCGATGAGGGTGAACATGCGGTCATAGGAGTCGAGTTGGCGTTGTTCGACCTCGACGAGATCACTGGCGGTGGCGGCGTTGTGCCGGCGGGCGGCCTGGGCCTGGGAGGCTTGGTGGTGGCGGTAGTCGCCGCGCAGAACGGCGGCGGCGCGGGCATGGACCGGGTCGGTGATGGTCTGCTGCTTGGCCCAGCACCGTGGATGGCGGGCGACTTCCGCCCCGCCGGGGGCGAGGGTCACGACGACCTCGTCGGTGTCGGTGCGGACCTGGACTTTCTTGCCGATGGCCAGGGGGTGCACGGAGTAGTCGCAGGTGTCGACGCGGATGTAGTGGTCGCGGCCGATGCGGGTGGCGAAACGCCACCAGCGCGGCGGGTCGACCGGCGGCAGCGTGAGCATCTGGGCCCGGTCGGCTTCCCACCGGTCGACGGGGCGGGCGCCCAGGGTGCGGTGCTGGCGCCGGTTGGCGATGGCCAGCCAGGCGGTCAGCTGGGTGGTGAAGTCGTCGGGCCCGGTGAAGGTGCGGCCCGGCAGGAAGCTCGTCTCCAGGTAACCGTTGGCCCGCTCCACCAGCCCTTTCGCTTCTGGATCACGGGGCCGGCAGAGGTAGATCCGGGTGGCGAGCAGGCCCGCGAATGCGGCGAAGTCGCCGGTCACCTTGCCGCGGCCGATGCCGGCCTCGTTGTCCCAGACCAGCATCCGCGGGACCGCGTTCCAGCCGGTCAGCAGCTTCCAGTGGCCGTCGATCAGGTCGCCGGTGGTGCGGGTGGGCAGCATCCGTGCGGCGATGATCCGCGAGTATCCCGAGACCATCACGAGCACTGGAGGACGGCCGGACTGCCCGTATCCGAGCGGGATGTCGACGGGTGGGAACCACAGGTCGCACTGGGCCAGCTCGCCGGGCTGATAGGTGGTGCGTGAGACCGGATCGACGGGCAGATAGGCGGGCCGCAGCTCGCGTACGCGTTCCTTGAGGACGGTCATGCCACGGTCCCAGCCGATCCGCTCGGCGATCACCGTCGCGGGCATCGTCGGAGTCTGCTTCAAAAGCTCCCGGATCTGCGGCTCGACCGTGTCGACCGCCGAACCCTTCGCCGGCCGGGAGTAGAGCGGTGGCCGGTTGGTGGCCAGGGCCCGCTTCACGGTGTTCTTCGAGATGCCCAGCTGCCGGGCGATCGCCCGGATCGGCATCTGCTCGGCCCGGTGCAGCCTGCGGATCTCTGCCCAGTCCTCCACGGAAATCACCCTCTTCTCCTGACCTTCGATCAAGATCAGGTTGGTCAGAAGACCACGAAGTGGGTCAGTTTTGATCCGCCGTCAGAGGGTCACGATTCACCCGTCGCCGACAGCATCCCGGCCCCGAGTTGGACATTCTCCTGGCCGCCGGTGTGGGGCAGCACCTGGAGGCTAAGCGGGAGATCCCGGAGGCGGGCGAGTCCCGCAAGAAGATGCTCATGACCATCGCGGCGTTCGCCTCGCA
Source organism: Streptomyces sp. NBC_01450 (assembly GCF_036227505.1). Classification (NCBI taxonomy): domain Bacteria; kingdom Bacillati; phylum Actinomycetota; class Actinomycetes; order Kitasatosporales; family Streptomycetaceae; genus Streptomyces; species Streptomyces sp. NBC_01450. The sequence continues at coordinate 1,021,868 of NZ_CP109481.1, read as the reverse complement.
GGACGGCGGCACCGTCCTGATCGGCGTCCAGGGCGATCTGCAGATCGTGGGGCTCACCGAAAAGGAGACCGCCGACCAGCAGCTGCTGATGGTCGTGAACATGATCCGGGACAACTTGGAACCCGAGCCGCCGTACACCGCGCGCATGATCGACCACGAGGGCAAGAAGGTGCTCGCAATCGAGGTCACTGCCGCGAGCCAGCCCTGCTCCTACCGCAACGGGTCACGGCTGGAGTTCTACGTCCGGCGAGGACCCAACACCGTCCCCGCCCGCCACCACGAGATCGCCACCGGCAGACAGCACAGGCGTTCTGAGCGTCAAGTGACCGCTGCCGGAGGCGAGCCCTCCTGCCCCTGTTCCGCCAGATCGAGCAGCTGCGCGGTGAGGGCGGCTACCGGCAACTGCCTCGGCCTGCGCCTATCAGGAGCCTGGCCGCGACGCCCCGCTCGGCGCGTACACGGCCGCGCACCTGATCTGCACCTCCTACACCGCAGGCCTCGCTCACGCCGACGTCCTGCGCCGCCTGACCCTGGCGGGGGAGATCGCCCCCACCAGTTCCTGGACCCTGCTGCGCGGCCCCCTGGAGGACGCTGCCACCGGACTGTGGTTTCTCAATGGCCCCGACCGCACCGAACGCCAATGGCGAGCCCTGTCCTTGACCGGCCGCACCCCGTCTCCCGGCGGCATGAACGGAACCCAGCGCCGCGCCGAGATCCGCGACCTTGCCGACCAGCTCGGGCTCAACCCGCTTGCCGCACCCAAGACGAACCAGATCCTCCACCGGGCCGCTCCCACTGTCGGCTTGACAGCGGTGAAGGTGTGCGCCGCCTGGCGGACTGCTTCCGGCTTCGCCCACGGCCGCTATGGCGGGAGTTGCCGCCAGGTGCAAACAGAGGTGGCCACGAAGATGACCGCGGCCAGCACCGCTCAGCCCTGCTACGAACGCCACAGCGCCCCAGCCTGCGGTCTGCGATTGGTGGAAGCTTAAAAGGAGGAAGCCGCCGGGCTTGAGGATGCGCTGGCACTCGGGCTGCGGTGGCCTGGAATCCGTCAGGAGTGGCGTTCGGTACTTGTTGGACGGAGCGAGTGCTGGGCATATCCGGGTAGCCCTGATAGGGGTGCATAGCGCTGAGCCATGCGTGGTCAGCCCGGTTCGGTCCGCGCACCGGCGTAGCAGTGCGGCCCCTGCATGCCCGACCATGCCTTGCCGTTGGCCTTCACCGACAGCCGCTCGTCTCACCCGGTAGCTTTCACCCAGAAGGTGCCCCTGCCCTCGCTTTGGATATGACCTCAACACTCACATCCTCGCAGGCCACGGGCACCTTCTTCTGAACCAGCCGCAGATCACCCCCAGCCGGTGAATACCCGAGGCCAGTGCCAACCGTGCTTGCCGCTGATGCGAACGCACGCGCGACGAGTCATGAGCTTGAACAGAGCAACCTGACAGGGAAGACCACCGGGTGCCGGGTGGTATCCGCCATCACCTTCATCACGACGTCGCCCCCGGCGGGCGTGCAGGCCTCACCAACCTTCGCGGACGCGCGCCCGGACTGGGGGCCTGATCGCGGACACCATGGTTCATGACAAGCTGTGCTTCCCACTACCCGAACCCGGAGGTCACCATGACCGCAGAGCCCTCACCGCAAGAAGGTTCGGAGCCGACCGACATCGAGGAGCCCGTGCCGGCACCCGACGACGACGGGCAGGATGACTTGAAACGCAAGTTCCGGGACGCCCTGGCGCGCAAGCGGGGCATGCAGGCGGACGCGGCCGCTCTCGCTGCGAACACCGGCGCGTCGAAGATCCGCGGGGCGCACGGCCCGGCTGCGAGTCAGCGGTCGTTCCGGCGCAAGAGCGGCGGCTGAGTCCAAGCGGCCGCCGAAGGGGACTCGCAGGGCACGGTCCGGCCGTCGTGCCGGCCCGCCAAGCTCCACCCTGAGAGTGCGGAACGTGAGTTCTTGTCCGTTTCGTGGTTGAGGTTGGGGAAGGATCGCTGGTCGCGGGTGTGGGGTGGCCCTCAGGCGTCGGGGCGGGCGAACAAGCCGGGTTCGGGTTCGATGAGGATGCCCCGGCTGACCAGGCGTTTCAGTTTGCAGCGGATGCCTTCGGTGTTCTTCGGGAGGATCGGCAGGTCGAGGGCCTGGCAGAGATCGCGGGCGCGCATCGGCCGGTCCGCGTCGGCCAGGGCGGAGAGGATCTGCTGGTAGGCGGGGTGGTCGGGGATGTCGGGGCGGTCCGGCCCGGTGGCGGGTGAGGGTAGCGGGAGCGTGAGGAGGGTCTTGCGGGTGATGCGCAGGTTCTCGCTCTCCGCGTCGAGTTCGCCGAGCTGCCGGGTGAGTTCTTCGATGCGGTCCCGGAACTGCTCGGCTTGGTCGTCCAGTTCGCGTTCGCGGGTTTCGATGTGTTCCAGGATGGCTTTGACCTGTGGGTTTTCGCTCATGCGGTCCTCCAGGAGGCGATGGTGGCTCCGGTGAGGCGGCGGCTCATGACGGAGGTCATCGCCCACAGGACGCGGGAGCGGGAGGAGGCGGGGCGGTGTTCGTAGTCGCGTACGAGACGGCGGTAGAACATCAGGATCCCGTTCGTCTGCTCCACGATCCACCGTTTGGCCTGTGGAACGAAGCCTTTGTCGTCCGGGTTGCGCTCGACGATCTCGACGTCGATACCCACGTGTCTGCCGTGCTCGACGACCTTCTTCTTGAAGCCCTGGTCGACCAGGGCCTTTTTCACCGTGTCGCACTGCTCGGTGACAGCGTCCAGCAGGGCGATGCCGGCGGTGTTCTCGTGCGCGGAGGCGGGCAGGACGACGCAGTCAATGACGAGGCCCAGCACGTCCACGGCCAGGCATCTCTTCCTGCCCGGCACCCTTTTCGCGGCGTCCCGGCCCGTCGTCGTGGCCGGGACGCCGACGGCCACGTGGATGCTCTGCGTGTCCAGGACCACCAGGCTCGGGTCGGCTAATCGTTTCCGCTTCTCCCGCAGCTGCCAGCGCAGCAGGTCGTGAATGTCCTGGTCGGTGCCCTCGTCGCGCCAGAGGTAGAAGTAGTACTTCACCGCTCCGGGCGGGGGCATGTCATGGGGCAGGAACTCCCACTGACAACCCGTGCGGTTCTGGTAGAGGATGGCGTTCACGATCTCCCGCATCGCGTACTTCCCCTGATGCCCGCTGACCGACGGATGCCGGGCCTTCCATGCCGTGATCACGGGTTCGACGAGCTCCCACTGCTCATCGGTGAGATCACTCGGGTACGGCTTGCGCATGCTCATGCCACAACTCAAGCGAACCCCGAACGCCTGACCGGCAGCGATGCCCCAACGTCACACCATCGAGCGATGACAAGACCGACGGAACGCCACATCCCGCACTCTGAGTCGCCCGCTCACGACCCATCGGGTGAGGCCTTGCCGCGCAGGTTCGGCAAGGCCGTAGCCAGGAATCGCTACGGCACCGGCAGGCGTCTCGGGCGGCGGCGGGCGAGGGGATCGGGCGTCGCTGGTGCTCCTCGCGCGTCGGCCGGGGCCGTCGCGCTGCGCCGCAGTCAGAGCGGCGGCATCAGGTGGGGAACATCGGCGGGGGAGAGGTCGGGACGGGCGCGGTGCCGGCGTGCGGGGTGGCGCCATCGGCCGGAGGCGTCGCGGGTGACGTCGACGCCGACTTCCACCACCAGCTCGGGTCGCACCAGCGTGACGTTCAGCGTCTTCCTGGTGCCCCACCCGGCGGAGAAAGACCAGCCCGTCCATGGATGGCCGCGCTGGGCCGGTGCGAGAAATCCGCCCACCGCAGCACCCATTGCCCGGGCGAGAGTGGTGGTGCGGCCGACGTACTGAAGGCGGCCTTGGTCGTCGTACCTGCCGAGCAGCAGCGTGCGGGGAACGGCCGGGGAGCCGGTGACCGCGCCGACGATCGCCTCGCTCGTCTCGCGGACCTTGTATTTCTGCCACCCGCGCACCGAGGGCCGGTAAGCGTCGTCCAGCCTCTTGAAGACCAATCCCTCCATCCCGACCGACGACCATGTCAGCCACTCGCGGACGACGTCGGCTTCGGTGGCCGACGGGCACAGTGCCCACGGCGCCGACAGCCGACGGGCGGCGAACACGGACTCCAGTGCGGCCCTGCGCCGCCGGTACGGCCAGGAGGTCGTGTCCGTCCCGGACAGCCGCAACAGATCGAACGCCACGAAGTGGGCCGGCCACTCCTCCGCCGCCCGGGCCGTGATGGTCTGCGGGGGAGTGTCAGTTGAACATCAACATCCGAGTGTCGATGGTGCAGGCTCAGCGACCTCGCGATTGGCACTGGCAGATGGTGCTCACCCGTTGCAGGCATGAGTGACGAAAGGCCGTGTCATTCTCACGGCGACCACCAGGGCCACTCGCGGAGAATCGGGACAACATGCTGGTGCTGCGGACCGACTCCGAGAGCGACACCGAAGGATCGAGCGGCCGGGTTCCTACCGGAGCAGAGGAGGGGCGGGACGCTGCCGGCGCGCGAGCAGGGCGGCACCGGCCGCTGCGAGCTCACCCGCAGGGCCACGACGCTGCGCATCAGCAGCCTGGCGGTCCCGGGATCGCACGCGGGTAGGCGTTCGAGCTGGGGGCGGGGCGCCTCAATGGGTGGCTTCTCATTCGTCGTCCAGACTGCCACTCCATCGATAGCCGCGGCTCTCTACCCAGGCCGCCAACTGCCGAACGTTGCGCTTGCTGATAGCTTCGACTGCTTCGAGTTCGGGCTCCAAGCCTGCGGCACGAAAGGCGTCAGCAACATCCGCGCGCGCGTTGCCATTCGTGGTGGTGAGGCGTGCCGAACTACGATCGAGCATTTCCGGGATCCATGAGTGGAACGTGGCGTGCTGTTTGAACACCCGCAGAATTTGGGCAACGTGACCTGACAACCGCTTCCAAGACCTCGACGACCTGCGTCGGGTCTTCCGTGGGCGCCGCCGCATCGAGGACGCGATGGACCTCCTGCCCCTCCGCGGCAGCGTGCAGGAGGATTTTGTCGTCGCTCACCTCCCGCAAGAGACGGTCCTCGTCAAGCACCGCGAGATCTGACGCCGACGTGTTCCGCCGCTCCCACTACGGGGCCTCCTGCCACGCCAGGTGTTCTGCGAGCGTCGCCACGCGCGGGACAGGCCACGTGCGGCCAGCTTCCTGGAGTTCTCTGACGGCTTCCGCAGGGCCGACAGCACCGCCAGAAGCTGCTCGTTCGGCCGCTGTCGGCCGCTGAGCACTGCATAGACCGTCGACCTTCCACGGTCCCTTCGACGCCGAATACGGCCAGCCGTGAGGCTGTCGCAGCCCGACGGTCGGCACGGAGGCGGGTCCCTGCTCGCCACCGCGGCCGCCATGGGGGGCGGGCTGCTGTTCCTGCCGACGGGCCGGGCCGAGGGCCAACCAGAAGGCCCGGATGGTGAGGGATGTGTCATTTCCGCGTGAGTCCTCGAGTCGGCAACCAGGTGTCGATGACGGCTGCCAGCTCGTCGCGATCGGTGAAGGCGTGTCCGTTCATACCCATGGCCTGCGCGGCGCGTACGTTCTCCTCGCGGTCGTCGACGAAGAGGAAGTCGGTCGGGGCGGCCCGCATGGCGACGACGCAGTGTTGGAAGGCGGCTGAGGCCGGCTTCGCCGCTTTGATCTTCCCGGAGAAGGCCACGTGGTCCAGATCGTGCAGCCAGGGCTGCGCGGCAAGGAAGGCGTCCGCGTGGTCGGAGGGGATGTTCGACAGCAAGGCGACCTCGGCGACGTCGCGGAGGGACTGGGCGTAGGCGACCATCGGGTCGTCGATGCGTGACCAGCTGTCGATGTCGGTGAGGCGCAGTTCCTCGATGGTGTCGGCGTCGACGGACAGGGACAGCCGTCGCAGTACGGCGGTCCAGTATTCGGGCGCGGACTGCTGACCGGCGTCGTAGGGCGGGCGACAGGCCCAGTAGGCCGTGGTGAAGGCGTCGGTGGGTGTGTGACAGCGGGCGGCCATCTTTCCCAGGGCGCCTGGGCGTTGGTGGCGGGCGATGACCCCAAAGAGGTCGAACAGCACGATGCTGCGGTCGGCGGACATCGTCGTGGGTTCCTCCGGATCCCGAGGGGCGTTCAGCTGCTACTTGCTGCCATCTCGCTCGTGCGGTCGGATCCGGTGCGCAGGATCCCGGCGGCCACGGCGGTGATCGCACACAGCATGATCAGCAGTACGAAGGCGTGATTCAGGGCGACGAGGTGGGTCAACCAGCCGATGGCGGCGGGGCCGGCGAGCATGCCGACGTAGCCGAGCCCGGCGACGCGGGAAACATTGGCCCCTGCAGCGGAGGGGTCGGCGTGCCCGGCCGCGCTGAACAACTGGGGGACACAGCCGGACAGCCCCAGACCGAACAGCGCCCATCCTGCGAACGCGGCCCATATCCACGGGGAGACGGTCACGATCGTGATGCCGACGGCAGCCGTCACCGCGCCGTAACGCAGGATCGCCATGGACCCGAACCGGGCGACGAGGCGGTCGGCGAGCAGTCGGCCGGTGGTCATGGTCGCCGCGAAGGTGCCGTACGCGAAGGCGGCAGTGCTCGCGGGTGTGCCGAGGACGTCCTTCAGGTGCAGCGCGCTCCAGTCGTTGGCGGCTCCCTCGCACAGCATGACCATCAGAGCCAGGGCGGCGAGGATCCAGATGCGCCCGCTGGTGCCGCGGTGCTCGGCGGACGGCGCTTGCTCGGTCTCCCTCGCGGAGCCGGTGTCGGCAGCGGTGGGTGCGGTCGGCAGCAGGGCACGTGCCGACACCAGGGCGATCGCGATACCCAGGACTCCCATGGCGGCCATGCCGGCGGCCGGGCTCAGGCCGGCGCTCGCCGTAGCAGCTCCGACGAGTGCGGCGACGACGCCGCCGACAGAGAACGTGGCGTGGAAGGCCGACATGACGGGCCGGCCGTACGCCTTCTCCACGTGCACGGCGTGGGTGTTCATGCTCACGTCCAGGCAGCCATTGCAGAATCCGAAGGCCAGCAGGGCACCTGCCAGCGTCCACGGCTCCCGGGGAAGGCCGGGCAGCACCAGGGCCGCGCTGCACAGCACGCTGGTGGCGGGGACGACGATGCGCGCCCCGAGAGAGTCAGCCAGACGCCCGGCCACCTGCATACCGATGAAGGCCCCCAGCCCCAGCAGCACCAGCAGTCCCCCGAGCGTCGCGTGAGTGATGCCCACGCGTTCCTCGATGGCGGGGATGTTCACCACCCAGGTGCCCATCAGAGTGCCGCACAGACTGAAGTAGACAAAGGTAGCTATTCGGGCGGCTCGCAGCGAATGATTCATGAGAGCCACCGTAACGAACATATTGCGCGCTTGAATACTGTCACTTCGCACACATTGAATGTTCGTTTCGTGTGGTGTTCAATCGCGGTATGAGCAACGCAGACCGGCACGGGATGATTGCGCAGGCCGTCAGGGAGACGGGAAGGATCACGGTCCAGGAACTCGCCGAACTGACCGGCGCCTCCGAGATGACCATCCGGCGCGACCTCGACGCGCTGGCCGCGCAAGGCGTCCTTGAACGCGTCCGCGGCGGGGCGCGCACCCTGCTGCTCAGGGGTGAGGAGCCGCCCTTCGCGCTGCGTGCTCACGACGCCGTCGACGCCAAGCGCCGCATCGCCGAAGAGGTGTCCTCGCTCATCGCCGACGGCGAGACCGTCCTCCTCGACAGCGGCACCACCTGCCTGGAGATCGCCCACCTGCTGCGCAGGCGGCCGGTCACTGTGATGCCCCTGTCATTGCAGGCCATCCACGTACTCGGCGAGGGCCCGGGCCCGGCCACACTGATGGTGCCCGGCGGGCAGCCTCGGGCAGCCGAGGGAGCCCTCACCGGCCCCCTCACCCTCGCGTCCCTGGCGGCACTGCGCTTCGACACTGCCGTCATGGGCTGCTGCGGTCTCAGCGCAGCCCAGGGCCTGACTGCCTACGACCTCGACGACGCGGCCGTGAAGAAGGCCGGCATCGCCTCCACGCGCCGCATCATCGTCGCCGCCGACGGCAGCAAGCTCGGCCACACCGCCTACGCCTACGTCGGTCCCTCCACACTCCTGCACACCCTCGTCACCGACACCGCAGCACCCATCGACGAGGTCGCCGCGCTCGAAGGCACTGGCACCGTCGTCAAGGCCGTCTGACACGACCGTCGGCCATCGGTCGTGAGATGTGGCCACGGGATGTGAGATCCCACAATTCTGTGGGATCTCACGATTTGTGGCACAGGCCAGGCCCCTGACCAGGTGCCCTTCGGTTGTCTTTGAGAAGCTGTGACGCTGGAAATCTCAGTGGACCTGGTCCCGGACGCACGTGGAAGCTTTCGCAGGCCGCGTTGTCGGCGCTGGTGCCGACCGCGCCCATCGACCGTGTGACCCCGAGTTGGTCACAGAGGCCGGCGAAGGCCCGGGATCCGTACTGCGCTCCGTGGTCGGAGTGGAACACGGCGCCGTCCAGGCGGCCATCCGCAGTGCGTCGGCGACCAGGCCGGTGCGCATGTGGTCGGCGATGGACCAGCCGACGACCTTGCGGCTGAAGCAGTCCAGCACGGTCGCGAGAGAGAGGAACTCCCTGCCCGCGAGCGGGAGATACGTGATGTCGCCCATGTATGTGCGCCCCGGCTCGGTAGCGGTGAAGTCGCGCTGGAACAGGTCCGGGACCGGTGAGGCTGCCGGGTCCGGGACGGTGGTGCGCACGTGTCTGCGCAGGCGGATGCCGGTGATGGAGAACGTCCGCATGATCCGGGCGATCCGCTTCTCTTTGACCCGCCGCCCTTTCTCGCGGACCTCGGCCGTCATTCGCGGGGAGCCGTAAGCGCCGCCGGACTCGCCCTGGACCTCTCGGATCTCCTCGGCCAGGATCCGGTCCTCCCGCTGCCGGGTGGCCCGGGCCTCGGCGTCGGCGAGCCACTTGTAGTAGCTGGACCGGTTCACGTCCAGGACTTGGCGGAGCCGCTTCACCTCGTGGGTGTTTTGATGGTCGTCAACGAACTGGAAGCGGCTCCTCACCAGTTCGACTCTCCGGCGAAATACGCGGCCGCCTCGCGGAGGATGTCCCGCTCGGTGGCGAGCTTGCGCTCACTTGCCTCGAGCTCGGCCACCCGGGCCTCCAACTGCCGCACCCGCTCGTCCGGATCAGCGGACGGCACCGCCTCCCGAGGCTGAGTGCCCGGCTTCGTAACCGCGGCGGTGATGCCACGGCGCCGACCCGGTGCCTTCAGGGGTTGCCCAACTCTGGCTCGATGCTGGCCATTTTGTGCACCCGGACTTGCCGACGCCTTGACGATCCGTTTCCTGCACGTTCAACCAGCCGCCTGTGCCTGCGTTGTGTGCCGTCCCTAAGGTCCCTGAGTGTTTCGGAAGAAGGGGCTCATGGACACACCTCTCGCAGTTCAGGCTCGCGGGATCACCAAGTGTTTCGGTGACGTCGTGGCACTCGACGGCGTCGATCTGGACGTGGCGCAGGGCCAGATCCACGGCTTGGTCGGACCGAACGGCGCCGGCAAGACGACGCTGCTCGGTCTCCTGCTGGGTCTGGCCGTCGCCGACAGCGGCCACCTCGAGATCCTGGGCACGCCGCTCAGGCGCGCGCTCGCCGCTCCCGACGGCGTCGCCGGCTTCGTGGACGGGCCCGGCCTCTACCCCTCGCTGACCGCCCGGCAGAACCTCGCCGCGCTGGCCGCTCTGCGAGGCCACGACGCGCGGACAGCGGGAGTCGACGACGTGCTCGACCAGGTCGGGCTCACCGATGTCGCCGACGACCAGGCCCGCGGCTTCTCCCTCGGCATGCGCCAGCGGCTCGGACTCGCCGCCGCCCTGCTCACAAAGCCCCGGCTGCTCGTGCTCGACGAACCCTCCAACGGCCTCGACCCGGCCGGCAAAAAACACGTACACGGTGTCCTCACGCGGCTCGCCGCGGACGGAACCAGCGTCGTGCTCTCCAGCCACCGCATGGACGACCTCCAGGCACTGTGCTCCGAGGCCACCATCCTCGCCACCGGACGGGTCGTCTTCTCCGGCCCGCTGAGCAAGCTGGCCGCCGAGAACCGTGAACTCGACTACCGGCTGCTCACCTCCGACCCGCAGGCCGCCCGTCGGCTGGCCCTCGATGCGGCCGGAATCCGCGTCGTCGACGACACCGGGACACGCCACGACGCCGAGGCGCTCATCGTGCGCGCGCCGGTGCCCGCCCTCGACGAACTGGTGGTGCGGCTCGTACAGGCGGGCATCGCGCTGCGCGAGCTCGCCCCCCTGGTGTCGCCGCTCGAAGCCGCGTTCCTCGCCCTCACCGAGCAGAAGGAGAACGGCCGGTGACCGCGACCCTCACGCACGACAACGTTGCCGCAGCCCGCCGCGTCTCCGTTCCGCGCGCCTACCGCTTCGAGCTGGTCAAGCTCGTCTCGCAATGGCGGATCCGCCTGCTGGTCCTCGCCTGCTGGATCGCGCCGGCGCTCTTCGTCGCCGCTGTGAGCCAGCAGAGCACACTCCCCTCCGACACCCTCTTCGGCCGCTGGATGCACGCCACCGGGTGGGCCGGAACGCTGGTGATGCTCGGCTTCGCGGGCACCTGGGCGCTCCCGCTGCTGACCTCGGTGGTCGCCGGCGACGTGTTCGCCTCCGAGGACCGGCTCGGCACTTGGCGCCACCTGCTGGTGGCGGTCCGCTCGCCCAGGCGGATCTTCGCGGCGAAGGCACTGGCCAGCCTCACCGTCATCCTGCTGCTCGTGGCCGGACTGGCCGCATCCAGCACGGCCGGCGGGATCGTCGCGGTCGGCAACCAGCCGCTGGCAGGCCTCGACGGCCACCTGCTGAGCCCGGCGGACGCCGCCGGCAAGGTCCTGCTCGCCTGGATCTGCGTACTCGCCCCGACCCTGGCTCTCGCCGCGATCGGACTGCTCGGGTCCGTCACGCTGGGGCGCTCCCCGATGGGACTGCTGCTGCCCGCGCTCGTCGCGCTCGCGATGCAGCTCGCCCAGATGATGCCGCTGCCCGTCGCCGTACGCCTCGCCCTGCCCAGCTACGCCTTCATCGCCTGGAACGGTCTGTTCACCAGCCCCATGCAGCTCGGCCCGCTCCTGATCGGCATCGTGGTCAGCCTGCTGTGGGCCGTGACCGCGACAGCGCTGGCCTACGTGCTTTTCCTGCGGCGCGACTTCACCAACCCGACCTACGACGGCTCGGGGCGCCGCGCGGTCATCGCCGCAGGCTTGCCGCTCGCCGGGCTGGTCGCCGTCACGGTGGCGGTGCTCGCCTCGGCGAGCGGGGCCTCGGGCTCCGGGATCGAGCAGGACAAAGTGCAGCGCTCGGTCGCCACGGCGTTCGCCCACCTCTATCGCCTGCAAACCGAGCAGCTCAACCGCCCCGCCGTCACAGAAGCGCAGTTGAAGGCCACGGCGACGTGCGACAAGGGCAGCGTCAAGGTCGCCGCCGAGGGGCCGGGCAACGACTGGCGCTGCGTCGTGTCCTGGCATCTGCCCGGCATCGAGGTCGTGGGGACGGCGATCTATCAGCTCGACCTCACACCTGACGGTCGTTTCATGGCCGACGGCGACGGACCGAAGGAAGTCAACGGCTACTTCCTGGTCCGCACCCCGACCGGGGACGCACCCAACCCCCTGTGGCAGTTCGACGGCAACGTCGACCTGCTCGCCACCCCGAAGGGATAACTCCATGCAGGTAGCACGGCAGCGTCGGAGCAACGAGAAGGAACAGATCAACCTCTTTGGCAGACGCTTCGGCCGCCGGAGCACTCTGGTGGCGGCGGGCATCGCTGTGGCCCTCGCCGTCACGGGCACCGCTGTTGCCTCGACGAGCCAGTTCGCCACCCAGCAGGTCGGCCAGGTCACGGCGAACGGCCAGGTCATCTCGAGCGACCAGTACATCGCCCCGTACGGCAGCCGCACCGTCATCAACAACGGCAAGATCATGTCGTCCTCGGTCAGCCCGGACGGGAGCCATCTCGCGGCCTCGGTCACCGACGGCGATGCGTCGCTGGTCGTCATGGACCTCAAGACCGGGCAGGTGCAGCAGCGCGTCGGCACCGCCTCGACGGACGACCTGCGCATCACGAGCGGCGCCGTCGGCCAGGAGGGCCCGACGTACTCGCCCGACGGTTCGCAGCTGTGGCTGGGCCAGAGCGACGGCTACACCAAGTTCACCGTGAACGCGGACGGCACCCTCTCCAGCCCGACGGCCGTCCCGATCCCGGCCGACGGCTCCAAGCACGCACTGGTGGGTGCCGCGGTGTTCTCGGCCGACGGCTCCACCGTGTACGGCGCGGTCAACGGCCAGAACCGGGTGGCCGCCATCGACGCGGCGAGCGGGACCATCAAGCAGAGCTGGGCCGTCGGCAACGCGCCCCGTGGCATCGCCAGGGTCGGCAACAAGCTCTACGTCAGCAACGAGGGCGGGCGTCCGGCCAAGGCCGGCGACACCACGATCAACTCCTACGGCACCCAGGTCCCGGCCAACCCGCAGACCGGCGCCACCACCACCGGCACGGTCAGTGTCATCGACCTGGCGGACCCGACCGCAGCCGTCGGGAGCATCGACGTCGGTCTGCACCCGACGGCCCTGTATGCCAAGAACGGGGCGGTGTTCGTCACCAACACCGCCGACAACAACGTGTCGGTCATCGACACCCGCAAGAACAAGGTCGTGCAGACCATCGCCACCCAGCCGTGGCCGGAGGCGTCGGTGGGCTACGAGCCCGACGCGGTGACGCTCACCGACGACGGCCGTCTGCTAGTGACGCTCGGCCGCGCCAACGCCGTCGCCGTCTACCGGTACAAGTCCCCGCAGGAGCCCGCCAGTTACGTCGGCCTGCTCCCGACGGACTACTTCCCCGCGGAGATCACCACCGTGGGCAAGAAGGTGGTCGTCTCCAACACCCGTGGTATCGACGCCCGCCGCCCCACCAACAAGGCCGGGCACGGCACCCACGACACGACGTCGAGCCTGACGCAGTTCACCCTGCCGGACGACAGCGTCATCAGGTCCGAGACGGGCAAGGTCTTCCGACAGAACGGCTGGACCCGCGGCTCGGTCTCGCTGGCCCATGGCAAGGGCAAGCAGAGGCCGGTGCCGATCCCGGCGCGGCTCGGCGCTCCCTCGACGATCAAGCACGTCTTCATGATCGTCAAGGAGAACCGGACCTACGACCAGGTCTTCGGTGACATGCCGCAGGGCAACGGCGACCCGTCGGTGACACAGTTCGGCGAGAACGTGACGCCGAACCAGCACGCGCTGGCTTCGCAGTTCGGGCTGTACGACAACACGTACGACATCGGCACGAACTCCGCCGAGGGTCACAACTGGCTGATGCAGGCCGACGACCCGGAGTACACCGAGTCCTCGGCCGGTGAGTACACGCGCAGCTACGACACCGAGGACGACGCTCTGGGCCACCAGAAGTCCGGCTTCATCTGGACCGGTGCGCAGGCGGCCGGGAAGTCCGTCAAGGACTTCGGCGAGTTCCAGTCGTTCGAGAGCAAGCCGGCCGGCGCGTCCTGGCAGAGCCTGTACTGCGACACCAAGAACATGGCGGCGACCGGGCAGGACACCGCCTACCCCATTCAAACGGGCTCGGCGATCCCGTCGCTCAACAAGGTGTCGGTGCCCGGCTTCCCGCTGTTCGACACCAGCGTCCCGGACATCTACAAGGAGCAGATCTGGAAGCAGGACTTCGAGAAGAACGGTCCGGCGAACCTGAACATGTTCTGGCTCTCCAACGACCACACCGGTGGTCCGGCGAACGCGGCCGCTCAGGTCGCGGACAACGACCTCGCGGTCGGCCGGATGGTTGACGAGATCTCGCACAGCAAGTACTGGAAGGACTCCGCGATCTTCGTCGTCGAGGACGACTCCCAGGCCGGCCTCGACCACGTCGACGGCCACCGTGCCCCCATCCAGATCATCAGCCCCTGGGCCCAGCACGCCGAAGTCGACAGCCACTACTACTCGCAGATCACGATGATCCGGACCATCGAGCAGATCCTCGGGATCCACCCGATGAACCAGAAGGACAGCGCGGCCACCCCGATGCGCGGGGCGTTCACCCGGCACCCCGACTTCACACCGTTCAAGGCGCTGCCCAACCGGACCTCGCTGACCGACGGCCTGAAGACCCCGCCCGCCTGCGGCCTGGACACCCCGGCGCCGCAGGACCCCAGCGCAGCGGCCGTGCCCTCGGCAAAGGTGCCGGCGGACAAGCGGGCACTCGCGGCGACGTGGGACGAGTGGAAGACGCACCAGCGGCTGACCGGGCCGGGCGCCATTCCCGACTTCGCGAACCCCGCACAGATGAACCACTTCACGTGGTACCAGACACACGAGTGGACGAAGCCCTACCCCGGCGAGAACAAGATCTTCGCGCCCAAGGACGTCCCGGGCGCCTACATCCCCTCGTCGGAGTCCGACGGCTGACGCAGGCTCAATCGCGTCAAGGGGCCCCTGTGCGGCGTCACCGCCGGCCAGGGGCCCCTTCCGTCCCCTTGTGCGGCACATACAGGATGCGGACTTGTTGGACCATCGACGTCTGCACAAGCGGAGGACCTGCCCCTGCCGAAAAACTCATTCGCCCAGGTGAGAGGCAGTCTTCGGGATGTGCGGGGTCTCAAGCACGGACGCTCCAATCGGTACTCTCGCGCAGTTGGCGATCGCCCCGGCATGATGGCTGGCCGTGCTTCTGCGACTGGCTTACCTGACCATGACGAACGCGCTCGCCGCGCTGCGTCTGCTACCCATGAGCGACCGGGACAAGGACAGGCAGATCCTGGCCCTCCGCCATCAGATCACGGTGCTGGAGCGCCAACTCGGTGTCGAAAGAGTCCGGTTCACCCGCAGTCCGTAGCAGAGTGCCACGTCGAGCGCCTGGGCGTAGTCCAGCGCGACGATTCCGGGGCCCTTCTTGCGAATGGCAACGGCTGCAGGAAGGTGGCCGGCAGGATCTGGCGGCAGTTCCAGCTCACGTTGCATCTGACGGACACATTCGGGTTGTTGACAGACGCGCTGTTCGTGGAAGAGGTCTCCTGGTCCCGACGCACTGTCAGGTCCGTCAGAGAGGGGGATCCTGAGTCCCACCAGCACCAACCGGGTGCTGGCCAGGCGCTTCGGGCCGTCCGTGGCTAGCTTCTGCCCCGGGTCACGTCGCAACGCTACTGGCGGGTATGGCCGACGAAGCGAGTCGTCCCCTCGGTCGCGATGCGACGAGGCAGGACACGACTTCTCCTGAACGCAGCGTCCCGGTCGAGTCAGTTCAGCCACTTCCGAGGCTCCGGGCCGCCATGGTTCGGACCGGGAAACACAGTACGCGAGCACATCGAAGCCGCCATCCGCCAGCAGGAACACGAGCCGGTCGTCGCACGGTCCGACGGCCGCCAGGCCAGCCCGGCGAGCCTGAGTCCGACCTGATGATGGCGCGCGAAGAGATCACCGCTCTCCGCCAGGAGCGAGACCGCCTCCGCAAAGCCGTCCGGCAACAACTCCGCCAGCAACTCGACCAAGTCGGCAACCGCCAACTGACGGAGCGCATCGCCGAACTCACCGAAGCAAACCGTCGACTCGAACGCTCCGAGACCCACATGCGCGCCGAAGCACAACGACTCACATCTCGCATTGCGTCGTTGGAAAAGGACCTGGCAGCCACCCGAACCAGCCTGCGTCGCATGATCCGTGACGAGAACCGCTGCTGACGACCGCCGAACAAGCGCCACACACGCCGAGGTGGGCTGACGGATCAGCGAACAGCCGGTCCTCGCTCTATCGGGCTCAGGGGGGCTGACGCTGGCCGGTCAGTTGGTCGCCGAGGGGGGTGCGGCGGTACAGGACCTGCCGTCCGGCGCGAGCTCGGGTGACGAGGCCGGTGGCGTAGAGCACGCGTAGGTGCTGGGACACGGCGCTCGGGGTGACCCTGAGGCGGCGGGCGATCTCGACTGTGGGCAGCGGCTCATCGAGGAGGCTGAGCAGTCTCGATCTGGGCGCACCCAGAAGGGACACGAGAGCCGTCGCGTCAGCGATGGGCGCCGGCACCCAGAGCGTCGCCACTCCGCGGCTGGGGTACGCCAGCATCGGCGGTTCCTCCGGGCTGACGGGGGGCCCGGGCTTGTGAGCGAACACGGACGGTACGAGCAGCAGCCCTCGGCCCGACGCCTCGACGCGGTGCCTACCGATCATCTTGTCGATGTGCAGCACGCCGTTGTGCCATCGCAGATTCGGGTGCATGTCGGCGAACAGCAGGCGGGCGCCTCCCATGGCCAGTCGCCGCGCACGGTAGGTCATGTCGGCTTCCAGGAGCAGCTGCATTTGCGGCCACATCGGCTTGATGGCGGCCTCCCAGTACTGCCGCAGGAGCTCGCAGAGGGCGTCGCGGAGTCTGACGACGGGCGCGTCGTCGGCAGCGGTGGCAGCGTGCAGAGCCCCGGGAAGCGGGTCCGGCGCGTGCGTGGCCAGCAGATCGCGGCGGACCAGATCGGGGGAGGCCTGGCGGACGACGGCCAGTTCTTCTTCGAAGGCTGGGGCGAATCTTGCGGGCCGCGGCGTCAGGAAGTCGGGAAGGGTGCGCCTCGCCGCTACCAGGGACATGAGCAGGTCGTTGTCGAGCGCGCTGAGTCTGCCGAGAACGGACCTACGCCATGGGAGGTGCAGCGCGGACAGTCCCGGCTCGCGCAGCACCCGCAGACTGAGCACGGTCTCATGCAGGGGCGATACGGCGAACCGCGTGTCCGCGAGGTCCTCGACGCCAAGCTCAAAGCTGATCATTAAGCCAGAAGCTACATCGATAGGCAGCGGAGTGCGGGTGCCGTGAACTTCCACGCATGACACATACAGCTCACGCAGAGCGCGTAGCGATCATCACCGGAGCGGCACGGGGTATCAGCGCAGCTGTGGCCGAGCGACTTGCGCGAGACGGCTTGGCAGTCGGAGTGGTCGATCTGAACGCGGCAGAGTGCGCCGGTACGGTCAAAGCCATCACGAGCAGCGGCGGGACAGCGGCAGCGGTCGCCGCCGACGTCGCTGACGAGATGGCCGTGACCGCTGCCGTCGCCCAGATGGCAGCCGAGTTGAGGTCACCGACCGTGCTGGTCAACAACGCCGGCATTGGCGGCACTGACGTCGGCGTCGCGGAGATGACCACGCAGCAGTGGGACGCGGCCACGGGAGTCAGCCTGCGGGGGGCGTTCTTCCTCACACGGGCCGTGAGCCCGCACATGATGGCGGCCGGCTGGGGCTGGATCATCAACATGTCGAGCATCTCCGCGCCCGGCGATTCCGGTCGCGCCGACTACGCCAGTGCAAAGGCCGGTCTCATCGGTTTCACCAAGACGCTCGCCCTCCAACTCGGACGACAAGGCGTCACCGCCAACGCCATCGCTCCCGGCTTCATCGTGAGCGACATGACCAGGACCTCCGCCCGTCGACGAGGCCGCGCCTTCGAAGAGCACCAACGCCTTGCCGCGCAGTCCATCCCGGTCGGCCGGGTCGGCCAACCGGAGGACATCGCGCATGCCGCGTCCTTCCTCACGTGTCCCGGGGCGAGGTTCATCTCCGGCCAGGTCATCTACGTCGCCGACGGGCCGGTGGGCTGAAGATGAGCCGCCGGTTGGTCCTGATCTTGGCCGTGACCTGCGCCGTCGGCGTGGGCAACATCTACTTCCCACAGGCGATCAGCCCGCTGGTCGCCGCCGGACTGCGCGAGTCGCCCGATTCCGCCGCCCTGCTGGTGACCGCCACCCAAGTCGGCTATACGGCCGGGATCTTTCTGCTGGTGCCGCTTGGCGACCGGCTCCCCTACCGCCCGTTCCTCGTCACCCTGCTCGCCCTTACCGGCGCGGGCCTGCTCGCCGCAGGCTGCGCGACAGCCCTGCCGCCTCTCGTCGCCGCCAGCGCGCTCATCGGCGTCACCACCGTGGCCGCCCAAATCGTCGCTCCGCTGGCGGCGGGGCTGGTGGCCGCCGACCGCCGCGGAGCGGTGATGGGCACCTTGTTGAGCGGGTCGATCGGCGGCATGCTGTTGGCCCGCACCTTCAGCGGGACGCTCGGCGAATGGCTGGGATGGCGAGCCCCCTACTTGGTGGCCGCAGTCCTGGTCCTGCTCCTCGCGACCGTCCTGGCCTACACGCTGCCGGCCACGACTCCGCCGTCGCGCCAGCCGTACCCGGCACTCCTGGCTGAGTCCCTGCGCCTGCTCCGCACCGAGCCGGATCTGCGCCGCTCCTGTCTCTACCAGGCAACGGTCTTCGCCGGGTTCTCGGCCGTCTGGACCTGTCTGGCGCTCCTTCTTACCGGCCCGGCCTACGGTCTGGGCGCCCAGGCGGTGGGGATGCTCGCCCTGGTCGGCGCGGCGACCATGCTGTGGACCCCGTTCGCCGGACGTCTGGTGGACCGCGGGGGGCCCGATCGTGTGAACCTCGTCTGCATGCTCGGGGTCCTCGTCTCAGCTGCAGTCCTCACTGCGGGCGCCCGGGGCGGAGTGCTGGGGCTGACCGCCCTGATACTCGGCACGCTGCTGCTTGACGTCGCGATGCAGTCCGGCATGGTCGCCAACCAGGCCCGGGTCTTCGCCCTGCGTCCCGACGCCCGCGGCAGGCTCAACACCGCCTACATGACCTGCGCTTACCTGGGCGGCAGCGCGGGTTCCTGGCTCGGAGTACGCGCCTACGGCCAGGCCGGGTGGCGGGGCGTGTGTGCGCTTGTGGCGTTGCTCGCCGTACTCGCCCTGGCCCGCCACCTCGTGGCGCTGTATGGCCGAAGGCCCCAGTTGGACGAGATCCCGGCCACGAGTCGGCGTTGACCCGTTGTTCACTTGTGGATGACCAACGTCCCTTTCCAGCAGCCCATCGCATCGCCGTGCCCTACGTCCCTGACAGCTGCATAGTGCGTTCACCTGCGTGTTCTGCCCAGAGATCCAGATAATCGCGGGCCGGTCCGCTTCGGCCGCGCAGCCGAACAGCCGTCGGCCGGTCTCGGTGGAGTACGAGGCGCTGTGGAGCGGGTTGGTGATGATGCGTGTGACGACCGGGGGCCGGCTGCCGTGCTTGCCTTTGCGGGCCGCGGTGTCGAGCCGATCGGCGCCGGGGGCGGGGTGCCGGGTCGCCACGGCTGGCCGGGCCTGCGGTCGGCGGGGGTGGGCACCCGCAGCAGCTTCGCCAGCCGCGGCACCTTGGTGAAGCGGCGGGTGTGGTAGGCAGAGGCGACCGCGCCGCCGCGCGAGCGGCACGGCGAGCCTGTGCGTCGCACTTCGGGCAGGCGTGCTGTTCGACGTCGTCCGCGTCGGAGCACGGGGTTTGAGGATCCGTCATGGACGCAGATCCTCGCTCAATGCAACTCGCAGAAGGGGGTCCGTTCCCCTTTCGAG
This sequence comes from Streptomyces sp. NBC_01450, assembly GCF_036227505.1. Classification (NCBI taxonomy): domain Bacteria; kingdom Bacillati; phylum Actinomycetota; class Actinomycetes; order Kitasatosporales; family Streptomycetaceae; genus Streptomyces; species Streptomyces sp. NBC_01450. Next base: position 1,002,520 of record NZ_CP109481.1, on the reverse strand, counting down.
TGAGAAGGGGTTGTGAGAACCGATCGGAGATCAACGGGCCGCCGGGGGCCCACCGTTGACCTTGCTCTCGCAAAGGACCATTTATGAGAGTCGGGGCAGGGAGCCGCGCTGCGTCATCCCGGAGAAACGGGACCAGGCTGCCGTCCACTGGAAGAAGATCGTGCGCCTCGCCTTTCCCGACAGACGCTGACAGGCGAATACCGACACGCGCCAAGGTGGCGTTAGGCGGGCTGCAGGGCGGGCGTTGCCGGAGCGGCCGCGACCTTGCGGGTCTCGCGCATTATCAGCAGGCCGTTGACCACCATCAGTGTCGCGGTCAAGCCGTGGACGCCGAGCGCGGTGGCCACGGAGCCGTGGTGGGCCAGCACGGTGGCCATGTCGCCGTACGCGGCGAGGGCCTCCACCAGCAGCACCCAGCCCAGCGCCCGGCGGTGGCCCGTCACCAGCAGGATGCCCAGGACCAGGGCCAAGACGACGTCGCGGATTCCCTTGATGATCAGGAAGCCGTCGCCGTCGCCGGACGGCCAGCTCGGCAGGCCGAAGCCCGGCGCCGTCGTCTCCGGGCTCAGGATGAATTCCGTCCCGAACCAGAGGATGAAGAGGATGAAGGCGGCGGCCAGGACGGTGTTGATCTTCTTCAGCGACATCGTTCTTCTCCTTGCGGGTCTTCGTCGGCTTGGTGAGCTTCGTGGAGCCCGGTGAGTCGTGTGGGGCCCGATCAGGCCGCGTGGACGCGGCTGATCGAGGGGCGTAGCTTGCCGGGATCGCAGTTGTGGGATTTGAGCGGCAGCCGCATTCCCGAATGTCGGGATTTCGGTGGGCAGCCGCCCCCCGAGGAGTGGGGATTGTGCGCCACCGGCGCGGCGTCGGCCCGCGGGGTCAGAAATCCGAAGCCCTGTCGGGCTCACCCCGACGGGGCGAAAGCCGTCGATATACAGGGGCGAACCAGTGCATGTCGGGGGCGGCGGTGGTATCAGGTGAGGGCGGCGACCAGCAGGGTGAAGGCGGCGATGATGACGGCGACGCGGACGTAGTGGAAGCGGTCCCAGCGGCGGAGCTGCTGCTTCCAGTCGGCGGGCCGGTTGTCGGGGGTCCAGGTCTTGTTTCGGTTGTTGATCGGGACGAGCAGCAGGATCGACATGACCACGCTGACGATTAGCAGGCCGGCGGCGGTGACGACGAGTCCGGCGCCATGGTGGTGCCATTCGGCGACAGCCCAGATCGCGCTGAGGACGAGCGAGCCTATGTACCAGAACGGCATCACGGCGCCGAGCATCCGGCCGCCGTGGGCGTGGCCGAGCTGGCCGCTGTCCTCGGGAAGCGCGTCCAGGATCCGGTTCATGATGAAGGCGACGGAGAACTCCACCCCCACCATCACGCCGACGATCACGGTGGTGATGACCTCGAGTGCGTTGAGCATGATGACCTCTTCCGCATCTAGCGTTGCTAGCCGATGAGGCAACACTAGTACTGCTGCCGCTCGATTGTCTAGCGGTGCTAGGATTGATTCATGTCGGTACAAGAACGCAAGCAGCGCGAACGGGCGGAGCGCGAGCGCCTCATCGTGGCGACGGCCCGCGAACTCGCCGAGCAGCAGGGCTGGGACGCGGTCACCACCCGCCGGCTCGCCGAGCGCATCGAATACAGTCAGCCTGTCCTCTACAGCCACTTCCGCGGCAAGCGCGAGATCATCGGCGCCGTCGCCCTGGAGGGCGCCACCGAGATGGCTGCGGCGGTGCGGGCCGCGACCTCCGCCGAGGACGGCCCGCGCGCCCGGGTCACCGCCCTGGCCCGCGCCTACCTCGACTTCGCCGAGCACAACCCGGCGGTCTACGACGCCTTGTTCCAGCTCGACGGCGGCCTGGCGTACGCGCAGGAGGACACCCCCGAGCCGCTGAAGGACGCCTTCGCCGCCCTGCTCGAGTGCCTCGCCGAGGCCGCCGGGGACGGCATCGACCCGGGGCTGTTCACCGAGGTGTTCTGGGCGGCCCTGCACGGGCTCGCCACCCTGACCCGAGCGGGCCGCCTGCTGCCCGAGGACGCCGAGCCGAGGGTGGAGCTGCTGGTGGACCGGCTCGCCATGGTCTGACACACCATCCCGGCGGGCACGCAGCCGGGGCTCTCGGGCCCCGCCGCTGCCTGCCTGCGGCAATGCTTCCGGTCACTCGCGTCCACACGGCGCAGCCGCAGATCGCCGGGCCCCGTACCCCGGACGGGCACCCGCCCCGGAAGCTGCGATGTTCATTGATCACGACCCGATACGCGCCCTGACGCCGCGTCATTCGCCGGTGCCCTCGTTGTCCTCGTCGAGGTGGACAATTGCCGGGTCACGCAGTGGGCGTAGGCCCTCGCGTGGCGGGCGGGCGGCGAAGCTGTAGCGGCCCAGGCAGTTGAGGTTGGCGTGCTTCAGCGGGGAGACCCGGGCCACGTCGTCGTCCAGGACGTCATGCTCCCGCTCCTCGGGCGGCAGGGCCCGCAGGTGGTCGACGGCGGCGTCGAGGTAGCGCGTTGTCCAGAGCACGGCGGCATTGAGGACCAGGCCGAGCGCGCCGAGTTGGTCCTCCAGCCCCGTCCTGTATGCCTGCATGATCTGTCCGCGCTGGCCGTGGCAGATGTCGCGGGCGAGCTTGTGCCGTGACTCCTGGACGGTGAACTGCCGGTTCATCTGGCGCCGGTAGGTGTCGTCGACCGGGTTGACGATCCGGAGCAGGTGCAGGGTCTTGGCGATGCGCCCGCCAGACACTGAACAGCTCGTTCTGCCCCTCGGGCACGGACGCGGGGTTCAGGCGCTTGACGCGGCGCACGATGAGCCGGGCCGTGGCGTGAAGCCTTCTTCTCGCTGGTGAACGCGGTGAAGGGAGCCTCGGCGATCTCGGCATCGGAGATCCAGCGTTTTTCCTCGGCGTCCCACACCGAGGTCGTGTACTGGATGGGCGTCCAGGCGTCGTCGGCGATCGCGGCGATGGCCTGGCGGATCTTCTTCTTGACCGCGACCGCGAGGGAGAACCGCGCCCCGTGTGCGCGGCAGGCGGCGACGACCTTGTGGGAGAAGTGCGCGGAGTCGGCGCGGACGATGATCTGGGCGGTAATGCCCATCGTGCGGACCGTGGCCATGGCCTCGCGCAGCAGCGACGCGCAGCCCTTGCCGGACTTGGCCGAGCCCTTGCGCAGCCTCGTTGCCACGATCACCGGCGCGTAGGTGGACGTCTTGACGGTGACGATCTGGAAGTGCAGGCCGCGCTGTTTGGTGTAGCCGAAGGAGGTGCCCTGCTTGGCCGGCCCGTACACGGGCTTGACCTTGGAGTCGATGTCGACGAACACCACCTCGTCACCGGTGGGGACCAGGCCGGTGTGCGCGGCCAGTCGACAGGTGAACGCCCGCATGGCGGATTCCAGTTGACGCACATGCCCCCAGGCGAACGCACGCAGGAAGGTGCCGAGTGTGGACGGGATACGCGCGCCGCCGAACAGGCGGGGCAGCCCGCCGTGGACCTTCGCCGATCCACGGCTTTGCGCGGCGATCGTGGGCCGGCCCACCTTCAACGCCACCCTCATCGAGACCGGCACCGAGTCTTACCGCCTGGCTCGCTCAAAAGCCGAGCAGAACGGCGCGGGAAAGTAGACCACCGCGACGCGAAGCCCCGAGTGGTCAGCCAAGCTCCGGGGCCACTTCAGGGCGCGGCGGGCGTGGGCGGCGGTTGTGCGACACCGACGATGAAGTTTCCCCGGATCCGGACATCTGCCGACCAGCCCAGCGCGGCGAGTTCGCCGGTGAGTTTTCCCGGGTCATGGAAGATTTTCTCGATGCGGTACTCGCGGCCGTCGTCGAGCCTGCGCAGCTTCGCGGCCACCTCTTCCCGCGCGGCCTCGGCGGGGCCTTCGTCAATGAAGACCGCTTTGCCGTGGGGGGCGAGTGCGGCAGCAACGGTGTCCCAGAAGGCGCTCAGCCGGGACAACGGGACGTGGGAGAGGAAGAAGGCGAAGAACACAGCGTCGAAACGGCGCGGCGGCTGCCACCTGAACACATCGGCCTGGGCGAACCGGACGTTGGGGAACCCGGCCCGCTCCTGGGCGATCCCCAGCACCTCGGGCGAGGCATCAACAGCGGTCAGTGAGCGCGCCCGCGCGGCCAACACCCGAGTCCACTGACCCGTTCCGCAGGCCAACTCCAGTACATCTCCGGTGATCGGAAGGCCGTCGACCGCAGCCAGCAGTTCCCGCAGGTCCTCACGCTCGGAATAGACCCGGTCGTACTCGGACGCACGGGCCCGGTAGTAGGCAATCTGCTCCGCCACAAGGGCTTCGTCATCGATTGTCATGACCTCGACCCTAGCCGTTCTCTTCGGCCTTCGGCCTGCTCTTCAGCCGAAGCGGTTCACGAGTGGTACCAGAACAAGCCAATGCCCGGGGCCACTTGAAGACGTTGAGACGACACGGGATCTTCACTGCATGGGGCCGTTGGAAGGCGTCCTGCCAGAGCCCGCTGAACAACGTCACAGCCAACCAGAACAATGACCCCAGGGCGAGGCGGTCACATGATCGGCTGGATCGACCGCGCCCATGGTGCAGGACGCTGCCAGGCATACAGTGCGCTCATCCTGTTGCAACCGAACCCAGAAGGGACCGAGGCGAACGGACGCCTCAGACGGCTGGTGGTGACCGCGGGGAGCCTGGCGCTCGCCGCGGTGACGCTCGCCGTGCCCGCGCAGGCAGCCGCCACGTCGGCGAGCTCTTGCCCGTCCGGCTACCTGTGCGGATGGAGCGGTACGAACGAGACCGGCTCCATGATGAAGGCCCGCGCCGACATGCCCACGATGGGCTCGTGGGACAACAGAATCCGCTCCTTCTGGAACCGCACGTCCAGCTTTTCCTCTAGTGGGTGCGGGGCCGAAGGAGGTGGTGCGAGGGGGTGTGTTCGATGACGAGGATGGCGGCGTCGTCAGCGGGAGGGCCGCCGATGTGGGCGAGCAGGTCGCGGTGGATCCGGTCCAGCAGATCGTCGGGGCCTGCGGCCGGGAAGGATGCGACCCGCTCGGCGAGGGGATAGAACGCTCTGGCCGGTGAGCGGGCCTCGATGACACCGTCGGTGTAGAGCACGAGCATGTCGCCGGGCTGGAAGGTGAACGGGTCGGTGCGGCGCGCCCCGACGGGCAGTTCGCCCATGCCCAGCGGCGGCAGGGGGCGGCGGGCGTGCAGAACCGTCACCTGCTGATCGGTCACCAGCAGCGGTGGCGGGTGCCCGCAGTTGACCATCTCGGCCGCCGGGCCCTCGTCGGGGATCTCCAGGACGAGGCAGGTGATGAAGTGCTCGCCGGGATCGTGCTTGGTGTCTGCCACGTCTTCCACGTTCCGGCTGACGCTGTCGTCAAGGGCAGCCACCAGCTCAAGCAGAGAGGCACAGCGGTGAGTGCCCTCACGGAAAGCGCCCAGCACCAGCGAGGCCTCACCGATCGCGGCCAGGCCGTGGCCCCGTACATCGCCGATCACCACCCGGGTCGCGGCATGCCCGGCCCGGCCGACGGCAAAGAGATCACCCCCGATCTCCGCTTCGTCCTCCGCGGACAGATACAGCCACGCCACCCGCAACGGCCCGATCCGGCGCGGCGGAGGGCGCAGCAGAACCCGCTGCGTGGTCGCCGCCACCGAGCGTGCCCGGCTCAGCGCACGTTCACGCCGCTCCGTGACGTAGCGCAGGAAGACTGATAGGGCGGAGAGGACGAGCAGCGCGAGGATCTGCGCCATGCGGTTGGCCGTGGTCAGTCCGCCTTCGAGCGCGGCTACGAGCACCAGGGCCGCCACCGCGAGGGCTCCGACGAGAGCGGTCATCCGCGTCCCGGAGAGAGAGGCAGTGAGCGCGGGCGCGATGACCAGCAGAGGCCCAAGATGGACATCGGCCGGTGTGTAGAGATCCAGCACGGTGATCGCCACGATCAGTACGAGCGGGATCGCCACCAGCCCGCGGCTCGATGGCTCCTCCAGGAGGCGATCACGCGATAAACGCCCACGTCGGACACCCATGCGCCCATTCTGCCCCGACGCGCTCCCCCGGGGCGGCCCCACGAGCAGCGAGTCTCTTCCGGCAGGTCAGCAGCTCACTGTGAACTGCTCCGCCCGCGCAGCGTGCGGCAGCGCCAGCAGCAGGTGCACCAGCGTGACCAGGAGCCGGTCCACGAACACACACCAGGCGCCGCTTGGGTCCTGCCCCGGCGGCCCGCCGTCGGTCCCCGCCACGCCGCTCGCGCAGCACCGATTCCCGCCCTGCCTGCCATTTGGGGGCGAGTTCTTCGAGCAACTCGCCGAAGTGCGCGCGGGAGACGCCGCACAGGGCAGGGTCAGCGCAGGCCGCTCGGGCCCAGGTCAGCTGCACAACTCGCCCAACCAGGAAGGCCCTTCTCGCGTCACGGGTCGACCGCCACCTCCACGATCGGCCTCAAGGCCGTCACTGGTCGTCGGGTGTGGCCCAGGCTACGAGCTGGAGGATTACACCGTTCGGGTCGGTGACCTGGAAGAGGCGCTCACCCCACGGCTCTTCGCGCAGTGGCATGGTGATGCAGACGCCTTCGCTCTGCAGTCGCTCGTATTCAGCCTCCAGGTCAGCCACGGTGAACGCGGTGATCACACCCGCGGCGTGCTGGTCCCTAACGCCCTCAGGCAGGACCTCGATGCCGCGCTGCAGAAAGATCACGTTGATGGCGTCCTCGCGGACCAGTGAGGCAAAGCTTTCGGCGGCCATGGCCTCCTGGAAGCCGAAGTGCCTTGTCAGGAATGCGGCGGAGGCGGGGACGTCGTCGACGGTCAGGGAGACGGCGGTGGAAGTGATCTTCATGGCTTCTCCTGGGGCTCGAGACCAATCTCTGTACGCTGTACTCTATACATCGTACAGAGTAGGCGGAACGAGGGACCAAAGCCCTCAAGGCAACGGATGGAGCGCATGGCCAGGGAACGAAGCGGCGCAGACGACCCGGCCCGCACTCTGGAACTGCTGTGGCGCGAGTCCGGACAAGGTGGCTCCCGGCGTGGCCCCAAGCAGGGCTTGACGGTCGACGCGGTCGTCCAGGCCGCCACCGAACTCGCCGACTCCGGTGGGCTGGACGCCCTGACCATGCGCAGCGTCGCCCAGCAGTTGGGCGTCACGCCGATGACGCTCTACACGTACGTCCCGGGCAAAGCAGAGCTGCTCGACCTCATGCTGGACGCCGCCTACTTGCAGATGCCGCGTACCGATCACACAGCCGCCCCGTGGCGCACGAGGGTGGAGGCCGTCGCGCGCGAGAACCGCGACCTCTATAGGCGCCACCAATGGGTGGCGACCTTGCCCACCGCACGCCCGCCGCTCGGTCCCGGGCTCATGGCCAAGTACGAACACGAACTGGCCGCGTTCGACGGCCTCGGGCTCGACGATGTCGAGATGGACGCGGCCCTCACCTTCCTGCTCGGCTTCGTCCAGTCCGTCGCCCGCGCCGACCTCGACACCCAGGCCGCCGCCCGCGACAGCGCCATGTCCGACGAGCAGTGGTGGGCAGCCAACGCACCACTGCTGGCCAGGGTCTTCGATCCTGCCCGGTTCCCCCTCGCAGCCCGGGTCGGAAGTGCCGCGGGTGCAGCGCACCAGGGCGTGTACAACCCCGAACACGCCTTCAGCTTCGGGCTGCAGCGCATCCTGGACGGCCTCACCCACCTCACCGCGAGCCGTTCCCGATAGCAATCTCACATACCGGTCCGGCAACGACCGCGTTTACGTCCGCTGATCGCTGATCGCTGACCGCGACCACCACTATCGAGCCCGGGTTTCGGGACTCGGATCTTCTCCAGCACCGGTTTGAACTGGGTGCAGTCAGCCCGCTGACCTGGTGTGACGATCAGAGACAGTGGGCGGCAGCGGCCGTCCGCGCTCAGGTGGAGCTTGGTGGTGAACCCGCCGCGCGAGCGGCCCAGGCCCTCACCTTCAGCACCACCTCCACCAGGCGGGCGTGCAAGCTCTGCCACGGCGTTTCGTCCTGATGTCCTGGCCCTTCGGACCCCTTTGGCGCGGGGGCCGGCGGATGCGGGCACCCGCCGCTGCTGGAGCGGACGCTCCCAGGTTCCGTCGGCCGGCCACAGCCGGTGGCGTTCATAGACGGTCTTCCATGGCCCGAACCGTTCGGGCAGGTCACGCCACTGCACACCGGTCCGCACCCGGTGCAGAGTCCCGTCGGTCACCTGCCGATGGTCCCGCCTCCTGCCACAACGCCTGTTGCTGGCAGGCGGAAACGGCCGCAGCCGTTCCCACTCCGCGTCACTCAGATCACCCCGCCCCATGACAGGAAGAACGACCCGGACAGACGCCGGTCACAAGATCGCACGAACGCTGATCCCTACTCCGTGACGAAGGGGGCGTACCCGACCGGGACCTCGCTCACCTGAAGGTCAGAGAAGAGCAAGGCCAGGTTGTGTGCGTTGGTTTCAATGCGTACCTCGTGAAAGTCGATCCCGAGGGCCTTCGACCAGCGTCGGGTCGTCTCTGACTCAGGGAGGAGCTTGGCTCCCGGGTACAAGCAGTGCCACTTCACGCCCCAGACGTATCCGTCGAGGTCGGCACCGGTTTCGTACTCGATGAGCCGATCATCCAAAGAGACCCGCCAGGTCTCCACTGGGACTGACGTCTCGCATCGGGCCTCGACGCAGTACCGGAAGAGATACCGCAGGTGGGACGGCGTGATGCCGGTACGGGGATCGGCTGTCGCGTAGACGATGACCTCGTAGTCACGCATGTAGTTGGTGTATCCGTGGTGCACGACAGCGTGATCGAAGGCCTCGTCCAGCACCTGTTCAAGTACGGCGGTATCCATGCCGCCCTTCTACCTCACGCGGCGAGACTCTCGACAACGAGATTCACTGGTGTCAGGCACCGGTGCCTCAGAGATCGTCCGGACAAGTCTTAGCCGCAACAGTGGAGTTCGTTGGCGACGGTGAACATGCCGACCGCGACAAGGTCACCGTCGCGCTGGAACCGCGCATGTCGTCGTCGCCGGCCCGTTCGACTGAGCTAGTGCCGCATCAGGCAACGTTTGCCCCGTCGCGGCGTCCGGCACGCCCTCTCGCCGCACCGGCCGAAAGCCCAAGTACGTCCAGTACGAGGTCTTCCGGCCGGCACGCCGAGAGCACGCACCGGACGCCGCTCCATGACGGGCAAACGTTGCCTGCCGCGGCACTAGCCGGGCTCTGAGTCGTCGTGGATGGTCAATGCTCCGGCGAGGTCGAGGTCGGAGACAGTGCCGTGTGCCCCGGCGCGGACGAGCAGCACTGCGCCGAGCGCGGTGCTCCAGAACGTCCTGGCCTCCACGTCGAGCGGTCGACGGGCCCTCCAGCCGCGACCGTCGATGAGCTGGCTCACGAAGCGCTCGGATTGCCGGAACAGCAATTGGAGGTGCTGGTCGACCACGGGGGCGAGTTCGGGCTTGGAGATCCCGGCGGCGAGTGCTCGCGCGACTGACGGGAGTGAGGGCATGGCCAGTACGGCGCGGGCGATGTTGCGCCGAAATGTCGCCGCGTCGGGGGCTTGGCGACCGATGCGCTCAATCCGTCGGGCGTCGTGCAGCAAGCCGAGAAAGGCGGCGTGCACGAGCAGCGAGTCTTTGGAGCCGAAGTAGTAGGTGACCTGATTGGGGAAGACGCCTGCCGCGTTCGCGATCTCCGCGACGCTCACCTCAGCGCCGGGCCGCTCCTCGCAGAGCCGTGCAGTTGCCTCAATCAGCCGGCGCCTCGTCGCGCGACCACGGTCACGCGATCGAGCCGACGTTGATCGAGCTTCGGTTCGCTTCTTCTCCACACCCAAATTGTATGTGATACAACAAGGCTCTGTTCGCTTGTATCGCATACAAGAAAGGTTGAAGGGCATGCACCGGACTGAAGTCGTCGTGACGGGACTCGGCGCGATCACGCCACTCGGGGCAGACGTGGTGTCTACGTGGGACGCCCTGCTTGCCGGCGAGTCCGGCATCCGCGGCGGCGTCCTGCGCGGCCACGAGGACGTCGGCCTTCCCGACACCGTCGCGGGGACGATGGCGATCGACCCCGCCGAGTTGCTGCTGCCGGTGCAGGCCAGGCGGCTCGACCGCTCGCAGCAGGCGGCCTTCGCCGCGGCGGCCGAAGCCTGGGCCGATGCAGGCGCCCCAAAGGTGGACCCGGACCGGCTCGCATCAGCGATCGGCACGGGCATCGGTGGCGTACGGACGCTGTTGAAGCAAGACGACGTACTGGAGGCGGCCGGGGCTCGGCGCGTCTCGCCACGCACGGTCCCGATGCTCATGCCCAATGCGGCGGCGGCGCTGATCAGCATCGAATACGGTGCACGGGCCGGGGTCTACACGCCCGCCTCGGCGTGCTCTTCCGGTGCCGAGGCGATCGCCCTGGGGGCCAGGCTCATCCGTGCCGGCGAGGCGGACATGGTCATCGCGGGCGGGACCGAGGCCGCGATCACCCCGATCACCGTCGCCGGCTTCGCCCAGGCACAAGCACTGTCGCGGCATACCGCCGAACCCGCGTCAGCCTCCCGGCCGTTCGCCGCGGACCGCAGCGGATTCGTCCTCAGTGAAGGCGCCGCTGTCGTGGTGCTAGAAAGCGCCGAGCACGCCGGCGCCCGAGGCGCGCGCGTCCACGCGGTACTCGCGGGCGCCGGCATCGCCGCCGACGCTCACCACATCACGGCGCCCGCTGCCGACGGCTCCGGTCAGATCTCGGCCATGCGGAAGGCCCTCGCGCAAGCCGGTTTGGCTCCCGAGCAGATCAGTCACATCAACGCCCACGCCACCGGAACTCCGGTCGGCGACGTCGCCGAGGCGCACGCGATCGGGGAAGTATTCGGCCGCGCCACTGTGACGGCCCCCAAGGCGGCGCTCGGACATCTCTTCGGCGCGGCTGGTGCGATCGAGGCGCTCATCGCCATCCTCAGTGTGGAGCACGGCGTCATCCCGCCGACCCGCAACCTCACCGCAGCCGGCGTCGGTCCCGACATCGATCTCGATGTCGTCGCAGAGCGACGAGACGTCCCCCAGGAGGCCGTGCTCAGCAACTCCTTCGGCTTCGGTGGGCAGAACGTCTCACTCATCGTCACCGGCGCACGGCACCACGCGTCCCGTACGGCCTCGACCACACCATGACCCACGCGAACGCACCGCTGTCCGTGGAGGGTCGCCGCCGATTGGTCGAGCGTTGCAAGACTCGTCCGATTGCGCATGTAGCCGCAGAGGTGGGGATTTCCCGAGCAACGGCGTCGAAGTGGGTGGACCGGCGATACGGCGAACTCGGGTTGAATGATCGAATCTCGACGCCGCATCATCAGCCAAGTGCGACACCAGTCGACGTGGTCACACGCATTGAGGAGAGGCGGCGTGCCCACAAGTGGTGGGCCACTCGCATCGCCCACGTGCTCACCGTCGACGGGATTGTGATCTCGCGCCGTACGGTCACCCGCCACCTGGCCGCCCTCGGGCTGAACCGACGGAAGTTCATCGACCCCAACGGCAAGACCAACCGAGAGCCGCAGACGATCACTGCTCGACGACCCGGCCACATGGTGCAGAAATACGTCAAACCTGTGAAGCGGAACCCTCGCGTTCGGCAAGGAACTTGTCCAGCAATTCGAAGAGCGCCTCAAGGACCTGTACTTCCTGCTCGGGCGTGAGATCCCACCCACCCTGCCAGTCCGGGAGGGCAATCTGCCGAATCTGGGCTTCCCAGACGAGGTTGCCGCTGACCTGGTGGTTCGCCATCAGCCACTCGCGCCAACCATCCAGGCCGGGCCCGCCATGCCGGCGGGCAGCTTGGTCATAACCCGCCATGAAGGCGGTCGCTCCGCTGAGCGTCGTCCGGCCGATGAACATGCCGGTCCGCTTGGCGAACTGGGCGAAGTACTCGCGCTCACTCATCTCGATCAGATTCGGCACCCCCGCATTCTGCCGTATCGGCTGTCGGCTTCGGCTGCCGGTCAGAGCTGACCGCTGATCCGTCGTGCCAGCCCTTCGAGGAACTCTTTAAGGCTTGCGGCGGCAAGATCGAACTGATCGAACCAGGAGGCGGTGGTGGACCTCCACACACGCCCGGAGCCTGCCAGTGCGAACAGATGGCCGCCGCCGTCGCTGGCGAACACAAGGGCAGGCTCCTCCCCATTGATTTGGATAGCCCCGTACTCCCGGAAGTGGCTTGCGACCGTTGAGGGCGGATGGATGAAGTAGCCGTTGTCCATATCGGGCAGGGAGACCCCGTTGATCACCCAGTACATCGTGGTCAGGTCCGAGGGTATCGGCGTCAGTTCCACGAGCATGTCGGTCGCCTCGTGACTCTCCTCCGTTGCGAGCACGACCGCGTTCCTGCCGGGCGGGAAGCCGTGCCGCGCCTGGAACGACTGCATCAGTTCGGTGAGCGCCGCTCCCGCCTGCTCGCACCAAACCCGGACCCACTCGGCATCAAGCCGTTCATCAGTCACGATCGACCTCTTCAGCCCCACAGAACTCACCCGTCGCAAGCCCGAAAGAACATACAGGAGCGTTCACGCAAGGCGGCCATAGCCCTCGGAATGACCCATTCCCGGATCGCGAATCCCCGAGCAGTTCCACATCCGCCGGACCTCAGCCACAAGGCTGGTGCCGGGGTAAACAACCGCAAGGACCCGGTGGAGACGAAACTCCATACCGCGGTGTGCGCTCGGAAGGTGACCCTCGTGGCCGCCCAGAAGGCCATCGTCACCGACTGGACCACGGCGCTCAATACCCTCGGCCTCTGATGACGGACACCTCACCGTGGCGCACTCGAATCGGCTGGGGAGCGCAAGGTGCAAGCCACCCCGTCCAGGTTCCCTTTCGCGGCCGACGCCTCAAGCGATGGCAGCGCCGCCACAACAACACCCAGGCCAAGATCCCCATGCCGGTGAGCAGGTGGTGGGCGTGGCTCTTTTGGAGGGAGGGGGTGAGCTGGGAGAACGCTGAACAGGCTGTCTGCAGGTCGCTGCTTTCTCCCGTGACTGCCTGCTCACGACGTTGGCTCGAAGTCAGGCTCTCAGAGTGCGGGATGTGGCGTTCCGTCGGTCTTGTCATCGCTCGATGGTGTGACGTTGGGGCATCGCTGCCGGTCAGGCGTTCGGGGTTCGCTTGAGTTGTGGCATGAGCATGCGCAAGCCGTACCCGAGTGATCTCACCGATGAGCAGTGGGAGCTCGTCGAACCCGTGATCACGGCATGGAAGGCCCGGCATCCGTCGGTCAGCGGGCATCAGGGGAAGTACGCGATGCGGGAGATCGTGAACGCCATCCTCTACCAGAACCGCACGGGTTGTCAGTGGGAGTTCCTGCCCCATGACATGCCCCCGCCCGGAGCGGTGAAGTACTACTTCTACCTCTGGCGCGACGAGGGCACCGACCAGGACATTCACGACCTGCTGCGCTGGCAGCTGCGGGAGAAGCGGAAACGATTAGCCGACCCGAGCCTGGTGGTCCTGGACACGCAGAGCATCCACGTGGCCGTCGGCGTCCCGGCCACGACGACGGGCCGGGACGCCGCGAAAAGGGTGCCGGGCAGGAAGAGATGCCTGGCCGTGGACGTGCTGGGCCTCGTCATTGACTGCGTCGTCCTGCCCGCCTCCGCGCACGAGAACACCGCCGGCATCGCCCTGCTGGACGCTGTCACCGAGCAGTGCGACACGGTGAAAAAGGCCCTGGTCGACCAGGGCTTCAAGAAGAAGGTCGTCGAGCACGGCAGACACGTGGGTATCGACGTCGAGATCGTCGAGCGCAACCCGGACGACAAAGGCTTCGTTCCACAGGCCAAACGGTGGATCGTGGAGCAGACGAACGGGATCCTGATGTTCTACCGCCGTCTCGTACGCGACTACGAACACCGCCCCGCCTCCTCCCGCTCCCGCGTCCTGTGGGCGATGACCTCCGTCATGAGCCGCCGCCTCACCGGAGCCACCATCGCCTCCTGGAGGACCGCATGAGCGAAAACCCACAGGTCAAAGCCATCCTGGAACACATCGAAACCCGCGAACGCGAACTGGACGACCAAGCCGAGCAGTTCCGGGACCGCATCGAAGAACTCACCCGGCAGCTCGGCGAACTCGACGCGGAGAGCGAGAACCTGCGCATCACCCGCAAGACCCTCCTCACGCTCCCGCTACCCTCACCCGCCACCGGGCCGGACCGCCCCGACATCCCCGACCACCCCGCCTACCAGCAGATCCTCTCCGCCCTGGCCGACGCGGACCGGCCGATGCGCGCCCGCGATCTCTGCCAGGCCCTCGACCTGCCGATCCTCCCGAAGAACACCGAAGGCATCCGCTGCAAACTGAAACGCCTGGTCAGCCGGGGCATCCTCATCGAACCCGAACCCGGCTTGTTCGCCCGCCCCGACGCCTGAGGGCCACCCCACACCCGCGACCAGCGATCCTTCCCCAACCTCAACCACGAAACGGACAAGAACTCACGTTCCGCACTCTCAGAACCCGCGGCGGGGCAACCCGTCGTCGAACGAGCCCGCCGCTGAGGAGCCGTTCCTGTTCCTGCACGCCGCCATTGTCCTCCTGACCGCGCTTGTCATCGGGCTCATTATCGGCGGCCTCACCGCTCTCACCCGTGCCCCCGTGGCCGCCGCCGTCATCGCTGGACTGACCAGCGCCGGCGCCGGCACCCCAGTCCTGCGCACTCTCATCCGGTGACCGCACACCGGTTGTCCGGCCTTGAAGGTGCCTATGAAGACGGCGCCCACGATGCCGACGAACCGCGCTGGCGACGCCCCGCCGGAGGGCACTTGGGTTCTAACTCAACGTCGCAACACCCGACGTCCGGGTAGGCGATGAGAGACACGAGTAGCACTGCTGGGGGCGCCCGAACGGCAAGCGGGTGTCCCCCGAGGTGAAGCACAGGTTCCTCGAACTGATAAACGAAGCGTGAGCATCAGGGGAGCCAGCCGCGCCGTCGGCATCAACCGCAGAACCGGGCAAGAGTGGCTGAACGGTCGTGCTGAGCGGGTAACAGGCCGACAGGGCAGGCAGTGACAACACGATCCGGGCCGCGGTACCGCCACTCGTTGGCGCTCCACGCAAGTTCGCACCCGATCCGCGCAGGGGTGACCTGAAGGCCCCGGCGAGTCCCATCTCGAACCGCTACCTGTCCGAGGAGGAGCGCATACGCATCGCCGACCTGCGGCGGGAGAAGAAGTCCCTCCGATCGATCGCGGCCGCCCTGGGCCGCAGCCCGTCGACCATCAGCCGTGAGATCCGGCGTAACTGCAACCTCAACGTCGGGCCGGCCCATCCCTCGTCCTACCGACCGTCCGCCGCTCAGAAGCGGGCGCAGTCACGGCGTCCGCACCCTAAGACGCGAAGAGTTGAAACGTGCCCTGAGCTGCGATCTCTCGTTCAGGCGCGCCTGGACGAGAAGTGGAGCCCCGAGCAGATCTCGAACATCCTCCGCTTGGAGTTCCCCGACCGCCCGGAGTTGCACGCGAGCCACGAGACGATCTATCGAGCTTTGTATGCCCAACCCAGAGGTGGCCTGTGGCACGAGATCAGCCCGTCGCCTGCGAACCGGCCGAAGCCTACGGAAGCGACGCCGACGCCCCGACCAGAGGACCGCTCGCTTCACGCACCCGATGGTCACGATCAGTCAGCGGCCCGAACGGGTCCGCCATCGGCACCCTCGTGGAGCGCAGCACCCGCTACACGCTGCTCGTCCACCTGCCACACGGGCACAGCCCCGGTGCCGTGCAAGCTGCCCTTCTGGAGGCCGTCAAGGACGTACCGCCCTCCTTGAAGCGGTCTCTGACCTGGGACCAAGGCGCCGAGATGGCGCACCACTACGCCTTCTCGAAGGCTTCAGGGGTGCCGGTGTACTTCTGCGATCCGCATAGCCCTTGGCAGCGGGGTTCAAACGAGAACACCAATGGCCTGCTGCGGTAGTACTTCCCAAAGGGCGTGAACCTGTCGAAGTACGCCAGGGAGGACCTGGAAGCTGTAGCGGCTGAGGTGAACGCCAGGCCACGGAAGACGCTCGGCTGGGAGAGTCCAGCCGAGCTTCTCCGAGCTGCTGACGAACGACCCCAACACTCCCCGTGTTGCGACGATTTGTTGAATCCGCCTCCGACGTCGGCGGGGCGCGGTGCTTGCGGCCCACCGACGTCTGGAGGACACGCCCGTGCTCATCCCCCGTACGCGCCGACGGATTGGCAGACCCCGCCCCTTCCGCCCCGGCCCCCGCTACCCGCAGAGCTCCGCCCGGCTGCCCAGCGCCGGGAGACAGTGATGCCGCGCCCCAAGAAGAAGCGCCGCCCCGCGAGACGAAGCGGGTGCCGCGCAGCGAGGCCCTGCTGCCAATTGGAGTTCGCGCGGGTTCCGTGAGGACTTCGGTACGGGGAATCACCGCAAGTGAGCAAGTGAGCAGGTGAGGGCCTTCTCGCTGCTTGTCATCTGTGCGCTTCAACTTCTGCGAGTTGCTGACAGATTGTGCTAGTTCGGCCAGTAACTTGCGAGGTTATGCGGGATTCAGGAAGCCGCCGCCGTCTGACGTTGCTCACCGGGCAGCCGGACGACGGCGATACACACGGCGCCGACGAGCCTCAAAGTGCCGCTGCTTACTCGGCTCCGTTCCTGCTCAGGGCAGTGAGTACGTGATCCAACTCATTCGGCATCACGGCAATGAGAACAGCGCCTTCGGAGGAGTTGCACTCGACGATCCTGGACCCACCGTTGATCTTCATTGCTTCGCGCAGCGAAGGTGAACGCACGCTGACCTGTCGCAACCCTGCCGGAAGTGATACTGCCGCCCCAGCCTTGGTGCGGGGCTCCCAGGCCATCGTGGAGGGGCCAATCAACATCCGTCCCCGGAGCCACCGGCCTTCAAGCGAGGGATGTCGGAGCATGCAGGGAACCTTGATCACATTTCCCTGAGCGGCACTGTCTGCACGTTGCTTCGCCTTCCGGCGAAACAGCCACGCCGTCAGCCCGGCCGCTACGAGGAGACCCACTAGTTCGATCACTGGAGCATTCAAGCAGCGCTCAACCCGAGTGCCCACCCTGTCAACGGTTTGCCACGACCAGCAGGTTCGCTTCCGGTCGACCTTCAGAATCCGCGAACCCGCTGGTTTCCGCGCACGACCGTGGCGCGGTCCCCGAAGGCTTGGTCGCGATCCTGCGCTGCAAGTGGTGCTCCTACCGGCCGCACCTGTCCTGCAACCACAACACCCGGGGCTTCCTGCTCCGTGTCGATCTGGCGAAGCCGAAGCGGATCCCGACGATCGCTCAGGAGCGGGCGCTGGAGCGGGCGATGGCTGCCCGCCAGACCTTCGGCGCATGCGGGAGGCGTTTTTACATCTGCCTTTCCAAGAAGCTCGGGTGCTGCCTGGAGTGCTTCGACGGCACGCCGGTGGACCCCAGCAGCTACGCCGCGTCCACGGCTTCGGCCTCCCACCGACTCACCGCCTGACCAACGACCACCCAGAAGGAGAGTTGCCCATGCTCAGCACGCTGTTCGCCCGCCGTCCCGCCGTACTGGACACGGCGACGTGGACACCGGACGGCACGACCGTCCAGTGGTATCGCGGCGCCGTCGGAGAACGGGAGGGCGCGATCGTCCTCTGCTACACCGCCGACGGCGACCGAGGGACGTCGCCCTTCGCCGCCGCGTGCCTCGGCTGCACCTACCGCGCAGACAGCCGCAGCCGCAGCCGTCTGACGGAGAAGGAGGCCGCCGACCTCGCCAACACGCACGCGGCCGGCTGCCGCGCGCTGGACCGGGGCATCCCGGCCGCGCCCGACGACGACCAGGCCGCGAAGATCGTGCGCGACCGGCTGTGGGGGCTGCGCATGTACGGCACCACGGGCCGCCACCCCGTCTACCTGAGCGACTTCCACGCGGACCGTGTCGACCTCCAGCGCCCGGCCGGCTTCATCAAGGAGACGATGCTCCAGCTCGCCAAGAGGGAGCCCGACTTCCTGGCCGCCCGGCTCAACACCAGTGGCACGGGCACCCAGTTCCTGGTCCTGCCGCACCCGCCCCGGACCTGAACGCCGTGCGCGCCCGAACCGCTCTGCTGCTCGCGGCCGCCGTACCGCTCACGGCCACGGCGGCCGCCGTCGTTCTCAAGACGGGCCACTGGCGGGTGACGTGCTCCCGGCACGAGATCTGGCCGGAACCGCGTCCCCGGCCGGACTGCCCCGACTGCCACGGCGCCGGCGGCTGGTGGACCAGCGGCCCGTACCCGGACATGGAGGTCTGCTGGTGCTGGGCAGAGCGGCGCGAGCTGGTCCTCCGGCTCCTGCCGGTCCGCGACCCCTGGCCGGACGGACCGCCGTTCTGACACCCCGACGCACCGAATCCACTCCGGGCGGCCCGCGCAGCACGCGGGCCGCCCCCTTCACGTTCCACAAGGAGAACCGCGCTCATGACGACCTTCACGGTCCCCGCCACAGTCACCGACATGAACCTGGACACCGCCTGCACGTCCGTCGTCAACGAGATCGGACGCACGGACGGCAAGGCGTCCTTATTCTCCGAACCAAGCACTGGGTCTGTGCAGGAGGGAAGAACTGGAGCCGACCCAGTGCTGTGACCGGCAACGTTCACCGGGTTGCCATGGATGAACGGAAAGCCAGGCAGGGTGGAACCGATGTCTTGAGGCTGATCCTTTGGAGTGGACACCCTGACAATGGATCTTGATGGTCCAGGGAGGATGTTCAGGTGGGACGCAAATCTCCGTATCCGGAGGAGTTCAGGAAGGACGCGGTCGCGCTCTATCGCGCCGGGGGCGGCAAGCGCACATACGCGGCGGTGGCGGCGGACCTCGGCATCACCGCCGAGTCGCTGCGGACGTGGGTCCGCAAGGAGAACGAATTCCAGGCACTGCCCGAGCGCCGCGAGGCCGGCGGAAGTCCGGCTGGGGAACTGGCCCGGTTGCGGGCGGAGAACGCCCGGCTGCTGAAGGCGGAGAAGGAGTGGCAGCTTGAGCGTGAGATGTTGCGTTCGTGCCGGCGGCGTCGATCGATCCGGTGCGGCTGGGCGGCGACAGCTACTTCCTGCAGTACGACGGCCCGGTCGTGGCGAAGCCGTACGCACTGATCGCCCGGGCGCTGGTCCCTGCGACTTGATCCGCCGGACAGGCCCTAGGCCGGAGTCCCGTGTGCCTTGGTCATGTTGTGGCCGGGATGTCGAGTTCGGCGAGCAGGTCGCGTACGCGCTGTTCGATCTCGTCGCGGATCGGGCGGACGGCGTCGACGCCCTGGCCGGCGGGGTCGTCGAGCTGCCAGTCGAGGTATCGCTTGCCGGGGAAGACCGGGCAGGTGTCCCCGCAGCCCATGGTGATCACCACGTCGGACGCCTGCACCGCCTCGGTGGTGAGGATCTTCGGAGTCTCGGCCGAGATGTCGATGCCCCGCTCCTTCATCGCCTCCACGACGGCCGGGTTCACGGTGTCGGCGGGAGCCGATCCGGCCGAGCGCACCTCGACCCGGTCACCGGCGAGGTGGGTGAGGAAGGCGGCGGCCATCTGGGAGCGGCCGGCGTTGTGGACGCAGACGAACAGCACGGAGGGAGTGCTCATGGCGGGTGTCCTTGCGGGTGGAGGGAGGGGTCAGGAGGAGGCGAGTTCGGGCTCGCCGTGCGGGACGACGACGTCTGCCGTGCGGGCCGAACGTCCGTACACCACCGCCACGGCGCCCAGCCCGAGCGCGGCACCGAGCAACTGGGCCGCGATGAAAGGGGCGATGGAGGCGGGCGCGATCCCAGCGAAGGTGTCGGTGAAAGTACGGCCGAGGGTCACCGCGGGGTTCGCGAAGGAGGTGGAGGAGGTGAACCAGTAGGCGGCCCCGATGTAGGAGGCCACGGCGACCGGGGCCAGGGCGGCGCGGCCGCTGCGCTCCAGGCCGAAGATGAGCAGGATCAGCCCGGCGGTGGCGACGACCTCGCCCAGCCACAGGTGCCCGGCCGACCGGTCGTGGGTGGAGAACTTCACCAGCGGCCTGGCGAACATGGCGTCGGCCAGGACCGTGCCGCCGATCGCCCCGGTGACCTGCGCGGGCACGTACGCGGCGACCTCCCGCAGGGTCGGGCCGGCGTTGTCGCGGCGGCCGGTGAACCAGGCGGCGAGGGTGACCGCGGGGTTGAAGTGCGCGCCCGAGACCGGCCCGAGCAGTGTGATCAGCACGCCCAGGCCGAAGACGGTGGCGAGGGAGTTGGCGAGCAGTTGCACGCCGACGTCGTGTGACAGCCCGGTGGCCTGGATGCCCGATCCGACGACGATCGTCACCAGAAGGCCGGTCCCTACGGCTTCGGCGGCGGCGCGGCGGCCGAGCGGCGCGCTCACGCGGTGGGCCCGGCGGTCTGCGGCGTGGTCAGGAACGCGGCGAGCCGGTCGAGGACACCGGGCAGCACCCAGTAGTAGACCCAGGTCCCACGCCGCTCGCAGTCGATGAGACCGGCCTGCCGCAGCAGCTTGAGGTGGTGGGAGATCGTCGGCTGAGACAGCTCGAAGGCCGGAGTCAGCTCACAGACACAGACCTCTCCGCCCTCCCCGCGCGAGGCGATCATCGACAGCAGCCGCAGCCGCACCGGGTCTCCCAGCGCCTTGAAAACCTTCGCCAGCTCCCCGGCGCGTTCCTCGTCCAGGGGCGCGGCAGCCAGGCCCCGGCAGCAGTCGCCGTCCGCGTCCTGGCCGAGCAGCTCAAGCTCTTGTTTCGACATGCCTCTATGTTGACGTTTTTCGATACAAGGCGCAAGGTTGCATCAACGAACGTCAATGCAGGCCGTTCCGGGGTACCGCCATACCCCGTCACCCAGGAGTGAGTCATGAGCGAACAGTCCACCGACCTGCGCGAAACGGTCCGACAGCGGTACGCCGCAACGGCCGTGAAGGTGACTGAGGGCGGCACCGCGTGTTGCGGGGCGCAGCCGGTCGAGGTCGACGAGAACTTCGGCTCCACCCTCTACGCGGCCGACGAGCGTGACGCCCTGCCCGCCGAAGCCGTCGCCGCCTCACTGGGCTGCGGCAACCCGACCGCCGTGGCCGATCTCCACGAAGGCGAACGCGTCCTGGACCTCGGCTCCGGCGGCGGCATCGACGTCCTGCTCTCCGCCCGCCGCGTCGGCCCCACCGGCAGGGCGTACGGGCTGGACATGACCGACGAGATGCTCCAGCTCGCCCTGACCAATGCCGCGAAGGCCGGTGCGACGAACGTGGAGTTCCTCAAGGGCACCATCGAGGCCATCCCGCTGCCCGCGGACACGATCGACGTGGTCATCTCCAACTGTGTGATCAACCTGTCCACCGACAAGCCGGCCGTGTTCGCCGAGACCTTCCGCGTGATGAGGCCCGGCGGCCGGATCGGCGTCTCCGACGTCGTCGCCGACGACATTCTCACCGCCGAACAGCGGGCCGACCGCGGCGACTACGTCGGCTGCATCGCCGGCGCGCTCTCCTTCGCCGAATACCGCGCGGGCCTGGAGGCCGCCGGGTTCACCGACGTCGAGATCACCCCCACCCACTCCGTCGCCGACGGCATGCACTCCGCCATCGTCCGCGCCACCAAGCCGCTGACTGCCGATGCCTCCCCAGAGGCGGCGGAGTCGGCGGATGCCTGCTGCGGCATCAACGCCTGCTGCACCTCGGCCGAGACCTCCGGCGACTCCGCTCTGACCGTCACCGAGGCCAAGACCGCGTCGGGCTGCGCCTGCCGGAACTGACACCACAAGCTCGGGGCCCTCCAGACGGAGGGCCCCGAGCGCGTTCAGCCGTGGACAACGGGCAGCGTCAAACTGTGTCTGAGCGCGCTACCTGGCCATTCCGAGCGTTGCAGTTGGCCACACACCCGAACTGGGCTATCAGGTCTGCATGATCGTTATCCTCGCGCCGTCCGGACAAGGACTGCCACAGCAGCGAATCTCCGGTGAATTGAGCCACCAACAGATCCGGATGGCTTCAAACTAGGTCCCATGTCTGCGCTGTGGACCTTGCTTGCTGCCCCCGTCGGGGCCGTCGCGACCACTCTGATCGGAGTCTTTGCGGGAAGTGCCGTCAGCAGGAGGACGCAAGACAGACATTGGGGCCGGGAGCAGTTGGCGGCAGCGTGCGCACGCGTACTTCGCGAATCATCAGGGTTGCTCGTGAGCCTCAGCGAGGCAGAGTTGGCTCGCCCCAGCTCCCTCCCCCAAGGCGTCGTCCACCGGACCACCATTGACTGGCGGCCATGGAATGAGGCGCTGAGCATGGTGAACCTTGTCGCTGACAGGGACATCGCGGAAGCCGCTCACGCCCTTGACGAGCAGATATGGCGTCTTCACACCAAGGTCAAACGCGGCCTGACCCCCGAGGAGAACTGGTTCATTCTGCGTTCACGCGTGGAGTCGGCACAGAACAGCTTCATCGTCACCGCGCGCCGCCGACTCTCGCCTGCCGGAGGCTCACTTCAGCGTTTCTCCGGGCGGCCTGCTCCAGATGACCCGATCTGGACCTCATGAGCTGGTCCAGACGGAGCGCAGCCAGTCGAAGCAGGCTGAGCGCCAGAGTGGCCAACTGAAGCGCGCAGTGGCCGATTGGGGTACTCAGTTACACCTGGTCAGCATGCCTGAAGCGTGTCCCGCGTGACGAAGCATTCGAATGCACGATCTAATACCGGTGTGGACTCCACCGACTTCCCCGACGACCTGGTCCAGATGCAACACGCCTGGAACACCGCCTACGAAGCGCTCGCCGCGCCCCGGCCGCGTGACACCACGGCCCTGCGCCGCCGTCTGCTGTGCCTGTCCGTACGCCTTCGGTGGCACCCGCACTGGAAGAGCGCCATCTCGGTGCCGCCCCGGCACCGCGCCGGGCAAGCCGGTTCTGCAACCGCTCGAACGCGAGGCGGCCCGCGGCGTCCTATACGACCAGTTCGCCGTCCAGCGCAGTCGCGTTCGGCAACTGCACGGCCCTGGCCACGACCTCCGGGAATGAGGCCACCATCTCGGTGCCGCGCCTGGAGCGCAGCACCACCCGCCCGCGTCGACGCAGACCAGCGCCCTAAACCCGTCCCACTTCGGCTCGCCCGCCCAGCCCGGCCGCAGATCAGGCTTGGGTACGGGAGCGCTCAGCATCGGCTCCGGCAGCGTCCACGTCACACCGGATCCCCTCCACCAAGAAACTCGAGGCCGGTCCAGGCGCAGGCCGGGACCGACGACTTCGTCGTCCTGTACCGCTGGGCGGAGATCCTGGAGCGGCACTTCCCGCCCCAACTGCCCGACCCCGACCACACCACCGAGTAGCCCGATCACGCCGCTGAGCGGATGACGTCTGCGGCCGCGATTGGACTGCGGTTCTCCAAGGGCGGCGGACACCAGCTACGCCATGGCAGCGGCCACGGTCTCCAAGACGGCGCGCTGCTGCGGGTCGATGGGTACGTCGGCCTGGCGCAGCGAGCGCAGGGTGGTCCCCTCGGCACACAGCCTGCACAGACCGAACACGGGGCGCGGGCCGATGGGGTTGTGCGACGCGGAGCTCTCATAGACGGGCCGGTAGCAGCCGGGGCACAGCAGGCAGCCCTCGGGCTCATCCGCCGACGGTGCGTCCGGGCCAAGCAGCGGGACGATCCGGCGGAGGTTCTCTCCGGCTTCGGCCCACAGAGCCATCGGCCGTTCGGCGCGTCGCTCGAAGGTGATGTCGCCCTCCGGGCCTTCGGCGGTGCGGACCCGGGCCAGCGTGCCGATGCCTTCCTCTGGGTGGTCGGGGACGAACACCAGGGCGGTCTCGTAGCCGGGCCCCTCGTCCATGCCGATGCCGTGTGCCTGCCCGGCGGCGAGGGCCGCGCCCAGGTCGTTCAGCCCTCGGCCGTTGTCGTCGTTGCGCAGGCGCAGCGGCCACGCGGCCGGAGCGCCGTCGACCTCGGCAGGTGAGGAGGTGATCAGGATGCCGTTGCCGGACTGGCGAACGTCCAGGTGGTACATGCCCTCGGTGGAGTGGAACGCGGTGCCGAACCACTCGGTGGTCGGCCGGTCGCTTTCGCCGCGCGCGGCGCGGCTTGTGCTGCTTGTGACGTCCCATGATGTGCCTCGCAGACGTAGCCCCGTGCGCGGGCCGAAGTGGTCCGCTGAACCCACAACCGGCAGCCCGACGGCCCAGGCACGCCAGGGGCCCGGCGTTCAGCCGTCCGGCGCATGGCGGCCGGCAACGGCTCGTGCGACACCGCCTTGCAACGTAAGGGTGCAACAGGGGACGCGTTGCATTCCTGATGTGCCGGAGCAGCCCCACGGAGCGGGGCTGGGCTGTGTGTTGCACTTCGCAGGTCCTCGCGGTCGCCCGGTCCGAACAGCCGGGCCGCCGACAGCACCGGACTCGGCCTCAAGAGGCCCGGGGTCGGGGTCGTGCGTGGGGTGCCGGAGCCGAACGACATCGCTGTCGTGGCCGAGCTGTCCATCCTGGTAGCTACTGAACATGAACTCGTGATGCCGGCTCAGGGTCTCGCCGTGCCGCCAGGACGGCTGCTCTACGATCCCGTGCTTGCCAACCGTGAGGCGACGATCCCCACGAAGTGCTGCAAGACGGCGAACGGCAGCGTCTGCGTCTCGTCGAAGAAGACCTCTGCTGGCTTCTCCTCCTCGGGCGCGTAGACAACCACCGTCACGGCTGTCGGCCCCGGAGCCGGTGAAGCAGGCGTGGAAGGAGCTCCACCCGGAACCATGCGGGCCTCGCTGAGCTCGAAACGAGTGGTCCGGCCCTCGCCCGCACCAGTCTCGGTGGTCAGAGCGCAGTACAGATCACCGTCGTAGCCCCAGGTCAGCGAAGACATGGCGGTGATGCTGCCACACCTGCCCCGCTGGCGGTCAGGCATTCACCTCACCGCGTCCGTCAGCGGGCCGGATCCAAGCTCAGGCCGGTGCCGGCGAGACAGCCGTCGACCACATCAGGGCGGTACTGGATCTGCTTGAGCCGGCGTTTCACCGCCCGGGTGATCTGGCCGAGATCGGCCGCTGCAAGGTTGCCGATGTCACGCTTGACCAGCGACCAGATGCCCTCCTGCGGATTCAGATCGGGAGCGTAGGCCGGAAACTGGAACACAGTGAGCCACTCGGCGTTCGCGTCGATGAACTCCTTCATGCCTGCGGTCAGGTGGAGGCGGACGTTGTCCCAGACCAGCACGATCGGACCGCCGAGCTGGATGCGGGCGCGGACGACCAGGTCGCGGTAGTCCCGCCACCCGAAACCCTTCGGCTCGTCCTTGCGGCCTCGGTACTCGCGGATCGCATAGATCAGCCGAGACCGCCGGCCCAGCTTGTGACAGACCATGCCCGCCATCGACACCCGCCCGGAGCCCCGCCCCCTGACCCGCACGACGGGCGTCCGGCCGATCCGGCCCCAAGTCCTGGCACGCGGCGGAGTCATCGACTCTCCATGACGCCGCCGCACGCGAGGACGTGGTCGCAGCGAGGACGCACCCCCGTGGTGCGGGTCCGCGGCCGCTCCCGCAGACGCGTCTTCATCGCCGCGCTGACCTGCTACAAACCCGGCCACAGGTCGCGTCTGATCTATCGGCCCCGCCGTGACGACGGCAACCGCGACGGCCGAAAGAGCTTCTCCTGGCGTGACTACCGGGACCTGCTCATCGCGGCCCACCAGCAACTCGGCGGACCGATCGTGCTCGTGTGGGACAACCTCAACGTCCACAAGGCCGCAGGCCTGCGGGAGTTCGCCGAGACTCGGGACTGGCTGACCATCTACTACCTGCCGCCCTATGCCCTCGACGTCAATCCCGTCGAGGGCAACTTGGTCCCTGCTACGGCGCGGACGGCTCTCCAACGTCGCCTTCACCACCCCAGGGCACCTCACGCAGCGCGTCCGAAGCGGCCTCCGCCACATCCAGTACCGCGACCACCTCATAGACGGCTGTGAAGTTTCCCCGTGGTCTCGGACACGTGATCGTTATGCCGCGAGGGCGTGTTGATGCCGCTGTCTGTTCTCGGTCGGGGTGAGGTAGCCGAAAGTCCGGTGCTTCCGCAGGCGGCGGCGGTTGTAGAAGGTCTCGACGAAGGAGAAGACCTCGGCTCGGGCGGTGGCCCGGTCGGGCCGGATACGGGTGCCGATCTCCTCCTTGAGCAGGGCCCAGAAGCTCTCCGCGGCAGCGTTGTCGAAGCATGATCCGGTGCGTCCGCAGCTCTGCCGCAGTCCCAACTTCCCTATTCGGTCCCGGAACTGGGCTGACGTGTATTCACTGCCGCGATCGCTGTGGATCACGCAGCCGGGCTCCAGTCCGCCCCGGCCGTGGGTCATGTCGAGTGCGTCGACGACGAGTTCGGCGCGGTGGTGGTCGGCCATGGCGTAGCCGACGACCTCGCGGGTGGCCAGGTCCAGCCGGCAGGCGAGGTAGAGCCGGCCTTCGGCGGTGGGCAGGCAGGTGATGTCGCCGACCAGCCTGGTCCCGGGCCGCTCGGCGTGGAAGTCGCGGCCGATCAGGTCCGGGGCCGGCTTCGCTTTCGCGTCCGGCCGGGTCAGCGAACGCCTCGTGCGCCGGGTGACACCGCGGATGTCGCGCTCACGCATCACACGGGCGACGCGCTTGCGGTTCACCCGCCGGCCCAGGCGGCGCGGTTCGGCGTGGATGCGCGGGACACCGTAGGTGTGACGGGAGGCGATGTGCACCACGGTGATCTCGTGCGCGAGCGCGTCGTCGGCGGCGGGCCGCCTCGCCCTCGCGCCAGGCGTAGTAGGAGGAGCGGGCGACTTTCAGCACCCGGCACAGCAGGACGATCGGATACGTCGCCTTCTCCGCATGGATCAACCGGTACAGCTCGCTCACCGGTCGTTCTCCTTCACGAAGAAGGCCGTCGCTTTTTTCAGGATCTCGATCGTCTGCTGCTGTTCACGAACCTCCTTGCGCAGCCGCTTGAGCTCCTCGCGCTCGGCGCTGGTCAGCTCACCGGACTCGCCCTCACCCCGGTCCGCCTTCGCCCGGCGGTACCAGCCGCGCAGGGACTCCGAGCTGATCCCGAGCTCTCGGGCGACGGCGGTGACCGTCTTGCGCGAGGAATCGACGAGCGCGATCGCGTCCCGCTTGAACTCCTCGGTGTACCGCTTCGTGAACTTGCTTCCCACCTGGCGCTACTTCCTCTGGAACCTCAAGATCCCAGTCTCCAGATGTCCACGATCAAAGGGAAGCTTCATTCATGCTCTGGCCCTACGGTACGCACAGCCGCCCGGAGCGACGGCCCGTCCGGTCGGCCGTGCTCCAGCTCCCGGAAGTCGCCGACGAAGGGGAACTTGTCGAGGTCCACCCACCGAACCTATAACACCCTCGGGATGGGCACGGAACGAGATCTCAAACCCGGTCTGAGCCTTGTGCTGATGCCTCACGGGGTCTGCGCACTCGCTGGAACTGGGCACGTGATCCTCGTCGTCAATACTGCTGCCGAAAGGCTGGTTGCTGATCTCGGCGTTCGTGACGAGTTACTCCGGGGCGGGAGGTAGCCTCGCGGGCCAATAGGCGAGGGGGCATGCGATGCGGAGACGCTGGCCAGGGTTGATGTCGTCTGTGGTGTTGACCGCAGTAGTCAGTACAGTCACGTCGCTGGCGGAGAACGCTGCGACAGGACAGGACCGGTGGCCAGGTCCTCTGGACACGGTACGGCGACATGCCTGGGCGGTCCTCGGCGTCGGTCTGGTGGTTGCGTTGCTGCACGCCGTCCACACGTTGCGGCGTGAGATCACTCCAGCGGGAGATGCCGGAGATCCGACGCCGCCTTCTGCACCGCCGAAGCCCCGGTGGGTCGTGGACCGGGCACAAGCCGGCCAGGTGGCCACCGAGCTGTGTCGCCGCAGGGGGCGGCTTTCAGTGGGTATCACGGCCACTGCCGGATTGCATGGCGCAGGTGGCTTCGGGAAGACGACCCTGGCGGAGATGGTGTGGGCCAATCGCCGTGTCCAGCGCCGGTTCAAGGGGCGGATCTACCGGATCACGCTGGGCCTGGACGTGCGCAGCAGGGCTGCTATCGCACAAAAGGTGGTCGAGGCAACCCGGTTCATCACCGGAGATACCAACATCTGGGACGACCCCGAACTTGCCGGCGAGCACCTGGGGCGACTGCTGGCTGACCGGCCGGAGTCGCTGCTCATCCTTGACGATGTGTGGTCTGCTGAGCAGCTCGCGCCGTTCCTGTTCGGTGGCACCCACTGTAGGCGCTTGATCACCACCCGACTTCCCGAACTCCTTCCTGCAGGTGCTTTGCATGTGAAGGTCGATCAGATGTCCACGCTCCAGGCGCGACGGGTACTGACCTTCGACCTGCCCGGTGGATTGCCGCAACGAACACTGAGCGGCCTGCTGCGGGCCACCGGTCGCTGGCCGCTGCTGTTACGCCTAGCCAATCGCCTCATCGTCCGGCGAATCGCGACCGGAGACGACCCGGCTTACGCGGGGGCAGCAGTTCTGGAGAAGCTGAGGCATGAGGGCCCGGCCGGCCTGGATCCGGCGGGCACCGTCGATCTGAACGACCCAAGAGCGCGGCAGACCGCGGTCCGAGCTGCGGTCGAGGCAGGCGCCCATCTGCTGCCTGCCGGTGGGTTCGACCGCTTCACTGAACTGGGCGTGTTCGCCGAGGACGAGGCCATCCCGGTCAGCCTGATCATCGCGCTGTGGTCAGAAACCGCGACACTGACCGAACATCAGTCTCGGGACCTGTGTGCTGCCCTAAGCGGCCTGTCCCTGCTCACCCTTGATCCGTCCGGTGGCGGCCGAGTGTATCTGCACGACGTGATCCGCGACTTCCTGCGCCGGAAACTAGGCGAGGAAGCCCTCCATCGCCTGCATCAGGCGCTGGTGGACGTTGCTGTCGCAGACATTCCCGCTGCTGGTCGGCGGCCGGACGGTGGCACCGGGCCCGGGCACGCGTGGTGGCAGATGGCTGACGGATACCTCGCCGACCATCTTATTAGCCACCTGCTGAGTGCTGGCCGGACCGCGGAGGCCGAGGCGCTTGCCGTGGATCTTCGCTGGATTGAATGGCGTCTGGACCAGCGTGACGCTACGGCGTCTGTCGCCGACCTCGCTCAGATCCCCAGCCCCACTGCCCAGCAAGCGGCCGCTGACCTGGCCCGCTGTGCACACCTTCTCACCCCGACGAGCCCCGCCCACGCCCGAGCCGCCATCTTGCGGAGCCGCCTTGCCGGCTACGACACCTGGCACCGCGCAGCCACCACCTGGCGCTCCCCCTATCCCGCGCTTTACAACCGATGGCCGCTGCCGGACTACCCCGACGCCTCGCAGCGCCGCACCCTCGCTGGCCATATCGGTGGTGTCCATGCGGTGGCAGTCTCTCCAGGGGGCACTTGGCTTGCCACCGGCAGCGGGGACGGGAAGGTGCGGATCTGGGACGTGACCACTGGTCGGACCACCCGCACCCTCACGGGCGATACCAGCGGTGTCGTTGCGATGGCGGTCTCTCCAGACGGCACCTGGCTCCTCACCGGCAGCGAAGAAGGGAAGGTGCGAGTCTGGGACGTGACCACCGGCCAGACAACCCGTACCCTCCTCCAACGTGCAGGTGTTCACGCGGTGGCGATCTCTCCGGACGGCACCTGGTTCGCTGTTTGCAGCAATGGGCTCGTGCTGATCAGAGACGTGGCCTCCGGCCAGATCACCCGTACCTTCACCGACCACGCCAGTTCTGTCGTTGCGGTGGCGGTCTCTCCGGACGGCACCTGGCTCGCCACCGGCAGTAGCGCTGGGGAGGTGCGGATCTGGGACGTGTCCACCGGCCGGCCCACCCGTACCCTTTCCGGCCATAGCGGTCCGATCAAGGCGGTGGCCATCTCTCCGGACGGCACTTGGCTCGCCACCGGCGGCACGCGTGCTGTCGGCAGTGAGTACGGGGAGGTGCGGATCTGGGACGTGTCCACCGGTCGGCCCACCCGTACCCTTTCCGGCCATAGCAGTCCGATCAAGGCGGTGGCCATCTCTCCGGACGGCACTTGGCTCGCCACCGGCAGCGAGGATGGGAAGGTGCGAATCTGGGATCCCGAGCTACAAACCGGGCTCCAAAACCGCAGCAACGACAGTACTATCGACGCAACTTCGGTCGTGGTCTCTCCGGACGGCACCTGGCTCGTCACCTGCAGCGGGCACGAAGAGGTGCGGATCTGGGACGCCGCCACCGGCCAGACCACCCGCATGTTCACCGGCCACACCGGTGGTGTCCACGCCGTGGCTGTCTCTCCGGACGGTACCTGGCTCGCCACCGGCAGCGAGGACAGGAAGACGCGGATCTGGGACATGGCCACTGGCCAGATCACCCGTACCCTCGTCGGCCCCATTGGTGCTGTCTGGGTAATCGTGGTCTCTCCGGACGGTACCTGGCTCGCTACCGGCAGCGAGGACGGAGAGGTACGGATCCGGGACATGGCCACCGGCCAGACCATCCGTGCACTCACCCACCATGTCCGTGGTGTCGTTGCGGTGGCGGTCTCTCCAGACGGTACCTGGCTCGCCACTGTCAGCGGGGACGGGGAGATACGGATCTGGGACGTGGCTTCCGGCCAGATCACCCGTACCCTCGTCGGCCCTATCGGTGCTGTCCGGGTAGTCACGGTCTCTCCGGACGGTACCTGGCTCGCCACCGGCAGCAGTACTGGGGAGGTGCAAATCTGGGACGTGGCTTCCGGCCAGACCACCCGTACCCTCACTGGCCACACCAGTTCTGTCAGGGCGGTGGCGGTCTCTCCGTACGGCACCTGGCTTGCAACGGGGAGCAGCGATGGGGAGGTATGCATTTGGGAGTCTGGTTCCGGCACACCTGTGGCAACTATGCGAGCTGACGAAGGCTTGTTCGCCTGCTGCTTTCTCCCCGATGCACGAGGGCTGGTTTTTGCCGGAAGCTACGGACTGTACGGGTACGACTTCGACCCGTGTGACGGTCGGCCACAATCCTGTTAGTCCACGGCAGATGGATCGCTGGGGCTGAGTAACGGCATATTCGTGAGGACGAGATCGGCTCGACCAGCTGGTGCCAGGCTCGTATTCGAGGCGCGCGGCACTGTCGTGGGCGGGACCTGCATGAACACCAAAGTCCTGCCCTGCGGGACTCAGTCCTGGCAGCCGCGCCCTCATACCGTCTTGGCCTCCGCGATGGCCCCGGACTCCAGCGGACGCCGACACCCACAACAGATGTGATGCAGCACCGTCATGGGGCGTGGTCGGGTCTTCGTACCGTGCGGGAACGCGGGTACGGAAGCCCGATGTGCTGGCCGTCCTACCGCTACAGGGCCGGTGCACGCTGCCGCCGCGCAGGCCCGAGTACAGGCACGACTCCCCGGGATCGACCGATTGACGAGCCTGCCGCTTGCCGGCATGTCGATCCCCTCGCCTACGGTGGCTGCTACGCGCGCCGCTCTATCACGCCGGAGCCTCGCACAGATCGTTATCAAGGGAACGCCCGGCGTTGGCTCGTGTGATCCCTACGCATGCACCGCATGGGATGGCTGGAAGGCGCGCTCTGGGGGCCTTTGGGGGCTTCGCATTGGAGGCGCTCGACTACATCGTCGCGGTGCGGCTCTGGCGCAGGCTGCCTTGGAATCTGGGAGCAAGCAGCCAGCACCGCAAGCTGTTCGACGAACACACCGCGTTCCCCACCGAGCTTGCCGCCGCGGCTTGACTCGTTGGCATCGTGAGGTGTGCGCCTTCATGCGCATACGGTCGGAAGATACCCGACCGGGAGGTTGCCCGTTGTTCCCGGCCATATAGGGCACGCGAGGGACACGCTCCAGCTGATGTGGCTATGGGAGCCCCGTCCTTGGGGTGGTTCTCGGCACGCTTGAATGCAGGGGTGACGAAGTGGGGGCGCCCGTACGTACTTCGGACCGCCGAGCTCCTGCCCGTACTCCTGGATCAGGTAGAGGCAGGGGCCGGCAGCGAGAGCGTGTGGCGCGAGCTGTGGACCATGCTGTGTATCGAGGGAGAGACCCTCGTCCCGGGGAGTCTCGCCGCGCTGCCACGTCTGGTCGCGCTCGCCCGGAGCGAAACGCAAGCGCTGGAGATGGCCGGGGCGATCGTGCGCAGCGCGATGACGGACGACCAGGGCGAACGCATGTTCGTGGAGAGTCCCGACGCCATCGCGGAGCTTCGGGAACTGGTGGACCAGCGTCTCCAAACGCGTCCGGCCGACTACATCTGGGGCTTTCGCACCCTCCTCGCGATCGAGGGTCAGTTCCACTGGAGTGCCGCCCTTGGTGACTTCAGCGACGACTTCTACGAGGTGGCCTGTCCGCACTGCTCCCTGAATGTGACCATCGCCATCGGCGGATACGGGTACTACTCGGCCTGCCGGGACTGGGACGCGGGCGATGTCGATCGGCGCGACTTGCGGCCGGCGTCCGTTGCGGAGCTCGACGGCATGGCGCAGTGGATGTACGACCTCGCGGTCCGTGACGGCCAGGACCGACTGGCCGAGGGGATCACGTATCTCATGGGCCGCGCGGAGTGTCCGCGTTGTGCCAGTGTGTTCCGCATAGCGGACGAGTACGCAGCCGCCAATCTCCCCCCAATGCTTTCTGTTCGACCTGCGCGATCCAAGATCGGTTGAGAAACGGCTTCTAGAAGTTTCTCCGTGATCTTGGGCACTTGATCTCTATGTCACGAGGGCGTGTTGGTGCCGCTGGCTGGTCTCGGCTGGGGGTGAGGTAGCCGATGACCTTGTGCTTGCGCAGGCGGTGGCGGTCATAGAACGTCTCGATGAAGGCGAAGACCTCGGCGCGGCCGGCGGCCCGGTCCGGCCACGCACGGGTCCCGATCTCTTCTTTGAGGAGGGCCCAGAAGCTCTCCGCGGAGACGTTGTCGAAGCGGGATCCGGTGCGGCCGCAGCTTTGCCGGAGGTTCAACTTGCCTGTCTCGAGCTGGAATTGACCGGACGTGGATTCGCTGCCGCGGTCCGGATGCGCTATGCAGGCGGGCTGGAGCCGGCCGCGTTCCGCGGCCATCCGCAGCGTGTCGATGGCGAGGGTGGCGCGGTGGTGGTCGGCCACCGCGTAGCCGACGACTTCGCGGGTGGACAGGTCCAGCCGGCAGGCGAGGTAGAGCCGGCCTTCGCTGGTCGGGAGAAACGTGATGTCGCCGACCAGCTTCGTGCCGGGGGGGTCGGCGTGGAAGTCGCGGCCGATCAAGTCCGGGGCCGGCCCCGCCTACTTGGCCGGTCGCGTCAGCGAGTGCCGCCTGCGGCGATGGGTGACCTGGATGCCCCGCTCGCGCATGACTCGGGCGACCCGCTTGCGGTTCACGCGCTGTTCCAGACGTCGCAGTTCGGCATGGATGCGCGGGACGCCGTAGGTCTGGCGGGAGGCGACGTGGATGACAGTGATCTCGTGCGCCAGGGCCTCGTCGGCGGCCTGCCGGGCAGCTCGGGTCTTCGCCGAGGCGAGCCAGGCGTAGAAAGAGGAACGGGCCACCTTCAGCAGCCGGCACAGGAAAGCGACACTCCATGTCGCCAAAAGGTGCTGGGTCGTGGTGCGAAGCCTGGGCTGGAGAACGATGCGCCACCGCCTCACCCGCGACTACGAGACCCTCCCTGCCAGCTCCGAAGTCGTGAACCACATCGCCTCGATCGACAACCTCGCCAAGCGCGTAACAGACGAGACCACATCTATCTGGCGTGGAACCTACTAGGGCACAAGGGGTAATACCGCCACACCGGATGCCCTCTAAGTGGCGGACGGGACGGTGGCGCACAGGAGTCCTTGCCCTGCCAGGCTGGCGTGTTGCGGCCGAACTCGGCCGACTGCCGGGTCAGGTCCCTTGATCAGAGGTAGGTGACTCCGGTCAGTTGTTCGGCCTCTGTCCAGAGTCGTTGGCCTGTCTTGGGGGCAGCGGCTTCGGCACCGGGGTGAGCTGCCTTCACGCCCCGGCCGCGTATTTTTTTGAAGCCGGAGGGGCCAAAGAATTGTCCGCCGCGCACACCGGGCGCAGTGGCGGCGTAGAGCTGAGGCAGTGCTCCCTGCGCGCTCGGCGACTGGAGGGCCAGCAGGATGGTCCGGGCCATGAGCCGCTCGAACCGGCCGCGGTCCTGCAGGGCGCGCGGGTTGAGATTGCTGCGGCTCATTCCGGGGTGGGCAAGGACGCTGAGAATGGGCGAGTCGGCGGCGCGCAGGCGGCGGTCGAGTTCGAGGCCGAAGACTGTCGTGGCCAGTTTGGAGCGGTTGTAGGCGCGATTTGCCTGGTAGGCGTGGCGCGACATGAGGTCGTCGAAGTCGAGATGGACGTTCTTGTGAGTGATCGAGCTGATGTTGATCACCCTCGGGGCGCCGGCGCGGCCGAGCGAGTCGAGCAGCAGACCGGTGAGGGCGAAGTGGCCGAGCATGTTCGTGCCCATGTGGGAAAGCATGGCCCGCCAGTACGTGGCCATGCTGCGCGCCGCCGTCGCGGAGGACCCGGACCACCCGCGTGCCACGGCGCTCGTGGGGGAACTGAGCATCCACAGTGCCGACTTCCGGCGGCTGTGGGCTCGGCACGACGTTCGCGAGAACGTTCACGGGACCACACTGTTCCAGCACCCTGAGGTCGGCGGAATCACCCTCGACTGGGACACCTACCCCCTGCCCGGCAACCCTGGTCCGGTCCTCCTGGTCTTCACCGCCGAACCCGGCACCGCCGACGCCGAGCGCCTCCAGCTCCTCGCCTCCTTGCAGGCGACCCGCGACCACGGCGGCGACACAGCCGCCCGGCGTCCGTCAGCCGAACGCAATCGCCCGCGCCCTGCATAAGGGAGGTTCGCTGCAGCAAGGTTGCGTGCAGCTCGCAGGCTGGTATGGAGGCCCTTGGCACGGTCCACGTCACCGGCCTGCCCGCAGCCATCCCGCGCAGCCGCGTGGCCAAGGACGCAGAGGTTCTCGCGTTGCGGCACGAGAACGCAGTGCTGCGCCGCCAGGCACCGTGATCGGATTCCGAACGAGCGCGGTGACGGTGGACAGCGGCATCGAAGGATCGTCGCAGATGCTGTGCGGGCCGGTCTTCTGGGCTGGGAACTGCCAGGGCAGGTCCAGAATCGTGTTTTCGAGCGGCACAGGTGCGGGTGAGGCGGCGAAGCATGGCGGCGGTCATGGACCAGTGGACCACCTCCACCGAGCCGGGGCGGCCGTGTCTGGTAGTCCCGCACGAGGCTGCGGTGGAGCATCAGGGTGCCGAACGTCTGCTCCACCACCAAACTCTTCGGTTCCGGGGTGAACCCTCTTGCCCCGGGCTCCCGCTGGACGATCTCCACGTCGATGCCCAGACGCGAACCGTGCTCGACCACGGCCTGCTTGAACCCGGCATCCACCCAGCCCTTGTTCACCGTTGGCGCGGTGGCGGCGACCTTGTCCAGGAGGGCGATCCCGATCGCGTTGTCGTGCACGCTCGCGGCGGTCACGACCACCGCGATGATCAGGCCGAGGACGTCGGTGGCGATGCCCTGCTTGCGGCCCGGGCTCTTCTTTCCCGGATCCAGCCCGGTTCTCGCCTTCGGTGCGTTCCCGAGGCCCGCACGGTCTGCGAGTCCAGGACGGCGGCGGTGGGATCCTCGTGCCGCTTGCGCATCTCGCGGGTCGGCCGGCGCAGCAGGTCGTGGATGGACTCGGCGGTGCCGTCGTCGCGCAGAGGGCGAAAAGTAGTACACAGCGCTCTTCGGCGGCAGGCCATGGGGCAGGTAGCGTCGCTGGCAGCCGGTCCGGCCCTGGTAGAGGATCGTGTTCACGATCTCCCGTATTGCCCAGGCATCCTGATGGCTGCTCACCGAACGGTGGCTGTCCTTCCACGCCGTGATCACCGGCTCGATCAACGAGCACTGCCCATCCGATAAGTCGCTCGGATACGGGTTCCGTCCACGTATCCCGCCGCCCCTTCGGACCACCGGCTGTGGATCAGCAGACTCCGCCCACGCTCACGGGTATGAGGGGCGTCTGAGCCGCATGGTGCTACGACTGCTGCGCGCCGCACTGGCGGACGGCGAGGCCTTCGACGACACCGCCACCCTCGTCCGCCTCACTAGGGAGACCGGGCTGTCGGTCGATGCCACCCACAAGGCGCTCGACAGTGACGCGTACGCCGGGGACGTCCTGGACGACATCCGCCAGGCCCTCGCCTTCGACGTGAGCGGCCTCCCCTTCTGCATCATCGACCGCGCTCACGACATCTCCGGAGCCCAGCCGGTGGAAACGCTCTTCGACACGCTACGCAAGGCCGCTTCCCCGTTCGTGGCGTGATGGCGACCGTCGCCCTCAACCGCTTTCCGATGGCGCTCGTCTGTACGTGCCCGCACACCGCGCCGTCCCCAGTTTCTCTGCGGCCGGGCGCCTCACGTACGCCCACGTGTGATGGATTCTGACCGAGGTCGCCTTGCGTCAGACCAGCTGGGGTGACGGGCACAGCAGGCAAGCCCGGAAGCAGGCGACCGCCGGCTGGCTGAGCAGCGGATCGTAGGGGAAGTGCTGGAGCTGCGCCGCTTTGCCGTCGGCTCCCTTCGTCAGCTTTTGCGCGTGGGCGCGGATCCGGCCGAGGTCGCCCAGCGAGCAGGGAACAGGGAACAGCGTGGAAGTTCCGCTGTCCCCGTCGCGAGGTGTCTCTATGACCGGCGCAGCGCAGCGTTCAGTATTGCTCCGTCTCCACGAAACCCGCGTCCCCGTCGTCGTCCGCACCGAGTGCGGCGGCGGACGGGTCGAACCCGGGCGGGCTGTCCTTGAGGCCCAGGCCCATACCGGCCAGCTTCGCCTTGACCTCGTCGATGGACTTCGCACCGAAGTTGCGGATGTCCAGGAGGTCGGCCTCGGAGCGGGCGACGAGCTCACCCACGGAGTGGACGCCCTCACGCTTGAGGCAGTTGTACGAACGAACCGTGAGCTCGAGCTCCTCGATCGGCAGTACCAGGTCGGCGGCGAGGGCGGCGTCCGTGGGGGACGGGCCCATGTCGATGCCCTCGGCGTCGATGTTGAGCTCGCGGGCGAGCCCGAAGAGCTCGACCAGCGTCTTACCCGCGGACGCCATGGCGTCACGCGGACGCATGGCCTGCTTGGTCTCGACGTCGACGATCAGCTTGTCGAAGTCGGTGCGCTGCTCGACACGGGTCGCCTCGACCTTGTACGTGACCTTCAGCACCGGCGAGTAGATCGAGTCGACCGGGATGCGCCCGATCTCCTGACCGACCTGCTTGTTCTGAACGGCGGAGACGTAGCCGCGACCGCGCTCGACGGTCAGCTCCATCTCCAGCTTGCCCTTGCCGTTGAGCGTGGCGAGGACGAGGTCGGGGTTGTGCACCTCGACACCGGCCGGGGGCGCGATGTCGGCGGCGGTGACCAGACCCGGGCCCTGCTTGCGCAGGTACATCACGACCGGCTCGTCCTGCTCGCTGCTCAGAACGAGCTGCTTGATGTTGAGGATCAGGTCGGTGACGTCCTCCTTGACGCCCGGCACGGTGGTGAACTCGTGCAGAACGCCGTCGACGCGGATGGACGTGACCGCCGCACCCGGGATCGAGGACAGGAGGGTCCGGCGCAGGGAGTTGCCGAGGGTGTAGCCGAAGCCCGGCTCCAGCGGCTCGATCACGAACCGGGAGCGGAATTCGTCGACGACCTCTTCGGTCAACGAGGGACGCTGAGCAATCAGCACGGGGTGTTGCCTCCAGTGGTTTGGCGCCCGCTATGTGACGCTGTAGACACCCCGAAGGGTACGGGCGATACGAGCGATACGGGCGATACCGTCTCCGCAGAGGCCGAACCGCCTGTCTCCCCAACCCAGCGAGGAGGCTTCGGCCTCCCTTCCGCCCGCCGCCCCCACGGCGGTTTCTGCGCTGCCCGCGTCCAGCTCGCGGGCGCGCAGGACGGCCACGCGAGCATGCGCGGCCATGGCCAGGGGATGTCGTGATCATGGCGTTGGCCGGGACAGTTGGCGGGGGTGGTGTGCACCGCTCACGGCGCTGTACTTAGCCGGTACGCCCGGAAGGGAACCCCGTCGCCTCAGTCGCTGTGCACGTCGGCGAAGACGAGTCGTGGGCCGGCTGCCGTACCAATGTCCGCAGTCAGTGCTGTGCCGGGACGCCGAGGTCGTCGAGAAGGCCGCGGGACGCGGCGCTCGCTGTCGTCGCGGATGGGCCGGACGTCGGCGACCGTCTTGCCTGCGGGGTCGTCCGCCGCGGCCAGGACAGCGGCGTGGCCGCACCCTGGTGACGTGTTTTCGATGACTCATCCCGGAACCTATCTGCGGGTCTACCCGCCTGCCTCGTACAAGGCGGTCCTCGTCCCCGCCCTGCTGCGCGCCTGCTCGAACGTCTTCAACACCAGCCCCCGTGACCTCACGTACCACCTTCTGACGCCTGCTCACCGATCGCCGCCCGGAGCACCGACAGCGATCTCCCTCCTGGAGTGGGGCATCGCCGTCGGTCCTGGAGCAAAAAATGCCAGGGGGTGGACCCGACTGCCACTCTTGGCTCGCTCGCTGCTGGCCGGGGTCGCCCACTGTGACTTGGATTGGTGCGCTGATGCGCATCACCTGACGGGCAGAATCTGCGCCGGTCGCCCCTGCCGGTCGGCTACGGGCGCCCGCCCGGCCAGACCAATGGACTTCATGTGGACAGCTCGGCGTCATCACTTCCACAGGCGCGGGATACGACCTCAACACCCGTACGGCGACGGCGCCGTACCTACGACCGCGATGTTCGACCGCAGCTGGACCACCGCAAACCGCCCGCCCCTCTGCCAGTACGCGCCACTGGGAGTCGACGGTCCCGTAGTGACCGGCGCGGCAGGGCTTGCCGTCCCCGTTCCCGGTGCCCGAACGACTTCCCTGACACAGCCGACGTCCGGCCTGCACGAGGTGGGACGGTCAGCCGTCGCCGCCGCCCTTGACGTATCCCTCGTATCCCTCCTCCTCCAGTTTGTCCGCGAGCTCCGGGCCGCCGGATTCGATGATCCGGCCCTCGGCGAAGACGTGGACATGGTCGGGGTGGACGTAGCGCAGGATGCGCGTGTAGTGGGTGATCAGCAGTGTGGCGGTCTGCCCGGTGGCGCGGACCCGGTTGACGCCTTCGGACACGATGCGCAGCGCGTCGATGTCCAACCCGGAGTCGGTCTCATCAAGGATCGCGATGCGCGGATTGAGCAACTCCAGCTGGAGGATCTCGTGGCGCTTCTTCTCTCCGCCGGAGAAGCCCTCGTTGACGTTGCGCTCGGCGAAGGACGGGTCGATCTGGAGCCTCTCCATCGCCTCGCGGACCTCTTTCAACCAGATGCGCAAGCGAGGAGCCTCGCCGCGGACGGCGGTGGCGGCGGAGCGCAGGAAATTGGACACGGAGACGCCGGGAACCTCGACGGGGTACTGCATGGCGAGGAACATCCCGGCGCGGGCTCTCTCGTCGACCTTCATCGCCAGCACGTCCTCCCCGCCCAGGGTGACCGTGCCGGAAGTGACCTTGTACTTGGGGTGGCCGGCGAGAGCGTATGCAAGGGTCGTCTTGCCGGATCCGTTCGGCCCCATGATCGCGTGAGTGTCACCTTGCTGCACGGTCAGGTCGACCCCGCGCAGGATCTCGCGCGGACCGGTGTCGGTCTGGACCGAACAGTGCAGGCCGTGGATCTCCAACGTTGCCATGGCACACCTCACCGCCTTGAAATGCACGGAATGCGGCTGACGCATAGGCCCGGCTCCCGACCGGGGCGGGGCCAAGCCACGCGTTGGCCGGGGGCCTCCTCACCAGGAACACCTGGCGCCGGCCGGCGTCACTTCCAGCATGCCGCGCCGCCTGGCCAGGTGCGCGTTGCGCGACGGCGGCCGACCCGTTGGTGATCGTGTCCTGGGCCGCGGTTTTCGCGGGCACTTCCGTGACGGGCGTGACGGGCAGCGCTGGGCAGCGCTGGGCAATGCGGCGGGGCTCCTCGGCAGGATCGGGGCGGACGCCTGGACCTGGGCGACGGCCGTCGCCGCCCGGCCCTGCTGGCCCTACTCGGCAGAAATCTCGTCTGTGCCCTCGACTACCACGTCCTCGGTTACGCGGCTCCACGGAGCAAGACTGTAAGTGAGGAGACACACCGCGTAGGCCCGGCCGCGCGGAAGCCGCCGTGGCCCACCGGCACGCGTGGACGGACGCACGCTCAGTCGTGCAGGAGACAGCGATGAACAACGCACCGCAGATCGGGCGAGTCCTTGGGGTGCCCCTGCGCCTCCACTGGAGCGTGCCCGTGCTGGTGTTCCTCTTCGGCTACGGCCTGGGCGGCCAGACTCTTCCCGCCTGGGCCCCGGGACATTCCCAGGCCGCCTACACACTCGGCGGACTCATCGGCGCCCTGCTGCTCCTGCTGAGCCTGCTGGCTCACGAGTCCGCGCACGCCGTCACAGCCCGGCGCAAAGGCATTCCCGTCCACGATGTCACCCTCTGGGCCCTCGGGGGCATGACCAAGATGGGCAGGCCCCCCGCACCCGGCGCGGCCTTCGTCGTGGCCGTGATCGGACCGCTCACCAGCCTGATCATCGGCGGAGCGGCGCTCGGCGCAGGGATCGGACTCGACACGGGACTCGGCTGGAAGGTGCCCGCGGCCGTCCTGGTGTGGCTCGGCTGGACGAACCTCCTGCTGGGAGTGTTCAACCTCCTGCCCGCCGCACCCCTCGACGGCGGCCGGGTGGTGCAGGCCGCGGTGTGGTGGCGCACCGGAGACCGGGAGCGGGCCGAACGAGCAGCCGGCCGCAGCGGCCAGGTGCTCGGCACGCTGCTGATCGCCCTCGGTTTGATCTCTCTCCTGCGCGGCGCGGCGGGCGGTTTGTGGCTGGCGTTCGTCGGCTTCTTCATCCTGATCGCCGCCAACCTCGAGCGACAGCAGGCCGCCCTGGCCGAGGCCGTGGCCGGGCTGCGGGCCGCCGACGTCATGTCCACCCCCGTGGAGACCGCCCCCGACTGGGTAACGGTGCAGAGCTTCATCGACGGGCCGGCGTTGAACACACGCCACTCGGCGCTGCCGCTGCTCGACTTCGAGGGCCGCCCCAGCGGCCTGCTTCATCTCCCGCAGCTCGTGAAGATCCCCACGGCGCAGCGGGGGACGCTGCGGCTGCGCGACGCGGCGACCCCCCTGTCGCAGTGCAGCACCTGCGCCTCGGTCGACCTCCTGGAAAACACTCTCAGGAATCTCCGACCGGGCGGCGGTGTACGCATTCTCGTTATCGACGGCCAACGCCTCACCGGCATCATCACCGCACGCGACGTCATCCGCCTCGCCCAGCGCCACCGACTGCGCAGCGGCGGGTCCGGCTGAGGCTTCCATCCCGTCTGCCATCGACCCAGGCAGAGCCGAGCGGGCGTGGGCCGACGGCAGACGGGAGTGCTCTGACCGGGAAGGTTCGCCGGGGTGGCGGGTGGGCGGATGGCAAGTGGCGACTTCCGATGATGGAGATCCAGCCCATACGATCTTGAGTCCAGACCATGGATGTCGGAGGGCGACGATGGAAGAGCCGCGGATACGCCTCGGCAACGATGCTGTGTGGCTGGAACTGGCTCGGACCCGTGCGGACAGCTGGCAGATCACCGCAGATTGGTCCTCTTGGCTGACAGCTGACTTCACCGCGGATCTCAGCGCTGCGACGGTCGTGGACTTCGCGGCCCGCATGCTCTCTCACCTGCGCGCGCCGTCGGGTGGACGCTTTTCGGCGGCGGTGACTCCCGGTCGGAACAATCCACTGACGTTGAAGGCGGAGCCCGTGGGGGACGGTTTCGCCTTTTTCGTGCGACTGACTCCCAACGGTGACGACGACGTGTGCCATTTGCAGATGGAGATCGATCCGATCACCACGTTGGAACTTCGTGAGACATTCAGTGCGCTGCACGCGGCGCTGGCGATCTGATCCCCCGGAGCGTTTTGGTCAAGCTGCCGTCGCGAGCGGGCGTCCGCCCCAGCGGATGCCCTTTTCGCTGCGGATGCGGGCGCGTTCCTTGCGTTCGGCGGCCAGGACGTCGCGGTCTCCGCGACGACCAGGTCCCTCGATCCCGGCCTCCGCGCTACCCATGGCCATCCAGGAGAATTCGCGACTGACGATCACGTGAAGCCCAAATCGCCCGAGATAGGGAGAATTTCCTCCCCGACGCCAGTCAACGGGCGGGTTTCTCCCAGGTCAGCGAGTACCGGCGGAGCACGTGCCGGCGGTAGTGCATGCCGGGAAGCAGTCGTCGTGCCGCAGCCCGGACCTGCCCGTAGCTCATCTGCGGGACGGCGACCGGCATGCCCTCCGGCCCGCGCGCGCGACGCAGCACCTTCGTGATCCGTACGATCGGTGCAGCCGCGATCAGTGCTGCCCACTCCGCCACGCTCGCCTCGCGGGCCAGGCCGACGACCATCAGCGTGCCGCCGGGCCGCAGCAGCTCACGCATGCGGATGAGGGCTGCCTCGAAGTCCATGTGATGGATCGTGGTCACCGAGCAGATGAAGTCGTAGCCCGCGGCAGGGAGGTCGGCGGTGAGGAAGTCGCCCTCGACGAACGTGAGGTCCGGGTAGCCGGCAGCGAGGTTGCATGCGCAGGCGATCATCTCCGGCGACTTGTCGATCCCCGTGACGCGCCTCGCCCGCTCGGCGAGCTTCCGCGCCAGCAGCCCGTTCCCGCAGCCGACGTCCAACGCGTCGCCGCAACTCTCAGGCACGGCACGAAGGATACCCGGGTGCCGGGCGACGTTGGTGTTCCAGTACGGCTTCGGGTCGGCCCGGCGCATCACATCATCCTAAGGGCACGACCAGGGCCTCCAAGGGCGCACTGGCGGACATCGTTCTCCCGAAAATCCGCCTTCCCCGTGGGGACTCGTGATCGTGAGGGTGAGGAATAGCCCTCTACACTCACCCAGACCGCCCCTGAACAGGGAAAACGTCAAAGTGCTGCTGGAGTACTAGTGCCAGTCACGCGGTGCTCGGCTCCGATGGGTCCCGTTGATCCCGAGTAGCCCCACTTCCCGCATCGGGAGGGGGCTACGTTTTCAGCGGTCATCGGGCGGGCCAGGCCCGCCCGATGGGTGACTTTGTCACTGGCTGGTGCTCAGGCGTTGACGTCGTC
This sequence comes from Streptomyces sp. NBC_01450, assembly GCF_036227505.1. Classification (NCBI taxonomy): domain Bacteria; kingdom Bacillati; phylum Actinomycetota; class Actinomycetes; order Kitasatosporales; family Streptomycetaceae; genus Streptomyces; species Streptomyces sp. NBC_01450. The sequence goes on along the minus strand of NZ_CP109481.1, from coordinate 959,513 downwards.
GTATGCCAGGTCGCCGCCCAGTACGCGGGATGCCTGGGCCTGTGCCAGGAGTTCCCTGGCCTTGGCTTCGACGCCTTCGATGGCGTCGGCGCCGGCGACGAAGCGCGGCAGGGGGTTGTCCTGGTCGGCGATGGCCAACAGGGCGCGGGCGAGCTTGGCGGGGTCGCCGGTCTGCTGGCCGTTCATGCTCTTCCAGGCCGCGATGGTGGCCGTGGTGCGCTCGGCGTAGTCGTCGATGGTCGGCTCGGGCCAGGTGGTGGAGGCGTCCACGAGGAGTTCGGTGCGGAAGAAACCGGGTTCCACGACCGTGGTGTGGATGCCGTAGGGCTCGACGTCGTAGCGCAGCGACTCCATCCACCCCTCGACGCCGAACTTGGAGGCGGCGTAGGCGACGCAGAACTCCTGACCGATCAGACCGGCGGAGGAGGAGAGCGTGATGATGTGGCCGGCGCGCTGCTTACGCAGGACGGGCAGGACGGCGCGGGTGACGTTCATGGGTCCGAAGAGGTTGGTCTCGATCTGCTGGCGCATCTGCGCGGGCGGGATCTCCTCGAAGTAGCCGGCGAAGAAGTTCCCGGCGTTGTTGACCAGGACATCGATGCGGCCGAAGCGGTCGACGGCGGCCTGCGCGGCGGCCTCGGTGTCCTCCGGACTGGTGACGTCCAGCTTGGTGACCAGCAGGTTTTCCTGCGGTCCGCCGAGAGTCTTCTCGACTTCCTGGGGTCGGCGGCCGGTGGCGACGACCTGGTGGCCGGCGGCGAGGGCCTCGCGGACGATGTCCGTGCCCAGACCGCGTCCGGCACCGGTGACGAGAATGACCTTGCTCATGGGGGCTTCCTTTCAGGTGCCGTGATCAGGCACCCGGTGTTGTGCGGTGGTGCTGCGTGGCGTCCCGGCTGGTGGCCGAGCCGTGGGTGAGGAGAGACGGTTCAGGCTTGGTCGGTGGGCATGATCCACAGTTCGCCGATGGAGGCGTGGCGGGGCCGGGTGACCATGTAGGCGACGCCGTCGGCGATGTCGTCGGGGGCGAGGACCTCGGTCGTCTCGTAGAAGGGGGTGATCATCGCGCCCTGGATCTCGGGCCTGTTGTGCGAGCCCAACTCGGTGTCCACCCCGCCCGGTTCGAGGACGCCAACGCGGACGTGCCGCTGGGTGACCTCTTGGCGTAGGGACTCGGTGAAGCCGTTCACGCCGAACTTGGTGAGGTTGTAGACGCCGTATCCGTTCCATGCCACGCGGCCGGCGATCGAGCTGATGTTGACGATGTCGGCGACCCGGCGCGGTCCCTCGTCGGCGGCGTCGATCAGGTGGGGGAGGGCGGCGCGGGTCATGTGGAGGAGGCCCCGGACGTTCACGGCGATCATCCGCTCCCACTCCTCGGCGTCCGCGCCGACGACCGGGCCCAGGAGCATCAGGCCGGCGTTGTTGACGAGCGTGTCCAGCCGTCCGAAGTGCTCGACGGAACGCTGTACGGCGGCTTCGGCCTGGGCGCGGTCGGTGATGTCCGCTTCCACTGCCAGGGCCGTGCCGCCCGCCTTCTCGATCTCGGCGGCGAGGTTGTCCAGCCGGTCCTTGCGGCGGGCCACGAGCGTTACGGAGGCGCCGTGCTCGGCCAGCCGGCGGGCGGTGGCGGCGCCGATGCCGCTGCTCGCGCCGGTGACGAGGGCAACGGTGCCGGTCAGATTCGATGCGGTCGGAGGAGCCATGGAGGTGTCCTGTTCTGTGGGCTGGGCTGGGCTGGACTGGGTGTGCGGTGCGGTGGGCCCGTGATCCAGGCAACCACCCGCCGACCCCGCCCGGGACGCCGTATAGGGCACCGCTTCACCGGGGGTCCGGCAGTACCCCTTTCCGGGCAGCCGACGGGCCGGGGGCGGCCGTACCGTGGGTTCATGGACCGCAGCACCGAGATTCGGGAGTTCCTGCGCACCCGACGGGCCCGGGTCACCCCCGAACGGGCTGGCCTCGCCCCGCAGCCGGGCGCGCGCCGGGTCCCGGGGCTGCGCCGTGAGGAAGTCGCCCAGCTCGCCGGGGTCAGCGTCGACTACTACGTCCGCCTGGAGCGGGGCCGCGTCCAGGGCGTCTCCCACGCCGTCCTGGAGGCCGTGGCCCGCGCCCTGCAACTGGACGACACCGAACGCGCCCACCTCTTCGATCTCGCCCGGCCCACCGAGACCCGGGTCCGCCGCAGGCGACCCCTCAGCCCGCAACGGGTGCGCCCGGTCCTGTACCGGGCGCTGGATTCACTTGGCGCTCCCGCGATCGTCCTGGGGCGACGTATGGACGTCCTGGCGGCGAACGGGCTCGGCTACGCCCTCTTCACCGACTTCCAGGCCCGGCCCCACCGCGAGCGCAACTTCGCCCGCTACGTCTTCCTCGACGAAGCCGCCCGCGCCCTGTACGCCGACTACTGGGAGACGGCTGCCGGCGACTGTGTGGCCACGCTGCACCTGTACGCCGGACGCCATCCTGACGATCCCCAACTCGCCGAGCTGATAGGGGAGTTGTCCGTGCAGAGCGATGTCTTCCGCCGTATGTGGGCCGACCATGACGTCCTCGCCCACACCACCGGCACCAAACGCCTCCACCACCCGCTGGTCGGCGACCTCACCCTCGACTACGTCGTCCTGGCCGTCGAGGGCGACCCCGACCAGAACCTCACCATCCTGACCCCCGAACCCGCCTCACCCTCCGCAGAAGCCCTCGCCATCCTCGCCAGCTGGACCGACACGTCCGGCGGGCAGGTGAGCGAGGGGATTACGCGGAAAGGCTGAGCCAGGACGCCGGCCAGTCATCGCCAGGTCATCCAGTTGGTGGGGGTCGACACGCTTCTCCCCCTGGAACGGCCGGCGTCAGCGCGCCTGGATCCGCCTCAAGACGCACACTTCCGCACCCCTCCAGAATGATGCCGAGGCCGCAGTGGCCAACTATCTCTGAGCAAATAGGCCGACTGTCGTTGAATGCAAGCCGGTCATCTGCGTTCTTGCCACCGCCGCTGGCCAACTATCCCTGAAAGTCACACTTTCCCGACGAGCTGGTGCAGACACAGCACGCCTGGAACGCCACCTACGAAGGGCTCGCCACGCCCTACCTCCGTGACACCACCACCCTGCGCCGCCGCCTGCTGCACCTGTCCGTACGGCTGTGGTGGCACCCGTACTGGAACACCGGCCCCTCGGTGCCGGCCGCACGCACCGAGCTGCGGCAGCTGGCCCGCACCGGGGAGCAGCGCGTGCTACTTGAGGGCCCGTCCGGGCGCCGCGCGCCGCCAGGAGCCGGGTCGCGACAAGGGGTGCGCCTCACCACGCCGTTTCGGCGTGGTCGGCTCGCTGACATCCCTGTTGCGGCCGCTTTCGCCCAAGTCCCTGGCTGGAGTGAAGGAAGAAGGGACGGAGCGAGATGGGCGGCGCGGGCGCGGCCGGGGATCGGGGCCTCGCTCGGCCGGTTGCGCGTCGGCCGGGGCCGCCGCGCCCGCGCCGCGTCAGCGCGGCGGTGACGTCAGGCCGGGAACATCGGCGGGGGAGCGGTCGGGACGGGCGCGGTGGCAGCATGCGAGGTGGCGCCACCGGCCGGAGGCGTCGCGGGCGACGTCGACGCCGACTTCCACCACCAGCTCGGGTTCCACCAGCGTGACGACCAGTTTTTCCTGGCTGTCCCACCCGGCGGAGAACGACCAGCCTGGCCACGATGACCGTGCCGCCCCGGAGCGAGAAGGCTGGCGACCGCAGCACCTGCTCCCCCCGGCGAGGGTGGTGATGCGGCCGACGTACTGAAGGCGCCCTTCGGTGTCGTACCTGCCGAGCAGCAGCGTGCGGGGAGTCGGTGACTGCGCCGACGATCGCCTTACTCGTCTCGCGGACCTTGTATTCGTTTTCGAGGCGGCCGGCGGGGCAGGTGCACACAGCCGCTGGCAAGGGTGAGCAGGCCCTCGTGCGGGCTCTGGGTGTCGTCGTACGCGCGATGAGATCTACGCGCTTTGACGAGACGCCCGCGAGCTACATGGCGGGGCTCCAACTACGCGGATCCATCATCTGGATACGCAGCCTCAACCGGGGCCGCGGTAGCGGCGTCAGGCTGGCGAGCCGGACGCCGCGACCGCTCCGGTCAGGCCGACGCGGTGACCGCTCCGCCGAGGTGCCGGGCGAAGAACCGGACTGCGCTGTCGACCTCGAACCGAGGCAACTCCTTGTGCTTGCCCGAGTTCACGTGCAAGGACTTCTCCTTCGAGGCGAAGGCGTCGAACAGCGCGAGACCCTCCTCGCGTGAGATGTGCTCGTCGTCCCACTGCATGTCGAACTCGATGGGGATGGTGATCTGCTTCGCCTTCTCGGCCAGGACATCGGGCCAGTGCTGACCGAAGACCGCGGCGGTGATCCTGGGTTCGACCGCCACGAACGGTACGCCGATCGCGGTGCCCATGTTGATGCCCCAGAAGCCGACCAGCGCGTCGGTGCCGATCTCCGGGAGTTCCTGGAGGGCATCCAGGGTCGCCTGGTACTCGGGCACGGCGAGGTCCGCCAAGTGGTCGTTGTAGCGCACGACGATCGGGCCTTCCGGCTCGCCCGCCGCCCTGGCCCGGAACAGCTCGGCGATTTCCGCCTCGTCGTGCGCCGTGCGCGGCCGGTCGCCGTGACCGGGCGCGTCGATGACGGCGACGTGGAAGCCGCAGCCGGTCACGAGTCGCTGGGCGCGGCCGGACATTGCCGGGTGCTTCTTGTGGTTGCCGCCGCCGTGGGCCATCAGGATCAGGGGCGCGAGATCGGCCGCGTTGGAGGCCGGCGACCAGAGGACGCCGGGGATGCCGCCCACGGTGAAGTCGCGTTCGAGCATGCCGTTCGACGACGACTCGGCGGTGAACTGCAGACAGTGCATAGGTGTTGCCTTTCGGGAGTGCCTTGTTGTCGAGGCGCTCCCGGCGACACCTAGGTCAATCGCCGGCCGTGACGGGAAGGGGGAGCACCCACATGGATACAGCGTTCATGGGTCTCACCTCCTTGCGCGGCGCCGCGGTCGGCTGAAAGCTACCAGCCCGACCGCGATCCCGCCCACCTCTTTTTCCCGCCGCGTGATCACAACTCCAGACAGGCCCTAATCGACCAGTAGCTAAACCGAGGCCCGCCACCGCCTGGCCCGCCGGATCTTCTTCGGTCGGTGCGGCGAGCTGCGGCAGAACCACCGCGAAGGTATGGAGGACCGGCTCGGCGCCCTAGGGCCTGTCCGGCGGATCATGCCGCAGACGCGGGGTCTGGCACGCCCATCTGCGGCGTTGTCGTCACTCGCCGACGCTCCGCGTCGACTCCCTCCTCCGCCTTGCAGCTGCACGCACCAGACCCCGCTCAACGGTGCTTATCAGACGCCGCCGATTTCCTGCGACTCGATCCGCCGGACAGGCCCTAGGCCTGGCGCTGAACGCCGTGGTGCTTGGGAAGAGCTCACCCGGTCGGGTGCATGGAGCGCAGTCGGTCGGCGACGTCGTAGACGGTCAGGCGCAGTGCACGGATGTCGGTGACGAGGTCGCGCCAGGGTTCGTACTCGGTGTCGATGGTCTCGCCGGACGCCCGGATGTAGGCGACGGCGACGCCGTACCCGAAGTACTCATTGCGGGCCGGCAGGGGCCGCAGCAGCACGATCTGCTCCAGCAGTGCGGCCGCCCGCCAGTACGCGTCCGGCGATCCGACCTCGATCTGCGGGGTGTTCACCCGGTGCCGTGCGACGGCGGCCACCAGCGCCGAGTAGTCCCGTACGCCGAGTTCTTTGCCGAGTAGCTCCTGCTGCCGGTCAAGGAGCCACCGGATATCGATATGCAGTTCGATGGGCAAGGTCAGGCCGCCCGGCTGCTGGTGTGAGAGGGCTGGGGGAGACCGCCGAAGTCACGGTCGAACGCTTCGGCGATGCCGGGCTGTGCGATGGCTTTGCGGAACTCGGCGGTGGCCACGCCCAGGTTGAGCTGGTTCTCCTGCTCGATGGCCAGCTCGGCGAGGAGAGCGCGCACGCTCGTGCCGCGGGCGGCGGCGATCGCGGCGAATCGGTCCCGCGTCCCGGTGTCGATCTTCACTGTGGTGTCAGCCATACTCCGAGTATACGTCCATGACTACCTCCATGAATACCGTTCGGGGAATGTGCCGGTCCCCGGTGCACGCGGAAAGCCGCGAACATTTTACAGGGGGATGCCTGGGCGGTCGGCGCGAACGCTCCGCGTGCCACGCGACAAGTACGGGTTGAGACCGCCGTCGGGCGGTCGGAGACGGAGAATCCGTGGAATCGGATCACAAGCACCAGGGCAGCGATGACGGGGACGCCCTGCTGACGTGCGCAGTGGGCGACCCGGCCGCGTTCACACCGCTGGTGGAGCAGTTCTCGCCCGCTCTGCACGGTTACTTCGCCCGTCGCGCGCCGGCTGCTGCCGACGACCTGCTGGCCGAGGCATGGCTGCAGGCCTTCGCAGCGCGCGACACCTTCGACGCCTCACGCGGATCGGCTCGGGGATGGCTGTTCGGGGTGGCCCGCAACGTCCTGGCCGGGCACATCCGGCGGGCTGGGCGGGCGATCGCCACAGCCGACCCCGTCGAGGTCGATCCGTGGCAGGCGGTGGACCAGCGGCTGGACGCCGCTGCCCTGGCACCTGAACTGCGCCGGGCACTGGCCGATCTGCCCGCTGAGGAGCGGGAGTTGTTGCTGCTGGTGTCCTGGGAGGAGCTGACGCCGACGGAGGCCGCCGCTGTGGTCGGGATCCCCGCCGGCACGGCTCGCTCCCGCCTGCACCGTGCACGTGGCCGGCTGCGCGCACGCCTCGCCCCCATCCGCCACCACCTGGCCTTGGCGCCCACCACCCCCGTACGTACGGACCGGAAGGAATCGGCATGACCCAGCGACAGGACCTCCTCGACTTCCCCGGCGCTGAGGCGCTCCAGGCCGCGGGCCGCGTCGAACCCCCGGCTCCGCAGGCTGTCGTCCAGGCGCTGGCGGCGGTCCACGCCGCCGCCCGCCTGGAGACCGCGCAACACTCCGTGGTGGCTTCCCTCGAGCGGCGTCCCTTCGCCCGCGGCCGGCGGATCCTGGCGACAGCGGTGGCGGCGGCCGCCGTCGCAGGGGGAGTGGTCGCGTACAGCGTCACGGATGCCGGCCAGTCCGGCGGCCACCCTACGCACCAGGTGCAGGCCGTCTCCGTCGCCACCTTCCTGGACCACACCGCGGACGTGGCCTACGCCAGGCCGGCCGCCGGCGCGCGGTACTGGAAGGTGCAGACGAAGGTCAGCCACACGGGAGCGAAGCCGGCCCCCGCGACCGACTATTACTACGCGCGCTCCATGGACGCCGTCTACATCGTCGCGGGCGGCCAGACGCACAAGAAGTCGGGCACCTTCGGCTGGCGCCTGGGGGCCAAGGAACTGCACAGCTGGAGCGACCTGGACCGGCTGCCCACCGGCCCGGCACAGCTGGTCACACTGATGAACAGCTCCAAGGAGTACGCCGGCCAGTCCGCTTTCCTCCAGGCCGGCGCCCTCCTCGGCGAGTCCCCCGCTGGGCCCAAGCTGCGCGCCGGGTTGTATCGGGCCCTCGCCCGTCTCCACGGGGTCAAGCTCGTCGGCACAGTGAAGGACAGTGCGGGCCGCACCGGCACGGAACTGGTCTTCAGCGGCGTCGCCAGCACTGACCACATGGTGATCGACCCCAAGACCAGCGCCTTGCTGGAGACCAGCAGCGTCAGCACCAAGGGCAGCGACCGCGGCCAGACCATGCGCGTCACCTACCTGTCCGTCGGCCCCGCCGACAAGATCGGCTGACCTTCCCGCTTCATCCCTGAATCGGCGCCCCGGGACCCCGAACAGCCCTGGGGCGCCGCACGGCAAAGACCAACGACGGGCTCGCGGGGCGCGGCGGCTGACTGCCCCGCCTGACTGCCGGCCAGGCCGCGCTCAGCAGCTCTTCGACGCCCACGAGAAGCCCGCTCGCGGCAATCCGGCCAGGAGCGAACTTCGCCTTCGAGATCGCCCAGGCCAAGAATCCGTGCTGAACAACATCGGCTTTCCAGGCGTCGACAACCGTTCCTGCTTGTGACCTACGCAGCAAGGCCATAGAAGTCAGCATGATGTGCCCGCCTCTCGTCTGTCGCCCGTCCCTGCCGGGGAGGTGATGGCTGTGCCGGGGTGGGTACGCCCGATCACGGTGCCGTGCCCGGCGTGTGGTCTGCCCACTCACCGGCACCGGACGCTGGACTTCGGCGGTGCCACCCAGTACGGGAAGTCCTGGCGTCGCGTGGTCACGGTCGGGGACGAGCCGGCAGAGGAGGACGGAGCCTGGGTAACGCTGATCCCCGGTGACTTCCCTGAGCGTCTGTCCGCGCAGACGGAGCTCTTCCATCTCGTCAGGGGCATCGCCTGACCAGGTGCGCATCACCGTGACTACGGCCGCGGCAAGGTCGCCCACAGCGCGTGCTGTCCGGTCAGGCACAACGACCGACCGGACAGCAGCCGCGGTGCCGGTGAACTGTGGCAGGCCATGCGCCTTCGGATCGCCCGCGGTGAGCGTGGAGGTGCTGGATGACAGACAGCGGCGATCAGTCGTACGTGCCGTCCTACTCGCCCGGGCCCAAAGTCGATCTCGCCCGTATCGCGCCGCGCGCGGAATGGGCGACCTGATCAGCCGAGTTGCGGAGCTTCACCGGTTTCGAACTGCGAGCCGATGTTGTTCCACATGAAAGGGTCCCGCCAGTCCCCCTGCCAGCAGCCCAGCCGAGCATCGCCGTCAGGACTTTCTCATGGGAGATCGTCCGCGTTTGGTAGTGCTCGGCGGCAACGCCGTCCCGATATTCGAGTTGGTACGTGTTGTCGTCGCGCAGCAGTACCTGGACATACCAGCTGCCCTCCACGCCATCCTCCACGCGCTCCAGAACCAGATGCGCGTTACTGCGATGGAGGTTGGCCAGCATCGTGCCTATCACCGGCTTCGACGGCTTCTTCACCACGCGCCCAGCCTCATTCGTCGCGATCAACATGGGCGTAATCCTCCAGCATGACTCTGACATTGCGGCGGTGGACGATCCGAGGGCTCCGTCATCATGGGCTGGTGACGACATGGATGCGCTGCTACTGGGACGAGGAAGACGTCTGGTTCTACTTCGAGGTCGACGCCGAAGGTCGGGTGACCCGGCAGATCGAGCTCGAAGGACCTGAGCTGACCCCGATCGCAGCGGCCTCCCTCGAGGAATGGCAGCAGGCCCACGCTGCCGGCCGCCTCGCCGAGTTCGACCACAGGTTCGGGATCACAGCAGAACTGCCCGTCTCAGAGTGGGAAGGCCATGATCCGGAGCAACTGACCTCCGACGAGTTTGAGGAAGTCTGGGGCCCTGCCCGTCGGCGGATCGCAGCCCGGCTCCGCTGACCTCTCGGCCCCGCGGCGGCTTCTTGGCATCATCACGGCATGGCCCCAACTCTTCCCCGCACGATCCGGGCAGTCGACACCGAACAGCTCCTCGACCTGGAGAGGGAGGCCGGCGCGTACGGCTTCAGCCAGCGGCTTCCGGTCGACTGGCTTCGGGACCACCTCGCTCCCGGAGCGACGCACTACTTGTTCCCCGCACTCGTGCATCACCTCAGTCACCGCCCCGAGGCGTCGCCGCACTGGAGATGCGAACTGCTGCTGACGGCCCCGAGCGGCGAGCAGTTCTTGAGCCTGCTCGACGTGCTCCCCGCCACGTTCAGCAAGCTCCCGGAGACCTTGGACGCCACGTTCAAGACGGACATCGCAAGCCGCATGGAGCGGGCACCAGCCCAGCGTGAGTGGGCAGAAGAAGCGGGTCGACTGCCGAAGTCGACCCTGAAGAAATGCCACGAGCCTGAGACACCAGACGGGAACATGGGCTGAGACAGCCCAGAGAGCGCCTGGTCAGGGCGACGGCCTATGTCACGGGCCGCGAGATCCTACGGCGTTGTAGGAGACTGATCCAGTTCATCAAGTGGACGGGTATTTCAGTACTGCATCAGTAACATCCAGTAGTTCAGCATGGGTCAGTCGACACGGCAGCGCGGAGGTGTGATGCGGCAGGGCATGCGCTCGGCACGAGTCACGACGTTCACTTCTGAGCCAGGGTGCATCCTTTGGCCGACGTTGGCGCGGGCCCGGTCGGGGCAGGTGGTGCTGCTCTCATCGTGCGAAGGCCAGGAGATCCGCCGCTGGGACATGTTCACCGGCCGCATGCTGTGGTGTTCGGCTGATGCATGGTCTGCCCATGCGCTCGCGGTCGCCTCACCGCCGGGCGGCAACCCGGTGGTGGCGGTGGCCACGGAGGACGGCGTCCTGCGGCTCGACGCGCTGACCGGCGCGGAGCTGGACGGGTACGAGATGGCCGCCGATGACACCATCTGGGACGTGGCCACCGGGATCCTGCCGGACGGCCGCGCGTTCATCGCCGGGGCCGGCCATTGCGGCTTTCGGGTGTACCGATGGGACGCGGCGACAGGTGAGCCCCTGGGCCCGCCGCTGGTCGGCCACACCACCTGCGTCAAGGCCATCACAGCCATCACACTGCCCGACGGCACTGCGCTGATCGCCTCGGAGGACGAGGCAGGCCGCATCCTCCGCTGGAACGCGGCATCCGGCCAACCGTACGGAAACCCCATCCACGGGCCCGGTGACTACAGCATGCAGTTGGTCTCCCTCGCCTTGAACGACGGGCGAGTCATGCTCGCCTCCCTGGACATGAACGGCACCCTGTCGCGCTGGGACGCGGTCACCGGCGCACCGATCGGCCCGCTCATGCGACCAGGCCCGGAAACCCTCCTGGCCGGCGCCACCGCAGCGGGCGGCGGCGTGCTGTTCATCGCTCCGTACGGCGGCCCGATCCGGCTGTGGGACGCCGTCAGCGGCGAGATACTGGGTGCTCCACTGCCGGGAACCGGCCCCGCCGCCCTGAGCTGTTCTGACGGATCGGTGTCGCTGGCGACCCGGGCAGGCGACGCGGAAATGACCGTCCGTCGCCTGGTCGATCCAACCCGCTGAGCGGCGGCCAGGCCTCATGGAACGGGGCAAGGCTGGAGCCGACAGCCGACAGCCGACAGCCGACAGCCGACAGCCGACAGCCGACAGCCGACAGCCGACAGCCGACAGCCGACAGCCGACAGCCGACAGCCGACAGCCGACAGCCGTCGACGGCGATGGGCAAAGCCGCATCGACAACCGACATCGGGGCTGCGCTCTTGCGCACTGCTCATACGAGAGCCTGAGCCCTGCCACGAATGCTGGAGTGCCGCGACACCGCAGGCCGTGATGCTCGAACTTCCGGATCCCTACATGCGTTGCGCCCGCAGCCCCAGTCGCACGGTCGGAGCGCAGAGGAGGTCGTAGTGCAGCCGTGAGGCGTTGCCCGGTCAGGCGGGACAGGCGTGAGCTGAGGGGTGTCGGTGCCGCGATCGACGCGCTGGTCACCGAGCGGGCTTGGGAGCTCCCAGCCGCCGAGGCGTCCCCGCGGAAGCGGTGGGCGTGTGCCGCTCGGAAATACGAATTGGCGCTGTGAGCTGCGGTGATGGGGTTCGGTCAGGTGGCGCGGAGGTACTCGTTGGCCCGGCCGCCGAGGACGGGGCGTCGCCGGATCCGATGCGCCTGGAGGTCGGTGACGGTGGCCGCGGTGGGCGGTTCGTTGCTGGCCGGGGGTAGCTGCGTCCGGGACTGGTGGGGGCGGTGCCTGTTGCAGTGCCGGATGTAGTCGGTGAGCACCGCTTGGGCGTGGGCCTCGTTGTAGATCAGCACCCGGTCGAGCACCTCGCGGCGCAGGGTGCCCATGACTCTCTCGCAGATTTCCTGCACCTCGACACCATGTCGCTGGGGCGCCTGCACGCGCTGGTCCTCATCGAGCACCCCACCCGCCACGTCCACCTCGCCGGTGTCACCTCCCACCCCAGCGTCGCGCGCCTCGAGGCCGAAGACGTGGAGATCCTGCTCAGCCCGCCTTGGGCACCGAGAGCGAACGCAATGAACGCCCACTTCCGGGCGATGAGTTGCCGGTGCCAGGCCAGCAGGGTGGTGGGGGTGACCGCGAAGGCCTGGCGCCGGCGCTCGCGCGGGACCAACCGCGAGAGCGCGGCGGGCCAGATCCGGTCGGCGGACTCGTAGCGGACCCGGGCGATCTGACGGCGCAGCACTGCGTTCTCGTGCCGCAACGCGAGAACCTCTGCGTCCTTGGCCACGCGGTTGCGCAGGATGGCTGCGGGCACCGTGATCAGATTCCGAACGAGCGGAGTGACGGTGGACAGCGGCATCGAAAGATCGTCGCAGATGCTGTGCGGGCCGGTCTGCTGGGCTGGGAACTGCCAGGGCAGGCCCAGAATCGTGTTTCCGAGCGGCACAGGTCACTGTCAGGGGCAGTTCTGTAGATCTGCCAGCAGGCCCTCGATGTCAGCGCGTTCGGGTAAGGATTCTTCGATGGTGTGAGGGAGCGCGGCCTCCCAGAGTGACCGGGCGGTCACGAAGTCGCCCGCGGCAGCGTGCGCGCGTCCCAGGACCACGCGCAGACGCGTCACCGTCAGACCGTGGCCCGCGGCCAAGCGGCGGGCCAGCCCGGTAGCACCGAATTCGAGTGCGTGGTCGAGTCGGTTTGCGGCGAGGTACGTCTCGACGATCGCCGTTTCTGCGAGATCCTCCGGTGCGAAGCCGGGTGTACCCAGGTCTAGCAGATCTTGAAGCGGCTCGATCCAGTTCAGTGCCTCGGCCACACGCCCGGCGCGAATGCAGAGGAGAGCCAGGGCGGAGAGCGCGTCGTAGAGGTTGTTCTGGCTGCCGACAAGCTCGGCGGCGGTCCTGCCTTCGGACAGCAGTTCCTCCGCCGTGGCCAATTCACCCATGGCCAGATGCGTCATGCCTGCTTCGAACTTGGCGACCGCGGCTGTCTGCGGGTTGCCGTTCCCAGCGGCGATGGCCAGGGCTTCCCGGGCGTGCCACTGCGAGGCCACGTAGTCGCCCTGTATCCGGAAGATCTCGGCGAGATTGGCATGATGCACAGCACGACTCGGAGTGTAATCCGTGTGGAATGTCAGGGCCGTGGAGGCGTGATGGAGGGCTTCAGCGATCCGGCCGGCCCTGGTGCAAACCTCAGCAGAGTCGTTCCAAGCGGCTGCCAGTCCCCGGGCGTAGCCGATCCGATCGAACTGGATCTTCGCGGAGTTGAACTCTTCCAGTGCCGCGTCCAGGGCTCCCTTGTCCCACGCGATGAAGCCGAGACACATGTGGCACATTCCCCGTCCGAGCGGGTGGTCGCGTGCTTCGGCTGCACGTAGTGCCGCTTGGCTGGCGGCGAGCGCGCCCCCGTCCGAGCGTTGGGCATAGAAGTGGGCGCGCAGCGCGTGGGCCATGTGCCAGGCGAAGGGGAAGGGCCCGTGCTCCGAGACGTGGATGACTGCTGTGATGAGATTCGAGTGTTCGGCGGCGAGCCAGGCCTGGGAGTCGTGCGGGCCGGAGAATGCCTGAGGCTCACCGGTCAGGGGGAACTCGTCAGGGAACAGGACCCAGCCGCTCGGCATGCTGATCCTGTTGGCGGCGTCCACACTGAGCAGGTACCAGGACAGAAGCCGGTGCAGTGCGGACGCGCGCGTCTCCTGCGGCTCGGTGCCCGCAAGTTGCTTTGCATACAGTGCCAGCAGGTCGTGGCTGCGGTAGCGCCCCGGGATTGGCTCGGACAGTAAGTGCGCCGCCAGTAACTCGTCGAGCTCCGGCACCGGCGCCGACAACTCGCGGCCGAGCAGGACGGCTGCCGCCTCGCGGCTCGCTTCCGGGCCCGGGATAACCCCGAGGAGGCGGAACAGGCGTTGTGCCTCCGCCGTGAGCGAGCGGTAGGAGAGATCGAAGGCCGCCGCGACCGCGCTCTCCGGGTCGCCGACCACCTGCAGCCGTGCCAGCAGATCCGTACCACCCAGTTCGGCGACCATGCCAGCCAAGCTCTGCGCCGGGCGGGCCGCCAGGTTGGCCGCGGCGATACGGAGAGCCAGTGGCAGATGGGCACAGAGCTCGGCCAGCTCTTCGGCGCCTGGCAGCTCCGCGTCCACGCGGTCCTGGCCCAGCTGGACCGCCAACAGGTCGACGGACTCCGCAGGGGCGAGGGTGTCCAGCGAGATCTGGGCCGCGCCCTCGCGGACAACCAGCCCTGTCAGGGTGTCACGGCTGGTCACCAGGGCGTGGCAGTCGTGGCCGCTGGGCAGCAGCGGGCGAACGTGCGCCACGTCCAGAGCGTTGTCCAGAACCACCAGCACCCGCCGGTTGGCCAGCACCGACCGATACAGGCCCATCTGCAGGTTCAGGTCCAGGGGGATCCGCTCGTCCGGCACCCCCAGAGACTGCAGCAGCAACGACAATGCCTCGGAGGCGGTGAGCGCGGGATCGGTGGCGCGTCCGCGTAGGTCGAGATACAGCTGGCCGTCCGGATAGTGGGCAGCTACCTGGTGCGCCCAATGCACGGCGAGCGCCGTCTTGCCGATGCCGGCCGTGCCGGTGATCACGGTGGCGGGCGCGTCCCGACGTATTCCGGCGAGTAACACGAGGGCGTCGGCGCGACCGGTAAATCCACTGATATCTGAGGGAAGTTGACGGGGCGTCCAGTCCTGAGCCACAGGAAGCAAGCCCCTTGTTGTCAGCGGTCTGGCTGTAGCGAAGTGGCTTTCACGGGCTCGTGCAGAACGCCACGCCCGCTCCCACTGCGCTGCCTGTACGGCGTTGGCGCCGCAGGCACGAACCAGGGACCGGACCAGTTCCAGTGAAGGAAGGCGCCGCCGCTGCGGGTTCAACGCGTCGGACAGTGTGCTGGTGGCCACGCCTGTCCGGCGGTACAGAACTTCGAGCGACGGGTCGCCGGCCCAGAACTTGATCGAGCGCAGGCCGCGGACGAAGTCCGCCACGTCCATGTCGTCCTGTGGCAAGGGGAATTCATCTACTGGCTCTGGACTCGCCACCTGCGCCCCTCGGCTTCCCCGGTGTCGTGTGCGAACGTGCCCACCAGTGTAGAGGCTGCGGAAGCCCTCCCTCAGCCCCTCCGCGCCCGTCCGGGTTCGTCCGGGTTCCGCCGAGCGGCTGGCCGGTGGAACCGTTGAACGTGTGTGATCGCGGTACGGCGATTCTGCAATGTGCACACGGCACACCCTTGAAAAACGCCCACGTGGGCGGCCATCGCCGTTCCTGATGCCGAAAGGCTCTGGACCACCCCAGGAGAAAGGCGAGGAACCCGATGCGAGTCCGCACACGAGAATCAGCCATGGTGGTCGCCGCCTTGATGGGGCTCGACTGGTGGATCCAACAGGAGCTGAACTCCTGGTGCCTGTTGTTCGTCATGCCGACCGTGCTCTTGGAGGACCAGCGGGACGCATTCGCCGCACGTTGTTGCATCGAGGCCATGGTGCTCATGGTGGCCACGGGGCACAGCCTGTGAAGCTCGCGGACAGGTATCCCAGTCTGCCGTGTCCCGCCATATGGTACGGACCTTCCAGGAGCGCGCGTTTGAACTCCGGAGGGGGCCGGCACGGTGAGCTCATTCGACCTCGTCACTGACAGTGCGCCAGGCGAACCGCCCCGGTTCGAATCCACCGAACCCGGGGCGGTTCAGCGAGCCCACGAGTTGGCGGCTTGTGAGAGTACTTCGTCTGGTTGGTGAGTTTCGGGTTCGCCGTGGCCAGTCCGCACCGGCCTCGGTTTGGCCGTCACGAGAGAGCGGGCTGGGGGAGAACCCGACTATGAGAGTGCGGAACGTGAGTTCTTGTCCGTTTCGTGGTTGAGGTTGGGGAAGGATCGCTGGTCGCGGGTGTGGGGTGGCCCTCAGGCGTCGGGGCGGGCGAACAAGCCGGGTTCGGGTTCGATGAGGATGCCCCGGCTGACCAGGCGTTTCAGTTTGCAGCGGATGCCTTCGGTGTTCTTCGGGAGGATCGGCAGGTCGAGGGCCTGGCAGAGATCGCGGGCGCGCATCGGCCGGTCCGCGTCGGCCAGGGCGGAGAGGATCTGCTGGTAGGCGGGGTGGTCGGGGATGTCGGGGCGGTCCGGCCCGGTGGCGGGTGAGGGTAGCGGGAGCGTGAGGAGGGTCTTGCGGGTGATGCGCAGGTTCTCGCTCTCCGCGTCGAGTTCGCCGAGCTGCCGGGTGAGTTCTTCGATGCGGTCCCGGAACTGCTCGGCTTGGTCGTCCAGTTCGCGTTCGCGGGTTTCGATGTGTTCCAGGATGGCTTTGACCTGTGGGTTTTCGCTCATGCGGTCCTCCAGGAGGCGATGGTGGCTCCGGTGAGGCGGCGGCTCATGACGGAGGTCATCGCCCACAGGACGCGGGAGCGGGAGGAGGCGGGGCGGTGTTCGTAGTCGCGTACGAGACGGCGGTAGAACATCAGGATCCCGTTCGTCTGCTCCACGATCCACCGTTTGGCCTGTGGAACGAAGCCTTTGTCGTCCGGGTTGCGCTCGACGATCTCGACGTCGATACCCACGTGTCTGCCGTGCTCGACGACCTTCTTCTTGAAGCCCTGGTCGACCAGGGCCTTTTTCACCGTGTCGCACTGCTCGGTGACAGCGTCCAGCAGGGCGATGCCGGCGGTGTTCTCGTGCGCGGAGGCGGGCAGGACGACGCAGTCAATGACGAGGCCCAGCACGTCCACGGCCAGGCATCTCTTCCTGCCCGGCACCCTTTTCGCGGCGTCCCGGCCCGTCGTCGTGGCCGGGACGCCGACGGCCACGTGGATGCTCTGCGTGTCCAGGACCACCAGGCTCGGGTCGGCTAATCGTTTCCGCTTCTCCCGCAGCTGCCAGCGCAGCAGGTCGTGAATGTCCTGGTCGGTGCCCTCGTCGCGCCAGAGGTAGAAGTAGTACTTCACCGCTCCGGGCGGGGGCATGTCATGGGGCAGGAACTCCCACTGACAACCCGTGCGGTTCTGGTAGAGGATGGCGTTCACGATCTCCCGCATCGCGTACTTCCCCTGATGCCCGCTGACCGACGGATGCCGGGCCTTCCATGCCGTGATCACGGGTTCGACGAGCTCCCACTGCTCATCGGTGAGATCACTCGGGTACGGCTTGCGCATGCTCATGCCACAACTCAAGCGAACCCCGAACGCCTGACCGGCAGCGATGCCCCAACGTCACACCATCGAGCGATGACAAGACCGACGGAACGCCACATCCCGCACTCTGAGACCTCTGGCTGGCCGGATGGTTCGCCGGCTGTACCGTTCCTAGCGTTGGGCTATGTCGATCACGCAGAGTCGGATCAGTCGTCGGACAGCGACCGTCCTCGCTGTTGCCCTTCTGGCGGTACTCGTCCCGGCGGAAGCCGGGACGACGGCCTCTACTCCCTTGTCCCAGCTACAGCGGGATTCCGACGCGTTGCGTGACGACGGAGTCACGGGCGTATCGGTCAGGCTGGAGACGCCTCGGGGAGTGCGGACCGCTCGCAGTGGGGTCGGCGATCTCAGCACCACAGAGCCGGTGCCTCAGAACGGGTATGTGAGGATCGGCAATACTACGAAGACGTTCGTCGCGACCGTTTTGCTGCAGCTGGTCGGTGAAGGCCGACTGTCGCTGGACGACACGGTTGACCAGTGGCTGCCGGGCGTGGTGCGAGGCCACGGGAATGACGGGCGTCGGGTCACCCTGCGCCAACTGCTTCAGCACACCAGCGGGCTGCCCGACTACATCGGTGACGTCGTCCCTGATCTCAGCGCGGCCGGGTATCGCAAGAATCGCTGGACCACCTACACCTCCGAGCAGCGCGTTGCTTTCGCGATGCAGCACCGGCCGTCCTTTATGCCTGGCAGCAGCTGGGAGTACTCGAACACCAACTACGTCCTCATCGGAATGGTGATCAAGGCGGCCACGGGCCATTCCTGGGAGCATGAGGTTCGAGCCAGGATTCTGCGTCCGTTACGGCTCACACACACTGTCGTACCCGGCAACTGGCCGTTCCTGCCGCGTCCCCATGCCCGTGACTACCAGCAGTTCGAGCCGGGCGGCACCATGACTGATACCACGATCGCGTATCTGCCCTTCGACGACGACGCCGACGGAGCCATGATCAGCACGACAGCGGACACCAACAAGTTCTTCAGGGCGCTGGTGAGAGGTGAGATTCTGGCCCCTGCCCAGTTGGCTGAGATGCAGCGCACGGTCGAGGTGCCTGCCGACCACGGTGCCCCGCCGGGCACGCGCGACGGGCTCGGACTGGACTGGACACCATTGTCCTGTGGCGGCGGGTACTGGGGACACAGTGGCGATGGATTCGGCTACTTGGTATGGCCTGCCACGACGTCGGACGGGCAGAGCGCCGTCACTGTCTCCTTGCACAGCCGACCTGGCGATGAGGGAACTGCCGTGCGGCAGATCGGGGACATCACAGCTCTCGTGGACCATGCCCTGTGCTCTTCTCGCAGCGGCGGAACCCCGTGAGAGCCGGTGGTGGCCCGCCGGGGCAGCGCGTACGGCAGCACAAGATCGTCCGGCTGACAGGCGTGGGACCAACACCAGCCCTGTCGGTACATCGACGACCTGCACGTCACCCCTAGCGACAGCACACCGCGGGGACGCCTCGGGCACCGAGGAAATGCCGAAACCAACATCACCCTGTCTGTCCCGTGCTCAAGTAGTCCTGCCAGGCGAAGCTCTTGCGTGCGCCTTTGAGGAGCGAGTGGAAGCGGGGCCTTCGCGGCCATGGCCCGGCGCCGGGCGGTCTGGTCCAGCAGGAAGGAGCCGGCGAGCTGGCCTTCGTCGAGTTCCTCGCTGAACCGCCCGAAGCGCCTGCGCTGTTCCTCACTGAGAAAGTTGGTGGGCACGCCCGGCTCCTTGATCCTCGTCTTGATTCGCGCGCGACGATCGCAGCCGAGCAGTGCGCGGGGCCGGGCATCGGGGATACCGGCCCGTGTGCGCGGGCGACCCGGTAGGCGAGCGGGTCCGCGGCCAGGATCGGCGGCGCGTCCACCGTCCCGGTGCGGCGGCTCCAGGCGTCCGGCATCACCAGTGCGGCTATGAACAGCGCGGCCATCACCACCAGCATCCCGGCCCGGACCAGGCCTTGGTCGGTGCGCACCCGGTTGCCCAGCCAGACGTAGGCCACCCAGGACCACCACAGCAGCAACAGCAGGATCAGACCCCGGGCCCGGGTGGCGGCGTGAGCGACCGGGCCATGAACGAGACGACCCGCGTGATCGCAAACACGAAGACCAGGTCGAAGAAGATCTCGAAGGAGGTCACCCGGTGGGACTCGGCGGTCATCGCCGGGCGGCGCCACGAGGCGTCCCCCATCGGCCAGGCGGAGCCGCCCTCGCCGGGACACTGACGCCGGTGCTCACGAGTGGTCCTGGGTGCGATGCGGCCGGCTGGGGAGCCGACTTTCCGCCGCCACAGGGTCTTGAGCGCCTATCCCGGTGACTCACCTCGCCGCGAGCAGGGGGGCGCCGACTCCGCGCAGCAGCGTGTCGACCACCACGTCGGCGGCCTGTGCGGGACTGAGGTCGGGCAGGTTCTCGGCGGCGTGCCGCATCAGCGGCGGAAGGAGCGCGGCCACCCAGCCGGGCGGCAGGTCAGAGCGCAGCAGTCCCTCGTCGGTCGCACGCCGCAGGAAGGCGTCGACCTGGTCGATCAGGCGTTGGCGGCGCTCGCGGATCGTCTCCTCGGCGTGCAGGCGGCTGGTTTCCACCGGCCATTTCCGGTTGGCCGCGATGATCCCCTCGACGTAGCGGTGCAGTGCCACCGGAACCGGGGCCTGATCGAGCCTGGCGGCGTCAACGGCCTGCTCGACCGCGTCGTATCGGGCCTGGTAGACGGCGGCCAGGAGTTCTTCGCGGGAGGCGAAGCGCCGGTAGACGGTGCGCCGGTCCACGCCCGCCTCCGCTGCGATGGCGGCGATGCTCGCCGAGGCGTCGTCGGCGAGCATCCGGGCCCCGGTGCTCAGGACAAGTTCGAGGTTGCGCGCTGCGTCGGCTCTCATGGTCACGAGTATACACACTCACGAGGTAGATAGACCAGTTACTGCCACATCAGCGCACCATGCCCATATCTAAGTGCTACATTGATGAGGCGGTTGGCGAAGCCTTCGCCCCGGGACTGGGAGGACGATCATGATCACCTACGACAAGCTGTTCATCGGCGGCACGTGGACCGAGCCGAGCAGCCCGGACCTGTTCGACATCCTGTCCCCGCACGACGAGTCGCTCGTCGGGCGCGCCGCCCAGGCCCGGCCGGCCGACGTGGACCGTGCGGTGGCCGTCGCCCGCGCGGCCTTCGACGAGGGGACCTGGCCGAACACTCCGCCGGCCGAGCGGATCGCGGTGCTGCGCCGCCTCAACGTCCTGCGCGAGGCCCGCGCCGAGCAGATCGCGGCCGTGATCACCGCGGAGAACGGCTCCGCCGGCTGGTTCACCCGCGCCGGGCAGCCGAGTCTGACCCGGCAGGCCAACGCCTACCTGAAGGCGGCCGAGGACCTGGCGTGGGAGGAGACCCTGGCTCCCACCGACCCCGCGGCCACCGTGCGCAGCGTGGTGCGCCGCGAGGCGATCGGCGTCGTGGCCGCCGTCATCCCGTGGAACTCGCCGTTCTCCGCCTCCCTGGCGAAGATCATTCCGGCGCTGCTGGCCGGCAACACGGTCATCCTGAAGGTCTCACCGGAGAACTCCCTGAGCACGGGCCTGCTCGCCGACCTGCTGGCCGAGTGCGGACTGCCCGCAGGCACGATCAGCGTGCTGCCGGCCGACCGCGAGACCAGCGAGCACCTGGTGTCCCACCCCGACGTCGACAAGATCGCGTTCACCGGTTCGACCGGCGCCGGGCGTCGGATCGCCTCCATCGCCGGCCAGCAGCTCAAGCGCGTCAGCCTGGAGCTCGGCGGCAAGTCCGCCGCCATCGTCCTGCCCGACGCCGACCTGGCGAAGTTCACAGCCGGCCTGGCCTTCTCCTGCCTGCTCAACAACGGCGAGGCGTGCATCGCCCAGACCCGCATCCTCGCCCCGCGCAGGCGCTATGAGGAGGTCGTCGCCGCCGTCAAGCAGGTCGTCGAGTCGCTGAAGGTCGGCGACCCGCAGGACCCGGACACCTTCATCGGCCCGATGATCCGCCGCGACCAGCAGCAGCGGGTGCGCGACTACATCGAGATCGGCATCAAGGAAGGCGCACGCCTGGTCACCGGTGGCCCGCAGGTGCCGGTCGGCCTGGAACAGGGCTACTACGTCACCCCGACCGTCTTCGCGGACGTCGACAACGCGATGCGGATCGCCCAGGAGGAGATCTTCGGCCCGGTGCTGGTCGTCATCGCCTACGAGGACGAGGACGACGCCGTGCGCATCGCCAATGACTCCGAGTACGGCCTGTCCGGCGGCGTGTGGTCCGCCGACGAGCAGCACGCCCTGGCCATCGCCCGCCGCGTTCGCACCGGCACCGTCACGATCAACGGCGCCCCCATCGGCTTTGACGGCCCGTTCGGCGGCTTCAAGGCCAGCGGCCTGGGCCGCGAGTACGGCTTCGCGGGCCTGAACACCTACCTCGAATACAAGACCGTCACCATCTGATCACCCGTCGAACAGGGGGCCGCGGGCACGCGGCCCCCGACTGGAGGCCCCGCCATGTCCACCGCCCTTGCCCCCGAGCCCGCAGCAACGCCGCACCCTCCCCTCGAACACGACAGGCGCCCCGGCGTCACCGCGGCCATGAGCGCTCTGGTCCTCGCCGTGCTGCTGGCCGCCCTCGATCAGACCATCGTCTCCACCGCGCTGCCGCGCATCGCCTCCGACCTCAACGGCTTCGCGAACATCGCCTGGGTCAGCGCCGCCTACCTGCTGGCCTCGACCACCGTCACCCCGCTGTGGGGCAAGCTCGGCGACATGGTCGGCCGCAAGCGCCTGTACCTGTTGGCGACGGCGCTGTTCCTGGTTGCCTCGGCCGCGTGCGGCCTGGCACAGAACCTCCCCCAGCTCATCGCGGCTCGCGCGGTGCAGGGCGTGGGCGGCGGCGGCATGATCGTGCTGACCTTCGCCCTTGTCGGCGACATCGTCGCCCCCGCCGAACGCGGCCGCTACCAGGGCATGTTCGGCTCCGTCTACGGCGTGGCCAGCATAATCGGCCCGCTACTCGGCGGCGTCTTCACCGACGATCTGTCCTGGCGCTGGGCGTTCCTGATCAACCTGCCCGTCGGCGCCGTCGCCCTGCTGCTGGCCGCCCGGGTACTGCCGAACGCAGCACGCGCCGCCACCGCCCGCATCGATTACGCCGGCGCGACCCTCCTGGCCTCCATCGCCACCGCCCTCGTCATGGTCACCTCCTTCGGCGAACGCTGGGGCTGGGGCTCGCCGCGAATTGCCGGGCTGGTATTCGCCGCCGTTGCGCTCAGCGCGCTGCTGGTGCCGGTGGAGCGGCACGCGTCCGCCCCCATCCTGCCGCCGGCCATGCTGCGCTCGCGCACCGTGGTCCTCGGCTCGCTGATCGGCTTCGCGGCGAACGTCGCAATGTTCAGTGTGCTGATTTACCTGCCCACCTACCTTCAAGTGGTGCACGGCGTGTCGGCCACCCTCTCCGGCGTGCACCTGCTGCCGCTGGTCGGCGGCCTGGTCGTCACCCAGACGCTTGCCGGACGCCAGATCGCCCGCCCCGACCGGGTCGGGGTGATCCTGATCGCCGGCATGGCTCTCAACGTCGTCGGACTACTCCTGCTCGCCACCATCGGCGCCGGCACAAGCACCCTGGTGCTCAGCGCATATTTCCTGGTCACCGGTGCCGGCATCGGCATGGTGCCCATGGTCGTCCTGACCGCAGTACAGAACTCGGTCCCCGCCGCGGACATCGGCGCCGCCAGCGCCGCAGTCACCTTCGCCCGCTCCACCGGCGCAGCCTTCGGCGTCGCGATCTTCGGCACCCTGCTGAACGTGGGTCTGGCCGACCGACTGCACGACGCGGCGCACCGAGGCATCCACGTGCCGAGCGGGATCGACCCGACCCAGACCGACACGGTCGATTCGCTGCCGCCCATCGCCCGCCAAGCCGTCCTCGACGCCTTCGCCCACGCCACCGCCACCGGCTTCCTGTGGATCACTGCGTTCGCCATCGTCGGCACCCTGCTGGCCGCGTTCCTTACCGCGCGCTCCCGCCAGTCGAACTGAGCAGTCGGCAGGGTCGTAATGCGTGGTCGAGGTACAGCCTGCCGGGTGGCGCCAGCAGATTCGGGCAGCGCCCTCGGGTGGTCGGCCTGCTGAGGCCGGTTGGCTCCCTGCCGTCGGGTTCATGATGCCGACGGTGATCCACGGCAGGCTTGAACCGATGAGTGCGGCGCCCGAAACACTAACGCGCGACAAGGTCACCGCGTCACCAGTCGAAGGGCTGTTGCACAATCGACCGATTGATGAACAAGGTCATGTGACGGGCGGTCAGAAATCCCGACCTGCGGGATTCGGGACGGCGAGTGTCCGAGAAACGATGTCAAAAAGTCTGCGTGCTCAAAAACCCGGGACGACCGATTTGGATACACTTCTCGCCGCGCTGGAGACCTCCGGGGACCTCGACCCTCTCGCGCCCGAACCCGCCATCCTGACCGACACCCTCGTCGGGTACGCCCGAGTGTCCACAAAGGCACAGCTGCTGGACCGTCAGGTCCACGCCCTCACCGAGGCACCGTCGGTCACTGGCTCCGGCAGAACAAGGTGCCCTTCTACCAGCAGATGAAGCCGCTCCTTGACGCCTACGCCGCCCAGCTCACCCGAGTGAGCCGGTTCGAAATTGCTCACCAGCGACGGTTCAGTTCAGTGATTCGCTCCCGTCCTGTTCCAGATGACTGTGGTCAGGACAAGGTTCTGACCCGCGATGCCTGCAGATGATTGGGACAGGAGGGTTGCCAATGTCCCGCTCAACTGTAGTTACGGTGATGGATCACCCGCGGAGTCGGGCGAGCAGCGTTGGGCCGACCCCGTAGACAGGACTTGGAGAACCAGGTCACCACCTGGCGCGCAGCACGCCGTCACTGTCAGGTAGTGCAACGTGGAACAGTGGGTGGTGTTCGTCGAGGGCCAGGGGCAGGGAGCAGGCCGCCCTCGCGCCCGTCACCAAAGTGGTGAGCTGTTGGTGGTGGGTCTCGTCGACGGTCACGTGGCGGATGGTTCCGTTCGGCGTCTCCCAGACGAAGTCCACGGTTTCGTCCTCGGGCAGCGCGGCAAGGACCGCATCGACATCAGGGCTGAGGTCGGGCCAGACGGTCAGGAGCGCGCGTGGGCCGAGCACGGCGCGGACGGTATCGAGGTTGTTCTCGGTGAGGCGGTGCCAGCGGGTGGCGTTGCGGAGGTAGGTCTCCTCCAGGAGGAGCGTCTGCGGTGCGGCGAGTTCTGCGCGTACTCGTTCCCAGAACTCCTCGTCCGCAGCCTGTGTCACCTCTGGTTCCTCAAGGTCCGCGGCGTAGGGCGAGGCCGTGATCGGTTCCGCGAACAGGCCGAGCTCGCGGGTCCGGGCGACGGCTGCTTCGCAGGGCTGGTCGCTGCCGACGTACAGGTACTGATCCCACCCGACGTGCACGGTGAACGTGTCCTGCTGCTCCAGCCGGCACCAGGCGCCCTGGTCACGGAGCATGGCCCGGACCAGCTCCAGTGCGACCGGCACTGAGACTTCGGCACCGTCGTAGTAGCCGGTGAGGTCCGGCGGGAACAGCCCAGCGAGGCCGTGTCCGTCAACCGGCGCCTCCAGGCCGAAGTTGACGAAGCCGGTGACCTCCGGTTCACGGATCTTCAGCCGGTCAATGCCCGATTCCTGCGCGAAGGCGGCGATCGCCTTCAAGTAGGCCGCTTCGACCGGCCCGTGGTCGCTCACCGTGTCCTCAGCGCCGTGGTAGTGCCCGCGCTCGTCGCGGTCGGCGGGGTTGTACTTGGTTATCCGGTGGGCGAAGGACGGCGGCACGCTGCTCCCTGGACTGTTGGAAGGGGATGTCAGCGTAGTTCGTGACAACGGCCTGCCGGGTTCCTGCCGCGACCTCCACCGTCAGCCCTCTCGGCAGGGGCGCGTACTCCTATCCGCCGCTGTCACAACAGTCCGGGCTTTCGCGCTGACATCTGCGAAGCCTGCCTGCACATGACCGGGACGCTGACGCACCCGCCTACGCAAGGGCCAGACTGCTTACACATCGCGGGGACAGGACAGCTCCTCCGAGCCGCCGTACAGAGAGTCACCGGCGACTCGCTCGCAAGCTGTCGTGCTCCACTCGCAAACTGTCGTGCTCCGTCACATGCGGGCGATCGTGCTCACCCTCTCGCGTATTCGAATTCTAGTTCGATAATGTGGGGTGGAGGAGGTGGGTGCTGTGGTGGCAGGGACTGAGGTATGGGGGCGAGTGTGATGCATGCGTGCTGTCCGGACCGTCTGCCGGAGGACGTCTACCGGCTGGTGCTCGAGCAGCTGGCGGAGCTGTCCCCGGTCGTCCAGACGCTGCCTCCGTCGTCTGGAGGGCTTCCTGGCCGGAGTGCTGGATCCGCCGACCGAT
The DNA here is from genome assembly GCF_036227505.1 of Streptomyces sp. NBC_01450. Taxonomy (NCBI): domain Bacteria; kingdom Bacillati; phylum Actinomycetota; class Actinomycetes; order Kitasatosporales; family Streptomycetaceae; genus Streptomyces; species Streptomyces sp. NBC_01450. The sequence goes on along the minus strand of NZ_CP109481.1, from coordinate 934,072 downwards.
CTGGTGGCGGCGAAAGAGCCCGATCTGGCGGCCTTCCGCCGGTGGCGCACCCAGCTGGCGCCAGTACCGGTGGGGCCGGCGACGTGGCGGCGTAACCGGGCAGCGCTCAACGGCTTCTACGATTGGGCTGTGGGGGTCGGTCTGATCGAGCAGCGTCCGTACCTGCGTCGTCGTAGCGGCCGGGATGTTCTGTCGTGGGGGGCGGTGTCGAATGTCGATTTGCGGCATTTGTCGCGGTCGCAGTGGGTGATGCTGCACCAGGTGGGGCTGGGTGGCGACCTGCCGGACGGCGGTCCGGATCCGACGTTCGGTCGGGCGAACCGGCTGCGGAGCATGGTCGCGGCCGAGCTTGCGGGGACGACGGGGACGCGGTTGCGGGAGTTCGGCTGCCTGCTGGACATCGAGGTGCCCAGGCCGGTTCAGGGTGGCTCTGCGGCGCCGGTGGCGTTGGGGGCGATCGCGAAGTTCGGTCTACCGAGGGTGGTGATGGTGCAGCAGCCGGTGCTGCGCTCGGTGGAGCTGTACCGGCGTACGGAGCGTGCGGCGCTGGTCGTACGCAGTCGGCGGGCCCTGTGGCGGCGCCGGGCGGAGCTGTTCGTGGTGGACGACGTGGATGAACGGCGGATGCGGGTGTCGGGACGGCTGTACGGGCAGCGGCGGTCGTTCACGGCGGCGGCGATGGAGGTACGGCTGCGCAGGATCGCCGTCCTGGAGGGCGAGGCGGGGCTGGAGCCGATGGGGCTGTTCGCGGGCCGGGGCGGGCCGCTGCTGTCGGCGTCGTGATGGCGGCAGGTGCAGGACCTGTGACCTTGGCCGTCTCCGCCGCCACCGACGCAAAACTCCGTGCGGCCATGCACCGCCTCCTCGAAGGCCGCCCCCGCCACACCGACGGCGCCCTCGCCAAGGAAAACCTCGCCCGCGAAGCCGGTCTTAGCCACGCCACCGTCCACCGCGCCACCGAGATCCTCGACGAATGGAACACCCACGTCCCTCGCCCCGTCAGGCGCACCCCCGCCGAGCGGGCCCGCGACGACACCATCCGCAGCCTGCGCACGCAGCTGACCCAGGCCCGCACACAAGTACGTGAACTCCAGGGCCGGCTCGAAGTCCTCGCGACCGTCACCGCGAACCTGTACGCCGCCAACCTCACCCTGCGACAACGGCTTGAAAACCGGCGCTGAGCCGAACCAGGGTCGCTGTGCGCTGGGCGCGGCGATGACGGCGGATACCCGCTACGGCCCCGGGGCCGGTGGCGAGGTGGAGGTTTTGTGTCATTCGTACGGTTCGTCGACCGTCACTCCCGGGTCCCGGGAAGATCGATTGAGGTCGCCGGGTGCTCTCAGGTTCGCGGACCGGTCAGGCCGTTGATGAGTGCGGTCAGCAGCACGGTCATGCGGGGCTCGAAGTCGCATCGTGCCGAGGCCAGTTGAGGCACTCGCTCATACAGGAGCTCCAGGGTCTCCCCAGGGTTCGCGTACTGCCAGAAGGCGGGAGCCAGCGCGGTGGCGGCGGCCACGACCTCGCGTCCGTCCGCCCGCGAGAGGGCGGGCAGTGCCCGGTGGAAGGCGTCGGCGAGTTCGTCGACGGCCCGGATCGCGGCGCTCTTGTACTCGTGCAGGCAGTCGATCGGAACCTCGCGCTCCAGGGAGACGGCCGCATGGGCGAGGAGGTCGCAGAAGAGCGAGTGCTCCGCGAGGGAGGCGGCGATCGAGCGGGCGAGGCCGTCTGCGTCCAGCGGCCCGGCTTCGCTGAGCTGCTCGGTCAGGTCCCGCGACCACGCCTGCCACGACGCGGTCGCCAGACGCAGCAGGATCTCCTCGCGCGAGGCGAAATACCCGCGAACGGCTGAGGCGTGCACGCCGGCCCGCTGGGCGATCCCCTTCAGCGTCACCGTTCGGGTTCCGCCCGACTGCGCGAGTTCGGCGGCCGCCTGCAGCAGGTCCCGGGCGCGACGCTCCCGATGCTCGGGCGAGCGGGCTCGCTGGAAGGCGGGAGGTTCTGTCGTGTCCATGGAGTCGAGTTTAACGCACTCGGGTTGCGTTGTTAGCGCAACTCGAGTGCGTTAACTTAAGGCAACGAGGTTGCGCAAAGTGCCAACCGTGGACGAGGAGACATCCATGAGCGAGCAGGTCTGGTTCATCACGGGTAGTTCGCGCGGTCTGGGCCGCTCGGTGGCGGAGGAGGTGCTCGCCGCCGGTCACCGGGTCGTCGCCACCGCCCGTCGCACCGAGGCGCTGGACGACCTGGCAGCCAGGTACGGCGACCGGGTGCTGGCGGTCGAGCTGGACGTCACCGACCCGGCGCAGGCCCAGGCCGCGGTCGACACCGCGGTGCGGGCGTTCGGGCGTATCGACATCGTGGTCAACAACGCGGGCTACGCCGACATAGCCCCGATCGAGGAGGTCACCCTCGATGCCTTCCGTGCGCAGGTCGACGCCTGCTTCTACGGCACGGTCCATGTGACCAAGGCGGTGCTGCCCGTCTTCCGCAAGCAGAACAGCGGCTACTTCATCCAGGTCACCTCGATCGGCGGCCGGCTGACCGCTCCGGGCCTGGGCGCTTACCAGGCCGCCAAGCACGCGGTCGAAGGGTTCTCCGGCGTCCTGCACAAGGAAGTCTCGCCCCTCGGTATCCGCGTCACGCTCGCGGAGCCGGGCGGCATGCGCACCGACTGGGCCGGTTCCTCGATGGAGATCCCCTCCTTCGACCCCGCGTACGAGCCGACGGTCGGCGCTCAGGCCAAGCACCTGCGCGGCTGGACCGGCACCGAGCCGATCGACCCGGCGAAGGTCGCCCGTGTCTTCCTGGACCTCGCCGACAACCCCGAGCCCCCGCTGCACCTGGTGCTCGGCGGCCACGCCGTCGACTACATCGCCAAAGCCGCGGAGCAGCAGGCGGCCGGGGACGCCAAGTGGGCGGAGATCGGACGTTCCGTCGACTTCACCGGCTGAGGGCCGCACCGCGCCCCGGTTCCGCCATTCCCGGGCACCGGAGACCCGGCCCCGGCACACGCTAGGAGACAGGCATCATGAACACTGCACTGGAAGGCAAGGTCGCCCTCGTCACGGGCGCCGGCAGCGGCATCGGAGCGGCGACGGCCCTCCTGCTCGCCGAGCGGGGGGCGGACGTGACCCTCGTCGGACGCCGCAAGGACAAGATCGACGAGGTGGTCGCCCGGATCCGTGCGGCCACCGGCCGTGAAGCGCTCGCGGTGGCCGGCGACGTCGCCGTGCCGGACGACCTCGAACAGGCCGTCTCCCGCACCGTCGACCGGTTCGGCGCCCTGCACTACGGCGTCAACAACGCCGGAATGTCCGGCTACTTCGAGCCGCTGCACGAACTCAGCACCGAGAAGTGGAACCGAGTGCTGGGCGTCAACCTGTCCGGCCTGTTCCACGGGATGAAGTACGAGATCCCCGCGATCCTGGCCGCCGGCGGCGGCGCGATCGTCAACGTCTCCAGTGTCTTTGCCGACCGCGGCGGTCCCACGCCCGACTACTCCAGCGCCAAGCACGCGATCCGCGGCCTGACCCGCACGGCGGCCAAGGAGTATGCCTCCCAGGGCATACGTGTCAACGAACTCCAGCCCGGTGTGATCTCCACCGAGATGACCGCGGCCCATCCCGAGGAGGCACAGAAGGTCGCCGACAGCGGGATCCCCATGCGCCGGGTGGGCACCGGTCACGAGGTCGCGACGGCGATCGCCTTCCTGCTCTCGGACGACGCCTCCTACATCACCGGGGCGCACCTTGCGGTGGACGGCGGCTTCCTCGTCTGAGACCCCGGGCGGACCCAGGGACGGGGACGGTGCCGCTCTCTCCGGCCCGGAGCCGGCCGCATCGTCCCGGCCCGCCCACAAGGCGGCCGACTCCGCCCCCTGCTCAGCGCCTGACGTCGCAGACGCGGTTCGAGAGTGTCTCGGCAGCCAGCCGCAAGTCGCGCACCTCAGAGTTCTGACGCAGGGCCGCGGGACTTACTCGATGTGGTTCGACTCCCACACCGAAGTCCCGCAGGACATCGCCCAGCAGATCACCGAAAGCAACCGCCAGTAGTCCAGGGCCACGCAGCGCCGAGACTCAGGACATCACGCCGTCACGTCAACTACAGCAAGCCGTCTACCACTTCGCCGGCCTTGGCCACTGCGTTCTGGCTGAAGGGCAGGGTCTCGGCCTTGGTGCCGGCGATCATCAGCAGTGGACGTGGGGCGATCTTGTGGACGTCGACGTAGGAGTCGTACTGGGCCAGCTGGTCGATGCTGCGCAGTACCCAGCGGTTGGTGGCGCGCGGGTGGCGGCCGCGCGGCGTCTTGTAGAAGTCGAAGAACTCCCGCACGAGGTGTGGCGTCGTGTCGTCGACCGCGTTGGGCAGTGCGTCTATCAGGGTCGCCGGCTTCCCGGCTGCCTCCTCGGTGCGCAGGTGTCCGGCCTGCTCCACCAGCTTCTCGAAGGCGGCCGGGTCGCCGTCGCGCACGAAGCCGGTGAAGTCCACCGCGCTGACAGTTGCCACGGCCTTCATGCGGTGGTCGGTCTGTGCGGCGTAGGGGACGTAGCCGCCGGAGGCGCAGATGCCCAGGACGCCGATCCGTTCGGGGTCGACGTCGTCGCGGGTCGTCAGGTAGGACACGGCGTTGCGGAAGTCCTCGGCGCGCTGGCAGGGGTTCTCCAGGCCGTGCGGCGCGCCTTCGCTCTCGCCCTGGTAGGCGGCGTCGAAGGTCAGCACGAGGAAACCCTCGGCGGCGAGCTTCAGCGCGTAGACGGCGGGGGCCTGCTCCTTCACCGAGGTGGCCGGGTGCCCCACGACGACGGCGGGGAGGCGATCACCGCTGGTGGTGCCGTCGGGTGTGTAGACGTGCCCGGCCAGGTTCAGGCCGCTGCTGGGAAAGGTGACGTTCGTCTTCATGTCCTTCGCCCTTTCATCGTTTGAGGAGAGCAGGGGTGCGTGTTCGGCGCCGGTCGCCCGGCGGTAACCGGATTCAGAGGTACTTCGTGAAGATTCAGAGGTACTTCGTGAAGAACGGGGACAGGTCAGCGGTTGCCTGGTCGACGTACTCGGGGATGTCGTACAGGGAGACGTGTCCGGCGCCGTCGACGATGGCCAGCTCCTTGGGGCTGTTCACGCGCGGCAGGAGCTGCTCGGCCTGCCACAGGGAGCCGGCCTCGCTGCCGGCGACCATGAGCAGCGGCTGGGTCAGCAGCGTTTCGACCTGGTGGAACGCGTCGAAGGCGTAGACGTTCGCAATGCTGGTGAACAGCATGCGGTTGTCGGAGCGGGGGTGCTGGGCCCGCGGCGTGCGGTAGTAGTCGTGGGCCTCGGCCATGTCGGGGACCGTGGTCTCGTCCACCGTCTCGGGCACATACGGCACGATGGCGGCGTCGGCGCCCGCGGCTTCGGCGGCCCGCTGCTGCGCCACCGCGTCGAGCGTGGCGAGCTGCGTGGCGACGGGCTCGGTCCCGTCCCAGCCCAGGCGGTAGGCGGCGCCGATATCGATCGGGCTGACGGTGCCGACGGCCTTGATACGGCGGTCGGTCATCGTGGCGTTGACGGCGTAGCCGGCGCCGGCGCAGATGCCCAGCACACCGATGCGGCCGGCGTCGATGTGGCTGAGCGTGGACAGGTAGTCCACGGCCGCCCGCACGTCCTCGACCCGGGAGGCGGGGTCTTCGAGGTGGCGGGGCTGTCCGCCGCTCTCACCCTGGTGGGAGGCATCGAAGGCGAGGGTAACGAAGCCCTCGCGGGCGAGCTTTTCGGCGTAGAGTCCGGCCGTCTGCTCCTTGACGCCGCCACCGGGGTGGACAGACACGATCGCGGGGTAGGACCGGTCCTCGGAGAAGCCGTCCGGGAGGTGGAGGTTCCCGGCCATGGTGACGCCTGCATTGGTGAAGGTGACGTTCTGCATGCTGATGTCCTTCGCTGATCTGGCCACGAGAGGGGCCGTGAGACGCCGCTCTCCTGATCTGGGTGAGAGCCCGCAGAGCCGGTCCGAAACCATGCGATGAGCGGGCCGGCAACCACGCAACCGCTGCGTCGGCGAACGAGGGAGTCACCGTTGAAAGGTGTAATGCCAGGGCACCCCACCAGGCCCCGCGGCTGCCTAGCCTGGAAGGCATGGACCACCGCAACGAGATCCGTGAGTTCCTGACCTCCCGCCGGGCCAGGATCACGCCCGACCAGGCCGGGCTGCCCAGCTACGGCGCCCGCCGGGTGCCCGGACTGCGCCGCGCCGAGGCCGCACAGCTCGCCGGGGTCAGTGTCGAGTACTACGCCCGCCTGGAACGGGGCAACCTCACCGGGGTCTCCGACACCGTCCTCGACGCCCTCGCTCGCGCCCTGCGACTGGATGACGCCGAACGGGCCCACCTCCACGACCTGGCTCGCGTCGCCGGAACAAGTCCGCGCCGACGTCGCAAACCGGCGGCCCCGCAGGGCGTGCGGCCCAATGTCCAGCGCCTCCTCGACACGATGACCGACACCCCGGCAGCCGTCATCAACGGCCGCACGGACGTCCTGGCGAGCAACGCACTCGGCCGGGCCCTGTTCGCACCGCTCCACGACACGACGACGCGGCCTCCCAACCACGCCCGGTTCATCTACCTCGACGCCCGCTCCCACGACTTCTGGGACAACTGGGACCACGCCGCCGACGACGCCGTGGCCCTTCTGCACGCCCACGCCGGCCGGAACCCCTTCGACCCGGACCTGACCGCCCTGATCGGCGAACTGTCCACCCGCAGCGAGGACTTCCGCACCCGCTGGGCCCGCCACGACGTACGCCGCCACACCACCGGCGTCAAACACCTCCACCACCCCGCCATCGGCACCCTCCACCTCACCTTCGAGGCCATGGCACTCGTCGCCGACGACGACCTGACCCTCCTCGCCTACTGCGCCGAACCCGGCACCGCCTCCGAGGACGGCCTGCGCCTGCTGGCGACCTGGGCGGCCACCCACGACCAGCAGCGGAGACGGACGGTTCGTACCGTCGACGAGACCTGAGCGACCGGGCCGGGCCCTGCGAGCACCCCGCGAACGCCTCAACCGTCGTCGCTGTCGCACCGTGCTCATCTCGGCGAGCCAAAACTGTCGGAGCTGTCTCGCCCCGGTTATCCCAGCTCTGCGAGCCGCACCCGCAGGAGCCGGTCATGTGCTTCCCCGTCGAGAAGAATGCGCTCCTGCGACGCCTTTGAGCAGCGCAACCAGCGCGAGGACACCAACGCACTCACCGTGAACCCGAGGCACTGGACACATTCTTCGCCCGCTTCGAGGAGTCGGCCCCGGCCGGGAACGCGATCGCCGACAGGGATCTGAACGCCGTACTGCGGCAGAAACCGGTACTCCTACCAGGTCCGCCCGCCCGGCCGGACTGCTTCGCGGGTATCTGCTTCCGCTGTGCACCGGCACCTCTACCGTCCAGCCCGACTGCTGATCACGGGGGCGTGTGGAAGGGGCTGGTGTGAGGCGGGATCTGGGTCTGGACGGGGTGGTGGACCACTTGACTCTGTCCGGCGACGAGGCGGGCTGGTTACGGAACAAGACCGGGGCCACGAGGTTGGGCTTCGCCGTTCAGCTGAAGTTTTTGACCTGGCGTGGACGCTTTCCCAAGATGCGTCTGGAGCTGCCGCCCGATGCGGTCGAGCATGTCGCCAACAGGTGGGCGTCGCCGCGTCCGAGCTGGGCTTGTATGACTTCACCTCCCGCGCCGCGAAGCGGCACCGCAGCGAGCTGGGGGATCTGACCGGGTGGCACGAGAACGAAGACGAGGTGGAGTCGGTCCTCTCGGACATCAAGGCCCATCCGGGCAACGTCAGCCTCAACTCACTGCTGGACGAGATCTCCAAGCTGGGGCAGGTCCGTGCGGTCGGCGTCCCGGAGAAGGTGTTCGCCGGGATCGACGTGCAGGTCGTCAACGCCTGGCGGGCCCGCGCATCGGCGTCCTCACCCAGCCACCTGCGGTGCTTCGACTCTCCCGTACGGCACGTCCTGCTCGCCGGGCTGCTGTTCCAGCGCCAGCGGGAGATCACCGACATCCTGGTTGAGCTGCTGAACTCCACCGTCCACCGCATCAACGCGCGGGCAGAGAAGAAGGTCACCGAGGTGTTCGTCGCCGAGTTCACCAAGGTCCGCGGCAAGTCCGGGCTGCTCGGGAGCATCGCCGCCGCCTCCCTCGGCGCCCCCGAGGGCTCGGTGCGGGACGTGATCTACCCGGCGGCCGGCGGGGAGAAGCCCCTCAAGGACCTGTCGGTGACCAGGCTGGTGGACATGGGAGAGCGAAGCGACAAGTTGATGCCCCGCTCGGCCAGTGGCAGGGCCCGCGCTCAAACCCGTCAGAAGGGCGTGATGAAACGCCAGGTCAGCTATCAGTGGCGACTGCGGGAGCGCATGGCCGCCGCTGGTGTGGCGCTCGGGCTGCTCAGCATCGTGGCGCCGCGTGGTGGTTAGGGTGCGGCCGTGCGGGTTGGGTGGCGGCCACAGCCCGCGCAGATCGGCCGGGCCTCGCGATGGTGGTGCCGCTGAGCCGGTATGGCGGCAGGCAAGCACGTGCCACACACCCCTGCCACCACCCCTACCAACCGGCGTCCGAGGCGGCTTTCCGAGGCACTGTCCAGCGCAGCGGTGGCGGCGTCCAAGTCCTCTCCATCGCCTGGGTCCTGCGAATCAGCGGCCTGCGGCCACGCCGCCGCATGGGAGCGTAGCCGGATGATGGCCGGCGTATGAATGTTCCGTATAAACAAATGGAATTCAGGGATGTGTCACAAAGGTGGACGGTCAACTGTCTCTAGTGCAGCCAGAGTCGACAGCGGGCGGATCGTGATCACCTTCCTATTGGTGGTTCCCGGCTGTGACTTGGCGACCGACGAAACGCGTTGTTCACACAGGGATGAGCGAGCAAGAGAATGAAACTGAAGGCAATAACCCGAGCAGCTTTCGTCGCCACCGGTGTGGCCGTCGCAGGGCTAAGCCTTGCGATACCCGCCTCGGCGACGACCGGGGCCACGGCTAGCGACTGCGCCGGCCCCGTCTGCTCCTACACTCTCAAGATCAATGGCACTTACTGGCAATACGAAGCCCAGGTCAACAACAACCAAACGGGCACCGGCGTGACAAGCTGGATCTGGGTCTACACGAATGCGGGTGCCGCTCACGCCGACTACTACCTGAACGGCGATTCCACGATGCACACGCTTACTTCTCCTGTCGACGGTTCGACATCCAAGAATCTACCCAAGGACGTCACCGCATTCAGGGTTTGCGGAGACAACGGAATCGGTGGCGACGCCTGCTCGCCCTGGGCCCACCCCACTTACTAAGACCTGTCCCGTAACTGGGCGATGCCCATACGAATCCCGAATCGGACCATGTCAGTGGCTGGTGACAGGATCCAAGGATGCCGATCAAGGGATACGACGACGGCCCGCTGGTAGCGGGCGAATCGCTGCTGGCCCGTCCGGGCTTCTGGTCGAACTACCTGCTAGCGATGTGCAGTGACGGGGCGTGTGCCGAGCGCCCGGTTCCGGAGTGGTTCGGCGATGACGGCGCCGATGTCGATGCCCTGTCCGAGGTCCTCTTCGATCCCGAGCACTGGCCGGTTTTCCGGGTGCCGGCCGAAGAGGGTCCCGGAGCTGTGGTGATCTACCGCAACATGGTCGGCGACTATGGCACCGACTACCTCCTCACCGATCCAGACAGGGCTTACGCCCAGCAGATCGCCAGCTGGGAAGGAGATTTCTCGGGGATCGGGCTGACGTGGAACGAACTAGTCCGCATCGCCGACTACCCGTCCCCCAAGGCCGAAGGCGTCCAGGACACAGCCGCCCGCCTCCTGCTGGTCCTTCCCCTTCTTACCGACCTGGACCTGGCCGAAGCAGCCCCGGCAAGGCTCGCCGCCGCCCTGACCGCGGTCGGCGCGCCGCAGCACACCGCCTCCACCACGGCGGAGCACCTGCTTGCCCACCTCGCGCGAAGATCCTGGCACGATCCCACGTGGCAGTCTCCTTTGAGCGGCAGCTAAGACGCAGGTCAAGCACCCGACCGTTCCATGGAACGATCTTGGTATGGCTGGTGTGCTTGCGGCGGCAGAGCGTTCCTGGATGGCCCCGTTCACCGGGCTGAACCCGCGCCAGTTCGGCAAGCTGGTGACCGTGCTGCGCCGTGGGGGCGCCGACGCGGTCTGCAAGGGCCGACCGTGGGGCCTTCCGCTGGAGGATCGGACGCTGTTGGTCGCGGCCTACTGGCGGACGAACTTGACCATGCGACAAATCGCCCCACTATTCGGCATTTCGAAGTCGGCCGCTCACCGAATCATCGATCATCTCGGTCCGATGCTCGCGCTCCAGCCACGCAAACGGTTCGCGAAGGACGCTGTGCTCATCGTGGACGGAACCCTGGTGCCCACCCGCGACCACGCCATCGCCGCGCAGTCGAAGAACTACAGGTACTCCACTAACCACCAGGTCGTCATCGACGCCGAGACCCGACTTGTCGTCGTGATCGGCCAGCCTCTGCCGGGAAACCGCAACGACTGCAAGGCATGGGAGGAATCCGGCGCCAAAGCCGCCGTCGGCAAGACCACAACGATCGCAGACGGCGGCTATCCCGGCACCGGACTCGTCATGCCCCACCGCCGGCGCAAGGACGAAGACCTGCCCGGCTGGAAGGAAGCCCACAACACGTCCCACAGACAGGTCCGTGCCCGCGTCGAGCACGTCTTCGCCCGCATGAAGACCTGGAAGATCCTCCGCGACTGCCGCCTGAAGGGCGACGGAGTCCACCACGCCATGAACGGCATTGCCCGCCTCCACAACCTCGCCCTCACCGGATGAACGGGCGTGCCGGACCTCGACCGACCACGCTTACACCCACTCGAAGATCGATTACGGGACAACGCTTAGCCTCCGGTCGTCTATGACGGCCCGACTGTTCTTTTTGGCGGGCGGTTAGCTAGGACGGCTTGCGCGGGAGCCCCGGCACCTTAATGCCGGTGCTCCCGTGCGCTCGGACGTCACGGTCAGCGCCGACGTCGGCGCGTGACGTCGGCGCGTGACGTCGGCAGCTCCTCGCCGGTGGTCATGACTGCGGGCCGCCTACGATGAGCAGCAGCGCGGACTGTGGCTTCGACCATGATCCGCCGGACAGGCCCGAGTACTCAGCAGCACTTCGTGATCAGGTGGTGGTCTCGGTGGTGAGTCGTCGCTGGTAGTGGTTGCGTCTGGCGGCGGCCGGGTGGTGCCTGCGCCAGGTGGACCAGTGCAGCAGCGTGGTGAGGGTCCGCGTAGGCGGCACGAGCAGCATGCCGATGAGTCGGCGGATCTGGGAGAGCGTCAGGTCGATCGGGGTGCGGTTGTGGGCGGCCCGGGTTGGGTCTGCGGGGCGGGCGAGGAAGGCCAGCGCGAGCATGGCGACGCGTCGGGCGCCGGCCTATTGGCCAGCCTGGACAATCCCGGCGTAGACGCGCAGGTCAGAGTGCCTGGTCGGCACCTTCCACCGACGGAAAGCGTCCATCCCACCGGATGGCCAGCCAGCCTCGTCCTGGTCGGCGACGAAGCGCACGACACGCTGCTGCACGTCGCTCAGGTCGCCGAAGGACTGCGGCGGTTCGGCAGGATCGTCCGGGAAAACCAGCCTGAACAGCGTCTCCGCCGTGTAGTACCTGTCGTCGAACGCCTCGACGCCCCTACAGTCAGCCAGGCCGACCAGCATGGCATCGACCGCCCGGAGCGTCGTGGCTTCGGATGTTTCGGCCAGAGCCATCGCCGCGAGACTCATGTAGGAGCCGCTCAGGAACGACATGGTCTCGGTCTTCTCAGGCGGCCGGGCGACGACTTGTGTCAGCACGTCGACGACGGCCGGGTCGGCGATGCCGAATCGCGTCAATGCGAAGGCGGAGGCCCAACGCAGCTCGACGATCGGGCTGTCCAGGTAGCACCGGATGAAGGGGACGGTCGCCGGTTCGCCGAGCAGGCCGAGGGCGACGACTCCCGTCGCCGCCGCGCCGGGCGAGTCTTCATCGGCGATGAAAGCCTTCAAGAGCGGAATCGACGTCGCCGCGGACTTGGGGAACCACGCCAGCAAGTTTGCCGTCTTGGCCCGCAGTTCAGGGCTGTCCGAGGTCAGCAGGACGGCGAGTGCGGGAAGTGCTTCGCGGACGGCGTCATACGAACGCACCACCGCTTCGGCGTCAATGAGCACTTGCGCGCAGCTCCCCTCGCGCTGTTTGCGCTGCTCATCGTCCGCCGCTTCGTCGATCCACTGAGCCCAGTCGCCGGCTTCGCCGCGTATATCCGCCAGGGAGGCGCGGTCTTCCCCAGGGTCATAGCCGTTCGGCAGATAGTTGTTGTCCAGCCCGATCGCGATGGCGACCAGCAGACCGACGAACCGATGCCTGTTGACCAATCTCGGGTCGAGTGCCATCCGCACAAGGAACGGAACGGTGTACACCGCAGCCTGCGATCGCGTGCCCTGGTGCACGATATGGTTCGCGAGCTGTGCACTCGGCGGGTACCGGCCCTCCCAGACCCCCGCCTGCATCGCCCGGAGGTGTCCGGGGACGTCGTCGGCCATGCCGTAGGAGTGCTGCAGCTGGGCCCAGGGCACATCGTCCAGGCCGGTGAGAGGGTCGTCATCCGTCACAGCAGCAGATCCTGGCATACCAGGATTCCGTCCTGCGATTCGAGTGGTCATGCGATCACCCGCGACCCGGGGTCGAGGAACACACGTGCGTCAGCTCGTGAATTGAGCCGATGTCGGCCCAGGTGAACGGCTGACGGAGCGATGCTCGGCCGGCACTCCTTCCAGCTCCCCAACCTGCCCGACGGCCTGCGTCCGCTGCGTGACCCAGACGCCACCGACGAGGAATGACCGGTTCCTGGCCCCGCCCCGCCGGAGGGGAGAAACCTGGACCATCACCTGATCACGAAGTGCGGCTGGAGTAGGAGTACTAAGTGTAGTGACGGCACTGTCACGTTGGCTGACAGGGTGGGGTGATCTTCTGGTTGATCATGCTGGAGGGGGATGGCCCACGGGGAACGTATCGCCGTCGTACAAGGGACACCGGTACCCGGTCGAGGGCATCCCACGGTGTGTGGCTGTATCACCGCTTTCCGCTCAGCTTCCGTGAGGTGGAGGAGCTGATGCTCGAGCGCGGTGTGACCGTCTGCTACGAGACGGTCCGCCGCTGGTGCGTGAAGTTCGGCCAGCAGTACGCGAACGCACTGCGCCGCCGACAGCCCCGGCCCGGCGACAAGGAGCACCTGGACGAAGTCTTCATCAAGGTCAACGGCAAGCAGAAGTACCTGTGGCGGGCCGTCGACCAGGACGGCAACGTGCTCGACGTCCTTGTGCAGAACCGGCGCGACAAGGCCACAGCCAGGCGCTTCTTCCGTCACCTGATGAAGGAGACGGGCGCGGTGCCACGGGTGGTCGTCACCGACAGGCCTCCACGGCGCCGCCCACCGCGAGGTCATGCCCTGCGTCGAGCACCGGCAGCCGAAATACCTGAACAATCGGGCGGAGAACAGCCACCAGCCGACGAGGCAGCGCGAACGCGCGATGAAGGGGTTTCGTTCCGTCGGTGGGGCGCAGAGGTTTCTGTCCGCCTTCAGCGGCATCTCACCCCACTTCCGGCCCCGCCGCCACCAGATGGCCGCACACAACTACCGAGCCGAGATAACCATCCGCTTCGCGATCTGGGAACAGATCACCGGTGTCGTCGGCCTGGCCACCACGATCTGAGCACAGGCCCCGAACCGGGCCCGACCATGCCCCGACGCACCGTCAGACAGCCACGCGCCCAACAACGTGACAGCACCGATGCCACGGATCACCTTTTTTGAACGTCTGCTGCCCCGGTGGCGAGTTCGCCGCCTTGCGGTTTCCTGATTGGGTGGCGGAAGCCGTCGCCGGCGTTCTCGTGTACCAGGTCGGTCAGGGTGGCCGGCGTGATGCGTGCTCATTCTGTGAGACCGAGTTCGCGTAGGGCGTCGGCGGGGTGGTTGCGGTACTGGTCGTGGGCGGCGGCGTTGTTGGTCCATCCGGCGAGGTGGGCGACGCTGATCGCCTGGCTGCGGAAGGTGGCGAGAGCTCGGGGCAGGCTGCCGGTGCGGGCCCGGCAGGCGTCTTCGCCGAAGATTACATCTCTGACGAAGTGCTGGGCCTCGATGGCCCATTGGCTGCGTACGCAGCGGGCGAGGGCAGCCGGATCGGCGGCTTGGGCGGGGGCGGCGGTTCTCCTTGACGGGGAAGAGGCCGAAGGCGCCGCGGCGGTGGAGGTAGCGGGCGTGGCCGGCGACTGTGTGCAGGGCGTCGGCGGTGACGATCGCGCCGGTGATGTCGGCGATCAGGTCCAGGGCGGTGGTGAAGTGGAGGGTCTCGTGCGGCTTGTGGTGCATCTCGCGCTGAGCGAGCATCACGCCGGGGTCGACCTGGTAGACGCCGAGCAGATGCAATTGCAGGCCCTTGCTGTCGCGGGCGCCGCGGACGGTCTTGCCGTCCGCCGCAAGCCGCAGCACGGGCAGATCACCGGCGATGCCCGCGAGCGGGTCGGACGTGTAGGCCTGCACGAACGCGCCGACGGCGGCACCGAGCGCATCGGCGTCAGCCTGGGTGAGCGTGCGGGTGCGGGTGGTGGCCACCGGCAGCTGGCCGGGGTCGCCATCGGGGACCTCGAGGGAAGCCGGGATGCCGACGCCTCGGCCACTCGCCCAGCGGATCACGCCGCGCACCGAGCGCACCCCGCACAGCGTGGCGCAGGCGACCATACCGAGCAGCATCGGCCAGGCGTGCGTGACCAGGTGCGGCGTGTGCGCGCGGGGTCGGGCACCGCCCGGACCGCGTCCAGCAGCTACGGGAGTCGTTCCGGCGTGCACAACTCCTCACCGACGAGGGCGAGGTGCTCGGCGAGTCGACGGAAGGTGGGCAGGGTCGGGCAGGATGGCATGCGGGCGCCGCCTTCATGATCATGCCGAGTGGAATCAACGTGATCATGGACGGTCGCGCCCTTCGTCGTTCACCCCGCCCCCGTCCAAGATCCGAGCACGCATCACGCCTGGATCATGCCTTGAGGATCGAGGTCGACGGAGAGGCCGAGGATGGCCGTTTCTCCACACGGTGTGTCCAAAAACGTAGCGACGCGGATGCACCGTTTGTTTTAGTCAAACGGGCATATGTGAATCATCTGACAGAAAAAGACTCGATCTTGTTGTGAGATCCACGTGGAAGTGACAATGAGCACCTGATCACAGTTTCACCTGTCGCATACACTCAACACGCACCGTGTGATCTGACGTACTCTCACACACCTGGAACAGCAGGTCCGTTGATCCCTGTACCAGCCCTACCGGTTCTGCCTATTAGGAGAAACACGTGAAGCTTGCCCTCGGCCGCACCGCGGTTGCGCTCGGCGTGACCGCCGCTGCCCTGACGACGACCCTCGGCGTGGGAGGCTCCGCCGACGCCGCCACCGGGTATCTCAGGCTGTGTCTGGACATCAACGCCGGGAGGTGTTCAGACTTCACTGCCGTGTCTGACAATTTCTACGTGAAGGACCCGGTGAATACCTACGGCAACCACACATGGCAGGATTCGATTTCGTCCCTCTACAACTACAGCACCCGCAACGTGTGCTTCTACACGGACAACAATTTCCAGGGAAGCTCCATCACGCTCCCCCCGGGTTACCGCATCGACGATGTGAGCTACTGGAACATGAACGACGCAATCTCGTCCTGGAAGTCCTGCTGACCGTAGGGCAGGTGCCGGGAAACCGGGTCCTCGATCGAGCGGTACCGCGGTGTCCGCGGGCTCGCCGGGTGGTGACGCAGCTTGTTCGTAGCCGTTGGCTCTCGGCGTTGCTGTGCACGGCGGAGAGCCCGCTCTGCTGTCGGTGCCGCTGGTCAACCACGTCCTGCCGCAGCTCGTCCGCGCTGCCGAGGACCGGCTGCAGCGTGCCACGCTGCTGCTACAGGCAGCCCGCTCTGCGAAGCCTGGTGAGGAGTTCACCGTCGAGGGATCACAGTATCGACGCACCGGCCGGGACGGCAGCCGCTGGCGTCCCACCGTGCTGTTCCTCGCCCCGGTCGACGAGCCGGGGCCGCGGTTCGATGCCGAATGCGAGGAGAACAACGCGTTCTGGACCTGGGCGGGTATCGAGGTCCTGCGACGCACCGGGGCCAGGATCGAGGAACTTCTGGAGCTCACTCACCTGAGTCTTCGCCAGTACCAGGCACCGACCGGCGAGACGGTGCCGCTGCTGCAAATCAGCCCATCCAAGACCGACCGCGAGCGCGTCATCCCCGCCGATCCGGACCTGGTCGCCGTCCTCGCCCGGATCATTCGCCGCATCAAGGCCACCGGCGAACGAGTGCCGCTGCCGACTCGGTACGACGGCTACGAACGGGTCTATGGCCCGCCGATGCCCCACCTGTTCCAAGGTCCCTCCCAGCACCGGCTGCAGGTCATCTCCCCCCAACCGGATCCGCGAGCTCCTCACCGACCATGCGCTACGGGCCGGCATCGTCGACGTCGACGGGACACCGCTGAGGTTCACGCCGCACGACTTCCGCAGAATCTTGTCGACCGAGACGGTCAACGGCGGCCTGCCGATCCACATCGCCGCGAAGCTCCTCGGACATCTCGATCTCAACACCACTCAGGCTTACGTCGCGGTCTGTCCCGAAGAGGTCATCCGCCACCACCGGCAGCTCGTCGACCAGCGCCGAAAGCACCGGCCCAGCGAGGAGTACCGCGACCCCAGCGACACCGAGTGGGAAGACTTCCGTGGCCACTTCAGCCTCCGCAAGGTCGCCCTCGGCACCTGCGACCGACCCTATGGGACCCCTTGCCGGCATGAAAACGCCTGCGCCTCTGAACTTTGAGCCTTCGCCATCTTCGAACGTGCTGGTCAGCGGGGCCGGCGTGACGGTCCTTGACCGTGCTCGTGCTGGTGGGGGGCGGAAGTCTGCGGTCTTGATCGTCTGACAGGGCGGTTTCCCCTATTCCTCCGCGTTCCGGGCCCGGAGCCATCGCGCTGGAACGGCAGGGTGTCCCTCGCCGCTGCCGTTCCCTCACCCCGGCTCAGGTCACTCAGGTTGTCCGCCAGGTAGCGATCGAGACGCCCAGGGAGGCGGCGCTGATTCCGTTACCGAGTACCAGCGACACGAGGTCGAGGATCGCCGCTCCTTGCTGCCCGGGGGCCGGCGGTGATGACGAGGCCATCTCGATGCGTCCGTCACGGCGACCATTCCGGTCCAGAAGCAACCAGTCGTGCAAGGACCGAGCTTCGTCCTCAGCCAGGCCCCCAGCCACCCGAAGGATCACCTGCCTGCCCCGCCTCCACACCGCAGTGATACCCAAGAAGCCAGCGTGGAGATGGCCTCCGCCGTGATCTGACTCTTTGTGAGAAATCTAGGGAGCGCCCTGTCACATACTGATGGCGCCTGCAAGTTCGTTGCATCGATAGGGTTCGCCCTCCGGTGCGAGGCTGCGCACTGGCACGTCGCTGCCGAGCTGTCCCGGCGGATCCCCTCACGGTGCGCGCCGAGCGGGGCCCCGTGCCAACTGCCGCGGATGGCCGTCCGCACACCCCGCGCAGCGGCCGAGAGGGGTCACGTCCGCGGGAGTGGTGTATCGACGGCCGCTCGGTGATCTCGTTTTGAGGCTATGCGGTGAGTTCGGTGGGCAGGGCGGTCTCGTCGGTTTCTGACTCGATCGGGTGGAGGCGGGCCTTGGCCAGATGGTCAAGCCCCATGTAGCGGCGGGCCTCGGCCCACTCATCGTTCTGTTCGGCAGCACCGCGCCGACCAGACGGATCAACGCGGTGCGGTCGGGGAAGTTCCCGACCGCGTCGGTACGACGGCAGCTTGTCCCGCGAGAAGCTCCGTTGCTCCTGCGGAAACGCTGACTACCCGGCCTTGGGGAAATTTCGGAACCTGCCGAGGACCTTCAACGGACGCCATTGATGTCGATCGGCCACCGGGCTCACGGCCGTCTGGGTGAGTCTGACCTGTGGAGTGTTGTTCGCGGCCCCGCAAGGCGGTACGAGTCGTTCGGGGCGCCGTGGTATGTGTGCGTGATGCCTGCGCTCCGTCCGGAGGGCGTCCAGAACGATTGGAGTGAGCGGGCATGGTCCTGGCAGCACAGCTGGTGTTGGCTGCGGTCTTCGGGGTCGCGGGGATCGCCAAACTCATGGACCGCGAGGGACTGCCTCGCGCAATCGCAAGCTTCGGCCTGCCAGCTCGAACGGGGAAGCCGCTTGGATACCTTCTCGTCTCCTACGAGTTCGCCACAGCCCTGGCTCTTGTCGTCAACCCATGGGCAAGAATCGGTGCGCTTGGAGCGCTCGGACTGTTGCTGACGTTCTGCCTGGCCATCGTGGTGAGCATTGCACGCGGCCGGACCCCGGATTGCCACTGCTTCGGAGGGCTACGCGCCACGCCGGTCGGGTGGGCCACGCTCGCACGCAACGGGCTCCTCGCAGCTACGGCGGGATTCGTCGTAACCGACGGGCGTGCCCCATGGTTCTTCACGGGCCTAGGGACCATCGCAGCGACGTGTTGGGTGGTGCTGGGACTCAAGCGATCCGGGAAAGTACGACCGGGCATGGTCACACCGGGCTTTTCACTGCCTGACGCAACAGGACAAGTATGGACTCTCGACAAACTGCTTGCTGCTGCGCATCAGCCACTCCTGCTTCTCTTCACTGATCACGCGTGCGGCGCGTGCGACGCACTGCTGCCACAGGTGGCCCGGTGGCAACAGGCCTATGCAGAACGGCTGACCATCGCGATCGTGAACGGCGGTCCCCCCGCAGACAGCGTTGCCTTCTCACGTGAGCACGGGCTGCGGAACCTACTGGTAGACGAAGACCGAATGCTGCTCACCACTTATGGTCTGACCGCCACACCCAGCGCAATGCTGATCGACACCGACCGGATCCTCGCCGCCGCGCCAGCAGCTGGGTCAGCAGAGATCGCCGACCTGGTGACCAGGGCACTCCAACCGCGTGGTAGATCAACGATCGCACGACGCGCGCTGTTGTTCGCCTCGGCCACGATGGTACCCACCGTCATCTCCACCCGCGCGATGGCCCGCGGCGTTACCGGGGCGAACTGGCGCCCAAAGCGAGTGAAGTTCGCTGGGGGATGGCTCTGCAAACAGCGCTACGCGCTGTGTACTAAAGCCGCCTGCAAACCCTCGCCGAGCGACCCGAACGTCCTCATCTGCCGCTGCGTGGTGGAATACGGCTACTCCTACGGCTATAAGTCGTGTGCAGAACGGGAACCAGTCGGCAAAAGATTGGTATCGACGTTCTCGACACAAAACACGAACTCTCGTACCCGCACCATGACCTGCGCATCCCCAGCACAATGGGCAAACTGTCTGGACATGGACTGCGAAATCGACCCGCGCAACCCGACCCACGCTGTGTGCCGCTGCAAGTCCGTGGAGAGCGGCGACTTTTTCACATTCGGGGGAAACTGCGACACCAGCACCTGCACCTCCGTGATTTGGTCAGCGGCAACACCACCCGGAGTCCCCTTCCAAGCCGCGATGAAGAGCATCGGCCTATCAGTCACACTCCCCGAAGCATGCCCGACAGGCACGGACGACGATGACCCTCCGCCTAGCGGGCTGGAGCTGCTTTGGGGCGAGTGATCATGGCCCCTTACTGATCGTTTCAAAATGAAATCGGTGTGTCGGCTGGTGGTTGATGGTCTTCGCAGGCAGGGGCTACGAGGTGCCCGATAATCTTGTTTCTGATGCTCTGTGGGAGCGCATAGCTCCGCTGCTTCCGCCGCAGCCCGAGCGTCGGCACCGGCACCCCGGCCCGCTTTGCGTGCCGGATCGGGTTGCACTGGCCGGGATCGTCTACGTGCTGTGCAAGGGTGTGGCCTGGCGGGATGTTCCAGCTCCGATAGTGGGCTGCTCGGGGGTGACCGCCTGGCGCCGCCTGCGGGACTGGACTGAGGCCGGGGTCTGGCCCCGCCCGCATGCGGTTCTCCTCGGCGAATTACGAAAGGCGGGTCTGCTGGAGATGGACGACTGCGCGGTCGACGGCTCCCACGTCAGGTCTCTCAAAGGGGGGACCATGTTGGACCGTCGCCGGTCGACCGAGGCCGTCCCGGCTCCAAGCACCATGTGCTCGTTGACCGACGTGGCACCCCGCTCGCTGTCTCGCTGACCGGCGGGAACCGGCACGACGTCACCCAGCTGATCCCTCTTCTCGATGCGGTCCCCCGCATACGAGGACTGCGAGGCCGACCCCGGAACAAGCCAAAGCGGTTGTACGCCGACCGCGGATACGACTACGACAAGTACCGCCGCCTGCTGTGGAGGCGCGGCATCAAGCCCCTCATCGCCCGGCGCGGCGTCGCCCACGGTTCAGGCCTGGGCAAGACCCGGTGGGTGGTCGAGCGCACTTTGTGCGCCACGAGGCGCTCTGTTTGTATCCCCGGTTCAGCCGGGAGGAACTCGGAAGGAGGTTCCTGGGCCCGATGACTTACCTGGATCCGAAAGGTGAAGGGGACAGCAGCATGTCAGAAAACCAGTGACCGGGTCCGGTTGTCAGGGACGGGGTACTGGGTGGCCCGCGCGATATGGCGAAGTTGCGCCGCGAGGCGCTCTGTTGTATCCCCGGCTCAGCCGGGAAGGACTCGGAGGAACGTTCTTGAATCGAATGGCTTACCTCAGCCTGAAAGGGTGAGAGGGACAAGAGCATGCCAGGAAATCGGCGACTGTGTCCAGACGTTAGGAGCAGTGCGCCGAGCGATTCACGCAATACGGTGAAAGCTAGACTGCCTGAATCCCAATCTCCAGGAGATGCAAATATCCATCCGCCGGAAAGACGTCTGGAACCGGCGCCACGTCCTGCATCGGCATTTCTTTCGCGGCCGTTGCAACCTCCGGAACGTGGAGCGATGCCCAGTGAGGGCATTCAAGGAGATGAGTGGGGCACCTAAGTTGCGTTAGTACGTACGACAGAGATGAACGCGGGATCACCTAAGGGATGCGAATCCTATGGTGACGGAGACCCCATAGTAGTCGCCGGAGTAACGACCGGTCATGAAGTCCGGGAAAGCCGGAATGAGGGCGAAGGGGGTCAGGTGATCGGACACTCGAAGACCTGGGAGGTATGCGAAATTGCAGAGCGCCGAAACAGTGCTGGGTGTCCTCCGTGAACGCGGCAGGCACGGCCTGCCATGTAATGAACTGTACCGACAGATGTTCAATCCGCAGCTGTATCTCATGGCTTACGGGCGTATCTACTCCAACAAGGGAGCGATGACGCCTGGAGTCTCGGCAGATACCGTGGACGGCATGTCGCTGGACAAGATCGAGCGCATTATCGATGCGATGCGCCACGAGCGCTATCGATTCAGTCCGGTCAAGAGAGTCATGATCCCGAAGAAAAACGGGAAACTCAGACCCCTCGGATTGCCTGGCTGGACGGATAAGCTGGTTGGAGAGGTGATGCGTCTCCTATTGGAGGCATATTATGACCCCCAGTTTTCCGATCGGTCCCATGGGTTCCGTGCCCGTCGGGGCTGCCACACCGCGCTGCGCGAGGTGGCTAATACCTGGACGGGTACGACCTGGCTGATTGAGGGCGATATCTCCGACTGCTTCGGGTCGCTTGACCATGAGGTCATGCTCTCGACGTTATCTGAGAAAGTCCACGATCGCCGGTTTCTGCGGCTATTGCGCAACATGCTTCAGGCCGGATACTTGGAGGACTGGGTATGGAACGCCACGCTCTCCGGGGCACCACAAGGCGGTGTTCTCTCTCCCACGCTCTCCAACATTTATCTGCACCGGTTGGACAACTTTGTCGAAAAGGTTCTGATACCCGAATATGACCGAGGGGCGGAACGAGTTAAGAATCCCGCCTATCGTAAGGTTCAGAAAGCACTCACGCTAGCTCGGGTGCGTGGTGACCGTGCCGAGGCGCGATCGCTACGTAAAGAGCTACGCAGTATGCCGAGCAAGGATCTCAACGATCCTCGCTACCGGCGGTTGCGCTATGTGCGGTACGCCGACGACACCTTGCTCGGTTTCACCGGACCGAAAGCCGAAGCCGAGGAGATCAAGCAACGCCTCGGGCAGTTCCTGCGTGACGAACTCAAACTGGAGCTGTCCGAGGAGAAAACATTGATCACTCACGCCAGAACCGGCGCGGCAAGATTCCTCGGTTACGAGATCACCGTTCAGCAGAACGACAAGGCGATCAGCAATGGCCAACGGTCAAGCAACGCGACCGTCAAGTTGCGGGTGCCAGTCGCGGTGATCAAGGCTAAATGTGCCTCCTATATGAAACGCGGGAAACCCGCACGCAGGACCCCTTTGATGAACATGGACGATTACACCATCGTCTCTATCTTCGGGGCCGAATATCGCGGGTTGGCACAGTACTACCTGTTGGCCAGTGACGTCTATCGGCTGAATCGGCTGAACTGGGTCATGGAGACATCGCTGCTAAAGACGCTTGCGGGCAAGCACCGCTCGACCGTATCGAAGACGGCGGCCAAGTATAAGGCCAAGGTCGAAACTCCATACGGGTTGCGCACGTGCTTCGAAGCGACCGTTGAACGCAGTGGTGGCAGGAAACCACTGGTAGCACGGTACGGTGGCATACCACTTCGGTGGCAGAAGACAGCGGTCCTCGAAGACCGTAAACCAGATCGAGCAGTTGGTCCCAAGGAATTGGTCACCAGACTCCTTGCGGGGAGGTGCGAGATCTGTGAGCGGTCGGGGAAGGTTCAAGTTCACCACATCCGAAAACTCTCGGATCTCGACAAGCTCGGTCAGCCGGACAGGCCGGCGTGGGCATCAATCATGGCGAAGCGGCGCCGCAAGTCCCTTGTGGTCTGCCAGAACTGTCACGACGATATCCATACTGACTCGCAAGTCGCGAAACCCACGGAGTAGTCACTGGAGAGCCGGATGCCTTTAACGGGGCACGTCCGGTTCGGTGGGGGGTCGCGTGGAAAAGGGTCTGAACTCCAGATACCTCGCCGCGCGGCCTACCCTGCACTGGATTGTTTGAAGCCCAATCTCCAGAAGATGCAAGTTCCCATCCGTCGGAAAGACAGCCGAAACCGGCGCCGCGCTCTGTTCTGGCTTCGAATGGTGTGGCCGGAGCAACTTCCGTGTGCGGAGCGATGTCCAGCGAGGAAATTCAAGGAGATGAGCGGGACGTCTAACTCGCGCTAGAACGTACAGACAGAGACGAACGTGGGATCGCCTACGGGATGCGAGTAATAGGGCGACGGGGGCCCCGTAGTAGTCGCCGGTTTAACGCCCGGCCGAGGAGGACGGGAAAGCCGTCCGCAGGGCGAAGGGGGCCAGGTGATTCGGACACCTCAAGACCCGGAGGTATGCGAAATGCAGAGCGCCACAACGGTGCTGGGTGTCCTGCGTGAACGCGGCAGGCGCAACCTGCCGTGTGATGAACTGTATCGACAGCTGTTCAATCCGCAGTTGTATCTGCTGGCCTACGGAAGCATCTACGCCAACCATGGCGCGATGACGCCCGGGGTCACATCGGAAACCGTGGACGGCATGTCCCAGCGGAAGATCAGACGGATCATCGAGGCGATGCGCAACGAACGCTATCGGTTCCGTCCGGTGCGACGCATCCATATCCCGAAGAAGAACGGGAAGATGCGTGCGCTGGGGCTGCCGACTCGGTCGGACAAGCTCGTTGGTGAAGTGGTCCGTCTGTTATTGGAGGCGTATTACGAGCCGACGTTCTCCGACCGCTCGCATGGGTTCCGTCCCCGCCGAGGCTGCCATACCGCATTGCGGGAGGTTGACCACACCTGGACCGGGACATCCTGGTTCATCGAAGGGGACATCGCCGACTGCTTCGGCAGTCTGGACCATCAGGTCCTGCTGCCGATCCTCGGCAAGAAGATCCATGACCAGCGGTTTCTGCGGCTGGTGCGCAACATGCTCAAGGCCGGATGCCTGGAGGACTGGAGGTGGGGTGCCACGCTCTCCGGAGCGCCGCAAGGCGGAGTGGCCTCCCCGATCCTGTCCAACATCAACCTGCACAGGCTGGATGAGTTCGTCGAGACGGTTCTGATCCCGGAGTACACCCGAGGAGATCGCCGGGCCCGCAACCCGGCCTATCTGGAGTTGCAGAATCTGCTGGCGAAAGCCCGCCGGCGCCGCGACCGGGCCCAGGCCCGCGCGTTGCGTCAGCGGATGGTCAGCCTGCCGAGCTCGGATCCGAACGATCCGGAATACCGGAGGCTGCGCTATATCCGCTACGCAGACGATCATCTCCTGGGTTTTGCGGGACCGAAATCTCGGTGCGGTATTCCGCCGACTGCTTGCCGAGGGGGCCGTCGCCGGCGCGGCGCGCGGAGCCGATGTTGAAGGTGCTGACCCCCGCGACGGCCTTGATCCGCATCTCGGTCTGCGACACGTTGACCGTGTAGCTGCCGCCTGCGCAGATGCCGAGGGCGCCGATGCGCTCCTTGTCCACGTCGGGGTGGATGCTCAGGAAGTCCACCGCGCGGCGGATGTCCTCGACACGCGTCGAGGGGAACTCAGAGAAGTGCGGCTCGCCGCCGCTCTCCCCCTGGTACGAGGCGTCGAAGACCAGGGTGATCAAGCCCTGTTCGGCCAGCAGCTTCGCGTACGTGGTGGGGACCTGCTCCTTGACCGCGCCGAAGGGGTGGGTCACCACGATCGCCCGGGTACTTGGTGCCTTGCGCGAAGCCTGCGGGCCTGAACAGGTTGCCGACTACCGTGTTGCCTCTGTTCTCGAAGGTCACTCGTTCCATGGCAGTTTCCTTGCGTTGTGGGGTGGTGGTGCGGGGCGCCCCCGGGGGCGTTCGCGTGTTGGGGGTGTCCTGGTCAGGGGCGGACGAGGACCTTGAGGGCCTCGCGGTCGTTCATCAGGCGGTAGCCCTCGGCGACGTCGTCCAGGGCCACCGTGCGGTCGAAGACCCGGCCGGGGTGGATGGCGCCGTTCAGGATGTGCGGCATGAGTTCCTCGATGTAGGCGCGGGAGGGGGCAACGCCGCCGGTGAGGGTGATGTTGCGCAGGAACTCGGGGAACCCGAACGGCACCTCGGGGTACTGCGGGGCGCCGACCCGGCTGATGGTGCCGCCGTCGCGGACCACGCCGGCGGCCTGCACGAGGGCGTCCTTGAGGCCGACGCATTCCAGCACCCGGTCGGTGCCGGAGCCGCCGGTCAGCTCGCGCACGGCGGCGACGCCGTCCTTGCCGCGTCCGGCGACCACGTCACTGGCGCCGAATTCGCGCCCGAGGTCGGTGCGCTTGGTGTGGCGGCCCATGAGGATGATCCGCTCGGCGCCGAGCAGCTTCGCGGAGATGACCGCGGACAGGCCGACCGCGCCGTCGCCGATGACGGTGACGCTGTCCCCGGCCGTCACTCCGGCGGTGCGGGCGGCGTGGTAGCCGGTGCACAGCACATCGGAGAGGGTCAGCAGGTCGGGCAGCAGCTCGGAGTCCTCACCGACCGGGAGCTTGACCAGGGTGCCGTCGGCGAAGGGGATGCGGGCGGCCTCGCCCTGGCCGCCGTCGACACCGCCGACCCCCCACGGGCCGCCGTGGACGCAGGAGGTCGTCAGGCCCCGGCGGCAGTTCTCGCAGGTGCCGTCCGAGTAGGTAAACGGGACCACGACCAAGTCACCGGGCTTGAAGCCCTTCACCTCGGTGCCGGTCTCCTCGACCACGCCGATGAATTCATGGCCCATCTGGCGGGGGGTATCGGTGAGCGGCTGGGACTTGTAGGGCCACAGATCGCTGCCGCAGACGCAGCCGGCCACGATGCGGATGACCGCGTCGGTGGGCTGCTGGATCCTGGGGTCGGAGACGTCTTCGACGCGGACGTCGCCGGCCTGGTACAGCAGTGTTGCGCGCATGGGGGGCCTTTCCTTCGGTGTTTTCGCGGTGGTCAGCGGGTCGGGGTTCGCGGTGCCCGGTAGGTGTCATCGGTGACCTGCTTGGCCCACTCGGTCAGGGGGGCGTCGCTGGTGTCGCCCTCCATCAGGACCAGGTGGGCCACGAAGCGGTCGGGGGCGGCGCCGTGCCAGTGCTCCTCGCCCGGCGCGGTACGGACGGTGTCGCCGGGGCGGGCCTCGATGACCGCGCCGTCGCGGCTGCCCAGCGGGGCGATGCCCCCGACGATGTGCAGGGTCTGGCCCAAGCGGTGCGCGTGCCAGTGCGAGCGGGCGCCGGGGGCGAACCGGACGACGGCCGGCCGGGCCCGGTCGGGTGCTGCATCGGCGTAGATCCCGTCGACCCACACGTCCCCGGTGAACCTGGCGGCCGGCCCTTCGCGGTGGGCGGTCGGTGAAAGATTTCCATGGTTCCTCGTCTGCTCAGCGGCGGTGGCCGCCTCACTTCTCGGTGATCCCTGTGGAAACCGTGCCCGCTGCGGCGCCCACGCGGCAGGGCGAGATGCTCCAGGGAGCGCGAAGGGGGGTGTGGCACGGCCCCCTCGCCCGCGGCAAGCGCGCCAGGCGCGGGCCACACTGGTGCCATGGCACCCGAACGGCAGCAGGACGGCGGCGGTACGGAACTGGGGCGCTTCCTGCGCGCCAGGCGCACCCAGATCACCCCGGCCGAGGTCGGCTTCACCCCCGGCACCGGGGTGCGCCGCACCCCCGGGCTGCGCCGTGAAGAGGTCGCCGCGCTGGCCGGCGTGAGCATCGACTACTACACCAGGCTGGAGCGTGGCAGGGAGACCCGTCCCAGCCTGGCCGTCGTCGAGTCCCTCGGACGCGCGCTCAAGCTGGACGAGGACGAGCAGGGCCACCTGCGCGACCTCGCGATCCGCGCCGCCCACCACGCGCCTGTTCCCCCGGCCGCCCCCAGCCACACCGTGAGCCCCAAGGTCAAACTGTTGCTGGAAAACCTGCGCCCGAGCCCGGCCTACGTCACCAGCCGCACCCTGGACCTGCTCGCCGCCAACCCAGGCGCGCTCGCGCTGTACGCAGGCATCGAGAAGTGGCCGGTCCGGCAGCGAAATCTCGCCCGCTACCTCTTCCTCCACCCCCAGTCACGTGACCTCTACGCCGACTGGAGCACCCAGATCCGCGGCTGCGTCGCCCGCCTACGTGCCCTGGCAGGCACCGACCCCGACGCCCCCGACCTGGCCGGACTCATCGGCGAACTCCTCCTGAAAAGCCCCGACTTCGCCAAACTCTGGGAACGCTACGACGTCGCCCGAGCCAGCCACGCACAGAAGCCGAAGACCTTCCACCACCCCCAGATCGGCGAGGTCACCCTCGCCTTCCAGGGCATGCAACTCGAAGGCACTCCCGGCCACCGCCTGGGCATCTACGTTGCCGAACCCGGCACCCCGGACCACGACGCCATGATCCTGCTCGACATGACCGCACCTCACGCCGGCGCACATCCCGCCGCCGGAAAGGACCACACCTAGTAGGGCTTGGTCAGGTTCGTATCGGTGTGGGTATGTTGCGGTGGCAGGTGGGGCAGGCGCCGGTCCAGAGGGCGAGGAGTGTCTGCAGCTCGCGGACGACCTGGTAGAGGCTCAGGCCGGCGCTGGGTCTTTTGGGGCCCGGGCCAGTCGTTGCAGAGTGCAGAAGGCATGTGCGACAGAGACGAGGGTGACGTGGTGGTGCCAGCCGTTCCAGGTCCGGCCCTCGAAGTGGGCAAGTCCCAGGGCCTGTTTCATCTCCCGGTAGTCGTGCTCGATGCGCCAGCGGAGTTTGGCGAGCCGGACCAGTGTGGTCAGAGGCATGCCGGAGGGCAGGTCGGACAGCCAGAACTGCACCGGCTCGCTCTCACCGGCGGGCCATTCGGCCAGCAGCCAGCACTCCGGCAGCTCCGGGCCGTCGGTGGCCTGGCGGACCTCGCGTCCGGCAGGCCGGATGCGCAAGGCCACGAAACGGGAGTACATCCGCTTGCGGCCAAAGCGGCCGGTGCCGGGCCGGGAGCCCTCCCGCCACTGCACCGGCCGAGCTGCTTTCCGGCCCGCCGCGATGACCAGCTCCTTCACCGGCCGTGGCTTGTCGGGATACTTCGCCACCGGCGGGCGTCCGGTCCCGGAATACGGTTCGGCCACCGGCACCGCGCCGGCGGGCTGGGCCGACAGCGTGGTGGAGATCCCCACCACGTAGTTCAGGCCGCGATCCTGCAGTCCGTGCCGGAACGCGGCGGCGTCGCCGTATCCGGCGTCCGCGACGGCCAGCGGCACCTCGATCCCCCAGGAGCGGGTCTCATCGAGCATGTCCAGGGCCAGCTGCCACTTCTCCACATGCCCGACATCGTCCGGGATGCCGCAGGCGGTGCGGCGGGCGACCTTGTCCGCATCGGCCTTCGGTGAGGCGGGATCCCAGGTCCGGGGCAAAAACAGCCGCCAGTTGACCGCCGCCGAGGCATGGTCGGACGCGAGGTGGAGTGAGACGCCGACCTGGCAGTTGGTGACCTTGCCCGCGGTACCGGTGTACTGCCGCGACACACACGCCGAGGCAGTCCCGTCCTTGAGGAACCCCGTGTCGTCGAAGATGAGGGCGTCCGGCCCGATCGCCTCCTCCATCCGCCAGGCGAGCTGGGCCCGGATGTGCGCCGGGTCCCAGGGGCTGGTGGTGATGAAGTTGGCCAGTGCCTGACGATTGCCGTCCTCCCCGAGCCGGGCGGCCATCGGCTCGACCGACTTACGCTGTCCGTCGGTCAGCAGCCCCCGCAGATACACCTGCCCCCACCGGCGCTGGTCCTTACGCGCAAACGGCTCGAACACCTCCGCCGCGAACGCCTCCAACTCACCACGCACCACAGCAATCTCGTCCGGAGTCACACACTCTCAACGCCACACCAGGCCGACAGGACACGCATCAACACAAACGACCTGACCAAGCCCTACTAGTGCTCTGACCGCATTGGTTCGCCGGGGTGGTGGTCGTGGCGGTTGGATGTGGGGTGACGTCCGATCCGACTGCTGGAGGTGCGGTGGCCGAGCCTGTCCGTGTGCGCAGACTGACCGACCAGGAAGGGCAGCGGCTGCAGCAGATCGTGCGCCGCGGCAGCACGAGTTCGGTGCGCTACCGGCGCGCGATGATGCTGCTGGCTTCGGCCGGCGGGAACCGAGTGCCGGTGATCGCCCAGCTGGTACAGGCCGACGAGGAAACGGTCCGCGATGTGATCCACCGCTTCAACGAGATCGGGCTGGCCTGCCTGGGCCCCGGCCGATGAGGCCTCCACTGAGAGGGGCGCCAGTCCCACCAAGCTCGGCCAGCCCTTCACTCGCTGGTCACTGCGTACACTCGTCGCCTGCCTGCGGAAAGTCCACGGCCGGGTGATCCGCATCGGCCGAGAGGCGTTACGCAGCCTGCTCGCCCGCCGCGGTGTCACCTTCCAGCGCACCAAGACCTGGAAAGAATCACCCGACCCGGACCGCGAGGCGAAGCTGGACCGGATCGAGGAGGTCCTGGACCGCTTCCCCCACCGGGTGTTCGCCTTCGACGAGTTCGGACCGCTCGGCATCCGGCCCACCGCAGGCTCGGGCTGGGCCCAACGCAAACATCCCGACCGGGTGCCGGCCACCTACCACCGCACCCACGGAGTCCGGTACTTCCACGGCTGCTACTCGGTCGGCGACGACCGCCTGTGGGGCGTCAACCGCCGCAAGAAAGGCGCCGCGAACACACCGGCCGCGCTGAAGTCGATCCGCGCCGCCCGGCCCGACGGCGCACCGATCTACGTCATCCTGGACAACCTGTCCGCCCACAAGGGAAGGGACATCCGGCGCTGGGCGAAGAAGAACAAGGTCGAGTTGTGCTTCACCCCGACCTACGCCTCGGGGGCGAACCCCTTCGAGGCACACTTCGGACCGCTGAGGCAGTTCACCATCGCCAACTCGAACTATCCCAACCACACCGTGCAGACCCGGGCCCCGCACGCCTACCTACGCTGGCGCAACTCCAACGCCCGCCACCCGGGCGTCCTGGCAGCCGAACGCAGGGAACGCGCCCGCATCCGCAGCGAGAAAGGCATCCGCTGGGGCTGACGTCCCCTCAAGACTGCAGCCTGACCGCCCTTCCCCGCCGAGTGCACAGCTGCTTGTAGGCCGGCGACGAGGTCACGGTCGTCGTCACTGAGATCGACCGGGAGCGACGCGGGCTGGTTCTCTCTCGACGACAAAGCTCATCCGACCACCGGTGACTCCTCTACGCTCCCGCGACGGTTCCTCGCGCGAGCGTTCCTGAGCGTCTGAGCGCCCGCTCGACGCAAGAGGGAAGCACCGCTCCAGCCTGGTGAACCTAGGCGGTCACAGCACTAGCATGGGCGCAGGGCCGACGGAGGGAACGGACCCGATGAACCCCTTGGAGCCGGATCACTCTCCCGTGCCTGCGACATTTCCCATCGTGCCTGCGACACATCCCGACGGCGGCTGGGGTGCGCAGCGGACTCCGCTGCTCGCGCCACCGCTCGGTCTCGGCCCCGCGCAGCGCGACGGGGGGTTCGACTCCCTCGCACTGCGCACGTTCGTGGTGTCCACGCTGCCGCCCGAAGAGCGTCGAGCCCTGCACGAAAAGCTCGCCCACGACGAACGAGCCCGCCTCACCGCGGAGATGGCGGGTCCGGAAGGAGAGCGCCTCCTCACGGTCCGCGCGGGGTTGCGGCTGCTCCTCGGGCAGATGTTGGACACCGACCCAGCGGCCGTCGTCATGGATGACGGCCCCTGTCCGCACTGCGGTCGGCCCCATGACCGCACCGCGTGCTCCCCGGCCGGCCGTCGACTGCACTTCGCCACTGTCGGGCGAGGGGATCTCATCGTGTACGCGGTCTGTCGCTTCCCCGTCGGGCTCGGACTCGCCGTGACCGACGGACCTGGCAGCGAAGCACGGCTGCGGGCCCGCAAACCGGCCCGGCTCGCCGCGCACCGGGAGGCCGTGGCACGGGGACGGTGTTCCCGCCCGCGGGACGGTTCGGTGGAGTACATCGTGCGCTACGTCGATACGGCGCCCGAGCACGGCTGCGTCGTATCGGTGGTGTATGAGGTGCCTTTCCGCGAGGACACCCCCGGTTTCCGGGACCCGTCGACCGACTGACAGGCCCCAGAACCGTCAAGCCGACCAGGAGCCGACCCCGGCCAGATCGGGTGAGGGAGATCTTGACTCCCAGCCCCGCCAGCATCAAGGCCCACCTGCCCCGCACCAGCGTGTTGACAGTGACGTCCAACTCTGCGGCCTGATGGACCAGCGCCTCGGCCCCGTCCGCCGGCAGCGGCATCTCGAGCCGGCCGATGCCCGGCTGGAGTTGCCTGAGGATCGCATTGTGCTGTCTGACGGCGGGGACGCGCGCGACAGGGGCCAGGACGAGTTGCCTGTCCCTCCGTCCCGGCGCACGATCCGCTGCAGCCGTTGGCCTTCCTGGTCGGGCAGTCTGCGTACACGGACAGACTCGGCCACCGCACCTCCAGCGGTCGGATCGGACATCACCCGATATCCAACCGCCACTACCCAACCCGGCGAACCTATGCGGTCAGAGCCACTAGTTCAGCGTAGAAGTTCCGGGAGAACTGCATGACCTCACCGACCCGCAGGCCGAGCCGGTCGGCGAACGCCGCCGCCCGCTGGCGGGCCTGGTCGAGGGTCTGCACCCGGGTGCCGTTGCCTGGCAGCCACCAGTTGCCCATCATGCCAGGCCCCCACGAGCCCCCGACGCCGCCCATCATGCTTGAACCCGAATTTCCGTTCCACATGTCCGGTCCCCACCCGCCGGTCGGGCCGGCCGGAGAGGGAGTGCCGTCGGGAACGGTCGGTGTGCCGCTGCCCGGCGCGGTGGGGCTGACCGAGACGGCGGGCGCATGACCGACGGGCCCGCCGATGGAGGTGCTGCCGTTCCCGCCGCACCCGCCGATGGCCACGGCGCCCGCCAGGGCCAGGGCCGCCGCAGTGGCGACACGTGTATGTCTACGGATCATGATCCTCACCTCTGCGGTCGGGTTCCTGCCGACGACCGCCGGACCGGGGCCGCCGGCTTGTCTGCTTTCCAGCCTTACGCGGGCAGGTGGCTGGCGCCGTGGGCCGTTCGGTCCACGCCCGCCGACGACCGGTCCACGAGCTCCAGCACCATGAATCGGATGTCGCGACCGAGAGCGACCACCGCGGTAGATGCTGGATTCACGTGGGTGCGACATCACGCGAAGATCATCAGTAGCATGGAAAGGGATTTATCAACGTCTACGCCTTTTGCCCTGACGGACCCTCCACGATGGGCAACATGGTGGGCGGAGGCGGCGAGGCGGAGGTCCCGGGGCGTCGGGCCAGCAGGGGTGGGGACGTCGACGAGCCGTTCAAGAAGGGCGTCGACGGCGGCTTGGCCGTCCACTACCGCGGTGCGTTTGTCATCGGTGAGGGGAATGGAGGCGAGCATGCGCTGCAAATTCTCTTTCGCTTCGAAGGGGTGGCCTTCACTGGAGTCCTTCGGGGTGTAGAAGTCGCACCAGGCGTAGGCCATCCGGCGCTGGCGCTGCTCGAAGAAGCAGTAGGTGCACCAGTCATGTCCGAGGTCGAAGTACTGCCACGGTTCGCCGCTGGCCGCTGCACCGGAGGTCACGGCATTGCGGTCGACGAGGACCTCGAGAGGGGAGTCAACCGACGGGGCCGAGGCCCTGAACGCCAAGCAACAGGCCTCCTGTCTCTTACGCCGCAGCCCAGCACGTCGACGCCACGGAGGACGAAGGGACCGGCACCACCATCTACCCAGCCAGTGTTCGCGGCCTGCCGTCCGGCGCCCAGAGCGCGGTGGAGGTTTCCGCGGGACGTCGTCCGCTCTGCCTGGTCGTGGATTCGAGTCGGTGATGGCCGGTGCCAGTCTGGTCGGCGGGCGCGCGCCCGCCCCTCGGATGTGAAGTGACCGCCCGGGCGGGCTTCCTGTGGCTGGTGGTTCGGCTGAGTGGGTAAGGTCCGGGGATGTTCTATCCCGGATCTGAGCCGGAGCTTATCGGCGGCATGAGCAAGGCTGGCCTGGCCGGCCATCAAAGGATGCTGGTACAGGCGACGCTGAGGGCGGTGCATCCTGGTGCGTATGCCACGCAGCACGCGGCAGCGGGGGGAGCGGCTGTGCTCTCCCTCGGCCGTGCCGAAGCCGTGCTCCGTTCCCGGGCCGGCGCGCACAGTGTCCAAGACGCCCAGCCGAACGAGAAGTTGGCCTACACGGTCATCGAGCGTGCCCAGAAGTCCCTACAGCTGTTGGAAGCTGTCGTCACCTCTGCCTGGCAGCCGCTCGAGGACACTCGCGACCTGTTGACAGAGATAGTGACCCGAGGCAACTCCGATCTCAAGGAGCCGTCCCGATGCGGTGTCCTGGCCCATCAGATGGGGCCGTTCGTCGCGGCATTGGAGCGCACCGTTCTGGATCTTTTCCGGCAGGCCTGGGAGACGGCGCTGCCCGCGAAGGCGGCCGAGCGGGCGGTTGCTGAAGTTGCGAGTCTCGCCGTGTGGCGTGGGCGGGACTATGAATGCCTGCTTGCCGATGTGCAGCGCTTCCTTCGGCAGACTCCTTCCGGAAAGGGCCTGCTGTCGGTGCTGTGTCCCGTGCAGCGCCGGATCCGGGTGGCGGCTGTGGTGGAAGGTACCCGCACGCTGGCCCGGCTTGGCCAGCTGTTCGACGTGGACACCGACGTCCGGCAGTTTCCGCTCGGCAAGAAGGAACCGGACGGCTGGGGGCAGGGCACTGCGAAGTTGAGGAAATTCGCATCACTCCACGGCCGTCGCCCCAGCGAAGACCCCCGAGAAGGAGAACGCACGTCTGCCGCCGTCCTGCTGACCCTGTGCGTCACGGCACCCGACCGTGGCGTGGCCGTACACGTGGCCAGACGGCGCATCGAAGAGGCGCTCGACACCTATGTGGCCGGTAACCGGATCGCCGAACTGCGCCTGGCACCCGAGACGTTGGTCTACGAGGAGGCAGGCGACCGCTCCCGCCGCTACACCTCCCGAGGTCCCGCAATCGACGCGGCGCGGCCACTGACCAGCCACTGGCCCGCCGAAATCCGTGAATGTCTGCGCATGGCCCACATCGCACGCTCCACGTCCTCACCCCTTACCAGCGCGGCCCTGTCCTGGGCCGCCATCGAGGCGGCCGGTATCCGGCACGGCAACAACGACGACGCCCCGCATGTGCACCTCGCCCGCGCTCTGAGTCTTCAAGCATTGCGCCAGCAACTGGTCAGTTCCCACCAGGGTGTGCGCATCGTCGCCGCAGCGACCCGCCACGAGGTGAAGGAGCGCGCGGAGGCTGCTCGCCGGGCTGTGCACGGCTTGGAGCGACACCTCGCGAACGAGGACGCCCAGCCGACCTTGGAGCGGCAATTGAAGCAGGCGCGCGTTCGCGCGGCCCTCGCCGAACAGGAGGCGGCCGACGCTGACAGTCTGTATCTCGAGCCGCTCGACGAGATCGACACAGTGGTCACCGTCAACGGTCATGGCCTATTGAGTGACCTCAACCGGTGGGTCGACGTACTGGCAGCGTCACCCGAAGCAGGCCAGGAAGTGCAGATCGCCTCGGCAGCTTTGACACGCTTGCACTCGGTCTTGCCTGGCCTCCCCGCTCATGACATCGACACGTGGCAGGCACGCCTGACCGACCCGAAGAGGTGCGCAACGTGGCTCACCGAAATTGAAGAGCGCTACCGAGCTCAACTCAGCTGGATGTACGTGGTGCGCAACACGGCGCTGCACCAGGGGGTTTTCGCGTCGGTGGCCGACAGCCACGATGCTCATGGAGCCCGAGGCACCCTCGATCTCATGCTGGAAGTCCTGGGGAACTGGTATGCCGTGGCCAACTCGGCTGGGCTGTCAGAAGCCACTTGGACGGCCCACCGGGTCGTCGCCGCACTGTCCCGGCGACAGCGGTGCCTGATCCAACGTCTTGAAACAGACGCTGACGTGGCGAACCTGAATTTCACACATCTGACGAGCCCCACGTCGAACGGACACGATCGGATGTGACGTGAAGAACCGACAGGAGAAGGAAGGGAGTGTCTTTGCCTATTGGACGACCCGCAGAGCGGACAGGGACTTGAACCCTGGTCTCTCCCAAGTGGACCGGGGCGACTGCGAGTCGCTACACCCGAGGTGTCCGATCCTGGTGAAGACCTTACCGGATTCGCTGACCGCATTGCGGGGTGTCTGGCCCCGACGGCCCAAACTTCACTGGGTGCAGATCCTTTGAAGGGAAAGGCGCGTGTTGAGCTGGGCCGTGGCTATGAAGCGTCGGCGTAGGCGAGGTGGGTGCCGCAGACTGTGCAGCGGAAGAGCATGGCGCTTGCCCCTTGCCCGAGGTGGGTCAGGAAGTTCTCGAGCTGGGACGCGTTGTGCCATCCACCCATACGCAGGTCGAGTCGGAGCGGGTCGAGTGCCTCGGGGTGGGCCGCCAGTTCGGTGGATCCGACCTCGCCGATGAAGGCGGCCGCGTCATTGCAGTGGACAAGCCAGTGCGGATCCTGCCAGGCGTGGAAGCCTGGGGTGCGGCGGGTGACCTGCTCCAGGGTCTCCTCGCTGATATTGTCGAGCCCGTATGCGTCGGTGAATTCGCCTTCGAATTGTTCAGCGGCGCTGCCGTCGGCGATGCACCAGGGGCAGAAACTCCCGCTGACATCTTGGGCCGTGTAGAAGGTCGCGGTGTAGATCCATCCTGTGCTGCGTTTGCAGCACGCGCACGTCTTGGCGCTCTCGCGAACGGACCCGCTTGCGAGGGGGTCGGGGTGGTAACGGAAGTGGGGCAGGCCGACGCTCACTGACGAGCCTGCTGTTGCACGGAGAGGTCCGCCTCGGCGCTGGTGGTCTGTGTGCCGACGGGCACGCCTGTGAACCTCATGGGTTGCAGTTTGTTCGCAAGCGGGCCCGAGATCAAACGGTGAGTTCGAAGCCCTGCTGGCCGGGGGTGGGGTAGAGGACGGCCCCGGCCCCCATTCCCTTGAATAACGTGCGCCGTTACAGATCCAACGGACTCATGTGGTGTTCCTGCCCCTCAGCAGTCCGGTACGGCACGGGCGGTGCAGGGCCACCTGCGTCAGCCGGCGTTGATGACCACGCACTTCACCTGCGTCCAGTCCTCCAGGTAGTCGGGACCCATGGAGCGGCCGAAGCCGCTGTGCTTGTAGCCGCCGAAGGGTGCGCCGATGGCTCCGGCCGGCCCGCCGTCGCCGAGGGTGTTGACGGCGATCTGGCCGGCCTGGAGCCGGCGAGCCAGGCGTACGGCGCGGCCGATGTCCTGGGTCCAGACGGTGGCGGTGAGGCCGTAGCGGGTGCCGTTGGCGATGGCGACGGCCTCCTCCTCGTCCTCGTAGGTGAGCACCGACAGGACGGGACCGAAGATCTCCTCCTGGGCGATGCGCATCTCGGGCCGCACCTGGTCGAAGAGGGTCGGTTCGACGAAGTACCCGTCGTCGTACGGCGCACCGGTCAGCTTGCCGCCGCCGACGACCACCTCGGCGCCCTCCTCGCGTCCGACGGCCACGTAGTCCAGGACCCTTTTCTCCTGGCGGGCGTTGATGAGCGGCCCCATGTCGACCGGCTGGTCCCACAGCCCGACCCGTACGGCGCGGAAGGCGTCCGCGACCTCGGTCACGAGCCGGTCGTGCAGTGAGGGGTGCACCAGGACACGGGAGCCGGCGGCGCAGACCTGGCCGCTGTTCATGACGATGCTGCGCACGATCGCCGGGACCGCCTTCGTCAAGTCGGCGTCGGGCAGCACGATCTGGGGGGACTTGCCGCCCAACTCCAGTTGCAGGGGGACGAGGTTGCGGGCGCACGCCTCCATCACGGCGGTGCCGGTGGCGGGCGAGCCGGTGAAGCTCATCTTGCGGATGCCGGGGTGCGCGGGCAGCGCCGCACCGGCCTCGGCGCCGTATCCGGTGACGACGTTGAGGACGCCGGGCGGCAGGCCCGCCTCCTGGGCCAGGCGGGCGAGGTAGAGGGCGGTGAGTGGGGCGTCCTCGGCGGGCTTGAGGACGACGGTGTTGCCGGCGGCGATCGGGGCGGCCGTGTTGAACACGGTCATCGGGCCGGGCGCGTTCCAGGGGATGATCGCGCCGACGACGCCGTACGGCTCCCGCAGGGTCAGGCCGAGCAGGTCGGGGGAGCGGGTGGGCAGGGTGTCGCCGAAGATCTTGTCGGCCTTGCCGGCGAGGTAGGTGAGGCGGGCCGCGATCGGGGAGGGGCCGACGGGGTGGCCGACCTCCATGGCCTCCAGCCGGTTGATGTCGTCGTCGTGCTCGCGCACCAACTCGGCCCAACGGTAGAGGAGTTCGCCGCGCACGGCGGGGCTGGTGTCACGCCAGGTGGGCAGGGCCGCCTCGGCGGCGCGTACGGCGTCGTCGACGTCCTCGGCCGTGCCGCGGGGCACCCGGGCGAGCAGGGCGCCCGTGGCCGGGTTGATGACTTCCAGTACGGCTTTGGAGCGGGCGGGGACCCACGCGCCGGCGATGAGGTGCGTGCCGTCGGGCAGGAGCGCGGCGATGTCGAAGGAGGTGGCGGGGGCGGTGGTGGTCATCAAGTTCCTTGTGAGGTCAGGGCGGTGGGAGATGCGGGGGCTGCCGGGTGGTCAGGCGGCTCCGGCCGGGGATCGGAGGGGCAGGGCCGTACCGGCGGCGATCTCGTCGCGGCGGTGGCAGGCGACGGCGACCCCGTCGTGCTCCACCAGTTCGGGCTGGTCGGACCAGCAGGTCTCCTGCGCGAACGGACAACGGGCGGCGAAAGCGCAGCCCGCGCCGACGCGTCCGGTCGCCGTGGTGGCCGTGCTCGTGAGGCGCCGCTCGGCCTGGCGGCGGCGCTGGGCGATCGGGTCGGGGACCGGGGCGGCGGCCAGCAGGGCCCGGGTGTAGGGGTGGGAGGGGTGGTCGGCGACCAGGGCCGCCGGGCCGCGCTCGACGACCCGGCCGGCGTACAGGACGACGATGGTGTCGCTGAGGTAGCGCACCATCGCCAGGTCGTGGGAGATGAAGAGGTAGCTCAGGCCCCGGGTCTGCTTGAGGCGGGCCAGCAGGTTGAGGACCTGCGCCTGGACGGACAGGTCGAGGGCGCTGACCGCCTCGTCGCACACGATGAAGTCGGGCTCCATGACCAATGCCCTTGCCATGGCGATGCGTTGGCGCTGCCCGCCGGAGAAGGCGGCCGGGTAGCGGTGGGCGGCGCCGGGCGGCAGGCCGACGTCGTCGAGGGCACGCAGGGCGCGCTTGCGGATCTCGTCCGCGGGCAGGCCCAGGTTGTAGCGGAGAGCTTCGGCGAGGGTGTCGCCGACCGTGTGCGCCGGGTTCATGGAGCCGTACGGGTCCTGGAAGACCACCTGCATCCGGCGGGCCAGCAGCCGACGGTCCGCGCGGGTGCCGTGCGTGATGTCGGCGCCGTCGAACTCGACGCTGCCGCCGGTCACCGGCACCAGCCCCAGTACGGCGGAGCCGATGGTCGACTTGCCGGAGCCGGACTCGCCGACCAGGCCGACGGTCTCGCCGCGGCCCACGGTCAGGTCCACGCCGCGCACGGCGTTGACGTCGCCGCCGCGCAGCCGGGAGCGGCGGTAGGTGACGTCGAGCCTGCGTACTTGGAGCAGAGCCGTTTCAGTCATGTCCTGGTCCTCCGATCAGTTCGAGCGGGCGGATGCACCGCGTCGACCGTTCCAGCTCGACCAGATGGGAGATCACCACGGGTTTCTCCTTGCAGGCGTCGGTCACCCGCGGGCAGCGGTTCTGGAAGTGGCAGCCGACGGGCCACTGGGTCGGGGGCGGCACCGCGCCCTCGACGGCGGGCAGCGGCTGGCCCGGCAGCGCGTGATGGGGGTCGGACCCCAGCAGGCCGGCCGTGTACGGGTGCGCGGGCGTCGTGACGAGGTCGGTGACCTCGGCCTCCTCGACGACCTCGCCGGCGTACATCACCACGGCCCGTTCGCACAGATCGGCCAGCACGCCCCAGTCGTGGGTGATGAGGATGATGGAGGTGCCGCTCGCCTGCAGTTCGCGCAGCAGGTCGAGGATCTCGGCCTGTACGGTCACGTCGAGCGCGGTGGTCGGCTCGTCGGCGATCACCAGGGCGGGGTCACCCGCCAACGCGGCGGCGATGCCGACTCGTTGGGCCGTACCGCCCGAGAGCTGGTGCGGGTAGCTGTCCGCCACGCGGGCCGGGTCGGGCAGCCGTACCTTCGCGAAGAGCTCCAGGGTGCGCTCCCGGGCCTCCTTGCGGGAGCAGCCGGTGTGCAGGCGCACGGCCTCGGCGACCTGGGCGCCGGCGGTGAAGGACGGGTCGAGGCTGGAGATGGGGTCCTGGGAGATCCATCCGATACGACGGCCCCGTACCCGGCGCATCGCGGCGGTGCCGGCGCGGGCGAGGTCGGCGCCCTCGAAGAGGATGGTGCCGGAGGCGATCTCGCCGCCCGCGGGCAGCATGCCCAGCAGCGAGGTGGCCGTGACGGTCTTGCCGCAGCCGGTCTCGCCCACGATCCCGAGCACCTCACCGGCCCGCAGGTCGAAGGACACGTCTCGGACGACCTCGGTGGGCGTGCCCTCGATGCGCAGGGACACCGTCCGACCGCGCACCGACAGCAGCGCGTCGGGGTCGGGCTCCTCGACCACCCGCGGGGTGTCCGGGACCTCGGCCCGCACCGGCTCGGGCGCGGCTCCCCGCGGTCGGCCCGTGCGGCGGGACGGCGGCTTGTCGGCCGGGGGCGCGTACCGTTCGGCGAGCGTGTCGCGCAGGCCGTCGCTGAGCAGGCCGAGCGCCAGGATGAAGCTGATGATCATGAAGCCGGAGGGAATCAGGAGCCACGGGTCGGTCCCGATGTTCTTGGACGCCTCGGCGATCATGCTGCCCCAGCTGGCCCGGGTGGTGCCCAGGCCGAGGAAGCCGAGCCCGGTCTCCAGGAGCACGGCGTAGGCGCCGAACACCGAGGCCTGCACGAGGACCACTCCGGTGACGCGGGGCAGGACGTGTCGGCGGATGATGACCCGGTCGCGGATGCCGCCCGCCACCGCAGCCCGGACGTACAGCTCCTCCTTCACCCCGAGCGTCGCCGAGCGCACGACCCTGGCCAACAGGGGAGCCCCGAGCAGGCCGTTGGCGGTCATGGCCGCGCTCTCGTTGTCGGTGAAGACCGACAGGACCACCAGCAGGACGATGATCACGGGGACGGCGGAGATCAGGTCGGCGCTCTTGAGGACGAGCCGGTCGAACCAGCCGCCCCGGTAGCCCGCGATCATCCCGGCCGGGACACCGAGGGGCAGATACACGGCCAGGGTGATCAGCACGCCGAGCAGGGTGATCTGCCCGCCGTGCATCAGCCGGCTGAGCACGTCGCGGCCGAGTTCGCCGGTTCCCAGCAGGTGGGTGCCGCTGGGGCCTTGCAGCGCCACGGTCAGGTCCTGCTCGTCGGGGTCGTAGGGAGCGAGCGGGCCCGCCAGCACGGTGACCAGGACGATGAGGAGGAGGTAGCCGGCGGAAGCGGCCGCGGCCGGCTTGTGCAGCAGCCGGGCGGTGAAGCCGCGCTGCGTCGC
Source organism: Streptomyces sp. NBC_01450 (assembly GCF_036227505.1). Classification (NCBI taxonomy): domain Bacteria; kingdom Bacillati; phylum Actinomycetota; class Actinomycetes; order Kitasatosporales; family Streptomycetaceae; genus Streptomyces; species Streptomyces sp. NBC_01450. The sequence goes on along the minus strand of NZ_CP109481.1, from coordinate 893,588 downwards.
GCCCCGCCGAGGGCCTCCCCCTCCGCTCTCGGACGCCGTCCTGCGCGCGGTCGCCGGGGCCTTCATGTCCGCACCTTCGGGTTGAGCATCGCGTACACCACTTCGATCAGGAGGTTGATCAGCATCACGGTGACCGTGAAGACGAGCGCGACACCCTGGACCATCGGGATGTCCTGCGTCTGCGCGGCGGTCATGGCCAGGCCGCCGAGGCCCGGCATGACGAACAGGGTCTCGGCGAGCACGGTCCCGCCGAACAGGGTCACCACGACCACGCCCAGCACGGTGACGATCGGGGCCGCAGCGTTGCGCAGTACGTGCCGGAAGATCACCGACCGCTCGGGGATGCCCCGGGCGCGCAGCACACGGACGTAGTCGCGGTTCAGCTGGGTCAGCACGCCGTCCCGGGTCTGCTTGGCCACGGGCGCGGTGGCCGGCACACCGAGGGTGAGCACCGGCAGGACGAGGGACTCGAACCAGTGCACCGGCGAGTCGGTGAACGGCACGTACCCCGAGACGGGAAAGAGCGGCAGCTGCACGGCGAACGCGGTCATCAGCACCAGCCCGAACCAGAAGTTCGGCACCGCGAGGCCGACCAGCGCGATGCCGTCCACGGTCCGCCCCAGCCAGCCGCCCTTGAGCGCGCTGAGGACACCGAGGGCGACTCCGGCGACGGCGGCGACCAGGATCGCGCCGCCGATCAGCGACAGGGTGGTGCCCAGGCGGGAGGTGAGCTGGTCGCTCACCGGGACGCCGGAGGTGATCGAGTCGCCGAGGTTGCCGTGCAGGGCGGCGGTCAGCCAGTCCCAGTAGCGCACCGGCAGCGGATGGTCGAGGCCGAGCTGGGCGTCGAGCGCCTTGACCTGGGCGGGACTCGCGTTCGCACCGAGGATGGTGCGGCCGGGGTCGCCGGGGACCAGGCTGGTCAGGACGAACGTCAGAACGGTCACGCCGAACACCACGGGAACCGCGCCGACGAGCCAGCGGAAGAGGATCCTGTGCATCTCACCTCACTCCTTTCTCGGGCCGGGCGGCCCCGTCGTCAGGCCGGGGGCCGCCCGGGGCACTTACTTGGTGGCGTAGATGGCCAGGGGGCTCACGAAGGGGGCGCCCGCGCTGACCTTCACACCGCCGATGCCGGGACGGACGTAGTAGTTGACCGGGGTGAAGGCGACCGGGGCGTACCAGGCGTTCTTCACCAGGTACTCCTGCATCTGCTGGTCGAGCTTCGCGCGCTCGGCGGCGGCCGCCTTGTTGAACAGGTCGGTCAGCTCGGGGGCGATGCTGCCGAAGCCGTTGAAGACCTTCGAGCCGGGCATGAAGAGGTCCAGGCCCTCCAGGTACATCGGCTCCTCGGTGAACCCGCCTGAGACGGCCGGGTACTTGTGGTTGGTCTGGTTCTCGACGAAGGAGGTGATGCTGGTGACTGCGGTGACCTTGACCTTGATGCCGACCTTGGACAGCTGGCCGGCGATCGCCTCGGCCATGGTGTCGAAGCCGACGAATGTGGCGGCCAGCACGGGGAGTTCGAAGCCGTTCGCGTAGCCGGCCTCCTTGAGGAGTTGCTTGGCCTTCGCCGGGTCGTACTTGTAGTACTCCGCCATCTCCTCCGAGTAGCCGTCGCCGCCCTTGATCACGGTCTGCACGGTCGGTGTCCCGGCGGAGCCGAGCAGGGCCTTGGTGACCGCGTCCCGGTCGATGGCGTAGTTGATCGCCTGGCGGACGCGGACGTCACCGAGGGGCTTGGACACCTCGCCCGCGCGGTCGATGAGGCTCAGCCCCTGGAGGACGACCGGGAGGCCGACGGTGGACATGCCGGCGGCCTTGGCGGAGGAGGCGGAGGTGTAGTCGCCCTTGTAGACATCGATCTGGCCGGTCTTCATGGCGTTGACCGCGGTCTGGCCGTTCTGCACGATCCGGATCACGATCTTCTTGTAGTGCTGCTTGGACTTGTCGTAGTAGCCGGGGTCGGCGGTGTACGTGTAGTGGTCGCCGGCCACGCTGTCGGACGGCTGGTAGACGTAGGGACCCGCGCCCTGGCTGGTCTTGGTCGGCGTCAGACTCGACGCGCTCGCCAGGCCCTTGGGGCTGATGATCTGGCCGATGCCGTACGACTGCGTCAGCAGGGTGGGCAGGATTGGATTCGCCTTGGCCAGCTTGATCGTCAGGGTCAGCGGGCCGGTGGCCGTGATGGTGGCGTCCGTCAGGTAGTGCGCCTGGTTGCCCTGGGCCTTCTTCGCGTACTCCAACGACGCCTTCACCGCGTCGGCGGTCACCGCCTCGCCGTCCCCGAACTTCACCCCGGAGCGCAGGGTGACGGACAGCTCCTTGTTGCCCGTGCCGACGTACTTCCAGGACTTGGCCAGCGCGGGCTGCACGGTGCCCTCGGGGGAGAGGTAGAACAGCGACTCGTACGACAGCATCGTGAAGTCGACGAAACCGAGGTCCAGGCTGCCCGGGTTGAGGGTGGGCGGGGCCTGCTGCTCGGCGACGGTCAGGGTGTCGCCCGGCACTGCCTTGCCGGTGCCCTGGGCGCCGGTGGCCGCGTTCTTGCCTCCGCCGCAGGCGGTCAGGGTGAGCGAGAGCGCGGCGCACACGGCGACGAGGCCGGTGCGGGCGGTCCGGCGTGTTCTCGGGGTGAGCCGGCCGGAGGTGGAGTCGAAGGCGTGCATGTCTTCTCCTTGCGCCACGGGAGGTCCGCCACGGCAGCAGGGGCCGGAAGGCGGGCAGCTGGGTGTGATGAGGAACATCTGCACGTGCCGGGCGCGGACGAGGGGGTCGCGGGGCCCGGGTGGTACCCGTAACGGGTCCACCTGCGCGTGTTCACGGAGGGTGCGAGTCGGCCGGCGGAGGGCCGGGAGGTGAGGAGGGGCGGGTGCGTCGCGGGGGACCGTCGTGCGGTGCCGACCGGAGAGGGCCGTGCGAAACCGGCGGTCCTGAGGGATGAGCGGCGACGAACCGGAGGTGCTCCCGCTGCTCGCGAGGATCAGGCTCAGCTACTGAGGTGGTGCCGGTCCACCGGGGGCTGGCCGGTGGACCGGGGCCTGGGCGTCCTCCGGCCGCAGTGCGGACGAGACGCGATCGGCCCAGTGGTGTAACCCTGCTGAAACGAGGCCCTGCTGTCCAGCGTCCGTGCAAGGGGAATTGGGTGCCGGACGCACGACGCCGGAGCAGATGGCAGAGATCGAGCAGCAGTGGATCGACGAGGTCCGTGAGGACCAGGAGCTCACCACCTTCGGTCTCTACCCGCAGCCCTCGCGTGGCAGCGCGGATGCCCAGGGCAGCTACCAGCTCTACCTCCCGCCTCAGTACGAGACCGAGCCCGAACGACGGTTCCCCGTCATCTACTGGCTGCACGGCGGGTTCGGCAATGCCCGCCAGGGTGCGGAAATGGTTGCGCGGATCGACAAGGCCATCCGGGACGAGGTGATGCCCCCGGCGATCGTCGTCGTCCCGCAGATCCTGCCGATCGGCTGGTACGTCGACTCCAAGGACGGCGCCCGCCCGCTCGCCCAGATCACCGCCTTCGACCTGGTCCGGCACATGGACAGCACGTACCGCACGATCCCCGAGGCAGCCGCCCGTACCGTCGAGGGCTTCTCCATGGGCGGCTTCGGCGCCCTGCACCTGGGCCTGAAGTACCCGAAGATCTTCGGCAAGGTGTCGGCGGTCGCCCCCGCCATCCTGCGCGACCTCAAGGACGAGCCCGAGGACCGGGTCAACAACACCTACTTCGGCGACCAGGAGTACTACGACCTCTGCCACCCCTGGAGCCTGGTCATGGCCAACGCCCCGGAACTGCGCCGTACCAGCCAGGTCCGGCTGCTGTCCGGCCGGCTCGACACCCGCCTCGCCCCCACCATCCGCGACCTGGACACCCGCTTCACCGACCTCGAAGTGCCGCACGACTTCTTCGAGTTCCGGGACGCGGACCACGAGTACGCGGACATCATGGACGGCTACGGCGACAAGTACTACGCGTGGTGGCGCACCGCCTGACGACCTCCGTACACCTGCTCCAGCGGGTTGAGCATCCCGTCCGGGGTGTTCCCCGCCCGAGTCGCCACACCGCCACGTATTCCCCCGGTCGCCGACAGGCCCTCGCCCTCGGCCCACCGGTGCGGCCGCCCGTGCCCCGGGGCGCCTCCCCCAACACCCGTCCTGACCGCGGGACCGCACGCCCCTCGGGCGCGGCCCGTCGTCACGGACGGCCCTGCCCCTGGGCGCGGGCCTCTCCGACGGACCAGCACCGTCGTCTCCCGTGAGCGCAGACAACGACTCGGTGATCCACCTCCCCCTGAAAGGCAGCGCGACCATGCGACTGACCCCGCTGACCAGCCTCACCCCCGAGCAGACCGAACTGCTCGAAACCATCGTCGGCCCCGGCGTCGAACCACCCCCGCCCTTCCTCGTCTGGGCGCGCAACATGGAACTCGCCCACTGGGTGGAGAATCTCGGCCGGTACTGCCGCAACGAGTCCCGGTTCCCGCAACGCCTGCGCGAGCTGAGCGTGCTGATCGCGGCCCGTCACTTCGACAGCCAGCCCGCCTGGAACGCCCACATCCAGCAGGCCGTCGAGGAAGGCGTGCCGTCCGACTGCCTGGACCGCCTCGCGCGGGGCGAGGACCCCGGCTTCAAGGCGGAGGACGAGCGCGTCTTCCATGCCTTCGCCCACGAGATGCTCCACGACCACTTCGTCACGGACCACACCTATGCCGAGGCGATCGGGCTGTTCGGCGAGGACGGGGTACTGGACCTGATCGGCTGCATCGGCAGCTTCAGCATGTCCGCGATGATGCTCAACACCTTCCGTATCCCGCTCCGGCCGCATCTGCCCCGGCCGTTCGCCGACGTCGACGGCTTCCGACGGGTCCCCGGAGGCGACGCCTGATGCCCCGTTCCCCGCTGCAGTTGCTCGACGGGCTCCTCGACGAGGACGGCATGCAGAAGGCCGCGCACCGCTTCGTCCTCGGGGGCCCGTTCGGCGCGGAGCCCGCCGAGGCCACCGCCGAGCGGCTCGCCCACTTCGCCGACGCCGGCGGGCTGTTGGTGGAGACCTCGCACAGCTACGCCGGCGGGCAGGCCGAGGCGGCGGTCGGCGCGTGGCTGCGCGCAAACCCCGGCACGCTGGGCGTGGCCACCAAGGTCGGCCACGACACGACCGGTGGCGACATCCCGCTGGACCGGGACACCGTCTTCGCCCACGTGCGGTCCGCGCTGGTGAACCTCGGTGTCGAGGTCATCGACGTCCTCCTCTACCACTGCGACGACCCCACCCGGTCGGTCGCCGAGCTCGCGGACACCCTCGTGAGCCTCGTCGACGCCGGACACGTCCGCCGCGTCGGCGTCTCCAACTGGCGGGCCGAGCGGCTGTCGGAGCTCGCCGCCGCACTCGTCGACAGGGGCCACACGCCCGTCGCCAGCTACCAGTTCAGCCTCGCCGAACCCGACCCGGCCCTGCTGGAAGGCAGCCTGCACGCCGACAGCGCCGTACTCGACGTCGTACGCGGACACCGGCTGCCCCTGCTCGGCTGGTCCTCGCAGGCCCGCGGCTACTTCGCCCGCACCGGACCCAAAGAGCACCACGGCAAGCCCGATCCCTACGACACCGAGGACAACCGCGCCCGACGGCTCCGCTGCCGGGAGCTCGCCGGACAACTCGGCTCCCGGCCCGAGACCGTGGCCCTGGCCTGGACCCTCCACCACCCCGGCGTGTGGCCGTCCGTCGGCGCACGGACGACCGCCCAGATCGACAACTCGCTCCAGGCGCGCCGCCTCACCCTGACCGAGGAGCAGGTCCACTGGCTCCGCCACGGCCGGTGAACTCCGAGCAGCCGACCGGGCCGCGCTTCGGTCACCGTGTCCCCGCGAAGGTCGCAGTCTGCGGTGTGTTCGTCGCCGCGAACTTCATGGCCATCATGGACACCACGATCGTCAACGTGGCTCTTCCGGCCATCGGCCGCGACTTCGCCGTCGTCACCGTGGCCTCCGCGCTGTGCGCCACCGCCGGCTCGCTCGAGGCGCTCACCGGGTACCGCGTGGCGCAGGGCGTCGGCGGCGGCCTGCTCGCCCCCGTCGGGATGACGATGATGCTGCGCGCGTTCCCCGTGGCCGAGCGGCTGCGCGCGCAGCAGTACGTCATGCTGCCGACCGCCGTCGCCCCGGCCCTCGGACCGGTCCTGGGCGGCTGGCTGGTGGACACCGCCTCCTGGCACTGGGTGTTCCTCGTCAACCTGCCGGTCGGAGTCCTCGCCCTGCTCTTCGGATCGGCTGTCCTGCCCGACTTCCCAGGCCCGGGCGCGCCCCGTTTCGACGTGCCCGGCTTCGACGTGCCCGGCTTCGACGTGCCCGGCTTCGTCCTCGCGGGAGGCGGCCTCGCGGCGGTCCTGTACGCCCTCACCGGCGCCCCGGACCGGGGCTGGGGAAGCGTCGGCACACTGGTTCCGCTGGTGGGCGGCGTGGCGTTCCTCGGCGTGCTCGTTCCGTGGGAGCTGCGTGCCGCCCACCCGATGATCGATCTGCGGGTGGCCGGGGACCAGCTGTTCCGCACCACTCAGCTGGTCCTGCTGCCGACGGGGGCGGCGTTCATGGGCGTGCTGTACCTCTGGCCCCAGTTCCTGCAGACCGACCTGGGATACGACGCGCTCCACTCGGGCCTGGCCACCTTCCCGGAGGCACTCGGCATGCTGACCGCCTCCCAGATCGTGCCCCGCCTCCACGACCGAGTCGGCCCGCGCCGCCTGATGGTGGCGGGCGGCGCCGGAGCCGCGCTGATCATCGTCTTCCTTGCGATCCTCACGGACACCCCGCATACCCTCGCCCTGTACCCGTCGATGTACCTGCTCGGGACCTCCGTCGGCCTGCTCTTCGCGAGCGCCCAGAACGCCGCCTTCGTCACGATCCCGCCCGCCCGTACGGCCGACGCCACCACCCTCCTCAACATGCAGCGGCAGACCGCCGGCGCCTTCGGAGTGGCCCTGGCCGGGACCCTGACGGCGTCACTCGTCCCAACGACCGGCACCGCCTTTGCCGACCGCATCGCCTTCCTGACCCTGGCCGCGCTGTGCCTGGGCGCCTCCGTCCTCGCTCTGCGCGTCAGCGACCGACGAGTCAGGGAGGCGTACGCCGCCGCCGACCCGCGTCCCGCCCGTCAAGAATCCGCGCGACCAGGGCGCGCCCTGCCCAACGCCGAACCGGAGCCGAGGTCATGACCGACTCTGCCTCCGTCGACATCCTCGCCGTCGGCGAGCCGATGTTGGAGTTCAACGCCGACACCGACGGGGCACTGGAGAGCGCCGAGTCCTTCGCGGTCGGCTACGGAGGTGACACGTCCAACTTCCTCATCGCCGCAGCCCGTTCGGGCGCCCGCACGGGATACATCACCAGGTTCGGCGACGACCCCTTCGGCACCGTACTCACCCGGCTGTGGGAGCGCGAAGGTGTCAACATCACGCATGTCACGCGCGAGCCGGGCGGCCGGACGGGTATCTACTTCATCGCCCGCGGCCCGGCCGGGCACGGGTTCACGTACTACCGGGCCGGCTCACCGGCCGGCCGACCGACCCCCGCCGACATCCCCGAACAGGCCGCCGCCTGGGCGCGGTTGCTGCATGTCACCGGCATCATGCAGCTGCCCAGCCGACCATCGCCGACCGCAAGCGGCAGCTGGTCCGAGAGGAGATCAGCGCCGTGGCGATGCGCCTGTTCCTGGAGCAGGGGTTCGATCAGGTGCCGGTCGAGCAGATCGCCGCCGAAGCCGGCCTGTCGCGGACGACGTTCTTCCGGTACTTCCCGACCAAAGAAGACGTCGTGCTGTTCCAGCACGCCCGCAACTTGGAAAAACAGCGCGAGTGGCGCCCCTTGTTCGCCCCAGAAGTCGCACGTCGCCTCGCCCTCGCCGCGGCGACGAGGCCGGCGACACCCGTGCCCACGCCCTGACCGCCGCCGCCTTCGCCTGCCTGGAAGTGGCCTTCGACGCCTGGACCGACTCCGATGGCAAGCAGGACCTCCTCGAACTCCTCCGCCAAGCCATGGAAACCGTCTCCTCGTAAGGAGACGAGCGCGCCCCGGACTACCGGGCCGTGGAGGTCTGGTTCAACGTACGTGTGAGTTCGCGGTTGGCTGCTCGGACTGCCTCCAGTTCCCGGGTGCGTTCTTCCAGTTCGCCCTGCATGCGGACGAGTTCTTGCTCAAGCTGAGTGATGCGGCGCTGGAGCTGGCCGAGGTCTGCCGGAGCGCCCGGGCCGGATTCGGCCAGACCGTCGCGCCCCAGACGGGTAGTTGTATGAGCTGTCGCATCAGTGGAGTTGCACATGCGGGCGTTCCCTGCGGATCTGCCTTCTGGTACGCGGTACTGGACCGTTCTCGACGATGAGTTCCGGGTGGTTCCGGTCGCTGATCAGTGGCTGCGGTTTCTGCGTTTCGGGCGGAGTCGGGTGGGGTTGACGTCGCGCTCGTGCGCCGGTGGGGCGGTGTTCTACTTCCGCTGCTGGCAGGCGACCAGGCGGGAGTGGGCAGGAGGGCGAAGTCGCCTGGCGCGACGGCGGCGAGGCCGCCGGCAGTCAGGAGGATAAGGCCGGAGACAGCGGCTGCGGTGGTGGGGCCGTAGCGGTCGCTGACGGCACCCCGGCTGGGTGGAGGGCCCTGATAGTGCTGCGCGGGCGGCCGGATGCCTCGCCCTGCTGATCATGGGTTCGGCTGGGCCAGGCTCGCAGGGCAAAAGCTTGTTTTTCGAGTCAAGACTGGGGTTGTGCCGCCCGGCAGTCCTACGGGGTTACGGGCTGCACACCTCCCCAGGCGAGCCCTGCTGGACGCCCGATCGCCGTCCGCATTGCCTGGGGTGTCCGTTGCCACCACCTCTAGCCAGCGAGGAACCCATGACCGACTCCACTGCCCAGCGCAACCTCGACAACACGCTGCTGCTGCTCCAGGACGCGATGCCGAACGGCAACTTCGACCTCATCCGCTCACTGGTGACCCCGGACGCCCCTATCCGCCGGGCCGGCTTCGCAGACCTGTACGCGGTCACTGGGGACGCGATCCCGCAGAGCGGCAACTTCGTGGAATGGCTCGAGGCGGGCTGGAAGGTGCTGTCGGAGGCACTGACCGACCAGACGGCGCAGGCCTACGACATCGTGGCCTCCGGCAACACCATCATGCTCCACTACCGCATGACCGCCCTGCACTCTGGCACGTTCGCCGGGGCCCCGGCCACGGGCACGCGCGTGGAGTGGGACGAGATCGGCGTGCTGCACTTCGACGACGAGGGCAAGATCACCGACCTGTGGTGAATGTGCCAGGAGCTGAGCCTCGCCGAGCAGATCGGCTACAAGACGCAGCTGAGCTGAGGGGGCGCCCCGCCGTCCCGTCCTGGCCTCGCGGCGGTTCCCCCGGGAGCTCCGCGAGGCCGGGCGTACCACCGCGTTTCCCTGCGGGGTGTGTCTGCGTGTGTCGCGTGAGCGGCGCCCCACGTGCATACGGGAGCGCCGCTCGGTTGAAGGCGGGCTTTCTGTCGCAAGCAGGCAGGTCACCCGTCCTGGAGCAGGGGGAAGCCCTTGAGGATCTGCTGGAGGTGCATGACCTGCCGGGGGACGAACTCGGCGATCGTGAGGCCGACGACGTCCGCGGCCTGGTCGATGCCGGCGACGATACGACGTACTGCGCTGCTGGTGAGTCCGCCCGGCACGAACCCGAGCCCGAGGCCGACCTCGTTGCTGTCGATGGTGTCGACGTCGAAGTGGACGGCGACGCGGGAGCAGCCGGTGGCCCCCAGCCAGTCGAGGAGGGGTCCAGTGGAGGTCCGCAGCTGGTCGGGGCTGAAGGACTGGATGCCCCAGGCGGCGATATGGGGGAAGTCATCGTCGGTCCATTCGTGCAGCCCCACCAGGGCGATGCGGTCCGGGGAGACAGTGGCGGGCAGGAGATCCCGCACGTCGGGGTCGCCGTGGCCGGTGAGGGCGGTGACGGCCATCGCGTGGTAGCCCTTGCACGCGCTGTCGGGGTCCCGATGTCGGGGTGGGAGTCGATCCAGATGACGGCCAGGTCGTCGCCGTGGCGGCGGGCGAGTTCGGCGAACGGGGCCACGCTGACCGCGCACTGGCCGCCGAGGGTCGTGATCCGCGCCGGGTCGTGGTCACGGATGGCCTCCAGGGCACTAGTAGACTGTCGCAGCTAATTCCTGGGATAGAGGTGACGCAGTTTGATGCGTGCGTCGTGGGTGGTGAACTGCCAGTCCACCTGACGTTGGTCGGTGTTGGTGGCGTTCTGCCAGGCTGAGAGTTCGGTGTTGAGGGTGTCGAGGTCGCCGATCCGGCGGTCGAGACATTGCCTGGTCAGCGCGGAGAGTTCGATCTCGGCGATGTTGAGCCATGACCCGTGCTTGGGCGTGTGGTGGATCTCGAGGCGCTGAGCCAGGGCGAAGGCCTCTTCTGGTTCGAATGCCTCGTACAGTGAGGCGATGCCGTGGGTGTTGAGGTTGTCCATCACCAGCACAACCGTCTCGGCATCGGGGTAGTCCACGCTCAGCAGCTGCCTGACCTGGCCGGCCCAGTCGATCCGGGTCCTCTGGGACAGTGCCTGAACTCGACGCCACCCGCGCAGGGGTTCGACCCATACGAAGATCGAGCACGTGCCGCAGCGGATGTACTCGCTGTCCTGGCAGGCGTCGTGACCTGGGCGGGCCGGGAGCGGGTCGCGGACATGGCCGAGGAGCTGGTAGGGCTTCTCGTCCATGCACACGACCGGACGTGCCGGGTCATAGGGCCGGGCATAGACGGCCAGTACGTCTTCCATCCGGGCCGCGAACTCCGCGTTCGCCCGTGGTGGGATGGTCCAGCACTTCTTCAGGTGAGGACGCAGTTCCGTTTTTTTAAGACCCGGCCGATGGTGGAATGGTCCAGATCGGGGATGTCCTCGACCAGTGCGACGTGCTTCTCCAGCAGCCGCAGCGACCACCGGGTATAGCCCTGGGGTGGCTGTGAGCACGCCATCGCGATCAGCCGGGCTTCGACCTCACCGGTCACCGGTGAGGGCACCGGCGGGAGGTCGCGCTTCTTCCGCGCGATGGTGGCGTGAACATCGCCACCGGTTTCGGTGAAACGCTTGGCGACCAGCCGCAACGTCTCACCGGAGACGCCGAGCCGGGCCGCGATCACCTCCTGCGAGCCGATCCCGCCTGCAGAGGTGTCGAGTGCGAGCAGCACCCTCGCCCGCCTGATTACCGAGGCCGGATGAACCCCCGTCGTGGTCACCCGGACCAACTCCTCGCGGTCCTGCGCGGTCAGCACCACCGGCCTCTTCTTCTGCGAACCCATCGCACCAGTCCTGTCCGGCAGAGCGGGAGAGGAATCTGCCAGACGCAAGCCTCTCAATCAAACAGCCCATACCTAAGCAGCGACACGCTACTAGCTGCTTGAGGACGACCGTTTTGGCTTCGACGACGTCACGCTCTTCCAGACCGTCGTCACTCATGTGATGGGGACGGTAGCGGTGGGGCCGTCGTGCGGAGGAAGGACAGCTTCGAGAACCTTGGTGCCGACCGTGTCGCCGCGGCGGGCGACATCGAGGGGGAACTCGGGAGCGAGCTCCTTGACGATGGCTGCGCTGCACCCTGCCACTGGGGTCAGACGAGACGCAGGTGATCGCCGGCGGGGTTGGTGGTGTGGCTCATGGACCTCCTTACATCGGCGGTCCGCCACAGCGCGCGACCGGGCGAGGCTGCTGCGCGTTCACGGCGACGCAGGTCACTCCGGGCGTATCGCGCTGCCGGGCCTGGGGGCGTCCGTCGCGTTGTCGCCGCGGGTGGCGTCGGGGGCGCTCCAGCTGGCAAGAAGGGCGAGGGCCTGCGCGGAGGCGGAGCCGGGTTCGGCGGTGTACACGCACATGGCCTGGTCCGGGTCGGCCGGGAGGGCCAGGGTCTCGTGGTGCAGGGTGAATTCGCCGACCACGGGGTGATGGAAGTGCTGCGTGCCGTGGACACACTGGGCCACCCGGTGACTGTCCCACCAGGTGCTGAACTCCGGCACTTTGACGACGGCCTCGCCGAGCAGCTCGTTGAGCAGGGCGTCGTCGGGGTGGCGCCCGGCCTCCAGCCGCAGATTGGCCACGACGATCTCCGCGACCTCGTCCCAGTTCCGGTACAGCGTGCGGGCGGCAGGGTTCAGGAGGACGTAGCGGGCGAAGTTGCGCTCCCGGTAGGGCAGGGCGCCCCAGTCGGTGATCAGGGCACGGGCCAGCTGGTTGGCGGCCAGCACGTCCTGCCGGTGGTTGGCGACGAAGGCAGGCGAGACACCGTTGAAGATGTCCAGCATCTGATGGACATCCGGGCGCACGCGCTGCACACGCTCGGGCCGAGCGCTTCGGGAACGGGCGGTGCGGGTCCGGGCGAGGTCGAAGAGGTGAGCGCGTTCGTCGTCGTCCAGGCGCAGGGCACGGGCCACGGAGTCCAGGACGGCCTCGGAGACGTTGGGGTGGCGGCCCTGCTCGAGGCGGATGTAGTAGTCCGTGCTCACGCCGCCCAGGTAGGCGACCTCCTCGCGGCGCAGGCCCGGCACCCGGCGGACGCCACCACCCGGGGACAGGCCCGCCTCCTGCGGGCTCAGCCGGGCCCGGCGGGTACGAAGGAAGGCTCCCAGTTCAGCGTTCTGCTCCATCTCTCCAGTATTCGCCCGTGGCCGCGGGCGCACCGGGAGAAGGGTGACCCAGCTGGACCCAGGCTCGGCTGGGCCACTTTTGCCAGCTGACCTGCCTTCTTGCCAGGTGAACCTGGAGAGCACGGCGGCCCTGGAAGAGCAGGCAGCCTCGGCAGGCCGTCCCCAGCCCCGGCGGCACCCGGCTCGCCCAGGTGACGCCCCCTGGACCACCCACTTCACCGCATCCGAAGGGAACATCGACATGAGCACGATCGGACTGATCGGCAGCGGGCTGATCGGCGGCACCGTCGCCCGCCTGGCGGTCGCCGCCGGACACGACGTTGTCCTCAGCAACCGCCGCGGCCCCGAGACGCTGGCCGGCCTGGTGGCCGAACTGGGCACGCACGCCCGGGCGGCCACCCCCAGTGAGGCCGCAGCAGAAGGCGACATCGTGATCGTGACCATCCCGCTGCACGCCTACCGGACGGTCCCGGCCGAGCCGCTGCACGGCAAGGTCGTCATCGACACCAACAACTACTACCCCGAGCGCGACGGCCGCATCTCCGACCTCGATGCCGAGGCAACCACGACCAGCGAACTGCTCCAGGCCCAGCTTCCCGCGTCGCACATCGTCAAGGCCCTGAACAACATCTTCTACATCCACCTCCGCAAGCTCGCCCGCCCCAACGGCGATCCGGAGCGATCGGCCCTGGCCATCGCCGGCGATGACGCGGACGCCAAGAAGACCGTCGCGGCGTTCCTCGACTCCATCGGCTATGACGTCCTGGACGCCGGCCCCCTCGCCGAGGGATGGCGATTCCAGCGCGACACGGCCGCTTACAGCGAGCCGTACTTCAGCGCCGGCCACAGCCTGACCGCAGCGGCGCAGGGTGCCGACCCCGGCCCTGGACAGCCCGTCACCGCCGACACGCTGCGCGCCGCGCTGGCGGCCGCGAAGCGGTACCGCGACATGTGAGCCGGCCCGTAGCCGCCACCCTGCACCGCAGACCACGCCACCCCGGTGGCAGCACCCCACACCCCACCCCACGGAGCGGAATCTTTGCCATGACCCAGACCATTGCCTTCATCGGAAGCGGGAACATCGGACGCTCCCTCGCCCGGCTCGCCGTCGACGCCGGCCTCGACGTCGTCATGAGCAACTCGCGCGGACCGGAGACCCTGGCCGACCTCATCGCCGAACTCGGTGACCAGGCCCGGGCCGCCACCCCAGCCGCGGCCACCGAGGCCGCAGACCTTGTCGTGGTCTCGCTGCCCTTCCACGCCTACGACAAGCTTCCGCCCGAGCCGCTGCGCGGCAAGATCGTCATCGACACGATGCACTACTTCCCCGAGCGCGACGGCCGGATCGAAGAACTGGACGAGCGGCGGACCACCAGCAGCGAGATGCTCCAGCGCCACCTGTCCGGCTCGCACGTCGTCAAGGCACTGGGCAACATGGACTTCCTCCGCCTGTACAGCTCGGCTCGCCTCAGCGGCGACCTGGAGCGCAGCGCCCTGCCCGTCACCGGAGACGACGCAGTGGCCAAGGCCGAAGTCACCCGGTTCATGGACACCATCGGCTACGGCGCCGTCGACATCGGCTCGCTCGCCGACAGCTGGCGCCACGAGGCCGGTACCCCCATCAACGTTCTCCCCTACGTCTCCGAACCTCCCAAGGGCCTGAATCAGGAGCAGGCCAACCACTGGATGTTCAACGCACCGGCCGCCGTCGTCAGCGCCGTGCGCGTCAAGGAACTCACCGACCAGGCCACCCGCACGGGACGCGTCGGCCTCTTCCTGGAGGATCTCTTCCCGGTCGACAGCTGACCCAGAACCGGTGAAGGCTCACGCGAAAGATTGCCGTGGCCGCGACCGTCCAGACGCCGGCCTCTGCGCAGTCACCCCTTCCAGGGGCCGGAAGCGGGCAGGGCGGTGACCCGCACCTGGCGCCGCGCTCGCCGCCGACAGCACGCCGTCGCTATGCAGTGGGGTCGTCGGCGTGGTCGGCTCGGGTGTCAGCCCTGGGTCAGGCCGTCGCGGCCGCGCCGACGACTCTGGTGACGTGGTCCCGGATGGCGAAGCGGATGGTCATTTCGGCTCGGTGGTCGGAGGCGGTGAGCAGGTGGCGGTGGGGTCGGAAGTGGGGTGAGATGCCGCCGAACGCGGACAGGAACCGCTGGGCTCCGCCCACGCCGCGGAAGCCCTTCATGGCCCGTTTCATGGCCCGTTCACGCTGCCGGGTGGGCTGGTGGCTGTTCTCCGCCCGGTGGTTGAGGTACTGCGACTGCCGGTGCCCGACGCAGGGCATGACCTCGCGGTGGGCCGCACGGTAGGAGCGGAGTTTGTCGGTGACGACCACCCGCGGCACCGTGCCGGTCTTCTTCATCAGACGGCGGAAGAAGCGCCTGGCTGCGGCCTTGTCCCGGCGGTCCTGCACGAGGATGTCCAGCACGTTGCCGTCCTGGTCGATGGCCCGTCACACGTACTTCAGCTCGCCGTTGATCTTGAGGAAGACCTCGTCCAGATGCCACTTGTCGCCAGGCCGGGGCCTGCGGCGGCACAGTCCGTTCGCGTAAGCCTGGCCGAACTTGGCGCACCAGCGGCGGATGGTCTCGTAGGACACGATGACGCCGCGCTGGAACAGGAGTTCCTCGACCTCGCGGAAGCTGAGCGGGAATCGGTGGTACAGCCACACGCAGTGGGATATGACCTCGACCGGGTACCGGTGCCCTCTGTACGACGGCGACGTGATCTCCACGGACGAGCCCCCTCCACCATGATCACCCCATCCGGTCAACCAACGTGACAGCGCCCCCTGGAGGGCTTCGGGCTCCTTGAAGAGGCGCTCTCGCTCAAGTCCGAGCACCCCAGGCCGAGTACGAGCAGATCGAAGCGTCCTGGCGCGAACGTGCGCTGAACGCGGAGGCCGAACTCGGCCGCACGCAGAAGGAGGTCTTCGCGCAACGGCATCAGGTCGGCGAGTTGGTGGGGAAGCTCCGTGACCTCGACCAGATGGTTCCCGGGGAGTCGGTTCAGGCGCTGACCTCCGAGAACATCACGCTCAAGCGCCGCGTCCAGCAACTCACCCGGGAACCCCGCACGCTGCAAGAACGCCTTGAAGGCGCCAGGTCGAACCTGCGCTTCTCCGACAAGCGCATCGCTGACCTCGAAGCTCAAATCCTTGAACTCCAAGAGACTTCCTGAGAAGAAGATCTGCACGGCAGTCTGCCGCCCCGGCCAGCACAAGAACCCCCGAACAACGTCACACCAGACCTCAGACCTGCTTTCAAGATGGCGGCAGCTCAGTGTTGAGCCTGTCGGCAGGCACTCGCTCGATGCGGGTCCAGCCCCTCCAGCCACGCTCCTTCAGAATCGCCAACACCAGTTCTGCGCCCGGTGCGGACTCAAGCATGGTTGAGTCCATCAGGGCGACGAACTGATCGTCGAAGCCGTCGGCACCCACCTCGCCGGCCTCGACGGCGCGAATCATCAGGCGCTCCAGGATGTCGGCGATCTCGACGATCCGTGGATCGCCGGCCCGCCAGTCGGGCTCCCCGGTGAAGAAGCTGTAGAGCCTCACCATGTCGGGGTCGTCCAGCTCCTCGTGCTTCTTGGCAATCACGGAGTCGATCAGGTCCGGCACCTGCGCGGCGATCATGATCCAGGCATCCCGCTCCAGCTCGATGAACCGCTTCCCGACGCGGAGACCGCGCAGCCGGTCGAGGTAGTCCACGACGCTCTGCGGGAGCGCCAGGTGCTCTCCGGCGGCAAGCCGGGCGAGTCGGCTGCGGGTGTCCTGCAGGCGCCGGATCTCGGCGCGCAGATCCTTGTCGATTTCCTGGACGCCGTCGGCGAACTCCTCCGGGCCGGCGTCGAGGAGTTCCTGCACCCTGGCCAGCGGCACGCCGGCGTCGGCCAGGGTGTGGATCCGGATCAGTCGCACGACTGCGGCGGCGTCGTAGACCCGGTACCCGGACCGGTCGCGTTCGGGCTCGGGCAGCAGCCCGATCTTGTGGTAGTGACGTACCGCCCGTACGGTCACCCCGGCGTACGCCGCCAGTTGGCTGATGGTGAGCATGGGTCTCAGCCTGCCTCAGGCGATCTTCCGGCGATAGGCGATCATCGCGAAGACGTACGCCACGACGAGGATGCCCACACACCACGCGAGCGCGATCCAGATGTCGTCGCCGACCGGCTGCCCTGTGAACAGAGCACGGATCGTGTTGACGATCGATGTCACCGGCTGATGCTCGGCGAACCAGCGCACCGGGCCGGGCATCGTCTTTGTGGGCACGAACGCCGAGCTGACGAACGGCAGGAAGATGAGCGGGTAGGCGAACGCGCCCGCTCCCTCGACCGACGAGGCGGAGAGCCCGGGGATCACGGCGAGCCAGGTCAGCGCCAGGGTGAACAAGAGCAGGATGCCGGCGACCGCGAGCCATGCCGACACTCCTGCCCCTGAGCGGAAGCCCATGAGCACCGCGACGCCCAAGACGAGCACGAGCGCGATCAGGTTGGCGACCAGAGAGGTGACGACGTGGGCCCACAGCACACCCGACCGCGCGATCGGCATGGACTGGAATCGCTCGAAGATCCCGCTCTTCACATCGGTGAACAGCCGGTAGGCAGTGTAGGAGATGCCCGATGCGATGGTCATGAGCAGGATGCCGGGCAGCATGTAGTTCACGTACGAAACCGACCCGGTATCAATGGCGCCGCCGAACACGTAGACGAACATCAGCATCATGGCGACCGGCGTGATGGCGGTCGTGATGATGGTGTCCATGCTGCGTGTGACATGGCGCAGGGTCCGCCCCGTGAGTGCGGCAGTGTCGCTGAAGAAGTACGCGGTCATCCTTGTCCCCCAGTTGTCGTGCCAGTGGCGTAGCTCTTGTCGCCGCCGCCGATGACCGCGAGGAAGATCTCCTCCAGAGTCGGCTGCTTCTCGACGTACTCGACCTTGGCGGGCGGGAAGAGCTGCTTGAGCTCGGCGAGGGTGCCGTTCACGATGATCCGACCCTGGTGGAGGATCGCGATCCGGTCGGCCAGCTGCTCGGCCTCGTCCAGGTACTGCGTGGTGAGCAGCACCGTCGTTCCGTGGCCGGCGAGTTCCTTGACCGCATCCCACACCTCGATGCGCGCCTCGGGGTCGAGTCCGGCCGTCGGCTCGTCCAGGAAGATCACCGGCGAATTCCCGATGAGGCTCATCGCGATGTCCAGCCGGCGGCGCATCCCACCCGAATACGTGGACACCTTCCGCGCACCCGCCTCGGTCAGCGAGAAACGCCTCAGCAGGTCATCCGCGATCGCGCCCGGGTCCTTGAGGTGGCGCAGCCTGGCGACGAGGGCGAGGTTCTCCCGACCGCTGAGGATCTCGTCGACGGCCGCGAACTGCCCAGTGAGACTGATGGACTCCCGCACGTTCGCCGGTTGCGTGGCGACGTCGAAGCCATTGACGCTCGCCGTCCCCGCGTCGGCCTTCAGGAGCGTGGCGAGGATCCTCACGGTAGTGGTCTTGCCCGCCCCGTTGGAGCCGAGCAGAGCGAAGATGCTGCCCGGCGCCACGTCGAAGTCCACACCGCGCAGCACTTCGAGCTTCCCGTACGCCTTCTCGAGACCCTGCACGCGCATCGCCGGACCGGCGATCGTTTGGGCCGTCATGGTGATCTGCCTCCTTTGTGGAGCTGTTCCACGCGTCTGCGGGAACACCCCTGCCGGAAGCATGGAGGGTTGACCCAACGTCAAGGTCAAGCCCGCTCCGACCACGGCATCCAGGTCTTGCCGGAGACGAACTCCTTGCGCCTGCGGCGTCGGCGTGGGCGCGAACAGGTCCTCCAGCGTGCGCTGAGTACGTCCTGGACGCTTACGCGACGCGTTACTCCAGGTCAGCATCAATGCCGCCAGTCTCCCGTTCGGAAAACAGGATCACGACGTGCTGGTGCTGTTCGACCACTCCTTCGACGGCATGGAGCAGCCTGACAACGAGATCCAACAGTCACTGGGCGTGATCAATCTCGCCCCGCACGACTGGTTCGCAGCCTTCGACCCCGATCAGGCCCGCGACCCCGACCGCGGCTCCCGCCACCCGTGACCTCAACCCGACGGCGAGTGTCAACGGCGCCGTCCTGAGCAGCCCCTAGATAGGCAGCAGGCGCAAGAGCGCAAGAGCGCCAGGGCACTGGTCGCTGCGAGGAAGGCCAGGCGCAGCAGTACGACAGATCATGAAGCCGCTGGCGGCCCGTGCAGATGAAGACCCCGGGCGAGTGTCGCAGGCAGCCACAGACCCAGCGATCAAGGCCGCGACCTACACGGATGCCTTATCAGCGCCCGCACCATGCGCCTGTACGAGACGTCCGAGGGAATCGCCGATGTCGCCCTTTTCCTGGCGAGTGACGCTGCGTTGAACCTCGTCGGCGCGGTGCTGCTCGCCAACGGCGGTCGATCACGACCTGACCGGCCGCCGGCCCAGCGTCGCCTCGCTGTGGTCCGAGGCATGCGAATCAACTCGGGCGCGGGTGTTGCTCGCCCTGGGCGCGACACTTACAGTTCATGAATTGAGTTCAGTTTGAAATGTGCTCGGGTGACGCTGAGGTACGGGCGCGCAGGCGCCCGGCGCGAGGAGACGGTCGACGTGGATCAGGTCCTGCTCGTGCTGGTGAGCGGTCTCGCCAGTGGTGCGGTGTACGGCTTGATGGGCATCGGGCCAGTGATCATTATCGGGCGGCGGACGTGGTGAACTCCGAGCTGGCGAGCTTGGCGACTGTCGGGCTGTACGCGTCGCTGTCGCCATACGACAGCGGCCTGCCGCTGCTTCTGGCTGCCGTGGCAGCCATCGCCGTGACCGTGGTGGTTGGCTTGCCCGCCCGTGAAACGGTGATCAGGCCGCTCACACAGGGGGAGTTGCTTTCGGCGCTCGTCATGACCATGGGCCTCTCGCTCATCGCCGAGAGCGTCATCAGTACGATCTGGGACGATCGGCCGGGGCTGTTCCCGAGCCTGGTGGAGGGATCCGTCTCGCTGACGGACTCGGCGATACCGACGCAGAGTCTGCAGACCATCGTCGTCGCGGTCGTCGCGGTCGTCGCGGCGGCGTCGGTGGCGTGTCTCTTCGGACGCACGACCATTGGTTCTGCTGTGCGCGCCGTCGCCGAGTCCGCCGACCCCGCGCAGATCCTCGGCCTTGGTTCGCAGCCCGTCACCCGGATCGCCCGGGCTCGGCCTCGCCGCGCTCGCCGCCTTCCTCTACGCGCCCCGGGCCGGACTGCTGCCGACGGTGCGCGGCGCACCGCTGTTCCGCGCCTTCGCCGGGATCTTCCCCGGCGGTCTGACCAGCATGTACGGCGCCGTCGCCGGTGTGCTGACAGTCGGTGTGCTGACGCCTGCGCGGGCGCCCTCGTATCAGCCCTCGTCTTCGGCCTGACAGCCGCGGACACCGCCACCGACATGACACACGGTTCGTGACCGGACCGTTCGCGACACCATCACCGCCACGCGGGAGGGAAAAGATGACAGCCATCGACCACCAGGCCTTCTTCATCGACGGGTCGTGGAGAGCGGCCGAAAGCACGGACCACTTCGATGTCGTCTCGCCGAGGTCGGAGCAGCGCATCGGACGGGTCCCGGCCGCCTCGAAAGAGGACATCGACGCCGCCGTCGCCGCGGCCAGGCAGGCGTTCGACGAAGGGGAGTGGCCCCGGCTCACCCCGGCGGAGCGAGCCGACTGGCTCTCCCGCCTGGCGGCCGGGATCGAGAAGCGGCGGACCGAGCTTGCCGAGCTGATCACCGAAGAGCTCGGCTGCACCTTGTTCCTGTCGCAGGTCTACCAGGTGGTGTCGCCCGTCATGAGCTTCAACTACGCCGCGGAGGTCGGCCGAAGTCTGCAGACCGCCGAGGTGCGCATCAGCGACCTCTCTCCCTTCGCGGGCAGGTCGGCAGGAGGAGGCATCATTCCCATGGCCGGGTCCAGCCTGGTCGTCAAGGAGCCCGTCGGCGTGGTTGCCGCCTTCCCCGCGTACAACTTCGCGCTCGCGGCGGTTGGGCAGAAGGTCGGACCGGCGCTCGTCGCGGGGTGCACCGTCGTCGTCAAGGTCCCCGAACCCAACCCTCTGGCGATATTCGTCGTCGGTGAGATCTGTGCGGAGATCGGTCTGCCTCCCGGCGTCCTCAACATCGTCGCGGCCCGCGCACAGGAGTCCGAGTACCTGGTGCGCCACCCCGGTGTGGACATGGTCAGTTTCACCGGCTCGGCCGAGGTCGGTGCCAAGATCGCGGCAGCCTGTGGTGAGCTCATCCGGCCGTGTGTGCTGGAGCTCGGCGGCAAGTCCGCCGCCATCGTTCTCGAGGACGCGAAGATGGAGGACGTCCTTCCCGCCCTGGTCGGGGCCAGCGTCGGCACCAACTCCGGCCAGAACTGCGCGGCCCAGACACGACTGCTGGTTCCCGAGTCCCAGTACCGCGCTTATGCGCAGGCCCTGGCCGATGCTTTCGCCTCGCTCAAGACCGGCGATCCCATGGAAGCCGACACGGCGGTCGGCCCGCTGGTCACGTCGCATCAGCGTGACCGGGCCGAGTACTACGTGGATGTGGCCCGCAAGGAGGGCGCGACGATCGCCTGTGGCGGTCGTCGGCCGTCGCGGCTGCAGCGTGGGTGGTACTACGAGCCGACACTGGTCACCGATGCGCACAACGGGATGAGGGTGTCGCGGGAGGAAATCTTCGGACCTGTTGCCTCGCTCATCCCTCACCGAGGCGAGGACGATGCCGTCCGTATCGCCAACGACAGCGAACTGGGCCTGGGGGGATCCGTGTTCACGGCGGACACGGCACACGGGTTCGAGATCGCCCGACGTGTGCGCACGGGCACCTTCTCGGTCAACACCTTCGCGGCCGACCTGGGATCCGCGTTCGGCGGGTTCAAGAAGTCGGGCCTGGGCCGTGAGCACGGTCCGGACGCCGTACAGGAGTACCTGCTGACGAAGACGATCTCGATCGACCCGAGCGGCGACCTTCCCGAGTCGGTGACCCGGAACGTTCCGCACGGAACCGGACCTGGGACGCACTGACCCGTCTTCTCGCCGCCTGACCGCGCCCCGGCGGCAAGGCGACCACCGGACCGTTCCATCAGGTTCCTGCTTTGGAGACCCCCATGCACCTTCGGCACCCCCAGATCGACCCCCAGCTGCTGTCCGAGACCGAGGAACAACAAGAACTCCGCGCCGTGCTGCAGGACTTCTTCACCGAAGTGAGCGGGCCCGAGGAGGTACGCAAGCAGCTGGCCACCCCGCGCGGATACGACGAGACGCTATGGGCGCGGCTCGCAGGCGAGATCGGGGTGCACGGGCTGGCGATTCCCGAGGAGTACGGCGGGTCGGGCTTCACCTTCGCGGAACTCGCCGTGGCGCTGGAGGAGTCCGGACGGGCGCTCTACTGCGCGCCACTGCTGCCCACCGTGGTCCTCGCCGCGCACGCGCTGTTGAACAGCGGGGACCGGCAGGCGTGCGAGCGCTATCTGCCACGGATCGCGGACGGCACGCTCACCGCGACGGTGGCCGGTTTCCACGAGAACGAGCCCGGTGTCAGCGCGGATCGCGGTGGCTTCGGCTGGGTACTGCGCGGCGCGGCGGACTTCGTCCTCGACGGGGCCGGTGCGGAGGTGATCGTGGTGCGGGCCCGAACGGCCGACGGCGTACGGCTGTTCGCCTGCGAGCCGGCGACGGACACCTGCCTGCGAACACCGCGCCGCGTGCTGGACGGGACGCGCCGCCAGGCACGGGTGGAGTTCCGTGACGCACCCGCCACACCCGTGGGTGAGTCGGGTCAGGTGACGACGACCCTCGACGCCGGGCGAGCCGCCCTCGCTGCCGAGCAGGTCGGCGGCAGCGGCCACGCACTGGACGCCACGGTCGAATTCGTCGCGCAACGGCACCAGTTCGGGCGCCCCATCGGCTCCTTCCAGGCGGTCAAGCACCGGCTGGCCGATGTCCTGGTGGCGCTGGAGGCGGCACGCTCGGCATCCGCGTACGCGACCGCCTGCGTGGCCATCGCCTCGCCGCAGCTGCCGCTGGCCGCGAGCGCCGCCGCCGCGGTCTGCGGCGAGACCTTCGGCCTGGCCACCGCGGAGTACGTCCAGCTGCACGGGGGGATCGGCTTCACCTGGGAGCATCCGGCACACCTGTACGTGCGCCGGGCGCGCAGCGGCGCGGTGCTGTTCGGCACCGCGGACCAGCACCGCACCCGACTCGCCGAACTCCTCGGACTCGCCGGCCGATCCGCCGCCTGAGCCGTGAGGAAAAGCGACATGACGCAACACACCGATCCGGTCCCCTGATCACGGTCGGTCCCACGCCGTACGAGGGAGCCGGCCGCTGGACATCCAGCGGCCGGCTCCCTCGTACGCGTACCTCAGGCGTCGTACTGGTAGAACCCGCGGCCGCTCTTGCGGCCCAGATGACCCGCGGCGACCATCCGCCGCAGCAGCGGGGGAGCGGCGTACAGCGGCTCCTTGAACTCCTCGTACATCGACTCGGCGACGGCCTGCGCCGTGTCCAGGCCGATCAGGTCCAGCAGCCGCAGCGGGCCCATCGGGTGGGCGCAGCCCAGCTCCATACCGCTGTCGACATCCTCGGGGCGGGCCGCGCCGGACTCGACCATGCGGATCGCGGCGAGCAGATAGGGCACCAGCAGCGCGTTGACCACGAAGCCCGAGCGATCGGGTGCCTGGATGACCTCCTTGCCGAGGCGGTCGGCGACGAAGGCGCGGGCGCGGGCCGCGGTGTCGGCGCTGGTGGTGAGGGCGGGAATGACCTCGACCAGCTTCTGTACCGGCACGGGGTTGAAGAAGTGCAGGCCCACGACCTGGGAGGCCCGGTCGGTGGCGACGGCGAGGTCGACGACGGGGATCGAGGAGGTGTTGGTGGCGAGGACGGCGTCCGGGTCGGCGATCACCTTGTCCAGCTGACGGAAGATCTCGAGTTTCACCTCGCGGTTCTCGGCGACGGCCTCGATGACGAACTGCCGGTCGGCCAGCTCCCCGAGGTCGTGGGTGAAGGCGAGCCGGGCCAGCGCCTGGTGGCGTTCGGCCTCGGTGAGCTTTCCGCGCCGCAGACCGCGGTCCAGCGAGGCGGTGACGCGGGCACGGCCGGCGGCGGCCAGCCCGGGACTTGACTCGGCGACGGTGACATCGAGGCCGCGCAGCGCGGCGACCTCGGCGATGCCGGAGCCCATGAGACCGCAGCCGACGACTGCGAGACGTGAGATGTCTGACATGAAGTTCCTTCCCTGGTCGGGTGGTTGGGAGGGGGAGAAGGGGCGTCGATCCGGTCAGACGTTGCGCCGGTAGGCACCGCCCACCTCGAAGAACGCCTCCGTGATCTGCTGCAGTGAGCAGACGCGCGAGGCGTCCATCAGCACGGCGAAGACGTTGTCGCCGCTGGTGGCGGCGCGCTTGAGGTCGGCGAGGGCCACGCGGGCCGCGTCCTGGTGGCGGGCCTGGAAGTCGTGGACGCGGGTGAGCTGGGACTGCTTCTCCTGCTCGGTGGCGCGGGCGAGTTCGACGACCGGTGCGGCCTGCCCGTCCTCGGCGTTCGGGTTGCGGAAGGTGTTGACGCCGATGATCGGCAGCGTTCCGTCGTGCTTGCGCTCCTCGTACAGCATCGACTCGTCCTGGATACGGCCCCGCTGGTAGCCGGTCTCCATCGCGCCGAGCACACCGCCGCGCTCGCTGATCCGCTCGAACTCGGTCAGCACCGCCTCCTCCAGCAGATCGGTGAGTTCGTCGATGACGTACGAGCCCTGCAGCGGGTTCTCGTTCATCGCCAGGCCCCACTCGCGGTTGATGATCAGCTGGATGGCGAGCGCTCGGCGGACGGACTCCTCGGTGGGGGTGGTGACCGCCTCGTCATAGGCGTTGGTGTGCAGGCTGTTGCAGTTGTCGTAGAGCGCGAGGAGCGCCTGCAGTGTGGTGCGGATGTCGTTGAAGTCCATCTCCTGGGCGTGCAGGGAGCGGCCCGAGGTCTGCACGTGGTACTTCAGCTTCTGGCTGCGCTCGTTCGCCCCGTAACGGTCGCGCATCGCCACCGCCCAGATCCGGCGGGCGACCCGGCCGAGCACCGAATACTCCGGGTCCATGCCGTTGGAGAAGAAGAACGACAGGTTCGGCGCGAAGTCGTCGATGTCCATGCCGCGGGCCAGGTACGACTCGACGTAGGTGAACCCGTTGGCGAGCGTGAACGCGAGCTGGCTGATGGGGTTCGCCCCGGCCTCGGCGATGTGGTAGCCGGAGATGGAGACCGAGTAGAAGTTGCGTACGTCCTGCTCGATGAACCACTCCTGGATATCGCCCATCATGCGCAGACTGAACTCCGTGGAGAACAGGCAGGTGTTCTGTCCCTGGTCCTCCTTGAGGATGTCGGCCTGTACGGTGCCGCGCACACCGCGCAGCACCTCGGCCCGGATCTCCCGGGCCTCCTGGGGACCGGGCGCGTGGCCATGCTCGGCGGCGTACGCGTCGAGCCGCTGGTCGATCGCGGTGTTCAGGAAGAACGCGAGGATCGTCGGCGCCGGGCCGTTGATCGTCATGGAGACGGAGGTGGTGGGCGCGACCAGGTCGAAGCCCTCGTACAGCGCCTTCATGTCCTCCAGCGTCGCCACCGAGACACCCGAGGTGCCGACCTTGCCGTAGATGTCGGGGCGTTCGTCGGGGTCGCGGCCGTAGAGCGTGACGGAGTCGAAGGCCGTGGACAGGCGGGTCGCCTCGCCGCCCTGGGACAGGAGCTTGAACCGGCGGTTGGTACGGAACGGATCGCCTTCCCCGGCGAACATCCGCGCCGGGTCCTCGCCCTCCCTCTTGAAGGGGAACACCCCGGCCGTGAACGGGAACGAGCCCGGCAGGTTCTCCTCCCGCAGGAACCGCAGCAGCTCCCCGTGGTCGGCGTACCGCGGCAGCGCCACCCGCGGGATCCGGCTGCCCGAAAGGGACGCGCGCACCAGGCGGGTGCGCAGCTGACGGCCGCCCACGGTGACCACCAACTCGTCCCCGCCATAGGCCTGTACGGTCTCGGGCCACTGCCTCAGTGCGCGCCGGGCACCCTCGCCGAGCCGCTCCTGCGCCTCGTCGAGCAGCCGGTCGACGTCGGTCGTCGGCGCCGCCGCGCCCGCCAGTTCGTCGCGGACGGCGGTCAGTCGCTGCACCCGCCGGGCGCCTTCGGCCTGTTCGAGGGTGTGCGCATGGTACGTACGCACCGTCTCGGCGATGTCCCCCAGATAGCGTGCCCGGGACGGGGGCACGATCTGCGCCGCGCCGCTGGAGTGACGCACCGACACCTCGGGCAGGGCGCCGGGCCTCGTCGGCATGCCGCGCTCGCCGAGCAGTTCGCGCAGGTGCTGGTAGAGCGCGGTGACTCCGTCGTCGTTGAAGGTGGCGGCGCTGGTGCCGAAGACCGGCATCTCCTCGGGGCGGGAGCCGAATGCCTCCCGGTTGCGGACGAGTTGCCGTCCGACGTCGCGCAGCGCGTCCTGGGCGCCGCGCCGCTCGAACTTGTTGATGGCGACGACGTCCGCGAAATCGAGCATGTCGATCTTCTCGAGCTGGGAGGCCGCACCGAACTCCGGTGTCATGACGTACAGCGACACATCCGCGAAGGGCACGATCGCCGCGTCTCCCTGGCCGATGCCGGGTGTCTCGACGATGACCAGGTCGTAGCCCGCCGCCTTGCACGCGGTGATCGACTCGCCGAGTCCTTCGGGGAGTTCACCGCTGCCGCGGGTGGCCAGTGAGCGGAAGAGGACGCGCTCGCCGTCGAGGGAGTTCATGCGGATGCGGTCGCCGAGCAGGGCGCCGCCGCCACGTCGGCGGGTCGGGTCCACGGCCAGTACCGCCACCCGCAGCGCGTCTCGCTGGTCGGTGCGGAGTCGGCGGATGAGTTCGTCGGTGAGCGAGGACTTGCCGGAGCCGCCCGTGCCGGTGATGCCGAGCACCGGTACTTGGCGCGCGGTGGCCGCCTTCTCCAGCGCCCGCAGGTCCGCGGCTGGCACCGCCTCGGCCGCGGCCCCGGACAACAGCCGTGCCAGTGCCGGGCGTTCACCCGCCAGCACCCGCCCGATCTCGGCGGGCGACTCCTCCCACGGCGCGGTGTCGCAGGCCTCGATCATCGACCGGATCATCCCGGCCAGGCCGAGCCGCTGCCCGTCCTGCGGCGAGAAGATCCGCACGCCGGCCCGCGACAACCGCTCGATCTCCTGCGGCACGATCACCCCGCCGCCCCCGCCGAACACGCGCACCTGCCCGGCGCCGCGCTCCCGCAACAACTCCACCAGGTATTCGAAGTATTCGATGTGACCGCCCTGATAGGAGCTGACGGCGACCCCTTGCACGTCCTCTTCCAGGGCGGCGTCCACCACCTCGCTCACGGAGCGGTTGTGCCCGAGGTGGATCACCTCCGCGCCCTGCGCCTGCAGGACGCGCCGCATGATGTTGATCGACGCGTCATGACCGTCGAAGAGGCTCGAGGCGGTCACGAAGCGGACGGGATGCTGAGCGCGGTACGACCGCGCCGCCACGTCGCCGGCGGACATGTGCACTCCAGACTGCCCCCTCTCGCGTCGGCAGGGGGCGGATACGGGTTGGACCGGGTCGCGGCCGCGGGCCTGACAAGGGAGTAACCGGGCAGGGGAGGCCGGCAGGAGCAGACCCTCTCCATATTGAACCGAAGTAGGTGCGGGTCTCAAGCATTCTATTGAAGTCAGTTCAGTTTGCTGGCAGTCTCGGCAGTGTCCGCCGGAAGCGATGTGGAGGAGGGGCGATGCTGGCCGCCAGACTGTACGGAGCCAAGGATCTGCGGGTCGAGGAGATGCCCGAACCCGAGCCGGGGCAGGGCGAGGTGAAGATCCGCGTGGCGTACGCGGGGATCTGCGGCACCGATGTGCACGAGTACTTCGAGACGCCTCGTGCCACGCACGAGCCCAACCCGCTGACCGGCGCCACCCTGCCGCAGACGTTGGGGCACGAGTTCGCCGGGACCGTGGTGGCCTGCGGCGAAGGGGTCGACCGGGTCGCGCCCGGGGCCCGCGTCTGCGTGCGGCCGATCCGCACCTGCGGGGTATGTCCACGGTGCGCGGCCGGACTGTCCCATCTGTGCACGGCCCTGGCGGCGATCGGGGTGACCGCCCCCGGTGGCGGACTCGCCCAGTACGTGGTCGTGCCGGCCGACGCCGTGTATCGGCTGCCCGACGGGCTTTCGCTGGAACAGGGCGCCCTGGTCGAGCCCATGGCGGTGGGCCTGAACGCCGTGGAGCGGGCCGGTGTGCGCGGCGGCGGCAGCGCCCTGGTGACGGGTGCGGGTGCGGTCGGCATGGGCGCGCTGTTCGCGCTCAGGGCACACGGCGTCCACGACGTGCTCGTGGTGGAACCCTCGCCGTCCCGCCGTGCGGCCGCCCGGCGGCATGGCGCCCGCGTACTCGATCCGGGCGCGGTCGACGTCGTCGAGCAGGTGATGAGCCACACCCGCGGCCGGGGCGTGGACGCCGCCATCGAGTGCTCGGGCCGGCCGGAGGCGCTGGACGCCGCCATCCGCTCCGTGGCCGCCCGGGCGCCGGTCGTGATGGTCGCTCTGTACTCGGGCCCGGTCGCCATCGACGCCTCCGTCGTACGCCTGGCCGAACTCGCCCTGCTGGGCTGCGAGGCGTACCCCGACGGCGTCTTCGAGCGCGTCATCGAGCACATGGCGGCCGGGCACTACCCGACGGACGGCTGGCTCGACCACATCCCGCTCGGCGACACCCTCGCGGGGCTGCACGACGTCCGCGACGGACGACGGGTCAAGGTTCTCGTCGACATCCCGGCGGACAGCGCGAGTTGACCGGGGTGCGGGCCCAATGCCCGTTCGGAGCATGTAGTTGAACCAACTTCGATCTGAGGGTTGACACTGGATCACCACCTCCCCAGACTCGTAGTGAATTCAGTTCAGTTTAATGGAGGGATCGGAAATGGCAGTGGAAGACGAGATCCAGTTCGAGCGTGACGGCCATGTCGCCCGTGTCTGGCTCAACCGCCCGTGGAAGAAGAACTGCGTCACGGTGCCGATCCTGGACCGGCTCGACGAGATCATCACCGAGGTCGACGAGGACCCCGAGCTGCGGGTCCTGGTGTTCCGCGGCCGCGGTGGCACCTTCTGCTCGGGCTTCGACCTCGACAGCCTGAAGGCGGACTACGTCGGCAAGTCGAACGCCATCGACGTCGCGGTCAAGTCCGCGAAGGTGTGCGACCGCCTCTACTCGATGAAGACCCCCTCGGTCGCGGTCCTGGAAGGGCACGTCACCGCCGGCGGTTTCGAGATCATGATCTCCTGCGACTTCGCGATCGCCGCGGACGACGCCAAGATCGGTGACTTCCACATCCGCCGCGCGCTGTTCGGCGGCGCCGGCCCGATCTACCGGGTGCCGCGCATGATCGGCATCCGCAAGACCAAGGAGCTGATGCTCACCGGCAAGCTGCTCTCCGGTATCGAGGCCGCCGAGTTCGGCCTGATCAACAAGTCCGCTCCGGCCGACAAGCTGGACGAGACGGTCCAGGACTTCATCGGTGACCTCATCGACAAGAGCCCGTTCACGATGTGGCTCACCAAGATGACGATCGACCGGAGCCTGGACGCCGACACCCAGTCGCTCATGGTGATGGAGCACCTCGCCGTGGGCGTGGCGCTCAACTCCGAGGACGCCAACGAAGGCGTCTCCGCGTTCCTGGAGAAGCGCGAACCCAAGTGGCAGGGGCGCTGATCCGGATGACCACGGTTCCGCGGAGTCCGGCCGCCGGGCTCCAGGGCTCACGCTGCCCCAGCTGCTCGGTGGTGGTCCACCCCGCGGACGAGGTGTGCCCGCGCTGCGGGGGGCCGGCCGAACCGGCGGTTCTCCAGGGCGCGGGCACCCTGTGGACCTGGACGGTCCAGCGGTACGCGCCCAAGTCCCCGCCCTACCAAGTCCCGCCCGGCGGCTTCGAGCCGTTCGCGGTCGGATACGTCGAGCTGGCGGAAGGCGTACGCGTCGCCGCCGTGATCGAGGTCGACGACTTCGACCGGATCCGGATCGGCATGCCCCTCACGCTGACCGCCGGCGACGGGGTGCCGCGGGCCAGGCCCACGCGCACCGGCGAGGAGGAATCATGAGCACGGACGTTCTGATCTGCGGAGCCGGACGCACCCCGTTCGGCCGGTCGGAGGCGAGCGGCCGTCAGCTGGCCGTCAGCGCGGTGAACGCCGCGCTGACGGACGCCGGCGTCGAGTGGTCCCGGGTGCGGGCCGCGTTCGGCGGCAGTGACAGCGCCGGCCTCGCCGACACCCTGGTGGCCGAACTCGGCCTGACCGGGCTGCCGTTCGTGAACGTGAAGAACGGCTGCGCGACCGGCGGCAGCGCGCTGATCTCCGCCGTGAACGCGATCCGCTCCGGCATGGCGGACGTCGTACTCGCCGTCGGCTTCGACAAGCACCCGCGCGGCGCCTTCGACCCGCGGCCCCAGGACTGGGGCCTGGGCGAGGAGTACGGCAGCGACGGACTGATGGTGACCACGCAGTTCTTCGGCATGAAGATCCAGCGCTATATGCACGACCACGGGATCACCCCGAAGACCCTCGCGCTGGTCGCCGAAAAGGCCTACCGCAACGGTGGCCTGACCCCCGAGGCATGGCGGCGGGACCCGGTGTCCGCCGCGGAGATCCTCGAATCCGGCATGGTCAGCGATCCACTGACCCGCTTCATGTTCTGCTCCCCGGGGGCGGGCGCGGCCGCGCTCGTGCTCTGCTCGCCCGAGGTCGCCCGCACCCTGGACGGCCCCTCGGTCACCCTGCGCTCCGCGGCCGTACGCACCCGGCGCTTCGGCTCGTTCGAGGTGTTCAGCCCCTGGATCCCCGGGGGCGAGCCGACCAGCGTCAGCCGCGATGCCTCGGCCGCCGCCTTCGAGGAGGCGGGTATCGGCCCCGGCGACGTCGACGTCTGCCAGCTGCAGGACACCGAGAGCGGCGCCGAGGTCATGCACATGGCCGAGTGCGGATTCTGCGAGGACGGCGAACAGGAGCGGCTGATCGCCTCCGGCGCCACGGAGATCGGCGGCACGCTGCCGGTCAACACCGACGGCGGCTGCATCGCCAACGGCGAACCCATCGGCGCCTCGGGGCTGCGTCAGGTCTACGAGGTCGTCCAGCAGCTGCGCGGCCGGGCCGGGGAGCGTCAGGTCCCCGGGGAGCCCAGGATCGGCTTCACCCATGTGTACGGCGCGCCGGGCGTGAGCGCCTGCACGGTGCTGTCCCGCTGAATGCCCTGCTGAGCCCAGGTGGAGGAAGAGATGAGCGGTGTCCCGGAACCCGAGGAGTTCCACGCCGAGGCCCGGCGGTGGCTCGCGACGGTCGCCCGGCCGCGCGCCGTCGACGGGGAGTGGGGCAGTGGCTCCGACTCCGTCGCCGTGTTCGAGAACCGGACCGAGGAGCAGGAACGCGAGCACACCGCGCGCACCCAGGAGTGGGAACGCACTCGCTACGACCAGGGGTGGGGTGCGCTCAACTGGCGGGCGGCGTACGGGGGACGTGACCTGCCCGCCTACTACGAGCAGCTCTACCGCTCCGAAGAAGCGGCCTTCGACGTGCCCCACCGCACCGAGATCTTCCCGGTGACGCAGCAGCTCGTCGCCCCCGCGATCGGCATCTGGGGCACCGAGGAGCAGAAGCGGCGATGGCTGCGCCCCATGCTGCGCACCGACGAGCTGGCCTGCCAGCTGTTCTCGGAGACCGAGGCCGGCTCCGACCTCGCCGCGGTACGGACCAGGGCGGTGCGCGACGGTGACCACTGGGTGCTGCAGGGGCACAAGGTGTGGACCTCCGGGGCCACGGTCGCGACGTGGGGCGTCGCGGTGTGCCGTACGGACCCCGACGTACGCAAGCACGCCGGCATCACCGTGTTCCTGGTGCGCCTGGACGCCCCGGGTGTGACCGTACGGCCCATCCGGCAGATGACCGGCGGTGCCAGCTTCAACGAGGTCTACCTCGACGGTGTGGTCGTGCCCGACGCCGACCGGCTCGGACCGGTCGGCGAAGGCTGGCGGGTCACGCTCAGCGTGCTGGCCGCCGAACGCCTCGACTCCGGCAACCTCGGCCTGGACAACGCCGACAAGGCGCTGGAACTGGCCCGGAACCTGCCCCGCCCGCTCACCGGCGGCGAACAGCAGCGGGCCGCCGACCTCCACGTCCGCGCCCTCGTCCAACGGCTCATCGGGCTCAGGGTGACCGGCGCCCTCGTCGCCGGACGTGAGCCCGGCGCGGAAGCCTCGGTCGGCAAGCTGTACGCCACCGAGACCATGCGACGCACCAGCGATCTGGTGTCCGAACTGCTCGGCCCGCGCCTCGTCGCGGACACGGGGGAGTGGGGCACCTACGCCTGGACGGAGCACCTGCTCGGAGCACCCGGATACAGCATCGCGGGCGGTACCGACGAGATCCAGCACAACATCCTCGCCGAGCGCGTGCTCGGCCTGCCCAAGGAGCCCGTCCGATGAGCACGGCCACGCACGTGTCGGAGCTGGCGGCGCGGGTCCGCGGCCGGCTCGCCACCCGGCAGCCCGCCGCGACGATCGGGCAGTTGAAGCCCCTGCCCGGGGGCCATTCGGGGCTGACGTACTCGGTCACGGCAGGCGACGCGAAGTACGTCGTCAAGGCGGTACCTCCGGGGGAGCGACCCATCGGGCGCAACGACGTGCTGCGCCAGGCGCGGGTGCTGGGCGCGCTGGCCGGATCCGCGGTACCGGTGCCGGGCGTCGCCGTCGTCGACGCGGCGCGACCCGCCTGGTTCGCGATGGACTTCGCGGCCGGGGAGGCCGTCGAGCCGGTACTCGACGAGCCCGAGGTGCCCGCCGCGACGGCACGTGCCCGCATGCTGGAGATCGCCTCCGTGCTGCGGCGACTGCACGAGACCGACACCCGTACGCCGGGGCTCGACGCGCCCGAGCCGCTCGACGCGGCCGGTGAGCTGGCCCGGTGGAGCCGCACTCTGCACGCCGTACCGGACGAACTGCGCCCGGGAGGCGAGGAGTTGTTGAAGCGCCTCGCCGACGACGTGCCCGCCGGCCTTCCGCCCGTGTTGCTGCACGGTGACTTCCGGCTCGGCAACGTGCTGTGCGTCGGAGAGCGCCCGGTGGCGGTCGTCGACTGGGAGATCTGGAGCGTCGGCGACCCGCGCATCGACCTCGGCTGGTTCCTGCTCTTCGCCGACCACCGCAACTTCCCCCGGCTGGGCCGCGCCGTGCCCGGCCTGCCCACCGAGGCCGAACTGCTGGACACCTACCTCGACGGCCGGCCCGCGCTGCCCGCCATGGACTGGTTCCGGGCGCTGGGCCGCATGAAGATGGCCGCGATCATGGGCCACAACCTGCGCCGGCACCGCGAGGGCAAGCACCACGACCCGGACCAGGAGCGGTTGCCGCCCACCATCGCCGCGATGATGCGCACGGCGCGGGACATCCTCGGCTGATCGAGGCGAGCACGACAGGGCCCTGGACCGACCACAGACCACCGCACTTGGGACGTACGCCGGGCCGAGCGTTCGGCGAAGAGGAGCAATCGTGGATTTCGGATTCTCGCCACGGGCGAGTGAACTCCAAGGCCGCATGCGGTCGTTCATGGAGCAGCACGTCTTCCCGGCGGAAGCCGTCTACGACCGGCAGCTCGCCGAGGCGGACGACCCGCACGCGCTGCCGCCGGTGATGACCGAGCTGAAGGAGAAGGCGCGCGCCGAGGGCCTGTGGAACCTCTTCATGGCGCACGGCGACTGGGGGGCGGGGCTCACCAACCTCGAATACGCGCCGCTCGCCGAGCTGGCGGGCCGCTCCATCATCGGGCCCGAGGTGTTCAACTGCTCGGCACCCGACACCGGCAACATGGAACTGCTCGCGCTGTACGGCACGCCCGAGCAGCAGTCGCGCTGGCTGCGGCCCCTGCTGGAGGCCGAGATCCGCTCCTGCTTCGCGATGACCGAGCCCGAGGTCGCCAGTTCCGACGCCCGTAACATCCAGACGCGCATCACCCGCGACGGCGACAGCTACGTCGTCAACGGCCGCAAGTGGTACACCTCCGGGATCCTCGACCCCGACTGCAAGCTGATCATCCTGATGGGCAAGACCGACCCGGACGCGCCCACCTACCGGCAGCAGAGCATGCTGCTCGTCCCCCGTGACACCCCGGGGGTCACCGTCCTGCGCGACCTGCCCATGTTCGGCTACACCGACCGGTGCGGGCACGGTGAGGTGCTCTTCGAGAACGTCCGGGTACCGGTGGAGAACATCCTCGGAGGCGAGGGAGAGGGCTTCGCACTCGCCCAGGGACGGCTCGGCCCGGGGCGGATGCACTACGCGATGCGCGCCGTCGGCTTCGCCGAACGCGCCCTGCGGCTGATGTGCGAGCGCGTGAGCGCGCGCGTCGCCTTCGGCGGGCCGCTCGCCGACCAGGGCGTGGTGCGCGAGTGGATCGCCCGCAGCCGCATCGAGATCGAGCAACTGCGCCTGCTCGTCCTGAAGTCGGCCTGGCTGATGGACACCGTCGGCAACGCCGCCGCCCGCACGGAGGTCGCCGCGATCAAGGTGGCAGCGCTGGAGGTCGCCCACAAGGTGGTCGACCGCGCGGTCCAGGCGCACGGCGCGGCGGGGGTCAGCGACGACACCGTACTGGCCCGGCTGTACGCCATCACGCGGGCGCTGCGCATCGCGGACGGCCCCGACGAAGTGCATCTGCGGACAGTCGCCCGCCAGGAACTCGCCCAGTACGAGAAAACCGGCCCGAAGGCCGAGCATCGGACGACCGACACGAAGGCAGGGGCAGCGTGAGCGCCAACACCCTCGACGGCAAGGTGGCCGTCATCACCGGCGGATCCCGCGGCATCGGCCTCGGCATCGCCACCGCCTACCGGACGGCCGGCGCGCATGTCGTGATCGCCGCACGCAAGGCCGCGGGGCTCAGCGAGGCACGTGAGGAACTGCTGCGCGTCAAAGGCGACGGCGACATCCACACGGTGGTGGCCAACGCCGGCGAACCCGACCAGGCCGAGGCCTGCGTCGAGGACACCATGACCCGCTTCGGCCGGGTCGACATCCTCGTCAACAACGCGGCCACCAACCCCTACAACGGCGACCTGCTCGACCTGGACCTGCCGCGAGCGGAGAAGACGGTCCGCGTCAACCAGTACGGAATGATCGCCTGGACGCGGTGCGCCTGGCGGGCTTGGATGGCCGAGCACGAGGGAGCGGTGATCAACATCGCCTCCGTCGGCGGGCTGATCGTCGACCCCCACATCGGCTACTACAACGCCACCAAGGCCGCCATGCTCCACATGACCCGACAGCTCGCCTACGAACTCGGGCCGCGGGCAAGGGTGAACGCCATCGCCCCCGGGCTGATCAAGACGGAGCTCGCGCGTGCGGTGTGGGAGGTCCGCGAGCCCATCCTCACCGCCAAGCTGCCGATGCGGCGCCTGGGCACGGTGCAGGACGTGGCGAACGCCGCGCTGTTCCTGGCCTGTGACGCCTCCTCCTGGATGACCGGCCAGACCCTGGTGCTCGACGGCGGTGCGACCGCCCTGCCGATCGGGGTGGACGGGTGAGCGCGCCGCGACCCGCGTCCGAGCTGTTCTCGCTTCAGGGCCGGACGGCGATCGTCACCGGTGCGTCCGCGGGGCTCGGCGCACGGTTCGCCGCCGTCCTCGCCCAGGCCGGCGCCCATGTGTTCGCCGCCGCGCGCCGCATCGACCGGCTGAAGGAACTCGCCGACTTCGACGCGCGCATCCATCCGGTCGCCTGCGACGTCTCGCTGGAGGCCGACCGTACGAGGCTGGCCGAGACGGCGCTGACCACCACCGGCCGCGTCGACATCCTGGTCAACAACGCGGCCACGTCCGGCGAGACACGCGCCGAGGACGAGTCCCCGGACGCCTTCGCCGACGTCTTGGGAGTCAACCTCATCGCGCCCTTCCATCTCGCCCGGCTCATCGCCGAGGCTCCCGTTCCCGCCGACGGCCCCACCACCGGCAGGAGCGTCATCAACGTCTCCTCCATCCTCGGCCTGGTCTCCGCCGCCCCCCTCGGCGGCGCGAGCTACTCCGCGTCCAAGGCCGGACTGATCGGTCTGACCCGTGAGTTGGCCGGTCAGTGGGGCCGCAGCGGAACACGCGTCAACGCCCTGGCCCCGGGCTGGTTCCGTACCGAGATGACCGCGGACCTCTTCGGCGACGAGCGCTCCAGCCGCTGGGTCGAGCGCAACACCCTGCTGTGCCGCGGCGGCGACGGTCACGAGCTGGACGGCGCGCTGCTCTTCCTCGCCTCGGACGCCTCCACGTACTGCACCGGTCAGGTTCTGACCGTCGACGGCGGATGGACGGCGCGATGAGGGTCGGCATCGAGATCCACGGCGACGGCCTGGCCCACGTCACCCTGCGCCGCGGCGAGGCGGGCAACGCCATCGACCTGGAGATGGCACGCGGACTGCTGGAGGCGGCACGGGCCTGCGGCCGTGCGGGCGTCCGGGCCGTGCTGCTCACCGGCGAGGGAAAGTCCTTCTGTGTCGGCGGCGACCTCAGGGAGTTCTCGCGGCTGTCCGGCGAGGCGCTGGAGAAGCACCTCATCGCGGTCACGGAGGCGCTGCACGAGGCCCAGCGCACGTTCGCCGCGATCGACGCGCCGATGGTGGCCGCAGTGCAGGGAGCCGTCGCGGGCGCCGGCATCGGCCTGGCCGCGGCGGCCGATGTGACCCTCGCCGCCGCCGACGCCTCGTTCACCGCCGCGTACACCGGCATCGGCTATGCGCCGGACGCCGGGGTGAGCTGGTTCCTGCCCCGTCTCGTCGGACCCAAGCGGGCGCTGGACCTGCTGCTGACGAACCGTCGGATACCGGCGGCACAAGCCGCGGCGATCGGACTGGTGAGCCGGGTCGTCGCCGCCGACGAGCTGGCCGCCGAGGCCGCGCGGACGGCGGAGGCCTTGCGCCGCGGGCCCACCGCGGCCTTCGGCGTCACCCGCCGCCTTGTCGCCGCCGGCCTGACCTCGGACCTCGGCCCGCACCTGGACCGGGAGGCCCGCGCGCTGGCCGCCGCGGCCGCCTCCGACGAGGGCCGTGAGGGCGTCGCCGCCTTCCTCGACAAGCGGGCGCCCGAGTTCACACGCGTTTCCCCCCGGCCCTGACCCCCACATCCCGAACCCCAAGGAACCCACCGTGTCGGAAGCATTCATCGTCGGAGCCGTCCGCACCCCCGTCGGCCGCCGCAAGGGCGCGCTCAGCGGCGTGCACCCTGCCGACCTCGGCGCACATGTGCTGCGCGCTCTGCTGGAGCGCACCCGCGTCGACCCGGGCGCGGTCGACGACGTGTACTTCGGATGTGTCAGCCAGATCGGCGCTCAGACCGGAAACCTCGCACGCGTCGCATGGCTGTCGGCGGGACTGCCGCAGCACGTCCCCGGCGTCACCATCGACCGCCAGTGCGGCTCATCCCAGCAGGCCGTACACTTCGCCGCCCAGGCGGTCGGCTCCGGCGCCGCCGACCTGGTGGTCGCGGGCGGCGTGGAGGTGATGAGCCTGGTGCCCATCGCCAGCCCGGCGTTCGTCGGCGAACAGGCCGGCATGGGCAGCCCGTACGCGGGGGACGGCTGGCGCGAGCACTTCGGGGAGCAGGAGGTCTCGCAGTTCCGGGGGGCCGAGCTGATCGCCGAGAAGTGGGGCATCTCCCGCTCGGACATGGAGCAGTTCGCGCTCACCAGCCATCAGCGGGCGCTCGCCGCACAGGCCGACGGTGTCTTCGACGACGAGATCGTCCCGTCCTTCGGACTCACGGCCGACGAGGGCCCGCGCGCCGACACCACGCTGGAGAGGATGGCGGGCCTGAAGACCCTCACCGAGAACGGCCGGCTGACCGCCGCCGTCGCCAGCCAGATCTCCGACGGCGCCGCCGCCCTGCTGATCGCCTCCGAGGAGGCGCTGCGCCGCCACGGTCTGACCCCGCTGGCCCGCGTGCACACCATGGCCGTGGTCGGCTCCGACCCGATCCCCATGCTGACCGGCCCGATCCCCGCCACCGAGAAGGTCCTGGACAAGGCCGGGCTGTCGATCGACGAGATCGACCTCGTCGAGATCAACGAGGCCTTCGCCTCCGTCGTCCTCGCCTGGCAGAAGGAGATCGGCGCCCCCCAGGAGCGGGTCAACGCCTTCGGCGGCGCCATCGCGCTCGGCCATCCGCTCGGTGCCACGGGCGCCCGGCTCATGACCACGCTCGTTCACCAGCTGCGCAGGACCGGCGGCCGCTACGGTCTGCAGGCGATGTGCGAGGGCGGCGGCATGGCCAACGCGACCGTGCTCGAAACCCTGTGAAGAATCCGAACCGATTGGCAACTGAGTTCAACTTGGGTTTACTCTCGGTACGGACACACTGAGTGACGGCCAGGCGGGAGAGCATGACGAGGATCGTTGAACCGGAGGCGGGACCGCGGTCCAAGCGCGCGGCCATTCTCGCGGCCGCCGTGGACTGTTTCGGTGAGGCCGGCTACGAGGCCACCAAGTGGTCCACCGTGGCCGAGCGGGTCGGCATCGGACAGACCGCCCTGTATCACTACTTCGAGTCGAAGACCCACTGTCTGCTCACCATCATGCGGCTCGAACTGCAGCGCTCCCACGACCTGTTCGTCGAGGCGACCAAGGACGCCGAGGACCCCGTCGAGGCGTTGCGGGCCGCGGTCCGCGCGGCGTACGACGTCTCCCCGCACGAGGTCCTGCAGATGCGCATTCTGCAGAACCACATGGACCTCCTCTCCGGTGTGCGCCGGTCCAAGCGCGAGGAGGCCGAGCGGGTCGCGGCCCGCCAGCTGGTCCAGGTCGTCGAGCGGGACTGGACCAACCTCCTGGTGAAGGGCATGTCCCAGGGCACTTTTCCGCTCCGGGACGCGCAACTGCTGGGCGCGAGCGTGCTCGGCCTGATCGTCAGCGTGTGGCGGTGGTACCGGCCGTCCGGACCGACGCCGCTCTCGGAGATCAGCGAGCTGATCGAGGGCGCCTGCGTGCGGATGGTCGCCTCCTGATGTGCTGATGAAGTGCTTCCGCACCGCGCGGCCCCCTGACGGATATCCGTCAGGGGGCCGCTCCGCGTCCCGTGCGGATCCACGGTGATCGAGAACGTGACGAGCCATTGCCAGGCGTGTTTCCCCAGGATTAATATCTCAACTGAACTGAACTTGACTCAGTTTGACCTGGGGAGGGTCATGCGACGACGCACGATACGCGCGGGTGCCCCGGCCTCCTTCGGCATCCCCGAGAGGGTGGGCGTCGACGCGTACGTCAGGTCGGTCAACGCACGGCGGGACAGGCGGTCGCAGGGCCACTTCTCCGCCCCGCCCGTCCGCGGCTGACATCAGCCCGCCCCGAAGCCGACGGACATCGCCGGGCCGGCCGCCGTGCCGGACATCCCATCCGCCTGGGCCGCCGGCAGCCCGTCCGACCAGTGAAAGGACCATCCATGGCCAGCGTGTTGCGCGACTACATGGCACGTATGGACAGCGACCACCCCGAGCAGGCACTCGAGCTTCTCGTACCGGACTTCCGTTTCCACATCGCGCTGCCGGGCCGAGAGGCGACGGGACGGTCCAAGGGCGAGTTCGCCGCTTACATCGCGGGCCGCAACGCCGTCGAGAGGGTGCACGAGATCCTGCGTCACAGCTCCGACGGTGATCTCGAGACCGTGTACGGAGTGGTGACCGAGTCGGGGAAGGCCGTCGGGTCCTTCCTGTCGGCCGCAGTTGTCACGCCCGACGGGCAGATGGCGCGCTACCAGTCGTACTTCACCACGACGTACGACCTCATCGACTGGCCGGAGTAGCGGCGCTGCCGGGCCGGCGGGACTGACCGCGACACCCATGGCCGCGGCTGTGCACGCCGGTGTCCGCAGCGAACTCAACCGTGCACGAGCACAGCCCCGCACCCCACCGAACGGCAAGGAAACACCCATGACCGACGCCTCCACGGACACAGCCCCCGCCGCGACCGCCCCCTTCCTCACCGCATGGTTCGAGATCCTCGACAGTGACGAGCCGAACAGGATCCTCGACCTGATCAGTGACGACTTCTCGCTCTCCATCCTCTTCTCCACCGGCGACGGTGACGCCACCGACTTCGCCGGGGACCGTGCCGCGCTGGTCCGCTACCTCGAACAGCGCGAGCGGGGTACGCGCACCCACCATCGGCTGTCCGCGACCACCCTCGGCCAGGACGAGCTCTTCCTCGGCGAGGTGCGGCGCGGGGGCGTTGTCGAGGCGAGTTTCGTCGCCGCCGGGCGGGTGGACGCAAGCGGTCGGCTGCAGCGTCTGCTGATCGGCCGGTCGTCCGAGATCCGTTTCGAATGAACACGGTTCGTCCGCACTGAACCCGTTCGGATTCACTGAACTCGCTCTCTCTCAAAGACCACGTACGGAGGACAGTCATGTACAACCTCGTCCTGCTGGCAGCACGGCCCCCGGAGTGGACGCACGAGCAGTTCATCGGCTGGTGGCGAGGCGACCACGCGGAGCTGACCTACCGGCTGCCCGGACTTCGCGCCTGGCGGCACACCGAGATCGACCAGGCCCTGGAGAGGCGCTCCGAGGGGTGGGACGGGATCTCCGTGCTCAGCTTCGACTCCCCGGAGGACCTGAAGAAGGCCCTCGCCAGCCCGGAGTGGGCGGCCGCGGTCGCCCAGGTCGGCGACATGAAGGGCCGCCGCATCGCGCTGATGGGCCACGAGGCGGAGATGTTCACCGGATGAGGCTTCACATCAGCCTCGGCGGCGATGCGCATCAGTCATTCACAGCAGGGTTCGTGACGGAGTTCGGCACAGCGTAGCGAGGACGCGGGATGCGACAGGTAGTGCGGGAGTTCCAGCAAAGAGCCGAGCAGGCGGACTTCGTCGCCGTCATCGACGACGCGGGCAGCCATACGGCGCGAGAGATGCTCGCCGAGGCGGCCCGGCTCGCCGAGGTGATGTTCCCGGGCGCGGCCGGCGGGACCGGCGGCACCGTCATGCTCCAGGCCGACAACTCATGGCGCACCGTCGTCGGTAGCCTCGCCGTCGGCCTGAGCGGCGGGGTGCTCGCGGTGGTCAACCGGCA
Source organism: Streptomyces sp. NBC_01450 (assembly GCF_036227505.1). Taxonomy (NCBI): domain Bacteria; kingdom Bacillati; phylum Actinomycetota; class Actinomycetes; order Kitasatosporales; family Streptomycetaceae; genus Streptomyces; species Streptomyces sp. NBC_01450. The sequence continues at coordinate 852,824 of NZ_CP109481.1, read as the reverse complement.
CACCACACGGGCCGAGTTCGCCGCGGCCTTCGAGGACATCCGCCCCGACGTCGTCGTCGCCGAGCCCTCGGCCATGAGGGAATGGGCGGTGCCCGAGCTGGTACCGGGCGGGGCCGAGGACACGGCGCTCGACGGCTGGAGCGTCCACCGCACGCTCGGGCAGCCGGATGTGTCGCGCTGGTCGGGTGGCGTCCTCATCGGGCTGACCTCCGGTTCGACCGGGCGGCCCAAGGGCGTCGTGCAGTCCGAGGAGGCCCTGCGCTACGCCGGCACGAGCACCATCGAGATCAACGGCCTGACCGGCGGCGACGCGGTGGCCGCGATCGTGCCGCTGTCGTCGACAGCCGCGTACTGCTTCGGCGTCTACCTCTCGCTTCTGCTGGGCGGCCCACTCGTCCTGACGGCGAAGTGGGACCGGGCCGTCGCGCTGCGGCGGATGGCCGACGCCGAGGTCCGCTGGACCATGTGCGTACCGACAATGGCGCTGCAGATGGGCGCTGAAGCGGCGGGCTCCGGCATTCTCTCGGGGGTCCGCGCGATCACCGTGGGTGGCGGACCGATGGACCGCGGCGCCCTCGCGCGGGCCGAACAGTCCCTGGGCACGAAGATCCTCCGCGTCTTCGGCATGTCCGAGTGCCTCGGCCACACCTCGCCGAGCCCCGACGACCCCGAGGACATCCGGCTCGGCAGGGACGGGCGCCCCTTCCCCGGCACGGACCTCCGCGCGCTGACCCCCGACGGGGCCGAAGCCGGACCCGGCGTGTCGGGCCGGGCGCAGGTACGCGGTCCCTCCCTCTTCCGCGGCTACGCGCGGGACGGCCGGGTCGAGCCTCCGGCGCTGACGGAGGACGGCTACTTCCCCACCGGCGACCTGCTGATGACCCACGAGGACGGCACCGTCAGCATCATGGGCCGTGAGAAGGACATCATCATCCGCGGCGGCCGCAACATCGACATCACCGAGATAGAGCGGGCGGTCGCCAGCTATCCGCGCGTGGCCAGGGCCTGTGTCGCGGCCGTCCCGGACGAGGTGCTCGGCGAACGTGTCGCGCTGCTCGTCGTCACCGAGGACGGAGGCGGCATCGACCTCACCGAGGTGACCGGGCACCTGGAAAGCGTCGGGCTGTCCAAGACCAAGTGGCCCGAGTTCGTCTACGGCATCGAGGAGTTGCCTCAGACGAAGGTCGGCAAGCTCGACCGGTCGGGGGCCCGCGAACTGGCCCATCGGCTGCGCGCGCGTCATCCCGACCCGACCTGATCCGAAGGCGCGGACGCGGGGCACGCCCGCGGGCCGCACTCACGCCGCTCCACGCGGCCTGATCCACAGCGGCAGACCAGCCAGCAAGGGAGAGTCATGACCACGCGGTTCGACCAGGGCCCATGGGCCGCAGCCGGAGTCCAGACCGTGCAGCCCGGGGTGCACCGCGTTCCCCTGCCGCTGCCCAACGACGGCCTGCACGCCGTCAATGTCTATCTGCTGGAGAATGTGGCGGACGACGACGGCATCGTCATGATCGACGGCGGCTGGGCGATCCCCGAGGCACGCAAGGCGCTCGAGGAGGCACTGGCCGCCATCGGCCGCGATCTCGGCGACATCAGCCACATCCTGGTCACCCACATCCACCGCGACCACTACACGAACGCCGTGGAGCTGCGACGGCTGCTGGGCTCGCGCGTCTACCTGGGCGCCGGTGAACGGCCGGGCCTGGAGATGCTCGGCCGGCTGCGCAGCGACGAACCCGCCGGCTCACTGGAGACGTTGCGCAGGGCGGGCGCCGGTGAACTCGCCGACCGCATCCAGGCGATGGACCACGGCGGCTACGACCCGAGCGTGTGGGAGGCCCCCGACCGCTGGCTCGGCGCGGAAACCCTCCGCTTCGGCGACCGCGAGCTGCACGTCGTACCGACTCCCGGGCACACCAAGGGACACGTGGTCTATCTGGACGAACAGCGCGGACTGCTGTTCTCCGGGGACCACGTCCTGCCGCACATCACCCCGTCCATCGGCTTCGAACTGGCCGAACCGGGCGGCCGGCCACTCGCCGACTACCTGGACTCGCTGCGGCTGATGACCCGGTACGCCGACACCCGCCTGCTGCCGGCGCACGGGCCGGTCGCCGACAGCGCCCACATCCGCGTCGCCGAACTGCTCACGCACCACGACAAGCGGCTGGCCCAGAGCCTGACGGCGCTGGGAGAGGGCACGCTCGACGCCCACGCGGTCGCGCGCGAACTGGGCTGGACACGCCGGGAAGTGCCGTTCGGCGAGCTCAACGCCTTCAACCAGATGCTCGCCGTCAACGAGACGGCCGCTCATCTGGACGTCCTCGTGCTGCGGGGGCGGGCCACGGTGGCGTTCAAGGACGGGGTGAACCAGTACACGCGCGTGCAGTGACACCCGGATCGCGAAGAGGATCGCGAAGAGAAGGGGGCCGCGGCAGGTGCCGCGGCCCCCTTCTTCTGCCTGTCAGCGGGCCGTCCAGCCGCCGTCGACGTACAGCTCGGAGCCGGTGACGAAGCTCGCGTCCTGTGAAGCCAGGAATGCCACGGCCCCCGCGACCTCGTCGGGTCTGCCCAGTCGGCCCAAGGGGGTGCCCTCGACCATCGCCGTGTGCCGGGGCGTACCCCTCCACAGCTCGCGCGAGAGAGGCGTCTCGATGAAGCCGGGATGGATCGAGTTGACGCGGACACCGCGCGTGCCCCAGTGCAGCGCGGCGTTCTTCGTCATCAGCCGGACCGCGCCCTTCGCGGCGTGATACGAGAACTGGCTGCCGAAGCCGCCGACCGTACCGAAGATCGACGCGATGTTGATGATCGAGCCCCCACCGGAGCGTTCGATCGCCGGCCCGCCGTGCTTCATGCCGAGCCAGACCCCGCCCTGGGTGACCGCGATGACCTTGTCCCAGGACTCCTTTGTCTCCGTCTCCACGGTCCGCATTTCGGCGATGCCCGCGTTGTTGACGAGCACGGACAGGCCGCCCAGCTCGGCGACCACGCGCTCGACCGCGCCGCGCCACGCCTCCTCGTCGCTGACGTCCAGCGCGAGGCCCAGGGCTCGCGCCCCGTCGGCCGTCAGCTCCTTCGCCAGCTCCTCGCAGCGCCCGGCGTCCACGTCGGTGACCACCACCGTGGCTCCCTCGGCGGTCAGCCGACGCGCGACGGCGGTTCCTATGCCCCCCGTCGCGCCGGTGACCAGTGCGATCTGCCCGGACAGTCTGTCTCGCACGCCTTCTCCTTCGTTCGGTGCGCCAGCGGTCACGGCAGCAGCTCCAGCCCCGACCGCAGCAACGCGGGTACCGCGGAACCGACCCGTTCGAAGCCGGTGCCGACGGTGTGTCCCGCGAGATAACGGGCGTGGATGCCCTCGGCGATGACGGCGAGCTTGAAGCAGCCCAGCGCCTGGTAGAAGGCCAGGGCCGTGATGTCCCGGCCGGATTTCGCCGCGTATCGCTCGGCCAGCTCACGGCCCGCGGGGAAACCGGGGTTGGCCGTCGGGACATGACGTGCCCCGAGGACCGGTTCGCAGGTCGGATCCCAGTACATGAGCAGCATGCCGAGGTCGGCGAGAGGATCGCCGAGCGTGGCCATCTCCCAGTCGACGATCGCCGCGATCCGGCCGAAGTCACCGGGCGCCAGAATGGTGTTGTCCAGGCGGTAGTCGCCGTGCACGACCGCCGCGGCGCCGCTCGCGGGCAGGGCGCGGGCGAGCCGGCCGTGCAGCATGTCGAGGTCGGGGAGCACCCGCGTGGCTACCTTGTCCCACTGCCCGCGCCACCGTCGCACCTGACGGGCCAGATAGCCGTCGGGGCGGCCGAAGCCGCCGAGCCCGACCGCGGTGGCGTCGACCGCGTGCAACGCCACCAGGGCGTCCACGAGCGCTTCGGCGGCGCGTCGCGCGTCGGCGGGCGGCAGCGCGGCGGTCTCGTCGCCGTCGCGCAGCACCGCGCCCTCGACGAAGTCGACGACGCTGAACGGCGCTCCGATCACTTCAGGGTCCGCGCACGACAGCACCGCCCGGGCGACCGGTACGCCGGTGGCGCCGAGCGCGGCGACGACGCGGTACTCGCGGTCCATGTCGTGCGCGGTCGGTGTCAGTACCCCGAGCGGCGGCCGGCGCAGCACCCACCGGTGCGTCCCGTCGGTCACGTCGTAGGTGAGATTGGAGCGCCCGCCGTGCAGCAGCCCGACCCTCAAAGAGCCCGCGCACTCGGGTACATGGCGCTCGAAGTAGCGCTGCAGCGCCGGCACATCGACGCCGACCACGGCCGTCTCGGGTGTGGTCACCGCGCGGCCCTCCGCTCCTGAGCCGCCCGTACCGCGCGCTTGGCGATCGCCCAGCGGTGGGTCTCGGAAGGGCCGTCGTAGATACGGAAGGGACGCACCTCCCGGTACAGGCGCGACAGCGGGGCGTCTCCCGAGATGCCGAGCGCGCCGCACACCTGCACGGCCCGGTCGACCACTCGGTTCACCGCCTCGGAGACGTACGTCTTGGCGATCGAGGTGTGCTGGGCGGCCGAGCGGCCCTGGTCCAGTTCCCAGCAGGCCCGCCACAGCACGGCCCGGCTGGTCTCGATGTCTATCTCGTTGTCGGCCAACAGTTGCTGCACCATGCCCAGTTCGGCCAGCGGCTTGCCGAAGGCCGAGCGGTCCGCGGCGCGGTCGAGGGCGACGTCCTGCGCCCTGCGCGCCACTCCGAGCCAGCGCATGCAGTGGGTCATGCGAGCGGGTCCGAGGCGCACCTGCGCGTACCTGAAGCCCTGGTCCACCTCGCCCAGCACGGCGCTGTCGCCGACCTCGCAGCCCTCGAAGACGATCTCGCTGTGGCCGCCGAACAGGCCCTGGTCCAGGGTGTCGATATTCCGGACGATCTTCATGCCCGGGTTGCCGGCGTCGACGAGGAACATCGTCGCGCCTCCCGCGTCGCCGGGACCGCCGCTGGTGCGGGCCATACAGATGGCGAAAGCCGCCCCGTCGGCGCCGCTGATGAACCACTTGCGGCCGTCGATGCGCCAGCCGCCCTTGGTCTTCGTCGCGGTCGTGGCGAGCGCACGCGGGTCGGATCCGGCGCCCGGCGCCGGCTCGGTCATCGCGAAGCAGGAGCGCACCTCACCGGTGGCCAGCGGGCGCAGGTACCGATCTTTCTGCTCCTCGGAGGCCACCATCTCGAGCAGGTGTGCGTTGCCCTCGTCGGGCGCCGCGCAGTTGAGCGCCAGCGGCCCCAGCAGCGAGTACCCGGCGGCTTCGAACACCACCGCCTGCCCGCACAGGTCCAGTCCGAGCCCGCCCCATTCAGTGCCCACATGCGGGGCGAAGACTCCGGCCGCCCGCGCCGCGTCCTGCAGCCGCCGCCGCAGCGGCTCCGGGCCGGCGTGGACGTTCCCGTCGCACGCCTGCTCCTCGGGTATCACCACTTCTCGTACGAACTCTGCGGTGCGCCGCGCGATGTCGGCGACCCTCTCGTCGGTCTCGAACCCGATGGACACGTTCACTCCCGAGTTTGGCTAATGGGCATTAGCCATCACAAGACCAGAAGAGGTGCTGTGTCAAGGGTCGGGTTATACTGCCGACCCCATGGAGATGGAATGGGCTAATCATCGATAGCTTCGGGGGTCCGTGTGAGCGCAGACCAGGACGGCCCGTACGAGCGGGCACACCGGCCGGCGCGGCCGCAGGGCGCACCCACGGCCGACCGCAGATCGGCCATCCGACAGGCCGCGCTGCGGCTGTTCGCCGAGCAGGGCTACCGGTCCACCACCATGACCGACATCGGAGCCGCCGTCGGCATCCGCGGTCCGAGCCTGTACAAACACGTGGCTTCCAAGCACGAGTTGCTGGCCGAGATCATGATCGGCACGATGGAGCAGCTCATCGCGGACCACGTCGCGGCCGTCGCCGGCACCGACGACGTACGGGAGCGGCTGCGCCGCGCCGTGGAGGCGCACATTCGCTACCACGCGCGTCATCGCCTGGAGGCCTTCGTCGGCAACCGTGAGATCGGCAGCCTGGAACAGGCCGACCAGGACCGGGTGCTCAGTCGCCGCAGCGACTACGAGCGCCGCTTCCGTGAACTCATCGAGCGAGGTGCCGACGAGGGCGCTTTCCGGGTGCGGTCGGCCAGAATCGCCTCGTACTCGATCCTGGACATGGGCATCGGTGTGGCCAGCTGGTTCCACGAGGGCGGCGAGTTCTCCGTAGACCAACTCGCCTATCAGTACGGCGACATCGCGCTGCGTGTCGTGGGAGCGCGGCCTTCGGGTGGCAGGCACGAGGGCGACACGGAGCACGCCGGTCAAGGCGCCCTCGCCCCTCCCGGGGCGGACGCCGGACCGCCCGGCGGCGATCCGGCGTCCCGGTGACCGTCAGGCGGTGGTGGTCGGTACGTCGGAACCAGCGGTGGCCCGGGAGGCGCGGCGCCGGGTCAGGCGCGTGCGCAGGCCCAGCCGCCCTCCGGTCACGACCAGGGCGACGATCAGGACGAGCCCGGTGAACAGGCTGGGGGCCCACTGGGCGGAGGTCGCGAGGCCGAGGCCCACCGTTCCGGTGCCCAGCAGGAGGATCGCGATGACGGTGCCCCAGGCGTTGAAGCGGCCCGCGCGGAGCTGGGTGGCGCCGACGAAGGCGGCGGCATACGACGAGAGCAGATAGGGCGTGCCGGCCTCGGGGGAGCCCGAGCCGATCTGCGCGGCGAAGACGACGCCCGCGAATCCCGCGATCGCCGAGGACGCGACGAGCGTGAGAAAACGCAGACGGTCGGTGGGCACCCCCTGCAGACGTGCCGCGTCCGAGTTGAAGCCCGTCGCGTACAGGCGGCGCCCGGTCGCGGTGTGCTCCAGGACGAACCACAGGGCGATCGCCAGCACCAGGAGATAGAGCACGGGGACGGTGAATCCGCCCGCGCTCGCCTGCGCCATGCCCGCGAAGGGTTCGAGCAGGAGCTTGACGCCCGTGATCGACGTACCGTCGGTGAACATCGTGATGAACGCCTGGATGAGTGACCCGGTCGCCAGCGTCGCGATGAACGAGTCCACCCGAAGTGTCACCACGACGATCCCGTTGATGACCCCGATCACCAGCGCCGTGGCCATGGCGAGTGCGATCGCACCGCCGGCCCCGATGTCCGTCGACACGATCACCTTGGCGGTGATGACTCCGCTCAGCGACATCGTGTAGGCGAGCGACAGGTCGAAGACGCGCGCCGCCAGCGGCGGCACCACGCTCAGCGCGACCAGACCGGCCACCGCGTTGCTGTTGAGCACCTGCTGGAAGGTCGACCAGGTGGGAAAGGTGGCCGGCGCCCAGAACGAGAACACGATGATGATCACGATCCACACGTAGACCGCGCCGATGTTCGTGAACGAGAGGGACGAGAGCGCACGGCGGGCCGGTGAGGGGCGGGCGGGCGGGGCGGGCGGTTCCTCCACCGGTCCCCCGAGGGCGGGTCCCGTGCCGGTGGGTCCGGCGGCGGTAGTGCTCATCATTCGGTTCCTTCCATGGCGTGAACCAGCGTCGGCTCGGTGATGGCGTCGCCGGCGATCTCCCGGACCACCCGGCCCTCGCGCAGGACGAGGACGCGGGTGCACAGTGCGAGCAGGTCGCCCACGTCCGACGACGAGACGATGACCCCGAGTCCCTGGGCCGCCTGGGCCCTGATCAGGTCGTAGAGCTGGAGCCGGGTGGCGATGTCGACACCGGCCGTCGGCTCGCACAGCACCAGCACCTCGGGTTCGAGGGCCAGGCAGCGGGCCATGACGACCTTCTGCTGGTTGCCCCCGCTGAGCGTGGTGATCGGGGCGTCGCGGCCGGCCGTCCGGATGCCGATCCGCGCCACCCAGTCGTCTACGAGCGCGGCCTCGCGCCGGCCGTCGAGTGGACGCCGGGGCCCACGAAGCCTCGACAGCGACGGCAGGGTGAGGTTCTCGGCGACGCTGAACTCGCCGATGACACCCTGGGCGGCCCGGTCACCGGGTACCAGGGGGATACCCAGGCGAGCCGCACGGGAGGCCTGCTCCCACTCCGGCGAACGGGCGGGGGAGCGCAACCGCCCGTGCACGTCACCGGGCCAGGCGCCGGTCACGACGTACGGCAGCACGTCGTGACCGGAACCGGCGAGCCCGGCGATGCCGAGCAGTTCACCGCGGGCCAGGGTGAAGTCGACGCGCTGGAGCGGGCCGGCGGTCAACTCCCGGGCCTCCAAGGCCGGTTCGGCGGTCCGTATGGTCGCAGGTACCTTCGGGCGATCGGTGGACGGGCCCGTGTCCTCACCGGCCATCAGCGAGACGAGCGCCTGTGGCGTCAGCCCGTCCACCGGTCGGGTGGCGATCCGTCGGCCGCCCCGGATGACGGTCACCCGGTCCGCGACCTGGAAGATCTCGTCGAGGCGGTGCGACACGTACAGCACGCTCGCCCCGCCTCGCCGCACCTCCCGGACGATGTCCAGCAGTTTGGCGACCTCGCCCGGCGGCAGTACGGCGGTCGGCTCGTCCAGCACCAGCAGGCCCTGGTCGCTCTCCCAGCCCTGCAGTGCGGCCGCGATCGCCACCACCGTGCGCTGCACGGGCGTGGCGTCGACCAGCGGCCGGCGTACGTCGATGTCCAGGCCGAACCGGTGGACGAGTTCCACCGTGCGGCGTTCCTGCTCGCGCCACCGGATATTGCCGAACCGGCTCCGGGCGAAGCCCCGGCTGAGCGCCAGGTTGTCCATCGCGCTCAACTCGCCCACCAGGCCGAGCTCCTGATGGACGAAGCGCAGTCGGTCGTGGTCCGAGCCGAGATCGAACGGCTCGCCGTCCAGCCTGGCGTCGGCTCCCGCGTCGGCCTGGTGGTAACCGGCGAGGATCTTGATGAGGGTCGACTTTCCGGAGCCGTTGGGGCCGATCAGGGCGTGGATCTCGCCGTGGGCGATCTCCAGGTCGACGTCCTGCAACGCCTGCGTCCCGCCGAATCGCTTGGACAGCCCGGTGATGTTCAGCACCGGCGTGGTCGTCACTGTCTCCGACACGTCGATCACACCCCGCCCTGCACGGCGAGACCCTCGGTGGCGGCCGGGTTCGGGCGACCTTGGATCAGATCCGCGAGCCGTTCCGCGGCGGCGATGGTCGGGAGATTCGTGTTGGCGCGGGGCACCTCCGGGAAGACCGAGGCGTCGGCGACCCACAGCCCGTCGACGCCGAGCACGCGGCCGGCCGGGTCGACCACCGTGCGCGGGTCGTCGGGCGCGCCCATGCGGCAGGTGCCGCAGATGTGACCGGTGTCGCCGATCGTTTCCAGCAGCCAACGGTCGATGGCGGCGTCGTCCGCGAGCGCGTCGACGCCCGCGCCGGCGAGGTCGACGGCGATGTGCTCGAAGGCGGTGTCGAACGATCCGGAACGCACCAGCTCCAGACAGCGTTCGACTCCGTCCCGCATCCGTTCCAGGTCCCCGGGGTCGCTCAGCAGGTTCTGGTCGATCAGGGGGTGTACGTCCGGATCGGGTGAGGCCAGACGCAGGGTGCCGTGCGAGAACTCCTGGTTGGCCCACAGACACAGCAGCCCGGGGCCGCCGGAGACGTGACCGCCGCCCGCGCCGCCCCAGGTGCCGCGAGCCCCGTCGGCCACCAGGTGCGAGTCGTTCATGTCGGGCAACGCGAGCGTCTGGTTGATCGACACGATCATCATGTCGTTCTCGCCCGAGTCCGCGAGACCGGACGAGTAGCGCAGACAGCAGTTGGTCTGACGTGCGTCGAGATCCGGCCGCACCTCGGGGCGCGGGTGGAGCCAGAACAGGGCCAGCGGGTGCTCCTGCATGCCCTCCCCGACCGGCAGCGCCGCCACCGGCCCGCCCGGGCCGATGCCCGAGCGCAGCAGGATCGCCGGGGAGTGCACGGCCCCGGCGCACAGCACGACCCGCTCGGCGCGGACCTGCGTCCACTCATCGCCCACGCGCACCCGCACGCCCACCGCACGACCGTGCTCGAACAGCACGCGGTCGACCGTCGCGTCACCCACGATCCGCACATTCGGTCGTTGCCGGGCCGGTTCCAGGTACGCGTCGTTGGTGGTGACCCGGCGGCCGTCGCGGGAGTTGACGCCGTAGGGCGAAACCCCCGTGCCCGTCGGCCCGTTGTGGTCGTCGCACCACGGGTGGCCGAGGCCCAGCGCCGCCTCGGCGAGCGCATGGTCGGCGGGGCCCCACGCCTCGCGCCCGAGCCGCCGCACCGGGATCGGTCCGTCGGCGCCGTGGTGGGCCCGGTCGCCGAAGTCGGCGTCGCTCTCCATGCGCCGCAGGTAGGGCAGCATCTCCTCGTAGGACCAGCCGGGGCAGCCGTTCGACGCCCAGCGGTCGTAGTCGTCGGGCATCGCCCGGATGGCGATCATGCCGTTCACCGACGACGAGCCGCCGAGGCCCCGGCCACGCACATGCGGGCGGCGCTCCTGCGCGCTGCTGCGCCGTGACTCCAGACCCGGCCATTGGAAGCGCGCGCACGCCGTCTGGTCCAGCGCCCGCCAGCCGTTCACGCTGCGCAACTGAGGCGGGGCCTCCGCGGAGCGCCAGTCCGGTCCGGCCTCCAGGAGTACGACGTTCTGGGCGGGATCCTCACTCAGCCGGGCGGCCAGCACGCACCCCGCGCTGCCGCCGCCGACGACCACCCAGTCGGCCTCAATCACCCGGTTCATCACGCATTCACCTTCTTTCCCACGTACTTGGGGACGTCTAGGTCCTCCGTGGCCACGGCCACGGCCACGGCCACGGCCACGGCCACGGAACCGGGGACGGACGGCGGTCCGTTCCACGGCGTGATCACGCTGACCGGGCCGAAGGGATCGGCCCGTGGGGTGAGCGGGGCCACGAGCCGCCGCGGTCGGCGCTCCTGCTCCAGTGGCGTCAGGAAGCGCCGGGGGCCGTCGTCGAAGGCCGTGCGCGCGATGCGTACGGCCGCGGACACGTCATCACCGGAATCGGAAGAGGGGTGTGGGCAAAGGGTGGGGTCGGTCAGCTGGGTGGACATGCGATGACTCCCATATGCGCGGCGTCGCGCGATCGGGTCGTGAGTCAAGTGAAGTAGCTTCAGTTGTGCGGTGGAGGGTGGGCGACGTCGGGAACGCGACGTCAGCTCTTGCCCCACAGCTTCTTGAACTGGGCCTGGTAGTCCTCGACGAGCGAGAAGTCCGTCTTCGTCGAGATCAGGTTGTCCTTGTCGATGAGCATGAACGGCAGCCGCGCGTCCTGGGTCACCTTCATCGACTGGCCGGTGAAGTGCCGTGCCAGCCCGTCGGCCTGTGCCCACGCGTTCTCGATGTTGTTGAACGCGACGGCGGCCTGCGTCTGCCCGGAGGCGATGTACTGGTAGTTGGTGGACTCTCCGATGTTGACGATCGTGTGCACCTTGTTCTGCAGCCCGGCGGCCCGCAGCGCGGCCGGCACGCCCACGTTGAGCAGCGCGACCGAGAAGACGACGTGGGTGACCTTGGGGTGCGAACGCACGTAGGAGACCACGCGGTCCGGCATGTCCTTGCCGATGGCGCTGATCGGCACGTCGACCTTGTCGTACCCGCAGCCGGAGCACCACTTCTGGTAGTCGTCGCGGAAGGTGTCGGCGACCGGCTTGAGGATGCCGTAGGTCGGCAGGTCGAAGTAGACGGTGTCGGCCGCGCCCTTGCTGTCCGAGGTCACCCAGGAGGCCATGATGCTGCCCTCGAGTTTCACGACGTCGGGGCCGTCGATGAGCATGGAGATGCCGTCGCCCGCCTTGTCGTCGGTGGAGGACTCGACGACGGGGATGTTCATGTCCTTGATCTGCTTCAACTGCTTGGCGAACACGCTGCGCGGGAACCCGGAGGCGATCACCGCGTCCGGCTTGTCGCGCACGACCTGCGTCCAGGCGGCCTGCACCGACTGCGGGGTGCCCTGGGTGGGGATCTTGTTGACAGTCCAGCCGAGCACCTTGGCCGCCTGCGTGAAGTAGTTCGCCAGGTCCTGGCAGGACTGCACCCCGCACAGGATGAAGTCGATCTTCTTGCCGGCCGGGATCGGCTTCCCCACCGGCTGCGTGATGCCGACGCTCGTCGGCCGCTTCGCGTACTGGGCGAGCACTTGCTGGGCCGCCTTGACGCCCGCGGATGACCCCCCGGCGGCCGCCTTGGACGAGTTGCCGGCCCCGGTGTTGCCGCCGCAGGCGGCCAGGGCGAGCAGCGCGGCGGTGGTGAGGAGGGCTGTTGTGGCGCGGGTACGGCCGGTGGGGGTGGTTCTGCGGCTCATGGCACTTCTCCTGTCGACCGGGCGGCGGCTCGTGCCGCGTCGCCATTGATGCACAACCTGAGTTCAATTCAGGAGAATGTAAGCGCGCCGGGCCCGGCAGGCAACAGTCGTGCACGCGATTGCCCGTGTCTCCTCAACTGGCAGCGTGTCGGCTGGCAGCGCGGGGCGGCGACCGCGCCGTAGGTCCTCGACACGGCGCCGTCGAAGGCGGGTGGTCCCGAGGTCGTAGTCGACTCGGGTTCGGCTCGGTGGCGGCTGCTGGTCACCCTCGCCGTGAGGCCGCGGTGAACGTGTCGATCAGAGCGGCCGCCTCGCCGGTCGTCACCGCCTTCGCGATGCCGGCCTCGTTCTTCGAACTCTTCTCACGGCCGATCCGGAGAGTTCGAGCGGGGCGCGGTGGACCTGGTGCGCTCCTCGCCGGACCGCCCCCTCACCGGCATCGCCCACAGTCTGGGCATCCATCTGGAAACCTTGCGAAAGCGGGTCCGCGACGACAAGGCCCGCACCCAGGCGGCGGAAAGAGCTTTCCGGAGGATCTGTTGACGAGTACCGGAGCACCCACAGGGTGAAGCGGATGTGCGATGTTCTCGGCTGGAACCGCTCCGGCTACTACGCCTGGCACCAGAACAGGGAAGCGCGGCGGGAGAAGGCCGATGCGGAAGAGGACCTGGCCCGCCGCATCCGGGCGATCCACACCGATTCCCGGGGAGCCTACGGCGCCTGCCGGATTGCTCAGAAGCTACGTAGCCAGGGGCACGCGGTGAACCGTGAACGCGTCGCGCGGATCATGCGGGAGCGTGAGACCGTCGGGATAACGTGCTGGAAGCCGCGGTCGCTGACGAAGCAGGACCGTACGGCGCCGCCGACGCCGGATCTCGTCCAACGGGAGTTCACCGCGCTGATGCCGGGCCTGAAATGCGTCGGGGACTTCACCTGCCCGCCGACGGCAGAGGGATGGCTGTACCTGGCGACGGTGATCGATCTGTGCACACGGGAAGTCGTGGGCCGGCCGATGGCCGGCCTATGCGGGCGGACGCACAGCGGGCAACGCGATCTTCCATTCCGACCGCGGATCACAATACACTTCTCGCCAATTCCGGAAAATTTCGGCCGAGTTGGATATCCGGCAAAGCGTCGGCCGTACCGGTTCGTGCTTCGCTTGACGCCGCTGCGGAGAGCTTCTTCGCCGTCCTGGAAGCGGAGATCGGCATCACGGTCCGAGAGACCCGGGCGCCGGCTCGGCAGGACGTGTTCCGATGGATTGCGGAACATGGCAACCGGGTGCGGACCCACTCGGTCATCGGCTACATCACGCCGTACCAGGCGAGGACCCGCTGCCACCAACGGCTGACCTCGCGGCATAAAACGGACGTGTCGGGACCTGCGGGGGTCACTTCACTCATGGCCGGCACCAGCACCGTGAACCGCACAGTCCAGCACGTCCTGAACCGCCCCGACCGGGAATCCGAACTCGCGGCAACCGCCGACGCCCTCACGGCCGCCCTGCTGCTCGCCGCCACCCACGCCAGCTCCCCCCCTTTTTGACCATGCTGAGTACCGCCGTCGTGCTCTGGTCGGCCACGGCGCCGATCCCTGCCCTGGTCGCCATCCGCGAAGCCGCCGAGTACCTGGCCCGCCCGCCCGTACTACGTCGCGCCCCGGCGGCAGCCGGGCGTACCTCCAAGGCGGAGACCTCCGTTGTCCGGGCATGAAGGACGCCACCACCGCTGCCGGTGACACCGTGCCCCGGATCCGCGATCGAACAGCTCCTGGCCACGGCCGACTGCGTGTCGAGGTAGTGGTTGGTGTCGACCTGATGCCCGCGGCCGAAGCCGAGGACGGGCACCGGCGGTTTGCACTCCACGCCGAGCGACCGGACCCAGGCCACTCCGTCGGCGAACCCGCCGGTCAGGGTCGCGGCCAGCGCTGGGTCGCCGTCCGGATCGACCCGGTGCAAGTCCTCTGTGGCCGGGCTGACGGGCGCCGCCCGTCAGCCCGGCCATGCCACCGCCGATCACCAGCAGATGCACTATGTCAGCGCCCATGGGCAGTCCACCGCCGTGGCGTCGCCGAGTGAGACATGAGGATAATTGAACTCACCTCTGCGGTAGAGAGGTTGGTCCGAGTGCGTTGGGCCGCACGGTTTCGGCGTGTCCGGTCGCACCGGTCGGGATGCTTCGACCGGGGCGCATCGGTCGGGACACGCTGCCGGGACGACTCAGCTGGGACCGTCGGGAACGATGACGGCGCGCCCCCGTACCGCGCCCGCGCGCAGCCTCTCGATCGCTTCCAGCGCGCCCGGCAGTGTGTAGCGCTCGACCTCCACGCGCAGCGAACCCTCGCGGGCCAGCGTGACGACCCGCTCGAGTTCGGGCACCGTTCCCCAGAAGGGCAGCGAGATCCGCGTCCCGGGAGGGAGCGCGCCGGGTTTGCGGACCGTCAGTTCGCCGCCCCCGCTTCCGACCACGGCCAGCTCTCCGCCCGCCCGCAATACGGCGACCGCGAGCTCCAGGCTGGAGCGGCTGCCGACGAAGTCGAGCACGGCCACGGCTCCGGCTCCGGCCGTCCGGGCCCGCAGGACCTGGGCGGTGTCGGGCCGGAGCAGTGTGGCGAAATGCGCGCCGCACGCGTCGGCCAAGGCGAGCGCCTCCGCCCGTACGTCCACGGCCAGCACCCGCGCGGTCGTCGTGGCCCGCAGGATCTGGACGGCCAGGTGTCCCAGCCCGCCGACGCCGAGTACGACGACACCCCCTCCGTCGGCGAGCGCGTGTCGTACCGCGGTGACGGCGTGGTAGGCGGTGAGTCCGGCGTCCGTCAGTGGGGCCGCCTGGACCGCGTCGAGGTCGCCCACCGGGACCAGTAGCCGCCCGGACGGGACGAGCAGCACATCGGCCATCCCGCCGTCGTGGCCGAGCCCCGCCCCGGTGCCGGTCAGGGCCCGGTCGAGAGCCGTCCGGCGGTCGCAGTAATTCTCCGCGCCCGACGTGCAGTTCGCGCACCGTCCGCAGCCCCATGGCCCGTACACGACCACGCGCTCACCCACCGCCGGCCCCACGGACTGCGGGCCCCGCTCCACCACCCGGCCGGCGACCTCGTGGCCGAGTGTGAACGGAATTCGGTAGGGGAGGCTGCCCGGAGTGGCGTCGATGACATGCAGGTCCGACCCGCACAGCCCGGCAGCCTCGACCCTGACCAGCACTTCCTGACCCGTCGGCACAGGTCGCGGCAGCTCGGTGAGGACGGGTGGGCCGCCCCAGCGCGTCAGCCGGACTGCTCTCGTCTCGCCTGTTGACATGTCTGAGACAGTAACAAAAATGAAGTCAGTTCAGTAGTGTGAGTGAGTGGTGGTCGCCATGGATGACGAACGCGGTGACGGGAGGGCCGGACGCTTCGGCGGACGGGTTGGTCGAGGGTGGCGTGCTGTGACGCTGTGTTCGATCACTCATGTGGGTTCCGGTACCTCCTGCGGGGGATTGCCAGGTGTGGGCGTGGCCATCACAGGGGCCAGTTCCGGGCGGGGATCGACGGCGTGACGCAGGAAGCTGCGCTTCGAGTAATAGGTGTGCTCGGTCGCCCACCCGCGGACCTCCCGGGCAGAGGGGCGCAGTGATCTGGAGGCCTCTGCCTGGAAGATCCACCAGTGGTGGCCGACCGGACCGGTGGGCGTACGGCGGCAGCGGTTGGGCCGCCACTGGTCCAGCAGCAGGTGAAGGCGGGTGACGGTGAGACCCGCCTCTTCAGTGACCTCATCACGGGCGGCCTGCTCCGGGCCGCCGTGCTGGTCGACATGGCCGGCGACCGGAGCGAGACCGGCCGGAGGAGTCACCCGGTCGAACACCAGGAGCCCGCTCGGGGAAGAGATCAGTACCCCGACGCTGGTGTGGTCGCAGAAGCTCTCCTTGCTTCCGGGTGCGAGGTCGGCCGTGGTCATGCGGTGGTCTCCGGCCGCTGAGCGACGACGACGAGCCAGCTCGTCACCGACGGGGCGTCCGGGGTGGTCAGGGCGTAGACGGCGTCGAGGATCCGCATCCGCTGGGCGTGGGTGAATTCTCCTTGGGGCCGCGCGAAGACGGGGATGGACAGCCACGCCTTCTTCTCCGCCATGGTGCTGTGCTGGGCGGTGACCTCGGTGTCGACGACAGCCAGTGCGGCCCTGCCCAGCTGCTCGGTGACCGTTTCCAGCGGCAGCTTCGGCGGCGCCTCCGAGGCCGCGAGTGGCGGTGAGTATCCGTAGTTACGGACGGCGATTTGGCGGATGAGAGCGTTCAGCGACGGCCCGGTACGGACGGACTGTTCGTCCGGGTGCCGCACGCCGGCGAAGCCGCCGCCGATGTTGAAGACGAACCGCCCGCCCGGGCGCAGGATGTGGGCGACGGCCGCGAACACGAACACGAACACGAACACGAACACCGCCGCAGCGCCGGTCCTCCAGATCGCCGAGTTGCACACCACGGCGTCGGCATTGCCAGCGGGAACGTGATCGGCGAGCTGCTCGGCAAGTGTGGTGATCCAGCTCAGGCGATGGTTGGTCAGGGTGCGGCGGCCGACGCGCTGCATCGCGGCGGCATTGTCCACGGAGACGACCCGGGCCGCCTTCTTGTCGTTGGCCTGCAGCCTGATCTGCTGGCGGCGTCTGAGGAGAGCCACCTCCTGATCGTTAAGACTTGGGCGAGCGTGAGCCGTACGCAGGTCCGAACACCACGAGTAGCACCAGGTCTTCGGCCACTTCTGTGAATCGGTGCTCTTCACCGGCCGGCACGAAGATCACCGTCCCGGGACTCACTTCGTCCGTCCGGCCTGGTGTTTCGATCTTGGCGCGTCCGGCTGTGACGACATAGATCTCATCCTCGGTGTGCGGGCTCTGGGTATCTCGCCCGCCGACCGGGATGCATTACGTCCCCACCGACAGATCCGACGTCCGTAGCTGTTCGATCCAGTCATTGCCCGCTTCGCCGGGGTGCGTCCACACGCCTGCGCCCTTGATGATCTCCATGACGGGACCCTGACCTCACGCTTTGCCGAGGTGGCCTGTCCGGCTGGTGATCGCGTAAGCAGAATATGCCTCTGAACAGCGAGAATGAGGATTTTCGAGGCTTTTGTTCCAGCATCGATATCAGGCACTTCCCTGGTGAAGAAGCGCAGCAGTGGGCGGTGCATGATCCGGGCAAGATCCTGCTCGATGTGGCGCGCGATCGCGCCTGAGGGGCTCTTGGCCGATGTCGCGCTGTTGGGGGGGGGCTGGGCCGGGCGTGTTCGGGCACCGGTGACTTCTGATCCGATGCCCGCATGGTCGACGCACTTGCCACGGGCGGGAAGCCGTTCCTCACCACGATACGTACGGCGGTGGGGGCCCGAGATGCGGTAGTGGGCCGACGCGCATGCCAGACGCTGATCGGTGTGACTCCGGCGGCGGGACGCATGAGTACATCGACCGGCTGGCCGATGGGCATGCGGTCTTGTCCGCACCCCGGCATCCAACCGCGGTTCACCGACGCCGACGGCATGCGCCTGATCTGTGTGCCGCCACCACCGTCCAGGTGCTCCCGGCATGGGTGTGGTGCGGGAGCGATGTCGGAGCCGGAGCCATGCAGGGTGCCGCCAGGTCGGCGCCGTGGCGTGGGTCGTCGAAGACGATGCACATGACGAACACCCGAGGTCGGAAAGGGCTCATGGTGTCTTCGCGGTGCACGTAGGCTCTGGATGCGCGCGGTCGATGGGGAGCGCGTCGCGCCTGTGCTTGAGGGGTTTGATGAACGGAGTGTTCTGCTGTGCCGGAAGCTCATGAGGAAGAAGTCCTGGCCCGGATCGGTAAGGGGCTTGTCTATACCGAGTCGGAAGCAGCCTTCCAGGCCCCTCGACGCCGCACGGAGCAGATCTTCGAGTACAACCACACACCACCGAGCGAAACGGAAAAGCGTCGATCGCTGCTCGATGCGATCTTCGGATCAGTCGGAGAACGCACGGTGCTGCTGCCGCCGTTTCACGCCGGGTTTGGAAGCAACGTCTACATCGGTGACGACTTCTTCGGAAACGTGAACCTCACGTTCGTCGATGACGTGGACATCCGTATAGGCAACGGTGTCATGATCGCACCCAGCGTGACACTGACCACGACGGGACACCCGGTGCATCCCTCGCGGCGCGTGGACTACGGGCGGTTCTCGGAACCGATCGTGATCGAGGACAAGGTTTGGATCGGCAGCAACGTGGTCGTCCTCCCAGGTGTCCGTATCGGATACGGATCGGTCATCGGCGCCGGCAGCGTCGTCAGTCACAGCATTCCCCCCATGACCGTCGCGGTCGGAACTCCATGCCGTGTGCTCCGCCCCATCACGGACGAAGACCTCACAACACGCACTGCCGGGCGTTAGCCTCGCGCTTTCGCGAGATGGCCTGTCCGAGGGCTGATCGAGAACGCGGGAAGTGCTCCTGTCAACGATAGGACTTGCTGAGGGCCCTGTTGGCTGCGAGGAAAGAAGCAATTCCCAGGTGAAGAAGCGTATCGGGTCGTACCCGCGTGTCCGCATCGAGGGCGGCGGACGTGTGAGGCTGATCCTTTGGAGTGGACACCCTGACAATGGATCTTGATGGTCCAGGGAGGGATGTTCAGGTGGGACGCAAATCTCCGTATCCGGAGGAGTTCAGGAAGGACGCGGTCGCGCTCTATCGCGCCGGGGGCGGCAAGCGCACATACGCGGCGGTGGCGGCGGACCTCGGCATCACCGCCGAGTCGCTGCGGACGTGGGTCCGCAAGGAGAACGAATTCCAGGCACTGCCCGAGCGCCGCGAGGCCGGCGGAAGTCCGGCTGGGGAACTGGCCCGGTTGCGGGCGGAGAACGCCCGGCTGCTGAAGGCGGAGAAGGAGTGGCAGCTTGAGCGTGAGATCCTGCGCCGGGCAGCTGCCTATTTCGCCCGGGAGGTGAAGTGAGCCGCCGCCGCTGGGACTTCATCTCCGAGAATCGCGCCGCCTTCGGCGTGAAGCGGATCTGCCGGGTCCTGGGCGTCTCCCGCTCCGGCTACTACCAGCACCGGGCCATTGCAGATGCCCGCGCCGACGAGCCGTCGAGGAAGAACGAACGGTGTCGGAAATCCGACCGATCCATGCCGACCACCAGGGCGCCTATGGCGCACCGCGCGTCCATGCCGAACTCCGCTCCCGCGGGAGAAAGATCAACCGCAAGCGCGTGAGCAGACTGATGAGGATCAACCGCATCGTCGGACGGCACCTGCGGCGCAAGAAGCGCACGACCATTCAGGACAAGACGGCCCTGCCTGTGCCGGACCTGGTGATGTGTGACTTCACGGCGGACATGCTCAACACCAAGTGGTGCGGCGACATCACGTACGTCGCCGTCGGCTCGACCTGGCTGTATCTCGCCACGGTCATCGACATCTGCTCGCGGCGCGTGATCGGCTGGTCGATCGCGGACCACATGCGCACCTCGCTGGTCACCGTCGCGATCGAGATGGCGGTGGCCGCCCGCGGCGGCCAGGTCCACGGCGTCGTCTTCCACGCGGACAGGGGCGCGCAATATGGATCGGCCGCCTTCTCCGAGGTCTGCCGTCGGCACGGCATCCGTCGCAGCGTGGGCCGCGTCGGCTCAAGTTATGCCCTCGCCCTCGCCGAATCGTTCTTCCAGGGCCTCAAGCGCGAGTTGCTGCACGGAAGGCGCTGGACCTCGAAGGCGCAGACACGGCTGGAGCTGTTCAGGTGGCTGTCGTACTACAACCGGCGCCGCCGCCACTCCGCCCTCGGCTACGTCGCGCCAGCCGAATACGAACAGCAATTGATCACGTCACGTACGCTGTCACTGGTCGCGTGAAACCCGGTGTCCACCCCCGGGGATCAACCTCAGTGGAGCCGCACATCACCGGCGCGGGCATCACGGCCAACTTCTTGTCTTTCTTGTCGGTGAACTGCACGCTGCCGTCGGGAAGTTGCTCAGCCTTCAGCCCCTTGGCCTTGAGGGGCAGTGTGTAGGAATAACCGCCCGCGTCGGGGCGCTCCCTTATCGCGACATACTGGTCGAAACCCGTCCGTGTGGCTTCGACCACTACGTCCGCGACGGCGCGCAGGGGAACCTGGCGAGTCCAGGCTCCATGACGGCGATGGACCGGTGGTGGCCGTCGTGTCACGTAGATGTCGCGCCGGCGCGGTTCGATTCAGAGCAGGATCGGCTCTTCGAGGCCGTGCTCGGCGATCGGCTCCTTCAGCTGGTCGACCTTCTGCCGGTCTTGGCCCTGGGATAACTGGCGGAGTTCCGATGTCCTGGAGCACTTTGAGTGTGGTGTAGCCGTCATGACGTCACCCCGAACCGAAAAACCTCAGTAGCGGCAAGGTCACTGCCTGCGGCGGGCCCTGAGTATCTTTGAAGCATTGCGGGCCCTGGTCTTCAGCAGTTCAGCGATTTCGTGGATGCGACGGCTCTGTGCATGGATCACCTCATCCTCGTAGTGAGCCACCAGAAGCCGCAGGATTCCTGAGAAGTTCACCTCGTCCCGACAGTCTCTGTCTGCGGCCGCAGTTGCGATCTCTCGCTGGGAAGGGGGGCTCCCAGCTGTCTGTTCTTCAGGGGTCCACCGCGGATCGCTCATCGATTCGTCGGGGTTCCGATACTGGAACCCGCGCTTGCGCATGCACGCGCTCCATGACCGTACGGTGGACAAGAAGCGGGGATCGGACCGCGCCCGATCCCCTTCCTGTTGCCTGAGCGCCTGAATACCACGTTCAGGGCTCACCGCGGGATCGGTCTTGTCTACCTGCACTGAGATTTCCCCGCCGTTGAGCTTGCGGCGAGTCTCCTCGTCACATCCCCCTTTCGGGACAACCTTCCCATTGTAGGTAGTGACGCTTCCCTCAAATACCGGCAGTTGGCTTTCCGGAATCACTATGGGTCGGCTTTCACGCCGGGCCGCCGCGGCCATTTCTTCCGCGAAGCCCGCAGGCCCGCGGTAGCCGTATCGGTCAACATCATTGGAGCCGAGCCAGCCGAGCATGGTGGCATTCTTAGGGTACTTCGATGCGGAGACCTCCGGGCCCCTGAAATCCAAACCGAAGGCGTCCATACAGTCATGAAGTGATCGCATGGTCGCGCGCTGAACCCGGACATAGTCATCGTTCGACAGTTCATACGCGTCCATAGGGAGCGTCAGAAAGCCTGCGGATTCCACCCGCTGGCTGATTTTCGGTGCGTCCGCTTGCGCTGACGTCTTGGGCGCGGACGTGCATGAGACGGACCCCAGGAGCAGTAAAGTAGACGCTGAGATCACCACTATCGATGGTTTCATTTTCTTCATTGCTTCCCCTGGGGCGGTTATTACGTCAGGCCGTGTGAGGGTCTCCGCTGATGGGCAACACGCCAGGCTGTCGGAGCACTGGAGCGGAGCTGTGCGCCGTGGTCAGTGGCTATCGCCAGAAGACCGTCGGACCGTAGGCGACGATGCTCGAGTGCACGTACTTCGCCTGAACCTTGTATGCGTGCGCGTCATCGACGCCCGCCGTGTAGTCCTGGGCCCATTCCCGTACACCGTCACGGTTGCCGCACTGGTAGATCTCTTTGTCCGACTGGTTGATCCAGATCAGAGCCACATTGTCGAAGCCGTAGTTGTACATCTTCGCCCAGGCGTACCACTTACCGCCGTAGCTCCCCTGGTTGACGCGGATGTACGTGGAACCGCCGACGTTCGCCTGAGTGCCGTTCACCGGGGAGATGTTCGACGCCTGGGAGGGCTCCTTCAGCCAACTCCCGCACCAGAGCGGAGCAGCCGAGGCTGGAGAACCGGACAACATGAATGCTGCCGTGGCCGTGGTTGTCGCCATGGCGACGCTGAGGATTTTCTTGAGCATTTGAGTCTCCTGACGGGTTGGCGGTAGACGTACGCGATCTGGCAGGGGTCAGCGCGGCCGAGCATGGATCCGGCAGCGCGCCCGAGCCGTTCCGGGCGGCGGACCACCCTGTTCTGGACACGTCGACAACGGTGTACGGCCAACCTGGGGCAGACCTTGCGAGAAACCTTGTGGGCCAGGTCACGGTGGTGCTTTGTGGGCCTGTACAGGTGTGAAGGGGCACGGCATGGTGGAGTTCCGGTTGCTGAGCGCTCTCGAGGCACGAGTCGGCGGACGACCAATACCCTTGGGGCACGCGCGGGAACAGTGCGTCCTCGCGGCCCTGCTGATCGACGCCAGCCGTCCCGTGCCGGCCGACCGGCTGCTCCACCGGGTGTGGGGCGACCGCGTGCCCCGCCGGGGTCGGGACACGCTCTATGCCTACATCTCCCGTTTGCGCCGTGGACTGGATCCGCACGGCATCCGTCTGGTCCGCCGTTCCGGCGGCTACGTCATCGACATCGACGAGACTGCGGTGGACTTGCACCGCTTTCACTACCTGATCGCGCAGGCCAGGAAGGCCCCGGACGACCCGTCTGCGCTGAGTCTGTTCGACGAAGGGCTCGGACTGTGGCGGGGCGAGCCGCTGGCAGGCCTGGACTCCCCTTGGCTGAACACTGTGCGTGAGCAGCTACAGGCCGAGCACTGGGCCGCGGAGCTGGACCGGACCGATGCCATGCTCCGCACCGGCCGCCACAGCGAGTGTCTGGCCGATCTGTCCGTACGGGCCGTCGCCCATCCTCTGGACGAGCGGCTGGCCGGCCAGTTCATGCTGGCCCTTCACCGCGTTGGCCGCCCCGCCGACACCTTGGCCCACTACCGGCGCGTCCGGGGACGGTTGGCCGAGGAGTTGGGGGTGGACCCCGGCCAGGCCCTGCAACAACTCCACCAGCAGATCCTCAGCGCCGACCCTGCCCTCGTCATACCGGCTCCACTCTCCGCATCCGCTTCCGGGCCGCCACGCATCCCGGCTCCTCAGCGGGCCGCATCAGTGGGGAGTTCGCACACGCCGGTTTCGGACCGGCCGGACGACGCCACCGGTCGCGGTCACGAAGATCGGGGTGGGCCGAACGTACCGCAACAACGCCCCCGCCTGCTTCCGCCGGCCCCGTCCCTGTTCATGGGCCGGGAATACGAGGTGGCCGAGGCCCGTCGCCTGCTCGGCCAGGAGACGACCGGGCCGCTGACCCTGCTGGTCACCGGCCCGGCTGGGGTCGGTAAGACGGCCTTCGCCGTGCACACGGGGCATCTGCTGACCCCCCGGTTTCCGGACGGTCAGCTCTACGTGGACCTGCGGGGCTTCGGCGACGAGCCAGGCGAACCGTTCACGGTCCTGGGCGCCTTCCTACGAGCGCTCGGTGTGCACGGCGGTGCGATGCCCCCGGACCTGATCGGCCGGATCCACCTCTACCGCACCGTGCTGGCCCAGCGCAGGACACTGGTCATGCTGGACAACGCGGCCGATGCGCTGCAGGTGAACGACCTACTGCCCAGCGGAGCACATTGCGCTGCCATCGTCACCAGCCGGACCACACTGGTGAGCCTGGACGGTGTCCGGCTCCCTCTGAGAACCCTCGACTCCGCGACGGGGCTGGCTCTGCTGCGTGAGATGGTAGGCGCGGACCGGACCGTCGCGGAGTCCGACTCGGCCCGGTCCATTGTGGAAATGTGCGACGGTCTTCCCCTCGCGATATGGGTCGCCGGAGCGCGATTGGCCGCACGACCGCATTGGCCGTTGGCCAAGGTCGCCCGTGCGCTCGACGACGAGCAACGCAAGCTTGATGAGCTGGCCGTCGGTCACGTCGCCGTGCGAGGAAGTCTCGAACTGACCTACCGGAGCTTGGCGCCCACGATCCGGCACGCATTGCGGATGCTCGCACTGCTGCCCGGACCGGACTTCGCCGTCTGGGCCTTGACGGCGCTGCTGAACGTGGACCTGGGCCGCGCGGAGGCCGTGCTCGATGAACTGGTGGATGTCCATCTGGTGGAGGTCGGATCGGCTGGTGCCACCGGAGTGCGCTACCGGCTGCACGACCTGGTGCGGCTGCTGGGCCGGGAACGGGCGGAGCGGGAGGTCCCGTTGCCGGAGCGCACGGCCGCGCTCACACGGCTGCTGGGCGCGAGCCTGCACCTGGCCGACCTGGCCGCGGACACCCTCAGTGTCGACTTTCAGGGCATCGCACAGACCGGCCTGGCATCCTGGCGGCCCTCCCCGAAGGACACCAGCCAGATCCTCGCGCACCCGCTTGCCTGGTTCAACGACGAGCGTCAGTTCCTCATCGAGGTGGTGGATCAGGCGCTTGACAGAACCGAAATCGCACCAGCCGCCGGGCTGGCCACCACCCTGACGACGCTCTTCCAGATCGGCAGCCACTTCGACGATTGGGAACGGATCCAGAGCCGGGCGCTCAAGGTGGCAGTGAGTTGCGGCAACCAGCGAAGCGCTACCCAACTCCACCGCTGCCTGGGCGAACTCACTACCATCCTCGACCGGTATCCGGAGGCGCTGGACCACTTCGAGAAGGCGCTACAGCTGGCCGACGGCGAGGGTGAGGCCTACCGAGCCAGCGCCACAGCCGGGCTGGCCTACGTACACCGCCTGTTGGGCCGGTACTCCTCGGCCGTGCGTCTTTTCGAACAGGCGGCTGAGCTGGCCCGAACGGTGGAGAACGTCAATTGTCGCGTGTACGCCACCAACGGCATCGGCGTCATCTATCTCGAGCAAGGGCGTGTCGAAGCGGCCATGGAGCGGTTCACGCAGTGCCTGCGGGCGAGCCGAGAAGCGGGATACCGGCCCGGCGAAGCCCAGGCTTTGCGATGCCTGGGACAGAGCCACCGTGCGCTTGGCGCCTACCCCAGTGCCGCCGACTGCTTCCGACAGGCCGCTTCGATCAGCGAGAGTCTGGGCGACCGACTCAGCGTCGCACATGCGACCTGCTGGCTGGGTGACGTTCTGGTCCGACAAGGCACCCATGGGGAGGGGCGTAAATTACTGGCCAGCACTCTTTGGACCTACCGGGAGTTCGGCAATCTGTGGGGCGAGGCGGCGACGCTCTATGCGCTTGCGGAGGCGCAACTCGTGGCAGGCCACCCAGCTTTGGCCCGCCGACGCGCCGAAGCAGCCGTCAGGCTGTGGCGACAAATCGGTTCCCGGTCCTGGTTGGCCGTGGGCCTCGACACCCTGGCCAAGGCCCATACCATGGCCGGTGACCTCGTGGCCGCAGCCTGCACTCGGGACGAGGCCACGGCAGTTCGGACCGCCCCGGACACCCATTAGGGCGCGTATCGGGTCGTGATCAGAGCGGGTTCTCCTGATCGCCGTCGGTATCCAACCCGGCCAGGCCCGATCAACGGCCCTGTTCGCCCTCGCCGAAGAAGTCCCGGCGGCGATCCTGGCCCGCATGCTTGGCATCCACATCATGTCGCAGTCCAGTGGCAGAAAGGCATCCGCTGGCGACTGGACCGCCTACGCCGCCGACGTCAGCCGCCGCTCAAGTGGTCAGGAAACCGAAGGAGTCCCTCATCCATGACGCCCACGCCTCGCTGGAAGCAACTGCTCGACGACCGGCTCGCCGAGGCGGTCAACGTGCTCGGCGCCGTCCCCGGCGTCCACAGCCTGATCGTCGGCGGCAGTCTCGGACGCGATGAGCCCTGGCCCATGTCCGACATCGATCTCCTGCCCATCTACGTCTCCTCGATGGAGCCGTCACAGAGGGTGGAAGAGCGACGCAACGAACTCGTCGACTGGTGGGCCGCCTCCGGCCACGCACAGACGCTCGACACCGGATGGCTGGCCTTCACGGCCCAAGAACTGCGTGACGTCCTCTCGGCAGGACCGGAGGGGATCGCGCAGCGCATGCCGGAGCCGCGCTGGTTGCACGGCTTGGACAAGGCATTCGGCGGACACGCTGTCGCAAGCAGGGACAAACTGACCGCAGAGTTCACCCACTGGGCCACGCAGATCCGATTCCATCCCTCAGTTGTTGAAGCCCGTCTCCAACGCTGGCGTCACGACGCGCGTCAAGCTGCAACCGAGGCGTCCCTCCTGCGCGACAGCGACCCGCGGCGAGCTACTCAGTTTCTGCGAGAGTCCGCTCGCGCCCTGCGGATGGTCTGCATCGAAGGCTGGGGAGAACGCCTCGGGTCCATGGGGCGGGAATGGACCCGCTTCGAACGCATAGCGGAACGAAACGACGCCCATCCCCTCGCCGCCCGGATCGCCACCATCGCGGGGGCCGACCCCCAGGAAGCGGCCGAACGCGCCAAAACGGCGCCGCCCTGGCTTCAAGAACGCATCGACCTCAGTCACCGCGCTCGGCACATGGTCGGGGAACACGTCACAGCCGAGGAGAACGCCCGCGACCAACTGGCCGCGTTCACCGTCCACGTCACGAAGCACCGACCCGACCTCGACGGACCCTGGAGCGGCAGCCCAGATCCCGCACTCGACCATCACCTCGCCCAGCTCCAGGAACTCCTCACCCGACATGGCTGACCGTCGCTGCCCGGACCCATTCCAACAGTTCCAATACCCGACCTCACCCGCAAATCCACACCCGCCGAGGGCGGCTTCCGCACCTTCCAGCCCGTTGTCAACGGTGACGCATGTCCATGGGGTCTGAACCGCCACAGCTGCCAGGAGTTCGTGATGTCCGGAGCGGACCTCGTCTACTGGCACCGCAAGCGCGAGCAGTGACGGATGCTCGCCGAGCGAGCGCCGGGCAGCGCGACCGCCGACTACCTGCACGAGGTATTCGAACCCACGGCCCTGTATGTGCCAGAAACCTCATCCAACGCTGGCCAGGATGTGGAGAGGCGTTGTCGTGAGTTCCTGCCAGTCGACGGTGATAGTGGGGCCTCGGTGATTGCCGGGCGGCCCCGGGCGGCGCCAGGATGGTCCGGTGCTGCTGCGACTGCCCTACCTGGCCCTGACGAGCATGTTCACCTTGATACGGCTCCTGCCGATGGGCGATTGAGGCAAGGACGCCGAGATCCTGGCGCTGCGCCACCAACTCGTCGTGCTGCAGCGGCAGATCGACAGGCCGAGGCTCACCTGGCCGGACCGCGCGCTGCTCGCCGCACTCCCGTACCGCCGCCCCGGGTACAACTTCGAGCGCCGCCCGGCACAGCACCGAGGCGGCGCGTCACATCACAACAGGGCAAACGTTGCCTGCCGCGGCACTAGTAGCGTGTCGCTGCTTAGGTATGGGCTGTTTGATTGAGAGGCTTGCGTCTGGCAGATTCCTCTCCCGCTCTGCCGGACAGGACTGGTGCGATGGGTTCGCAGAAGAAGAGGCCGGTGGTGCTGACCGCGCAGGACCGCGAGGAGTTGGTCCGGGTGACCACGACGGGGGTTCATCCGGCCTCGGTAATCAGGCGGGCGAGGGTGCTGCTCGCACTCGACACCTCTGCAGGCGGGATCGGCTCGCAGGAGGTGATCGCGGCCCGGCTCGGCGTCTCCGGTGAGACGTTGCGGCTGGTCGCCAAGCGTTTCACCGAAACCGGTGGCGATGTTCACGCCACCATCGCGCGGAAGAAGCGCGACCTCCCGCCGGTGCCCTCACCGGTGACCGGTGAGGTCGAAGCCCGGCTGATCGCGATGGCGTGCTCACAGCCACCCCAGGGCTATACCCGGTGGTCGCTGCGGCTGCTGGAGAAGCACGTCGCACTGGTCGAGGACATCCCCGATCTGGACCATTCCACCATCGGCCGGGTCTTAAAAAAACGGAACTGCGTCCTCACCTGAAGAAGTGCTGGACCATCCCACCACGGGCGAACGCGGAGTTCGCGGCCCGGATGGAAGACGTACTGGCCGTCTATGCCCGGCCCTATGACCCGGCACGTCCGGTCGTGTGCATGGACGAGAAGCCCTACCAGCTCCTCGGCCATGTCCGCGACCCGCTCCCGGCCCGCCCAGGTCACGACGCCTGCCAGGACAGCGAGTACATCCGCTGCGGCACGTGCTCGATCTTCGTATGGGTCGAACCCCTGCGCGGGTGGCGTCGAGTTCAGGCACTGTCCCAGAGGACCCGGATCGACTGGGCCGGCCAGGTCAGGCAGCTGCTGAGCGTGGACTACCCCGATGCCGAGACGGTTGTGCTGGTGATGGACAACCTCAACACCCACGGCATCGCCTCACTGTACGAGGCATTCGAACCAGAAGAGGCCTTCGCCCTGGCTCAGCGCCTCGAGATCCACCACACGCCCAAGCACGGGTCATGGCTCAACATCGCCGAGATCGAACTCTCCGCGCTGACCAGGCAATGTCTCGACCGCCGGATCGGCGACCTCGACACCCTCAACACCGAACTCTCAGCCTGGCAGAACGCCACCAACACCGACCAACGTCAGGTGGACTGGCAGTTCACCACCCACGACGCACGCATCAAACTGCGCCACCTCTATCCCAGGAATTAGCTGCGACAGTCTACTAGCTGGTGCAGCGGCGACGTTCCGGCGTTGATGCAGCTGAGCGCTCTCTGGCTGACCATATACAGTGCAACAGGTGTGGCGATATCGCTGGTTCGAGTGGTTTACCTTCCGTCCGCCGCCCCTCGGTTACCGATCTTGATGATCAATCGGTCGATTGGTCATCAATCTTTCCCGCGGCTCGCCTCCGCCACCGGTCAAGACTGCGCTGGGTCTTGATCGTGTCCGGGTGGTTGGGGCCAAGTACTCGTTCGTGGTCGGCGAGCAGCTTGGCGAAGGCGGTAACGGCACCGGCCGCGTCCCCCGACTTTCCCTGCCAGTAGGCGAGGTCGTGTCGGGAGATGAGGGTTTCGGGATGGTCGGGGCCGTTGACTCGCTCCTGGTCGACGAGCAGCTTGGCGAAGGCGGTAACGGCACCGGCCGCGTCCCCCGACTTTCCCTGCCAGTAGGCGAGGTTGTGTCGGGCTTTGAGGGTTTCGGGATGGTCGGGGCCGTTGACTCGCTCCTGGTCGACGAGCAGCTTGGCGAAGGCGGCAGCCGCGCCAGCCGCGTTCCCCGCGTCCCCCTGCCACCAGGCGAGCTTGTGGCGGGTGTCGAGAGTGTCGGGGTGGTCGGTGCCCAGCACCCGCTGCTGGTCGGCGAGCAGCTCGGCGAAGGCGTCAGCCGCGTCAGCCGCGTCCCCCGCGGCCCCCC
This sequence comes from Streptomyces sp. NBC_01450, assembly GCF_036227505.1. NCBI lineage: Bacteria > Bacillati > Actinomycetota > Actinomycetes > Kitasatosporales > Streptomycetaceae > Streptomyces > Streptomyces sp. NBC_01450. The sequence continues at coordinate 823,581 of NZ_CP109481.1, read as the reverse complement.
GCTGATTGGCAAGGTTGCTTCGGATATACAGAGTGGACCGATGGTCAGGCCCCAGCACCCTGAGGGCGTCTTCCACCAGTTGTTCGGAAGTAGCGATGGCGGTGGCACGGTCTCCGGCCTCCCCTTGCCACCGAGCGAGGATGGCTCGGGCTCTGAGGGTATGGGGGTGGTCCGGGCCTTGCACCCGTTCCCGGTCGGCGACCAGCTGTTCAGATGCTGCTGCGGCGCCAACTACATCTCCGGCCTCGCCCCGCCACCAGGCGAGGTTATGTCGGGCTTGGAGGGTGTCGGGGTGGTCGGGGCCGTTTACCCGCTCCTGATCGGCGAGCAACTCGGCGAAGGCGGTAGCCGCGCCAGCCGCGTCCCCAGACCAGCCCTGCCAGGAGGCGAGGTTATGTCGGGCTTGGAGGGTGTCGGGGTGGTCGGGGCCGTTTACCCGCTCCTGATCGGCGAGCAACTCGGCGAAGGCGGCAACCGCGCCGGCCGCGTCCCCCGCCTCTCCCCGCCACCGGGCGAGGCCAGCCCGGGCGTCCAGCGTGTCGCTGTGGTCGGGGCCCAGCACCCGCTCGCTATCGGTGAGCAGTTCGGCGAAGGCGGTAGCCGCGCCGGCCGCGTCCCCTGCTTCTCCCCGCCACCGGGCGAGGGCACCCCGGGCGTCCAGGGTGTCGCTGTGGTCGGGGCCAAGGCGGTTACTTGTCTCGGTAGCGAGGCGCTGGAAGTGGTCGCGGGCGGCGCTCACCTGGCCGGATTCACCGAGACTATTTCCGCTCCGGTACAGCACCACGTGGGCGTCGGGCCGGTAGAGGGGGTCTTCGGCCGTGCCAGTGAGGACGGTGGCGTTGGCACGCAGGGCTTGACCGAGGTCGGTGTCGCGTTCAATGTCGGGCCAGGCGGCCCGAAGAGCGTCGGCGGCGGTGCGGGCGAGTTGGTCGCGCAGGTCTGGGGTGAGGGTGTCGCGGGTGGCGCGTTGGATGAGGCGGTGGACGCGGACGGCCCGTGGGGGCGTGTCGGGGGTGTGGTCGATCAGGCTGAGCCGGTGCAGAGCACGCAGGGCGCCGACGGCGTCCTCCCGGGTCACCGTACTGGGTGCCGGCCCAGTGGTGGCCGAGGCGGTGCCGCTGGTGCGGTGGAGGGTGATGTGGTCGAGGGCGGGGGCGCTGACCAGCGCAGAGTCGGGGATGCCGCTGGGGTCGAGCATGGCGATCAGTTGGAGCATGGGCCGGGCCAGGCCCTGCGGGCGGAGGCGCTCTGCCCGCTCAATCGACAGGGACCAGGTGGCGGCGACGGTGGTTGCTTGGTCGTCGGGAAGGATGTCGGGCTCGGGGAGCAGGTCGGACAGGATTCGGGTCCGGTCGGTCAGCAGTTCGCGGTAGCGGGCGCAGCTGATGCCGGTGTCGATCAGGTAGGCGGCGGCCTGGGATAGGGCAAGCGGCAGGTGCCCGAGATCGGCGGCCAGAGTGTGGAGATGGTCGGCGGGTTCGTGGCGGTGGTGGTCGGCGAGCGCCTGGGCCAGGTGGGCGGTGGCTTCCTCGGGGGTGAACAGACCCACGGTGAGCAGGCGCCGGCCCGCCGCGGTCAGGGCGGCATCGCGGCGCCGTGTGGTGGCCACGGTGCGGCCGTGCGGATTGCACGGTGGCCACAGCCCGCGCAGGTCGGCCGGGTCGGTCACGTCGTCCAGCACCACCAGCCACCGGCACGGCTGTTGTCTGCCGGGCCTGGGGTGCAGCCACGCCAGGAAGGCATCGGCGGCGTGCTCGTCCCGTTCCACGGCCAGCAGTTCGACGGCGGCCTGCGTGAAGCCAGCCACGACCGCTTCCCGGCTGCTCGCGCTGACCCACACCAACACATCCAGCTCACCGTGTTCCCAGGCGGTGCGGGCGTAGTCGGCAGCCAGCTGCGTCTTGCCCACCCCGCCCAGCCCGGACAGCACCTGACCGAGCACCGCGGTGTCCCCTCCGCTGACCGCCTGAAGCAACTGGTCGGCCACGGCACGGCTTTGGAAGGCCAGCGCCCGCGGCGGGATCACACCCACCTGGTGCGGCCACAGCGCCGGTTGCCGCGCCAGTGTCTGGAACTGGACCTGTTCGGCGTAGCCGACGGCCAGGCTGCCGTGCTGGGCAATGACTCTGGTGCCCTGAGCGTCGGGCACACGCTTGGTGGCAGTCCCGGGCCGGGGCGGCGTGGTTGCCTGGGTGCTGCCGGGTACGTTCAGCCCTTGCGTGGACCCGGCTGCGGAGGGTTTCCCAGGTTCACATCCCCCATGGTCCAGGCAGCAGCCGAGCCACTCTCGGCGCGGATGGACACGTCCCCGCTCACAGCCACCCCGCCGTCGCCCGCCGACGCAGCCCCCGACGGCCCCAGCTTCTGCAGGTGCCCGACTGCGCTGTTCAACGCCTCGGCGAAGCCCCGGTCCTGCTCGGCGGCGTCCTCCAGCGCTAGCTGGACCCGCTGCCGGGTACGCTCGCTCGGTGCCTCCTGCCCAGCGCCCGCTTCCTCGGCCAACCGGTGCAGCGCCGGATCCTCTCCCAGTTTCCGGCCCACCAGGTCATGGAGACGGTCCATGCCGACATCCAGCGCCCGGTCGACCTCGCCGTCCGCCCGGTCGCCCACCCGCCGCGCCTTGCGTACGCCCCACGCGAACAGGTACCCCACCGCGATCTCGATGCCCGTCACCATGCACTCCCCCTAGCATCGTTGACTACGCATCAGACCGTACCGCTAGCCCATACGAATGAGAGCAGATTGGGAGCGGTCCAGAATCTGCGGCGATCCTTCCGTGATCCGCTTGGATATCTCCCCACGAATTCGCGACGCGAAGCCATAGTGCAAAGGGGCGTAACCACCATGGACTCCGGCGCTGGACTTCGTGGTCCCGACCGCGCGACTCCGGCGCAAGCCCAGCTCTCGCAGGAAGGCATCCGCCTCCACGACCACCCGTAGTTCGTCATCGAGAACCGTCCAATAAGTACTTCCTGAAGGCACCCGTACGGGCAGCGCCTTCATCCGAACCCCTCGCTCTGCGCGCAACGATCTACCGCAGAGCCGCATCTCCAGAGAACCGTCGCAGCACCCCAAACGAAGAGGGGACCTGCAATGTCACGTAACAGGGAACGGCTCCCCGAGAACGTGTGGCGGCCACGGCCAGGTCCATTCAGAGCGCGATGACGTCGCGGCCGGTACGGGACTGCAGCCGGACGCTGTCCTTGATGCGCCACAGCACGGTCCGGTGGCCGTCGACCTTGATCTCGTAGGCCCACGGACCCGCCGGCAGCTGCGGCACCGGACGTGCCAGGGCGACGTCTACAGGCCACTTCACAGGAACAGCCTGCGGCTCTCGGACACCGGCCGCCTGCTGGAGTACTCCCGCGCTGCCAGCAGGCGGCCCTGGCGGTATGGCCGCACCGCCGCACGGCGCGAGCCCGGCCGAGCTGCGCGACCGGGCCCTGAAGTGGTCCGTGGTGTTCTCGACTTCCTGTTGAGCGTCTCGCCGAACCGCCAGGCTGTCATCACACGGGTGGCGCCCGCTCACGGCAGCGGTCTCCTTCGCCTTCACCAGGGCGGCGAGCGGGGAGCGCCGACCCTTCCCGATATTACGGATCTTAGGGACAATTGGACTGTCTCGGAGGGTGTGCCGTCTCAGTTGAGACCACGGCGTTGAGGCGTTAGTACCGGCTGGACGACCAAATGATCTCTCTCAGGAAGAGTTGAGCAGCTTCATCCCTTCGCGGCGGAGCCGAGAGTACTGGTTGGCGAAGTACGTCGACTTTTTACCGTGAGCCTTTCCAACCTGGCGGCAGCGCCAGGGTGTTGATGAGTGAGGGCTGTACGGAACGACGAAGCTCCTGGTAGACGGGTTCTCGACCAAGATCACCGGTGTGCGCCAGGAGCTTCGCGTGCTTGTCCACCCGTCCTCGATCGATCTGTCCAGCCGCACCCTGGGACACCTGAGCAGACAACTCGCCGCCCGGCAGCGAGAGATCGGGACACGATGGCGCCGCCTGTCGGCCTGTCGCCAGGCGTTGCCGGTCCTGGGCCACCTGCGGTGCGGTGATACGTACGCCCAGCTCGCCGCGGGGTTCGGCGTCGGAATCGCGACCGTGTTCCGCTACATACGAGAGGCCGTCGAGGTGCTGGTCGCCCATGCCCCGACCCTGATCGAGGCGATGGAGACCATCCGGACGAAGGCATTGGTCATCCTCGACGGGACCCTGCTGCCGATCGACCGGATCGCCGCAGACACCCCGTACTACTCGGGGAAGCACAAGCGGCACGGCATGAACGTCCAGGTCCTGACCGACCCCTTCAGGCGGCTGCTGTGGGCCTCGCCCGCGCTGCCCGGCGCCACCCACGATCTGACCGCCGCCCGAAGCCACGGGATCATCGATGCCCTCGCCACCGCCGGGCTGAAGTGCTGGGCGGACAAGGCGTACCAAGGAGCCGGCCCCCTCGTGCGAGTGCCCTTCCGGGGCCGCCGCCTCAAGGGATGGAGGAGACGCCACAACGGCACCCACGCCAAGATCCGGTGCCTCGGCGAGCAGGCCATGGCCACCCTGAAAGGCTGGCGCCTGCTACGCAAACTCCGCTGCAGCACCGACCGGATCACCGACATCGTGAAGGCCGTCCTCGTCCTTCACAACGCCTTAACCTGAGGTTGGAAAAGGCTCCGTGTCCTTACGCAGCAGAGATGCGGTGCGTGTGGCGCAGGGATCGCGGCTGGCGGCCGGTCGGTGGGTTCGCAGTGCCGGCTGCCGTTGTTGAAGGCGAGTCGGGGTCGCGGTGCTGCAGCTCCTGGCGGAGTTGGGCGAGTGCCCGGTGCAGTGTGCTTTTGACCGTGCCGGGCGCCATGCCGAGGGCGGTGGCCGTCTCGTCGGTGGACATCTGCTCCCAGTAGCGAAGGACCAGGACGCTGAGCTGCTGGGGCGGCAGCCTCTTGATGATGTCCATGAGCAGTGCACGGACAGCGTGCTGCTCGGCCTGGTCCTCGACGGACGCGTCCGGCAGATGGTCGGTGGGGAACTCCTGCAGTTTCCGGGCCCGCCACGACCCGGTGCGGGTGTTGATCATGACGCGGCGCAGGTAGGCGTCCGCGAGGCGTTTATGGCTGGTCCCGTCCTCGTCCAGATGGCGGTGGAGGGCGCCGCCATCCGGACGAGGATTTCTGGGCGTCGTTCGTCGGCTACTTCAGGTTGAGTGCGTCCCCGGCCGACACCTTCAGCGAGGTGGTCGTGGTGCCGGGGAAGTACCAGCGCCAGCTGCCTGCAGAGGTGACGGTCACGTTGGTGGTCAGCTTTCCGGCGTCGCCCGTCGTCACGGTCTTGACCGTGGTGTAGTGGGCGGCGCCCTTCTTCCTGAACTGGAGCTTGACCTGCTGTCCGGTGAACCCGTGGTACTTCAGGTCCTCCCAGTTGGCCCGCGACAGCTTGCCGGTGACGGTCACCTTGGCGCCCTTGGTGACCTTCGCGGGTGCGATCACCGTGGTGAGCTGGGCAGCCCGCTTGACCTTGTACTCGGCGATGTCGTCGGAGATCCAGTAGTCCCCGTCGTTCGCCTTGACGGTGGCGTCGAGGCGCCAGATGCCGGCGACCCTGTTGGTGTCGATGTCGTCGCTGTCGGGGATCCAGGCGGGGTCGATGGTCATCGTGGCCCGGCACACCGAGGTGGTCGCGCTCTTCTTCGTGCAGGACGAGTCGTCGTTCCAGGTTGCGAAGGTGTAGGCGTTCGTCTTGTTGAAGGTGAAGACATCCGTGAGCTTCTTCACCCCCGAGTTGTCCTTGATGGTGATGTCGATCGGGTAGCGGATCGTCTTCGCCGTGCCCACGATGACGTTGCCGCCGCCGTTGACGACGGTCTTCACCACCCGGATGTCACCCCGCCCCTCCGCGTGCGCTCCGGTCGCCGTCGTCAGCACCAGGGCCGCCGCCCCGCCGGCCGCGGCCCAGGCCGTTCTGCCTCTCATGATCCTCCCCTTGTCGTGCGCGTGCCAGGAGAGACTATGTGATCAAGGACCTTCCACGGTGTTCGGTTTCCACGCAGTGACCGGCTTCCTCACGACGTCGCCGCTCGGCGGCAAAACGCTTGGCCTTGCGCCGAACCCGCTCGCCCAAGGCCTCTGGCTCGGCGGTGCGGAGCAGCTGCTGCTCCGCCGGGTGGAATGTTCATGGCCCGCGTTCGCCGCCTTGATGCAGCAATCCGGGGCTTGGGCGTGGACTTGACCGCGCCTCAACTCGCGGGCCTTTCCTGCATCGCTCCGCCCCAGACCCGGAAGCCCTTTGCGGAGGACGCCTGGGACGCGGTGTATGCATCTCCCGCGGGGCAGGCGGCGAACGTGCACCGGTTCTGTACTCAAGGAGCTGTCGCTGGCGAACTGGGAGTGCGCGAGCGTACTGTGGCTGCGCCCCACCTACCGGCTCGCCCGGACGGGGGATGCGGCTTGCGTTGCTTGCTGCCCCGTGACTTGGCCATACGGGGAGCCTAGGGACGTCCTGCGGCCCGCAACCGGACCTGCTGCAACAGGCGCCTTGGGGCCAGCGCAGGCGGGAGCCGTTCGCACCACCGCGGACAACTGACGAGCTTCCATGCCACCGCAGCGATTCACCGAGGTCACCCGGCAGCGCCTTCCCGACTTCCTGGAGGTGGAGAAGGTCTGGTGGTGGGGTGCCCTGGACGAGGTGCGCTTCCTGCAGCGCCTGTTGCGGCCGATACACCCACACCCACACCCGCCCGCCACCGCGCCGGGCCGCACACAGCCGGCACAAGAAGGCCACGGGTCGGCACTCCAGCGCCCCCACCCGCCACGCCCACCCCTGCGCGTCCCCACCCCGGCAGGCCAGCGCTTCAGGCCCGGCGGCCCCCGACAGCAAAGCCCGCGCCAGATGCTGTGCAAGTACACGGCACCACCCGGCCAGTTACTCCTGCGCCACCCCGTCGAGCAGCACCTCGCCGTCCGGACGCCCACCATGCCTGCGCTGCACCGGGTTCGCCCACCGCCACGATGCCGTGAGATCGGAGACCTGCAGCCGGTAAGCGGCCGCCACCCGGTGCAGTAAAGACCACGCTGTCTCCCCCCGACGGGCACCACCCGCAGCGCTCCGCACACGGCGTCTCCTCCCGCGCCACGTCGTGCACCGCAGCCCGTCGTTGAGCCCCCCGTCGTCAACGTAGACGGTTGACCAGAGCGAATGCGTCCTCGGTCTTGGGGTGGGTCTTGCCCAGTCGGGTGTGCAGGATCTGTGCACCCCGGCGCGCGAGGTCCGCTGCGGTCGGGTCGTTCAACGTGTGCAGGGTTCGGGCTTTGAGCAGCAGGGCGTACCCGATGTACAGGTGGTCCGGCGCGTAACTGGCCTCGCGGATCCGCAGCGACCGCGAGATCAGCGGCACGGCGGTGGCGTAGTCACCGAGGTCAAGGTGGACGTTCGCCAGTGCTATCAGGTCGAAGCTCACGTACGGATCGTCCGGCCCGTACGCGGCCTCGTCGATCTGTAGCGCCCGTTCGGCCAGTGGCCGCGCCGCCTCGTGTTCGCCGAGAAGGCACAGGATCCGCGCAAGCGTGGCCAGGTCCGTCGCGATGGCGGGACTGCCCGCCGGCAGGCTGGACTCGTGCAGGCGCAGCGCGCGTTCCGCCAACGGGCGTGCCCTCTCCGTCGCGCTGAGGTCCTGGTGGATCTGCGCCAGGGTGATCAGGTCGAAGCCGACCTCCGCATCCCGGCCCTCGAGCGACTCGTCAATCGCGAGGGCACGTTCACAAAGGGGCAGTGCCACCGAGTAATCCCCGAGCTGGATGAGGAACGTCGACGCCAGCCTCAGCAGCACCGCAGTCTCCGCAGCGCACTCGGCCGGTGGGTCGTCCTTGGCCACCGCAATGACGTGCGGGAGCAGGTTCTGCCACCGCGGCCGCGCGTCCGGGTCGCCGTGGATGTCGTGCGGCACGACCGCGAGCAGCGCACGACACAGCTGGACCCGAGCGTCAGTGTGCACCTGGTCCGGCATCGCGGCCCGGATGGCGGCCTGCACCAGTCGGTGCAGCACCAGGGACGCGTTCCCGCGCCTCGCGAGACCCATACCGGCCAGGGCGCCGACCGTCGTGTCCCACGCCAGCGGGTCGGCTGCGACTCCGTTCAGCGTTTCGGGGTTGACGGTGAACAGGTCCAGCGGGATCGGCTCCGGCGCCAGCAGGGCACACAGCTCCAGCAGACGCACCGCCTGGGGCTGGTCCGTCTCCAGCCTTCGCACACTGAGCTGCCACAGGGTCGCGACCACCACGGCCGGCCGGTCGGTCAGCTCGCCCCGCGCGATCATGTCCTCCAGCCGCGACGTCAGCAGAGCCAGGTACTCCTCGGGCGCCGTGTGGTTGTAGCCCATATACCCGGCCGCCTGCTCCAACGCCAGTGGCAGGTCCCCCAGTTGCTCGGCGATCCGGTCCGCCACCGCCGCGGTCATGCCGGGGACCCGCCGGACCAGCAGCTCCACCGACTCTCGCCTGGTGAACACATCCAGGTCGATGACGCCGGATCCGCCCGACCAGCCACTCACCCTGGTCGTGACGATGACATGGCCATTGCTCCCCGGGCCGCCCGACGGCAGCGCGTGCGTGAGCGTGCCCGGCTTCTCCCCGTTGTCGAAGATGATCAGCCAGGGCCTGCGGTCCACCAACTTGCCGTACACCCGTGGGATGACCTGGTCGGAGGTCACCTCCGTCAGCCCCAGCTCCCCGGCCAGCGATACGAACTGGGACGCCACCAGATCGGGGTGCTCGGCGTCCACGAACGCGACGAACCGGTACTTCGACAGGTAGCGGTAGGCGTACTCGACGGCGAGCTGGGTCTTGCCGACGCCACCCAGCCCGTGCACGACCAGCATCGCGGCGTCGTTCACCGAGGTGAGGTGCTTCCGCACCTCCCGCAGCGTCGCGTCGCGGCCGGTGAAGTTGGTGTTGCGCGGCGGCAGTCGGTACGCCACGGGCGCGAGCGGGTCCTGCGCCCGGTTGCGGCGCGGCGCCTGCCACAGCCCGATGAGTGCCAGTGGTATCAGGATGAGGAGTACCACCCACGGGTGGACGCGTACGAAGTCGAGCGGCCCCGGCCAGCGGCTCTGGCCAGACGCCGCGTTGAAGGCAAGGCTGCCGACGAACAGCACCAGCAAACCGGCCACCGCGCTGGCCAGCGTTCGCCACATGGCTCCCTCTTCGGTATGACGGCGACCGCGACGATCTACAGCCAGCGCGATCTTATCCCAGGCGCCGCACCACCTGAGGGGAATCGACCGCAAGAGCGGGATCGCCGCTGCTCTCTTCGCCTGGGTGCACAGCGCATGGCCGCCCAACTGGACCACGCCGCACAGTCCCTCCTTGCCGGCCCCTTTCCGCAGTGATAGGGGCCTGGCCAGGCTTCCTCGATCGCGGCCTGCGCGAGGGCGGCTGGAACCCGCAATGGGAGCCGACGACCTGGGGGCCGGGATTCGGGCAGGTGGCGGGCGAGTGGGGGTTCACCATCGCCCCGCGACGGCCCGCCGCATGGCGCAAGCAGCACCGGGCGTCGCATCGTGCTCACTCCGCAGCATCTATGGTCCTCGGCTAGGGACTGGGACAGGTCACGCCGGCGCGACGAGGGTCCTCTGCGACGTGTTCCTTCTTCTGTTACACCTCAGGTGCTGTGACCTGCGGAGGCAGGGGGACAGCGCGGCATGCAGGGGAAGTTGGGAAAAATTCTTGCCCCGGGCATCCGGATCCGGCCTCGTCGCCCGTGACCACGGCCAGCCGCAGCCGGGGCATCCCGTCCCTGCCCATACTGCCACCGTACGGAGCGAGAACAACTGCCGGGAGCCCCCACGAGGACTCACACGGCAGCGAACTTCCGCAACAGCGCGTCCCTGACCTTCGGCTTGCACCACCCGTCCGCAGGGATGAACAGGATGCACATGCAGCCCGCTTCACGACCCGCACTGCTGGGAAGGAAACTCGGCTGACGGCCCTTTCGTATGTCCGTCCGTCAAGGGCGCCAGACGAGTTGCCACCCTGGCGGTGCCGTTGGACGAAGGACATGGGGGCCGGATGAGGAGAATCCAGAGCAGGGGCCGTGGCCCCGATCTCCCACGCCGCAATACATGGCAGCGACGGACGATGGCGAGAACGCAGGCGAGGAGTCGTGGCCCCGGCCGTCCACGCCGTGCCACGTGGGCAGGACGCTCTCTCGGCTGGATCATCACGGCAAACAAGGCATTACTCGCCGCGATCAGTGCCGGTCTCGTCGGGATCGTCACGGCTTGGGTCACGGGGTTGCCGAACCTTCTCGTTGCCCAGCTGAGCGATCCGGCGCCGCCGCTGACGGCCACGGGCACTTCCTCACCCGGCAGTTCGGAGGCGGCGCGGAAACATCCTGCACAACCGACCGAAGAGGACTGTGCTCTCGCGGGCGTCTACGCCGTACCTGGCACTGGGTACGCCACCCGCCCTCGTTCCACGGCGGATCTGTCCGCGTGGCTGAATGATGCCGCCGATCCCGACGCGACATCAGGCGAGTACGTGTTGCAGGCCAGAGCTGGTCAGACGGTTGTTGTGACGGCCTTCCACACGGTCCTGATCAGGAGGGTTCCGGCACCGCGGGCAACGGTGGTCACCGTGTTCTCTCCCTGCGCTGGCGCCCCCGAGATCTTCTACCACGCCTCGGTGGACCTCGACGCGGCAGATCCCACGCCGAAGCTCACAAAGACGGTGAACGAGTCCAAGAGGGTGCCCGTCGACCGCTTCGAGGACACGGTCACCAACGACTCACCGCTCGTTCTCGATTTCGAGGCCTCGTCTGCCAAGTACGACGTGACGTGGAAGTTCCGAATCGACTACACCGTCGATGGCCAGTCGAAGACCGCTTGGATTCCTGACGCTACGCATGCGTTCCACACGCTCGCCACACGACCCGACGCCCCTGAGCTGACCTATTCTCCCGGAACAGGCGGCATGTGGACCGTCCGAAAGGGGTCGCCAGACTGACAACGTCCATGCTCACCCCCAACCTGCACTCTTCTGGCAGGGGCGCTTCAGGAACAGGCACTCTCAGCCAAGTGACGCGGTAGCCGGGGAGAAGGTGCAGCCGAGCAGAAGCCTGTGGTCGGGTCAGCGCAGGCGGACCACGGTGACGACCGCGTGCCGGGTCGTGCCCGCCACGACTTGCACCACGATGTCGCCCCCGGCGGGCGTGCAGGCGTCGCCGGCCTTCGTGGACGCGCGCCCGGGCTGGGGGACCAGGCGCAGGGCGACGGCAGCGGCGAGTGCCGTGGTCAGGCGCTGGGACAGCGCGACGCGTCCGTCGGGAAGCTGTACGGCGAGTGCCCGCGGCTGGCGCGCGGTGCCGGTGAACCCGGCCACGGTCGCCTCGATCGTGTCCGCGTGGCGGATCTTCAACCACGACGTCCCGGTGCGGCCGGCTCGGTAGGGGGAGGTGGTGCGTTTGGCGACGATGCCTTCGACGCCGTGCTTGTTGTGGAGGGTGTTGTACCAGATGAGTGCGGTGTCGCGGTCGGTGGTGGCGGAGACGGCCTGGATCGGGGTGTGCGCGGGCAGTTCTGCCAGGAGGTTGAGGAGGGCTGCGCGGCGCTCGCTGTACGGGCGCGGCCGGACGTCGTCGGATGGCAGTTGCAGGGTGTCGCAGGCGATGTAGTGCGCGGGGAGCTGGGCGGTCAGGTGGCGGGCGCGGACGGGGGAGGAGGCGGCTCGGGCTTGGGCGGCCTCGAAGCTGATCCGTCCGTCCTCGGTGGTGATGACAGCCTCGCCGTCCAGAACGGTTCCGGCCGGGGGGGTGGTGGCCTGCGAGGCCGAGATCTCCCCATGTGGCGGTGACGTCGCGTCCGGAGCGGGCCTGCAGGCGGACCCCTTCGCCGGTCCGCCACATGATCATTCTGTGGCGGCTGAGCTGCCCAGTCTCCGCCGGTTCGCCCAACACCTCGAACGCGACCTCGACGCCGTGACCGCCGGCCTCTCGCATCCGTGGAACTCTGGTGTCGTGGAGGGCCGTGTCAACCGGATCAAGATGCTGAAGCGCCAGATGTTCGGCCGCGCAGGATTCGAACTTCTCCGTAAGCGAGTCCTGTTGACATGACTGAGCGTCACCAGGGCTCGTTCGCACAGAGTTTGCCCCCAGCCCGAGATCGACGCATAGGGTGCTGCCGTGAGCAGCGAGAGTGTGTATGCAGGCCGGTTCCTCGGGGAGTTCCAGGAGCTTGAGCATGGCCGCACGGACGGACCCTCACTGAGGGATTGCGTGCGAAGAGAGGGCGAGGCATATGAAGCGGATCTCGTTCGCTACCTGCGTGCCGGCTCGCTGCTGGCCGCGACCACCTCACGAGTCCACGACGTCCTCAGCTCCAGAAACGAGCTGATCGGCGGCGTGCATCTCCTGACTGACGGTGAGTGGTTCTGGTACACGGACCTGGCGCACTACGTCGAGCACTACCACGTTCCCCTGGACGCCCGATTCGTCGACCACGCATGTGGCCGCGGCTGGAGACCGCCTCAGCTGAGCGACGCCGAGCTCGTCCGGATCGCCGATGCCTTCTTCCCCGACGACGTCTCTGCACCGGCAGTAGAGGGTTTGTGAGACACCCAGAACCGGGGCCGCTCGACTCCTTGACTGCATGAGGTGTCTTTCCCGCCGGATGGTTCTCGGGCGACCTTGACCGCCGTCACATGAAGATCGACAGTGACGCTGCGTACGTGACCACAAGAAGTGGACCAGAGCCTTTCTTCGGGAGTCATTTGTTGGTGACTTCGGGAGTCACCCTGTGACGAAGATTGCTAGTTGACATCGGGCGACGTTCGTGACCTGCACTGATGCCAACCAGCTTCCGCGGCCGGAAGCACAGAATCAGGGAGATAGTTGGCACTTTGGTACAGCGCAGGTCACGGTACCTGTGGCGACCGCGCCTCCGACATCGTTGTCGAAAGCGCGGCCTGCACGAGGCGCGGCCCTACGGGATGCAGCACGCCCCGAGGGGACACCGGACGCCGGGGAGTGTGGTCGGCCTACGGCGTGTAGTGGGCGTCACTGCCGTACAGCTCCCTGGTGAACGCGGAGACATCGGCGCTGCGATCGGCGCCGTCGAGGTTGTACGTCAGATAGACGCCGTATCCCTCACTGACCGTGCGGCGGGCGAGGTTGGCGGCCGTGCTTTGTGAGGTTCCGCCGATCTCGACGGCCGCCGGCGACAGCTTCGACTTGGGCAGTGCGATGCCGGGGACCTGCCAGGTGCCGTAGTACGGGTTCCAGGCGTAGTCGAACTTGGACGAGACGTCGACGCCGCCGTAGGACAGGCGCGACGCGGCCGGACCGATGTTGTAGAGGCTGATGATCTTGTCCGGCATGTTGGCACGCAGTGCCGACACCAGGTACACGAACGAGCTGGCGTTGGGCTGGCCGGTGCCGTTGTTGCCGTAATCGGCGTACTCGTCGTCGAAGTCGATGCCGTCGAGGCCGTATTTGGCCACGGTGTCCGACAGTTGTTTCGCGAACGTCGAAGCCGCCTGCTGGGACGGGAAGTTGGCGAAGCCCGCGCCCTGGTGGTTGCCGAGCACCGAGAGGACGACCTTGATGCCCTTCTGCTGCAACGGCCGTATCTGCGTGGCGGCGTTGTCGAGGACGCGTTGCACGTTCTCGTTGAAGTACAGGGTCGCCGCCTTCGTGCCCGTGTTGTAGTTGATGTTCGCCGCGAAGATCACTGCGACGTCGAAGACGTTGCCGCCGCCGTTGGCGAGGGTGTACTTGCCGACGTTCAGCATGCTGTTGTTGTTCACCTCGACGTACGCCACCGAGGTTGGTCCCTGTTTCGCGGGAGCGGGGGCCGCTGCCGCGCCGGTCGTGGCGGTCGCGCCTAAGGCGAGGGCCGTAATGGCCGAGAGTACGAGCGTGGCCGTCCGTATTCTGCTCCGCACTGGAGTGAACATCGTTGATCGGTCTCCCATCGCATGGAGCGGCGCCCGACCTGTTCGCGAGCGCCGAGAAAGCCCCCCGGATCTTTCCGTTCCCGTGACCGAACCCCCAGAACCATGCGGGAACTCTTCACGACTCCCACGCACGCACGTCGCACCGTAACCCTGGTCCCCGGCAAGGGAGTTACTAGAACGCTGTGCTGCCGCGCCGGCCCAGGCCGGCGACCAACAGAACCCATGGAGATCGGCATCGACGCGATCACCGCCGGCGCGGACGAACCAGGCATGCACGCCGCGGATCCGCAGCACTGGAGCAAACGGTCAGCCGCTCCTCTCCAGCAAACCTCAGGTTCCGCTCCTCGCGGATCGAACGTCTGACCGGTGTCAACCATCCTCTTTTGCACCAACCAAGAATCCTTGTCATACACCCAGGAGATCAGCTCTGGAATTCGAGCGAAGGGCGAAGGCATCTCGTCCGAAGGCCTGCGGCGGCTGGTCGAGTGCGTCCGTGCCGCGCTCGACCAGCAACGAACCGGCCTTGAGGAGGTGCATGGCGACTGGGTGGTGTTCATGCCGCAAACAGGGTGGGCGCTGAGTCTGGACGACTTCCTCATGACCCGGCTGGTCGAGCTCGCGGTGCATATGGATGACCTGGCGGTCAGCGTGGGCCTCAGCGCGCCGGATCTCCCGGGCGCGGCCCTCGATCCCGTGGTTGCGCTGCTGACCGGGCTTGCCGTCCGGCGTCATGGCCAAGCGGCCCTGCTGCGTGCCCTGACGCGTGCGGAGCGGGCGCCAGTTGCGATCAACGTGTTCTGAACGTTGCGTCAGCTCGCGTCAGCCCGTTCGGCCTGGGCTTGGGTGTGGTCGAGGCGGTAGGACTCGGTGCCGGTCTGGATGATGGCGCCGTTCAAGGTCAGCCGGTCGACGGTAGCCGCGCAGAGCCGCGGATCGGTGAACGTCTTCGTCCACCCATCCGGGGCTGGCACATGTTCCCTTTCGAGGATCACCGCTGGTCTTGTCAACTTGGTGGGGTTCGAAGTGTGTTGGGGCTTGACGGGGCCGAAGGGAGCCGTCGGCCGGTGCTGTGGTCAGGGTGCCGCAGGTACGTCTGTGTTCTTGTTCCAGATCGTGAAGCGGATGGTCATCTCGGCGCGGTGGTCGGGGGCGGTCAGAAGGGGGCGGCGGGGCCGGAAGTGTGGCGAGACGGCGCTGGACACCGAGAGGAATTCTGGGCGCCGGCGGGTGAGCGGAAGCCCTTCATGGCGCGTTCGCGCCGGCGGGTCGGCTGGTGGGAGTTCTCCGCCCGGTTGTTCAGGTACGTGGACTGCCGGTGCTCGACGGAGCGCATCAGCTCGCGGTGGGCGACGCCGTAGCCGCGGAGCTTGTCGGTGACCAGCGCCCGCGGCACCCTGCGCTGCTTCTTCATCAGCTTGGCCATGAACCGCCTGGCGGCCTTGGCGTCGCGCCTGCTCTGGACAAGGACGTCCAGCACGTTGCCGTCCTGGTCGACCCGCGCGCCACAGGTACCGCCGCTCGCCGTTGATCTTTACGAACACCTCGTCCGGGTGCCGCTTGTCACCGGCCCGGGGCTTTCGGCGGCGCAGCCCGGCCGCGTACGCGGGTCCGAACTTGGCGCACCACTGGCGGATCGTCTCGCAGGAGGCGATCACGCCGCGGGCGAGCATGAGCTCCTCAACCACGCGGAAGCTCAGCGGGAAGCGGTGATACAGCCACACGCAAGTAGGCGATGATCTCCGCCGGGTACCGGAACCCCTTATACGACGGCGACCCCGCGTCCAAGAGTGCCCTCCCCGCGATCACAACCCCAAGATCATCCCAAACCTCAGCCAAGTTGACGACGCCCGTCACGCAAGCCTTCGCAGAGCATCCCGATGCCCCGATCATCCGCAGCTTTCCGGGACTCGCCTCACTGACCGGCGCCCGGATCCTGGCAGAGATCGGCGATGACCGGACCCGCTTCGCCAACGCCGGATCACTCAAGGCCTACGCAGGAAGCGCCCCGCTCACCAGGCGCCAGAGCCCACTACGACCGCCGCCGAGAGGCCGGCGACCGCCACGTGGCCGCACAGAGGAACCTCTTCAACCGCTTCATGGGAATGCTGTTCTACTGCCTCCAGAACGGTCACCTATACGACGAAGCAATCGCCTTCCCGCAGCCGTCACCCGAACTCGCTGCAGCAGCGGCTTGACGCCTATCGGCGTGGGATGTCTTGTCGGTCAGGACCGTATCCGGCGTCGTGCGGGGGCGGCCGATCCGCTGGGCGCCGCCCGCACACGGCCGGGGCCCGTTGGGGTGGGCTCCGGCGGCGTGCTGGTCAGCGCGCACGATCGTGGAGTCGACGGCGACGACCCGATCGAGGTCGCCCTCGGCGTCTGCCCGCGCGAGCAGAGCGGTGAAGATCCGTTCCCACGTGCCGTCGACCGCCCACACCCGCAACCGCCGCCCCGTGCTCACCGACAAAATCAGCCGAACATTCCCTGAGCGCTGCCCAGTTGGCAGTACCGGGACGCCTCGGGGTTGCCGGTGCCGGCGGCCCGGAGAACTCCCGCCATCACAGGTCACAAGGCACGTCTTCCGTCGCCAAGGAACCCGCAGGCGGTCACCGATCCATGGATCCGTCTTCAAATCTTGCGCACAAATTCCACACGCCCCTCTCTTCAGACGGGCCCCGATGGTCTAGATTGACCGTGCTTCACATGCTGGGACACGAGGCGACAAATGGTGAACTATGGGTCCGACGATGCAGACGGCCAGTAGCCGCGTCGCTTGCGCCAGACATGGGGGTGATCATTTCTTGGAGCCCGAGAGGGGCTTTGGGTGCAGGGAGCATCCGAGGTTTCGACGGGTTCCCGCGCACCTCAAGAGCCTGGCAGGACATGCGAGTCTGCTGCCGCCAGGGTGGGTTGTTCACGTAGCTCTGAAATAGCCGGGATGTCATGCGCGGGGGGCGGGGGCGTCCCGAGGGGAGGAACAGTGCGGGGGCGGGGGCCTCCCGCAGGGGGGCGAAACAGTGTTAGGCGAACACGTCGAACCACTGGGGACCTTGGGGGGTTCTGTGCGGCAGGGGGGAATAGTCGGCCCCTATTCGTCGGCGCGCGGGCGTCTGGCGGACGGGGCAATCAGCCAGCCCGCGATCGAATGGGAGCAGCGGTACAGACGTACCGTGATCATCAGCGACACCGTGGCCACCGCCCTGGTGGTGGCGGCGATCGGCGACTTCTTCGGGGCCCGGGACGCGGCCAACTGGCATGAGAAGTGGGGAATTCTCGCCTTCGGCACCCAAGTGCTGGTGCTGGGAGCGCTGGCGGTGAGCCGGTCGTGGGCTCCGGCCGTACTCGGCCAGGGCGCCGAGGAGTTCCGCCGGCTCGGACGTTCACTGTTCACGGCGACCGTCGTCCTGGCGCTCGGCGGGATCGCCCTGACCTCGCGCAACATCAAGCTCTGGATCTTCGTCGCGATCCCCGCGATCGCGCTCGTCACCATGACCGCGCGGTATCTGCTCCGCCTGTGGCTGCACAAACAGCGCAAGGAAGGACGATGCCTGAGACCGGTGCTCGCTGCCGGGAGCCCGCCCACCGTGCGCGACCTGATCAACCGGACCCGCAAGTTCCCGCACCTCGGCTGGCGGGTGGAGGCGGTGTGCACGACGGACGGCCGCGGGCTCGACGGTGACCAAGGCGGGCTCGACGGCGACCAGTTGGACGGAGTGCCGGTCATCGGCCTGCTGGAGGACGTCGCCAAGCACGTCCGCCACGACGGCTACCGTGTCGTCGCGGTCACACCGGACCCGCACTGGTCACCGGACCGGCTGCAGCGACTGGCCTGGAACCTCGAAGGCAGCGACGCCGAGATGATCGTGGCCCCCGTGCTGATGGAGGTGGCCGGCCCACGGCTGCACGTCGACGCGGTGCTCGGGATACCGCTGCTGCGGGTCAGCATGCCGACCTTCACCGGAGGCCGCCGGGCGATCAAAGGGGTCGCCGACCGGATGGGCGCGGCGGTCCTGCTGGTGCTGTTCGCGCCGCTGATGGTCCTCGTCGGGCTGCTCGTGCTGGTGGACAGCCGAGGCGGGGCGTTATACCGCCAGCGCAGGGTCGGCAAGGACGGCCGCGAGTTCACCATTGTCAAGTTCCGCACCATGGTCGCCGGGGCCCACGGGGCACGTGCCGAGCTGGCCGACCGCAACGAGGGCGCGGGCGTGCTGTTCAAGCTCCGCCGGGATCCGCGGGTGACCCGGGTGGGAGCGGTGCTGCGCCGGTACTCGCTCGATGAGCTCCCGCAGCTCTTCAACGTGCTCACCGGATCGATGTCGCTCGTCGGTCCACGGCCTCCGTTGCCGGAGGAGTGCGCCGCGTACGACCCGGACATCCGGCGGCGACTGCTGGTCAAGCCCGGGCTCACCGGCCTGTGGCAGATCAGCGGACGCAGCGACCTGTCGTGGGAGGAGGCGGTCCGCCTCGACCTGCGGTACGTGGAGGACTGGTCGCTCGCCCTGGACACAGTGATCTTGTGGAAGACGCTGCGTGCCGTGCTCCACGGGCAGGGGGCCTACTGATGCGCGGGGGTCGTCCGACCGGCGCGCGGACCGCAGGCCGCAGGGGCCTGCCTGGGGGGAGAGACCGGTCATGAGAGTCAGCGTTTTCGGGCTCGGCTACGTGGGCTGCGTATCGGCCGCGTGCCTGGCCAGCATGGGGCACGAGGTCATCGGAGTGGACGTGAACCAGGTGAAGGTCGACCTGGTCAACGACGCCAAGGCTCCGGTGGTGGAGGAACGTATCGGCGAGCTCCTCGCCGAGGTCGTGCGGACCGGAGCGCTGCGCGCCACCCGCGACGTCCACGAGGCGATCATGGGCAGTGAGGTGTCGCTGGTCTGCGTGGGCACGCCGTCCGAGCCCAACGGCAGCCTGTGCACCACGTACTTGGAGCGGGTTACCGAGGAGATCGGTGCCGCGCTGGCCGAGCGGGGCGGGCGCCAGACCGTCGTGTTCCGCAGCACCATGCTCCCGGGCACCTGCCTGAACCTGCTGGTGCCGATCCTGGAGAAGAACGTCGGCGGCACGGCCGGGGTGGACTTCGGGGTCGCGGTCAACCCGGAGTTCCTGCGTGAGGGCACGAGCGTGCGGGACTTCTTCGACCCGCCCAAGACCGTCATCGGCGAGCTCGACCCGGCGAGCGGCGACGCGGTGACGGCGCTGTACGACGGCTTGCCCGGCGAGGTGTTCCGGGTGCCGGTGCCGACCGCCGAGGCGATCAAGTACGCGGACAACGCGTTCCACGGCCTCAAGATCGGCTTCGCGAACGAGCTGGGCGCGGTGTGCCAGGCGCTCGGGGTGGACTCGCACCAGGTGATGGACGTGTTCCTGGCCGACCGCAAGCTGAACATCAGCCCCGCCTACCTGCGGCCCGGCTTCGCCTTCGGTGGCTCCTGCCTGCCCAAGGACCTGCGCAGCCTGGTCCACGCGGCGCAGCGGGCCGACGTCTCGGTGCCCATCCTCTCCCACGTGCTGGCCTCCAACTCCGACCATCTGCAGCGCGCGGTGGACCTGGTCGAGCGCACCGGCAAGCGCCGGGTGGGCCTGTTCGGGCTGTCCTTCAAACCCGGCACCGACGACCTCCGCGAGAGCCCGCTCGTCGAGCTGGCGGAGAGGCTCTTCGGCAAGGGCTACGACCTCAAGATCTACGACGCCAATGTGAGCCTCTCCCGGCTGCTCGGCGCGAACCGCGAGTACATCGAGAGCCGGCTGCCGCATCTCGCGCAGCTGCTCGCGGACTCCGTCGACGAGGTGCTCGAGCACGCCGAGGTGTGCCTGGTGGGGACCAAGGACCCGGCCGTGCTGTCGGCGCTGCCCCATGCGGGCGGACCGGTGATCGTCGACCTCATCCGCCTTCCCGACGCCGAGGCGCGCCGGGCCGAACCGGGGTACATGGGCCTTGCTTGGTAACGCGACCAGCGGCGACGGGACGAACCGTCGCGCGCTGATCCTGGTGGAGAACCTGTCGGTGCCGTTCGACCGGCGCGTGTGGCAGGAGTGCACGACGCTGCGCGACGCGGGCTGGGAGGTGCACGTCATCTGTCCCAGGGGGGAGAAGCGGGACACGGAACCGGAGGCGGTGATTGACGGGGTGCGGATCCACCGCTACCCGTTGCGCGCGGCCACCGGAGGGCCGGCCGGCTACCTGCGGGAATACGGATCGGCGTTGTGGCACACGGTCCGGCTGGCCCGCAAGGTCGGCCCGGTCGACGTGGTCCACGCCTGCAACCCGCCCGACCTGCTGTTCCTGCCGGCCCTGTGGATGAAGCGGCGCGGCGCGCGGTTCGTCTTCGACCAGCACGACCTGGTACCCGAGCTGTACCTCTCCCGGTTCGACCGCGGCGAAGACCTGCTCTACCGCGCCGTGTGCGCGCTGGAACGGCGGACCTACCGGGCCGCGGACATCGTGCTCGCCACGAACGAGAGCTACCGGGACGTCGCGCTGCGCCGTGGCGGCCGGCGGCCGGAGGATGTCTTCGTGGTGCGCAGCGCGCCCGCGACCGACCGGTTCCAACCGGTGCCGCCGGAGCCGGAGTTGAAGCGCGGCAAGCCTCATCTGTTGTGCTACCTCGGCGTCATGGGCCCTCAGGACGGCGTCGACTACGCCCTGCGGGCCCTCGCGAAGCTGCGCGACGAACTCGGACGGACCGACTGGCACGCGGTCTTCGTCGGCGCAGGCGACGCCTTCGACGCGATGGTGGAACTGTCGCGGCGGCTCGGTCTCTCCGAACAGGTGCAGTTCACCGGGCGCATCCCGGACGCCGACCTGGTGCGCTACCTGTGCACCGCGGACGTGTGCCTTTCCCCCGACCCGCGCAATCCGCTCAACGACGTGTCGACCATGAACAAGGTCCTGGAGTACATGGCGATGGGGCGGCCGATCGTCTCGTTCGACCTCCGGGAGGCGCGCGTCTCCGCCGGTGACGCCGCCGTCTACGCGCCCGCCAACGACGAGGCCCAGTTCGCCAAGCTCATCGCGCTGCTCCTCGACGATCCCGAGAAGCGGGCCCGGATGGGCAAGATCGGCCAGGAGCGGATCAGCGGGCCGCTCTCCTGGCGGAACTCGCAAGCGTCGCTGCTCGCCGCCTACGCCGCCGCCTGCCGGGACCATGCCCCGGTGTCGGCGGGTGGGCCGGTCCGTACGGGGAAGAGGCCGCACCATTGAATGACGACACGATCCGCCTGGTCACGATCGGACGGATTCTCCGTCGGCGGTGGCGGCTTCTCGCCGTCCTCGCCGTAGTGGGTGCGCTCGTCGGCTTCGGCACCTCGGTGCTGGTGCTTCCGCCGCGGTACACGGCAGAGGCATCGGTACTGCTGCCGGGGCAGTGGGAGGAGCGCGAACTGCTGACCCAGGTGGACATCGCGACCAGTTCGGCGGTGGTCGACCGCGCCGCCGCCGCGCTCAACTGGAAGGGCGTCAACGGCACCGAGCTGCGGGACGACGTGAGCGCCAAGGCCGCCGACGGGAACATCATCAAGATCTCGGGTACGGCCGACACCCCGGAGCGCGCCCAGCGGCTCTCCGACCAGGTGGCCCAGCAGTTCGTCACCTTCGCCACCCGCATCGCGGGCGGCAGTACCGACCCCCAGGCGGATACGGCGACAGAGGCACTGCGGAAGCAGGTGGCGGAGACCAACCGCCGCATCACCGACCTGGCCAACGCGGCCAACCCGGGGCAGACCGTGGAGGGCGTGCAGGCCCGCACCGAGCTCGAGGGTCTGCGCACCGGGCTGCAGGACGCCATGAAGAAGCTGGAGGAGGCCAACCCGGCGACCGCCAAGGCCAGCATGGTCGTCATGGGACCGGCGCCCCGGCCGACCGGCGCGGCAGCGCCGACGCGGATGCAGCTCATCGCCGCCGGGGCGCTGCTGTTCTTCCTGCTCGCGGTCGTCGGCCATCTCGCCGCCGCACGGGTGAGCCGCCGATTGCGCACCGAATCGGAGATCGCCGCGGCGCTCGGCGCGCCGTTCCTCGGCACCGTCGACGTGCCCGGCGAACGGCACGGGCACCGGCCCGAAAGCCGTGGCTCACGGGCCCGGCTCCGCCGGCTTCTCGGCATCGACACCCGGTGGGACATACCTGCCCCGCAGAGATCCGGCGATGAGGCCGAGAGGCGGATCCGCTACCGGCGGGTGTGCGCTCGCCTCCGGGACCAACTGCCTGCCCCCCGGCGGCTGCTGGTCGTCGTACCGGAAGGCGACGAGGTCGCCCGCCGGGCCGCCGGACAGCTCGTCGCCGAGGCCACGAGTGATCCGCAGCTGCGGGTGGTGGAGGTCTCGGTGGACCGGCCGATCGTGCCGGACCGCGACACCGAGTCCGGTGCCCTGGCCGTCCTCAGCCCGGGCAACTGGACCGCCGAGGAACTCGCCGGCATCGCCGAGGCGTGCGCGGACGGCGGGCACGAGGTCGTCGGCGTCGTCGTCGCCGGCACGGTCCGCACCCGCCCGGCGCGGACTGCCGACCGCCCTTCTGACGAGGCCACCCTGGCGCTCGCGGTTCACGGCCACGCGACAGGAGATTCAGCGTGACGACGAGCACGACTTCGGAGTCGTCGGCCGCCACTCCGCTCCTCGACCTGCAGGCGCTGGTGGTCGCGGTGCGCAGACGTCGCCGTCTGTGGAGCGCCATGGCGCTGCTCGGACTGCTGATCGGCGCGGCCGTGGCGGTCCTGCTGCCGCCGGCACCGGCCGCGGTGACCAAGGTGCTGGTCGCGCATCAGGAGGACCAGCCGAACGACACCGGAACGCTGATCCGCACCGACGCCCAGCTGCTGGCGACCTCGCGGATCGCCGGCCAGGCCCTGCGGATCCTCAAGTCCCCGGAAAAACCGGAGGACCTCATGCGGGACTACCGGGGCACCGGACTGACCAACAACGTCCTCCAGATCGATGTGACAGGCAAGACCGACGCGGAAGCGGTGGCCCGGGCCAAGGCACTGGCCGAAGCGTTCGTCGCGGACCACGCCAAGCGCATACAGGACATCGCCAACGCCAACGCCCAAGGCCTGCTCGACCAGCGCGCCCGCATGCGGGCGGAGCTCGCCGACGTCAACAAGGCGATCGGCGGCCGGACGCCCGACACCGACCCGAAGGACGCGGCGAACCTCGAGTCGCTCTTCGCCCGGCGGGCCGAACTCACCTCACAGATCTCCGACTTCGGCCAGCGCGCCGAGGAGGCCCGGGTCGGCGCGCCCCAGCTCGTCGCCGGCACGCAGATCGTGGACGCCCCGCGCGCGGTGCGGCACTCCCTGCCCAAGGCCGTCGTCACCAACGGCGTGATCGGACTCGTTCTCGGGCTCTTCCTCGGGCTCGCGCTGGCCGCGGTCGGCGTGGTGGTGGCGGACCGCCCCGTGCTGCGCCGGGACATCGCGGCGAACCTCGGTGCCTCGGTCATCGCGGAGCTGCCCCGCCGGTCGGGCAGGCTGTGGCAGCGCCGACGGACCCGGGTGGCACGCGAACGGCTCACCACGACACTGGCCCGCACCGTGCGCGGCTCCGCGGAACCGCTGTCGCTGTTGGAACTGGGCTGCGCCCGCAGCACGAGCGTGATCGCCCTGAACCTCGCCCGGGCACTGGCGGCGGACGGGCCGGTGGTCGTCATCGACGGTCTCCCCGGCCCGCAGCTCGCAAGGCGCCGCCCGAAACCAGGAGACCCCACCGTGGTCGG
This sequence comes from Streptomyces sp. NBC_01450, assembly GCF_036227505.1. Lineage (NCBI taxonomy): Bacteria > Bacillati > Actinomycetota > Actinomycetes > Kitasatosporales > Streptomycetaceae > Streptomyces > Streptomyces sp. NBC_01450. The sequence continues at coordinate 799,945 of NZ_CP109481.1, read as the reverse complement.
CGGCGAACGTGCCGCGGCCGTGTCGCCTCAGGAGCACCGGATCGGCGTCGGCTCGGTGGCGCCCGGCACGGCGTGGACCGACCTCCAGTATCTCGGCACCCAGACCGTGCTCGTCGTGCGTGCCGGGCACGGCAGCGCCGCATGGCTGCACACAGTGGCGCGGCAGCTCGCGGACCAGCGCATTCCGGTGATCGGTGTAGTGCTGATCGACCCCGATCCGCGTGACCGGACCGACGGCACGCTGTGGGACGGGCTGCACACCGCGCTGCGCGGCCGGAGCGAGCGGCCGGCCCTGCAGAACGGGACGGGCCGGCGGCGCGCGGAGCGGCAGCCGATGCGGGCCGCTCGGGTCCCGGACGACGACCAGGAGGTGCGGTAGGACATGTGTGGCATCGCAGGCACTTACCGATGGCCGGACGGAAAGGTCGTGACCGACCGGCTCACCGACACCCTCGCACACCGTGGCCCGGACGGCGCGGGCCGCTACGGCCACCCCGTCGGTGACGGCGAAGTACAGCTCGGGCACCGCCGGCTGGCCATCATCGACCTGTCCGGGACCGGCGCCCAGCCGATGGTCTCGGACGGCCTCGCCCTGACGTACAACGGCGAGCTGTACAACGCGCCCGAGCTGCGTGCCGAGTTGGCAGCCACCGGTGTGCGCTTCCGCGGTACCTCCGACACCGAGGTACTCCTTGAGGCCTGGCGGCGCTGGGGCACGGACTGCCTGCCCCGACTGCGCGGCATGTTCGCGTTCGGCATCTTCGACGAGCGAACCGGTGACCTGGTGCTCGCCCGCGACCAGCTCGGCATCAAGCCGCTGTTCCTGCTCCGGCGCGGCGAGGGCCTGATGTTCGCCTCCGAGCTCAAGGCGCTCGCCGCCGCGACCGGCGGGTCGCTGGAGGTGGACCATGCGGCGCTGGTGGCCTCACTGCTGTACTACTGGGTGCCCGACTCGCGCTGCGCGTTCCGCGAGGCGGAGAAGCTGCCGCCGGGGAGCTGGCTGAGGTGCCGGCCCGACGGCCGGGTGGAGCGCGGCCAGTACTGGAACCTCCGGGACATCGCCGCCGAGGGCCGGGAGCGGGCCCGAGCCGGCGAGCAGCCGGACCTGGCCGCCGTCGTGGAGGAGTCGACCCGGCGCCACCTGCTCTCCGACGTACCCGTGGCGACCTTCCTCTCCGGCGGCCTCGACTCCAGCTACCTGACCGCGCTGGCGGCCCGCCACCAACCAGGGATCTCCGCCTACACGATCGGCTTCCGCGCCGAGGACGCCAAGTTCGAGGCGATGCCGGACGACCTGCGCTACGCCCGGCAGGTGGCCGAGCGGTTCGGCGTCGACCTGCACGAGATCGAGATCGCCCCGAACGTACTCGACCTGCTGCCGCAGATGACGTACCACCTGGACGAGCCGATCGGCGACCCCGCCGCGATCAACACGTATCTGATCTGCATGGCCGCCCGGGAGGCCGGGGTCAAGGTGATGCTCTCGGGGATGGGCGCCGACGAGCTGTTCGCGGGGTACCGCAAGCACCTGGCCAACCTGCTCGCGCTGCGCTACCAGCGCGTCCCGCGACCCCTGCGGCGCGGAGTGTCCGGGGTCGTGGACCGGCTGCCGGTCGCCACGTCCCGCCGGGGGTACCGGTCGGTGCGCTTCGCGAAGCGGTTCCTCTCCTTCGCCGAGCTGCCGGAGGAGACCGCGTTCCGGCGCAGCTACACCATGTACGACCAGGACGAGCTGCTCGCCCTGCTCGATCCGGACCTGGCCGGGACGGTCGACGACGTGCTGACCGAACATGCGGACGTCTACCAGGACAACGACCTCGAGGACTTCGTCAACCGCATGTGCCTGACCGACGCCCGGATGTTCCTGCCGGGCCTGAACCTCGCCTACACGGACCGGTCGAGCATGGCCGCGTCGACCGAGGTACGGGTGCCGTACGTGGACGTCGAAGTGGTCAAGGCGGCGTTCGCCGTGCCCGGCGATCGCAAGATCGTCGGACGGCAGGGCAAGGCCGTCCTCAAGGAGGCGGCCACCTCGATCCTGCCCCGGGAGATCGTCTACCGGCCCAAGGGCCTGTTCAGCGCCCCGCTGCGCGCCTGGATGAGCCGGGACCTGGCACCGCTGGTGCGCGAGGTGGTCAACGACGGCGAGCTCGTCCGTTCCGGGCTCCTGCGCCGCGACGCGCTGGCGCGCATGGTCGCCGAGGACGCCGCCGGGCAGCAGGACTTCTCCAAGCATCTGTGGCACGTACTGACCCTCGAGTACTGGTATCGCGACGCGACCTCCGGGTCCGGCCAGAGCACTCGGTTGACGGCTTAGGAATCAGGAGTTCGGGTGAAGCAGGTCGTACAGAACTACAAGAGCGGCGAGCTGGCGGTGCTCGACGTGCCGGAGCCGGGGTGCAAGCCGGGCGGTGTGCTGGTCCGCAGCGCCTTCTCGCTGATATCCACCGGAACCGAGCTCATGAAGGTGTCCGAGGCCGGCATGTCGATGCTGGGCAAGGCCCGCTCCCGGCCGGACCAGGTGGCCAAGGTCATGCAGAGCGTGGCCACCAACGGGGTGCCCGCCACCTACCGCAAGGTGATGGGCAAGCTGGACTCCTACACGCCGCTGGGCTACTCGCTGTGCGGGGTGGTCGAGCAGGTTGGCACCGGGATCGACGACGTGAAGGTCGGCGACCTCGTGGCCTGCGCCGGCAACGAGCACGCGCTGCACGCCGAGCTGAACTGGGTGCCGAAGAACCTCTACGCCCCGGTGCCGGACGGCCTCGCGCCGCGCCACGCGGCCTTCGGCACCGTCGGGTCGATCGCGATGCAGGGCGTCCGCCAGGGCGAGCCGCAGCTCGGCGAGGTGGCGCTGGTCATCGGCCTCGGGCTGATCGGGCAACTGGTGGTGCAGCTCCTCGCCGCCGCGGGAGTCCGCGTGGTCGGAGCCGACCCCGACCCGGTGCGCTGCGAGCTCGCCGAGCGCCTGGGCGCCGCGGCCTGCGGCGATCCCGCGTCCGCGGCCGTGGAGGCGGCCGTCGCCGAACTCACTGGCGGGCACGGCGTGGACCAGGTGTTCCTGGCCGCCGGCGGTGGCAGCAACCAGCCCGTCGAGCTGGCCGCCCGGCTCTGCCGGGACCGCGGCCGGGTCGTCGACATCGGCAAGTGCCGCCTGGACCTGCCGTGGAACGCGTACTACGAGAAGGAACTCGACGTCCGCTTCTCGCGCTCGTACGGCCCCGGGCGCTACGACCCGGAGTACGAGCTCGAAGGGCGGGACTATCCGATCGGCTACGTGCGCTGGACCGAGCGCCGCAACCTGGCGTGCTTCCTCGATCTCCTCGCCCGCGGCAGCGTCGACGTGGAGCCCCTGGTCTCCCACATCGCCGAGTTCGACGACGCCGTCGAGACGTACCGGCGCCTGAAGGACGGCGAACTGAAGGCCGTGGCCGTGCTGTTCCGGTACCCCGAGCAGAAAGAGGAAGCGGGGGAGGCCGAGGTTCCGGCCGTCGCCGTGCCCGCGGTGAAGCGATCCGGCGGCAAGGCGCCCGCTCCGGCCCGGTCCGCCAAGGCTCCGGTGCGCCTCGCGTTCGTCGGCGCGGGAAACTACGCGACGTCGATGCTGCTGCCGCACCTGGCAGGGCGCGAAGGCGTCGAGTTGTCGACGGTCGTCACCACGACGGCGCTGTCCGCGGCCAACGCGCAGCGGAAGTTCGGCTTCGCCGAGGCGACCACCGATCTCGACGCCGTGCTCGGCGACAAGTCCATCGACGCGGTGTTCGTGGTCACCCGGCACAGCTCGCACGCCGAACTGACCCGGAGAGCGCTGCTGGCCGGCAAGACGGTGTTCGTGGAGAAGCCGTTGGCGCTCACCGAGGACGAGCTGGCCGGCGTACTCGCGGCGGTGGAGGAGTCCGGCAACGACCGGCTGCAGGTGGGCTTCAACCGCCGGTTCGCGCCGCTGCTGCAGGAGGCCAGGAAGCGGTTCGGCGCCCGGACCGGTCCGGCGAGCCTGCGCTACCTGGTCAACGCGGGCCGGCTGCAGCACGGCAGCTGGTACCTCCAACAGGGCACCGAGGGCTCGCGGTTCGCCGGTGAGGGCGGACACTTCATCGACACGGCGAGCTGGCTGCTGGATGCCGACCCGGTCTCGGTGTACGCGACAGCGGCGCCCGGCAACGAGGACCTACAGGTCGTCCTGCGCTACCCGGACGGGTCCACCGCCACCATCAGTTACGTCACCACCGGCGCGCCCGGTTTCCCCAAGGAGACGCTGGACCTCATCGCGGACGGCAAGGTGTTGCGGCTCGACGACTTCGTTCGTGCCTCGGTGTTTGCAGAAGGGGGGGTCGGCCGCAAGCGGTGGGTCAGTTCGCGGCTGCCCAAGGCCCGGGACAAGGGCCAGAACGCCGAGCTGGCCGCGTTCATCAAGGCCGTGCGGACCGGCGGGCCGATGCCGGTGCCGCTCGAGTCGCTGGTCGCGACCACGGCGGCCACACTCGCCGTGCAGGCCGGCCTGGTCGGCGGCGCGCCGGTGACGCTGGCGAGGGCGCGATGACCATGAGCGCGGGCTGGTACCTGCGGCGGCTGTCCCGGATGGGACCGCGGGAGGTCGGCGGCCGGGCGGGCGACGCGGTGCGCAGGCGGCGGTGGCGGTCGGCGCGGCCGGACTGCCCGAGCGTGACCGGCGCCCGGTTCACCGCGGTACTGCCCGCCGGGACGATCGCCGCGATACCTCCGGACGCCGCGAAGCGTCTCATCGCCGAGGCGGACCGGCTGATGTACGGGCACGTCGAGTATTTCGGGGTGGTCCGCGACGACCTGACCGACCCGGACTGGTGGTGCGACCCGAAGACCGGGCGCCGGGCTCCGTGGGGCTACGCCTTCGACGTGCCGTACCGGAACGAGGACGCGGTCGGGGACATCAAGCAGATCTGGGAGCTGTCCCGGCATCAGTACCTCACCGTGCTCGCCGCCGCCTACGCGATCACCGGGAACGAGCGGTACGCCGAGCGCGTGGCCGAGCACCTGCGGTCGTGGTGGGCGGCCAACCCACCGCTGCGCGGCGTGCACTGGATCAGCGGCATCGAGCTGGGCATCCGGCTGCTGTCCTGGGTGTGGATCCGCCGGCTGCTCGACGGCTGGCCGGGCGCGGCCGGGCTGTTCGAGGGCAACCCGGTGGCGCTGAACCAGATCTGGCACCACCAGCGCTGGCTGGCCGCCTTCCCCAGCCGGGGGTCTTCGGCGAACAACCACGTCATCGCCGAGGCCGCCGGGCAGTTCGCCGCAGCCTGCGCGTTCGGGTGGTTCCCCTCCTCGGCGCGTTGGCGAGCCGGCGCGCTGCGGTCGCTGGAGCGGCATCTGCGCGGCAACACCTTCGACTCCGGCCTCAACCGCGAGCTGGCCACCGAGTATCACGGACTTGTGCTGGAGCTCGGCCTGGCCGCGGTGGCCGAGGCGGATGCCGCCGACGTGCCGGTCCCCGCGTCGATCCGGCTGGTGCTGCTGCGGATGACCGACGCGCTCGCGGCCGTCGTGGACAGCCGGCTACGGCCGCCGCGCCAGGGGGACGCGGACGACGGACACGGTCTGGTCGTGGACGGCGCGGGCACCGACCGCTGGGCCTCGCTGCTGGCCACCGGCGACGCCGTGTTCGGCCGGCTCGCATGGTGGCCGGCGGTGACCGGCACCGATGTGCGCACCCCGCTGCTGGCAGCGCTCATCCGGCCGTACTCGGAAAGTGGAACAGCACCGGCCGTGACCCGCCCGGCAAGCCGCCCGGCCCATTTCGCCGACGCGGGGCTCACCATCCTGCGCGGTCCGGGAGAGATCTGGTGCCGCTGCGACGGTGGTCCGCACGGCTTCCTGTCCATCGCCGCGCATGCCCACGCGGACGCGCTGTCCGTGGAGGTCCGGCACGACGGGGTCGACGTGCTCGCCGACCCGGGGACGTTCTGCTACCACGGGCAACCCGAGTGGCGGCAGTACTTCCGGTCGACCCTCGGCCACAACACCCTGCAACTGGACGGCAGTGACCAGTCCGTCTCCGGCGGCCCGTTCCTGTGGACCCGGCAGGCCCGCAGCCGCGTCCTGGTCGCGGACGCATCCGACGAGGGTGTGGCCCGCTGGTGTGCTGAGCACGACGGTTACCGGAGCTCCGTGCACCGCCGCCGGGTGGAACTGACGGCCGCAGCCAAGGAGCTGAAGGTGGTGGACGAGGTGCGCGGCCCGAGCGGGGCCGTGCAACTGGCGTTCCACCTCGGCCCGGCGATCGCCGCGGACCTGGCGGACAACCGGGCCGTGCTCACCTGGACCCGGGACGGCGAGGACCGCTCCGCGGAGCTCGACCTGCCCGGGCAGCTGTCCTGGCGGGCGCATCGCGGCGAGACCGACCCGCCGTTGGGCTGGTACTCCGCCGGCTTCGGGCGCAAGGAACCCACCACCACGCTGGTCGGCACCGGCTTCGCCGATGGCGCGGAGGGGTTCACCACCGTCCTCAGGTTCCGCGGCTAGGGGGGCGCGTGGGGATCAAGAGGCGGCACTGGGCGTTGGCGGTGGCACCGCTGGCGCTGGCCCTGCTGGCGACGACCGGCTGTGAGAGCACTTCGGGAACCAAGTCGGAGTCGAAGGCCGCGCCATCCACGTCCGCCACGTCCGCGGCCCGATCCGTGGCCCGGGTGTGTGCCAAGCCCGCGGCCGGGCCGGCGAAGGCACCGGCGGGCGCGGTGACGGTCGACCCCGCGGTGGTCGGTGACCTGGCGGCGAAGACCAAGAGCAGCCCGCCGAACACCACGTTCTGGCTCAAGCCGGGCAAGCACAGGCTCGACCCGGACCGCTACGCCCAGGTCATCCCGAAGGAGGGGGACCGCTACCTCGGTGCGCCGGGCGCCGTGCTCGACGGCCGGGAGAAGAACCAGTACGCGTTCGCCGGCAGCGCCCGCGACGTCGCCATCCGCTACCTGACCGTGCAACGTTTCGTGGCGCCGCCCGACGAAGGCGTGGTCAACCATGACTCGGCCGACGGGTGGGTGATCGAGCACGCGACAATCCAGGACAACTCCGGCGCCGGGCTGATGGCCGGTGCCCGCCAGCAGGTCCGCGCCAGCTGCCTGCGCGACAACGGCCAATACGGCATGAACGCATATAAAGCCAACGGCCGCATCACCGGCCTGGTGGTCGAGGGCAACGAGATCGTGGGCAACAACACCGGCGACTGGGAGCGGCGGCGCAAGGGCTGCGGCTGCACGGGAGGCATCAAGTTCTGGGCTGTCAACGGCGCCGACGTACGCGGCAACTGGGTGCACGACAACCGCGGAACCGGGTTGTGGGCGGACACCAACAACAACGACTTCCGCATCGAGAACAACGTGCTCGAGGACAACGACGGTGCCGCGCTGATCTACGAGATCAGCTACAACGCGGTCATCCGGAACAACACGATCCGGCGGAACAACTGGGTCGAGGGCCGAAAGGGAGCCGACAGCGGCGACACCTTTCCGCTCGCGACCGTCTACCTGTCCGAGTCCGGCGGCGAACCACGGATCCGAGCCCGCACGGACAAGATCGAGATCTACGGGAACGTGTTGGAGAACAACTGGTCCGGGATCACCCTGTGGGAAAACGCCGACCGGTTCTGCAACAGCCCGGCCAACACCTCGTCAGGTGACTGCACGTTGCTCGTGAAGAAGACGAACCGCTGCGTACGGCCGGCGATCGCCAAGGCACCCCTCTACTCCGACTGCCGATGGAAGACCCAGTGGGTGGACATCCACGACAACCGCTTCGTGCTCGACGAGTCCGTCGTCAAGTGCACGGAGATGTGCGACCGCATGGCGGTGCTGTCCAACTACGGCACCTATCCGGACTGGTCCCCGTACCACGGCGAAGGGGTGGCCGACGCCATCACCGAGGAGCAGCACAACCGCTGGCACGACAACGTCTACGTCGGGCCGTGGAAGTTCGTCGCCGAGGACCAGAGCCGGGTGCTCGACTTCGGGCAGTGGCAGGCGACGCCGTACCAGCAGGACAAGGGCAGCACCCTCGACCTACAGGCCGGTGGTTGAGATGGGTGAGAACCTGACGCGCGGACCGGACACGGCGGGGACGCTGCCCGGCGCCGAACCGCGCCCGGCCGGCACACCGAAGACCGTCGGGATCGCCTGGGGGCTGCTGGTCCTCAACACGCTCGGCTCCGCCGGAGCGAAGACCATCGTCCCGCTGCCCCGCTCCCTCATCCAGATGGTCACCATGGGCTCGCTGGTCGCCGCGTTCGCGCTGGCCCTCGTGGTCAACCAGCGGGTGCGCATCAGAGCCAGCGCCTACGTGCTGCTGCTCACCCTGCTGCTGGTGTCCAGCGCGATCTCCAGCGCGAGCCTGGAGTCCGGGACGGGCGCGCTGTTCCGCTGCTTCCGGCTGACTCTCTTCGTCGGCACCCTGTGGCTGCTCAGCCGCTGGTGGGACGGCAGCCTCACGTTCGTCCGCCACCACATCCGGGCGTACTTCGCGGTCCTCGGCTCGGTGGCCCTCGGCCTGGTCGTCTCCCCGGGCAAGGCCCTGCCCGACCTCTACGGCGGACGCCTCGTCGGCGCGCTGTGGCCGCTCACCCCGCCGCAGATCGGGCAGTACGCGGCGGTGATCATCGGGCTCACCGTGCTGCTCGTCATCGGCAGGCGGACCGACCGGACCAGCGCCGTGCTGGTCATCGTGCCGTCGCTGGTGCTGCTCGCGCTGACCCACACCCGGACAGCCACGCTCGGCCTGCTGCTCGGGCTGGCGCTGGCGATCGGCTCGCTCGTCCTGACCAGCGCCGCGGCCCGCCGGTTCTTCACCTGGGCCGTGCTGTGCTCGGTGGTGGCCGCGGTCGGCTTCGCCTCCGCGCTGCAGACCTGGTTCCTGCGCGGACAGAGCCAGGAGAACTTCTCCAGTCTCACCGGCCGGGCCAAGGTCTGGAACGCCCTGCTGGCCGAGCCCCGGTCCACCTCGGAGAAGCTGTTCGGAGTGGGCCTGGGAGACAAGTCGTTCGGCGGGCTGCCGATCGACAACAGCTGGCTGGCCGTCTACAACGAGCAGGGCCTGATCGGTGTCACCCTCGTCGCGGTGATCATCGTCGTGCTGGGCGGCGTCGCGCTGCTGCGCCCGCCGTCCCTGCAGCGGGCCTGCGCGATCTTCCTGATCAGCTACTGCGCGATCGCGTCGTACACCGAGGCCGGCCTCGGCGACGCCTCGCCGTATCTGCTCCATCTGGCCCTGGCCGCCTCGCTGTTGGCGGCCCCCGCCCAGGCCGCTCCGCTCGCGCTGCCCGAAGCCCCTCGACGGCACGTCCCGCGCTGGGCCCGTAGATCGGAGGTGACCTGACCATGCACGTCCTCGTGGTGCACAACCGCTACGCCTCGGCGCAGCCGAGCGGGGAGAACAAGGTCGTCGACCAGGAGGTGGAGCTGCTGCGCGCGGCCGGCCACCGGGTCGAGGTGTTCGAGCGGCGCAGCGACGACATCGCCGCCCGGTCCCTCCTCGGCAAGGTCGCCGTGCCGCTCCTCGTGCCGTGGAATCCGGGGGTGCGCACGGAGCTCGCCGCCCGGCTGCGCGCCGAGCGGCCGGACGTGGTGCACGTCCACAACGTCTTCCCGCTCCTGTCGCCCGCGGTCCTGGCCGCGTGCGCCGACGCCGGTGTGCCCGCCGTCGCCACGCTGCACAACTACACCCAGGTGTGCCCACCCGGCACGCTCCAGCGGGACGGCCGACCGTGCACCGAGTGTGTCGGGTCGACGCCGCTGCCCGCCGTCCGGCACGGCTGCTACCGCAACTCGCGCCTCGCGACGGTGCCGCTCGCGGTCAGCCTGTCGGTCAACCGGCGGCGCTGGTGGTCCGGGGTGGAGCGGTTCCTCTGTATCTCCGCGGCGCAGCGCGACGTCCTGGTGCGGGCCGGCATGCCGGCCGAACGGCTGGCGGTGAAGCACAACTTCGTGCCCGAACCGGACACCCGCCGGGAAGGCGGGGGAGAGCAGTTGCTCTATCTCGGCCGGCTCGCGGAGGCCAAGGGCGTGCGGCTGCTCATGGCCGCGTGGGACGAGGTCGCGGCGAGCGGTGGTGTGGGCGTCCCGCTCGTGATCGCCGGCACGGGGCCGCTGGAGCGAGAGGTGACCGCCTGGGCGGAGGGCCGGGACGACGTGCGCTACGTCGGTCTGCTGGACCCGGCGGAGTGCCGAAAGGCCATCGCGGGATCGGTAGCCGTGGTGGCTCCCTCGACATGGCTGGAGGCGTTCGGTCTGGTGGTCGTGGAGGCGATGGCGGCCGGGGTCCCGACCGTCGCCGCTGGTCACGGTGCCTTCGTCGAACTCGTCGAGGACGGCGTCACCGGGCTGCTGCACCAGCCGGGCGAGCCCGCCTCGCTCGCGTCCTGCATACGCCGGATCGCCGCCGAGCCGGCCCGCAACCGGGAGATGGGCCGGGCGGCCCGGCGCCGTTACGAGCAGGGGTTCAGCCCGGCCGTCGGCCTTGAGCGCCTGGTGGAGGAGTACCGCACCGCGATCGCGGGTCGGTCAGCACTGGCTCGCGATGGGGACACCCGCGCGAGCAGGGGGGATGGGGACAGCAGATGACACGATGCCGACTCTGCGGCTCGGAAGCGATGGCGAGCGTCGTCGACCTGGGGGCGACCCCGCCGTGTGAGAGCTTTCTCGCCGCGGACCAACTGGACCTGCCGGAGCCGGCGTACCCGCTGCACCTGCGGGTCTGCACCGACTGCTGGCTGGCGCAGATACCGCCGCTGATCACGCCGGAGGAGACGTTCAAGGAGTACGCGTACTTCTCCTCGTTCTCGACCTCCTGGGTGGAGCACGCGCGCACGTTCGTCGACGGCGCCGTACAGCGCCTCGACCTCGGCCCCGACGCCTTCGTGGTCGAGGTCGCGAGCAACGACGGGTACCTGCTGCGGCACGTGGTGGACCGGGGGATCCGCTGCCTGGGCATCGAGCCCTCGGTGAACGTCGGTGCCGCGGCGCGGGATGCGGGTGTGCCCACGCTCACCGAGTTCCTGGACCCGGCCACCGGCAACGCCGTCCGCGCCGAGCACGGCCCGGCGGACCTGGTCGTGGCCAACAACGTGTACGCGCACATCCCCGACGTGGTCGGGTTCACCCAGGGGCTGCGCGCCCTGGTCGCCGACGACGGTTGGGTCTCCATCGAGGTGCAGCACCTGCTGACCCTGATCGAGGAGAACCAGTACGACACGATCTACCACGAGCACTTCCAGTACTACACGGTCGCGTCCGCGACCCGAGCCCTTGCGAGCGGCGGACTCGCGCTCGTGGACGTCGAGTTGCTGCCCACGCACGGCGGCTCCATCCGGCTGTGGGCCCGGCCGGCCGAGGTGGCCGGCGAGCCGACCCGGCGGGTGGCCGACGTGCTGGCCCGGGAGAAGGTCGCCGGGCTGCAGGAGCTGTCCGGGTACACCGAGTTCTCCGCTCGGGTGGCCAAGGTGCGCCGGGATCTGCTGCGGTTCCTCATCGAGGCGGCCGAGCGCGGCGAGACGGTCGTCGGCTACGGCGCCCCGGGCAAGGGCAACACCCTGCTCAACCACTGCGGTATCCGGCCCGACCTGCTCGCGTACACGGTCGACCGCAACCCGTACAAGCACGGCAGGTTCACCCCCGGCACCCGCATCCCGATCCTGCCGCCCGAGCAGATAGCCGCCGACAAGCCGGACTACGTCCTCGTCCTCCCGTGGAACCTGCGGGCCGAGCTGGTCGAGCAGCTGTCCTTCGTGCACGACTGGGGCGGCCGGCTGGTCTTTCCGATCCCGGAACTGAGCATTGTCGAGGTCAAGTCATGAAGGTCGTTCTGTTCTGCGGCGGTTACGGGATGCGCATGCGCAACGGAGCCTCCGACGACGTGCCCAAGCCGATGGCGATGGTCGGGCCGCGACCGCTGATCTGGCACGTCATGCGCTACTACGCGCACTTCGGGCACACGGAGTTCATCCTGTGCCTCGGCTACGGGGCTCACCACATCAAGAACTTCTTCCTCAACTACGAGGAGACGACGTCCAACGACTTCGTGCTGCGGGACGGGCGGACCGAGCTGCTGTCCACCGACATCGCGAACTGGACGATCACGTTCGCGCAGACCGGCATCGAGTCGCCGATCGGGGAGCGGCTGCGCCGGGTGCGGCACCACCTGGACGGTGACGAGATGTTCCTCGCCAACTACGCCGACGTGCTCACCGATGCCCCGCTGCCGGAGATGATCGACCGGTTCGCCCGGCGCGACGCCGGGGCGTCGATGATGGTGGTGCCGCCGCAGTCCTCGTTCCACTGCGTGGAACTGGGCGAGGACGGCCTGGTGGGGGGCATCACCGCGGTGAGCGAACTGCCGCTGTGGGAGAACGGCGGCTACTTCGTGCTCCGCCAGGAGGTCTTCGACCACATACCGGAGAACGGGGACCTGGTCGCCGACGGATGTGCCCAACTGGCCAAGCGCGGGCGGCTGGTGGCGCACCAGCACCGCGGCTTCTGGAAGCCGACCGACACCGTGAAGGAGCGGGCCGCGCTCGACGACGCCTACGCCCAAGGCGACCGCCCGTGGGCCGTGTGGGAACGGGACGGCGCGGGGGCGAACGCAGGAGTGGGGACCGCATGATCCAGCTCAACGCCGGGCGCCTGGACCGGATCGTCGCAGTGGGCGCGCACTGCGACGACATCGCCATCGGCGCCGGCGGCACGCTGCTGACGCTGTGCCTCGCGCGGCCGGGTATCCGCGTCGACGCGCTGGTGCTCTCCGGCGGTGGCAGCGAGCGGGAGCAGGAGGAGCAGGCCGCGCTCGCCGCCTTCTGCCCGGGTGCCGACCTGCGGCTGACCGTGCTCAAGCTGCCGGACGGCCGGATGCCCGCGCACTGGGAGGAGGCCAAGGCCGCGGTCGAGGAACTGCGCGAGCGGACCGAGCCGGATCTGCTCCTCGCCCCGCGCACCGATGACGCGCACCAGGACCACCGCGGCCTGGCACAGTTGCTGCCCACCGCATTCCGTGACCACCTCGTGCTCGGCTACGAGATCGTCAAGTGGGACGGCGATCTCGGCCGCCCGGCGGCGTACCAGCCGCTGTCGCCGGAGATCGCCGAACAAAAGGTGCGGCTGCTGCAGGAGCACTACCCCTCGCAACGGCACCGGCCCTGGTACGACCGGGAGGTCTTCCTCGGCCTTGCACGAATCCGCGGGATCGAATGCCACGAGCGCTACGCCGAGGCGTTCGCCGTCACCAAACTCACGCTCAATCTGGGGGACTGAACTTTGCGCGTACTGCTGACCGGACACCAGGGCTACCTGGGCACCGTGATGGCCCCGGTCCTCGCGGCCGCCGGCCACGAGGTCGTCGGCCTCGACGCCGGCCTGTTCGCCGACTGCGTCCTCGGCCCGACGCCCGCGGACCCGCCGGGGGAGCGGATCGACCTGCGCGACGTCACGGCCGAACACGTGGCCGGGGTGGACGCTGTGATCCACCTGGCCGCGCTGTCCAACGACCCGCTGGGATCGCTGGCGCCGGAACTCACCTACGACATCAACCACCACGCGTCCGTCCGCCTTGCGCGGCTGGCCCGCGACGCCGGAGTGCGGCGCTTCCTGTACGCGTCGACCTGCTCGGTCTACGGCGCCTCCGGCGGCGACGACCTGGTGGCCGAGGACGCCCCGCTGCGCCCGGTGACGCCGTACGCGGAGTCGAAGGTGCGGGTGGAGGACGACCTGCACGCGCTGGCTGACGGCGACTTCACCCCGGTGTTCATGCGCAACGCCACCGCCTTCGGCTACTCGCCCCGGCTGCGCGCCGACATCGTGCTGAACAACCTGGTGGGCCACGCGCTCCTGTCCGGCGAGGTGTTGGTGCTCTCCGACGGCACCCCCTGGCGCCCGCTGGTGCACGCCGCCGACATCGCACGCGCCTTCGCGGCCGCGCTGACCGCGCCGCGCGCAGCCGTTCACGACCGGGCGTTCAACATCGGCAGCGAGATCAACAACGTCACGGTCGCCGAGATCGCCGAGCAGGTCGCCGAGGCAGTGTCCGGCGCGAAGGTGGTGATCACCGGGGAGAACGGTGCCGATCCGCGGTCGTACCGGGTGGACTTCTCCCGGTTCCGCGCCGCGATTCCCGGCTTCGACTGCGAGTGGACGGTGAAGCAGGGCGCGCTCGAACTCGCCGACGCCTACCAGAAACACGGGCTGACCCGGGAGGACTTCGAACGACGCTTCACCCGCCTGGCCGTGCTGCGCGCGGCGACCGACGCCGGCACCGTCGACCACACTCTGCGGTGGCGCCGATGACCGACGCCGGCGAAGAGATGTACGCGCTGGTGGAGCGGCTGTACCCGCTCTGCCGGAGCATCACCGGCGACGGTGTGCGCGCCACCCTGGAGATCGTCGGCGAGTACCTCCCGCTCCAGGTGCACGAGGTGCCGACCGGGACGCAGGTGCTCGACTGGACGGTGCCGCAGGAGTGGAACATCCGGGACGCGTACATCGCCGACACAGCCGGCCACCGGGTCGTCGACTTCGCCGCGTCCAGCCTGCACGTGCTCGGCTACAGCGTGCCGGTGTCGGCAACCATGCCGCTGGCCGAGCTGCGCGAACACCTGCACACCCTGCCGGACCACCCGTCCTGGGTGCCGTACCGCACCAGCTACTACAAGCCGGAATGGGGGTTCTGCCTGGCCCAGGACACCTTGGACGCGCTGCCGGACGGCGAGTACGAGGTACGCATCGACTCCACACTGGCCGATGGCCACCTCACCTACGCCGAGCACGTGGTCCCCGGGCAGATCGCCGACGAGGTGATCGTCTCCTGCCACGTCTGCCACCCGTCGCTGGCCAACGACAACCTGGCCGGCATCGCGGTGGCGACGTTCCTGGCCCGGGCGCTGGCGGAGGAGAAGCCGTACTACACCTACCGGTTCATCTACGCGCCCGGCACCATCGGGGCGATCACCTGGCTGGCCCGCAACGCGGAGCGGGTGCAGCGGGTCAAGCACGGCCTCGTGCTGGCCTGCGCCGGGGACCCGGGCCAGTTGACGTACAAGCGGAGCAGGCGCGGCGACGCGGAGATCGACCGGGTGATGCGGCACGTGCTGGCCGCGTCCGAACGCCCGCACCACGTCAACGAGTTCACTCCGTACGGCTACGACGAGCGGCAGTTCTGCTCGCCAGGGTTCGATCTCGGCGTGGGCTCACTCACCCGGACCCCGTACGCCGGCTACCCCGAGTACCACACCTCGGCGGACAACCTGGACTTCGTCTCCCCGGAGGCGATGGTGGACACCCTTGCAGTCTGCCGCGAGGCGTTCGCCGTCCTCGACCGCAACCGGCGGTACCTCAACCTCAGCCCCTACGGCGAACCACAGCTGGGCCGACGCGGGTTGTACGACGCGCTCGGCGGCCGCAGCGACACGAAGCAGGCCCAGATGGCCATGCTCTGGGTGCTCAACCTCTCCGACGGCGAGCACAGTCTGCTGGACGTCGCCGAGCGGTCCGGGCTGCCCTTCGACACCGTCGCCGCCGCGGCCGGCGCCCTGTGCAGCGCCGAATTGATCAAGGCATGACGTCGATGACCACCGAGGGGGAGAATCCGCAGACAACGGCGCCACCGGCCGGATCCGCCAGGCGGGCCCTCGTCGGCAGGCTGTCCTGGGGACTGGCCGACCAGGCGGCCTCCAGCGTGAGCAACTTCGCGGTGGGCATCTACGTGGCCCGCTCGCTGGGGGTGACCGCGTTCGGCGTGTTCAGCCTCGCCTGGGTGACGTACGGCGTGGTGCTCAACGTCTCCCGCGGGCTGGCCACCGACCCGCTCGTGGTGCGCTTCAGCGGCGTGCCGGACGCGTCCTGGCGCGGGGCCGTGGCCCGGTCGACGGGTACCGCACTCGGCGTCGGTGGCGCCCTCGGCGCGGTGTGTCTGGTGGCCGGGCTCGGCCTCGGCGGCCGGGTGGGGCCCGCGTTCGCCGCCCTTGGCGTCATGTTGCCGGGGCTGCTGCTCCAGGACGCCTGGCGGTTCTCGTTCTTCGCCAACGGCGCCGGGCGGAAGGCGTTCGTCAACGACGTCGTGTGGGGAATCGCGCTCGTACCGGCCATGGTGGTGGCGGCCCGGGTGGGCAGCGTGGCCGCTTTCGTGCTCGCCTGGGGCGCGTCCGCCACGGTGGCGGCGGGGTACGGCTACCTCCAGTCCGGCATCCGGCCCGGGATGACCGAGGCACGCGGCTGGCTTCGCGAGCAGCGCGACCTCGGCTACCGGTACCTGGTCGAGAACGTCAGCCTCAGCGGCGCCAGCCAACTGCGGGCGTACGGGCTCGGCGCGATCGTCGGGGTCAGTGCGGTGGGTGCGGTGCGGGGCGCCGAACTCCTGCTCGGCCCGTTCCTCGCCGTGCTGATGGGGCTCTCGCTGGTCACCGTTCCGGAGGCGGCACGGGTACTGCGGCAGGCACCGCAGCGGCTCGGCAGGTTCTGCCTCCTTCTGGGCGGGGGACAGGCCGCCGGCGCGCTGCTCTGGGGCACGTCACTGCTGCTGATGCCCGACCGGCTCGGCGAGCTGGTGCTCGGCGACGTCTGGCACTCCTCCTCGCAGCTCATCGTGCAGATCACCCTCAGCGTCGCGGGAGCGGGCCTCGGCACCGGCGCGGCGGCGGGGCTGCGCGCTCTCGGCGCGGCCCGGCGCAGCCTGCGCTCCCAACTGTTCGCCTCCGCCTGCTACGTCGGCGGCGGGCTCGGCGGGGCAGCCCTCGCCGGCACGGCCGGCTCGGCCTGGGGCGTCGCCGCCGCGACCATCAGTGGCTCGGCCGTGTGGTGGCTGCAACTGCGCTCCGCCCTGCGCGAGCGCCGCCGCGATCCCATCCCCGAAGTGAGGACCTCATGACCGACCGACCGAGGCTGAGCATCGGCCTGCCCGTGTACAACGGCGAGGAGTACCTGGCCGAGTCGCTGGACGCCCTGCTCGGCCAGACCTACGAGGACTTCGAGCTGGTCATCTCCGACAACGCCTCGACCGACGCGACCCAGGACATCTGTGCCAAGTACGCCGCGCAGGACTCACGCATCCGGTACCTCCGGCTGCCCCGCAACATCGGCGCCACGCCGAACCACAACCATGTGTTCGCCGAGTCCCGCGGCGAACTGTTCAAGTGGGCCTCGCACGACGACCTGTACGGCCGCGACCTGCTGCGGCGCTGCGTGGAGGCGCTGGACGAGCGGCCGGACGTGATCCTCGCGCACACCGACCAGGCGGTCATCGACGGCGACGGCCAGGTGAAGGTCCCCTACGAGTACACGCTCGCCACCGACTCACCGCACGCGCCGGAGCGCTTTCGCAGTCTGCTGTTCGAGCCCGGGGGCGACGACTTCTACGGGGTCATGCGGGCCGACATGCTGCGCCGGGTGAAACCGATGGACAGCTACCACCACGCGGACCGCACGTTCGTCGCCGAGATCACCCTGCACGGGCCCTTCCACCAGGTGCCGGAGTTGCTGTACTTCCGCCGCGACCACCCCACCCGCGCCGAACGGGCGAACCCCTCCAAGCGCGCCCGGTGCGTCAACCTGGACCCGCGCCGGGCAGGCCCGCTGCACCCGACGCCCCGGCTGCTCGCCGAGTACGTCTGGGGCTTCGCCTCGGCGATCCGGCGGGCGCCGCTGTCCCCGGCCGACCGGCGCGCCTGCTACCGCCACCTGGCCGCGTGGATGACCAGCCGGGTCCGGCCCGGCGCCGGCGAGCGGGTCGAGGACCGCGCCCCGGTCGACCCGGCCCAGCTCACGGTCTCCGTCGACGCCCTCGTCGCCGGCCGCGAGGGGAGGCACGCATGACGTCCGGGGGCGAAACTCCGGTGCGCGTCGGGGTGTTCGGCCTGCTCGGCTCCGGCAACCTCGGCAACGACGGATCGCTGGAGGCCGTCCTCGGGTACCTCCGCGCCGAGCACCCGGAGGCGGTCGTGGACGCGCTGTGCGGCGGGCCCGAGGCCGTGACGACCCGGTTCGGGATCCCCGCCACGCGGCTGCACTGGAACCGCGCGGAGTACCGGACCGCGTCACGTGCGGGCGCGATCGCGGCCAAGGGGCTGGGCAAACTCGTCGACGTCTTCCGCACCGCCGCTTGGGTGCGCGGGCACGACGTGGTGATCGTGCCGGGCATGGGCGTCCTGGAGGCCACACTGCCGCTGCGGCCGTGGGGCTTCCCGTACTCGCTGTTCCTGCTCTGCGCGAGCGGCCGGCTGCTGCGTACCCGTGTCGCGCTGGTCAGCGTCGGCGCCGCCGAGATCGGCAACCGGCCCACCCGGGCTCTGGTGCGCTGGTCGGCGCGGCTGGCCGCGTACCGGTCGTACCGGGACGCCCAGTCCCGTGACGCGATGCGGTCGATGGGCGTGGACACCGCGTGCGACGAGGTCTACCCGGACCTCGCGTTCGCGCTGCCGGCGCCGCGGGCGAGCGTACCCTCGGGCCCGCCGGGCACGGTCTGCGTCGGCGTCATGGACTTCCACGGCGGCAACGACGACCGCGCCCGGGCCGAGGAGATCTACCGGCGCTATCTCGACGGGACGATCCGGTTCGTCCGCACGCTCGTCGAGGAGGGCAGGCCGGTCCGGCTGCTCACCGGCGACCAGTGCGATGCCTCGGTGGTCGCCGCGATCCTCGACGCGGTGGACTCACCGCTGGTCACCGCAGCCGAGCCGGCCTCACTGGCCGACCTGATGAACGAGATGGCGGCCGCCGACACCGTGGTGGCGGTCCGCTACCACAACCTGATCTGCGCGCTGAAGACCGGCACGCCGGTGCTCGCACTCTGCTATGCGGCGAAGAGCGACGCGCTCATGGACCGGATGGGGTTGGGCGCGTACTGCCACCCGGCCCGCGAGGTCGACGCCGACCGGCTCCTGGAGCAGTTCCGGGCACTGGAGAAGCGATCGGCCGAGCTGCGGCAGACCCTCACCGAGCGGAACCTGGCCGCGGCCCGGCAACTCGAGCACCAGTTCACCTCCCTGACCACGGCCCTGTTCCCCGCGACCGACCACGCCCACACCCTGCGGAAGGCTCCATGAAGGCGACCGAAGTCCCGGAGATCACCGGCGCGTACCTCTTCGAGCCGACGCCGTACGCCGACGAACGCGGCTTCTTCTGCCGCACCTTCGACGCCGACGTGGTCCGCTCGGTGGGCCTCGACCCGGACGCCTTCGTCCAGGACAGCCTGTCCCGCTCGGTCCGGGGCGTGCTGCGCGGCCTGCACCTGCGCTCCGGCGCCGGCGAGGCCAAGCTGGTGCGGTGCTCGTACGGGAGGATCTTCGACGTCGTCGTGGACCTGCGGCCGGACTCGCCGAGCTACCGCAACCGGGCCTTCTTCGAGCTGTCCGGCGAGACGCAGACGACCCTGTACATCCCGGCGGGGTGCGCGCACGGCTTCCAGGCGCTGACCGACACAGCCGACACCTCGTACCGGATCGATCGCCCGCACGATCCGGCCGAGGACGTGACGATCGCCTTCGACGACCCGGAGCTCGCCATTCCCTGGCCGCTGCCGATCACATGGATGTCCCAACGGGACCGGGAGGCGCCGAGCCTCGCCAAGGTCCTGCAGCACACAGAAAGTTGAGGCCGGCGTGCCCACCGAAGACACCCAAGAACTCCTCCTGCCCCGCTCGCGGAAGGCGAACGAGCGGCTGCACGCCATGATCCCGGGGGGCGCGCACACCTATGCCAAGGGCGACGACCAGTACCCCGAGAACCTGGCCCCGGTCATCAGCCACGGCCGCGGTGCCCACGTGTGGGACATCGACGGCAACCGCTACATCGAGTACGGCTCCGGCCTGCGGTCGGTCAGCCTCGGCCACACCCACCCACGCGTGGTCGAGGCGGTGCGGCGGGAACTCGACCGCGGCAGCAACTTCGTCCGGCCGTCCATCGTGGAGGTCGAGGCCGCAGAACGTTTCCTGGCCACAGTGCCGACCGCGGAGATGGTGAAGTTCGCGAAGAACGGCTCCGACGCCACCACCGCCGCGGTGCGGCTCGCCCGCGCCGCCACCGGGCGCCCGCGGGTGGCCCTCTGCGCCGACCATCCGTTCTTCTCCGTCGACGACTGGTTCATCGGCACCACACCGATGTCCGCCGGCATTCCGGCGGCGACCAACGAGCTCACCGTGGCGTTCCCCTACGGAGACCTGGCCGCCACGGAGGAGCTGCTCACCCGGTACCCGGACGAGATCGCCTGCCTGATCCTGGAACCCGCCACCCACACCGAGCCGCCGCCCGGGTACCTCGCCGGCCTGCGCGAGCTGGCCGACCGGCACGGCTGCGTACTGATCTTCGACGAGATGATCACCGGTTTCCGCTGGTCCGAGGCGGGCGCCCAGGGCCTGTACGGCGTCGTCCCCGACCTCTCCACGTTCGGCAAGGCGCTGGGCAACGGATTCGCTGTCTCCGCGCTGGCCGGGCGCCGCGACCTGATGGAGCAGGGCGGACTGCGTCACTCCGGCGACCGGGTGTTCCTGTTGTCCACCACGCACGGTGCGGAAACGCACTCCCTGGCAGCCGCGATGGCCGTGCAGACCACCTACGTCGAGGAGGGCATCACCGCGCGGCTGCACGCCCTCGGCGAGCGGCTGGCCGCCGGTGTCCGCGACGCGGCGGCCGGCATGGGCGTCGGCGACCACGTTGTCGTCCAGGGCCGGGCCAGCAACCTGGTCTTCGCCACCCTCGACGAGAACCGGCAGCCGTCGCAGCAGTACCGCACCCTGTTCCTGCGCCGGCTCCTCGCGGGCGGGGTCCTGGCCCCGTCCTTCGTGGTGAGCAGCGCACTCGACGACGCGGACATCGACCGCACCGTCGACGTGGTGGCCCAGGCATGTGCGGTGTACCGGAAGGCGCTGGACGCCGCCGACCCCACCCCCTGGCTAGCCGGGCGGCCGGTGAAGCCCGTGTTCCGCCGTCTGGCGTGACGTGATGTGACGTCAGCGGCGCTCCCGCCGACCGGCATCGGCCGTTCGACCGGCCGACCGATCGCCCAGCCGGTCGGCCGTCCGGTCGACCAGCCACGCGGTCGCCGGAATGACCGCCAGCGCCGTGCACCAGCCGCCGAGCACGTCGGTCGGATAGTGCGCGCCCAGGCCGACCTGCGCCCATCCCATGGCGGCGCCGGCCACCAGCGCCGAGGCGAGCACGAGTGACGTGCCGGCCGTCCTGCCGAGGCCGAGCCGGCGGGTCGCGAGCAGCGCCGCCATGAGGGCGAGCGCGGTGGCGAAGGCGGTGTGCCCGCTCGGGTAGGACAGGTTGTCACCGTGGATGGTGCGTCCCACCAGATGCTTGAGCAGCGTCGCCGTCCCCACGGTCACGGCGACGCCGGCGACGACGAGCACCGCCGCGCGTGGACGCCGAAGCAGCAGGCAGCCCGTCACGGCGGCCAGGACCAGCGTCGCCGCTCCCACGGGTTCCCCCAGGAAGTCCAGGGCCAGGGCGACGTGCCGCCACGGCGGCCGCAGGGTGTCCGCCGTCGGCCGGATGATCCACCTGTCCACCGCGCCGGGCTCGCTGTGGCCGGCGTACAGGACCCCGAGCGCGACGACCACCAGCGCGGCGAGGACCGCGATCAGCGCGAGCCGCGGGCGCAGCGACGGGGGCAGCACCGCGAGCACCGGTCGGCCGGTCACACGTTCACCGCGTCCGGTCGGCCTGCGATAGTGACTTTGTTCCGATGCCGCTCGTCGGCATGGCCGGGATCGTCAGCCTGTACGGGCTGCGCGGCTGGACCGAGCAAGATGATGAACCCGTCAAGTGCGAACTGGGCCGGGCCGACTTCCAGGTCCTCTCCTGCCAGGTGATCCAACGCGAGCCCCCGTCGTGTCCGATTCATTCTCCAGCGACCATGACCGCACCGCGGACACCCGCTCCTGGCCCGTACGCCTCCGCGGGAGCCGTCAGCACCCTAACCGCGATCCGGTCGTGGCAAACCGCCGTCGGACAGTCTCGGACTGTGAGCTGCGCCCTGTTTCGTAGCGGATGTTCGCGGACGGTGACTTCGAGCCTGAGGCGCCTGGAGGGGCAAAGTTCCCCTCCAGGCAACCGACTTGAGGCTCTAGAAGAAGCCGAGCTTCTGCGCCGAGTACGACACCAGCAGGTTCTTCGTCTGCTGGTGGTACAGAGGCAGCGCATCGCTGACCAGCGCAAACAGTGCCCGTCTCGGCTTTGGCAGGATTGCTGGCCCGGGAATGGTCCGGATCTTGACCGATACGGTCCCTCGGACTGGGTGGCCGCTCGGTGCCACGCAGCGGTCGGAGCCGACAAGGGGGGCCGCCTACTGCGTCCGCTCGCACTCTGGTGTGACATAGCCATCGGCCGATACCGCCCTGTACGCCGAATCCCGCACGCTGCTGGCGTAGAGCGATAATCCGCTCGCCGTGGCCGGGTGCGGTGGTGGCCGTCCGTCGTGAGCTATGACGGTCCCACATGGCACAGGTTGCAGGTAGCGTCTTGTGCGGTCCAGGTGGTCCACGTGAGCCGTGTAAGCCAGGTCAGGTCCTAGTGGTCCAGGCGCGTCGATGCTCTTGGTGAGATGTGCGTGAGAGCGTGCGAGTGGTGAGGAACCCCGCCGGCTGGTGCCGACGGGGGTTCTGTCTGTGGCGACGAGTTGCGCCGTGCGGTGTTCGACGGAGCTTGCTGTGCTCCGGCTCGCCGCTTCCGACTCGGCACCGGCGAGGCGGACGTCCTGAACAGCGCAGCGCTGCGGGACTGCTACCAGCAGGTGACGGCGACGGCGCACGGGCTGCTGGCCGACTTTCGCGAAGTCGAGGCGAACTTCAGGGAGCTGGACGATCGTGTCGATCACCGCGACGTGGAACTGTTCCCTGGTCAGGTCGAGGCCGTGCTCCTCGAAGAGGTCGATTCCGGTCTGCATCGTCATGTGGTCTCCAGTGTCGTCCTGTCCGACGAGGATGGGGTCGGAGACGGAGGCCCCTTTGATGAGCGTCTTGGCGTCGAAGTCGGCGACCCGGCCGACGTAGCCGTAGTGGACGTTCGACCACATGTCGCAGAAGACCTTGTAGTCAGTGCCCGGAACGTTGATGAAGTAGCTCTCCTCGGAAAGGTTGAACTTCTTGTCCAGCTTGGGCTTGTGGTCCCACTCGCAGACCTCGGGACAGACCTAGGAGCCCCACAGGGACAGGGCTTCGCACATGGCGCGCCCCCGGTCGCGTCCGGTCAGTCCGTCGTACCAGGCTCCCGGTCGCAGTAGCCCTTGGATCGTATTCACCTCGTCGGACCGTGCGTTGTGTGTCAGTTCGTCGCATATGTAGATCTCCATCTCGGAGAACAGGTCCTTCCCCTTGTTCAGGTCAGGCTTGGGCTCGGGGCCCTTCTTGTAGGTGGCCTTGTGAGAGATCTTCCCGTCATCGTTCTTGACGGTGATGGTGAAGACCCCGCAGACGGGGCTGAAGCCGCCGAGGTACACGGGCACCGTGTAGGTCTTCGTGTACGACCAGTCCCAGCCGTTCCTGCTCTTGGTTCAGGTCTCGGTACCACCGTTGCAGGAGCTCGAGGCACCGCCACACATGCCGTCGGGGCGGAGTCCGGTGGGGTCGGTGAGGGTGACGGGGGTGTTGTTGGCGTAGGCGTAGCCGTTGAGGGATTCGTGGTTGTCGGGGGCGAGGACGGGGTCGACGGAGAGGAAGCGTCCGGTTGCCGGGTCGTACTCGCGGGCGCCTATGTGGGTGAGGCCGGTGTCGGTGTCGGTGGGTTTGCCGAGGAAGCCCTTGTCGTCGGGCCAGGCCGACGGTGCCGCGCCGCGGGTTTCGCCGAAGGGCTTGGTATAGCGGCTGGTGACGGCCTGTGCGGTGGCGTCCACGGTCGGGTGCTCGCGCAGCTCATCACGGTGATCATTGCGGGGAGATCATCGGTCACCGAGCCACCTGGTGGTGCGTCAGCACCAGCGGGGCCCGCACCAACGTGGTCGCGTGCCGCGGGTGCACGCGTACCTTGGTCAGGAGAGAACTGGTTGCAGAGCAGTAGTCGCCGGCGCCGCTCTCCGATAACGTACCGACCAGACGGTACGCCTGAGTGTGCCCCACGCGCCGTCGTGTGCTCGATGAACAGCAACGTTTCATCCGCCACAGGACGGAGAGCCCCTCATGACGCAGAACACGGACCGCGACAGCCTGGCCCTCGCGCGCCGGACCTGGAGAACTCTCGAGCCCTACCACGGGGCTGTCTACTTCTCGCCCGAAGCCGCAGGCCAGTACGCCGAGTTGGGCGTGGACGCCAGGACGGGGTACTTCGCGTCCCGCTCCGCCGCGCTCGGCGCCGCCCCGGCGGATCTGGTCATCGCCACGTTCTACAACTTCAATCCCCAACTGGTGCGCCGAGCCATACCCGCGGCATGGGAAGCCGCCACGCCGCAGCGGTTCGCCGTCGCCCGGCTCACCGGGATCGATGCCACGCTCCGCCGCATCCTCGGCGCGGACGTCTCCTCACCGGCGCTGGCCCGCGCAGCGGAATTGGCCCGTACCGCGGCTGAAGTGGCCGTGCGCCATCCACAAGGCCGCCCCCTCTTCGCCGCGCACGCCGCACTGCCGTGGCCGAGCGCACCCCACCTCGTGCTCTGGCACGCGCAGACTCTGCTGCGGGAGTTCCGTGGCGACGGTCACGTGGCGGCACTACTGACTGGCGGACTGAGCGGGCTCGAGGCTCTCGTCACGCACGCCGCCACAGGCGACATCGACGCAGGGGTGCTGCGCGACTCGCGGGCATGGACGCCGGAGCAGTGGGGACAGGCCGTGCAGAACCTGCATGAGCGTGGATGGCTCGACGACGGACCCGACCTGGCCTTGACCGAGGACGGTACGCGGCGCAGGGCGGAGATCGAGCACACCACCGACAGGCTGGCCGCCCTCCCTTACATCACGCTCGGTCCTGCCGCCTGCGCCGAACTTCGTTCGCTGGTGAGGCCGTTCAGCCTTGCGGTGGCCAAGGAGCTCCTGCCGTGGGCAGTCGACCGCCTCAGCGAAGAGAGCGCATGAGAGAAGAGAGCGAGGTCGGGAATTCTCGACGGCGGGTCCATCTCGACGACCCCCGAAGCAGCCGAGGGGCGTCGTCAACTTGGCTGAGATCTGGGATGATCTTGGGGTTGTGATCGCGGGGAGGGCAGTCTTGGACGCGGGGTCGCCGTCGTATGAGGGGTTCCGGTACCCGGCGGAGATCATCGCGTACTTGCGTGTGGCTGTATCACCGCTTCCCGCTGAGCTTCCGCGAGGTTGAGGAGCTCGTGCTCGCCCGCGGGGTGATCGTCTCCTGCGAGACGATCCGCCAGTGGTGCACCGAGTTCGGAATCGCGTACGCGGCCGGGCTGCGCCGCCGAAAGCCCCGGGCCGGTGACAAGTGGCAGCTGGACGAGGTGTTCGTAGAGATCAACGGCGCGCGGCGGTAGCTGTGGCGCGCGGTCGGCCAGGACGGCAACGTGCTGGACGTCCTTGTCCAGAGCAGGCGCGACGCCAAGGCGGCCAGGCGGTTCATGGCCAAGCTGATGAAGAAGCAGTGCCGGGTGCCGCGGGCGCTGGTCACCGACAAGCTCCGCGGCTACAGCGTCGCCCACCGCGAGCTGATGCGCTCCGTCGGGCACCGGCAGTCCACGTACCTGAACAACCGCGCGGAGAACTCCCACCAGCCGACCCGCCGGCGCGAACGCCCCATGAAGGGCTTCCGCTCACCCGCCGGCGCCCAGAAATTCCTCTCGGTGTTCAGCGCCGTCTCGCCACACTTCCGGCCCCGCCGCCCCCTTCTGACCGCGCCCGACCACCGCGCCGAGATGACCCTCCGCTTCACGATCTGGAACAAGATCACAGGCGTACCCGCGGCACCCTGACCACAGCACCGGCCGACGGCTCCCTTCGCCCCGTCAAGCCCCAACACACTTCGAACCCCACCAAGTTGACAAGACCCCTCCGGCTCCTACGAACCCTCGGCCTCACATGACGAACCCGGACAGATCTCGATCGTGCAATGACCCCGGGCGACGAACGCTCGACCTTTGCTGCGACGGAACACGAGTCTGCAGACTCAACATCCTCACCCACCCCGTAACGAGTGGGTTTCCAAGGTTAATTTCCAGGTTCCAAGGGTTGGCGCGGAACCATCCCCTCGTTATCGTTCACGCACTTCACTCAATCGTTCCGCTGAACGAATAGCGAGAAGGACGGTCGGTCCATGTCCGACATCCACCACCCGGGACGGCGATCGGTCCTCGCCGCGGGTGCCGCGGCACTCGGTGCGTCCTGGCTGCTCACCGGCTGTACGGGTGCCGCCGCCGCACCCGTGCTGCCCGCGGCGGCGAAGAAGGGCGCCCCCGACCGCGGCGGCACCCTCCGTATCGCCCGGCCGCCCGCCTCCGAGGCCGAGACGCTCGATCCGGCCAGCGCCCTCTCCGCGTACGAATACCTCGGCGCCCTCTACAACCGGCTCGTGCGTGTCGACGCGAACGGCGACCTCGCCCCCGACCTCGCCGAGTCCTGGGAGCCCGACGCCCAGGCCCGCACCTGGACCTTCCGCATCCGCGAGGGCGTCACCTTCCACGACGGCCGGCGGCTCACCGCCGCCGACGCCGCCTACACCCTGCGCCACATCCTGGACAAGGCGACCGCCTCGCCCCAGGCCGCCGTCCTCGCCCCGCTGATCGACCCCAAGACACTCCGCACACCCGACGAGCACACCCTCGTCGTGCCGCTGAAGACCCCCAACGCGGAGTTCCCGAGCCTGCTCACGCACTACAACTGCTATGTAGTCCCCGACGGAAGCGCCCGTTCCATCGGGCGGACGGGCATCGGCACGGGACCCTTCAAGCTGGAGTCCTTCGCCCCGGCGGGACCCGGCCGTGTCACCGCGTACACGGACCACTGGCAGGGCCGCCCCGTCCTCGACGCGATCGCCTTCTACTCCGTCGCCGACATGTCCGCCCGCTCGAACGCCCTGCTGGCGGGACAGGTCGATCTGCTCTCCCAGACCAATCTGGACTTCGCGACCGCCCGGGTGGTCGCCGCCTCCAGCCGGGCCACCGTCGCCCGCGTGAAGAACGCCCAGTGGTACGTGCTCCCCATGCTCACCACGGAGAAGCCCTTCACGGACGTACGGGTGCGGCAGGCGATGAAGCTCGCCTACGACCCCGAGCACGTGGTGAAGGTTGCCCTCCAGGGCGCGGGCACCGCCGGCTGGGACAACCCCGTGCCGCCCAGCGACCCCGCGTACATCGCCGTGCACCCCGCGCACGACCCGGAGAAGGCCAGGTACCTGCTGAAGCAGGCCGGGCACGAGGGCCTCGCGATGGACCTCTACACCTCCTCCTACGACCCGATCTTCACGCCGATGGCGCTCGCCTACCAGGACTCGGCCAAACGCGCGGGCATCCGGATCAAGGTCAAGACGGCCGCGGCGGACTCGTACTACACCCAGATCTGGATGAAGAAGCCGCTCATGGCGACCTACTGGTACACCGGCAGACCCGTCGACCAGCTCTTCACGCAGGTCTTCCGCGGCGGCTCCTCGTACAACGAGACTGCCTGGTCCGACAAGGACTTCGACGCCCTGCTCGACCGGGCGCGACGGGAGACGGACGACCGGCGGCGGCGCGAACTGTACGGCGAGGCACAGACCTTCGTCGTCGAGAAGGGCGGGGCGATGACCCCGATGTTCGCCGACCGGCTCGTCGGCCTGTCACGGAAGGTGCGTGGATACGCCGAGCACGGCTTCGAGTTCGACTACCTCGGCATCGGCCTGAAGGGAGCCTGAGCAGTGGTCTCCTTCATAGCCCGCAGGGTGGCCGCCGCCCTCGGCACCCTCTTCCTCTCCTCCGTCCTCGTCTTCCTCGCCGTCCAGGCCCTGCCCGGCGACGTGGCCACCCAGGTCCTCGGCAAGGACGCCACCCCGGACGCCGTCGCCGCCCTGCGCGGGAAGCTGAGGCTCGACCGGCCCGCCTGGGAGCGGTACGCCGACTGGGTGCGCGGCGCCCTGCACGGCGACTTCGGCACCTCCCTGGTCTCCGGGAAGGCGGTCGGCGGCGAAGTCTCCATGTACCTCGGGAACTCCGCGCTGATCGCCCTGATCACCGTCCTGTTCGCGGTCACCGGTTCGATCGTGCTCGGCATCCTCGCGGGCCTGTACCGCGACCGCTGGCCCGACCACCTCATCTCGACCGTCAGCCTCGTCGGCATGAGCGTCCCCGAATTCGTGGTCGCCACGGTGCTGGTGCTCTGCTTCTCCGTCGCGCTGCCGTGGTTCCCCGCGGTCGTGCTCTACGGCCCTGACGCGAGCGTCGGCCAACTCCTGCCCGCCGTCTGGCTGCCCGCACTCGCTCTCGCCGTGGTGATGGCCGCGTACATCGTGCGGATGGCCCGGACCTCCGTCATCGACGTGATGGCGAGCGAGTACGTCACCACCGCCCGCCTCAAGGGCCTGTCGACCTGGCGGGTCGTCACCCGGCACGCCCTGCCCAGCGCGATGCTGCCGACCCTGCACGTCATCGCGCTGAACGTGGCCTGGCTGGCCGGCGGGGTTGCCGTCGTCGAGAACGTCTTCAACTACCCGGGCATCGGCAAGCTGATGCTCTCCTCCGTGCAGAACCGCGACCTGCCCGTCATCCAGGCCATCGCCCTCATCAGCGCCGTCGTGTACGTCGTCTGCAACCTTGCCGCCGACCTCGGCGCCATGGCCCTCAACCCCAAGCTCCGTACGCGCGGGAGGACCCGATGACCACGCTCGACACCGCCCCGGCGGCCCCGCCCGCGACCGCTCCGGCGCGCGCCGCCCGCGCCTGGCGCGCCGTGCGTTCCTCTCGCGCGGCCGTGATCGGCCTCGCGATCGTCGCCGTCCATATCCTCATCGCCCTGCTCGCGCCGCTCCTGACCTCCTACGACCCCATCGCCAACGACTCCTCGCACGCTCTGCTCGGTCCCGGCTGGAACCACTGGGCGGGCACGGACCAGTACGGGCGCGACGTCCTCGCCCGGGTGCTGTACGGCGGCAGGTACGCGCTCGGCGTCTCCGTCGCCGCGACCGTGGTGACCGTCGCCCTCGGCACGGTCGTGGGCTGTGCGGCGGCGCTGCGCGGCGGCTGGTTCGACGACGTGCTGGGCCGGGTGCTGGACGCGGTCCTCGCGGTGCCGTCGATCCTGGCCCTGCTCGTCGTCGTCACGGCGCTGGGCACCGGCCCGGCGGTCATCGTCCTCGCGATCGCGGTGGTGTACGTGCCCCAGGTCGTACGGGTCGTGCGGGGCGCGGCACTCGCCGTGGTGCCCGCCGACTACGTCACCGCGGCCCGGGCCCGGGGCGAGGGCACCTGGTCGATCCTGCGGCGCGAAGTCCTTCCGAACATCACGGACGTCGTGTGCGTGGAGTTCGCGATGCGGGCGTCATGGGTCGTGCTGCTCATCAGCTCCCTCTCCTTCCTCGGCTTCGGCGCAGATCCGCCCACCCCCGACTGGGGACTGATGGTCGCCGAGAACCGCACCGCCATCACCGTCGTCCCGATGGCGAGCCTCGCGCCGATCATCGCCCTGGCCACGCTCGTGGTCGGGCTCAACCTCGCCGCCGACGGCCTGTCCAAGGCGTGGGGCGTCGACCGGATCAGGGAGGGCTCCTGATGACCTCGATCGTGTCCGTGAACTCCCTGTCCGTGGCCTACCGTTCGGGTGGCCGTGACGTGCCCGTCGTGCACGAGGTGTCGCTGAACGTCGCCGAGGGGCGGACTCACGCTCTCGTGGGCGAGTCCGGCAGCGGGAAGTCGACCGTCGCCGCGACCCTCCTCGGGCATCTGCGGCACGGGTCCCGGATCACCGGGGGCTCGGTGCTCGTCGACGGACAGGACGTGTTCGCCCTGCCCGCAGGGGAGTTGCGCCGACTGCGTGGCGGCACCGTCGCCATGGTCGCCCAGAACGCGGGGCACGCGCTGACGCCGTCCATGCGGATCGGGCGGCAGATAGCGGAGGCCGGCGGTGACGTACCGGTGATGGAGCTGCTCGAACAGGTCCGGCTGCCCCGCCCCGCCGAACTGGCCCGCCGCTATCCGCACGAGCTGTCAGGCGGTCAGCAGCAGCGCGTCGCCATAGCCATGGCCGTCGCGGCCCGCCCCAAGGTACTGGTCCTCGACGAGCCGACGACCGGCCTGGACGTCGTCACCCAGCGCGGTGTCCTCGACCTGATCGCCGCCCTGCGCGACGAACTCGGGCTCGCCGCCGTGCTGGTGAGCCACGACCTCGGGGTCGTCGCGCACATGGCCGACGAGGTGACCGTCCTGCGGTCAGGGCGGGTGGTGGAATCGGCGCCCACCAGGCGGCTCTTCGCGCAGCCCCAAGACCTCTACACCCGACGCCTGTTGGCGAGCGTGCCGCGCCTCGACGACGCCGGGCTCGCGATCGTGGGCGAGTCGGGGGAGCGGGAGGTCAGACCCAAGGCCGAGGTGCCTGCCGACGCCCCCGTCGCCGTGTCCGCCCAGGACGTCACCATCGACTACGGCGGCACCCGGGCCGTGCACGGAGTCTCCTTCGACGTCCGGCGCGGCGAGGTCCTCGCCCTCGTCGGCGAGTCGGGCAGCGGCAAGTCCACGCTCGCCTGGACGTTGGCGGGCCTGCGCACACCGTCCGGCGGCACGATGCGACACGAGGCGGGCGACCTGGACCGGCCGGCGCGGCAACGGCCGCTGTCCCTGCGGCGCCGGGTGCAGCTCGTCTTCCAGAACGCGGACACCTCGCTGAACCCCCGTCGCTCCGTGGGCGATGCGGTCCGGCACCCCCTGCGCTTCTTCGGCACGGCGGCCGACCGCCCGGAGGCGGCCGAGCGGGCCCGCCGCCTGATCGCCGATGTACGGCTCGACCCGGCCCTCGCCGACCGCCTGCCCGCGCAGCTGTCCGGCGGCCAACGGCAGCGCATCGGCATCGCCAGAGCGCTGGCGGGCGAGCCGGACGTCCTCATCGCCGACGAGATCACCACCGCCCTGGATGTGTCTGTGCAGGCCGACGTCCTGCGGCTCCTTGACGACCTCCGTCGGGAACGCGAACTGGCCTGTCTGTTCATCAGTCACGATCTGGCCGTCGTACGGGGCATCGCGGACCGGGTCGTCGTCCTGCGCCACGGCGTCGTCGTGGAGGAGGGCCCGACGGAAGCCGTGTTCGCCGACCCCCGGCATCCCTACACCCGCCGACTGATGGCCGCCGCCCTCGAACCCGACCCCGACGCACAGCCCTACGTCGAGGACACCCTCGACTGGGCCGACGCGGCGGACGGGGACGACGTCTGGACCGATCACGGCGACGGCCACCGCGTCCGACGCTGGCGTCCCCTCAACGCCCCTGTGGCGGAAGGAGTTTCGTGAAGTACCGCGAGCAGTTCGAGCGCCAGGTCGTCCGTGAGGACGTCTGGATCCCCACCCGGGACGGGAACACCCGCCTGCACGCCCGCGTCTGGCGTCCGGCCGACGCGGAATCCGACCCCGTTCCCGCGCTCCTCGAATACCTCCCGTACCGCAAGAGCGACTGGACCGCGCCCCGGGACGCCCAGCGCCACCCCTGGTACGCCGGGCACGGCTACGCCTCCGTCCGCGTCGACATCCGCGGCCACGGCGACAGCGAGGGCACACCCGGTGACGAGTACGACGTACAGGAACTCGCCGACGGCGTCGATGTCGTCAACTGGCTGGCCGCGCAGTCCTGGTGCACCGGCAAGGTGGGCATGTTCGGCATCTCGTGGGGCGGTTTCAACTCCCTGCAGATCGCCGCTCTCGCACCCGAGCCGCTGAAGGCGATCGTCACCGTCTGCTCGACGGACGACCGCTACGACAACGACGTGCACTACACGGGCGGCGCCCTGCTCGGCATCGACATGCTCGCCTGGGCCGGCACCATGCTCGCGTTCGCCTCCCGCCCGCCGGACCCGGCGAGCGTCGGCCACGACCGCCTGCTGCCCATGTGGCGCGAGCGCCTGGAAGCCCTCGAACCCTTCCTGCACACCTGGCTCGCCCACCAGCAGCGCGACGACTACTGGCGGCACGGCAGCGTCTGCGAGGACTACGACGCCATCGACGCGGCCGTTCTCGCGGTCGGCGGCTGGCACGACCCCTACCGCGACACCGTGCTGCGGCTGGTGGAGTATCTGCCGGGCGACCGCGTACGGGGGCTGATCGGTCCCTGGTCGCACCAGTATCCGGACCGCGGGCTGCCCCCGGGCCCCGCGATCGGCTTCCTCCAGGAGACCCTGCGCTGGTGGGACCAGCACCTGAAGGGCATCGACACGGGCGTCATGCGGGAGCCGCTGCTCCGCGCCTGGATCAACGACCCGGTCCCGCCCGCCACTTCGTACGACGTCATGCCGGGACGCTGGGTCGGTGACGCCGACTGGCCCTCCCCGTCGACCACTTGGGACGAGCGGCCCCTCGGGACGGGCGAGGACCCCGTCCTCGTACGGTCGCCCCAGCACACCGGCCTCGACGCGGGCCGCTTCTTCCCCTTCGGCAACGCGAGCGATCTGCCGCCCGACCAGCGGGAGGAGGACGGCAGGTCGGTGTGCTTCGACTCGGCGCCGCTCACGGAGCGCGTCGAGATTCTCGGTCGCCCGCGCGTCCGGCTCCGGCTCGACAGCGCGACCCCGCGCGCCAACGTCGTCGCCCGCCTCTGCGATGTCGCCCCCGACGGCTCGTCCACACTGGTCACCCGGGGCGTGCTGAACCTGCTCTCCCGGCACGGGCGCGACCAGGCCGTGGAGTGGACGCCGGGGACGTACGAGGACGTCGAGTTCGAGCTCAACGGCATCGGGTACGCCTTCCCGCCCGGCCACCGCATCCGCGTCGCCGTCTCCGACGCCTACTGGCCGTGGGTGTGGCCGCACGGTGAACGCGGCGAACTGAGCGTCGTACCGGCGCGGAGCTCGCTGTCGCTTCCCGTGCGGGAACCGGTGGACGAGCCGCCGATCCGCTTCGCGGAACCCGAGCAGGCACCCCCGCTCCCGGTGACCTACGACCTGCCCGCCGAACCGCGGCCCGAGCGGCTGGTCACCCACGACGTGGCGACGGGAGAGTGGACCCTGGAGGTCGACCCCAACTACGGGGGATCGCGGACGTATCCGGACGGACTGCGCTACGAGGAGAGCGCCCGGGAGACCTACCGCATCCGCCGCGACGACCCGCTCTCCGCGTCGGCTGTGTCCGAATGGACGATCCGGCTGACGCGCGGGGAGGATGAGGACGCGGAGATCGTGACGCGGACCGAGCTGCGCGCCACGGCCGCGGACTTCATCATGGACAGCCGCATCGAGGCACGGGCGAACGGAGAGACAGTGGCCAAGCGCGCATGGCACCGCACCACCCCGAGGACGTCGGCATGAAGGCCGCCAGGACCCCTCGCCGTGCCGTCGCCGCCGCCGACCGCACCCGCCAGCCCACCGAGGTACGCCGCCGCCTCATCGTGGAGGCCGCCGTGCCGCTGATCGCCGAGCGCGGCTCTGCGTCGGTGGGGGTGCGTGACGTAGCCGCCGCGGCCGGGGTGTCCGTCGGCACGGTCACGTACCACTTCGGGAGCGTGCAGGAGATCCTCTCCGAGGCGATGGTGCTGCACATCGAGCGGTACTACGCGGCGCTCAGCGAGGCCGCCGCGCAGGCGGCCGGCGCGGCCGAGGCGCTGCGGATGCTCGTCGACGCGCTGTTCACCGAGGACACCGACCGGCACTGGCGGATGTGGTTCGACTACTGGAACGCGGGCGACCAGGACCCGGACCAGGCCTTCGCCCGCGGCCAGGCCGAGCGCTACGAGGCCTGGCACGCCCAGATCCGCGAACTGGCCGAACGCGGCGTCGACGAAGGGGAGTTCAGCTCCGACGACCTGGGCGGCTTCACGGTCCGCTTCGCCGCCCTCGCCGACGGCCTCGCCCTGCAACGGCTACGGCAGGCACCCCCGCTGAGCACCGAGGACGCGCGTCGTCACCTCAACCGCCTGATCGAAACGGAACTCCGACGGCGCTCGTGAGACGGTCGCCGGGCCCCGCACAATGGTGCCCGGCACCGAACAGGAGGACCCTCGCAGGCGCTGTCACGTTGACTGAAGACTGCGAGCCGGGCGGCTGGTTCGGTCGGCCGACTGCGCCGGTCGGGCAGGATCTCCCGCTTGAGCGAGGCGAAGAACGACTCCGCGGCGGCGTTGTCCGCCGAGGTGCCGACCGCTCCCGTGGACCGGCGGATCCCGGCCCGGTGGCAGGCGTCGGCGAACGCCTTCGACCCGTATTGAGCCCCGTGATCGCTGTGGAAGATGACGTCGTCCACCCGGCCGCCGCGAGTGCGGACGGCCGCCTTGAGCGCGTCGGTGACGGGTTCGGCCCGCATGTGATCAGCCATCGACCAGCCCCGTAGGCGACGGGAGTACACGTCGATGACGGTGGCCGGATACAGGAGTTTCCCGTCGGCGATGGGCAGATAGGTGATGTCGCCGACCCAGACCTGGTTGGGGGCGGATGCGGTGAGGTTGCGCCGCAGCAGATCGGCACCGCCTGGGCGGCGGGGTCCGGAATGGTGGTGCGGTGTCGATGCTTCAGCCTCCGCCCCTGGATGGCGTGTTGGCGCGTGAGCCGTTCGACGCGTTTGCGGTTGACGACCACACCGCCCGCGCGAAGCCCGGCGGTGATCCGCTTGGCCCCGTACGTCCTTCCGGACTCCGTGTGGACTCCGTGTGGACCTTGCGCATCCGCCGGGTGAGTGCAGCGTCCGCGGCCTGTTTCGCGGCGCGGGCGGGGGCGGTCCTCAGCCACCGGTAGAACGCGGACCTCGACCAATTCAACACGGTGCACAGCCGCTTCACGCCGAAGGCGCCGCGGTGGTCGGCAACGAACTCGAAGCGGCTCACCCGTTCGTCTCGCCCGCAAAATACTTGGCCGCCCGGCGCAGGATGTCACGTTCCATCTCCAGCTCGCGCACCTGCTTGCGCAAGGCCGTGATCTGCGCGTCCTTCGCCGACTCCGCAACTGCCTCGGGCCGCTCGGCCTTCTCCGCCGTCTTGGTCCACTGCCGCAGCGTCTCGTGATTCACACCCAGCTCGGCGGCGATACGCGAGACGGGCCGGCCCGACGAACGGGCCAACGCCACCGCGTCGGCCCGGAACTCCGCCGAGTACTTGTAGGTCCCCACCCGGGACTCCTCTCCCTGGACTCAAGATCCAGTGTCGAGGTGTCCACGATCAAGGTGGAGGGCCCGCCACCGTCATCCCCGGCTTCACCGTCACCGCGAAGGGCGCAGTTGAGAGGAGCGGCGCAGCTCGACAGTCAGCGGGCGATTGAGATCGCGAAGGGTGTGAATCCGGTGGACCGGATGACGTGCGGTACGAACAGGATCGCGGCCTCTGTGGCGCGGGCGGTCCGGATCCCGCCGAGGTCGGTGATCCATTCCTTTTGCCAGCCGAGGTCGGTGAGCAGTTCGCGGACGGTCTGCTTGGCCTGCGGGTCCTCGCCGGAGAGGAACGCGGTCGGCGTCTGGGGGAGCGTGGCCGGCGAGGTCATCACCGGGAAGAGCATGGTGTTGAGTGTCTTGACGACGCGCGTTTCGGGGAGCGCTTCCTGGAGCTGTTCGGCGAGGCTCGAGCCGGGGTAGATCAGATCGGCGGGCAGTCCGTCCGGTCCGTCGGTGGTGGCGTTGGAGACGTCGACGAGGATCTTGTCCCGGAGTTCTTCGCGCAGAGCGGCGAGCCGGTCCAGCGAGCCGGCACCTGGGGTGGCGTTGATGACGATCCGGGCAGTCCGGGCGGTGTCGGCGGCGGCGCCCGGCGTGCGGTCCGCCACGGTCACTTCGTGTCCTGCCCGGGCGAGGGCTGCGGCCAGGTTGCCGCCGACGCGGCCGTTTCCGAGAACTGCGATCGTGGTCATGATGATCTGGTCCTTCCGTGCGTGCGGGTTGTGGTGCGCGGTCAGCGCGAGAGCGTGGATACGGCCTCGGCGTGGACGCCGGGCGCGGCAGCCAGGAAGCTCTGGCTCTGTGGGGTCCAGGGGCGGCCCTCGGCGTCGGAGATCCGTCCGCCGGCCTCGGTGACGAGCAGCGCTCCGGGAAGCAGGTCCGCGCGGGCGCCGGCGAACTGCCAGAAGGCGTCGATCCGGCCGGCGGCCACGTTCAGCAGGTGCAGGGTCGCGGGCACGGCGGCGCGGACGACGAGCGCGTCGAAGAGCATTGCGGTGATCGAGGAGCCGACGCGCCGCACGACCTGTTCGTCCTCGTCCGGCCGGGCCTGGCTGGTGGCCACGATGCTCAGGCCGAGGTCCGCGGTCTGGGAGACGTGCAGCCGCCGGCCGTCGAGGTGGGCGCCCGCGCCGGTCAGCGCGGTGTAGGTCTCGCCGGTCAACGGCAGGTGGACCGCGGTGAGCACCGGCTGGTTCTCACGCACGAGGGTGGCGGTCACCGCCCACTCCGGCAGGGCGTGCAGGTGGTTGACGTTGCCTTCGGCCGGATCCACGACCCACCATTCGCCGGGCGGCAGCGCCCCGCCGTCCAGTTCGTCCTCCACCCAGCCGGCGTCCGGGCGCAGGCGCGTGAGACGAGGGCGCAGGATATCGAGGGCCGTGTCGTCGTTGGCGGCGAGCGCGCGCATCAGCTCTTCGCGGGTCTGGTAGCGGACCACCTCGCCGAAGCGCTCGCGCAGCGCCGAACCCGCCTCACGCACGGCTGTCGCGGTCTGGGCGAGCAGGTCGGCGTCGGAGGCGGCGACGCCAGTGGTCTGAAGCGTTTCGGACATGGTGGTATTCCCGTCTGAGGAGGGGTGCTGAGGCCGGTCGAGGGCCGAACTGCGCGTTACTTCTTGCGCTTTCGCCTCAACGGTATGCAGCCCCTCAATTAACTTCAAATGCATGTAAGGCACGGCTAGGATTACTCACATGCAATTGGATTTGAACCTGCTCGCCGCGCTCGACGCGCTGCTGGAGGAGGGCAGTGTGGCCGGGGCGGCGGCGCGCCTGCATGTCACCGCCCCCGCGATGAGCCGGAGTCTGGGCCGGATTCGGCGCACGACCGGGGATCAGATCCTGGTGCGCACCGGCCGCACGATGACCCCGACGCCGTATGCGATCGCCGTCCGGGAACAGGTGCATGAGCTGCTGCACCAGGTCCAGGGGGTGCTGGCACCGAGCCGTGAACTCGATCTGACAACGTTGGAGCGCACTTTCACACTCCGCTGGCACGATTCCCTGGTCGCCTTGAGCGGCCCCACACTGCTCGCGGCCGTGCGCGGACAGGCGCCGGGCGTGCGATTGCGCTTCGTCGCGGAATCGAGCATCGACACCCCCGAGTTGCGGCGCGGCGAGGTCGACCTGGAGGCGAACGCGAACCGCCCGAGCGCACCGGACATCCGTGCCGAGAACGTGGGCGAGACCCGCCTCGTCATCGTCGTGAGGCAGGGGCACCCCCTCACCCGCGCCAGGACCGTCACCGCAAAGCAGTACGCCGCCGCTGAGCACGTCACCGTCTCGCGACGTGGAAACCTCAGCAATGCCCTCGACGACGCCCTCGCGCGGCTCGGCCTCACCCGCCGCGTGGTGGCGACCGCGCCCACGGAAGCGGCCGCGCTGGAGTTCGCGCGCGGCTCCGATATCCTGATCAGCGTCCCCGAAGCCACCACGCGGTCAGCGGTCGCCGACCTCGGCCTGGTCGTGCTCCCCCTCCCGCTCGAACTGCCGTCGGCACCGGTATACCTGTCGTGGCATCAGCGCTACGACACCGACCACGCCCACGCCTGGCTGCGCGGGCTGGCGCGAACCGCGCTGGCCATGTGCGGAGCGTCGTAGTCGGCGCCGTCCGGCCGCTTCACCCATACGTCCACGGTCCACGCGACCACCACGGCGATCTGCTTGAACGTCAGCAGCGGCTTGTCCGTGCGGGTGCCGGCCGTGGAGGCGGCCAGACCGACGTCTGCGGCTCACCATCGCGGATCGCCGGTGTGCAGATCAATCTCACCGGGATTTCCTGTACCTCAACTACTCACGCTCCGATCCCGGAGCCGAGACGCGGTCGAAGCCGCGCTCCAGGAACAGCGAGACGGCCGCGCCGCTGATGGCGTCGCGCGTCCGCTCCTTCTTGCGGGCCCGCAGTCCCGTCGACTCGCTCATCTGGCCACAGTAACGGTCATGACCGGGTTGCTTTTTTAACCGAGTAACGTTTCCATGGGCGGTGTGAATCAGACAGACACTCCTCCCGTGCTCGTAACCGGGGCGACGGGCCGGGTCGGCCGCGTAGTCATCGACCAACTCCTCGACGCGGGTGTGCCGGTCCGCGCCCTCACCCATCGCTCCGAGGCGGCGGCAACGCTGCCGGCGAAGGTCGAGGTCTTCACCGGCGACCTCACCGTGCCCGAGTCGCTCGACCCGGCATTGAATGGCGCCGGTGCGGTCTTCCTCGTCTGGACCGCCCCGCCTCAGATCGCCGCGGCAGTCGTCGAGCGGCTGGCAGCCCACGTGCGGCGGGTCGTCTTCCTCTCCTCCCCGCACCAGACGCCGCACCCCTTCTTCCAGCAGCCCAATCCCATGGCGGTGCTGCACGCCGACATCGAGCGGCTCATCGCGGCCACCGGACTCGAGTCGACGATCATCCGGCCGGGGATGTTCGCGTCGAACTCGCTGGCCTGGTGGGCGCCCGCGATCCGGGCCGGCGAGGTCGTCCGGTGGCCTTACGGCGCTGCCGAGACGGCACCGGTCGACGACCGCGACGTTGCAGCCGTCGCGGCGCGGACGCTCTATCAGGACGGATACGCCGGAGGCGACTACGTCCTTACGGGCCCCGAATCGCTGACCCAAGCCGCGCAGGTGGACGTCATCGGTGACGCCCTGGGGCGCCGGATCGCATTCGAGGAGATGACGCCGGACGAGTTCCGAAGTCTGTCGGAGGGTACGGCGCCCAGCTCGGTCGTCGACATGCTGCTCGTCGCGTGGAGCGCGGCGGTCGGACAGCCCGCGTACATCACCACTGCGGTGGCCGACATCCTCGGGACGACGCCGCGAACGTTTCGCCAGTGGGCCGTCGACCACGTCACCGCGTTCACGGAGGGGTCGGAGGGTTCGTAACCTCGTCGACCGCGACCTGCGCCCCCCTTCCCTCAGTCCGCCGTCGACCCGGCCCCGGCCCCCGCCCCGGGATGTGCCGAGCGCGTGGGCGCGTGAGGCTCAGGCGGCCGGGGGCATCGTGCGTACCGACAGGACGCGCGGCCTGCGGCCCAAGTGCGCGACGTCGAGTGGCGCCTGCTGCCCGACTGAATAGTGCAGGGTTACTGACCTTTTCGGGTTGTCTTCGGGTGGTGACGTTGGGTGATCCCTGCGGTGTGCCGGTGTTATGCGGTATGCGGATGGTGGGGGCCTGGCTGCTGAGCGGCGGGCTGCGCGTGAAGGGATCCGGCTGGAGGCCGGGCAGAGGTTCGCACGAGGTGACAGGACTTCGGACATCGCCAAGGACCTGCGGGTGAGCGAGCGTTCGGTGGAGCAATGGCGCCGGGACTGGCATGAAGGCGGCATGGAGGGTCTGAAGTCGAAGGGACCTGCGAAACTGCCGAAGCTGTCGGACGAACGGTTCGACCTGCTGGAAAAGGAGCTGGCCAAAGGGCCGGCCGCGCATGGCTGGAAAGACCGGCGGTGGACACTGGAACGCGTCAGAATACTGATCGGCCGCCAGTTCAAGGTCAGTTGCTCGATCGCGGGAGTGTGGCGGCTCCTGCACCGCCACGGCTGGTCCTGGCAGAGCCCGGCCCGACGCGCACTGGAACGTGACGAACACGCGGTCGAGCTCTGGAAGAAGGACGTGTGGCCACAGGTGGAAGCACCGCGGCGGCGCTCGGTGCCTGGATCGTCTGCGAGGACGGGGCCGGGTTCGCGATGACGCCGCCACGCGCCCGCACGTGGGGCCGGCGCACACCAGATCCAGCGGCCACACGTGATGATCTTTCGCACAGCCGATGAACGCGACCGCCACGCACAGGTCACGCAGTAATCGCCAGAACGAGACGAGGTGCAGACGGCTGTCGGCACATTGCGAGACATGTCGACCGAACGTCAGACTTCGCAGGCACAACTCACGCCGGTTCCTTGGCCTGACTGGACGCGCGGTCGCCAGATCAGGCAGAAACGCCCAGCAGCAGCGGAACGGCACCGTACGCCACAACCGTGATCACGCTACGGCGTGAGCCAGCGGAAGCCGTACCCCAGCGACCTGTCCGACGCCCGATGGGCCTTGATCGAGTCGACGTTGACGGCCTGGAGAAAAGCCCGGCTCGACCGCAGGCCCACCGGGCAGCCGGCCAAGGTCGACCTGCGCGACGTATTCAACGCACTCCTCTACATCAACCGCACCGGAATCCCCTGGAAATACCTCCCGCACGACTTCCCGAACCACGGCACCGTCTACGCCTACTACGCAGCCTGGCGCGACGAGGGAATCCTCGCCGTGACCGTCACCGCCGCGAGCCTGTCCGGGAACGCCGTCGGAATCCAGCTCCTCGACCAGGCCAAGAAGACCTACCCGACCATCTCCAAGAGCTGGGTGGACACCGGCTTCAAGAACGCCGTCATCGAACACGGCGCCAGCCTCGGAATCGACGTCGAAGTCGTCAACAGAAACCCAGGAGTTCGCGGCTTCCACGTTGTCAAAAGGCGCTGGGTTGTCGAACGAAGCATTGGCTGGATCATGCTGCACCGGCATCTCGCCCGAGACTACGAGACCCTGCCCGCCAGCTCCGAGGCCATGATCCACGTCGCCTCGATCGACAACCTCACCAAGCGCATAGCGGACGAGACGACATCCACCTGGCGAGGAACTTGCTAGCAGATAAAGGGCAATTCACCTAGATCAAACGCCCGCTAAGGGCTCTGGGCTACGGCACAGTACTCGCCGCCGAGGGCAGCCGCAGGGCTTCCGGTCGAGCCGGCAAGGAAAGACTGTGCGTGATCTCCGGCGGCCGGCTTGACACCACCCGGGGAGCGGCTCGCTCGGTTCGTCCGTGAGCCGCCAATCTGGCCACTTTTGCCCTCTTTATGAAGTATAGGGGTTGGCGTAAAGGTGACTTGACGCCTGGTGGACAGGGAAAACTGCTGACCTCGGCACTTGACGGCACCACGCTGTCCTCCCATGAGAGACATGAACAACAGGTGGCGCCGCGGGATCCGCCCTCCCCGGCCTCGGCATACGGTGGCAGCCGCCGCCCTCGTGGCGCTCGTGGCCGGTCTGACCGCCGCCCCCGGCGCCGCTCAGGACCTCGGCCCGCACACCGGGCGAACGGAAGCCGCCGCGCAGACCGGAGCGGCTCGGTCGCCGATCATCTCCCGGCATCAGCTCACACTGATCACCGGCGACCGCGTCACGCTGGAGACGGACACCTCGGGCAAGCAGAGTGTGTCGGTCGAGCCCGCCGAGGGCCGCGAACGAGTCGCGTTCATCAAGCGCCAGGCCGGTCGCGACTGGACGGTCATACCCGCCGACACACTCCCGCTGCTCGCGACGGGCCGCCTCGACAAGTCGCTGTTCAACGTCTCCGCCCTGGTCCGGGGCAAGTACGCGCAGCGGTCGAGCCTGCCGCTGATCGTCGAGTACGCCGGGGACGCGGGCACCGCCCGGCGACAGCTGACCGCCGCCGGTGCCGACACCGTCCGCCCCATCGGCGGGACCCCCTTCGCGACCCTCGGCGAACACCGCGCGGACGCCGCCGGGTTCTGGAAGGGCATCGCCCCCGGCCGGACGGACGCCACCTCCTTCGGAGCGGGTTTGCGCCGGGTCTGGTTGGACGGCCACTCAAGGATCCAGCTCGACAGGACGGTGCCGCGCATCGGGGCCCCGCACGCCTGGGAGAAGGGCTACACCGGCACCGGCGTCAAGGTCGCCGTGCTCGACACCGGTTACGACCCCAACCACCCGGACCTCAAGGGCCTCGTCACCGAGTCCGCGAACTTCACCACCGAGCCGAACACCGACGACCTGAACGGTCACGGCACCCATGTGACCTCCACGGTCGCCGGTTCCGGCGCGGCCTCCGGCGGCCGCTACAAGGGTGTGGCACCCGGTGTGCGGATCCTGTCCGGCAAGGTGTGCACCGCGGACGGCAACTGCGACAACTCCGACATCGTCGAGGGCCTGGCCTGGGCCGCCCAGCACGGCGCCAAGGTGATCAACCTCAGCCTGGGCGACACGGACACACCGGAGACCGACGCCCTCGAGGCCATGGTCGACGCCGTGACCCGTGACTACGGCACGCTGGTCGTGGCCGCGGCCGGCAACAGCGGTCCCGACAAGGTCTCCTCGCCCGCCTCCGACGACCGGGCGCTGGCCGTCGGCGCGGCCGAGGACGACGACGACCTCGCCGGCTTCAGCTCGGTCGGCCCGCGGGTGGGCGACTCCGGCCTCAAGCCGGACATCATCGCCCCCGGCGTCAACGTCGTCGCCGCGAGGGCAGGCGGCACCACCGCCGACGACGGCTATGTCGCGATGAGCGGCACGTCCATGGCCACGCCCCATGTGACCGGAGCCGCCGCCATCCTGTTCCAGCAGCACCCCGACTGGACGGCGGAGCAGGTCAAGCGCCAGCTGATGCAGTCGGCGACCGGCGCCAAGGAGCACGGCGCCTACTTCCAGGGCGCCGGACGCGTCGACGTCGCCCGGGCGGTCGACCAGGACGTCACCGCCGACACCACCGCGCTGGACTTCGGGCTGGTCCGCTGGACGGACGGCAAGCGGCCTCCGGTGACCAAGACCATCACCTACCGCAACCCGGGCGCCGCGCCGGTCACCCTTCAGCTGAAGGACAACCCGAGCAGCGGGAAGAAGGACGTGCCCGCTCCCGCCGGCCTGTTCCGGCTCAGCGCCGACACCGTCACCGTGCCCGCGCACGGAACCGCGGCGGTCACCCTCACCGCGACCCCGGAAGCCACCACGACGTACGCCGCGTACAGCGGTGTGCTGACCGCGAGCACCGCGGACAACCAGGTGTCGGTGCGCGTCC
Source organism: Streptomyces sp. NBC_01450 (assembly GCF_036227505.1). Taxonomy (NCBI): domain Bacteria; kingdom Bacillati; phylum Actinomycetota; class Actinomycetes; order Kitasatosporales; family Streptomycetaceae; genus Streptomyces; species Streptomyces sp. NBC_01450. The sequence goes on along the minus strand of NZ_CP109481.1, from coordinate 756,999 downwards.
CGTTCGACATGGACGTCGAGCAGCCGTCCTACGACCTGCGCATCGGCATGAAGAGCCGCACGGGCGCCGCCCCCGACAACGCCTACCTGCTGGTCAACTCGGCCGACGGCAAGGCGTACGAGGTCGAGGCGCTCGGCAAGAGCAGCACGGTGGTGCGACTGCCGAAGGACACCTACTCCGTGAGCGGCTTCTACTTCGACGCCTCCTTCACCGAGGGCACCATCGTCGGCGTGCCGAAGGTCGTGATGAGCGCCGACCGGCAGGTGACCATCGACGCCCGGAAGGCGAAGCCCGTCACGGTGTCGGCACCGAGCCGCTCCGCGCGCATCATGTCGGCCGAGATCGGCACGATCAGCATGGCCGACCAGCTGCTCTCGGTCACCATGTACAACGCGATCGGCACGGACCACATCGACGGCGTGTACGCGGTGCCGACGGCCCAGTACAAGGACTCGAAGTTCACCTACCTCGTCACCAGCGTCTGGGGCGACCCGGCCGGCGCCGACGGGAACCCCGCCTCGGTCTACTACCTCACACGACCGGTGCACGGCGGCATCCCGGCGGATCCGGCCTACAACCCCCGCAAGTCCGAGCTGGCCAGGGTGAACACCACGTTCGCCGCCACCACGCCCGGCACCACGGCCACGCGCATCGTGTGGACGTACGTCGACAACGTCCGCTTCAGCGGACGGGCGATGGAGGGAATTCCGGTCCCGGCCCGGCGCGTCGACTACTTCTCGGCGGCCGATGGTCTGCGCTGGCAGACGGCCTTCGACCAGAACAGCTTCCTCGACCCGAACGCGCACGGGCAGAGTTACCTCAGCGACCTGCACGGCTACCAGGCCGGCTCCCAGGTCGAGGAGCGCTGGAACGGCGGGATCCAGGCCGTGGGCCTCTCGTCCCAGATGGCCGCCTTCCGAGAGGGCGACACGATGTACCGGCCCTTCCAGTCGGCCGCGAACGGCAACCTCGACCTGGTGGCCGACACCACGTCCGGCCTGCCCGAGGTGAAGCTGTGGCGCAACGGCGAGCTGGTCTCCCAGGACTGGAGCATGAGCGACGTCCCGGCCGACGCCACCCCCGCCGACTACCGTCTGACGGTCGAGCACAACCGTGACATGGCCCCCAGCTCCGTCTCCACGAGTGTGCGGGCGGAATGGCGGTTCCGGTCGCAGACCACGGCGACCCGGCAGGCGCTGCCGCTGTACGCGGTCCGTATGTCGCCGAAGCTGGATGAGTGGAACCGGGCCGAGGCCGGCCGCAAGCTCGACATCCCGGTCCTGATCCAGCGGACGGCCGGCGCCCCGGCGTCGCCCCTCCGCGTCTTCACCACCGAGGTCTCCTTCGACGAGGGGAAGACCTGGCAGTCGGTGCGGGTCAAGGGCTCCGGCATGGAGCGCACCGTGACCGTGGAGCACCCGCGCCGCGCCGCGGGCGGCTCGGTCAGCCTGCGCGTCTACGTCAAAGACGCGGCGGGCAACTCCTTCAAGGAGACCGTCATCAAGGGCTACCTGCTCAAGTAGCCGCCTTCGCGGAGTAGCCACGTCCTCGAGTATCCGCTTCCGCGAGTGGCGCAGCCCGGCCGCAGCGGCCGGACGAACGGGGACAGGGCCCGCCGGACACGTCCGGTGGGCCCTCTTCGTGTGCGTTGCGGCGTCCGCCGTGCTCAGAGCCAGTCGCGGCGGGCCGCGTGCCAGCCCAGCTGCATACGGGTCGCGACGCCCGCCAGGCTCATCAGGCCCTGGATGCGCCGCTGGACGGTGCGCTTGCTGACCCGCAGCTGTCCGGCTATCGCCTCGTCCGTCATGCCGGCGACCATCAGGGAGAGCAGGTGCCGGTCCTCCCCGACCGGCGAGGCGGCATCCGTGGTGCCGGCGCCGCCGATCTGGCCCTCCTCGGTCACCCGGAGCGGGGCACCGATCTCCCAGTGGTGTTCGAACAGGGCGATGAGCGCGTCCAGCAGGCTGCTCTCCCGCACCACCGCGGCCCGCAGTTCCCGGGGGTTGCGGGACGTGCCCGAGGCGGCCAGCGGCAGGATGGCCACCGAGCGGTCGGCGATCGCCATCCGCAGCGGCAGCAGAGGCACCGCCCGGGCGACCTCTCCGGCGCACACGCCCTTGACGACGTAGTCCACCGAGTCGGGGTCGTCGAAGTACGCCTGCTCGTACAAGGCCCTGTAGAGCACGCCCCGGTCCAGCGCGTCGAACTCCTCCTGATTGCTCTCCGGGGACATGGCCACGTACTGGGCCTTCACGAACCACATCATCTCGCGGCCGGCGCCGTACTGGAGCTGGCGCAGATGCTGGCGCAGTGCCGCCGCGCCGGTGATGATCTCGACGGCCTCGCCCGTGCTCCGGGCCCATGCGCTGCGGCGGTGTGTCTCCGCCAGTTCGTAGACGGCGGCCCGGGTCTGTTCCAGGGCGTCGAAGTGGCGTTGGAGCCGGGGCATAAGGGCCACCTGCGGCGGCACGGCCGAGAACCATTCGGGATTGTCCTCGACCGCCGACGCCAGGCCCTTGCGCTCCAGCGCGCGCAGCAGCAGTCGCGCGGTCACGACGTCGAGGGCCGAGCGGCCTGCGATGTCCTGAGCGGACGCCGTCCCGGTGGCGACCAGAAGGCGGTACACCTCGCTCTCGTCGGCCGTCAGGCCCACCGTCTCCAGCATGTCGCCACCTTTCTCACCATCCGGGCCGCCTCCGCCGGGGGTTCCCGTGGGGGGAACGCGGTCGGTCCGGCGGATGATTCCACCAGCTCCTGCGACCAGGCACCACTACGGTTGTCACCGGCGATCGGGTTCACCGTGACGGGGCGGTGCCGTCAGCACATCCGGTGGACCCCGGGCGGGGCCGCTCGAGTGTCACAGACTGTGGGCCACGGGCGTCTGCCCAGTGGCGCCGAACTGCCGCTGTACGAACCTCGCCAAGGCGGTCGGCCTCCGCGTCCTGGCTATAGAGGATGACGTGGGCGCCGTTGATCATGCCGGACCTTCGTTTCGCCGAGGTGGGGCCGTTCGGTCTACGGGGTCGTCACCGGGCCCGACTGGTCCCAGCCGGGCACGAGGTCGTCCCGGTGGACATCTTCCCCATGGACCCGCTCGCCGCAGGTCTCGCACACCGTGTGGGTGACGAGTTCGTGATCCCGGTGCCGGATCCGGGCGGGCGGCGTGGTGACGACCCAGCGGTCGCCCCAGCCGATGAGTTCGCGGGTGATGCCTCCCAGATCGCGCCCTGCCTCCGTCAGGTAGTAGCCGCTGTAGCGTGCGTCGTCCGGCAGCGGGTCTCTGCCCCTGTGGGAGCCGCTGGGACCGGACCACCTGGCGCCGCTGGGGTGGGTGGCCGACCCCGTGCTCGGGCCGCTGCTGGCTCCAGAGCGGGGCCGGGAGCTGCTGTCCACGCCGAGGGGCGGGCATGCGGGTGAGGCACCGAGGCCGGCGGCCGGGCTCGACCCGAGCGACCTGGCGTGGCTCGCGGAACCGGACCCGGGCAACAACCGCACGTCCTACCGGTTCGTCCTGGTGGAGGGGGGCGAGCCGGAGGAGTTGCCCGGACGTCTCGCGGACGGGGACGGCACCGTGTTGAACGAACCCACGACCCACTGGGAGGCGCGCCACAGATCGGCGCGCAACCAGAGGGAGTTCTCGTCCTACGACGACAGGGCTCTCATGGCGGTCGGCCGGACCGGCACCGGTTGGAGCTTCGCCTTCGACGGCGATCCCGCCCCGTTCGACCAGCGTCGGTTCGTCTCCCCGGCCGCGGCCGCCAGCGCGGGCACCCGTGCGCTGGTGGTGTGGAGCGGCCTGAGGACATGGCACGGGGAACCGTTCTTCCACCTTTCGGTGGCGCATGACGGTGCCGAGCAGTACGCATTCACGTACGTGGACGGAGAGATCCGGCCAAGCGGGGAGATACCGCGGGCGCTGGACCCGAGCCGGTTCTTCAGCGACCTGGAGGACAGCGCCGGGGCGGAACGGTCACTGCTGGAAGCGGTGGCCGGGGAGTTCGGTGCCTGTCTGCCGCGTCATGCCATCGTGAACGGGCAGCTGCATACATTCACCACCCGTTCATGGACGCGGCCGCCGAGGGACGGCGAGACGTACGCGGTGATCCGCATGCACCGGGCAGTCGCGCGCCCGGCGGACGAGAGAGGACGGGAGAGGACGAGAGAGGACGGGAGAGGACGGGAGAGGACGAGAGAGGACGGGAGAGGACGAGAGAGGACGGGAGAGGACGGGCCGGGGAGCAGGTAGAGACCGGCCAGGCTGCGGACATTCTCAATGCGGTGAGAGCCGAGAGCACGTAGACCTGGGATGTCGGAGGACGATCACCGGCTACCGGATCGACCGCCCGGCCGGGATACTCTCCGTCATCGGCCACACCAGCCAGGGCGTGAGCGGTCCGACCAACTTCGTCATCGACCCCAGTGGACGATGGCTCTACGTCAACAACAGCACAGCCGACAGCGTCGCCCAGTTCGCCGTCCTCTGACAACTGGGAAAGCCGCGTGGGCGGGGCCGCCGGCTGCGGTCCCACCCACGCGGTGCTGTCCCAGGTGACCTCCCGGGGCGTGACGTCAGCGCAGGCCGAAGGCCCGGGTGATCGTCTGCGAGACGGTGTTGCCCGCGCTGTCCCGGGCGCCGACCCGGAGGGTGACGAAGTCGGCGGACCGCGGCGCGCGCAGGTTCGTCCGCCATCCGTCGTCGCACCGGCTCAGGTCGGTCCGCTGCCAGGTCGCACCGTCGTCGTACGACACCTCGACGGTCGGCTTCCCGATGGTGGCGGTGGTGCCCGGCAGGTGCGAGGCGGTCACCGTCAGGCCGGCGTGCCGGTCGGCACGGCCGGACTTGTCGGTGTCCACGCCGTAGTCGAGCTGGATGAGCGGCAGGGACACCGCCGTATCGCTGCCGGTGACCGCGGAGGTGAAGTCCCACTCGGTCAGCGTGTGCGTCGAGTAGGGGTTGGCCCAGGTGCCGCGGTCGTTGTCGAGGACCAGCCGGTAGGGCAGGCGCTCGGCGCCGAGGCCGGGAACCTGCAGGTACTCGGCGTTGCCCCAGTCGAGCTGCTGGTCGCCCTGGTAGAGCGACATCCAGTCCTTGACGTCGAAGTTCGCGCCGGCCTCGCCGACGTGGCCGGACCCCGAGTCACCCCAGCCGGGCGCGGTGATGTACATCGTGTCGAGGTAGCGCACCGGCTGGTAGTTGATCGGGCCCATGCGGGGCCGCTGGATCGGGCCGAACCAGCTGACCTTGCCGGTCTTGCGCGCCGGGTAGTTCAGCGGGTCGATCGAGTGCTGCCCGGTCTCGCCTTGGATGAAGGCGTCGTCGAGCCACGTGGTGCCGGCGGTGACCCAGTCGGTGCGCTCGCCCTCGGCGGGCGCGGTGAGCTGGTTGCCGACGGCCCAGCCGCGCCAGACGTCCGGACGGAACTCCATCGCCTTGCCCTGCCGGTAGTTCCGGAAGGAGACGTTCACCCGGCTGAGGTCCTTGGACTCCTCACGCCAGGTCGGGTCCGCCGGAACGGCGCCCGTCCAGTGGTGCACGACGTCGTAGACGTAGTCGGTCGTGGGGTGTGAGGTGACCTTCAGCGAGACCGCGCCGTGCCGGAGTTGGCCGAGCAGGTCGGCGCCCTGGTCGGCGTTGAGCGTCGCCACCGTCACCGGGGCCGGGCTCTGCGGGCTCCAGGGGTTCTCGTCCCAGGGCTGCAGGCGGCCGACGCCGTCGTTGACGACCAGCAGTAGCCGGGCGCCGGCGCCCGCGGCGGCCTCCGCCTGGGCCTTGATCCCTTCCGTGCCGGCGCCGCGCACCACGACGGCCTTGCCGCGCACGTTCTGCCGCGCGAGCTCCTCGGCCGTGCCATCACCGGCGAAGACCGCCGTCAGGTTCCGGGTACCGGCGGGCAGCGGCGTGGCCGCGCGCTTGACCAGCGGGTCGTTGAAGGTCGTCGACTTCGTGCTCACGGTCAGCGCGGGCTGCTCGAGGCGGAAGCGGGCGCCGGTCTCGAACTCGCCGTCGGTGACCTTCTTGCCGGTCGGGAGCGCCCAGATGCTGTCGTACGACGGGTCCGGCAGCATCGACGTCTCCACCAGGCTGTCGGTGAAGGACCGGTGGGCGTCCAGGCGCGGCGCGACGGCGATGGTCTGCTGCGGCACGCGCGCCAGGATCCGGCGTGCCTTGCGGCCGTCCAGGGTGACGGTGCGGTCCTGGTCCAGCTTCACGTCGTTGAAGGCGAGCAGCACCATGCCGCGCGAGTGCGGGCCTTCGGCGCCCTGCACGTCACCGGTGAGCCAGCCGCTGTAGCTGCCGACGGGCAGCCGCGCCGTGCCGGTGCCGGACGCGTCGAGGTCCATCACCGTGAAGAGGTGCTCGGCGGTCAGGACGACCCGGCCCTCCAGCGGCTTGCCCGAACGGTCCTTGGCGACCACGGTCAGATTCTGCCGCTGGCCCTCGCGGGCCGCGCCGATCAGGGTCCGGGCGCGGACCGCTCCGCTGCCGTCCGTACCGGTGATCATGGCGCTGACCGACTGGTCGCCGCCCAGCTTGTCCAGATCCGCCGTCAGGGTGACCGTGGCGGTGCCGTGGGCGGGCACGGTGACGTGGTCGGCGGAGAGGCTGAACAACCCTGCCGGGACGGTGCCGTTGACCGCCAGGTTGAGGTTGGCCGGTGCGTCGCCGACGTTGGTGTACGTCACCGTCTGGACGTCGGTCTGCCCCGGCTTCGGGGGCCACGTGTGGAAGCCGGAGTAGGCGGTCGTGGTGGCGAAGACCGTGGTGTGCACGGCCGCCAGCGCGTCCAGCCGGCCGGCGCCTGCCTGGTACGGGGTGTACGCCGGGGTTGCCTTGGCGCTGCTGACCAGGGCCTCCTTGAGCTGGGTGCCCGTCCAGTCGGGGTGTTCTGAGGCGAGGAGCGCGGCGGCACCGGCGACGTGCGGCGTCGCCATCGACGTGCCGCTCATCGTGGTGTAGTAGCCGGAGCCGCGCTTGTAGTGCGAGCGCGCCGCGACGATGTCGACGCCGGGCGCGGTGATCTCCGGCTTCAGCCCGCCGTCGCCGTCACGCGGGCCCTGGCTGGAGAAGTCGGCGAGCGTGTCGGTGGAGTCGACGGCGCCGACGGTCAGCGCGGAGTCTGCGGTACCGGGGCTGCTGATGGAGTGCGGGCCGCCGTTGCCCGCCGCGATCACGAACAACGCGCCCGTTTCGTGGCTGAGTTCGTCGACGGCCTGGCTCATCGGGTCGGTCTTGTCACCGCCGCCGCCCAGGCTCATGCTGATGATCCTGGCCTTCTGGTCGCGGGCGGCCCACTCCATGCCCGCGATGATCCAGGATTCCTGGCCGCTGCCCTCGGAGTTGAGCACCTTGCCGACGGCCAGCCGGGCGCCGGAGGCGACACCCCGCTCCTTGCCGTCGGAGGCACTGCCCGTGCCGACGATGGTCGAGGCGACGTGCGTGCCATGGCCGTTGTAGTCGGTGATGTCGTCCTCGCCGGGGACGAAGCTGGCGCTGTCGGACACCTGCCCGGCCAGGTCGGGGTGTTCGGTGTCCGCGCCGCTGTCGAGCATCGCGACCTTCACGTCCTGGCCGGTGTCGCCCTCCGCCCAGACCTTGTTCGCGCCGATCTGTGCGGTGGAGTCGGCCAGGTCGGCCTTCACCTTGCCGTCGAGCCACACCTTGGCGACGCCGCCCGCGAAGGACGGCGCGGCGGACCGGGCCGCGGCGCCCGAGCCCCCGGTGAGCGAGGACCAGAACTCCGGTGCCTGCTTGTGGTTCTGGGCGAGGGCCGCGCCCTGGATGCTGTCCAGGCGGCGGACGTCGGTCGAGCCGGCCATCTTCGCCCGGGTGCGGGACTTGGCGGCGGCATCGGTGTAGCGCAGGATCAGCGGCAGCCGGGAGCTGTGCGCGTCGTCATAGCCCTCGGCGATCAGCCGCGTCACGTTGAAGAGCTGCTTGTCGAGTTTGCCGGCGCTCACGTACGGCAGGGCGGCGTCGGGGTAGACGTAGGTGGCGCCGTCCAGGACGGCGCGGTGGAAGCCGGTGGTGGCTCCGCTCGCGGCCTGGAAGGAGCGCACGACGGTGCCGTCGGCGGCGGTCCCGATGGTGACCTTGTCACCCGTGATCAGGGTGACGGTGTGCGTGCCGGCATCGCCGGGGGTTTGGTGTCCGGCGTCGTTGTGCGACACCTCACCGGCGGAGTACGCGGACACAGCGGCAGTCGCCGGTATGACGCCGAGTGTGAGCGCGGCCGACACGGCGAGGGCGATCGGCCCGGGCCGGGGGATGGGAACCTTGGGCAAGGAAGACTCCTGAGACGCGGCGAAGAGCGAAAGATCACTGGATCCTCCGGCCTCCCCCGTCGTCGTTCAAGGGGTCGCACATGTCGCTCTTGTGCCATGGCACAGTTACGCCGCGAGCAGACGGGGTCGTCGGCCACCGCGCGTCCGGGGGGACGGCGGCGGACCGCCCCATGAATTCAGCGTGTCGAGGGACGGAGCAACGGGTCTGTGGGGCATCCCGGTCGGCGGCTTGGCGCATGCCCTCCGCCGGGGCGGACGCCAGGTGCGGCGGGGCCGCGCTCTGACGTCATCGATGGGTGATGGGCCTTCCCGCGGGGGGCCGACAGCCCCACAGCCGGTACCCACTCGCCGTCACTCAGCGCGTGCCCTCGCCCACCCGCACTGGTTGCGTCAACTGCGGATCCCCTGGATGTCCGCGACGACGTCCACGACGCCTTCCTGACCCTCGGCTGCGCGCTCATACGCTGACCGTGCCCTTTCGTCGGCGAGTAGTGAGAGATCCTCGCCTGGTCAGAGGGCATCTTCCCGCATTTTGTTGACGGTCCCAGAGCTCGTAACACGATCTTGGCGATGTGGTCGTGGCATCGCGCTTTGCCGTCAGACTTCGAGGTCTCGGGCGGCCTCCTCACGTTCGCACACGGTTGCCGCCGTCTGGTTGCCGGGCCCGGCACCGTCGGGGGGTTCGCGCAAATCCACACAGCATCGACCCGGGCAGGGAGCGGGTATCTGTCGAATCCGTGTCGAAGTCCGGATACCGGGGCGCCCAGTTGCGGAATCGGCGCAGGTGTTCAACCTGTGGACGATGCTCTACTCGCAACGCGCCTGCTACCGGTAGTTCGTTAAATCCGGCGGTGGTGTGGGTTGACGGCAGGTTGGGTTGGTCGTAGGCCGGTGGTAGGAGTCAACTGCCTTGTTGGGGGCTGAAGATGACCGCTCGCCGTCCGTGTCCGCCTGCGCCGGGGCCGTTGGTGGAGTACGCGGCCCGGTTCGACGACCTCTTCTTCAGCCTGGCGCAGCGGCCGGGGGTTTCGTGAGGATCTGACCGGGCTGCTGGCGCCGCGGGAGCGGAACAAGACCATCACCTGCCCAGGAGAAGGCGCAGTTGACCAGGGTCTGGTGGCGGCGGATGGCGCGGTCGGAGGAGCTCGCGGACGACTTGGTAGAGGCTCAGGCCGGCGCTGGGTCTTTTGGGGCCCGGGCCAGTCGTTGCAGGGTGCAGAGGGCGTGCGCGACGGCGACGAGGATGACGTGGTGGTGCCAGCCGCCCCAGGTCCGGCCCTCGAAGTGGGCAAGTCCCAGGGCCTGCTTCATCTCCCGGTAGTCGTGCTCGATGCGCCAGCGGAGTTTGGCGAGCCGGACCAGTGTGGTCACAGGCATGCCGGAGGGCAGGTCGGACAGCCAGAACTGCACCGGTTCGCTCTCACCGGCGGGCCATTCGGCCAGCAGCCAGCACACGGGCAGTTCCGGGCCGTCGACGTTCTGGCGGACCTCGCGTCCGGCAGGCGGCGACGAGTCCGCAGCCACCACCTCCCTGGCGGAGTTCAAAGCCAGGGCCTGCAAGAGCAGGTAACGGGTCACTTCGGCGGCGGCTGGATGGTCATGGTCTTGGAGACGGTGACCTGGTCGATCTCGGTCACGCGCACGGTGATGTTCAGGGCCCAGGTGCTGGGGAGGGGAATCCGCAGGCACTCCGCGCTGGGCATACTTAGCCCGGTGGAGTACGAACTACGTTCCCCGCCGGTAGCGTGAAACCGAGCAACTCGACTCCACTCAACTCGGGACAGTCCAGAGCCTCCATCAGACCCGGAGCGGTTCAAAATGACGAGCGCGGCCAGCCACCCCTCGTCCTGCAGCGCGAGATCCTCCAGAGCACAGCACAGCGCAGCGCGGCAGCGACCAGTTCGCCCCGGTTCAGACGGTGGACCGCCGCCAGTACGTGGGTGGAATCCGTCCGGATCCGTCCCCGCCGCCTGACCAGCCCAGCCTCCGCAACCCGGTCCACGAACAGCGCCAAAAGCCGGTCCGCGCGGTCGCCTACGGCCACCCGGCCACGGAATTCGCTCAGGACCGTGAAGTCGAACCCCGGATCATCCAATCCAGCTCAAGGCCCAGACAGTACTTCCAGTCCAAACGGCAGCGGACTGCGTCCGCCGCCTGCCGGTCGGTGAGGTTCTCCGCATACTGGAGCACCGACACGAGAGCCAGCTGAGCCGGCGACAGCCCGCGCCGTCCGTCAGCCGGATACCAGTCGGCGAAGTCGCCATCCGTGAACAGGCCGTCCAGCCGATCGCGCACCCACATCGCGGCCGTGCCACGTGGATTGCTCGCCCGTGCCATCCGCACCGTCAACGGCGGAATCACCCGCCCCGAAACCGAACCCATCGCCACCGCGCTCACCTCCGACCGCCGAAACCGCCCGGCTTCCACCAGCGCAACACCACGAAGACATCAACACCTCGCGGTCCGCAGACCTCACCCCACCGAGTGAAGATCACCAACAGCATCCTTTCGGTGGAGCAAGCATGCTGAGCGACGGCTGACGCTCGGATCGGCCTCCAGGGGGTGCATTAGCTGGAGATGTTCAGTGCGCGGAATGGGCGAGACAAGCGAGACGTGGGTCCTGGAAGTCTGGGGGTGGTGAAGCGGCCGGGGTGGAGTAAGGTCTTCGCTGGGTCGACACGGCCCCGGCGGTTCCCGTGCAGGTGGACACGGGTGGTGCACACCCCGGTGGGGACGTCCTCCACATCATGTCGGACCACACCGCATCGAGGACCAGCCTTTGACTCCGCATTCCCTGGCGTTCTACGTGGACGTCGTCACCACCGGCACCTTGCTCGGCGTGGGCCCCGCGGATTCTCCCGACCACGTCACCAAGGCCCTTGGGTCGGACTTCGCTGAGGACACCTTCGGCGACCGCAGCATGTGCCGTGACTACGGTCTCGCCGAGTTCTACTGGGACCGCGCTTCCGCCGACCACCCCTGGTCGGGCCACCACTTCACCCTGCAGGTGCACCGGCTCGCGCACCGGGACCGCACCCTCGTCAACGACGCGCTTCGTGCCCGGTACGGGCGGTTCACCCCCAGGCTTCGGTTCGAAAAGCTGCAACGTCTATTGGTGCGGCGCGGCGTACCCCTGTTGGAGATCCCGGAAATCCCGGCGTACGCTCCGTATTTCCGTACTTTCTGGCAGCCCGATTCCCATGTGGCCGTCTCCGTCATAGGCACCTACGGCGAGTACAGCACGCCGGACAATCTGCGGGTCGGCGACGTGCACAGCGTTCAGGCCCCGCTGGCTGCCGAGGAAGTGGAGTGGCGGAGGGCACAGTTCGGGTAGCGCAGGGACCGGGGGGCTTGTCAATTTCGCCCAACTTCCTAGTAGGGCTTGGTCAGGTTCGTATCGGTGTGGGTATGTTGCGGTGGCAGGTGGGGCAGGCACCGGTCCAGAGGGCGAGGAGTGTCTGCAGCTCGCGGACGACTTGGTAAAGACTCAGGCTGGCGCTGGGTCTTTTGAGGCCCGGGCCAGTCGTTGCAGGGTGCGGAAGGCGTGCGCGACGGAGACGAGGGTGACGTGGTGGTGCCAGCCGCCCCAGGTCCGGCCCTCGAAGTGGGCAAGTCCCAGGGCCTGATCACCGAGGCACGCAGGTGAAGCCCGGCGAGGTAGCTTTCCGGGGTCTTGTCGTAGCGGGTCGCGATGCCCCGCCACGCATTGAGCTTGTTGATCAGGCGCTCGACGGTGTTCCTCTCCTTGTAGAACTCGGCGTCGTGGTCGACGGGGCGTCCCCCTCTGCGGCCCTTCGTCTTCCGGTTGGAGGCCTGGTCCCGTTTTTCCGGGATGACGGCCTTGATGCCGCGCCCGCGCAGGTGGGCGCGGTTGCCGCGGGAGGAGTACGCCTAATGGAAAGCGAAGGTCGGCGGGAGCTGACCTTCAGGGCGCGAGCCGAGCCTTTGAGGATGCCCGGACCTCAGAGTCCTGTTGATAAGACGAGGCTGGTTCGCGCCCAGCAGCATGGACCTCAAGTGGTCAAGACGAGGTACAGATCCGTCTGCGAGGGCAGTCAACTGGTCCCGTTGGTACAGGCAGGCCCGTATCTGACTGCCGCGCGGTCTGCTGTCCGTAGTCCGAGCCGGTTGTGCGGATCACCTCTCACCTCTGCCTGAGCCCTCAGCTCTGACACGGGCCAAGGACCGTATGACTCGCTGGGGTTGCGAACGGCTGGTGGGATGACGTGCCTTGAGCACTTCCATTAGGGAGCACGCGCACCCTGCACAGGCTCTGGCCTGGGAAGAGAGCCGCGACGAGAGAGGGCCGGATGAAGATCGTCGGATTACCGACGCCAGTGTTCTGTGGAGTGGACTGGGTCGAAGACCACCACGACGTAGCCCTGGTTGACGCCGGGGGAAAGCAACTCGCCAAAGTGCGAATCAGTGACGACGCGGCGGGGTTCGCCCAGCTCATGGCCCTGCTGGCTGAACATGGCGAGAGCGAGGGCGCCCCGATTCCCGTGGCGATCGAGACATCACGCGGGCTCCTCGTCGCCTGCTTGCGGGCCACCGGCCGGCCGGTCTTCGCGATCAACCCGCTGGCAGTCGCCGCCGGATCTTCCCCAGCACCGGGATGAACTGTGGGCTGTCGGCCGCCTGTCCCGCGGTCAAGACGAACGCCAATGGCCGGCACTTGCGGTCGGCGGCGAGATGGACCTTGCTGGTTTGCCCGCCCCGGCAGCGCCCCGGCAGCGCCCCAGCAGAGCGGCTTTCAGTCGGACCCTGAGCTGACGCCGGACGCGTCGCCGCTCGCCCCGCTCGGGATCGGCAACCGTCCTGCCCGCTTCGTCCCTCTGGACCGCCCCCTTTGACCTGGCCTCCTCCTCTTCGGCGGCAGCCTTCTCCAGAGCGGCGAGCACGTCCTGGCTCGCGTGCATCCCGGCGGCATCGTGATGGGCCCGCACGGTGGTGGAGTCGATGCTGACCAGCGACAGATCCACCTCACCCCGCTTCGCGGCCTCCGCGATCAGGCCCTCCAGCAGGGCCTCGAACACTCCGGCGTCACGCCACTGCCGGAAACGATTGGACACCGCCGACCAGGCACCGAATTCCTGCGGCATCTCCCGCCACTGCCCGCCGGCCCTGAACCGCCAGACCACACCCTCGAACTGCTGGCGCAACCGCTCGGGGTACGGGCCATACTCGCCGATCGGCAGGTACGGCTCGATGAACTCCCGCTCCACATCGGTCAGCTGCGCACGCGTCACGCAAGACGATCTACCGGATCGAAGATCAGCACGAGAGGAGAACCCGCTCATTGATCACGACCCGATACGCGCCCTAGTTCTGCGCCACCTTGACCCTCTCGCCATCCCCGTGTTCGGCCCTCGCTGTGCGGATCCGCAGCACCCACCCCGTCATATGCGGTGATCGACTTCCATCCGGCGCACGGGTTACGGTCCATGACCGTGGAGTCGAGGATGCCGCATCGGAAGCGGGCGCATTGAAGCTCGCAGACCTGCTGCTTCAGCTCCAGACGCAGTCGGCTGAGCAGGGCAGGAGCCTTCATGTTGGTGCCTTGCCTGTCTCGACGCAAGCCTCCCCCAACTGCCCTATTTCATATGTGAGTTGCGCATGCAGTCATGGGCGGGCGGCGGTTCGCCTCGGTGCTCGCGATCCGAATCGCACCCAGTCGGCAGGATCAACATCACAACAAGTGAGGGGCTTTTGATCGTTTTTGTGCAAGATGGAGGGCGGTCTTGAAGTCTGCGACCCTCCTATCATCGGTCAGTCATTGCCAAGAGTTGGCGATGACTTGACCATTTCAGGGGGGTGCGAAGACGGTTTACGGTGACGACCACCACGTCGCTGGCATTGTGCTTGGCGCTCGCTGTCCAGTCGGCCGCGGTGGCGCTGACCGACGACGGAACGAACGGGACCGACGGATCACGGTCGGCCGCTGGTGTGGGCGACCGGATCACCGAGGCACCGAACGAACAGGCAGCGAAGCTCGCCGCAGTCCTTCAGGGGCACCGGGTCGAGGTGCTGTCCGCGCGTACGGAGGACTCGACGACGTGGGCGAACCCGGACGGGACGATGACCACGGACGCCGCCTCGGGGCCGATCCGCGTCAAGGAGAACGGTCAATGGCACCGGATCGACACCGATCTCGTCGACTCCGGCAGCAAGCTCGAGCCGAAGACCGCGGTCGCCGACGTGCAACTGTCCGGCGGAGGCGCCGAGGCTTTCGTCCAAGTCGCCGACGGGGAGCGGGCGTTCGGGCTGGACTGGGGAAGTAGCCTGCCGGCCCCGACGGTCGACGGGGACACCGCCGTCTACCGGTCCGTGGTACCGAACGGCGACCTTCATGTCACCGCGCTGCCGTACGGGTTCACGGAGTCGCTGATCCTCAAGGAGCGTCCGGCCGAGCCGGTGGAGCTCAGACTCCCGGTGACGCTCAAGGGCATGAAGCTGGAGAAGACCGCCGAGCGGCATCTACGGCTTGAGGACGCCACTGGCGCGCTCGTCGCCAGTGCCCCGGCACCCCGGATGTGGGGCACGGGCACGGATCCCCGCTCGGGTGATCCGGCGAAGAGCGCCGAGATAGCCACCACCGTCGAGGAGACGGCCGACGGCACGGTCCTGGTGCTCAAGCCGAGCCAGGAGTTCCTCGACGACCCGGCGGTGGCCTACCCGGTCACCATCGACCCGACCACCACACTCGCCGCCTCGACCGACACCTGGGTCGCCACCAACTACCCCGACTCGCAACGAGGTTCGGCGGAGCTGAAGGCTGGCACCTACGACGGGGGCACCACCAAGGCGCGCTCCTACGTCAAGTTCGACGTCGCCAAGTACGTCGGCAAGCACATCCTCAGCGCGTGGCCACCCGCCACGAATCACAGTCCAGGGGCGTAGACAAGGAGATGGACCTCAAGAACAACAAGAAGGGCCGCGAGATCGGCCGATACTGCAAAGCGCGCTACTCCAAGGCCGAGGCTTGGAAGAAGACCCGGAGCTCCTGCAAGAGCCATGTCACGAAGGGCAAGTTGTGGATCATCAAGAGTGGCCGTCTCGTGAAGAGCAACGCATGATGACCATGCTCCACCGTCGGGTCGTCCCGGTGCTCCTGCTCGCTCAGGTCGCGTATGTGGCCCTGCTTGAGTTCGCGTTCACCTTCCTGGCGCTCGACACCGCGGAAATCGACCACACCGATCCCCAAACCGCCGGCACCGTGCTGTACGCGGTGCTGGTGGTTGTCGCCGTCCTGGCCATGGCGGGCGGCGCCGCCCTGCTGGGCTCGGCGCGGGTCAGGGACAGGACACCACGCGCGCTGCGCGTCGGCTGGCTCGCCCTGCTCGGACTCGGTGAGGTCGCCGTCGCCGTGATGTTCCTGAGAACGGTCGTCACCGGGGCCTCGGGCCCGGACACCCTGACCGGCGTGCTGGCAAGCGTGGCAAGCTGCGCAGTCGCACTGTCGTGTCTGACCGAGACGAGCACTGTGCTGCGAGGCACTCCGGCCTGAGTCACGGCGGGCGGAGCCGACACCGGCTCCGCCCGATCCGCTTGCTCACGGCGAACGATGGCGGCACGGGTCCCGCCACAGGGGACTGGACACACGGGCCGACGCCGAGACGAGAAGTGCCGTGGCGGCGGCCCGCCGTTGTAGCGATCAGCGTGAGTCCCACCGCGAGCAGTGGCCAGGCGTTCCATTTCAGAGCCGTTGCTGCCCTATCCGCGCCGTCGCCGCACGGACCGGTGGTCATATCGGTGCCGCCCAGTGCATGGGCCACCCTCGCCGAGGGACTGGCCGCATAGATGGTCTCCACAGTTCGAGGGGATTGACAGTGCCCGAACTGCCAGAAGCAGGCCAGACGCGTACACAGCTCGTACCAACGCAGCGTGGATGAAAGGCCGTTGGGCTCCCAGCGGGTCATCGATGTCTGTCGCCCTCACAGGCCCCGCGTAGGAAATGCCACGTTCCTGAGACAACGCAGCCAGGCCACGGGCCACGACGTGAGACAACCGAAGGATTGCTGGTCAGATGGCTGGCGTGTGCCACCATCCATGAGACCCCACATGTCATCTGTAAGGTCTCGCGGCTGATGTCGTAATCTCACGGGTCGTGTCGTACCGATGTCGTATACGACATCACCGTGAGACTAGCGCGTGGGTGCTGCTGCTCAGCGCCTCGTCTCGTACCTGGTCAGGACCACGCCGCCGGGAAACGTCCGCGTCTCCACCAGGTTCAGGTTCACCCAGCTGTCCAGCGCGGTGAAGAACGGCGTGCCGCTGCCCGCCAGGACCGGATAGGCGGCGATCGCGTACTCGTCGATCAGCCCGGCGCGCATGGCCGCCCCGGCGAGCGTTGCGCCGCCGATGTTCATTGGGCCGCCGTCCTCGGCCTTGAGCCGGGTGATCTCGGCGATCGCGTCGCCGGTGACCAGGCGGGTGTTCCAGTCGACCTTGTCGATCGTCGAGGAGAACACCACCTTCGGCGTGTCCCGCCAGTTCCGCGCGAACTCGATCTCCGCCGGGGTGGCGCCCGGCTGCTGGTCGCCGGTCGGCCAGTAGGAGCTCATCGTCTCCCACAGCTTGCGCCCATACAGCGACAGGCCACTCGCCTGCTCGTGGTCGAGCCACCACTGGAACAGCTCGTCGCTCGGCGGTCCGCTCCAGCCGATGTCGTCGCCGGCCGCGGCGATGTAGCCGTCCAGGGTCAGGTTCATGCCGTAGATCAGTTTCCGCATGGCTCAGCCTTCCGTTCGTGGGTGTCCGGCGTATAGACCAGCGTGGCGCGGGAAACTCATCGGTGCGCGATCTGGGCTCGCCGGTAGCCCTCGTGCTCGGGGCTCAGCGTGGTGTACTCGGCCGACTCGGACAAGCAGCCTGATCTCGACCTCGCCCTCGCGAGGAAATGCCACGGATTTGAGACTGATCATGGGTGACAAGGCCGTGAGACAGCCAAGAACGCCCAGGTCACGCAAGATCGACATGTCACGAGCGACGAGACCCTACAACCCAGCCTACGAACGGCCACGCCCACCGGCACGACGAAACCCCACGGCCAGGCTCCCGTGCGCCCCGTGATGGGGCCGACCACGAACCCGCCCATGCCAGGCGGGCGTGACCGGTCGGCGGATACGGGCCGGGAGTGGGGTACTGACGCAGATCGCAGCAATCACCCCGGCCCGGAAGCTGGCAGCCCGTGAAGCGGAAGCAGAGCTGGCCCGGTACGACTTGAATCAGTGGAGCCATTCCGAAGTCTGACAGCGGCGTGGAGCGTCCGCTGCTGCATCTGCGGTGATCTCTTCCGGGTCCGGCTCAGTGACCTGGGCACCGGTCGGATCGGATGCCCGAACCGGTGCCCCACTGCACTCGTGCGATCTGTGGCTTATGCCCTGCGGAACCAGCTCGATCCCCTGTCGTGCCCCCGTTGCGACAGCTCAGTCGCCACGGCGCCGCACACCGCATCGTTGACAGGCTGCGCCGTATGCGGTGATGCGCTGCCTCCTGGTGCCACGCCGCCATCCTCGGAGGTCAGGTACGACAACAGCGCCTCCTTGTGAACCCGTTGCGGTCACCACACGACTCCGTCTCGGCTACACCGCGCCGATCGGATCGACAGACCAGGACCGCGTCCGGCACCTGACCGTCGCGCTGCCGCCTCGCTACGGGCTACCGACGAAATGCGGCTTGTGAGGTGATGCAATGCCGGTCGCCAGGTCGGCGAGCTGTGCGTGAACCTCCCGCTCACCGATGGCGGGCTGGTGTCGGAAGGTGGTGGCACAGTGTCCGAGACTGATCGACAGGAGGGGGAGACGATGGGTGACTTCTTTGAGCGGATCGTCGATGTTGAGGTGACCGGCGAGGAGGCCGGGCCGCTCGCGGAGCGGATGGTCGACTGGATGGTCACCGAGGGCCTCATCACGCGTGAGCTGTCCAGTGAAGGGGTATACAGCCTGACCGTGGACGAGGGCTATGTGCCAGGGCCCAACTGGGCGCGAGCCGTTGCCGACTCATCGGACCCGGACTGGCTGCCGGGCCCGGTGGCCGTCATCGTCGGGCGCGAATACCACGTCGGTGGTCAGGGAGCGGACGATGCGGAGTACGCCGTCTGCCCGCGGTGCGAGACCAAAACCGTGATCATCAACTATCCCGAGGAGTTTGAGGCGGACGAGGATGTCTGGCAGCCGTTCAAGGACGGCATCGCCGCTTGGAAGGAAACGGGCGAGGGGAGTGCCCCCTGCTCCACCTGCGGTGCCTCGGTCCCGGTCACTGAGTGGCAGTGGGAGCGCAATTTCGCGGTGGGCGCCCTCGCCTTTGACTTCTGGGGGTGGCCGCCGCTCTCCGCCGGCTTCTGCGCAATGTTCAGCCGGCAGCTGGGGCACCGCACGGTGGAGCACATGGGCAAGTTTTGACGGGACCGCTCACACCTCAGCGTGAGAAACCCACCCAACGCGAGCCGCGTTCTCGCAGGTCAAGTGCCTCAGCTGGCGCTCAGCACAGCATGGGACCTGCTGGAAGCTCTTTCACTCGCTAGGCTCAGTGGGCCCGTTCTGCGCGGCGTTAGAGGGTGGGGGAAGCGTGGCAGTAGGCGATCAGGGAAACCTTCCAGGGCCCGCTAACCTGCCGCGCTGGCAGGTCTACGGGCTAGTGCCGCGGCAGGCAACGTTTGCCCGTCAAGGAGCGGCGTCCGGTGCGTGCTCTCGGCGTGCCGGCCGGAAGTCCTCGTACTGGACGTACTTGGGCTTTCGTCCGGTGCGGCGAGAGGGCGTGCCGGGCGTCGCGACGGGGCGAACGTTGCCTGTCGCGGCACTAGTCGCGTTGCTGTTGTTGCTTTCGAACGTGCCCCTGGTGTGTCTCATCGCGCTGTGGCCAGAGCCAGCAGATCTGGCTGGCCCGACCCGACTTCACCTGCTGAGCTGGTCTTGGACCGTTTCCCCGGAGCGGCGGATTCTTCTTTGTGTGGCGTTCTGCGGCTTGCTGGGTGGCTCCATTCGGATGCTGCTACGCATCCGGGGGGATTTCACCTCCCAGGAGGTCAGGAAGTGGTACGTACCGTGGTACTTCCTGACGCCACCGATCGGAGCGATCCTCGCCCTGGGCTTCTATCTGGTCGTCCGGGGTGGCTTCTTCGCCGCCCCGACATCTGCCGAGAACGTCAACGTTTTCGCGTTCGGCGGCGCGGGCGTGCTCGTGGGGCTGTTTGCCGAGGTTGCGACCGACCGGCTGGAGGGTGCGTTCGGCGGCGCGTTCTCTGCACGAGATCGCCAAACACAAGACCCTTCTGAACGAGGCGAGTCAACGAGCCGAGGCGGTGGCCAACTGTGAAGCACAGAGTGGCCAACTGGCCGGTTCACTGTCCATAGAGCTCTCCTGGCGAAGGTTCGCGCTCCATGAGGTGATCTCGGAGTCCACGACGGCCTCGACTCGCTCCATCGGTAGCGTTCGATAGCGGGATGCAGTCACCCCCAAGCCTCTGCGGAGTTGGTCAAAAGGCAGGCGGAATCGGCGATGATGCGTCGGCAGGCACGGTCTTCCCCTCGGATCCCGGGGCGCCGAGATGTCCATGACCGTGGAAGGGCGCGTCATCCGCCGGCGGCGTCCTCGGCCTCCCAGCGCAGCAGGTCGCCCGGCTGGCACTCGAGCACCTCGCAGAGCGCGGCGAGCGTCGCGAGGCGCACCGCCTTGGCGCGGCCGTTCTTGAGTACAGCCAGGTTGGCGGGCGTGATCCCCACGCGGTCCGCGAGCTCGCCCACGGACATCTTCCGCCTGGCCAGCATCACGTCGATGTCGACGGCGATCGGCATCAGATCACCTCGTCCAACTCGGCCTGCATCTGCGCTGCTTCGACGTCGCGCGCGACGGCCTGGGCGAGCAGCATCCGCAGCACGAGCACGATGAGCGCGACCCCCAGGATGGCCACGCCGACCCCGCCCATGATGACGGTGACGCCCGGGTCGTCCCGCTGGCCCGGCGCGTTGACGGCCGTGACCGCGAACCACACGAGGGCAGCCGCCACGATCGCGCCGATCACCCCGTCCACGTACCGGAAGGCGGCGTGGGAGAACACGGTTCCGCGTCGCACCATCGCCACCAGCCGCCATACACAGACCAGGGCGACCTGCACCGACACCATGCCCAGGATCGTGATCACGCGCAGCGCGGTCAGCGGGACCGACCCGTCCTCCGGGTCCCTCCCGCTGACCAACGTCCACACCATCCCCGCCTGTACGAACACGGTGCCCGCGAGCACCACCACGAGCACGGCGCGCAGCACCCGCACTGTCAGCTTTCCCACGACCCTGCGGGTGCCGATTATTGCGTCCGGGCAGGTCAGGCTGCGTGTGTGTATGCGTGGAGGATGCCGCCGAGGTGGTCACGCCGGTGGATGTCCAGTGGGTCGGGGTCGGTGATCGGTTCGGGGACGGGTCGCAGGGGTGTCGGGCTGTGCAGGGTGCGGTGGGGCCGGTGCTGGTTGTAGAAGGCTTCGAACTGGGTGAGTGCGTGGAGCAGGTGGGCCTGGTTCCAGATCAAGGTGCGGTCGAGGAGCTCGTGTCTGCAGGTCTGCGCCCACCGTTCCATGACCGGGTTCATGCGGGGCACGCGGATGCTGGTGGTGACGACCTTGATGCCTTCGGTCTCGGAGACGGCGTCGTACGCGTGGGTGGATTTGCTGTCGCGGTCCCTGATCAGGTATCGGACGGTGGCGCCGGTGTCCTGCAGGTCCATGGCGAGGTTCCTTGCGGCCTTGGTGATCCGGTCGGAGGTGGGATGGGCGGTCGCGCCCTGGATGCGGATGCGGCGGTTGGTGTGCTCGATGGCGGCGAAGACGTACAGCGTCGCGCCGTTCAGGGCGTTGGCGGTGAAGAAGTCGCGGGCGAGGGTCGCGTGGGCCTGGCCGCGCAGGAACGCGGCTCAGGTGTGGCGGTCGCGTTCGGGAGCGGGGTCGATCCCGTGTGCTCGGAGGATCTCCCATACGGTGGAGGGTGCGACCTTGATGCCCAGTACGGCGAGTTCGCCATGAATGCGCCGGTAGCCGCAGCCTGGGTTCTCGCGGGCCAGGCGCAGGATGAGAGTCTGGATGGCGCGGCGGGTCGGTGGACGGCCGGGCTGTTTGCGGTGGGAGTTGTGGGGGTGGCGGCGGCGCATGAGGTCGTGGTGCCACCGCAGGACCGTGTCCGGTGGGACGATCAGGTGCAGCTGCCGTAGTCGGGCGGGAGGCAGCCTGTGGAGGAGTGCAGCAAGGAAAGCGCGGTCTGCTGAAGTGACGCGCGGCCTGTCGCTCTGCCGCTGCAGGACCGCCAACTGGTGACGTGGCGTCAATATCTCGATGTTCTTGTCCACGTCGCTCATCGGCAGCGGCCGGATGAAGGCGTACACGCTCGACACGGCGAGGTAGGGCAGTCGCAGCGGCACGGTCAACCAGGTTGACACGCCCGCCTGGCGATCAACGGCCGTTCGGAAGAACCTGCACGTCACACACTATGGATGGCGTTTTCGGCACCCACCGGTCAGCCGCAGTCGTTGCGAGCAGGGAGCGCTGGTCTTGGGGACTGCATCCAGCCGGTCCCAGTCGACTTCGGGGTGTGCAGCGGGCGCGTTGACCGACACCGTGGTGAGCATCGCCACGTCGACCGCCCCGGCCCGCGAGGCCGGGGAACGTCACACATCCGCTCTGCGGAACCTGTTCAACAAGCTCCTGGGTTGCCTCTACCACTGCTTGCAGACGCGGACGCTCTACGACTCACAGCGTGCGTTCGGGCCCTCCCTCGCATTGGCCGCGTAGCCGCCGGACCGATCCGGGTGATGGGCTGGTCCGGTGGCTTGGCGGGTGAGGCAACTTCAGCGGACCCAGGGTCCGGGAAGGTCCTTGCGCACGATCTCGAGATCAGCAGTCGTGCGTCCGCGTGCATGGATCCAGGACTGGTCCTGGATCCCGTCTCTGCGTATCAGCCGGCCAGGTGCCGAGTACCAGCGCACGGGCGAGTCGTCCTTGCTGGTCCACATGGGATGGTCAGGCAGGTTCACTCGGGCATAGCGCTCGTGGAGACTCGGCAGCAGCGGGTCGGGCAGCTCGCAGGCGTCGTAGAGACCGAGGTCGTCCGCTCCGAAGAGGGACTCGCTCAGCACGAGTTCGACCCATGCGAGGGACATCCGATCGAGGAACGGGATCCAGCCGTCGCGTGACTCCACCACCACCGGCGGATCGTCCTGTTCGATCTCGGCCAGGGGGATTGCCCAGAAGGCGCAGTCCTGATTCTCATGGCGGAAGACCAGGATGCCGCCCAAATCGTCGGTGACGTAGAGCCCCGTCGCCGGGACCAGGGGGTCCTGCTGCTGGGTCAGATCTTGCCTGCGCCCGAACAGCGCGTACCCCTCGCGCAGGGCAGCCGGGAGTTCGAAGCCCAGCTCGGCTTCGATGGCCGCCAACTCGCTCTCGCTGTAGCCGTCTGCTGGCTCCAGCGGGCGGCCCATCCACGCGTCGGCGAACCAGCGCACGAAGTCCCAGGCTTGCGTGCGAGTGCGCACCCCGCCTCGCAGTGCCATCGAAATGTCAGGACCGTCCAGCATGCCGAGGACGCTACCGCCTTCGAGCCTGTGGCGGAGCACAAGCACAGCTCCGCGGGATCGCCAGCAATCAGCTTGACCCGCCGACGACATGAGATGTCTTGGACTGCTCAGCGATGACGTGACCGAGGGTGGGCACCAGGGTGCCGTCCACGATGAGCACAGTGTCCTTGCTGAACCGCCTGCGGGGCCGCAGGGCAAGCGCGGGACCGAGGTGGTCGATGATCCGGTCGGCCGCTGACTTCGAGACACCGAAGAGCGGCGCGAGTTGGCGCATCGTCAAATCGTTCGCCAGTGGGCCGACACGAGCAGTACCCGGTCCTCCAGCGGAGGGGACCACGGCCGGCCCTTGCGGACCGGATCCGCACCTTCGCGGCGCAGCGCGGTGATCCCGGTTGTTGTGGTCTTGGTGGTTTGGTCACGGTTCTCGCCGGCGCGCGCAGACAGGAATGAGCGTTGTTCAACCTGAATTCGCTGGTCATGGGGCTGGCGTGGGCGGAGGCTGAGATGCTCGTGCCGGTCGTGGGCGTGATCGGTAGCAGGTGATCGTCCGGCGCATTGCCGGGTCGCCGGAATCACGATGCCGGGTCTGGAGTGCCTCGAAGGCTCCAAGGAGAGCCGGGGCCGTCGGCGGCGGGGTTCGGTCAGTCGCTTTCCCGGTAGTTCATGAACCAGTGGGTGTCGAAATAGCGGGCCATCGTGAACGGGTGGTGCGGTTCGGTAAGGATGCGGCAGACGAACTCCGCGGCCTGGCAGTCGAAGGGGACGTCCTTGTTGTCGAAGGACCGGACCACGACGGGCCAGCGGTCGGGGTCGTCGCCGTCGGCCCGCCAGCAGTACAGGTCCTCGTGCTCAGTGCCTGCCCAGATGAGCAGACCGTCCTGCCTGAGATCCGTCCACGGCTCCTGGTTCAGGTCCAGGTATCCGTCGAAGGCGCCCGTGCCGAACGTCTCGACCATGCGCTTGTAGTCGCTCGGCAGCGTGGTGCCCAGACGTGACTCCACCTCCGCCCAGTCCACGTCCGGCCGCTGGGCGGGCTGTGTCCAGCCGGTGATCCGTCTCAGCCGTTCCATCCAGTCGACCCAGTCGACGTCCTCGTCCGCATCCGGAGCGACCGCCAGGGGTTCTGGCACTTCCCTGTGAGCGACCACCAACACCGGCCGCGCGGCCCCCTCGGCGTCCCGCGCCGTACCCGTGCCGACCCACTGATCCCCACACGCCCACGCCCGTATCGTCACGGCCCGGTCCTCGAAGGGGACGAGGAGAGCCGCGCCCCTGGACTCATCGACCGTCGGATCGGTGAAGCCGTCGAGGACGAGGGTGCGCGCGGCGCCGTACCTGCTGTCGAGCAGGTCGGTCAGGTCCTGCGGGTCCAGGTCGCCGGGCAGGTAGGTGTAGCCGTCCCCAGGACCGAGTTGGGTCAGCAGGTCGTTGACGGTCGCTTGCGTGAGCTCCATGGCGGACAGTGAAGCGCACCGCACTGACAATGGGCGTCGTCCAACCTGAAGCTACGAGCAGGGCCCGCAGGAGCGTGGTCCCGTGTCGGGCGTTCATGCGGACCTTGGTGAGGATCCGCCAGTTCTGCAGGTCGGCGAAGCCGTGCTCGTTCACCGCACGCTCGCGGCTGATCAGTTTGATCGCTTCCTTCTGCGCGGTGCTGAGGGGATGTCGCGTTCCGGCCTTCCGGCGGCGCGGGAGGCATTTCACTTCGTGGTGTGCCGGACCGTGTCGCGGAAGGCGATCGGAGTCTGGCCGGTGCGGTGGTGGAAGTATTTGCTGAAGTGGGTCGCGCTGGAGAAGCCGAGGCGGTCGGCAATTCGGGCGGCGGTCTGGTCGCTGTGGGCCAGAAGGCGCTTGGCCTCCAGCACGACACGACGGTCGATGAACTCCTTGCCGCCGAGGCCGGCAGCGGCGAGCGTGGCGCGGGAGAGGGTGCGGGGTGAGTAGCCGAGCATGTCGGCGTAATCCTCGACCCTGCGGGTACGGGCGAAGTCCTCTTCCACGGCATCGCGGAAGCGCAGGTAGGTGGCGTCGGGTTCGGGGGCGGGACTGCCGGCGGGCGCGGTGAGGTGGGCCAGGCGCAGGACGAGGACCGCGAGCAGATGGCGCAGGGCTGCGGTGTGGATCTCCAGGGGCAGGTGTCCGAGGGCGTGGAACTCGATGGTGACGTGGTCGGCGGCCAGCCGTAGGGCCGCCTCGTCGCCGAGCAGGGGGCGGCGCAGGATCGGGGCGTGCGGGTCTTCTATGCGGGCACTGGCGGTGGTCGCGGGGTCGAGGAAGTCCTGGCGGAACAGGATCAGGGTGCCTTGGGCGCGGGTGAGGTCGCCCCATTGCTGAACCTGACCGGGGCGTACCCAGAGCCAGGAGCCGGGGTCGAGGGCGTATGCGGTGAAGTCGACCGTGTGCCACAGGGACCCGCCGGTGAGGGTGATCAGGTGGTGGAAGTCCGGCCGCTGGGGGACCGAGAGCCGTTCTGCGGGGACTCGGTCGCGCAGGTCGTCCAGGGACAGCACTTCGACGCCGGCCGGGGTTCCGGCAGGAGCGGTGAACGAGATCTCTGGGATGCCGCGCTCGACACCGTGTCGTTTTTTGACCATCTTGAGTCGCCAGCGTATCCGATTCAACCTGTTCATGAGCTCTAGCTTGGAGGAGTCACCTCGTCCGACATCGATCCGAGTCGGAAAGTCGTAAGGGGGGAGGAGTGTGGTGCCTTCGGTGGAGCGGGGCTCGCTGACGTACGCCTTCGACGCGTACTGCCCCTGGTGCTACGGCTTCGGCCCGGCGCTGCGGTCCTTCGCTGAGAACAACGCACACCGCATCCGCCTCGGCGTCGTCCCGGCCGGCCTCCGCACTGGTGCCCGGGCGCGGCCAGTGGCGGCCTGTCCGCACCTGCTACCCGACGCGGGCCGGATAGGGCGGCTGACCGGCGTCGTCTTCGGTGCGGGCTACGGCCGTGCGCCGGTGCGGGGCACGAGCGTGCTCGACTCCGCCGCCGCGGCGGGGCCGGCCGCGCAGCGGGCCCAGCCCGGCATCAGCGAACTGGATGCGGCCAAGGGCGTGCAGCGTGCGTGGTTCGTCGACGGCCGCGGTGTCCGACGCCGACGTCCACCGAGGCATAGCCCACGAGCTGGGTCTGGACGCCGACGCTGTGACCTCGGCATACACGTCCCCGGCCGGCCGGATGAAGGCCCACGCCGGCTTCCGCAAGCTGCGCCGCCTGCGCGTCACCTCCTACCCGACGCTGCCGCTGTACACCGCACACGGCGTCGATCAGATGGGCGACGCGGCCTCCACAGCCGCCTCCCTGGCCGCCGCACTCGACCAGTGCTTGACCACACCCATCCCCCCACCCATGACCTGACCCCGCAAGGAGAACCGACTTGAGCAACGCCAAGAACCTCGTCCTGACCGCCGCCGGCGAACTGTTCGGAAAGAAGGACCCGAGCGCCGTGGACCGCTGGGTCGCCGCCGACTACCGCCAGCACAGCGCCCTGGCCGCCGACGGCCCCGAGGCCCTGCGCCGACTGGTCACCGGCCTGCCGGAGGGCTTCCACTACGAGGGCGTCCGGGTGATCGCTGACGGTGACCTGGTCGCCCGGCACGGCACGTACCACGGTTTCGGCCCCGACCCGCTGGTCGCCTTCGATATCTTCCGCGTCACCGGCGACGGCAAGCTCGCCGAGCACTGGGACGCCCTGACCCCGCTGGTCGAGGACACCGCCTCCGGCCGCTCCCAGACCGACGGCCCCACTGAGCCGGCCGATCTGGACCAGACCGAGACCAACCGCGCCCTGGTCCTGGAGTTCGCCGAGAAGGTCCTCAAGGGCGCCGACTACTCGGTCCTGACCGACTACATCTCGACCGAGACCTACCACCAGCACAACCCGGAAGCGGCCGACGGCCTCGACGGCTTCGGCGCCGCCGCCGCGAAGTGGGCCGAGCAGGGCAAGAACCTCGTCTACAAGACCGTCCACAAGGTCATCGCCGAGGGCGACTTCGTCCTGCTCCAGTCCGAGGGCGCGTTCGGCGTCCCCGTCGCGTACTACGACCTCTTCCGCGTCCAGGGCGGCAAGATCGTCGAGCACTGGGACGTCATCGCTCCTGTACCCGCCGAGCTCCCGCACTCCAACGGCCTGTTCTGACACCGGACGGCACCACATAGGAAAGTGCGATGAGTGAACTCAGCTATGTCGGGAAGACCTTCGTCTTCCGTGTCGACAACGGAGTTGACTTCCGCAACACCTACGCGGCTGACGGCACCACCTTGCGCTACGAAACCCTGGAGGCCCCCACCAAGGGCGCTGGGGAGACCGTCACCCTCCACATCGCCGAGGTTGCCCCCGGCCTGTTCATGCTCGGTTGGGTCGAGACGTCAGGCATGACGATCACCCACCTCATGAACCTCAACAACCACACCGTCCACGCCTTCTGGACCTACGAGACAGGCGACGGCCGCGTCGCCGAACTCCACACCGGAACT
Source organism: Streptomyces sp. NBC_01450 (assembly GCF_036227505.1). NCBI lineage: Bacteria > Bacillati > Actinomycetota > Actinomycetes > Kitasatosporales > Streptomycetaceae > Streptomyces > Streptomyces sp. NBC_01450. The sequence continues at coordinate 729,680 of NZ_CP109481.1, read as the reverse complement.
CTCGAACCCGCCTGAAGCGCTGATCACGTCGACGTGCCCCCACCAGCTCGCGGGTGAGGGCACGGCGACGTGCAGTGCGACGCCCCCTCGACCCGTAACGTGCTCACTGCCCGGGAGGAACCATGTACGCGACCGCACTGCCGCTCGCCGCCTACCGCGCCGCCATCACCCTGGAAGGGCCGTTCAGCTCCGTCACCAGCCAGGGCCCGGATGCTCGGCACACCGACCTGGTCCGCGAGGCACTCGACCTGCTGGGCGACGACCCGGCGGCGACGCGGGCCGGGCTACGCCCCGGCGCGGCGGACCGGCTCGACGATCCCGCTGCCCGGCGACTGCTGCGCGCCGTGCTGACCGTCCGGGAGCCGGATCCCTTGCCCACCGGGACCGCCCGCGTGCTGGACCGGCTCCTGTCCGGCGAGCTCCTGGCGCGCCCGACCACCGACGCCGCCTCGCTGCTCACTCTCCGCGACACGCTTCCCGACACCACATACCGGGCCGCCGAGCGTACGGCGCTGTGGCAGGGCGATATCACCGCCCTCCACGCCGATGCCATCGTCAATGCCGCCAACAGTGCCCTTCTCGGCTGCTTCGCCCCGATGCACCGGTGCATCGACAACGCCGTCCACGGCGCGGCCGGTCCCCGCCTGCGCGCCGACTGCCACACGATCATGACCTTGCAGGGACACCCGGAACCGACCGGCACCGCCAAGATCACCCGTGGCTACCACCTGCCCGCCCGCTACGTCCTGCACACGGTCGGCCCCATCGTCTACGGCTCCCTCGACGCGGGCCACGAGCAAGCGCTGGCAGCCTCCTACCGCGCCTGCCTCGACCTCGCCGCCGACGTCGAGGGCATACGCACCGTCGCATTCTGCGGCATCAGCACCGGCGTCTTCGGCTACCCCAAGACGCCTGCCGCGCGAACCGCCGTGAACACCGTGGCGGACTGGCTCGATCACCATCCAGGACGCCTCGACCGCGTGATCTTCAACGTGTACGCGGACGACGACCACGCCGCCTACACCCACGCACTGACCGAAGGAACCCCGTCCCGATGAACCAGCCCACCTGCGATGTAGAAGCCGCCGCCCGCACGATACGCACCTGGCTCAACGAGGCCGACCGCGTCCTGATCACCGCTGGGGCGGGCCTGAGCGCCGCCGCCGGATACGACTACGGTGACGAAGACCGATTCCGGGAGCTCTTCCCCGCCCTGCACCGCCACGGCCTGCGCTCCCGCTACATGGTCGGCGTGCCCCTGCCACCCGCCTTGCTGTGGGGCTACTGGGCCGTCCACATCGACGACATCCGCCTATCCACCACCCCCAACCCCCTCTATCGGCGACTGCGCGCGCTGGTCGGCGACACAGACCACTGGGTGATGACGTCCAACGTGGACGGCCTCTTCGCCCGGAGCGGCTTCAATCCGGACCGGATCTTCTCCCCGCAGGGCGACTACGGCCGCTACCAGTGCGCCACCCCCTGCACCCCCACTACGTGGGACAGCAAGCCCCTCGTCGCACAGCTCCTCGCCTCCTGTGACCCGGCCACTGGAGCCGTCACCGACCCCGCTGCCCTTCCCCGCTGCCCGAACTGCGGCGGCGAGATCGAGATCAACGTCCGCGTCGGCCCTGAGTTCGTCGACACCCCTTACCTCCCCGCCGGCCGTCGTCTCCAGGACTGGCTCGGCACCGCCCCCGCCGATACCCGCCTGCTGGTCCTGGAGTTCGGCGCAGGATTCAACACACCTGGTGTCATCCGATGGCCCGGTGAACACCTCGTCCGCCACTCTCCCCAGGCACGCCTCGTCCGCGTCAACCCCACACACCCCCATACCCCCGCCGACCTCGCAGACCGGGCCCTGCCCGTCCCGGCTGACGCCCACCACCTGCTCGACACACTCACCGTGCCCCGGTCGGCCGCCCACTCCACGGTGGCGTCATGAGCGACCCGGAGAAGAACAAGGTCGCGGCCAAGGCGTTCTACGACCTCATGTTCAACCAGTGCCGCCCCGCCGAAGCCATCGACCAGTACGTCGGCGCCACTTACATCCAGCACAACCCGCACGTCGGCGACGGCAAGCAGGCATTCATCGACTACTTCGAGCGCATGGCAGCCGAGTACCCGGGCAAGCGTGTCGAGTACCAGCGGGCCTTCGCTGAGGGTGACCATGTCGTACTGCACTGCCGCCAGGTCTGGCCCGACGAGGAGTACGCGGGCATCGACATCTTCCGCTTCGACGCAGACGGCAAGATCGTCGAACACTGGGACGTCCTCCAGGTCGTCCCACCCACCTCCAAGAACGACAACACCATGTTCTAAGCGGGGCCTCGGACTCACCGTGATGGCACGGCGTGGCCCGCTCGATTGCGAGCGACGCGCTGAGGTGTGGCCAGGCGCACGGTGGCGAGGCTGGTTCCTTCGCGGGCGAGGGAGAAGTCGCCGCCGGGGACGGCCTGGTGGTGAGGTGCCCCTGGCGGTGTGGACACTCTGACAATGGGTCTTGTGGATCCGAGGAAGGGTGTCCTGGTGGGACGTAGGTCTCCGTATCCGGCGGAGTTCAGGAACGACGCGGTGGCGTTGTATCGCGCGGCGGGTGGGAAGCGCACGTATGCGGCGGTCGCGGCGGACGTCGGGGTGACCGGCGAGACGCTGCGCAGCTGGGTGCGCCAGGCCGACGAACATGCTGGCCGCGATCACAGCTGCGGCGAGCAGGACGTGGAGAGCGGGGACGAGGAATTGGCCCGGCTCCGAGCGGAGAATAGCCGGCTGCGCATGGCCGAGAAGGAGTGGGAGCTCGAGCGGGAGATCTTGCGCCGGGCGGCGGCCTGTTTCGCGAAGGAGATGAAGTGAAGACCCGCCGCTGGGACTTCGTCTCCGCCCATGCCAAGGCCTTTGGTGTTCAGCGGATATGCCGGGTCCTGCAGGTCTCGCGCTCCGGCTACTACCGGTGGCTGGCCGGCGCGAAGGCCCGCGCCGCCCGGCAGGCCGCAGAGGACGCGCTTGTCGCGGAGATCCGCGAGGTCCACACCGCGCACAAGGGAACGTACGGGGTCCGCCGCGTCCACGCCGAGCTGCGGGGCTTCGGGCACACCATCAACCGCAAGCGCGTTGAGCGCCTGATGCGCCGGCACGGTATCGAGGGCCGGCACGTACGGCGCCGCAAGCGCACCACGGTCTCTGACCGGCTTGCGCCGCTGGCTCCAGATCTGGTCCAACGCAACTTCTCCGCCAGGCAGTTGAACGAGAAGTGGTGCGGTGGCATCACATACGTGCAGGTCGGTGGGACGTGGCTGTATCTCGCCTGCGTCATCGACATCTGTTCACGCCGGGTGCACGGCTGGTCGATGGCCTCCCACATGCGCACGGAACTGGTCATCGACGCCCTGGAGATGGCCGTGGCGACCCGCGACGGCCACGTGGACGGGGTGATCTTCCATGCGGACAGGGGCTCAGTACACATCGGCTGCGTTCGCGCAGGTCTGCAATGGTTTCGGGATCCGCAGGAGCATGGGCCGCATCGGCTCGAGCTACGACAACGCCCTCGCCGAAAGCTTCTGGCAGGGACTCAAGAGGGAGACGATGCACCAGAGGCTGTTCTCCACGATGCATCAGGCGAGACTGGAGATCTTCCAATGGCTCACCTACTACAACGCCCGCACGCGCCACAGCGCTCTCGACTACCTCTCGCCAGTAGAATTCGAACAGCGACAGCAGAGAGCGCGTAAACTCACACTCGCAGCATGAACCCCCGTGTCCACATTCCGGGGGACGCCTCATCCGCAGCCGACCCCCAGTGGGGCGACGCGACGCACCCGCCGGTCCTGTTCGTTTTCAACCAGGTCGGCCCGCGGCCCGCGTTGAAGCAGATGGAGAAGGTCGCCGACCTCACCCGCGAACACTGGCAGGGCCAGTGGGCCGAAGGCTGCTTCCGCATCTACAACGGGAAGATGCCGATCGTGGCGACCACGCTGGAGCTGCTGCGCGAGCACGGTTCGGCCGGGCCCGCGTTCCGGCGCTTCGGCTGCGAGGACTACCAGAACCTCTGGGACGCGATCGGCAACCCCCGCCGGGATGCTGCCCGCGCCCGCCGCGCCGAAGATGCACGACGCCGCCAAGCGCAGGAAGCAGCCGAACGCGAGGCTCAGCGCCCGGTGTGCGCGGACTGCGGGACCAAGTTCACCGACGACCGGTGGAAGGCAGCACCACGGTCGACTGGGGCCGCGGGGACAGCCACCCGCACCTGTGCGAAGACTGCAAGGCGAGGGCACTCGGAGCGGAGCGGCAGGCCGAACAAGCCGAACGCGAGCGCCAGGAGCAGGAGCGCCAAGAGGCGGAAGCGGCGCAGGACGGAGCCCGGAAGATCTGGCGTGAGCTGAACCGGCAGGAACACGCCGTGGCCCGGTGCACCGTCGAGCGCCTCATGCGGGAGATCGGCATCACCGGTGCCGTCCGCGGCAGGAAGGTGATCACGACGATCACCGATCCAGCCGCCGGTCGGCACCCGGACCTCCTCGACCGCGACTTCGTCGCCAGTGCCCCCAACCGCTGCTGGGTCGCTGACTTCACGCACGTCGCCACCTGGAGCGGGGTCGTCTACATCGCCTTCGTCGTGGACACCTTCTCCCGTCGCATCGTCGGCTGGTCCGCCTCCACGTCCAAGGAGACCAGGCTCGTCCTGGACGCCCTGGAGATGGCGCTGTGCCAGCGCGACCGGGACGAATTTCCGCACGTACAGGGCGAGTTGATACATCACTCGGACAGTGAGTATGTGAAGTACCGGATGTCCCGGGCTTCTTGACTCGCACCGCGACGGACGCGCCAGGATACCGGTGCCGGGATGCTCTCGCGGCCTCCTGACCCGCACTCCGATCGACGGCGCTGTCCTTCCTCGGACTTGTCGGTGGCCCGGGAGCATCCCGGCGAGGCGCTCGCCTCGCCGACGGGAGTGACTTAAGGAGAGCCTGGCCAAGGTCCCATCACTGTCTTGTCCGCCGCCTCGGTGAACGCGCGCCGACCCGCTGCGCTCATCTTCTGCGAGGAAGCCGACATGGCCAGCATTCCACCCGTCTCCCGCGTCGTCATCGGCGGCGTGGACACCCACAAGGACCTGCACGTCGCCGCTGTGATCGACACCGACGACCACGTCCTGGACACCGAAGCGTTTTCCACGACCCGGGCCGGCTACCGCGCACTGCTTGCCTGGATGCGCACCTTCGGCGACGTCCGCCGCATCGGTATCGAGGGCACCGGCTCCTACGGCGCCACGTTGACCTCATTCCTGCGCAGGGCCGGCTACAAGGTGGCCGAAGCCGGACGCCCGGACCGGCGGCTGCGGCGTAGGAAGAGAGGTTGAACTTCTTGTCCAGCTTGGGCTTGTGGTCCCACTCGCAGACCTTGGGACAGACCTAGGGCCTGTGTGATGTTGTGATCCTTCTTCGGATTCCGGTCCTGTGCGGGGGCTGGATCGGGTAGGACGCTGGTGTGAGGCGCGGGCAACTCACTGAAAAGCAATGGAAGTTGATCGAGCCGTTCCTGCCGATAGGCGAGTACGGCCCGTACCCTGAGCGGCTGCGGGAGCAGTTCGAGGGGGTGATCTGGCGGTTCCGCACCCAGCAGTCAGTGGCGGGAGATGCCGGGTGAGTTCGGTCCGTGGGCGACGGTCTACGGCCGCTTCCGGGTCTGGAGGGACGCCGGCGACTTCACCGCATTGCTGGAGGGCGTGATCGCTGAGGCGGCCCGCCAGGGGCAGATGCGGTCCCTCGGCACAGGTTTCAGAGACCGTCCAGGGCCGTCCATCTGATCCAGGGCAGGCACGTAATCCCAGGTCAGGTCCTCACAGTTCGGGCGAGTCCGCGCCAATGTTCAAATTCTTCGGGCTCATCCAGGAGCCCGGCACCGGGCCCCGCCACCTCCCCACCTACCTGCTCGACCACGACCCTATGCACGCCGGACCGACCCTGGTACGCGTCACCGTCCACGCCACCCCCACCTGTGACGGCCATGGGCTTCACTGCGCTTCGCTTGTTTACCAGCGGGGTGACTTCTTCTCGTACAAGGGATCGATGCGGCGCATGTAGCCAGTGTCATCGCGGTTGCGCAGGCCGCAGTCGCGGTACTGCTCGTGCAGTCGGGCGAGGGCGTCGCGGTCGAGCCGGACGCCGAGACCCGGTCCGCGGGGCACGCGAACGGCGCCGTCGGTGAAGGTGAGGGTGCCGGGCTGGACGACTTCCTCGGTCTTCCAGGGCCAGTGCGTGTCGCAGGCATAGGTGAGGTTGGGGGTGGCGGCGGCGATGTGGGTCATGGCGGCGAGGCTGATGCCGAGGTGGGAGTTGGAGTGCATGGACAGGCCGAGGCCGAAGGTGTCGCAGATACCGGCGAGGAGCCGGGAGCGGTGCAGTCCACCCCAGTAGTGATGGTCGGAGAGGACGACTTGCACCGCGTTCCGGCGTACAGCGGACGGCAGTTCGGCGAAGGCGACCACACACATGTTGGTGGCGAGCGGCATGGGCGCCTCGCGGGCGACGCGGGCCATGCCTTCCTGACCGGGAGTGGGGTCCTCCAGGTACTCCAGAACGCCGTCCAGAGCGCGGGCCACCTTGACCGAGGTCTCCACGGTCCAGGCGGCGTTGGGGTCCAGGCGCAACGGGAGCGCGGGAAACGCCTCCCGCAGGGCCAGGACCGCCTCGATCTCCTGCTCGGGCGGCAGTACGCCGCCCTTGAGCTTGATGGCGGTGAAGCCGTACTCCGTGATCATGCGCCGGGCTTGGGCGACGATGCCGTCGGTGTCGAGCGCGGGGCCCCAGTCGTCGGGCTCGGCGCCGGGATGGCTGGCCCACTTGTAGAAAAGGTAGGCGCTGAAGGGGATCTGTTCGCGGACGGCACCGCCGAGCAGGTCGCTGACTGGGCGTCCGGCCGCATGGCCCTGGATGTCCAGGCAGGCGACCTCGAAGGGGGAGAAGACGCGGTCCACGGTACTGCTGGTCGTAATCATGCCGGTCAGGCCGTGACCGTCGCTTCCGGAGTCGTCGCCGAGCGCCAGGGCGATCCGTCGGCGGATCGCGCCGAGCGCATGAACGTCCATGCCGACGATGGTGTCGGCGGCCGTCCGCAGCCGGCGCAGATGGCCCTCGTCGGCGTAGGTCTCGCCGAGGCCGGCCAGGCCCTGGTCGGTGTGGACCTCGACGATCGCGCGTAGGGCGTAGGGCTCGTGGACACCGACCGCGTTGAGGAGAGCGGGGTCCTTGAACGCGACCGGGGTGATGTCGATCCCAGTGATCAGGATGCCGTCGCTCACTGGGTGGCCGCATCGGTGGGGGCGGCCGCCAGGGCTACGCAAGGATCGCCCGTGCCGTCCTGCAAACGGACGTCGCCGTGTGTTTGGAACTCGCCTGTGTCGCAGGCGAGGAAGCTCCCGCCCCCATCGGCGTCGACTCCGCTCCCCACACGCTCCGTACGCTTCGGCAAGTTCATCGAATCGTCAGCGGTGAAGGAGGGGACGGGAAAGAACGGAGCGTCCTTGAGCATGAAGCCCCTCTTTGTTTCTGTACATGAACTCGGCATGTGAATGTGAACGCATGTACTGTAAAAGCACCTGTTTGAGGTGGTCAAGACATGTGCGTATCTCTCTTGCCGCGCGCAGCGGCTCTGTCTGACGGTGATCGTGATCTTCAAGGCACCCCTCCCAACCCGCGCCGGCGCACGGCATACTTGGGCCGCCCGCCCCGCGCCCAGGCGGTCCGGCGAGCTCGATACGCACTGACCAGGGGTCCCCGTGACAGCATCCGTATCCATAAACATGCCCGTATCCGTGCCCGCGCTGCCCAGCGGCGTGGACCCGGCGTGGCTGCCGCCCGAGGTGTTCCGCCCGCTCGGTTCCCGGCGCACGCTGATCTCCGGAACGGGCCCGGTGGTGGACACGGTGCACGGAGAAGTGGCGTGTGCCTGCGCGCAGTTCGGCGGTCAGGTCGTCAGAACTGCGCGGGTGCAAGGCGCGTCGTACGACCTGGTGCTGGAGCTGGGCGAGGACGGCGATCCGGACGGACTCAGGGACGAGGGGTTCGCGCTGGTGCGGGCGGACGGGGTCACACGGGTGACGGCTGCCGGTCAGGCCGGGCTGCTGTACGGGTTGTTCCACCTGGTGCGGCTCGGCGAGGCGGCCTTCGAGGGCGAGCGGGCGCGCGAGGTGCACCGGCCGGCGCTGGCGCTGCGGATGCTGGACCACTGGGACAACATGGCCGTGCACCCGGTAATGGGCCAGGTCGAGCGGGGATACGCGAGTGGCTCGCTGTTCTGGCACGACGGCCTGGCACGGGGCTCGCGGGACGAACTGGAGCGGGTGCGCTGGTACGGAAGGCTGTTGGCCGCATGCGGCGTCAACGCGGTCGCCGTGAACAACGTGAACGTACACGAGACCGAGGCGCACCTGCTGACCGACCGGATCGGCGAGGTGGCCGCGATCGCGGACGCGCTGCGCCCGTACGGGATCCGGACGCATCTGTCCGTCTCCTTCGCCGCGCCCGTCGTGCTCGGCGGCCTGCCCACCGCCGATCCGCTTCACGAGTCGGTGCCCGACTGGTGGGCCAGGACGACCGGCCGGGTGTACGCGGCGATACCCGACTTCGGCGGGTACGTGGTGAAGGCCGACTCCGAGGGACAGCCCGGCCCGTTCACCTATGGCCGCAGCCACGCGGACGGCGCCAACATGCTGGCCGCGGCACTCACTCCGTACGGCGGCACGGTGCACTGGCGGGCCTTCGTCTACGACCACCGGCAGGACTGGCGGGACCGGTCGACGGACCGGGCGCGCGCGGCCTATGACCACTTCGCCCCGCTGGACGGCGAGTTCGCGCCGAACGCGGTGCTCCAGGTGAAGCACGGGCCGATGGACTTCCAGACGCGCGAGCCGATCTCCCCGGTGATCGGCGCGATGCCGAACACGCGGCTCGCCGTGGAGATACAGGCCACCCAGGAGTACACGGGACAACAGCGGCACGTGTGCTGGCTCGGCCCGATGTGGAGCGAGGCGCTGCGGTTCAGGCCCGAGGGCGAGGAGGAGCAGAGCGTGGGGGAACTGGCCCGCGGCGGCGGCCTGGTGGCGGTGTCGAACGCCGGTGACGACCCGTTCTGGACGGGGCATCCGCTGGCGCAGGCGAACCTGTACACGGTCGGACGGCTCGCCTGGCAGCCCGACGCGGAGCCCCGCGCCGTGCTTGACGAGTGGATCGGGATGACCTTCGTACCGGCACAGAGCGCCGATCCTGAGCGTCTGCGTAGCGGGTTGCACGCGGTCCTCGACGGCTCGTGGCGGACCTACGAGAAGTACACGGCGCCGCTCGGCGTCGGCTTCATGGTGCAGCCGGGCCACCACTACGGGCCGAGCGTGGACGGCTACGAGTACAGCCCGTGGGGCACGTACCACTTCGCCGACCGGGACGGAGTCGGCGTCGACCGCAGCCGGGCGACCGGAACCGGTTTCGCGGGCCAGTACGCGAAGCCGTGGGCCGAGGTGTACGAGACGCCCGAGACCTGCCCGGACGAGCTGCTGCTCTTCTTCCACCATGTGCCGTACGGCCATGTGCTGCACAGCGGCGAAACGGTGATCCAGCACATCTACGACACGCACTTCGACGGTGTGGGAGAGGTCGAGGAGGCACGCAGGGTGTGGGCCGGGCTCGAGGACCTGGTGGACCCGGCGCGCCATGCGCGGGCGGCAAAGCGGTACGAGGAGCAGCTCCGCAGTGCCTGCGAGTGGCGCGATCAGATCAACACGTACTTCTTCCGGAAGTCCGGCGTGCCGGACGCACGCGGGCGCCGCATCCACTGACGGCACGCGGCGTCCCCGGGACCGATAAGTCCCGGGGACGCCGAATGCCACGGTATTACCGAAGGCTCAGCACGCAGACCCCTCGCGGGTCCAGTGTGAGTGCCTCACCGCGCTCCACCTGCTTGCCGGTCAGCAGGTCCACGGCCGCCGCGTGCGCGGTCACGGACACCGGGTCCGGCGCGTGGTTGAGTAGGAAGAACAGGCGGGTGCCGTCGGGGGCGGTGCGGGCGGCGGTCTCGACCGAGGGCTGGCCGGCGTACGGGCCGACGAGCCCGTGGCGGGCGAGGACACGGCAGATCACCCAGTCGACGCCGGGCTGGTCGAGTGCGGTCGCGACGTACCAGCCCTCGCCCCCGCTCTCGCCGAAGGGGTGCCGGGTGACGGCAGGGGTGCCGGCGTAGAAGTCGGCCTGGTAGGTGCCGACCGGCTCGGCGCCCTGCGGCAGCACGATCTCGAAGAGCAGGCGCGCCTCGGTGTGCAGTGCGTCGTCTCCCGCCCCGAGCACGACCGGGTTGACGGTGTCGGCCGGGCGGGAATCCCACTCGTCGACACGAACGCCCATGAGACCGGCGAGCGGGCCAGGGACGTCGGTGAGGAAGGCGTTGTCGTGCTCGTCGACGCGGCCGGAGAGGAAGGTCGTCAGGACGGTGCCACCGCGGGCGGCCACCGCCTCCAGTCGGGTGGCGAGGTCGCCCTTGACCATGTGCAGGGCGGGGGCGAGCACCACGTCGTACGGGGTGAGGTCGGCGGTGACCGGGACGACGTCCACGTCCGCTCCGGCCTCACGGGCGGCGCGGTAGTACGCGTGGACGACCTGCTGGTAGTGGACCAGGCGTGAGGGCCCGTCCGAGATCTCCAGCGCCCACCAGCTGTCCCAGTCGAAGAGCAGGGCGGTGCGGGCCGGGGTGCGGGCGCCGAGTATGACCGCTCCCAGCTCCGCCAGCTCCTGTCCCACTTCGGCGACCTCGCGGAACACGCGGGTGTCGGCGCGTCCGGCGTGGCCGATGACCGCCCCGTGGTATTTCTCGCAGGCCCCGCGCGAGGCGCGCATCTGGAAGTAGAGGGCGGCGTCCGCGCCGTGGGCGACGGCCTGCCAGGTCGCCAGCCGCAGCTCACCGGGGCGTCGGAGCGGGTTCACATCGCGACAGGCGGTGGTGGACGGCGTCTGCTCCATGAGCCAGAAGGGCGCGCCGTCCTTGAGGCCGCGCATCAGGTCGTGTCCGAGGGCGGCCATGGTGGGCGGGGCGTCGAGCGGTGGGTAGCTGTCCCAGGAGGCGAAGTCGAGGTGGGGCGCCCAGCGGTGGTAGTCCAGCGGCCGGAACATACCCATGAAGTTGGTTGTGACCGGCGTTTCCGGATCCAGGCGACGGATGGCCTCCTTCTCGGCGCGGAAGCAGCCGAGGAGCGCGTCCGTCATGAAGCGGTGGTAGTCGAGGGTGATGCCCTGGAAGGCGGTGTGGTCGGGACCGCGCCAGTGCTCGGTGAGGGCGCTGGGCGGCTCGATCTCGCCGAAGTCGGTGTAGCGGTGCGACCAGAAGGTGGTGCACCAGGCGTGGTTGAGGGCGTCGAGGGTGCCGTACCGCTCGCGCAGCCAGACGCGGAACGCGGCGGCGCACAGGTCGCAGTAGCAGGCCCCGCCGTACTCGTTGTTGATGTGCCAGGCGAGCAGTGCCGGGTGGTCGGCGTAGCGCTCGGCGAGGCGGTCCGCGACCGCGGTGGAGAGGCGGCGGTACGCAGGTGAGCTGGGGCAGAAGTTGTGACGCTGGCCGTAGCCGTGGCGGCGGCCCTCGAAGTCGGTGCGGTTGACCTCGGGGTGGGCGCGGGCCAGCCAGGGCGGGAGCGCGGCGGTGCCGGTGGCCAGGCACACGCGCCTGCCCTCGGCGGCAGCGCGGTCGAGGATGCGGTCGAGGACGGTGAAGTCGTAGACGCCCTCGGCGGGTTGGGTGAGCGACCAGGTGAAGACACCGACCGTGAGGGTGTCGATGCGGGCCTGGTCGAAGAGGCGGTGGTCTTCGTCCCAGACGGGCTCGGGCCACTGCTCCGGGTTGTAGTCGCCGCCGTAGGCGATCTTGTCGGTCCTGGGGGCGGTCATGCGGTGAAGTCCTCCTGGGTTTCGGTGATCACCGGGCGGCCTGAGTGCAGCAGGGAGAGAAGCAGCGGGGCAGCAAGCAGGGCGGGCAGAGCCTCGGTCGACAGCGCGGTCAGCCCACCGGCCAGGACGAGCAGCGAGGCCACGCCGAGGGTGGTTCGGCCGTGCCGGAGCAGGAAGTACGCGGCGAGGCGGGCGGTGTCGATGGTGCGGAATGCGAAGAGGGAGGTGAGGAGAAGGACGTGCGCGCCCCACAGGAGAGAGACGAGGCCGATTACCGCCAGCAGGCCCGCCCACCAGCCGGGCAGGCCGGAGGCCCCGAAGTGGGTGAGCGAGAAGGCGATCAGGGTCAGCCAGGCGAGCAGTGGCGTCCAGAGTCTCAGCGCCGGGAGGGCGTTCAGTCGCCAGCCGCGCCAGTAGGCGCGGGCCGGGTGGAGGTCGGTGAGGTCGCGGCCGCGGTGGTGGAGCGCGTACAGGGCGGCGGAGAGGGCAGGGCCGAGCGGCAGCAGGCAGACGGCGGCGAGCGGCAGGTTGGCGGGGTCGGGGCCGAGGAGGAGCAGGGCGGCCAGGCCGGGCGATGCGGCGGCGAGCAGCATCGCTTCGACGGTGACGAGGGTGTGCACCAGGGCCGCCGCGTGTGAGAGCGGGCCGTCACCGAAGGCGCGTCGGCCGGCCGTGTGTGGGGTGCTCATCGATGTTCCTCTCCGCCGAGCAGACGGCGCTCGTCCCACCAGGGCGGGGTCTCGTCCTCGAGCGGGCTCATCTCGACCAGGGTGATCTCGTGGCGGGCGAGGGTGAGGTCGAGGTCGGCGCGGCCGTCCTCGACGGGCAGGCGCTGGTGGGTGCGGGCGGGTTCGGCGGCGTCGTACAACATGTCGATCTGGTCGGAGCGGGGCGATCGGGGGCTGCCCATGCGCCGCCAGGCGGTCCACGCGTTGCCGTGTTCCTCGTCCACGGTCGAGCGGCGCGCGAAGGCCTCGCCGCGTGGACGGCTGCCGACCGGGACGGACAGGCGCAGGGTGTGCCGGTCCGGGCCGGGTGTCTCGCCCGTCGGGTCGACGGGCGCCCAGGCGAGGAGGGTGACCCGGCCGTCCGGATGGCGTGTGACCAGGTGGTCGTCCCCGTGTGCCAGCAACTCCTCGCCCATCCGCGCCATGAACGCGTACAGGTGGTACGTCGGCTTCTTCACCTGCCGGTGGGTGAGCAGGCCGAACCCGCCGTGGAAGAGCGCGGTGGGCGGGCCGGCCTCCTCGAACATGTCGCTGAAGGTCCAGTACGAGAAGGAGTCGGCGACCTCCCCGCCCGCGGCCAGCACCGGTGCGAGGTAGGCGGCGTGGAAGGCGGTGTCGTGGACGGGGTTGTCCGGGCGGTACGAGGAGTTGAACTCGGTGATGTGCACGGGGACGTCAGCGAACCGGGTGCCCTTGAGCTGGCGGCGCGGGGTGGCGAACTGGTCGAGGAGACCGTCGGCCGGTGCGAGCGTCTGGTGGACGCCGAACGGGACGTGCTGTGCGGGTCCGGAGGTGTAGGCGTGGCGGGAGACGAAGTCGACGGGGACCTCCCGCCGCTCGGCGAACTCGGCGAAGCGCACCATCCATTCGTCCGCACCCGGCGAGATCGCCGGGCCGCCGACCTGGAGCGAGGCGTCGACCTCCTTCACCGTCCGCGCGGTCACCTCGTAGAGCCGGTGGTACGCCGCCTCGTCCGCGCCCTGCCAGAAGTCGGGCAGGTTGGGCTCGTTCCACACCTCGATCGGCCAGGTGCGTACCTCGTCGAGACCGTAGCGGTCGACCAGGTGGGTGAGGGTGGCGCGGACCAGCCCCGCCCACTCCTGGTGGGAGCGGGGCGGGGTGACGTTGCCGTGCCACCAGAACACCGTCTGGTCCCCGGAGGCCAGCTCGCCCGGCATGAAGCCCAGTTCGAGGAACGGCCGGATGCCGAGTGCCAGGTAGGCGTCCACCACCTGGTCGACGTAGGTGAAGGAGTGGTGGACGTGGCGGGCGCCCTCATGGGTGTACGGACGGTGGACGCCCATGCCGTCACTGAGCAGGCCGTGGCCGCGGATGTACCGGAACCCGATCTCGCGCTGGAGCAGCGCGAGGGAGTCCTGGTAGTCGCGGCGCAGGGCCAGTTCGATGCGGCCGGTGCCGACACAGAAGCGCCACGCGTCGGACAGCCGGGCCACGGACTGCTCAGGGATCCGATGAACGGTCACCCGTTCTCCTTCTTGTACCGTTCGTAGGCCTTGTTCTGCAGGTCGATGTACTGCTGCATGTTCTTCGCCTTCAGCTCGGCGAGGTAGCTGTTCCATTCGGACAGCGGGCGCTTGCCGAGGATGAACTGGAGCAGGTTCTGGGTGACGTGGTCCCTGAGCGGCGTGTCCCACAGGGCGGCCTGCTCCTGCTCGTCGGAATTGAGCGGATGGGCCGGGTCGATGGGCAGCTGCTTGCGTTGGGTCATGACGTCCTGGAATTTCTTCTCGTCCGGGATGAACGACGAGGAGACCAGGGCCCAGCTGCCGCCGTAGGCGAAGACGCCGTTGGAGAAGCCGTAGTCCTTCTGCAGGTCTTTCGGGGCGCCCGGGTCGGAGCCCTGGAGGTTGATGCCGTCCTTGACCTTGTACCGGCCGGGTCCGGAGCTGGTGTACGTGACGTCCTTGACGCCGTACTTGCAGAACTCCTGGCCCTCGTCCGAGTACCACAGCCAGTCCATGAACTGCATCAGCGCGACGAAGTCGTCGCTCTTGAGCGCCTTGCTGGAGATCATGACGCCGTTCTCCAGGCGGGCGCCGCCCAGGACGACCTCGCCCGCGGGCCCGATCGGCACCGGCACCATCTCGATCTCGGCACCCTTGACCTGCTTCTCCAGGTTGTACCGGTAGTTCTGCGCCAGTTCCTGCGGGTTGGCGCTGATCGCGAAGGACTTCTCGCCCAGCAGCTTCTGCACCGCGTCGTCATCGGTCTGCGTGAAGCTCTCGGGGTCTATCAGCTTCTCCGCGACCAGTTTTCTCAGGTATTCGACGACCTGGCGGTACTCGTCCCTGGCGCCGGTGAAGACGAACTTCTGGGCCTTCGCGTCCCAGCTGGTGTTGTCGTACGTCCAGCCTGCCTTGATCCCGTACGCCTGACCGAGGTAGCTGAGCAGGGCAGCGGCGGGGAACGGTGTGTTGGTGCTCCAGCGGTCGGAGAAGGGGTAGCGGTCGGGGTACTCCTTCTTGAGCGCCTTGAAGACGTCGTACACCTCGTCCCAGGTGGTGGGCAGCTTCAGGCCGTGCTTGTCGAGGATGTCCGTGCGCAGCGCCATCGAGTAGCCGGACTTGCCCTTCTCGTGCAGGCCGGGCAGCAGGTAGTACTTGCCGTCGGACTGGCGGATGGAGTCCAGCTCGGGCTCAAGATTCCACTTCTTCACCTTGGCCTGGAAGTTGGGCATCAGGTGTACGTAGTCGCTGACCGCGACGATCGCGCCCGACGAGACGAAGGCGACCTCCGACGGGTGGTACGTCTTGGGGATCAGGAAAGGCGCGTCGCCGGCGCCGATGAGCAGGCTGCGCTTCTTCTCGTAGTCGCTCAGGGGGACGGCGACGGGCTGCAGGGTGATGCCGGTGCGCTTGGTGACCTCCTTCCAGAACAGCCAGCTGTCCTTCATCGGGTAGGTCGGGTTGTTGTTGTGCAGGACCGAGAAGGACAGTTCCTTGGTGGCCTTGAACTGGTCGCCGACGCCGTACTTCTTCATCGCGCCGTTCTGCTTCTTGGACAGGTCCTTGGGGTCCCCGCCGTCGTCGCCGCTGCCGCAGCCGGTGAGCGTGGCGAGACCGATGAACCCGGCGGCGGCCAGGATCTGGCGCCGCGACAACTGTCCTGTGTTCTTCAACGGATACTCCCTTGTTCCGTGAGCCATGTGGTGCGGGAAGTCGGTGGACCGCTCAGCCCTTGACCGCGCCGAGCATCACGCCCGAGACGAAGAATCGCTGGACGAACGGGTACACGCAGAGGATGGGCAGCGCGGTCAGCACGATGGTGACCGACTGGATGTTCGCCGCGACCTGGGTGACCTGGTCCGTGGCGGCGCCGGCGTTCTGGCCGGTGGTGGAACCCGCGATGAGGTTGCGGAGGTACACGGTGACCGGCATCAGTTCGGTCTTGTCCATGTAGAGGAACGCCGAGAACCAGGAGTTCCAGAAGGACACCGAGTAGAAGAGCGTCATGGTCGCGATGACCGCCTTCGACAGCGGCAGCACGATCCGCAGCAGGGTGCCGTACGTGCTCAGACCGTCGATCTGCGCGGCCTCTTCGAGCTCGGACGGCATGCCCTCGAAGAACGCCTTCATCACCAGGAGGTTGAAGACGCTGATCGCGTTCGGGATCACCATCGCCCAGATGGTGTTCTTCATGCCGAGGCTGGTGATCAGTACGTAGTTGGGGATCAGGCCGCCGGAGAAGAACATGGTGAACACGGCGATACCGACGAGCGCGCCCCGCCCCTTGAGGTCCTTCTTCGACAGGACGTACGCGTAACAGGTCGTCAGGACCATGGAGACGGCGGTGGCGACCACCGTGTACAGGACGGTGTTGCCGTAGTTCCGCCAGAACATTCCGTCCGAGAGGACGAGCTTGTATGTGGTGAGGTTGAAGCCCTTGGGCCACAGCGACACCTCGCCGGCCCGGATCTGTCGCTCCCCGCTGAATGAGCGGGCGATGATGCTGATGAACGGATAGAGCGTCACCACCACGACGCCCGTGAGGATCAGACCGTTGATCCCCTGGAAGACGCGATAACCGCGGGTCGGCTGGTCGACCGAGGTGCGGGGGCGGGCGGCACGGCGCTCGGGAGTCAGGGTCACCACAGGCTCGTCCCCACAGTGCGGCGCGAAAGCTGGTTGGCGGAGGTGATCAGGACCAGCCCGATGAGCGCTTCGAAGAGGCCGATGGCGGCGGCGTAGCTGAAGCTGTTGGACTCGACACCGGTCCGGTAGAGGTACGTGGAGACCACGTCGGCGGTCGGATACGTCAGCGGGTTGTACAGGAGGAAGATCTTCTCGAAGCCGACCGCCATGAACGTGCCGATGTTGAGGATCAGCAGCGTCACCATGGTGGGGCGGATGCCGGGAAGCGTCACGTGCCAGATCTGCTTCCAGCGGTTGGCACCGTCGATGCGTGCCGCTTCGTACAGGTCGTCGTCGATGGTGGTGAGCGCGGCGAGGTAGAGGATGGTGCCCCAGCCGGCGGTCTGCCAGATCTCCGAGCCGATGTAGATCGTACGGAACCACCCGGGTTCCTGGATGAAGCGGATCGGTTCGTGGCCGAACGTCTGGAGCAGATGGTTGACCGGGCCGTCCGTGGCGAGTATCTGCATCGTGATGCCGGCGACGATCACGATGGACAGGAAGTGCGGAAGGTACGACACCGACTGCACGAACCGCTTGAGGGCACGTCGGCGCACCTCGTTGAGCAGCAGCGCGAGCAGGATCGGGATCGGGAAGCAGAAGACGAGCGTGAGCGTGCCCATCCACAGCGTGTTCCTGAACACTTGCCAGAATGTGGGGTCGGTGAGGAACATCCGCACATAGCGCAGGCCCACCCACTTCTCGCCCAGGATCGAACCGCCCGGCTGGAAGCGGCGGAAGGCGATCACGTTCCCGATCATCGGCAGATACCGGAAGACCAGGAAGAACAGCAGCGGCAGTACCGCGAGCGAGTACAACTGCCAGTCGCGGCGCAGCGCCTGACGCCAGCTGCGGCGCCCGGTCGGCCGGGACCGACGGGGCGGGACGGGCGGATGGGCCGCCGGTGGGTCCTGGGTTCCGGGCGGCGGATCCAGGGCGGTGGAGGTGCTCATGCTCGGGCCTCCGTGGGTGGGCTGAGTGGGGTGACCGACGACCCGGCGGGCCGTCCTGAGAGGGGTGGTGATGCGCGGGAGACGTCTGGGTGCACCCGCATCACAGCGATACGTGACCGATAAGTTTCAGAAGATTTCCGGTAACTTGGCGGAAACTTATGAGCGGTCTTCGTCCTTGTCAACGCTGTCTATATAGTGGGACATGAGCGAAACGCGCCGCTGTCCGGGTTACTTCACGAGGAGTCAGATCCCGTGTGGTGCTGTTACTGTTCCGGAAATTTTCGATTGGTTAACGGAATAACCGGACGGCGGCCTGCCGTCCCCGAACACCTTGCGAGGTCCCGTGCCCGCCTTCGACCTGGCCCCGGACGAGCTGGAGCGATACCGCCCCGTGCTCGATGAGCCCGCCGACTTCGACGCCTTCTGGCAGGACACCCTGAAGGAGGTGGAAGAGGCCGATCCCGTGGTGTCGGTGCGTGCCGTGGACACCGGCCTGCGGTTGGTCGACACCTGGGACGTGACCTTCCGCGGATTCGCCGGCGAACCGGTGCGCGCCTGGTACACGCGCCCCGCCGGGGTGTCGCACCCCCTGCCCGCCGTCGTCGAGTACGCGGGGTACGGCCGCGGGCGCGGGCTCGCGCACGAACGGATCACCTGGGCCGCCGCCGGCCACGCGCACCTGCTCATGGACAACCGGGGGCAGGGCGGCCAGTACGGATGCGGCGGCGACACCCCCGACCCGCACGCCTTCGCGCCCGGTGGTCCCGGCCCCGCCACGCGCGGCCTGCTCGCGCCGCACGACTACCACTACCGGCGACTGATCACGGACTCGGTGCGCGCGGTCGCCGCCGTACGCGCGCTGCCGGGCGTGGACGGCACGCGCGTGGCCGCGGTCGGCAACAGCCAGGGAGGCGGCCTCGCGCTGGCCGTCGCCGGCCTCGTTGCGGACCTCGCGGCGGTGCTGGTGAGCGCGCCGCTGCTGTGCGACATCCGCCGCGCGCTGGACCTCGCGGGAGCCGGTCCCTACGAGGAGATCGCCGCCTACCTCGCGGTACACCGCGAGGCCGGGGATGCCGCGATGCGTACGCTCTCCTACATGGAGGGTGCCTCCTTCGCGCGCCGAGCCCACGCCCCGGCGCACTTCGGTGTCGGGCTGCGCGACACGGTCTGCCCGCCCAGCGGCGCCTACTCCGCCTTCCACCGCTACGGCGAACTGACCGGCCGTACACCCCGCCGGGAGATCCACGCCTACCCCTTCAACGGGCACGAAGGGGGTGACGCGGTGCACGTGCGCAAGCAGCTCGCTTGGCTGCGCGAGGTGTGGGAAGACTGAGTGACTGACGTCCGCCCTTGACCGCTGACAGCGGCCCTGGGCGCCGGAAAGGCCGCTCATACCGATTCCTCCAACGGCCGCGCGGCGTTGGCCGACGACGGGGCGGAGACCGTGACGGTGCTGATACGGGCCTCCGTTCCGTCGACGTGGTGCACGGCTCCCGTGAGCCGGAGGGTCTCTTCGCTGATCACGTCACCAGCATCGCGCCGGACGCTGACGCGGATCTCACCGGGTTCGACGATCCGGCGCCCGTCGCGGTCGGTGAACGCCAACAGCCGCGTGGGCACGGCGAAGCGGACCCGGACGGACTGCCCCGGCTCCAGGAACACGCGCTCGAACGCCACGAGTTGAGCCAGTGGACGCGTGACGGAGGCCACGGGGTCGGACGCGTACAGCTGCACGACCTCCGCGCCACCGCGGTCCCCGGCATTGCGTACGGTGACCGCGCAGCGGATCACGTCGGCGGCGTCGACCTCGCGCGCCCCGACCGCGAAGTCCTCGTAGGCGAACTCCGTGTAACTCAGCCCGAATCCGTACCGAACCGGCGGTGCGGTGTCGATGCTGGTCACGGAACTCGCGGCGCCCAGCGGCGGATGCAGATAGCTGTACGGCTGGCCGCCGGCACCGCGCGGCAGGCTCATGGGCATGCGGCCGGACGGGTTGACGCGTCCGCTGAGCACGCCGGCGACGGCGGCCGCCCCTTCCTCCCCGGGGAAGAAGGCCTGCACCACGGCCGCGGCCCCGCCGAGCATCCAGTTGATCGCGTACGCGCGACCCGTCAGCAGAACCACGATCGTCGGGGTTCCGGTCGCGATGACCGCCTCGACGAGGGCCCGCTGCGCACCGGGGAGTTCGAGGTCGTCTACGTCGCATCCCTCCCCGCTCGTGCCCCGCCCGAAGAGCCCGGAGCGGTCACCCACCACCACAACGGCGACATCGGAGTCGTATGCCGCGGCGACGGCGGCCGGGATGCCTTCCGTGGCTCCGTCGTCCACGCCCGTTCCCTGCGCCGTGAGAATCTTGGCGCGGTCGAACTCACGGCGTATCGCGGACTCGACCGTCTCCACCCGAAGACCGGGTTCGATGTCGGGGTGCTGCGGCATCACGTGATTGATGAAGGAGTAGCAGCCGAACAGGGCGGGCACGGACTCCGCGTTCGGACCGATGACGGCGATGGTGCGGGGCGCCGGGGCGCCGTCGCCCAGGGGCAGGAGACCGTCGTTGCGCAGCAGGACCAGGGAGCGTTCGGCGATCGAGGCCGCCAGCAGCCGGTCCTCCTCCGTGTCCAGGTCGGGTGCCGGTCCCGAGGGGGGAGCCCAGTCCGCGTCGAGCAGGCCGAGTTCCGCCTTCTGCCTCAGGACCCGTTCCAGCGCCCGGTCGACGACCTCCATGGAGAGGCGGCCGTCGGCGATGCGCTCCTGAAGCGGCTGCAGATACGTGACTCCCGTGGGCAGTTCGACGTCGATGCCCGCGGTGATGGCCTGGGCCGCCGCCTCGCCTGCGTTCTCGGCGACCCGGTGCAACGTCTGCAGGAACGCCACGGCGAAGTAGTCGGCGACCACGGTGCCGTCGAAGCCCCACTCCTCGCGCAGCGTTGCGGTCAGACGACCGGCGCTGGCGGCGACGGGCACGCCGTCGATCTCCGCGTAGGAGTTCATGACGGAGCGCGCCCCCGCATCGCGCACGGCCACCTCGAAGGGGAACTCCAGGACGTCTCTGACTTCGCGTTCTCCGGCGTGCACGGGGGCGAGGTTGCGACCGGCCCGGGAGTTGGAGTACCCGACGAAGTGCTTGAGGGTGGCCACGATTCCCGCGCTCTGCAGACCGCGGACATAGGCGGCCCCGGTGAGCGCGACGTGGTACGGATCCTCCGAGATGCATTCCTCCACCCGCCCCCAGCGCATGTCCCGGATCACGTCGAGCACCGGCGCCAGCCCCTGGTGGATGCCGAGGCCCGCCATCACGCGGCCGATGCGCGCCGCCATCCGTTCCACGAGAGCCGGGTCGAAGGTGGCGCCCCAGGCGGGCGGCACGGGGTAGGTGGCGGCCTTCCACGCGGCCAGTCCGGTCAGGCACTCCTCGTGGACGATCGCGGGGATGCCCAGCCTGGTGTTCTTGCGCAGCCACTGCTGCTTGGCCGCCAACGCCGACAGTCCCTCGGAGGGATCCAGTGGCCGGGTGCCGTAGTGGCGGGTTATCTGGCCAAGACCCTGCGCGGCGAACTCAGCGAAGCCCTGCTCCACCGTGTCCATCGCGTCCTGCAGCGGAGCCACCGCACCGCCGTCACGGTCGACTCCTTGCCACAGGCCGACGAGTTGGGCGAGCTTCTCGTCCAACGTCATGGCGGCGATCAGTTCGGGGACGGCGACCCGGTCGTGGTCGAGCTCGACCGCTTCGTCATTGAGGGCAGACACGAATCACTTCTCCGCGTTCGGCGGGCTATCCCGCAACTCCCGGCACATACATGTCCGCAACCAGCTGCAAGAGTTGCGGAAGATCTGTGACGCGGACGTTAATTGGGGGTAAAAAGAGGCGTCAAGACCATGCTTCCAAACATGCGGCTCAGACGCTGTTTGCATGGGGCGGTGACGGAATATTCCGTCAATTATTGCGGGAATTTGCGGTACGGACGTACCGTCGGAGTGCTCTACGGGAGGGATCCGACATGACCGGTCGGGCAACGATGGCGGCGGTGGCCAAAGCGGCGGGAGTCTCCATCTCCACGGTGTCGCGGGTCCTCGCCGACAGACCGGATATCTCCGAGGAGACCCGCCGTCGCGTCACACGGGCGGCGAAGGAAACCGGCTATGTGCTGCGCAAGGGGCGCCAGCAGCCGCAGGACGGCATCCTCGACGTCCTCATCGAGGGGGTCACCTCGCCCTGGGCCGGGGAGCTCATATCCGGGGTGCAGATGGCCGCGTTCAGTCTCGGGTACACACTCGCGCTCACGTCCACCAGCCATCCGCGCTTCAGCATTCGCGACTGGATCGCCGTCCGTCGCACGCGCCCTACGGACGGCGTGATCCTCGTGCTCTCGCGAGCCCGCCACGACGAGATCGCCGCGCTGGCCGATCTGTCGGCGCCGCTCATCCTTCTCGACCCGGTGGGCACCAGCGAACCCACCATTCCGACGGTCGGGGCCACGAACTGGTCGGGAGGCGCCGCGGCCACCCGCCACCTCCTCGAACTCGGGCACCGGCGCATCGGGTTCATCGGCGGTCCCCCCGAGATCCAGTGCACCCGGGAGCGGCACGAGGGCTACCTCGCCGCGCACCGCGAGTTCTCGCTCGCCCCCGACCCCGCTCTCACCCGCTACGGGGACTTCCTCATCACCGGCGGTGTGGAACACGGCGCCGCGCTGCTCGACCTCCCGGACCCGCCCACCGCCGTCTTCGCGGGCTCCGACGGGCAGGCAGCCGGCGTCTACCAGGTGGCCCGCGCGCGGGGGTTGCGGATCCCCGAAGATCTCTCCGTCGTCGGGTTCGACGACACGGCGATCTGCACGATGCTCGCCCCTCCGCTGACGACGGTCCGCCAGCCCCTGGCGGAAATGGCGGCGGAAGGAGTACGGCTCATCGCGCAGGAGCAGGCACGGCCCGGCTCGTCGCTGGGGCGGCGGATCGAGCTCGCGACCTCGCTCGTGATCCGGGACAGCACCGAGCCGCCGAAGGCCGTCGGGGGGAACCCCTCGGCCGGCCCGGCGACCCCGTGAAGGAGACCGGGATGGACGGGCGGACGACCGTTCGGATGACCACGGTGGCCGAGATCGCCAACGTCTCGCAGAGTGCCGTCTCCAAGGTGCTCAACGGCCGACCGGGAGTCTCTGCCGAACTGCGGCGACGCGTCATGGACGCCGTCGAGGCAACCGGTTACCAGTGGCACCGCCGCGCACCGCGCCACGGATCGGTGGAGGTGGTGTTCGGCAGTGTGGGCAGTGCCCTCAACGCGCCGCTGCTGCGCGGGTTCTCCGCCGTGCTCCGCGCGGCCGGCCGGCCGCTCACGGTCAGCCATGCCGACGGTGCCCCCGACTGGCTGGAACACCTGCTCGCCCACCGGCCGGCCGGTGCCGTACTCGTCCTGTCTCCGGTCCCGCCCGACGTCCGGCGCAGACTGGCCGAGGCCCGTCTGCCCACGGTTGTCCTCGACACGATCGGCGACGCTCCCGCGGAGATGAACGCCGTCGGAGCCACCCAGTGGCGTGGCGGGGCGCTGGCGGCGCACCACCTCACGGGTCTGGGCCACAGGAGAATCGCACTCATCACCGGACCGCTGGACCTGGTCTGCTGTCGCGCTCGCTTCGGGGGGTATCTTTCGGCGCTGCGCGAGGCGAACATCCGCCCGGACCGCGCATTGATCCGTTCCGTGCGTTTCCAGGCGGAGCCTGCCCGGCGCGCCGCCCACACCCTTCTCGACAGCGACAGTGCCCCGACCTCTTTCGTTACCGGCAACGACCTTCAGGCCCTGGGCGTGATCGAAGCCTGCACCGAGCGCGGACTGCGGGTTCCGGAGGACGTCTCGGTGGTCGGATTCGACGACATCGACGCCGCGAGGTCGTCAGCCCCCGCTCTGACCACCGTGCGCCAACCGTTCGAGGACATGGCCGCCGAAAGCATCCGCGTACTGGGCAGTGTCAGTGACGACCCGTCACTGCCTCCCGTCCGACTCGACATGTCGGTGGACCTCGTCGTCAGGAAGTCGACCGGTCCGGCCGCCAAGGACGACGGCCGCAGGCTGTTTCCGCTCCTCGATGGGAGCTGAAGACCCGGCGGCAGCCGTTCCGCGTGAGGCGCACCGAAGCCCGTCCTGGTCAGTCGGCGCGACACTCCACGGAAAGTCGCCGAGTCGGCGCCGCGGCCGGCATACGGCGCCGCCGTGGATCTCAGCTCCCTCGCCCCGGTCGACGAGGTCTGAGTGGGCATTGAGCCTCGCGCTTTCGTGAAGCGTGGTGTCCGACGGGTGGTCAGACAAACGAAAAGTGCCTCTGACCAGCAAGAATGAGGATTGTCGAGGTCCTTGTTCCTGCCACCGCCGGAGGCACTTCCCAGGTGAAGAAGCGTATGGGGTCCTACCCGCGTGTCTGCGTCGAGGGTAGCGGCCGGGCGGCGGTCTCGCAGGCGGGAGGCGTCCTGCTAGTGGAAACGGCCGGAAGACCGGGCTGGAGCAGGCGATATCGGCGGCTCTGGCACCGTGGCGCAAGGCGCGGGCGATACACGATCCGGGGAAGATCCTGCTGGATGTAGTCCTGGCAGTCGCGCTCGGCGGAGACTGTCTGGCCGACGTGGGCATGCTGCGGGCCGAGCCGGCCGTGTTCGGTCCAGTGGCCTCCGATCCCACCGTCTCCCGCCTCACCACCGCCCAATTCGCCCTGGCCCAGCTGCCGAAGAACTACCGGCGCGGGCGTCAGACCCTGATCCGGACCGACTCCCGCGGCGGCACCCACGAGTTCGTGGCCTGGCTGGCCCAGTGCGGCTGGTGGCTGTCGTACTCGGTCGGCATGACCATCACCGAGCAGATCCCCCACGCCGTCCTGAAGGTTCCCGCCTCGGCCTGGACCGCGGCCACCGAACCCGGCGGAGAAGTCCGTGACGGCGCCTGGGTCGCCGAACTCGACGGCGACTGCCTCAAGGGCTGGCCGAAGGGAATGCGGCTGATCGTCCGCAAAGAACGCCCGCACCCCGGCGCCCGGTTGCGCTTCATCGACGCCGCCGGACTGCGGCTGACCTGCTTCGCCACCAACACCACCAGCGTCCCGATCGCCGCCCTCGAACTGCGCCACCGCCAGCGGGCGAGAGCCGAGGACCGCATCCGCGCCGCCCGCTCCACCGGCCTGCGCAATCTGCCCCTCCACGACATCGCCCAGAACCAGATCTGGCTGGAGATCGTCCAGCTGGCCCTGGACCTGCTCGCCTGGATGCCGATGCTCGCCCTGACCGGCAAGGCACGACTCTGGGAGCCCCGCCGCCTGCGGCTCCGCCTGTTCTCCGCCGCCGCCCAGCTCGTCACCACCGCCCGTCGCCGACACCTGAAATTCGCGACGCACTGGCCCTGGACCAACGTGATCACCCACGCGATCGAACGACTCCAGGCCCTCCCGAACCCAGGCTGACCAGCAGCGACCCACCCCTACGACCAGAACCCGCACACCGGAGCCGTGGAACCCGCGCCCACCCGACGCGACAGCCGGGCCACTGACCTGCCCGCACCCCATCCAACAAGCCGAAACGGCCCACCAGATGAACCGGCAAGCCGTCACGAAAGATCGAGGCTAACGATCACCTACTGGCGCAGGACACTAGGTTCTGTCCGGCGGATCTGGTGACTGCCTCGAATTCGGGTACTTGCGGGGTCGTGATCCACATTCTGATCTCCGGGGCCATGAGGCGTTGGCGAGTCGGACCCGAAGTCCGCGGTGCTGTCAGTCATGCCCCGCGAGCGCCTTGCTGCCCGACGCCCCGCACAAGCACCGGCGCCGCGCCGGCATCTTCAGCCAGAGCGGCGCCATCGGAGACATGGACCTGTATGGGAACGTTCAGGCGACCGTGAACCCCTCGAACGTGGCGACGCCCCGGGTGCCGGTCCAGCCGTTCGCCGCCGTCATGAAGACCCCGGCGTCCTGGCTGTCCGCCGCCCCGGCCGGCGTGGCGGTGCCGACCCTGGTCCAGTTGATGCCGTCCGTGCTGCACTCGCCGATGTACGAGCCGCCGGACCTGGTCAGCCGCAGTCGCACCGGCGCGGTGAACGCCCCGGAGAGCGCGATGGAGTCGAACCGGCCGTCGCCGTCCGCGTCCCACGACAGCGCGCACCCATTGGACGGCGTCACCGCGAGATTGACGTACCCGGCCGATCCGTCGTCCGACAGGTCGTTGCGCACGATGAGCCCGGCGCGCGCCCAACCCCCGGTGGCGTCCTGTGAGGTGACTGTCACTGTGGCGACCGAGCTGTCGCCGAAGGCGCCCGCCCGGTAGACCGCGCCGAACTCGTTCGTGGCGCCCCACAGATCCGCGCCGCCGCCCTCGACGGCCAGCGTGTCCCCGGACTCGCCGAACACCGCGTCGTTGAACGAAGCTGTACGGTATGGCGCCTCGACGCCTGTTCCCGCCAGCAGCCACACCGCTGCCAACGCCGACCCGGCGGTGGCGCCCGTCCGGTACGCCGCTGTTACCGGCACTCTGGACACCAGTTTCCCGGCGGCCGCCCCGGTCAGGGCGACCGTGAAGGACGCCGAGAACGACTCGCCCGGCGCCACTGAGGTGGCCGTCACCGCGCCGGCCGGCTTTGCCGACATGCCGTCCGGCGGGTCGACCGACAGCGTCACACCGGTCGCCGCCGCGAAGCCGTTGCGGTTGGTGAACGTCACGGTGACGGTGGCCGGCCGACCGGCCGACACCGAGCCCCGGTCGGATGAGGCGGCCAGGGTCGTCTGGTGGGGGTCGGCGGCCAGGGTGTCGCGGACCAGGCCGGCGAGCCGGTGCGCATCCCCGGCGGCCCGGACCGGGTAGGCATCGTGCCGGTGTGCCCAGGTGTCCTCCAGCGCGAACCAGTCGATGGCCGCGGGCTCCTTCCCCTTCTTCAGCGCCGCCGACAGCTCGTCGAAGTACGTACGCCAGCGCGTCAGATAGAGTCCGCCGACCAGCCCGGACCACTCCCGGTTGGCGTAGTCGTGCAGCCCCTCGTCGCTCTGCGCGCGGCTGCCCCAGGTGGTGATGATCGACCGTGCGTCGTACTCCAGTTGGTCCTTCTCGGCGCCGGTAGCGCCCCAGGACCGTGCGTCGGCCAGCCACGTCCCCAGCAGGTGCTGCTCACTGGTGGCCAGTACTCGGTCCATCAGCCGCATCCAGTCCAGCCACACCGCTGCCAGCTGGTCGAAGCGGCCCCGGTCCCCGGCCTCGTACGCCGTCTTGATCTGCGGCAGCAGTATCCGGCTGCGGTTGGACAGCACCTGCCGGGCCACGTCGGCCAGGTCGTACCGGTAGGCGGAGCCGGCGCGCAACGTGGCGGGGACGCGCAGCAGTTCGGTCAGGGCGGTGTCGAACACCGTGGTGTCGTACCGGTCGGACTCCGGGCCCCAGGCCGCTGCTTTGGTCGCGCCGAGACTCGGCCGGGCGCCGAACAGGCCGTCGGGGGCCTCGCTCCAGGAGTCGGCGCGCGTCATGTTGTACGCGGTGTCGCGGATCGTCCTCCATGCGGCGACGGCGTGCCGGTCGGCGGCGCCGTAGCGGGATTCCGCGTAGGCGGCGAACCAGTCGTCCAGGTCGATGCCGCCGGGCGTCCAGGCCAGGTCGGTCAGGAGCGCGAAGGCGGCGTGGTTGTTGTCGGCGGCCTCGGGCATCGCGGCGATCCCGGCGAGCGCGCTGCCCTCCTTGTCCCGCCACTTCGGGTACACGTCCACCCAGTCGGGAGCGTTGGCGCCGATCGGGGTATGGCCGCCGAAGTTCCAGATGCTGCCGAAGGCGTACGGAGTGCCGCCCCAGTCGCTCTCTCGGTCGGTCACCGTCGTATAGCGGTCCGACAGGCCGTCGACGACGAGCATCCGGCTCTTGTCAACGGCCTCCAGGATCGCCTTCGACGGGTTGGTCTGCCAGCCCAGGATCGCCCACACGGCACCCGGGTGCGCGGTCTGCAGCGCGGTCTCGACGGCCTTCGCGGCGTCGCCGACCGGTACGTCACCGGCGTTGCCGCCCTCGTGCAGCAGGTCCATCTTGTACATCGTGCTGTCGCCGAACCGCCGCGCCTGACTCCGGTAGAAGGCGGCGGCGACCTCGGTGAAGGCCGAGGTGCGGGGGTCGAGCCAGTCGGGGCGTTTGAAGGCTCCCCAGGTGCCCTGGGGGACGATCGCCGCGTCGCCGCCGTGCCGGTCGGTGAACCCGTCCGGCACGGTGCCGAAGTATCCCGGCAGTACCGGCGTCATGCCCAGCTCCCGCACCCGGCCGATGACCTTCTCGGCGAGGGCCGCCCGTTCCTCGATGAGCCTGCGGGACATCGGGCCGCCGAAACCGGACATGTTCTGCAGCAGCCACCAGGGCTGGTGGGCCGGGGCGGGGATCCAGGCCCGCACCTCGGCGTCGGAGTAGCCGAGCTTCCGGAACGTGTCGTAGTAGACCGCGTCGCCGCCGATGTAGACCAGCACCGCGTTGACGCCGTGCAGGGCGAGCACGTCGAGTTCCCGCTCCCACGCGTCCCAGTGCCGGTACGGCGCCGTGTAGCCCTCGTTGGTGTCGTTGAAGGCGAACCGGTGCGGTACGTTCGCCGATCCGCTGATCTCCCCGCCGGGCGCGGGCAGCAGCCGGGGGAGGTCCAACTGCTCGCCGTTCCAGGAGACGGAGGCGTGTGCGGCCTGTCTCAGGTAGCTGTGAAAGCCGGTGAGCAGCACCGCCGGGCTGGTGCCCTCGACGGTGATCTGCCCGGTCCGGCCGGTGACACGGAACCGGTCGCCCGCGCCGGTGACGGGGCGCAGGGTGATCTGCCGCTGGTGGTCGGGTACGAGCCGCCGCAGCGCGGCCACCGCGGGAGCCGGATCGAATCGGCCACCGGACGCGAACGCGCCCTGCGCGTGGGGCAGTAGCGTGGCGCCGCCCAGTACGACCGCACCCGTCAGTACCCGTCTGCGGGTGATGCCTCGGTTGTCGTTCATGAACGTCATGTCCTTCCCGGCGCTCAGGCGACCGTCATCGCGAACACGTGCAGAGTGGCGACACCCGACTGGAGACCGTCGCTCACGTTCGGCAGGACCAGAGACCGCAGCTCCTTGCCGGAGTCGAGATCGACGCCGAAGGTGTAGAGGCTGACCGGGTTGTCGTCGCGGCCCGTGGCGATGTGGCGGTATGGCAGCACGACGGACGCCGACGCGTTCGCCCCGTACCAGTCGGGGACGTCGACGGAGAACGCCTGCTCGGACCCGTCGGCGTAGACGACCTTGCCGTCTCCCTTGCCCGCGCCCCAGGTGCTGGTGCCGAGGAAGGCCAGCCGGGAACCCGAGCCGGACAGCAGCACGGTCTGCCCGGAGCAGATCACGTTGTCGAGGTTCCCGGGCCGGGTGTCCGGCCAGGTGAAGGTCACTCCGTTGTACGTGACCGCCGCCCCCGGGGTCAGCCCGGCCGCTGCCAGTGCCTGCGCGGACAGGCTGGACGCCGAACCGTCGATGTCGGCGACGGTGAGGGCGTCGTCGGAGGCGATGCCGGCGTTGTCGAAGGCGCCGGGAAGCGACCGGTACGGCAGCAGTACCGAGGAGGACACGCGGGTGCAGTCGGAGCTGCCGGGGCCTACGTCGAACAGGGCATGGGCCATGAACGAGACCTCGCCCTCGGCGTCGTCGGCGAGCCGGGTCCGCCACGTGCGGGTCGCCGCTCTTCCGGGCGCCAGGCGACCGAGGGCGGACGGCCGTCCGGTGCCGTTCACGGCGAGGTACAGAACGGTGCCTAGCAGCCCGACCGGGGCGGTGTTGGTGAGGGTGGCGGTCAGGGTCACGGCCGAGCCAGACGCTGGAGCGGACGGTGAGACGGTGAGCGAGACGGGCGGGGTGAGGAAGTCCTGGTCGGGGCGGAAGGTCTGACGGTGCGTCCGGCCGGTGCTCATGACTCCTCCACGGTGAAGTGGTCGAACACGGCCTGCACGGTCGTGCCCGGGTAGTTGAGGTTCACCGCGCTCGCCACCACCCCGGCGTCCAGGGCGCCGCTCGCGGACGGCACGGTCGCGCTGCCGATCTCGTCCCACGCCAGCCCGTTGCCGGTGGCGTACGCCGTGTACGCGGTCCCGGAGCGGACCAGCCGCAGCCAGGCGGGGTGGTAGGAGGCGCCGCCACCGGCCCAGGTGTCGAGATGCCCGTCGCCGTCGCTGTCGGTCATGAACTCCAGGCCGTAACTCTTCGACATGGTGAGCACCGCGTAGCCGCCCTTCTCCGGCGCCGTCAGGTCGTTCGCGACCGCGATCCCGTACTTGGCCGACGGGTTGTCGCTGCCGGTCAGGCTGACCGTCTCGACCTGCACCGCGCTGGAACTGGTGGCGGCGCCGGGAAGGTGGATGACGCCTTTCTCGTCCGTGCCGCCGGACAGGTCCCGGCCACCCGCCCAGATCACCAGCTGACTGCTGTACTGGGCGAAGGCCGCGCCGTCGGCGGTGGCGAAGGAGCGGTAGGGATCCTGCACCCCGACCGGCCGGTAGGGCACGGTGAACGTCCTGGCGGACCGGGCGCAGTCGGCGCTGCGCCCGGCGACGTCGAAGACGAGGTGCGCGGTGAACGACACGTTCCCGGCCACGTCCGTCGGCATCCTCGTCGTCCAGCTGCGAGTGATCTTCGCGCCGCGTCGCAGGTCGCCGAGCGGGATCGTCCTCGTCGCGGTCGTGGCGCCCGGATCCATCAGGTAAAGGACGGCGTTGCGGAGCGGAAACGGGCAGGTGTTGGTGAGAACCGCGGTGGCGGTCATCGCGTCGCCGCCCGCCGGGTCGGCCGGATCGGTGGTGACGGCCAGGGCGGGGCCGAGGGCGTCGAGCGCGGTCCCGGCCGTCGTACGCGTCATCACGCGGCTCACCTCCGGTTCCAGTCGACGGTGAAGGTGTTGGCGATGTCGCTGGGCAGGGTGGCAGGGACCTGGATGTGGACCTTGCCGTCGCCGCGCGTCCACCGCAGCGGCCCGTGGTGACCCAGCAGGCGGATGCGAGACTCGGCGCCGATGGGTATGTCGGCGGGCACCGACAACGTCCCGCTGGGGGAGCCCAGCACGATGATGTTGAACCTGCCCGGAGAGACGGTGTAGCGGATGCCGAGGGGGCTGCCTTCCTCCTCGGCCCGCAACCACGGCGTGGAACCGTAGATCGCGGGGCCGTTGACGTCCAGCCAGGCGCCGATGTCGCGCAGCCGCTGCTCCATGATGTCCGGGATCGTGCCGTCCGGCCTGGGGCCGATGTTCAGTAGCAGGTTCCCGTTCTTGCTGGTCACGTCGGCGAGCAGGTGGATGAGGAACTCCGAGGTCTTGTAGTCCTCGTCCAGCTCGAACTTGTTGTAGCCCCAGGAGTAGCCCATGGTGATGCAGCACTCCCACTTCTGCGGGTCCATCGTGGGGTTGGTGCGCTGCTCGTACGTCGCGAAGTCGAAGTGCGTGTCGAAGCGGTCGTTGACCACGACACCCTTGGGCCGGGGGCGGTTCATGGCCTGGTTGTAGTAGTGGGCCATCGGCTCTTCGCTGCGCCACGGCGTGGTGTCCGTCTTGCGGAACCACTGGCCGTCGGCCCACAGCAACTCGGGGTCGTAGCGGTCGATGATCTCGTAGAGCTGCTTCAGCTCGTAGTCCCCGACGTAGTCGTCGACCGGCTTGTAGCCGGTCATGGGGATCTCCTGTCCGGTGTAGAAGTTCTTCATGGGCCGGTCGAGCGCAGGGTTGAAGAACTCGCCGAGCGAGTAGTACAGGCCGGGCCGTACGGTGCCGCGCCTGCGCGCCGCCGCCATCAGCTCGCCGACAAGGTCCCGCTTCGGCCCGTACTTCCCGGCATGACGGTCTGTCACTTGGCTGGGGAAGAGCGCGAATCCGTCATGGTGCTTGCTGGTGAGCGTGAAGTACTCGGCGCCCGCCTGCTCGAACAGCCGCACCCAGGAGTCCGGGTCGTAGTTCTCGGCAGTGAACCGCGGGATGAAGTCGTCGTAGACGAAGTCCTCGCCGTAGGTGTCGCGGTGGTACGTCCACGTCTGGTTGTCCTTGGAGCTCTGGTACCACAGGTACCACTCGGCGGCCATCTGCCGTGCCGAGCCGGCGGGGACCGAGTAGACGCCCCAGTGGACGAAGATGCCGAACTTGGCGTCCTTGTACCAGCGGGGGACGGGGTGGGTGTCCAGGGACGCCTTGGTGGGGAGGTAGTCGGGGCTGCCGTTGGCGATCGCCTGTGCGGCGCCGGGCGGGGCGAGTAGTACGGCCCCGCCGAGGGCGGTGGCTGTCGTCAGGAACCTTCTGCGGCTGACGGTCAAGGAACTGCCTCTCAGTGAGTGGTCGAGAAGGAGTCGAAGACGGCGGTGGTGGTCTGGCCGGGGTGGGCGAGGTTGACGGCGCTCGCGACCAGGCCCGCGTCCCCGTCGCCGCTCGCGGACGGCACGTTCGCGGTGCCGACCTGCTGCCAGGCGGATCCGTCGGTGCTCGCGTAGGCGGTGCAGGCGCTGCCGTCGCGTACGAGTTTCAGCCAGGCGGGGTGGTAGGAGGCGCCGCCGCCGGCCCAGGTGTCGAGCTTGCCGTCGCCGTCGCTGTCGGTCATGAACTCCACGCCGTACTGCCGGGACATGGTCAGCACGGCGTAGCCGCCCTTCGCGGGATCCGTCAGGTCGTTGGCGACCGCGATTCCGGCCTTGGCCGAGGGCCCGCTGCCGGTCTGGCCGACGAGGCGGGCGATGACGCTGCCCGTGGCCGGCGCGGCACCAGGCAGGTAGACGGCCGCCTTCTCGTCCTTCCAGCCGGCCAGGTCCTGGCCGGCTGCCCAGATGGCGAACTGCCCGCGGTTCTGGGCGTATTGGGCGCCCTCGGCGGTGGCGGTGGTCAGGTACGGCGCCCGGACACCGGTCGGGACGGGGACGACGGTGGCGTCCACGCTGTCGCTGTCGTGCCGGACGCGCCCGCTCTGGCGGAAGGACGACGCGACACCGATCCGCGCGGCGCCCCACGGGGCGTCTGTCGGCGGGGTGACGGTCCAGGTCACGGTCGTGCTGTCGCCCGGGCCGAGCGTGCGCCGGCCGATGCTGTCCGACGTCGCGGTCCAGCCCTCCGGCAGGGCGAGCCGGGTACTCACCTCCCTGACGGCGCTGCGGCCGGTGTTGGTGACGGTCGCCGTGATCTCCGAGCCGTGCCCGGGCCGCAGGCTCGGCAGGTACGGGGTGAGCCGGACGCGGGCGGCGGGGCAGTCGCGGGCCACCCCGAGGCCGGCCAGGTCGACGGCGTCGGCGAACGCCTTCATCCCGATGTCGTTGGGGTGCAGATGGTCGCCCGAGTCGAACGCGGCGGCGTAGCGGGTGGGATCGGCCGGGTCCCGTACCGCCCTGTCGAAGTCGGCATAGCCGTCGAAGACCCCGCCTGAGTCCCGGACGAACGTGTTGACCCGCTGCCGGTCGGCCTCCTTGGCCTCGGTCCACCAGTCGCCCCAGCCGCGATACGGGACGACCGTCGCACCGATCACCCGCAGCCCGCGGGCGTGCGCGCGGCGCGCGATCTCCTTCATGCCGTCGATCACCTGAGCGCCGGTGGCGCCGCCCCAGCTGAGGTCGTTGACACCCTCGAAGAGGATCACCGTCCGGGCGCCCGGCTGCGACAGCACATCGCGCTCCAACCGGTCCAGTGCCGACGGGTTGCCGTCGGTCCCGGCCGTGATCCGGTTGCCGCTGATGCCCTCGTTCAGTACTCCGGCGGTGGTCGAGCAGGCCGACAGCCGCCCCGCCAGATAGTCGGGCCAGCGCCGGTCGGCGTTCGCCGTGGAGGCCGCCCCGTCGGTGATGGAGTCGCCGAGCGCCACCACCGAGCCCCCCACGTCACCGCCTCTTACATCGACACCGGTCAGGAACGGGAAGGTGGAGTCGGTCCTGGTGAAGGCGTCCCCACCGGCGTCCCCGGCATGGTCCCCGCCGCCGTCGGGCGTCCAGTAGACGGTCTGGAGCCCCATCCAGTGCTGACTGATGTGGGTCAGCCGGCCCGGGAAGTACAGGCTGACGACCAGATCGCTGCGGGCCGGCACGGGCAGCCGGACGGAATCGCTCACCGCCTGCTCCCCGGCGGCGATCGTCACCTCGTCCCTGCCGCCGAACCGCAGCTGGTACGGCTTCGCGACGGAGGCGTTGCTGTCCCGGCGTCCCACGGTCGCGTGCCCGATCGTCACGGGCTCGGTGGTGAAGCCGTTGGTCAGCCGGATCCGCACACGCGACCCGCCGGCACTCACCCGCACCGGTATGCGTACGGTCACCTCCGAGGTTCCCGGGTCGTACGAGGCGTGCTGCGCGGTGGCCCAAGTACCCGTCCACGCCCGCTGACCGGCCTCGGCGGGCGCCGCCGGGAGGAGCACTGCCAGGATGGCCGCCACGACTGCCGCCGTCGCGGCTCTTCGGTGCCGACGCAGATGTCCGAGCACAGGTCCTCCTCAGGAACAGCCACGGCCGAGGCCGGGCGTCGTCAGATCGATGGAGTCGGCGAAGGCCTTCGTTCCGGCGTCGTGGGGATGCGGATGGTCGTAGCGTTCACTCGGCGCCGTGGTCCATGTCCTTTTGCGTATCGCATGCACGTGCCGTCCCCTACCGTGTCGCCCCGGCGGCGCGGAGCGCCTTGAGCGCCTTCGCGGCGCCCTTGGCCCCGGAGGTTCACGAACGCCGGGGTGACCCCGAGCGGCGCCGCGTACGCCTTGAGCATCGCCGGGCCGCGGACGACCGTGCCGCGGTTGACGTGGCTCCACACACCGGAGGGCAGGAAGACGTCCCGGGGGGTGCCTTCGTCGAGCTTCGGCACGGCCGGGCCGAGCATCCACTCGTCGGCAACCGTGTAACCCGCCTCGTCCTTCGGGAAGTCGAAGAACAGCGGAGCTGGGCCCAGGAGTTCCACAGCGGGGTGGCGTACTGGGCGTAGGAAGTGTCGGAGCGCTCGGGCTTGCCGACCAGCACGATGGTCGCGGTAGACCTCGGCGGGGGTGTCCTCGACGAACACCGTGGAGGCGGCCGGACGGTCACGGGCGACGGTGAACTCGCCGAGCCCGTTGCCGCCGGAGTTGATGCGGACGTCCATCGGCTCGTCGGTGTCGACCCGCAGCCCGGTGCCGTCGGCGGTGTACCAGAAGGGGGACACCACCTGGTAGGACGCCGGGCTGAACGCGGTGTCGACCAATTGCCCCGAGTCCAGCGGCCACGGCTGGACGGTCTGGTCGGTGTTCTCGCCGTGCCCGTACCAATGGCCGGCGCTGTCCAGGTCGTACGCCGTGCTGAGCACGTCGGCGGTGGCCCCGGACAGCGACCAGTTCACGTCGTACCGGTCGGACCGAAGAGTGATCCTCAAGTACACGGTGACGTCCGGGAGATCGGTGGCGGCGGTGACGCGCACGGTGTCGCCCTCGCGGCTGCTGTCGGTGACCTCCCGGACGAGGCACCAGTCACCGCCGGTCCGGAACCGGAACGCCCCGGCCGCTGTGGCCAGCGCAGTCCGACCCGCCCGTACCGTGGTGAGGGTCAACCGGTCTGTGGCGACGCGCAGTTCGTAGCCGGGCGTCGCGAAGGTGACCGGCCCGGAGCCCGCGGCGCCAGGAGCCGTGCCGAGCAGCGGGGCGGCCAGGATCGGCGCCGCCGAGCCGCGGCGCACGATTCCTCTCCCGATGGGCATCAGGCACCTCCGCCGCAGGTCACCTTGGCGTCCGCCCAGTCGGCGTGGTCGAGGGCGTTACCGTCCGCGGCGTCCGAGACGATGAGTTCCAGCTGCCGTGCTCCGCTGACGTCGACGTCGATCGCCTTGGTGTCCGCGTCGCGGTCCACGGTGCCGCTGTCGTAGACCTGTTCGCCGTCGGCGAGGACGGTGAAGTCCACCGTGGCCGGGCCGTCGGTGCGGCCGTACGTCTCCTGGTCCAGGCCGAGCGCCGCGTGGAAGGTGGTGCAGCTGCCGCCGAGCCAGACCTGGACGCTGCTCGCGGCGTGCGTGCCGAGCCCCTTGGCGTACGTGGTGTCGTGCAGGGTGAGCGGCAGGCCGTCGCCCGCGGCGTTCTCGCCGTTGGACCGGTCGCGTTCGACCGGGCCCCAGCCGTTGCTGCTGGACTGGAACGGCAGGTCGCTGATGTAGTGCTCGCCGGCCGTGGGCGGCGGTGGCTGAGCGGTGATCACCTTCTCCCCGGTCACGGAGCCGCCGCTGAAGGACGCCTTCGCCTTCAGGACCACGACCGCGTCCGTCGCCTGGTCGGCCGGGACGCCGACCGTCCACCGCGCTTCGGCCGTGGCCCCCGGTTTCACGGTGCCCACCTGTATCGGGTCCTGCGGCGTCGCTGCCCAGCCGTCGGGGAGGCCCGTCAGGCTGAGGGCGGTGCCGCGCAACGCCCGGCCCGTGCGGGGCACGGTGACGGTGGCGGTGACCTGGTAGGTGTTGCCCGGCTCGACGGTGTCGGGGGCGTCGACGCCCACCGTCGCCGGGGTGGCCTGCTGGGCGTAGACCGCGGGGTCGTACGAGGGGGCCTTGACGTCGGCGACGCGCAGGGAGGAGGTGACGTTGCCGAGCTGGGTCAGTGTCACCTTGCCGAGGTCGCCGCTGGTTCCGTCCTCGTTCCAGGAGGCGATGGCGATGGTGTTCCTGCCGTCGGCGCGCAGAATGCCGTTGGGGATGGGGAAGGTGTGCTGTGGGCCGGTGTCGTTGACGTACTGGCCCATCAGCCAGCCGTTGACGTAGATCAGGGCCCGGTAGTCGCGCGTGGCGTCGTCGGCGATGGTGACGCCGACGGAGACGTCCTGGCCCGCCGGTATACGGCTGGTGAAGTTCGTGCGGTACCAGGCGAGGCCCGGGGTGGTGTCGGACACCGGCAAGGAGGTGTCCTTCCACTTCTGGTCCGGGTAGCCCGGCAGGGTCCAGCCCGAGCGCTCGCCGTACAGGCCGCCGGTGTTCATGGCGCCGCGTGCGGTGTCCACGGGCTGTTCCCCGCCCCGTGCGCCCTGGACGCGCCAGGTGATCCGGGCGTCGGAGCCGGAGAGATAGGCGGTGGTCAGGCCGCGCGGCTGCTTGTGGTCGTCGCCGGCGTAGGCGAAGTCCTCGTTGTGGCCCATCGTCCCGACCAGGACGGAGACGACGTTGTCCGCTCCCTTGTGCAGCAGCCCTGCGGAGAGGGGGAAGGTGTGGCGGCCGGTCTCGCTGGTCCCGGCGAACTTCCCGTTGATCCACACCGAGTAGGCGCCGACGGCCCGCGAGGAGGTGTCGGGATTGGTCGCGTAAGCGGTGAGCGACAGGGACTTCTCGGTGCCGGTTGCCGTGAAGTGGCCCCGGTACCAGACGTATCCGTAGTGATAGCCGTACTCGTCCTGGTACAGGACGGGCAGGGTGCCGGGCCGGGTGGGGTTGTCGGTGGTCAGTTTGTCGGCGTACGTCCAGGAGGAGTCGTCGAAGCCGGCTGCGGCCTCGGGCGTCTCGGTCGACTTCTTCCAGTACGTCAGCCGGGGCAACTGCACGTCCTTGGGCCCAGGCACGGACCCGAACAGGCTGCCGGACGCCGTGCGGCGTACGGTGACCGGGCTGCCGTTCCAGGTGACGTTCCGTACGGCGGAGGAAGCGAACACCTCCAGCGGCCCGGCCTTCGACGCGTCGCCGGTGAGCGCGAGCGTGCTCCCGCGGACGGCGGAGGTGCGCACGAGTTCGCCACCGCGTACCAGGGTCGCGCTGTCGGGACGCCAGAAGCCGGCCGCCTGGTCGTCGGTGCCGATGAGCAGCAACAGGTCGGGGCGGCCGCCGCCGTGGACCAGGATCCGGGTGAGACCGGAGTGGGTGTAGTCCAGCTTCAGGTCACCGCGGTCCGGGTCCCATGCGGCCTTGGCCGTGCCGTCCAGCACGGTGACGGTGGGCTTCGACGCGTAGCGCAGCACGGTCTGCCCCGGGTCGCCGTCGGCGCCGTACAGCAGCGCGACGTCCCGGTCGCCGGCGGTCGTACTCGTCATCAGCTCGCTGGTGGAGTACACGAGCCGCTGTCCGCCCAGGTCGTACCCGGCCAGGAGGATCTTGCCGGTCTGCCCGTTCAGCCGCACGCTCACCGGATAAGTGCCATTCGGGGTCCGCCAGTTGAACCTGGTTGTGGTGTCGGAGTCGGCCATCGCATCGGCGTGCCGCAGGTACAGGAACTGCGTCCCGGTGTCCGGGTTGGCGCGGGCCGTGACGCCGACCGACTCGTCGGAGGAGGCGGGCGCCTCGGCCGGCTCCGTCTTGGTCAGCGGGGCGGTGGTCGTGTAGAACAGGCCCTGCCGCTTGAGCTCGTCGTAGTCGGCGCCGGTCTGGCGGGCCTCGGTGATCGGGGCGCCGTAGTCGTACGACGTGTACACCTGGCGCGGGTCGGCCAGCCATCCCCAGTTGGTGCCGCCGTAGGCCATGTACAGGTTCTCAATCGTGGCGCCCTGCATGATCTCGGCCTTGTTGACGATCTTCTGGTAGGCGGGGCCCACGGTCTGCCGGCACTTGTCGTAACCGGTGTCTCCCCAGGTCTGGAACCAGCCGGTGCCCGCTTCGAGGACCGCGAGCGGTTTCGTCTCGTCGGGGCGGGTCAGTTGGGGCACCCACCACTGGCCCTGGCAGAAGGTGTTGTACTGGTCGAGCGCCCCGACGAAGTCCAGCCCTTCACCGCCCGCGTACTGCGGCTCCGGCTCGTTGCCGACGAGGGGGACGGTGATCCCGTCGGACCTCGCCTGCTTGCTCAGGTCGACCATGTAGGCGCGGCCGTCCGGGTCGTACAGCTCGTTCTCCACCTGGTAGAGCAGCACCGGGCCGGTGTCGTTGCTGACCTGGTGGCGGGCGAGGATGGTGTCGATGTGGCGCAGCCACTCGTGGGCGGCGTCCAGGTAGCCCGCGTCGGTGGAGCGGGCGCGGCCCTTCTGGGTCGTCAGCCAGCCGGGGAAACCTCCGCCGTCCGTCTCGGCGTTGATGTAGGGGCCGGGCCGGGCGATGACGTAGAGCCCGGCCTCCTGCGCCATGTCGAGCAGCTTGTCGACGTCACGGACGCCGGTGAAGTCGTACGTGCCCCGGGCGGGGGAGTGGTAGGCCCAGTCGAAGTAGATCGAGACGGCGTTCATACCGCTCGCCTTGATCTTCTGCAGGACGTCCCGCCACAGGTCCGGGCTGGGCAGCCGCCAGTAGTGGAACTCACCGGACCACAGCATGACCCGTTTGCCGTCGATCGTGACGGAGTACGTGTCGTAGCCGACCTGGTGGACCGAAGTCGACCGCGCCGGGGAGTCGGCCGAGGCCCGGTCGGCCGGGACCGCCGCAGTGAGAGCGGCGAGCAGCACGGCGGCCAGAGCGACGGACCAGACGGTGCGCAGCAGGCTCACGAGCCTCATACGGTGCCTCCCGTGCAGGTAAGCCGGGCGACGGCCCAGTCGGCGTGGTCGGAGGAGATGTCGTCGCCCCCGTCTGCCAGCAGGTCCAGCCAGCCGGCGCCGGTGACGTCCACGTCGACGGCGGTGCCGCCGTCGGTGCCGTACACCACCGGGGTGTCCAGCAGCGTCCGGCCGTCGGCGACCACCCGGAATGAGACGCTGCCGCCGTCGCCCACCTCGTCGTCCACCCCGGCGGTCGCGGTGAACCGGGTGCAGCCGCCGCCGAGGTAGACGCGGACCTGGCTGTCGGCGTGCACGCCCAGGCCCTTGGCGTACGTGGTGCCGCCGATGGTGAGGGTGTGGCCGTCGCCCGCCTCGGACTCGCCGTTGGACAGGTCCTTCTCGACCGGTCCCCAGCCGTTCACCGCTTTGACCAGGGGCAGGTCGCTGAGGTAGGTGTTGCCGACCGGTCCGGGCGGTGGCACCTGGACGGCGCGTTCACCTGTGACGGTCCCCGCACCGCCCTGTTGCCGCAGCGTCGCGGTCGCGGTCAGCAGGGCGTAGGCGACCGGGTCGGCGGGCGGGGTGACGGTGTACGTCGTGGTCACCGTGGCGCCCGGCTTCACCTGGGCGAACCCGGTCGGGCCGGTGGCCTTCGCGGTCCAACCGTCCGGCACCGTGAGCGACAGCCTCACCGTCCGTGCGGCGGCGGCGTGTCTCGGGACCGTCAGCGAGACCGGGACCTCGGCGGCCGCACCGGTGCTGAGGAACGGACCGGCGTCCACGGTGACTTGGGCCGTCGCCTGCGGCACGGCATACGTCTTCGCGTGGTACCAGGGTGCTGCCACGGTGCCTACGTCGATGCCGCCCGCGACGCTGCCGAGGTCGACGAACTTCGCCGTGCCGGGGCCTGCGTTGTCGGCGGTCGACCAGACGGCCAGGGCGATGGTGTTCTCACCCTGCTCGCGCAACAGGCCCTTGGGGATCACGAAGCGGGTCTGCGGTCCGGTGGCGGGCAGGTAGCGGCCGATCAGCCAGCCGTTGACGTAGATCAGCGTCTGGTGCGCCGTGCGCGCGCCCGCCGTCTCACCGAGTTCCAGCCCGATGGAGGTGTCCTGGCCGCGTGGCAGGTCGAGCCGGGCGGTGGCGCGGTACCAGCGCACCCCGGGATGCGTCGTCGCCGTGGCGGCCGCCAGGGTGGTGCGGGCCCAGCCGCCGTCCGGGTAGCCGGGCAGCGACCAGCCGCTCCGCTCGCCGTACAGCCCGCCGTTGTCGTAGGCGCCGCGGGCGGTGTCGACGGGGTCCTCGCCGCCCAGGTCGCCCTGGATCTTCCAGGTGATGGTCGAGGCGCCGCCGACCACCTCGGCGCTGATCAGGCCGCGTGGTTCCTTCGAGTGGTCGTGGCCCCATTCCTCGTTGTTGCCGGCGTTCACCGCCAGCACGGAGACGACGTTGTCCTCGCCGCTGCCGCTGAGCGTCCCGACCGGGATGGCGAAGGTGTGTGCCCCGCCCCCGGAGCTGCCGAGGTAGGCCCCGTCGAGCCAGACCGAGTACTGCCCCGTGGGTCCGGTGTTCGCGTCGAGCGCGAGCGCCGTCGCGTGCCCGGTGGTGGCGAACCGGCCCCGGTACCAGACGTTGCCCTGGTGGTAGCCGTACTCGTCCATGGCGAGGACGGGCAACGAGCCGTCGAGATCGGGGTTGTTCGAGGTGAGACGGGCAGCTGTGGTCCAGGACGAGTCGTCGAATCCGGGGGCCGCCTCCGGCGCCTCGTCGTGGTACTTCCAGGTGGTCAGCGCCGGCAGGTCCACCCTGCGGGGCGACCGGGTGACGGCGGTGGCCTCGCCGTTCCAGGTCGTCCTGGCCACCGTCGAGGTGTCGGCGATGACCTCGATCTTCGTCTTCTTCGTGGAGTCGCCGGTCAGCTTCAAGGTGCCATCGGCGCTCACCTCGGCGGTGCGCACCAGCGAAGGGCCGCGGACGAGGACGGCTCCCGCGTCGGTGTCCTGGCGCCACCAGTGGGCGGTCTCGGCGTCGTCGGCGATGAGGAGTTCCAGGCCGTTGACGAGGACGCGGGCGAGGCCGGAGTGCGTGTAGTCCAGCCGCAGATCACCGCGGTCGGCGTCCCAGCGCACCGAGACGTCCCCGTCGAGGACGGTGACCTTCGGCTTCGCGTCGTAGCGCAGTACGGTCTCGCCGTCCTCGCCGTGCCGCCCGTACAGCAGGGCCACCTCGCGGTCGCCGATCCGGGCGTGGGTCATGATCTCCGACGTGGAGTACACCAGTCGCTGGTCGCCCAGGTCGTAACCGGCGACGAGGAGTTTGGCGTCGCGGCCGGCGACGGTGATGGAGCCCTGCTGGGGCACCCGCGGGTAGTCGCCGTCCTTCCCCGAGATCGACAGCGTGGTGCTGTTCGTCGTCTTCACGGTGGTGTCGGCGTGCCGGACGGCGAAGAACTGGGTGCCGTCGTCGGGATTGACCCGGTGGTCGATGCGCAGCGCGTCATCGGTGGGGGCCGGTGCGTCGGCCTTTTCGGTGCGGGCCAGCGAGCCGACGGAGGTGACCAGATAGCCGAGCCGCTTGAACTCCTGGTATTTGTCGGTGAGTTGCCGGGACTCGTTGATCGCGGCCCCGTAGTCGTAGGAGGTGTAGACGGCGTTGGGGTCCGCCTGCCAGCCCCAGTTGGTGCCGCCGTAGGTCATGTAGAAGGACTGGCCGGTCACCCCGGCGGCGATGTTCATCTTGGCGAACACCCGGGTGAAGTCGGTGCCGGTGAGCTGCGCGCAGCTCTGGTAGCCGGTGCCGCCCCAGGGGTCGAAGGCGCCACCCTGCGCTTCCGGGATGAGCAGTGGCGACTGGGGTTTCCAGGCCTTGACGTAGCTGTAGTCGGGCAGGTTCTGCCAGGTGTCGGGGTGGGAGCAGTCGAAGCCCTGCGGATAGGCGTCGAAGCCGTAGATGTCGGGGGCGCCCTTGCCGCTCACCCAGTTCTGGTTGGCGCCGCCGTCGTTGACGAAGGTCGGGACGTCGATGCCGTCGGCCCTGGCCCAGTCGATGAGCATCTGCATGTAGTCGGCATCATGGCGACCGCCCTGGTACTCGTTCTCGACCTGGTAGAGGATCACGCTGCCGGTGCCCCGGGTCAGCTGGTGCCGGGCGATGATCGGGTTGATCCGGCTCATCCACTCCCGCGCATCGGCCAGATAGCCCGCCTCGGAGGTGCGGTTGACTCCCGTGCGGGTCTTGCGCCAGGCGGGGAAGCCGCCACCGGAGACCTCGGCGTTGATGTACGGGCCGGGGCGGGCGATCACGTACAGGCCCGCCCGCTCGGCCTCGTCCAGCAGCCGGTCCACGTTCCGGATACCGGTGAAGTCGTAGGAGCCGGGCTTGCTGGAGTGGTAGCCCCAGTCGAAGTACAGCGAGACCGCGTTGAAGCCGCCCGCCTTGATCTTCTGCAGCACATCCCGCCAGGCGTCCGGGCTGGGCAGCCGGAAGTAGTGGATCTCGGCACCCCAGATGTACAGCGGCTTGCCGTCGATCCTCACCGAGTACTGGTCGTAGGTGACGGTGTGCGCCTGGGGCGAGGCCGCTCTGACCGCCGCGCGGGTCTCGCCGTGGGCCGCCGTGCTGCCCAGACATCCGGCGGCGAGCAGTAAGGCGGAAAGGAGAGCCCGCCGGCGTCCCCTCATGACGTCAGCTCCTTCACCACGGCGGCCCGCGCGGTCTCGATGTCGGAGACGTTCTTCGTGCGGCCGTCGAGGTCGCGGGTCGCGGTGGTGAGGGCGTCGGTCAGGGCGGGGTCGTCCTTACCGCCGTCCTTCTTCCGCAACTGGGCGATCAGCTCGAAGTCCTCGACGCCCTCCTTCAGCTGCTCCCAGCGGATGCTGGACATCGGGCCGTTCCTGCCGGGATAGACCAGGTACTCGTCGCCCTGGGTGAAGATGTACACCGGCTGCGAGAAGGGGTCGGACGTCCAGCTGTTGTACGACCAGCGCAGGAAGCCGTCCAGGTGGCGCTGGGCGGAGATCCACGGCAGCATCCGCGCCTCCACGGCGGGGGAGTACGCCAGGGTGTTGGGGTGGGCCGGGGTGCCGTACACGTAGAAGGTCGTGATCTTGCCGGCCGCGTGACGCTCCGCCGCCTTCTCGGGCGTCATCTGGTCGATGGTGTCCCAGCTGACAGACAGGTCGGAGGCGATGTCCGTCGTGCCGGCCGACCCGGCGACCGAGATCCGGTCGTCGAAGTCCGGTGCCACCTCGTGGACGAAGTCCTTGACCACGGTCATGGTGTCCACCGGCCGTTCGTCGAACGACAGGTAGGTGTGATCCAGCCAGCCCTTGGTCTTCAGATGCCTGACGAACGCGGGCAGGAACGTCCCCCATGCCTCGCGCCAGCGGGCGCCGCCCAGGTCGACTGGCTCGGTGACGGTCCTGCCGGTGTGGGTGTCGGTGTAGGTGAGGTGCTCGCCGTCCTGGAAGGCCAGCATCGAGAAGGCCCCGATGTCCGGGCCGAGTCCGGACTTCAACGCCGTCCGGACGTAGGTGTCCCAGCGGGAGAAGTCGAAGGAGAACCGGCTGCCGTCCCACTTCCAGGCGACCATGCTGGAGTACGGTGTGGCCGTCTGCGACTGGCGGGTGCCCAGCGACCACTGGTGGTGCCACGGATTGTCGACGATGGTGGTGTTGATGACCTTCTGGCCACGGCTCGACAGGTCCCGGTCGTAGGCCTCGATGAGCTTCCAGTGCCTGTCGGACCAGAGTTCGACGCCGCTGTTCAGCGCCATCGTCTCCGGTTGCGCCCACACGTCCAGGAAGAAGCTGTAGTCCTTCGGGTCCGGCACGGTGGCCTTCGCGACCTCGACGGACAGCGGATAGGTGACCCTGGTGCCGTCGTCGGCGGTGACCTCGACCGTGCCTGAATAGGTGCCCGCGGCGGCCGACTTCGGGATGTGGAAGGTGAACCACAGCGGCTGCGCCGCGTAGGCGGGCACGTCGATCGAGGAGCCCTCCTGCAGCGCGTCGCCGACGACGTCCGGTGCGCGGTCCCCGGACACCTCGGTGGCGGAGCTGACCTGGTCGATGGTGGCCGACCAGTCCATCTCGCTCTTGGAGCGCTGCACGGGCACGTATGTGACGAACCTGACCTGGGTGCCCGAGCCGGAGATCTTCACCCCGCCGGGTCCGGCGAGGTCACCGACGCTCGCCTTCACGTCGTGCAGGTCGTGGCCGGAGGCGATGGCGAGCTGCGCGGACACCTGCTCGTTGCGCACGGCGGAGAGCGCGAGCCGCGTGGTGTCCTTGCCCTGGATGGCGGTGGTCGGGTAGCGCGGGACCCGGACCTCGGCGGAAGAGGCGAAGGACCCGGTGGGCACCCAGGTGATCGTGTTCCTGGTGCCCATGGCGTCGGCGACCTTGACGGTCAGCCAGGTGGTCGTGGATCTCGAGTTGACATCGGCGTCCGGGGTACTGGTACCGGCGATCGCCGTCGTTGTCGCGGCTATGACAATGCCGGCGACGAAGGCGGCGACGGCGGTGGGAACGCGTGACATGGCAGGGCCCTCTCAGTTCAGGAGGTGATGGAGAATCCCTTGAAGACGGCCTCGCTCCTGTCGCCGGGGTAGTTGGCGTTGACCGCGCTGGCGACCAG
Organism: Streptomyces sp. NBC_01450; assembly: GCF_036227505.1. NCBI lineage: Bacteria > Bacillati > Actinomycetota > Actinomycetes > Kitasatosporales > Streptomycetaceae > Streptomyces > Streptomyces sp. NBC_01450. Next base: position 684,970 of record NZ_CP109481.1, on the reverse strand, counting down.
CCCTGCGTCCTCGGCGCCGGCCGCGGACGGGACCTGTGCGGTGCCGACCGTCGTCCAGGTCTCGCCGTCCTTGCTGGCGTACGCGGTGTAGGTGGTGCCGTCACGGACCAGCTTCAGGTGGGTCGGATGGTAGGTGGAGCCGCCGCCCGCCCAGGTGTCGAGGACGCCGTCGCCGTTGCTGTCGGTCATGAACTCCAGCCCGTAACTCCTGGTCATGGCCAGCACCGCGTAGCCGCCCTTCGACGGATCCGTGAGGTCGTCGGCGATCGCGATCCCGGCCTTTCCCGCCGGACTCTCGCCGGTCTGGGAGACCAACTGGGTTTGCACGGTGGACTGTTGACCGGCGGCGTCGGTCAGATAGACCGCGCCCTTCTCGTCCTTCCAGCCGGACAGGTCCTGTCCGGCCGCCCAGATGGCGAACTGGTCGCCAGACTGCGCGTACTGGGCGTCGGTGGTCTGCGTCGTGCGGTACGGATCCTGGACACCGCCCGGAGTCGCCTCCACCGTCGCCTGGACGGTGTCGTCGACGGTGACGGTCTTCCCGGCGGATGTCCTGTACGTCACCGTGCCAGTGAGGTCATGGCTGCCCCATACGGCGTCGGCGGCCGGGGTGACGGTCCAGTTGGTGGTGTACGCGGCCCCGGGCCTGAGGGAACGTGCGGTCGCCGCGGTGGTGGCCTTCGCGGTCCAGCCGTCGGGCATGGTCAGGGCCGTGCGGACGCCGCTGATGGTGCCGGTGCCCCAGTTGGTGGCGGTGGTGGTCACCGTGAAGGGCTTACCGGAGCCGGTACCGGGGGCGTCGGGGCCGATCAGCACGGACGCGGCAGGTACGCCGTCCCGCTTCAGCGCCCGGATCGCCTTGAGGGCGCCCTTGGCGCCGAGCTTGACGAACGCGGGGGTCACCCCGAGCGGCGCCGCATAGCCCTTGAGCGTCGCGGGGCCGTGGATGAGCGTGCCCTGGTTGACGTCGAACCAGTTGCCCGACGGCAGGTACACCGTACGGGTCGCGCCGGAGCCGAGCTTGGGCGCGGCCAGGACGGCCGGGCCGAGCATCCACTCGTCGTCGACCGTGTAACTCGCCTGGTCCTTCGGGAAGTCGAAGAACAGCGGGCGCATGATCGGGTCGCCGGTCTTCAGCGTCGCCTGCACCTGGTCCCAGATGTACGGGGCCAGCCGTTCGTGCGCCTTGATCGCCGCCGCGTACAGGTCGATGGTCTGCTGGTCGTACGTCACCTTCTGGCCGGTGGTGACGTCATTGGTCTCCACCGGCGAGGTGGAGGAGTACATCAGCGGCATCAGCGAGGCCGACTGGGCCCACCGGATCAGGACGTCCTTGCTCGGTGCGGCCTGCCCGCCGGAGCCGCCGATCATGTCGGACTCCACGAAGGGGTAGCCGATGGTGGAGATCGCCAGGTTCTGGCCGACCGATGCCCGCAGCGAGTCCCAGCCGGTGCCCTTGTCGACCTGCCGGGTGACGAAGCCGGCCTGATGGGCGGTGGAGCTCCAGTGGACCCGGATGCCGGCACCCTGCAGGTCGAACTCGTCGGCCAGTTCGGTGCCGAGCTTCTGGTAATCGGTGGCCCGGTACCCGTCGCGCGGGGCGCACTTCTCGTCGAAGAAGCGGGTGTCGAACTTCAGGCCGTCGATGCCGTAGGCGGCCATCAGTTTCCTGAGATTTCCCTCGTACCAGGCCTTGGCGTCCGGGTTGGCGAGGTCGATGATCCCGGCGGTGCCGTTCCACCAGGTCACCTGGCACGGTTTGGTGGTGTCGGAGGCGTCCCTCAGCAGATAGCCGTGATCGGCGGCGTACCGGTAGTTGTCGGAGTCCAGGTTGATCCACAGGGTGACCCAGATCCCGAAGTCGAACCCCATGGCGTGGATCTTCTCCGAGAGGCCCTTGGGGTCGGGGAAAGTGGTGGAGTCGAAGGTGAGATTGCCGTACTCGGACTCCCACTTGTCGTCCAGCTGGATGGTGTGTCCGTGGAGTCCCCTGTCGTGCAGCTCGGTGGCGTAGTCGAGCAGCTTCTGCTGGTCGACGTGGGTGTAGAACTGCGCCCAGGAGTTCCACAGCGGCTTCTCGTACTGCGTGTAGGTGGCGTCGCTCTGCTTGGGCTTGCCCACGATGCCGATGTAGTCGCGGTACACGTCCAGCGGCGTCGACTCGACGAAGACGGAGGCCTTGTAGGTCGCGGCAGAGTCGACGGTGAAGCGGCCGAGGCCGTCTTTGCCGCCGTTGATCGAAACGTTCATGGTGTCGCCGGTGTCGACGCGCAGTCCGGTCGAGGCCGAGGTGTACCAGAAGGGATCGATCATGTTGTACGAGGCGGGTCCGAAGTCGCTGTGCTCCACCTCTCCGCTGTCCAGCGGCCAGGGCTGGTCGACGCCCGGTCCGCCCTGGGGGGTCTCGGCCTCGCCATGCCCGTACCAGTGTCCGGCCGAGGCCAGGTCGTAGGCGAGTCCGAGCCTGGTCGGGTTGCCGCCCTTGACGTTCCAGTCGAGCTGGTAGCGGTCGGCTTCCGGGGTGATGCGGGCCTCGACCGTGGCGCCGGCGAGGGTGGTGTCGGCGGTGAGGGTGAGGACGCCGTTGTTCCACTTCCAGTCGGTGATGCCGGTGGCATGCTGCCACGCACCGTCGGACGTGGTGAAGCGCAGTGCGCCGGTGTCGCCGGAGGCGGCGGCGAGGACGGTTCTGCCCGCGCGGCGGGTGGTCAGGGAGAGTTCGTCGGTGGCCACGTCGAGGGTGTAGCCGGGGGCGCTCGCGGAGGCCGGCACGGACACGGTGACAGCCTTCGCGCTGTGGGTCACCTTCGGCCCGGCGGCGGAGGCGCCGGGCCGGGACGACGCGTGGGCCGCCGGGCCGGTGACGGGGGCCAGGAAAGCGGCGATCAGGGCGGCGACAAGGAGGAAGCCGCTGGGACTGCTCAGTCGGACGTGCACTCGGGTCCTCCTGTCGGACAGGACTCTGCCCTATGGACGGCGATACGTGGTGCTGGGCGCGGTCTGCGCGGTGTCGCTTCGGTGCGGTCACGAGGATGCGCGGTGCCGTGAGAGATGTTTGATGTTGCTTGGAGATGCAAGATTCAGCGCAATTTCGCTCATGCTCTTGCAGGGCGCGCCGCCTGTCAATATGCGGTGCAGGAGACCCAGTTGGGGCGAAGAGAGGCTTCAGGGGCCGACTGCGTCCCTGGTGGCGGACGGCCACGGGGCCTGTGAGACACCCTCGCAAGCCTCGAGACCGCCCGAATCGAACGGTAAAATCTGTGTGAACGGGCGTCAGGCTGGGGCGTCGGAACGGGTCGGTTGGTGTGGGTTGTCCGGGTCCAGGCCGCGTGCACCACGACGAGATTCGCGACCGGGGGCGCGGCCGAGGGCCACCCACTCGACGCCGGGTCCCCGAACTGCGACGCGAACGCCTCCGTCCAGGCGTCCGCCGACTCGCGACTCCTGAGCGCCGTCTCATGGGCGATCCTGCACGCCTGGCCCCGTCCGGGGCCGTGAACTGTCAGGCTGGGAACGCACCTTGGGTGGCTGGTTCTCCACTGCGGATCGCCTCGGCGCCTGCGGACGTCCCGGGTCCTCGCCGAGTTGGAGCCGCGTGAGCGCCGGTTCGGTGGTGGTGAAGCGGGTCCGCGCCGGCCAGGGTCTTGTCGGGGAAGTCGATGACGAGCGTCGAGTCCGTCGGTCCCGCCGCATGGGTCCGCAGATCCGCGGTCGACCGCGGTCGCCGACGCCCGTCCCCGCGGTCGGCCGAGTAGTTCCAGCGCCTCCGTGGCGGTTTCCCGCCTTGGGCGCACGGCGTGACCGATGCGTGATCCGGCGGCCCTTGACGCCATGCGCGATTCATTGAGCATCATGGTGCTAGTTGATTGAAAGCACTGGAATTCATGCACAAATAAGCATGCTAGGTGTAAGTATCAGCAGGACAGTGCAGGCACTGCATGCGGAGAGCTACTCCGTGAAACGGCACCTCATGGGCGTCGCCGGGGCCTTTGCCCTGGCTCTGGCCCTCACCGGCTGCGGCAAGGCAGCGCCTCCGACGGCAGCGGCTCAGACGGCAAGACGATTCGCTTCGTCGCGGCAAAATACGACGACGACACTCAGCCCTACTGGAAGGCGCTCATCAAGGACTTCGAGGCCGCGAACCCCGGCTACCGCGTGAACCTCGATGTCGTCGACTGGGAGCGGATGGACTCCAAGGTCAAGACGTACGTCCAGACCAAGCAGGAGCCCGACCTCCTCAACTACAACAAGTTCTCCGACTTCGCTCGCGACGACCTGGTCTACAAGGCACAGGACGCCGTCTCCCCGCAGGTGCTTGCCGACTTATTGCCGCTGTTCAAGGAGGAGGCCGAGTACCGGGGCACGCAGTACGGTCTGCCGTTCATCTCCAGCGCGCGGCTGTTCTTCTACAACAGCTGCCCTTCACTTCAACTCGTTCCCCATCATCTGGGCGATGACGCGCGGTGGCCCCGGCTTCGACACCGACACGACCACCACCTGTCTCTACAAACTCGCCTTCGACAACCAGGCGGTGGGCGAGTCGGCCGCCATGGCCGTCGTCAACCTCGTGCTGATCCTGGCAGTGGTGCTGGTGTATCTGCGCGTGGTCCGCCGACGGGAGGACACCGCGTGAGCCGGACCTCGGTCCCGATGAGAACGCGGACTGCGGGAAGAACGAAGGCGTCGAGGCGTCCGATGAGGCTGCCCACAGTGGTGCTCACCGCCGTCGGCTGGCTGGTGGCGCTGGCGTTTCTCGCGCCATATGTCGAGATGCTGCTGACGGCGCTCAAGCCGACCCCGGAGCTGATGAAGTCCCCGCCGTCCTATCTGCCGTCCCGGTGGGAGTGGTCGAACTTCAAGAACGTCTGGTCGCTCACGGACCCGCTGGTCACCGACGCGCTGCTGTTCTCCCTGTACGTCGCCGCGGCGGCGACCTTGCTTACCCTGGCCGTCGGGCTGCCCGCCGCGTACTACACGGCCCGGCACCGCTTCCGTGGGCGCGGCGCGTTCCTGGTGCTGGTGCTGGTCACCCAGATGTTCGCGCCGACCGCGCTGCTGGTCGGCACCTATCGGGAGATGGTCTGCCTCGACCTGACCGACACCGCCGAGGCACTGATCCTGGTGAACGCGGCGTTCAACCTGCCGTTCTGCGTCTGGATCCTCAACGCGTACTTCGCGAGCATCCCCAAGGAGCTGGAGGAGGCCGCCTATCTCGATGGCGCCGGGCGGTTCGGTGCGCTGGTCCGGGTCACGCTGCCGCTCGCGATGCCCGGTGTGGTGACCGCCCTGGTGTACACGTTCACCGGCGCCTGGAACGAGTACGTGGTCGCGCTCACCATTACCTCCTCCAGCAACCGGATGACTCTGACCCGGGCCATCCCCGGCTTCGTCACCTCCTACCACGAGCAGTTGCAGTACCTTTTCGCCACCTCGCTCGTCACGATCGTGCCGGTGGTGGTCCTGTTCGTCTTCGTGGAGCGCTACCTCGTCAGTGGCCTGACCGCCGGCGGGGTCCGGGGATGAGTCGGCTACGACGCGCGGCGTCAGGCTCGGATGACGTCCACACCGGCCGCCGTGAACGGCTCCGTGAGCGCGTCGCTGGCGGCCTTGTCCGTCACCAGGACGTCGATGTCCTCCACGGGACAGATCCGGGCGAAGGCCCGCCGGGCGAGCTTGGAGGAGTCGGCGACCACGACGACCTGCTGGGCGCGCCGGGCCAGTGCCCGGTTGATGCTGGCCTCGCCCTCGTGATGCGCGGTCGCACCGTGGGTGACGTCGATGGCGTCCACGCCGATGAAGACATGGTCCAGCGCGATCTCCGTGAGCAGTTCGGTGGCCAGCGGCCCTATCAGCTCGTACGACGCAGGGCGGGCCACTCCGCCGGTCACGACAAGTTTGACGTGCCGCCGTACGACCAGCTCGTTGGCGATGTTCAGAGCGTTGGTGACAACGGTGAGTGCGGTGTCCGTGCCACCGGAACTGAGGTCGGCACGGGTGGCCAGCGCCCGGGCCACCTCGGTGGTGGTCGTGCCGCCGTTCAGTCCCACCACCTCCCCGGCCTTGACCAGACCGGCCGCCGCGTTCGCGATGCGTTCCTTCTCGGGCGCGTTGCGCGCGGCCTTGTAGCGGAGCGGGAGGTCGTAGGCGATCGCGTTGATCACCGCCCCGCCATGGGTGCGGGTGACCATCTGCTGGCGGGCGAGTTCGTCCAGGTCGCGCCGGATCGTCGCGGCGGAGGCCCCCAACGCGGTGGCTGCCGCCTCCACTTCGATCCGGCCGTCGCGTGTCAGCATGTCCAGCAGCGCGCTCCACCTGACCTGCGGTGCCGCCATGTTGATAGCCCCCTGTAGCGATGTGCCCGATTGAAGCGCGCCGGATGCGCGCTGTGCGCGCTTCCATGAAAGCACATGGCTTCTTTGGGTAATTTATGACTGCCAAACAAGCAATTTCATGCATCACTGTGATGTGTGGGCGAGCAGCCGGAGTCCCGATCGCCCTGCATCCGGATCAAATGACCAGTGCGGAACCGCTGTCCACTGGGTGGCGGCCGCCACACGCACGACGCACGACCGAACAGGACTTGCCCTAACGGAGTTTGGCGGACAGGAACAGGGACAACCCCAGCCGTCAGGTGCGGTTGAGCTTTCTTGGCGCTGCCTGACGCCGGGCGGCGCTTTTGCTGCTCGGGTGGGTCCGCCCTGCAGAACCTTGCTTGCTGCGCCACGCCGAGACCGCGGCTGTCCGCCACGGACTGGACGCCCGAGCCGTCCTTGTCGAGGTCGGCCGCCGGGGCATGGTGGGCGGCCAAGAGGACAGGACATGATCACGGACGTCGCGCTCGACCTCGCTGCGCGAGAGCGGACGTGACGACGCCTCTGCGGGTGCCGATCATTCATCCGCCCAGGTGAAGCGTTGATCCCGTATCTCCGGCCGCGCCTCCCTTCACCCTGTTGTCTCCATCTGTGCAGGGCATCGACGGCATCATGATCTTCGTGCTGCTGCGTCTTGGGTGTCTCGCCGTGACCCACACCTTCGCGTTCCTGCGCCTGTTGCCGATGAGCGTTAGAGAGAAGGGCAGCTGCGGCACCTCCTGTTGCTGGTCCGCCCGGACACGCTCCTGCGCCGGCATCGCGGCCTGCTCAAGCGGCGCCACGCTGCGGCCTGCGTGCCGAAGCGCCGCGGGCGCCCGCCGACCATCCGGTCGATCCGGGCCCTGGTCGTGCGTCTGGCGGGCGAGAATGACTCGTGGGGCTACCGGCGGATCCACGGCGAGCTCGCGGCGCTCGGCATCAAGGTCGCCGCCTCCACCGTCTGGGAGATCCTCCGCGAGCACGGCATCCCACCCGCGCCCGAACGGCAGAGCACCACCTGGGCCGACTTCCTGCGCAGCCAGGCAGAAGCGCTGCTCGCCTGCGATCTGTTCGAGGTCCGCACCCTGACCGGGGCGCGCCTGTACGTCCTCGCGGTGATCGAGCACGCCACGCGGCGGGTGCGGATCCTGGGCGCCGGCGCACACCCGACGGCGGAGTGGATCGTGCAGCTCGGGCGCAATCTCCTCATGGACCTCGAGGACGCAAGCAGCAGGGCCAGGTTCTCGATCCGCGACCGCGACTCGAAGTTCACGGCCGCTATTGACGACCTGCTGACCGACGCCGGGCTGAACGTTGTCACCACCGGCATTCGGATACCGCGGATGAACTCCCCCATGGAGCGCTGGATACAGACGTGCCGACGTGAGTTACCGGACCGCACCCTGACTGGGAACCAGAGCCACCTTCTGCACTCGCTCCGCGAGTTCGAGACCTTCTACACCTGCCATCGACCGCACCGAACCCTGGGACAAGCCGCGCCGCTGCGCCCACTGCCTGCACCGATCAACGTGCCAGAGCAGATCGGGCATCTTGAGGTCCGCCGACGAGACCGGCTCGGCGGAACCCTGCACGAGTACCAACATGCCGCCTGAGCAGGCCGGATGACGTATCGGCACCCGCAGACCCGCTCTCCACGAACGACCCCTCCCAGCATGATCAACCAGAAGATCATCCCACTCGATCAGCCAACGTGACAGCGCCCTTCGTGCGGCCGGGCTAGGCCGCCCACGAGGCATCCGTTCGAGGCGCGGTGAAGATCCGATGCCGTTCGCGAGTCACCAGGCACGGGGCGCGACCAGGACGGTCATCGGATGACGTGGCCGCGTTCGGGCGTGAGACGGTCGCCGCGATGCAGGCGGCGTGAGAAGGGCGGACGATAGCACAGGTGGCGTCGGCTGGAGGGCGGCTTACCCGCACCGGTCGGGGTGCGGCAGACTGGTTGGGATCCGATGGTGTCCAGCCGGACGTGTAGCAGCCGAAGCAAGGGAAGCCGCCAGATCCGTGAGTGACGAGTCCGACGCCCCGAAGCCCGTTGACGAGGGCGCGTTCGGCATCGACGCGTTCTCCCTCGACGACCGGCTGCGGCTTTTCCACTTCGCCGCCGCCGAGAAGCGCCACGAATACCTGTGGCTGCTGCGCGCCTTCGACCGCGGACGCGCCAACTACCAGGTGTTGCTGCACGCTTCGGACGCGGTGGGACTGCTTGAGCGGCTCGCAGTCGACCATCCCGCCGCGGGCGCCGTCGGCGGGTTGGCCGGTGTTCAGCCGTTGCTCGACGCGCTCGCGGAGTGGCAGGTCCTGGACAGGTCGTACGACGGGACGCGCGCCGCGAACCTGGCCGAATACCGTAACCGCCACTACGTGTACCAGTTTACCCAGGCCGGATATCGCGCGTACCGGGCTGTGGAGGACGTACTCGGCGCGAGCCTGGAGGACGCCCAGCTCTCCCGCCTTGTCTTCCCCGACATCCTCGGCGACCTGCGCGCGCTGGCCGAGGCCAACGCCGCGGGCGACGGGGAGGAGGTGTACCGCAAGCTCGGCCGTCTCGACTCCGTGCTGAACGAGATGGCGCAGCGCGCCGCCCGTTTCTATCTCATGCTGGGCGACCTGGCGCGCACCAACGACACCCGGCCCGAGGTGTTCCTCGCCCACAAGGACACGCTCCTCGCCCACATGCGGGAGTTCACCGCCGAACTCGGGCGCTATGCCCCGCTGCTCGCCGAGGCAGTCGAGAAGGCCGCGGCCACCGGTGTGGACCGCATGATCGAGTACGCGGCCGAGGCCGACGAGCGGCTCTTCCGCAGCCCCGCCGAGCGCCTGTCGGACTGGCGGCACCGGTGGGACGGCATCGCCCACTGGTTCGCGGAGCGCGAGCACAGCGAGACCGAGCGGCTGCAGGACGCCACCGTCACCGCGATCCGCTCCGTCCTCGCCCTGCTGCGCCGAGTCACCGAGGCGCGCCGGGGCGGGGTGAGCCGGGAGAGCCAACTGCGCCACCTCGCCCAGTGGTTCACCTCCTGTGAGAGTGACGAGGACGCGCACGCCCTGTTCCAGGCGGTCTTCGGACTCGGCGCGCCCCGCCACATCGCCGTCCCGTACGCCGATCCCGAGCAGATCCCTGGGCGTACGTCCTGGTGGGAGGCCGAACCGGTCGAGCTGGCCCGCACCCTGGTCCAGTCCGGCCGCACCCCCGCCCTGCACGGCCCCGGCCGCATCGAACGCAACGACGCCCAGCGGGCCCGGCTCCGCGCCGAGCAGCTGAAGGAGCAGGCCGAGCGCCGCAGTGCCGCGAACGCCCTCGCATCGGACGGCGTCTACGGTCGGACGCTCGACGAGCCTGAAACGCGGGCCCTGCTCGCCCTGTTGGACGTGGCGCTCGCCGCCCGTGTCCCCGCCAGCCGCATGGTCACCGCCGCCTCTGGATCCGCCCACGGGGTACGCCTCACCCTCACCCCCGCCGAGGGCTCCACCACCGTCGACACCGTGCGCGGCCGCCTCCACCTCGACGGACTGCGCCTGGAGGTCACCGTATGAAAGACCTTCCCGATGTCCTGGGGCCTGTGGACCTCACGACGGGCGGTACGACCCACGGACAAGGCAGGACCGCATGAGCCGCGTCGCCGAGGGTGTCTCCCCGCTCGAACTCGCCGACTACCAGAAGGCCGTACGGCTCGTACTGCGGCATCCGCTGGTCACGCCCGGGTATCCGGACAAGGCGGCGCTGGCGACCGTGCGCCGCTGGGCCGGGCAGCTGCGCACCGATCTGACGGAGGTGCTCGGCTACCGGCTCGTCACCACCGCCGACACCGCCCGGCTCCAGCGCGCCCAGGACGGCCTGGACGCCACCCGCCCGGCCCTCACCCGCGCGGGACGCCCCTTCGACCGACGCCGCTACGCCTACCTCGTCCTCACCCTCGCGGCCCTGGGCCGCCACGGCGCGCAGGTGGCGCTGGGCGAGCTGGCCGACGCGGTCGCCGCCGACGCCGTACGCATCGACGGACTCGGACTCGACACCGCACGCAAGCCGGACCGGGACGCCTTCGTCGACGCCGTCACCTGGCTCACCGAACGCGGCGCGCTCACCCTCGCCGACGGCTCTGCCACTGCCTGGGCCGGCGATCCCGAGCGTGCCGAGGCCCTGTACGACATCGACCGCGAGATCCTCCTCGCCGTCCACCACCCGACCCGCGTCCTGCAGCACCTGAGCTCCGTCACCGCGCTCCTCGACTCCGCAGGCGCGCTGGGCATGTCCGCCGGCCGTGCCGCCCAGCGCCGCGACCAGGCCCGCCGCGCCCGCCGCCTGGTGCTGGAGAATCCGGTCGCGTACTACGCCGACGCCGACACCGAACTCCTGGGCCAGCTGCGGGCCCCCGCCCTCGCCGAGGACCTGGAGCGCCTGACCGGGCTGACGGTGGAGCGGCGGGCCGAGGGCGTGGCGCTCATCGACACCTCCGGCAGACTGTCCGACATCCGCTTCCCCGGCGGCGGCACCGTTGCGCAGGCCGCGCTGCTCCTTGCGGCCCGGATCAGCGCCGCCGTGCAGCGTTCCGGACGACACGCCCTCGAACTGCTGCCCGCGCCCACCGCCGCCGAACGCCTCGTGGCCCGCGCCCGGCGTATCGACGGCGCCCTCCCTACGCGCTCGGCGATCGCCGAGTTCGCCACGCCCGACGAGCCTGACGCGGGGGCCGCGTACGAGATGCTTGAGCCGTATGAGAATCATGACGAGGCGGGAGAGGAGCGGGGAGAGACCCGGTATCCCTTCGTCACCGACTCGTGGCTGCGCGGCAGGCTCAAGGAGATCACTGGTGAGTACGGTGCGGGCTTCGCCGCCGATCTGCGCGGCGACCCGGACCGGCTGCTCGGCCAGGCTCTGGCCCTGCTGGCCGCCATGTCGCTGATCGTCCGTGTGGACGGCGGAGTCCTCGTGCTTCCGCTGCTCGCCCGCTACCGCGGGGTCACCGCCCGGGTGAAGACCCGTACGGCAGCTCAACCACCAGCCCAGACCGCACCAGCCCATACCGGCCTGTTCGCCGACGACACCGCCAAGGACCCGACTCCGTGAGCACCCCCGCTCCCACCCCGGCTCCCCGATATGTCCCCACCCGTGCCGGGATCATCAACCTGTGGGACTACCGGGACGAGGAGTTCTCCTTCGCCGGCGGCTGGCTGGTGCTGCGCGGCCCCAACGGATCCGGCAAGACCAAAGCCCTGGAAGTCCTCTTCCCGTTCGTCCTCGACGGCCGCATCGACCCCAAGCGGCTCAACCCGTTCGCCGCCGAGGACCGCACGATGAAGTCCAACCTGCTCTTCCGCGGCCAGGACAGTGCCCTCGGCTACGTCTGGATGGAGTTCACCCACCGTGTCACGGGCGAGGCCGTCACCTGCGGTATCGGGCTGCACGCCCAGCGGCACCGCGACACACCCGCGCGTTGGCACTTCGTCGCCGAAGGCCGCGTCGGAGAGGAATTCTCGCTGCTGACCGACGACGACCGGCCGATGACGAGGAAGCAGCTAACCGCCGAGCTCGGACGCGAACTGATCGCCTCCACGGCCGACTACCGTGCCGCCGTCGACCAGCGCCTGTTCGGCCTCGGCCGGGAGCGGTACGAGCAACTGCTCACCCTGATCCTCACGTTGCGCCGTCCGCAGCTCGCCAAAAACCTCGACCCGGCCAAACTCTCCGACACCCTCACCGCGGGCCTGCGCCCGCTCGACGACGACCTGATCGCCGAGGCGGCCCGCTCCTTCGACGACATGGAGTCCGTGCAGCGCACCCTTGAGGGGCTGGCCGCCGCCGACGACGCCACCCGCGCCTTCCTCGCGAGCTACTCCACCTATCTGCGGGTCCACGCCCGCACCGCCGCGGACAGGCTCACCGCCCGCCGCGCCGAAACCGCCGAGCGCGCCGCCGCCCTGCGCACCGCCGCCGCGGACCTGGCGGCGGCCCGTGAACAGCAGGCCACCGCCGAGACGCGCGCCGAGTCGGCCGACGCCGCGCTCGCCGCCCAGCGCGCCCGTCTCGACCAGCTGCGCTCCTCCGCCGCCTACCAGGCCATCGAGCAACTGGCCGACCTGGAACGCCTGGTGCGCACCTGCGAGCAGGCCGCCCGGCAGGCGAGCGCCGAACGCGAACGCCGCACCGCCGCCACCGGCCGCGCCCGCGCCGAAGCCGAACACGCAGCCCGGCTCGCCGGCGAACTCGACGCAGCCGTCTCCCGGGACGCCGCCACCGTCGCCGACCACGCCCACACAGCCGGCCTCGCCTGGACGCCGGCCGATGCCGAGCCCGACCACATCGCCGACCGTTCCGCCGCGCTGGCCGCCGCCCGCCACGAGGGCGTCCGGGTCGTGCGCGGCGCCCAGCAGGCGGCACGCGGTGCCGACCAGACCCGTGACCTCGCCCGGGTCGCACTCGACCGCGCGCAGGAGGCGGTCGCTGCGGCCGAAACCGCCGAAACCGCTGCCGAGTCGGCCCTCGAATCCGCCCGCGAACAGACCCGTACGGCGCTCGGTCAGTGGACGGGGGAACACGGCGCGCTCATGGCCGAAGCGGGTGCCGACCGACTCGCCGAAGCCCTCGAACTCACCGGCGAGACCGAGGCGGTCACACTCGCCGACGCCTTCACCGAGGCCACCACTGCCGCCGTGCAGGAGCTGCGCGACACGATGGCATCCTTGCGCGCTCAGCGCACCGATGTCGAGCGTCGGCACGCCGAGACCAAGGCCGAACGCGACCGGATCGCCGCCGAACACGACGACGCCCCGCCCCCGGCCCGCGGCCGCACTGCCGAGCGAAGCGAGATGGGCGTCCCCCCGGCCGAAGACTGGGGGAGGGCGCCCAGTGACGGCGTGCCGCTGTGGCGACTCGTCGACTTCGACGACGAGCTGACGGATCATCAGCGCGCCTGCCTGGAAGCTGCCCTGGAGGCGTCGGGCCTCCTCGACGCGCTCCTCACCACCGAGGACAACCCCGTGACAGCCGGGCACAGCGAGGGCTACCTCCGCGCCGGTGCCCCGGTGAGTGGACCGAGCCTCGCCGATCTCCTGCGACCCGAGAACCCCGATGGCCTCGGGGACCCCGAAGGCAACGCCGCGATCCCGGCCGCGCGGATCACCGCTGTACTGCGCTCCGTCGCCGTCACCGGCGATCTCGACACCGGGACCCCACAGATCAGTCCAGACGGCCGGTACGCGGCCGGTGTCCTGGTGGGTGCCCACACCAAGGAGCACGCCGAGTACGTCGGCGCCACCGCCCGCGCGCGCCGGCGCGCCGCCCGGATCGCCGCCTGCGAGAAGCTGCTGGCAGAACTCTCCGCCCAACTGCACGAGTTGGCGCGCGCACAGGCCCGTGCGGACGCCGCCCTCGACGCGTACGCCGCCGCTCGCGCCGCCCTGCCCCGCACGACCGGCATCACGCAGGCCCTGCGCGAACTCGACAAGGCCGCAGCGAGACTGCGCGCCACCCGCGACGCCGCCGACGCGTCCCAGGCTTCGTACGACGAGTCGGTGGCCACCTGCTCGGTCGCCGAGCGCGCCCTGCGCCGCACCGCGGCCGAGTACACCATCGAGATCGAGCGCGTCGACGCCGTCGAGACCGCCACCCGCGCCTTCGAGACGGCGGTCCGCGAACTCACCGCCCGCCGCCGCGAACACGCCCGCCAGACCGAGGCCGCCCAGGCAGGCGCCGACCGGCTCACCGCCGCCGCCGAGGACGAGGAGGCGGCGCTGGACGCCGAGCGCGCGGCGCGCCGCCGGCACACCGAGGAGGCCGCGGGACTCCAGGCCCTCCAGGAGGCCGTCGGGGCCGAGGCGCAGGAGGTGATGCGCCAGGTGCAGGAGGCCGAGGACGGAATCGACGCCCTGGTGAGGGAGGCCGAGGCGGCTCGTGTGGCCCAGCACACCGCGATCGCGGGCACCGCCGCGGCCGAGGCCCGCCGTACGGCCGCGGCCGAGGCCGGGTCGGTCGCCGCGGCGGAGGAGAAGGACACCGCCCGCGGCCTGCGCCCGTACGCCGCCCGTGAACTCCTCGACATCCTGCGCTGTCCGCCCGGCCTCGCCTGGCCCGCCCAGGAGGCCGACTGGGCAGGCGAAGCACTCCCGTTGGCCGTGGTCGCCGTACACGAGGCGATCCTCTCCGCGACCCGCGACCTCACCCCCACCGAGACCAGCCTCAAGCAGTCCGTCACGCGTCTCACCAAGGCCCTGGACGACCTGCAGGCGCAGCTCGCCGCCGCCGGACAGGACTACCGGCCCGAATGGGACGGCTCCGACGGGGTCATCCTCGTACGCGTGGCCGACGAGGAGGGCCCGCTGCCCGTCGCCGCCTTCGCCCAGAAGATCGCGGCACACCGCCGTGACCAGGCCGAACTGCTCTCCGAGTCCGAGCAGCGCATCCTGGAGGACGCCCTGCTCACGCGGCTCGCCCAGCAGATCCACGACCGCACCGTCGACGCCCGTGACCTGATCAGGCGGATGAACACCGACATGCGCAGGCGCACCATGTCATCGGGGACGACGGTCGGTGTGAGCTGGCTGCTCGCAGACCATCTCGACGACGAGCAGCGCGCTGTCTGCGGCCTCCTCGACGCCGACGCCGCCCGCCTCGGCCCCGACGGTCTCGTCCGGGTACGCACCCACTTCGCCGCGCAGATCAAGACCGCCCGCGCCCGCCACCGCGACCAGCCCTATCGGGAGTTGCTCGCCGAGGTCCTCGACTACCGGCGCTGGCGGCAGTTCGCGTTCCAGCTCGTACGCCCCGACAAGAGCGAGGAGAGGCTCACTCGCGCCCGGCACAGCCGGCTGTCGGGCGGTGAGCAGTCCGTGTCGCTGCACCTGCCGCTGTTCGCCGCCGCGCACGCCATGCTCAACTCCGCCGACCCGCACGCCCCGCGCCTGCTCGCCCTCGATGAGGCCTTCGCGGGCGTGGACGACACGGGGCGCGGCGAACTCATGTCGCTGGCAGCCCAGTTCGACCTCGACCTGTTCATGACCGGCTACGACCTGTGGGCCGCCCACGCCTCCGTGTCCGCCGCCGCCCACTACGACCTCGCGCACACCGCCGTCGACCACACCGTCTCCGCGCTGCTGCTCGTCTGGGACGGCGACCGGCTCCTCGCCGACGACACCGGCGATCTCACCACCGCCCTCGGCTCGCCCGGCACCCGGCGCGTCCCGACGTCCGAGGGGGCCGCTGTTGTCGACTGAGCCGCGTGAGCACCGTGAGTGCGAGGAGTTGCGGGGCGAGGGATGGACACGGCTGCTCGCCGCCGCCCGCCGCAGGCTGGAGCGCACCGGCGGCGTGATCGACGGCGACATCGGGCTCACGGGGCCCAGCGAGGCCGAACGCCGCACCGTCATCGGCATCACCGGCCGCTACCGGCCCGAGACCGCCAAGCGCCTCGCCGTACCCCTGAGCGACCTGGACGCGTATCTGCACGACCGGTACGGCACCGGTCTCCTGACGACCCTCGGCCGGCTCCACGGCCCGTTGCGTGACCGTCCGGCCGAACGGGCCGACGAGGAAGCGCGCCGCGAACAGGCCATGAAGTCCGCCCACTCCAGCCCACTCGCAGAGCAGGGATGGTTCGCGGCCTGGCTGGAGCGGATCGCCGCTGACGGCACCCTCACCCGTCTTGTACGCCGCGGGGACGCTCCCCTCCTCGACGCGGCGGTACGCGTCCTGGAAAGGCTCCCCGGCGACCGGGACCGGCCCCCCGTGCACCCGGCCGGCGTCCTGCCGCTTCCGGTTCTCGCCGAGTGGGCCACCGGCGACACCAAGGCCCTCGTTCCCGGCAGCCCACTCGAACAGCTCGTCCTGCGCGCCCTCGCCCAGCGCACCGGTGGCGACGTCCCGCGCGTGCGGGCCGGACGGCGCGCCCTGTGGGAGAGCGCCGGAGCCATCGCCGACGACCTCGCCAGCCAGGTACTCGTCCTCAACATCGGGGCCGAGGGCGACACCGTGGTCTGCGACTGGCTGCGCGACGCCGCCGACTTCGGCATCCCCTTCCGGCTCACGCTCCACCAGCTCGCCACCGACCCCGTCGTGCCCGCGGCCCGCACCATCTTCGTCTGCGAGAACCCGGCCGTGCTGCGTGCCGCGGCCGGCGAACTCCAGGACACGAGCGCGGCCCTCGTCTGCACCGAGGGCGTCCCGTCCGCCGCCTGCCACAAATTGCTCGGCGACGCCGTACGCGCGGGAGCCCGGCTGCACTGGCGCGCCGACTTCGACTGGGTCGGCCTGCGCATCACCGCGGACGCCGTGGCCCGCCACGGCGCCCGCCCCTGGCGGATGACCGCCGCCGACTACACGGCGGCACTCAGCAAGGGCGAGTCCACACCGCTCGCGGGACCGCCCGCGGCCAGCCCCTGGGACCCCGAACTGGCCCGTACCATCGAGGAGTCGGGCAGCACGGTCATGGAGGAACGCCTCCTGCCCGCACTCTTGTCCGACCTCACCCGCACCTGACCCGGCGAGTCCGGGAGCCGGCTCGATCTGCCCACAGGGGAGTGTCGGCCGGTGTTCACCGACGAGCGGGGACCTGGCGCCGAGGACGATGTCGAGGCCGAGGAAGCGGACGCTCCCGGGCTATGGCTGTACGCGCCGGCGCAGGGTTTCCGAGCCTGCTACCGGGAGTGGGGCTGTTCATCGACGGGCTATGAAGAGGACGCGTGCGGTGGCGCGGGTGGTCGTCACGGACAAGCAGTGTTCCTGCGGCGCGGCCCTCCGTGAGGTCATGTCCTCCGTCGAGCACCGCTCGCACGAGGGGCTGAACAACCGGGCCGAGAACAGCCACCAGCCCACCAGGCAGCGTGAACGCGCGATGAAGGGCTTCCGCAGTGTGGGCGCGGTCCAGCGGTTCCTGTCCGCGTTCAGCGGCATCTCGCCCCACTTCCGGCCCCACCGCCACCTGATGACAGCCTTCGACCACCGAGCCGAGATGACCATCCGCTTCGCCATCTGGGACCAGATCACCGGCACTGCCAGCCGACCCGCCACGGGCTGAACACGGGCCCGGACCGCAGACCCACCACACCCCGACGCACCATCAGACAGTCACGCACCCAACAACGTGACAACGCCGCTTGGCGGGGTCCCAGCGTTGCGCGCGGGCGGTGGCCAGCACGTCGGGGGCGGCTTTGCGCATTTAGGGCAGGCGCATCCGGCGCATCAGCCTGTCCAGTTCCTCGGACAGGGCCGGGGTCTGGGGAAACGTCACGGTCGTATATTCCTTCGCTGGTCGGGGTGGGCGCCGATAGGCTCGGCGGGTGATCAATTTGGCGGTGCGTGGTGACAGCGGGGACGTCGTGGCTCGCGCCAAGGCCGGTGTGGTGTGGACCGCTGACTTCGCGGACCTGGACCCGGCGGAATTTCCGATGCTCTGGGCCCTGACTCCGTATGGCGATGCGGTGTTCAACCAGCGGCAGATGCCGCTGCTGCTGGCGGAACTCGACCGGCTTCCTGCAGTCTGTGGTGGTGACTGGGTCGCCCAGGCCCGCGAGTTGTGTCAGGTTGTCGAGCGAGGGCTGCACCTGTATCTGTGGTTCATCGGTGACTGATCCCGATCGGCGGGTCTTCAACTGCCCTGGGGCCGCTGCCTATTGGCCCAGGGCCTGCCAGCCGATCGTGCCGCTCTGGACGGAGTGGGTCTCGTCCGCGCGTACGAACTCGCCGGCGGGTCTGTTCGCCGCGAGATGCTCCAGGATGGAGAGCAGGTCGTCGTCGGCGAAGCGTCCGGCGGTCGCGGCCAGCCTCAGATTCGCCGGCACTCAAAGCAGGATCCGGAGCGGGTGCTCGAGAACGTCCACGAACGCCTTCATCCACTCGGCCGCAGTGGCGCCGTCCACCGACCGGTGGTCGACGGCAAGGGTCAGACGCAGTACGGACGCGATGTTGATCGCCCCCTCGTCGACGACTGCCTCTTGCCGCACCGCGCCGACGGCCAGGATTGCGGCCTGTGGCGGGTTGATGATCGCTGCGAAGTCCTCGGTGCCGTACATGCCGAGGTTGGTGATCGTGATCGTGCCGCCTTCCAGTTCGTCCTGCTGGAGCCGGCGCTCCTTCGCACGGGCGATCAGGTCCTTCGTTGCCTCGGCTACGTCGCTGATCGACAGGGAGTCCACGCCGCGGACCACCGGGGTGACCAAACCGCCGTCGGTGGCGATGGCCACAGCGATGTCGACGTCCGAGAAGTGCCGGATCGAGGTGTCGTTCCACTGCGCGTTCATCGCGGGGACGCTCACGTGTGCGGACGCGATCGCCTTGACGAGCAGGTCGTTGATCGACACCTTCACGCCCGGGCCGGTGTTGATCTGTTGCCGCAGCTCAAGCAATGCGTCGACGCGTGTGCCGGCGCGCAGATAGAAGTGCGGCGTGTTCTGCTTGCTCTCCGTCAGCCGGCGGGCGATTGCCATCCTCATCCGCGTGTTGGGCACGTCCACGAATCGCGGTCCGATGGCCGAAGTCCCGTTTCTCGGAATTTCTGCCCCGGTGTTGGCCGGCAACGTCTCCTCCGGCTCCACCGAGGTGACGACGGCTGCTTCGATGTCGGCGCGCCGGATTCGTCCGTGCGGGCCGCTCCCCACCACAGCGTTCAGATCCACTTCGAGTTCGCGCGCGAGACGTCGTGCCAGCGGGCTGGCGAAGGTGCGCTCGCTGTTGTCCCGCGCCGCCACGGCGGGCGCCGGAGTGACCGTGCCCGCGGGCGTTGCGGGCTCTTCCGGCGCCGTCGCCGAAGTGGTGGACGCCGTCACCGGCGCTTGTCCGGTACCGAGCGAAGCCACCAGGGCATCCACCTCGGAGGCCGACTCGTCCTTTGCCCCCCAGACTGCGATCGGTGTACCCACCGCCACTGCCGTGCCCGCTTCCACCAGGAGGCGCAGTAGTACGCCGTCGCTCTCGGCTTCCACGTCGACCGCGGCTTTCTCGGTCTCCACCGTGACGATCGGGTCGCCGGCTGCATAAGGGGTGTTCAAGCCGACGTTCCAGGCTTCCAGGATCGCCTCTGTGGTGTTGGCGGCGACCTCGGGCATGCGCATGATCTCAGCCATTGTTCTGCCCCTGCGTGATCTCGCGGAGCCTGGCGACGACTTCCTCCGTGGAGGCGAACGCGGCACGCTCCAGTACCTTGCTGATGCTCGGCGACGCCTCGCCTCCCGTCACGCGCTCGATCGGGGCGTCGAGCCAGTCGAACAGCCGGCGTTGGATCTCGTCCGAGAGCCAGCCGCCGTAGGAGGTGCCTATGGCGCCCTGCTCGGCGATGAGCACGTTGTTGGTCTTCATCACCGATTGGGTGATCGTGTCCCAGTCCAGGCTGGCCTGGTCCAGCCAGCGCAGGTCGATGACCTCGGCGTCCACTCCTGTCTGTTCGACGGCGGCCAGAACGGCGGGTGTCATCGCCAGGTAGGTGAGGATGGTCAGGGCCGCTCCCTCGCGGCGTACGGCTGCCTTGCCGACGGGAAGGTAGTGGTCGTAGTTCTCCGGCAGCCCGGGCCCGGTGGAGTTGTACAGATCCACGTGCTCGAGGACCACGACCGGGTCATCACAGGCCAGAGCCGTGTTCATCAGGCCGACGTAGTCGAACGGCGTTGACGGAGCGACTATTCGCCAGCCCGGTGCCGTCGCGAAGATGCCGGCTGGGTCCATCGAGTGCTGCGATCCGTAGCCGGTGCCGGTGGCGACCTTGCTGCGCAGGACGAACGGCACCTTGCCCTCACCTCCGAACATGTGGCGGGCTTTTCCGATCTGGTTGAACAGTTGGTCTGCCGCCACCCACATGAAGTCGGCGTACATGAACTCGACAATCGGGCGGAACCGGCCGTCCAGAGCCAGTCCGCCGCCGAGGCCGGCGAACGCGTTCTCCGAGATCGGGGTCCCGAGTACGCGGTCGGGGAACGCCTCGCTCAGGCCGCGGGTAGCACCATTGGTGCCACCGTTGAGCTTGTGTACGTCCTCTCCCATCACCACGACGCGAGGATCGGTCCCCAGGCGACGTCCCATCACCCCGGCGACGGCGCCGATGAACTTGACATCGGTCAAGTCGTCGGCAAAGTCCTCGGCGTCGGTGAACTCGATGCCGGCCAGCTCCGACAGGTCGCCCCGGATGCCTTCGTCGACGAACGCCGGGTCCGGCCACTCCGAGGGCACGATGCGTCGCTCACCCGGCTTGCCGCCCGGCCGCGGTTCCAGGAGGACGTCGCCGAGTTCCGACATCAGAGACTTGGCGCGTTTGATCGTCTCCGTAACCGCCCTCTTGCTGAGGATTCTGCGTCGCACCAGGTGTCCCACCATGGTGTCGATCGGATCCCGACCGCGCCACTGCGATTCCTCCTCCTTGGTGCGATACCGGAACGCCGAGCCGGGGAAGGGGCCGTTCTGGTGGAAGTAGCGGTACACATCGGCTTCGATCATCGTCGGACCGTCGCCGCTGCGCATATGGGCGAGGGCCTGCTGCGTCACGAGGTACACAGCCAGCGGATCCATGCCGTCGACCTTCCAGCTCCGGATGCCGAAGCCCGGGCCGCGGCCGGACAGCCGTGGTTCGGCGGTGACTTCGGACACGTGGGTGGAGACGGCGTACAGGTTGTTCTCGACGAAGAAGCACAAGGGCAGCGACCACGCCGCCGCAAGATTGAGGCTCTCCAGCGTGGATCCGATGTTGATCGCGCCGTCGCCGAAGAACGTGAAGGTCACCGCGTCAGTGCCGGCTTTCTTGTGGGCCCACGCGGATCCGGCCGCGAGCGGTACCCCGCCACCGACGATCGCGTTGGTCCCGATGGCGCCGGCCTCGTGCCACTGGAGGTGCATGCTGCCGCCTCGACCGTGGCTGAAGCCCTGGTCCAGTCCACAGATTTCACGCAGGCTGCGCAGGAGTACGGCCCGTACATCCTCAGGGAACGGCTTTGTTGGATCTATGCCTTTTGGGTACAGATGGGCGAGCGCCTTGGCGAGGAACTGGTGATGGCCACGATGTGACCCGTTCACGGTGTCCTCCGACGTAAGGGCGAAGCACGCACCGACCGCGCCTCCCTCCTGGCCGATGCTGGAGTGCGCAGGGCCGTGGATGAGCCCGTCCGCGGCAAGCTCCAGGACGAACTCCTCGAAGGTCCGGATCAACACCAGCTGGCTGAACATGCCAGTCAAGAGTTCTGGAGCCGCGGCGTCCCAGTCGTCCTGGGTGACGACGAACTCCGACCACGCGGCGTTCGCTTCGAGTGTGCGTTCCGCAGGCATCGGGAGCCTCCTTCAATCGGCGAGAGCGCAACCGACACTGCCACATAGTTGGATCCAATCACAAGAGTAAGCTCGACTTCTGGTGTCATGGGCGTCATCATTGGCGTGCGTTTGTATCCAAAGGAGGAAGATCATGGCCCTACCTGGCCTCGTGCGCCTGGATCACATCGGATTCACGGTGCCGGACCTGGACCAGGCGCACGCGTGGCTCGTGGACGTCCTGGGTTGTGAGTACCTGTACTCGCTCGGCCCGTTCAGCTCGGCAGGCGACTGGATGTCGGAGCACCTGAACGTGGACGCGCGCACAGTCATGCGTCAACTGCGCTTCTACCGGTGTGGCGAGCAGGCCGTGTTCGAGGTCTTCGAGTATCAAGCGGATGTGCGGCAGACGGTTGTCCCGCGCAACAGTGACGTCGGCGGTCACCATGTCGCGCTGTACGTCGAAGACCTGGACGAGGCCGTGTCGTTCCTGAGAGCGAGGAACGTTCCCGTGCTGGGCGACCCGACCGTCAGCGCCGGACCGTCAGAGGGGCAGAGGTGGGTCTACTTCCTCTCACCGTGGGGAATGCAGTTCGAGCTTGTGTCCTATCCTGGCGGCAAGGCCTTCGACCGTGACCCGTCAAAGTTCAGAGGTGACCGCTCTTGACTCCTGCGCCCGCTCGCAATCCGCGCAGGTCGGACAGTGTCAGGAGTCAGCACATCGCCGGCATCCTCCGCGACGAGATCCTCGCCGGTGAGCTGACCCCCGGCACGTGGTTGCGCCAGGACGAACTCGCGGAGCGCCTCGGCACGAGCCGTATCCCGGTCCGCGAAGCCCTGCGCATCCTGGAGTCCGACGGCCTCACCGAGTCGTTCCCCAACCGAGGGTCGCGGGTTCCTGTGCTCAGCCTCGAGGACGTGAACACGTACTACCGGATGCGCGAGCGACTCGAGCCGCTGACTCTGACCGAGAGCCTTCCCCATCTCACCGATCACCACCTCGCCCACCTGGAGCACATCCAGGACGAGATCGAGAACCAGAGCAACGTCAATCGGTTCCTTCTTCTGGACCGCGACTTCCACATGGCGACCTACGCGGGTTGCCCCAGCGACCACCTGCTGGCCATGACAGTGCGGCTCTGGAACTCCACCCAGCACTATCGTCGTGCGTTCATGGTGCTCACGGACCCTGACCGGGCCGCGATCGTCAACGCCGAACACCGGCTGATCCTCGACGCCGTGCGGCGCCGTGATCCTGAAGACGGTGAGCGGTACCTCACGGGGCACATCCGCCGCACGAGGGTCGAACTCACGGCTCACCCCGAACTCTTCATCGAAAAACGGTGACACGGGGCGGACTGCTGCAGCAGCTGGCCTGATCTTTCGGGCCAGCGACTGAGCGATCTCCGTGTCGGGACTGAACGCCCGTCTCAGGGGGTGGGATGCCGACGCGCGTGCCGGACTCGGCCCGTTAACGATCGCCCCGTGGTGCGTGGTGCGTGGTGCGTGGTGCGTGGTGTGCGGTGTGCGGTGTGCGGATGAGCGTCCGCTTCGACCGTCGCCCCTGAAAGCCAGGGGGTGCAGAGCTGGTGATGCCTCGCAGCCGTGCAGCCGGACACCGCGATGGCCGTCGCTGCCATACGCATTCGACGCACGCAGTCGGCTCTCTCAACGCATGGCGAACTGCTATGAGATGGGCACGCACGCCAAGAATGTATCCAACTGAATGTGAGTGAAAGGCATCTGCGCCGTATACCCTGGTGCACTATTTCTGCGGAGCCTACAATGGATCCAATCAACATTCGTTGAATGCCCCACACCACGAGGAGAGCGCCGTGCCCATCGCTACGGTCAACCCCGCTACCGGTGAGCTCATCGAAGAGTTCGCTTCACTCACGAAGGAACAGGTCAATCAGCGGCTGACGCAAGCAGAGGCCGCGGCCGCAATGCTGCGGGCAACCGACTTCGACACTCGCGCCCGGTGGATGCGGGCAGCCGCAGACCTGGTCGAGGCTGAGGCAGCCCACACGGCGCGAAGGCTCACGATCGAGATGGGCAAGCCGATCGCGCAGGCCCGCGGAGAGGTCCTCAAGTGCGCGCACGCGATGCGGTTCTACGCGGACAACGCCGAAATCCTGTTGGCCGACCAGCCACTCACTGACCCGAGCACGGTCAGGGCTTCGGCTGCCTACACCTCCTACGAGCCTCTGGGCGTCGTTCTTGCCGTGATGCCGTGGAACTATCCGATGTGGCAGGTGATCCGCTTCGCTGCGCCCGCGCTGATGGCCGGCAACGTCGGCCTGCTCAAGCACGCCTCGAACGTGCCGCAGTCCGCGATGTACCTCGACACGCTCTTCGAACGAGCGGGCTTCCCCGTCGGATCGTTCCAGACGCTCCTCATCGGCTCAGCCGACGTCGAAGCAGTCGTCCGCGACCGGCGCGTCGCCGCCGTGACGTTGACCGGTTCTGAGCCTGCCGGGCGGTCGATCGCAGCTGTCGCGGGCTCAGAGGTGAAGAAGGCCGTGCTGGAGCTAGTGCCGCGACAGGCAACGTTCGCCCCGTCGCGACGCCCGGCACGCCCTCTCGCCGCACCGGCCGAAAGCCCAAGTACGTCCAGTACGAGGACTTCCGGCCGGCACGCCGAGAGCACGCACCGGACGCCGCTCCTTGACGGGCAAACGTTGCCTGCCGCGGCACTAGGCGGGTCAGACCCGTTCATCGTGCTGCCCTCCGCCGATGTCCGCGCGGCCGCCCGAACGGCCGTGACCGCTCGTACGATCAACAACGGCCAGTCCTGCATCGCGGCCAAGCGGTTCATCGTCCACACGGAGGTGTACGAGGAGTTCGTCGAGGTCTTTGTCACGGGCACAAAGGCGCTGACGGTCGGCGACCCGCTCGACGAGGAAACCGAGATCGGGCCGATCGCCACGGAGTCCGGTCGGCGCGAGCTCGTCGAACTGGTCGACGACGCCATCACGAAGGGTGCCGTCCTGCGGTGCGGTGGGTCGGCGGTCGGTACCGAGGGATGGTTCTTCGAGCCGGCGGTGCTGGAAGAGGTCACCGACGAGATGCGGGTGTATCGGGAGGAGGCTTTCGGCCCGCTGGCAGTGGTCCACCGGGTCGATGACATCGAGCAGGCCGCGGCGCTCGCCAACGACACGACCTTCGGCCTCAGCTCGTCGGTCTGGACCACCGACCCGGACGAGGAGCGGTTCCTGATCACCCGCCTCGAGGCCGGTGCCGTCTTCGTCAACGGCATGAGCGTCTCCTACCCAGAGCTACCTTTCGGCGGCGTGAAGGACTCCGGTATCGGCCGCGAGCTCGCCGCTGAAGGCATCCGGGAGTTCTGCAACCTCAAGACGATCTGGAAGAGCTGACGAGAAACGTTGGTCTCCTCGGAGCGGGCGCTATGGGCTCGGCCATCGCTCGTCGGCTCCTGGCGCACAGTCACGACGTCGTGGCCTGGAACCGTTCCCCCGCGCCGCTCGCCGAGCTGGTCGAGGCCGGCGCTCGACCAGCTGCCGCGCCAGGGGAGGCGGTCGGGGCGCCGTGTCCTTCTCGATGTTCGCCAGCGACATCGCCACCGACTCACTCCAGGCCGATGAACACTTCCAGCACTCCGCCGGCGGGTGCATGTCTGCCTTGCGCCATCACTCCTACAGCCGCCGGTAGGGCCGCTTGCGCCTAGCCGAGACCGTCGCCCATGAGGCGTACCTCGAGCTGCCGACAGTGCCCGCGCTCCACCGAGTGTTCGAGGAGGCGCCGGCGGACCCGGCGCTTCGCGGCAGGGATTGGTGAGCAATCGCTGAAGTCCGGCGATGCACACCGGCCCTACGAAATGGGAGGCCGACCGGATCAACGAGCCCGGCCCGCATACTCGTTGCGTTCACTGCTTTGGGTGCGAGATGTGCAGCCCAGGCGCCTCAGCCTGATGTGCATCCCACTGTTCATGTGGGCGCCGGCGATACGATCGGTCTCGATGGGCGTTCCGTCCAAGATCACGTGGGGGAGGTCGGCCTGGCACTCCCTCAGCACGCGAATGCAGATCTGGGACTTGCTCTGCGAGAACGTCGGCGCTTTCGCGGAGGTAACGGCAGCCGGTGGCCCAGGAGACCCCGGCGGTGCGGGCCAGGCAGTGCACACGTCCGCACATGTGGCGCAGGCGCCCTGGCGGAGGGTTCGTTCGAGATGTCCATCGTCACTGAAAGCGGCGTTGGCCAGCGGGCCGCACCGTAACAGTGACCGGACTGTCTCCCCCCGGATACAGGTCCGTGTGCATGAGGGCAGTTGCACGATGGTGAGTCAGTCGTGTGCGGTGGCGTACTCGCGCATCCCGGCGGCCCTATGGGTGTGGAGGATCGTCCTGGATGAGGACGATGCTGGTGCCGAGTTGGATGTAGGCCGCACGACCAGGTCGCGGCGGTCTGGCGTACCGCAAGGATCAGCGCGCGTCCCTCCGACAACACCCTGAACAGTTCAGTGGTCGAAAAGCTCGATGAAACGTGGCAGCGACGCGTCGAACGCGTCGTCGTATGACATCGATGCGAACTCGTAGAGGGAGCGACGGCCAGGGGCACCTGCGCCACCC
This sequence comes from Streptomyces sp. NBC_01450, assembly GCF_036227505.1. Classification (NCBI taxonomy): domain Bacteria; kingdom Bacillati; phylum Actinomycetota; class Actinomycetes; order Kitasatosporales; family Streptomycetaceae; genus Streptomyces; species Streptomyces sp. NBC_01450. The sequence continues at coordinate 658,800 of NZ_CP109481.1, read as the reverse complement.
GCCCTCAGTGTGTTATCGAGCCACTCCTGGGCGACCACAGCTGCCCGGCCGGCCTCAACCACGGCCTGCACGAGACCGACCTCGCGGGCCCTCTCGGCGGTGAACGGCTCTCCGGAACCTATGTTTTCGATCGCCAGGCGCGGCCCGATCCGATGAATGATGGGCACTTGCGCGATCATCGGCCACATCCCTGCGCTGACCTCCACCGTGCCGATGCGCGCACTGTCCACTGCGACGGCGAAGTCGCAGGCTGCGACGAACGAGGCGCCCCCGGCGAGCGCGTCGCCGTTGACGGCAGCCGCGACAGACAAACCCAGACGAGGGAAAATCCGGAGGGTCTCCATCAACGCCTTGCCGAACAGAGCGGGGTCTGCACCCGCTTTGATGGAAGCGATGTCGAGACCGCCACAGAAGGTCTCACCTGCGCCGGTGAGCAGGACGGCGCGGATGTCCGGGTTGTCGTCACACTCTTGCAGCCGGGTGCGGATGTCGGTGAGGATGCCTGGGTTCAGCAGGTTCCGCTCGCCATTGTGTATGGTCAAGATGCTGATAGCACCGACCACTTCTTGGTCTACGCCGCCGCTCCAGACGCTGTCCACGCTCTTCATCGTCTGAGTCCTCTCACTTAGTTGCGGTCTGCTTGTCGAAAACGGCGCGTCCGATTCCTGGCATGTCGGCCTTGCTGCGCCGCGATCCGTCACTACTGCGTCCTCGCCCAGGCATCAAAGGACTCGGAGGATGTCTTCGACGCGGTCCTTGGCGTCGCCGAAGAGCATGGCGGAGTTCTCGCGGTAGAAGAGCGGGTTCTGGACGCCGGCGTACCCGGAGGCCATGGAGCGTTTGAAGACGATGACGTTCTCGGCGTTCCAGACCTGGAGGACGGCCATGCCGGCGATGGGTGAGCCCGGGTCCTCGGTGGCGGCGGGATTCACCGTGTCGTTGGCGCCGATGACGAGGACGACGGTGGTGTCGTCGAAGTCGTCGTTGATCTCGTCCATCTCCAGCACGATGTCGTAGGGGACCTTGGCCTCGGCCAGCAGGACGTTCATGTGGCCCGGCAGCCGGCCCGCGACCGGGTGGATACCGAAGCGCACGTTGACGTCCCGGTCCCTGAGTTTGCGGGTCAGCTCGGCGACGCCGAACTGGGCCTGGGCCACGGCCATGCCGTAGCCGGGGGTGATGATCACCGAGTCGGCCGACCCGAGGAGCTCGGCGACCCCCTCGGCAGTGATCTCGCGGTGCTCGCCGTAGTCCTTGTCGTCGGCCGGGCCGGCCTCGATGCCGAACCCGCCGGCGATCACGGAGATGAACGACCGGTTCATCGCTTTGCACATGACGGAGGACAGGTAGGCACCCGAGGAGCCGACCAGGGCGCCCGTGATGATCAGCAGGTCGTTCTCCAGCAGGAATCCCGAAGCCGCGGCAGCCCAGCCGGAGTAGGAGTTGAGCATCGAGACCACGACCGGCATGTCACCGCCGCCGATCGAGGCGACCAGGTGCCAACCCAGGGCCAGCGCCACGATCGAGACCGCGACCAGCGGCCACAGCGCCGGGTCGATCACGAACCACGTGGTCAGCACCGCGAACGCGGCCAGGGCACCGAGGTTGAGGTAGTTCTTGCCGGGCAGCATCAGCGGGGACGACTTGATCCGTGCCGAGAGCTTGAGGAACGCCACGATCGAGCCGGCGAAGGTGACCGCGCCGATGAAGACGCCGATGAACACCTCGGCGGAATGGATCCCGAGCAGCTCCTGAGCCTTCAGCACTTTGGCCTCGGTACTGACCGTGCCGTCCAGGGTGAACTCGACGTGCAGGTAGCCGTTCCAGCCCACCAGCACCGCGGCCAGACCCACGAAGGAGTGCAGCAAGGCGATCAGCTCGGGCATCCCGGTCATCTCCACGACCCGGGCCCGCCACAGCCCTATCGCGGCACCGACCGCCATGGCGCCGCTCATCAACGCCAGACCGACTCCCGAGATGTCACGGTGGACCGCCAGCGCAATCGTCGCGGCCAAGGCCACCGCCATGCCGCCGATGCCATAGGTCTTGCCGGCCTTGGCGGTCTCGTGCCGGGACAGTCCGGCCAGCGCCAGGATGAAGAGCAGGGCCGCGACGATGTAGGCAGCCGCCGCGGCGGTCTCGACAGTCATCAGATCAGACATAACAGGGGCCTTCAGCTTCTCGAGAACATGGAGAGCATCCGGCGGGTCAGTGCGAAGCCACCGAAGATGTTGACCGAGGCCAGCAGAATCGCGATCGTCGACAGCACCGTGACCACCTCGCCGTTCGGGGTCTCACCGTGCCCGATCTGCAGCAGGGCGCCGACCACGATGATTCCCGAGATCGCGTTGGTCACGCTCATCAGAGGCGTGTGCAGGGCGTGGTGCACTTGCCCGATCACGTAGTAGCCGATCACGATCGCCAGTGCGAACACCGTCAGGTGTCCCAGCAGTGCCGAGGGGGACAGGGCCGCGAGCAGGAACGACACCGTGGCGCCGACCCCAACCATCGTGAACCGCCGCTGAGTCGACACCGGCCGCTCGGCCTGGGAGCCGACCGGCTTCATCCCGGAGGGTGCGGAGGCGGGAGTGGCTGCTGGAGCGGCGGACACCTGGACCGGTGGAGGCGGCCAGGTCGACACGCCGTCGCGCACGATGGTCATCGACCGCTGCACCACATCGTCGAAATCCAGCACCAGTCGGCCGTCCTTGCCCGGGGTCATGAGCTTGATCAGGTTGACCAGGTTGGTGCCGTACAGTTGGGACGCCTGCGCGGGCAACCGACCGGGCAGGTCGGTGTAGCCGACAATGGTCACACCGTTGGCCGTGACCACGGCCTCGTCCGTGACCATGCCCTCGACGTTGCCGCCGCTCGCGGCGGCCATGTCCACGATCACGCTGCCCGACCTCATCGACGCCACCATCTCCGCGGTGATCAGCGTCGGTGCAGGCCGGCCCGGGATCTGTGCCGTCGTGATCACGATATCCATCTCGGCGATCCGGTCGGTGTACAGCCGGGCCGCACGGGTGTTGTAGTCCTGCGACATCTCCTTGGCATAACCGGTCGCCGACACCTCCAGGTCGCCGGCATCCTTGGGCTCGACCGAGAGGAACTCGCCCCCCAGCGACCTGACCTGGTCGGCAACCTCCGGCCGCGGGTCGGTGGCGTACACGATGGCACCCAGGCTTCCCGCCGCACCGACCGCGGCCAGCCCCGCCACCCCCGCACCACAGACGAGCACCCGGGCCGGCGGCACCTTGCCCGCAGCCGTCACCTGACCGGTGAAGAACCGGCCGAAGACATGAGCGGCCTCCACCACCGCCCGGTAGCCCGCGATATTCGCCATCGACGACAACACGTCCAACGACTGCGCCCGCGAGATACGTGGCACCGCATCCATCGCCAACGCCGTGATCGGCCGCGTTGCCAGGTCCTCTACCAGCGCAGGGTTCAACGCCGGGCTCATGATGCCCATGACCGTCGCACCCGGCTTCACCTCGTCCAACTGCTCCGACGAGAGCGCGTTCACCCCGAGCACGACGTCCGCTGCCAGCGGGTCACCGATCCTCGCACCGGCCCCGGCATATGCCTCGTCCGGGAAGTTCGACAACGCACCAGCACCAGACTGCACCACGATGTCGTACCCCAGCTTCACCAGCTGGACCACCGTGGCAGGAGTCGCGGCAACGCGCGTCTCGCCGCGGCGGGCTTCGCTCACGATTCCGATCAGCATTCCCAAAACTCCAGGGTGTCGATGGCGCAGAGCACTCGGCAGACCCTCACGTACGCGCAGCAGGAGCGCCATCCAAGGCGAGTGCAGACCTTGGATGGCGCTTGTCCGGGGCCTGCGGTCAGGCGACGGGCTTCGTCAGTCCGCCGTCAACGCGCAGCACCTGCCCGGTCACGTAGGAGGCGTCGTCGGACGCCAGGAACGCCGCCGCGGCGCCGATTTCGGCGGGCTCGGCCCAGCGGTCGAGGCGAATGCCAAGCCCCTTGGCCATGCCGGCCCGAACCTCTTCGGCGCTCTTGCCCTGCTGCTTGCCCATGGCCTCGGTCTTGGTGAGCCAACCCTCGGTCTTCGTCATTCCGGGGGAGATCGCGTTGACCCGGATGCCGCTGGCAGCCGCCTCGGTCGCCAAGTAGCTCGTGAGCGCGACCACGCCCGCATTCACGATGCCCGTAGGACCGGTGTTGGGAATCACCGCGTGTGCGGTCGCGCCGACAACATTGACGATGTTGCCGCTGCCGGTCCGGCTCAAGAACGGTAGAGCGGCCTGCGAGACGCGAAGGAACCCGATCAGCTTCGTGTCGAAGGCTGACGCGATGACCTTCTCGTCGACTTTGTCCAGGGTGGACGGCGCGAGCTGCGGCCCTGCGTTGTTCACGAGGATGTCAAGGCTGCGCTGCCACGCGTGCACCTCTGCCAGCGCGCTATTGACGGAATCCGCGTCGGTGACGTCCGCGACGAGGGGGAGCACATCCACGGCGCCGGCTCCAGCGGTGAGACGACCGGCCGCGGCCTTGACGGCCGCTTCGTCCCGGGCTGCGATCGCCACCTTGGCGCCACGTTCCAGCAGGGCCTGCGCGATGGCGAAGCCCAGGCCTCGACTACCACCGGTCACGAAAGCCGTGCGGCCCTCCAAGTTCCAACCTGCAGCCATGTTCGGCTCCTCCAGTCAGCAGTTCATTGCTTACTGCAGCGAGTGGATCTGAACGCCGAGGTCACTGCAAGCGCGGTTAACGCAGGGTTCACAGATGGACTGTTGGGCCATCTCGCACTTTCCGACCGGGTAACGGTGCGAGGCGCACACTGTTCTGCGCCCAGCCTGCTCTGAGGTTGAAGGAGGGAGGGGTGATGGAGATCCTCAGCCTCGAGGTACCGCACGGGAAACAGGGCGCTGGTGGTCGCCGCGCCCGTGGAGCGCGCTCGCGCTGCAAAGTTGCGATCGGGACCTTCGACGGTGTTCACCTCGGTCACCGTCAGGTCCTTCACGGGTGCGACACAGTGCTCACATTTGACCCACACCCGATGCAGGTGCTCGAGCCACGCCAGGTACCGAGCCTGCTGAGCGATCGCCGACGGAAGCTCCAGAAGCTTTGCAGCTTGGGGATCCGGCGCGTGGCGATCGTCCCGTTCGACCAAGCCTGGTCGAGAGTCTCTGCCGAAGACTTCGTCGAAGGTGTCGTTGTCGACCAGCTCGGTGCGGAGTCCATCAGCGTCGGCCAGGGCTTTCGATTCGGCGCCCGGGGCGCCGGGACGACAAGGACCTTCGAACAGCACCCCGAGCTGAGCACCCGGGTTGTCCCGCTCGTCACGTGGGGCCCTGCCCATGAGCCGATCTCATCGACCCGCATTCGCAGTCTGATCTTCGACGGCGACGTCGAATTGGCCGCTGACCTGCTGGGAGTCTCCCTCGCGCTGCCGGCAGTCGTTGGCGATGAGGGACAGTTACTGATCTCGTACGAGTTCGCGCTCCCCGCACCCGGGTTCTATCTCGGGCACGTCGACAGCCACCCTTGCGCGCTTCGAGTGTGTCAGGACCGCACGGTCCAGGTCATGAGCACAGCGCGGACCGGCACTCATGTTGAGGTGACGTTTGTGAAGCGAGCTTCATAGGCCGCGCCGGCCTTCCACTACTGCCTCAGGTGTTCGGGTTCCGCGGACCCCACAGGCGTCTGGGCGTGTGCCGTTCGCAGCCCTGCCGGGATGGATGTCCGACGAGGTCCCCGGGGGGTGCTCCCAGGAGCCAAGAGGTAGACCCAGGTCTGGGCTGGGCTTGGCGCTGTCGTGCGTACCGTCGGCTCACGCATGAGCTGGACGCCGTGCGCGATGAGGTGAGCAAGGGCGGCCTCGAAGTCGTCAACGTAAAGCGCAGGGTGGATCCCGCCGGCATCGCTGTCGCGGTGTTGGACCTTCACCTGATCCGCAGCGGTGTGCCGGCAGAGCCCGAAGTCGAGGCCTGCACCCGAGCGCAGAAACCGAAGGCTGCCGGTCCTGGCATCGGTGGCCACTCCCGGATGAGTCTCCATCAGTCGTCCTCGGTCTCGAAGGGACCGAGGACGTAGAACTCCTCGACGCCCAGAACGTCGACGAAGAACCGGGCCGCGGCGTCGAGATCGGGCACGGCGGGTCCTGGACGGTCATCACTGCGCAGCCCCGGCACTCCACCTGCAGGTATCTGACACCCTTCTGACTTGTTTAGTATTACTGCACATCAGTCCCGGGCAACGTCCGACGCCGATCAACGACCGCCCGTAGACCGCATGCTGGAATCCAGGAGGGAACGGACCTGTGGAACCCGAAGCACGCGCTCGCTTGCGCACCGCTCGCACTGCGGCCAAGCTCAGCGTTCGTGAGTTGAGTCGCCGCGTTGGCATCTCACCGAGCATGTTGTCCCAGATCGAGAATGGGCACTCCGAACCCTCGGTCGCCACCCTCTACTCCCTGGTGTCGGAACTCTCGATCTCGTTCGACCAACTCCTTGCCGTACCGGGGGCGGGGCATAGTCCCGGCCCACCAACGCCCCCCACGTCGCCTCTTGTGGCGCCCGACGAACGAGCTGTGCTCGTGATGGACAGCGGCGTCACCTGGGAGCGGCTTACGCCCAGCCCTGACCCGCTTGTCAATGCACTGCTCGTGACCTACCCACCTGGCAGCAGCTCCTCCTCGAACGGAGGGTTGATGAGTCACCATGGACGGGAGTACGGCTTTCTGATGTCGGGGCGCCTGACCGTCCGCCTCGGGTTCGAGACCTACAGCCTCGAACCCGGCTCGTCCATCAGCTTCGACTCTTCAGTTCCCCATTTGTACGTGAACGAGAGCGACGAGCCGGCGAGCGGCCTGTGGCATGTGGTCACCGGCTGCGGTGCGTTGGGAACCGAGGGCCCGATCCCCACCTGTCACGCCACCGACATGCAGCACGGAGGCCGCTCGTAACGGCCCCGCTGCTCACCGGGAGTTGACGTCGCTTGCTGTTCAGGTGTTCAGTCGTACTGAACACGCGTGCATCAGGCCGAATGCTGGCGGTGCGCGTGCGTCTCCCATACCCGCGACTGTGCGCTTGGTAAAGGACTTGTGATGGCGATTCCGACGTTTGGACCGAACGCGGTCGACTGGGAAACCCGCATCGACATGAACAGGCTCCGCGACGAGCGGCTGGCCCGTCTCCGCGAGTCGTTGGAGCGGTCCGACCTCGGTGCGGTCCTGGCCTTCGACTTCTCCAACATCCGCTACATGACCTCAACCCACATCGGCACCTGGGCAATCGACAAGATGATTCGGTTCTCCCTGCTGGTCAGGGGAGGTGAGCCGATCGTCTGGGACTTCGGTTCAGCCGCCAAGCACCACCAGCTGTACAACCCGTGGTTGGACTACTCGAAAGCCCACGCGGACGGTGATCCGCACGGAGCCCATCACGGGGCCGATGCCCGCAACCCGAGCGGCGCTCGTGCCGGCATCTCGACGTTGCGCGGCGCCATCGACCCTCTGGTCGGGATGGCCGACTCCGTCGCCCGGAAGATCAAGCACGAGCTCGAGCTCTATGGGCTCCTGGACGAGCCGCTCGGCGTCGACGTCATCGAGCTCCCGGTCCTGATGGCCCTGCAGAAAGCGGGCATTACGGTGGCCGACGGCCAGCAGGTGTTCCTGGAGGCCCGACGCATCAAGACACGTGACGAGATCCATCTGCTCACCCATGCTTGCTCGATGGTCGACGCCGCCTACGAGAACCTCTATGAGTTTCTCCGGCCGGGTGTGCGTGAGAACGAGTGCGTGGGTGTGGTGGCCAAGACGCTCTACGACCTCGGCTCGGAGTTCGTCGAAGGCGTCAATGCGATCTCCGGGGAGCGGTGTGCACCACACCCCCACGTCTTCTCGGACCGCATCGTTCGGCCCGGGGATCCGGCGTTCTTCGACATTTTGCACAGCTACAACGGCTATCGCACGTGCTACTACCGCACGTTTGCTGTTGGCAGTGCCTCTTCGGCCCAACGCGACGCCTACACGCGCTCCCGTGAGTACATGGACGAAGCGATCAGTCTCGTCCGGCCGGGAGCCACGACGGCCGACATCGTGTCGGTGTGGCCGACGGCGCAGGAGTTCGGGTTCCCCGACGAGGAAGCGGCCTTCGCCCTTCAGTACGGCCATGGTGTCGGGCTGTCGATCTGGGAGAAGCCGGTGTTCTCCAGACTGGTGTCCATCGAGCACCCCGAGGTGCTCGAAGAGGGCATGGTGTTCGCGCTGGAGACCTACTGGCCGTCAAAGGACGGCTGGGGCGCGGCCCGGATCGAGGAGGAACTCGTGGTGACCGCGGACGGGTGCGAGGTGATCACCAAATTTCCCGCAGAGGAGCTTCTCGTCGCCGGCCAGCGTTACTTCACCGTCTCGGGACCGTTGTCGACCGAGCGCGACTCCCAGTCGCATCTGAACACGGTTACCGGGACCCGGTCCAGCCACCGAAACGACTCTGCTGACCTCTGACCGCCAGGCTGTCCCAAGCCTGTCGGTCCACGTGGCCGCGAGCCGCCGGTTGCTCCCGTGAGTCAGATCCGCACAACCCCCTCGCGGGACTCCGCATCGCACTTCCCCTTCTTGTCGCCCGTGCCCCTCGACTGGCCCGCTGGTCACGGCCTTTGCGTGACGAGGGGAACCTCACACAGTCGGCCGGCGCTTTCCTCCGCCCTCCGCGGAGGAAAGCGCCGGCCGACCGAGCTCGGCCCTTGAGCCCCTATCAAGATCATTTCTTGGTGCCGCCGTTCGCCGGCCAGAGAGGCGGCCTCTGCTCGATCGTGTGTTTCCACCAGGAGACACGTTGATCATCCAAAGGTCGTGACGGACAGTCTGCAAGACGATGCCGCGCGCAGCGGGCCCTGACCGTGGTCCCGATTCCGCCGTGAGTTCTACTCATGCCCGCCCCTGAGGGCGGACGCACCGTTCGAGCCGGCCGACGCGGTGCTGTGTGCCGGCGGGCCGGAGCTGTCGCTGGGCCGCACCGGCGCGGGCACGGAGCGATGCACGACCCACTGGCCCAGGGCCACATCGACGTGTCCCGCCTGCAGCTGGTTCTGGCAGTGTTGGAACTGACGTGCGGGACTGAACGGCGGCTGTCCATCCCTCTTCTTCGGAGGGAATCCCCGCCTTCAGGCGGGAGGCGATCCGATCCTGAGCCCTGCGGCGCGGAGCGCCGAAGCATCGCTCCCGAACGCTCCACGATGATAGCCGCGCTCAGTTCGGCCGCTTCTGGTTGTCGATGTAGTCCTTGACCACTTGGAGCGGTGCACCGCCGCAACTTCCGGCGAAGTAGGAGTCGGACCAGAACCGGCCGTGCATGACCGCCCGTTTCACCCGGCCGGTGAACTCCTGCCGCAACCGGCGCGAGGACACGCCCTTGAGGGAGTTGACGGGTGCAGCGGCTGCAGTTCTTCTTGTCCGAGTCCCCCTGGGAGGCCGAGCAGGTCAACGACCGGCGGCTTGAGCTGCTGCGGGAGGAGTCGGCGGCGGCTCCGCACGACGGCGGGGTCATCGTGATCGACGATTCCGGGGACCGCAAGGACGGCACGGCGACCGCGCATGTGGGCCGGCAGTGGCTGGGCCGGCTGGGCAAGACGGACAACGGCATCGTCACGGTGACCACGGTGTGGACCGACGGCCGCGTGTACTACCCGCTGCACGCGAGGCCCTACACCCCTGCCCATCGCTTCGCCCGCGGCCGGTCCGATCCGGCCTTCCGCACGAAACCGCAGCTGGCCGCAGCCCTCGCGGCCCGCGGGAAGGAGGCGGGCTTCGACTGCCGGGCACTGGTCGCCGACTGCGCCTACTCCGTCAGCGACGACTGGTACCTCGCACTGCGCGAGGCCGGCCTGGCCTACGTGGTCGCGCTCAAGCCCCGCAACGGGCACACCGAAACCTGGTGGGCCGCCGATGCCCGCCTGGGCGGCTACGGCCCCAACTCACCCTGCCGCCTGATCGTGGCCACCACCGACCCGGCCGGCCTGCCGGAGAAGGCCACCTGGTACCTGGCCACCAACCTGCCCCACCCCGACGCACCCCACGCCCCCACCAGCCCGCACCCGCCGGCCGACCTCGCCGAGATCGTCCGCCTCTACGGACTGCGGCCGTGGATCGAGCAGAGCTATAAACAGGTCAAGGACGAACTCGGCTGGGCCGACGTCCAAGTCCGCTCCGACCGCGCCATCCGCCGCCACCAGACCCTGGTCAACTGCGCCTTCTCCTTCTGCTGGGACCAGTGGTTCGCCCCACCCGGACCCCTGGACGCCACCGCGCTGGACCCCTGCCCCGACGAGGGGCCAGAGAGGGGAATCAGGAATTCAGCAGTAACGAACTACAGGTAACGAGAAGTCACCCCGTTTACGAGGTGGAGGAGTCACCGCGCTGGACATCACACCGTCCCGCGTCCGAACGCCTGCACTACTACCGTCCGTGCCGCGGCACGGGAGTTCGCCGGACCATTCCCGACCGGACCTGCCAGGCCGCCGCGGCCGTGAGCGGAGACCTTCCCCGTGGAGCGGCTCGGCCGACCGCCATGAACGCTTCGGCGTTGTCACCGCCCGCTCCTGGAGGCGCCTGCATCCCAAGCCGGAAGGCCGCCAAGGCGGATGACGAGCACGACGGTGAACTGACCGTCCTCGAAGGCACATTGGTCCACCTTGCCGTCGAGCGTCATTACGCCCCGCCGGGTCTGTCGCGGCTCCTCGCATCCGCAGGGCGGTGGGTACTCCAGCCAGTACGCCGAAGGCCACCCACGCTGGGCCCAGCCGCCCCAAGGGCCACGCCGCCAACCCCGCATCGCGCCACCCAGTGGGCCAGAAACGCACCGAAAAGGACACGCTCAAGCGAGACAGAGTACAGCAGCCTTAACGATCAAGATGAACCGAAACGGGCCCGGAGACGACCGCTGAGCCCGGACACCGGCCTTTGATCACCCTCGAACGTCAGAGATGGTCACCGAAGGATCTGCGTTGAAGTCCACGGTCGGATTGCTGTGGAGACCCGAGAATTGCCCCGCCGGCACGGGACAAGGGGCGGAGCGACACGCGGGGCCGCTGGTGTGACGCTCAGCTGGTGTGTGGTCAGTCGGTGGTCTCAGGGGCGATGTTCTTGTTGAAGCGGAGCAGGTTGTGAGGGTCCCAGGCAGCCTTGATCGAACGCAGCCGTTGGTGCTTGGCCTCGCTGCCGTGCACTCCGCGCCGCCACTCTTCGCCCAGGTCGTCGGTGAGGTTGGCGTAACCGTTCGTCAGTGTGTGCGGCCGCATCGCCGCGGTGAGGGTCGTGGCCCACTCGTCGTACTGCGCATCGTCCTCGGGTGCGTCCCACTTGCAGATTGCTTCCCATAGCCAGGTGGCTCCTTCACGGGAGAAGGCCATCGCGTCCTCGTCGACGTCCTCGGAGATCGCGCCGCCCATGAACGAGATGTTGATCGAGTAGATGAGGCCGGGGTTCGAAGGCACGGCGGCAACGTTGTCGAGTAGCACGTCGACGGCATCGGCGGACAGTGTTGACAGGTACCCACCACGCAGGTTCATGCGCATGCCGTAGGGGGCTACGGCGTCGAGCATGCTGTTCGCCTGGACCCACGTGGTCTTCGCAACCAGGTGGGCAAGCGGTTGGCCGAGCGCGGAGAGCGGCTCGACGACCTCATGGGCTGTAGCGGCCTCCCCGGTGTAGACCACGACGAGAACCAGCACCGGCTTCCCGTGCACGTGTTCGGGCAGCATCGGCAGAGGGGGAGCGGGAGCGATCGCGATCAGCAAGCCCAGCTCCCGCGGGGCTGTGGCCAGGTGCGCCGAAAGTTTGCCGAGGACGTCGGCGGCCTGGTCGAACGGGAAGATCAGCTGTCCTGCAACGACGTCGGGGCCGAGCGGGTGCGCGCGGTACTCGAGCGAGGTGACGACCCCGAAGTTGCCGCCCCCGCCGCGCAGCGCCCAGAACAGCTCGGCGTTCTCGGTCTCGTCGGCGCGGACCTTGCGGCCGTCCACGGTGATCATGTCGCAGGCCAGCAGATTGTCGACGGTGGCGCCGTAGCGGCGCATCAGGTAGCCGATGCCGCCGCCCAGAGTCAGCCCGGCGACACCGGTGCTGCTGACCGTCCCGGCGGGTACGGCCAGGCCGTGCTGCTGTGCGGCAGCGTCCATTTCGCCCAGCTTGACGCCCGGTTGGGCCCGCAGCACCCGGGTCTCAGGGTCGACGGTGACCGCCCGCATCGCCGAGACATCGATGACCAACGCGCCACCGGGCATCGCATAGCCGTCGGAACCATGCCCGCCGCTGCGCACGGCCACCGGTATGGCGTGTGCGGAGGCGTAGCGCAGGACGGTCGCGACGTCTTTTTCGTCGGCGCACTGTGCGATCAGAGCGGGGCCCTCGTCGGCGGCACGACCCTGGTACACGGCACGCGCAGCGTCGTACTGGTCGTCGCCGGGCCGCAGTACCGCGCCGCGGAAGTCGGTGGGGAAGTCGGGATGGGTGTGGGGTTCTGTTGACACGCTCATGGGAGGCTCCTGTGTCAGGGACGCACAAGCTGACCGGAAATTCAGCTTCCGATTGCGTCGGCAAGAACCTAACACCGGTGCAGAAAAAGCCCGTTAACACCCCTTGGTGATCGTCATGCGGCGTGCCGATGTCTGCGGGAGCGTCCGCCTGATCAGCCACGCAGTGCAGACGCATTTCGAGAGGGCGGGCTCGACCCGCCGGTGCCGCGTCAGCCAAGGTTCGCCCCTTCGCGACGTCCGGCACGCTCCCTCCTGTCTTGAGTGCGTGGGAGGCGCCCCCACTCGCCGCTCCTCGACGGGCAACCTTGGCTGACGCGGCATCAGGCCGCTGCCACTCAGGGCACCTTCGGGATCCATTCTGCCCGGTCGGTGCCAAGGATTCCCGAGCGAACGGTTGAGAATGGATCCATTCTCTGTCACGGTGGACCGAGTGACACCATCAACGGCTCACAGCGAGGACACCATCAGTTCCTCGCTCAGGCGTTGAGGTATCTCCGCCCGATGGCCTGGACGCGACCACAGCGTCTCGGACGGGTTCGCGCGCCGTGCTGCGCACCCTCGGTGAGATCTGCGGCCTCGACCGGCAAGGTCAATGCGCTGTGGCACGCACGATGCGTTTCACCCTGCCTGTTGACCATCGACTGTGCGGTCGCGGCTCAGTGGATGCAGGAGTTCCATCAGCCTCCTTGAGAACCCGTGCCGATCGCGACGTGACGTCCAGAGCGTTGAAGGACACAATGAGCTTGCCTGAGCACAATCTTCAAGCGAAGACTCCCCCTGTCGCCTGGAGCGTGGCGCTGCGCGGTGCCGTACGAGGCAGGTCCATGGCACAGACGACCACGGCCGCCCTGATAGTCGGGTCAACTCTGTTCATGGTTAACCTGTACTCGCAGGTCCGGGACGGCCCGTTCACGTGGATACTCACGCTTCGCATCGCCCTGACCTTCCTCGTGCCGTGGTTCAACGCGACGATGGGGATCGCGATCGGCTCACGGAAACCCGGCGCTTCGCCGTGTCGCCAGAACGAGCCCGCAGATATGGCCAGGCCCCAGGAGTCCGGCCCACCTTCACCCCGATCCGGCCGCTTCCAGGCAGGACCCGTCGAAAGGTAATTCTCATGTCGCTGGTGCCGCTACTCACACCCGATCAGTTCTCATCGGTCGACCAACCCGCTCTAGCCCAGGGGGTGAATACTTTCGGCGAAGTGCTGAACACCTGGGCGGGCATCGGTAACAGCCCCGGCTTGTTCGCCAAATACCTGCCTTTCCTCGGGCAGCTCAACGGCCAGGGCGCGTTGGAGCAGCGTGTGAAGGAGCTGGTCGGCGTACGCGTCGCCGTGCTCAACCACTGCCGCTATACAGCGAGTCACCGCTGCACGTCGGCGCTGTCCAAAGGGGTGGGAGTCGACGAGCTCGCGGCGGTTGCGAACGGCAAGCTCGAAGGCTTCACCGAGCAGGAGCGGCTGGCCCTTCAGCTGGCTGAGGAGATGACGGTCGCCCTTCCGGCGGTCCCCGTAGAAAGTAACCCCACCGGCGTTTCGACGAGTGTCCGCGACGACGTGCAGCGGGCGTTCGACGCAGCGGAGCTGGTAGAGCTTGTCATGTGCATCAGCGTGTGGAATGCGCTGTCACGCTTCCACCGTGTCATGGACTTCGAGCTGGACATGCCGGAGGCACCCGCACCTGTGGCAGACCGGCTCTGAAACCGCGTAGGGCAGTGAGGCCGGTCAGGCAGGAGTCTGGCCGGCCTCACGCTGTATCCGGATGAGCTACGCGCGCGGCAAGCAGCTTACGAACGCGCTGCCGCTCATGGCGGCCATTCCGCTTGCAGGCGAAGCGAGGCGGGGAGGCCTCGCGGGCCGTGGTGCTCGTCGTGAACCAGTGCTCCGCAGCACCTTGGGATCCGTAGTTCCCTGACCACATGTTGTGGTCAGGGAACTGCACGGGGGACATGAACAGGACCCGCCGGAACTCTGTGCCGATGCCGGCCCCGCCGCGCAAAGAGCGCGCGGATGCGGCGCGCAGCCGCGGGGCGACACTCGGGGCCGCGAGACTGTTCGACGAACATAGCGCGGACGGCGCCGCCACGGACCAGGTGGCGGCTGCCGCAGGTGTCGGCAGGGGCACTTTGTTCCGTCGCTTCGGCGACAGATCCGGACTGGCCACCGCGCTGCTGACCGACCGCGAGCAGACGCTGCCAGGAAGTCGTCCTCAACGGCCCGCCCCCAGCTCCCGGATCTGGTCCGCACATCGGAGACTTCGACCACGGGCGCGCTACTGGGCCCAGGCCTGCCATCTCTGGCACCGCCATGTGAGGACCCTGCTCAACGCCATATCTGACCCGCACGCCGCCGCCCACACGCTCCCCGCCACGCTGTCCGCCGAACATGTCACCGTGCTCCTCCGCGAACTCTGCGAACACAGAGAGTTGACGCCCCGTTCGCTGCGCTCTCGGAGTGCTGCAACATCGCCAACGGTGTCTCGGCGCGATTAACGCGCCACTAACGTCTCCTGGCCAGACTTAAAGGAATCAACGGCCGAGCGAGTGTCCATTTCACGGTGAGATGTGATGTCGCCGATTCGCATTGCACGGTTCGAAGCGTCAGCCGGTTGTGACGTCGATTTCGCATCCTCTAACGCGTTGAGGGGTAGGTTCATAAACGGGTTCACTGAAATTCCCAGTGACGTTCTGCCGAGTGGAATTTGAATGACGACTCGGCAGGAACAGTCCGTGCGCAATGGTACTCGGTGAAGTGGAGAAGGTGGCATTTGATGCGAACTGGCGACCAGTACTTGGAGTCTCTCAGGGACGGGCGCGTTGTCTGGGTCGGAGGTGATCGGGTCGATGACGTCACGACACACCCGAAGACCCGAGCAGCGGCCAGAACTTTCGCGAAGTTCTACGACCTGCATCACGAGCCCGAGATGCAGGACATCATGACCTTCGTCGACGACGATGGAGTGCGTCGTTCGATGATGTGGTTCAAGCACGGGGACGCCGAGGGGTTGCGGCGCAAGCGCGTATATCTGGAGACCGTGGTCCGGGAGCTCGATGGCGGATCGATCGGGCGGACTCCGTGCGCGAACAACTACGGCCTGGTCACCTACGAAGAGGACCCGCAGCCGTGGAGCGACCAGTCCGTGGGTACTGGCGGGCGTGACCTGACCGTGGGCATCCGAAAGTTCCTGGATCTGGTGAAGGAGGGCGACCTCAACTGCGCCTTCGCCTTCATCGACCCTCAGATCGACCGGTCCAGGCAGCACGCGGCCAAGACCGCGCTGCGTGTCGTGGAGACTCGCGACGACGGCATCGTGGTCAACGGTGTCAAAGCCGTGGCCACCGGTGTGCCGTTCGCCGACTACATTCACATCGGCGTCTTCTTCCGCCCGGGAATCGAGAGTGAACAGGTCATTTACGGCGCCTGTCCGGCGAACGCGCCGGGCGTCTCGATGGTCTCCCGCGAGACGACGGTGCGTGACGACCCCGACAACCACCCGATTTCTTCGACCGGTGACGAGCTCGAATGCACCGTCATCTTCGACAACGTGTTTATTCCGTGGGATCTTGTGTTCCACATCGGAAGTCCCGAGCACGCGTCGCTGTACCCGCAGCGCATCTTCGACTGGACGCACTACGAGGCGCTCATCCGGCAGATGGTCCGGGCCGAACTCATGGTCGGACTCGCGATGCTGATGACCGAGCACCTCGGCACCTACCAGATTCCACCGGTCCAGGCGCGCCTGGCGCGTCTCGTCGAGTTCTACCAGACGATGCGAGCCCACGTGATCGCGTCCGAGACGGAAGGGTTCATCTCACCGTCGGGGCTCTACAAGCCGAACGTTCTGCTCTTCGACTTCGGCCGGTCGTACTACCTGGAGAGGTACGCGGAAATGAGGAACGAGGTGATCGACCTTGCCGGCCGTGCCTCGCTCCTGTTTCCCACCGAGGAGCAGTGGAACAACCCCGAGCTTCACGACTGGCTGGAACCGCTGCAGGCAGGGGCGGTCAGCGAGCCCTACGACCGCCTGCGCATCTCGCGCGTCGTCCGTGACCTGTTCCTCTCCGACTTCGGCGACAGGGTGAGCACCTTCGAGCAGTTCAACGGGACCCCGATGCTCCCCACTCGGATGCACACGATGAAGCGCTCGGAGCTGTCACCCTCCGGGCCGCTCACAACGCTTGCTCGGAAGGTCTGTGGCCTTCAGAAGCCCGGCGCCCCCGAGGTGACGGCCTACACCGAGCAGGCCGAATATGCCCGACGCCTTGACGGCGCACGGGCTGAGGGTTCACAGGTTCGCTGAGCCGACGACGGTGTTGGGGCGGTTCGTGGCGGCTTTCGGCCGCGAACCGCCGGCCCTCAGCGTTGCCCTGGGCAGAGGCTCGATGAGGATCAGCAATAACTGGGCGAGGGATGCCGGCCCGGGCACCTTCGCGTGTGGACGGAGGGAATGACATGGCCTATTACATTGCACGTGCGGCGGACCGGAAGTTCTTCGATGTCGAGGGCGTTCCGGGTCTTCGACAGGCGCTGTTGGTCGGACACGAGCAAGGTGCCGCTCACCTGGAAGTGAGCTTGTACGAGCTGGCTCCCGGGGCGACAACGGGCTGGGCTCGCTGCCCGTTTGAGGAGTCGTGGTTCATCACAGGCGGATCCGGCGAAGCTTCCTTTGCAGGGCTGCGCTACGAACTCGGTTCCGGCGACTACGGTGTGGCGCCTGTCGGCATCGCCCACTCGCTCTCCGCCGGTGATGAGGGACTGACATGGCTCGGGGTACGCGCACCGAAGCCGCCGACGTTCGACGGAGCCCGCAGCAGCATTGCCGCCAAGCCCTCGTTGGGTGAGAATCTCGGTCGCCCGTCCGAGACGGACCCTCGGCATCGCTTCGTCGGGCACTTCGAGGACTCGGACATGGCGCCCTACGCGCAGTTGTCGATGCCTGGCTACCACGGTCCCAACGTCAAGAACATCAGCCTCAGGATGATGGTCGACCAGCTGCTGGGAGCACAGCATCACACTGTCTTCGTGTGCGAGATCGCGCCGAAGTCCGGCCCGGGCAAGGCGGCCAAGGTCCATTACCACCCGTTCGAGGAGATCTACTACTTCACCTCTGGCGGGATGCGAGGGACCCTCGACGGCAATGACGAGGTCATCCAGACAGGTGATCTGGTGTGGGCAGGCACCAACGGCACACATGGTTTCGTCAACGAACGTGAGGAGCCGGCCCGTTGGGTCGAAGTGCAGTCGCCGATTCCTCCGACTTCGGACGGGTTCTTCTTCCCGGACGACTGGCGTAAAGTCCCGGATGAGCACTGACGATCACTGAGGATCACTGACGGGCACTGAGGAGCACGGAGGCTCGACCATCGATGGGTGACTCCGATTCCGATCGACCAAGCGGCTCAAAGGCGCCAGGTCGCCAACATCGCGCGATCATCAGACGGAAACTGGCAATGCCGGAGCCGGCGAAAGGTGTCGTCGTCCGTGACAGGCTCAGTCAACGGTTGAGAGGGCTGCTCGACCGCCACACTGTGGTGAACGTCTTCGCGACAGTTGGGGCCGGCAAGACGACGGCAGTGGTCCTGGCCGTCAGTGATCTCGACAGGCCCGTTGCCTGGCTGTCACTCGACGGTACGGAGCAGGCGGCGGGCCGCCTGCTCGTCTATCTCGAGGCGGCTGTCGAGGGCGTTGTCCCCAGCGCAGCCGATGTGGCGACTGATGCCCTGAGCAGCAGTCTTCACATCGGTGAGGCAGCCGGTTTGCTGGCTGAAAGTCTCCAGGGGAGTCGACTGATTCTCGTGTGTGACAACGTGGAACGGATCGCCCCCGACGAGACCTGCATCGCCGTGCTGTCGTCCTTCGCCCGCTACCTGCCATCCGATGTGAACCTCGTACTGATCTCGCGCGTCGATGTCCGCCTCGACCCGGGCTCGACGAGCGAGCGTGACCGGGTGGGTGGGCTGGTCGAGAGCGATCTTGCTTTCGACGCTCAGGAAGCGGGCGCGGCACTTCGATCTGTCGGCCATGTCGACGTGAATCCGGCTCAGGCGGTGGCGGCGACAGGGGGCTGGGTCACTGGCGTCTTGTTCGAGGGCTGGCGTCATGCAGGGTCTTGTGAGCTGGATCCCGACTCGCTGCGGTCGTATGTCGCAGCGAACGTCTTCAACTCGCTTTCCCTGGCTGAGAGGACGTTCCTCCTTCATACGAGTCTGTTGGAGGAGGTATCGGTTGGGGGTGCCCAGGCCCTGGGACAGGAGAACGCAGCGCAGGTCATGGCGGATCTCCGCGCCCGGCATCTTCCGGTGACGTGGTCCTCGGACGGTTCGCGCATGACGCCGCACCCGGTGTTTCGCGACTTTCTGCACGAGGCTCTGGGACGTGAGGATGCCAAGACGCTCGGCGTGGTTCGTCGTAGGTACGCCGAGGTCCTGATCGCCTGCGGTGAGCATGAGGAAGCCGTCGATGAGTTGCTCCGGCTCGGTGACCTGGAGGCGGCTGGGCGGCTGGCTGCGGTGGCCCTTCCCAGCCTCGTTGCGCGGATGGACTTCGCGCCTGCGGCACGGTGGCTCGATGCCCTGGGAGCGTCGGTCCGGACTCTGACCCCGGAGATTGGATCGGTCATCCTGCGCGTTGCGTTCGCACTCGAGCAATCTCATCGTGGAGTGGAACTTGTCGATCGCCATGGATACGACTGGCTTCCGGGTGTGGGAGATCCCGACTTCGAAGAGGCCCACGTCCTGGCCTGTTGGTGCCTTTGGCACTCTGGGCGGATCGAGGAGGCGCAGTCTATTGCCGATCGGCTGCCACCGGGTCGGAACTGGCTGATCGCGCAGACGCTGATCGCGCTGGCCACTGGCGGGGAGCAGCCGCCTTTCCCCGAGTACTCGACCATGCCGTCCGGCCCACTCGACGGTTTGCTGATGCGGCTTGCTTTCATGCGCGGTCGTCTGGAAGGACTCGACGATCCGGGTTCGTTCGATCCGTGGCGCACGATACTCGGCGGTCCTTGGGTCGTTGCCGCGCTGCGCGCCACCGGGCGACTCGATGCCGCGATGTCGATGTTCGAGCCTCGCAGTGGTTCATCGCAGCCGGTCTGGCTGCATGCCGTCGACGCCGTCGATCTCATGCTTGACCTCGGCCGCGGAGAGGAAGCCTGCGCGTCCATCAAGCGAGGAAGGGAGCTCATCGCGTCAACCGGCTCGAAGGTGTACAAGAACATGAGCCTGCTTGTCGAAGCCAAACTGTGGCTGCGCCTCGAGGGTGACACACAGCGTGCCGACAGTGTGCTGGCGGAGGCAGCTGCCAACGGAGCCTCGGAGTACGCCCTCACACGGGAGACATGGCAGATGTGGTCGGGTCTGTCGATGCTTCTGCAAAGCAGGGATGCCGAGGGGCACGAGCACCTCTCGGAATGCCTCCGGAGCATGCAGCAGGGAGACCGCCATCTCGAGCTCCCGACGGCTGCCGTGTACCTGGCCGAGGCGCAATGGCGTCTTGGCCTTGAAGATGAGTCCGACGCCACGGCCGACTTTGCGATGGATTCCGCTTCGACGCACAGTACGCAGCACCTGCTGCTGACGGCCCTGGCCGACATGCCGTCGGTTGCGGCCAGAGCTGCGGACACCAAGTCCAGTCGCATGTCGCCCTGGCACGAGACCCTCGCTGTCCTCTCGAGCCAACATCCCGTACGGGTGAGCGCGAGTACGCCCCGGCTGCTGCTCGAGGAGTTCGGCGAGCCGACCCTCACGGTCGACGGAAACGTGGCTCAGCTTCGGCTGACGAAGAGTGTCGAGCTTCTCAGCTACCTGCTCTGGACGCCCGATCGCAGGGCGACACGCGAAGAGCTTCTCGGGGTGCTTTTTGGTGGCCGCAGCGATGCTGCCAGCCGAAGCTATCTGCGGCAGGCGCTCTACCGGCTTCGCGAGGTACTGCCTGACGGCCTGGGCGCGACGCAGGATGGCGACGTTGTTCAACTGGTCGGCCCCGCGTTGGCCATGGGTTCGGCACAACGGGCAGTCGACCTCGTTGCCCAGGCTGGGAGGCAGGACGGAGAGATTCGTCTCCAGACGCTGTCGCACGCCCTCCGCATTGCTGAGAGGGGGCCCTACCTTGCGACGGTCTCAGGGGATTGGGTTGCCGAGCGCCGTGTAGTCCTGGCGGAGACCTTCTTGTCGGCTCGAGTCGCCGCAGCCAACCTCGCGTATCGACTGAACCGTTATCGCGAGGCAAAGGGACTGGTCGACCACGTGCTTCGCGAAGACCCCTACCGCGAGCAGGCCTGGCAGCTCGCCATCAGGCTGGCGCATGCCAGCGGCAGCGATGACGTCGTGCTGGCGCTCTACCAACGGTACGTCGCGCGGATGCGGGAGCTCGGCGTGCCGCCGTCCGACGAGGTTCGCCGGCTCGTCGTGCAGCTGCGCCGATAGGGCCGGCCGATTTCGCGTCGGTAAACATGTCGTCAGTCAGACTCAAGTCAGCTGGTTACAGGAAACGCTCAAGCCGTCTCGTTACAGGCAACGGAGGCATCATGGGTGCATCGACCGCGCAGGAGATGCGTGCTACATACCGCGGAGCAATGGCGCGCTTCACGACCGGCGTCACGATCGTAACCACCAAGACTCCGAACGGACCAGCAGGGATGACGGCCAGTGCGGTTGCGTCCGTTTCACTGGATCCGCTCTTGCTGCTGGTGTGCGTCGGAAACACCCTTGCGACGAGGGACGCGATTTCCCGCTCCGGAGTCTTCGCTGTCAGTGTCCTTTCGCGGGGTCAGGAACGGCACGCGCTTCAGTTCGCGAGCCGGTGTGACGACAAGTTCGCCGGCGTCGGGCTGCGAACCGACCACGACCTCCCCGTAGTCGACGGCTCAGTCGCTCACTTCGCTTGCAACGTGAACGAAGAGATCGCCGGGGGAGACCACACGATCTTCATCGGCGAGGTGGTCAGCTGCGGTTACTCCGTCGACCCGGACCCCCTCGTGCACTTCGGCGGAAGATTCGGCAGCCTCTGCGACCCCCGTTCCCATGCGCAGCTGGCGTTCGACTGGCAGCTCGCTGCATCGATGTAGCAGGACCCCGCCCAGGCGCCCAGGCCAGTACCGCGCGTCACCGTGAGGTGTCGGGCCTGGGTGATATCAACAACCCTTTGCGCACGTCGCGCACCCTGTCTCCAGGAGATGAACGTGGATGTATCCGTGCTGGGTCTCGGCCAGATGGGATCCGCCATTGCCGAACGACTCATCAGCGCAGGCCATCAGGTCAGTGTCTGGAATCGGTCGAAAGGCAAGGCTGACGGCCTGGTGGCCAAGGGCGCGTTCGAGCTGGACGCTCCCCATGAGGCATGGGCCCGGTCGGAGGTCTGCATCACGATGGTCGCAGACTCCCGTGCCCTGGCCGATGTCGCGCTCGGGCACGACGGGGGGCTCGCGCACGCCGCGTCCGGCAAGGGACGGACTTTCATCGACATGAGCACTGTCTCTGCGGACGTCTCCCGTGATGTGGCCGCCGCGGCTGCGGCCAGCGGCGTCCAGTACCTACGCGCTCCAGTGAGCGGGAACCCGGGAGTCGTGCGTGCCGGGAACCTCACGATCATCGCCTCGGGTGAGGACGCCGTCTTTACGTCCGTCGAAAGCCTGCTCCGCGACATCGGCCCCCATGTGTTCTACGCCGGCGAAGGAGATGCTGCACGAATCATCAAGCTGGCTCTCAACCTCATGGTCGCTGGGACGGCCGAACTTCTCGCCGAGTGCATCGCATTGGCGGAGGCACACGACGTACAACGGGACAAGCTTCTGGAGATCGTCGGTGCCTCGGCGGTCGCGTCACCGTTCGTGAAGTACAAGATCGGGCCCCTCCTGGCGGACGACTACACGTCGACGTTCAGCTCGCGGCTCATGCGCAAGGACGTGGATCTGGCCCTCGAGTCGGCGGCAGCCGGTGGAGTTCCGCTGCCGGTCACCGGCGTTGTGCAGCAACTGCTTCAGGCGTGCATCTCGACCGGCTTGGGTGAGTTGGATTTCATGGCCCTCCTCATCCGGCTTCAGCGTGAGGCCGGTCAGACATCTGCTTGACCGGCGGTGGTGGGAATACCAAGGTCGTTGAGGAGGGCCGGAAGGACATCTGGGTGGAGCGGTTGCCCTGCTCGGCGACAGGGGAACAGCCACCGGCAGGGGGCGCGGTGTTCATGTTGCCCCGGCTGTCGATCCAGCAGAACAGGGGTTCCGCGAGCGGTTCGGGAACGGGGGACGGCGGCTTGCCGAGCCGAAGGAGGGTGGGAAGGGCTCGTACGGGGAAGCGATGGTCCGGAGGGACGGTTGCTGCCTGATTGGCTGTCGGGCCGGAGACCTGGCGCGGCCTCCGGCGTCGGAGGCTCGGTGGGTGGCCTGGGACGGTTCGGTATTGGCCGGAGGATTCTTCTGAGCAATTCGATCGGTGTGGGCAAGACAATCGAAGCGGGCCTGGTTGCCGCGGAGATGGTTCACGGAGCACGCAGTTCACAGTCCTCTACGTCATGAACGGGCAGAGCCGGGCAATGGGGCTGCTGAAGGTGGGACAGGCGGTCAGCGCGGCGGGCGATGCCGCGCTGCTCGGCGAGGGTACTTTGTGTGCGGAGTCGTTCGCGAGTAAGAGGATCCGCGCAAGGACGGTGTCGAGGCGGGCGCGGTACTGCGAACTGCGAGAGTGGGCCGAGGCACGGGAGAAGAAGGGGCGAGACGACGATTGTTTGTCCGTCTCGGGGCATCGCCGGGTACCCGACCGGGCCGCCGTGAGGCGGTCCTGCTGCGCAGCTGAGACCGGTGTGAGAACCCAGAGTGTCTGCTCCCAGACCTGCCCTACCGCACTACAGCGGGGCGGCCCCTTCTGGAGATCGATCATATCGACGACCACACTGCGGGCGGTCGCGACCACCCCAGCTCCATGATCGCACTGTGCCCTGCTGCAGAACCCTGAGGTGTCTATGACGGATCGACGGCGGTCGGCTGACGCACCGAGCCGGCCGCATGCAGATACCGCTCGAGTTCGTCGGCGGCACGACGGTATCCCCCCGCCTCCTCCTGGGCGGCCTGCAGGGTGGTCGCGGCTGCCCGGAACCGGGGGTCGTCGAGCAGGTGCTGGGCGAGGTCACGTACGGAGGCCTCGGTGACGTCCTGAGTACGGATCGACAGTCCGGCACCGAGCTCGGCAACGTGCTGGGCCACCATCGGCTGGTCAGCGCCCTGCGGGACCACCAGCATCGGAACCCCGGCGTACAGGGCCTCGTTGACGCTGTTCATCCCGCCATGGGTGACGAACAGCGCCGCGCGGGCCAGTACCTCCGGTTGCGGTACGAAGCGGCGGGCAAGCACATTGGGCGGCAACGGCTCCAGCGCGGCGGGATCGGTCTGCCCGGTGGCGACGATCACGGTGCCGCCCAGCGGGGCGAGCGCGGTGATGAAGGTGCGCAGCAGCTGTGGGGCGGCGTTGAACACCGTACCCAGCGAGGCGTACAGCACTGGTTCTTGCAGCTGTTCGGCCGAGAACGACGGGTCGGTGGGGCGGGCGCCAATGCTTGGGCCGACGAATTGGTAGGACTCGTCGAATTCCTCCGCGCCGGGCTGGAACGCCCGCGAGGTGTAGACCAGATTGAGCGGCTGACAGATGTTCGCCACGTCGACCAGGGGCAACCCACGCATGTCGTAGCGGCGGCGCAGCGCCCGGCGAGACAGCAGAAAGTCCTGGAGATTGCGGGGCCGAGTCATCGCTTCGGCCAGCAGCCCCCACGAACCGCGCGTGATGCTGGGGACATGCCGGTTGTAGGCGAATGTGGTGTACGACGACGCCGCAGGCACTTTGAGTTCGCGGGCGGCGACCGCGCCCCACAAGCAGGCGTTGTCGTGGACGATCAGATCGGGTCGGACACCGCGCAGGTCGGTGAGCACAGCGGGCAGCAAGCCGACGGCAGTGCCCGTGAGCATCTCTATGAACCCGGCTGTCGTCGGCGGATCGGGGACCGGCAGGCTGCCCCCGGAGTAGTCGTACACAGTCGCGCCGGTGCCCTCGATCTCCTCACGGAACGCGGGCGCGGTGTGGTACGTCACGGTGTGGCCGCGCCGAACAAGCTCGGCCACAACCGGCAGCGTCGGGTTGACGTGCCCGTGCATGCCGATGTTGAGGTACGCGATGGTACTCACAGGCTGCCCCCCGATAGGGAAGAAGTGGATGCCTCGCCCGGACTGGCGGGTGTCGTTGAAGGTTCGTCGACCCGGTACAGTCCCGGACCGCTGATGCGCAGTCCGTCGAGAAAGCGCCCCGCCGTGCGGGACGCGGTGCTGATCAGGCGCTGAGTCTGGCGGAAGTCCCACGGAGCGGGCCAGACCTCGATGCCGGTCGGCAGCACAACGGTCGGGATATGCTTGGACACCTCGTCCAGGTCACGCTCGATCTGATGGTGCAACAGCACCAGCCCGGCCCTGGCGGCGATCGCGCTGGCACGCCGGCGCGTGGTGGTGGGGCGCAACGGCGAACTCTCCGGCCCGGTCGGCACCACCACCACGCTGGCCGCCCCGGCCTGCAGGGCCGCCAGTACCGGGACATAGGCGGTCACTCCGCCGTCGACGAGCACCCGGCCCTCACGTTCCACCGGGGGGAGCATCCCGGGAACGGCCGCGCTGGCCAGCAGCGCGGACTCGAGGTCTCCGTGGTCGAGCAGTACCGGATCGCCGGTGTCCAGGTCCGTGGCCACCGCGGTGAACGGGACCGGCAGCTGCTCGATCCGCGACGGCAGCCCAGCCCCAGCGATCAGTCGACGCAGGCCGCGATCGGTGAAGATGCTGGACCGTGAGAACAGGCGGTAGCCGAGTGGATACACCTCACATCGATGCAACTGGGTCCACACGTGGTCCAGCCACGGCGCGGCCCTCTCGGGACAGGCGGCCGCAATGGCCCCGTTGAGGGCACCCACCGAGGTTCCGATGATCATGTCCGGGACGAATCCGCGCTGTTCCAGCGCGTACCCGATACCGACGTGCGCCGCTCCGAGTACCCCACCGGCGCCCACCACCACTGCCACGGGACGGGGAAGAGCGCGCAAGCCCGCCGACGTCGGGTTCCCGGGCGGCCGGCTCGATGACGAGGGAATCGCCCCCTTGTCGCCCGTCACGGTTCGACGTCTCTCACGGCTGCTCGACGACTCGCCTCCGCCGCAGAGCATGCCCATGAGGTTGGTCTTTGAGGCAAGTAACCCTCCGCTTTTCTGACCATGGCGCCGAATCGGACCGGTTTCCAAGTAAGACCGGGTGGCCACGCGGTTTGTGACACCGTCGGCCAGGCGTGTCCCGGTGAGGCCCGTTACCGAGACCCGTGACAACGCACTGCATCCGCAGACCTGGAGGTGCATGCCGTCGCGCGAGACCTGTGGCTCCGGTGGTCGGTCAGCACTGTCAAGCGGAGAGGTCGAGTACGCCGGTGACCTCGAGCACCACGCCCCAGGCCGTGAGCTACGTCATCGAGTCGTTGCCCGCGCGGACCGGCGGGCGCGGGATCTCCGCTGTCCACCGATACAGCCAGAACCTGGACTCGGCGCTCATTCTCTGGTTGATCGCCGGTCGTCCGTAGCGACCGCGGTCACCGAGGCGCCCGCCGTGGGGGTGCAGGTACGTCCCTGTCCTCCAGGGGCCTGGTCGACGACGGGTAAGAGGCGAGGTGCGCGACATCAGTTCGGATCACCCGCCGCGGCCGGTCGACGTCACCGTGGTCTTTCCTCAACGCGTCACCATGAGCGCCGGGTTGAGAGGGCGGACGGAACGGCAGCCGCTGCGGGCCCCGCGGGCGCTGTCGCATGGGCTGGTTCCCGAGATGATCTCGGGGTTGGTCATGGTGGAGGAGGGTGTCCGTGGGCCCGGGTTCGACGTAATTCGGAGCCTCTGGAGCAACGGCATGCCCGCCGGCCTGCGGCTTCACCTTCTCGGCTGCCGCAGGTCGTTTCTCTGGGCGTTCGCGTTTCCGCAGGTGGCGGGGACTCCGGTGCGGTTTCCGAGGACCTGGCCGAAGACCGTCTCGAAGCCGCTGCGTGATCGACGACAGAGCGTCGATCACGAACCCCGCCCTGAGACCGCCAACTTGCGCCGTTTCAGAGGGGTCTATCTCCACCGTCCCTCGGCCCATTGTTGGCCCATCGACGTGATCGGCCAAGCCGCCTACCTGCCCGTTTCTCTATGCCTAGAGAAACGGGCGATTCGGGGCCCAAGCGGAGAGCCCGCAGGTCAGCGGGCACCTCGCGCATCCAGGCGAGACGAATGATGTCGAACGCGGGTGGGGGACGCGTCGCCGTCGTACAAAGGGCACCGGTACCCGGCCGAGGTCATCTCCCGCTGTGTGTGGCTGTACTTCCGCTTCCCGCTGTCGCTCCGCGAGGTCGCGGAGCTGGTGCTCGAGCGCGGTCTGATCATCTCGCATGAGACGGTGCGGCGGTGGTGTGGGAAGGTCGGCCAGGACTACGCCGACGCGCTGCGCCGCAGGCAGTCCCGGCCTGGCGACAGTGGCATCTGGACGAGGTCTTCATCAAGGTGACGGGGAGCGGAAGTACCTGGGGCGGGCCGTGGACCAGGAAGAAGGGACGGTGCTGATGAACACCCTGGTGCAGAAGTGCCGGGACACCGCCGCGGCCAGGTGCTTTTTCCGCCACCTGCTGACGACGCGTACGGCGGCGCGGGTGGTCGTCACGGACAAGCTCCGCTCCTACGGCGTGGCCCACCGCGGGGTCATGCCTTCCGTGGAGCACCGCTCGCACAGGACGGACGTGGCGACCCCGACCAGGAAGAGCGGCGGCACGTCAGGCGACGGCGCAGGATCCGCTTGAAGGAGGCCCTGATCGGCAGGTCCGTGGAGGGCTGACGAGCAAGGCCGGTTACATCGCCCCGTCCCAGCGCACCCCGGGCAGTCCGCCGCGTTCGCCGCGCGCGTGCAGCTCATCGAGGAACTGGAGCAGGCGGACGCCGTCCTGATCGGCGCCCCCATGTACAACTACTCGATCCCCTCGACCCTCAAGGCATGGCTGGACAACGTGCTGCTGCCCGGCCGCGCCGCGGGCCCGACCCCCTCCGCCCAGGGCACCCCGGCCGTCGTCGTCGCCAGCCGCGGCGGCTCCTACGCACCCGGCACCCCCCGCGAGGGCTACGAGTTCGTACAGAACTACCTGGAGGCCGTCCTCCAGGACACCCTCGGCCTGGACCTGGACTTCATCGTCCCGGAATTCACCATGGCCCCCCGCAACCCGGCGATGTCCGAACTGGTCCCCCTCTACGAGGCCTCCCGCGAGCGCGCCTTCCAGGACGCGAGCGCCAAGGCCAAACAACTCGCGGAGCGCCTCGCCGCGTGACCCCCGGACCGTGGATGCCGTGTGACGCCTCGCCCCAGGACGTCGCACGGCCCTACCTTCTTGAATGCGTCCCATGAGCTCGCGGCTCTGGGACTGTGCGGGAGGGCAGGGATGAGTCTTATTTCGGCCTCGCCAAGGATTTCCACTGAGGTCTTCTCGGCAACGTGATGGTTGCGGTGTGTGACGGGGGCGGGTGCCCGCTCGCGGCCTAGTTCTGCGGTGCCAGGGTGCGTAGGACGTCGAACTCGTTGCCCTCGGGGTCTGCCATGACTACCCAGTTTCGGTCTGAGCCCTGGCCTACATCCGTCGTGGTGGCGCCGAGGCCGAGCAATCTGGTCACCTCGTCCTCGGTGCTGCCGTCGATCGGGCTGACGTCGAGGTGAAGCCGGTTCTTCACGGTCTTGCCCTCGGGCACCTGGATGAACTGCAGGGTGGGCGGCATCTGGCGGGCCCGAACATCCTCGATGGTCGGCACCCAGGAGCCGATCTCTACCTTGCCCTCGCTCCGGTCGATCACCTTGAAGTCCAGGACCTCGCACCAGAAGGCCGCGAGTCTCTCCGGATCGTGGCAGTCAACGGTCAACTCGGTGAACCTACTTGTCATGACTCTCCCAGATAGTGCGGACGGGGCTCAGAGTATGCCGCCCGTCCGACAGATCCGAGATCCTTTTGACCAGGGACATCAGACGGGCTTGACCCGGCATCAGATACGCGAGAAGCCCCTGTCGGGCAAGCACAAGCACCACGGCGGCAACGTCCAGGTCATTTCCGCACCCGACGGCTGGCCGCTCTGGGTCTGGCCGGTCCGGTCCGGCCGCGAGTACGACACCACCTGCGCCCGTACCCACGGCCTGATCGCCGCCCTGACTCGGCTCGCCGACACCCTGGACATCCCCACCCTGACCGACCTCGGCTACCAGAACGCCGGGGCCGGCCTCCGCCACCCGGTCAAGAAACCCAAGGGCGGCGAACTTACCGACGACGCGAAGGCGTTCAACTCCGTCATCCGAGGCGTCCACGGCGTGGCCGAACGCGCCAACGCCCTGCTCAAGGTGGCCTTCAAGGCTCTGCGCAGGGTCAGCCTCGACCCCAAGGCGATCACCCGGATCACCCGCGCCGCCCTCGTCCTGCTCCAGATGGAGCACGGTCGCACCTGCTGACGAAGGTCACGAACCGTCACGAGACGTTACCGAGAAGGGCTCACTGGGTCGCGGTCACCGATGATCGCGGTCACACACTGCTCAACCATCGTGTCGAAAACGACCTGCAGGCCGTCACTCCGGCCGAGATCCGCCGCATCACGGCCTATCTGCGTAGGCACGGAGTCAAAACAACCACTGCGCAGGCCGCGCACACCGCCGCACAAGCCCAGCTCACCGTCGTCCCCGCAGAACGCCGAACCGCTCAGCTGATCCGCGAACTCGCCGACGAGCTGCTGGCCGGCAAGGCCCGGCTGAGCGCGCTGGAAGGCGAGATCGAGCAGCTGGTCGCCGACCACTCTGACGGGCCCTCATCCGCAGCCTGCAGGGGGTGAGAGGCTGCTCTCGCCGCCGAGCTCCTCGCCACGGTCGGCGATATCCACCGTTTCGGCAGCGGCGACGCCTTGGCAGCTGCCTCAAGCCTCTCCCGGTGCTCTCGCAGTCTGGCAAGGTCCGCTACTCGCGCAGCGCGACCGGCGGCGAACAATCCCTCAAACGGGCCTTCTACCAGGCCGCGTTCTGCTCCATCCAGCGTGACCCGACCTCGCGGGCCTTCTATGACCGCAAGCGAGCCGACGGCAAACGACGCCACCAGGCCCTGATCGCCCTCGCCCGGCGCAAGGTCAACGCCCTCTATGTCATCCTGCGAGACCGACGCCTCTATGACCCGGCCAACACTTTGTCTCGTGGCTTGACATCAGCATGAGGCAGCGGAGCGCACCGCCGGCCAGGCGTGCGGCGCGGTAGCCGTGCGGACAGCTCGGTCCCCGTCCGCGACGTAGCCTTGCCCGCAGCCCGCAGCCCGCAGCCCGCAGC
Source organism: Streptomyces sp. NBC_01450 (assembly GCF_036227505.1). Taxonomy (NCBI): domain Bacteria; kingdom Bacillati; phylum Actinomycetota; class Actinomycetes; order Kitasatosporales; family Streptomycetaceae; genus Streptomyces; species Streptomyces sp. NBC_01450. Next base: position 628,926 of record NZ_CP109481.1, on the reverse strand, counting down.
CCGCAGCCCGCAGCCCGCAGCCACGGCCGACGCGTGGCGACGAGCCGTAGTTCTCAAGGCCGGGTTCGCCGCGAAAGCCGGTGCGCCCACGCGGCAGGCAACCGGGGAGCGGGCGCGCTTACGCCTTACCGCCTGCGGGGTAAGTAAACCGGGTCAGTAGATCCGTCAGCTGCTCGGGTTCGCCGGGCCCTAGTTCGGCAACCAGACGCTCAGTCAGCGGCTCCGTCGCCACATGGGCTGCATCGCAAAGCTCGACGCCCTGAGGCGTGATCTCCACTGCTCGCACCCGCCGGTCTCCCGGAACGGTCTTGCGTACGGCCAGCCCCCTGCGCTCCAGGTCATCCACGACCCGCATGATTCCCGCCTTGTCCGACCCCGTCGCCACAGCCAAGTCCCGCTGCACCGTGGGCCCGCGGTTGATTAGCACGATCAGCACGGCAAAATGCCGCAACTCGATGCCGAGTGGCCGAAGCGCCTCCGTCATCACCGTGGCCGAGCGCCAGTGCGCCTGGCGCAGCAGCAAGCCGAGAGGCAAAGGCAGGGCATCCCGGGGGCGGTCGGTTACACGCGAGGCGGTGGTTTGGCGAGGAATGTCGGCGCTCATGAGCGCATTTTACAGCCTACCATATCATTCGATATGCTATCGTTCGTGGTTGAGTTGGGGCGTCTGAGGCTTTGGTCGTAGGTTGGTGGTGTAGTGGTCGGCGGCGATGGCCGCGGCCATGCCCTGGCCGATCTCGCTGACCGCCACAGCCAGCATTGCGTGCCGGTCGGCCTGTCACGCCATGCGCAGCGTGGCGCCGACGAGCGCGGGCATGGAGCGCAGCGCGGACGTCATGGTCAGGTCCAGGCCCGTGTGCTCGTGCTGAGACCAGCCCAGGTCGTAGCGCAGCGGTCCGCCGAACAGCTCTTGTTCGGCGTCGGAGACCAGAGGCTCGGCCATCTTCACCGGACCGAAGAACCTCTTCACCGGGCGCCCCCCGAAGTGAGCCAGTTCAGTGCCCGGTACGACGGGCCGTGGGTGAGCATGTGGAAGATGGCGGCGGTGCAGGGGTGGCAGTCCGGCGGGGGTTTCTCCATCGGCGCCCAGAACAGCCCTTCGTGCTTGTCCGGCTCGGCGTTGTGCGGCTCCCCGGTACAGGACTGGGCGACGAACACGGCGGTGATCCGGGCCATGCCTTCGCCGGGCTCGTGGTGGTGGACGAGGCCGCGGAAGTCCTGCTGGTCGGCGCTGATGCGCACCCCCGTCTTTTCCATCGCTTCGCGTCGCGCGGCGCGGTCGAGCGGTTCACCGGCCTTCGGGCAGGTCCGCCCCCACAAGCGCGCTTGCCGTTACGACCGCGGTATCGGGGTCAGGCGTTTGACGCGATTGCGGACCACGAGGACCGCGAGGCCCAGGAGGACGGGCTCGGTGAGGCGAGAGGCCATCTCGATGTAAATGCCGGCGGTGGTCAACTCCTGGTCGGCGGAGCGGAACACGACCGAGTTGAGCGTGACTTTCAGTGCCTTCTCAAAGCGCTCACGGTGAACCGGTTCCCGGTCGGGTTGTGCGGATCGTCCTTGCCGATCTCGAAGGTCACACTCCCGCTCCCAGGCGGGACGGTGCCGGTCGCTTCCTGTTTCGGATCATCGTCGGGGAGCCCGAAGCCCATCAGCAGCACAAGGGTGACGAGCATGGTCGCGGCGAGCCAACCGAGGGCCCGGGAGGCGCGTAAGCCGTAGCCGGACAGCATCCAATAGCCGTGCAGCAGACCACGCTCCGCGCGCGTGGTGCCGGTGTGGCTAGGGCGGCATCATTTGGCTCCACCCGGGACGACTCCAACTGGCCTCAGTTTGGGGATGATTTGTGAAGATCAGGCGTCGTGAAGTAACCCCGGAGGGCGGCTTGCTCTGGGCCCAGAGCCGGGGCATGTAGGCAAGGCATGCTGGCCTGTCGGTCGGTCGGTAAATGTGTCGCGTGGTGCTGAGGGTGTCGGGATACTCCCTCGGTGACCCTTACTGCACTGCCTCAACCGCTTCGACCTCGTGCCCTGAGGCCCGGAGATCTCGTCGTTATCGCATCGCTGTCCGGGCCGCTCCATGCCGTCTACGAGCCCGACCTCGAGCACGCGGTGGTCGTGCTCGAGCGGATGGGATTCCGCGTGCGGCGGGCACCGCTCCTCGAAGCAGGGCGGCACCGTTGGTGGAGCGCGGCTCGGCCGGCGGAGATCGCCGAAGAGCTCAACGCTCTTCTGCGGGACCCCGAAGTGCGCGCGATCATCGCGCATGACGGCGGCCAGACGGCGCTCGGCTACCTCGACCTGATCGACTTCGAGGCGATCACTGCCGACCCCAAGCCGATCCTCGGCTTCAGCGACATCTCGCTGCTGCATCTGGTGCTCTACGCACGCACGGGTCTGGTCGGCTTCCACACCGACCTGGCCACCCCTGGACTCGGCGGACACTGGCAGCGCGCGACCACAGCACGCCAAGCGGAACTCGAGAAGCTCTACACGACGCTGCTGACCGGTACCGAGCCGATCGGTGCGCTGCCGGCCACCCCGACGTGGGAGTGCTGGCGTGCCGGTCGCACCGAAGGCCACCTGATCGGCGGAGTGATCAACCGCATCGTGCTGAACCAGGCGACGCCCTACGCGCTGCCGCTAGAACGGTTCGACGGCGCGGTGCTGTTCTGGGAGGAGGCGGGCGGCCAAGCATCGTATGTGTGGAACTATCTGCAGGTGCTACGGCACGCCGGCATCCTCGATCGGATCTCCGGCATGGTCGTGGGCATCCCGGACGGGATCGACGGACTCGACTCGCCCGACGCGTCCCCGACCCTGCGCGAGATCGTCCTCGACGTCCTCGGAGACCGCGACATCCCGGTCCTGGGCAACGTCGAGTTCGGACATGCCGGCCCGAATCTGCCGATGCCCGTCGGCATCCGCGTCGCTCTCGACGCGCAGCAGCGAACGTTGTCGCTGCTCGAACCGGCGGTACGGCCGCTCACGTTGATCGGACCGGGCGGCTGAGCAACGCGGATCAGCGAGCCGACAGCCTCGGCAGCACCCACCCTCGGCGGACATCCACCGTCCCACCGCAAGACCCAGGGTGGGGCCACTTCGCCTCGCCACCACCCCCAAGTACCTTCGAATGCCCCTCTCAGCGGGGCCAGTTGAAGGCGCCCCGGGTGGAGCCGAATGGCGCCGCCCTAGCCACCGGTGCGGTCGTGTCGGCGCATCTCCATCTCGCCGTAGTGGAAATTCGCCGCCCCGGGCTCGTTCTTGCTGTCCTCGAACGCCTTACGCAACGCTCGGTACACCGGAGCAAGCTGCGCCGGCCCCACCGGCCCGACGCTGGACCCCGCCGCATTTCAGCCCGCGACCGCCCCCGGCTGCCGCGCCCGCCAGGCAATGGAGCGGATCCTCGCGGTAACCGACTGGCCGGCCATCAGCAAGAACGACGATCTGTTCCAGCGCAGCCAGGCGCAGCGGTGGCGCGCGATCTACAAGGCGGCGTTCGACTGGTGTCGGCGTACAGGCAAACGTGGCCCTGGCAAGATTTTCGTAGCCGGAGATCATCTCGACGCGGCCTGCCCCTGGACGAGCCACGCGAGCGACCACCCTCCCCGCGCGAAGCCGCCCGGTGGACCATCACCGCTCCCAACCGGCACGGCCCGCACACTGCGCAACGTCTGCAGCGGTTACTCGAGCACTGCCCGGAACTCCGCCGCACCCATGACCTTGTCCGCCAGTTCGCCACCATGCTCGATGCCCGTGACACGGCACCCTTGCCGCACCGGCTCGACAAACTCAGCGTCAGTGGACTGGCTCCGCTCGCCGGTATCGCCACAGCTCTGCGTGAAGACCAGCAGGCGGTCACCCAGGGAATCATCACCCCCCAACTCGGGGGTCAACGAAGGCCGTATCACCGACGTGAAGCTCCAGAAACGCATCATGGGAGGGCGCGCCGGCGTCCCGCTCCTGCGCCACCGAGTCATACTGATCGCCCACATACGCCGCCGCTACGCGGGCAGACCGACCGCCGCGTCGAGATGATCTCCGGCTACGAAAATCTTGCCAGAGCCACGTTCACTTGTACGCCGACACCCGGCGAGGATCCAGCTGCCGGCGGTTTACACAGAGCCTCGAGTAGCGATCGCTAGTTCAGAGAAGCTTGTGTCAGACGAGCGCTCCTCCGACCGGATCCGGCCCAACGGACACGGCTCGTCGACATCCGCGACAACCTCATCGCCCGCATTGCCGAAGCCGAACGCGAAGGCTGGCTGGGTGAAGTCGAGGGACTCCAGGTCAGCCTCACCGGAGCAGAGGAGAAGCTCGTTCGGGGGATGGAGGTCGCCGTGCACCCACACCGGCGGGCCCTCCCACGCCTGGGCCGCAACGGCGTCGTCCCAGACGGCCCGGACGTCGGCAGCGATGTCGTTGGGGCCAATGGCCTGGAAGAAGCTCTCGAAGCCGTCCGTGCAGTTCTTGGGATGGGCACCGAAGTCCGTAGAGATCGGCGCCTCGGCGGGAGCCTCCACATGGAGCGCCGGGAGGAAGACCGCCAGCGTGTCGGCCGCGTGGGCCGCGGCTGATCGCGCCGTGGTCCAGCGGCTCGCCGGGAACCCACGTCATCACGATCCAGTGCTTGAGGAAGCGCTCGGACGCTTCGCCGAACCGCACCGGGAGCGGCAAGCGCGGGGCCAGCACCGGTAGCCACCGCCGCCCCTTCAGCTGGAGCTCCGGAGTGGGGTCCATGCTCTGCATGCGCACAGCCAACTCGTCCCCGAGGCGCCACATTTGGTTGCCCCAGACGCCCGCCACCTCCCGGATGGCCAGCCCTGCAAGGTCTGGATGTTGCTCCTGCAGCAGGTCGCGGACCAGGTCTGCGGTGATCTCGATCTCGGCGTCGGTCATGCGAAGTCACGGTACTGAGGCGGCAGGCCGAGCGGCTCTCGCTCTCCGGGACGCTCGCTGTGATCCCTCTGTCAGCATCACCAATTCGGTTTCAGAGAGCTACAGATCAGAGGCTTTGGGACGGAACGGCCCCAAAGTTCAGAGAAGGCCTCAACGTCAGCCTCGCCGGCGCCGAAGCCAAGCTCGCCCAGATCGACGAACGCACCGTCCACCTCGGCATGCCCGACCTCAGCCGGATCGCCGGCCGAACGACTACCACGATCGGGACACCGGCATCGACCAAGCGGCGGGGTAATCGATGGGAGGCCCGACTGGCCTGACCGGTCGCCGTCGGGCGGCATAGGGGAAAGCCAGTGGCAGACAGCGTTACCACCAGGCGATAGTCGCTGCATGGATCGAGCGGACGAGCCCATGGACAGCCTCGCGCCAAGCGCAGAGGAGTACGACGCAGTGCAGGCCGCCGTCACCGCGGTCGCACCCACTTGGGCAGGCGGACAACGGGTCACCCTCAATGCGCTGTTCGATCGTTGGAAGGACATGACCGACGAGGTGGAGGAGGGCTACTCGTGGTGCGCTCCCGAGCTCAGCAACGACATCTGGTGCCGCGGCGTCCTGGCGAAGATCTGGCCGATGCTCCCAGCACGCGTCCAGGAGATCAGACGGCTGGAGCTTGACGGCATCGACGAGCGGTATCGCCGCGCCACGATTCCGTGGCCCGGGCATGCTGAGGACGACGCCGAATGGTGGATCTGGCGGGTTCCCCGGCGTCTGGAGGTCGAGGCGTCGGAGCAACGTGGAGAAGGCTGGCCGCTGGGTTGGGAAATGATGCCGTTCCCCAGGCCGGATTCCGTGGAGGTCATCTCTTGAGATTGATCCAGCCTGTCCAGAACCCCACCAACTTGAGTAGTTCAGAGAAGCTTGTATCCGTTGCCCGGTCCTCCATCTGGACCCCCGACAGCGACCCCGTCTCATCGAGATCATCCAGAACCTCCGCGAACGCATCCGCGAAGCCCGCGGCAACGGCTGGCTCGGTACCCGTGGCGCGCGGTCGACCAGGACGGCAACGTGCTGGACGTCCTTGTCCAGAGCAGGCGCGACGCCAAGGCCGCCAGGCGGTTCATGGCCAAGCTGATGAAGAAGCAGCGCAGGGTGCCGCGGGCGCTGGTCACCGACAAGCTCCGCGGCTACGGCGTCGCCCACCGCGAGCTGATGCGCTCCGTCGAGCACCGGCAGTCCACGTACCTGAACAACCGCGCGGAGAACTCCCACCAGCCGACCCGCCGGCGCGAACGCGCCATGAAGGGCTTCCGCTCACCCGCCGGCGCCCAGAAATTCCTCTCGGTGTCCAGCGCCGTCTCGCCACACTTCCGGCCCCGCCGCCCCCTTCTGACCGCCCCCGACCACCGCGCCGAGATGACCCTCCGCTTCACGATCTGGAACAAGATCACAGGCGTACCCGCGGCACCCTGACCACAGCACCGGCCGACGGCTCCCTTCGCCCCGTCAAGCCCCAACACACTTCGAACCCCACCAAGTTGACAAGACCACCAGAAGATCATCCCACCCGGTCGGCCAACGTGACAGCGCCCCTCATCGGCCCCTGGCGAGATACCCGCCTTGCGGGCAATGACCGCAGTCCTCTACCGATAGTAGAGGACTGCGGTAGAGTAGGGATATGGCAACGGATGAGACGAGCATCAAGGTGAGCGCGGCTGCGCGTGACCGGCTGGCGGTGCTGGCGGCCGAGCACGGAAAGACCATCCGCAGCCTGGTCGAAGAGCTCGCGCAGGGCACCCCGACTCAGGCCGAGTATGCCGAGCGGGCCGAGCTGGCCCGAGCGGAGCTTGCCTCTGCTCTCGGCAGCGTGCCCAGCCCGGAGGCCGAGGCGAAGGCCCGGGTCCTGTTGGAAAGCCTGGGCGCGGCGCAGCATGGCTCGCAGGCGGCCGCGTAGTGGGGGCAATTGCGGTTGTCCTGGACCACACGGCCGCTACGGCGTTGTACGACCCGAAGGATCCGTTCAACGAGGCGGTCGCGGCGTTCTATGTGCAGGCGTCCGGGGGGCTGGGGACGTTGTATGCGCCGGTGCTGTCGCTGACGGCCGGCGACGGCGAACGGCCCGGGCTGCTGAGCTACATCAAGGGGCTGCGGTTCATCCGGATCGAGGCGTTCGACACCGACGCCGCGGTCACTGCCACCGAGCTGCTGCGCTTCGGGCACTCCTGGGCCGCCGTGCACTCCATCCACGCCGCCAGGCCATCAGCCGCCTTCCCTTTGGGGCGTTTTCTGCTCACCCTGACGCCGAAGGCGTACGCGGGGACCGGTATCCAGGCCGTCCACCCTGGACAGTAGCCGCCTTCCCGACAGTTCCCGGCCGAACGCCGCGGTGTCCGGGACTTCCCGGCAAGACCCCGCTTGTGGCTATGTTCGCGAGACATTCTCGTGAACATAGCCACGCTTGGGATTGCCAGGGCGCAGCCTCAAGGATGATCAGGCTCATCACCGCCCCTCGGTCATCATCACGATGGTCACGGTCGCCGCCTCGGCTACGTGCGGAGCTTCTCGGCGCCCTCGGTGCCGCACCTGTGATCGCTGGGCTGACGTGGCTCGTCCGCTGGGTCGCGGGTGCCATTCCCGAAAATCTCATCCTGTGCCGTTCGGAAACTCATCGCTGCTGCTCATAGTGGTTCTGGCGCGCCGCGACAGCTTGCTCAAGGAGTCCGCCGGGAAGAAGAAGGGCCGGGGCAACACCGGACATGGGCCTTAATCGAGCCGATGCTCACGGTCTGGAGAAAAGCCCGGCTCGACCGCAGGCCCACCGGGCAGTCGGCCAAGGTCGACCTGCGGGACGTATTCAACGCACTCCTCTACATCAACCGCACCGGAATCCCCTGGAAGTACCTCCCGCACGACTTCCCAAACCACGGCACTGTCTACGCCTACTACGCAGCCCGGCGCGACGAGGGAATCCTCGCCCAGCTCAACCACGACCTGACCGGCCTGGCCCGCGTGAAAGAGGGTCGCAAGCCCGAACCGACCGCTTCCGTGATCGACACCCAGAGCGTGAAGACCTCCATCAACGTGCCCCAGCTCGATGAACGCGAGGGTGTGCGTATGAGGCGAATACCTCAAGCATGACGGTCGCGAAAGTTACTTACTGGCACAGAGCTTCTCTAAATGCCCACTGAGTGGGGATTTAGGTATGACTTGCGGTGCTACGTCGCTCTTGCGGCTTGGTCTTTTTTGAAGTGATTTGCTTCCTATGTGCAGCTTCACGGCCTTCCAGGCTCCGGCTTCGGCGCCCATTTGCTCCGTGTCTCGCACCCAGATTCCGTCTGTTCTATGGACGTCATAGAAACGCCCAGCTGGTCAAGTAACGCCGTCAGTGGCGCTGTTGGTGTGGGAGCCATTTCGTGAGCCAGCGGAAGCCGTACCCCAGCGACCTGTCCGACGCCCGATGGGCATTGATCGAACCGACCTTATCCGCCTGGAGGAAAGCCCGACTCGATCGCAGACCCACCGGCCAGCCGGCCCAGGTCGAACTGCGCGATGTCTTTAACGCAATCCTGTACATCAGCCGCACGGGAATCCCGTGGAAATACCTCCCGCACGACTTCCCGAACCATGGCACCGTCTACGCCTACTACGCCGCTTGGCGCGATGAAGGAATCCTCGCCCAACTCAACTACGACCTGACCGGCCTGGCCCGCGTCAAGGAAGGGCGCAAGCCCGAACCGACAGCCTCCGTGATCGACACACAGAGCGTGAAGACCTCCACCAATGTGCCCCTGACCAGCCAGGGGACGGATGCCGGAAAGAAGATCGTCGGCCGGAAAAGGGGCATCATCACAGACACGCTCGGCCTGCTCCTCGCCGTGACCGTCACCGCCGCAAGCCTGTCGGAAAACGCCGTCGGAATACGACTACTCGACCAGGCAAAAAAGACCTACCCCACCATTTCCAAGAGCTGGGTCGACACCGGATTCAAGAACGCCGTGGTCGAGCACGGCGCCAACCTCGGAATCGACGTCGAAGTCGTCAACAGAAACCCCGACATCCGCGGCTTCCACGTCGTCAAAAGGCGCTGGGTCGTCGAGCGAAGTCTGGGATGGATCATGCTCCGCCGACGCCTGGCCCGCGACTACGAGACCCTCCCCGCCAGCTCCGAAGCCATGATCCACATCGCCTCGATCGACAACCTCGCCAAGCGCATAACGGACGAGGCCACACCTACCTGGCGAGGCACCTACTAGGGCATACGGGGCGATCTGCCTAAATCAAATGCCCTCTGAGAACTACCGGCAGGAGGAGCCGCGTGATCGTCACCAGCCTGCCCCAGCCGACGCTGCCTGCGCAGCCAGAAGAACCGCTGGCAGAGGACGTGATGGTGGAGGTGGAAACCCATAAGGACGTGCATGTCGCGGGCTGCCCCGCGCAGTGGTGAGCCGGGCAACTGCCCGCAATGATGGGGAGGTTGCTCGTGGGTGATGTCACCGATCAGCTCGCGACATGGGTGACCTGGCAGCGCAGGTCCTTTCCGACGCCAACCCGCTCCTGCTGCAAAGGCGCCGACCCGTATGCGCCCGGCCCGTACCTCTACTTCCGCTCAGGGCACAGGTGCCAGGGGATCGAGTAGCCCGGCTGTCCGGAGATCCGCCCACATCTCGGTGGGAACCGGGTGCCGGGCCAGGTCGAGGTTGTCCGCGATTTCCTCCGGAGTGGCGGCGCCCACCAGGACGGAGACGACAGCCGGGTGGCCGAGCGGGAACCGCAGAGCCGCCGCACGTAGCGGCACGCCGTACCGGACGCAGACGTCCCGGATCGCCAGCGCCCGCTCCAGAACGGCATCGGGCACGGGATGGTAGTTGTACGGCGCGTCCGGTCGAGGGTTGGCCAGCAGGCCGGAGTTGAAGACGCCGGCGGCGATGACACCGACACCCCGCTCTGCACACAACGGCAGCAGATCGGCCAGGGCCGGCTGTTCCAGCAGGGTGTAGCGGCCGGCCACGAGGACCACGTCGAGGTCGGTGCGCCGGACCAGTTCGGCGAGCGGCACGTGGTTGTTCATCCCGGCGCCGATGGCGCCCACCACGCCCTCTTCCCGCAGGCGGATCAGTGCTGGAAGGGTGTGCCGTGCGGTCTCGTCGAGATGGTCGTCCGGGTCATGCACGTGGACCAAGTCGAAGTGGTCGACGCCCAGGCGCCGCATACTGGACTCGAGGCTGCGCAGCACGTCGTCCCGGCCGAAGGCGGGCGACGGCCCGTTCCCCTCACCGACGAGCCAGCCCACCTTCGTCGAGATCTGCACGCGCTCCCGGTCGACCGAGGCCAGGGCGTCCCCGACGCGTCGCTCGGACAGCCCGTCGCCGTACTTGGGAGCGGTGTCCAGCAGGGTCGCCCCCTTTGCGATGGCGGCGTGGACGGTGGCCACGGCGGTCCCCGGGTCCACGGACCCGTACAGATCGCCGATCGGCGCGCAGCCGAGTCCGAAGCGGGGAAGGGGCCACGGCGCGGGGGTGGTGGTCCTCAGCTCTTCCGGGCGGCTCGCCACTGCTCGAACTCCCCCCTGCTGTCCGGGGTGAGCGGGTAGTAGTCCGACAGCCGCGCGCCCTGGTCTATCCGCATGCGGCTGAACTCCTCCCACTGCTCGTGGTCCGAGGCGCTCTCGACGACTTGCTCGGCCTTCGAGACGGGAACGACCACGGCGCCGTCGTCGTCCGCCACGACCAGGTCGCCGGGGAGGGTGAGCACACCGCCGGCCGCTACGGGCACGTCGTAGGCCCAGGGGAAGAGCTCGGACTGGGACGCGTAGTGCGGGGTCGTGCCGGTGCACCAGATGGGCACGCCGAGCTGCCGTACGCGGGGCGCGTCCCGGATCCGGCCGTCGACCACGATGCCGGCGCCGCCCTTGCGCTTGAAGTAGCGCACCAGCATGTCGCCGAGGCACCCCGTGAACACGCTGCCGTACGCCTGCACGACCAGGACGTCACCGGGCTGGACTGCTTCGAGCACCGCCCACAGCGCTGTGCTGCGCTCGACGTACTCCTGGGCCAGGCCGCTTGCCACGTCCTCCCGTTGGGGCATGAACTGCAGGGTGCGGGCCGGCCCGGTGATCTTGGTGCCGGCCTCCAGCGCGGCGGGTCCGTCCATGTAGGTGCGGCGGATGCCCAGTTCGTGGAGTTTGGCGCACGCGGTCGCGGAACTCACCCGGTTCAGCTTCTTGACCAGTGCGTCGTCGGGACGGTTCCAGGGGCCGCCGTGAACCGGCAGGTCCCAAACGGGCGGGGCGTCCTGGCCGTCATCGTTGTCGGAGGAGGCGTGGTGAAGGGCGGCCATCAGGGTCTCCGGGAGGTTGTGGGGGAGGTGTGGTGAGCGAACTGCCGGGCGTTGAGACGCATGTCCAGACGGATCCGGATCCGGCGCCCCGGAGGAAGGGTGAGGTGGATGGTGTTGTCCTGCACGGGGGCGGACCGGGCGACTTCGTCGCCTGCGGGCAGATGGTGGTCGCGGGAGTCGCCCGGGTACGCGCCCCCTGCTGCGTTCCAGTGCACGGTGGTGATCAGGTGTTCGCCGAAGCCGCCGGCGAGCAGTCGGAGCCGCCGGGTGCGCGAGGAGCCGAGGTTGACCAGCTCCACCGTCGTACCGTTCGCGTCCAGGTGTTCGACGAGGGCGGCGACGTCCGGGGGCAGACCCGGCCGGGCGGCGTCGAGGTCGTCGTAGCGCACGCGGGCCAGGGGCAGGCCGCCGTTGTAGAGGGTCTGCGGTGCGCCCGTGGTGAGCTGGGTGAGCACCTCGGTCACCACCGGGTTGAGCCGCTGCCACTTGTGCAGGTCGAGGCCGTCGTCGGCCCCCGTTTCGTGGGTCCTCTTTCCATCGGCCCCCTTTTCGTCCGCCGCCATGAGGGCCGTCCGGTGGGCTACCTGCGCCAAGGCCATGCGCAGGGCCTGCTCGGGATAGTCGGGATTGACGCCGTCGAGGTAGGCGAGCCACGGAGGTTCGTGTCCCGCCTCCTCCTTGTCCCGGAAGGCGTGCACCACGGTCCAGTCGTAGCCGGAGTGGTCGCGCAGCGCCTCCAGGCGTGCGCGGTCCTCCTGCCGCATCCCGAACCACCACAGCCACGTCCAGTAGGCCACCTGGGCAGGCTGGTGGTCGAACCAGCCGTCGAGTCCCAGGCGCGTGGGCAGCGTGTTGACCGGCGGCCCGTCACCCGGACCGAGCGTGTGCGCCCAGCCGGGCCGGCGGGTGGCCTCGGGGTCGGACGGCAGTCCCGTCCGCCGCTGCTCCCACACCTGGTCCAACGGACGCCGGGCGAGGTCGAGCCGGTCGGCGTCGCCTTCGACGATGCCGGCGCTGATCGCACCGACCAGCGCGGCCGCGCCGACCGAGTGCACCCCGTGCGGCCAGGTCCATCCGTAGTGGCCGCCGAACCACCTGCCGTCGTGGTACTCGCCCACCGTGCCGGAGAGTCCGACGTTGTCGGGCATGGCGCCCGCGGCGTGGGACCTTTCGCGCCATGCATCGACATATTCCCGTACCCAGGACGCCAGACGCGGGTCGTGGTCGTACAACCAGGCGTTCACGACCAGGGCGGTGACCGCGAGGTTGACCGCGGTGTCGCCCCGGCCCAGGCGGTCCCGCATGTGATGTCCCATGCGGACGGCGAGTTCCTCGTCGGCCAGGTCATTCCACTCTGCCACGCCGGGGACGTCGTGCAGGGGCAGACCGTAGGGGCGCATGGTCGACTGTTCGCCGCCGAACCGGTCGTCCCACTGCGGGCCGAGGCCCGGCCGAGGGCCGTCCGAGCCGTTGTGCGGCGCGCGGATGGCCTTGATCCGGGGGGCGTAGTTGCCGGTCGGGCTTTGCGGAAGGTACTGCTCGGCGAAGCGGATCGCTCGCTCCCGGAAGCGCTGGTCCGCGGGATCGGCGGCGCAGATCCCGTAGAACATGAGCAGCGCCTCGCCCTGGTGGAACCAGTCGTATCCGCGCTCGAACTCGTGGTGGAACAGGCCCAGTTCCGTCAGCTGCCGGGTGACTGCCTCCCAGTGGAGCTTGACCGCGGGAAGGAGGTCGTCGGCGCCGCCCAGCCGGTACAGGGCCGGCCAGTTGAAGAAGGCCTCGTAGAAGTCGTCCGCTCCGTCGCGGTCGTCGATGGTGCCGCGGAAGCGGAGCCGGCCGTCGGGCTCGGTGTAGCGGTCACGGAAGGTCCGCCAGGCGCCGTCGAGTTCGTCGAACAGGCGGCGTTGCAGCACGGCCCAGGCGGGCGGTGGTCCGGTGGGTACGGAGGCGGTGATCTCGGGAACGGTCACCGCGGGATCTGTGGGGCCCAAGTCGTGCGCAGGCATGTCATCCCTTCAGGGCGCCGGTGGTCAGGCCGCTGATGATGTGCCGCTGCATGATCGCGAAGAAGGCGAGTGCTGGCGCCACGGCCAGGAGCAGGTTGGGGAAGACCACCGCATAGTTGGTCGAGTACTTGCCGACCGCCGCGTACACCCCGGTGGTCACGGTGTATAGACCGCTCCCGGGACCGAGGATGATCTGGGGGTTGGCGAAGTCGTTCCAGACGCTGAGGCTGTGCAGGATGACCGCCGTGGCCACGATCGGCCGCATCAGCGGCAGGATGATCAGCCGAAAGGTACGCAGGCGCCCGATGCCGTCCACGGCGGCGGCCTGGTCGAGCTCCTTCGGGATGGTCCGGATGTAGGCGCTGTACAGGAACACTGACACCGGGAGGGTCAGGGCGGTCTCGAAGAGGACGAAGCCGGTGATCGTGCCCATCAGACCGAGGTACTTCAGGACGTAGACCACGGGGATCAGCAGCACCTGGCTCGGCACGAAGGTGCCGGCCACGAACAGCAGCAGCAGCGCGGTGTGCCAGCGGGTGGTGCCCCGCGCGATCACGAAGGACACGGGCGCCGACACCGCCAGCGACAAGGCGTTGACGAGCACCACGAACAGCAGGGTGATGCCGTAGGCCCGCAGGACGTCGAAGTCGGGATCGGCGAGAGCGTTCCGCAGGGGCTCCAGGGTCAGGCGGGTCAGCGGCAGGTTGAACGGCGAGGCGCGGATGTCCTGTTCGGTCTTGAAGGCGTTGACCACCAGCAGCCACAGCGGGATCACCATGACGGACGCGCACACCAGGAGCACCGGCACCCGCCACGCTGCCGCGTGCCGCAGGACGCCCGGCGTACGCGGACGCCGTGGCGCCGGAGCGGGGACCTGCGGCGGTGGAGCGGGCGGTGCGGACGCGAAGCCGCGGGGCGCCTGGGGCAGGCTGGTGGTGGGTTCGGCTGCCATGGCTATGCCTCCGCTCTCTCGTCGGCGCGGCGCCGTAGGAACGTGATCGCCAGCGCCGCGATGCCGGTCACCACGGTCAGGATCATGGACTGGGCGGAGCCGTACCCCAGGGCGTTGTTCTGGAACGACTGGGCGAGGATGAGGTAGGCCGCGGTCTGCGTGGTGCCCGCGGGGCCGCCGCCGGTCAGCGAGAGCACCAGGTCGTAGGAGCGCAACAGCGTCACCAGCGTCAGGACGACGTTGACGGTGACCACGGGCGCGATCATCGGCAGGGTGACACTGCGCAGCGTCCTGAAGCGGCCGGCGCCGTCGATGCGGGCAGCCTCCAGCAGGGACTCGGGCACCGTGTGCAGTCCCGCGATGTACAGCACCAGGGTGAAGCCGAATCCCGACCAGACGACGACCGCGATCAGGCTGGCCAGCGCCCATCCCGGCTGGGACAGGAACGGCAGGCCCGCGTGTCCGGCGGAGCGCAGCAGTGTGTTGACGGCGCCGTTGGTCGACAGCAGAGCCGACCAGAGGAAGCCGATGATCAGCGCGCTGATGACGTACGGGTAGAAGAAGAGGGTCCGCAGTACGGTGTTCAGACGGCTCGGCGCCGAGATGGCCAGGGCGAGAGCGAGTCCGATGGCGTTGATCGCGAGGGTGCCGACCACCGCCAGGACGGCGGTGATCCAGGCGGCCTGGCGCACCTCCGGGTCCGTGAGAAGGGTCCGGTAGTGTGCCAGGCCCACCAGGCCCGGATGGGCGGTGTAGCCGTCCCAGTCGGTCAGGCTCAGATAGCCCGACAGCATCAGGGGCACGAGCATCATGAGGGCGAAGAGCACGACCGCGGGTGCGGTCATGAGCACTCCGGTCAGGCGGTCCCGTCCGCGAGCGGTGCCGAACAGCTCCCGCAGGGCCGTCACCGGCCGGCGCGTCGAGGCAGCGGTCATTTCGTCTGCGCCTTCAGCCAGCTGTCCAGGTTCTTCAGTCCGGAGACCGGCTTACCGCCCGTGTACAGGCTCTGCACTTCTTTGTCCTGCTCGTTCTCGAACCCGGCCGGCATCTGGTACTCACCGCCGCCGACGATGGCCTGGTGGCCGGCGGAGGAGTCGAGCAGCTTCTGCACGTCGTCGGCGAGCGGCGAGAGGTCGTAGGGGTAGCCGGTCCGGAAGGAGGAGTCCTGCTTGAGCTGGCCGGCCACGGCGGTGTGGTCGGTGGTCAGGAACCGGACCAGCTTCTCCGACGCCGTCTGGTGCTTGCCCGACTTGAAGATGCGGTAGTTCGCCCCGGGGGTGACCGACAGCCGGGGCGTGCCGGCCTCGTTCAGCAGGGGCGAGGGGAAGACCCCCACCTCGAAGTCCTTCTTCGCCTGCGCCTCCGCGGCCACGAACCAGCACCCCATGGGGTACATCGCCGCCTTGCCGGCCAGGAAGTCCGTCTCCCCCTCGGCGTACTTCGTGCCGAGGGCCTGCTTGTCGAGATATCCCTTGTCCAGCCACGACTTGTAGAGGTTCATCGACGGGCCGAGGTCGGCGCTCAGGGAACGCTTGCCGTCGGCCGCCTGCTTGAACCAGTCCGGCTGCGCGGTGGTCAGCGTGGGCGCGAACATCATCATGACCTGTGCCTGGGTGACCCACTCGCCGGCCGTCTGCATCGGCAGGTACCCGGCCGCCTTGAGCTTCTTCATGTCCGCCGTGAGCTCCTGCATCGTGGCAGGGGGCTTGCTGATGCCCGCCTTCGCGAACGCCTTCTTGTTGTAGAAGACCAGCGACTGCACCTGCTGCCCGATCGCCACGTCGTACAGCCGGCCGTCCAGGCGCTGCGCGTCGGACATGGGTGCTTCGGCGGCCCAGGAGAGATCCGAGAGGTCTCTGAGGTACGGGATGACCTTGTCGTTGTGGGAGCCCTCGACGACGTCGGGCGGATTCCCGGCGGCCAGCAGCTGCTGGAGCGTGCTGTCCACGGAACCGTCCGCGGCCGAGGGCGAGTCGATCTGGACCTTGATACCGGGGTTCTTCTTCTCGAAGGGAGCGACCAGATCCCTCCAGTAGGCCTTGGTCAGGTTGGGCGTGATGTTCACGAGCATGCGCACGGTGCCCTTGTCGCCCGAGTCCTGGCCGCCGCCGGAGTTGTCCTGGAAGCCGCCTCCCCCGCAGCCGACCGTCAGGCTCAGGCCCAGAAGGATGCCTACCGCTGCGCCGATGGATCTTGTCCGGGCCACGTGAGCCCTCCTATCGATTGTCTACTATCGATAGCCGGTATGATCGTCGACGTAACGCGGTTGTCAAGAGCTGCTCACCAAACACACGCGATCATCGATAGAATGCGACAACGTCCAAGGTCTGAAACAGAGGGGGCTGTCATGGCGGGCATCGGTGAACCGCTGACGCGGGTACTGCTCTCCGACCAGGTGTACGCGCGGGTCCGCGGCTTGATCGTCAGCGGGGACCTCAAGGCCGGCGATCGTCTGGTGGAGGCGGAGATCGCCCGGGACCTCGGCGTCAGTCAGGCGCCCGTGCGGGAGGCGGTGAAACGTCTGGTGCACGAGGGCCTCGCCGACTACGTCCCACGGCGCGGCAGCTTCGTCGCCGATGTCTCCTCGCAGGACGCCGACGCGGCGCGGGCCGTGCGCGTCATCATCGAGGAGTTCGCCGCACGGGCGGTCGCCGAGCACCCGTCGGCCAAGTCGCTGCAAGCACTCGGTGCGCAGGTGCGGGCCATGCGGGAAGCCGCCGCCGCCGGGGACGTCGGCGCGTTCAGGGACGCGGACATCGGGTTCCATCGCGTCCTGTGCGAAGCGAGCGGCAATCCCTTCCTCTCACGGATCTGGAGTCTCATGGAGCCCAGTCTGCGAGCATTGCGCGTCGTCTCGGACCCCCTGTTCACCGGTGACTGGCGCGAGATGGCCGATCACCACGGCACGCTGCTGGCCGTCCTGGAGTCTGCGGACCCGGACCGCGCCGCGGCCGAGTTCGCCGCGCACGCCCGCGGAGACGACGGCATCCTCGACCGCCGCTGAGGCACCGCTGCCCGTAGGGGGCAACGACGCGTTCCCGGCGCCCGATCGGCGGGCTCGGCGGCTCGGTCTCGGAGCGCACCACGGTCCGGCTGGACACGGTCCGACGCGGCGGCGCGGCCCGTGACGCGGATGTCCGGCCCGGGCCCAAGGGCCGGCGTCAGGGAGGTTCGGGCAGGCTTCTTCGTCGCACTGCCGAGCCACCTGTGACGCGGACAGCGTGCCCGCCCGCAGACTGCCCGGGTCGACCAACGACTTCGTGACCTGGGCCATCCCGGTGGCGCCCTTCTCCGGGGCGCGCAGCCACCACACCACGCCTTCTGCGGGACGCAGAGGAACTTCAGGACCGCGGATCCAGGCCGCCCCTTGCGCCTGTCGGCACCGCGGACCCGGACGGCCGGGCGGAGCCGCCCGCTCCGGCGGCAGTCGGCACCCACCCGTGTTGGTTGCCTCCAGCTCCTTACGTGATCCCCCTCGGCAGCGGCCTATAGTGACCGCCGATTCGCGATAATCGATAGGCGATGGGAGCAGGATGGACTGGAAACGTCGTGTGCTCACCCTCGGCACCGCAGCGACGGCCATGGCCGCGCTGCTGATCTCCACCCCGGCATCGGCCCACACGGCAGGCACCACTCGCTACGTGAGCACGGCCGGTTCCGACACGAACCCCGGCACCGCCAGGTCCCCGTTCCGCACGGTGCAGAAGTGTGCGACGACCGCGGTCGCCGGCGATACCTGTTTGATCGCGTCCGGCACCTACCGGGAGACCGTCACTCCCGCCCGCAGTGGAACTGCCTCTGCCCGGATCACCTATCGGGCCGCGCCGGGAGCGCACGTCGTCATCGACGGGAGCGATCCGGTCACCGGATGGTCGGCGGTGACCGCGTCGGACCTGTCCGAGCTCCAGGCCGCGGACCCGACGCTGGCCGGCTCGGACTTCTCCGCGGCCGCCTCCGCGGGCAAGATCTACCGGACCGGCATCGCGCTGAACCCGGAGCTTCCGGGCAACCAGCTGTTCGTCGACGGCGACATGCTAGGTGAGGCCCAGTGGCCCTACCCCGGCACCGACCCCACGCGCCCGATCTACAACTCCGCCGACTCGGGCACGACCGACACGCTGTACGACTCCGCCCTGACCCAGCCCGCCGGGTACTGGACAGGGGCAAGGCTGACCTCGCACAACTGGTTCGTCAGCGAGACCGGCACCGTCACCGGCTCCGGCGTCGGCTCCGTGACGGCGTCGGGACTGCCCGCCTGCGTCGGCCTCAGCCCCAACCAGCAGAACCTCTACTCCCTCACCGGAAAGCTGCAGGCCTTCAGCCACCCCGGCCAGTGGTTCTACGACGACGCCACGCACCGGCTGTACATCTGGACGGCCGACAGCGGCAGCCCGACCACGCACGTGATCGCGGCCAAGCAGCGCAACGTCGCCATCGACCTGTCGGGACGCTCCTACATCTCGGTCGTCGGCATCGGCATCCGCGCGGCCACGGCCCAGACCTCCGCGTCGTCGACCCACGACGTGCTGGACGACATCGACGCCCGGTACGTCTCCCACTACCTGGACCTGAAGGTCGATCCGGGCAAGGTCACGGCGAGCGACCCGTGCGACGTGCTGACGGCTGGTGAGACCACCAGCGGCATCCTGCTGCGGGGTACCGCGAACACCCTGCGCAACAGCAGGATCGACTACAGCGCCGGCAACGGGGTCCTGGTGTCCGGTTCCGGCAACGTGGTGACCAACAACCTCATCACGCGTGTCGACTACCGCGGCAGCTACGCCGCCGGGATCAACGTGCTCGGCAGCGACCAGACCATCACGCACAACACCGTCACCAACAGTGGCCGCAGCGACATCAACATCGACAACAAGGTCGCCGGCACCACGTCCTCGGGCAACGAGATCGCCTACAACGACCTGTCGGACTACGGGAACCTCGTCGTCGACGTCGGCGCGATCTACATCTGCTGCCATGTCGACCTCGCGGGGACGGAGATCCACCACAACCACCTGCACGACGCGGCACTCTTCGCGGCCAGCGCACCGGCACCGGGCGTGTACCTGGACCTGTCCACCTACAACGCGACCGTGTACGACAACGTGGCGTGGAACCGCACCACCTACGGCGTCGTGCTGATCAATCCCAACGGAGGCACCACCTCGGGCAACCGCGTCTACAACAACACCAGCGGCACCGACCGCAAGTCCGTCAGCCTTTTCGGAGGCACGTACTCGGACACGGAGGTGGCCAACAACATCGGTGACGCCGACACCATGGACGGAGTGTCCTCGACCGACAACCTCCCCCAGGCATCCGGCCCGCAGTTCACGAACCCGGCAGAGTACGACTTCACCCTCGAGCCGACATCACCCGCCCGCAACTACGCACTGGTACGTCCGCCGGCCACCGACGGGTACACCGACCCGGCGCCCAGCGCAGGCGCCTACCAGTACGGAGCGACCACGTGGAAGGCCGGAGTGGCGACCAAGAGGACGAAGGTGCAGGCGGAGTCGTACGCCGACAGCAGTGGCGTCGCCACCCACAGCGCCGGCACCGGCACCGTCCTGGGCAGTTTCGACGGCGGTGACTGGGCCAGGTACGACGACGTGGACTTCGGCAGCGGGCGCGACCAGTTCACCGCCGACATAGGCAGTGAACTTCCCTACTCGGGCGGCCGGTTCGAGATCCGCATCGACTCCTCCACCGGTCCCGTGATCGGGGCCGTGACCGTGGAGAACACCGGCGCATGGGACACGTACCTGAGCCAGACAGTGCCCATCACCACGACCAGAGGCGTGCATGACGTGTACCTCAAGGCCGTGGGAACCAGCCCAGGAATCGCCAACATCGACTCCTTCTCCGTGTTCAGGATGATTCCCCAGTAGGAACCGGCAAGGGCCCACAGCCCTTCGAACGCGGCGATCTCCGCGTGCGGATCGAGCGCGGAGGTCGGCTCGTCGACGAGGAGGAACGGCGCGCCCCGATGCAGGCTGCGGGCGGCGCCGAGCGTCTGCCACTGCCCGTCCGAGAGCTGGTCGCCGCGCTCATCCGGCGTGGGTGTCCGCTTCCTGTCCAGACGTACAACAGGGGAATCTCAGATGCGCACCGGTGCGCCGCCGGGCTCGGTGCGGTGGTGCGCGGGCCGTCCCCCTGCAGCGGCTCTACATTCCGCCCGTCCGTGGGACAGACCCCAGCACAGACGGCCGCCCAGGCGGCACACGATCATCGCATGGCCTTGAACCACCGTTCGAAACATGTCCCAGGAGGCCAACGGGTGATCATCACAAATTCATCACATTCGGCGCCCGAATCTGCGCATCCGGTTGGGCCAGCCGCAAGCCTTCCGGAATTCGGGCAGACGTTATTCCAAGGGTGATTCTCCGAGTACATTCCGGATGGACTGGGCATGTCGTCCAGCCCTGTTGAAGTGAGCCATGTTGGCGTGGAATCGCCGCTCGCCACATGCGTCGCATATGCGTGATTCGTCAACTGCCCCCGCTGACCAGGGCTTTTGCGACACTTCCCCGAACGGCTGGTCCAACTCCGGTCGGCCACAGGGGAGGAGTCGCCGATGCGACACAGATACAGAGACGAGCACGGGCAGCGGCGCCGGTACAGACCGGCGGCCATCGCGGCCCTTCTGGTACTGGCGCTGACCGCCACCACCTTCGGCGCTCTCGGGCAGGCCTCGGCCGACGACACCGCGTACTCGGCCGACAGCGCCACGGAGGCCACCGGGCAGCGCGACCTCGGCCCTGCCGAGGCCGATGACGAGGCCACGGCCCGAATGCTGGCTCAGTCGCAGAGCCGCCGTATCGAGATACTCTCGGACCGCACCGAGGACAGCTCCACCTACGCCAACCCCGACGGCACCCTTACGGCGGAGGCTTTCGCCGCGCAGGTCCGGGTGAAGAAGGGCGGAGTGTGGGAGGACATCGACACCACACTGTCCGACACCGGTGCCGACCTCACGCCTGAGACCGCCGCCGCGCGGATCGCGGTTTCCGACGGCGGGGACACCGACCTCGCCTCGGTATCGGAGGACGGCAAGACCTTCGGCCTGGGCTGGGAGGACCGGCTGCCCGCCCCTACGGTGGACGGCGACACGGCCTCGTACGCCCTCGGCGATGGCGAGACGCTCGCCGTCACCGCGCTTCCCCAGGGCTTCTCGCAGAACGTCCTGCTGGACAAGGCACCGGACGGCCCGGTGTCGTATCGGATCCCGCTTCAGCTGCACGGGCTGACCCTGTCGCAGGCGGACTCCGGGCACCTGTTGCTGAAGGACTCCTCCGGCGACCTGGTGGCCGAGGCGCCCGCGCCGATGATGTGGGACTCCACCAAGAACGAGCGGTCCGGTGAGCCGGAGCACCAGGCCCGTGTGGACGCGGACATCGAGACCGCCGACGACGGCTCGCAGACCCTGGTCCTCACCCCGGACGAGGATTTCCTCGCCACGGCGACCTACCCGGTGACGGTGGACCCGACCTCCACCTTGGCCGTGACCACGGACACGTGGGTGGCTACCAACTACACCGACTCACAGATCTCCTCTGCGGAGCTGAAGTCGGGCACCTACAACGCGGGCTCGACCACGGCCCGTTCGTACCTGAAGTTCGACGTCTCGGACTTCGTGGGCAAGCACATCACCGACACCAATCTGGCGCTCTACTCGTACTGGTCCTCATCTTGCTCGACCTCGGGCGCCGGTACGCAGGTGCGGCGGATCACGTCCTCCTGGTCGTCGTCGACGGTGACCTGGGGCGAGCAGCCGTCGACCACCACTACGGGTGCGATCACGAACACGGCGGCCAAGGGCTACTCCGACGATTGCCCGGCCGGCACGATGAACTTCGACATCGACGACATCGTGCAGGCTTGGGCCGACGGGTCCACGAATTACGGCATCCAGGTGCGTGGCGCGAGCGAGACCGACTCGCTGACCTGGCGTCGCTTCCGTTCGGCGAACTACGTCTCCGGTGACTCGGCCACCGAGCCGCATCTGACCGTCACCTACAACTCGTACCCGAGCACGGCCGCGCAGGTCCTTCCGCTCAGCGGAATCGTTACTGCTGACGCCACCCCCACCCTGTGGGCCAGGGCCACGGACCCCGACGCCGACCAGCTCCGCTACACCTTCGAAGTCTGGGACAGCGGCCTGACGACCCGGAAGACCACGGGCACCTCCAAGTACGTGCTGTCCGGACGGATGGCCACCTGGACCTCAGGAACGCTGCCTGCGGGGACATACAAGTGGCGGGCCAAGGCGTACGACACCACCGACCTGTCGAAATCCTGGTCGGCCTGGCGGACCCTGACCGTCGACCCCACGGCGCCCGCCGCACCCGGCATCACCAGCAGCAGCCACTCCTCGTCCACCGGCTGGTACGCCGCGGACGACTTCGCCGGCACCCTCAGTGCTGAGGACACCAGTGGCATCGACGGGTACGCCGTGAAGATCGACCACAGCCCAGCCACCAGCGCCGGCACCACTGTGACCCAGACCTCTACGGCGGTCTCGGCCACCGACCGGGCCGACGGCACCTGGTACGTCCACGCGGCGGCCAGAAACGCGGCGGGCCTGTGGTCGGCCACCCAGCACTTCCCGTTCAACGTTGACACCACGGCGCCGAGCGTCCCGGTGGTGGCCTCCTCCACGCACCCGCTCAGCGCGTCCACGTACGCGAGCCGGACGGCCTCCTTCACCTGGTCCGCCCCGAGCGACACCTCCGGCGTTGCCGCCTACGCGGTGGTCGTCGACCAGAACAACTCGACGCTGCCCGCCAGCAGCGGCACCACCCAGAGCGCCGCCTCCTACGCCACCACGGTGAGTACCGACGGCACCTGGTACCTGCACGTACGGGCCAAGGACAAGGCCGGCAACTGGTCCGCATCCGCCGCCCACTACGCCTTCACCGTGGACTCGACTCTGGCCTTGCTGCCGACGGTCGCGTCCTCCACCCACCCCAACCAGGCCGCCGCCTACAAGGCGACCGGCTTCAAGGCCACATGGACGACCTCCGCCACCGCGGCCGGTTACAGCTACATCGTGGACGACGACGCCACCACCGTCCCGGACTCCACGTCCGACGGCACCACCGCCAGCTACAGCGGCACCCTCGCCGAGGGCACCTGGTACCTGCACGTGCGCGCGGTGAACGCCGCCGGCACCTGGGGGCCTACGGCCCACTACCGCTTCACCGTCGACACCACCGCGCCCGCCGCACCCACCGTGTGCTCGCCGGACTTCCCCGACGACTCCTGGGCCGGTGACGTGGGCGACACCGGGATGTTCACACTGACCTCCGTCGACAAGGGCCTCGCCTCGTTCGCCTACTCCCTCGACGGCGCCACGGCCACCACCGTCGACGCCTCCGCAGCGGCCAAGACGATCGAACTGACCCCGGCGAGCGACGGCAGCCACAAGCTGACCGTCACCGCCACCGACAAGGCGGGCAATACCTCCACCACCACCGTCTACACCTTCCACGTCGGCACCGCGGGCCTCACTGCCCCGCTCAATGGCGAGGAGATCGGCCACTCGGTCACCCTGACCGCGGCCGGCCCCGCCGACCTGACGGGTGCCACCTTCCAGTACCGGCGCACCAACACCGACGGCTGGTCCGACATCCCCGCATCCGCCATCACCCCGAGCTCGGACGGCTCCGCCGTCACCTGGCCGGTCGCGGTCACCGGTGGCGTCACGCCGCAACTCACCTGGGACACCGGCGCCCTCGCCGACGACGGCGACCTCCAGTTGCGCGTGACCTTCACGGGCACCAACTTGCCGGCGCCCTCGGATTCCGTCGCCGTCCTGCTGAACCGGGTCGACGTCACCAAGGAGGGAACCGACCTCGACAGCCTGGCCGAACCGACGACCGTGGAGTCGTACGCCCTGGAGGCAGCCGAGGACCGGGCTGAGGTGTCTCCCGATGCCCTCGCCCCGCCTTACCTCGACCAGGGCACCGGCAAGATTGTCGCCCCCGTCACCGACACCGCGGCGAAGGCCGACGCCACGGCGACCATCTCCCTGACGGATGTGCCAGTCGACCAGGGCGGCGCCAACGGCAGCACGGAGGACACGGCGGAGGCCGCCGACGGCACCACCACGACCGAGGACGACGTGGCCGACACGGTCACCACGACCGACGCCACGGTGGTTCCGACCACCAAGGTGGTCGTCCACAGCCAGGCTGAACTCGACTCCGTCGCCGACGAGATCCTGCTCCTCGACGAGGACGACGTCCCTGGTGCCTCCGCCCTCGCCACGGCCGAGGTGGATGCCGAGACCAACAAGGTCGTAGTGGAGGTAGCCGCCGAGGACGCGGCGCTCGCGGACCGCCTCGGACAGCGGTACGGCACCGACACGGTTACGGTCCGGGTGAATCCCGGGGTCACAGAACTCCAGGAGACCGCGGACCGGTGGAGCGACAAGAACCCCTACAAGGGGGGAGCCGCCTACGAGGCCCACTGGCCAGCCGGTGACGCGTCGAACAAGTTCAGCCAGTGCACTACCGGCTTCGCCTGGACCTACAAGAGCAACCCGTACATCGTCAGTGCCGGGCACTGTACATACGCCGACGGGTACATGGACAGCTGGGACAACAGCGGCACCGACAACTCGGTCACCGTGGGGTTCGTCGATGTCGACAACTGGGCGAACAACAAGGGTTCCACCAAGCTCTCGGGGCAGAACTACTATTCGGGTGACCTGTCACTGATCAAGGTCATCGAGAACAAGTACAACGTGTCCGCACGCATCTACAAGGTCGACAGCAAGCTGCGGCGGGTCCAGAACCGATGGACCACACGATCTAAGAAGGGCGAGCAGTTCTGCACCGGAGGCGCCCGGACCGGAGAAGTGTGCGGCTGGAAGGTCACCCAGACCAAGAAACGGGTCAAATACTCGGGCGGAACGGTCGGGGAGAACATGACGGTGGCTGAGAAGAACTCCGGGAAGTGCCTGCTTCACGGGGACTCCGGTGGTCCCGTCTACACCGTGAAGTCCAACGGCTACGTATACGCGAAGGGGATCATCTCGGGCTCGGGATGCGCGTCCGTGACCGACGACGGCGAGTGCAGCGACGCCTGGGACGGAAAGTGCAAGGTGATCTTCACGGACATCGCGCTGGCGGAGAAGGCGCTTCCCGGAGGAGTCAAGAAATGGTGAGACGGATGATTCGACTGTTCGTGCTCGTCGGCGTGGCCGCCCTGCTCACGACCGTGTCCGCCTGCACGTCGCCGTCGCAGCCGTGCGCTGGGGTCGGCGTCACGTCCGGCGTGAGCGTGATGTTCCTGCGGGACGGATACAGCGACCTCGCCGGCGCCTCCTACGAGTTGTGTGCGCGGGGCAAGTGCGCGAAGGGCGAGCTGCAGCAGGAGGACATCACGCGCGTGAACCTGGGGCTCCCGGACGACGTGGACCCGGACCACGGCACGGTGCGCTTGCGGGTCACCCCGAAGGGGAGCACCAGCCCTGAGATCGACGCGTCCACCGACGTGAAGCTCACCCGCCAGTCCGACGGATGCGACGGCGGTGCCTACAGCCGGGGGCTCGCGTTCACCAAGAAGGGAGGCCTGACCACGAAGATCCCGCCGAGCGTGACGGCGGCGTGGCGCCAGCACTTGAAGGAGCTCGCCGCGCCGTCCACCGGAGCGGCGACCGCGTCGCCCTGAGCCACCTGCGGCAGTCCCCGCCCCCGTACGGGATGCTGTTGGTTAATTCGGGCCTGGTTGCTTCGCCCCGTCGTTATGCGGCGGGGCGGAGTGCTGTCAGGGGGCTGGTGCGGGTGCGGGCTCTTGGTGTGCCGGTGAGCCAGGCATTGATGCGGATGAGGTTGACGGCGGCGCCGGTGAGCTGGTGCTGGAGACTGGTCTTCGCCAGGCCGCGGTAGCGGGTTCTGCGCAGGCCGCAGGCGTTCACTGCTTGGGAGATGGTGCCTTCAACGCCGGCACGGATCTTATAGCGGTCCTTCCACCCGTCGGTCGCCTGGAGCTTTCGCGCCTGCTGGAGTGCTTCATATTCGTCGCGGGGTCGGAGGTTGATCTCCCGCCGCCGAGGCTTGGCGGAGTTGACGCATTCCCGCAGCTGGGGACAGGTGCCGCAGTCGGCCGGAGAGAACCGGACCCGGATGGTCGGCAGTCCCTCCTCGGAGTTGCGCTGGGCCCATTGCGTACTGACAACGCCGTTCGGGCAGGTCACGTGCTGGTTGTCCCAGTCGATGGTGAACGCGTCCTGGCCGAAGGCGGCATCGCCGCGGGCGTGCGGCACGGTCACCGCTTTCAGCGGTCCGTGCAGGTCGACCCGATGGTCACGGCCGGCCGTCACCAAGGCGCCACCGTTGGCATAGCCGGTATCCACCCAGTGCTCGCCCGGCAGCAGATCCCGCCGGGCGAGTTCTGCGTGGACCGGGGCGGCCATCCGGTCGTCAGAGACACTGCCCAGGGTGGTCACCACGCCCGTGACCAGATGCGGGGTGTCGTCCTCACACGTCTCGGTGAGGTGGACCTTGTAACCGTCCCAGTTGATGTCGCGCTTTCCGCCGGTGCGAACTTCCAGGTCATAGGGGGTCACCAGGCGCATCAGGCCCGGTGGCCGGTCTTTTGGGTCCCGGCGGGCCACCTCCCCGTCAACCAGGTGGAAGTACTGCACCCACACCTGCCGCAGCACCTCGACTTCCGGCAGTTCCCGCAGGCCCGGTGGCGCGTCCTGGGCCCAGACGTTCCGCAGCAGGTGCATGCCGTCGTCGCCGACCCGCCGATACGTCTGGTCCCGGCGAGACCGGTCCTTGGGGAAACGGGAGTCCTCGGCCCGGGTGGCGTAGTGCTTGAACCATTCCGGCCGGGCGCACGCGCTCAGCCGGCCCGGCTCGGCCAGAGCTACGGCATTCAGCGCGGAGCGCAGGGTTTCCGCGACCAGTTCCAGCTGGTTCAGCTCGCGCACCGCGGACAGCACGTGGGTGGAGTCGGTCCGTGCCCGGCCCCGGGCGGTGATCAGTCCCTGTCGCCGGGCGGCCGCCAGGACCGTGTCCAGGATCTCCCGGCCGCCGTCGGCTCCGACGAGCCGGTCCCGGAACTCCGAGAGCACCGAGTAGTCGAATCCGGCATCGGCCAACTCCAGCCCGAGCGCGTACTTCCAGTCGATACGAGCCCTCACCGCCTCCGCGGCCTGCCGGTCGGTCAGCGCCTCCACGAACTGCAACACCAGCACCATCGCCAGTCGCCCCGGTGACCAAGCCGGTTTCCCCCGCGCAGGAAACAGGCCGGCGAACTGCTCGTCGCTGAACAACGACCCCAGTTCGTCCCGCACCCGGATCGCCAGGCTCCCTTTTGGGAACGCGGCCCGCGCCACCCGCACCGTCTCCGCCGGGATCTCCCCAGACCCCTTCGGCTGCATCGACATCCGCACCCACCCCATACGACAACGTCGGCCTTCAAGACCACAACCGGGTCTTGAAGGCCGACGTCACGCACAGGCCCGAATTAACCAACAGCATCCCGTACGGGGGCGGGGCTCCGCTCTCGCAGAGAGCACGTCCGCCAGACGAAGTTCCCCGGCGGGCGGTCGCTGTACGACCCGCATCCCGGTGAGCCGCGCGCCCGGCCCCGGCGTGAGCTGCTGCTTCTACTGCTCCGGCGACAGTCCCTGACTGCCGCGGCGTGCTCGCCGAGCGGGCCTGCCCGGGCCAGGCTGGGGCTGGGCCGAGTCCGGCTTCGAAGAAATCTGGAGCGGGATCGGGTGACCCGAGAGGGGGTTGCTCAGCCCGGTGGAGTGCGAACTCCACACCCCGTCAGTAGCCTGAAACCAAACAACTCGACTCCGTCCAACTCAGGACAGTCCGGAGCCTCCACCGATCCCGGAGCGCTTCACCGCACATGTCTGGTTCACCCCCGATTGAGTGGGGGGTGCTGTGGCGGCGGCCACAGCAAGGGACGCGGATTCGGTTCCGGCCTGTTGACTCGTTCATTAAGACTCCACCGACCACGCGCTTGGCAATTGGCCGCCCGCTGGGTAGACGCCACAGATTGAGGGGGCGCCTCTACGGGATCTGTCGAGTGGCGCCAACTCTCAGGCGCCCCATTTCTTCGCGTGCTCCCGTAGGTAACTGGCGAGTTCGGGCGGTTGGAGTTCGAGCGCTGTCAGGGTTGACGCGTTCAACTCGACTCGGACTGACGAGAAGTCGCCTATGCTGGGGTCGTCGACCTCGGGGCCGCTGCGGCGGCTTTGATCCATGTCCAGCACGTCGGCGCGGAAGAAGTGCTGTACGACGGTGACCTTTTCGCCCGGTTCGGTCAAGGTCAGGAATTCGGTGGCAGGGCCGATCGTGGCGCCGATCTCTTCCTCGAGCAGAACCGCACGAACATTGTGGCGGACCTTCATATGCCTGACGATAGTGCGCCCGCCCCGGAGACGAGGCCCGAACCGAGCAGGTGGGCGAAGGCCACGCCGCAGCTCGGCTTGCGGAACAGGTGCCCGTACGGCGTTTCGGAGTTTCCGGGCTCGCGGAGTTCGATGACGCTTAGCCTCGCGCCTGACCGAGGGTTCGTCGCTGCGGCTGACCCAGGCCACCAGCGGTCAAGGCGTCGTCCCACTGAACCAGCCGGGCTGATCCCGGCCTCCTCAGACGGGCTCCGGAAGCGGACCAAGGTGCTTGATCACACGCTCACGCAGAAGGAGGTACTCCTCCCAGCGGCGGGCCAGCGGGCCCGGCGGCCGCGCGACGACACGAGCAGCTGTGACGGTCTGCCCGCGCTGGAACTGTTCGCGGGTGAGGTCGAGTTCCGCCCCGCTGGGCAGCCGATTCCACCAGTGGAAACCGTCCTGGGTCCCGTCAAGGTGCACCTCGCCGACCACGAGATCGCCGCCGAAGACGTCGTTGACGATCAAGGCCGTGATGTCACAGTGCCCCCTGGCCGGATTGCCCGGCTGCCAGTCGGCCTGGTTGTCGGGCGAACAGGTGTCGGCGGCCCAGCCGGCACGCAGGGCCTTGTCGAGATCAAGCAGGCTCCAGGGGATCATGCCGCCAGCATCGCAGCCACCACTGACATCACAGACGGCGCAGGCACCACGGCTCGGCCGTCTCGAACTGCACAAATGCAGCCGGACAGAGGACGAATAGTCATACCGGGCAGGGAGATCACCTGTCCGTCAGCAAGGACTTGAGTGGCTCTGCCAAGATTTCCGTGAACGGGCAGATGCCTCTGTGCGCCGGTGACGCTCCGTCACCCGGGTCGCGATACTCGCTCTTGCTGGCCTGATAGCGGTACATGGGTGCTTCAGACTCCCGTCGACACCGGCCTTTCGAAGAACGTCTCCAGGGCCACCGTCGCCTGGGTGCCGCTGACGCCTTCGACCTCGTACAACCGCCGCAGCACGTCCTGGAGTTGTTCGGTCGTCCCGGTCCTGACCTTGACCAGGACCGATGCGCTGCCCGCGATGATGTGGGCCTCCTGCAGCTCGGGGATTGCTGCGAAGGACTCGCCGGCGTCGCCCATCCATGCGGATGAGTCGACCATGACGAAGGCCAGCACGCCGCCGCCGACCGCGGCGGGGTCCACTTCGACCGCCGTACGGCGGATCACCCCCGACTCGCGCAGCTTGCGCACTCGTTCGTGGGCCGCGCCCGCGGAGAGTCCGACGGCCTTACCCAGGGCGGCGTACGCCTGGGTGGCGTCCTCTTGCAGCAGGTTCAGCAGCTTCCGGTCCACATCGTCCATGAGACTCTCCTCTAAACCAATTCCATCTAATGCCCTGCATTGACCATATGGCATCCTCAATACTCAGCTCCAGCAGGATGCTGTTCAGCGCTTGGAACGCAGAACGACTGAAGGAGAACAGACATGGCCACCGGCCGCCCCGCGCCTTACGAAGTACTCGACGACAGGTTCCGTACGGAGAAGTGCGCCGCGGGTGATCTGCAACTGGAGACGCTCCACGTGGGCTCCCGCTGGGCGGAGGGGCCGCTGTACATACCGGCCTGGCGCCAGCTGATCTGGAGCGACATCCCCAACGACCGGATGCTGCGCTGGGATGAGGCGACCGGAGCGGTCAGCCTCTTCCGCTCGCCCGCGGGGCACTCCAACGGCAACACCCTGGACCGCGAGGGCCGTCTGATCACCTGCGAGCAGGGCAATCGCCGGGTCACCCGCACCGAGCACGACGGCTCGCTCACCGTGCTCGCCGACCGCTACCGGGGCAAGCGGCTCAACAGCCCGAACGACGCGGCCGTGAAGTCCGACGGCTCGATCTGGTTCTCGGACCCGGACTTCGGGATCACCAGCGACTACGAGGGCGTGCGCGGCGAGAGCGAGATCGGCGCCAACAACGTCTACCGCATCGATCCGGCCACGGGCGAAGTGCAGCTGGTCGCCGACTGCTTCGGTGCGCCCAATGGCCTGGTCTTCTCGGCCGACGAGAGCGAGCTGTACGTCTCCGACACCCGGGCAGGCTTCATCCGGGTCTTCGACGTACGCGGTGACAGCACGCTGTCCGAAGGCAAGATCTTCACCGAAGCGGGGGCCCGTAAGGAGGCTCGCTTCGACAACCTCCGCTTCGACGACCGGGGCCACCTCTGGGCCGCAGCTATGGACGACGGAGTGCACTGCTACGCCCCGGACGGAACCCTGCTCGGCCGCATCCTGGTGCCCAACAAGGTCTCCAACATCCGCTTCGGCGGCCAGAGGCGGAACCGCCTCTTCATCACGGCGAACGACACGCTCTACTCGCTGGTCATGGGGGTTGCGGCGGCACCGATGGTGGTTTGATCCCCAACCCCACCCCTTCCCTAAAGGATCACCGTATGGAGCAGCGCGTATTGGGCAGGACGGGCCGCAAGGTGTCCGTTGTCGGACTCGGGACTTGGCAGCTGGGAGAGGGGTGGGGTGATGTGCGCGCGGAGGATGCCTTCGCCGTGCTGGACGCGGCGGTCGCGGCGGGCGTGACATTCTTCGACACGGCGGATGAGTACGGCGACGGTCGCAGCGAGCAGCTGATCGGCGGCTACCTGCAAGAACGCCCGGATGCTGGGGTGTTCGTGGCGACGAAGATGGGGCGTCGATTGGAACAGCTGCCGGCCAACTACACGCTGGAGAACTTCCGCGCCTGGACGGACCGTTCCCGGGCTAACCTCGGCGTGGACACGCTGGACCTGGTGCAGCTGCACTGCCCGCCGACGCCCGTGTACTCCCGCAACGAGGTGTTCGACGGGCTGGACACGCTGGTCGCGGAGGAGCGGATCGCGGCGTACGCGGTGAGCGTGAGGACATGCGAGGAGGCGCTGACGGCGATCGCCCGGCCAGGTACGGCGAGCGTGCAGATCGTCCTCAACCCCTTCCGGCTGAAGCCTCTGGATCAGGTGCTTCCGGCGGCCGCCGAGGCGGGGGTGGGGATCATCGCGCGGGTGCCGCTGGCGTCGGGGCTGCTGTCCGGCAAGTACACCAAGGACACGGTGTTCCAGCAGGACGACCACCGTGCCTACAACCGGCACGGCGAGGTCTTCGACCGGGGCGAGACGTTCTCGGGCGTCGACTTTGAGTCCGGCGTCGAGGCGGCGGCGGAGTTCGTGGAACTGGCACCCCAGGGCGCCACCTCGGCGCAGACCGCGCTGCGGTGGATCATCCAGCAGCCGGGCGTGACCACCGTGATCCCCGGCGCCCGCTCCCCGGAACAGGCCCGCGCGAATGCGGCGGCCGCGGAGCTGCCACTGCTGCCGGGCGCGACGCTGGGGGCCGTGCGCGACCTGTACGACCGGCGCATCCGGGGGCAGGTCCACTACCGCTGGTAGCCGGGGCGAAGCCGATTATGAGGCCGTCGCTGCAGTGACACTTTGTGGTCGACGGCTGGCGGCCACGAGCAGAACACGCTTCCGATAGGGCCCGAACCGCACTCCCGGCGTCGTCGGCCTGGCCAACGGCCCGGCCAGTACGTCGAACAACGCCCGAACCGGCGCGCTGCCGAGTCGCCGGCGCAGGTCACGTAACGCCTTCGCGGTCGGGCAGACCACCGGAATCCCGGACAGGCCGGCCGTCAGCTTGTCCCACACGAGCCGGTAGCCGACCTCGGGGAACAAGCACATCACGAGCAGAAAGTAGACGCCCACCCGCGAGGGCAGATCACGCAGCCGCCGCTGCACCGTCCTCGTCTCCGACAGGACCGCGTCGACGAGCTCGAACGGCACGATCGCCGTCAGTTCCCCCAGATGACCGGGCGCGAACCGGCCCGCAGCCACCGTGACCTTTCGGGTGATAGTCGCCAACGGCGGCGGCAGGACACAATGATTGAGCAACGGAGCTCCTTCGGGACAAGCTGTCTTGGACGACTGCCTGTACCAACGAGCTCCGTTGCTCTACGTCGGAATCTCGCCAACTCCCCTTGCGTGACCTGCGAAAATCCTAACTACCCGGCCTTGGGACCTGTCCCTGAGTGGTGGAAACCTCTGAGCCCGGCCCCGGCAGGGGCCGGGGAGGAGGCATCTCTTATGGTGATGAAGGTCTACTCGCCCGAGTTCAAGGCGGACGCGGTCGCGCTGTACCTGTCGGACCCGAGCCACACCTTCGAGGGCATCGGCAAGGACCTGGGGATCAGCCGGGAGACGCTGCGCAACTGGGTGCGGGCCGAGCGGGTCCGCCGCGGCCAGAGCGGCGCCATGATCAAGAGCACGAAGGACGTCCCAGTGAGCGAGGTCACGAAGGAAGAGCTGGAGGCCGAGATGGCGGCCCTGCGCGCGGAGAACAAGGACCTGCGCAAGCAGAACGCGACGCTGGCCACCGAACGGGACATTCTCCGCAAGGCGACAAAGTTTTTCGCCGCCGAGATGAACTGGTGAACCGCTTCAAGTTCATTGAGGACCACCACCGCGCCTGGGGCGTGAAGCGGTTGTGTCACGTACTGGAGGTCACCCGCTCCAGCTTCTACAAATGGCGGTCCGGCCGGGAGGCCCGCGCCGCGCGTGAGCGGGCGGACGCCGCGCTCGCCGAGCGGATCAGGGCCGTGCACGCCGAGTGGGACGGCTCCTACGGCCGGCCCCGGATCACCGCCGAGCTGTGCGACCAGGGCGAGCGCGTGAACCACAAGCGTGTCGGACGAGTCATGCGGAAGTTTGGCATCGCCGGGCTGCGGCTGCGCAAGCGCCAGGTCACCACGGTGCCCGAACCGTCCGCCACGCCGGTGCCGGACCTGCTGGGGCGCGACTTCACCGCAAGCGCGCCGAACACCAAGTACGTCGGCGATATCACGCACTTGCCGGTGGGCGACGGCGAGTTCCTGTATCTGGCGACGGTGATCGACTGCTTCTCACGCCGCCTGGTGGGCTGGTCGATCGCCGACCACATGCGCACCTCGCTGGTAGCCGACGCGCTCCAGGCAGCCGCCGCGACCCGCGGCAGCCTGGCCGGAGCCGTCTTCCACAGCGATCACGGAGCGCAATACACCTCCCCCCCAATTCGCCGAAATATGCGCCGAGTTGGGGGTACGACAGTCCATGGGTGCGGTCGGCACAAGCGCGGACAATGCGCTCGCCGAGAGCTTCAACGCGGCCCTCAAACGCGAGACGCTCCGCGGCGCCCGCCGCTTCGACGGGGCCCGCGCCTGCCGCCTGGCTGTTTTTCGCTGGACCACCCGCTACAACACCCGCCGACGGCACTCGGCGAACGGACAGCAGGCACCGATCGCCTACAAGCAACAGTCAGCTACCCTGACACTCGCCGCATAACGATACGAACAGGTGTCCACCCCTCGGGGACAAGGCCCGCCCGGTGGTCCAGTCGGCCGCCACGGGTCGCGGCGTTGCGCCGCAGCTCCCGGGATACCGTCGATGGATCACGGCCGAGACGTCGCGCGGTCTCCCGGACCCCCGGGGCGGGCCTGATTCCAGGCCGTAGTGGATTGGGCCGCGTTCCGGGGCCCGAAGGTGCCAGAAACGGGTGTGCAGGCCCAGGCACGTTGTTGGGTGTGTGAGTACCCGGCGTTGGGTCAAGGCCCCAGGGGCCAAAGCCCCTATGTGTCGGACTCGGGCGTGCCTCCGGACACGGTGTTCTCATCGCGGAACCCGATCTTGCGGTGGGTCCCGTCGCAGAGTGGCTTGTTGTCTGAGTGGCCGCAGCGGCACAGCGTCATCCTGATGCGGGTCTCCAGTGGCTGGCCGTCCGCCCTGAACACAGGCACTCCGCCAGTGACCCACAACGCGCTGGCCTGATCGTTCTCCTCCTCGAGGACCGAGATCGCCTGCGGAAGGTCGGGCTCGATCGGGTTGCCGTCGCGCTGAAGGGCGTAGCTGTACGACCCGGACGGGCAGTCGCCGATCCGTCCCATGACGTTGGAGCGTACGTCGCTGTCGTCGGTGTCGGCGAGCATCTCGGCGATCGGCCTGGTGCGGCCGATGCAGAAGGCGGCGTGGATGCACAGCTCGCCGACTCGCTGGGCTGAGATGCCCACTCCGTCGTGAACGTGCTGCACTTCCTCGTAGGGACGGACATCCGCCGACTCCGTGCCGTCGAAGCCGATCACGGCGTGAGTCCCGTCGCAGAACGGCTTCGAACCCGAGCGTCCGCAGCGGCACAGCACGTAGATTTCCTCGGTCTGGAGGGTCTCACGTGTTTCCCAGCCCAGTGAATCGTCCTGCTCGGACACGATCTTGCGTTTGCGTCTCAGCGGGATCCGCCCGTAGACCACGTACGGGCCATTGTCGAGTACGACGATCCGGCGCCGCTCGTCGCCGTTCACCGGCGGGACTCGGGGGCGACGTACTCGAAAGTCGGGCCGGCTGTGGTGCCGTCCGCGTCGGGCATCTCCATCAGGCCCTGCGCCTGCGCCTTGAGCGCATACATCATGCCGGTCGCGGCCCCGAGTGATTTCGGACTGCCGTTGAAGGCCTGATCCAGGAGATGGAGCAGTCCGCAGTACGTCCGGTTGAACTCCTCCTGGGCGGTACGGATCGGACTGCCCACAGGGTGATCCGCCATGCGCTGATTGGGGCGCATCGGGCGGACGTGGGCGAGGTCGACCGCGACCGCTGCACCCGTGGGGCCGGACTGCGGCGTGTCACCGCGCCGGTATCGCCGGCCCAACTTGAGCTCCTGGAAGCGGTAGTAGTGCGAGACCTCGTCGCGCTCGGGGTGGAAGATGTCCTGGTCGCCGTCCCAGACTTCGCCGCGTGCCGTACCTTCGCCCTGCTCGACGATTTCCTCCAGCGCCGTCAGGGCCGAGGCGAGATCGGTGATCGCAGCCAGTTGTCCGCCGGTGTGGAGGAAAGGGCCGGCGGTGACCTGGCGAGCCGGGTCACCGCAGAAGACCTCCCGCTCGCCGATTTCGGCGCACAGGTGACGCAGTCCTTCCTCTATCGCGTCGTAGAACTGACCGATCGTCTCGTAGTTGTCGCCCTCGGCCGGAGCACCAGGCAGCGCCGGCTGTTCGAGGCGGAGAAACATCTCCAGTGCCTCCGCGCCGTACGGGACGAGTGACAACTCCAGGGAGCGGTCGCCGTGCGGCAGGGGCCGGGGGTGGCGAGGCAGCATCTGCGGCGTGTCCAGGCGAGGCTGCCCGCCGACCGCGTTGAGGAGGTTCGCCGCCAGCGACAGGTGGATCATCTCCTCGACGAAGACGCCGGCTATCACCTGAACGGCATCCGGGTTCCGCGACGGTTCGAGCGAGTAGAGCGCGCAGAGATAGGGCGGCAAAGTGGCGTGTTCCAGTTCGATCGCCCACTGCAGATGCTCCCGAAGGCTTTCGAGTGTGGCGATCCGTGCGGTCGAAGGCACCTCGGCGATCTCGAGCTGTTCCGGGTGATTCATGGATGGTCTCACTTCAGCTGTCGAGGGGGACGGGCAAGCACGTCGGCGTGCAAGAAGCGTTGCCGCGCGGTGATGACGGCAGGGACACCGTTCCGCCTGCCGCGGCATACGTTGCTGTCAGATCATCAACCAAGACCGCGCAGCCATACGATCTGTGACAGCTCCGCGCGTCTGGGGGTCTCCACAGCGATGCTTCGGCGTGACGGCGTGATGGTCACACGACGGTCAGTGGTGCACGAGCAGCATGAGACCGTGCCCAGGGCCTTCGTTGCGTGCCAGAAGTGAGTGAAAGGACACCACACCCGTTATAGGAGCTGCAGAGTCAAGCTCAGCGTGCCACTCACCCGCACGCTGTTCTTCTGTACGCCCAAAGCGACCGCATCTGCTGTTCCACTATGTATGGACCGTGAAGGCCGCGTCCATCTTCGGTAGTTCGGGGAAGTCGGGCGTACTGTCCTCTGCCCCTATCCATGCAGCCAGCGCGACAAGGTCCGGCGCGGCGCCGGTCAGCTCGGCGACCAGGGCATGGACGGCCCGGATCAGTTCCGGTCGATGCGTCAGTGTAAAGGCCGCCGCGTTGGTACCGAGGTTCTCCGCGGAGGGGGTGGCACGCTGCCTCCGCAGGGCGAGCGCCAGCCGGACCCAGCTCTCGTGCGGATCAGATCCTCCGGTGACCTGTTCGACGGCCAGGCGACGCGCTTCGTCCGGCGAGCCAAAAAGACGGGCGAAGTCGGAAGGGTGCGGCTCTGTTTGAGGGACGGTGATCACGCCGCGATCCGAGAACGGGGGCACCGGCCGGTGGTGCAGGTGCAGGGACAGCCAGTCCGCTCCACCGGGGAAGAGTCTTGCCGCGGCGTCGAAGACCTGCGGATCTCGTCAGCACCACCGCGAAGTAGCCGTTGTTGTCGGAGGGGAACCCCCCGCAGGTGGCGAACCGGACCGCTCCTCCGCGAGCGGGCGGCTCCAGCTCCCGGGCATTTCCTGCTCGCGGTGCCCGTGATTTCCCATCATTCCCCGCGGTTTCCCGCTAAGCGGTCTCGGGGAAGTGGGGTGCGTTTCCGCGCCCGGCGCGAGGAAGGTAGAGGGGGGTACTCGAGTGGCGAGGCTTCTGTTCTGCCTACGCTGGCGCGACAGCAATCCGCTGCGCCACCGGGTCCAGATCCTTGCGGCTGGTCAGCCACGGGAAGATGACGCGCAGCGCCTGCTCCCTGGACTCGTCGACCAGGATGAACGAACTCTTCAGGACCCCCGGCTTGATCTCGGTCCGCTTCACGTCCTTGAGCTGGAACGTGGCCACGTGCCGGCCCGGCTTCGCGAGGAACTCGTTCGCCTGGAATATGAACAGCCGCTCCCCTGTCACCGCAAGGTACATCTGCTGCGGAGCGGCAGCAACGGTCATCGCACCGCCGCTCAAGATCGCCGAAGCGAACCCCATTGCCAGGTTCTTCTTGAACGAGACCTCGCCCAGATTTACCATCGCGGTCGCCTCGACCTGCTCAGCGGACTCCAGCATCTCCCCAACGGCAGCCAGCAGTGCCCGGCGTCGTCTTGTGTTCAAAGTTCACTGCTCCACATAGGTCGAACAAGAAGGTGCGGTGTAGCGCAGCAGGCAGCAGAGGACTGCGCCGAGAGCAACAACTACGCCAAGACGACGCGGCTTCTGCTGCTATGTGCAGCGCGGCACGCGTGCCCGGGATACCTTGCCACACAAAGACCCACTACCGGCACGCTCCCCGTTCCTGAGGTTCGGTAAGTCCATGGGTGGTGTGGGGGTTGGGCCCGGCGCGGTTGCGTCGGCGGCATCGCCGGGAGGGACGCGTCGAGCAGGAGCTGCTGGCGTTGCTGAAGCAGCGTGAGGAGGCGGCCCGGCGTCGGGTGGAGGGGCTGCGGGCTGAGCTGACCGCGCTGAACGAGCGGATCGCTGCCGGAGAGGAGGAGCTGTCCGATCTGGTGGTCACCCAGGCGACCCTGGCCCGCGTGTTCGCTGAACGTGACGCGGACGAACCGGAGTTTGAGCAGGTGCCTTCACGGGATGTGGATCCGGACGATCTGCCTGGCTGTCTGCCGCCGGTCGTGCGTGTCGCGACCGGTGAGGTGCCCGTTGAGGGCGACCGGCCGGTGCCGGCCCTGCTGGCCAGCGCGGGTACGCCGCTGCGGGCGAAGGAGATCTGCGAAGTGACCCAGGAGGCCGCCGACCACCGGCACGCCGAGACGCCGCGGATGCGGCTGAAGCGCATGGTGCGAGGTGAGTGGCTGGCCGAGCCGTCCAGGGGTCTGTTCGCGCTGGCCGATGGCGTTCGCGCATCCGATCGGCCCTGATCAGGCGGGCTCTTCCCCGCGTCGTGCCTGGTGACAAGCCTGATACGACGCAAGGGAAGAGCCCGATGCCAGAGTACGGCCCGCCCGGGACCGGCGGGGTGTTTCCCGCCGGCCGCGCCGCCTTCGAGTAACTGCTCACCGATCTGTTCGACCACCAGGGCGTCTCCCACGCCGAGGCGGAGGAGTCCATCGCCGCGCGCGGCCGCGAGGTGCACCGCCTGATGCTGCAGGAGTGGTTTGCCCAGCATGCGCAGCGTGAGGAGCGCCTGCCGGAGGTTGCCGGATTCGACCAGGTGGTGCGGCGCGCCGCCGAGGCGGGCCACAAGCGGATGCTGTCCACGAGGTTCGGCACCGTGGAGGTGGAGCGGATCGCCTACCGCGCGAAGGGGGCTTCGACTCTGCACCCGGCCGATGCCGAACTTGACCTGCCGGTCGGGCGGCACTCGCACGAGCTCAAAAAGCTCGCCGCGAGGAAGGCGGCGCGCGGTTCGTTCGAGTCAGCGGCCACCGCGATCGAGCGCGTCACCGGCACACACATGGGCAAGCGGCAGGTCGAGCATTTGGTGCAGCGCGCCGCAGCGGACGTCGACGACTTCTACGCACACGTGCGCAGCACCCACGCCCACGGCTCCGGCTCCGGCTCCGGCTCCGAGGAGATGCTGCTGGTGCTTTCGGCCGATGGCAAGGGGATCGTCATGCTCCCCGAGGGTCTGCGCGAGGAGACCAGGCGGGCCTGTGAAGAAGGCCGCATCCGGGGGCGGGCCGTTCGCCACCCGTCTCGCCGGCGGGGAGAAGAACGGGCGCAAACGGATGGCGACCGTCGGCGCGGTCTACGACCTCGCGCCGGCGCGGCGCCGGCCCGGCGATGTGATCAGGCACGGTGATCCCGACGGCACCGAACGCACCAAACGTCCCAGGGCACAGGCGAAGTGGCTGACCGCCTCCGTCGAACGCGACGCCGCGCAGGTCATCGGCACGGTGTTCGACGAGGCCGAGCGCCGCGGCCCGACCGGGAGCGGGAATGGGTGATGCTGGTCGACGGCGCCCGCCACCAGCTGGATGTGATCCATGATCAGTGCGACGCGCGCGGGCTGGAGGTACGCCTGCTGATCGACTTCGTTCACGTGCTGGAGTACGCGTGGGGCGCGGCCTGGTGCTTCTTCGCCAAGACCGACCCCGCCGCCGAGAGCTGGGTCGGCAAGAACGCTCTGGAGATCCTCCAGGGCCGGGCCGAGTAGGTCGCCGACGCCCTCGAAGCGCACGCGGACGCGGCGAAACTGGACAGCCAACGGCGCTTGGGGGTGGACAAGGCAGTCGGCTACCTGCGGGCCAAACTCCCCTACCTCGGCTACGACATCGCGCTGGCGGAGGGCTGGCCGATCGCAACAGGCCTGATCGAGGGGGCCTGTCGGTACCTGGTGAAGGACCGGATGGACATCACCGGCGCCTGCTGGGGCCTGGCCGGGGCCGAGGCCGTCCTCAAGCTCCGCACGGTGATCAGCAACGGCGACTTCGAGGAGCACTGGAAATATCACGCGCAGCGCGAGCACCTGCGGGTTCACGCCATCCGCTACCGCGACAGCCTTGCACTCGCGGCGTAATCACCGTCCCTCAAACAGAGCCGCACCCATCTGACATGGATGTTCCTCAGCCCCCAAGTTCGGTCGGGTTGTTGGGTCTGGCCGGGACGACGGCGAGAGTGTCCCAGTCTCTCCGGCCGATCACCGTGAAAGGAGGAGCTGCCATGTTGGGTACGGGCCGGGTCATACAAGAGCGGGGTTCATAAGGTCGAGCAGCAACCGATTCCCCCAATTGTTGGTGAAGACGGCGCTCGTGTCCTGGAAGTGCACTCCGACGAAGGGATTGGAGTGGAACATCACGGCGACCCACTGCAACGAGCGGTTGGCGTTTAGACGGGCGAGGTAGCCGATGTTCCCCATCCCGCCGCCCCCACCGGACATCCATCCTGCTCCGTCCGGTAGCGGGCTCTCGAAATATGTGTCCACATCGTCGATGCCGTGCTCCTCGATGGCCTGGGCCACTTCGAACGGTCCTCCGATACGGAAGGGAATCGGCTGCCCAGCATCCGGGTGGTACGCCCCCGGACCGTGTACATGTAACTCCAAGCCAGTGTCGTCCGGCCGGTACAGCCCGTCACGGAGCGGCATCTCCCTGGCCTTCCAGAGCCCCTCGACCGTTCCCATCGCCCACCCCACCGTCAACTACCAAGATGACCGAAGTCTGGCTTCGCGCGAAGACAGAGGGTGTCCAAGATCCGGTTGTGACGACCGCCCTGAACACCCTCTTGACCGCACTGTACGTGAAGATCGACGACGAGCTTGGAGGAAGCCGGTGCATCGGCTTTGGAGGTGTTTTTGAACCGCAGGGCTCGGAGCCAGACGGCGTTGACGAGAAATCAGGTGGTGGCCAGCAGGAGGTTCTCTCCGCTTGACGGGCGAAGGCCGTCGGTCCGGTCGGCGAAGTAGCGCTCGGCGAGCGAAGTCCCCGGCACGTGCCGGGCGTCTTTGAAGCCGGCTTCGCGAGCCAGTGTCAGCATCTCCTGCGGGGTGTAGAAGCTGATGAACGGCGTTCCAGATGCTCGGGCGCCTTCCTGGCTGGCCTGGAGGCCGGGGCGGTCGGCTTCGTCGACAAGTTCGGTCGGCAGCAGGAAGGTCATGGCGAGCGTTGAGCCGGGTGCAAGCCCGGCAATCTGGCGCAGGGTGGCAGCGGTGGCGTCTTTGGTGAGGTACATGGTGACGCCGGTGGAGACGATGACAGTTTGCCGGGTGGGATCGAAGCCGGCAGTGGACAGCTGCTCGGGCCAGGACGCGCCGGCCTCTAAGTCGACCGGTACCAGGTGCAGCCAGTCGGGGATGCCGTAGCCGAGTTCGACCAGCCGGTGGCGTTTCCAGGCCTGGGTGCCGGGCTGGTCAACCTCGAAGATCCGTAGGCGGGAGGCGAGTTCCGGCTTGCGCTGGGCGAAGGTGTCCAGACCGGCTCCCAGGATGACGTACTGGGTCACGCCCTGGTCGGCCTGCTCGGCGATCAGGTCCTCGATGAAACGAGCGCGGGCAACGATGGCTGCCCGGAACCCGCTGGTGGCCTGCGGGTCCATGTCCGGGCGGTCGCGCCAGTGATGGCCGGGGGCCGCCAGTTGAAGGCCGATCTCGTCCTCGACCACATGCGGGGGCGGGTCGACCTGGAGGTGCATCATCCGCCAGAGGGCGGTCCGCACCGCAGTGTTGTCCGGTGCCTCCATCTGCTCGTGCGCCATGGTGTTCCCCCTTCGTCGCAGTCAGTTCTTGGCGGGAGCCTGGAGGCTCCACAGGCGCCCGTCGGGGTCGCGGACGGTCATCTCCTTAGTCCCGTAGTGGGTGTCTTCGAACGGCGTGACCGCCTCGACGACAGGATCCGGACGGAACGCGTCTGCGTCCGGCACCTTCAGCACGATCCGCGTCTGGGGCTCTTGATCCTCGGGAACCTCGGCGATGAACACGTAGGGACCGTCGCCGTTGCGGAGCTGGCCGGAGTTGTGGTCTGTCGCGAACTCCAGCTCGTAACCGAGTGCCTGGAAGAACTTCGCCGCCTTGCCCCAGTTGTGCGTCGTCAGGAACACGGCCTCGATTCCTTCGGTCGTCATGTCAGGTCTCCTTCTCAGGCGATTGCTGTTTGTTCCCATGGGCGTCGTCGAGGTACGCGCGCAACGCGTCAGCGACGAGCGCCGACAACGACATGCCCGACTCGATGGCGCGGTACTTGACCTGCTTGATCAGCCCGATCGGCAGGTACACGTTGAACTGCTTGACTTCCTCATCACCCACAACGCGAATGCTAGCATCCTAGCAAGCTAGGGTGTACCGATATGGCGTACCAACCCGAGCCAGTTCAGGAGGTCGGTGTCGACTTCTTCGTCCAGCTGTCCGCGCGGGGGCTCTTGCGGGTCAGGCGCCGGGTCATCATGGTGATGAGTGCCCAGTTCAGGTGGGCTTCGGAGTACTGGGGCAGGCGTTCGTAGTCGCGCGCGTTGCGGCGGGCGTTCATGCACCAGCCGATCGTGCGCTCGACCTTCCAGCGGCGGGGCAGGACGACGAAGCCCTTGGTGCCCTTCGGCCTGGAGACGATGCGCAGGGTGATCCGGAGGGCGCCCAGCCCCGGCAGCCTGCTGGCAGCAGACGACAAGGCGAGGTTCGAGACGGTTCCCGTGTTCACTGTGGTTCGCTCGATGAAGGAGGAGCCCGACTGTGTCATTCCTCGTGGCCTCCCGGCCAGCTTTTGAATACCGATCCAGGAGTTGGCACACCACCCGAAAGAATGACCTGCATACGCGCCGCTTCCGGCCCAGATCCGCCAGGTTCGAGCCAGTGTCACTTTAAGAGACGTAAAACGCCGGTTCCTCGCGTACTCCTCTCCATCACGCTTGCCGGACCCGCCCCCTCTGGCAGTTCTGGGTACGTCCCGGCTTTGTCAGGGCCGCTCTCGCCCTCCCCGGCATCACCCGGATCAGGCTGCCCTCAGCTTCAACCCCACTGCTGCGACAGTGGGGTTGGTGCAGGTCTTCCACCTCCACTCGAACCAACAGCGCCTCACGGCGCAACCAAGATCTGTGCCAGAACCCCCACTTCGACGCCGTTGCTCGGGAAATTCCCATCTCTGCGGCTGCATGCGCAATCTGGCGAGTCTTGCAACGCTCGATCAATCGGCGGCGACCATCCACGGACAGCGGTGCGTTCGCGTGGGTCATGGTGTGGTCGGGGCTGTACGGGACGCGTGGTGCCGTGCGCCGGTGACGATGAGTGAGACGTTCTGCCCACCGAAGCCGATGGAGTTGCTGAGCACGGCCTCATGGGGAACGTCTCGTCGCTCTGCGACGACATCGAGATCGATGTCGGGACCGACGCCGGCTGCGGTGAGGTTGCGGGTACGGAGTTGGGTGAGGCCACCGGTGGTGGGTAGCAGGTCCAACCATTGGTCACGCGTGTAGGACTGCTTTGCTCCAGTCGTCCCTGCCGGTGAGCTGAGTGCGCCGGCCGTCGCCGTTGACGTCGTAGCTGACCGGCCTCTGCACCGGGCTGGTCACCGCCCAGCGCGAGGTGG
Organism: Streptomyces sp. NBC_01450; assembly: GCF_036227505.1. NCBI lineage: Bacteria > Bacillati > Actinomycetota > Actinomycetes > Kitasatosporales > Streptomycetaceae > Streptomyces > Streptomyces sp. NBC_01450. The sequence continues at coordinate 585,538 of NZ_CP109481.1, read as the reverse complement.
GCGGCAAGACCAACGAAACCACCGTCTTCCGGCGGACGCTCGCCCCACTCGACCTGGCCGGCATGGTGGTACCTGAAGCAACTGCCCCGGAGGGAGGTGCCGCTGATGGACAAGACCCGCGCCACCGCGCACGGCCGCGACGAGATCCACCACGTCCGCGACACCACCTTTGCCGAGGACGCCTCGCACGTTCGCACCGGGACCGCGCCCCGGGCCATGGCCGCACTGCGTAACCTGGCCACCGGCGCCCTCCGCCCGACCGGCTGCGGCAACAGCGCCGCCGGCCCGCGCAAGCACTCCCGAGACGCCACCCGATCACTGACCACCCTCCACAACACGTGATCAAACCCGACAGATTCCCCGAACGACTCCGCCCTGTCCGATAGATGCCCAGATCAGGCAGGTGACGTCACGAGATCCCCGACAGAGCCGACACTCAGATGTGTCTCAGCGCAGTTGCTCGGCCAGTCCGACGATGATGCCCTCCGGGCCGCGGACGTAGCAGAGCAGATGGCTGTCCTCGAACCGGGCGATCTCGCCGACGAGTTCGGCGCCGTGAGGGCGCAGGCGGGCAACGGTGTCCTTGATGTCGTCGACGGCGAACATGACGCGGTGCGTGCCCAGAATGTTGTGCGGCCGGTTGCGCGGCCCGGCGCTGATCACCGCGGGGCTGCGGTACTTCGCCAGCTCGAGCCGGCTGTGGCCGTCCGGGGTCCGGACCATCGCGATGTCACAGCGGACGCCTTCGAGTCCGGTGCACTGGTCGGCGAAGAGCCCCTCGACCTCCGCCCTGCCCTCCAGCTCCATACCGAGTTCCACGAAGAACGCGATGGCGGCATCCATGTCCTCGACGACGATGCCGACGTTGTCCATCCGCTGAATCGCCATGCTGGTCTCTCCTTCTTCCTCGTGCGGCCGGTGGTGGCCGCTGATGTCCCTGGGACGGAGCCGGCGGCACGTTCTCGACATCCTCAGACCGCCGAACTCCGAAAAATCTGGATCGCGCCTCAGCACGGCCACAGCGGACCCGCGAGCCAGGCGCCACCACCGAGGGGTGAGTGCGGCGCAGGTGGCCGCTCCCATGAAGACGGTCAGCCGCAGCGTGCCGTCCCCGCCTTTCAATGCTTCCTCGATGATTCGCAGCGTGCGCGCTTGAGCATTGCGCCTCCCCAGTCAATTCACGGTGCCGGGTCACCCTTGGCGGGTGGAGTTCCCCGTGCCGCTCGCCCTCGCCGCACCCGTCCGGGCCCCGCCGCGCGGCGCCGGCGCGAGCTGGGGGCCGCGCTGCCCCCCCGGCGGGCCCGAGCATCCGTGGACGGGAATGCGGCGAGGTAGCTAGAAATTACCGACTCCTGTGGCGTATCCCGATGCGGCCAACACTGGCGAGAGGGATCTTGGAGGCCGGACCCGATTTCGATGACGGTCGTACTATGGCCTGACCGCACTGATGTCGTCCCGAGGAGTCACCGTGGCCCGCCCCCGCACCGCCGCCCGGACAGTGGAGCACCCCGACCCGTCGGAGGTTTCGCTTCAGCAGGTCCTGGAGGCCCTGGTGGATCCGGTGCGGCGCATGGTGGTGTCGCAGCTGGCCCGGGCGGGCGAGGACAAGAGCTGCGGCACCTTCGACACGCCGGTGTCGGTCTCGACCCTCACACACCACTTCAACGTGCTGCGCGAGGCGGGTGTGATCCGGCAGTACTACGTCGGCACGACGAAGATGAACACGCTGCGCACCGATGTGATGGAACAGCGGTTTCCCGGTCTGCTGTCGGCCGTGCTGGCCGCCTCCCTCGCGGAGGAGGCGGGCTCGACAGCCTGAGGCAACCAAGTTCGACCGCTATCGAAATTTGACGCCCATCGAACCTTGGGGCAAGGTGAGCAGTGCGACCGAGCTGACTCGGTGCACTTCACCCACCCCTGTCCCAAGGACGGATGCGCCATGGCAAGACTCGTACAGTTCGACCGGCTCGGCGGCCCCGAGGTCCTCACCCTCCGCGACGTGGAGGTGGGAGCTCCGGGAGCGGGCGAGGTGCGGATCCGCGTCGACGCGATCGGCCTGAACCGGGCCGAGATCATGTACCGCGAGGGCGGCTACTTCTACCAGCCGGTCTTCCCCTCCACCCTCGGTTACGAAGCCGCGGGCGCGGTCGAGGCCGTCGGCGAGGACGTGACTCACCTCGCCGAGGGAGACCTGGTCGCAGTCGTGCCGGCGTTCCTGCAGAGCGAGTACGGCACATACGGCGACCACGTCATCGTTCCCGCCTCGGCCGTCGTGCCCCGCCCCGCGAAGGTCGACCCCGTCCAGGCCGCCGCCGTGTGGATGGCCTACATCACCGCCTACGGGCCGCTCGCCGAGTCCGGCCAGGTGCGCCCGGGCGACCATGTGCTGATCACCGCGGCCTCCAGCAGCGTGGGCCTGGCCGCGATCCAGGTCGCCCGGCATGTCGGTGCGATCCCGATCGCCACCACGCGGGGCGCGGGCAAGAAGCAACGCCTCCTGGAGGCCGGTGCGGCGCACGTCATCGTCACCGACGAGGAGGACCTCCCCGCCCGCGTCAAGGAGATCACCGGCGGCGAAGGCGTCCGCCTGGCCTTCGATCCCGTAGCCGGCCCCGGCGTCGAGACCCTCGCTCAGGGCATCGCATCCGGTGGCAGCCTGGTCGTCTACGGCGCTCTCGACCCGCGCCCCACACCGCTGCCCAACGCGCAGTCCTTCCCCGCGCTGACCAGCAGCACGTACACCCTCTTCGAGATCACCACGAACCCCGAGCGGCTGCGCCGCGCGGTCGCGTTCGTGGGCGCGGGGCTGGCCTCGGGATCCTTCACCCCGGTCGTCGACCGCACCTTCGACCTCGCGGACATCGCCGACGCGCACCGCTACATGGAGGCCAACGGCCAGGTCGGCAAGATCGTCGTCACCGTCACCCACGACGACGACACGTCCTCCTGAACCCTCTGCCCGCCCTGTCGCGAGCACCAAGCCCAAGAGAAGGAGCGTCATGCGACTCACCAAGTTCGGCCATGCCGCCGTCCGTCTGGAGAAGGACGGCCAGACTCTGGTCGTCGACCCCGGGGCGCTCACCGAGCCCGAAGCCCTTGACGGCGCCGACGCCGTCCTGGTGACCCACGAGCACTACGACCACTTCGTCGAGGAGAATCTGCGCGCCGCCGCCGAGGCCAACCCCGGGCTGCGCATCTGGACCAATCCGGATGTCGCCAAGCAGCTCGATGGACTCGGCGCGGGCCGGGTCAATGCCGTCACGCACGGCGACACCTTCACCGCGGCCGGATTCGACGTCGAGGTCCACGGTGAATGGCACGCCCCGATCCATCCGGAGCTGCCCAACTCCCGCAACATCGGCTTCGTCCTCGACGACGGCAAGCTCTTCTACCCCGGCGACGCGTTCACCCTCCCGGAACGGAAGATCGACACCCTCCTGCTGCTCTCCCACGCGCCGTGGGCGAACTCCACGCAGATCTTCGACTACGCCCGTGCGGTGGGCGCGTCCCGCGCGTTCAACACACACGACGCCCTGCTGAGCGACGCCGGCCGCGCCATCGTCGGCGGCTTCTTCGACACGCTCGTACCCGGCCTCGCCTACGCCAAGCTGGCCATCGGCGAGCCTGTCGAAATCTGAGACCGCGCGGGCAGTGCAGTCCGGTGGTGACCAACAACCAGCCCAGACACCCCTCCGCCGTTCATCGGGTGCGGACACCTGTACTTCGATCGGTCGAAGTGACGCAGGAGGCTCACACACCGCACACGGCCGCCATCCGCACCGACATCTGCATCGACATCCGCAACGTCACCGACCTGGAGCCGGTGATGATGATCAGCGAAGTCCCGATCGGCTGATCCCAGCCGCTGTCACGCCCTGGGCACCCGGCCACCGCCCCCTGCGGACACCCGAGGGCCGCGCCCGCCATCGTGCGTAGGCCGACTCGGCGTACCCGTCTTCGCCGCCGACAGGGCCGCATCGCCCGACAGACGGTCGGAGCCCCTTATCAGAGCACCAAGGAGTCACATCATGAGCCGAGCCGTCCGTTTCCATGAGACTGGCGGACCTGAGGTCCTGCGCCTGGAGGAGATACCGGACCCGGCGCCGGGTCCGGGCGAAGTCCTCATTCGCACCCGAGCGTTGGGGCTGAACCGGGCGGAGTCGATGTTCCGGCTCGGCGAGTACGGCATCGCCCCGGTCTTCCCCTCCGGCCTCGGCTACGAGGCGGCCGGAGTGATCGAGGCCGTCGGGACCGGTGTCACCGGCTTCCACCTGGGTGATGCCGTGAGCGTGGTTCCGTCCTTCGCCATGACGGACTACCCGGTGCACGGCGAAGCGGTCCTCGCCCCCGCCCATGCCGTCGTCGCCCACCCTGAGCACCTGTCCTTCGAGGAGGCTGCCTCGGTGTGGATGCAGTTCGTCACCGCATACGGCGGCTTGGTCGACCTTGCGGGCGTGCGCGCCGGTGACACCGTCCTGATCCCCGCCGCCTCCAGCAGCGTAGGGCTCGCGGCGATCCAGGTCGCCCACAAGGCCCGGGCCCGAGCCATTGCCCTGACCCGCACCAGCGGCAAGCGGCAGCAGCTCCTGGACGCCGGCGCCGACGCGGTCATCGCCACCGCCGAGGAGGACGTCGTCGCCCGGGTGCACGAGCTGACCGGGGGCGAGGGCGCCCGGGTGATCTTCGATCCGGTCGGCGGCCCGGCTCTGGCCGACCTGGTCGCGGCCGCCGCCCACGACGCCGTCATCGTCGTCTACGGCCTCCTGGACCGCACCCCCGCGCCGCTCGACGTCGGCGCGGTCCTCTTCAAGCACCTCACCATCCGCGGCTTCGAACTCTTCGAGATCACCACCGACGACCAACGCCGTGCAGCCGCCGTCGAGTTCGTCCGCGACGGCCTGGCCAAGGGAGAGCTGACCCCCGTCATCGACAGGACGTTTCCGCTGGACGCCATCGCGGACGCGCACCGCTATCTGGAGGCCGGCGGCCAGGTCGGCAAGATCGTCGTCACCGTCGCGCACACGGACGGGGCGTCGTCGTGAAATACGGCATCATCATGTTCCCCACCCAGGACGCCATCCCCCTGAGAGCAGGTGGCCAGGACCACTGCAGTCAGTTGCGGCCGGGGTCCCCGCTCGGCAGAACCAGTGGGACGGGACGCAGAGCGCGTGTACGCGACACCGGAGTCGGTTGCCGCCGCGGTCGACTCCCTCATGTACTCCCGGCGGCCGCTTGCCGAAGCTCACGAAGAGGAGTGGCCGCAGGCGGCCGCAGTACGCGCCGCGATCGACGCCTACCGTCTGCGCGTCCTCGGCCAGGACTTGTCCGGCCGATCATGTTGGTTAGGGTGCGAGAGTGTCCAAGACGAGCGTGAGCAACGAGACCAGCAGCATGCTCTGCTTGTGGGTTGAGCCGTGGGGAACCGATCACTGGATGCGTCCGGGTGAGGAGTTCACTGTGGTGACCGAGATGGAGCCGGAGGAGTCGCCGTTCAACGTGGTCGTGCACAAGCAAGGCATCACGGTATGGGTGAACTCGAGCAACGATGCCGAGGTCTTCGATGAGAACGGCATCTCGGTGCCGTGCGGGCACCAGAGGCCGGCCGAGGATGTTCTCTGAACTGCTTGAGATCTTCAGGTCCGGAGCCAGACGGCCAGAGCTTTGCTGCCGTTGCGGCGCCGAGGAAGACGCAGCCGCGTTTGTGCCCGCTGCAATGGCGGGTCTTCGATCTTGAGCGGTGCGCCTGCTCAGGGCCTCTGACGTTTCGTTAGGCTCAGTGAGGGCACCTGGTGGCTGCTGCCGGGGCCGCAGGCGCGCCGGGGCCCCAGGGCACCACACGGCCACGGTACCTCTTCGTGACTACGGGTACAGCTTCTCGCCCTTCGCCAGCATCGCTACGTACTTCTCTATCCGGCGCGCCCGGGTCTCGGGCTTCTTGGCGTCTTGGACCCTGTACAGGATCGCGTAGCGGTTCTGCCGGTCCAGTGTCTCGAAGAACTCCGCCGCGGCCGGGTCGGCGGTCAGGGCCGCCGTGAGGTCGTCCGGCACCGTGGCGGTCTTCGCCCCGTCGTAGGCCGCCTCCCAGCGGCCGTCTGCCTTGGCGCGGTCGACCTCGGCCTGCCCCGGGGGATGCATCCGGCCCTGCTCGATCAGGGCGGCCACCTTGTCCCGGTTGATCTTGGACCACTTGCTGCGCGGCTTGCGCGGGGTGAACCGCTGGAGCCACCACTGGTCGTCGAACTTGGCCTTCTGACCGTCGATCCAGCCGTAGCAGAGTGCCACGTCGAGCGCCTGGGCGTAGTCCAGCGCGACGATTCCGGGGCCCTTCTTGCGAAGCTTGAGCCAGATGCCGGGCGAGACGGCGTGGTTCTCGCCGAGCCATGCCTGGAATGCCTCGGCGGATTCGAATGCGACGATCTCCAAGTTCTGAGTCACCCCAGCAGCGAACCACACCCGGCCGATTGTCATGACGCATTCGGGCACAGCCTTGGATGCAGGATGCCCGTGGACCCGCGTGATCATCTCTGTTCCCGACGCAGAACGATCATGCAGGAGCCGTGGGCTTGCTCAACGATACGACGTTGCTGCTCGACCTCGACGGGGTGTCCGTGGCGCGGGTTGAGCGGCTGGCCGACGGAAGGCGCCGAGTCCACCTGGTCACGGCCGACGAGGCAGCCAGGGCCTGCCCGGCCTGCGGGGTTCTCGCCACCCGAGTGAAGGGCTCGGCGGTGACCCGGCCGCGCGATCTTCCTTACGGCGAGAGCGGATTGGAGTTCCGCTGGCGCAAGCGCCGCTGGTGGTGCCGCGAGCCCGGCTGCCCTCGCCGGTCCTTCACCGAGCAGATCCCGCAGATCCCGCAGATCCCGCAGATCCCGGCTGGTGCCAGGCTGACCGCCCGGCTGCGGGGTGCGGCCGGGCGCCGCATACGGGATGCCGGCCCCACGGTCATCCAGGCCGCGCGGGATCTGCATCTGTCCTGGCCGAGCGTGATGGAAGCATTCCGCCCTGGTCCGGTTCATCGGGCTGGCCGAGCTGGCCGCAGCCGCAGGACTCCTCGCCGGTCTCTTCTGGCAGCCCATCGGCGTTGCAGCCGCCCTGGGATTCGCAGTCGTGCTGGTCGGAGCCATCGGCTTCCACGCCAAGTCCGGCGACTACGCCAAGCCCGAGACCCGCGGCAACGCGATGGCACCCGCCATCCTCACCATCGTCGCGATCGCTGCCGCCGCCACCCTGGTTCTCGCATCCTGACCAGGGCCGGAATCCGCGGCACCACGGACTCGCCCTCCGCCCGACAAGCCCGGCCGGGCGATCCCAGGATCACCTCTCTACGCGGACTGCGGCCGTTCATCCGTATCTGTTTCCCAAGCACTGCAACAACTGAGGAACATCCCATGGCCACTCTTCTGCACCTTGATTCCTCGCTGTTCCCAAGCGACGCCTCCTCCTCCCGCGCAGTGACCGCCGCCTTCCGCCGGACCTGGCAGGAGCACCACCCCGAGGGCACAGTCATCTACCGTGACCTCGCCACGAACCCCGTACCGCACCTCACCGCCGGCCAGACCGACCCGGCCGCGCACACCCCCGCTCAGGCCGCCGCCTTCGCCCACCGGCTGACACTGATCGACGAACTGGAGAACGCCGACGCCGTACTGATCGGCGCCCCGATGTACAACTACTCGATCCCCTCCACCCTCAAGGCGTGGCTCGACAACATCGTTCTCGTCGGCCGCACCGCCGGCCTGGAAAACTCCAAGCTCAAGGGCACCCCCGTCACCGTCGCCGCCAGCCGCGGTGGCTCATACGCAGCGGGCACGCCCCGCGAGGGCTACGAATACGTGCAGAACTACCTCACGGCCGTTCTGGCAGACACGCTCGCCCTGGTCGTGAACTTCATCGTCCCGGAGCTCACGATGGCCGTACACAACCCGGCGATGTCCGAGCTGATCCCCCTCTTCGAAGCCTCCCGCCAGCGGGCACTGGATGACGCGACCTCCACGGCCAAGGCGATAGCCCACCGCATCGCCGCCTAGAAACGGCGCCCGTCCGGGTGGTGGCCGTGAAGCACGCTTCACGGCCACCACCCGGACGCCTGTACAACTGCTGCCCCGCGAACGACGCATACGCTGAACTTTGAGGGTGTGTCAATTTAACGGCTGATCTTGGTTGTTGATGGTCAGTTGTTGCTCGGGGTCAGGCGGCCCTCGAAGGCGATCCGGAACGCGTTGAGGGGTGCTTTCCAGCGCATGGTCCACCTCTTGCGGCCCTTCGCAGTCGGGTCCAGGCTCATCAGTGCCATGTAGATGCACTTGAGGGCGGCGGCCTCATGGGGGAAGTGCGCGCGGGCACGGCCCTGCGGATGCGGGCGTTGACACTCTCGATCGCGTTCGTGCTGCAGAACGCCGCCGCGCTCGCTGAAACAGCTGTCGAGGCGGCCAGGTCCCAGCACACCGCACTGCCGGGAGAGACCCTCGCGGCCGCCATGGTCGCCCGCATCGCCAAGGGCGTGCAGGCACTCGATCAGGAGATCGCCGAACTCGACGCGCTCATCGAAGCTCGGTTCAACGATCACCGACACGCGACGGTGATCCGCAGCCTGCCCGGCATGGGCACCCTCCTGGGCGCCGAATTCATCGCCGCCACCGGTGGCGACCTTGAGACCTTCGGCACGGCAGATCGCCTGGCGTCCTTCGCCGGCCTGTCACACGTGCCACGGGATTCCGGTCGTGTCAGCGCCAACATGCGCCGCCCGCGCCGTTACCACCGCGGCCTGCTCCGGGCCTTCTACCTTTCCGCAATGGCCAGTCTCAGAACGTGCGCCGCCTCCCAGGCCTACTACGGGCGCAAGCGGAACGAGGGCAAGGGACACAAGCAGGCTCTGCTCGCTCTGGCCCGTCGACGAGTCAACGTCTTGTGGGCCATGCTTCGCGACGGAGAGTGCTACGAGGTCCTACCAACCGTCACGGCAGCGACTTGACATCGTCATTGGGAAGTTCTTTAACCTCAAGATGGCCAGTGCGCCCGGTCTGGACAGATGTCTCCCGGTGGGGCCGCCTCGTGCCCTGGTGACAGCTGAGTCGATCAGTAGGCTTACGGTGTGGCGGTATGAGAGTGCTGTCGGCAGAGGTGGACGCGTGGTCCGGGTGGAAGGAGCGGCGACGGCAAGTGTCGCGGGCCCGGTTGTCGGGCGGTTTCTGGACTCCGCTAGAGGGAGTCCCGTAGGTTCCGAGGTGATCTCGCCCGGTGGGAGGCGAACGCGATGGAACAGGCTTGGGATCGAGAACTCGCGCACTCGGCGGCACGGATGCGGCGGCGACTGATGGCCCATCCGACCGAAGGGCGCTGGCAGGAACTGCGGTACTGGGATCCCTTGCCCAGCGCCCGCGAGCTCACCAACTCGATGGGCAACGGGCGCTGGGAGTACCACAGCTGGCTCAACGTGCCCGGTCCATTCTACGCGGGCGTGACCGACGACGGCCTGAACGGCCCGTACTACCTCCCCGACCACGTGCTCTCCAGCGACGAGCACTACGAGTTCGTCTACCGCCAGCCAGCCAATCCCCGCGAGGTGGCGGGACTGGTGGAAATCGCCGCCGACGAACCGCAGGGCGGCTACGCCTGGGACGGCGACCAACAGTGGACTCCCGAAGCGGTGAGACAGTGGTGGGCCGGGCGCGAGTCGGTCCGCGCCTGGATAGCCGAGGAACTCGACGACCGCCAGAACGAGAAGGAAGCCCTCCACCAGTACGCCGCCTACTTGGACGACGGCCTGGAAGACTACCTGCGCGGCTACCTGTTCTGGCTGATCGAGAACCGAGAGCCCCGCACCGACGAGGAACTCCCCACGCTGAGCCTGTGACGGACCACTGATTCTGGTGTTCTCCGGACAGCCGAGCGGCCTTGGGGTGATCATGTGCGCTGTCGAGTCCATGATGATCGAAGCCAAGGCCGTAATGGTGAGTCTGCTGGACGATGCTGCCCACATCGAGCCCCTGGCCGTGTTGTCCGGGTTCAGGGGGCCTTCTACGACTGAGGGGCCCTGCGCTTCTCGGACAGCGGTGTTGAGGGCTCTGCCTATGCTGCTGCCTGCAACTCCTCGTGCTCGGCGTGGACTTCTGCGGGAGTGTTGTAGCCGAGGCCGGAGTGGAGGCGTTTTCGATTGTAGAACATCTCGATGTAGCGGACGATCGCCCGGTGGGCGTGTGCGCGTGTTGGGAACGTAGTTCGGTGCACGAGTTCGTTTTTGACGGCGCCGAAAAATGATTCAGCCATCGCATTGGTGTGTCCAGAAGGTGATTGGGAGGTTCTGACGTAGAAGACGGGAGCGAACAGTCGCCATGCTGTTGTGAAGATGAAGGTAGGTCCTTCGGCATCGGTATGTAGGTGCAGGTGTCAAACCACCATGAGCTGCTGCGGTGAATGAGTCGTGGTGGTGAGCGTCATGGAAAAGCCGTACTGAATGCGGCAGGTGGGGGCTGAGAAGGCGAACGCAAGTGAACCGCTGACGACGTGTCGTAAAGCTGAGACGACACCAAAACCAGGGCCTCAATGCTGTCCTGGGATAAGCCAGACGGGTGCCTGCTTACTGGTCTGGTGGTGTCCGGCATGAAGGTGGCGCGAGCTCAGTCCGGGCTTCACAACGGAACTGGAGAACTCCTTGACACGAAACAGCGATCCACGGGTTTGACGTGGCTCGCAAGAGGGAGCGGCACAAGTGGCGAAGAGCCATGAGATCCGGAGTACCGGTCGCGCGTCGGGAGGGCGGAACGTCCCGTAGTAGTGATGAACCCTCCGTAATAGAGGCGGAGCGAAGGGGACGTGTTGTTGGGTGTCGATCGGCGATCAACCAGAGATGGGAGGAATCGGATGGTCGAGACAAGATCAGCAGGCAAGCCGTTTGATATTCCGAAACGGCTGATCTGGAACGCATACCTGAAGGTCAAGGCCAACAGGGGAGCGGCTGGGGTGGACGGGCAGTCGTTAGCGGAGTTTGAGCAGGATGAGAAGAGCAACCTGTACAAACTGTGGAACCGGCTGTCCTCGGGAAGCTACTTCCCCCCACCCGTGAGAGCGGTTGACATTCCCAAAGCCGGCGGTGGGGCTCGGAGCCTTGGGGTTCCGACCGTGGCCGACAGGATCGCCCAGACGGTAGTGGCCATGACATTGGAGCCAGATGTGGAGCAGATCTTCCATCAGGACTCGTATGGCTATCGCCCGAGGCGCTCCGCGCTGGATGCGATGGAGACGTGCAAGCAGCGGTGCTGGAGGCACCCTTGGGTGATCGACCTTGACATCCAGGGATTCTTCGACAACGTGCCGCACGCCCCCATCATCGCGGCAGTGGAAAGGCATACCAATCTCCCGTGGGTTCTGCTGTATGTGAAGCGATGGCTTGTCGCCCCTGTGCAGCAGCCCGACGGAACGCTTGTCAGGCGGGAAAAGGGGACTCCTCAAGGATCTTCTATTTCACCGTTGTTGTCGAATCTGTTCATGCACTACGCGTTCGACGCGTGGTTGGCTCGGGAGTACCCGGCGATCAGGTTCGAGCGGTACGGCGACGACGCTGTGGTGCACTGCGCCAGTGAGAAGCAGGCGAACTTCGTCCGCACCATCATCGAGCGCAGGCTGCTGCAGTTCGGATTACGTCTCCATCCGGAGAAAACCAGGGTGGTGTACTGCAAACAGGAAGGTCGTGAACGGGATTTCCCGGTCACGGAGTTCACGTTCCTGGGGTATACCTTCCGTCCTCGGGCGGCCCGCTTGCGGGATGGGAGGCTGAAGACCGGCTTCCTTCCCGCAGTGAGCAAAACAGCCATGAAGTCCATGACGAGGACTATCCGGAGTTGGCGACTGGGGCGCTGTACCGAGCTGAGCTTTCAGGAGATCGCCGCGGTGATCAACCCCATCGTGGCGGGATGGGTCAACTACTATGGGCGCTTCTACAAGTCCAGATTGATCAGGTTTCTGGAACAGCAGATCAACCCGTTCCTTGTGAAATGGGCCCAGAGGAAGTACAAACGGTATCGCCGTGCCTCAAGGAAGGCCCGGAGGAGGTTGGCTGAGATCGCCTCAGCATTCCCGGGCATGTTTGCTCACTGGAAGCACGGCGCGTTGCCTACTGGTTCAACAATGGGAGCCGTGTGAGTCGCGAGGTTCACGCACGGTTCTGAGAGCGGCGGTGGGTGAGATTCCCGCCGCCGACTCACCTCCCAACAGACACCGGTGCGGCTGACCGACGCTCGCAGGCCCAACAAGCGGAGCTTGCAACGAAGTTCCCGAGACGTGTATTGGCTGCCGCGATCGGAATGAAATGTGCAGCCTTCGGCGAGGTCGATGTTCCGGGCCGCCATATCGAGTGCATCCGATATGAGAGAGGCCTTCAAATGGTCGGCCATCGCCCAGCCGACCACAGCTTTGGTGTGGCAGTCGATGACGGTCGCGAGATACAGGAACCCGGCCCAGGTGTGAACGTAGGTGATATCGCTTACCAGTTTGCGCCCGGGAGCGTCAGCGGTGAAGTCACGGGCCAGCAGGTCGGACGTGGCCGGCGCCGCATCATCGGCGATCGTGGTCGCCCGCCAGGGCCGCGGCTGGCATGGCACCAGGCCGAGCTCGCGCATCAGCGCGCGGACCAGTTCCGCTCCGGCCTGCACGTTCATCCGCTGGAGCGCGGCGTGGACACGCCGGTAGCCGGGTCTCCCGTGAGTCGGAGAAGACCTGGAGGATGACGGTCCTCAGTTCCGCACGGCGCTTCGCGGTGGCCGACAACGGCCTCGATCTCCAGTGGTAGAAGCCCGACGTGGACACTCCCGCCCAGGTGCACACCTGCTGCACGGGAAAGTTGTCGGCCTCGCCGTCGATGTCGTTCACACCGTGGCGGGTCGCCGCCGAGCACGTACTGGCGTACGCCGGGATTCGGAAGAACTTCGAACGCGCCTGGTACACCCCGCCGCCGACACCACCTCGGTACTGGCCTGTCGCAGACAACGCTCACTACAGCCACCCGGACCGGGATGCCCGGCTCGCCGGGGAGCAGCAGCTGCGGCTGCCCGCCAAGTACCGCGGCGCCCACACGATCCCATGGCCCGATATGCCCCGTGGGGACGTCGCCACGAACCTCGCGGTGGTCAACCCTGCGCTGCTGTCCGACCTTCCTTGGACGGACTGATCGCCGTGACCAACCGCTGTAGGCTCGCCAGCCAGATGACGGCGTCGACGGCGTAGTACGACATCGGGTCGGGCGCCCGGCCGTCCGAGGCGGCGCATATGTCGGCGATGACAGCGTGCTCCGGCGGCACGTCCGGGGCCGGGGGCTCGGCGGGCGCTCGGCATGGCTTCCTGGAACGCAGGTCGTACATCAGTGGCAGCGCAGTCAGCCGGAGACGGTGGGTGGCGTCGCGCAGGTGCGCGGCGCTGGGCGGCCAGGCCGCCAGTACGCCTGGAGGGCAGTGGTCGAGCAGGCTCTGCCCCATGGTGATCACACGGTTCCCGGCCAGCAGGATGGCCATCCAGTCCTTGTCGGCAGGGTGCGCCGGGTCCGGGTCGCCGCGCTCGGTGGCGTACTGCGCGTAGCTCGCCTCCGCGATCACCTGGGCGAGGCGGGCCCGGGCCAGCGCGTCGCCGGCCGTCCCGTCCCCGGCGATGGTGTCGATGATCTCGGTGACGGCCCGGGTGCTCTGGTCCAGCAGCCGTGAGCAGGCCCGCCGAAGTTCCCCGGCACCGCCTTGCGGCCAGGCCAGCAGCCCGACCACGGCTCCGGTGACGCCGCCGATGACGACATCCGTGAACCGGACGGCGGCCAGCCCCGGCTGGGCGGGACCGAGCTGGGCAAAGGCGGCGGCTGCGGCGATCGTGGAGAACGCCTGGTTCCAGCCCATGCCGAGCACGGGCCCCGCGGAGAACGCCAGAAAGTACAGAGGCGGCAACACGACCGCGTACACCGCCAAGTGGTCGGCGACGAAGTACAGCATCGCAGCTACCACGGCGGCGCCCGCGAGCGTGCCGCCGAGCGCCGGCCAGAGCGCCGTACGGGTGCCCGTGGCGCTGGTCCCCATCACGGTGATGGTGGCCAGCAGCGCCCAGATGCCGTGGCCCAGGTCGAGCCCGCCCACGATCAGCCGGGCGGCGGACAGGGCCAGCGCGATCCGGACGGCATTCTGGAAGTACACCGACCGTGGCGTGAGATGGGTCTGCAGGCGGCGCGCGTAGAGCGAGAGCGCGGGCCGGCCTGCGTACCAGAACGGGCCCGGCCGCTCCGCAGGCGGCGTCGTGTCCGCGGGCACGGGCGCACCGAGCGCGATCCGCACCGCCGTGACCAGGAAGGTCCCGGTGTACGCGATGTCCAGGGCGATCGCGCCGCCGCGCACCACGGCCGCGCTGTTCGGGTGCCACATCGGCAGGCGGACGCGCTGGGCCTCGAAGTCCGACGCGGCGGCGGTGTACGGGGCGTCGGAAGGCGCCGGGCCCCGGCCGGACAGCCCGAGTGCGACGCCGTGGCATGCGGTGGCCGACGCTTGCAGCAGCCGGGCCGCCGCGGGGTCGCGGGTGCTGGGGGTATCGCGAGCGTCCTGTTCCAACTGCCAGGTCTGGGCCAGCAGATGACGCATGTAGGCGGCGCCCTGGCACAGCGCCCGGTGCCGCGCCGACGCCGATGTCGGGCGCTCGTCGTCCGGCACCCGGCTCAGCCGCAGCTCCTGCGCCGCCGTCATCAGCCGCTCCGGGCTGTCGAACGGTGGTGACCGCGACTCCGCCGCGAGCGCCCGCAGCGTCCGGGATGCCACCGCCGCGGCGCGCGCCAGCCGGTCCGCGTAACGCCCCGGCGGGGGAGCCGGCATCAGCCACATCTCCGCCGCAGCCATCAGCACGATCCCGGTAGCCAGCCCGGCCAGGCGCGCCCCCAGCGTCGCGGGGGCGTACGGCGGAAAGCACGCCAGGATGTAGAGCGCCTGGAGGCCGCCTGCCAGCCCGCCCAGTCGGGGCGCGCCCACCCCCGCGTACGAAACCAGGAAGCCCACCCCGAGCATCCCGAGGGCCGCCGTCCACGAGTGCACCCCGAGCACGGTCCCCAGGGTGACCAGCGCGGCCGCGACCGGTAGCACCGCCAGCAGCGTGCGGGCGCGCTCGCGCGGCGTACCCGGGACGAAGGACATTCCGCCGGTGGCGATGGCGCCGAACAGCGCGTAGATCGCCGCGACATGGTTTCCCAGGCCGTAGCGCGCCGCGTAGAACCCCGTGCACGCCACGACCGTCACCCGCGCCGAATGCCGCACCGCCCGCAGGCCCGGATCACGGGCCCGCAGCCATTCCAGCCCACCGCGAAGGGGCACCCGTGGCCTCCTCGTCGATTCGGTACAGAGACACGCCCGCTCCCCCTGTTCACGGTAGGGCGGGCGGGTATGCCCGGCCACCGCGCCCGGAGCCGGTCAGGCGAGAGGGACCAGGACCAGATACTTCTCGCTCCGCAGGTCCTTGTGCGCGTCCGGCAGCCGGAGGACGAGGCCCGGGCGTGGCGCCCTTGGTTCGGGCAGACCGTTCGATCTGGTAGATATCTGGCACGCGCAGCAGATCTACCCGAGGCAGGGTTCGCGGTGGAGACGCCCTCAGAGCGAGCAGGTGCGTGCAACCGGGGGGCGGATGTGCGTCAGTAGCCGGTGCCGCGCTTGACCTGGGCCCGCTCGGTCTCATGGGTCGCACCCTTGTCGTCCAACGTGCGACACGCGTCCTCGATGTCCTGGCTCAGGCGATCGATCTGCTCGCGGCTCAGGGTCTCCTTGACCAGGGCACGCATGATCTTCACCCGCTCCGCGTTGGGCGGGAGCGTGTACGCCGGCACCATCCAGCCGCGCTCGGCCGAGAGCTGCCAGGCGACGTCGGACTCGTCGTAGGCGTGCTTGCCGGCGAGACGGAAAGCGACCAGCGGCAGCTGTTCGAGGTCGCTGCCGATCACTTCGAAGCGGTCGCCGCTACGCAGGTTGTCCGCCAACGCGT
This sequence comes from Streptomyces sp. NBC_01450, assembly GCF_036227505.1. Taxonomy (NCBI): domain Bacteria; kingdom Bacillati; phylum Actinomycetota; class Actinomycetes; order Kitasatosporales; family Streptomycetaceae; genus Streptomyces; species Streptomyces sp. NBC_01450. The sequence goes on along the minus strand of NZ_CP109481.1, from coordinate 569,554 downwards.
GGGCGTTCTCCTGCAACATCTTCATGACGTAGGTGTAGCCCTGGCGACCGAGCCGGACGAAGTTGTAGTACTGCGCGAGCACCATCGACGCGCCGGTAGAGAAGTTCAGCGTGAACGTCGCGTCGGTCTTGCCCAAGTAGTTCTCGTAGAACACGAGGTCCTTGGGCAGGTCGGACTCCTCGCGGAAGACCAGCCAGCCGATGCCGGGGTAGACCAGGCCGTACTTGTGCCCCGAGACGTTGATCGAACGGACCTGCTCGAGCCGGAAATCCCATTTCGAGTCCGGATAGAGGAAGGGCCACACGAAGCCGCCGCTGGCTCCGTCAACGTGGATCGGGATGTCGAGGTCCCGCTCCTTGCGGACGTCCCGCAGGAGCTTGTCGATCCCGACGACGTCGTCCTTGTGGCCGGTGAACGTGGTGCCGAGGACGGCGACGACGCCGATCGTGTTCCCGTCGAGGTGAGGCTCCACGTCCTCCGGGCCGATCGTGTACTTGCCCTCGGCAAGCGGCACGATCCGCGGCTCGACGTCGAAGTAGCGGCAAAACTTCTCCCACACGACGTGGACGTCCCCGCCGAAGACCAAGTTGGGTCGGTCGACCGACAGATTGGCCGCCCGGCGGCGCTCCCGCCACTTCCACTTCAGCGACAGCGCCCCGAGCATGATCGCCTCGGACGAGCCCTGGGTCCGACATCCGGTTGTCTTGCCCGGCGCGTTGAAGAGGCCGGCGAGCATGCGCACGCAACGCTGCTCGATCTCGGCGGAAATCGGGTACTCCGCATGGTCGATGAAATTGCGGTGGAGATTCTCGGCGATGATCCGTTGCGCCTCCGGCTCCATCCAAGTGGTGACAAACGTGGCGAGGTTACGCTGCGGGTCACCCTCCATGGCGAGGTCCACATCCAGCAGCCTCATTGCGTCCGTCGCAGCCATGCCTTCCTCGGGGAAGGTGTCCGAGGGAGCGGGCACGGTCAAGAATCGGTTGCCAAAAAGAGCCGCGTCGTCACCCTTAGTCATATGACGATTCAAACAGCGGCGGTGCCTGCCTCGGCGAGGGACACGCCGAGATAGAACAGGAGGCTCCGAACTGGCTGTGGCCCAGCGCGAACGGAATAGCCCCTTCTTTGGGAAAAGGCACCGACCAGCCTTCAAAGTCCGTCGGCTCGCCTGACCCCCACACCGACCCACCCAACTCCCATCCCGCCGGCCGTCGACCCACACCTATGTGGAGCGGGCGCGGTGCCGGGCGTCCAGGTGGAGCGCGCCACTCTCCCTGGTGTGCGCGGCGCCGCCGCCCTTGACGAGCCAGCCGTCCGGCGCTATCTGGTCCGCACCGTCAATCGTGACATCGAAGCGGTCGATGCTGCCGAACGGTTCGACCCGTAGATCGAGCATCAGGGCCGCCTCCTCGGTCCGCGGCGACGTCGCGACACACCGCAGTGACAGACCGCGTGGACACCAAGAAGAAGGAACTTGTCGGCGACTTCAAGAACCATGGCCGTCAGTGGCGGCCGGCAGGCGAACCGGTGCCCGTGCGCGTCCACGACTTCGCCGATCCGCAGCTGGGCAAGGCCATCCCGTACGGGATCTACGACCTCCGGGCGAACACCGGCTGGGTCAACGTCGGAACCGACCACGACACCGCCGCGTTCGCCGTGCAATCGATCCGCCGCTGGTGGCACGGCCAGGGCCAGGACGCACATCTCCAGGCGACACGACTGCTCATCACCGCCGACGCGGGCGGCTCCAACGGCTACCGCGCCCGGGCCTGGAAACTCCAACTCGCCCAACTTACCGCTGAGACGGGACTGCTGATCACCGTCTGTCACCTGCCGCCGGGCACGCTCCCACAGCGGCCCCGCTGATCGTGGCCAGGTTCACCAAAAGCCAGTGCCAGCCCTGCCCGGCGCGTACCCAATGCACCACCTCCCGCGAAAGCACCCGCACCGTGGGCTTTCCCCCACGAGAACTCCGCGACCTGCAATTTCGCGTCCGCACCGAGCAACAGACGCCTGAGTGGAAGACCCGCTACGCGGTCTGCTCCGGAGTGGAGCGGCACTGTTAACGAGTTCGCCCGCGGCTATGGCATGCGACGCTGCCGCTACCGAGGACCGCTACCGAGGACAGGGAAAGGCCCACATCCAGCACGTCCTGACGGCCATCGCCGTCACCATCGAGCGACTCAGCGGACTGCCACCAACCGAAGAAGCCCCCACGCCCCGCCGACCGACCGCCTTCCAGAACTACCTCGACCAGCGCGAGATACCCCGGCCGAAGTCCTGGCGAACCCTGGGCAGCTGACCTCGGCGGCACCAAGATCCCCGACAGAGTCAAGTTTAGTGATGGTGTTTTTGAGCGCGTCGCCATCCGGCATGGTGGAGACGGTGAAGGAGTCGGCGGCCCCGATCAGGGAGACGATGGCCGCATCGGTGATGAGGCAACCAAATATCCTCTCAGGCTCGGGACTTGGCATGATTGTGGTGCTCGACCGAGTCGTCGCGGGCGACGAACACGTCGGCGACCAGCGTCGGAGGGAACAGGCCGTGCTCGACAACGCCGGGGGTGGCGCCGAGCAGCGCCGCCAGGCCCGCGAGGTCGTCGTAGGCACAGTGGCGCGCTCCACCTGGACGCCATGAACCACGTCCGCTCCACAGTGTGTGGGTCGACGGTGGACGGGATGGGAGCTGAGGATACTAGCGGGTTGCTGTCGAATGCAGAGCCAGCCGGTCGGCCGCGGCGTGACCTTCCAACTGCCCTCGGCTGCCGCGTCAACCGTCACCCTGCTCGATGTCCAGATGGATCGGACCCCGAAGAACGGGGCTGGGCCGGTACGGCGGCGGGTCGGCGACCAGCCTGGGTCGGTCGAGCCGGCGTACCAGCTCGGTCAGCGCGATCTGGGTTTCCCGCCGGGCCAGCGGGCCACCGAAGCACAGGTGGATGCCGCTGCCGAACCCCAGGTGCTGGTTGTCACGCCGATCCGGGTCGAATCGGTCCGGATCGTGGAAGCGCTTCGGATCGCGGCTGCCTGAGGCAAGCATGAGCATGATCTGCGAGCCCTGGGGGATGACGGTGTCGGCGACGGTGATGTCGCTGTACGCCGCCCGCCAGGGAATGATCTGCACGGAGGGCTCGTAGCGCAGCAGTTCCTCGACCAGCGGCACGACGAGGTCCGGTTCGTCGCGAAGTCGTTGCAGCACCTGCGGGTGGCGCAGCAGCGTCAGCATGCCGTTGGTGATGAGGTTGACGATGGTCTCATGGCCGGCGATGAGGAGCAGTTTGGCGGTGGCGACGATGTCGGCGTCGGCCATCCGACCGTCGGGCCCGTCGTCGCTGGCCAGCCGTGACAGGAAGTCGTCTCCCGGCCGGCCGTGGCGCTGTTCCACCAGTTCGCCGAGGCACTGGCGCAGATCTTTGCGGGCCTGTACGCCCTTGTCCAGTTTCTCCTTCGGGTCGGTCTTGGGGTCGTAGTCGATCGAGTTCATGATGTCGTTCACCCAGAGGTGGAACATCGGCTCGTCCTCGCGTGGCACGCCGAGCAAGTGACAGATCACGGTTACGGGGAACGGGAAGGCGAAATCATCGACGACGTCGATCTGCTCCTTGCCCGCCAAATCGTCGATCAGGCTGCGGACGGTGGCGGTCAGGAAGCCTTCAAGTCCGGTCACCAGCCCAGGGGTGTGCGGGGGGCCGAAGTGACGCGTCGCCATACGCCGCAGGCGATCGTGCTCGGGCGAGTCCATGTGGATGAACGACGACGTGGCCCCTCCCTCGGCCGAGGGCATCGGACGCGACAGATTGCGCACGTCGGAACTCAGATGCGGGTCATTCAGTATGTCCGTGATCTCGCGATAGGCGCTGATGACGTAGCTGCCGTCCTCCTGCCGAGCCACCGGCGTCCTGCGCAATTCGGCATACAACGGGTAGGGGTCGGCCCGGGCGGAGTAGTCGAAGATCCGTTGCAGCGTGCCGGGCGTCCCGGTCGTGGTCGTCCGGCCTTCCACCTGCCGATACCGGTGCACGGCCGTGACGCGGCGCTCACCGGGGTCATGGCCTGTGACGACCGCCGTGGCGCCCTGCGCGAGCAGGGCGGGGCCGGGGAAGTCGACGGGCACCGGTTTCATCTCGGCCGGCTGGTCCGGCGTGGGGCAGGGGGGCGGGAAAGGTGCTGCCTTCTCGATCAACCGTCGGTAGTGGTCCAGCCACTTACCGTTGTTGAAGCTCACGGCGGCCGTGACGCGGCCCCGATAGCCATATACGGTGACGAAACGGTGGTCGTCCAGCGATCCCTGGGTGACGACCACCTCGTCGGCGAAGGTCGGCACGCCGACGGACTTGATGTTGACGCCGAACTGGATCGACCAGAACAGCGGGATGGACAGGTGGGGCCGGCGGTCCGCCTGGGCGCTGACCATGTTGTGTGCCGCGACCTCTGCCTGCTCCACGGCGTTGGCCCAGTGCTCTAGTGCGATGAGCCGGTATTCGTAGATGGGGTTCGGGCAACGTGCCACGTCTCCCGCGGCGAAGACGTCGTCGGCGACGCGGCCATGGATGTCGAGGGCGCGGCAACCCGTGTCACAGGTGATTCCCCACACGCCCGCCGCCAGTCCCGACTCCCGCAGCCACTCGGTGTTGCGGATGCTCCCGAGCGCCACCACCGCCACATCGGCGTCGATGGTGCTGCCGTCGGAGAAGTGGGCGCGGCGGAAGTGCCCCTCGGCGTCGCCCTCCAGTTGGGTGACTTTGACGCTGCAGCGCAGGTCGACGCCGTGGGCGCGCTGCATGTCCGCCGCGACCTCACCGATCATGGCGCCGAGTGCGCCGACCAGCGGGGCTGGTGCGAGTTCGGCGACGGTCACCGGGATGTCACGCTCGCGGCAGATGGAGGCGATCTCGGAGCCGGTGAATCCCGCACCGACAACCAGTACCCGGGAGGGCCCGGCGGCGAGGGCTCGCTGCAGGCTCTCGGCATGCTCGCGCGTACGTACGACGAACACTCCGTCTAGGGCCGCCTCGGACTCGACGAACCACGGCCGGGCCCGTACCCCGGTGGAGATCAGCACCCGGTCGAAGGGAACCTCGCGTCCGTCGGTGAGATGTACGTGGTTCGTCGCGAGGTCCAGCCCGCTGGCGGGCACGCCGAGCAGCCACTGCGCATCGATGCCACGACGGCGGGGCAAAGTGGTGCCGTCGGCCGGCACCCACCCGGTCAGTACTTGCTTGGACAGGGGAGGCCGGTCGTAGGGCTCGCCCAACTCGTCACCGATCATGGTCAACGATCCGGTGAAACCCTCGTCTCGTAGAGCTTCCGCGGCCCGCAGCCCCGCCAGCGACGCCCCGACGACCACGATGCGGCCATCGCGCTTGAACGCACGCAGGTTGTCGGCACTGGTCATCACGGCGACGCCTCCGTTGGTGCGTGCCGCGCATCCAGCTGGTCGACCAGGATCGCCTGGACCGGGCAGGCCGCCGCGGCACGTAGCACCTGGTCGCGCCGGGCGTCGTCGGGGTCTGGGTCGTACATGAGCGCTTTCTCACCGTGCATCCGGAACGCCTCCGGAGCCAGGAACGCGCGCTGTGCATACCCCGCGCATCGGGAAAGATCAACGACAACTTTCACCCCGACCTCCACAGGGAGTGGGAGCTGTAGACCCTCAAGCCGACGCCACTCCGGCGCGCAATGAGGGAGGATCCGGCCGCTGCCCACGCCTGCGAAGTGCGAGGGGGTGCACCGCGCTCGTCGGGTCTCCATGGAAAGAATTGATCATCGCGGCTAAGGCGATCGGCGTCGGTCTAGGGACGTATCCCTGGTTGCGGCTGCATTTTGGTTACGTAAGCGGCGCTCTTTTGGATTGCCGTTTCGACAGAAACCGTGTGGCACGGTGCGCCGAAATGCCGTCAGAGGGTCAGCGTAACAGCGGCACCGATACCGGCGAGTCCAGCGTTGATCGATTAGATGGTCGCAGGCCAGAGACCCTTTCCTTCGCTTCTTCGGCTGCCGGGGCACTCGCCTAGGATCAGTAGAAGTCAAGCGTTGGCCAGGGCGGATGCCGATAGTAGAGGGCGGGAGTCAGTCTCGCTGACTCCCGCCCTCTCTCATTGTCTTGGAGTGACCCCCGAAATTCCGACACCTGGACGCTGGATGCTTTGTCATCCAGGGGAAGTGATCCATGGTGGCAAAGCGGAAGAACTACCCCGAAGACTTCAAGCGGGACGCGGTGGACCTGGTGCGGTCCTCGACGGACCGTTCTCTCACTGATATCGCTCACAGCCTGGGCATCCATCTGGAGACCCTGCGCAAATGGGTCCGCGATGACAGGGCCCGTGCCCAGACGCATGTGTTCGCCGACGCGCGGCGATGAGGAAAGCATGGGCGAGCATCGTTCTACCGGACGGCCAACAGCCTTCTCCAAGACGACCTGGCGGCGTCTGCCGTCGCCTACCGGCAGGCCCTGGCCGCCGACAGTGTGCGACTGCTGCTGCGCGACGACCGCCCTGTCAGTGACCGGGCTGGCCGACGCTGTGACGGCGGCGGTGTTGCCCGCCAGGTCCTGGACGGTGAGGCCGCAGGTGGTGCCCGCGCCGCGGTTGCTCCGCAAGGTTGCAGCTCCCCGATCCCATCGACACCGGTCCAGAAGAGCCGCCTGCCGTCTGCCTTCCTCGCGGCCCGCGGTCCTCGATGGTGGTCCGCAGCAGGTGCATGCGGCATCGACTACGTACCGCTTCCAAACCCCGCCTGCTACCACCCTGCTACCATGCGAGTATGACTTCCGCGAAGAAGCAGACGCAGGTCCGGCTGGAAGAGGACGTGCTCGCGGCCGGCAGAGCCGCCGCAGCCGCCCGCAGGCTGGACTTCAACAAGTACGTGGAGCGGCTCATCATCGAGGACACCACCGGTGCCCGCGCAGCCGGCATGGCGGCTGCGCAGCGGCTCATCGATGAGCACGGCACGTTCCTCGACGATCTGGAGCAACAGCTCGACGCCCCGTATGCCGATCCGCATCCGGGTGTCGCCGCGTGATCTTGCACGTCGATGAATCCTGGATTCTTGAGGTGGCGGAACGAGCCGGGCGCCACGACCCGACCCCCGACGATTACGGTGTGCCTATCGCCGCCGTCGCCCGCCACCGCGGCGAACTCCTTGACACCTCCGTCTACGACGGCCCCTACGCCCGCGCCGCCGCCCTGGTGCACAACCTGGGCCGCTGCCGCTGGTTGGAGCGCTCCAACCTCACCGTCGCCTGCGCCGTGGCGGTCATGTACCTCGAAGCCAGCAACATCGCCGTGAACCCGACCCGCGAACAGCTCACCGCGCTCGCCCACGAGCTGAACAACCCGCGCTGCACCGCCGCCCGGATCGCGTCCCACCTGCGCACCTGGAAGCCCTGATCCCGACCCGGGTGGTACTGGGAGAACGGCTTCAGCTCCCCCGAGCTGCCCGCCCGGTACGCCATGGGCCGCCCCCCACAGCATCCCGGGCTCGGGACTGAGTCGGTCAGCGGGATGGTGGCCCGCCGCCGTTACCCAGCCCCAGCAGCCTCCAACTCGGGGCCCCCGCCTCCACCGGCCGGGTCGGCGGGCGGAGGTGACCGTGATGGGCATAACCGAGAGCGTCGGCAGGACGTATGTGGTCTACGACGGAACCCGCTACGGCAAACTGGGCGCCAATCACATGCGATGCAGCAGCGACGGTCGGCGGGCCATCAAGATGGGGAGCACCGAGGCACACAGCTTTGCCGAGGGAAAGTTCGGCTCCCTCGTGTGCACCGGCGCGCCTTACCCGAAGAAGGGCACCATCGGGTACTACCTGCGCGGTCAGAAAATCTGCAAGCCGTGACGCTGACCCGCCCGGCCGCCCGGGCACACGTCCAAGGCACTCCGAGTGAAGGTGGCATGGTGAACCGCAGTCGCATCACAGTTGCAGCTGCGCTGCTGGGCGTGTTGCTCAGCGCATGTACAGGGCAGGGGACCGGCCCACATCCGTCGGCCTCGCCTTCCGCCGTGCAGACGGCAAGCCACTCATGCCGTTTGACAACAGCATTAGGAAGCGAGGGTGACGGTGATGGGCGCGGCCTCCTGCAGACCCTGGCCGCTCGCGCCGCGCTCGTGGGGCAGAGCTGCGGGGCTCCCGCGCCGCGTGGGAGCCCAGCCGGTCCCTTCTGGATCCCGTCACGCGGCGCGGCCTACGGCCTCGCTGGAGGTCAGCCGATGCCGGTGACCTGGAGCGCGGTGGTCCAGTTGTTCTTGATGGCGCTGCGCGCGGCACAGGATCAGCCGAAGGCCGCTCTCACGTCCGCCGGATGCACTTCCGAGTGATCATGTTCGGGGGCATCGTTCGAGCCGGATCCCCAGAACAAATTCAGCGTGCTCCGGCCGGGTTGGCGTCCTCGCCGAGGTAGGTGCCGTATCCCTCGGCGACCAGCGGGCCTTCGAAGGTCAGCACCTCGTTGACCAGTCCGCCCTTCTGGTTGCGGTAGTTGATGACCAGGCAGTCCACGCCGACGTAGCACCCGACCACTTCAAACTGCAGGTCCGGGATGCGCCGCAGGCCCTCCGCCCAGTAGGCGCGCAGCGCTTCCTTGCCGCGAATGACCCCGTCACTGCCGAGCAGTTGTGCGGCCACCGGCGACCGGAACGTCACGTCGTCGGCGAAGTGCGTTAGCAGAGTGTCTAAGTCGTGCGCGTTCCACGCCGTCACCCAGGAGTCGACGAACGCCCGCGCTGTTCCATGATCCATGGGCGCATTATGCCGTTCCACATCAGGGTTGGGACGGCCGCTCGGTTCGAAGAACAAGCGGCCCGCCACCCGCTACGACGTGGGCAAGACCGTCAAACGGCCTGAGACGATCACCGAACGCAACCAGGCCAGACCATAAAGCACACGCGAAGCTGTGTCTGAACCTCTTTGCGCTGTTCACGGGGCTATGCAGCGGGACGGGTCTCTGCTTGCCGTTCGGATCGGCGTCCATCGACGCTGATCCGAACGGCGGGTGGCGGGTTCTGGATCGTCTGTCTCAGTTTCTGCTGTGGCTCAGAGTGCGCGGTGCATAATGTGGAGCCCGACGTAGCCCTTCGAGGGATGCCGGAAGCCTTCCGGCAACGTGCCAAGCACCTCGAAACCGATGGACCGATACAGCTTCACCGCATGCACGTTCGTATCGACGACCGCGTTGAACTGCATCGCCCGGAAGCCGGCCGCGCGCGCCCACTCCACCGTGTACTCACACAGTGCTCGGCCCACGCCCTGCCCAGAGTGCGCCGGGTCGACCATGTAGCTGGCGCTCGCGATGTGCGAGCCGTTGCCCATGTGGTTGTTGTTCATCTTCGCCGTGCCGAGGACCGTTCCGGCGTCGTCGACGGCGACGACCGTGCGGTTCGGGGCCGGCAGGAGCCACCAGTCGCGGCTCTGCTCTTCGCTGAGATCGATCGGATAGGTGAAGGTCTCACCAGCGGCAACGATCTTGTGGAAGAAGGGCCAAATGGCAGGCCAGTCCTCGGTGTTGGCTTCCCTGATCAGCATGCGGACAGGATGTCGGCCCGCGCCACGGGACCGCCAATGCTTTTCGCGCCCCGGGGGGCGCCTCACGTTTCGCAGGTCACGAGGCCCCGGAGCTGGGTGCTGATCGGGTTTGCCGTTCGGTTGAGCGTCGATGGACGCCGAATCGAACGGCAGTCGGAGGGACCGTCAGGCGGTTGTGGCAAGGGGAGTTGGGGCCGCTTGGGGCCGGCGGTTGCGTCGGGTGAGGCGGCGGGTCATGAGGGTGATGAAGGCCCAGTGGCTACGAGGGGCAGAGGGCGGCGGTCATCAGGGCGAGGGCCGCAGGGCTGGCGTCGGCGTCGGTGCCCCAGTCGGTCCAGTCCACCGTGACTTGGCGGGTGCCGTCGAGTGTGTGGAAGGAGATGGTGCGGTAGCCGGGAGTGCCGCCGCCGTGCCCCACGATGGTGCCGCAGGGGCGGGCGGCCATCTCCAGGCCCAGGCCCCAGCCGTCGCCGCTGGTGTCGGTGGTCATCTCGCGCAGCTCGGCTGGGCGCAGGAGGCGGCCGCTGAGCAGGGTGCGGAAGAAGTGGTCGAGGTCGGCGGTGGTGGAGATGATCTCGCCGGCAGCGCCGGCGATGGACATGTTGACGGTGGTGTAGTCGACCGGGACAAGTGTCCCGTCCTTTTTCTCCACTGGTTCGTAGCCGTGGGAGTGGGGCCCGGTGAGGAAGGGAGAGGAGCCCGGCAGACGGGTGTCCCGGAGCCCGAGGGGCCGGATGATGCGCTGGTCGATTTCGGTGCGGTAGGAGCGGCCGGTGACCTTTTCGACGATCATCCCGAGCACGATGTAGTCCGTATTCGAGTAGTGGTGATCGGTGCCCGGCGGGAACAGCAGAGGGCGGTTGCGGTCGCCGTCCTTGACGGCCCGTCGGACCAGCTCGGCGGGTGTCCAGGTGCGGAAGCGGTCGTGAGGGGCGTCACCGTCGAGCAGTCCGTCGGTGTATTCGGGCAGGCCGCTGGCGTGCTGGAGCAGTTCCCGGACCGTGATCTTGTCGCCTCCGGGGGCAGGGACGAGGCCGGGAAGCCACCGCTCAGCTGTGTCGGACAGGCGCAGCCGCCCCTCGCCCACCAGTTGGAGCACCACGGTGGCGGTGAACGTCTTGGTGACGCTTCCGGCGCGGAAGCGGCCGTCGACAGGGGCGGGCTGCCGGCCGTTGAGCCTGGACTTGCCGCTGCTGCCGCGCCATACGGCGCCACCCTGCCGGACCTCGGCGACCGCGCCCACCGCGCCGGTTGCCGTCACCCGGTCCAGCGCCGCCTGCAACGCAGTTGCGTCCGGTACCACGGTGGGCGGTGCGGCGACCGCATCGCCCGCCGTGGGAACCAGCGCGCACACTGTCAGCAGCGCCAACGCCCCGAATCGTGAGCCCCTCATCGTTCTCCCGCCCTCGCTGTTCCCCGTGGTCCCCGTCGTACTGGCGTGGACGATGGTGCCCGTCCACGCCAGTACGACGGATCCACCCGGGGAACGAGGGGGTTTCCCGGAACAAAGGGCCGCCCGCCCCGACGCCGGGATCAGGGGTTCACCTAGGGGCCGTCGGGAACGAGCCCCGTCATCCTTGCCCGCATACCCCTGCGTTGGCTCTCACCGTTCACTTCTGAGCCTGGGTGCATCCTTTGGCCGACGTTGGCGCGAGCCCGGTCGGGGCAGGTGGTGCTGCTCTCATCGTGCGAAGGCCAGGAGATCCGCCGCTGGGACATGTTCACCGGCCGCATGCTGTGGTGTTCGGCTGATGCATGGTCTGCCCATGCGCTCGCGGTCGCCTCACCGCCGGGCGGCAACCCGGTGGTCGCCGTGGCCACGGAGGACGGCGTTGTGCGGCTCGACGCGCTGACCGGCGCGGAGCTGGACGGGTACGAGATGGCCGCCGATGACACCATCTGGGACGTGGCCACCGGGATCCTGCCGGACGGCCGCGCGTTCATCGCCGGGGCCGGCCATTGCGGCTTTCGGGTGTACCGATGGGACGCGGCGACAGGTGAGCCCCTGGGCCCGCCGCTGGTCGGCCACACCACCTGCGTCAAGGCCATCACAGCCATCACACTGCCCGACGGCACTGCGCTGATCGCCTCGGAGGACGAGGCAGGCCGCATCCTCCGCTGGAACGCGGCATCCGGCCAACCGTACGGAAACCCCATCCACGGGCCCGGTGACTACAACATGCAGTTGGTCTCCCTCGCCCTGAACGACGGGCATCCGGGCCGCGTTCGCGGAGCCCATGGTCATGGCGGAGGCAACCGCGGGGGACCTGGTCACGCCGGAGCCGTCCGAGGCGGTGGCCGTGCCGTTCGTCCCGCCGGACGGCACGCTTGACGTCATGGGCCGGCCTCGGCGCCTGGTGGCCCGCACAGCGGAGAGATACGCGGCGGTCCAGGCGCTGCTGGCCGACGGGCGGTCCCTGGCGACGATCGGCCGGACACTGCGGCTGGACCACCCCACCGTCCGCGGCTTCGCCCGAGCCAGCAGCCTGGAGGAACTCCTGGTCAAAGCCACCGGACGGCTATCCGTGCTGGACGAGCACAAGCCCTGCCTTCACACCCGCTGGCTGGAAGGCTGTCACGACATTCCCCAGTTCCACCGAGAACGACGCGGGCACGGATTCACCGGGAGCGTCCAGTGCCTCCGCCGCTACTTCCGCGCCTTCAGACCTCCCCGCCAACCAGGCCGGAAACAGCAGCTGGTCTCCTGGCCACAGCCCAGGCCGACCCCGAAGCCCCGCCGCGTCGTCCGCTGGATCATGACGAACCTCCAACACCTCGCCGACGGCCGACGCCGCGGAACTGAAAGAGATCCGCACGGCCCGCCCCCACCTCGACGCCACCGCACGGCACGTCCACGACTTCGCCGAGATGCTCCACCACCTCCGCGGAGACCAACTCCCGGACTGGATGGACCGCGTCCTGGCCGACGACCTCCCAGCCCTGCACTCCATGGTCAGCGGCCTGAGAAGAGACTTCGACGCTGTCACCGCCGGACTCTCCACAACATGGAGCTCCGGCCAGGTCGCGGGCCACGTCACACGCGTCAAACTCCCAAAACGCATGGCCTACGGACGAGCCGACCTCGACCTCCTACGCCAACTCGTACTCCTCGCACCATGACCGTGCGACATCGCAAGATCCCCGTCAGAGCTGAATGATGCGAACGTCCACAACACCTCTCAGATGTGGGAAGTGAGGCCGGTGACAGGGTCGTGGGAGAGCAGCGTCGGCATCCCGGGGTCATACCGGACGACCTCGCCGGTCAGCAGGGCCCGTCGTTGACTGGCCGTCGCGACCTCGACCAGGAACCGCAGCCACCCCCGCCCCGTCGAGGACGTCCTCGGGCCAGACGGAGAACTCGATCTCCTCCTCGTCGCAGGGCACGGCGAAGAACCACACGGTGCCGAAGCGGGCCCGGAAGGAGAAACTCGTTCCCTGGTCCTGCGGGTCGTCTGCCCAGACGCGGAAGAGGTCGGTGAAGGCGGGATGCACGGGATCGAGCTGGGGGTAGGGGTGCTCCACCTCGGTCTCGTCGGCTACAGCACGCAGGCGTTCGAGGACCGCGATCCACTCGACGCGGGTCGTGTCGAGGACCCGAATGTCCCTCAGGCTGCCGTCGAGATGGAAGACATCGCACATCCACGGCTCGGGCAGACACCGCGCGCGGGTACCGTGCTCGCCGGCGTGGACGTCCTCGTGCGTCAACTCGACCCGCCCCCTCGCGTTCGTCTCTCCCATGGCACCAAGGTAAGAGGTCGCCAAGGTATGGAAGGACCGGGCCGGCCGGTTCAGGGGTGAGTGATCCCATGTTCAGGGGTCCTGCGACATCACAAGATCCCCGGCAGGGCCCGTAATTCCCCACCTGCTGCGCCAGCTTCCCCGGCCAAGTGTTCGATCTGGATGAGTTCGCAAGCGTTCACCGTCCCGCGGGCACGGCCTCCACGTCGCTGCGCAGGGCTCGCTCCTCTGTGTCGGCCAGCCAGAAGAAGAGCGGCGGCAGGCTGAGCTCGATCACCGTCAGCGCGATCTGGAACCACTGCGGCCAGCCGTGCACGGCGAGCGAGAGCAGCCGGCCCACGCCGCCCAGCAGGAAGACGCCGGCCAGCCACCGCACCGCCCGAGCCGGGATCGGGCGTTGCCGCGCGGCCCAGAGCCAGGCCAGCCCGTAGCCGACGAAACTGGCCCCCATGAACCGGCCCCAGCTGTCGACCGTCGTGCCGGCGGAACCGGCGCCGGGGATCGCCGCGTTACCGAGTGCCACATGGAACAGGCCGATCATCACGCAGGCCCAGCCCATCAGTTGTGTGAGTGTGCGCAGAACCCTGGCCATAGTCCCTCCAAGCCGCCTTGGCAGAGCTTAGTTGACATACGTCTACTACGATGGGTGCGCTAGTAGACCCATGTCAACTAAACTTCGTTCGTGCCTCCCCGCCAGCGACTCACCCCCGCCGACCGCCGCGCCCAACTCCTCACCGTCGGCGCACGGCTCTTCGCCGCGCACCCCTACGCCGACGTGCTGATGGAAGAGGTCGCCGAAGAGGCCGGTGTCTCCAGGGCTTTGCTCTACCGTCACTTCCCCAGCAAGCACGCCCTCTTCGCGGCCGTCTACCAGCAGGCGGCGGACCAACTGCTCGTCGAGACGCGGCTCGATCCCGCCGACTCCCTGGTGGAGCAGCTGAACCAGGGTATGGACGTCCATCTCGACTACTTCGTGGCGAACCGCAACGCCGTCCTTGCCGCGAACCGGGTCCTCGCGGGCGACCCGGTGATCCAGACGATCATGACGAACGAGCTGGACGCACTCCGTGCGCGGCTGCTGGCCGTACTCCCCCTCGCGGACGAGAGCGCACGCGAGGCCGTGTCCGGCGTCCTGAAGAGCTGGCTGGTCTTCGTCCAGGTCCTCTGCGTCGACTGGCTCACCCACGAGACGTGTACCCGCATCCAGTTGCGCGACGTCTGCATCGGCGCGGTTCTCGGCGCCCTCCGACCGCTGCTCGCTCACGACCCCGCCCCCGACTGGCCGCCGCAAGGACCCGGTGCGGGTGCCTAGGGCTGCCCTACCACAACGCGCAGGGAGCCCGATGCACTCTCAGCAGGTCGAGCCCGAACGTTCGGATGGGGAACCTGACGCTGCCGGTGGGGAATTACGTGACGTTCCACACTCAGGGAAGAACGCAGATATGACCGCCATCTTCGTATCGGCCGTGGGCGTGCTGGGAACCGTCATGGGGGCTGCCCTCACCGCCTTCATCGCAGCTCGTACGGAACGGCGCAGAGAAAGATCACAGGACCGGGTGCAGCTGAATGACCTGCGGGTCGAGCATCAGCGATGGCGCCGTGAACGCCGACAAGCTGCCTATCTCTCATTTCTCGAAGCGCTGGGCAACGCTGACCGGGACAACCAAGCCTTCTTCCGTGAGTTGCGTGCCGGGCAGGCTCCGGTCCCGCTCGACGAGACGCGGAGCGCCGCGATCAGGCTGAAGTTCAAGGATGCCGAGAGCGCGGGACTGGTGGTGGTGCTGGAGGGCCCCGAGGGCGTCGCGGAAGCAGCCCACAACCTCGTCGATCAGTTGTCCTCCCTCGTCCAAGACGTTCGGGAGTACGCGCAAGCAGTTGCGGCGGACAGCCACCCCAACGGGGGCGACAACGTGCACGAGGCCGGCATGAGATTCGTAGCCGAGCGGAAGGCGTTTCTCGGCTTGGCCAGGGATGCGCTTGATGAGGTGACCAAGCACATCCAGATCCTCCCCGAAACTCAGCTTCGAGATTGAGCGGGCTGACGCAGAAGTAAAGACGACTCGGTTCGGTGAGAACACGACTCGATTGCGCGAGACAGGAGAGTCGACGGGCACAGCGCCCACGGCGCAGACAGCCGGCGGGGCGGCGAACACGGACTCCAGCGCGGTCTGCGCCGTTGGTACGGCCACCCAGTCGTGTCCGTCCCGGACAGGCGCAACAGATCGAACGCGACGGAGTGGGCCGGCCACTCCTTTGCCGCCCGGGCCGCTCCGGCGCCGCGCCGGGCAAGCCGGTTCCGCAACCGCTCGAACGCGAGGCGGCCCGCGGCGTCCCATACGACCAGCTCGCCGTCCAGCGCGGTCGCGTCCGGCAGCTGCGCGGCCCCGGTCACAACCTCCGGAAAGGCCGGCGCCATGTCGGTGCCGCGCCTGGAGCGCAGCACCACCTGGCCCGCGTCGACGGAGACCCCTGCCCTAAACCCGTCCCATTTCGGCTCACCCGCCCATCCCGGCAGCAGCGCAGGGTCGGACACAGGGGCGGCGAGCATCGGTTGCGGCAGTGTCCACGTCACAGCCCATGTCTTCCACCCGGCCCGCCCGTCGGCGAACCGAGTGCGCGTACGCACCCGACTACCGGCCCGACCATGGCAGGTCAGCGCACTACAACACCTCGCCGGGGGCTGTGTGCTGAGCTCCTGGCGTACGTCCAGGCAGCGCGGCCGGACACCGGGCTGCCCGGATCCCGTGTCGTACGGTCTGATGTCGCGGCCGCCCACCGTCCGCAACGGATCTCACCGAACCCGGCGGTGCCGCCGGTAGGGCCGAAGGATCTGAACCAGTACCGGGAATCAGGCCGCGACGAGCTCCTGCTCGCGGTCCGGTGTCCTGGCCTTGGGCTTCTTGTTCGGCAGCGAGAGCCGGACGACCTTGTGCCACGCGGAGAACACCTGCTTGGGCAGCGGCCCGGTGACGTACTCCAGCTCGTACTTGTCGAACAGCGCGCGCACCTTCACCGCGACCTCGGCGTACCGGTTGCTCGGCAGGTCCGGGAACAGGTGGTGCTCGATCTGGTGGGAGAGGTTGCCGGTCATGAAGTGCATGGCCCTGCTGCCGCTGATGTTCGCCGAGCCCATCATCTGGCGCAGGTACCACTGGCCGCGCGTCTCGCCCTTGATCGACCGGCGCTCGAAGACCTGCACGCCCTCGGGGAAGTGCCCGCACATGATCACCGAGTGGGACCAGATGTTGCGGACCAGGTTCGCGGTGAACGTGGCGGCGAGCGTGGTGAGGAACGACGGGCCCGACAGCAGCGGGTGGATCACGTAGTCCTTGAGCACCTGCTTGCGGATCTTGCGGCCCACGGCCTTGGCCCGCGCGCGGAACTCCGGGTTCTTGCGGCGGCGCTTGTGCAGGTTCTTGCCGAGCTCCAGGTCGTACGCCGCGATGCCGTACTCGAAGAAGCAGGCGTTGAGGAAGTTCCACAGCGGCTGGCCGAGGTGGAACGGGTGCCACTTCTGGTCCTCGTCGACGCGCATGATGCCGTAGCCGAGGTCGTTGTCCTTGCCGATCACGTTGGTGTACGTGTGGTGCAGCTCGTTGTGCGAGTGCTTCCACTGATCGGCCGGTGAGACGTGATCCCACTCCCAGGTGGTGGAGTGGATCTTCGGGTCCCGCATCCAGTCCCACTGGCCGTGCAGGATGTTGTGGCCGATCTCCATGTTGTCCATGATCTTCGCCACGGACAGACCAGCGGTGCCGATCAGCCACGCGGGCGGGAAGAACGAGAACAGCAGCACGCCCCTGCTGACCAGCTCGAGCCTGCGCTGCGCCGAGATGACCTTACGGATGTAGGCGGCGTCCTTCTCGCCGCGGCCGGCGATCACCTCGTCGCGGATCGCGTCCAGCTCGCGGCCGAGCTCCTCGATCTGCTCCGCGGTCAGGTGGGCGGTGGGGTCGATGGCGGTCAAGGTGCTCCTACCGTTCGATGTCGCAGGGGCCCGCCGCGGCGGACACGCAGGTCTGGATGAGGACGCCCGGCTCGGCCTCGGTGATCTCGCCGGTGCGCAGGTCGCGGACGGCGCCCGCCTTGAGCGGCGTGATGCAGCCGAAGCAGATGCCCATGCGGCACCCGGAGGGCATGAGCACGCCGGCCTCCTCGCCGATGTCCAGCAACGGCGTGGCGCCGTCCGCGTCGACGGTCTTGCCGGTGGCGCTGAACGTGACTTCGCCGCCGTCGCCGGCGACGACGATGCTGGGGCGGAAGCGTTCGGTGTGCAGGCGCTCTTGTACGCCGTGCTCCATCCAGTGCTCTTCGGCGGCGTCGAGCAGGCCCGCGGGCCCGCAAGCCCAGGTCTCGCGCTCGGCCCAGTCGGGCACGAGTTCGTCGAGACGGGCGATGTCGAGCATGCCGTCCGTGTCGGTGTGCACCTCGGTGAGCCGCAGCTTCTTGTCCGCGACCAGGTCGTGCAGTTCGTTGCGGAAGATCACGTCTTGCGGCTGTGGCGCGCAGTGGACCATGACGACGTCGTCGAACTCGATGTCGCGCAGCATGCCCATCACGGGCGTGATGCCGCTGCCGGCCGTCAGGTAGAGCACCTTGGCGGGCTTGGCCTGCGGCAGCACGAAGTCACCGGTCGGCTGGTCGAGCTGGATCAGCGTGCCCGGTTTCGCCCTGCGGACCAGATGGTTGCTGACCTTGCCGTCCGGGATCGCCTTCACGGTGATCGTGACGCGGCCGTCCTGGCGGCTTGTCGGCGAGGTGAGGGAGTAGGCACGCCACAGGCGCACCCCGTCGACGTCGACCCCGATCCGCACGTACTGACCAGCCGTGTGGCCGCGCCAGCCTCGTCCCGGCCTGATCACGACAGTCGCGGCGTCACCCGTCTCGGGGTGCACGGCCTCGATGCGCCCACGCAGGTCAGCGCCCGCACGCAGCGGGCTGACCAGGTCGAGGTAGTCCGACGGCAACAGCGGCGTCGTGACCATCTCCAGCAGTTTCCACGCCCTGCTGCGGAGGGCTGCACTCGTCATGACCCCAGCTTGCTGCGCCTCAGGGCGTAAAGTCCTGACCGCAGGACGTAAATCTGGTCGACTGAATTGTTCGCAGGGAACAAAAACGTGAGCCATGCAATCCAAAGGGCCAGCGAACTGGCCCTGGATGAGACGACGGTCACCGCACTTCGGGCCGCGCTGAAGACCACCGCCGACGAGGTCGTCCAGGCGATCATCGACGAGGTCCCTCCCTACGCCAACGCCCTTTCGGGCCGCATGGGCGCCACCATCCGCCGAGCCGTCCGCACCGCCCTGGGGCACTACCTGGACCTCGCGAGCGGGAACGCCACAGGCGGCGACGCCGGTGACGCAGCCTACGAGCTGGGCCGCGGCGAGGTGCGCGACGGCCGTTCGATGGACGCCCTGCTCAGCGCCTACCGCGTCGGCGCCCGCGTGGCCTGGCGATGCCTGGCAGCGGGTGCCGTACCCGCAGGTCTGCCCGCCGCCGAGGTCGCCAAGTTCGCCGAGCTGACCTTCGCCTACATCGACGAGCTCTCCGCCGCGAGCGCCGCGGGCCACGCCGACGAACTGGCCGCCCGGGGCAGGGACCACGAGCGCCACCTGGAACACCTGGCCCGCGACCTCCTCGCCGGCGCGAGCCCGGACGTGCTGCTGGCCTCTGTTCAACGGGCCGGGTGGCAGCCTCCGGTTTCACTGACCGCGGTCCTGCTGCCCGCCGCCCAGGCCCGGCCTGCCTACCGCGCGCTCGACCCGAGCACCCTCGTCCTCGACGATCTGCCGGACGCCACCGGTGTGCTGCTCGTCCCCGATGCCGACCGATCACATCTCTTGCGGCAGCTGACCGACCGCACCGCCGTGGTCGGCCCGGCCCGGCCATGGACTCGTGCGTCCGCCTCGTACGCACGAGCCGTACGCGCGCGCTCCCTCTCCTCTGACATCCGCGACACCGAGGACCACCTGCCCGAGCTGGTGCTGAGCGCCGACGTGGACGCGTTCGCAGACCTGCGTGCCCGAGCCCTCGCACCCTTGCGGACCTTGCCTGTCACGACCGCACAGCGGCTGGAGGAGACATTGCGGGAGTGGCTGCTGCACCAGGGCAGGCGGGACGAGGTGGCGGCGGCGTTGTTCGTCCATCCCCAGACGGTCCGGTACCGGATGTCGCAGCTGCGGGAGCTGTTTCCGGATCTCGCATCGCCACACCGGGTCCTTGAACTGACGCTGGCGGTCGGTCTTCGGGTCAGCTGACGCGTACTTCGACCGTCCACGACCGCGTCGGCGAGCGGTCCAGGAATCGTGCCTCGTTCTCGGTGCCATCAGCTGGCTCATGCGGCCCGGGGAAGAAGGCTATTAGCCAGCTGAGACCGGGGGTGATGTGAAGACCGGACAAGGCCTCGGGAAGCCCGTCGGGGGCGCTGTCTCTGAGAAGCGCGGTGGCGGATACGGCTCGCCTGGATCCGGTGGACGATGCGCACCGGCCCGCTCGTCGACGCGCTCATCGAGCATCTGGTCGATGATCTGGGCCGCTATGCCCTGGAAAACGGCTTTCGTGTCGTCGTGGAGGGCGCTGTCCTGGCACGAGCTGACCCACGGGCGCGCGGCGGGCTGCAGCTGGGTGACCGGCGGGGCGGCCAGGCCGGGTCACCAGGGGCGGGGGGCCGGGCCGCTCGCGCCGGGGACCACCGTGGTTCTGCGACGGCCCCGTGCCTCCCTTCCGGCAGGTCAACCGGACGACCGACCGGGCCGGCGTGACACACCGCGCGGGGGATGATGGGGATGGAATGACGGAATGTGAGGTCTGGAGCTTCCATGGCGAAGCGGGTTCACCGACCCCGTGAGGACGCGGAGTTCGATTTCACCCTGGGGATGAGCGGAGTCCCGGTCCTCGCATACTTCACCGGGACGTGGCCCAAGGCAATCGAGCCCTGCCGGGTGACGGTCGGCGCGGCCAAGGGCCAACCACTTCGAGCACGTGCCGTAATGGTGGAGTCGGGTATTGGAACTCCCGGAATACCCCCGCGCTCAGAGGGGATCGAGGAGCATCAGGACCTCGTCCCGGGTGTCGCCGGGCGCGAGGCGGAGAGCCCCTGGCCAGCGACCGACTTCACGCCATCCGAGTCGGCTGTAGAAGTCCTCCAGCCCCTCTCCTCCCCGGGCAGCGAGATGGAGCTGTTCGAGCCCCAGTTCGCCGCGGGCTATCTTTCGCAGCTCATGCATGAGGGCGGAGCCGACGCCGCGTCCGCGGAATTCGGGGTGGCTCTGAAGGTGGTTGACCGTGCCCCAGTGCCCGACGAGCCGGTAGGGATCGCGGTTGAGGACAACCCATCCGGCAAGAACGTCGTCGAATCTGGCGGTGATGAGTCGGCTGTGTTGCGGGTGGAGACGTCCGAGGAGCTTGTCCGTGACTGGCGCGACGTCGTTGTCTTGGACGGGTGGGAAGGGGAATCCTGCGGCGCCGCCCGAGTTGGTGACCGCGATCCAGCAGTCGATCAGCTGGCGTCGGAGCTCGGGAGTGACCTCGTGGGCGTCGGTGATCTGGGCGAGGTCGGGCATGCTTTCGGGCGTTGTCATGAGAAGCAGCATGTCAGCGGGGTCTGACATCGGGACGGGTCAGGCTTTCGAGTTTCGGCGGCTGACCTCGGCTGCGTAGGCGCCCCAGTCTCCGGCGGCGGCTCGCTGCCATTTCACGGCGCCGGTGATGTCGATGCCGAGGGTGCGGGCGAGGACCGCGCCGGGTAGCTCGGTGGCGAGCTGGAACAGTGCGGTCGAGCGGGCTTCCGCGAGTCGGATGCCGAGTTTGCGGAGTCGTTCGCCCATGGCCCAGGCGCTGATCGGGCGGCCGGGCTGGACGCCGGGGAAGAGCCAGGTCGAGTCTGTCCGGCCGAGGACTGCATGACTGCGGCGAATCTCGGCCTGCCGGAGGGCCAGTTCAGCGACGAGTGCGGGAAGTTCGACCGGGACGGCGCCGAGGCGGATGCGGACAGTTCCGTCCGTCTCCTCGATGTGGTCGACGGTGAGCCGGGAGATCGCCGCTGGCCGCTGGCATAGAGGAGCAACAGCAGGCCGGCGAGCCGGTCTTCGGGCCTGAGGGTTTCGTCGTGCAGCAGGCGGCGGGCGGTGGCCCAGCGGGCCTCGTCGTCCATCGGCTGTGAGGGGCCGTTCCATCGCTCGGCCGGGAAGCTGAGTTCACGGGTGATCTTCTGGGTCAGAGCCCAGCGCACAAAGTGGCCTGCCTCTCGGCGGAGGCGGACGTCGTCGCTGGTCATCCAGCGTTCGAGGTCGGCCTGTCGGCAGGTTGCAAGGGCCAGGTTCTATTCCTCGAGCCAGTTGAGGAGATAGATGGCCGCCCGCAGATGTTGGCGCGCGGTCGCGAGCTGGTAGTGCGTGATCTCCTTGCCCCGGCTGCGGCGGCGGAGCCGTCGCAGGATGTGCCAAGTCGCGTATCGGTGCAGGATTTTGCGGCCTTCGGCCGTCGTATGTGAGGTGACGAGGTCTTTCACGTGCCGTTCGAGCCGGACCATCTGCTCGTCTCGCTTGGGCAGGACTTCGGTGGCGACGAGGACGCTCGATCTGCGGCCACACCGGACCCTGCACACTCTCGAAGCTCACCGGTCTACCCCGCTGCGGCGGCTGCAGGCAGCGCCAGGCTCACTGCACCATCTGCGGACGACTCTGAGTGGGCGGCGGCCGGAGCCGAGATTGGACAGGACGGTGGAGACGATTGCGGCATCCACTCCTGCCCCGCCGACGCCCCCGTCTGCGGCCCATGCAACACACCCGGCCTGGAGGACTCGACGTCGACGAGGACGGTGCCGTAAGTCCGGCCCTTGCGGAACGCGAACTCGTCGATTCCGAGGATCCGTGGGGCCTGGGCCGGCACGGGCTGAGCGGCCAACTGCCTCAGGAGGTTCGTCCGCCGACCATGGATCCGCAGTTTCGTGCATAGGCGTTGACCCGGGCGGCCCCCGAGCTCCACGGCGACCGCTCTTATCGCCGACCGGGCCGCCGGTGAGGTACGAAGGCGCGGCTCGGTCAGGCCCGTCACCTGTTCCACGTAGGTCCGGCGTCGGCACTGGCTTTGATCACAGAAGAACCGACGCACGCGGAGTCGGACGATCATCCGGTGACCGCCGACGGGCAGCCCGGCTATGTGACGCCAGTAGCGGCTGTGAACGCGTGCGGCAGGATGCTGACACTGAGGTCATGGTCCTGGGGGTCCGCAGCCCGCCGCGTCGATCATCAAGCAGTCGTCCGCGAGCACGGCCTGGCGCACCGTGAGGTTCAGGCCCGAGAAGAGGAAGTCTTCGAGTGATTCCAACTTCATGTCGACGTCATCCCCTGGCGGAACGATCCTGCAGTCCAGCCCTTCGAGGGCCAGCCGCCAGGGGGCGACGTCCAGGGCACGAGTGATCGTCTGAACCGTCGTTCGCCACTGTTGGGCATCACTGCTCTCGACCCAGCCTGCGGCCAGCTCCGAACCGTCCTGCAGAACACAACGAAGTGCCCGCTCGGCCACGGGCCGGAGCGAGAGCGGCAGGACAGGCAACGGCTCAGAAGGACCGTCATCAGGATCGATCACTACCTGGCTGCCCGGAATCTGGGCCGCGACAAGAGCAGCAGCGGCAACGGCTTCGGCCCCGTCCCCACCATCCACGCGCGAACCTGAGTCCACCACTCGCTGGAAAGCCCTCGCCATCGCTTCAATTACCTGCTCAGGCGACTTCCCTGCAAGGCCGTCGACGAAGTCTGCGGCCATGTCGCTGTCGAATGGACCGGTCCCCCACGTTCCCATGCACTACTCCCACCATCTGGACTTGGTGGCGCCAGCATCTCAGCACGCTCTGACACCGCGGAGCAGGGCATCCGGCGATGCCCACCGTCTGGCAGTGTCCCCCGGATGGCGTGGGTCTCACGGAAGAGCGAACCCCTCAGCTGGCCAGTGAGTGCTTCAGTTGGCCAGGAGCTCAGCGTTGAGCCGCGTGGGTATGCTTCGGCCTTTGTCGAAACCGGCATCGGCTACCGAATCGATCACTCCTCCGCACAACTGAAGCTGGGGGAGTGATATTGCACTCTGGCCGTGAGGAGCATATGGCTGGATGATCTGGCCCATGGTGCCAGGCGGCACGGTCCGGCGGTCAGTCTGGGTGGTCGGGGCCCAACCGACCGGTCAGCAGCAACACCAGGTTCCCGACGGCGCTCACGTTGCCGGCCGCGATGGCGCGCCGGAACAAGCCCTCGGCTGCATCCGGGTCGCCCCGGTCGAAGCAGAGTAGAGCAAGGTTGTTCATGGCCTTGGGATCGCCGGCATCGACGGCCGTGCGGTAGAACTCCGCCGCCTCTTCGTGACGCCCGGCCTCGTCGAGCAGCATGGCGAGGTTGCACAGCGAGTCGGGGACGTCGGCGGCGATCGCATCGCGGTAGAGGCGCTCCGCTTCCTCTTTGGCACCTCGCTCGTCCAGCATGACGGCCAGGTTGTTGAGGGCATTGGGCTGGCCGGCGTCGATCGCACGGCGGTAGAGCGCCTCCGCCTCTGCCAGGCGGCCCTGTCTTTCGCGGACGCGGCCGAAGTTGTAGATGGCGTTGATGTTGCCCGCCGCGATCGCGCGTTTGTACCACTGTGCGGCACCGGACCAGTCCTCGCGGCCGGCAAGGAGCAGGCCGAGGCTGTTCCTGTCCGAGGAGTTGCCGGCGGCTGCTCCCTCCCGATGCAGCTTCTCCGCCTCGGGCTGCCGTCCTTGTTCGGAGAGGAGCAAGGCGAGGTTGTAGCGCGCTTCGGCGAGGCTGTGCCGGAGGGCCATACGGTAGAGCCTCTCGGCTTCCTGTGGGTCACGCTCGGCGACCATGAGCGCCAAGTTGTTGGCGGCCTCTGGGTTGCCCAGGTCAACGGCCCGGCGGAACTGGGCCTGTGCTTCCTCGTGTGCACCGCGTTCGGAAAGCAGCAACCCCAGCTTGTTCATCGACAGGTCTGCCCCCGCATCGGCGGCGCGCCTGAAGAGCGCCTCCGCCTCCTCTGGGTCGTCCCGTTCCCACAGCAGCTCGGCCAGGTTGTGCATCGCCGGCGTGAGACCCGCCTCGACCGCCTGGCGATAGTGGGCCTCGGCCGCGTCGAGGTCGCCGTCCTCGGCTTCCATCACACCGAGGTCGTTGGCCGCCTTGGCGTCACCTGCCTCGATGGCGCGGAGGTAGAGGCGGACGGCCTCCGCACGGTCTCCACGGACCCTGACCACGCGGGCGAGAAGGACCATGAGGCTCAGGTCGCCGGAGGCGACAGCGCGCCGCAGGCGCCGCTCCAGCCGATGCAGGCGCAGACGCGTCCAAAACGGCGTCCATACAGTGACCTTGGGCAACGCGTCGGCGGATAACCACGTCGGGCTTCGAGAGCTGCTCATGAGTCGACGGGACCATTGGCCGATCGGAAGGTCAAGCCACCTGAGTGTTCTGGACCTTCGCCGCGACATTCACGGGCGTCCTTGCCTGGCGGAAGGCAACCAGGCTGTACGGGTGGCTGGTGGCGTCCAGACCAAGACGGGCACACCCATGATCACCGGCATTTCCGGTTACTGATCTCTCCGGGGTGTTGTCGGCTGTTGGCTGAGTGTGAGGCCGGTGCCGGTGAGGCAGCCGTCGATGAGGTCGGGCCGTAGCTGGATATGGCGCAGGCCCCGGCGGAGAGTGCGTTCGAGGTGTTCGTCGTCGGTGAAGGCGACGTTGGCCAGCGGGCCGCGTCGTAACAGTGACCAGATACCTTCCACCGGATTCAGATCTGGTGCATAGGAAGGCAGTTGCACGATGGTGAGCCAGTCGTGTTCGGCGGCGTACTCGCGCATCCCGGCGGCCCGGTGGGTGTTGAGATTATCCCAGATCATGACGATGGGGGTGCCGAGCTGGATGTGGGCGCGGACGACCAGGTCGCGGTAGTCGCTCCAGGCGAAGCTGTTGCGTCCCTTCCCCCGGTGCTTGCGGTGGCGGCACGGCCGGTAGATCAGCCTGGGCGATTCGCCCGGCTTGTAACAGCACATCGCGGCGATCGACCAGCGGCGCCAGGACCGGCCCCGCACCCGCACCACAGGCGTGTGTCCACGCCGGTCCCAGGTGCGGGCGATGGGTGGCGTCATCGAGAACCTGAAGTTTCCCCGTGGTCTCGGACACGTGATCGTTATGCCGCGAGGGCGTGTTGATGCCGCTGTCTGGTCTCGGTCGGGGTGAGGTAGCCGAAAGTCCGGTGCTTCCGCAGGCGGCGGCGGTTGTAGAAGGTCTCGACGAAGGAGAAGACCTCGGCTCGGGCGGTGGCCCGGTCGGGCCGGATACGGGTGCCGATCTCCTCCTTGAGCAGGGCCCAGAAGCTCTCCGCGGCAGCGTTGTCGAAGCATGATCCGGTGCGTCCGCAGCTCTGCCGCAGTCCCAACTTCCCTATTCGGTCCCGGAACTGGGCTGACGTGTATTCACTGCCGCGATCGCTGTGGATCACGCAGCCGGGCTCCAGTCCGCCCCGGCCGTGGGCCATGTCGAGGGCGTCGACGACGAGTTCGGCGCGGTGGTGGTCGGCCATGGCGTAGCCGACGACCTCGCGGGTGGCCAGGTCCAGCCGGCAGGCGAGGTAGAGCCGGCCTTCGGCGGTGGGCAGGCAGGTGATGTCGCCGACCAGCCTGGTCCCGGGCCGCTCGGCGTGGAAGTCGCGGCCGATCAGGTCCGGGGCCGGCTTCGCTTTCGCGTCCGGCCGGGTCAGCGAACGCCTCTTGCGCCGGGTGACACCGCGGATGTCGCGCTCACGCATCACACGGGCGACGCGCTTGCGGTTCACCCGCCGGCCCAGGCGGCGCGGTTCGGCGTGGATGCGCGGGACACCGTAGGTGTGACGGGAGGCGATGTGCACCACGGTGATCTCGTGCGCGAGCGCGTCGGCGGCGGCGGGCCGCCTCGCCCTCGCGCCAGGCGTAGTAGGAGGAGCGGGCGACTTTCAGCACCCGGCACAGCAGGACGATCGGATACGTCACCTTCTCCGCATGGATCAACCGGTACAGCTCGCTCACCGGTCGCCCCCGACGACCACGAGTCCCTCAACGGCTACGCCTACGCCAACAACACCCCCGTCACCCTCGCCGACCCCACCGGCCTCCGCCCCGACGGCATGTGTGGCGGTGCCTCGAGCTCCTGCAACGGTGGTACCGAGACCTGGACCAAGAGCAGGGACGGCTGGGACTGGAGCTACACCAAGACCTACACGAGCAAGGGCACAGTGGGGGGTACAGCGGGAACTTTCACCGCGGTAGTCACCCAGACCCAGAACAGCACAACAACCAAGGTCACCTTCAAACAGGGCCCAGAACCGCTCCCTCTGAAGACGACCGGCAACGACTCCCCGAAGACGCCGAACGACAACGCCCCCTTCAACTCGAAGGAGGCCACGCCAAGCCAGTACAACTACTTCATGAACCACCTCCTGCTCGAGTACGAGGCTGCGATCGCGGCGGCCGGGGCTGCCGGGATGGATCTGACGGTAAAGCTCTGGAGGCACTACCGCGACGCCAGCGGAACCAACTACGACGTCAACTTCAATTACCTTAAGGGCGACCCCGGACTGCGCAAGGTCGTGCAGGGACAGCTCGACGACTGGCAGGCCCAGGCCCTGACGAGTTGCCGGTCGGGAGGGGCCTGCGAGTTCAAGGCCGATTCCAAGTGGCTCGGTGTGAATCTCGAGACCAAGGACAACCACTTCGGCATCGGGCATGCGCAAGTCCGCGTCACCGGAACCGCCATGTCGGACGGGAAGTCGGTCGGCATGACGTTCAACGTCCAGGTGTACAAGGACTGGAACTTCGACAAGGACAAGACAGCTCTCGCCGTCAACCTGAGTAGATACGCGGCCATGCACGAGTATGGATACGCGCAGGAGTTCACGATGACCTCGAGCAGTCCGACGTACGCCTACAACAACATGTACGCGAACAGCTGGGGGTGACCGGAGAGACCGAGTGACCGCCGGGCCGACGTGCGGATGCCGCACGTCGGCCCGGCGGTCCGGTTTCCGGTCGCCCGATAGCATCCCGGTAGACACGGGACACAAGTGAAGGTGAGTGTGAAATATTTTTGGCTCCTGATCCGGCTCGGTTGCATCACCGTGTCGGCGGTCGCACCATTGGCGGTTCTCTACTACTTCCTTTTTGGCGTGTTCGAGGCGCAGTCCGGAGCGAGCGCGCAGAGCGGGCTCCGGTGGGCGAGTGCACTCCAGGTCGCCGTTCCCGCAGCGGCCGTCGAGTTGGGCATCACTATGGTCGTGCTGCTCTTCGCCAAGGCGATGAGCACCAATCCGGCCTCACGGTCCGCTCACGTCGTTGCGGTCGCAATGGCTGCCCTGTGTGCCAGTGTCCCCACCTCGTTCTTTCTGGGCCTGGTGGCCTGGCCTGTGGTCCTGTTGAGCTGCGTTGTGCCTGCCGGTCTGGCCGCCCCCGCCCTCATGCGGTCTGCAGCCGCGACCACACCGCCCGCCTGAGTGGGCGTTTGATGTTGATTCACCTTGGGTTCTTCGACCCGCTTTGCCGTATTCATCGCCAATGTGCGTAGCTTGAAATGCCTGGAGGATTCGCTTCGGCGGGAATCTTCCGCCCCATTACCAAACCAGCCCGTCGGATCACCTGCGGTGACGCCCGTTCCGTGCTGAAAATTGGTGTGGTTGCTGCCTGCTGAGGCCGTTTCGTCTGTGATCTTCGAGGTCGTAAACCAGCCGGGCACGGGGAGCCAGCCAACGGGCGCCTTCAATGTGGCTTCGAGCACGCCTCATGGCGCACCAACCAGCTGCCGTCGCCGGGGGAGAACTGTTGTTCACCCCCGGTGCCGTCGTCATTCCTCTCGTTGGCGTACGGCATGTCATCCGGACGCCGTTCGAGCCGGGTACGCCGCCGGGCACCGCCGCCCGCGGGGTCAGGGCAGGCGTACGACCTCGCCGGTGGCGGCACTGGTGCGCGCGGCGTCCAGGACGGTCGCTGTGGTCACGGCGTCCCAGGGGTCCACGGGCAGCGGGCGGGTGCCACGGAGGGCGGCGGCGAAGGCCGGGTAGAAGAGGTCCCACGCGCCGCGGGCGGACGGTGCGGGCTCGGCGTGGTCGCCGCGCAGCACCTGGCCCCAGCGCCGCTCGGGCTCGATGCCCCAGCGCTCACCCTCCGAGGCCGGGGTGGCACCTGCGATGAGCTGGTTTTCCTGGCCGTCCACGCCGTCGACCACGTACGTCCCGGTGGTCCCGGTAGCGCGGAAGCGCGGGCCGGGTGCGCCCTGCCGCCAACTGCCGGACAGGTGTGACTGGGCGCCGCTCCGGTGGGTCAGCGCGACGAAGACGTCATCATCGAGCCCGTCGCCGCCGTCGCGGCTCCGCATCTCCGCGTACACCCGTTTGACCGGCCCGGACAGCACGAGAGCCTGGTCGACCAGGTGGCTGCCGAAGTCGAGCAGGGTGCCGCCGCCCGCGGCCGGCGGGCCGGGCTCGGGCTGGAACCGCTCAAAACGCGACTCGAAGCGGGTCAGGGTGCCGAGCGCGCCCTCGGCCACGAGTCGACGCAGGGTCAAGAAGTCAGAGTCCCAGCGCCGGTTCTGATAGACTGTCAGCGAAACCTTCAACCGCTCCGCCAGCTCCGTCGTCTCCCGCGCCGAAGCGGCGTCGAGCGCGAACGGCTTGTCACAGACCACCGCCAGGCCCAGTCTCAGCGCTTCCTGGGCCAGTGGGATGTGTGTGGCCGCCGGGGTGGAGATCGCGACCGCCTCGGCTCCGGCCCGGGCCAGTTCCTCCAACGAGTCGTACGTCGGCCGGCTGAGCTCGTCGGCGACCCGCTTGCGGCGCTCGGGGGAGGTGGTGACCACCCCGAGGAACTCGCAGTCCGGGGTGGAGGCGAGCAACGGCGCGTGGAAGTACCTGCCGCCGAAGCCGTAGCCGGCCAGTCCGATCCGTATGGGCGCGTCCGTCATGTGTGGTCCTTGCCGTCGTTCTCGTGAAGCCGGTCTCGGTAAAGCTTCAGCAGACCTCGAAGTCCGCGCTGGTGTTGTTGTAACCGCAGGAGTCGACCTTAACGCCGTCGGCCTCGCGCAGGGGGACGCCGGATGCGGTCCGGCCTCGGCTTCGGCGGCGGCTGCCTGCCGAAGGACGTCCACGGCTTCATGGCCCGCACCGGTGAACTCGGCGTGAACCAGGCCCTGACCACACTCCGCGAGGTCGACGCGATCAACAGCCGCCGCAACAACCGCGACTCACCCGCCCTCGCCGTCGCCCAGAGAGTCCACGAACTCGGCGCCACGGTCACCGTCACCGGTCCCAAGGCCCGGGAGAACGCCCGCAAACTGCACCCCGAACTCGACTACGTCGACGATCCGATCGCCGCCGTCCAGAACGCCGGTCTGCTGCTGCACCTGACCGAGGGGGCGCAGTTCGGCCGTATCGACCCTGCGTGGTCTTGTCAACTTGGCGGGGTTCGAAGTGTGTTGGGGCTTGGCGGGGCGAAGGGAGCCGTCGGCCGGTGCTGTGGTCAGGGTGCCGCGGGTACGCCTGTGATCTTGTTCCAGATCGTGAAGCGGAGGGTCGTCTTGGCGCGGTGGTCGGGGGCGGTCAGAAGGGGGCGGCGAGGCCGGAAGTGTGGCGAGACGGCGCTGAACACCGAGAGGAATTCTGGGCGCCGGTGGGTGAGCGGAAGCCCTTCATGGCGCCCTTCGAGCGGCGGTCAGGAATGTCCCAGGACCGGATGTGGAGTGTAGGGAGCCTCCAGCCGGGCGATGTCGTCGTCACTCAACGTCACTTCGAGGGCCGCGGCGGCATCGTCGATGTGGTGAGGTTTGGTGGCGCCGACAATGGGCGCGTCCACGGCGGGCCGGCGTAGCAGCCACGCCAGTGCGATCCGAGCCGGTGGCAGGCCGTGTTCGGCGGCGACGGCACGCAAGGTGTCGATGACGGTGAAGTCGGCGTCGGCGTGGGTGTCGAACCGGGCGTCGGCCAGGGCGTCGCTGGCTGCCCGCAGGGTGCGGCGTTCGCTGTCGCGGTCTCGGTTGCCGGCGAGTAGTCCGCGTGCCAGCGGACTGTAGGGGATGACGCCGACGCCCTGGTCGAGGCATTGCGGGATCATTTCGCGCTCCTCCTCGCGGTAGAGGAGGTTGTAGTGGCTCTGCATCGAGACGAACGTGGTCCAGCCGGCGGCCTCGGCGGTGTACTGCGCCTTGGCGAACTGCCAGGCGTACATGCTCGATGCGCCGATGTGGCGGGCCTTGCCGACGCGCACGATGTCGTGCAGGGCGGACATGGTTTCCTCGATCGGCGTGGCGGGATCGAAGCGGTGGATCTGGTACAGGTCGACATGGTCGGTGCCGAGCCTGGCCAGCGAGGCGTCGACGGCGGCCATGAGGTGCTTGCGGGACAGCCCCTGGTCGTTGAGGCCGGGACCGGTCGGGTAGTAGACCTTGGTGGCCAGGACGTAGTCCTCGCGGCGGGCGAACAGCTTGCGCAGCAGTCGTCCGGTGAGTTCCTCGCTGGTGCCATTCGCGTAGATGTCGGCGGTGTCGAAGAAGGTCACCCCGGCCTCGACCGCGCGCCGCACGATCGGTTCGGCCATATCCTCGTCGAGCTGCCATCGGCGTGACGGTGAGTCTCCGTAGCTCATCATGCCCAGGCAGATCCGGGACACCGACAGTCCTGAGGATCCCAACGGGACGTACTTCACCTGTGCTCCTTCGAGTAGTCGCGGTGGAGGGCGCCTCCCGCCGTCACCAACGCGATGCCGACGAGGTCCCCAATCATGGGCAGCTGCGTGAGCACGAGCGTGCCCGTCGCGGTGGCGATGGCCGGCAGCAGGCTCAACATCAGCGCGAACGTCGCACGGGGCAGGCGCGCCATGGCAAGTTGATCGGTCACATACGGGATGACTGACCGATGAACAGATTCCGACTCCGATGCCGGCCAACAGCCACGCCGGGTGGGTGAAGGCCACGGCCGCGGGGCCCATGCCGAGCGGGCCGGCCACGACGGCGGCTATGAGCATGGCAGCCGCGAGCCGGTCGATCCCCGTGCGGTGCTGCTGTCCCTGGCGGCTGGAACTTCCAGCCTACTGAACGCCGGGGCCCCTACCTCGGGGCGTGGCCAGGATCTCGCGGCCGCGGTCCGGGGTGATCAGCTGGGCCAGGACCGGGTCGGCGAACAGAGATATCGGGGCAATATGGTCCTCGCACACCGGGTGCCACAGACGCAGCGCTGCACGGAGTTCGGGCCAGGCTTCGTCACACAGGCCCGCACGGGCCGTGCGGACCTTGGCGGGGTCGGACAGCGGGTCGGGTTCGGGCCGCGGGCCGCGGGCCGCGTACAGGGTGACGACGATCGGATCCGTCCGGATCGGCGGCTCGTCGGGAGCCTGGAAGGCCGGCATCCCGGCGAGGCGGTCGGTGACGGTGTGCACGGCCGCGTCGAACTCGGGTCCGCCGAAGGTGAGCCGGAAGCCCGGCTCGGCCGTCCGGGCCTCGTAGTCGGCGACGAGCGCCCGCACAGGTGCGGGCGCGTACTCCTTGAGCCGCAGCAGGGACCGCAGGTCGTGGGGGTGCGCGAGCTGGTCCTGCCGGACCAGGAGCGGCAGGAGTTCCGCGGCGAAGAGCGGGCTGAGCAGGAGGTCGTCGTTCCCCGGGCAGTACCACATCAGGCTCGCGATGTGACGGCGCCAATCGCCGAGCATCGCCTTCATCTGCATACTCAGTACGTCGGCCCGCTCCCGCCCGTACTCGTGTGCCTGGGCGAACATCGCCAGCGGTCCGTCGACCGCCCCGGCCAGCGCCTCGCAGCGGGCACGCTCGACCTCTGTGTCCCAGTGGTCCCGGGTGGCGCCCGGCGGCTTGCGCAGGGCGTGGAAGGACACCCACTGGCGGCGCATGAGGTCGTGGAAGGAGCCGTACCGCTCCGGTCCCTCGCCGGACCAGGAGGCGAGCCAGTACGCCGCCCACTCGCCGTCTTCGTCCACGTCGTCAGGGTCGAGCAGCATGACCGCCGCATCACCTTCAAGGGACAGGCGCAGGGAGCGTGCGAGGACCTTCGCCTCCTGAACGCCGAACGCCTCCTCACCGTCCCCGTCCTCCTCGACGTCGTCCTCCGCGAGGTCTTCCCAGGCCTCGATCCAGGTGCGGTCGTCGGTGTCCCGCAGCCATTCCAGCTCCGCGGCGCCCGCCAGCCGGTAGATGAAGTTGCCCGCGTCCCGCCACCCGTTGGTGACCAGCAGGAACTCCCTCAGCGAAGGCGGCAGCCGGCGCCCCAGCCGGGCCTCGGCCGCAGCGACCTCGACCTCACTCGCCGGCGCGAACCCGAGCCAGGCGTCACGCACGACCTCCTGCGCGAGCGGCGCGTCCTTGTCCGGGTCGTGCCCCGCGACCCACTCCGCGCTCCACTGCTCCAGAAACGGCCGCCACGTCGTACGCTCACCCATCGTCCCCTCCGCCTCTCGCCCTCCGTCGTCCGACTTCACCTCACCACAGGGGTACGACAACGGGTTGCGGCCCGACTCGGCTACGCCCGCCTGCCGCGGGAAGAGATCAAGACCCGTGACCGCGCCCCGGCCCCGGCCTTCGAGAGAGCCAGAGGTCCCGGTTGCCCGCGATCAGCACGCGCCCGTCCGCGAGGGTGACCGCCGTTCTCGGGGGATCCTCGCTGCAGCCGAGGCCGCCGCGTTTCCAGTCCGTGGTCGTCCCGTTGCCGACCCAGACGGAACCGCACAGCACTGTGCGGGTGTTCGGCTTGGACTTGGGGCGGGGGGCCGAGCCGACCAGGACCGGGTGGCCCACGGAGTCGACGGTCGCGGCAGTGATCTCGCCGTTGCCCATGGCCGAAGTGTCCATCCGGGTCCAGTGGTTGCCGTGCTGGCTGGTGAGAACCAGCGGGAGGGAGTCGTAGAAGGCGCCGGCCCTGGCATAGCCACCCACGGCGAACCAGTGGCCCGAGGCGTACAGGACGCTGTGCACCTGTGAGCCCGGTGGCATCCCGGTGATTTCGCCGGACGTCCAGTGCGCGCCACCGTCCGCGCTGCGCCAGAACGGGATCGTGCCCGAGGAGCGGAAGTCGAAGGCGTTGGTCGCTGCCGCGCCGAAAGCGACGACCTCCTTGCCGTTGACGCCGAAGTCGCCCACGGGTGTGGACGGTTGCCGACCGTCGATCGTCGGCAGCGGCATGCGATGCACGGTCTTGCCCGCGTCGTCGGACGCGAACACGTACGGAGACTCCACCTGGTCGACGATCTGGCCGCCGCCGATCAGCAGGAGCGAGCCGACCTTGACCGCGGTGTTCACCGAGGCGTCGTCCGCGGTCTCCTGCTCGGGGCGGGTGTTGAACGTCAGTGGCAGCGTGGCGAGCCGGAACTGCTCGCCGTTCGGCGCCCGGCGGGTCAACGTCGCGCCGACACCGATCAGCGAACCGTCGTCCCACGGCACCACCACGTCGCCCGGCAGGCCGCCACCGGGCCAGCCGCTGCGCATGGAGTACGGTACGTCGGATTCGTCGTCGGCACCCGGCTTCGGGGTGATCGTGAGCTTTGTACAGCCGTCGGAACCAGTCCAGTTGACGTTCACATAGCGGTACCCGTTGGCGAACGTCCCCTCGCCCAGGGCGCAGTCACCCAGCGGCACCAGCTGGCGCAGACCCTCGCGGGGCGCCACGTACCCCTTATTGTGCGGACCGGTCACCGACGGGTAGTCCACTGCGCCCGCATACTCCTTGAACCCTAGCTCTGCCGCGCTCGTGCCCCCTGTGCCGGTGTCCCCTGTGCTGATCCTGCCGCAGCCGCCCAGTACCAGGGCGGCGCCGGCTGCCAGGCTCGCGACGACTGCGAGCCTCTCCCCGCGTGTTCTCATCCATCCACGCTACTGAACTCGAACGCGTGATGCCGGGCGCTGCCATGGCGGGTGCTGCATACGGCAGCCTCGGCTACGACGGATTCCACGACTGGCCCCTGCTCCAGGGCCGCTAAACGCTCGCCGTCCTGTTCGAATACGCCGCCACCCTCGGCCTCATCGGCATCGAGTACGTTCCGCCCGTCGGCGCCCGCGAGGACTACCGCGACAACTGGGGCGGCGACGACCTCAACCAACTCTCCCGCCATGACGGTCCGCTCGCCCTGTGCTTGAACCAACTCGGCGCGTACGCCACCGGCAGCGCCCCCGCCTACTTCCCCGCGCCGGCCCCCGTCGACACAGACTGCCGCGGCATCAAGGTCCTGCCGATGCCCTTCTCCTGGACGCCTTCGCTGACAAGACCTCCGACCGGGTGTGGACCCTGGGCACCGTCTCGCTCCTGAGCGCCCTGGACACCAAGGGGCCTTCACCCTTGATCGTGGACACCGGTTGTTATGCGGCGGTGGTCAGCGTAGTTGATCGCTGTTCGTAGTTGATCGGGCTCTGCTGACCGAGGGCTGAGTGCCGTCGCCAGGTGTTGTAGCGGGTGACCCAGCGGAAGACCGCAAGGCGGGCGGCGCGAGCTCCGGGCCAGCGTTTCGCGCCCTTGAGAGTCTCCCTTTTCATGCTGGCGTTGAACGACTCCGCGGCGGCGTTGTCCGCGCTGGTGCCGACGGCCCCGCGTGATCGGATCACGCCGAGGTCCTTGCAGACCTGGGCGAACTCCTTGGAGGCGTACTGGGCTCCGTTGTCGCTGTGGAAGATCGCTCCGCGCAGGTTCCCTCCCCGCGCGCCGGCGGCGGCCTTGAGGGCGTCGGTGACCAGTTCGGTCCGCATGTGGTCGGCGATCGACCAGCCCACCAGACGCTTGGAGTGCAGGTCCAACACCGTTGCCAGATAAAGAAATTGGCCGTCGCCGACCGGGAGGTAGGTTATGTCGCCGACGTACTTCTTGTTCGGCCCAGAGGCGGTGAAGTCCCGCTGGATCAGGTCCGGCACCGGGATGGCGTCGGCTGCGGGGACCGTGGTGCGGACCTTCTTGCGCAGGTGCAGCCCGACGATGCCGAACTTCCGCATGACGCGTTCCACCCGCTTGTGATTGATCCGCAGCCCGGCGCCCTGGAGCTCGGCGGTGACGCGCGGAGCCCCGTAGGTGCCGTCGGACTCGGTGTGGATCGACGTGATCCGCCCGGCAAGTTCGGCGTCCGCACGCGCCCGCCCGGCCCGCGCATCCAAGCCGGCCAGGTGCCGGTAAAACCCGGAACGGGAGAGCCCCAGGATCCGGCACAGCCGCTTCACGCCGAAGGCGTCATGGTGGTCGGCAACGAACTGGAAACGGCTCACCAGCTGGTCTCGCCCGCAAAATACTTCGCGGCCCTCCGCAGGATCTCGCGTTCCAGCTCGAGCTCCTTCACCTGGGCCCGCAGCCGCTTGTTCTCCTTCTCCAACTCGCTGGCCTCCACCGCGCCGGGCACGGCGGCCTGCTCGGCATCCCGCACCCAGGTGCGGAGCGTCTCGTGGTTCACCCCAAGATCCTTGGCCACCGACGCGTACGTCCGGCCCGGGCTGGAGCGGTACAACGCGACGGCATCGGCCCGGAACTCAGGCGAGTACTTCGACGTCCCCAACGGGAACTCCTGTCCTTCGGATCTTCACGATCCAATGATCAGGGTGTCCACGGTCAAGGGGTAACGCCCAAGCGCACCCTGAAGGAACTCCGCCGTTATCCTGCCAGGCGTCCTTGAAGCCGCTGCCGCGAACCGTCGCCACCCTGCTGGCCGACACCGAACGCCGCCTCGGCACGGTCCGCGACGCCGGCCCGGTCCAGAGGAGCACGGGGCAATCGACGGTACGGCCCTCACCCGCAAGTATCTGATGGCCTTACCGCCCACGGTGGACCTACAGACGGCGAACAAGGTCCTCTCGATAGGGAGGACCACTGGCTACGGCCTGGCGAAGCGGGGCGAGTATCCGTGCAAGGTACTGAAGCTCGGAAACGCCTACCGGGTGGTGACTGCCGACCTCCAACGTCTGGTGGCGCTCGAGGACACAGCAAAGGAGCCAGTGCCCACGACGCCGCCGCAGGACCGCAGGAATGCTGACGCGCATGAAGAAGTGACACGACGTTGCTGCTGTCACTGCCGGTGCTGCTCCCCGCAGGACTCGTAAGGGAGCACATGGTCTCGGTGACTTGTAGGTTTACAACAGCGAGTGTGGTGGACAGGTCGAAACGTAGCGCCGCCTAGTACTCCAGCCGGACTTCTCCATTACCGCTGGTCAACGGCTTGAGTGAAGCGCTCCGGGCCTGATGGAGGCTCGATTCCTTGAGAGGATCGAGCCATGGCATGCCCGTCCCCTTACCCTCCTGAGCTTCGTGAGCGTGCGGTGCGCATGATTGCGGAGATCCGCCCGAACTACCCAACCGAGTGGGCTGCGATGAAGGCGGTCGCAGCCAAGCTGGGGATCGGCGCGGCCGACTCCGTCTTCTACTCGTCCCTCCTCTGCTACGTCCACCGCGGCCGTCACATGAAGCGCGGCCCGCAGTCATGAGGAACAGTAAGCAACCCCGGTCAGATCCGCCTAACCTGCTCACACCAGAGATGGCGTTTGACCTTGCCGCACATCGTGTCCGGGGGAAGTCTTACCGCGAATGCTGGTGCAGGCACCATTGATCCAGCGTGCAACGACTGTGATCGTGGATGCATGGGGATCACACAAAAGCCACATCGCCGTTCCGCCAGCTCGTTCGTTTCGAAGACCTTGGGCAGGACTGGCCAGTCGTGGGTCTGGCGGGGGATCACGTTATTGCCGGTGTCAGCCGCCCGGTTCGCGCGAACAGCATCGAGGGGGCGCTTCACCGACGCGTTGGCGGCGCTCCTTGGCGTGGGGCTGGGGCTCGTCGCCTGGTTCGTCGTCCTGATCAGCACACAGGCGGCCGTGAACGGCGCTCTCTACCCGCTCTTGGACGCGCACGATTACCAGCACTCCTGGGGCGGGCCTACCCTGGCGGGTGCTTGGGCGACACACGCGGCGCTGGCCGTGCCGATCCTGGTGGCTGCCATATGGCTTCTGCGGGGTCTGGCCGCACTCAGTTCCTACGATCAGGAGTTGTCCACCGGATCGAGGCACCACCGGTGGAGCAGGCCGCTCGCCCTCCTGTTGGCCGCAGCAGGAGCTGTGCTGTTCGTGGCATGGATCAACCAGCTTTGAACCGGATGGCGTTGGGTGCGGGTTTCAGGTGTCGCGCCAGCTCCGGGTGGATTCCCCGGTGAGTCGTCTGCTCATAAGGTCGGTCATCGCGCAGCGGATCACGGCTTCGGAGAACCCGTCTCACGCAACCCAGTCCACTCAGGTCAGCAAAACCCGGCCGACTAACTTCACTGCGACAGGTCATGCACCACCGCCGCCGACCACGAGGGCGATCTCCGCGCGACGCTCGACGGGATGGACGTCGGCCCGGCCCACGCGGCGGCCGACACCGTCAAGCTGCTCGCGCAGCAGCCCGACGACGGCGCCGAGCAGATGCTCGCCGCCCGCTACAACGCCATCGCCCGCTTCCTGCCCGGCCTGCTCAAAACGCTCACGTTTGAGGCTAGTGCTCTGACCGCGTAGGTTCACCGGGTTGCGGGTCATGCTGCGACGGTGCGCGGGCGTCCGCCCCAGCGGATGCCCTTTTCGCTGCGGATTCGGGCGCGTTCTCGCCGCTGGGCGGTGAGGACGTCGGGGTGGCGGGTGTTGGTGTTGCGCCAGCGCAGGTATGCGTGCAGTGCGCGGGTCTGGACAGTGTGGTTTGGGTGGTGGGAGTTGGCCAGGGTGAACTGCCGCAAGGGCCCGAAGTGGGCCTCGATCGGGTTCGCCCAAGAGGCGTTGGTCGGGGTGAAGCACAGCTCTACCCGGTGCTTCTCCGCCCAGGCCCGGATCGCGGCGCCCTTGTGAGCGGACAGGTTGTCCATGATCACGTAGATGGGTGCGCCGTCGGGGCGGGCGGCGCGGATCGACTTCAGCGCGGCCAGGGACTGCGCGGCGCCCTTGTGGCGGCGGTTGACGCCCCACAGGGTGTCGTCTCCGATCGAGTAGCAACCGTGGAAGTAGGTGACGCCGTGGGTGCGGTGGTAGGTAGCCGGGATCCGTTGGGTCCGGTTCCGCGGCGCCCAGCAGGATCCTGCGGTGGGGCGGATGCCGAGCGGCCCGAACTCGTCGAACGCGAAAACGCGGTCGGGTAAGTGCTCCAGGACCTGCTCGATGCGGTCCAGTTTGGCATCTCGCTGCGGGTCGGTGGACTCCTTCCAGGTCTTGGTGCGCTGGAAGGTGATGCCGCGTCGGGCCAGGAGGCAGCGCAGGGCCTCGCGGCCGATGCGGATCACGCGGCCGTGGACTCTGCGCAGGTAAGCGACGAGTTTACGGATCGACCAACGGGTGAAGGGCTGGCCGAGTCTGACCGGGCGGGTGGTGGCCGTCGCGATGACGAAGTCTTCGTCGTCAGCGTTGAGCAGGCGGGGACGGCCTCCCGCCCACTTGGGGTCCAAGCAGGCCAGACCGATCTCGTTGAACCGGTGGATGACACCGCGCACGGTGTCCTCGTCGGCCGCAACAAGCTGGGCGATGACCGGCACCCGGTTCCCGCCGGCCGACGCCAGCAGCATCATCGCGCGGCGGTAGCGCACCGAGCTGGTGCTGCCTCGGCGCACGATCTGCTGCAGCCGCTGCCCCTCCTGGTCGGTCAGACTGCGTACTCGTACCAGCTCTGCCATCGCTTCTCCCCGGCTGGACCCGCCACGCCTGAGCCCGGCGCGCGACTCGCTTAGCATCTCCTGCCATGAGCGATGCGGAGTCTCTTCTTGACTGGCTGCAGAACTGGTACGCGCAGCAGTGCAACGGCGACTGGGAACACGAGTGGGGCGTGAAGATCGACACGCTCGACAACCCCGGCTGGACCGTCAGCATCGACCTGGAGGAGACCGACCTGGAAGAACGCGAGTACTCCCGCCAGGAGATCAACCGCTCAACGCAGGACTGGGTCTGGGCCTGGACCGCCGAGAAGGCATTCCACGCCGCGTGCGGTCCCGGAAACCTCACCGAGGCCCTCACGCTGTTCCGTACCTGGGCGACCACGATCGCTCCCTGAACCGGCGCAGAACCCGGAGACACCAACCCTGTGAACCTATGCGGTCAGAGCACTAGGGTGCGTATCGAGTCGTGATCAATCTTTGAGTGCGTCCTCACTCCGAGTCCTGATCCGGTAGATCATTTTGCATGACGCGAGTGCAACTGACGCACGAGGAGTGGGAGTTCAGCGGGCCGTACCTGCCGGTCGGGGACTACGGCCCGTACCCCGAGCGCCTGCGGCAGCAGTTCGAGGGCGTGATCTGGCGGTTCAAGACCGGCGGGCAGTGGGGGGAGATGCCGCAAGAGTTCGGCGCTCGGTCGACCGTGTCCAACCGCTTTCGACTGTGGCGTGACGCCGGTGTGTTCGAGGCCCTACTGGAGGGCCTGATCGCGGAGGCCGCGAAGCGGGGCGAGGTGGACCTGTCCCTGGTCAGCATCGACTCCACCACCGCGCGCGCCCACCACGACGCTGCCGGGATGCACCTTGGCGAGGACGTGCTCACCGCCCTGGAGAAGGCGGACGCAGAGGAGAAGAAGGCCACGTCAAAAGGGGCGACCTGGAAGAACAAAGCGGACAGGACGTCGAAGCGGATCCAGAACGGGGGGAGCGACGACGCGTCCGGTGCCGACGAAAGCTCCGGCTGAAGGCCGCCCTCCTTGGGCGTTCGCGGGGCGGGCAGACCAGCAAGGTCCACCTCGCCGTCGACCGCAAGTGTCGTCCGCTGGCGTTCGTCCTGACCGCCGGCCAGACGGCCGACAGCCCGCAGTTCATCCCCGTCCTGAAGAAGATCCGGGTTCGCGGGCCCGCTGGCCTCCCCCGCACCCGGCCCGACGCCGTCGCGGGCGACAAGACCTATTCGTCCCGCGGCAACCGAGCCCACCTGCGCAGACGCGGCATCAAGGCCGTCATCCCGGAGAAGGTCGACCAGGCTGCCAACCGGAAGAAGAAAGGCTCCGGGGGCGGCCGGCCCGTCAGCCACGACGCAGACCTGTACAAGGAACGGAACACCGTCGAGCGGCTGATCAACAAGCTGAAGGCCTGGCGGGGCATCGCCATCCGGTACGACAAGACGCCGGAGAGCTACCTCGCCGGACTCCACCTGCGCGCCTCGATGATCTGGATCAAAGACCTCACCAGGGGCGGCCCGTTGATCAGGACTCGCTCCGCACCCTAGCGCCGTCGTCCGCGTCCGCCCTGCCGTCTGCCCTTGTCCCTGCTGGGACGTCTGCCCTTGGCCTTTCCCCTGCGCCCGCCCGGAGCCTGCACCGGGCGCCCCTGCCAGTCGATGCTGTCGTCCTCCGACAGGCTCGCCGCATAGGAGAGCGCATGCTGGATCAGCAGCGACAACAGGCGCCTGGACTCCGCCGAGGGAAGCTCACTCTGCCAGGGGCAGAGCGAGTACCAACCCTGGCCCGGATCCGTCAGGGGCGGGCAGGGCTCTGCGGGCTCCAGGGGCTCGGCCGGCACTTCGGGAAGGCGCACCAGCACCATACCCATGCCCCAGGCGACGACCGCGGCAATGTTCTTGTCTGCAAGCACCGGCACCCCGAACGTCGCCAGGACGGGCCACTGGGGAGCAAGGTCCTCAAGCCTCTCGACCAGATCGGGGTGGGTATGCAGCTCCCACCCCTCATAGACGTAGGCACCGCGCTCCTGCGGAACGCCCTGCTGCCGCAGCAGGTCGAGCAACGGCGTGTTCTGAGGCAGGTCCGGCAGCAGCGTCATGCCTCGACACGCTACGCGCCGTTTGAAGTAGGGGCAGTGGTGGTGCTCCTCTCCGACAGGCCCAACGGACCTGCACCATCCGGCAGTACTGGTACGGCCCGATGGTGTCAGGGCCGCTCCCGTCCTCCGCCCGCCACCGGGGCGAATCCGCAGAATGATCACGACTCGATACGCGCCCTAGTGGCCTACAGGGCGCGCAGCGAAGTCCCGGCGAACCGCCGGGAATCTCGACGTAAGGAAGCATCCTCGCCAGCGAGGCGACCGTCTTCCGGCGTGCCCCTGCATCACGGGACCAAGCACTCATTCCGGTCTGAACGCCGAGCGAAATAACCCCTCAACCTGATCAGGGTCATCCGGTGCCGGTATCGGCCTTGTGCAGCATCTGGGCCAACAGCAGGGCGCTTCCGGTCGCTGCCCCTACCGCTCCCGCGGCCAGGAAACCGCGAGAGGAACGCCAGGACAGCACCGACCACCGAGACTGCGCGGAAAACAACGATCCTGTACTCAGCCACGAGCCGGTTGAGATCAGCGACAGGGCGGAGCCGATCGAGCCGACCGACAGGGCGCTTCCGATCGAGCCCACTGACAAGGCCGAACCGACGGACCCCACGGACAGCACCGATCCCACTGAGCCGATCGACAACACAGAGTCCTGTGACCACAACGACAGCACTGAACCAGAGGAGGCACGACGGACCGACCGTGCGGACAGTTTTGTCATGAGGCCATCCTGCCCGCTGGTTGCTCTGTCTCGGGCGGATGTGGACGGATGACGCGGGTCTCGGGTGGGGACCTTCCGACATCCGGCTCGCTGCGTGGCGGGGCGGATCCCCTTGGGAGCCCGGACCGGCCCGGAACTACGACTACGCCAGACTTCCGTGAGTGTCTACTGCTGGATTTCTCAAAGGAGGTACACAT
The DNA here is from genome assembly GCF_036227505.1 of Streptomyces sp. NBC_01450. Taxonomy (NCBI): domain Bacteria; kingdom Bacillati; phylum Actinomycetota; class Actinomycetes; order Kitasatosporales; family Streptomycetaceae; genus Streptomyces; species Streptomyces sp. NBC_01450. The sequence continues at coordinate 527,654 of NZ_CP109481.1, read as the reverse complement.
ATCGGCGTCGTAGGGAACGGGGGCCTTGACACCGGATCTTGGGCTCTGGCCCGTAGTCGGTGGTGACGCCGAGTGGCGGTCAGGGCAGAAGGATGCGGTGGCGGAGGAGGTCGAATCCAGCGCGTCCGTGCATCTGCCTCATGATCCTCTTGGTGCGGGTGTTGACGCCTTCGGTGCGGCCGTTGTGGTAAGGCAAGGTGAGGCCGGCGTTCACGGCGGACCGGTCGATTTCGAGACCGTTGGTGAAGCTGCGCAGGTGAGGCAGGTCGATGGCCCGGGCGGTCGTGATCCACTCGGTGAGTTTCACGTCGTTTCCCTCGGCCGGTTTCAGCAGGGTGGCGAAGCCGCGTACGAGATCGGCGAGTGCGGTCATCTCCGGGCAGGCCGCAGCGATCTTCTCCAGCAGGGTCGTTTCCTTCGGGCGCAGGTTTTCGGGGTCGGTGAGCAGGAGGCGGCTGGCGTGACGTGGGGTGGTGACGGGGCGGTCGCCTTCGGCGCGGCCCTGGTTGAGGTAGCGGACCAGCAGGTTGGCGCTGCCGGTGTAGCCCAACTCCCGGATCTCTTCGAGGAGGTGGGTGACCGGGACGGCGGCATCCTCGGCACGGCGCCGACGCAGGTGGTCGCGGTAGGGGTCGACGAGGGGGGCCGGTAGGCGGGAAGGGCGATGCGCAGGGCCTGGGGTTGGGGCATGCGGGCGTAGCGTTTGACGGTGTTCAGGGCCAGGCCGAGGCGGCGGGAGCAGTCGAGCAGGCCGACGCCCTGGCCGAGGAGGTCGTGAATCTTGTTCCAGCGTTCGAGTGTGGTCTGCTCGCGTACGCCGCCGGGGCGGGGCGGGTTGATGGTGGCCCAGCATCCGGCGTGGGCGCGGACCTCGAGCTGGACTTTGTCGCAGAGATTGCGCCAGAGGCGCCATCGGTCGCTGACCTGCACCGCGTCGGGCAGGGCGCGGCGGATGGCCTCGGCGTAGGTGGCCGAGCCGTCTCGGCACACGACCTCGACACCAGGATGTCTCCGCAGCCAGGACTCCAGGGCGACTGCCTCGCGGTCGGGCAGGACCGCGACGCGCCGGCCGGTCTCGGCATCCGTGATGATCGTGGCGTAGCGGTGGCGGCGGCGCAGGGCGAAATCGTCCACGCCGATCACCCGCGGGATGGCCTGCTGCGGCAGCGGCAGGCGCCGCAAATGGCGCAGTGCGGTACTCCGGGAAACGGGCACGGCCAGCAGGCCAGCCAGGCGTGTGGCTGCCCGGCCGCATAACTCCCGTGCCACCTGGGATATCTGCCCGACAAGACGCACCGTGCGGCGCCGATGGCGCTCCAGCAGTCCGGGAATCTGCTCGCGGAAGGTCTGCCGCCAGCAGCCCAGGGCCGGACAGGCCAGCCGCCGTACGCGCAGGTGGACGACGACCTGGCGGCCGTCGACCGGCACGTCCCTCACCGTCCGGCGGTGATAACCGTGCACCTTCGCCGTCGGCGTCCCGCACACCGGACACGGCACCGCCACGTCCCGGGTCCGGGCCGAGACCACCACCGCGTCGCTGCCGTCCGCCACATCCTCGACGACCAGCGCCGAAAGCCCCGAAAACACCGTCCCGATAAGGGAGTTGATATCCACCACACGATCATGATCAAGGGCGGCTACTCGGCGTCACCACCGACTACGGGCCAGAGCCGTTGGCTGGACAGACCCACGGCACGGTGAAGGTTTTCGCGGATACCGAGGACGGCCGACATCCGGGCACCGTCCACCTCTCCGAGGCTGCCACCCACCCCCAGCAGCGCGCCCTGGCCGGGGTACGCACACGCAAGTCCCCAGCACCGCATGCGAACTTGAAGAAGCAAGATCGCCGCAGGCCAGGGTAGGCATGGAGGGCGATTGTGGATGAATTTTGCGGAACGTGTCACAAGATCGACCTCCTGACTGTCATTACCTAGTGAACCGGGGCACCACAGGTTGACCTGTCGTCAGGCACTTTCGCCGGGCGTCCATGGCATGAGTCTGTCGCCAGGGAGAACCGTCCCGGTCTGAATTGCGGCATGCGCAAACACTTCGAAGCGCTCTAAGGAGATTCTGTGAAAGCGAAAAAGAAGCTTGCAATGGTCCTGGCGCCGACTTTGTCGGCTATCGCGATGACAGTCGGCGGAGCCGGATCCGCATCCGCCGCCGCCTCCAACGTCATGGCTTACACCTGCCAGGACAACGAGGTCTGTCTCTACCATGATAGAGACTTCACCGGTTCGGTATTTGTGCCGGACGAGCTGAAGTATCGTTCCGCTGTGCAAGATTTCGGGGTTCGGAATTTCGTCAATGGCACCAACGCCAACGAAGCAGTATCTTCAGTCAAGAACACGACCGGCTGGACATTCTGCTTTTACGATAACCCGCACCTGGACCACTATGAGGGGTCAATAGGGCCTGACACAAACATGACCTTCGTTGGCGGATATTCGTATCTCAACGACATCATCAGCTCTATGGGGCCCTGCTGAGCGTTTTCAGCGTGACCCACTGATCGGGTGATGGGGTCGGTGTAGCGTGAGGCTCCCGTGCCGTTGAGGTAGGTGTTCGAAGTCTCAACTCATCGGCGCGGGAGCTTCGTTGGTCCCCTGTCCTGCCGGACGCGACCCTGCTCACGCTCTGGTTGAGTGGGCCGCCATGCTGATCGTCGCGTGCGGGGTGACAGTCGCTGCGGGTTCCTTTCGTCAGCGTTCTTCCGTCGGCCTGGTGTTCCTGCACCGGCGCGATGTCCTCATCCGACTCGTCGCTGGTTTCGGCGTCGCCGTCGGCACTGCACACCTGTACGCGACGGCCGTCATCCGTCTTCTCCACTGACGGTGCACCTGGGCTACTGGGTGCTTTGCGCGACGCGATCCCGACTGTGCTCCTGTCCGACGGCATCCTCGCCGGGCGCGGCGGAGCGGCGCGGACTGGCAGGGTGCCGTCGGGTGTTTCGCGTCCTGTCGGCAGTGGGGCCTGATGAATGGATCCTGCGACAACGCTATCGGCTCGGGCTACGTCGAACCCTGCCGTCGGTGCTAGAAGCAGAAGCATCCGCTCGGAGAAATAGGCCCTTCGGGTTCCTTCCGCCCCCGTGTGAGTGACTCGGAGCTCTCACGGACCGCGGGTGACGCCCATGCAGCTGTGCTCCGCGTTGTACGTCCTCCATGGGCCGGTCTCCCCGGCCCCGACCATCCAAGTACACGGTGATCCGCTATGCCTGTCGACCACACCGGTCTCCGCCCGCCTGTCCGACCGCGCCCTACCCCTCCGCATGAGGCCGTCCAGCGTCCACGTACCCATGCCTCGCTGACGCCCGGAAACATGTCCGGCAGGGTCCAGACGGCCCGCGAAAACGTCTTCACCGGTTGGCGCAGAGTATTCGGGCTGATCGTGTGGGCCGGGCTGAGCGCCGTTGTGCTGACCGGCTGTGACTCTTCCCAGAGTGCCGCGCGCCCTTCGGTCTCGGAGACGGCGTCGGCGCAGGAGATGGTGCGTCTGCTCGAGGCGTCGCTTCCGCAGGGAAAAACTTCCGGCCAACGGGGGGAGGGTGTGAGTACGAAGCCCGGGACGCTACCGTCGGCCGAACTGGTCTTCCAGCGGGGTGGGAGGTCGGCACATGTCCAAGTGATGCTCGGCCGAATTCCGGTTCCCCTTCCCGCCGAGGTGTCACAATGCCCGGATACAGCCGTTCACCCCTACAGCCGGTGCACCATCACCACGCTGCCCGACGGCGCCACGCTGGTGCAGGATCAGTCACCGCACCAGGAGAAGAATCCCTCCGGCGGCAAAGTCCTGACCGCCCGCCTGATCTTCGATGACGGCAGGCAGATCCTCGTTTCTCAGGTCGCAGACCCGCAGGCCAAGGCCGATTCCGCGGTCACGGCTCTGCCGCTGACGCTCAAGCAGTTGACGGCCGTCGCCACGTCTTCGACATGGGAACCCGTGCTCAACACGGTGCCCACGCCGCCCGCCGGCGGGAGCGGCGGCTGGCAGCCAACCGGCAAAGAGATCAGCCTCGTGCTCGAGCAACTCCTCCCGGCAGGGATCAGCCACGCGCAGCCAGGCGGCACGGAAGGCTTCGGCCACCTCGTGGTCGACGACGGCCACGGCAAGAGTCTCGTCGCCGTCAACGTCCAGCGCTGGAAACCCAGCGATGACGGCATGGCCAAACTCTTCGCAAAGGGCGAGACCCTGCCCGACGGCACCCGGCTCAGCATTCGGAAGAACCCTGCCAACCGTGGCGACAAGGGCACCATCGAATGGACCGTCGATACCTTCCGCAAAGACGGTATACGCATCGTCGTCTCCGCCCTCAACGCACCCGCCTACGCCCTTGCCCCCACCCGACCCGACCCAGCCCTCGACATCGCCGAGCTGAAGAAGATCGCCCTCGACCCAGCATGGCAACGCGTCACCCGCAGGTGATCAAGCAGCACTCTCGGCCCGCGTCATCGAGGCCGCCAACGCGTCGGCAGATCGTACGGTCGTGCGCGCGCTGCGGATCCTCGTGCGCGGCTCCGTGCCCGCGCCCGCCCCGGACGACATGGCCCCGCAGACGGCGGCCGCGGCCAAGGGGCCGGTGACGACACGGGAGTTGGCCAGCGACGGCTACCACCGCGCCCTCGCCGCTCGCCGGCAGGCCGCCCCGCCCTGCCTGGCCGACCCGGACATCACGGAGGCGGTCGAACGGCAGACCAGGGCAATGCGCGAGCTCAGCCGCCCTGCGTTCCCTGAGTTGGAGGCGGGACCGGACGATGCGCCAGCCCCGGTCGGGCAGTGCGTGTCCAGCGCCGCCGCCACGTCGACGCCACGCACGCGGCCGCCCTGCGCCAGGCCCGCGAGGATCGAGGCCAGCGGTCCGGGACCGCGCCCGCCGCGCCGTGCTCCAACCAGGAGACGGCCAGCGGGAGGCAGGCTCCTGATGCTGTCGGCCGACGGGCTGGAGGGACTGTGCGTCAGTCGGCGGGGGGTGCCGCAGCGGAACCGCCTCGGCCGTGAGTATGGCGTTGTGTACTGCCCGGGACGGGCCTCGGATAATCCGTCGGCGGCCGGAGGGGCCGCGCGGGGTGGTACGGGGTCAGCGGGCTCTACGGTCTTGATCGGGTTGATCGAGCCATTCGTAGGGTTGGGTGGCCCAGGGGTACTGGGTGTGGCTATCAGCGGGCTGCCGTCTCGTGGCTTCCTTCGCTTCGCCGCCCGGCACCCCACGACGACTCGGCCGCCGATTAGGAAGTGCGAACAAGTCGCTGTGTAGAGCAATGCCGGCGAAGTCGTCCGTGGCACGAACAGAACAAACACGTACGTCAGGAGCACGATGAGCCGGATATGGGCGGGGATCGACAGCGGCAAGGGCCATCATCACGGCCTTGCTCTGGACTCGAACGGCACGACGCTGCTGTCGCGGCGGGTCGCCAACGACGAGCCTGAGCTGCTGAAGCTGATCGGTGATGTCCTGGACCTGGCCGATGGCCGGCAGGTCACCTGGGCCATCGACATGACCGGCGGGGAACCTGCACTGCTGCTGGCCCTGCTCGTCAGCCACGGCCAGGAGATCCTCTACATGCCCGGCCGCCTGGTGAACCGGGCATCCGACGGCTACCGCGGCGAGGGCAAGACCGACGCTCGCGACGCCTACGTGATCGCCGACCAGGCCAGGATGCGCCGCGACCTGCGCCCCATCCGCCCCGGTGACGAAGCCGCCGTCGAACTCAAGCTGCTGACCGGCCGCCGGTCTGACCTGGTGGAGGACCGCACCCGCGTCGTCAACCGTCTGCGCAGCACCCTGCTGAGTATGTTCCCCGCCCTGGAGCGGGCGCTGGAGGTGACCAACACCGGCCCGCTCAGGCTGCTGACGGGTTACCAGACGCCGGCCGCCATCCGCCGCGTCGGCGTCACGCGGCTGACGAAGTGGCTGGCCAACCGCAAGGTCCGAAACGCACGGTCCTTGGCCGAAGCAGTTGTCGAGGCCGCCGAGCGCCAGCACACTGCCGTCCCCGGGGAGAAGACCATCGCCAAGCTGGTCAACACCCTGGCCGAGGAGGTGATGGCCCTTAACGAGCAGATCGCCGAGATGGACAAGCTCATCGAGGGCCGGTTTCGTGAGCATGAACTCGCCAGCATTCTTCTGAGCGTTCCCGGCATCGGCGCGACTCTCGGTGCCGAGTTCCTCGCCGCCGTCGGCGGTGACCTGGATGAGTTCGATTCCCCGGACGCTCTGGCGGCCTTCGCCGCGGCGTCACCCCCGCCCCTCGCGACTCGGGCAAGGTCAGCGGCAACCTCCGCCGGCCGATCAACTACCACCGAAGACTCCAGCGCGTCTTCTACACCTCCGCGCTCGTCAGCGTCCGCGACGACCCCAACTCGCGGAAGTTCTACGACCGCAAACGCGCCGAAGGGAAGAAGCACGTTCAAGCCGTGCTCGCCCTCGCCCGCCGACGCGTCAATGTCATCTGGGCACTGATCCGTGACCAACGGTGCTACCAAGTCACACCTCCGGTGATTACAGCCGTTTGACAACAGCATTAGGAAGCGAGGGTGACGGTGATGGGCGCGGCCTCCTGCAGACCCTGGCCGCTCGCGCCGCGCTCGTGGGGCAGAGCTGCGGGGCTCCCGCGCCGCGTGGGAGCCCAGCCGGTCCCTTCTGGATCCCGTCACGCGGCGCGGCCTACGGCCTTGCTGGAGGTCAGCCGATGCCGGTGACCTGGAGCGCGGTGGTCCAGTTGTTCTTGATGGCGCTGCGCGCGGCGGACAGGGTGATGGTGCCGTACGCGCACGGGCCGCCGTCTCCCGCGCGTCCAGTTCCCCGAACAACGAGCCCATCGCCACCACCAAGGTCGTGACGACACCGTAGGAGACACCCGCCAGGACCGCAGCCAGAGGTTCAAGTTCCCAGCTCAGCCAGTCTCCTCAAGGTGAAGCTAAGAAACTGCATCTGTTGACGAATGGCTTATCCGAATAGGCCGCTACCCAGGTACTTGTAGCCGGAGTCGGGTGCCAGCGTGATGACGGCCGCCTCTCGCGGCAGCTGGGCCGCGAGGCGCACCGCCCCATAGACGTTGGCACCGCCTGAGACACCGGTGAAGATGCCTTCCTCCTCGGCCAGGCGGGACGTTGTCGCAAACGCGTCGTCGTCGCTGATGATGTCGACCGCGTCGACGGCGTCAATGTCGAACAGCGGTGGGGCGAAGCCACTCCAGCCCTGCATCGCGAAGACGCCCCGGGTGCCGGCGGTGATACCTGGCGATCCGGCCGGCTCCAAGCCGACGATTCGGGGGCGCGGGTCGCGCCGGCGGATCGCTGCTGCCACACCGAGCAGGGACGCGCTACTGCCGATGCCGGTACAGAACGCTGTCACTGGCAGGTGCGCGCTCTGGTTCAGGATCTCCATGCCGAGTCCGTCGCGCAGACCGGCGACCACATACGGGTTGTTGAACTGGTCGGTGAAGTAGTGGCCCGGTTGTTGGGCGAGGTCGGCCGCGCGGGCGCGCATCGCGTCGATGTCGGTCGGCGTGACCGTACCGGGTGCGATGGCGGCGTCGAGCACCTCCACGTCGGCGCCGAGTGCCCGCATCAGCCGCCGCGGCTCGTCGCTGAAGCAGGCCGACGTGACGATTTTGAGCCGGTACCCCTTGACCGCGCAGACCAGCGCGAGCCCCGGGCCGGTGCTGCCGCCGGTGTACTCGACGATCGTCATCCCCGGCATGAGTCTGCCGTCACGTTCGGCTCCCTCGACCATCGCCAACGCCAGCCGGTCTTTCATGGCGCCAGTTGGGTTGAGGTATTCGAGCTTCACCAGCACCCGGGCACCGGTTGAGGACGGGAGATGCTGCAGTTCCACGAGCGGTGTGTTGCCGATCGCGGCCAGCGTTCCTGGTCGCATCGCGTTACCCTCTGCCGGTTGTGACAGGCACGGTGGCCCCGCCCGCAGCGTGTGCGACGGCGGCGTAGGCGAAGGCGCGCACGATCGGATGACAACGCCCGTCATCAATGGCGAGTTCGGGTTGGAAGAGCGTGCTCAGGAAGAAGGGATGTCCTGGTAGTTCGGCGATGCGTACGTCGGGGCCGTCGTGACCGGTGAACCGCATGCCGTGCGCGGACAGGACATCCAGGTACTGGGGATTGAGCCCGTACCCGCAGTGGTAGCGCTCCACGGTCCGGTCCACGCCGAGGATACGTTCGGCCGCCGAGCCCGGGGTGATGCTGACCATGCCCTCGTGCCCGATGAGGGAGCAGGCCAGGGGTGCGATCAGCGGGCTCTCTGCGTGCGGAGTGTTCTCGGCGTGGCCGGCAGTGGTGAGCCCGCAGACGTTGCGCGCGAACTCCAGCAGTGTGTGTTGAAACCCACCGCAGGTACCGAGGTAGGCGATGCCGTTTTCCCGGGCGGTACGGGCTGCCTGGAGCGCGCCGGTCTCGCTGCGGTACGGGCTGCCGGGCAGCAGCCAGATGGCGTCGAACCGGTCCAGCCTGGTGGCGTGCACCTCCTCGGTCGGTACCCAGTAGGCGTCCAAGGCGATTCCGTCCCGCTGCCGCAGCGTTTCCAGCAGGAGGGGTATCCGCGTGTGGGACCGCACGTGCGGCGACCGGTCACCCACGAGTGCCACCTTCGCCGTATGCGTCTCGTCGTTGCTCTCCATGGGCTCATCGTGCGCAGCCCGCAGTTATTAGTCCAACGAGAAATCGTCGTTGAAGTATCAGAGATACTTATAGTCATGGACGTCAACCTCCTGCGCGCCTTCGTGGCGGTAGCCCGTGAAGGGTCCTTCTCCGCCGCCGCATGCGACCTCGGCTACACCCAGTCCGCGGTTTCCCAACAGGTTGCCGCGTTGGAGAAGGACCTCGGGGTGCAACTGCTGCACCGTCGCCCGGTCATCCCGACCGAGGCCGGGCAGAGACTGCTGGAGCATGCCACGCCGATCCTGCTGCGCCTCAACGCCGCCCGGACCGACGTCCAGCGCCTGTCAGGTGAACCGCAGGCCCGTCTGACCCTCGGGGCGTCGCCGCTCGCCGACGTCCGGCACACCATCGCCGTACTCACCGAACTGCAGCGCTCGATGCCGCGATTGACGATCGTCGTGAGAACCATGGGCCGTGATGGTGTCCTCGAGGCCGTTGCCAACGGCGACGCGGACCTTGGTCTCGTCGACGGAGTCACCGCTGCCAGCGACCCGCTCCGCCTGCTCGACAGCGGTCCGCTCACCACGGTCGCTCTGACGGAGGAATCCGTCGCCGTGACTCTGCCCGGCACGCACCCCCTGGCAAGCCGTAGCCGGCTCCGTCTGGAGGACCTCGTCGACGCTGTCTGGATCGACGCACCCGACGTAGCCACACCGCTGGACCGGCTGCGGGGTCTCGCGCGCACCGACGGGTTCCGCTCCAGCCTGCACTACGACGGCACCGATGTGCGCAGTCTCCTGGCCCTCGTCGCGGCCGGCGGTGGGCTCGCCCTGCTTCCCGCGTCCGCCGTGCAACACCATCGAGACGGCGAACCCGATGTGACCGGTGTCCCACTCTCGACTCCCCACCTCGTCCACCGCACCGAACTCGTCCACGGCAGCCTGACGGGTCCCGCCATGACCCTCACGGCGGCGATCCGCCGGCACGCCGTACCAGGCTGGCACTGACCCTCGACCGCGTACCCGCGTGGGGACACGTCACGGCACACCGCATGCAGATCCTCCCGGCCGCCGGACGGCACCGCGTACGACGCTCGGAGCCGTGAGTGGCAACCAACCGGAAAAGCGCACCGAAGGTCCTCTGACTCGAAGCGACAGAAGCCGCCGCGCGGCCTGGCCCGGCAGATGCTTGACGTCCCTGGCGTTGACCAGCCATACCTGGAAGCCGGCTGCCTCCAGGGGGAGAACGCGGGCCGCCAGTAGTCGGACGTGGCCTCCATGACCACCCGGGTCACCCTCAGGCAGCGCAGGTGGTCGCACATGCGTCCAGCAATGGCTCCTTACGGCCGCGGCTCCTGCTGGCGCAGCGACGTTGTCCCCGCGATCGCGTACATCGACCCGGGGACCTTTGTTGCTCACGTGCAGGCCGGCGGCACTTTCGGGTCGCAGCTGCTATGGGTGCGGCTGACCACGAACGTCGTGGCGACGCTTCTGCATTACTTCTCCGCGAAGTTCGGCGTCGCCACCGGTATGAGCCTGCGGGCGCAGGGGGCGGCGTGATGACCGACCTTGCGGAGTGCTCGGAGCGGCCATTGCCCTGCACCTGCTGCCCGGTCCTCGTTTCCTGCCATTCGACACCGACGACTTGGCCGTCCGCCGCGCCAACGACACGCCGTACAGGCCGGCTGCCTCGGCTTGGACGAGCAACGCGTTCCGCGCGAGCCGTGCAAGCCGCGAGATCCACGGGCTGCGTCTGCCGGTGTCTGGTGACGTGTCGCCCTCTACTCGCCTGTCGTCGGGGAGTAGAGGGCGGAGGCTCAGGCCTTGCCTTGCAGACGCCAGATCTGGTTCTTCTTGGTGCTGAGGGCGCTCGCGGGGTCGCAGGTCCACTGATGGATCAGGGCTCGCGGCTGGGTGGAGACGTTGGAGACGTCGACGCACTTTCCGCTGTGCGCAGCCACGAGTTGGTAGTCGTGGCTGTTGCCGAGCGCGGTGACGGGGTTGAGGGTGAACATCTGGTTGGTCTGGCCGTTGCAGGTGTACTGGTCGACGGCGGCGCCGTCGACCGTTGAGGCGCCCGAGACATCCAGGCACTTGCCGCTGAGCTCGTTGACGATCGTGTAGGTGTTGGCCCGGCCCGAGACCGGCTTGAGGTCGAGCATCTGCTGGTAGCCGCCCTCGCAGTAGTACTGCTGGTACTGGGTGCCATTGGCGGTGCTGAGGTTGGTGTCGTCCAGGCACTGGCCGCTGTTCTGGCTGACGGCGACCGTGGAGACCGTGGTGTTGGACGGTGGCAGCAGAGTGACGGTGTAGCCGTCTTTGGCGTTCGCCCACGGGATGCTCACCGAGGTGGCGTTGTTGCTGACCGTCAGGGTGGTGTCGGAGACGGTCTCCGGGCCGGTCACCGCGGCCCCGCTGTTGTACGGGACGCGCTGGACGACCGCACGGACCTTGCCGCTCTCCACGACCGATGTGGTGTTCAGGCCGGTGAGGTTGACGGTGACGGTGCCGGTGTTGCCGTTGCTGCCGAGGAGGATCTTGGCGTTCTTGGCGGTGTTGTCCTTGGTCGCCAGGCCGTCGGTGCCGGTGCCGGGGATCAGGTTAACGATGTTGCCGCTCTGCGAGCCGTAGTAGCGGTACATGAACCACTCGCCGAGCGGCACGTACTGGCCGGCGCTGTTCTTGGTGAGCAGGTTGGCCTCGTAGTCGTGCAGGTTCGTGGCGCCGCCCCAGTTGCCGCGCAGTCCGTCGGCGCCGGCCCGCTCCAGGCGGCCGATGAACCAGGCGCCGCCGCCCGGGGACTGCATGGACAGCGTGGCGTACTCGTTGATCTGGTACGGCCGGGAGTTGGTCAACCCCGCTGCGGCGAGGGTCGAGTTGGCGCGGCCGACGTCGGTGACCGGGTCGCCCGGTTCGTCGTGCCAGCTGTAGATGTCCGGGGCGATGTTGTTGGCCTTGACGTAGGACAGGTAAGTCGTCCACCAGGTGTTGGAGGAGTTGGGCTGGCTCGCGGTGCTGGGGCCGACGATCAGCTGGCCCGGGAAGGCGGCCCGTACCTTGGTGTAGAACCGGGACCACATCTGCAGGTACTGGTTCTGTGAGGCGCCCCAGAAGTTACTGCCGTCAGGCTCGTTCCACAGGTCCCACTGGACGGTCATGTTGTTGGCTTTGACGTCACTGATGAGCTGGCTGACGAAGTTGTCGAACTGTGTCCAGCTGCCGTTGTCGCCGGGCCAGCCCTGGCTGGTGGTGCCGTCGGCGCCCCACAGGTCGTGCGGGAGCAGGACGAAGGTGCCGCCCAGGGCGACCGTTCGCTTGTACTGGGCGAGGGTGGAGTTCCAGCGGGTCTGGTAGTCGGCGAGGCTGGTGGCGTAGCCGCCGCTGTTGAGCTGGGCGCCGCCGGCCCGCATGAAGTGCCACTTGATGTCCTTGAAGAAGTGGTCCTGGGGCAGCGAGCCGTCCGGGGTCATTCCGTAGATCGTGCCGGAGGCGTGGTACGTCGGGGCGCCTCCGGAGGTGGCGAAGTCCACGGTGACGCTCGTGTCGGCGGCATGCGAGGCGGTGGCGGGCAGCAGGCTCGCTGCCAGGGCGGCCAGCAGGACGGCGGTTGTGGAAAGTGGGCGTGGTGAACGTAGGCGCATGTGCGGCTCTTTCGTCGGGGGAGGGAGGAGGGACCTTCGCCCGCTACTTCGCGGCGAGCGGGGTGACGGCGATCCGGTCGATGACCGGCGCGTACGGGGATCGCTGGTCGTACTGGTTGTAGGTGTCGCCGTTGAAGTCGGGCAGTTCCGCCGCGGTGAAGGACAGCCGGTTCGTGCCCTTTTTCAGGGTCACCGGGACGGTCAGTTCCCAGAAGTTGTCGAAGTGGAAGGTCGTCGGGAACAGCACCCTGCGGGCCGGTCCGCCGTTGATCGAGAGGTCGGCGTGCCGGGCGATCGGGTCGGGGTTGTAGTGGGTCGCGGGTGCCTGCTCGCCGTTGGAGTACCGGATGGTCACCGCGTGCCGTCCGGAGTGCCGGGCGGTGACGTCGACGGTGAGGGCGTTGGCCTTTCCGTCGCCTATGTCGGTGACCGCCTTGCCGCCGGAGGCGAAGGTGTAGGCGTCGGTCACCTTGGCGGCGCCGGTCACGGTGCCGTCCTCCGCCTGGTACACCTTGGTCGTCAGGGTGCCGCTGGACGGGGTGACCAGCAGCCGGTCGAGGGCCAGTTCATGTGAGGCGCCGGTGACGGTGATCTTGTTGATGCCGCCGGACAGGAACATCCGGACCCGGTCGGTTCCCTTCCTGCTGCCTCCGAACTGAGGCACGTCGAGCTTCTCGCCGTTGAGGGAGAGACTTGCGCGGCCACCGCCCAAGTGGTCGACGGACACGGTCGCTTCACCGTCCGTGCGCGAGTAGACCCAGAAGGTCGCGGAGTCGCCCTTGGCCAGTGGCACGGCGCCGGCGCCCGAGGCGCCGGGGTAGGTGTAGCCGGGTCGGGTTCCGGAGAGGGCGGCGTACTCGGCCTCGTAGACGGCGGGCGCGGTCACATGATGGTCGCGCAGCGACAGATCGATCTTGTCGATGATGGCGTCGCCCTTGGTGACACCGAGATCCGGGTCCTTCGCGGCGAGTGTGATGCGGTGCTTGCCCGCGGTCAGCTTCACCTGGGTGTCGGTGTGACCCCAGACCACCCACTTGTAGCCGAGGGGCAGCCGTAGTTCCTGCGGGTCGGCGCCGTCGACGCGCAGGAAGACGTTGGTGGGGCCCTGTCCCTTCACCAGGTCGTACAGGTTGTAGGAGTTGGCGAAGACGCTCAGGTCGTAGGTGCCGTCCTGCGGGACGTCGACGTCGAAGGCGAGGACGCCGTCGGAGCCGGTGCGCAGGCCGCCCACGTTGTAGGAGCCGGAGGTCGCGAAGCCTCCGACGTTCGTGGGCGTGCCCTCGGGGCCGTTCTTGGAGTAACCGCTGCCGGTGTAGGTGGCGTTCTCCGCCTCGTACGTCTGGCGCCAGCTGACGGAGGGCGTGACCGGTACACCGCCGTTGCCGCCGGGGGAGAGGATGACCTGGTACGCCGACATCTCGTTCATGCCGGTCATGGGCAGGGTGACAGCGCCATCGGCACCGACCTTGAGCTCCTGATCGGCCAGCCGCAGGGGCTGGGCCGAGTCTCCGACCTGGCCGGTCCACGGGATCTCCTGCACGGTGGCGTGCACGGTCGTGCCGAACAGCTTGGGGTCGATGTTCTGGAAGACGACGTCCGCGTCGCCGTTCTTGCCGCCGAAGAGGGCCCTCGACTGCTTCTTGCTCTCGTCGAGCGTGGCGACGCCCTGGAGGGTGTACTGCTGGTTGGGGTGCGGGGCGGTCACCTGCACTGTGTGGCCGGACATCTGACCGTAGGCGTTGAACAGCCACCACTGTCCGTTGCCCTTGTTGGCCTCGACGGCGGAATCATTGAGGTTGCCGTCGATGTTCCAGTACGCCAGGTCGGCGTCGATCTTGGACTCCTCGATGGCAGAGACCCACTGGACGACCTGGCCGGGCACGGAAAGGTGGTAGTTGTGGCCGTACTCGTTGACGTTGATCGGCAGCGGGCCGACCCCGACGTCCGTCTCCATCTGCCGGTACTTCGCCACGTTCGTGCGGACCGCGGCGGGGCTGGACAGCTCGTGCCAGGTCATCACGTCGGGGACGACGTCGTTGGCCTTGGCGTACTGGAGGAAGCCCTTGACCTGGCTGTAGAGGACGCTGGTGTTGGGTCCGGCAATGCGGGCCTCCGGGTCGAGGCCCTTGATGAGGCGGTACACCTCCTTCCAGGCCTCGAAGTAGTACTGCGGGTCGTTCAGCCAGGAGACCTTGTCGAAGCTCCAATCGCCTGTGCCGAACATGTTCCCTTCGGGTTCGTTGAAGGGGACGAAGACGACGTGGTTCTTGTAGTCGCCCATGGTCAGGACCTGCTGGACCTGCTTCTTGATCTTCGCCTCGAAGTCGGCGAGCCGCGCCGGACCGTCGGCACCCGGCCACTCGTACGGGAAGCCGCGGTAAATGTCGGTCATGTAGATGTAGACGTCCTTGCCGCCGGAGTCCACGAACGGCGACAGCATCTCCAGGGCGTCCGCGCCCGGATGCTGGGGTCCGTCCTGCGCCTTCGTCGACACCGTGCGGACGTGCATGCCCTCGAGGACGTTGCGGCTGGGCACGCCGTCGCCGTAGACACCGTAGAGCGAGCCGGAGGCGCCGCCGTGGAAGGCGCCGGTGTCGTCGGCCAGGTCGATCGTGAGGTGCTCGGGCCTGGCCGCTTGGGCCGAGCCGACGGTGGGTGCGGCGAGTAGGGCCGCCAGGGCCGCGACGGTGGTGGCACCGGCGCCGGCTCTTCTTCTGCTGCGTCTGGATCGCACTGAGGTCTCCGTGGGGTGATCCGTGCCGTCCGGGATTCGAACCGGTTCGATGGATATCGAGCCGGGCGGGCCTGGTGCCATGCCGTCAGACTCGGGGTGGCGCAGGGAAGATGTGGTGGCTGCGTCGAACCGGTTCGCCGGAAGCTAGCACCGGTGGAAATGGGCCAGCAATACCTCCGACGCGGACTGGCTGCCGTTTTCCCGAAGTGTGCGCCAAGTATTGACAGGCGACCCGCCCCCTCCTAACTTCCCTTCACGCGAACCGGTTCGACAACTGGCTCGCCATCGAACCGGTTCGAAGAAGGAGTCCCGTGAACATCGGTGAGATCGCCCGGCGGGCCGGTGTCTCGCGGAGCACCGTCTCGTACGCGCTCAGCGGTAAGCGTCCGGTGTCCGACGACACCCGGCAGAAGATCCAGCGGGTCATCGACGAACTGGGCTACCGGCCCAACGCCAGCGCCCGTGCCCTGGCCAACGGCCGGACCAGCACCCTCGGTCTGGTCTTCCCTCCCGCCGGCACCCACTACACCGGCATGCAGCTCGACTTCATCGGCAGCGTGGTGGAGGCCGCGGCGGCCTACGACTACGACGTGCTGCTCTCCCCGAGCGGCGCGGACAGTGACCGTTCGTTCCAGCGGCTGCTGGGCGAGCGGCGGGTCGACGGCGCGATCCTGATGGAGATCAGGCTCCAGGACGACCGGATCGATCACCTCGTCGCCGAGAACTTCCCGGCCGTCTGCATCGGCCGCACCGCGCAGCCGGACGGCGACTGGTGGGTGGGCCTGGACCACACCGCGCTGGCGGCGGCCTGTGTCGACCACCTCGCCGACCTGGGCCACCGCCGGATCGCCCTCGTGAACCGGCCCGAGCGCATGCTGCGCGCCGGCTACGAGTCGGCTCACCGAGGCCTGGACGGCTTCACCAAGGCTGCTGCCGAGCGGGGGCTTACCGCACGGACGTACAACTGCGGCGACGACGCACCCTCCGGCCAAGTGTGCGTGGAGCAGATCCTGCATGACGACCCGGCCACTACAGCGCTGGTCACGCTCAACGAGGCCGCGCTGGGCGGTATTTACCGCGGCCTGGCCGCGGCGGGCCGCCATGTGCCGCGCGACTTCTCCGTCACCGGGGTCGTGGCCGGCCGGTGGGCGGAGACGGTGACCCCGCAGCTCACCGCGGCGGACGTACCCTCGGAGCAGATGGGACGCCTCGCCGTCGAGTTGCTCGTCGAGCGGCTGGACCATCCCGAAGCGGCGCCGCGCCACCACCTGCTCGCCCCGCCCATCTCGCTGCGAGCGAGCACTGGCCCCGCCCACACCCAGCCAGCTGCCGGGGCCTGACCGTCACCCACTTCCCCCCACGTCCATAGCTCCGCTTCTTCACCGGCCGTGCTCGGCCGGCTGCTTCCCGACCCGCATCTTCGGCATGCCCTTGCCGAAAACACGAAGGAACGCGCCATGAACGGATCCACCGGACGGCGGCTCACCGCCGCGGCCCTGACCGTCGTCGCCATCGCCACAGGCACCACCGCATGTTCGTCCGGCGGCAGCTCGTCCGCGAAAGGGGAGAGCGGCGCCACCTACACCCTCTGGGACCCCTACCCTCAGTTCGCCAAGGACTCGGCCTGGGCGAAGCTGCTCGACGGCTGCGGCACCAAGGCCGGCGTGAAGATCAAGCGGACCGCGTTCGACACCAGCGACCTGGCGAACAAGGCGCTGTTGGCGGCCCAGCAGGACAACTCCCCGGACGTGCTCATCGTCGACAACCCCGTGGTCTCGACCTTGGCGGAGGCGGGGGTGCTGACCACCACGGCCGACAACAAGGTGGACACCTCGAAGGTCGACCCCAACCTCCTCGCGGCAGGCCAGTCGGGCGGGAAGACGTACGGAACACCCATCGGCGCCAACACCCTTGCCCTTTACTACAACAAAAAGGTTCTCAAGGCCGCGGGCGTCGACATTGCTTCGGTCAAGGACTGGCCGTCGCTGACGGCGGCCCTGGAGAAGGTCAAGAAAGCGGGCAAGAAGGGCATCACCTTCTCCGCGATCGGCACCGAGGAGGGCAGCTTCCAGTTCCTGCCGTGGTTCTGGGGCGCGGGCGCGAAGCTGACCCAACTCAACTCCTCGCAGGGTGAGTCGGCGCTGTCTCTGTGGAACGGCTGGCTGAAGAAGGACTACGCCCCCAACTCGGTGCTCAACAACACCCAGACCACCAGCTGGCAGGAGTTCGCCACCGGCGACTACGCCTTCGCCGAGAACGGCACCTGGCAGCTCGCCAACGCCGAGAAGACCGGAATCGAATACGGCGTACTCCCGATACCCGGCGCTTCCGGTGGCAACGCCGCGGCCCCGACCGGCGGCGAGTTCGTCACCGTCCCCGTCCAGGGCGACACCGGCCGCTACGCCACCACACGCAAACTGGTCTCCTGCCTGACCAGCACCGACAACCTCTACGCCACCGACACCACCCTGTCCTACGTGGCCCCCACCAGCGTGGTGCAGGACAAGCAGGTGGCGTCCGACGCCAAATTGAAGCCGTGGGTCGAGGCGGTCAAGGCGGCCCAGGGACGCACCAGCGACGACCTCGGCACCAAGTACCCCAAGATATCGGAGCAGATGTGGAAGGCGGTTCAGACAGCCCTCAGCGGGTCCAAGTCCCCGAAGGACGCGCTCGCTGCGGCCCAGAGCGCCGTCAAGTAACCGGAACACAAGGGTCGTTGATGAACCACACGACACATCTGGCGGACCGTGGGCCCCTGCTCGACCGGAACGGGGCGGCTACTACGGCCCCGTCCCCGGCCCGCACGGCGCCCCGCCGCCGTCTCACCTCCCAGCAGTGGGCCGCCTGGGCTTTCCTCGCCCCGGTCACCCTCTACCTCGGCCTGTTCTACGCCTATCCGCTGTACCGCAACCTCGACCTGAGCCTGCGCCATTACACCGTCCGCTCCTTCGTCCAGGGCAACGCCCCCTTCGCCGGCCTCGCCAACTACCGCACCGTCTTCGACGACCCCACCTTCGGCCCGGCACTCACCCACACCGTGGTGTTCACCGCCGTCTGCCTGTTCTTCCAGTACGCCATCGGCCTGGCCCTCGCGGTCTTCTTCAACCAGCACTTCCGGCTCTCCGCGACCCTGCGCGCGCTGTTCCTCGTACCGTGGCTGCTGCCGCTGATCGTGTCGGCCTCCACATGGTCGTGGATGCTCAACAGCGATTCCGGCATCGTCAATGCCGCCCTGCACGCCGTGGGCATCGGTCCGGTCAACTGGCTGACGTCACCGTCGTGGTCACTGACCTCGGTGATCATCGCCAACGTCTGGATCGGGATCCCGTTCAACCTGGTCGTGCTGTACAGCGGTCTGCAGGCGATCCCCGTGAGCCTGTACGAGGCGGCCGCTCTTGACGGCGCGAATGCCTGGCGGCGCTTCTGGCACATCACCTTCCCCCTGCTGCGCCCGGTCTCCGCCATCACCCTGCTGCTGGGCCTGGTCTACACGCTCAAGGTCTTCGACATCATCTGGATCATGACCAAGGGCGGCCCGGCCGACTCGTCCACCACCTTCGCCACCTGGTCCTACCGGCTCGGCTTCGGCAACCTCCTGCCCGCCTTCGGCCCCGGAGCGGCCGTCGGCAACCTGCTCGTCGTCGCCGCCCTGGTCTTCGGCTTGGTGTATCTCAGGGTTCAGCGAAAGCAGTACGCCTCATGACGACCATCGCGACAGCACTCCGCCCGCGCCGGGCCCGCCGGACCACCTGGTGGAAGACCGCCACCGGCCTCGCCCTCACCGCGATCATGCTGTTCCCGGTCTACTGGATGCTCAACGCGTCCTTCACCCGCGACCAGGACATGCGCAAGAGTCCGCCCGCCCTGTTTCCCGTGCACGGCACGCTGGAGGGCTACCGGAGTGTCCTGGACGACCAGTTGCCCTACCTCGGCACCAGCCTCGTCATCGGTCTGGGTACGGTCGTACTGACGGTGGCGCTGGCCGCACCCGCCGGCTACGCACTGGCCAAACTCCGCCCGCGCGGCGGCGGTGTACTCAGCTTCCTCTTCCTGGTCGCCCAGATGATCCCCGGCATCATCACGGCGATGGGCTTCTACGCCATCTACCTCAGCCTCGGACTGCTCCAGTCGGTGCCCGGACTGATCGTCGCGGACTCCACCCTGGCCGTCCCCTTCGCCGTACTGATCTTCACCGCGTTCATGTCCGGCATCCCCGACGAGCTGCTCCAGGCCGCGAAGACGGACGGAGCCGGACCCCTGCGCACCTTCTGGTCGATCGTCCTGCCCATGAGCCGCAACGCCGTCGTCACGGTGTCCCTGTTCGCGTTCCTGTGGTCCTGGTCCGACTTCGTCTTCGCCAGCACCCTCGCGGGCGGCGGCGCACACGAACCGATCACCCTCGGCATCTACCACTACATCGGCAACAACAACCAGCAGTGGAACGCGATCATGGCCACCGCCGTCGTGGCCTCGCTGCCCGCGACGGTGATCCTCGTCCTCGCCCAGCGGTACGTCGCCGCCGGCGTGAGTGCCGGAGCGGTGAAGGACTGACCCCGTCCGCTCAGCGCCGGTGACCCTGCTGAAGAAACGAGTACTGCTTGATGACCGCCGCCCCATCTGGCCCGGCCTTCTCCATCCACGACATACCGTTCAGCACGCACGGCTCCTGGTTCGGTATCTCGCCCGTGCTGGGCGAGAAGACGCGTGCCGACGATCTCCACCTCGTGTCCCACCAGAACGGCATGCACGCCGTCCTGCGCCTCGTCCCCGTCGATGCCACGACGGGCTTGCGGGTCGAGACCCGCATCACGGCGACACCGAGTCAGCTCAGCTGGACCCACGAGAGCGGGCACATCGACCTCGCCTACGAGTCACCGGACACGATCCGCCTGCGCGGCAAGAAGGCGGGCCTGTGCATCACCGCAGCGGCGCAGACGCTGACGCCCTTCACAGGCGCGTACTTCTACCGCGACCCGGTGGACGGAGCTCATGTCTTCACCTCGTACGAGACCGGCCGACGCTACCGGGTCACCATACTGTCCGGCCTCGTAAGCGAGGTCTCCGGCAGCCAGGCCCTGGGCGGCGCCGAACGTGGCCTTACCGTCACCGCGGAGGCGGGCGCCGTCTGGGAGGCGGCCGTCCAGGAACTCGACAGCGCACGCCGACCGTACACCGCATCGGCGACGTTCGACGAGGTCCTGGCCGCGGCGCAGCGAGCAGTCGGCGCCTTCACCGACGCGGTCGCCCCGTGGCGATCGCCCGGCACCCCGGCCGCCGAACTCGCCGCCTACGTCCTGTGGTCGGCCACCGTCGCCCCGGCGGGCCTCGTCACCCGGCCCGCCGTGCTGATGTCCAAGCACTGGATGGACAAGGTCTGGAGCTGGGACCACTGCTTCAACGCCCTCGCCCTGGCCCCCGGAGCCCCCGCGCTGGCCTGGAACCAGTTCGCTCTGCCCTTCGACCACCAAGACGAAAGCGGCGCCCTGCCCGACTCCGTGACCCACTCGGAAGTCCTCCGCAACTTCGTCAAACCGCCCATCCACGGCTGGACCCTGGCCCACCTGCGCCGACGGCTCTCCGAACCCCTGAGTGGCGCGCAACTCGCCGCCGCCTACGACATGTTGCGGCGCTGGACGGACTTCTGGCTCACCGCGCGCCGCGCACCTGGCGCCATCCTGCCCCACTACCAGCACGGCAACGACAGCGGCTGGGACAACTCCACCACCTTCGACTCCGAGCGCGTGGTCGTCACCGCCGACCTGGCCGCGTTCCTCGCCCTCCAACTGCGCGAACTCGCCGCAATGGCCACGGAACTCAGCCTCCCTGATGCGGCCCGTGACTGGTTGCGAGCCGCAGAGGCGACCCAGACCGCGATGCTTGACGAGCTGTGGACAGGAGAGCAGTTCCTCGCTCGGGGCGCCGACAGCGGCGACGCCTGGAGCAGCTCCAGCCTGCTCGACCTCATGCCGATCGTGCTGGGCGAGCACCTGCCCGAGAACCTGAGCAAGGCCCTGGCCGTCCGGGTCGAGGCACACCTCACCCCATATGGCCTGGCCTCCGAACTGCCCACCTCACCGCACTACCGCCCCGACGGCTACTGGCGTGGCCCGATCTGGGCGCCCGCCACCATCCTCATCGAGGACGGCCTGCGCCGCGCCGGCCACCACCGCCTCGCGGATGAGATCAGCGCCCGATTCCGCAGACTGTGCGAAACCCACGGGTTCGCGGAGAACTTCGACGCCCTGACCGGTACGGGCCTGCGCGACCGGGCATACACATGGACCGCCAGTAGCTACCTCCTCCTTGCCGAAGCCCATGAACTCCGGAACATGACACCCGTACAGAACGGCAGATAGAAGAGACAGCAGGGGGTGGATTCGCTCAGCTACTGCTGGGTTCCTCAAACGGTGTACACGTATCGGCGGCGTAAACGCCTGGTGGGCGGTGCGGGTCTGCCCCAGATCCAGGGTCGGGCGCGGGTGTTGAGCTGGGCTGTGGCCACTTCGGTGGCGTGGGTGTTGTGGTCGCGGTCGCCGAAGGAGCGTCCGGCCAGGGCGGTTTTGCGGAAGATGCGCCACCAGCCCTCTTGGAGGTTGAGCCAGCAGGCGCCGACCGGTATGAACACGTGCTGGATACGGGGATGTTCCTCGAGCCAGGTCCGGGTGGACATGCTGTTGTGGGAGGACAGATTGTCGGTGATCACTTAGATGTCTCCGACGGGGTTGGCGTCCTCGACCAGCTGGAGGAACTGCTGGTAGAAGCCACTGTTATGGGAGGTGGCCGTCATCGTGACCTCGTGGCCGTCCCGGACGCGTAAGGCGCCGTAGACCCAGGTTTTCTCCGGTCCGCGGGAGTACGGGTCCACGAGCGCGTGCGCCGCCGGCGCACCCCCTCGGCCAGCAGGATCCGACGTACCTGGGAGCGGCTGATCTCGATGCCCAGGTCCCGGGCCGCGGCGGCCAGTGCGTCCAAAGTCCACTCCGAGGGCCGTGGCTCGTCCGCGGCCCACATCTCGTTCGACGGCTGCACCTCCAGCCGACCCGGCGGCGTCAGCCTGACCAGGCCGACGATCCTCGAGCGCTCGGCCTCGGTGATCCTTCGCTTGCGTCCCTGTCCGCCCAGATCCTCCAGTCCCTCCAGCCCCGAGCGGTTGAAGCGGTGCAGCCAGCGGCGCACCGTCTTCTGACCGCACCGCAGCTCGTCGGCTATCTGCGGAACCAGCCACCGTCCCAGCTCAGCTCCACCATCCGGCAGCGCTCCACCACAACCTTCGGCGCCTTTCCGGCCGACGCCAGGCGGTGGACCACCGCTTGCTCACCCTCGTCACCGCCCGGCCGTGCCCTCAGCACCACTACCCAGCACCCGCCCCCGAGCACCCGCAACTGCCCCGCTACCAGCAGCTATACCCACCGAAAGAGGAATCCAGCAGTAGCCGACCCCAGCATGGTGGTCGACGCCCAGAGCCTGCACGCGGCCGCCGGAACGAGAGGACGAATTGGCTGCGGCTGGCATGACTACGGTGACTTGTCTAGCCCACTAATGTCAGGTTCCAAGCGGATAACACGGAGTGGTAGCCACATTCGCTCGCGGCGCGTAGCCGCGACCTCCGAGACTGCCGCTGAGCGACCACGCGGCGCGCAGACATGATCCGAGTTATCGGGTGGACTCTGTCAGCCACTGAACTGCGTCGATCACGCTGTCCACCACCTCGATCACCGGCTTGGATGCATCGATGATCGTCGCGCCACGGCTTTCGTAGATCGCTCGCATCCGAGGATTCCACCTCAGGGCCGCTGCGAGCTCTTCGGGATGTTGACCGAATGTGTTCGTAGAGCGGGTCACGAGCCGGTGGCGGAGGGTGTCCTCGTCGATCACCAGGCACACGATGAGGTCGAAAAGATCGCGGACGTCTGCCTCGTTCTCCGCCGACCCACACAAGAACGCGATTCGGAAACGAGACTCCTCGACGAGGGTCTCAACACGCTCACGGACGATCGCCCACCCGTATCGGTCGAGCCAGCCCCCAGGAACCGGATACGGAGGATCCACCACAACCTCGCCCTTACCCCGGTCGATCCAGCCACTGAAACCGTCCTCGTCGGCGTCGAGCGCAACGTAGCCACGCGCTCGCAACACCCCGCAGACCGTGGACTTACCAGCACCTGAATTGCCCGTCACCCACACCAATGTCACGCCGCCAGCGTAGACATGATCACCCCGGAATAGTGCTGTGACCGCGCAGGTTCGCCGGGTTGCGGTCAGGCTGCGGCTTTGAGAGGGCGTCCGCCCCAGCGGATGCCTTTCTCGCTTCGGATGCGGGCGCGTTCCTTGCGTTCGGCGGCCAGGACGTCGCGGTGACGGGCGGTGGCGTTGCGCCAGCGGAGGTAGGTGTGCAGGGCCCGGGTCTGTATGATGTGGTTGGGGTGGTGGGAGTTGGCGATGGTGAACTGCCGCAGCGGCCCGAAGTGCGCCTCGATCGCCTTGGTCCACGAGGCGTAGGCCGGGGTGAAGCACAACTCGACCTTGTTCTTCTCCGCCCAGCGGCGGATGTCGGCGCCTTTGTGGGCGGACAGATTGTCCAGGATCACGTAGACCGGAGCGCCGTCGGGACGGGCGGCGCGGATCGACTTCAGCGCTGCCAGTGTGTCCCCGGTGCCCTTCCCCCGGCGGTTGACGCCCGACAGACGGTCGTCGCCGACCGAGTAACAGCCGTGGAAGTAGCGCACCCCGTGGGTGCGGTGGTAGGTGGCCGACAGCCGGTCGGGGTGCCCTTGTTCGGCCCAGCCGGCGCCCGCGGTGGGGCGGATTCCGAGCGGGCCGAACTCGTCGAAGGCGAAGACCCGGTCGGGGAAGCGGTCCAGGACCTCGCCGCGCACCTCGCCTACGGAACCATCATCGGAGGCTTCTTCGCGTGGCCAGGCTGACCTCCCCCAGCCGACACCGTTGACGGTCTGCTACGCCGATCGGCCAGCAGGAGGCGGGCCGGGTAGCGTGGAATCCGGCCCAGGAAACCGGAGAAGAGCCCTCGTACCACAGTCGAGGCGGAAGGGTCCCCCATGACGCACCCGCAGGAAGCGCCCGCTGGCCCGCACAGCGCACCGGTCCCGGCGGATTCGGGGTCGGCCGGTGGGGGACCGGATATGCGAGGGCCGCGGCTGGCCTCGGTCGTGGTGTTCGTCCACGACCACGACGCATCTGCGGACTTCTACCAGGAGCTGCTGAACATGGAGGTCACAGTACGCACCGCCACTGCCGCCCTCCTCGTGGGCCACAATGGTTTCCAGGTGTATCTGCGCGCCGTCGGGCCGCACGCGCCCCACCCGGCAGGCCATGTCGGCGCGCAGTACGTGATCTGGACGGCGGACGGCCTCGACGACTTCCAGCGGTGCGAGCGCGTGCTCAGAGCCCGGTCCGGCCATGTGTACACAAGGCAGGCTGAGGGATTCACCCTTCTCGAGGGCATGGACCCCAGCGGTCTGCCGGTGCTGGTGGCCTATCCGGGGCCGGACGAGGTGGCACGGCTTGAGATCATCGCCCGCTACTACGTGTGACGCCGAAAGAAGCGGAGTACCCAGCTCACCAGGAGGTTCCTCCATGGCACGCAAGAAGACCGTGCACGTCCGCAGGGTCTACGAGGCTCCGGAGCAGGCCGACGGCACCAGAGTGCTGGTCGACCGCATCTGGCCACGGGGAATGACCAAGGAGAAGGCCCACCTCGACGAGTGGTGCAAACAGGTTGCCCCGTCCACGGAACTGCGCAAGTGGTACAGCCACGACCCGGAACGCTTCACGGA
Source organism: Streptomyces sp. NBC_01450 (assembly GCF_036227505.1). Taxonomy (NCBI): domain Bacteria; kingdom Bacillati; phylum Actinomycetota; class Actinomycetes; order Kitasatosporales; family Streptomycetaceae; genus Streptomyces; species Streptomyces sp. NBC_01450. Next base: position 502,873 of record NZ_CP109481.1, on the reverse strand, counting down.
GTTCAGCCATCGCTACCGGGCCGAACTCGAAGATCCCGAGCATACAGACGCGCTGGCTCACCTGCGCGACCTCGCCAAAGACCGGACTTTGACGCTCCTCACCGCGACCAAGCAGCCCGAGATCAGCGAAGCCGAGGTGCTGGCCGAGCTGCTCCGAGGGTGACCACGGGTCCAAAGCGCACCGTTGTGTCAACGGAAACTTTGATCCCCCAGTGTCACAAGTGCGCGGCCACGGGCAAATGACCCGCTCAAAGTGCGGCCGGAGATGTTCAGCCAACTGCGCTGAACGTCCGCCGGTGTTCAACTGGCCCGGTCGGACTCGCTGAGCAGGTCGCCCAGGGGCACATCACTGTCGGCGAGATCCTTCGTGTCGGCGGCCGAAGGTCATCAGGGTGCGGATCGGGTCGGTGACGTCCCAGACATTGCTTGCGCGCTCGGTTGGTCGTCACAACGACTCCCTGTCCCGGTCACGTCGCCCACGCCTGCGACCGGCTGAGAGTGCCGTCTCTTGATTGCGTGATTCGAAGAACCTTGGCCGCGGCGCCGACTGGCGTGGGCAGTTCGGCAGGGCACCGGCAGACGCTGACCTGCTGCTCTGGAGCGTAGCCGACACCACGAGGCAGTTTCATTCACCCGCGCGGGTGATTCGACATGATTGCAGATCTTCTGAGGGTTGGTCATAGGTCTGTGACCAGCAGGTTCGTCGTTGGTGGTTGATCGGGGAGGGCTCGCGCCCTGTCATTTCGGCACCGGAACGTCCGAGCTGTGCTGACGAGTCGGGCCGACCAACGCGGACGCCGCCTGCGCGAGGCGCCCCACAGGACAGACGGATGTATGACTGCGCAGGTCACGCCGGTCTTGTACGCACCCTCAGAAGATCTGCACCCGTCACAGATGTAGGTCTCGGCCGTGCGGTGGCCCGAGTTCTTTGACGGCTGAGGCCGCTTCGTTCGGGCGGGCTCAGGCAGTGGCAGCGAAAGCGCCTTGCGCCCAGTCGGCGAAGCTGGTCCAGGGGATCTCCGGGTGGGCCGCGTGCAGGGCGGGGATGTCGACGCGGTAGCCCGGTCCGTTGAGGAACGTCCACATGGCGTGCATGTCCGGGTTGCCGATGGCCTCCAGCGGTACCTGCTCGTGCCGCACCTGCCGCCCCAGCGTCGCACCCAGCGCAGTGGCCATCTGCGCGGGGGTGGGCGCATCGCTCGCCAGCTCGATGCGCTGCCCGACGTAGCGGGCCGGATCGAGCATGACCCCGGCCGCGAAGGCGCCGTGGTCGTTGCGGTGCAGTTGCTGCAAGGGCCGGTCGGACGGCAGCGGCAGGTCGAGCACCCCGCCGGCGATCCGCCGCGCCCCGCCGAGGGCGTTGTCGAAGAAGTATGTCGGTCCCAGGATCGTGTACGGCACGTCGCCGGACGCCAGCTCGGTCTCGATGCGGGCCTTGCTGTCGAAGTGGGGCACACCGCTGTGCTGGTCGGCCCCCGCCACCGAGCTGAACACCAGGTGCGGGACGCGCTTCTCACCAGCCGCGGCCAGGATCGCCCGGCCCTGCGCCACCTCGGCGTCCACACCGGTCTCGAAGGGAGTGGTGAAGGCGAACACCGCGGCTGCCCCGTCCATCGCCGCGGCCATGGACTCTCGATCACTGAGCGAACCGGCGACCAACTCGACCCCCCGGTCGGCCAGCCGGCGTGCGGACGCCTTCTGCGGGTCGCGGACCATCCCCCTCACCCGCGCCCCACGAGCCAGCAGCGCGCCGGTCACGGCCCCGCCCTGCCCACCAGTCGCGCCCAGCACCAGAATCGGCTGATCAACCATCGAGAAACTCCTTCACAACAGGCACACCGGGCACCGTCGCGACCCGGTCACCTAGGACAATGACTTCAGTAAAGACATGATCCAGACCTCAGACGTGACACGAGGGCACCACACGCGGACCGCAGACCCGACGCGCGTGTCCACGCCCGACGGCAGCGGCCGGAACCGATCCAACGCGTGGCTGTGCTTCGCGGATGAGTCGGGCCGGTATCGGATGCCCGTCCAGTCGCCGTGGGGTCGCCATAAGGGGCGCCTGGGGTCGTGTAAATGAGCTTCTTGTTGATGTCGTACATCTTGGCTTTGGTGCCGGTGGACTGGTTCCTGTACCAGGATCCGCCGGTCCTAGCCGCGATCGGCTGCATGTAGCAGTCCGTAAACTTGAAAGCCAGGTTGGTGTAGTTCGCGCCCGCGTAGCCGCAGAAGAGTACTTCGGACAGTCGCCCGGCGCCGCCATGATGTGGGCGCCCGAACCCTGCTGCCCGCAGCCGAGGTGGTGGCCTCGGCTGTGCCGGCGGCCGAGGCCATGGCGAGTAGGGCGCCCGCCACAAGGGCGGTGCGACGGATCCGGGTGCGGCTCGTTGTGGGCCTGGTTGTGTGCCTCATCGGTCTCTCTGCCTTCCAGAGGTTCATCCGGTGCGCTCCTGATGCGTTACCGGGCTCACCCAGTCTCAGGGCACACAACACGCATCACCTTAGCGATACGTGCCAAATCGTTAGCGCGGAGTGCCAGAAACGAAAGATCATTCAGAGAAGGGCGGGAAAAAAGGAAAGGTCATTCACGCGAGGTCTTCCACGCACTTGAGTACTGCAGGGCCTGGTGTCGATAGTCGACAGGCGCAACACCGTAGGCAGAGCGGAAGGCGCGAGTGAAATCAGCGGGGCGGAGATGGCCCCAGCGGGCGGCAATGGCCCTGATGGGCACGTGACGCTGCACCGGATCGAATAGATCGCGGCGGCAGCGTTCCAGGCGCTGCTCGCGTATCGAAGCGCGGACGCTCGCGCCGTGTGCTTGGAAGAGCCGATGCAGTGAGCGGTCGGAGATGTGGTGGGCTGCCGCTATGCCGTCGACGCTGAGCATGGGGTCGCCGAGATGATCTTGGATGAACGAGGTGACGCGGGTGTACAGGGCTCGTTGCCGACTGTCGGCCGGAATCTCGTCTTCACGCTCCAAATGATGGGCGAGAACGGCAGCGGCCAGATCGAGACCGATCGTGCCGAGCCGAGGCGTGTCTGCGGGCGTGTAGCACGTGTGGTTGTCCGTCACACGGCCCAAGTAGTCGACCAACAACTGACCGATCCCTTTGTCGCCAGGCAACCGACAGGTGACCAGCTGGTCAACATGGCGAGCACTCACCGGTAGCAGGGCGATCGGGAACTGCATGAGCATTGCTTCGCCGATGGCGTACGACTCGAACGGCCGGGAACTGCCTAATAGCACCAGCTCCCCGGGCCGGACGAGAGTGCTGCGTCGATTCTGCTCAATGAAATGAGGGCCGGAACGGGGCACAACAATCTGCAGGCACTCCGGGTCGGAGACGCGGATAGACTTCGGTGTCCGTGATGTGGCTATCGATGGGTAAGCCACCGAAGAAACCTGCACCGGCCCCAATGACATTTCATCGGACCAGCCGCGGAACACGTCACTGTCCACAGCACGGAACGTTTTCGGCATGACTTCCCGCTGAGCCATCTCTGTCCAGGCGGCCAGAGCCTCTTGCCCAGGGAAGTTCTTGCTGTCGAAAACCCGTTCCATGATCCTCCCTCCGGTTTTGACGAGTAACGTGCACCGGCTTACCGGTCGGCGTCCCTTATCGACAGGGCCGAATCAGGCAACGTCATGGGTATCCACTATTTCTGGTCACCGGACAGGCTTTGGATCGATCCGACGGTGAGGGTGGTCAAAGCCGCCGAGGCACTGCGGCCCGGTGGCGCCCTCGCCGTGGTCGCCACGCAGCATGTGGCGGGCGGCAGCGAGGAGTTCTTCGTAGAGGTCCAGGACCGCTACGAGCGTTTCGATCCGGCCACCCCTGCGGGGCTGCGGCCTCCTGCCGTACAGGATGTCGACACCTCGGACCACGTGGACGAGGTCGCACGCAGCGGCCGGTTCGGCCCTGTTGTCTTCCGGCGCTACGAGTGGGACCTGATGTACACCACGGCGGAGTACCTGGAGGTGCTGCGGACCTACTCCGGTCATCGGGCACTGCCGCCGCAGGCCCGGGAAGGGCTGCTGGGGTGCATCGCCGGGCTGATCGACGGGCGGTACGCAGGCCGGGTCACCAAGCGGTATCTCATGGAGCTGCGGGTGTCACGAACAGTCCCACGTTGACGACCTCCACGATCAGCTCCTGATCGGGCCCAGGCAGAGTCCGCAGCATCAACTCGCTTCTGCGGCGGCTGGATGACGAGAACCGCCCCGAGATGACAGGCACGGCGTCTGCTTTGGACAGCGGTGAGGCCGGCCCCCTGCCTTGGGAGGGGGTGACGGCCCCTCAGGGGAAAAGGCGTGGGTGTTTGTCGTACCGGTGATCTAAGGTCGCGTTGTTCTCTGGGGAGGGGATGACGCGTGGTGCGTGGGGGACGGTGGGCTGTGCTGTGCGCGGCCGCGGTGCTGATGCTGGCGGGGTGCGGGCAGCGGGCGACGCAGGCCAAGCCCGGGTTCGAGAGCGCGGAGAAACTGCCGGAGAAGCTCGGAAAGGACGGCACCACCATCCTGGTGGGCGATCCGGACGCGAAGATGACCGTGCACCTGTATGAGGATCCGCGCTGTCCGTACTGCGAGAAGTTCGAGACCACCGGCGGTTCCTCGCAGTTGCGGGAAGCGATGCTCGACCGCCGGACGAGAACTGAGTACACCCTGGCCTCCTTCCTGGATGACCGGGTCGGCGGCAGCGGGTCGAAGAAGGCGGTCAACGCACTGCGCGCCGCGCTGGAGCAGGGCAAGTTCGTGGAGTACCACGAGGTGCTCTACGCCCACCAGCCCGAGGAGAGCACCGACGGCTACACCGACGCCTATCTGCTGGAACTGGCCGGCAAGGTCGAGGGCCTGCGCGGCCCGGAGTTCAACACGGCCGTGAAGAACATGAAGTACCGCTCCTTCGTCACCGCCTCCCAGAAAGCGTATGAACGGGCCGGGGGAGCGAAGGACCCCGAAGGACCGGGAACGCCCACCGCTGCGATCAACGGCAAGCAGATCCCGACGGAGTACAACGGCCTGCTCTACGACAGCGATGCCTTCGCTGAACTGCTGCAGAAGATCTACGCCAAGCCCTGGGAGTGGGAAGAGACCTCCTTGTGAACCATCGCGTCACCACCGGGGTGTGGTGTGGCCGCGCGAGCGGCTTACTGATGCGGTGCTCCAGCCGCATCCGCGAAGGAGACGGGCGGATGACCCACTGAACCGACCGGGCGGGACTCCAGCCTCCGGCCGCACCACGCTGACCGCCGGTCGGCGGTCTGCGTAAAGCCCCCTCAAACGTAAGGATGTTGATGAGACGCAATTCCCTCACCGGTTTAGCTGCAGTGTTCGTCTCGGCTGCGGGTCTGGCCGCATCGCTGCTGGGCGTCGGCCCAGCCGGTGCTGTTGCTGCTTCCGGGCGGCCGGTGATCACTCTTGACGCGCCGACACCGGCGGCCTTGCCGGCTGCTCCTGCCACGGCAGGCGTGTATTTCGACTTCCACACCAAGACCAAGAACCTGACGGCTGACGATGCGACTCTGACCGTGGATGCCCGGGGGCTGTCGAAGGTCGCCAAGGTGGCGTTCTCGAGCAACTGCACCGCCCATGGCCTGGTCGCCACGTGCTCGGAGTCGTTCGAGTCGGGCTCCAACCCGAACATCGGCCTCGGATCCATGACCCAGTTGACCCTGACCGCACTGAGGGGCAGCCGGTTGGGCGCTACGGGAACGTACAAGATCACCGGCCGGTCCGCGCATGCGCAGATCACGGGGGGCACGGGATCGGTCACCGTGGGAGGGCCGTCCTTCGGCCTCGACCACCTCGCCGACCACACCAACCTGAAGGTCGGCAGCAACGTCGCCGAACCGGTCCGGTTCACCAACGTGGGCAACCGTCCGGCCCGCGGCGTGCAGACCGTCCTGGCGGCCTCACCCGGCCTGGACTTCGCCGACCACTACTCCAACTGCAAGTACGGGTTCAACGGAGCGATCCACTTCGCGGAGTGCTACCCCAAGGGCGCCATCAACATCGGCGAGACTGCCGCCCTGGCCGCCCCGGTCCGTCTGCACGTGGGCTCCACTGCCCTCAACACCTACCTCGACGCACTCACCGCGCCTCTCGGGCAGCCGGGCTGGCCGGACGGCCAGGGCATCAAGTGGACGTGGGGCAAAGCGTCCGCGCCCGCGCTCAAACTGAAGGTGATCAAGGCGGGCCGGCGGTCCTCGGTCCCGGCAGGCTCCGTCTCCCTGCCGCAGACGGGCAGCGTCACCGACTACTGGATCGCCACCCTGAGGGCCCGCAACACGGCCGACTTCGCCGTCTCCGGCGCGAGTGCTCAAGCCGCGGTGGGCAAGAGCGCGACCCTCGCCTTCCACCTGACCGCCAACGGTCCGGCGACCCTGTACGACCGCAGCGGCGGTGAGGGAGTGCCCACCGCCTGGGTGACGCTCCCGCCCGGCACCACAGCCGTCGGCCATTCGGCCAACTGCGCCCCGTGGCAGGAGAACAACCCGACCGCCGAGGCCAAGGGACCGTACGTCTGCACCCTGCCGGGCATCATCGTGCCCAAGGGACAGGTCACCAACTTCTCCTTGACCGTCCGGGTCGACGACGTGGTCACGCACGCCAAGGGCGGCGTCCAGCTGGTCTGGGGCCCGGACCCGGCCGACTCCCACCGGCCCGCTTTCGATCCGAACAGCCGCAACGACTCCGCCGTCCTCACCATGAACTGAGCCACGGCCCACGGGCGGTGCCGGGCTGCTTCACCCCGTCATGGCCGAACGACCCCTGTGCGAGCCGGGGAAGCTGCCCGACTGTCCCCAGAGCCGCCGCATAGGTCACCTGGGCCTGTCGAACCGAACACCCGGGTCGGGGGCAGCAACAACTCGGGTGGCGCCCGGAGTCCACCGCCCCGGTCCGTGACGTCAAGACGCCCCCCCAGAACCACCTGTTCTGGGGGGGTGCCTCTATGTTCTTCGTCAAGCGTCTGGGCAGCCTCTGCCCGGGGTTCGATCTTCTCTGTGGGGCGTGAGACTGTCTGGTCGTGCCAGAGATGACGAGTGGGTTGGAGGCAGCCTTGGCTGAGGCGTCGTCTCCTTCGTGGACCCAGCGTGTTCGTGCCGGGCGTGACCTTGCTTCCTTCGCTGATGTTTCTGAGGCTGCGGAAGCGTTGGTGGGGCTGCTGCTGGACGTCGAGGACACGGCGGTGACCCGGCAGACGGCAGAGGCTTTGACCCGGGTGGGGACGGTGGCCGCCATAAGGCTTATCGCTCTCGCGGTTGCCGAGGCTGACGACAACCAGGCCGAGTGGCTGCAGACCGGGGTGCATGACGCGCTCGTGGGACCGGGCGGTGTGCCGGACGTCGCAGCGGCCTGCGGGAAGCTCGCCCGGGACCCGGAAGAAGCTGTCCGTCGGGGGGCCGCAGATATCTCGGCATGGGCAGACGACCCATGGTGTTGATCTGCGTCAGCCTTCCTGTGGACTGGTTCATGCAGCCGTCGCCTGGGGGACGCGGGGTTCGTAGAAGGTGCCGTCGCGGAGCATGGCGAACAGGACGCTGATGCGTTGGCGGGCGAGGCGGAGGAGGGCTTGGGTGTGGGTCTTTCCGCGGGCCCGGCATCGGTCGTAGTAGGTGCGGGAGGCGGGATCGGCGTTCATGCAGGCGAAGGCGGAGAGGAACATGGCGCGTTTGAGCTGCCGGTTTCCGCCTCGTGGTGCGTGTTCGCCGTGGATCGAGGTGCCCGACGACTTCGTGGTCGGGGCAAGTCCGGCGTAGGAGGCGAGGTGGGCTGCGGTGGGGAAGCTGGTGCCGTCGCCGACGGTGACCAGCAGGACGGCGGCGGTCCTGACGCCGACGCCGGGCATCGATGTCAGGACCGGGGAAAGAGGGTGTGCCTCCAGCAGGGCGTTGATCTGGGCTTCCAGGGCCCGGCGTTGTTCGTGGACCGCGGCGAGCGAGCGGGCCAGGGAGGGCACGACGATGTCGAGGGTGCCGGTCCCCGGGACCACGACGGTCTGTTCGTCCAACGCGTCGAAGACGTCGTCGATCAGCCGGGCGGCCATGCGCGGGGCCTTGGGCCGGATGAGCTCGACGAGCCTGCGGCGGCCGGCTTTGCGCAGGGCGGTCGGGGAGCCGTAGCGCTCCAGCAGCCAGGTGACGGCCTGGTGGTCCAGACGCGGGCCCAGGACGCGTTCCAGCGACGGGTGGAACTGGGTGAGCAGGCCGCGTATCCGGTTGGAAGTGCGGGTGGCCTCGGCGGCAAGGTCCTGGTCGAAGCCCACGAGCACGGTCAGTTCGGCGGTGATCTCGTCGGTGAGTTCCAGCGAGCGCAGGGTGTGCGGCAGGGTGCGGGCGGCGTCCGCGATGACCGCGGCATCCTTCGCGTCGGTCTTGGCCTCGCCCGGGTAGAGGTCGGCGATCCGGCGCATGGCCAGTCCGGGCAGGTAGGCGACCTTGCAGCCCGCGTCCCGGGCCACGGTGAGCGGGAGGGCGCCGATGGAGGCGGGCTGGTCCACGATCACCAGGACGGTGCCGAACTTGGCCTTGAGCTTGTCGAAGACGGCCCGCAGCTTCGGCTCGCTGTTGGGCAGCTGCTTGTCGAGGACCTTCTTCCCGGCCGGGGTGAGCCCGTGGCCGTGATGAGCACTCTTGCCGACGTCCAGGCCGAGGAACACGCCCACGTCTTCGGGGTCGAACATCGCGCCCTTCCCAGGGTGTTGAACGTGCCGGCCTCGGCGGTGGTGTCGTACGCGCGCATCCACGTTATGCAGACCTGCCGCCCGCGAGCTGTCCGGCATTGCGCCGGACCGGGCGGTGGCCGGACCTCTCATCAGCGTCTCCGACGGCACCTCCCAGGCCCGGCGACACCACCCCCCAGGTCATGCCTTCGACAGGGGGCAAAAGTCATACCGGGCCCGGAGGCCAGCGGCCCTCTTGCAGGACCGCGAAAAACATAACGGGGCGTGCTTGGTGCTCTATTTCTTGGCGAGGCGGAGCTGGTTGACGCACCGCAGGTCCTGCCGGTATTTCACCGAACCTTGCCGGTACCAGAACCGGCATTGCGACGTGTCACCCGTCACCGGACCGGTCACCCTGAACCAGACCATGTGAAAACTGTTAGCCGGTTTGTGGGCTTTCACGGTGAAAGTGCTCGACCGCTCCGGCAGGCCGGTGATGTCATCGCTCGGTGACTTCACCAGGCGCACACCGATTCCGTATCCGCCGGTGTCGTAGACGCTCACCACTTTGTAGCCGATCAGCTCCAGCCCCTTCGGCAGGTTGACGAACTGGGCCTTGGTTATGGTCACCGGTTCACCGCTGGCGTTGGTCGCTTGGGGCAGGTTCAGCCAGTACTCCTTGCCGCTCCGCAGCTGGTCGTACTCCAGGTCGGCCTGCTCGAGCAGTCCTGCACCCAGCGCGTGACCCTTCCGTGCACCTGTGTCATCTGGTCGCTGCGGGACCAGCCAGGCTGCCAGGGCCGCCGCCACGATCAGGGATGCGGTTCCGGCGATCAGCCAGCCGCGCCTACTTGGAGTAGAAGACACCAGCGTGCCCACTGCTGAGCGACCCGTTCTTGCCCCAGATCCGGTGCTTGCCGGGCTGGTTTCCGAACGTGATCCTCTGCCTGTGGTTGCTGTCGTAGCCGGTCTTCGCACCGAGCGAGATACCGAAGGCGCTCACCGCGCCGCCGAACTTCACGGAACTGCCGTGAGCAAGCGAAAGGGTGCCACCACCCCCCTCAAGGTAGGTCCGGTTAGCCTTCGGGGCCTTATTGAAGTTCGCCGACCCGTCCTTCGACGACACGTCCTTGCCGAACTTGCCCGCCGCGCCGTCGGCCGGAATGTGGTATCCGCTTGCCTCGATCTTGTACCAGGTGGCGCGCACCGAGCCGGAGCACCAGTGTTGGTACTTCCACTTCTTGTAGAGGATCGGCACCTGGTACTGGTGCGAGTACTTGGACTTGTTGGACCAGCCTACGGTCATGTCGTTGCTCTGCGACAGTTCCTTGGACGCACCTGTAGTCCAGTTGCCGCTGCTCTTGACCGCGGTGTCGATGCTGCTGGACATCGAGGATTCGTATTCGAACGTTGACTTCGCGTCCCAGTTGGCGTGCGCTTCGCCGACGACCGTGTACTTCGTCGAGCTGTCGATCTTGGTTTTGGTGTCCCAGCAGTTGCCGGAACCCATGGGCACGATGGGCGGGCGCACCGCTTCGGCGCTGACGTCGTGGCCGTTGACCAGGTACGGATTGTAGTCGGCGGCGAGGGTGCTGTTGTCGCTCTGCCACATAGGGACCGTGTCCGGGGCCGGAGCCGGGTCGGCTTCGATCTTCGCGGCGAGGGTGCTGCTGTCCGTGGACCCCGCGTAGGTGTCCTGCGTCGTGCCGGACAGGGTGTTCGGGGCGAGCAGCGTGCTGTGCCCGTCGTCGCTCTGCCCGGACACCGTCGCGCTCTGCTGGACCGGGCGGTGGAGAGGGTGTCCACACCGAGCACCGGGGTGTTTCGTGGTGGTGGTGACGCCTTCGGCGGTGGCTTGCAGGTTGAGGATGCCGCCGTTGTCGTCCGCCTGCTGCACGTCGGCCGGGAGCGTGCCCGGGAGCGTGATGGACCAGGTGCCGTCAGCTGCGGTCGTCGCCATGCCGAGGAACGGCACCTGGGTCTCGCCGGTGGCGTCGTCGCCGAGGTCGTTGGCGGTCAGGGTGACTGGAAGGCCCGCGGCGGGCTGCCCGTTGCCGAGGGTGAACTTGCCGGTGACCGTGTTCGACGGGGTCTGGGCGGCCTCCTCGGGTGCGTCGACAGCCTCCGCCCCTCCGGTCTCGTCCGGCGGGGTGGCGAAGTAGGGTTGCACAGAGGGGGCTGGGTCCGCGAGGCATGGTCCAGCGTCCGCCATGATCGTGCCGACGATTCCGGTGCGGACCTCTGGATCGAGCTGAGTCCACGGTCCGGTGGAGTATTTGGCGATCTGACTGGTGGTGTCGGGATCGCTGGTGGTGGTCTGCGTGTCGACGACCCCGCTGCCCGGGCTCCAGGCCTGACTGACGTCGGTCAGACCAGTGGCCACCACGCCCGCGCTCTGAAGGCGTGCAGCGACGGTGCCGATAATCGGGGTTTCGGTGTAGCTGTACTGGTTGATGGTGCCCGTGCTGGTGAGCGCGTAGACGGTGGAGTTCACCATCCACACGTTCGTGGCATCGAACAGGGCCGCGGTCGAGGTCGCGGTTTCGGAGATCTTGGTGAGGGTGCCGTTGCCCGTCGTCGGAGCGGACTGCTCGTAGACCTCGAGCGAGTCCGCGGCGTTGAGTACGAACACCCGGCTGCCGTTGGTCCAGATCCGCTTGGCGTTCTGCCACGCCAGGCTGTAGGTCTTCACCGGAGTCAGCAGAGCCCCGCCGGTGGCGGTGTTGTCCTTGTAGGACTTGACCTGGCCGCCAGAGGTGGCCTCGTAGATGATGCCGTTGCCGCCGCCGGTGAATATCTTGCTGGGGGTCGGCAGGTTCGCCGTGTATAGGGTGTCGATCAGCGTGTCCGTGGTGCCGCTCTGGGGTCCCCAGTCCATGTACTTGTGCAGCACGCGCGGGGCCGCGATGTTTCTGGTGGCGTTCGGCTCCCACACGTAGGTCGGTACGGAGGTGAGACAGTCGGCGGCCGCAGTCGGCTGTGCGCCGGCCAGCGGAACCACGATATTCCCGGCAAGGGCAGCGGCGATCATGACCGCGTGCGCGCGGCGGGATATCCGGACTCTCATGGAGTCCCTTTCTGCGGTGCATGAAGATGGACGCCCAGCAGGGCTCTGACCTGCTGGAACACCCGGATTTGATCACATGTGAAGAACCTGTGTCACTGAAGTCTTTGCCGAGTCGGATCTCCTGGAGGGCGGATCCGGTAAGGCGGCGATCGTGGCACGCAGACAACTTACCGACAGGTAAGGGCAGTTGATCGATCGCTCTGGGTGAATGGGCGAGTGCGTTCCGTTACCAGAATGTGTCCCCGGCGTGTGCCCGCCGGAACAGGTCTGCCTGCTCGGTCTGCATCGGCGACAGGACGGGCGCCTGCAATTTCGCGTTGCCCATCGCCGCACTCTGCACCAGGCGTTGATCCCGGGGCACGCCACCTCCCGCGCGACCTGCTCGTGGCCTTCCGCCGTCCCCGCGCGCGGGGACGGCGGAAGCGTACGGCCGCGCTTGTGGTAGCCGTGGTTGCGCATGGCGGCGCGCCAGCTCCAGACCGAGAGTGAACAGCAGCACGTTGAGGCTGGCTGGGTGGACAGGACCACCGGGGAAGAAGCCAGCCCGTTCACGAGCTGGCCCGCCTATGGCGCGAATCGCGGACATGCGTCTGCGACCCGCAGCCTGAACACAGGCCCTGACCGCGAGCCCACCACGCCCCGACGCACCATCAGACAGTCACGTACTCAACAACGTGACAACGCCCTCCTCCGGCCTCGCGTCCTTCGCGTTCGACCCCGACTCGGGACGGTTGAGCCTGCTGGACCAGGTGTCCACTGTCGCAGCGGGACATGAGGGTCTGAACGAACCGGCCGAGGTGAGGGTCCACCCGGGCGGCGAATTCGTCTACGTCAACAACCGCGGGGAGGACTCGCTCGCCTGGTTCCGAGTCGCTGACGACGGCAGGCTGACCAGGCTGGGGCACGTCCGCCTCGCCCCATCGGTGCACCCGGGCGTCGCGGCCCGCAGCTTCGCCTTCGACCCGTCGGGCTCGTTCCTGCTGGTCGCCGACCGGTCGGCCGACCTCGTGCGAGCGTACGCGGTCGACGGGGCCGACGGGGTACTGTCGCCGCTGGCAGAGGCACATGTTCCACAGCCCGCGTTCGTCGCGTTCGCTGAATTGCCCGGCTGATCCGCGGTCACCGATCGAGGTCGACCGGCGCTTTTGTTTCGTGGTCGATGCGCCCGCGTCGGCCGGTTCCCGGGCTCATGCCCGGGAACCGGCCCGTGTTCGTCAGCGCGTGCCGTGCCCCTTACTGGCCGAAGCCGTAGGCGAACAGGTGGCCGGTGCCCGTCGAGCCCGTCACCGGCAGCGTGATCGACGCCACCTGCTTGGACGCGTCGAGCGGGACCTTCGTGGCGAAGACGTAGGTCTTCACGGTGTCCCGACTTCCGTTACCGGTGTTCCGGTAGGCCGTCGTGACCGCCGTCGTGTCACTCGGGAGCGGCTTGCTCGCCCCGCCGTTGAGCGTCCAGTCCGAGAAGCCGATCGTCGCCTGCGAGGTGGTCCCGTCGGTGTAGGTGACGGTCAGCGTCCCCGTGGTCCCGCTGCCGTCGGTCGGGGCGTTGGCCGCCGCGCCCAGCAGGCCCAGCGACGCGCCCGATGTGCCGGCCGGCATCGGAATGGTCTGACCGGTCATCTCCATGTTGTCCGGCTGGCCGGATGTCACCGTCGGCCAGGTGTAGGAGATGCCGTCGGCCGTCACGGTGGAGCCGCTCGGGACGCCCGCCGCCGACAGCGCGTCCTGCGAGTACGCCCAACTGCCGCCGTCGAAACCAACCGAGAAGTGGGCACCGTCGGGGTAGATGCCCTCGTTGGTGGCGTACGGCCACAGCGCACCGGTCTTGGCCACGGCCACGCGGAGCTTCGCCTCGCCCAGTGCCGCACCACTGCTGTGGTCGGTCAGCGCGAAGGCGACGGGGTACGTCCCCTCGCTCGTGCCCGCCGTCACATGGACCTTCGCCTCGGCGCTGCCCGAGGCGGGCACCGTCACCGAGCCGGATGCGGTGTCCAGCGTGACGCTGGAGGGCGCCGTCGCCTTCCAGTCGACCGTCACGGCCTTGCTGCCGAGATTGGTCAGGACGAGCGTGCCGTCACCGGACGCGCTCGGCTGGAGCACCAGACCGTCGCTGGAGGGACCGGTTGCCGCCAGCACCCGGTCGCCGCCCGTGGTGTCCGACGGTGGCGCCGCCGACGGGTCGGACGCCCAGGACTTGTCGGGCTCGGTGCCCAGCGTGAAGTCGACCGTGCTCGCGCCCTGGAACTGCTGGTAGGTGAGCCAGGAGGTGTTCCACGTCTTGCCCTTGACGTTGAGTGACTGGACATATGGCGCGTGGGTCCCGGCCTGCGGAGCGTTGATCTGCACCGTCTTGCCGTTGCCGAAGGTCACCTTGGCCACCGGGAACACCGGGCTGCCGAGCACCAGGGTGTCCGTGCCCGGGGTCTCCGGGTACATGCCGAGCTCGGACCAGACGTACCAGGAACTCATCGCGCCGAGGTCGTCGTTGCCGAACGAGCCGACCGGAGCGTTGAAGTACAGCTTCTGCTGGGCGTCGCGGACGGCTGCCTGGGTCTTCCACGGCTGTCCCGTGTAGTTGTACTCCCAGGGGATCTCCACGCTCGGCTCGTTGCTCAGGTCGGCGTCGGTGGCGCTGGGGTGTGCGATGTTGTCGAGCAGACTGTCCAGGTAGGACGAGTACGCCTTGGCACCGCCGCGCGCCTGGATGAGCTGCTTCAGGTTGAACGGGATCATCGGCGTGTACTGGGCCGACGAACCCTCCACGAAACCGTTGGAGGTGCCGGGGGTGAAGCCGGCCGCGAACTGGCCGTCCTTGTTCTTGCCCTGGATGTAGCCGGTCTGCGGGTTGAAGATGTTCATCCAGTCCTGGGCCCGCGTGGCGAACTTCTCGTAGATGTCCGTCTTGCCCAGCGACTTCGCGAAGGCGGCGATGGCGTAGTCGGCGGAGTCGTACTCCAGCTGCGTGGAGACCGGGCCGTAGAAGTTGCAGCAGCCGTAGCTCTCGTCCAGCGGGAGATAGCCCTTCGCGTCCCGTACTGACTGGCCGGGCCGGTTGTTGTTCGTGACGGTGGCCTCGTGCTGCAGGGCGGCGAGCGCCTTCCCGGTGTCGAAGCTCCTGGCGCCGAAGGCGTACGCGTCGGCGATGATGGCGGCGCTCGGGTCACCGACCATCACATAGCTCTCGCCGTTGTTCGAGGCCCACTTGGGCAGCAGGCCCGTCTCGTCGTAGCCGTTGAGCATCGAGGTGACGATGTCACTGGTGACCTTGGGCTCGACCATCGCCATCAGCTGGGTCTGGGAGCGGTAGGTGTCCCAGGCCGAGTAGTTGGCGTACTGGGCCTGCTGACCCTTGGCCAGCTTGTGGACCTGGTTGTCCATGCCCATGTACTCGCCGTTGTGGTCCGAGAAGACGTTGGGGTGCAGCAGCGCGTGGTAGAGCGCGGTGTAGAACTGCACCTGCTGGTCCGAGGACCCGCCGCCGATCTGGATCTTTTTCAGCACCGCGTTCCAGGCGTCGTGGTTCGCCTGCTGAACGGCGTCGAAGTTCCAGTTCTTGATCTCGGTGGTGAGGTTGTCCGCCGCGTTGGCGTCGTTCGTGTACGAGATGCCGACCTTCGCGCCCACCGTCGTGTTCGAGGAGGTGTCGAAGGTGAGGTACATGCCGTTCGCGCCTGTCGTGGGGGGATCGACGGCAGCCTTGCTCGTGGAGGACGCTCCCGACCTCGCGTCGGTGCTCGGGGCAGGGGACGGAGTGCTCGAGGAGGTGCTGCCGCTCTCGTGCACGGTCGGGGACGGCCGTGCGGGAACGGTGAAGTGCTTCTCCTTGAGCGCTTTCGACGAGTGCGTCCCCAGGGACTGCTGGACCTTGCCCGCCTTCAGCGACTTGGCACCGGGGTTGATGGTGCTGCCGACCCAGGTGCCGCTCGCGGTGAACGCCTGGTCGAACTTGATGTCGAAGTGCAGCGTGTACCTGTTGCTCGCGCCGCAGAAGTGACCGCTGTCGATCGAGCCGCGGATCTCCTTGCTGTTCACGACCTGGACTCGGGTTCCGTCCACCGGGGTGGCGCCTCCGCTGAGCTTGAACAGCAGGTTCGCCTGCCGGCCCGCGGGGAAGGTGAAGGTGCCCAGGCCGGCACGGGTGGTGTCGGTCAGCTGGGTCTTCACGCCGTTGGCGTCGGTGACCTTGTAGGACCCGATGCCTGCCTGCTCGTCGTCGTGGCTGAAGCCGACGGACGCATCGCCGAGGTTGCCCGTCAGCGCTCCCGTCACCGGCAGGATGGGCAGGTCGCCCGCGACGGAACAGCCGGGTCCCGAGATGTGGGTGAGGCTGAAGCCGGAGATCTTGCTGTCGTTGTACTCGTAGCCGCCGCCGTAGGCGCGGCTGGGCGTTGTGTCCGGACCCCACTGCACCATGCCGAACGGCATGTCGGGGCCAGGGAAGGTGTCCACCAGACCGGACGTGCCGATGAGGGGGTTGACGAGGGACGCGGCGTCCTTCACCAAGGCCGGCGTCGCGGCGCTCGCGGCGTGGGCGCCGCCGATCGCCGGGAGTGGGAGTGCGACGATGCCCAGGACGGACACCACCGCCAGGCGTTGGCGGAATCTCATTCGGTCTCGTGGCACCGTAGAACGTCGAGGTCTGACCATCGGTTGCCTCCGCAGCGGTGGGCGCTTCGCACATCGGAGCTGACGTCCTCGGGGAACGGAAAACGTCAGCGGCGGGCAACGGCGCCGGTCGCTCCGACGGCCTGACAACGTTGCCATGTACGAGAGTTGAGTGAAACGCGAGTGCTTGCGGCCTGTCAACGAGGCCAACAGGACTTTCTGCGTGCGAAGTTCACCAGTGGGTGCTTTGAGTGTCGTGATACTGGAGCACGCCAGTGGTCACGCTCTCCGGGCTGGGGAGCGGCCCCGGGCTCCCGGCGGATCCGGCGGTCAGCCACGACAGGCCTGCACACGCGGGTCCCGGCGGCCGAGGACGCGGACCTGCCCCCTTCGCCGGACCAGCCAGGAGCAGGGCCGAGCCTTGAGGGAGTTGCCGTCCCTCGGCGAAGGCTCCTTGCGCCCGCAGCCACGAGTACGCCACCAAAGACGCGGGCAAACACGGTTGTTCCCGTCGCGACGGGCGTCATCCAGGGCCTGTCCCGCCCTGCCCTGCCCGACGCACGCCCGCCCTCCAGCGTTTCACTCCTTCGCAAACGCGTCGGGTGGACGGCGCCTTGCCCAGGACGGTCGCAAGGGGGCGTGGACGATCAAACGGTACGAACGTGGTCGTCCATGTTCCGTGCATCGTCCAAAGCGCTGGAGTCACGGAGGCGAAGTCGGCGCACGGGTTGCCGGCGGTGTCCCGCCGCGCACTGCTGCGTCCACCGCCGGGATCAGTGAGCGTGTGGTCGGGCAGTCGTCGGTGAAGCCGCCGGTGCAGGCATCGCCGTCCCGGTCGCCTACCAGGCCCGCCGACACGGGCCACATCGAGCACCAGATCCTCAACCTCGGTGATCACGTCCTGTCCGGTCTTCTCGGCGACGACTTCGGTGCGACCGCGTTACAACGCGTCCCGGCCGCCCGGGCCCAGCGCTTTAGACCCGGGGAACATCAGCGCCGGTTGAGTTCTCCTCGGGTTGGAGATCCGGCCCTGTGGACTGGCCGCGGATGCCGCGGCTGGAGAGGAGCGCTTCGGCCGTTATCGCCCACTTACTACTCGACGTCACCACCAACTACGGGCCAGAGCCGAACGATTTACAGGTGGGCGGGATCGCTGCGCTGATCACCTCGCATACGAGGAAATGGGGACGGGCGCCCCGGTCAGCCGATGGGCCTGCGATGCGAGCGAACTCGTCTTACAGGATGGCGATGGGGGCCGACCAGGGGACCACGGACTGTTGCCAGGGCATCGGTATCCGCTGCCGGGAGCACGCGTGTCAGACTCCGCCTTCTCCCTTGGCCCCTCCGGGACGTCCGCGAGCACGGACGCATCGGGAGGGAGACGAGGATGCCACGTCATCAAGGCGTGAAGGACGACATCATCCATCTGCACTCTGCGGGGGTGGACTTGGGCAAGCGGTTCCTGCTCGCCTGCGTACGTACCCCGTCTGCGAAGCGGGCCGGCAGCTGGTCGTTGGAGACCGAACGGTTCGGCACCACCGCTGGCGAGATACGGCGCCTGCTGTCCTGGCTGGTGGATCGTCAGGTCGAGGTGGTGGTGATGGAGGCGACCTCGGACTACTGGCGAGGCGTCTACTACCGGCTGCAGCCGCACCTGAACCTGATGCTGGTCAACCCCGCCCACCTGAAAGGCATCCGGGGCCGCCAGACCGATCCCAACGACGCGGCCTTCCTCGCCCGGCCCGGGGCCTCGGGGATGGTGATGGCCTCCTTCGTGCCGCAGCGGGACATCCGGCAATTACGTGATCTGACCCGGCGCCGCACGGAACTCGTCCGGGCCGCTGGCTGGGAGGCACAGCGGCTGGAGAAGAAACTCGAGGATACCGGGATGAAGCTCTCGGCGGTCCTCAGCGATGTCGCCGGCACCAGTGGCCGGGCCATCTTGGAAGCCCTCATCGTTGGGCAGCGTAATCCCGGTCGCCTGGCCGACCTTGCGGTCGGCCGGGCCCGCAACAAGATCCCCGCCCTCATCGAGGCACTGGACGGAGAATTCACCGACCACCACGCGTTCATGGTCCGGCACTACCTGGACGAGATCGACCGCTGGAAGCAGGTCATCACCGGGTTCGACGCCCGGATCGCCCGGCTGCTGGCCGACCGCGAGCAGGACCTGGCGAGCCTCGTCACCATCCCCGGGATCGGCCGCCTGGGAGCTGAGATCATCATCGCCGAGACAGGCGGCGACATGACCCAGTTCGCTTCCGCGCACCACCTGGCCTCCTGGATCGGAGTCTGCCCAGGCCAGAACGAGTCGGCTGGGGTGAGCCGGTCTGGCCGCACCCGCCCCGGCAACAGCAACCTCAAACGGCTGCTCGGAATCGCGGAAGCCAACAGCCTGGGCCTGACCATCCGCTTCGAACCCATCACGGCCTGACCGACTGACCCACCCACTAGCCATGAGGCCCACAGCGGCTACGTCGGGCCGACTGTGAGAACGGCGGAGCCCTATCCCAACGTCCCCCGTAATCATGGGTTTCACACGACGGCAGCTATCCGAAGATCATTTCTTCCTGGGGCAAACTCAACTGGCATACGCCGGGTCCGGGGATTGGGGTCAGCTCTGCGGGTGGCCGGCGCTCGGGCAATCAAGATCCTTGATGAATCGTGGACGATCATCCCCAGTCACGGACGGGCTGCGCTAGACTGCCGGTTATGTCCCGTGCTGACTCGGCGTTATTCGCTGCTGGCCATGGATTTTATCAATTTGCGATATCGCGTAGCTCCTTTGATCGAAGCCTCTACTATAATCTGTTGCTGCAGCCGTCGCTCGCGATCCCAGACCATTATTTTTTGCAGGGCCGCTGGCTTGGTGATCACCTTGCCGAATACTCTTCTCGGGACTCGTGGATAGAAATCGGCCTTCGAAACGGGTTCGTCACGCCGTACTTCCGTCGGGAAGGAAGCAGCCTGTCCGAGCTGCTCGCTTTCATGGAGGGCTCCGACCGCCGCGGCTTCAGTGTCGAGGCGCAACGCATCGCGGAACGAATTGATAGGACACCCTTCACAGCGAGCCATTGGTCCTCTGTGGACAACTCGGCGTTATTCGGGGCCGCGTTGACGAGCTATCTTAACGCAGAACAGGCGCCCATGTTGGAGACGGGACTGGACCCGGACGACTTCGTCGGGTTCTGGAACCGCAGTCGCGAGTGGATCGGCCAAGAACTCGCGATTACGTCGGAGCGGTCGAGTACCCTGCTCGGCTCGGAGGGAATTCTGCTCAGTCAGCTGATCCAGGTCTCCGGTGAGCGACTTCTGGGCGATGACTTAGGGCGGATCGAAAGCGTCAGCGAACTTCTGTTCCGGGTGAAAACCCAGGTCGGCGCGACCGCCGAACGCGACTTGCGGGTCTATTACACCTGCGCGTGTGAACTCTACAATCGAAGTTTGGCGAACACCATTCTCACGGCTGGCAACAGCCCACGATGGGAGCCGTTCGTCGCTGCCATGGATCTGTGGCGCAACAACCTGTTGTCAGGAGAGGCGGATGCGGGCGGGGTCGTCGGCCACCCGGACGAACTGATCGATGTGTCCATTCGCCTTCCTCGGCCCGCTCATCTGCGGTTGGTGAGCGGTGATGTTTTGCTCACTATTCGACGCTCGCCTGCCTGTGAGCGCTACTTCGAAGCCCTCTCTCACTGGAGGAGAGCACCCACCGACCAAATACTGCGTGATGAACTCGTCAATTCCCTCCGCAGGTATTCGGGTGAGATCACGAAGCACGTCGGCAAGGAGGTCGGAGTTCTGGGTTTTCGCCCGCATTTCATCTCGAAGGTCTCGGACGTCAGCGAAATAGTGGAGAAAGTCCCGGGCGTTGTGCAGGGGTTTCTGGCGGTGGGCGCAACGGCAGGAGCGGCAGCGGCCGGCACTTCGTCGCCCCTCATTCCGGCCGGGTTGTTTTCGCTGTTCTGTCTCCAGATGGCCACAAAATACGTCTCGCCCTCCGAATCGGCAAAAGTTTTGATCTCTCCTCGCCTGGGTGCACGAATGCGTGCCGACATCACCATCAGTCACCGATAGTAAGCAACTCATTTCCTCCGCACGCGGAAGCGCTGCTGTAAGCAAAGAAACCTCGAGGTCGATGGATCTAGTTCTCGTACGGCACGCAACCAGCACGCGTTCGAGGGTGGGCGTTTGGGGCAGGCTGTACGATGCTCCCTTGGTCGAGGGGTTTGAAGAGCAACTCGCGGAGACTCGAGCTGCGTTGGAATCCCTGGAAAAATCGAAAGTATACTCTTCACCACTCTTGAGATGCCTGGAGAGTGCGGCCTTCATATTTCCTCAGAAGGCCGTTCAAATCGTCGAGGAGTTCCGTGCTTACCATTCGGGCTTCTTCGAGGAGAAGACTGAGGACTTCATTCGTGAGCATAACCTCGAATATATGAGCCTGTCCCATCGGGACCGATTCCTGCGGCCGCATTTCGACGAGGAGAGCATGGAGGCGCAAGCATCGCGAGTCGAAAGAGGAATACTTAGGGTGCTTGGTGAGGGCGCCCCGATTTCAGTGATCGTAGCGCATTACAGCACGATCAACATAATCGCCCACATCGGTTCACTGAACTGGGAAGCCGATACGTATGCGGATGGTACCTACGACGTTTCGGAGGGTGCGTTCATCCGGAAGACGGTGGACCCTCTGGTTGTTCTGGCGGGTATCAGGGATCGAATCGGCCGAAAGAAGTCGGGTCCTCCCGGCGTGTGAAAGGAGAGCTGGAAATGCCTGAGGGAGGGCGTTCGCTCGGAGATTTTGTCACCTTCGAAGGCTACGACGGCGCGGGGAAATCTTCCCTGATCAGCGGTGTCCGCGAAATGCTGGCGCATAAGAGCATTCATGTCGTTGGCCGCAAGACCGAACCTGAACTGGTCGAGATATCCAGGGTGGTGGAGCGTGAGGACCTTCGACACCGCGGGAACGTGGAGGTGTTGTTGAGGATTGCGCTGGAAATCGAAAGAGAGAGCATCATCACTCGATCGCGCCTCAATAACGACATGACCGTCTGTGACCGTGGTGTGATCAGCCTGATCTCGTGGTTCGACTACCTCGGAGTGCCGAGAGATCCATGTGAAAGGCTGCTGCAAGGTCTCATGGACTATCACAGCAATGCGCTCACGGTCGTCTGCGCCGCCGACTTCGACACATGCTGGAAGCGCATCTCGAGCAGGAGCGAGCAATCGCGGAAGGAAAAGCTCGGGAAGGATGTGAACAGTAAGTACTTCGCCATGTACGAGGCGAATGTCCTGCGCTATGCCGAGACGGCAGCGGACGTCGTGTTCGTCGATACCGTTGGTTTGGACCTCGCTGAATCAACGTCGCAAGTCGTGCAGGCGCTTCAAAGCCGTGGTCTGACTCGGCAGCTGTAGTTCTTGATCGTTGACGGATTCGTGCTGGTGAGCGGCCTGATGGGGTGCCCGCGGGAACGAGTACGGCCACCGCGATGATGATCGTCTGTGACAACAGATCAGGACGCGGTGGCCGTGGGCGCCACGATAGCCGGTGGGGTGTGGAGCGAGTGTTTCAGGGCGGCGATGGCGGCGGTGGCCGCCTGCTTCCCGCGACGGGAGTCGCGGCTGCTGGCCAGGGACATGGCCGAGGCGATGCTGACGGGGCTCGAGACCCGCAACTGCTGGACGCTCGCTGAGGCGTTGGGGCACGCGTCGCCGTCCCGGCTGCAGCACTTCTTGTCCCGCGGCGTGTGGGATCACGACGCCGTGCGCGACCGGACGGCCACCTGGGCGGCCGGTGAACTCGCGGATGACGACGCCGTGTTGATCGTGGACGAGACGGGGGACGAGAAGTCCTCCACCGACGCCGTCGGGGCGGCAAGGCAATACTCCGGTGCGCTGGGCGGGATCGGTCTGTGCCAGGTCGCCGTCCATCTCACCTACGCCTCCGCACGTGGCCATGCCCCGATCGACCGGGCCCTGTACCTGGGCGCCGACTGGGCCGCCGACGAAGAACGCCGCCTGCTCACCCACGTCCCCGACGACGTGGACTTCGCCACCAAGCCCGAACTTGCTGCCGCCATGCTCACCCGGGCCCGACAGCTGGGCCTGCGTGCACGCTGGTTCGCCGGCGACGAGGTCTACGGCGGGCGCGAACTGCGCCGCAGTGCTCGCCGGCTCGGCTTCGACTACGCCCTGTCGGTCCGCGCCGATCACCAGGTCACCACCCCGGGTGGCCGCTTCACCGCGACCACCCTGGCCGCACGGCTGCCCCGGCGGGCATGGATGCGGATGCTCACCGGTCACGGCCTGAAGGGCGACCGCCACTACGACTGGACCTGGACCGACATCCAGAGCGACGACGCCCCCGACACCGAGGACGACGGGACATCCGTCCTGGTCGTGCGCCGACACCGCTTCACCGGCGAACTCTCCTTCTACCGCTGCTACTCCACCCGACCCGTCACCCTTGCCGGCCTCATACACATCATCTGCACCAGATGGCAGGTCGAAGAGGACTTCCAGCTGGCCAAGGGCGTCACCGGACTCGACCAGGGCCAGACGACCTGCTGGAACTCCTGGATGCGTTGGACCCTGATCAGCATCCTGGCCACCGCCGTCCTGGCCGTCACCCGCGCCCGCACCGCGACCACCACCATGGCCGTCGGCCTCATCCCGGTCAGCGCACGCGAGCTGCTGACCATCCTGCGGGCAACCACCCTGCCCCCGCTCCGCCACGACATCGGCCATGTCCTGCACTGGTCCGCCTGGCGACGCCGTCACCAGGCCATCGCGCAAGCCTGCCACCGGCGCTGGAACAACGTCACCGCCGCCGCGACCACATGACACCACCATGACGATCAAGAACTACAGCTGCCGGGTCTGAGCCACCCTTGACGTGGCTGAGGTCGGTAGGGGGGGCATTGTCGGGGTCCGGGTGTGAGTAGTCGGCGTCCAGAAAGTGCCGCTGAGATTGATCTTGGTGGAGTTGGTCTACTTCTCCGGCGCTTCGAGCTGACGGGGCACGGCGCCGACGCGCAGTGTCAGCGGTCATGCAATTCCCCGGGATCTCCATGATCAGCGTCACGTAATTCCCCACCTGGGCTGGGGCCGTGACGGGCCGCCCGACGGCTGAGTGTGCGGCTGGTCCGGTCGGTCAAGGGCGCCTTCGGCGGCGCTACGCGCTGGCCTCGCGGCCACCCTGGACAGCCCTGACCAGCCTGAACGACGGTCTGGCTATCGAGCGCGCTGGGCCCCGGTTCTCCGGATGACAGAGCCGCACTCCGCGATGGTCTGCCCGACCCCTTCGGGATGAATGGGTCCGGTCTGGTAGGGGCTGACAAGCAGCACACTCTCACCGCTGTCTCCGAAGGTCGGCTGGTGGCTTCCGCGGGATGGCTGCTGCGGGACATGGCCTTTGATGGATTGCCGCGACGCGTCGCGGGGTTGGGCGATGTGGTGGTGCACCTCGCCTATCGAGGCCAGGGCGTCGCCCGGACGGTGATCAGTGTGGCGGTCGAACACGCACGAGCGGCCGGCGCCGAGACGATGATTCTGCTCTGCCGCCCGGACCTGATCCCGCTCTACACACAGCTGGGATGGCGCCGGCTCTCCGTGCCCGTCACCGTCCAACAGCCCGACGGCGAAAGGACCTCGCGACTGACCACCATGATCTACGACCTGGCCAGCCTGCCTCATCCAACCATCAGTGTGGACCTGCGGGGCCTGCCCTTCTGATGTGCTGAGCAGGATTCACCGTGTGGTCCGGCTGCTTCGGCAAAGGGGCGTCCGCCCCGGCGGATGCCCCCCCTTGCTGCGGATGCGGGCGCGCTCGCGGCGTCGGGCAGCCAGCACGTCGGGGTGGCGGGCATTGGCGTTGGGCTCAGGTGGAGCCAATAGACTCGTTCACAGCAGGCCCCGAAGATCGCTAATCGGGGCCAGAAAATTCGTTCCTCTGGGGCCAGAAGACTCGTTCGAAGCCATCCCTCCCTGCTGCGGGGCCCGCGCGGATGCCGCAGGAGCACGCTGACGTTCAGACCTTTAGCGCCACGCCGCCCAGCTGGGGTACGACCTCGGGCTCGGTTCCGGGCCCGGGCCGCCACAACGAGCAGGACACGAGCTTGGGCTCCACGAGCGTGAGCCCGTCGAAGTACTGGGCGATCTCCTTGCTGCTGCGCGCGGTGACCGGCGGTGTGGCGTTGGCGTTCCAGAACTCCATCGCCTCGAGTTGAAGGGCGCCGCCGAGTTCGGGCTCCGTGGTGGGGTGGGTCAGGATGAGAATGCTGCCGGGGGCGAGCGCCTGAACGAGCCGACGGGTGATGGACTGCGCCTCGGCACCGTCGAGGACGAAGTTCAGGATGCCGAGCAGCATCAGCGCGCACGGCTTGCCGAAGTCGAGTGTCTGCCCGGCGATACGCAGGATGGCGTCCGGGTCGTGCGTGTCTGCGTCGATGTAGTCGGTGGCGCCGTTTGGGGCGCTGGTCAGCAGGGCGCGGGCGTGCGCGAGTACGAGGGGGTCGTTGTCGACATACACGATCCGCGACTCGGGCGCGATGCGCTGGGCGATCTCGTGGGTGTTCTCCAGGGCCGGCAAGCCGGTGCCGATGTCGAGGAACTGGCGTATACCGTGCTCCTGGGCTGCAAAGCGCACCGCGCGGCTCAGGAACTCCCGGTCGGCACGGGCGATGTCGCGGATGACGGGGATCATCTGGGCGACGTGATCACCCACCCGCCGGTCGACCTCGTAGTTGTCCTTGCCGCCCTGCCAGTAGTTCCAGACACGGGCGTTGTGCGCCGTCCCTGTATCGAGTCGCGCCCCGGTGGCGTCGGCGGCCTGGTCCTTGCTCACGTCTATCTCTCCTCACCCGCCCAACAATCAAATAGGCCTGGGCAGTTGCGGCAACGGCCGCAGTACGTCGTGTCGTCGTGCCGGTCGGCGTCATTCTGCCGACGCCGCCATCACCACGTCCCGGAAACCGGCCGAACAGGGGACCTGCCCGCCCACGTCGTCGCACGACGCGCGTGACCTCTACGATGCGCGGGTGGTTTCGTATGCAAAAGATCCCCGCCGCATCGCCATGGCGGATGCCCTGGTCCCGCTGCTGCGCCGATCACTTGACCGCACGGCGGCCCCGTCGACCCGCTCCGGGCGGCCCTCCCCGCGATCTTGGTGGCAACACCCCTGCCTTTGCGGACAGCTATCGTGCTTCGTCTCAAGACGCGCGTGTGGTCGGCATTCGATTTGGCGAGTTGAGCAGGGTAGGCGCCGGCTTCGCCATCGCCCCCACAGCGAGGTAGCCGTCTCTGCCGGCACAGCTACCACGCTGACGGGTGCTGTCAGACCCCGCGCTTAGCATCCGCTCGTGAACCTCGAATCCCGCCCGCCCTACGGAGTGGCTTTGCCGCCCGGACGCATGATCGCCTCGGATGAAGGTGATGGCGACGCGCAGCCACTGTGGCTGAGCGACAGCCCAGCCTCCGCCGACCTGTGGTCGCAGTTGCGCGCCGAACACGCCACCTCCGGGCTTTGGCCGCTTCTGCTCGACTCCCTGGACCCGCGCGACCCCGCGTTCCGGCCCTGGGCCTGCGGCGAACTGTCCCCCGAGCGCATGTCCTCCCCAGCGGACCACGACCCCGAGGCACTCCTCGCCCGCTGGTGGCACGACTACACCGCCACGGACGGGGACGACGACCTGCTCACTGCCAAGGAGCGCATAGCTGTCACCGCCCCCTTCGGTCAGACCTGGCCCGGAACCGCACCCAGCCGGGCACTCTTCGCGGACCCCGATGGAATGGCCGAGCAATACACGCGAGCCTTCCTGGTCCAGAACCCGCACGTACGCCTCGGCCTTGTCTCAGCACCGCGCGGAGCAGACGCTCTCACCGCCTGCGGATGGGACGGCCCCCTCAACTACGACAACGACACGGCCACGTTCTCCGCCGTCGTACGCGACTGGGAAGAGCGCTTCGGCGCACGTGTCGTCGGCCTCGGATTCAGCACCCTCCACCTCAGTGTCGCCGCACCCCCGAACGGACTCGACGACGCCCTGACCATTGCCGCCGAGCACTTCGCCTTCTGCCCCGACAACATCTGGCAAGGCGCACATCCCACCTTGGCCGCGTGTGCCGAGCACCTCATCGATCTGAACTGCTGGGAGTTCTGGTGGGACTGACCCTGGATAAGGACCGGTTCTGGCGCCTCGTCGACCAAGCCCGCCGCCAGGCCGCCGACCCCACGGACACCGAGGAAATCGCCGCCCGCGCCAGCACCCTCCTCGCCAGCCTGGAACCGACCGAGATCATCCAAGCGGAGCAGATTCTGTGGGACTTGATGACCGCGTCCTACCTGAGCCCCCTCTGGGCCGCCGCTTACCAGATCAACGGCGGCTGTTCCGATGACGGCTTCGACTACTTCCGTGGTTGGCTCATCGCCCAGGGCCGCACCACCTTCGAACAGGTCATCAACGACCCGGACAGCCTTGCCGACCTCCCCACCGTCCAACAAGGCGCCGCCAAGGGCAGGGACCTCGAGGGCGAGGCAATCCTCACCATCGTCTGGAACGCCTACCAGACCGCCACCGGCAGCGAGCTGCCCCACAAAGCGTTCACGATCCGCTACCCCGACCTCGACCCCGAGTGGAACTTCGACTTCGGCGACGACGAACGCATCGCCCACCGGCTGCCCCGCATCGCGGCCCTGTACCCGGCCGGACCCGCCGGGCAACGATCACGTTCGTGACGGGCAAGGATCTACATCGACAGAGAAACAGCGCAGGTCAAGACCTCTCGGGAACACCCGCAGGCTACCGGTACGCCCTGGCTTTGATGTTGTTTTGGGCTTTCCCCCGTGTACGGCTCGGGCTCTGTGGTGTGCTCTCGCCATGGGTGATGTACAGGTCGCCGATGTTCCGGCCGGGCCGGTACGGTCCCATGCCTGCGCCTGGACGACCTTGCGCTGCTTTCGGGATCGAGGAAGAGCTGTATGACTGTGGTGGAACTGCCGCGCCCCGGCCGCCCCGAGCGGTCGCGGCTCTTTCCCGACCAGGCAGAGGCAGCGGAGCGGCTGGTACGGCATCTGCGGCGTGCGGGCACGCGCGGGCTGTATGTGTCAGCGACAGGGACCGGCAAGACACTGGTGTCGATCCGGGTGGCGGACGAACTCGGCGCGCGGCTGGTGCTGTTCGTGGTGCCCACCTTGGACCTGGCGGCGCAGACCGCGCTGGCGTGGCGCCGGGACGGCCACGGCGAGCACATGGTGATCGTCTCCTCGATGGACACCGCCGGCCGGGAGGATCTCGTTGCCGCCCGCGTCATGTCGACCAGCGACCCGCATGCGCTGGGCGGGCTGATGTCGGTGGTGGGGGAGGGGCACGACCAGATCCCCGCTGTGACCGTGATCTGTACCTACGACTCTCTCGACAAGATCGAACAGACGCAGAGCACGGGGTACGCGGTGCCGCCGTTCGACCTTGCAGTCATGGACGAGGCCCACCGGATCGCCGGCCGGGCCGACAAGAAATGGGCGGCCGTCAACGACGCGCACCGGATCGTGGCCGACCGCCGCCTCTGCATGACCGCCAACCCCGCGCATCTTCGCCGCCCCCGAACTGGCCGAGTCCGCCGACACCACCCGCCCGCGCCGACAGCACCACGGCGCCCACGAGGCGGACGCGTTCGTCAACTCCATGGACAACGAGCAGATCTACGGGAAGAAAGTCTTCGAGTACCCGCTCGCCCAGGTCGTCGAAGACGGCCGCGCCGCGGACTACCGCATCGTGGTGCCCACCCTCACCGACACCGGCCTGCGCAGCCGTCTCAACCTCTCCGCCCCCGGCACCGTCCCCGGTGAAGAAGCGGACAGTGCGCTGCGCACCACCGCCCTGCACCTGGCCGTCCTGCGCGCGATGACCGAACACGGCCTGAAGAAGGTCCTGGTCTACTTCACCCTCGTCTCCGACGCCCGCCTCTTCGCCCGCGAACTGTCCCACACCCTGCGCCTGCTGCGCACCACCGACCCCGGCTTGTGCCCGGACACCGCCCCGCAGCTGTTCTTCGCCCACGGCGAGCACACCCCCGCCCAGCGCGACGACATCTTCGCCGCGTTCGCCGCCGCAGACTGCGCGATCCTGGCCAACTCGCGCCTGATCGCCGAGGGCGTCGACATCCCCAGCGTCGACGCCCTCGTCTTCGCCGACCCCACCCGCAGCGTCATCCGCTGCGTCCAGGCCCTCGGCCGCGCCCTGCGCCTGGACGTGTCCGGGAAGACCGCGAGCCTCATCGTCCCCGTCTACGTTCCGCCCGGCGCCGACGGCGAAGACATCCTGGGCACCGCCTACGAACCCGTCTGGGCGATCGCCACCGCGCTGGCCAGCCACGACCATCGCATCCTCGAACGCCTGCCGGACAAGGCCAACCGCCTCCCGCGCGAGACCAGCCAAGTGATCGAACGCCGCTGGCACTTCGACTTCACCGTCCACCCCGAACGCATCGCCCGCGCCATGGACCTGGCCTCCTTCGACCCCCGCGACCAGACGGTCTCCCGCTCCCGCCGCCTGGGCCTTGCCGCCGCCCAGTCCTACCGCGACCAGTACGGCCACCTCGACGCACCCGCCGACCACGTGGACTCCACCGGCTACGCACTGGGCACCTTCATCACCACCATGCGTGACGCCGCGACAGCCGGCCGCCTCGACGCCGACTGGAGGGCCGAACTCGACGCCCTCGGCATGATCTGGGACAAGCACGACGCCGCCTGGCGCTCACGCCTGACCGCAGCCGCCGACTACCACCGCACTCACCACCACCTCGCAGCCCCCGCCACCACCCCTCTCGGCGCCTGGCTCGCCGAACAGCGCCACCACGCCGCCAAGAACACCCTGGACCCGGCCCGCGCTGACGCACTGACCGCTCTGACCGCCGACTGGCGCCTGCCCCACGGCGCCGACTGGCACCGTAAATACCACGTGCTGCGCGCCCACCTCGCCGACGGCACAGACCCGGCCGCCCTCACCCGCGACACCCTCCTGGGCGGCGTGAAGATCGGCTCCTGGCTCCACCGCCAGCTCACCACCTGGCACGCCCTTGCCTCCGGCCAGCAGCTGATGACCACCCTCGGCCTCACCCCCGAGACCAACCCGCTCGCCCCCGCCCGCCGCCCCCGCCGCAGCTTCGAACAGACCGTCCAGCTCCTGGAACTCTTCCTCCACCGCGAACGCCGCGCCCCCGCCGCCCGCGAGACGATCCGCGTCGACGGCGAAACGGTCAAGATCGGCGCCTGGCTCGCCAAAACCCGCACCAAACAGCGCGCCAAGCAGCTCCCCGGCGAACACGCCCGCCTGGTCGCAGCGTTGTTCGACGGCGACTGGACCGCCGAGGGCACGCCTCCCGCAGCCCTCGACTGAACGCGTACCGCCGCGGCGGGCACCGGGCTGCCCAGCTCGCTGCCGGTCGAAGCGGAGCAGCCGCACCCCGCGCAGACGCTCGCCTGTGCGGGGTGCGGGGTGCGGGGTGCGGCCTGCGCGGCGAGCCGGCGGACAGGCCAGGGCCGGGCAGGCATCCCGAAGGGACTCTCCGGGGCTACTCAGGGCCGGGTGGTCTGCTGTGCCGCGAGCCAGGCCCGCTCCAGCGGGAGGTGGGGACCGCAGCCGTTGGGGCAGCTCCCGTCCTTGGGGTCGTCGTCGGTCACGTCGAAAACGTGCAAGCAGTCCCTGCACATGCTGAAGTGGACCTCGTTGCAGCCGCTGAAACAGTCCGGGTCGGAGCAGGTCGCATCGCTGGGGCAGTCGTCGCGGACGACGCGTGGTGTGGCGGCCCACGCCTGGTACTCGGGTGTGTCGTGGACATAGTCCAGGTGGGGGCAGTCTTCCGGGCAGTCCCACGAGGAGATGTGCAGGGCGCACAGCGGTGGTTCAGGGCTGGCGCAGATGGCCTCGATGGCGCGGGCGGCTTCGAGGTATCGCTCACCCGTCCTGGCCATCCGCTGGCGGATCGCGGTCTTCCGGGCGTGGTCGTGAGGCATAGGGGCTCCGGGGCGTGAGATACGGACTCAAGCGCGCGGCGCGGAGCACCTGGGTGAACCGGCGAAGCCGTTGTCACAAAACCAGCGCGGTGGCTTGGCAGGGACCCTACCAGCGGCGGAGCTCGGCGCCATGCGCCGCGATGATGGGGATTCTTGAATTCGGGTCTGGGCGGAATTTCGTGACGGTCACGATCGCGTAGTCCTTGGCCAGTGTGTTTGGCAGTGGGAATGCCCTGGTCATGGGGGATCTGTCCGCGTTGAAGGACGTGCTGTTCCCGAACGCCGTGGGGATGGTGCTGGACCGGTTGTCCGAGGTAGGCGGGGTCATTGTGGCCGAAGCCCGCAGCGCCGTAACGGAGTTGAGGTGCCCAGACTGCGCGACTGCCTCGCGTCGGGTGCACAGCCGCTACGGGCGGCGGCTCGCCGAGTATCCAGTCGGCGGGCGGCGCGTGGTGGTGAAGCTGGAGGTCCGGCGGTTCTTCTGCGATGCCGCCGGATGCGGGCGGCGCACGTTCGTCGAGCAGGTCCAGGGTCTGACCACGCGCTATGCCCGAGCGAGCCCCGGAGTGAAGAGGCTGTGGCGGTCCGTTGCACTCACGGCGGGAGGCCGGCCGGGGATGCGGCTGTGCCGCTCGCTGGCCGTTCCCGCCGGCCGGGCCCGTCTGCTCGGCCAACTGCACGCGCCCGACGTACCCACCCGGAGCCCGCGAGTGCTGGGCGTCGACGACTTCGCCTTCCGGCGCTCTCGCACCTACGGAACCATCCTGCTCGACGTCGAGACGGCCACGCCCATCGACCTGTTGTCCGACCGCACCAGCGAGACGCTCGCTGCCTGGCTCACCGCACATCCCGGCGCCGAGATCATCTGCCGGGACCGCGACAGCGGTTACAGTCGCGCGATCAAGGAGGCAGCACCGGATGCCACCGAGGTGGCCGATCGCTGGCACATGCATCAGAACCTGTCAGCCGCGGTCGAGAAGACATGCCACCAACACCGCTCCTGCCTGCACAAATACGCTCTGGACGACGTTGACGCACCTGCGCCGCCTACCGCACCGCCCGCGGCACTGCTGCCGCTGACCCCGCCGCTCGACAACATCCCCGCAACCCCGCTCATGCAGCGGGTGACCGAACGGCATGCGGAGATCCACCGATTACGCGAGGCGACATGGACGATCAGCGCCATCGCCCGCCGGTTCGGACTGGACCGCAAGACCGTCCGCCGCTACCTGACCACTGATCTTGAGGTACTGATCGCCTCGGCACGCGACCGCCGCCCCCGCCAACTCGACTCCTGTCGGCCCTACCTGCAACAACGATTCGTTGACGGCTGCACCAACGCCGCCCAGCTCTACCGCGAGATCCACGAGCACGGCTACCGCGGCAACCATCAGGCCGTCCGCCTCTACATCCGCACCCTGCGCGGCGGCACCGCCGCGGCCGAGCCTCCCCGCCCCATCCCCACACCCTGCAGGATCACCTCATGGACCATGAGACCGCGCGACGGACTCAGCCGTGAGGAACAAGACCAGCTCGACGAGGTGCGCATCGCCTGCCCGGACATCGCTACTGCCTGCGACCTGGCCCGCGTCTTCGCCGGCCGGGTCCGCGACCGGCGAGGGCATCTCCTCGCCGACTGGGTCCGCGAGGCCGAGACCAACGGGCCCGGGCCCGTGCGGGGCTTCGCCGTTCGGCTTCCTCCGCCAGGACTGGGCCGCCGTCCTCGCCGGCATGACGCTCGACTACAGCTCCGGAGTCGTCGAAGGGCACGTCAGCCGTCGGGCAGCGGCAGGTAGGACTGGGAACAGGCGGAGGCGTGCGCGGTGCCGCTCACCGTGATGATGAGGCCTGCGGCGGCTATGCCGAGGGCGGTGGTGGTGGCGGTGACGCGGCGCAGAGGTCGCATGTGGGGTCTCTCGTCTCGGCCTGGAGATCATGTTCCGGGCGGCTGACGGTATGACAGCACCCGCCGGATCTATGCGGGTGGACGCAGGCGGTGAACATGTGGTGACCTGCACCTTCTCCATACCAGGGCGTGGGCGAGCCTTGCCCAAAGCCGCAGTTTCGCTTGGGACTTGAGCCGAAGAACGTGGCCGCGGCGAAGGACTCAACAGTCTTGGGCACCTCGCCGGCACCCTGCCGCTGATCTAGTGACACGGCGGGAACCCGCGCATCACACCGCAACGGCGCTCAGCCGGGAGGCCCGCGAGTAGTCCTTCCGTGCAGTGGGCGGAACGGCTGACACCGTACGGCCACGACACCCTCACCTACGGCCAGTCCCGCCCCCGGGCCGAGCCCCCGCCCGGAAGGGAGGAAGCAGACCGGTAGGTGGTGGAGCTGATCCCGTCGCAGATGGCTGCGCCGCGCGTGTTCCCCGAGCCGGAGCCCGCGCAGGACGATGCGCCGCCCCCGATCGAGGCGGCCCGTGTCCAGCGTCGCCGCGAATCGGAGGCCGCCCGGGCTCTTGCGTTGCGGAGGGCCCGGGCGGAGCGTGCCGCCCGGCAGGCCGGCACGTCGGCTGTTGCTGCCGATCCTGCCCCGCTGCGTACGACGGCGTGAGCACGTCGATCGTCTCTGAGGCCAACGAAGTGGGTGGCACGATGAGTTGGGACGAAAGGTGGGGTTTCGTGCCTGGTGACAGGCGGCAGATTCAGACGGCTGTTCTGGGCGGTGCGGACTCGGAGGAGCCGCTGATGCTGCCATTGGAGGCGATCGAGTTGGATGCCTTCCGTCGCCGTCATGAGCACGACACGTTCTGGTGCGGGCTGCTGCTCGGAGGCTGTGGGCTTCAGCTGACCACCAAGCTGTACACCGACCGCGCCTGTTCCCTGTCAAGTTCCGCGTGTCGGGCTTCCATGGTCTTCCCTGTCCCGCCCTCACATCTGGAGTCCCACCCTGGTTCGCACGATCGAGGTTCGATGTGATCACCCCGACCGGGCTCCGGCACGTCAGCTGCGGGAGCCCAGGCGGTTGCGAGGGGAGAAGGGTCGGCATGCGAACCGTCCTGAACAGGCGGGCTGCGGCTCACGCACGTTGAGCGATCCCGCGCCGCCCCCGTTGCGCGACGTACCCCAGCAGTCCCCACCCTGCCGCGGCGACCAGCAGCCACACCACGGCGACGGAGGGCAGGTCGTTCCCGAAGAATCCGGTCGCCAGCGACAGGGCCAGGGGCGGCAGCAGGTGGCTGAGCAGCGCGGTCCAGCGCGTAGAGGTGTTCGCCGTCCGCCGTGACATGATCGCGGCGAGTGCTGCGATGATGACGTAGGCGGCGAAGTTCGCACACAGTACACAGCGCACGCTGGTCGGCAGCTCGTCGTGCCGGTGCTCCACCGATGCGCCCAGGCCGGCCGCCAGAGCGGTGAGGGCGCCGTTGGTGAGGCAGTGCAGGAGCAGCACCAGGCGCGGTGGGAGGGCGGCCTCACGCAGGTTGGGCACCCCGCCGTATCCGTGTACGAGGGAGAGCCTCCAGATGGGCACCAGCAGGAGGAAGCCGGCGAGCCCGAGCGCTCGCAGGGTGTGATCCCAGTTTGCTTCGGGGCCCACCATCACGAGCTGGGCGACGCCCTCGCCGAGCACGATGATGGTGAACAGGCCCAGCCGCTGGCCCAGGTGCACCGGGTCGACGCGGGCTTGTCGGCGCCTCGGGCGAGGCTTCCGTCTCGTAGACCGCGACCGGTATGCCGTGGACGTGCAGGACGCGGGCCAGCGTGAGTCCGCCGAGCCCGGCTCCGATGATCGTGACGTGGTGCATGACGCCCCTTTGCTCTTGCGGCTGGCGTCGGCCGACCAACACGTTGGCGCACTGTTCCAAAGTGGGACGACCGTACGCCACTTTGGTACGGCGCACTAATTTGGATCGCTGCACCAAATGTGGCACCGTCGAGGTATGACGACGCGAGCGCGCCGACCACAGCGGCGCAACCAGGTGCTCTCCCGGGAGCGGATCATCGGCATTGCGGTCGAGATGCTCGATGCGGGCGGCGAGAGCGCGCTGACCGTCCGGGCGCTGACCGAACGGCTGTCCACCGGTTCCGGGGCAATCTATTACCACGTGGGCACCCGTG
The DNA here is from genome assembly GCF_036227505.1 of Streptomyces sp. NBC_01450. NCBI lineage: Bacteria > Bacillati > Actinomycetota > Actinomycetes > Kitasatosporales > Streptomycetaceae > Streptomyces > Streptomyces sp. NBC_01450. Next base: position 468,454 of record NZ_CP109481.1, on the reverse strand, counting down.
ACGAGCTGCTCGACACGGCGACGGAAACCGTGATCGGCGCGGCGCTGGCGACCCGGCCCGCCGGGGCTGCGGCCACACCCGGGGATGAGATCCGTGTCGTCGCACTGGCCCTGTTCGACGCGATCGCCGCACATCAGTGGCTCGCCACGCGGCTGACCCTCCAGATCATCCGGAATCCGGTCGGCCCGGTGACGGTGGGGATCTTCGAGCGGATCGGCGGGCAGATGGGCGCCCTGGGCGTGCCGCGAGCCTCCTGGTTCGACGCGGCCTCGACGCTCGTGCACTACATCCTCGGAGCCGTCAGCCAGAACGCCCGCATCGAGGGGGACACTTCAGGGATCGACCCCAGCGGGGATCGCGACGAGTTCTTCGACGCGGCGTCGACGGCATGGCAGGGGCTCGACCCGCAGACTTACCCGTTCATGCACGCCATCGTCGGCCAGATGCGAGAGCACGACGACCGCGAACAGTTCCTCACCGGCATCGCCGTCATCCTCGACGGCCTCACCCATCTGCGCTGACCCGGCCGATCTGGCCGGGTGACCCCATCGTTCGTTTCTCGAAAGGACACCTCTCATGCATGACGTCGTGATCGCGGGCGGCGGCCCGGTCGGTCTGTTCCTGGCCGGCGAGCTGGCCCTGTCCGGCTGCTCAGTTCTGGTCCTTGAGCGGGACCCGGAACTCACCTCGCCCCTGAAGGCATTCCCGCTCGGGCTGCGGGGCCTGAACGCCGGGTCGGCCGAGACGCTCTACCGCCGCGGCTTACTGGAAGCGACAGCGAATGCTTCCGGAGTCAACCCGGAGAAGGTCGGCGCGGATCCGGAAGTGGTCGAGGCCCCCGACCCTCGCGAGCTGAGCCATTTCGCGGGCATGACGCTCGACGCGGCCGACATCGACACAGCAGCCCTCCCGTCTAGGCTGCCCAGCCCGGCGATGGAGGGGTTCATGACGAGCCTGGAAGCGGTCGGATCGGTGCTGTCCGAGCGGGCTACCGCGCTCGGAGTCGAGATCATCCGGAATGCTCCCGTCACGGCCGTGGCGCAGGACACCGAATCTGTCCTCGTCACGGCAGGCGGCCAGGAGTACCAGGGGCGCTGGCTGGTGGGCTGCGACGGCGGGCGCAGCGCCGTACGTCAGCTCGCCGGCTTCGAATTCGTGGGCACCGAGCCGCTGTTCACCGGCTACGTCGCCAAGGTCACCTTCGCCGATCCCGAGCAGCTGCCGCTCGGGTTCAACCTGACGCCGAACGGCATGTATCTGCGTACGCCCCTCGAAGGGCACCTGGGCATGATGGACTTCGACGGCGGCACCTTCGACCGCTCTCAGCCGCTGACCCGCGAGCACCTCCAGACGGTCCTGTGCCGTATCAGCGGCACCGACGTGACGCTGAGCGAGGTCCATCTCGCCTCCAGCTTCACCGACCGCGCGATGCAGGCGCCGACGTATCGCGAGGGCCGGGTGCTGCTCGCCGGCGACGCAGCACACATCCACTCGCCCCTGGGCGGCCAGGGCCTCAACCTCGGCATCGGCGACGCCGTCAACCTCGGCTGGAAGCTCGCCGCCACCGTGCACGGCTCCGCTCCCGAGGGCCTGCTCGACACCTACACCACCGAGCGGCACCCCGTCGGCGCCGCCGTCCTCGACTGGTCCCGCGCCCAGGTCGCGACCATGAAGCCGGGCCCCAACGCCCCCGCGCTGCGTCAACTCGTCCACGATCTGATGAGCACCACCGACGGAACGACCCACGTGTACCGAAAGACGTCGGGGCTGTTCAACCGCTACGACCTGGGCAGCGAACAGCCCCTCATCGGCCGCACCGCCCCGGACTTCCGCTTCGAGGACGGCACCCGCCTCGGCGAACTGCTGCGCCAGGGGCAGGGAGTTGTGCTCGACTTCAGCACCGACCGTGCGCTGCACGTCGCGGCCAAGGGGTGGGCAGGCCGGATCCACTACGCGGTCGGCCCGGCGCGCAACGACCTCGGGCTGGGTGCCGTGCTGATTCGGCCCGACGGCGTCGTGGCCTGGGCGAGCGAGCCCGCCCCGGATCGCGACGCGTTCGAGCAGGCGGCTGCCCAGTGGTTCGGCGCGCCGCAGAGCTAGAACGAACGGCGGCTCCCCGGCCCCGTTCCAGGAGCGGTGCCGTTCCCCCGCTGCGGATCGACCTCCCCTGCGCCGGAGCATCGGTCTGGAAGCGCAAGACCGCGAACGAGGCCCAGGCCCCTCCACCGCATCAGGCAAGGCCGCCTGCCACCGAACTCGTCGAGCACCAACACCCTCAAGCACCGCCGCAATACCCGACAGCCGAAGGGCAACGACCGTGAACAGCGCCGTCAACACCCCCTCCAGTTCCGAAGGTTCGGCCCCGCACACAGTTGCATGGGTTCGCACCTGGGGCGCCTCCCCGCAGGCACCGGACAACTCCGTCAGCTGCATCGAGCCCTTTGAGAATGCGACGCTGCGGCAAATCGTCCGCATCACAGGCGGCGGACACCGCATCCGCATCCGCATCAGCAACGAGTACGGAACCGCACCGCTGACCATCGGCGCCGCCCGTGTCGCCATCACGGACACCGACGACGGAATCCAGTACGGAAGCGATCACGCGGTGACCTTCAGCGGCCAGCCGAGCGCCACCGTGCCGGCGGGCGCGCCGATCCTCAGTGACCCCATCGATCTGCGGACCGCCGCGCTGTCCCGGCTGACCATCAGCCTCTACCTGCCCGACCGAGTCGACACCGCAACCTGCCACGGGACCTTCCACACGCTCGGCTGGCTCATCCCCGGCGACGCGACCGCCCTCGTGTCGCTGCCCGCGGACGCCGCCCCCTTGCCAGCACAAGCCCTGATCACGGCCGTGGAAGTACAGCCTGAGACAGCGACCCAGGCCATCGCCGTAATCGGCGACTCCCGCGTCGATGGCATGGGATCCACCCCCGGTACCGACCGACGCTGGACGGACAGGCTCGCCGAACGCCTGGCAGCCCGCGGCGGACAGGCACGCTGTGTGGTCAGCCAGGGCATCAACGGCAACCGCATGCTCACCGACGGCATCGGCACCGCCGCCCTCGCCCGCTTCGACCGCGACATCCTCGCTACGCCCGGCCTCGGCCACGTGGTGATCGCCGTGGGCAACGACCTCATCTTCTCCTTCGCCCCACGCACCGAGGAGACCGCCGGATTCCTCTTGATGTTCCCCGGCTCACCCGTCGGCGTCGACGACATCATCGCCGCCCACCTCCAGCTGGCGGCACGCGCCCGCGCGCACGGCGTGAAGGTCTACGCCGCGACCATCGCCCCCTACGGCAGCTCGGAAATGTACTCAGCCGAGGGTGACAAGGCGCGCGAGCAGGTCAACGCATGGATCCGCACGAGCGGCACCTTCGACGGCGTACTCGACTTCGACGCCGTCTGGCGCGACCCCGCCGACCCCACCCACATCCGCAGCGGCCTGCACATGGGTGACAACCTCCACGGCAGTGACGCGGGCTATGCCGCCCTCGCAGAATCCATCGACCTCTCCCTCTTCGACTGACCTCTGACCGAGGCGGCTTCTGAGCGACCTCGCGGCAGAAGGAGCGTCCCCCTGGACGCACCCGACAACGCCGCGGCGTTCGGCACATGCGGTGATCGCACACGCCGAACGCCGTGGCGGGCCGTCAGGAGTCGCCCAGTCAATCGTGCTGTAAGAAGGTCGCCACCGCCGGGCCATACGGGCTCGGCGGTTCCACGAGCACGGGACGGGGCGGAGCGGTCTGCTTGCTGTGGCCCCGGCTCTTGTGCGGTCAGCGGACGGTGACGGCCTCAGCGGGGTCTGTCTCGTCCGCGAGCGTGGCCCTGGTCGGCGGCTGCGCCATCGCCGCCGTGACCGCCACTGGCGCCCTGGTCGGCGCCCTCACCCAGGGTATGGACGGCCTGAAAGTCGTCCGCATCGGCGCGGTCGCCCTCGTGGCCGGAGCCGCCCTGATGACGGCATCGGTATCGGCCGAATCGCTGTGGCTCTTATTCACCGCCAGCGTCGTCGTCGGCATCGACTTCGGTGGCGCTTTCCAGGGCGGACTCCGCCCCATCCTGGCCGAAACGCCCACCGCCCGACGCGCCGGGGCCCTCTCCACGGTCTACATCGTCAGCTACTTCGCCCTCGGCCGTCCCGCGGTCATCGCCTGCATCCTCACCCCAACACTCGGGCTGCACACCGTCGTCGGGGAGCGCCGCGGCTGATGCGGCACGAGCAGGTGGCACGCCGGCACTGGGTCAAGAGGAACTGCCCGCGCTGCCAGGCCGTGGCAGGCAAGAACTATGTCGCCAACGCCCGGATCGGTACAGGCGCGGTGTCGAAGATCCCCCACTACGAGCGGATCGAGCCCATCCTGGCGGAACGCAGAGCCAAGGCGGAGCGCCGACGGCGGGCACCAGGGGCGTATGACATTGCCTGCCCGGATTGCGAAAGGCCGCCGGGCGAACGCTGCGCCTCACCAAGTGGCGGCGTGCATCGCGCACGTGTTGAGCGCGCGCGGGAGGCCGGTCGGTAGATCCGCCGCGTCCAGACACTCCGTTAGAGCACGGCCTGCTGAGCGACACCGAGGCCACGGATGTGGGAACTGACGTGCCCGAGCAGAGTCGCTCAGCATCGACGCGCACCGGCGGCTGTACGGTCGACGCTTCCGGGCGTCGCCTACATCTGACCGGGAGATGAGATGCCGAAGTCGCGGAAGCGCCGCACCGCACGTCCCAGGAATCTGCGTAAGGACCTTCACCGAGCTCTCGCGGCTCCCTTGCGCAACCCACGACCAAAGCACCCTGGCTACGACCAGATCTGCCCGGACGGAGTCCTGATTGAAGAGTTTGGTGAGGAAGGCGCGGTCTGGCTGCAGGAGGAGTACGGCCGCCCTCTGACACTTGCCGAGTTCCGGTTGGAACACAGCATCCGCACGAACGAGTTTCTGCTGGACGATCCGTTCAAGGGACCGGACGTCACCACCGCTGAAGAGATCAGCAAGGTGGTCGAAATGACAGCCATGGTCATCCTGGCGATGGCCGAGCAGCAGGGGGTCCTCACCGATGAGCAAGCCCATGAGGTCGCGGACATCAGGACCATGGCTCCCGTCAATCACGCGGCCGAGGGAATCGACGTTGTACGCGGCGCCTTCCAAGACGGAGGATTCTTCCTCAACGACCGCGGCATGTGGGACTTCAGCGGCGCGGAGGAACAACATGGCTGACACCCCCGCGTCCGGTTCCTGCCTTCGAAGACGGGACAGCACCCGGACAGGCGGATCAGGTCGCGGAGGTGTCGCTGTTCGCGAGTCGCTCCAGGCGGCGGAGCAGCAGTTCTGCGCGGACGAGTGCGGCGATGGCGGTGACCGTGGCTGCGAGCATGACCAGCCAGGCAACGGCTTGCCACGTTGATTCGGTGCGGAACACGTACGGCGTGAACACCGTCATCACGATGGCGAGCACGCTGATCGCGGCCAGCCAGACGAGTCTCATCAAGGTCTCCTCGGGCGTTGTCAGGACGGGTCCGTCGGTGTCTTCTTCGAGCGCGGGGTGTCGAGCAGTTGCGGGGACACGGCTGGCGGCAGGAACCAGAGCCTCGTCATGCCGATGGTCGTCAACGTCGTGGTGGGGACCACCGCGGTGACGTCGCGGACCTGGGCGGCGATGATGCCGGCGGCCAGGGACAGGGCGGCGACGAACACGATGAGGAACCACCCGCCCCTGCGCCCGGCCAGGAACTCCTGGGTGTGGAAGACGGTGTACCACCAGGACACAGCGGCCAGCAGGGTGAAGCTGAACGCGGCACCGGGCACCACGATCGGCAACCAGAAGCGCAGGTTGTCGCCTTCGGGCAGGTAGTCGGCCCACTGGTCGGCGGCATGGTGGAGGAACCACAGGTACAGCGGAATGCTGACCACGGCGTAGATCCACAGCGTCAGCCGCAACGCCCATTCAGCGGGCGTGACCTGCTTCTTTGCTTGGTTCGCCATGGTCGGCACGGTACTGAGCTGCTGGTGGCCGCAGCATGCCTTCACGAGAACTGGCCACGAAAGAGGACAAAACACCCAGGCAGCGGTGGGCCCGTTCCGAGGGCGTGAGCCGCATCGGGGCACGATACCGCCGGATCCTGCGGTACCGCAGTGTCTTACCGGGTGGCGTCCCGCCCGGCGCGTCTGTGGCAGCCGATGTCACCCGGTGGGCTTGCCTTCCCGTCTTGGCGCTGTCCGGACCGGTGTCGGCGTCTACGGTCGGCGCACGCGCACAGGGGCACACGCTGGGGGAGCGGGATGAGGAACTGGGAGAGGGCACTGGCGGTGCTGGAGGCGCTGTGCGAGCGCGGTCAGGCGGCCGGGCACGGCTGGACGCAGAACTCCTTCCGCCGCATCAGCAGCAGGTGGACGCCCTGGAGAACCAGGGCCTGGTGGAGCTTGCCTGCCGGGAGGACCGCGCGGAGCTGTCGGCTCTGGAGGGGCGGCCCGTGCGGTGGGCGGTCCGGCTGACGCCGTATGGCCACGACACCCTCGCTTACGGCCAGTCCCGCCCCCGGGCCGAACCCTCGCCCGGCGAGGCAGCCTTGGACCGGCAGATGGTGGAGCTGATCCCGTCACAGATGGCGGCCCTGCGTGTGTTCGTCGTTCTCGCTGATCAGCTCCGGGTGCCGCCGGCCGACGGGCTGGCGGAGCAGGTCAGGGCGGCCTCGTGTGATCACGGGATCAAGCGGTGGCGGCTGCATCTGACACAGGAGCAGATGGGGTCCGTGGCGTACGGGTTGTGGCTGCACCGGATGACGGGCTCTGCGGCGGAAGCGAACCGCTTCGGCCGCGAGTACGGCGTTGTGTACAGCCCGGGGTGGCCGATCGGTAAATGAGTAGCGTGTTGTCATGGGCGTCGGGACACTGCCTCGGTGACCCGTACTGCACTGTCTCAACTGCTGCGCCCACGCGCCCTGGAGCCCGGAGACCTCGTCGTTGTCGCGGCGCTGTCCGGGCCGCTCGACGCCAGATACGCGCCCGATCTCGAACGGGCCGTGGCCGAGATCGAACGGATGGGAATCCGTGTACGTCTCGCGCCGCTCCTCGAAGCCGGACGGCACCGCTGGTGGAGCGCGGCGCGGCCGGACGAGATCGCCAAGGAGTTCAACGGTCTGCTGCGTGATCCCGAGGTGCGCGCGATCGTCGCGCACGACGGTGGCCATACGGTGTTCGGATACCTCGACCTGATCGACTTCGACGTGATCAGGGCCGACCCCAAGCCGATCCTCGGCTACAGCGACATCTCACTGCTGCACCTGGTGCTCTATGCGCGCACGGGTCTGGTCGGGTTCCACGCCGACCCGGCCACGCCCGGTCTCGGAGGGCACTGGCAAAGAGCGTCCGCGGCCCGCCGGGAGGAGCTGGGGAAGCTGTACTCGGCGCTGCTGACCGACACGGAGCCGATCGGTGCGCTGCCCGCCGGTCCGTCGTGGGAGTGCTGGCGTGCCGGGCGTGCCGAAGGTCCGCTGATCGGCGGGGTCATCAATCGGATCGTGCTGGCGCAGGCGACGCCTTTCGCGCTGCCGCTCGAATGCTTCGACGGCGCGGTGCTGTTCTGGGAGGAGCTGGGCGGCCAGGCATCGTACGTGTGGAGCTATCTGCAGATACTGCGGCACAGCGGGATTCTCGACCGGATCTCCGGCATGGTCGTGGGCGTTCCGGAGGCGATCGACGGACTCGACTCGCCCGACGGCTCTCCGACCCTGGCCGAGATCGTCCTCGATGTCCTCGGTGACCGCGACATCCCGGTCCTGGGCAACGCCGAAGTCGGGCACGCAGGCCCGAATCTGCCGATGCCGGTCGGTATCCGTGCCGCCCTCGATGCAGAGGAGCGGACGTTGTCGCTGCTCGAACCGGCGGTACGACCGCACGCGATGACGGGACCGGTCGGCTGAGCAACGCGGAACAGTGAGCCGACTGCCTTGGTAGCCCAGGGGCCGACTCACGCTTTGGTGATCGCCGCCTTGGGCCGTTTGTTCGGCCTGTAGGAGGGGCCGCTCATGACCACCTGCTGGCTCGTGTTGATCAGCCTGTCCAGGAGCGATTCGGCGACGACCTGTTCGCGAACGCCGTCGGCGTACACGAGCCAGTGGGAGACGTTCACTCGGACAGTGTACGACTGCCAACAACACTGATGATGCGGCGACTTACCCACAAACCTGCCCACCAGGCCATGCCGACGATCCGACCGGACCACGACATGATGGCCACCATGAGTACCGAAGTTTTGGTGGGACTGATTGGACTGTTGGGTGCTCTGGTGGGTGCCGGAGCCGCGTTCGCCGGCGTCGTATACCAACAGCGACATCAGGCTCACCAGGCTCGACGTGATCGGAGGGACTCCGCAGCTGAGGACGCAGCGCAGTCCATCCTGACGAATCTTGACGATATTCCGGGGACCTGATCACAACCTTGATCCGAAACGAGGAGAACCCGGCAGCCTCAGAAGAAACGCGACTCGGGCACGAGCACCTGTCAGAGCTGCAAAAACTCGTCCGCAAGGCAGTACACCGGATCCCGAGTCCGGAACTGCGCAACCGGGTCTTGGACGCCACCCACCTTTGCTTCGGGCCGCTTGCCGCCAGCCACGACTTCCCTTCCCGACGTCGTTCCTGGGCTCGGGCGATGTGCAAAGAGACGCAGGAAGCCCTGGGGTGCTATCTGCGGCTAGAGCCCCTCCCCGAGGAATCGCCATTCTTCAGGCTGGCACGTGATGATCACGAGCGGCGTGTGCACCTGCACAACAACCCTCACCGTCTCGGCAATCAGCAGTAGAGACACTTCTGCCATGTGTGCTTCAGGAACAGGCTCTTCAGGACGCCGAGGACTGGGTCACTGCTGGGTGCCGGGGCGCTGGCGGCGGCCGATGACCAGGGCGTGCCAGCGCTCGTGGGTGGCAGGCTCGCTGTCGACCCAGCGCGCGACCGACGCCGTCTCGAGGGGAAGGCCCGCCATGAAGTGCACGATGTCGGCGTAGTAGGCGTAGTAGGCGTAGTCGTTGTCACGGGTGGCCGCGTGCAGCCGGGAGATCGAGGCGTTGACTTGGTCGTGGTCGTCGCGGACGGCGTGGTGAAAGACGACGGCGAGTTCGAGCAGGAGCGCGGCGGCGGTGATGCCGCTGGCCGTGACCTCACCGCGCGGGCGGTCGGCGCAGTCGGCGAACTCCCCTCCGGCATCGCCGGCGTGGCGGACGAGGGCGGCGACCTGGGCGGTGAGCGTCGTGGCGCGCTGGTCGAGTCCGGCGAGGAGCTGTTCGCGAGGGCGATCTCGCCGTCTGCGCGGGCACGGTTGGTGAAGGCGAGGGTGAGGGCGAGGTGGGCCTGGGCGATGGCCTTCTCGCCGAGGTTGCCGTGCTGTTCGGCCTCGGTGCGGGCGGCGGTGTATGCGGCGGCCTGGGGCATGTCGCCGTGGGCGAAGTGGATGTCGCCGAGGACACGGTGGCCGCGGCCCGGCCAGCCGAGGGTTTCGGCGGTGGCGAGTGCGGTGGGGAATTGGCTGGCCGCTCGCGCGAGGTGGGCCAGGGCGCAGGCGGCGTCTGGGGCGTACCGGCCGCCGCTGGCGGCGACTTGCTGCATGCCGTCGCGGGAGGCGGCCGACTGGCCGAGGTCGCGGTGTGCTTTGGCTCAGCTTGTTTCCGCTGAAACCGTGTCCCTCGCAGGTCATGTCTCCTTGGGCGTGCGGGCGTCGGCCTGGCGGTGTCGCGTTTGCAGGCGGGTTTGTGTTGCCATAACTGGTCCTTGAAGTTCGCTCGGTGGGATGGTGGCGGTGAGCCTGAGCACAATAGGTGTCGTATTTGCACGACAACTGTCGTCATCCGGGTCCGGCCTCCTTGCGCAGGTGCTCTTGGTCCAGTTCCGCGGGTCGCCGGGAAGCGGCGTTGTCGGTGGGCTCTGCCAGGGTGTGCGTCGTGGATGAACTGGTGGAGCGTGTCGACGATCAAGATCGTGTGCTGGGGGTGGTGGTCAGCCGCCGGCAGGCCATCCGGGAGGGTTGGCTGCACCGGGTCGCCGTGACGGTGTGTCGTGATGAGCGTGGGCGGATCCTCGTCCATCGGCGGTCGGAGCGGCTGTCGCGCTTCCCCGGGTTCTATGAGGTCGTGGTCGGTGGCGCCGTGGATGTCGGTGAGTCCTATGAACAGGCCGCCTCGCGGGAGCTGGCCGAAGAGCTGGGCATTCGTGTGCTGCCGCGCTTGCTGTTCACGTTCCTCAACCGCGGCGGTTTGAGCCCTCACTGGCTCGGCGTGCACGAAGCCGTGGTGCCGGACGCCGTGGTCGCCGATCCTGATGAGGTCGCCTGGCATGGCTGGCTGGCCGAGCCGGAGTTGCGGTCGGCCCTGCTGGAGTGGCGCTTCACCCCCGACAGCCACGAAGCCTTCAGCCGGTATCTCGCGTTCCGGACCGCGCGGTCCTGACCTTGCCCGCCTTGCGGGCTGGGACGCCTGCTTGAGGCCAACGCGCCTTGTGCGAGGGGCTGTTCGTGATAGGGAGTACGGATGCTTGGTCGACTCCCTCTCGTTGAGCAACTCGATGGCTTGCGGTCCGTGCTCTCCCAGAACGAGGTCCTGACCGGCGTGCTGACCAGGGCAGCGACGATGGAGCTGCCCGGCTGGTATGTGACGGCGGGTTGCCTTTTCCAGACGGTGTGGAACGTGGTCACCGACAGGCCCCCGACCAGCGGCATCAAGGACTACGACATCTTCTACTTCGACGGCACCGACCTGTCCTGGGAGGCGGAGGATGCCGCGATCAAGGCAGGGCAGGAGGTGTTCGCCGGGCTGCCGGCCGAGGTGGAGGTCCGCAACGAGGCCCGCGTGCACCTCTGGTACGAGCAGAAATTCGGCGTGCCCTGCCCGCCTCACGAGTCCACCGAGGCGGCGATCGACTCGTTCGCCGCGACGACGTGCTGTCTGGGGGTGCGGCTGGACCCCGACGGTGGGTGGCGCGTCTATGCGCCCCACGGGCTCTCCGACGTGTTCAACCTCGTGGTCCGGCCGAACCCGGTCCTTGCCCCGCGGGAGGTCTATGAAGCCAAGGCAGCGCGCTGGAGAGACGAGTGGCCGGAACTCACCGTGCTGCCGTGGCCGGGCTGACGCTCGGATGCGGGTGGTCATGCGGCGAGTTCCTCTCCGGCGGGCCAGTTGTCCTTGACGGCCGCCCTCAATGGCTGCGACATCCATGCGGGGCGTCGCAGGTAGGTGCTGAGAGCGCGGTCGGCTGACAAACGGCACCCCTTTCCCGGGAGTCGGTGATCTTCGGAGTTGTCGACAACTGGCTCGCTCCGTCTCAGGCGGGTGTGGTTCAACGCGGAGAAGGGCTTCGGCTTCATCGAGCAGGACGGCGGCGGCCCCGACGTCTTCGCCCACTACTCGAACATCGCCAGCCAGGGCTTCCGTGAGCTGCAGGAAGGCCAGAAGGTGAAGTTCGACGTCACGCAGGGCCAGAAAGGCCCGCAGGCGGAGAACATCACTCCCGCCTAACGACGCACGAAGAAGACCCGGTCAATACATCCACCGGCCGGGTATGCGTCGGTCTTCGCCCCGCCTCCAGACCTGTACGGTCCGGACGGCGGGGCGTCGTGCATTGTCGAGCCTGCGGCAGTCACCGAGGTGTCGAACCCGTCGTCATGTTCCGGCAACATCTGCGCGCGCTCCATGATCGGCTGCCACTGTGGCCCACACATTTACTGCACTGTCTTGGGGGGGCCTCGAGTGCGCCGCTTCATCCTGCCCGTCTCCGCCGTCTTGTTGACCGTCGCCTGCAGCAGCGGCACACCGAGGCCGACGCTTACCGCCCATGACCCTGGTGGCCCCGCAACGCCCACCCATTCCGCGGCTACGCCCGCCCGCAGCGCGCCTCGTACAGCGAAGCCGAAGCCGTCCGCGTCGACGAAGGACTGCCCGCCCACGCGGGACATCATTGTTTGGGCGAAGGTGCCTGACGTGCCCGCCGGTGCACAGGAGTTGGGGAACTACAACGCGGCGACGTGCGAGTCCACGTTCAAGTGGCTGGAGCAGACCTCCCCGAAGGAAGCTGGCGACTGCCTCGAAGCGGCGTGGGCGAGCCAGAAATGCGGCCTTGAGCGCGAGGCAGGGTGGACCTGTTCACGGGGTGTCTCCTCTTCGCGAGGTGGGGCGCCGGGGACGCTTCGGGCAGCGCGGGCCGCATTCGTAGACCTCGACGCTCAGGTCGTAGGCGCCGCTGGACCCCGTCGCGCGGCCGGCGGACCGGGCCCCGCGGGTGAGCCGCTTCCGGCACCAGCAGCAGTCCCACCCCGAGTACTGAGCGCGGGTCAGATCGGCGACCCGGGGCGGCTTCCGTTTCCAGTAGGTCATCGGTCGGCGAGCGGGACCAAGCCGTACCGGATCTGGCAGGGATGGCACGCGAACCGCTGGCGGCCCGTTCCCGGGCCGGATCCCGACTCTTCGATCTGGATCAGGCGGACGTCCCGCGTGACCCCTTTATGCCAGGCGCAGTATGCGTAGGCCGTCGGGGTGGTGGGCGCGCTCTGGGTCTGCGTAATCTCTGCCATGTCGACTCCAACCAGTCGTCCACGCCCGGGGCCGTTCGCGCGGCCGCCGGGGTTCATACGATCTGGCCAGGATCTTGTGACGGACGGTGTCGACTCGATCCACCACCGGTAATCTCACGGTGAGATGGCTTTCCATCCCGCCATGGAAACCGGGGGCCGCACCATGCCGACCGCACTCGAACCGATCGAACTGCCCGACTGGGCATGGGAGTGCGCCGAGGTCCGCCAGGCCCTCCGCGCCCGCGACATGGGTGCCGTGTTCCGCCAGGTGCAGCAGTACGCCGGGGCCAGCCAGTTCCGCATCGCCGTGGCCACCGGGATGACGCAGGCCCGCATCAACGAGATCATCAACAGGCGCCCGCGAGGTGTCCCGCCTCGACGTGTACGAGCGGATCGCTGACGGCCTCCACATGCCTGACGACGCCCGGCACCTGCTCGGCCTCGCCGCGAGCCGAGAGAAGCGCTCCGGCGGGCCAGCCTTCGACCTCGCCGCGTTCCCCGAGGTGGTCCGTGTGTACGCGGCACAGAACTCGGCGGCCGACGAAATCCAGCAACAGGCCCGCGAGGCAAAGGAACTGGACGTCCTGGCCGTGCGCGGCCTCGGCCTGATCGGGCTGAACGACAGCCTGCTGCGCGCCTGCCTTCCCCGCGACCAGGGCGGCAAGGGGCTCCGCATCCGCGTCCTGCTGCTCGACCCGGACTCCGACGTCCTGGACCGTCGCGCAGCCGAGATCGGGGAGTCTGCCGAATCCCTCGCCAGCGGTGTGCGCCTGGCCGAGGCGCGGCTGCGGGAACTGGCCGACTCCTCCGAGATCAAGGTGTACCGATATCGCATGCTGCCCACTTGGCGGCTCATCCGCACGGACTCCACCATGTTCGTCAGCGCCTTCGACGCGGGGTGGGAAGGCCACGAGAGCGCCACGTACAAGGTTATGGAGACACCGCACGGGCCCCTCTTCCGGGGGTTCCGCCGGATGTTCGATGCGATCGTGGACGGCGCGCAGCGGACAGTGTGAACTGAGAGGGGAACCGCACGTGATTGAGGCGGAGTTGAAGGCCCGGGTCCACTCGCCCGAGGCGGTCATGCGGCAGCTCGACGAGCGCACCGAGGCCCGCGTCGAGGTGTACCAGGACACCTACTACGACCGGCCGGACGGCTCGTTGGAGAAGCAGGACCAGGAGCTGCGGGTGCGCACCGTCCGCGGCCCGAGCAGTCCCCGGACTGCCCTTACTTTCAAGGGCGCAACGGTCGACGAGGCCTCCGGTTCGAAGCCCGAGCACGAGACGCGCGTCGAGGACTCCGAGGCCGCGCACGCCATCCTGCAGGGGCTCGGGTACGTCCCGTCGATCGCCTTCGAGAAGTGGTGCCGTAACTACGACTTCGAGGCCCGCGGCCGGCAGATGCTCGCCACCCTGGTGCGGGTGCCGGAGATCGACGGGACGTTCCTCGAGGTCGAGACGATTGTCGTCGAGGAGGACGTTACGGCCGCGCTGGACGACATCCGTGCCGTGCTCGCCGACCTCGGCATCGGCCCCGAGGACCTGACACGGGAGCTGTACACGGACGCGGTCGCCGCCCGCCGTCGCTGACCCCGGACATGAATGCCCCCTGTACGGTCACGAGGGCCAAGCAGGGGGCTTTTGGGCTACCGGCCGTCGAGGTAGGCCTGCACGGGCGGGAACAGTCCGCGCGGCACGTACCGGTGGATCTCGCCGGGTGCGGCCCAGGCGATGGCGGATACCTCGCGCGACGATGCGGCGCGCGCCCTGCCCCCGCGAACCGTGCACGCCACGTAGGCGATGAGCCGGCCGGTGTCGGGATGCACGCGTTCGCCGAGCAGCCTGACCGCCTCCACACCGAGGCCGGTCTCCTCGAGCGTCTCCCGGACGGCCGCCTGCTCGGCCGTTTCGCCCGGCTCGACGGTGCCACCAGGCAGTGCCCAGACGAGATCGGCCTCGGGGGCGGCGCGACAGATCAGCAGGAGCCGGCCGTGGTCAACAACTACGCTCATCGCCAAGACTGGTTGCTCGCCCACCGGTCGCCCCTCCACGTGCTCACGAGAGTTCCGCGCGTCCTCGCGGCCTACCCAATTTCTAACCCCTCCATGGAGAGCTCGCGGTGGCAGGGTTCTCGGCGTCGCCGAGGGAGTCGCCTGCCAACTGCCCACGTGGACCCGCTCCACCGAGCGCATCGGCCGTCCACGCCGGGTGGGGTGCGCCTTCGAGACCGGCAGGATGCGCCGCACGTGGTAAAGCGCCCACGGGCAGGTGAGCTCCTCCTCGAAGGCGGCGAGCACGGGCCGGTCCTCGCCGCGGCCGGGGTCGAACTGGTCCAGCAGGCTTCGGCGGCCGAACAGCTTCGCCTGCGGGTTGAGGCTGACCGACGTGTACTCCAGGCGCAGCACCCGTCCGGCGATGTCCGGGTGGGCTCGCATCCGGTCCAGGTGTGCGTCCATGGCGCCCATCGAGACAGGGAAACGGCAAGTTATTGAGAATTGAGACAGGGGTGTGACCTTTCTGGGGGCAGGAGGTTGCCGAGGTGCAGGTGGTGGCGCCGCAGCGCTCGGGGCGTTGTCACAGCCGGGTGGTATCTATGCCGCTGCACAGAACCGCAGGTGGTCCTCGACGGCCCGCCCGTACGCGTCGACCGTGTTGGGTGCTCGCCCGATGTTGGCTGTGAACTGCAGCCACCGGTGCGCTTGTTGATGCTCTGCGACAGTGGGGAACTTGCCCCACGGGATAGGGGCCATTTCCGCAGGTTAGCGCTGTGACTCCCAAGATGGTCGGCTTGGGCAGGTCAGTCATCACTGCAAAATTTGAACGTGTTCAATATACTGTGGAGCAAGCGACGGGCCCTGGCTCTGGTCGCAGCCCGGGTGCCTGGCGAGAGGGGTGCGTGTGGGGCGAAGAACGGGGCGTTGGGCTGCTTTGGTAGCTGCGACGACAGTGCTGACCGTGTCCTGCGGCTTGGCGCCAGCGGTCTATGCGGCGGACATCTCCGTGAATAAGTTGGCGGGCCGATGGACGAGCGAGGCGGGTACATCCCTGACATTTCAAAAGGACCACACCTTCACCAGCGAGCACTTCACTGCGTCAGACTGTGGCGACCTCAGGACGCCGGAATCCGGTACCTGGGCGTTCTATGCGCCTACCGGGAACGATGGGTTCGATGCTCCTGATGAAGCAGCTACACGTGGTTCCGTTCTGTCCCTGGAGTCGGTTGCCAGCAAGTGCACGGTGACCGTCTACCTGTTCGGCGATCAAGATGACCCTGTCATGTGTCCAACGGGCGACGCGGATGCTGGCTGCCCCTCCGGCGAGTATCTCCGCCGCTCAGACTGATCCGTCGGGTCGATGAGATCGCCCACTGGAATCACTCGATTCCACATAAAGCAGAAGCTGCAGTAGCTCTTCTCCCACCGCACGCCGAACCGCTCGACAGAGACGCTTCGCACCGCTCTCGCCGCACGGGGACCATCTGGATGTCGAGGCGCTGGACGGCCTGGACCCCCAGGTCGGGACGGGCGGCTGCCCGTGGATCGGGGATCGTGGTGCGGTGGCCTCGTCTGCGGTACAGGCCGGCGAGTCCGGCCTGCCGCATCAGCCGGGCCCGGCATGCCCGCGGCGACCTTCGAGCGTCTCACCTGCGCACCTGCCAGTGCTATGAACGCGGTTGCAGTTGGCACCGCCCCCACCACGGGTGCGCCGGACCCATCCGCCTGCTCCTGGCCTGCGAACGCGGTGGCCGCATCTGGCGCCTCGCCGACACCTGTGGTGCCTGTGCCGCGGCAACTGCGCAGGCCGCCATCGTGCCCGACACCGTGCTGGCCGCACCGCTCCATCCGCCTTCCGCGAGGCCGCGCCGCAGCCGGCGCTCCAGAGGCCCAGGAGAGCGCGTCCGGGTGGGCGAGATCCTCGGCTACCTGGCCGTGGCCCTGCCCAAGGACATTTCTGCCAGGGCGAGGCTTCTCGCCCTGCAGTGCGCGCTGCGCATGAACGCATCCATGCAGGTCGAGCTTCCCGCGGGTCTGCTGCGCGGTCTTCGCATCAAGGCGGTGGAGGCCTGCCGCGAGCTTGAGCGGGCACGGTGGCTGACCACGGCGGACAGTCCCCGAGCGGACGGAATCACCGCACAGCTTCGCGATGCCACGCTGTTGGCACAGTCACCTGCCCGCCCCGACCGGCGGCGCGCTGCCGACTGGGCACTGCACACCGGATGCCCCGCGCGGATAGGGGCGACAGAGCCTCGACTGCGGCTGCCGGGCCTCTATCTCGCGGCGCACAGCGATCCGTCCTCGGGAGAGGGGCGGAGCGAATGCGACCGGATCATCCGTGACTGCCGCATGCATCATCAGGGGTTCCACGGTGCGCTCAGCCACCTGATGGCGACCGGCATTCTGGAGGGGTGGCGGATCTGCCCTGGCTCAGGGGACGTGCACTGGACGCTTGCGCCAGGACGATGACGGGCGTCCCGACGGGCCGGCGCGGAACGAGGCCGTGAAAGATCACAGGGCGTGCTCGGGGTGATGGCGCTATTCGAGAACGGCTCTGGCCGCAGTTCGGAATCCCCATCAGCGGTTCGGAGTACCTCAGCGACGGCCGCCGGCCGGCTCCTGCCGGCTCCATCGACCTACCACCGACGCCGCCGACAAGCCTCGCTCGGCCGGCTGGCCCCCATCGAATTCGAGACTGTCATGACCACAGCGGCCCTCCAGGCCGCGTGATCGAACCTGACCTGTCACCCGATCCTGCAGCAGACCCATTCGCTTCTGAGCGGACCGCGATGGCGAGACCTTCTCCACCTCGTGCAGTGCCTTGCTCCCGTCGGAGGGTTACCGCACTCGATGAGACGCCGGGTAACTGACCGGCCGTGGCTGTCGCCAGGAGATGGCTCGGCAGGTCACGCACCCGCGTGGACGTGCGCGGCCCAGAGCGACGGGGTGTGGGGATACGCGTCGCGCTCGGCGAGGATGGACGCACGCAGCGCGGTTGCGGAGCGGCTGCAGTCCAGGCCGCCGATCTCTGTCAGGGACGCGTAGAACGTTTTCGCGATCCGGGCGGAGATCACGTCGTCGGCCTCCCACAGTGTGCCCACCACATGTCGGAATCCGGCCAGTTGGAACGCACTCGTCAGATGGATGGCCTCGTCCCGCAGGTCGGTCGCGGCGGTGTATGTCGTCCGGCAAGCAGAGAGGTACGCCAGTTCAGCCCTGTCGAGGGTCACTGAGGCAACACCCGCGACGGTCAACGGGCTTGTTGCGTGGTCCCACAGCACCAGTCGGCTGTGCGAGGGGTCGACGGAGTCTGTGACCGCGTGGCAGGCCAGGTGGATCACGTGCGCCTCGGTTAGCTGAGCCAGAACCGCCTCTCTGGTCGGCACGGAAGCATTTACAGGCGGGGTGCTTCCAACTGGCCCGGCGAGCACCGTCGGGCAGGGGAGCGCGGCCGCCACGACCTCCGCTTCCGCGGAGGCACCGGCAAGTGGTGGGGCCCCCGGGGTGAACGGCATGGCGACGACGAGCGACCGCTCCGCCCTGCCAGCGTCGACTCGTGGGCGCCGGGCGTACTGCAGCGCGCGGATCGTGGGCGTGTATGAGGGGGCGACACGGTCGAGGACCGTACGGTCGCCGCCCTGCTCGACGGACTCAGCATGGTGACCGGCGGCGTGCAGCGGGAGAGCACCCAGCAGACCTCCGGGCGACCACCACACCCGAGGCGGCTCGCTGTCGTGGCCGGTGCCCGAGCCGATGCCCAGTGCCAGGAGGACGGGTTCGGCGGCCACGTCCCAGAGCCAGCCCAGGATGCCGTTCAGCGTCCGCTGCGCCTCACGCTGGGCGCGGAAGTCGGTGTGCGGATCGGCGACAACGGCGAGCGCACGGTGGAACAGGTCAGCCTGCCGGGTCACCTCCTCGTGTGTCAGGCCGGGCAGCGGCACGTGGCGTACGCCGCGCTGTGTGACCAGCAGAGCGTCGCAGCGCGTCCGGTCGCAGTTGAACACCACGATCGGCCCCACTGCCGCGGCGGCGATGATGGTCTCCAGCTCCGGTGGACGGGCGAACGAGGCGAAACCCTCCTGGTCGCGGATCTCGTCGATGGTGGCGGTGAGTTCGGCGGCGACCCGGGGGCGATCCTGGGAGCCGGTGTCCTTGGTGGCGTGTTCGGGTCCTGCGGTGTCGTCCGCCGTGGCGGCCGTCTCGCTGTCGAGCAGGCTCCGTAGGTGTATGAAACGCTCGGCAAGCTCGGGGTGGTGTCGGCGCAACTCCGAGATGTCACCGCGAGTGTCCATCATCTGGCTGTGGAGAACTGCCCGACCCTGCTCCAGTGCCTGCAGTGCACTGAGCGCGGCATCCGGAAGAAGAGGCATACCCGGGATGTGCGGGTGCGGCTCGGCACCCGCGGTCAGGGTGACGGCTGCGCTCAGGGTGACCAGGTCGGAGACGGGTTTCAGTGCGTGCTGCTGATCGGCCCGGTTGATGCGGCGCGGGGTGAGGAGGGGGATGATGCCGACGGCGTACTCCAGCAGGTACTGAGCCCAGAGCGCGTCCATCGGGGCGACCATGACGGCTGCCGCCCAGGCGGAACGGATCCGCTGGGAGGCCGCGACAGTCTCACTGCGGGCCGCCTCGGTGAGGCCGTCGACTGCCTGCATCACTGTGCCAGGAATCATGGTCTTGTCAGTCAACGTGGCAAACGCCTGCAAAAGCGGGTCCGGTCCGAGCGCGTCCGCCTGTTCCTTCCAGGCAATCCCCAGGTTGTGGCGGAACACCCCAAGAGCAGCATGATCGGGTGGAGCAAGATCGACGACATGCTGGCACAGGGCCACGAGCTCCTCCACGTCCACCCGCTCGGGATTCCTGCGCCGCAAGTCAAGCAGTGCGCCGGTCAAAGCGGTGAAAGCGTGCAACGATCCGGGATCACCCTCCGGGACCGCGTCGACGGCACGCTGTGCGGTCACCAAGGCCTCGTCAAGATCTGCTCGATCGTTACTCGCATTGTAGCGGCGCAGTAGAGCGCCACTGAGCCCAGACAGGACGACCGCCACCTCGTCGTTGCATGCTTCCGCCGCCTGCCGCAACAAGGTGATTGCCTCATCAAGTCCGGTCAGCTCACTCGTCCGCTCGGCCCTTCTCACGAGTGCGATGCCGAGTCCGTACATGTCTTGGCCTTCCGCATGCGTGCGGCAGGCGTGCAGACGTCGCAGTATCCGGACGGCGGCGTTCAGGTCGCCGAGGCTGCTGGTACGCTCGCCCCGTTCGGCCAGAGCAGTGCCCAGCAAATACAGAGGATGCACTCCGCGATAGTCGTCGAGGGCTCCCCCGCCGATGGCCTGGACGGCCTCGCGGCCACGGTCGATCGCTTCGTCCAGCGCGGCAAGCTCTCCCGTGTGATTGAAGAGGTAAATCAGCGACACACCGAGCTCTCCGAGCACAGCGGCGAGTCCGGGATGGTCCGGCGGAGTCTTCTCGATCGCGTTGCGAGCGACGGCTACCGACTCGTGCAGCGCGTCGAGGCCGAGGCCGGCCCGGTACCGGGAGCGGTGCACTTGGGTGGCGAGGCAGCCGAATATCACCGCGCCGTCGGGCGAGGAAGTCTCCTGGACAGCGGCCGAGTGCAACAACTCGGCTGTCTCGGCTAGGTCCTCGGCCCGGTGCTCGAGCACATACCGATGCCATAGCGCCCGGACCAGTGTCCGGGTGAGGACCGCGCGGATGCGAACGGGAGCCTGGTTGCCGCGCGCGCTGCCAAGTCCGATACGGGTCACCGTGATCACCCGCTCCACATCCCCTGGATCGTCTGCACCGAAAGGCTCGCCCGCGGGCCGACCTCGCTCGATGCGCTCGATGCGGGCGATGGCAAGCTTGCGCAGGACGTCCCAACGAATCGAAGTGTCGTCGTGCGGCACGCGGTCCAAAGCCTGCTCGTAGGTGTCGACGACTGCGTCCAAGTCTTCCAACCGCTTCGCATGCTGGTAGCGCAGCCAGTAAGCGTGAGCCAACCTGGTTAGTTCGTTGCTGAGTTGAAGATCAGTAAGTTCGTTGCCGTGTTCACCTACAAGCGAGGTCCGCAGCCGGATCGCCTCGTCCAGGTCAACGAGGTCCGATCCGCCGCCCTGGAAGCGTCGTTGCAATGCCTCCGCCACGAGGTCCTGAGCGAAGGCGAACAGCTCTGGGCACTCCATGGCTGCTCGGCCCGCATCGACCGCCTCGCTCCACTGGTGCTCCTCCAACGCACGGGACATCAGGTCGCCGAGCAGGGAAGCGAGCGTCCTAACCAGGCCGTCACGCTGCACATCGGGCAAGGAGAGGCGCAGCACGACGGTAGATGCCTCAAAGGCGGTGCGCAGATCGTTGAAGGATTTCGTGAGCGCGTAGCGACCAGCCAGGGCGAAGGCGAGGTGGGCCCTGACGCTCGGGCCGTTGGCGTGGTCGGCGGGCGTGGCGCGCACGGCCCGGCTCAGAAAGCTGATGGCCCACAGCAGATTGTCGACATCACCGAGGACGTCGTACCGCTGGAAGAGAACCCATCCAAGCGTGCACAGATGGCCGCCGTAGCGGTCGTTGTCCGGGTCGGCGTGTGCCAGCAGGAACGAGCACCACCAGGCGAGCGCCGACAGTTCCGTCCCGACGTCGTCGCCTGCGGCGAGGGCCTGGGCCAGTTGGGTCCCCACATGGGTGCCGTACGCGTCCGCGATCTCGCTCTTCAGACCGTCTGGGATGAGGTCCAACCGGTCCGGGAGGAAGAAAGGTGACAACGCGCGTACAGCGTCGTCCAGATCGACTTGCGCGCCGTGCATTTCGTGGCGGCGCCAATACAACCAGCCAAGAGCCACGGCGGCCTGGTCATCGGAGGAGTCGGTAGCCACCAGCCGAGTCAAGTCGTCCACCACAGCAGCGATGGCCGTATCCAGTGACTCCCCGTCCGGGCTTGCCGACTCCAGGGCACGCAGGGCTTGCATGGCCCGATTCAGCAACTCCTGCCGTGAGTCGGCGCGCCACTCAGGCGGTGTCTCCCCCGTCTCGTGCACCACTTCTCCCGAACTTCGCACTATTTCAGCTTGCTTCCTGCATGATGCCCTGAAAGTGAGTGTCTGCAACGGGGGTTCGCAATGACGGAGGGAAATACTCCAGCGCTGGTCCGACAAGGTCTCTCTTACGTCTGCGAGCACCTCGGGGCGTTGAACCAGCACCTGACCGAGCTGGGGCGGACTGACGCACTCGTCCGGCTGCAACGTGCAGTCGTCGATGGGACAGAGGATCCTCAGGCGCCCCTTGATGCCGTCGACGAGATTGTGCGACGGGACGGGGTTGCGCGTGGAGTCTATGGGCCGGGAGCCCGTGGGGTCCCCGAGCCAGCGCCCGTCGGTACGGGGACGGCAGCCGCAGTCGACGTCGCCTTTCTCTGCCCCCTGGGTACATGTGCACGCGTGGTGTGGGCGGAGCGCACGATGCAGGAAGCGCCATTGTGCCGGATGGCCTCCGTTCCGCTGCGCTGGGTCAAGCGCTGAGATGGGCGGCCTCCTGACAGAACTGGGCAAGCGCCTGGCAGAGCGGTGGCTGACCCTGCTGGTGCTCCCCGGCGCGCTATTCCTGGCGGCCGCCTTCACCGCCCGGACACTCGGGCATGCCCATGCCCTCGACCTCGACCTGCTGGTCCGCGAGGTACAAGCGTGGCGCCCAACTCCGGGCGCGGGAGCCGGAGTGCGGCTCACCGTGCTCCTGCTACTGCTGACGTTGCTGGCTGCCGCACTGGGCATCGTGGCGCAGACACTCGGCTCCTTCGTGGAGCGGCTGTGGTTCGCGGCGGACTGGCCTCTCTGGCCATGGCCTCTGCGGTCTCTGGCCGACTGGCGAGTCTCCAAGCGCCAACAGCGGCGCGCTGAAGCCGAGGCCGCGTATGAGCGTGAGCGACTGCGCGTCGGTGAGTCGCTGGCCGTCGGGAACGCCGAGCGTGGCGCGAACCTGCGGTCGGCACGGCTCGTCGTCGTGCGCGTCTCGCAGGAGGAACCGCATCGGCCCACATGGTCCGGCGACCGAATGCACGCGGTCACCCTCCGCCTCGCACGGGATCTCGACCTCGACCTCGCCACGGTTTGGCCGGCTCTGTGGCAACTACTGCCCGACGCTTCGCGCCAGCAGATCGAATCGACCAGAGAGTCGCTCAGCCGGGCAACTACGCTCGCGGCCTGGGCGATCCTGTACGCACTCCTGGCGGTGTGGTGGTGGCCCGGACTACCCCTAGCCGTTGCCACGTTCATCACCGCTCAGCTCCGGCTTCGCAGTGCTACCGACGCCTACGCCGCCCTGGTCGAGGCGTCGGTCCACCTGTACACCGGTGAGCTCGCCGAGCGCCTGGGCATCTCGGGGAACGGCATCCTCAGCAGGCGCACCGGCTGGGAAGTCACATGCCTGTTGCAGGGCAGGCGGCACCTGATCGACCTGACGGCACACGAGCCACAGCCGTAGCCCGTCCCGCAGCCAGCACCCGAGGCCAGCCGCTCGAACGGTCGTCAGCCCTCCACCCGCGCCCCACCACGTCGTCCGCTGACCCCGCTGGCGTCGGTACCGCCGCGGCAGCCGACCCGTTGGCTACGACCGGACGAATCGGGCTCTGCCAGCGATCACGCGGAGTAGTGACGGTCGGTACCGGAGCTGTTCGATTCCTCCTTCAGCGCCGAGGTAGGCTTCCCGATCCCGGCCATACCTGACGCTCCATCACCTCGCGTAGAATGAGGCTGTACACCCGGCGGAAGCGTGCCCGTACCGAGATCCCTCATCGAGTGATCCCTGCTGCCCGACGTTCCGGTCGGGTGCTTGTGCCAGGTCCAGGGGCTGGCTTCGATTGAAGTGCTCCGGGTCTGATGGAGGCTCGATTCCTTGAGAGGATCGAGTCATGGCGCGTCCGTCCCCATACCCTCCTGAGCTTCGTGAGCGTGCGGTGCGCATGGTTGCGGAGATCTGCCCCAACTACCCAACCGAGTGTGCCGCGATGAAGGCGGTCGCAGCCAAGCTGGGGATCGGCACGGCCGAGACCGTGCGGACCTGGGTCCGCAAGGCCGAGGTGGATGCCGGTCAGCGGCCCGGAGTCACGTCCGAGGAAGCCGCGGAGATCAAGCGGCTGCGGGCCGAGGTCGCCGAACTGCGACGGGCGAACGAGATCCTCAAGGCGGCCTCGGCTTTCTTCGCGGCCGAGCTGTGCGCCACGAGGCGCGATGTTGATCGAGAGGTGGTGAAAGGCCACTTCCGTCAGGTCGTCGCAGCGGCCTGATCGAAGCTTGGGGGCAGCCTGATCCGGGGAACGCCGGTGAGGGTGGCAAGCGGCCCCGACGAAGGCGGAACGTACCGGAACTACCAGACGGTGCGGGCCCGTTCAGCGAGGTCAGAAGGTGCAGCGAGAGCGAACCAGTGGTGGAAGCTCCGTAAACGCGAAGCCGGGTCAAATCTGGTGGATATGGGCCGGTGTGCAGTGCGTGGGACGTCCGATTCAAGGAGTCGGTGATCCCAACTCCGAAGCCGTGTAGCTGTAACGGTGGGGAGGCCACGTCGAAGGTCTGCGGCGTAAGCGTGGCGATGCTGCCGGAGTAGAGCTGGGCACCTCCCTGACCGATCGATCACATGGTGAACGTGGGAACCATCCGCGGTCGCCCTCCTGTTGGACAGCCCGTTCAGCGGTGGGCAGGTCCGTTGCCGATTGAGGGCCGTGAGATGGGGCGGAGGCCCCGTAGTAGTCGCGGGCGTGACGACCCGCCGTGGAGGCCGTGAGAGACGGCCGCAGGGCGAAGGGGGCCAGCAAGTCAGCAGTCGAGGCTGCTGGAATATCGGGAGGTTTTCGCTGGTGAATACCGACGAACTGGAGCACGCCGTATACACGGCGGAGCGACGGGTACTGAATATCCAGACCAAGCTGCACCGTTGGGCTCGTGATGACTCTCATCGCAGGTTCGACGACCTCTACAATCTCGTTGCCGATCCGGGCTTCCTTCTGGTGGCCTGGGATCGGGTGAGGGGTAACAAGGGTGCCCGCGCGGCTGGAGTGGACGGGCGCACGGCGCGTTCCGTCGAGGCCGGGCAGGGAGTCGGGGATTTTCTTGACGGACTGCGGTTGCAGTTGAAGGACCGTAGTTTCCGCCCGCTACCGGTGCGTGAACGCATGATCCCGAAGGCCGGTGGGAAGCTCCGCCGCCTGGGGATCGCGACAGTCACCGACCGGGTGGTCCAGGCATCCTTGAAACTGGTGCGGGAGCCAATTTTCGAGGCGGATTTCCTCCCGTGTTCCTACGGGTTCCGCCCGAACCGCCGGGCCCATGACGCGGTAGCCGAGGTGCGCTATCTCTCCTCGCGGCCACGCAATTATGAGTGGATCGTCGAGGGAGACATCACGGCCTGTTTCGATGAAATCTCGCATCCGGCCCTGATGGACCGGTTGCGGCACCGAGTCGGCGACAGACGCATCCTGGAACTGGTAAAGGCCTTCCTCAAGTCGGGCATCCTCGGAGAGGACCGCCTGCTGCGGGAAACCACCGCCGGAACCCCACAGGGGTCGATTCTCTCGCCTCTGCTCAGCAACGTGGCGCTGTCGGTCCTGGACGAGTACATCGCCCAGGCGCCGGGAGGCCCGACTGCTGGGAAGGTGGACCGCGCCAGACGGAACCGCCATGGTCTGCCCAACTACCGACTTATTAGGTACGCGGACGACTGGTGCCTGATGGTCTTCGGCTCGAAAGCCGATGCCGAGGTCCTGCGTGAGGAAATCGCTGGGGTCTTGTCCACGATGGGCCTGCGCCTGTCACCGGAGGAGACCTTGATCACCCATATCGATGAGGGCCGGGACTTTCTCGGATGGCACATCCAGCGCCACCGCAAGAGAGGGACCAGGCAGCACTACGTCTACACCTACCCCGCGAAGAAGGCTGTCCAGGCCGTGAAACGGAAGGTCAAGACGCTGTGACGAGAGGTCGAAGTGAACCAACCGTTGGATGACCTGCTGCGTCGACTGAATATGGCGTTGCGGGGCTGGTGCGCTTACTTCCGGCCAGGAGTGTCCTCCGCGACCTTCTCCTATCTGAGCCACTACACGTGGCAGACAGTTTGGCGATGGATCCGGCGCAAACACCGCCGGTCCACCTGGAAGGATCTCCGCCACCGCTATTGCGGCGGTGGATGGTGGCCCACCAGTGAGAACAGGGAGCTGTTCGATCCCGAGAAGGTAGGCACGACCCGCTACCGTTACCGAGGTTCGATTATCCCGGCTCCCTGGCCCATCGCGGGATGAGGATGTCCAACACACGGTCCATTTCGGGGCTTGTGGAGAGCCCGGTGCATTGAGAGGTGCCCGCCGGGTTCGGGAAGCGGTCCGGGGAAACGGGCCGGCCGAAAGGCCGGAACCACGCCCCGGGCCGACTTTCACCGACCGGCCGTCGAAGCGCTCGTAGCGTTTATCGACGCACACCGCCAGGTGTTCGGAGTCGAGCCGATCTGCCGAGTCCTGACCGGCCACGGACTGAAGATCGCGACGAGCACCTACTACGCCGCCAAGAACCGCACTCCCAGCGCCCGGTCGGTGCGCGACGCGGAGCGGAAGACGCAGATCAGCCGCGTCCACACGGCCAACTTCAGCGTCTACGGGGTCCGGAAGGTACGGCGGCAACTGCACCGCGAGGGCATACCGGTCGCCCGCTGCACGGTCGCCCGGCTGATGCGTGACCTGGGTCTGGAGGGCGCCCGGCGCGGGAAGAAGATCCGCACCACCATCCGGGACGACGGCCACGAGAGGGAGGGTGACCTGCTCCGGCGCGACTTCACCGCGTCACGTCCGAATGAGCGGTGGGTGGCCGACTTCACCTATGTCGCCACCTGGTCCGGGTTCGTCTACGTCGCGTTCCCCGTGGACGTGTTCTCCCGGGCGATCGTGGGCTGGTCCGCCGCCACCAGCAAGCGGGCCAAGCTCGTCCTCGACGTCCTCGACGTCCTCGACGCCCTCGACATGGCCTTGTGGCGCCGCGACCGCGCTGGAACTCCCGCTGGGCCGGGGCTGGTTCATCATTCGGACGCGGGCAGTCAAGGCATGGAGCCCGGAGCAGATCTCGAACCGGCTGAAGTTCGACTTCCCCGATGATGAGTCCATGCGTATCTCGCACGAGGCGATCTACCAGGCCCTCTACATCCAAGGGCGCGGGGCACTCAAGCGCGAGCTGGTCACCTGCCTGCGCACCGGGCGTGCTTTGCGTGTTCCGCGGGCACGCTCCCGACAGAATGCCAGTGGTCACGTCACATCCGACGTGATGATCAGCGAGCGGCCTGCCGAGGCGGAGGACCCCGCGGTCCCGGGCCACTGGGAGGGCGACCTCATCATCGGCACCGGCCGGTCCGCGATCGGCACACTCGTGGAGCGCACGACGCGGTTCACCATGCTCCTGCACCTGCCGCGGATGGACGGCTACGGTGTCGAGCCACGGGTCAAGAACGGCCCGCTGCTAAAACACTGGTCAAGTTCGAGCCTCGTTCGACCCCTGACCTTAAACGTCAAGCTTAGGGCGTGCTTCGAAAGTCCCGTCTGGTCCGCGACGCCTGGCACGGCGCCTCGCCGCGTTGTCGGGATCGTCCGCGTACGCCCAGTACGCGGACGACCCTCCGCCTTGCGATGCACCGCACCAGACGCCGCGGACCCCGCCCTTCGGGCGGACGACGCTACTTTCGAAACACGCCCTAGTACTGCAATCACAGTTACTGGTGCGGCAGTTGTGACTACTGCCGTGCTGTGTGGTTGTGTGCTGCGGTGTCGTTGGATCTTGGGGTGGGACAGGTTGAGGCCTGGCAGGAGATGTTGTCCGGGCTGCACGCGCGGTTCGCTGTGCGTTTCTCCAGGTCGGAGCCGCGTGCGCGTGCCCTGACCTATATGGCCGGGCTGATTGCTCCGCTGGAGAGGAAGAACGGGTGGACGCTCGCCGAGCGCGCGGGCGAGGGGCACCCGATTGGGATGCAGCGCCTGCTCGGCGAGGCGGACTGGGACGCGGACGGTGTTCGCGACGACGTGCGGGACTTCGTCGTGGAGACCATCGGCGCCAAGGACGGGATCCTGATCGGCGACGACACGGGCTTCCTGAAGAAGGGTTCGCGGTCGGCCGGGGTCCAACGCCAGTACACAGGGACGGCGGGCCGGACGGAGAACTCCCAGATCGGCACGTTCTTGGCCTACGCCTCCTCGAAGGGCCGCGCGCTGATCGACCGGGAGTTGTATCTGCCGGCTTCGTGGACGGACGACCGCGAGCGCTGCCGGGCGGCCGGCGTTCCCGACGAGGTGCCATTCGCGACGAAGAACGAGCACTTCCGCTGGATGCTGCAGCGTGCGATCGACGCCGGGGTGCCGTTCGCGTGGGTGACCGCGGACGAGGCGTACGGGCAGGTCAAGCACCTCCGGGTCTGGCTGGAGCAACGTGGCGTCGGCTATGTGCTGGCCACCAGGGTCAACGACACCGTGATCACGACCGGGTGGCGCGAGGTCCGGGTGGACGAACTGGTCGCCGCGCTGCCACGGCAGGCCTGGAAGCGCCTGTCCGGTGGCAAGGGCTCCCACGGCGAACGGGTTTACGACTGGGCTCGGGTGGCGATCCGCCCCGTGTGGGAGGACGGTGTCGGGCACTGGGTCCTGGCCCGCCGGTCGGTCAAGGACCCCACCGACATCGCCCACTACGTCTGCTACGGCCCCGTCGCCACCCGCCTGAAGGACCTGGTCAAGGTCGCCGCGGCCAGGTGGGCCATCGAGGAATCGTTCCAGGTCGCGAAGAACGAGTGCGGCCTGGACCACTACCAGGTCCGCCGCTACGACGCCTGGTACCGGCACATCACCCTGGCCATGGCCGCACTCGCCGCACTGACCGCGATCCGCGCCCAGGAGTTGGAAAAAGGGGCTGCAGATTAGGGCAAACCGACCTCATACCCCTGTCTGTCGCGGAGATCCGCCGCCTCATCGGCCTGGTCCTCCAGCCCCGATGCCTCACCCCGCAGCACCATCTGCGCTGGTCATGGTGGCGACGCCTCAGCCAGGCCAGAGCCCGCCTCAGCCACTACAAACGCCGAGGCCACACCCCATAACTGTGATTGCAGTACTAGCGCGGTGACGTCAGGCTGGGAACGTCGGGGCGGGCGTGGTGCAGGCGTGCGGGGTGGAGCCACCGGCCGGAGGCGTCGCGGGCGACGTCGACCACCACCAGCTCGGCCCTTTCAGCGTGACGGTTGGGCGGTCTGGTGATCTGTTGCAGCGAAGGTTGAGCGATTCTCATCGAAGTTTGAGTCGTGGTCGCGTCTCGGAGCGGCATGGCCGCTCTGCGAAAACCACTTGAGGCTTCCGGCGTGCGCTGGCACGGTGGCCGCTTGTGCCTGCAACAGACGCGTCAGAGAGCCGAGATCGTGAACCGCCTGGAAGGGACGCACTACCGGTATCTCGTACTGACCCCGCGCCCGGGCAGCCGCTCCGCTCACCCGCCTTCCGGTGGTTTCTGGGCGGCCAGTCGATCTCTCTGCTTGGCAGTGCCATGTCGCCTGTGGCTCTGGCCTTTGGCGTCCTGGAGGTCACCGACAGCGCGGCCTGGCTGTCCGCGGTCACCACGGCGGCCCTGGTTCCCATGCTCGCGACGCTCCTGCTCGGCGGCGGTATCGCCGACCGTTACCGGCGCGACACTGTCCTCCGTCTCACCAGCCTGGGCGCCGGCCTCACCCAGGCCGGCGTCGCGCTTCTCCTCCTAACTCACCAGAACCCGGCGTTCCTGCTGCCGCTGTCGGGCCTCAACGGCGTCTTCCAGGGACTGACCAGGCCCGCGCTGCGCGGCATCGTCGCGAATCTGGCGGTGGGACGCGGCATCCAGCGGGCCAGCTCCCTGCTGGCGTCCGTCAGGAACGCCACGCAGATCCTCGGTCCGACGGTAGCTGGCCTGTTGACCGCTTCCGTGGGCGGAGGCTGGGCGATTGCTGCGGACGCGGTCTCTTTCCTTCTGGCGGCGGCATGCTTCGCCCGGATGTCGTTGCCGGACCTGCTGCCGCGCACCAAGGGCGGCCCGACGATGCTCGGCGAACTGCGGGAGGGCTGGAGCTACTTCAGCTCACAGTCGTGGATCTGGGCGGTGACGTTGGCCTTCGCTGTCTTCAACGCCCTCAACAGGGGCGTCTGGCAGATCCTGGGCCCGGTGATTGCCAACGACACGATCGGTGCTGCGGGCTGGGGACTGGTGCTGAGCGCCCGCGGTGTCGGGGCGCTGCTGGCCAGCGCGGTGATGGTGAAGCTGACGGTGCGACGGCCGATGGGGCCGGCACTGGCCTCGATGTCGCTGGGCGCGCTGCCGCTGATCCTACTCGGCGTCGGCGCGAGCACCCTTTGGTTGGCTGCCGCGGCCTTCGTGGCGGGAGTGGTCGCCGAGTTCTTCACCGTCGTGTGGGAGACCGTCAACAACACCCACATCCCGGAACGGCTGCTCTCCCGGGTCGGTGCCCACGACGAGTTCTGGTCCTCCGTGCCCATCCCTATCGGCCAGCTGTCCACTCCCTTCCTCGTCGCGTTCTTCGGAACAGCGGCGGTCGCCGTCACCGGCGGCGGGGTGGCCGCGGTGGCGATGCTGGTGCCGTTGCTGGTTCCGTCGCTTCGGAAGATCGAAATAAACCGGAACGGTGATTAGACGCCAGCGGTGGAAGGGCGGCAGCTCAGTGAAGGTTGAGCATTCTCACCCAGGTCTTGAGTGGGGAGGCCGGCTGTCAAAGTTGAGTTCTCTGCCGTTGCTCGACCCGGCGTTGTTCGTAGGCCGCCCGGCGGCAGTGGGTCGAGCACCATTTTGGTGGACGTCCGTTGGAAGCCACAGGTAGTGGAGCACCGCAGATCCCGCAGTCTTGTCGGCGGAAGCCTCTGAAGAAGGCGTTCCGGCAGATGCTTGAGCACCATCGAAGGTCGTTGTGCGAGCCGAGGTGTTCACCGCATTGCTGGCAGTTGGACGTTCTGGGCGGCCAGAGTTCGGGTGCCCGCCTGGGATCGCGTCGCAGGCGGGCTGCCTCTCGGCAGCGTTGGGAACACCAGCGAGCCGAACGCCCGGTCACCTGGGCTGTGATCTGGGAGACGATCAGATGTCCGTCGCATCCGATGCAGCGGCCTCGGCCGAGAATCCGTCGGAGCAAAGAGGCGTCGCGACCAGAGGCTGCTGCCAGTCGCTCCAGGCTGAGTCGGCCTGTGTGACGTGGAGGTGGCCTCAGGTGAGTGCGCAGGTCGGCGGGCTTGAGGTGGTTTGCGAGGGCGAGGCGGTCGACGTATGAGTCGATGCTCTCGCCGTGGTGGGGGCGGACGTCGATGGGCAGGCGAGAGGGAAGACGCTGGTCGATCATCGTGAGCCGGTCAGGAATCGGAGCTGTGGTCGAGCGGGATCGCCTTCAGACTCTGCCTGGTGATCTTCTCGCTGCCCGTGAGGATTGCGTCCAGGGCGGCGCCGCGGATCAGGTGGGAGAGCGAGCCGATCATGCCACCGGTGCGGTCATGGAGGTATCGGTCCAGGTCGGTGAGGCTGCCGGGCTTGTGGTCGTGAAGGCGGAGGGAGTCCTCCAGGGTGGCGACCAGGCCCTGCCACTCGGTGTTGTAGGGCAGTGGGGCGGTGGGGATCAGGGTGAAGCGTCCGGCGATCTGCTGCCCGCGGGTGCCGTCGAACAAGCCCTCGCGTTCGACGTTGATCCCCGCATAGACGAACGTCGCGGGGATGCGCTCGGAGAAGTACTTCAGCGTGTCGGCGACCTCGGCTCCGGACCTGGTCGCCAGCGAGATGTTGTGCAGCTCGTCGACCAGGACCAGGCCCGCCCGGGCGTCCGTCAACACGCCGCAGACCGATTCCAGGACGTCGGTGATATTGGAACGCGGGCGAACCGGCAGGCCCAGGAACCGGGCGAACTCCACCGCCACCATCCGGGCGGTCGCGGCTGGCGGGACGGTGATGTAGACGACCGGGATGCGGTCGCTCACCCCGGGATGGCGGGCCCGGTCGAGGAGTTCATGCGACCGGCCGAGTTGGGTGATCGCGGTGGTCTTGCCGGTGCCGGCCGGGCCGGAGACGATCAGTCCGCGGCGGGCGCTGACCGCATGCCGGTTCAACAGCACCAGCCGTCTCCCGCAGGTGACGGTGTGCTGGACGGTCGAGGTCGCCACCACCAGCAACCTGGTGTGGTGGTCGATCCGGCCCTCGTCGTAGCGGGCCCGCGCGGCGGGAGTGAGCGCGTCGCGTTCGGCGTCGCTCAGCAGCTCGGGTATGACGGGCTCGTCCGCGATGAAGGCCCGCCAGCCGGGCAGGGTCGTCAGATGGCGGTCTGGCTCCTGCGGGCCGTCGGCGGACGGGCTGAGCAGGTCATGCGGTTGAGTCATCGGGTCTTCCAGGGGTCGGCGAGCGGATCGAACAGGCCCAGCGGGATCACCTTGGCCAGCGGTTCTTCCTCCTCCGGCTGCGGTGGTTCGTCGTCCGGTGCCGGGCGAGGGGGCGACGGTGGTGTCGGGACGGGCGGGGCGGCCTTGGTGCGGGCGGTCACCCGCTTGTCCCGGCGGGTGGGCTTCTTCGGCTTGGCCTCCCCGTCCTGCGGCCCGGCGTGGGCGCGGGTCAGCAGGACGGCGGCAGCCTCCGCGATCTCCGCCTCGGTGCCCTCGGGCAGCCCCCGGGCGGCGTGGTCCCAGGCCAGCTCACCGAACGGGACCGGTGTGTGACGCAGGTGCTTCCAGGTGGCTTCGAGGCATTCGCCGTCGCCATGATGGTTGCGTACCCAGATCCGGGAGATGTCGTAGGGGTCGTGGTGGACCGCCCACAAGCCCTTCTTCTCCGTGACGCCGGAGTGCTGGCGCCGGATCAGGCCCGGACCGTCGTAGGTGCGGCGCTTGATCCTGATGCCGTAGTGGTTCACCGCCCGCCAGACGGACGGCAGCAGCTCGATGTAGTCCTCGGCGCCGAGCGCGACCGGGACGTAGCCGCATGCCTCGACCAGGGCGGCGTACTTCTCGTTCGGGGTAAAGGACCGGGCCGGCTGCAACGGGTCGCGGAGCCCGTCGTGTTCGCGATTTTGCCACCGGGCGACGAGCCATTCGTCGAGAAGTTCCTGCAACTCCGGCAGGGACCACAGCGGCTGCTTGTCCAGGTTGCGACCGCGGTGGTCGGTGCTGCGGCCGGTGTATCCGGAGACGAACTGCGCGAAGAGCGTGCCGACGGAGTCCAGCATCTTCTCCACGTGCCCCTTCTGGAACGGGGACGCCTTGTGCGTGGGCTGGAAGTCGATCTCCAAGAAGCGGCAGGAGGCGCGGAAGTTGCGGGAGACGAACGCCTTGCCGTGATCGCAGACGATCATCTCCGGCACGATCACCGGCTTCGCGGCCGCGTGCTCCAGGCGTTCGTCGATGTCCAGCAGGCGGCGATGCGGCAGCACCGACCGCGACATCCGCAGGGCGTCCACCCAGCCCGGGCGCATCAGTTCGGGGGTGACCGTGCGGGCCAGCAGAACGCTCGCGTCAACCGCTTTCGTGGTAGGCCGCAGCACTGCCGCGGTCACCGTCCTGGTCGCGACATCGATCATGCCGGTGAGTTCGACCTTGCCAACCACCCCGTCGTCCAGGCGGACGAGCACGTCCAGCGGGGTGGAGTCGATCTGCACCACCTCGCCCGGCGCGAACACCGTCCACTGGCCGAACGGTGCCTTCGCCCCGTGGGCTCGCGAGCGGCGGTTGCGAGCCGTTGCCGAGACGGGATTGCCCTGCGACAGCTTCGCCAGCAGCCGGTAGAGCGTCGCCTGCGACGGCAGCTCGACCGTCTCGCCCGCCTCCTTCATGATTTCGCCGGTCCGCCAGATGATGTAGGTCCCGGTCCGGGTGGAGTCGTCCTCGCCCTCCTTGATCGCCTGCCGCATGGCCTCGACCACCGCGCCGTCCACCGTCCCGAACCGCGGCCTCTTGCGCACCGGGCGGCGGTCGGCCAGCCCCAGCAGCCCCTCCGCCTGGTAGCGGCGGCGGAAGTTGCCGACCGTGCTCACGCTGACCCGGTAGCCGGCGGCAGTCAGCTCGGTCGCCTTGGTCCGCTCGCGCGCGGTCAACGAATGGCGGGCCGGATCGTATTCGGACCGCGGCCGGGCATCCTCCCCCGCGGTCGGATCGACACCGTGGAGGACTTCCAGGATGTGCCCTGCCCACCACAGGGCCTTCTCCCGCGCGTGTTCCGGAAGCGCCTCCAGCAGCGACACCGGCGGCAGCGGCATCCGTTCCGGACTGTTGATCACCTCGAAGTTCTCATCCCCCAGCAGCACCGCCAGTGGAACTTCCCGCGGTGAGCCGCCCTCGTCGGTCAGCAGCACCGCCTGGGCGGACACCGCGAGCACCGCCCGCACCTGCCCGGCGAACCGCACGCGTTCGCCCACTCCGATCGCGTCCGGCCTCCACAGCCTGCGCATATGGTTCCCCTCGCTGCGTGTGCGCGGCCTCGGTCGGGGCAGTAGACCGCGGACCGTCCGGCTCTCTTGCTCAAGCCCGTCGGTGGTCCCATCGGACGTGTGCACCACGGTGCCACTGCCCAACAGGGCCCCGCCAAGGTCAGCGCGAAGTGCCCCCGTCCAGAGGAGATGGAACAGCACCGGCAGGACCCGCAGCACGTCCCCGGCCTCCTCGGCTCCCGCCCGCAGCCGACGTGGCTGCCGGAAGACATCCACCAGGCGCTCGGCGACGTCAGCCTCACGGCCGCACCGCCAGTGCCGGTAGCGGGCCAGCCACCGCAGGTTCGCCATGAACACCGGATCGGCGGTACCGACGTGCACAAACTCCCAGCCGACCGCCGAACAGACTCGCTGGGTCGAGGCGAACGCCTCCGCGGTTCGCTCGTCGACCTGCTCCTCGGCGCGGACGTCGACCACCCGGGCACGGCCGTCGGCCAGCCGTACGAAGTAGTCAGGTGCGTGCCGCCGCTTCTCTTCGCCATCGCGCCAGTGCAGCCAGAACGGCTGGGAGGCGATCCCCACCACGTCCGGGGCGAAATCCAGCAGGATCAGCCGGTCCCTTAACCGAACTGATCTTGGCGGCGCCCTGTGCGGCCTGCATGCTCACGGAATGTGATTGGGAAGAATCTTGTGGCACCGTGATTTTGGGCGTGTCGTCCCGGCGGGGTGCTGTGGATGGGCGCCGTTGCGAAGGGGCGGGGGCCAGGTCGGTCCCGGAGGCAGTTCAGCGGAACTGGCGGAAGAACGTCCGGAGGTCGTCGACGAACAGGTCGGGTTCTTCCATCGCGGCGAAGTGGCCGCCGCGGTCGAACTCCGACCAGTGGACGATGTTGTGGTCCCGTTCGGCGAGTCGTCGGACGGGACGGGCCAGGTCGGCGGCGAAGACGGCCACGCCGGTGGGTGTGGCCAGTGGATCGGTGCGTGGTGGGCGGGAGGGGTGGAATGCCTCCCAGTAGTGGCGGGCGGATGATCCTGCGGTCGCGGTGAGCCAGTAGAGCATCACGTTGGTCAGGAGCCGGTCGCGGGAGACCGCTTCCTCGGGTGCCTCGGTGCTGTCCGTCCACTCCTTGAACTTCTCCACGATCCAGGCGAGTTGTCCGACCGGCGAGTCGGTGAGGGCGTAGGCCAGCGTCTGGGGGCGGGTGCCTTGGATCTTTGCGTAGCCCGACATCTCGGGTTCGGCGCTGGTCAGCCGGTCGAGCCGGGCGTGGTCGTCGTCGGTGAGTTCGGCTGCCTCGGCCGAGTCAGTGGGGGGTGGCGTCAGCAGGGTGTTGAGGTGGATCGCGATGACATGGTCGGTGTCGATGGCGGCCAGTTCCCGGGTGATCGCGTGTCCCCAGTCGCCGCCTTGGGCGCCGTAGCGGGGGTATCCCAGGCGTCGCATCAGCTCGGCCCATGCCTTGGCGACGCGGTGGATGTCCCAGCCGGGGTCGGGGGTCGGCCCGGACAGTCCGTATCCCGGGATGGAGGGGATCACCAGGTGGAAGGCGTCGGCCGGGTCGCCGCCGTGGGAGCCGGGGTCGGTCATCGGGCCGATGACGTCGAGGAATTCGATGATGGATCCGGGCCAGCCGTGGGTAATCAGGATGGGCAGGGCGTCGGGCTGGGCAGAGCGGATGTGTAGGAAGTGGATGTTGGCGTTGTCGATGGTGGTGGTGAACTGGGGCAGCCGGTTGAGATGTGCTTCGTGTTCCCGCCAGTCGTAGGTGGTGTGCCAGTAGGTGGTCAGCTCTTTGAGGTAGGCCATCGGCACGCCTTGGGACCAGCTGGCATCGCCTAACTCCTTGGGCCACCGGGTGGCGGCGAGGCGGACGGCCAGGTCGTCGAGATCTGTCTGGAGGATGTCGAGGGTGAAGGGGCGGACGACGGTCGCTGTGTGCTCGTTCATTCGGTGTCCTCGTCTTCGGGCTCGCCTGCGAGTGCGCGTGCGGCGGCCAGGTCGCTCTCGTCCCAGCCCCAGTGGCCGGGGTGCTGGGGCTGCTTGGCCTGTTCGTCGATCCAGCGGTTGTGGGCTTCCCAGGCCGCCTGCTTGCTGGTGCCCAGGGCCGCACCGATCTGCGACCACGAGGCGCCGGCCGTGCGGGCGGAGCGCACCGAGAGCTGACGTCCATAGCTCGCCTTGCGTGCGATCACCTCGCCCAGTGCGAGAAGCTCCAGCGCCTCGCCCCGCGTAAGAGGTTCCGCGCCGGGAGCGGGCGGCTCGAGCGCTGAATCGTCCTCATCGGCCGACGGCGCCAGAGCCTCGCGAGCCCGTAGTGCGTCATAGCGCGCGACTGCGGTCACCAGCGTGAACTGGTGTTCAAGTTCGTTGGGGGTAGGCACGGCCCGAGTATTTCGTCAGGGCACCTTGACGACAAGGTGCCCTGACGCTGTTGGGGGTGGTGTCCTGGGGTCAGCTGCTTGGGGGCAAGCCGGGCATGCCGAGGTGGGTGGGTTCGGCCCGTGTGCT
The DNA here is from genome assembly GCF_036227505.1 of Streptomyces sp. NBC_01450. Classification (NCBI taxonomy): domain Bacteria; kingdom Bacillati; phylum Actinomycetota; class Actinomycetes; order Kitasatosporales; family Streptomycetaceae; genus Streptomyces; species Streptomyces sp. NBC_01450. The sequence goes on along the minus strand of NZ_CP109481.1, from coordinate 431,978 downwards.
GAGCTTGTGCATGGTCTGGAGTTTCTGCTCGGCGGCCTCAAGGGTGGCTTCCAGGCCGGCGATCTCGCCGAGCCAGCCCTCGCGGCGGGCCTCGGTGATCCGGGCCCGCAGGTTGTCGCGGATCTCCAGGAGCCGGGGCTCCTGGGCGGGGTCGGGGCGGAGCAGCGGGCATCGGACGCAGCTGTGCTCATGGACGCATGGGGTGCCGAAGTCCCTGGTGCAGACGCCGAGTGCGACCTTGCGGAGCTCGAAGTGGTGAAGGAACTGGTCCCACTCTTCCGCGGTGAGGTCGCGGTATTCCTCGCCAGGGCGGAGAGTGCGACGGCGGGCGATGAAGGCCCGGTGGTGGGTGACGACGTCCTCTGAATAGATGGCGGCGTATCCCATCGTGGTTCCGAGATCGAGATGGCCGAGGATTTTGGCGGCGATGTGGGGCGGGAGTCCCGAGCGCAGGGCGTCTGTCGCGAATAGCCTGCGGAAGTCGTGCGGGGTGAACTGCAGCGGGCGGTTCGTGGCGTCTGTCAGGCCGGAGACGGCGAGGGTGTGGCTGAGGAACCGGCGGATGGTGTTGTAGGAGAGTGCCCGGTGTTCGGGGCCGCGAGGCCGCTGGAACAGGAAGGGCATCGGCGGACTCCAGCTACGGTCGTAGGGATCGTAGGCGGCCACCAGGGGCAGAGTGGCTCGGCCGCCGCGGACACGGTGGATGATCTCGGCGAGGACTTCGCCGAGTTCGGGTGAGACCAGCAGCAGCCGCTCGGCGTCGGTCTTGGACGGGACGATCTGCAGCATCGGGACGACCTCGCCGGTGCTGGGCAGCTTGTAGGCGATGAAGCTGTGGTGGGACAGCTCGGTGAGTTCCTCGATGCGGACGCCGGTATGGCGGAGCACTTCGATGGTGGCCCAGCCCCAGAAGGCGCGTTCCTCTTCGAAGGTCAGGTCGCGGCGCTGGTGGGTCGCAAGGTCGGTGACGTAGATCCTTCCCGCTGCGGCCCGTCGGCGGAGGAACTTGTCGCCGTGGGCGGCAAACACCTCCCCGAGGGAGGCGGCGAGCGCGGCATCCAGACGGGCGCGGGTCTCCTTGCGTTCGCGTTCGGCTGTACGGATCAGTGCCGGAAGCACGGGGAGGCGGGCACGGGTGCGTTGGTCCATGGCGGCCTTGCGGTGCTTGCGCTCCTTGTGCAAGGAGCATTCGCTGGCCTTGATGGGGCATGGCGCAGCCCAGGTCGCCCATCGGGACGGCTCTTCGGCGGCCCAGCGGGCGATGTCGAGATAGAACGCCCGGATGATCAGCAGCTGGCTGCGGGCCGTGACCCGGTCACCGGTGGGTCGTCCGTCCTGGTCGCGGACGTGCTTGAGGCGTTCCTTCCAGGCTGTGGTGACCGAAGTCTCCAGGTGCAGGGAGTCGATTCCGGGGTGGTGCTGTTCCAGGTCCCGCCAGAACAGGCCGCAGAGGGCGTGAGCCATGTGCACGAGGGAGGCGTAGTCGAGCTCGGCGGCCCGTTCGGACAAGTACGACACGAACAGCTCCCGCATCGATGGGTTCTGCAGTGCGTACTTGTCGACGAGTTCGGCGGGAGTGCGCTGCCCGGGCATCTGGGCGGCTCGGAGACGGGGCGGCGAGCTGGCGGGCAGGACCCCGGTCTCGGCCAGCAGGGCATAGAAGAGCGGCCGGTTGTTGGATCCGCTGCACTGGTATTCGCGCAACGCGGTGTTGAGCTCGACGCAGTCGCCGACGGTGATGTCGCTGATCCGCCCGCCCTTGTTCAGCAAGATCCAGGTGATCCGGTTGAGGGCCTCCTTGCGGTCGAGGGGGTTGTGGCGGCCGGTCGCTTCGCAGTGGGCGAGCAGCCGGGCGAAGCCGGTGGAGTCGAGCCGGCTGCGGGCTTCTTCGAGGAGCACGCTGGGCCGGTAACGCAGCAGCCACCGATAGCCGGGACGCAGGACCTTACCGGTGAGCATCAGCCGCATCGCCGCGAGCAGATCGGCGCGGACGTGCGTGGGCGGACGGTCGGCGAGAGCCGGGACGCTTTGCACGACGAGATCTGTCCAGGCCGCCCCTGCCGTCTCGGCGCCACTGGCCAGCCAGCGGTCCTGCCAGGTCTGTCCGGGGTCTTCACCAAGCCAGTGCAGCAGCGCGGTGAGCCCGCGGCGCATGGCCCGCCGGATGTCGGCGCTGTCCGGCCGGAGCGGTGGCTTCGTCAGGCGTTCGAGGAGCTCGACACGGGACTGCTCGGTCTCTGCCCAGGTCTGTGACTGAGGCCGGGGAGGGTACTCCTGCGGGAAGCGGGCGGCCGCGTCGTTCCGGGCTGAGGGAAGGACCGTAGGCGCGACGTTCGTAGTCACGAGGTGGTCTCCTCACTCGACGGCAGGGTGCCGAAGAGGGCCTGCAGCACTTCGGGGCGGTATCCCGGTGCCGGCCGTGGAGGGGCCGCTGCTGCTTCGCTCTGCCGTGCGTGGTGAGCGAGGAGACGTTCGACCACGTGGTCGGGGTTGGGCGTCAGATATAGCTCCGTAGTGGACAAATGAGCGTGTCCGAGGACCCATTGGACATCGACCAAGGTCATGTGCGGGTCGTTGACCATGCGATATGCCGCGCTGTGGCGAAGGTCGTGAAGGGACCAGTTGGAGCCGAGGGCCTGCTGGGCCCGAGTGAACATCATCCGGGCGGCGTCATAGGACAAGGGACGGCGCGGGCGCCGTTGCGTCCACCACAGCGGACCGTCCGGCCCTTCGGGAACCTCGCCCGGGAGGCTGTGCTGGTAGAGCCGCAGCCAGACGAACGCATCGGCGGAGGCGGGCAGCATCTGAAGAGCCCGGCTTCCTTTGCGGATCACGCCAATGAGTTGGTCAGCCGGGTCGACTCTGCTGCGGACCGTGCCAAGGAGCTCCTCGGCCCGGGCACCGGTGGAGATCCAGAAGGCCAGCAGGGCCCGGTCGCGGTGGCATGACAGCGCGGCGAACAGCTGGTTGAAGCACTCATCCGGGATCGCGCGGGGAACCCGCTTGGGTGCCTTGGGCTGGTAGGGCGCCGGCCGCCCGGGCCGCCGCCAGGGCTGCAACGGGTTGTGATGCGCGTTGACATACGCGTCCGAGGCACCACGGCCAGCCGGGAACGGGTTGACCAGCGGGTGTCCGTGTTCCGCGCGGTGGTACTCGTAGAAGCCGTGGATCACCGCGCGGGCATGCCGACGGGTCGCCACCGCGTAGGACTCCGCGGGATGCCTCTTGCCGGTGACCGGGTTGACCGCCCCGGGCGGGGGACTGTCCTGGCGCCGGGGCCGGGGCGTCTTGGACACGCGGGCCAGCCAGAGCGCGTAATCGCGTGCCTCGGCTCGCGATGCCCGATCCCACGAAACCGCCAGGGCCTGCAAGAACCGGAACCAGCCGAGGAGTTCGTAGGCGTACGACCGCAGGGTCGCCGGCGAACAGTCGGACGCCGTGAGATCTCGCAGGAACTCGGTCACCGCCAGTACTTCACCCCCGCAGGCGTCGAACAGCCGGTACGGGATCGGGTCGCCCAGGATCTGCTTGACCTTGCCAACCCGCGGTACGACCAACGTTTCAACATTCCGGACCGGCCCGTCCACCTCTGCCTCCAGGTACGTCGCGAACGCTGACGACCCGGGATCTCAGCACAAGCCGGAACTTGATCGGGGACGCTCTACAGACGGGTGCCCGAGAGAGTGGCTACCGTCTGCTACTTCACGGCACGGTGAGCAGAGGGCCGTGACCTCGGTTAGTTCGGTCAACAGGACGCTCCAGCCACGACTCGTAACCCACATGGCCGCCGGTTGTCACCGCGTAGTACCAGCCGGGGAAACTGCGATCACCCTTGTTCCAGCGGAACCCGCGCACAGGCGGTACGTCCTCGAACCGGACGCTCCACCCGGCGCCTAACGCGGTACGACGACGCACAGCGCCGTCGAAGAAGTCCAGGTCGAAGGCACTGAGCACGGGATCGCCGTACGCGTGTAACGCTTCCCCCACCATCTCCCCAGACAGCCAGCCCTACCCCACCATCTCCCCAGACAGCCAGCCCTAAACGATCACTCAACCTTCGGTGAGAAACCTAGCGGTCACCAACCTTCGATGACAACGCTCAACCTTCACTGCGAGAGGTCATCTGGTCCGTGGCGGGCCCCCACCACAGGGCGGGCAGGAATGGGGCCACCGACGGAATTCTCTGACCTGCGATGTTGCCGGGGCGAGCGTGATCGTTTCCCGGTGGGAAGCAGGCGGCTTCCCGGTGTGAGTTGTGTCAGTGCGGTGCACCCAGGCCTTCATCGTCCCGTTCCTGCCAGTGGGCGAGTTGACCACGACGGTGAAGGATCTGCGGCTTCAGGGCGGCAAGCCGCTGGACCCTGACAGACCGGCCGGTGGGGCGGGTTGCCGAACTCGCCCCACCGGCCGGTGCCGTCCCATACGCTGAGGGAAGGGACAGGCGGTCCGCGGGGGCGCTGGGGGAGGACTACATGCTGGAGTGGGTTGCTGCGTTAGCACTTGTGGGGGCCACGACCTTCACAGAGTCGATGGCCGGACAGGCGTGGCAAAGTACCAGGGACACGCTGGCCCGGATCCTCGGGCGGGGCAGCGAAGAGCGCGAGCAGCGTGCGCTGGCACGGCTCGACGAGACCGCCGCCGAGGTCGTACGGGCCTTCGAGGCAGACGGGTCGGACGGAGCCGACGAGGCGGCCGTGCTCGCGCGGGTGGCCGGGCAGTGGGAGACCCGGCTCCAGGACTTCCTGGACGAACACCCCGAAGCTCGGGGTGAGTTGGAGGCGCTGGTCTCGCAGGCTCGGGCTGCGCTGCCGGAGGAGCGGGCGACCCGGGTGACTCAGACCATCTCCCGCAACACGATCAAGGGCGACGCGATCGTGATCGGTTCGGCCGGCCGTGACATCACCATCGGCCGCAAGCCCTGAGGCGGAAGGCGCGGCCCCTGGTACTGAGGAGGCCGCGCCTGGGCCTGCGCCCGCCCCCGCCTTCCGCGACCTCTACCAGGACACCTCCCACAATCTGGTCTCAGGCGACCTCATCACCGTCGGCAACGTCGGCCGTGACTTCGTCCTCCAGGTCCCGGAGCGGATCACCACCGCCCTGGACGGACTCCCGTCCCCCACACGGCTGTTCAGCGGCCGACACGCGTATCTCAACGACTTCGCACAGGCGTTGGACCCGGACCAGTCGGACGGCTGCGTCGCCCGCGTCGTCACCGGCATGCCCGGCGTCGGCAAGACCGAACTCGTCCTCCAGGTCGCCGACCGCGCGCTGCGCCGCGAGGGCTGGTTCCCCGGCGGCGTCCTATTCGTGGATCTCTTCGGCTACGACCCCGAGCGCCGCCTGCCGCCCGAGCAGGCGCTGGCCAGCTTCCTGCGCGCACTTGGCGTACCAGCCGAGCATGTACCCGCCGACGTGCAGGAACGCGCCCGGCTGTACGCGACGATCCTGCGCACGTACGCCGACGCTGGCCGCAGACTGCTGGTGGTCCTCGACAACGTGGCCGCCGCCGAGGACGTACGGCTCCTCCTGCCGTCCGACGGTGCCACCTCCGTACTGATCACCTCTCGGCACGCCCTCGGCGTCCCCGGCGCGCGGACGCATCGGCTGATGGAACTTCAGCCGGAGGAGGCCATCGCGCTGTTGGGGGACGGTCTGACCGCCGCGAACGGCGCGTCCGACACCCGCGTCATGGACGCGCCCGAGTCGGCCGCAGAGATCGCCCGGTTGTGCGGATTGCTGCCGCTCGCCCTGCAAATCGTCACCGCGCTGCTCGCCGATCAGCCCGACAAGCCGCTGGCGGTGATGGCCCGCGATCTCACGGAGGCGCGCGAGGAGCGGCTGGACGAGCTGGAGCGGGAGGAGGCGGCGGTACGGGCAGCCTTCCACCTCTCCTACCGGCGGCTGGACGCCCACCAGGCCCTGCTCTTTCGTCTGTTGCCGCTCAACCCGGGTCCGGACGTCGCGGTGCCGGCCGCGGCGGCACTGTTGGACGTCCGCGAGCCGGTGGCCCGCCGCACTCTGGAGGCCCTGCACCGGGCGCACTTGGTGGAACGCGGCGCGGCGTACGGCAGATGGCGGATGCACGATCTGCTGCGGCTCTACGCGAGCGAGCGCGGCTGGGAAGACAGGGAGGGAGACGGACGCGGGCGCGCGGCCGGGCGGCTGCTCAGGTTCTACGCCATCAATGTGCGGGACGCCGAAGCGCACATCGCCGGGCAGGAGTCGAGGGACAGGCTTTTCCCCGACCGTGCGCAGGCGATCGACTGGCTGGAGGCCGAGCTGCCGAATCTGGTGGCCTCGACGGTCTGGGCCGCTGGCAGCGAGCAGTGGGATTTCGTGCTGCCGCTCGCTCTGCGTCTGTCAGGCTTCTTCGAACTGCACCGGCACCACGACGAGTGGATTCTCACGGCGCTGGCCGGGTGGCGAGCCGCGAAGGCGCTTGGTGAGGAGGAACTAGCGTACGCGACCCTCAACCTGGGGCAGGCGTTCACCGCCGCTGGCCGCAACGGCGAGGCATTGCCGACGCTGGAGATCGCCGCCGGACTGCACCGGGCGGTGGACAATCTCGTCGGTGAGGCAAACGCCGCCAATGCCAGCGGCCTGATCATGATGGACGAAGGCCGACTGGGCGAGGCGTACGAGCAGTTCTCGGCAGCCGCAGCGCTCTTCGCCCGCCGGGCCGACGGCAGCTCTGTGGCGGAGGTCGATGTCAACCGGGCGTCCTGCCTGGCGCGGATGGGGCGGGAGAACGAGGGCCGGGAGATGCTGCGCCGGGCGATCGCGGTCTTCCGAAGCGAAGGGGACGTCCGGCATGAGGCAGGGGCACTGGTGAATCTGGCCGCCATGTCATTCGGTCAGGAGGAAGAGGACCGTCAGGACGGTCGCGTCGAGGCGAACGCCCAAGACGACGAGATCGGGACCTGCCGACGCGCCATCGCGGTGTTCGAAGAGGCTGGAGATGTGTACGGTGCGGCGATCGCGACCGTGCAGCTCGGCAAGCTGCTCAGTCGGGCGGGCGAGCACAAGGCCGCAGCCGACGTGCTGGAGAAGGCGGTTGCGGCCTTCCACCGTACCGGCGATCGCTCGCTGGAGGCGGAGTCCTTGGGGGAGCTGGGTCTGTGCTTCGACGCCAGGGACAAGCACCGCCGGGCGGTGGAGTTGTACCGGCAGGCCGAAACGATGTTCGCCGAGCTGGACAACCAGGGCGGTCGCGGGCGGATGCTGTCCCGAATCGCCGTCGCGTACAGCGAGATGCGCCGGCCCAAGGACGCCCTCAACGCTTACCGCGAGTCTGCGGACGCGCACGCGGCGGCCGGGGATACCCGGCGGGAGGCCATCGTGCAACTCGGGTTGGCAGAGCAGTTGAGTACCGCGGGACGGCCGCGCGAGTCGGTACGGGCCGCCCACCGGGCCGCGCTGCTCCTCGCCGGAGCCGAGAACGACCACGCGCAGGCCGCGGTGAGCAACTACGCCGGGACGTTGAAGAAGGCCCGTGCGGCTCTCGACGGACCCTCGATCCACGCGGAGGCGCTGGCGCTGTTCGCGGCACCGGAAGCCGCTGAGCCACCGGATTCGGCAGCGCTGCCGGGCCCCGGCACGCAGCCGGACCTTGCCGCGTACCGCGCCCGTACGCTGCTCAGCTTCGGCATGCTGCGGCACATGCGGCGCGAGTGGGCGCAGGCCGAGGCGTACTACGAGGAGGCGGGGCTGCTCTTCGAGACTCTGGGCCACGACCACTTCGTTGCGGTGGTCGCGAACAATCTGGGCGGGTGCCTGGCCAGTCAGGGCAAGCACGGACAGGCCCTCACGGCTTGCGAGTCGGCGCTGCACCGCTACCGGGAACTCGCCGAGCGCGATGGCGAAGCGCAGGCGCTCATGCAACTCGCCACCCCGCTCGGCGGGACCGGCCGCTTCCAGGAGGCCGAGGCCGCACTACGGGAGGCGATCGAGATATTCGACGGCCTCGGCCACCCGCAGGGCTTCCTCGCCATGAACAACCTGGGCACCCTGTACGAAGATCAGGGACGGATGGAGGAAGCTGCGCTCTGGTACGGCCGCTCCGCGCGGGGCAAGTGCCTCCCGGCGGCGGAGAATCTACGCCGGATCACGGAGGCGGGATAACGCGGCCGGTCCTCGTCAACAGCCTAATCTTCCGCTCCTCCGGCCAGGACCTCACCACCGCCAGCACCTACACCGAAATGGCATCCCGCTTCACCGAACCCGTCCTCATCGGCGTTGCCGCCCCCGCCGTCCGCAGCCGCATCAAACGCTGACCACCCGACACGAACAGCCCGACCGGTCTACAGCACGCCCAGCACGCGGGCCCCCGTGCATTTCGTCACCGCCCCTAGCTCATTTCGTCGGTGACCCGAATGGGCCGTGGGGTGTCGTCGTGCCGGTGGGCGTGGCGGTTCGTAGGCTGGTGGCGCTCGGGGCTGTCGCGGAGGTCTGTCATGCCCCACACCGTGTGGTCGGGTGCCATCTCCTTCGGTCTTGTGACTTCTCTGAACCAGTAACTACGGTCCGTTGGGGCAGTCGGCAAACCTGTGGCACATGCGTGCTGTCCCGAGCCAGGATGCGGCTATGCGTGATGTCCAGAGCGATCCCGAGTTGCAGGGTCTGGTTCGGCGGTTCGTCACGCCTGGTCGGCGATACCTTCGGTTAGGAGGGAGCGTTTTTCGGTTGAGCCCGGTCGAGCGCTCAGCGTTTGTGCGGGATCTGGCTCAGGCTGCGTACGAAATCACTCCGGCGGAGCTCGGCGTCCTCTTCGAGGGCGGATGGCGCGAGCGCAAGACTGCCGCCTGGCTGGTTGCTGTGGCCCACAGGTCCGAGTTCCGCGAGCTCATAGGCCAGCTCCTCCTTGCCAGCGAGGGGCCGTATGCGGGCGCGGCATACTGCGTCGCCCTTGCGAAGTTCGGTACTGCAGCAGATGCCGAACTGCTCAGCGCATACCTCGATCACTACTTGTCGCGTCCCGACCTCGACTACGACCAGGCAGTCGTCCTTGGGAGCCTTCTGTACCTCGATGAGATTCTCGGCTCCGAGTACACGACACGGTTCCTTGCCCCGGCCGGTCCCTGGGACCGATGGCTCGAAGTCCGGGCCGTGGCGGCCCTCGACCCGCATGACTGCCAGCAGGCCGTAAAGCAACTGTGCGCCTTTGTCGACGAGACCGCCGAGGTCTTCGCCTCGCTCGCCTGCGGGAGCTGATCATGACCGAGCGAGACATCATCCTCAACGAACTCGCCCAAGGGCTGCGCCCGATGTCACAGGGCATCGAGTGGTTCGACACCCACGGCCCGGAGGAGCAGGCCGAGATACTCCTGTTCCTGCGCCACCACTGCGTGCAGGCGCGCGCCGTCACCGAAGACGGACCGGAGAGCATCCGACGCGCTGGGCTGCGCCCTACGCACACCCCTGCGGTCTTGATCACCTGCGGCCCGATCGACCAGCAACTGGGGAAGATCGCCGGCCTCACCCCTGTCGACGAACGACGCAAGGCGTTTCGGCTACTGGTCGCGGTCCTCGCGGTTGCAGACGAACGGCGCCGCGAACGCTGCTGCTCTGGCGGATGCGGTCACTGGTGGCACAACCTGTCCGTCGCCGATGGGTGAGGACGAGTCCCCCGCCACTGAAGTCCATCTGCGGCAAGACGACTGCCGGCAGTGTTCATGCGCCCGTGTCGTCGGCGGCGGAGCCGATCACCGCGCTCAGGGCCTGCAAGGCGTCATCGTATTGGTGGCGGTCGAAGCGGAACGGACCGAATGTCACGTAGTCGCGGGTTTTGCGGTGGGGTTGCTCGAAGGCGCCCCAGGTTACGAGATCCGCTGTCGCGGTGATGCGAGCCATGAGTGGCCAGCATCCCCACTCGCCGCATTCACAGCCGAGGACGGGGGTCTTCGGTCCCATCGCGCTAGTGGACAGTCCGAAGAAGTGGTCCTGCATCGGGCCGAACCGGAAGAACTCCGGGATCAGACCGCCGTAGGCATCCCCTGCAGGCTGCATCCCGGCCGCGATCTCGTACTCATCGATCAGCTCGGTGAGGGGTGCTCCGTCGATGTGGGGGACGACCACGAGCGGACCGCCGTCGCCACGGTGCTGGCAGTCGAACCGGATCTCATTGCTGATCATCCCGCGATTGTCTCAGTGACCCTGCTCCCTCCCTCTGGGCGGGTTGAGCCGCCTTGCGCGGCATGCCGAGGTCGATCGTTACGCCGGGCGCGGAGTCGATCTGGTCGATTTTGGATTCGGCGCCGGCGAGGCTGATGCGCAGGCCTTCAATCTCACCAAGCCAGCCTTCCAGCTCTGCTTCTGCGATGCGGTCGAGGAGGTTGTCGCGGATCTCCACCAGCCGGCTCCGCTGCGCCGGGTCTGGGCGCAGCAGAGAACAGCGGACACAGGCGTGCTCGTGGATACAGGCGGTGCCGTAGGCGCGGGCGCAGGTGCCGACGGAGAGTTTGCGGCGTTCGAAGTGGCCGAGGAAGTCCTCCCACTCGGCGTCGGTCGGGGTGCGGTACTCCTCGGCGGGGCGCAGGCTGCGGCGGCGGGAGATGAAGGCCCGGTGGGCCTCGATCGTCTCGGTGGGATAGACCGCGTTATAGCCCATCGTGGTGTTGATGTTGGCGTGTCCGGCAATGACCTGGGCGATGTGAGGTGGCAGGCCGGTGCGGATGGCGTCGGTGATGAACATCCGGCGGAAGTCCTGCGGGGTGAAGGTCAGCGGCGTCGGTCAGCCGCATGAAGGCGACGGCCTCCTTGAGGATCTCGCGGACGGTCTGGGAGTTGAGGGTGGAGGGCTCGCCGCCGCGGTCGTACTGGAAGAGCACCGGCGCGGGCGCATTCCACTGGCGCTCTTCGCAGTCGTAGCGGGTGACCAGGGGGATCAGGCCGGTCTTGGAGTCACGGACGCGGCGGATGATCGTGGCCAGGACATCGGCGAGTTCGGGGCTGATCAGCAAGACGCGCTCGACGTCGGTCTTGGACGGGGCGATCTGCAGCAGGGGGACGATCTCGCCGGTGGTGGGCAGCCGGTACTGGATCATCGCGTGGTGCGTGGTCTCCAGCATCTCCTCCACGCGGACGCCGGTGTGGCGCAGGAACTCGACGGTCGCCCAGGCCCAGAAGGCGCGGTGCTCGGCGCGGTCGAGGTGCACGAGGCGGCCCTGCGCATCGCGTGCGGCGGCGCCAGCCGGGTTTGTGCCGCGGGTGTACGGGGCGCCGTCGAGTGTGAAATGGCCGCCGGGCGGGACGCTGCGGGCGGTCTCCAGGTGGGCGGAGGCAATCCGGTGGTGCTCGGCAGCCGCCTGGGCGAAGGTCTCCAGCAACAGCAGACGTTCGCGGGTGCGCTGGTCCATGCGTGCCTTGGTCCGGGTGAGCCGTTTGCGATCGGCGGTCTCGGCCACCTTGATCGGGCAGGGCGCCACCCATGGGCCCCAGCGGCCTGGTTCCTCCCCCGCCCAGCGGGCGATGTCCAGGTAGAAGGCCCGCACAGCGATGAAGATCATCACTCGGTCGGCGCGTTCGACGACCGTCTCCTCGATGGAGCCGTCCGCGCGCCGCCGCCTCTGGATGCGGGTGCGCAGTCGTTCCTTCCAGGCCGCCGCGACGTCGGCTGGTAGATAGAGGGTGTCGACTTCAGGGTGGTGACGTTCGATGTCGGCCCAGAAGTTTCTGGTTAGGTGCCGGGCCAGGTTGTCCAGGGTGGAGTAGTCCAGGCGGGGGCGGCGTTCCTCCAGGTAGTCCATTCCGATCCGAGTGGCGGCCGCTACCGAGGAGCGGCGCATCCGGTACGTGAAGGTCGGCCGGCATGTCCGCATCCCCGAGAGCGCGGTCGAGGAGTTCATCGCAGCGTGCACCGTGGAGCCGATCCGGCTCTGTCGCGTCGGCCTGCGGAGGGCCGCCTGTTGGCCGACAAGAAGGGCAGGCGTCGCCGCTTCGGCGCGGTGCGGCAGTACCGATCGGGGAGTTGGACGGCGCCCTACCTGGCGCCCGACGGTGAACGTGTCCGGGCGGACGAGGCTTTCGAGACCAAGAAGGACGCGGAGATCTGGCTCTCCCAGGCTGACGCAGATCCCAGCCGAGGGGACTGGCGCGCTCCCGACGCCGGGGCGGTCAACTTCCGTGTCTACGCCGAGAAGTGGGTCGACGAGCGGGAGTTGGCCGTTCGCGCCGAGGATCTGTACAAACACCTTCTCCGGCTGAACCTCCTTCCGACCTTCGGCGCGCTCGATTCGGACGAGATCACCGCTCCTCGCGTCCGTGAATGGCGGTCTGAGCGGCTCCGCACCACCGGAGCCAAGACCACCGTCGCCAAGGCATACCGTCTCCTCAAGGGCATCTTCGAGACGGCCGTAGATGATGATCTGGTGAGTCGCAACCCGTGCCGGATCAAGGGCGCGGGCAAGGAGTCCGCCGCTGAACGCCGGGTCGCCACCGTCGCCCAGGTCGACGCCCTCGCCGATGCGATCGGTATCCGCTGGCGCCTCATGGTCCATCTCGGCGCGTACGGTCCGATGCGGCCCGAGGAACTGGCCGGCCTGCGCCGTCGTGACGTCGACCCCGACAACCTGGTGATCCGTGTCCGCGTCGCCGAGCCGGAGCGGACGAACGGCAAGCGTGCTCCCGGTGAGACCAAGTCGGACGCGGGCGTCCGTGCCGTCGTGCTTCCGGCTTTCCTGCGCAAGGAGGTGAGGCAGCACCTCGCCTGGTTCGCCGAGAAGGGCCAGGACGGCCTGCTTTTCGTCGGTGAGACTCCGACGAGGAGCGGCAGCGCGACGCAGCCGCAGGGATCGACGACATGGTTCGTGCCGAGCGGGCGAAGCACCACGACGACGACCCTGCGCACCACAAAGAGAAGCCCACCGGCACCTGGTCGAGTCCTTATGGTGCGGATGTGGTGCGCGCCCCGCCTACAGGTCTAGACAACAAAGAACCCCGAGTCATCGACCTGGGGGTTTCTCCTGGAGCGGGTGACGAGAATCGAACTCGCACTCTCAGCTTGGGAAGCTGCGACTCCCTGCGGTCGGTTGGGGCGCTGCCCTGGGCGAACGGTGAGGGAGCGGCTCCGTCGGGCGTGGCTGCTTGCATCGTGATTCCCCGCTGTTCCCCGCTCGATCTGGTGCGGTTGTGGTGCGGCGTAGGGCGTGGGGCGTGGGCCAACGGGAGGCAGGCGATCATTCGTACCAAAGCCCGGGAAGCGGTCCACGCTTGGTCGTTGCCGGAACGCCGGGCACGGTGCTGGGCGTTACCCCTTGACCGTGGACACCCTGATCATTGGATCGTGAAGATCCGAAGGACAGGAGTTCCCGTTGGGGACGTCGAAGTACTCGCCTGAGTTCCGGGCCGATGCCGTCGCGTTGTACCGCTCCAGCCCGGGCCGGACGTACGCGTCGGTGGCCAAGGATCTTGGGGTGAACCACGAGACGCTCCGCACCTGGGTGCGGGATGCCGAGCAGGCCGCCGTGCCCGGCGCGGTGGAGGCCAGCGAGTTGGAGAAGGAGAACAAGCGGCTGCGGGCCCAGGTGAAGGAGCTCGAGCTGGAACGCGAGATCCTGCGGAGGGCCGCGAAGTATTTTGCGGGCGAGACCAGCTGGTGAGCCGTTTCCAGTTCGTTGCCGACCACCATGACGCCTTCGGCGTGAAGCGGCTGTGCCGGATCCTGGGGCTCTCCCGTTCCGGGTTTTACCGGCACCTGGCCGGCTTGGATGCGCGGGCCGGGCGGGCGCGTGCGGACGCCGAGCTTGCCGGGCGGATCACGTCGATCCACACCGAGTCCGACGGCACCTACGGGGCTCCGCGCGTCACCGCCGAGCTCCAGGGCGCCGGGCTGCGGATCAATCACAAGCGGGTGGAACGCGTCATGCGGAAGTTCGGCATCGTCGGGCTGCACCTGCGCAAGAAGGTCCGCACCACGGTCCCCGCAGCCGACGCCATCCCGGTGCCGGACCTGATCCAGCGGGACTTCACCGCCTCTGGGCCGAACAAGAAGTACGTCGGCGACATAACCTACCTCCCGGTCGGCGACGGCCAATTTCTTTATCTGGCAACGGTGTTGGACCTGCACTCCAAGCGTCTGGTGGGCTGGTCGATCGCCGACCACATGCGGACCGAACTGGTCACCGACGCCCTCAAGGCCGCCGCCGGCGCGCGGGGAGGGAACCTGCGCGGAGCGATCTTCCACAGCGACAACGGAGCCCAGTACGCCTCCAAGGAGTTCGCCCAGGTCTGCAAGGACCTCGGCGTGATCCGATCACGCGGGGCCGTCGGCACCAGCGCGGACAACGCCGCCGCGGAGTCGTTCAACGCCAGCATGAAAAGGGAGACTCTCAAGGGCGCGAAACGCTGGCCCGGAGCTCGCGCCGCCCGCCTTGCGGTCTTCCGCTGGGTCACCCGCTACAACACCTGGCGACGGCACTCAGCCCTCGGTCAGCAGAGCCCGATCAACTACGAACAGCGATCAACTACGCTGACCACCGCCGCATAACAACCGGTGTCCACGATCAAGGGTGAAGGCCCGCTGCCCCTCTCGAGGTCGCCCCGGATGTGCAGATAGAGGGAGGGTGTCGGCAGGCCGATGGTCTGGATCCAGCCCTTGCCGTGCACGTGGCCGGCGGCTTTCAGCTCCGCGGCTTGGCCGTGTGGGGCCATGCTCTCCGCGTAGCTTTGGCAGATCGTCTCGCCGCTGTCGGCGAACGCGTAGCGGGCAGCGTAGGCGTAGCCGTCGTGGAGCCAGACGTACAACACGATCGGCTTGTCCAGGACCGCACGGAACCACTCGGCGGCAAGCTCGGCGAGCCGTTCCGTGGAGCCCGTGGCATCAAGTGCCCAGAGACTGGGACGATCTGGGAGTAGATACAGCTGATTGTGTAGACGATCACCCCGGACGTGGTCATCGACCAGGTGCACGCCCAGATCGATCAGGTGTCGGCGGGGCTCCGTACGGTCGGACAGGCTGACATGGGCGAGGAGCGCTTCCCAGTCGTCCGGGCGGCCGACCTCCCCGACAACATCAGCCGGCGCCCAAGCCATGCACCGCCCGCTCAGCGCAGATACGAAGGCTCTCTCAGTCTCGTCGAACTCGAAGTCGTCGTCCGGATCATCGATCTCGAACCAAGCACACGTCGTCATGGGACGGACCTTACGGCGAGAGCCAGGTGCGCCCGGAACTCGGGAAGCTCACCAAGGCCCCGGACCATGATCGGTCCCGAGGCCTTTCGACTGGTGCCCGGCGGGATTCGAACCTGCGACACCGGCTTTACAGTAGGTCCTCATCACTCCCGGAGGGGTCGCAACAGTGCACGGGGCGCCAGATGCCGGACATCTCCGCAGCTCGTCCTCATCGCCCCTGAAGGGGTCGCAACCCGAGCGTGTTCATGGTGGGCGGCCTGGTGGTCATCGTCCTCATCAACTCCTGGTGGTCCAGCAGGTGCGACTCGTCGATCACGACCGCGGTGCGTCCGCGTTCGTCGACCTCCGCGGCCAGCGGCGGACGCCTGAACTGACGGGCATTCACCTCGCGCGGTTCCTACTGGACCCGTGCGAGGTACCGGTGGAGGTCACGGAGTACCTGGCGGGTCGGCTGGAGATCGCCGACGCCGGAGCATCACCTGCTGGAACTGGAGCCGGCGGCCGCCGCCGAAGTCCGGCAGACGGCGGCGCAGCCGCTGACTGGGGAACGGCTCACTGGATCAGCTCGATGTGCGGATGGTCCGGGGATACCGGGCAGACGTGCAGCTGCAGATCGTAGCCTCGGGCGAGGTCGAGCATGGTCGGGTTGTGCGGTTCGGGATGGGTGGTGGATGACAGAGAGCGGGCTCGGTCCTCGTCGGGAATCCAGTCGGGATAGTTGGAGTTCCATTCGCCCGAGGCGATGGTCAGCAGCGGATCCATCTCGGTGCCGCATGAGGGGCAGAGCCGGGGTAGGGGATCGGTGAGGCCCCAACGGGTCCATCCACCGACCTTCCAGCCGGGAGCGACGGACATCCTGCCCGTGTAGAGCTCGTTGTAGAAATCCTTCGAGTAGGGCGTGTCAGAGCTGTCCAGCGGGTACGGCGTGTTGTCAAAGCTGTCCAGAGCGGCGCCGGCCGCCTGCCACCTGCGCCAGTCCTCCAGCTGCCGCTGGAGCTCCTTGCCCAGTTCCATGATGTTGGGGTATTCGGTGATCTGCTCCGGCGCGAGCAGGCACGGCTCCGGCAGGTAGCCGGGGAACTGGATCGCGGGCGGCTCGGGGGGTGTGTCGAGGATGTCGGTGACTGTGGCGGCGGACCGCCAGAACAGCGCGGTCTCGGGCTGCGCGGGGTGGTCGAAGGGGCACCACAGCACTTGGAGCAGATCTGCCTCGGCCTGCTTGGGCGGGCGCAGCAAGGGGACGTCGCGTACGTACAACTGGGCCACGGGCAGCATGGCGATCGGGCCCTCGGGCCACGGGCGGCCGGCCTTGATCGGCTCCTCGATCGCCAGCTCCTCGGGCGTGTACCGGGTCCCCGGGGGATCGCCGCCCGGCCGGTTCGCCACCGCTGCCCGGATGCGTCGCCGCTGCCGCACGTCCTCGGGCGAGAGGATCTCGTTCCACCCGTCCCACTCGTGCGGTCCCTCGCAGTGCGGCCACGGCTCGTCGGCGGGCCACAGCAGCGGCCCGCCGACGGAGCTGTCGTACGGCGTGGGCGACCCGGGGCGGGGATGCAGCCGGGTCGCCGTGCGTGCCAGCGGGGCCAGTTGCGGGGCGACCGCGGTGACGTCGACCAGCCGCGGCGGGGTGGTACGGATACGGAGTGCGGCGGCAATGCTCATTGCCCGCTCGGCGCACACCGACCGGATCTCGTCCAGCAGCTCGGGGTAGTGCTCGCCGTACGTGTTCAGCGCATGCCACACCGCGTCCAGTGCTGCTATGAGCGGGGCGGGCTTGGCGGCGGCGAGCACGGCGGGAAGAGCGAAGTGCGGCTGTGAGATCCGTCCCGGGGTGCGCGGCGTAACGGCAAGGGGCACCACGACGACCTTGCGCCCTGTGTCCGCGAACGGCGGCGGGACGTACGGCGGCCACTCCGGAGGTATCGCTTCGAGCACCGTCCTGTCCGGTACACGAGGGTCGGAGCGCAGGGCCTCCCACATCCGGGCCGGGTCGTCGAACGGCGGCGGCAGAGGGCGTCCCTCTGCCGACTCCGAGAGCGCCTGGGCGACCCACGGCACATCGGTCAGGCCCGCAGCCTCGCAGGCCCGCCGCGCGGCCAGCAATGCCACTGCACGTTGGACCTCGGGACCCACGACATCGAGGGCGTGCACCAGGTCGCTGTCGAAGCGGAGCAGACCGAGGACGTTGCTCTCGCGGGCACCGCGCAGCCTCTCGCTCGGCAGCCGCCCGCCCCACTCCCACTCCTCGTGGTGCAGGCGGCGCCCCTCGGCGGCTTGTTCGGCCCGCTCCTCGGCGGCCCGTTGGAACACCTGGCGAGTCAGGCGTTCGGCCTCGGCGAGCTGCTCGGGCGTACGCGCCGTCCGGCGCACGTTCCAGTGCAGGTCCCCGGCCATCCGCGAGGTGTGGCGGATCACCTCGTCCGGGCGGGGTGGGGCAGGCCAGAACTGCAGGAGGTAGGGGCCTTCACCCTTGATCGTGGACACCGGTTGTTATGCGGCGGTGGTCAGCGTAGTTGATCGCTGTTCGTAGTTGATCGGGCTCTGCTGACCGAGGGCTGAGTGCCGTCGCCAGGTGTTGTAGCGGGTGACCCAGCGGAAGACCGCAAGGCGGGCGGCGCGAGCTCCGGGCCAGCGTTTCGCGCCCTTGAGAGTCTCCCTTTTCATGCTGGCGTTGAACGACTCCGCGGCGGCGTTGTCCGCGCTGGTGCCGACGGCCCCGCGTGATCGGATCACGCCGAGGTCCTTGCAGACCTGGGCGAACTCCTTGGAGGCGTACTGGGCTCCGTTGTCGCTGTGGAAGATCGCTCCGCGCAGGTTCCCTCCCCGCGCGCCGGCGGCGGCCTTGAGGGCGTCGGTGACCAGTTCGGTCCGCATGTGGTCGGCGATCGACCAGCCCACCAGACGCTTGGAGTGCAGGTCCAACACCGTTGCCAGATAAAGAAATTGGCCGTCGCCGACCGGGAGGTAGGTTATGTCGCCGACGTACTTCTTGTTCGGCCCAGAGGCGGTGAAGTCCCGCTGGATCAGGTCCGGCACCGGGATGGCGTCGGCTGCGGGGACCGTGGTGCGGACCTTCTTGCGCAGGTGCAGCCCGACGATGCCGAACTTCCGCATGACGCGTTCCACCCGCTTGTGATTGATCCGCAGCCCGGCGCCCTGGAGCTCGGCGGTGACGCGCGGAGCCCCGTAGGTGCCGTCGGACTCGGTGTGGATCGACGTGATCCGCCCGGCAAGTTCGGCGTCCGCACGCGCCCGCCCGGCCCGCGCATCCAAGCCGGCCAGGTGCCGGTAAAACCCGGAACGGGAGAGCCCCAGGATCCGGCACAGCCGCTTCACGCCGAAGGCGTCATGGTGGTCGGCAACGAACTGGAAACGGCTCACCAGCTGGTCTCGCCCGCAAAATACTTCGCGGCCCTCCGCAGGATCTCGCGTTCCAGCTCGAGCTCCTTCACCTGGGCCCGCAGCCGCTTGTTCTCCTTCTCCAACTCGCTGGCCTCCACCGCGCCGGGCACGGCGGCCTGCTCGGCATCCCGCACCCAGGTGCGGAGCGTCTCGTGGTTCACCCCAAGATCCTTGGCCACCGACGCGTACGTCCGGCCCGGGCTGGAGCGGTACAACGCGACGGCATCGGCCCGGAACTCAGGCGAGTACTTCGACGTCCCCAACGGGAACTCCTGTCCTTCGGATCTTCACGATCCAATGATCAGGGTGTCCACGGTCAAGGGGTAACGCCCCCTATCTGCGCGAGTTCTAAATCCGCTGGACCTGACTTGCGTAGACCGTCTGGCCCGAGGCCTCGACGCACGCCACAGCGACGGCATATCCGTACAGCTCAAGGCCCTGGTGACCTCGAGCGGCGCCACGGCATCCTGGACATGCACGGTGCCGTGACGCCGTCTGCTCAGCAGTGCGGTACGTCGCCGCTGGGCCGGAAGAACACCCAACTCGACCAACCGGTGACGCCGGTGGCGTTGTTGCGGTGATAGAACCAGCTGACGGTCTCGTTTGGGTTCGTTGAGGGGCCGTCCTGCCAGCAGTAGACCGTGGCTCCCTGCCCGGCGTACCCCAGCCCCTTTACGGCCGAGCTGCCGTTCGCCGCGGCTCGGATGCGTACCCCTGTCCCGAGGTAGTCACCGCCGACGGCCGCAACGTGCACTCCCGCACGTGGTGCAGCAGAGGGCTCTGCCGCACCAGCGGATGACGCTGCAGTGACGATGCCAGCCGTCAGCCCGAGGGCCATGACTCCGTAGACCAGACGACGGCGTGTGCGTTCATACATGGTTTTCCCCGTTTCACTCGCAAATCGGATGTCTCTCAGCTGGACCCCGGGCCTGGTACGCCCAGGACCTTGAGAGGGTTTTCGCCCCTCTGCCTGGGCGCGGTTCAGCAGTCGCCGACCGCGTAGAACGGCACGAGCACGTCGTACCGGGACCAGCCGGTCACGTTGGTCGTCGTGTCGGTGTGGTAGAACCACTCCACCCCGCCCACGACCCGCCGGCAGTAGACCGTCGCGTTGTGCGATGTGTAGCCGTAACCGACCGTGGTGGACCCGGTGCTCGGGTTCGTGCGGATCCGGGCGCCATTCACGAGGTAGTGGCCCGCCTGCGACAGCGTATGGACGGGGGTGGCCTTTCCGCCCGTGGACGCTGCCGTGATCGTTGTGGCCGGTGACTGGGCCGTGCTGACGCCGGCGGCGCCGGCGAGGAGTCCGGCTGCAGCGAGCAGTCCGACGAGCCCTCGGCGCATGGTCTGGTGCTTCACGTGGTTCCCCGTTCTTTGCACGGGTGGTCGTCCCGTGGCGGTGAGGCTGGATCCGTGCAAGCTATGACGTGACGGGATCAACCGGCCATACTCTTCGAGGCTGTTCGAAGCGTGAGCGCCGAGACCGACCTCGTCCCCCCGCTGCGGGACAGGGGCCCGAACGGCCTTGAGCTGCAGGTGTTCGGCCGGTGAGCGTTTCCAGCCGGCTGCGGATCTGTGTTGCAACGGTCCGGGGAGCATGGGTGCGCCGACGTGTCTGGGGGCGAGGTAAGAGTTGATGCAAGAGTTGGTTTGCGTGAGTGCTGTGTTCCGCCGGGAGGTTTGGGTTTAGAGGAGCTGTTGTGGGGGATGGTGCCGACTTGCGTGGTGTGCGGCTGGGAACGGGCTCGGCGGCAGGGCGGAGTCTTGGAGGCGAGGGATGGTGGGGGAGCATCATCGGTTAACGCGCGTGCAGAAGTTCTTGGTTGGGGTGGTTGTTGGTGGTGCGCTCGTCATCGCGGGGATCGGCTTCGCCGGTTCCTACGCGGCCGTGCGCGAGCTGGCTCTCAAGAAGGGCTTCGGGAACTTCGCGTACGTCTTCCCGATCGGTATCGACGCGGGCATCTGTGTGCTGCTCGCCCTCGACCTGCTGCTGACGTGGATCCGCATCCCCTTCCCGCTGCTGCGCCAGACGGCGTGGCTGCTGACGGTCGCGACGATCGCGTTCAACGGCGCGGCGGCCTGGCCGGACCTGCTGGGCGTCGGCATGCACGCCGTCATCCCGATCCTGTTCGTGGTCTTGGTCGAGGCGGCCCGGCACGCGATCGGCCGGATCGCGGACATCACCGCCGACAAGCACATGGAGGGCGTCCGCCTCACCCGCTGGATGCTCTCCCCGCTCCCCACCTTCCTCCTGTGGCGCCGTATGAAGCTGTGGGAGCTGCGCTCCTACGAGCAGGTCATCAAGCTGGAGCAGGAACGTCTCGTCTACCAGGCCCGCCTGCGCTCCCGCTTCGGCCGCGCCTGGCGCCGCAAGGCCCCGGTGGAGTCGTTGATGCCGCTGCGCCTGGCCCGCTACGGCGTCCCGCTCGCCGAGACCGCCCCCTCCGGCCTGGCGGCGGCGGGCATCGAGCCGGCCGTGCTGCCCCCGGCGCCGGTACAGGTGACGGCGCCCGCCCCGGTCCCGGCGGCCCCCGCGGCCCCCGAGCACCGGGAGCTGGAGTTTCCCGCGGCCCCCGAAGGACAGTTCCAGCCTCAGAATGAGGCCGTTGAGGAAGGAGCGGGGCACTTCGCCGAGGCCTACCAGAGGTGGATCGCTCAGGCCCGGGCAGAGCCCACGGCTTCCCAGTTCGCTGCCTTCCTCCGGGACGAGTACGCCATGACCACCGCGGCCGGCAGGCCGCTCTCTGACGAACAACTACAGCCGCTGCTCCGAGTCCTCCGGCAGCGCCACGCACCACCGGCCGATCCCGTGCTCGCCCCGGACGATACGGAAGGTGTTCCGGAAGAAGAGCCGTCGTGGGAAGAGTTCTTCTACAGCGCCTGGCTCGCCTACGCGGGAGAGCATGATCAGTACCCCGGTGCCGCCGCTCTCGCCGCGTATGTCTTCCAGCGGGACGGCATCACCGGCGCTACCGGCCGGCCCCTCATGGGCGAGGACCTGGAGGACTTCGTCGCCGCCTTCCAGGAGCGGGAGTTCGGTGACGCTGCCGTCAAAGAAGCAGCTGCTGGCTTTGGCGAGCAGTTGCCTCCCGTGCCGTCTCCGAGCGATTCCGATGCTCAGGCCGAGCTCGTTGGCGCGGGGCGCACGCTGCAGAGGAGAAGCGCGGCCCGAAGGTGAATGCCGCCATCGACGAGCACGCGGACGAGCAGATACCGCCCCAGACTCCGGCCGAGAAAAGCGGCCTCACCACCGTCGATCGCTACTACCTCGCATGGGCGGAGTACCAGCAGCAGCGCGGTGCCGAGCCCAACGGTGATGACCTGTCGAAGTATTTGGGCGAGAAGGGCGTGGCCGGCCGCAACGGACGGGCCGCCGCTGCGAGCACGCTACGCCGCTACCTTCTCCCCTTCCGGATCTACAGTGTCTGGGCCGAGCACCGGGCGCGCAGTGAACAGCCCTCGTTGAAAGCCGTCGCCGAGGCCTGCGCAGCGCGGGGAATCACCCTCCAGTACAACGAGCCCGTCACGGCGGCGACCATCGCAGAGCACACCGCAGACTTCGAGCGCCGCTGGCACGCCGTCATCCGCCACCGCCCCGACGCCGCTGCGCAATCACGCTGAACGGATGCGCCGTGCGCGGCCAACCGCGATCAGCGAGCATCCGCCAACTTGAAGTTGCAGGTCAAAGAGCTGGTGTACCGGTCTGTCGGGGCACTCGCGCTGGTCGTGGACAGCAGTCCGCGGAGTAGGTCGTTCGTCAGCGTGGCTTTGTTCACCTGAGAATTGGCAGAACCGCGTCTCCTGGTGGCCGCAGCGTCACCGAGCCGAGGTGGCCGGCGGGCTGCCCAGTTCCTTGATCAGCTGCCGGTAGGTCGCGAAGGCCGGCTTGGGGGTGTAGTCGTCGCGCAGCAGGCCGAAGTGGTGGAAGAGCCCTTCGGCGTTGCTGTCGGCGTCCCGCAGGGCGAAGAGCGAGTAGCCGTCGATGTTCAGGTCGGAGGCGAGGCCGGCGACGGTCCGGATGACGGTGTCGAGAGTGGCGGCCTGTCGCTGCTCGGCGCGGCCGGGGCCGGTGGGCCAGCCGTTCTCGCACACGCGGATCGGGATGGTGTCCGGGATGCCGGCCTGCGGCAGGCTGGCGCGGCGGAACGCTGTGAGGACCGCGGTGACCGCGCCTGCCAACTGGTCGGCGGCGACGGGCCGGAACACGTCCGGGAAGAAGTCCAGGCCGACGTAGTCCAGGCTCTGCCGGAAGCGTGTGTCGGCCAGGGTGCCGAGGTCGGACCAGAAGGTGTCGGACGGGTCGAAGGTCGGTACGGCGTTGAAGCCGACTGCGACATGGTGGCCGAGGGAGCGTGCCTCCTCTTTGGCGGCGATGACACCTTGGGCGAGCGCGTTCAGGACGTTGGGGGTGCTGCCGTCGACGGAGGGGAGGCTGAGGTTGGGCTCCTCGCAGATCTGGACGGATGCCAGCTCGGGTCCGCCGGTCCGGACGGCCTCGCGGACGAACTCCGGCCAGCCGTCCAGATCGCCGGAAGGCTCGCGGAACTGCAGCACGAGGTCCAGGGTGCGTCCGCGCTGGAGGCAGGCACGCGGATCGGCGGGCGTTGGCGGCGGCGGTGTCACGGTGGCGGTGAACGAGCGGTAGGCGCGCACCGCCAGCGTGTCCGCGTCGCCCTGGAGTTCGTCGAGGGCCTCGTTGATGCGGTCCGGCTCGTCCGGTCGGACCGGATGGATGATGCCCTGGTCGTCACCCAGGATGCCGCCGGGATAGATGCCGAAGGCCATGGTCATGAGCTCCCCCAAAAATTTTGATGTCACACCAAATTTGTGGTGACACTACCATCTGGGGCATGGGCCTTCGAGAAATCAAGAAACAGCAGACCCGCACGGCGATCGCCGACGCGGCCCTGCCGCTGTTCCTGGAGCACGGCTTCGACCAGGTCACGGTCGCCGAAGTGGCGCGGCACGCGGGCGTATCCACCAACACTGTGTTCAACTACTTCCCCGCCAAGGAAGACCTGATCTTTGACCGCCAGGCCGAGGTCGAGAACCACCTCGCCGCCCTGGTACGCGACCGAACCCCGGGAACCTGCCCCATCGAGGCCGTCCGCGACGACCTGCTCTCCGCCCTGCGGCAGGACCACCCCATGCTCGGACTCCAGCCCGGAGCGCCCGCGTTCTGGCAGGTCATCGAGGACAGCCCGGCCCTGCGCGCCCGCGAACGCGAGATCGGCGAACGCATCGAGGCCGCTCTGGCGACCGCTCTGACCGAACATCCGCCGAACGCCGCAGACACAGCCGGCGATGCCGGCTACGCGTTGCCCGTACTCGTCGCGGGAGCCATCGCCGGAGCGCACCGCGCCGCTCTGCGCGAGCTCCGACGACGCATCATGTCCGGCAAACCGCCCGTGCCCGCCCGCGATGCCGTCGCCTCGGCGGCCCTCCAGGCATTCAACCTGCTCTGCTCCGGATTTCACGCAGGTGGAGGACGGGCGTCCCAGGAGCCGCAGTTCCCGCAGTGAGAGCCCGAGGCTCCTGACGGCGGAATGACAGGCCTGCACGGCACCCCGCCGCCACGGGATCTCATCCCCGATTCCCGCATGGACACCCGGGACGAGTCTCGTCAGGTCCGTCGCCTCAGGCCGCCGGGAACTCTGCGGACCTGCATCCGGGCCCCCGCGCTCGGGGTTGCGGGGGCCCGGAAGTCGGGTGAGGTGGCACCGGCGCGGCCGGGGATGCGCGACCCCTGCCGTCGGGACGCTGTAACGGCATGACAGCCGGTGCCTCTCCCGGCCCGCGCTCCGCTCAAAGACGCGCGGGGCGCGGACTGTAGCAGAACGGGCGATTCGCGCGCTTGTGGTTGAAGTGGGCGGCGCTATCGGCCCGACCCCCCTCCCGCCTTGGTGCGCGGGCCAGGCGCAGGAGGATCAACGGGAGTCGTACCCCGTGGACGAGTACCGGATTTTGACGCGCTGACGGGCCCGACTACTCAACTTGATTGGGTGATGTCGAGCTGTTCGCCTAACAGTGTCTTCGGCGGTTCGGTAGTTGTGGGTCGTGAGATACGCGCAGGGTGGTGGTTTGACCGACGCCAAGAGGGCTGCGAGGGAGCGGGTGCGGCTGGAGGCAGTCGGTCGCTTCGAGTGTGGTGCGAGGAGCAGGGATGTCGCGGCCGCGCTGAGAGTGAGTGAGCGGTCGGTGGAACGCTGGCGTCGGCAGTGGCAGGAGCAGGGCAAGGGGGGTGTCCGGTCGAAGGGTTCACCCGGGCGTCTGAGGCTGTCGGGTGTGCAGATCGCCAGACTGGAAGGGGAGTTGAAGCGTGTTCCGCTCGCCCATGGCTGGAATGACCAGCGGTGGACCCTGGCGCGGGCGAAGATGAGGAACGAACCCAGCGCTACCTCGAACGACGCAGCGCTGAGGGCAAGACCAAACGCGAGATCATCCGGTGTCTCAAGCGCTACGTGGCACGAGAGATCTACCAATACGTTCGAGGCGTCTCACTGCCACAACCGGCACCTGGCACCGGTTGACAGCACATAGGGGCATCAACCTGTGCACTCACCTCATGCCGCAGATGAAGGAGTTCATCGCCGCGAACGAGGAGTGGCTGACCGTCTTCCACTTTCCCGTCTACGCACCCGATCTCAACCCGCAGGAGGGCATCTGGTCACTGGTGAAACGGACCATCGGCAATCTCGCCGCCGCGAACCTCGACCATCTCGCCACCGCAGTGAGGCGCAGCCTCAAGGAGACCCAGTACTGTCCGCACCTCTTCGACGGCTGCCTTGCGGGCACCGGCCCTGACCATGGACGGCTGACGCCAACCAAGCCGGTTCAGTAGCGGCGTCCCGCTCGTTTGCCGACGCTCCGGCTGTCAGCGGAGGAGAGGGGTCAAGGTCTGTCCCTGCATCTCTCCTGTGACAACTTCGATGTAAGTATGGGCGACGTCGCTCAACGGCGTGCCTCCACCGTTGTCCATACCGAGCTTTTCGAGCGTCTCCTTCACCCACCCTGGGCTGACGACGTTCACCCTTACCCCGCGGGGCATTTCGATGGCTGCCGCCCGGACGAACGCCTCCAGTCCGGCATTGACCAGAGCGCCGAACGAGCTGCCTGGCGTGGGCTCTTGAAAGAAGCCGCTGGTGAGCGTGATGGACCCGCCGTCCTGCACGTGGTCCAGGGCCCGGCGTAGGAGCTTCACCTGTCCCAGCAGCTTGCCTTTCAGACCGAGAGTGAACTCGTCGTCGGAAGGGGATGTGAGCGGAGTCAGCTGACCGCTGGCCGCGCAGCAGATGACCGCGTCCACCTTGCCGACGGTGTCGAAAAGGGCGTCGATGGAGGCCGGTATCTCCAGGTCGACCCGTGGGCTGCTGTCGCGTGAAGCCCGTATCACCTCATGCTCGGTCTCCAGCGCGTCTGCGACCGCACGGCCGATGGTGCCGGTTGCTCCGATCACAATGATTTTCATGCTGTTTCCTTCTGTCATCGGGCGAGGCGGGCTGGAAGGGGGGCCAGCGGGAAGTTGGCCCAGACGTAGTTGTCCATCTGGTGCTGGTCGCCGCTGAGGTTGACCACTCGATCGACCTGGCCGTTGGCGTCGAAGTGCCATACCAGTGCCCACATCGTGTCGACCTGGCCCACGCCCTGAGTCGTCCAGCCTCGATGGATGTCGACGACGTACTCGCCGTTGCTGCCGAGAAACACGGGTTCGGCCTGGAAGCCCGCCTTGCCGAGCTGGTCGAAGAAGCTGACCACTTCGTCGAGTCCGTGCTTGGTGCCCGACAGAGGGTGGTGGCCCGGGATGGTCCACTCGATGTCCGGAGCCAGGACCACGCTCATCGCTTTGACGTCGTTGGCGGCGTAGGCGGAGAAGAAGTGGTTGATGGCCTCGACCTTGGGGTCGGACACGGCTTCACTCGTCGTCATCTGGATGCTCCCCGGTGGGTTCGGTACCGGGCTGTCCCGGTCGCGTGATCAACGATCTCGCCGGGCCGCTGTAGTCGTCCAATACCTGCTTCCATAACCTGGCGGCATGGATATCGACACCCGTCAGTTGAGGTACTTCGCCGCGGTGGTCGAGGAAGGCAACCTCACGCGGGCTGCCGAGCGTCTGTACATCTCGCAGCCCGCGCTGACGAAGCAGATCCGGCAGTTGGAAGCCCAGCTGGGAGTGGGCCTGTTCGTCCGTTCCCGCGCCGGGATGGCCCCCACCGAGGCCGGCGAGGCTCTGGCCGCCCATGCCGACGCCGTACTGACCGCTTGGGAGCGCGCGCTGCGCGTCACCCGGGGCGCCACGGCCCGGGCCGCACGCACGCTACGGGTCGGCTTCGTGGCCAGCGCCGCCAATGAGCGCACCCAGCTGATCATCGCCGACTTCGCCCGGCGGCGGCCCGGCTGGCGGGTGCAGATGCGGCAGACCGAATGGACCGACCCCACCGCCGGGTTGGCCACCGGCGAGGTCGACGTGGCGCTGCTGCGCCTGCCCGTGCCCGCGCAGAGCGACTTCGACGTCGAGGTACTGCTGACCGAGCCACGCTGGGTCGCCCTGCCTGCGGGGCATCGCCTCGCAGGGGAGGACCGGATCCGGTTCCGGGATCTGTACGACGAACCGTTCGTGGCGACCCCCGCCGAGTCAGGGGAGTGGCGCGACTACTGGCTCGCGGCCGATGAGCGCGAGGGTCACCCGGTGCGTATCGGCGCGGTCGCGAACCACCCCGACGAATGGCTCAACGCGATCGCCCACGGCCAGGGCATCAGCCTCACCCCCGAGGCGACCGCCCGCTTCTACCAGCGCCCGGCCGTCGTCTACCGGTCCGTGACGGGCGTCAGTCCCAGCCAAATCGGTGTCGCCCGACCGTACACCCAACTGGTTGACGACGCCGTCGACGCCTTCATCCTTAGCTGCCGTGCCGTATGCAGCGACACTGCCTCGCAGGCACCGGCCTGACCATGGACAGATGACCGCGACCAAGCCGACATCACGCATTCAAGTTCCTTACGTTGTTGGTGGGTTGATTCCGGTCACTCGTAGGATCGGGAGGCTCAGGGGCGCTGGGTGTGGCTGTCAAGTTCATGCCGTAAGAGTGGCTTCTACTGATTGGCCGCCCGGTGCCCCGCGACGACTCGGCCACTGATTGGGACGCGCGCGGCTAGATCGCTTAGTAAGGACACGCTGGCGAGGTCGTCTGCTGGGATTCGAACAGGAACGACTCCGGAGGTGGCCGTGCCTGAACTGTGGGCCGGTACGGATGCGGGCAAGGCCGAACATCACTGCGTGGTGATCGATGCCGAGGGCAAGCGCAGACTGTCGCGTCGGGTGGCCAACGACGAGACCGTGTTGCTGGAACTGATCGCGGATGTGCTCTCGCTGAGCGAGGAGCAGCCGGTGACCTGGGCGATCGATCTCAATGCCGGCGGGGCCGCGTTGATGATCGCGTTACTGACGGACAACGGGCAGCAAGTCCTCTACATCCCCGGCCGCACCGTCCACCATGCCTCCGGCTCCTACCGGGGCGACGGAAAGAGCGACGCGAAGGACGCCTTCATCATCGCGGACCAGGCCCGCATGCGCCGCGACATCCAAGCGATGCACCACGGCGACGACATCGCGGTCGACCTGCGCATTTTCACGTCTCGCCGCCTGGACCTGGCCGCGGACCGCACGAGGACGATCAATCGGATGCGGGCCCAACTGCTGGGATACTTCCCGGCCCTGGAGCGAGCCTTCGACTACAGCACTTCGAAGGCATCGTTGGTTCTGCTGACCGGCTACCAGACACCGGCCGAACTGCGTCGGACCGGCAGGAACCGACTGGCCGGCTGGTTGAAGAACCGAAAGGTCCGCAACTATAGGCTCGTCGCAGCCACCGCCATCGAGGCCGCCGAGGCTCAGCACACCGTCGTTCCCGGAGAGAAGCTGGCTGCGGCCGTCGTGGCCAGGCTGGCGAAGACGGTGGTGGCCCTCGACGAGGAGATCGCCGAAACCGACGCCCTGATCGAGGGCCGGTTTCGCGACCACCCGCACGCCGAGGTCATCCTGAGTATGCCCGGCATTGGAGCAGTTCTAGGTGCCGAGTTCATAGCCCACACCGGCGGCGACATAAGCGTATTCGGTACCCCCTACCGCCTCGCTGGTGTCGCCGGCCTTGCGCCCGTCTTGAAGGACTCGGGGCGGATCAGCGGCAATATGCGCCGTCCTCGCCGCTACTGCCGCCGCCTGCTCCGGGTCTTCTACATGTCCGCCCAGGTTGCCGCCCGATCCTGCCCCGTCTCCAAAGCTTTCTACGAACGCAAGCGAGCCGAGAAGAAAACCCACAAGCAGGCCGTCATCGCCCTTGCACGCCGCCGCCTCAACGTCCTGTGGGCACTCCTACGCGACGGCCGCCTCTTCGAGAGCAGCCCACCACCCCGCGCTGCCAGCCTCGGCTGAGGCCGGCTACACCCAGTCACGAGCAGGCGTTGACAACCACATTGGGAATCAGTAGCGCCTGACCGCCCGGCCCTCACCGGATCGACGGCGGGACCTCGGCCTTCGTGCGGGACAGAACGAGGTCGGTCATCTCGGTGATCGGCTCCCTCCAGCGCACGGCCGGCACAGGCCGGCGCAGCGCCCCCGGGTAGGAGGCCGCTGCGTAGTCGTTGGCGATCCGGTACACATAGAATCCGTGCTCGCCCAGAGGCCCCAGGACGTCGTCCACGGTCTGGCCCTGCTTGGCCAGGAGGCGTGGAGTGACCTCGACGAGGATCTCAGCGTCATTCCGGAGCCGGGGAGTGCCGGGAGCAGCCCGCGTACCGCCCCGGCCTCACCGCCCTCGACGTCGATTTTGAGCAGGCGGGCGGTGCCAGTTCCTCCTCGCGTACGAGCTGGGGAAACGGCGCCGCGTCGGCTTCGAATGACGACTCCACGGTGCGAGGGCGGACGGCGGTGGTGCCTCCGAGGTTCGTGGAGCGCTCCAGGTAGAACGTCATCCGCCCAGGGCTGTCGGAGACGGCGGCGTTGACCGTACGGACGTTGCCACAGCCGTTGTCCTGCGCGTTCGCGACCAGCGTTTGGTGGAAGTCGGGGGAGGGTTCGACAGCGACTACGTGGCCGGCCGGGCCGACGAGCTGGGAGGCGAGCACGCTGTAGTAGCCGATGTTCGCGCCGACGTCGACGAAGGTGTCCCCGGGCGTGAGTCGGCCGGAGATGAACGCGGTCAGGTGTGGTTCCCACACGCCGAAGAGGTACAGGTAGCGCTGAATGATGTCACTGGTCACCACCGGGAAGACCATGCCGGAGCCGGTGCGGGCGGTCGTTGTGAGCGGGGGCTCCTTGAGCAGGGTGTTCAGGTGACCGGCCAGCCACGGCTTCCCGAGATGGCCAGGAGCGTGCCGGACGTACGCGCGCAGTACGCGGAGCGCGAGCGGAGGGATCACGATGGTTCCCCATGGGTGAGGTGCGGCCGTTGCGCCGCGCGGGCTGCATGAAAGGTGGCAGGCTGGGTCGCAGGAGCATCTCCGCGGCGAAGGAGGACAGTGCAGGTGAAGGCCGCGCCGAGCCTGACAACCGGCCAGGAGACAGAGCCCGTGGTGTATCTGCTGGTCGGGCTGACCGGGTCGGGCAAGACGACATACGCGAAGCGGCGGCTGGAGCCGGCCGGGGCGGTTCGGCTGTCCGTCGATGAGCTGGTGTACGAGCGGCACGGCCGGTACGGCGTCGACTACCCGGAACGCCAGTACTTCGAGCTGGAGGCCCAGGTGGTCGCCGAGGTCCACGAGCGCCTGGCCGAGCTCGTGGCGGCCGGCCGGGATGTGGTCCTCGATCACGGCCTGTGGTTGCGCTCCGACCGCGAGGAGTGGAAGAAGCTCGTGCAGTCCGCTGGCGGCCGGTGGCGGCTGCTGTACTTCCCCGTCGAGCGGGCCGAGTTGCTGCGCCGCCTCGACGAGCGGAACGGACGCGAGGATGCCAACGCTCTTGCCGTGACGCAGGCGGCGCTGAACGATTTCTACGCCCGGTTCGAGCCGCCTCGGGATGAGGGGGAGGAGATCATCGAGCCTGGCTCGTTCTGACCCGCCCCTGTTGCTGGGGGCCGCCACGTGTCGATCAGCCGGGTGGCCTCCTGCGCCCACCAGTCGGGGGCCGTATCGAGCGTCACCGGCCGGAAGAGCAGGTCCGCCGAGTCGACGCCGATCTCTGACCGGGAAGGTTCGCCGGGTTGTGGCAGGCGGTGCAGGAGCCTTCCTCGACACCGACAAGAGCCCGCCGCGCACCCGGATCATGGAGAGCCTGTCCCATCCGCGGCTTACCGGCATGTCCCGCACGGAGCTGGATGCACTCACTTGCCGCCTCGCCCCACGCCAGGTTGCCCAGGTCGAACGTGCCTCCTACCAGCGCCGGGGCGCCGATCGCCAGCTGGGCAGCCGCGGCGGCGTCTTCCCTCAGAAGCTCGGCGACAGAGAACGCGTCGTCGTCGCCATCCTCTGCCTGCGGAAACTGTGCACCCTGGACGTCCTCGCCGACGTGCTGGGGAACGTGAGCAGGTCCTCGATCGGGAACGTCGTCCGCGAGATCCGGCCCCTGCTTGCCGAAGGCGGACCCACCTTCGGCCACCACCCGCTACCGCACCGCCACCGAACTCCTTGCCGCCGCAGATGAAGAAACCGACACACCGACAAGTTGATTCTTTACGGCTTCATAAGGCTCGCAACGTCTCGAACGCCCTGCGGAAGTCCGCGCAACCGGGTGCGACGAAGGCGATGCGGGAGATCTACAACGCGGAGGACCGCGCGCACGCCGAGAAGGCGATCGAGGTGTTCGCGAAGACCTACGGCACCAAGTGGCCCAAGGCCGTCGCGAAGATCATCGACGACCGGGAGGACCTGCTGGCGTTCTACGACTTCCCAGCCGAGCACTGGATCCACCTGCGGACCACGAACCCGATCGAGTCGACGTTCTCCACGGTCAGGCTCCGCACCAAGGTCACCCGCGGCGCTGGCAGCCCGGCTGCCGCACTCGCCATGGTGTTCAAGCTCGTCGAGTCCGCCCAGGACCGCTGGCGCGCGATCACCGGGGCCCACCTGGTGGCCCTGGTCCGCACGAGAGCACGCTTCGAACGCGGCCAGCTCGTGGAACGAAAGGAGCTGGCGGCCTGATGAACACCCCGGAGCCTCCCTCATCGGCCGCGTCGAGGTAAAAGATGTTCAGCACCAGTTCGCCGCCCCTGGAGAGTTTGAAGCACCTGCCCAGGCATGCGGGTGCGGTGCCAGAACCGCTAGGTCGCTCCCGAACCCGACCACCAGCCGCCCGTCGGACGCCATGGTCACGGCGGTCACCTCCGAGGGGAACACCAGATCCAAGCCCACCTGACGGTGGGCGGCCATGTCCCACACCCGTACCGTCTGGTCATCACCGCCGGTAACGACGAGGGGACGGCGGTCAATCACGGTCGTGGCGAGGGCCCACACCGGACCGGTATGGCCGGTCAGTGGCTCACGCCCCGTCGCTTCCGTGCACGCGGCCACGTCCCACACCTGAACCTGCCCGTCCCAGCTGCCGGTGACGGCGACCAAGCGGCCGCCGACGACGGCGGCGGTCAGCGACACCCGCTGCCTGTCGCCCCCGGTCGGGGGTGCGACCTGGCCCTGATGCAGACGCTCAGTCAGATTCCATGCCCCGACGGTGCTGTCGTCGTGCAGAGTGACGGCCTTGGTGTGGCCGTCCACCACTGCCGTCGCCACCGCCACCACTGCGCCGACGCGCCGCGCCGGTGGGTCGCTCACGAGATCGCCCACAACCTCGCCCGTGGCCGGGTCCCACATCAACAGCCTGGGAACGTTTTGCCTGCCCATGAGGACCACAGGCCGACCGTTCACCACGCCTGTCGCCGCAGCCGCCGCCCCACCAGCGAGACTCGCCAGGGGACGGCCCTCTGCCAGGTCCCACGATTGCACCAGCGCAGACGGGTCGGCAATGAGGACAACAGTACGGCCGTCCACCAGCTCCGTCACCGCAGTCCACACCGAGCCACGCGCAGGCAGCGCGGCACCGATCCGCTTACCTGTCGCCAGGTCCCACACCAGCACGGCTTCGTCGTCAGCTCCGGTGATGGCGACCGCGCGCCCGTCAACCACGGTTGTCGCCGCCGAACGCACCCAGTCGGCGTGGCCAGTCGTCCCCGTGATGAACCCGGAGATCAGGCCGCCGGAGGCCCATTCCACCTGCCACCCCGTCCCCGGACCCGCCACCGATGTCGCCGCCGGCTCGCCGCAGGTTCCGTCGTCATGAACCAGGTCCGTCATGACCCGGAGGTTAACCGCCCCTCTCCCCAGAGGAGAAACGAAAATCCCGTACTCCCTACCGGACTGCGGCGGAGCACAGGAGTGCTGTCCGGGCAAGAACCCCGGTGCTGTCAAGACTTTGGGAGTCACCGCAGCCGCTGTCGAGCTAGCCCGGAACGCAATCCGCCGTTCGTAGTGATCGTATGGAGATGTGCGGAACTCCTCCGACGAACCTGGCTTGGGGCTGCACGCACCGTGAGACTTGCAGCCAGCCGTGGCCACGGTTCCGTTCATCGAACGTCGAGCAGGTTCGCACCCTGTACTCGTTACCGCCCTGCGCACCGTGGTCGTCGTCGCCTACATCGAGCAGAGCCTGAGGGGGTAGTCATGAGATCGCGACTGCAGTGGATCCGCGGCCGCGGAGAGCATGTCATCGTCGAACGCAAACAGACGTACAGGGCCGAACTCTTCGTCAAACTACTTGTCCTGGTCGGCCTGCTGTATATGCCGGTGCTCATCTTCCACTGGGGTGAGTGGATCCCATTCGCCGGAGCCAGCATCTACCTGCTCTGGGAACTCGGCCGCACCAACAGCGCACTCGGCGAGCTCACCGACCTCTGGAACGAGCAGCACCAGCAGCGGCAGGAGTCGGCTCGAAACCACTCCCTCCAGTGACACAACCGGTCGGCGACTGCATGACGATTCCGCCGGCGACCCAGAACGCTCGCCTCTAGAGGGCTGCCGGGCCACGGGACGGCCCTGCCTGTCCCGTCCGCCGAGGAGCCAGCTCTCTCACCAACTCCCCGGTGATACGTGCGGCGGGGACGCTCAGGTGCAACGTTAGGCACCGTGATCTCCACCGGCCCCACATCGGTCAGCACGGTCTTGGACCGGACCCCGTTGCGGCTGTTGCCACTGCCGGCGCCAGCCGGATCATGCTTCTCGTAGCCGAGGTGGTCGGTGATCTCGCCCTCCAGGGCGGACTCCAGCACGCGCTTGGTCAGCTGCTGCAGCAACCCGCCCTCGCCGGTCAACTGCAGCCCGCTCGCGCGGGCCCGGTCGACCAACTGCCCGATCAACTGCTCGTCCAGCACGTCCGCCGACAACTCGACCGGCCGGACCTCTTCAACCGCCTCGGCAGAGACAGTCATGTCGCTCATCAGGTGCTACTTCCATGATCGGGAGTTACACCGAAGACCGTACAGACCCACTTTCCGTGAAGCGCATACATTGAGTGACGGCTAACGCGTAGAGAACTGGGCCTCTCTGCGTCAGAACAGCGGCTCTTCGGCGCAGTACCCTGTCCTGTTGCTCGCCCACCACAGATCGTGATCCGCCCGAAGTTCACGGGCGGCGATGTCGTTCGCGTTTTCCAGGGTGCTGGTGTCGTGGCCCCAGGCGTTCAGCGCGTCCAGGGCGCTGTCGCGTTTGTATCGGTCTGTGCTGGTGCTGAGCAGGCGGTGTGCGTGGTCAGCCAGCTCATTCCGGTGCCCGGTGAGGGAGTGGTGCTCTGCGAGGGGGATGGCGGCGACGAGGGCCGCGTTGCGCACCTTCGCGTTGTCATTGGTGAAGAACGGTTGAACAGCGGAGTAGATCACCGGGCGCAGGTCCCGGAAAGCCCGCATGTCGGGGCATGCGTCGAGGAAGCCTTCACCGAAATGGCGTTCGCCCATGGCGACACGCTCGTCGTCGGCGTCGTAGGCAGTGGAACCGAGCCAGTCCAGTAGCGTCTCGCGGGTGGGGTGGCGCAGTTGGAAGTCGGCCTCGTGGGCGTGTTCACCTGCCGCGGTAGCCGGGTGGTTCAGGATGGCCGCCACGTAGAGAGCTACGGGCACGGTGGCTTCGTAGATGGAGTTCTGGTGGGTCACCTCGTTCAGTGCGTCACTGGCGGCCGCCGCTCTGATGGACGGGCTGGGATCGAGGAGACGTGCAAGCGCGGCCGGCAGGGATTCGCCGGTCCCGTACGGAGTGGCGAGCGACGCCCAGCCTGTCCCGTCCAAGAGCTCCTGAAAGTGAGGGAGCTCGGGATGAGGGTTGTTCTCCGTCGTTCGGCTGCCGCTGTTGGTCACAGGCCGAGGCTATAGCGTGGGCGAGCCTGCGCTGCGCGTGGTCATCCATAGAGAAGGACGCGCTTTCGTAGGAGATTGAACCCGGCTCGGCCGAACATCTGGCGCTTGAGCATCTTGATCCGGTTGACATGTCCTCCGACCACTCCGGAGCTCCAGGGCAGGGTGAGGCCGGCGATGACCGCATTGCGGTCACGGTCGATACCTGCGGCGAGGGTATGGAGGCCGGGGAGGTTGTCTTGCCGGACGGCATCGAGCCACTGCGGTAGCTGTTCACCCTGGCGCTCTGTGAGCATCTGGCCGAAAGAGCGGACGTGGCCGGCGAGGGCTTCGAGTTCAGGGCAGTGGACCAGAATAGCCTTGAGCCGAAGGTGCTCCGTCTCGGTGAGGGTCTCCGGCCGGCGGAGGATCCATCCGGCGACGACTCGGGGAGACGGTGGCCGAGCCGTGACGGGGCCCGGCGAGAGCCGCTTCTCCCGGAAATAGGCGCGAACCCGCTGGTAGCTGCCCTGATAGCCGAGCGGCACGATCTCCTCCCACGCCCTCCAGACGTTCGTGCAGCCTTGGTTCCAGCGGTCATCCAGGTAGGGCTTGAAAGCGTCGAGTTTGGATGGTCGGCCCTGCCATTGCCCCTGGAACAGGTCCTCCGGGGTAGCTGCGTCTGCGAGGAGCTTGACGGTGCGGGAGATCATCCGGAGTTGGCGGCCGATCGCCCTCCGACTGAGCCCGGCGGCCGGCACTCAAAAGCGCCCAAGGACACGGCAACTGGTGTGGCCGCCCCTCCATACTCGGATGTGACGGCCCGCGATCTCCTGCGTCGCCTATTCCTCCTCGACGAGGAGTTTCTCTCGCAGTTGAGCCATGGTGCGGGCCAGGAGACGGGAGACGTGCATCTGGGAGATGCCGACCTCCTGGGCGATCTGCGACTGCGTCATGTTGCCGAAGAAACGAAGGAGCATGATCCGCTTCTCCCGCGGCGGAAGGTCCTCCAGCAGCGGCTTCAGCGACTCTCGGTAGTCGACACCCTCCAGGGCCTCGTCCTCGGCGCCGAGCGTGTCGGCGACCACCGGGGACCCATCGTCCACGTCGGGAACATCCAAGGACAGCGTGGAGTACGCATTCGCGGACTCCAGACCCTCCAAGACTTCTTCCTCCGCGATGACCAGCTTCTCGGCGAGCTCATGGACCGTGGGCGAACGGCCGTACTGCTGCGAGAGTTCCGCGGTCGCCGTGGTAAGCGCGAGGCGCAGTTCCTGGAGGCGGCGCGGCACGCGGACCGCCCACCCCTTGTCCCGGAAGTACCGCTTGATCTCGCCGACGACCGTCGGAGTCGCGTACGTCGAGAACTCGACGCCGCGCTCCGGATCGAACCGGTCGACCGACTTGATCAGGCCGATAGTGGCGACCTGGATCAGGTCGTCCAGCGGCTCGCCGCGATTGCGGAAGCGGCGTGCGAGGTGCTCGACGAGCGGGAGGTGCATGCGGACCAGCTGATTGCGCAGCTCCGCGTACTCCGCGCTGCCGTCCTGCAGCTTGCGCAGCTCGATGAACATCGCCCGTGCCCCGCTGCGGTCCTGCGGAGCATGCTGGATGTGTTCAACTGTCATCGAACTGTGCCGGTTTCGCCGGACGCTCGCCGAACGGTGCTCGATCGCAGGCTGCCGCTTCACGCGTTGCTTGAGTCTGGCCAGCGCCGACTCGACGTCCTGCGTCGTGGCCAGTGCCGATCCCACTTCCTCTTCGCAGGCCATCAGGGTCTCGCTGAGTGCGGCAGCGTTGTCCTCGTCCTTGCGGTCGTCCATTACTGCCTCCCCTCGCTCGGGTCGATGACGCCGAGTTCTCGCAGTTGCTCGCGTACGCCTTCCAGGGCCTGGCGTGCCCGGTAAAGGTGCACACGGGCGGTGGCCTCCTGAATGCGCATCTCCTTGGCGGCATCCCCCAGTGACTGTCCAGCAATCGCGCAGCGCCCCATCACTTCGCGCTGTTTGTCGCTGAGCAGGACTATGCGTTCGAGCACCATGCGGTAGGCGCCGCGGGCATCCATCCAGGACGCCAGGTCGATCTCCGGGCCGGCGTGGTCATGCGCGTCGGTGTCGAAGCCGACCGAGCCGACTTCCTTCTGCAGTCGCAGTACTTCGCGGACCACGGTGGTGCGCAGCCAGGCAGGCCAGGCCCGTACCGGTTCCAGGTGCGGGGCGTGCCAGCGCTGCCAGCACTGCAGGAAGGCCTCCTGGACGGCGTCGTCGGCCACGGTGCGGCGCCCGCCGGAGACGAACATGGCCTGTGCCAGCAGTGGCCGGTACCACTGGCGGAACAAGGTGTCGAAGGCGTCCTCGGTGGGTGGTGACGTCATTGAGGCTCCTGAGCATCCAGGCGGACGCTCCAAGTGTTGCCGTCCTCATCACTCACCTCGACCTGGCCCCCTCGCGCGGAGAGCTCACGCACCATGACAGTCATCGTCCGGGAACGGATGTGTTCTCTCAGCAGGTAGGCGGATATCCGCACGAGGACGCCCGCAGCCGCACCTGCCTCTGTGCCTACTATCAGCCAACTCCACGGCGATGTCACGTCGTTGACCTCCTGGGGATTCGGCAGTGCGGTTACCAGGAAGAGGGAATCGGTGCCGAAAACGTGTACACGCCGCCGCACGCCACCGTCGGCGCGAGATACAGCCGGGCGCTTGCGAGACAGGTGTGCTTCCTGTGCAAAGTGAGGCGTCGCCTGTCTGCGTCCCGGTGCCCGAGGCACGCGGACGTGCAAGGGACGGGCCCCGGGAAGAGATCGTGCCTGTTCAGGCTTACGGGAAGCACGCGGTTGCCGTCTCAGCCCTCTCCCGCGGGCAGAGGACGGGGCCACCTGCCTCGGAGGCGCCGCGTGGTGGGAGGCCGCAGTCAGTTGGTCGATTTCGGTCTCGCGCTCACCGGGACAGGCCGGCTGCCGCCATCGGCCATGCCGTGGAGCAGCCGGCCGAGGCCCCGCTCGGGGCAGACATGACTGCCGCTACTGCAGATCTGGGAAGCCGCCAGTCAGAGGTCCGGCGCCAGAACACGCGCCCAGGCGATTTCCCCTGAGCGCTGCGGCGGCGAGCAGCCCCAGGATGAGCTGATGGCTTCGACGATATGCAGTCCTCGGCCCGATTCGCTGAGGCGTTCTGGCTGCTGCGGTTCGGGAGCGCAAGGACTCGGATCCGCCACGGCGCATATGACGGCCTACTGTCTGCGGACAAGCCCCAGCCAGGCGGTGGCGGCACTGCCGTCGCGGTTTTCTGGTTCGAGGGCGTGCCTGGCGGCGTTGGCGATCAGTTCACCGACCACGATCATCAGAGATGACCTCACACCAGGAGATGCCCAGTGACGTATATAGACCCCGAGAGTCGAGCCAAGGCTAAGGCGCACGGTCACCCGTATGCTTCGGAGGAAATCATCGCCGCTGGGTACGACCTGGCAGGCCGGGTCTGCCAAGAACTCCAACTCGCCGGTCTCCCCGCTTATGTCGAGCGTCCGGGAGTGCCGAAACAGCCCGGCGTCTGGGTGGAAGTCGACAGCCAGGGTGAGTACGCCGGAGGCCTCTACGTCCGCTGGAACGCCCCAGAACTGGGAGAGGCCGGTATGCGGGCAGTGGCAGAACGGCAGGACCCGGCGGCGCCGGAGTGGAAGCGCTACGCCGAGGTCGTTCTACTCATGCAGACAGCATTGATCGGGATCCTGCGACTGGCCGGCTTCTCCGTCGTGCAGGCCGAGGAGGTCGACGACCTCGCCGAGGGTGATGCGTACGTTCACGCCGATACGCCCTCGCCTTCGTGAGCACCCTCATGATCCAGGACATGCTCGCCGACCCCGAATGGGCCGACATCCTTACCGACGAGGACAAACGCGCCCTTAACCCCACCGACAAGCCCGCCAAGCCCCCGGGCCGCTACCGGTAGTTCGTTAAATCCGGCGGTAGAGGTCAATGCCGTGTCCGGTGGTGACCGCGTCGATCAGGGCCTGAAGGTCGGGGGGTGGCTCTGTGTCCGTCCAGGCTCGCCACCATCGGTTGAGGGTGACGGCGGGGATGAGCCAGGAACGGATGGCGGGTAAGGCCGCGGGCCAGCAAGGCAGTTGGGGCCGGTGGGACAAGGTCGGTCCCCCTCTCTGGCGCCTCGTCGGGGCAGGGGTCCGGCGCGGTGGCATCCAGGGGTCCGGGTGGGGCGAACCACTGGTCCCAGCAGAAGGAGAAGGCGCAGTTGACCAGGGTCTGGTGGCGGCGGATGGCGCGGTCGGAGCGGACTTGGAAGTCGGCCCAGCCGAGTTCGTCCTTGACCTGCTTGTAGCTCTGCTCGATCCACGGCCGCAGTCCGTAGAGGCGCACGATCTCGGCGAGGTCGGCCGGCGGGTGCGGGCTGGTGAGGGCGTGGGGGGCGTCGGGGTGGGGCAGGTTGGTGGCCAGGTACCAGGTGGCCTTCCCCGGCAGGCCGGCCGGGTCGGTGGTGGCCACGACCAGCCGGCAGGGTGAGTCGGGTCCGTAGCCGCCCAGGCGGGCATCAGCGGCCCACCAGGTTTCGGTGTGCCCGTCGCGGAAGTGACGCTCCACGGGTGTCCAGCCGCCCGGACGCTTGGCATCCTTCCAGGTCAGGACGTGGGCAGCTTCGATAGGGGTGTGTGGCTGGTGGGCCGGAGCCCAGGTGCCGCGGTGCGGCTTGAGCGCGACCACGTAGGCCAGGCCGGCCTCGCGCAGTGCGAGGTACCAGTCGTCACTGACGGAGTAGGCGCAGTCGGTGACCACCGCCCGGCAGTCGAAGCCCGCCTCCTTCCCGCGGGCCGCGAGGGCTGCGGCCAGCTGCGGTTTCGTGCGGAAGGCCGGATCGGACCGGCCGCGGGCGAAGTGACGGGCAGGGGTGTAGGGAGTCGCGTGCAGCGGGTAGTACACGCGGCCGTCGGTCCACACCGTGGTCACCGTGACGATGCCGTTGTCCGTCTTGCCCAGCCGGCCCAGCCACTGCCTGCCCACATGCGCGGTCGCCGTGCCGTCCTTGCGGTCCCCGGAATCGTCGATCACGAGGACCCCACCGTGGTGCGGAGCCGTCGCCGACTGCTCGCGCAACAGCTCGAGCCGCCGGTCGTTGACCTGCTCGGCCTCCCAGGGGGACTCGGACAGGAAGAACTGCAGCCGCTGCACCCCTGGCATCCCCGCACCCGTCACCGGCTCCGCCCCTGCCAGACAGGTGATCGTCTTGTTCCGCTCCCGCGGCGCCAGCAACCCGGTCAGGTACTCACGAAACCCCGCCGCTGTGCCAGGCTGAAGAAGAGGTCGTCGAACCGGGCCGCATACTCCTCCAACGGCCCCGGCACAGGCGGACACGGACGGCGAGCGGCCATCTTCCGCCCCCAGAAAGGCAGTTGACTCCTACCACCGGCCTACGACCAACCCGACCTGCCGTCAACCCGTGCGACCTCCGGATTTAACGAACTACCAGTAACCCCCTGGTTCGTCATCAATCCAGACCTTCGCACAACCCAATTGGCTCCCGCAGCCGCTCTCGACGACTCCGCTCTGCGATGCGACGACGAGACACTGGAAGCTGGCTGCGCCGGTTGCGCTCTCTCACTCGACCCAGCCCTTCACGATCGAACATCGACGTGACGCTCTGCGACGACTCCCCAAGATCTGCGCCAGAACCGACTTTTGATGTCACTCGGATGCTGCGGGGCCGCCCGCTTGATCATGATGAGGGCAGGAATATCCCGTCAAGGGCGCTTCCATCTCTTGGCTGGGCTGATCACTCGATCACCGCAGGGCGCTACGTGGGGCATTGCTTCGCTGCAGGCATGATTGCACTAGAGCAAAATTAAGTTGTTCCTAGCGCGACACCCCTATATCTTCCGGTCCATGCCTGCTCAGACCCCGCTGCCCATTACGCTCACCGGCCGCCAAGTACGCCTGGAGCCGCTCGCGGTGAAGCATCTCGGCGAACTCTTCGAGGCGGGAGGCGGTGACGAGGAGTTGTGGCGGTGGCAGGGTGGGCCGGCGCCGAAGACACAGGCGGAACTGGGTGGCAAGCTTGCCACGCTGCTTAAGGCCGCCGAGCAGGGCGTATACGTTCCCTTTGCGGTCATCCACCGTGCCACCGACCAGGCCATCGGCTGGACCACGTACATGGACATCAACGTGGCCGACGAATGGTTGGAGATCGGCTGGACGTGGTACGGGCGCGCGTACTGGCGCACCGCCGTCAATGCCGAGGCGAAGCTGCTCCTGCTCAGCCACGCCTTCGAAGACCTGGGCATGGGACGCGTGCAATTGAAGACCGATCATCTCAATCACCGCTCACAGGCTGCGATCGCACGTATTGGGGCGCGCCGCGAAGGCGTACTCCGACGCCACCGCCGACGCCCGGACGGTACCTGGCGGGACACGGTGTACTTCTCGATCCTCGCCGACGAGTGGCCTGCGGCCAAGGAACGCCTGGCTGCTCGCCTGGGAGAAATCGGCCATGCAGGATAGAGCCTGGCCCTCGACCAGACAGTCATAGATCCGCTGGGCGGTGTGCCGCTGCTTGGGCGGAGCATCCAGGTCAGCCAGCAGCATCCCGTCGATCAGCGGCTTGTAGGGATCGAGCCGGGACTCCTTGCGTCGCTGCTTTTTCCGCGGCTCGGACCACTGACCATCCAGAGCCCGCCGGACCGTCCTCCAGGTCACGTTGTGCGTGCGCTGAAGCCCCCGCAACGACATGCCCATCCGGTGATCCCGGCGGATCGCCGCGTACAACTCGATCTTCGACTGCGAGTTACCCATGAGGCCCCCAGCGGGAAAAGCACACCTCACAGTCCCACCGCAAGCCCCCAAGTGACGTCAAAGCAAACTGACATCGCAAACTCGGTCAGATGATGACTCCCACAGTCACATCGAAACGGCTCCCGCAGTCACGCACATAACCAGCAGGGATCGGCCGATCCCGAACACGAGCGAGTCGGCCCTCTCCCTCACCTACTTGTCGAACTTCGTCTGCGCCATGCCGTCCAACGCCCTCGTGCCAAGTGTGCGTGGGCGCCACGGTGCCGCCAGAAGCCAACCCGCACACCGGGCGAAGAAGGCTGTTGAGTCCTTCGCCGCGGCCACGCTCTTCGGCTCAAGTCCCAAGCGAAACTGCGGCCTTGAGCAAGGCTCACCCACGCCCTGGTATAGAGAAGGTGCAGGTCACCAGATGTTCACCACCTGCGTCTACCCGCATAGACCCGGCGGGTGCTGTCATACCGTCAGCCGCCTGGAACACGATCTCCAGGCCGAGACGGGAGACCCCACATGCGACCTCTGCACCGCGTCACCGCCACCACCACCGCCCTCGGCATAGCCGCCGCAGGCCTCATCATCACGGTGAGCGGCACCGCGCACGCCTCCGCCTGTTCCCAGTCCTACCTGCCGCTGCCCGACTCGTCCTGCACACCCGGCTCCTACAACCCCGACGTCACCCAGTCGAACATTGGCAGCACCATCTGCGTGTCCGGCTGGACCGCCACCGTCCGGCCCCCCACCTCTACACCAACCCCCTCAAGGCGCAGGGCATCACCGACTACGGATACTCCGACACCAACATGTCGGACTACGAGGAGGACCACCTCGTACCACTGGAACTCGGCGGTGCACCCCGCGACCCCGGCAACCTGTGGCCCGAACCGCACTACGGCACAAAGACCGCCTACACCAAAGACGGCACCGAAACGAAACTGAAGAACGCCGTCTGCAACGGCACCATCACCCTGTCCGCCGCGCGCAGCGCCTTCAAGAACAACTGGACCACCGCACTCCAGGTCACCGGCATCGGCTGACCTCCAGCGAGGCCGTAGACCGCGCCACGCAATGGGATCCAGAGGAGACCGGCCCCGCCCATGCGGCGCGGGAGCCCCGCAGTTCTGCCCCACAAGCGCGGCGCGAACGGCCAGAGTCTGCAGAAAGCCGCGCGCCCATCACCGTCACCCTCGCCCGCTGCCCCCCGTACCGCCCCGCGCGGCCCCTCCGGCAGCCGACGGATTATCCGAGGCCCGTGCCGGGCTGTACACGACGCCGTACTCACGGCCGAAGCGGTTCGCTTCCGCCGCGGAGCCCGTCATCCGGTGCAGCCACAACCCGTACGCCACCGAAACCATCTGCTCCTGTGTCAGATACAGCCGCCACGGCTTGATCCCGTGATCACACGAAGCCATACGGACCTGCTCCCCCAGCCCGTCGGCCGGCGGCACACGGAGCTGGCCGGTGAGGCCCACGAACACCCGCAGCGCCGTCATCTGCGAGGGAATCAGTTCCACTGGCTGCCGGTCCGGGGGTGCCTCGCCGGGCGGGGGCTCGGCGCGGGGGCGGGACTGGCCGTAGGCGAGGGTGTCGTGGCCGTACGAGGTCAGGCGGGCCGCCCACCGCACGGGCCGACTCTCCAGAACCGACAGCTCCGCACGGACCTCCCGGCCAGCAAGCTCCACCAGCCCCTGACTCTCCAGCACGTTCACCTGCTGCTGATGCGACAGGAGGAGCTCCGTGTCCAGAGTCCAGCCATGCCCGGCCGCCTGCCCGCGCTCGCACAGCGTCTCCAGCACCGACAGCGCCCTCTCCCAACCCCTCATCCCACTCCCCTGCGTTGTGTACCGCGCCCGTACGCGTTCGCCGACCGTAGACGCCAACACTGGTCCGGACGCGCCAAGGCGGGGAAGGCCAGCCCATCAGGGGAATCCGTCCTCCGCTCGGCGCGCTCTCGGCAAGGCGACGGAATCACGGCCTGGCCCAGTGTGGGGGCCGGAGGAAGTGGCAGCCGCGACCGCCGACACACCTCGCGGCAGGCAGGCAATCATGGTCTCCGGGGCGGCATAGTTGGCGTACGGTGGAGCAATCCGACGCGGGGTGGAGCAGCTCGGTAGCTCGCTGGGCTCATAACCCAGAGGTCGCAGGTTCAAATCCTGTCCCCTCTACTGACGATTGAGGGGACAGCCACAGGGCGTGCGGCGTTGCGGCACGCGCGCCGGACAGCCGAACTGCGCCGTGGGCACGACGGGACGCCGGCAAATAGGGCGTCGCGCAGAACAAGTCGGCACACGAGTACCCACCGGGGCCAACGGCGTACGGGCCTTAGATCAACCGCGGATAGGTGCCCTCGACGGCCGACTTCAGGATCTTGGCGCAATTCGGGCAGAACCGGGAGATGCCCTCTTCGAACACCATCTCCCCGTCGTCCTTCACCAGCTCCTTCGTCGCCAGCCACTGCGGCGACGATTTCCCTTCCATCTCCTGCTCGCCCAGCAGCCCGCAGTACCGCTTCATCGCGTCCGCGGCCGTCGCCGTGCCCTGCCCGTCGAAGTGGAACGACGTGCCCAACACCATCGCGTCGAAGTCCTCCTCCGGCGTCGACCTGACAAAGCGACGTGGTATCAGGGCGGCGACGCCGGCTACATCGAGTACCCCAGCCACCAGTACTGAGCGCGGAATCGGCCTGCCTACCCCTCATCGGCCTCCTGGTCGGCGGCTTCATTGGCGCGGTCGATCTCGGCCATGTGCTCCTCCGCCCAGGTCCGCAGCCCCGCAAGCGCGGCTTCCAGGGACAGCCCGAGTCCGGTGAGTCGGTAGAAGACCCGCGGCGGCACGGTCGGTTCGACCCGGCGCGACACCAGCCCGTCGCGGGTCAGGCTTCGCAGCGTCACAGACAGCATCTTCTGTGAGACGCCAGGCATCCGGCGTCTCAGCTCCGCGAAGCGCACCTCGTCCGGTGCGGCATCGGCGAGCGTCTTGACGGCCATGGACGTCCACTTCGTACCGATGCGGTCCAGCAACTGCCGCGTCGGGCAATGGGGATCGAACAGATCGCCGCGTACCCCGCGACCGGCGGCCCGGGCTCCTCGGGTGGTCACCTGTGGCT
The DNA here is from genome assembly GCF_036227505.1 of Streptomyces sp. NBC_01450. Taxonomy (NCBI): domain Bacteria; kingdom Bacillati; phylum Actinomycetota; class Actinomycetes; order Kitasatosporales; family Streptomycetaceae; genus Streptomyces; species Streptomyces sp. NBC_01450. The sequence continues at coordinate 387,254 of NZ_CP109481.1, read as the reverse complement.
CACCACCTTCCCTGAAAGTGCCGTCTAGGAAGCGGCCGGACAGTTACCTATCGTTCTGTGGTCACCAATGGTAACCAGCCGGAGGAGCCGTCATGCCCGTCACCACCGCACACCACCTGCGCCGCATCGCGACGAACGGCGTCCAACTCAATGTCGCAATCGCCGGGGACGGACCTGCGATTCTCCTGCTGCACGGCTTCCCGCACACCTGGCAACTCTGGAGCGGCATCATGGGCCGACTGGCCGGGCAGTACCGGGTCATCGCCCCGGACCTTCGAGGCTTCGGTGCCAGTGCACGTGCCATCGAGGGTTACGACGCAGGCACCCTCGCCGCCGACGCCGAAGGGCTGCTCGACGCACTCGGCGAGCCCTCGGCAGCGGTGGTCGGCATCGACGCGGGCACCGCCCCCGCCGTCCTGCTCGCGCTGCGCCAACCTGGCCTCGTCCGGCGCCTTGTCGTGATGGAGGCACTGCTCGGCCGCCTGCCCGGAGCAGAGCACGTCGTCGCGGGCGGTGCCCCGTGGTGGTTCGGCTTCCACGCCGTCCCCGGCCTCGCCGAGACCGTCCTGGCCGGCAACGAGGCCCCGTACATCGACTGGTTCCTCAACTCGGGGACGCACGGGCGAGGAGTACCCGACGACATCCGTGCCGCCTTCGTCCACGCGTACACCGGGAGTGAGGCCCTGCGCTGCGCGTTCTCCTATTACCGGGCCCTGCCCACCAGCGCGCAGCAGATACAGGACGCCGTCGCGACGGCTCGGCTGACCATGCCCACCATGGCCGTCGGCTCTCACCCCGTCGGCACCGGGCTCGAACGCCAACTCCGTCCCATCGCGGATGACCTGGTCGGACACCATCTCCAGGACTGCGGCCACATCATCCCCCTCGACCGCCCCGACGCGTTGTTCGCGCTCCTTGCTCCCTTCCTCTCCGCCGATCTGCCGATCTGCCGATCTGCCGATCTGCCGAAGTGACTGAAGCGGGGCCGAAGAATCACGGTCGGCGGCTCGGGCGTTCGTCCCAGCGGTGAGTTGTCCAGGACCGCCGGATCAGGCTGCGCACGGTGATGATTGTGTCGGCGAGGTCGAAAAAGGCATCAATGACAGTGACGCGACGCTCGTAGCACCGGCCGAGACGGTGAAACGCGTTCTGCCACGCGTGAGTGCGTTCGACGTGCCAACGCCGACTGGCCTGAATGGGCGCCTTCTCCCCCTTGTGTGCGATGCGTCCGCGCGGGCCGCGTTCGCTGAGCAGAGCGCGGGTGGTGTCCGAGTCGTAGCCGGCGTCCAGGTGCACGGTGATGATGTCGGGCAACGGGCCGAGGCCCTCCAGACGGTCCAGAGTCGGGGCGTGCAGCGGAGAGTCGTGGCGGTTGGCACCGGCCAGGAAACGGCCCAGCGGAATGCCGTATCCATCCGTCATGCCCGAGCGCTTCAGTCCCTGTTTGCCGCGGTCGACCGGTGAACGTCCGGTGGCCTCCCCTCCTCCAGGTTGTGGGTGCCGAAAACGCCATCCATAGTGTGTGACGTGCAGGTTCTTCCGAACGGCCGTTGATCGCCAGGCGGGCGTGTCAGGCTGGTTGACCGTGCCGCTGCGACTGCCCTACCTCGCCGTGTCGAGCGTGTACGCCTTCATCCGGCCGCTGCCGATGAGCGACGTGGACAAGAACATCGAGATATTGACGCCACGTCACCAGTTGGCGGTCCTGCAGCGGCAGAGCGACAGGCCGCGCGTCACTTCAGCAGACCGCGCTTTCCTTGCTGCACTCCTCCACAGGCTGCCTCCCGCCCGACTACGGCAGCTGCACCTGATCGTCCCACCGGACACCGTCCTGCGGTGGCACCACGACCCCATGAGCCGCCGCCACACCCACAACTCCCACCGCAAGCAGCCCGGCCGTCCACCGACCCGCCGCGCCATCCAGACCCTGATCCTGCGCCTGGCCCGCGAGAACCCAGGCTGCGGCTACCGGCGCATTCATGGCGAACTCGCCGTACTGGGCATCAAGGTCGCACCCTCCACCGTATGGGAGATCCTCCGAGCACACGGAATCGACCCCGCTCCCGAACGCGACCGCCACACCTGAGCCGCGTTCCTGCGCGGCCAGGCCCACGCGACCCTCGCCCGCGACTTCTTCACCGCCAACGCCCTGAACGGCGCGACGCTGTACGTCTTCGCCGCCATCGAGCACACCAACCGCCGCATCCGCATCCAGGGCGCGACCGCCCATCCCACCTCCGACCGGATCACCAAGGCCGCAAGGAACCTCGCCATGGACCTGCAGGACACCGGCGCCACCGTCCGATACCTGATCAGGGACCGCGACAGCAAATCCACCCACGCGTACGACGCCGTCTCCGAGACCGAAGGCATCAAGGTCGTCACCACCAGCATCCGCGTGCCCCGCATGAACCCGGTCATGGAACGGTGGGCGCAGACCTGCAGACACGAGCTCCTCGACCGCACCTTGATCTGGAACCAGGCCCACCTGCTCCACGCACTCACCCAGTTCGAAGCCTTCTACAACCAGCACCGGCCCCACCGCACCCTGCACAGCGCGACACCCCTGCGACCCGTCCCCGAACCGATCACCGACCCCGACCCACTGGACATCCACCGGCGTGACCACCTCGGCGGCATCCTCCACGCATACACATACGCGGCCTGACCTGCCAGGACGTAATAGTCGGCACCCGCAGGCGGTATTAGCCGAGGTGCCGGGCGAAGAACCGCAGCGTGCTGTCAGCTCGCATGTCGGGATCTCCGCATGCTTGCCGGGGTTGGCGTGCGGCATCTTCTCGGCTGAGGCCAGGGCGTCGAGCAGTGCCAAGTCCTGGGCCCGCGGCAGCCGCTCATCGTCGCGGCGGCGGCGTAGAAGCCTGCGCCAGGCCCCTACAAGTTCCAGAGGTCACCAGGACCCACCGCCACCGCCGCCGTCACCCCCACCGACGTCTCCGCCGCCACCGGATCCTCCGCCGCCACCTCCGCCACCGCTGCCGCTGGAGGTAGGGGCGGCGCTGGACGTCGAGGCGGCGGTGATCAGGCCGAGGGCGAAGCCTGGGGCGAACCCGGCCACGAGGGTCGAGCGGTGCACGGGAGCGGCCGCCGAGTCGACGATCGCTCCTTCCCATGCGTAGGCCACGTCCAGGGCCACCGCCCACGCGGTGTACAGCTTCAGTCGTATCTCGTCGGGGCGCTCGTCGTGCTGAGGGGAGAAGGGGTCCATGAGATAGCGCCGGAACGCCTCCGTTTGGAGCCAGAGGGCGGTGCCGCGCGGGGTGCGGGTGTGCAGCTCCCAGGAGCGCAGCCGCAGCGCGAAGCCGGCACCCACGGCGATCAGGCCCACCACGAGGACCGGCCAGCCGGCCGCGTTCCGGTGGCCGCTGAGCCAGGCCCCGACGGCCGTCGTGACGAAGCCGAGCAGGGTGGCGGCGGTGCCGATGGTGCGTCCGATGCGGGCGCGACGCGCGGCGGCCGCGTCCCACAGATCGCTGTCGGCCTGCCACTGTGTCAGCCCGCGGTTGAGGCTCTCCCATGCCGACCGGAATTGCGGGTCGCGCAGGCCCAGGGTGACCGAGTCGCGTCCCGAGAAAATGCTGCCGAAGACGACCCTGGCGAGCGGGTCCGCGGGTGCGTCGGCCGGATCGCGGCGCGTGAGGGTGGGATGCCGGTCGGTCCCCTCGATGCCGACGTGTCCGTCGATCGCCGCGCCGAGGAGCCAGGCCACCTGGTGGTGGTTCTCGACCCGTTCATCGAGCAGGATCCCGCCCTGTGCCGGGGTCAATTCCGCTGGGGGCACGGGCGACGGCGTGAGCGAGGCGGCGAGCCGATCGAGGGCGACGCGCCGCGTCCGGCCGGGCGTGCCGTCGGGTCCTTCCTCGACGATCCGGTCACGGCCGAGGAAACGCAGCAGCAAGAGCGTCAGGGCGGCGCAGACCAGCGTGAAACCGAACGCGAGCAGACCCACCCGCAGCGGGCTTTCCACGGTCGTGCCGACGGCCTTTCCGGAGGGCGGCGCGGGCAGGGCCACCTTCGCTCCGGTCAGCTTCTGCCCGCGGGAGGCGTAGAGGGTGACACCCTCGTGCCCCTTCAGCTTGTCGAGGGTGACGTCCAGCCGCCCAGGACCGCTCCCGCGGGCGGTGCAGGCGTCCTCGGAACCGTTGGTGCCGTGCACACAGCGTGCGCCGGTGAGTTCGTACGGGGCCACGACGTGGATCTCCACGTCCGAGCGGTCGACCCGCCAACCGGTGCCGACAGCGTCCCAGGCGATCTTGCCCTTCTTCACAACGTCCGTGAGCGTGTACCGGATGCGGTACCGGTGCACGCCGGTGACCGAGCCGCCGGGGTCGCCCACCTTGATCCGAGTGGCTATCTCCCGCTGGCCGTTCGGCTTCTCGTAGTAGTCCCCGGCGGTGAGTTCCCACGGGACCCGGGCGCCGTCCAAGCTGGCGCTGACCTTGGCGTAGTCCTCGTCATACATCAGGTCCGGCAGGTCGCGGTAGATGCCGTGCCGGGTACTGTCGGGCTCCCCGAAGTCGTAGTCGATGACCTCGGTGACGCGGATGCTGCCGTCGGCGGCGACCTCGGCGCCCACCCACATCGTGTTGACGCGCTCCACGTTCCCGCCCATCCGAAAGAGCACGACGAGACCGCTGAGCAGCAGGACGAGGAAGAAGATCTTGATCGAGGCGCCGCCCCTGCGTCGCCGGTTCAGGGTCCCCGCCGCTCTCGGTCTCTTGTCCTTCGCGGTGTTCAAGGAGATACCCCCTGTTGTCACGGGGGCCTCCCCAGCCCCCATGAAGGTCGCAACGGTATCCCGGCGGCGGGCCGACAACAAGGGTCTTCGAATTTAGGGGTGGGGCCTCCCGTTGGCTTCGCCGAGTGGTTGCACAGCGTGAGCGCAGGCTTTGGTTCTCTCGGTTCCTGAAGCCGAAGGTGTTACGCGCTTCGAGCTTGATGAGGCGGTTGTTGCCTTCGGAGGCGGCGTTGGTGATCCCGGTGGTCAGGTAGGTCTCGATGCCGTCCCACCCCTGCTCGACGGTCTCGGCGAGGGGGACGAGTTCGGGCGGGTGGCGTGGTCGGCGACGCAGGCGAAGAAGCGGTGGCGGGCGGCGGAGATCGTGGAGCGGTCGGGGTGACGTGGGTACGGCTGACGGCCCAGGCCGAGGAGGTCTCGCAGCAGTTCCTTGGCCTTCCACGCCGCGAAGATCTGTGGGCCGTAGGTGCCCATGTGATCCAACTCGACCTTGAGGAGGGTGCGTTGATCCTCGGTGAGGTCTTCCTTGTTGCGGCGCAGGAGTTTGCGGACGGTGTAGATGCTTGTCGCCCTTGCCGGCCCGGCGGCCGTGCTGCTTCCAGGTGAGACGGCGGCGCAGGTCGGCGAGGTGGCGCTGGGCGAGCTGCACGATATGAAAGCAGTCCACGACCACGGCCGCGTGGGACAGCGCGCGGTGGACGGCGGCGCGGAAGGTGGCGCACAGGTCGATGGCAACGTAGCGGACCTGCTCACGCCAGGAGGCGGGCTGGGAGGTGAGCCAGTCAGCGACCGACGCCGCATTGCGGCCCTCGACCTGGCCGAACAGGCCACATCCGCCGATCGCGTCGACGAAGCCGATGTGCCAGGCGTCCGCGACGAGTTCCCACTTGCCGGTGGAGGGGTTCTGCTTCCACACCGGCTGCCCCCGCCGGGTCTCGTCGATCCCGATCGCCGAGGTCGCGGGCGGGTCCTCGGACAGGACCTTCGCTGCGTAGTCTTCGAGGCAGCGCTGCACGATCGGCCAGGACAGGCCCAGATCCCGGCCGGCCTGCACCACCGTGCGCCCACCGCCACAGACCGCGGCCCCCGCCGCCTGGCGCAGGGCCTTGGTGGTACGCATCCGTGGCGGCACCTTGCCTATCGCCTCGGTGAACGAGCCACGAGGGCGAGCGGGTTCGGTGCAGTACCAGCGTGCCTTGCGCCACTGGATGCTCACGGGACGTCCGCCGCAGGACAGGTGCCGCGGCCGGGTGGTGCGGTAGTCCTTCAGCCGAGTAGAGAAGACCCCGCAGCCGGGGCAGGGCCCGGGCGGAGTCCTCGCTTGTCACCACGTACACCGACGGGCCGCCCGTCCCGTCGTCCTTGACCTGCGTCACACTCACCCCCTCCAGCCCCACAAGCCGCGTTGCCGCCTCACTGATCCCGGTATCGTCGATTCGTCGATGTTCAAGCCCCTGGAGTTTCATGATCAGTTGCCTAGAGAACAACCATGATCACGAAGGTCCGCGGGCTAACTTGCGCCCGGGCACCCGCACCCCAACCACCTCACACGGCGTCACCGGCGAGCCCGCCCCCACCGCCGCAGCCCCATCAAGTTCGAACACCCGGTAAAGGAGCCTTGCAAAGTCGCTGTTCAGGAAGCTGCGGACGCGTCCGAAAGGCGGCTGAGGTTCATCCTCTGTCCAGTTGGAGGTAAGTCGCTGTCCTGTTGGAGTGGTGCATCCGTAGGATCACGTCATGACTGCCGATGCCCCGCTCACCCGAGAGACGTTCCGGCGCCTCCAGCCGATCAACGCGCCCAGGCTGGTGACTCAGTTGCCCGATCGTGTCTGGACTGACGAGGACTGGGACCGGATCCGGCGCGGATATCGGGCCCGGGACATGGACGAGAAGTGGAACGTCTTCGTCGAAGTCGATGTCGTTTTCATGCACCGGAGTTGGACCGGTCACGGCGTCTATGAGGCGTCCTTTGCCCCCGTGGCTGGTGGTGGGAGGAGGATAGCCTCTGCTGTGGTGGAGGCCGATGGGGAGCGCTATCGGAGCATGGGCGACGAGTACGACCGTCTGATGATGGAGCTGGTCATCAGCGCGATCGTCCTTGGTGAGGCAGCCGCCGACCTCCGGGCCGGACTCGGCTCGGGCTTCGGGGAAGAGTGATCTTCCCTCGGGTGTGGTGGAGCACAGTGCTCTGGGATTGCGTTCTGGATCGTGAGCTCTGGAGCCAGGCGAGTGCTGTCACGGTCTCGCGTTATGTGATTGGACCACGCGTTGCAAGCGCAGGATCTCGCCGTGTGCCGCGGCCAGTCGTTGTCGGCCGCGCCAGCTTCAAGTTGCTGCGCAAGCGGGTACTGCTCGCGTGAGCCGACTGGATGAGTTCCGGTTACTTCAGGAGTCGGAAACCGGGCTGTTCGGTCCACGCTCCGAGGAACTCCACAGAGCCGTACGCGGCGGGCCACGGATTGGTCGTCGTGGCGACGACGCCCGGAAGACCAGCAGCGATTGACACCTGATCCTCCCGCAGTTCGGCGTTGGCGACGCCGCCTATCAGGTCCATGATGGCGGCGGTCAACAAGGCTGTGGCGATGTGGTCGACTGGACTGTTGCAGAACGCGATGACGTCAACCGCGCGGGTCGGAGCGAAGCCGATGAGAGGTCTCTGATCGCCTCCGTCGCCGTGTTCGGCGACACCGTCCTCCCGAGCCCCGGAGACAGCGAACTGCGCGAACTCGCCCTCCCCGCCTCCGGTCCAGGCGGCGTCGTGGTGCGGCTGCTGGGCCGTCTGGCCGCTGGAGGCGGGCGGCGGGCGGCGGGTCGTCGTGCTGGCGCCTACGGGCGCCGTACGGGACGAGGTGATTGGCCGGTTCCCCGGTCTGAGGGTGCGGGTGCGGCCCTTCGCCGTCGCCGACCCGGGGGAGCGGCTTACTGACGCGGAGCGCCGCCAGGCCCTGGACGCCTTCGGGATTCCGTCCACGGAGGCGGCCGTGTGCCTGGTTGGCGGCTGGTGGCCGTACAAGGACATCGCCGTCGTCGACAACGCTCTCGCCTGGCTGGACAGACCGCTTCATCTGCTGGTCGCCGGAGCCCCACTCGACCAAGAGGTCCTGGACCGCTGGGCGGCCCTGCCTGTTGTCCGGCTGCACGTCGTGCCGGGCCCGGCGAGCCAGGAGCACGTGCGTGCCGTGTACGCGGCGGCGGATGCAGCGCTGGTGGCCCGCCGGCCGGGGGTGGGCAAGGAGTCCGGGCTCGTGGTCGATGCCGTCCGTCTCGGCGTTCCTCTGCTGCTGTCGGACCACGACCCGGCCCTGACGGTGCGCCTGACCGGACAGGACTGGGTGCAGATCTTCCCCGCCGGTGACGGCGCCCGTCTTGCCGCCCTGCTGTGCGATCTCGCCTGGGCATCACCGCCCAGACCCGCCCCGGGAAGAGCCGCAGCGCTGGGCGTGCCCACGGCCGCAGGGCAGGCCGGCTTCCTCACCCGCATCGTCACCGAATCGAAGGAGCCGCAATGATGGCTGCCCCTGCACTGATCGCCGTGATCGGCCCCGTGGAGCCCGCGCTGCTGACTGCGTGGGTCGGCCACTACCGGGCCCTGGATATCGAGCGGTTCCACGTCGCCTTCCACTTTCCCGAGCATGTCCACGACGAGCAACGCGGCGGGCTTGAGGCGGCGTGCTGCGATCTCGGGATCGTGCCGGGTTCGGTCACTCGGGGGCCGTGGCACGAGGACACCAACCCTCGGCTGCGCGACGCCCTGCGTGAGCGCGCCGGCGACGGCTGGCATCTTCTGGCGGACTCCGACGAGTTCCACACCTACACAGCGCCGCTGGGGGAGGTGCTAGACGAGGCGGAGCAGTCAGGCCCTGGCACGGTGGGCGGGCTGATGCTCGACCGTGTCACCTGCGACGGCACCCTGACCGGCTGGGATCCGGGCGAGGGATTGGACGAGGCGTATCCGCTCGGCGGGTTCCTCACCCACCTCGTGCTGCGCGGCGATCCGCGCAAGATCGTGCTCGCGCACTCCGGTGTCGCCGTGGCCTCCGGGAACCACCGCGCTCCGGAGCACCGGCCGGTGAACCGGCCGCCGGTCATCGTCCACCACTTCAAGTGGCGCGCTGGCGTACAGCAGGACGTGGAGCGGCGGGCAGCCCACTCTGCGGATGGCACATGGAAGACGGCTTCCCTGGCCCGGCCGGCCGAGGCCCGGCGCCTGCTGGACCATCTACGGCGGCACGACAGCAAGATCGGCGTCGACTCGGCGGACCTGCTCTTCCGGCCGGTGACGCTCGATACGGTCCCCGACTGGTGGGCGCAGGAGGCCACCCGGCTGATCGACACGTGGCGGCCCCCAGTAACAGGGGCGGGTCAGAACGAGCCAGGCTCGATGATCTCCTCCCCCTCATCCCGAGGCGGCTCGAACCGGGCGTAGAAATCGTTCAGCGCCGCCTGCGTCACGGCAAGAGCGTTGGCATCCTCGCGTCCGTTCCGCTCGTCGAGGCGGCGCAGCAACTCGGCCCGCTCGACGGGGAAGTACAGCAGCCGCCACCGGCCGCCAGCGGACTGCACGAGCTTCTTCCACTCCTCGCGGTCGGAGCGCAACCACAGGCCGTGATCGAGGACCACATCCCGGCCGGCCGCCACGAGCTCGGCCAGGCGCTCGTGGACCTCGGCGACCACCTGGGCCTCCAGCTCGAAGTACTGGCGTTCCGGGTAGTCGACACCGTACCGGCCGTGCCGCTCGTACACCAGCTCATCGACGGACAGCCGAACCGCCCCGGCCGGCTCCAGCCGCCGCTTCGCGTATGTCGTCTTGCCCGACCCGGTCAGCCCGACCAGCAGATACACCACGGGCTCTGTCTCCTGGCCGGTTGTCAGGCTCGGCGCGGCCTTCACCTGCACTGTCCTCCTTCGCCGCGGAGATGCTCCTGCGACCCAGCCTGCCACCTTTCATGCAGCCCGTGCGGCGCAACGGCCGCACCTCACCCATGGGGAACCATCGTGATCCCTCCGCTCGCGCTCCGCGTACTGCGCGCGTACGTCCGGCACGCTCCTGGCCATCTCGGGAAGCCGTGGCTGGCCGGTCACCTGAACACCCTGCTCAAGGAGCACCCGCTCACAACGACCGCCCGCACCGGCTCCGGCATGGTCTTCCCGGTGGTGACCAGTGACGTCATTCAGCGCTACCTGTACCTCTTCGGCGTGTGGGAACCACACCTGACCGCGTTCATCTCCGGCCGACTCACGCCCGGGGACACCTTCGTCGACGTCGGCGCGAACATCGGCTACTACAGCGTGCTCGCCTCCCAGCTCGTCGGCCCGGCCGGCCACGTAGTCGCTGTCGAACCCTCCCCCGACTTCCACCAAACGCTGGTCGCGAACGCGCAGGACAACGGCTGTGGCAACGTCCGTACGGTCAACGCCGCCGTCTCCGACAGCCCTGGGCGGATGACGTTCTACCTGGAGCGCTCCACGAACCTCGGAGGCACCACCGCCGTCCGCCCTCGCACCGTGGAGTCGTCATTCGAAGCCGACGCGGCGCCGTTTCCCCAGCTCGTACGCGAGGAGGAACTGGCACCGCCCGCCTGCTCAAAATCGACGTCGAGGGCGGTGAGGCCGGGGCGGTACGCGGGCTGCTCCCGGCACTCCCCGGCTCCGGAATGACGCTGAGATCCTCGTCGAGGTCACTCCACGCCTCCTGGCCAAGCAGGGCCAGACCGTGGACGACGTCCTGGGGCCTCTGGGCCTTGACCCTTGACCGTGGACACCGGTTGTCATGCGGCAGCGGCCAGCGTAGTTGATCGTTGCTCGAAGGCGATCGGGCTGATCTGGCCGAGGCGGGAGTGCCTTCGCCGGGTGTTGTAGCGGGTCGCCCAGCGGAAGACCGCGAGCCGGGCCTCCCGCGCCCCGGTCCACCGCTTCTTCCCCTGCAGCGTCTCCCGTTTCAGGGAGGCGTTCAGCGATTCCGCGGCGGCGTTGTCCGCGCTGGTGCCCACCGCACCGCGCGACCTGACCACACCGAGGTCCTCACAGACCTGGGCGAACTCCTTGGAGGCGTATTGCGCCCCGTTGTCGCTGTGGAAGATCGCCCCGCGCAGGCCGCCGACGCCCCGGGCCGCGGCCGCAGCCCTGAGTGCGTCGATGACCAGCGAGGTCCGCATGTGGTCAGCGATCGACCAGCCCGCCAGTCGCTTCGAGTACAGGTCCAACACCGTCGCGAGGTAAAGGAATTGGCCATCGCCGATGGGCAGGTAGGTTATGTCGCCCACGTACCGGCTATTCGGTGCGATCGCGGTGAAGTCGCGCCGCAGCAGGTCCGGCACCGGCGTCGCCGCCGGCTCGGGGATGGTGGTGCGGACCTTCTTGCACAGGTGCAGCCCGACAATGCTGAACTTCCGCATGACGCGTGCCACCCGCTTGTGATTGACCCGCTCGCCCTCGTCACGGAGCTTGGCCGTCACGCGTGGAGCCCCGTAGGTGCCGTCGGACTCGGCGTGGATATCGGTGATACGCCCGGCGAGCTCGGCATCGGCCCGGGCCCGCTCGGCCCGCGCGTCCGCGCCGGCCAGCCACCGGTAGAACCCGGACCGGGAGACAGTCAGGATCCGGCACAGCCGCTTGACACCGAAGGCGCCACGATGATCGTCAACGAACTGGAAACGGCTCACCAGCTGGTCTCGCCCGCAAAGTACTTCGCGGCCCTCCGCAGGATCTCCCGCTCGAGCTCCTTCACCCGCGCCCGCAGCTGCCGGTTCTCCTTCTCCATCGCGGTGGCCTCCACCGCCCCGGGCCGGACGGCCTGCCCGGCATCCCGCACCCACGTGCGGAGCGTCTCGTGATTGACGCCCACGTCCTTGGCCACCGACGCATACGTCCCACCCGGACTTGCGTGGTACAGCGCGACGGCATCCGCCCGGAACTCAGGCGAGTACTTCGACGTCCCCAACGGGAACTCCTGTCCTTCGGATCCTCACGATCCAATGATCAAGGTGTCCACGATCAAGGGGCAACGTCCACCTACCGGGCCCGCCACGCCCTGCGCGACACCGGCCTCGCCCTTGGACTGGCCCCGCAGGTCGTGGACGAGATCGCCAAGTAGTTCCCGCACATCCGCGCGCGGGACATCCGCGGAGCCCTGGCCGAGCTGCCGGAACTGCGCGGACTTGCCGCTAGGGCGGGGGAGTTCGGGCCTCTGTGGGAACTGGCCGAGGGACTGGACGCGCTGCCCCGCGGCTACGCCATGCACCCCTGCGGCGTCATCCTGCCCGACGCGGATCTGCTGGAGCGGCTCCCGGTGCAGCCCACCCCGGGCGGCTACCCGATGGTCCAGGCCGACAAGGAGGACGTCGAAGACCTCGGACTGCTCAAGCTCGACGTCCTGGGCGTGCGAATGCAGTCGGCGATGGCGCACGCCGTCACCGAGATCCGCCGCACCACCGGCCGCCAGATCGACCTCGACAACCCCGACCACGTCGACCTCAACGACCGGCTCGCCTTCGAACTCATCCAGGCCTCCGACACCGTGGGCCTGTTCCAGCTCGATTCTGGGGAGAGTTCTAGCGTGTTGCCTCACCTGATATCGGGAGCCTAGCAACAACAGGGCGATCATGCAGACGAGTTCAGTCGGCCGCCGCTAGGCCTTTTCGGTTGGACCAGGCGGTGGGCTCCGAAGGGATGGATAGTGAGGGCGCATCTGGCCGCAGGATGATCTCTCCCCAGTCCCCCTGGACCTGATAGGTGCCCTGGATCCTGCTTGGCCCTGCGCGACCGGTCGCGGTGCCCGGCAGACCTCAGAGTGCGGGATGTGGCGTTCCGTCGGTCTTGTCATCGCTCGATGGTGTGACGTTGGGGCATCGCTGCCGGTCAGGCGTTCGGGGTTCGCTTGAGTTGTGGCATGAGCATGCGCAAGCCGTACCCGAGTGATCTCACCGATGAGCAGTGGGAGCTCGTCGAACCCGTGATCACGGCATGGAAGGCCCGGCATCCGTCGGTCAGCGGGCATCAGGGGAAGTACGCGATGCGGGAGATCGTGAACGCCATCCTCTACCAGAACCGCACGGGTTGTCAGTGGGAGTTCCTGCCCCATGACATGCCCCCGCCCGGAGCGGTGAAGTACTACTTCTACCTCTGGCGCGACGAGGGCACCGACCAGGACATTCACGACCTGCTGCGCTGGCAGCTGCGGGAGAAGCGGAAACGATTAGCCGACCCGAGCCTGGTGGTCCTGGACACGCAGAGCATCCACGTGGCCGTCGGCGTCCCGGCCACGACGACGGGCCGGGACGCCGCGAAAAGGGTGCCGGGCAGGAAGAGATGCCTGGCCGTGGACGTGCTGGGCCTCGTCATTGACTGCGTCGTCCTGCCCGCCTCCGCGCACGAGAACACCGCCGGCATCGCCCTGCTGGACGCTGTCACCGAGCAGTGCGACACGGTGAAAAAGGCCCTGGTCGACCAGGGCTTCAAGAAGAAGGTCGTCGAGCACGGCAGACACGTGGGTATCGACGTCGAGATCGTCGAGCGCAACCCGGACGACAAAGGCTTCGTTCCACAGGCCAAACGGTGGATCGTGGAGCAGACGAACGGGATCCTGATGTTCTACCGCCGTCTCGTACGCGACTACGAACACCGCCCCGCCTCCTCCCGCTCCCGCGTCCTGTGGGCGATGACCTCCGTCATGAGCCGCCGCCTCACCGGAGCCACCATCGCCTCCTGGAGGACCGCATGAGCGAAAACCCACAGGTCAAAGCCATCCTGGAACACATCGAAACCCGCGAACGCGAACTGGACGACCAAGCCGAGCAGTTCCGGGACCGCATCGAAGAACTCACCCGGCAGCTCGGCGAACTCGACGCGGAGAGCGAGAACCTGCGCATCACCCGCAAGACCCTCCTCACGCTCCCGCTACCCTCACCCGCCACCGGGCCGGACCGCCCCGACATCCCCGACCACCCCGCCTACCAGCAGATCCTCTCCGCCCTGGCCGACGCGGACCGGCCGATGCGCGCCCGCGATCTCTGCCAGGCCCTCGACCTGCCGATCCTCCCGAAGAACACCGAAGGCATCCGCTGCAAACTGAAACGCCTGGTCAGCCGGGGCATCCTCATCGAACCCGAACCCGGCTTGTTCGCCCGCCCCGACGCCTGAGGGCCACCCCACACCCGCGACCAGCGATCCTTCCCCAACCTCAACCACGAAACGGACAAGAACTCACGTTCCGCACTCTCAGTGACCGCCGTGCCCATAGTCCGCTTCGAGGGGGCCAGGACGTTGATAACAGGACCATCCCCGCCGCTTCCATTACGCACACGCAGGCAGGGTCTGCTCGGCCCAGATCGTCTTGCCTGTCGGCGAATTGCGGCTATCCCATCGTTGCGTCAGCTGAGCGACGATCATCAGGCCGCGGCCTCCTTCGTCAAAGGTGCGGGCACGCCGCAGATGAGGAGCGGTGTTGCTGGCGTCGGAGACTTCGCAGATGAGGGTGTCCTCTCGTATCAGTTGCAGCCGAATGGGCGGGGCGCCGTAACGGATGGCGTTGGTGACCGGCTCGCTGACGACGAGTTCGGTCGTGAACACGAGGTCTTGGAGTCCCCACGCTTCCATCTGGGTGCCGACAAGTTCGGGGGTTCGGGAAACGATGGCCGGGTCATCGGGCAGATCCCAGGCCACGACCTGGTCAGCGCCCAGGATGCGCGTTCGAGCGAGGAGGATCGCGGCGTCGTCGGTAGGGGTGGCAGACAGCAGGCGGCTAACCACCTGTTCTCGCTTGATATCGAGTGACTGCTCGGGGCCGGCTAGAACCTCGCGCAGGAGGGTGTAGCCGGTGTCTGGGTCTCGTCTGCCTGCCTTGATGAGCCCGTCGGTACACAGTGCGAGGACACTGCCCTCCGGCAGGTCGAATTCGGCGACCTCGAAGGGTAGGCCACCGAGGCCGAGTGGTGGTCCTGCTGGCACGTCAAGGACTTCGACCTTGCCGTTCGGGATTGCCAGCACTGGCGGAGGGTGACCCGCCCCGGCTACAGAGCACCTGCCGGACACAGGGTCATAGATGGCATACATGCATGTGGCGCCTATTTCGCCGACAAGAGCCATTTCTGATTTACCAACAGCGACGGGATCGCTGTCCTGGCCCAGGTGCAGGACGAGATCGTCGAGATGTGTCAGCAATTCATCCGGCGGCCGATCGACATCCGCGAGACTGCGCACAGCCGTGCGAAGCCTGCCCATGGCGGCCGAGGCACTGATGCCGTGGCCGACGACGTCACCCACGACCAAGGCCACGCGGGCACCGGAGAGCGGGATGGCATCGAACCAGTCGCCGCCGATACCGATGCGGACATCGGCGGGCATGTAGTGCGTGACCACTTCCACGGCGGCCTGGCGAGGTGCCCGCTGGGGTAGGAGGCTGCGCTGCAGGGCGAGTGCGACGGTACGTTCCCGGGTGTAGCGGCGGGCGTTGTCGAGGCACAGGGCTGCGCGGGATGCCAACTCCTCGGCCAGGACGACGTCGCGGTCGTCGAAAGGGGACGCCGTGCGGTGCCGTGCGAGGACCACCAATCCACCGAACAGCTCAGGAGCAACGGCGTCGAGGTCGAACAGGTCACAGCCCTCGGGGTACTGCATGGACACCTTGATGTACCAGGCTTCGACGCTGCTTACCTGACCTTAGATCAGATGGCCGCAAGGCTCCTTTTCTCAGCCGACCTGGGCCGAAGCGTCGGGCAATCCACTCTGCGCGGCACGTGATCATCCGTAGGCACAACTGAGACTGCGGTTCGATCACGGAGCCTCGGCTGGGCTCACCAGCCCGGCCGGTCTGAGCGCGACGTTTGGGTCCCTACCAGCGCTCCTTGTGCCAGGCGCAGTCCTCGATGAAGGTACGGACGACCCTGGCCTGGCCTCGTCTGTTACTCACTTTCGGGTGATGGACCGGCTGTCCAGCAGGGAGGCCCCCTGGCTGTCAGTACTCAATGGCCAGGCGGGCCCGGATGCTCAGTTCGGTTTGCGTCAACCTCACGCAAGAGTGAAGTGGATGGCACTTGCAGCCAAGTGTCACGGTGGCGCGGTTGATCGGTAACGGCCCGCGAATCGCGTTCACACTCTGACGATCCGGCGGGCAGGGTGTGAACGCGCGGTCGGTTGGAAGACACCCGCCGAAGCCCTCAACGACCATCTACTATCGATCAAATAAGCCGGTGTTGCATCCACTGGTTGAACCTGGTCTGTGACCGTATCCATGTCTGACCGCCGCCGCGCTGACCGCTGCCGCCATCACCGCCGCGATCGCGGTCCCGGCATCCGCCGCCGACCCCCGCCCGCACCGCCAGGCGGTGGAGATCAGCCGCGTCCAGTACGACTCCCCGGGCCCGGACGACCGCTCCAACCGTTCCCTGAACCAGGAATGGGCGGACATCACCAACTACAGCCGCCGCAGCGTGAACTTGGACGGCTGGACCCTCTCCGACACGGACGGCCACACCTACACCTTCGACCACTACCGCCTGGGCGGCCGCGCCACCGTCCGCGTCCACACCGGTCTCGGCCGCGACACCCGCACCGACCTGTTCCAGGACCGTCGCGCCTACGTGTGGAACAACGACCGCGACAGGGCCACCCTGCGCAACGACCACGGCCGATTCATCGACGACGCCTCTTGGGGCCGCCGCCACTTCCACCACTGACCCAACCTGAACCCCCGCTGCTCGCCCGGCCCGCTCCTCGGTCGGGCGAGCAGCGGTCAATCCAGGACGGTCCGGGCCGATCACCTGCGGCCCGGACCGCGTCTCTGCCCGCCTTCGCTCGAGCCACGCATGGCTACAAGGTGAAGGCGGCGTGGAGGGGTTGAAACGCCCGCTCAACGCGCGTAGCCCGGCCCGTGGGCGGTGCGCTTACCTCAAGAACACACATCTCCAACCCTTCACATTCTTTGGAGAGTTCATGTTCCGCCGCGCCGCGTTGGCCTGCCCACCGCCTCGCTCGTTATTCTCGGCCTCTGCGCCGGCCCGGCTCTGTCGGAACCTCCCGCGCCGCCGTCGACCACGACCGCACGCAGCGAACTTGCCGCCCTGACCGTCGCCGCTCCGCACTCCATGGACGGCTACTCCCGCGACAAGTTCGACATCTGGTCCACCCAGCCCGACGGCTGCACCACCCGCCAGGACGTCCTCGCCCGCGACGGCAAGAACATTCAAGACCAGCTGAACCACTGCCAGCCCGCCGGCGGCTCCTGGTACTCCGCCTACGACGACACCACCGTCACCGTCGTCGCCCAGGCCACCATCGACCACATGGTCCCCCTCGCCGAAGCCTGGCGCTCCGGCGCCGACGCCTGGAACCCCGGTCAGCGCAAAGCCTTTGGCAACGACCTCAAAGACCCTCAGCTCCTCATCGCCTCGGAGTCCTCCAACTCCTCCAAGTCCGACAGCGGCCCCGCCGACTGGAAACCGTCCAACCACGCCTTCTGGTGCACCTACGCCAAGGACTACACCCACATCAAATCGCTCTGGAAGCTGACCACCACCGACGCCGAGAAGAGCGCTCTGTCCTCAATGATTGATACCTGCGCCAGCTGAAAACAGCGGGCGCTCGACGAGGACTGTGGCTGACTCGGCGGCAGCGTCGACGGCGTGGTCATGGCTCGCGGCGTCAGGTGAGGTGGCTCTCGCTCCCCGCGCGGTGTTGGTCGTTCCCGTTCGGGATCAACAAGCAGGATGCCCTGGTGGACCTACGCCGGGCGCCGCTCCCACCCCCGACCAACCCGAGATCATCTCACCCACCGGTCAACGTGACAGCACCTCGACAACATTGCGGGGTCCCCGCCCAGCGCCGCCCACGCCCCGGCGACACCCATGTCCCTTGAACACACCGTGCGCTGTGCGGCGCGTCACCATGGCGCGGGGTCCGGCACCGACGGCACCGGACCCCGCGCATGCCCTACGCGTGCAGCCGCACGGTCACCAGGACACGGCCTTCAGCGCGTTCACGGTGCCCCACCCGTAGAACCCGTTGTGGTTCTTCGAGCCCTTGCACACCGCGTCGATCTTTCCGTCCGCGTCGATGTCATACGGATCGGTGCACGCCGTCCCGTCCGCCTCGGCGTACAGCAGGGCCTTCACCATGGCGGCGGAGGCGTCCGGATGCGTCGACTTGATGAGGGCCGCCACGCCGACGACATGCGGGGTGGCCATCGAGGTGCCCGACATGTATCCCCACTTGCCGCCGGGCAACGGGCCGAGGATCTTACCGCTGGTGGCGGGCGGGGCGGGGGCCTGGTAGGCGGTCGAGTCACCGCCGGGGGCGGCGACGTCGATGACACCGAGGCCGTAGTTGGAGAACGACGACTTGAGGCCCTTCGCCCCGGTCGAGGCGACGGTCACCACGCCCGGCAGCTGAGTCGGGATGGCGAAGCACTGGTGCGGGTCGATCACCCGGTCACTGGGCGTGCCGTCGTTGGGGGAGACCGGGTCGGTGATGGAGGCGGCGTCCAGGTCGTAGCCATCGTTGCCGCCCGCCGCGACATTGACTGTGCCCTTGCGCTCCGCGTACTGCGACGCCCGGGTGATGGCCTCCGCGAGAGCCTTCTGGTCCGGGTCGCTCGCGCAGTTGAAGTACCAGGGGTCAGTGTAATAGCTGTTGTTGGTGACATCGACGTGGTGGTCGGCCGCCCACATGAAGCCGCAGACCACGGCCTCGGTGTAGATGTAGCCGGCCGTGGTGGCCACCTTGATGCCCGCGACCCGCACGCCGGGCGCCACACCGGTGATACCGACGCCGTTCTTGGCGCCCGCGATCTCACCCGCCACATGGGTGCCGTGCGGGCTCTCCTCGGCGGTCGGCCGCCAGGAGCCCTCGGTGGTGTCCGGCTTGCCCGACACGCAGTTGGCGGACGCGTCGCGGTTGAAGTTCGGCGCGATGTCCGGGTGGGTGTCGTCCACACCGGTGTCGATGACGGCCACGGTGACACGGCGGCTGCCGAGCGTCCGCTCGTGTGCCTTGTCCGCCTTGATGGCGGGCAGGTCCCACTGCAGCGGCTCCAACGGGTCCTGCCCGTCAGCGGCCTTGGCGTGCGCGACCTCGTCGGCGGTGAGCGCCTTCGGCGTACCGACGTCCGTCGTGGACTGCGCCGGGAGCGGCGCGTGACGTGTGGCGCCCGCCGACTGCACTCCGGGTACCGCGCGCAGGGCGGTGGCGAAGCCAGGGTTCGTGGAGTGGACGACGATCACACCGATCTTGTCGTACGTCACGACGATCGTGCCGCCCGCCGCGGATATGGCTCGCTGGACCGCTGAGAGGGTGTGACGGTCCGTCCTGGTGTTGACCACGTACGACAGTTCGGGTCCCTCGGCGGCCTGTGCGGCGGGCGCGGTGCCCGCGGCGGCCGAAGCCGCGCCGGGCAGGAAGCCCAGGGAGGCGGTGATCGACAGTACGACTGGTACGGCGAGGGCGAGGCGTCGTTTGGAAGTCAGCTGAGCCACAAGGTCTCCATATCATTCGAAAAAGTGAACAAGCTGGTGCTCGGTAGCGCCCAGCAGGTGCATGACATGTGGTGGGAGGAGCTATCCACCGTCCCCTTTAGGGCGGCAATGACTTGCTCGTGATGACCTACGGAAAAAAAGTAAAGAGGAGGGTTGAATGGGCTCCGGGCGCCGCAGGAATGCTCTTGTGCGGGAGAGGCATGCGCTTCCCCGTACCCGTCCCCGCCGGTGAGCTACACCTCTCCGACAGCCATCGCCGTCACGCATCCGCAGCACGAGGAGATCCCGTGACCACCGACGCGCCTTCCCCCATCACGACCGCGGGCGGCCTGCCGTCCGCCGAGGTCCAGGCGAGCGCCGAGTTCGGCGAACTGCGCCGCTCCCACCGCTCGTTCGCCTTCCCGCTGACCGTGGCGTTCATCGCCTGGTACCTACTCTACGTGACCGGCGTCGACGTGCTGCGTCCGGGCGCCGCGGGCAGCGTGGTGGCGTTCGGCGGCTCCCTCACCGACGGTACGGGATCCACCGCGGACACGGTGCCTGGCACGAGTGCGGCCGGGGGACTCGCGGGTGTCAGATCCCGAGCGCGGTCTCGGGGAGCCGGGCGCGCAGCGGGTCCGCGAAGGCCAGCAGGACGCGCCGGTCGCCCTCGAAGGCCTCCCGGCTGTGCGCCATCCGGACGTTGTCCACCATCAGCAGGTCGCCCGCCTGCCAGGGTTCGCGGCGGGTCGCTCGCACATAGGCCTCGTTGATCACCTGGATGAGGTCGGCGGTGAAGGGTTCGCCGTTCCCCCACCCGGTGTTGAAGGAGAGGCCGTCGGGCCCGAGCACCGAGACGAGGTAGTCGCGGACGTCCTCATCGAGGCTCCACTCGGAGAAGAAGGCGATCTGGTTGAACCAGGACCGCCGTCCCGTGACCGGGTGGGTGATCAGGGCGGGTCGACGGTGCCAGGTCCGCAGGTCGTCGCCTCGCCACTCGAACTCGATGCCCCCCTCGCGGCAGTACCGTTCCACCTCGTCCCGGGAGGAGGTGCCGAAGGCCTCCGCCCAGGGCAGCCCGACCGTGTCGCTGTAGTTGCGGGTGAGCAGCCAGCCCTCGGTCTCCAGGCGGTCCACCACCTCGGCGGGGAGCGCGTCGACCACGGCGCTGGAGTCGGCCACGGCGGTGCAGCCGCCCTGGTCCGGGGCGGTCAGGCAGCCCATGATGAGCATGGCGGGGAACTCGCGGGCGTAGCTCAGCTCGTGGTGCATACACATGGTCTGGTCGTCGGCCCAGCTGGCGGTGGAGTAGACCGGTCCGGGGGCCTCGTCGCGGTGGGCGAACCCCTCGTGTTCCACCATCAGTTCGTCGGTGTCGGCGAGCGCCTTGCTGACCGCGGCGAAGGTCTCCGGGTCGCCCAGCCCGAGGCCCCGCACCAGCACGGCGCCGTGCTCCGTGACGGCCGACCTCAACTCCCCCCTGTTGCGCCGGGCCCAGTCGAGGGCTCCATCACGTGCGTCATCAAGTGCCTCCACATGCCATACAACCAACGGGGAGCCGTTGCTGACCGCTGTCATCATCCGTCCTTCATCCATCACGCCGGCCGTGCCGGTGCTGTTCGATTCGCCGATGTCCGGGCCGTGCGGGACGGGAGCCCGTCCCGCACGGCCGGAACTTTCCGTGGTTCCAGGAAGAGGGGCTAGAAATCCAGCACGATGACCCCTTCACCGAGGAGGCTCTCCTCGTGGCGGACCTGGCGCGGGGCAACCAGCTCGGCCTGACCGGCGACGGTCGCGTGGGTGAACAGCTGTGCCACCCGGACCGCGCTGGAGAAGTGCTCGTTCAGCAGCGCGTGCAGGCGCAGCACCTTCAACGAGGAGCCGCCGAGTTCGAAGAAGTTCTGGTCGATCCCGGCGACCGGGCCGCCGAGGACGTCCTGCCAGATCGCGCAGATCTGCTCCTCGGTCGCGGAGCGCGGTGGCGTGGCGGAGACGGCCTGGTCGGACAGGAAGCGCGGGAGCGGCAGGGCGGCCCGGTCCTGCTTGCCGTTCGCCGTCGTCGGAATCGCGTCGATCACGATGAACTCGGCGGGGACGAGGGCCGACGGCAACTGCTCGGCCAGGTGCGAGCGCAGCTGCGACGGCAGACGGTCCGTATCGGCGCCCGCACGAGGGACGGCGTACGCCACCAGGTGGTACTCCTCCGTGCTGCGGCGGTGCGCCACGACGACGCACGCGGACACCGACGGGTGCGCCAGTGCGACGCTCTCGATCTCGGCGGGGTGCAGGCGCACTCCGTTGATCTTGAGCTGGTCGTCGATCCGGCCGCGGACCTCCAGCAGCCCGTCGGGGCGCAGCCGGCCCAGGTCACCGGTCCGGTAGAGCAGGTCCGACGCGTCGGCGCGCTGCGGGTTCGGCAGGAAGGCCGCCTCGTTCGCCTCGGGGTTCTCGAAGTAGCCGAAGGTCCGGAACGGCGTGCGGATGAGGATCTCCCCCAGCTCGCCCACACCGCACAGCTCACTGTCGCGCATCAGGACGGCCTGGCACTGCGGCAGCGGCGAGCCCACCGGCAGCAGCTGCGGCAGCGCGGCGTTCCGCGGGACGCGGTAGGCGAACTTCGCCATCGTCGTCTCGGTCGGGCCGTAGAGGTTCACCACCTCGGCGGAGTCGGAGAGGACCTCCCGGAACCGCTCGACGAGCGCCGCCTTGAGCGGCTCGCCGGCCAGGAAGGCCAGCCGCAGCTCGCCCAGGCCGGTACCGGCCGACGCGTCCAGCAGCCATGACTGGAGCACCGTCGGTGCCGCGTGCAGCACCGTGATCCGCTCCCTCACCAGCCAGGAGAACACCGCCTTCCCGCCCAGCACGTCCTCGGGCCCGGGCAGCACCGTGGTGCCGCCGCTGACCAGGCCGACGAGCGTGTCACGGAGCATCACATCGAAGGAGGAGCTGGTCAGCTGAGCGCACCGGTCCTGCGACGTCACACCGAACTCCTGGCTCTGCCAGCGCAGGAAGTGGGTCAACGAGGCGTGCCGGCCCAGGACTCCGCGGGGCGTGCCCGTGGTTCCCGAGGTGAAGAACAGGTACGCGGGGGAATCGGGGTCCACCGCCGGGAGCGCCACCTCAGGGGCCGCCGGGAGCGACGCCTCGCGGCCCGCCAGCTGCGACAGCCCGGTACCGGCGTCCACGGTGGTCTGCGGCATGCCCTCGATGACGGCGGGCTGCGGCTCGTCGGCCTCCTCGACCCGGACGCAGAACACCGGAGCGCCGACGTCGACCAGGTGCCGACGCCGCCCTGCTGGCAGCGCCGGGTCCACGGGGAAGAACACGGCGCCGCTGCGCAGCACCGCCAGCATCGCCACGACGAACCCCGGACTCCGCGGCCCCGTCACCGCGACCACCTGTCCCCGCCCGCACCCCGCCGCGACCAGGTGCCGGGCGAGCTCCTCGGAGCGGTCGACCAGCTGCCGGTAGGTCAGGGCGGAGCCGCCGTGGCTGACGGCCGTGGCGTCCGGTGCGATCGCGGCCCGGGCCGCGATCAGTTCGGTCACCGGCGGCTGCGCGGGCGCGTCCATCGGCGTCGCCAGGGCCGCACCGGCATGGGCGTCACCGGGCAGGACCAGGGAGTACGCGTCCAGCGGGCGGTTCGGTGCGGCGACGACCTGGGTCAGCAGTGCGCTGAACTGCCCCAGCATGGCCGCCGCGCGGGCCGCCGAGCAGGAGTCGGTGCGGTAGACGAGCTCGATGTGCAGGGCGGCGTCGTCCCGCTCCGAGACGTAGAACGTGAACGGCAGCTTGGCCTCGGGCTCCCAGAGGGTGTCGTCGAACAACGTCTCCACGCCGTCGATCACCGCCTCCTCGTGGAGCCGGCCGAGGTAGTTGAGCAGCACGTCGAACACGGGACTGCGGTCGAGGCGCCGCACCGGGTTGAGTCGCTCCACCAGCAGCTCGAACGGCGCGGCCTCGTGCGCGTAGCCCTCGTGGAGCCCGGCACTGACCCGGGAGAGCAGGTCGAGGAAGGTCGAGTCGCCGGCCAACTCGGTCCGCAGCACGAGCGTGTTGAGGAACAGGCCGACGATGCTCTCCGTCTCGACGGCGTCACGGTTGGCCACCGGGTAGCCGACCACCACGTCCGACTGGCCGCTGAGCCGGGACAGGAGCAGGTTGAGCGCGGCCATGGCGATCTCGAACGGGGTCGTCGAGGTCTGCGCCGCGAGCCTGTGCAGTGCCGCGCCGGTCTCCACGGGCACGCTCCGCGCGAGGCGGCCGTCGGCCCGGCCGCTGCCCTGGGGCTCCGGCACGTCCGTCGGCAGTTCGAGCTGGGGCGCGCCCGCGAGCTTGGCGAGCCAGTACTGCAGATCGGGCTCGACCGCCCCGCTCGCCACCCGTTCCCGGACGGCCGCGGCGTAGTCGATGTACTGGACCTGCGACGGCGCCGGCACGGACTGCGCCTGCGACGGATCCGCCCGCCGGCCGTAGAGGGCCGCGAGATCGCGCATCAGCAGCCGCATGGACCAGCCGTCACCCGCGATGTGGTGGAGCGTGAGCAGGAACCGGTGCTCGGACGGGCCCGTCCGGAACAGGGCGAACCGGACCGGTGCCTCCTCGGTGAGCCGGAAGGGCACCATGTCGTCGGTCTGCACCAGCCGTGCGACGGCCTCGTCCAGCTCCGCGGGATCGCACGCGGTCAGGTCGTGCTCGGCGTAGGCCAGGGGCAGCCCTTCCCGGACCCGCTGGGTCGGTGTCCCGCCGGCCGCGTCGTAGGTGACGCGGAGCAGCTCGTGCCGGGCGACGAGGTCCTCCAGCGCGAGGCGCAGGGCGGGGACGTCCAGCGGGCCGCGGAAGGTCGCCAGCGTACGGATGTGGTAGGCGGTGCTGTCGGAGTCGAGCTGGGACAGGAACCACATCCGCTCCTGCGCGAAGGACAGCGGGTGGCCGTCCGTGCGGGCGACCACCGGTATACCGGTGTGGGTCCGCGGGGCCGTCTCGTCCACCAGGCGGGCCTGGGCGGCGATGGTGCGGTGGGCGAAGTAGGCGGCCGACGGCAGGTCGAGGCCGAAGTGCTCGTTGACCCGGCTGGCCAGTTGCAGGGCCAGCAGGGAGTGGCCCCCGATCACGAAGAAGTCGTCCGTGCTTCCGAAAGCGTCGCTGCCGAGCAGTGCGGACCAGATCCCGGCCACCGCCCGCTCGGTCTCGGTGGCGGCCGCCACCCGCTCCGCGATCGCCAGCTCCCCGTCGCCGAGCCGGGACAGCGCCCGGCGGTCCACCTTGCCGTTGGCGGTGAGCGGCAGGGTGTCGACGCGCAGGAAGTGGGAGGGCACCATGTGGGTCGGCAGGCGGCGCAGCAGCGCCGCGCGCAGGGCCTCGTTGGAGGGCGCCGAACCGGTGGCCTCCAGGTAGGCGTAGAGCAGCCCGGTCTCCCCGCCGGTCGCGCGGGGGAGGACCACGGCGCGCTCGATCCCGGGTTCGTCCCGCAGCGCCTGCTCGATCTCGCCCAGCTCGACGCGCTGGCCGCGGATCTTGACCTGGTTGTCGCGCCGCCCCAGGTAACGCAGCTGTCCGTCGGGCGACCAGCAGGCCAGGTCACCGGTGCGGTACATCCGGCCGGTGCCGTCCCCCTCCGCGACGAACGGGCCGGTGCCGAACGGGTCCGCGACGAACCGCTCCGCCGTCAGCTCCGGGCGGTTCAGGTAGCCGCGGGCCACCTGGGCCCCGCCGATGCAGAGTTCACCGGTGACGCCGATCGGGCACGGCCGGCCGCTGTCGTCGAGGACGTAGAGGCGGTTGTTGGGCGCCGGACGGCCGAGGGTGACCGGCCGGTCGCGTTCCACGTGCAGCGTGGTGACGTCCACGGCCGCCTCGGTCGGGCCGTAGTAGTTGATCAGTCGCGCACCGTCGTCCCCGACGGCGCCGAAGAAGCTCCGCGCGAGGCTGCTGTCGAGCTCCTCGCCGCTGCAGACGCAGAACCGCACTCCCGGGAAGCCGTCCTGACAGGAGTTCAGGTACTGGCTGAGCATGGACGGGACGAAGTGCACCACGGTCACCGCGTGGCGGCGGATGGTCGACCGGATCAGCTCGGGGTCGGACTCTCCCCCGGGCGGGAGCATGACCTGCCGGGCGCCGATCGTCCCGGGCAGCAGCAGTTCCCAGACGGAGACATCGAAGGTGTACGGCGTCTTCTGCAGGATGACGTCGTCCTCGCCGAGGCCCAGGTCCTCGACCATCCAGTGCAGCCGGTTGACCAGGGAGCGGTGCTCGACCAGGGCGCCCTTGGGGAGCCCGGTGGACCCTGAGGTATAGATGCAGTAGGCGAGGTCGTCCGGCCCCGCGGCGGGCGGCGGGTCGTCGGTGCGCTCCGACAGCGGCCCGGCCAGGTCCAGCAGCGTCCGGCCGGTGAGGGGGGGGTCCGCGGCGTCCGCGGGGTCCACGGCGTCCCCGACCCGCAGCACGACGGCGCATCCGCTGTCGTCCAGGACGTGGCGGACCCGGTCGTCGGGGTCGGTCGTGCTCAGCGGCAGGTACGCGCCACCGGCTTTCAGGACGCCGAGGACCGCCGCCGTCAGGTCGGCGGACCGGGCCAGCCGCAGCGCCACCAGGGAGCCGGTCGCCACGCCGTACTTGTCGCGCAGCGTCCACGCCAGTCGGTTGGCCTGCGCGTTGAGCTCGGCGAACGTCCAGGACCGTTGCTCGTCGACGACCGCGACGGCGTCCGGGGTGCGCCGGACCTGCTCCTCGAACAGCCGCACGACGGTGGTGTCGAGGTCGTACGGTGCGTCGGTGCGGTTGAAGCCGTGCATGACGAGCTCGCGCTCGGCGGCGTCGAGCAGTTCGAGGGCCTCCACCGGCTCGTCCGGCCTGGCCACCGCGTCCGCCAGCAGGACCTCGAAGTGGCGCAGCAGCCGTTCGATGCGGTTGGCGTCGAACAGTTCGACGGCGTACTCGACGGTGGCGAGCAGCCCTTCGGGCGTCTCCGCGAAGAACAGCGTCAGGTCCATCTTGCTGTGGCCGTTGCCGACGCGGACCGCCTGCACTCCGAGGCCGGGCACCTGTTTGCCGGGCTCGCCGAAGCCCTCATCGGACATGATCATGATGTCGAAGAGCGCGTTGCGCCCCGCTTCGGTGTCGGCGCCCGCGTCACGGACCACCCGGTCGAACGGGTACTCGGCGTGGCCGAGGGCGCCGCGCACGGTCCGGTGGCTGCTGAGCAGCAGCTCGCGGAAGCTCGCGCCGGGCGCCACCGGATCGCGCAGCGCCACGCTGTTGACGTAGCAGCCGACCTGGTCGAACAGCTCGGGCAGCGGCCGGTTGACGGCGGAGGTGCCCAGGGCGATGTCCCGCTGCCCGCTGTAGCGGTACACCAGCACCCGCAGTGCGGCGCTGAGCGCGGCGAACGCCGTGGTCCGCTCCAGCCGGCAGAGGTCCTTGAGGGCGGCCACCGTCTCCTGCCGCAGGACGCGGGTGGCGTTCGCGCCGAGGTGGCTGCGCACTGTCGGGCGGGGGCGGTCGGCGGGCAGGTCCACCCGCTCGACCGGCTCCTGGAAACGCTGCCGCCAGTACTCCCGGGAGGCGTCCAGGGCGCCGCTGTCGAGCACGGTCTGCTGCCAGACCGCGTAGTCCCTGTACTGGAGCCGGGCACCGTCCTCGGCCTCCTGCGAGGCGCCCTGCACACCTCGCCGGTAGGCGTCCAGCGCCTGGTCGAGGAGCACGGTCAACGACCATCCGTCGACCGCGATGTGGTGCGCCGCGAGGACCAGGACGTGGTGGTCGGCGGCCTCCTGCACCAGCATCACGTGCAGCAGGCGCCCGGCGGCCAGGTCGAACGGGCGCGACACGAAGTGCTCGATCAGCCGGTCGGTCCCCTGGGCGGCGACCCGGTACGTCCAGTCCAGCTCCGCGTCGGCGGCCGACCGCTGCCGAGGCACGCCGTCCACGCTGCCGAACACGGTGCGCAGCGCCTCATGGCGCCGCAGCAGCTCGGTGAACGCCTCCTTGAGCGCCTTGACGTCCAGCTCGCCGTCCAGCCGGTAGACGGCGGGAACCGTGTACGCGGCGTGGGCGTCGCCGGACTGGACAGCCAGCCACATCGTCAGCTGCGCCGACGACAGCGGGTACCACTCCGCGTCCGGGGCGGACGCGATCTCGCTGATGCTCTGCGGTGCGGTCATCGCGTTCACCTCGCGACTCGGGACTCGGCCAGTTCGGCGCGGCCGATCAGGACACCACCGCAACTGGTGCGGCACACCAGCTCCAGTGCCTCGTACTTCTCCCAGGTCGGCAGCGCCGCGCGGAACAGCGGGGCGACCTGCCGCAGGAACGCGGCGGCCGGGTAGACCTGGTCCTCGGCATGCTCCGGGCTGTTCGGCGGCTTCGCGAGGACGTCCTCGATGGCGAGCTCGCGGACCACCTTGGCGTACTGCGACCAGCGGACGAAGGTCGAAGTGCCCTCCTCCATCAGCAGGTGGAACATGCGCTGCGGCTCGGCGTCGGGGTCCACCGGACGGGCCCAGATGTCCTCCAGGTACTCCTCGTCGACCCAGGCGCGGCCCCAGGCGGTGTGCCGCCCGTGGGCCGCCCGGGTGGCGCGCTCATGGAGTTCGGCACGGCCCGGCAGCGGGATCAGGTCCGCCTCGGCGGTGCCGTTGGAGTACATCGGCACGCTGGTGAACGGCCACTGCTCCGAGCTGACGACCAGGACATAGAGGAGCGCGGCGGTCAGCGCGCAGCCCACGACGGCCATGGTCGTGGCGACCGGCCCGTCGGAGGTGAAGACGTGCGTCGCCGGGCGGTCGCCGGTGACCTGCTCGATCAGCCAGGGCCAGTCGAACAGCAGCAGGTAGCACCACATCTGGATGTAGTAGGCCGGGAACATGACCCAGAGGATGACGATGTGCATGGCGATCCACGCCAGGACCATGGGCATGCGCAGCTGCCAGCTGAAAATGGCGGCCACCGCGCCGAGTTCGACGACCAGCGTGCCCCAGGCGGCCAGCCGGCACAGCCACGGCTTGGAGATCATCAACCGCGACAGCCACAGCCAGCGTGCCGCCGGCTGGGAGATCCGGAGGTAGAAGTTCAGCGCGGTGCCGTCGAACCAGCCCTGCCGGCCGAAGCGCAGCTTCGCGACGCCGGCGGCGAACAGGGTGTAGGCGAGTGCCACCAGCAGCAGGCAGGGGGCGAATCCCGACGTGAACGCGGAGTCGCGGGCCACCAGCAGGGGCCAGGCGGTGTGGTCGGCGAGCAGCCCGTCGAGCGAGAAGTCGTAGGACACCGAGAAGCACATGGCGAACAGGGTGTAGAGGGCTGCGTGGCTGGAGTGGTTGGCGCCCAGCGCACCGGCGTTCACCGCGTGCAGGAACGCGAAGCCCAGGAAGGTGAGGATCCCGGCGACCGGTTGCAGCAGGCCCGCCGTCGCGGCGATCCAGGCGACGATGGTCAGATTCCTGACCACCACGAGCACCGCCGGGCGGACCCATCGGATCCCTAGGACGCGCAGCGCGAGGACGGGAGTGTAGAAGGCCGACTCGGTCTTCGCCATGATCTTCGGCGCGAACAGCGGCGTGGGCTGCTGGTTCATACAAAGTACGAGCAGCCCCGCGTAGAGGACCGCCCTGAGGACGCCGGAAACCGGGGGCAGCTGATGGAGCCACCAATGGGTGATCATAGTGCTTCTTCCTCACCGTGAGAGATGTGAGTGGTCGATGGACCCGGTCCGGTCAACCGGTCGCGCAGGAGTTTGACCACCTCGCCGAACGTCCCCGGCGCCACGAGGAAGAAGTGGTCTCCGTGGAAGATCCGCAGTTCGTACGATCCAAGCGTGAGCTCGGACCAGGCCTCTGCGGTGCCCGGCCGCACCCGGGGGTCCATATCACCGATCAGCGCGGTCACCGGGACGCGCAAGGGTTGCCGGGGCCGGTGGCTGTACGTCTCCACGGCACGGAAGTCGGCGCGCAGTGGCGGTAGGACCATCTGGCGGATGTCCGGGTGGCTGAGCAGCTCGACGTCGGTTCCCCCCATCGCCGCCAACTCGGCCATCAGGGCGTCGTCGTCGGCGGCGTGCAACCGCCGCGGATCGTCGGGCACGGCCGCGCCACGGCACCCGGAGACGAACAGTCGCGCGACCGGCACACCGCGTTCTTCGAGGAGCCCGGCCATCTCGTACGCGACAAGAGCGCCCATGCTGTGTCCGAACAGCGCCAGCGGCACATCATCGAGTCCGTCCGCCGTCAGCGCGGCGAGCACCGCGACCGCCAGCTCCCGGATGTCGGTGATCGACGGCTCCCTGTGGCGTTCCTGCCGACCTGGATACTGCGCCACCAGCACGTCCACGTCGCCGGACAACGCCTCCGAGAACGGGAAGTAGAAACTGGCGGAGCCGCCGGCGTGCGGCAGCATCAACAGGCGCGAGGTCGGACGCCTCGGTGCCGGGTGGAACCCGCACAGCCATCGCCCGGCGCGGGACCCGGTGTCGGTGGTCATGCCTGACCCGCCATCTCGGCCAGGCAGCGACGCAGCTCCACGTCCACACGGGCGACAGCGTCGGCGCTGACGCCGTCCTCCCGCCACTGCGTGACGACCGTCCAGGAGCCGTCTGCGCCGGGAATCGCCTCGATCACGAGCTCCATCGCGGTGCGCGGCGGCCGGATCCGTATGGGCGTCAGCTCGACACCGGCGCCCAGAGCGTCGGCCGGCGGTGGCAGTTGGAGGACGACGAAGGTCTGGAAGAAGGGGTGGCGCCCTCGGGCGGGTGCCAGTGCGCCCACCACGTCGTCGAACGGCGTGCGCGCGTGGTCGAGGCCGTCCACGACCAGCCGCACCGCACGGGCGAGTACGGTGCTCGCGTCCTCTTCCGGCTTCGCCGTCAGGCGGACGACGAACGGGTTGACGAAGTAGCCGACGGTCGACTCCGGGACGGGGTCGAACCGGCCGGCCGTCACGGTTCCGAGCGCCGGGTCGGCGATCCCGAAGGTCCGTGCCAGGGCGAGCCCGGCCGCGGCCATGAGTCCGGTCAGGACCGGTCCGCCCAGACCCGCGCAGACCGCCGCCAGGGCTGTCACCGTTTCGGCGTCCACGCGGGTGGCGAGCTCCCGTCGGGCCGCCTCGGCGGCACCACCGGTGGGCGCCGGCAGGAACGGCTCGGGAGCCGGCCGCAGTTGGTCGGACCAGTAGGGGAGGTCCCGGTCGGCCCAGTCGGCGAGCTGGTGCGCCTCCCAGGCGGCGTAGCGCCGGTAGCTCAGCCGCCCTTCGTGCGCGGGGACGGGCCGTCCGGCGCAGCGGGCTTCGTAGGCGGCCCGCAGGTTGGCCACGAAGGCGTGCTCCGAGCTTCCGTCGAAGGATATGTGGTGCACCTGGAGGCAGAGCAGGTGCCGTTCGTCACCGATGCGGCAGAGCCTGAACCGCACCGGGATCTCCGAGTCCAGCGCGAACGGGCGGTCCCACCAGTCGGCGACGAGCGCCTCGGCGAGTTCCTGCGGTTCGCGCCCGACGGCGTCGGACGGCGGCTCGACCTCTTCCAGGAATCTGCCAGTCGGCTCGGGCGGCAGGATCCGCTGCACCGGGCCCTCGTCGCCCCAGAGGTAGACCGTCCGCAGTGCCGCGTGCGACCGCAGGCACTCGGCGAGTGCCTCGGCGAGGATGTCCCGCCGGAGCGGACCGGCGAGCAGGTAGGCCAGCACGATGGTGCTGTCCGCCGCTCCCGGCGAGGCCATCTCGGCGAGCCAGAAGCGCTGTTGGGCGTGGGAGAGCGGGCCGTCGCTCTCCTCGTCGACTGCTTCCGGCAGTTCGTCGGCCCGCGCCGCACCGGCGCAGTAGGCGGTGATCGCCTCGACCGAACGGAGCCGGTAGACGTCGGCGGCGGTCAACCGGGCGTCGAGCCGTCGGCCCAGCCGGGCCGCCAGCCGGATGACGTCCAGGGAGTTCGCCCCGGCTTCGAGGAGGTCGTCGGCGGCGGTCAGCCGGGCCGTGCCCAGGAGTGAGCGCACCTCCGCCAGCGGACCGCCGGGGGCCTCGCCCACCGCCCCGACGCCTGCGGCCCGGTCGTCTCCGCCGGGGTCGGCTGCGGCCAGGTGCTCCTGGATCAGCGCGGCCACCGCCCGGCGGTCGGTCTTGCCGTTGGCGTTGCGGGGCATCCGGTCGACGTGGTGGAGGAGCGTGGGGACCATGGCGTCCAGCAGCCGGGTCGCCGCGAAGGCCCTGAGCTCCGGCGGGTCCAGGGGGCGCCGGTCGGCGGTGGTGTACCCGGCCACCAGGTGCCGACGGCTCCCCGACGGCGAGTCGACCACCACGGCGCAGGCCTTCGTGATCGAGGGGTGCGTCTCGAGGACGGCCTCCACCTCGCCGGGCTCGATGCGGATCCCGCGGACCTTGATCTGGTCGTCGATGCGTCCGCGGTAGCGGAGCAGCCCGTCCGCGTCCCGCTGGGCGAGGTCGCCGGTGCGGTAGTAGCGCTCGCCCTCGAGGTCGAAGAAGCGCCGCCGGGTCTCCTCCGGGTCTCCGGCGTAGCCGAGGGCGACGCCGTCGCCGCCGACCGCGATCTCGCCCTCGTACTCGCCCGTGGCGGCGCCGGGACGGCCGTCCGGGTCCAGCAGCCGGACCACGGTCCTGGGCAGGGGCGTGCCGATGGGGATCTCGGTGCTGCCCTCGGCCACGTCGCCCGGCCGGACGACGTGGTGGGTGGCGAAGATCGTCGACTCCGCCGGACCGTAGCCGTTGACCAGGTGCAGCTCCGGGAAGCCGGCGAGGACCTGCCGTGCGGCGGCCACCGGGACCCGCTCGCCGCCGGTCAGCACCAGGCGCAGCCCCTCGAAGACATCGGGCCGGTCCTCGGCCAGCGCGGCGAACAGCGAACTCGTCAGCCAGACGCTGTTGACGCCACGGCGGACGGCGGCCTTCAGGAGCTCCGCGTCCAGGGCGGCGGCACCGCGGTCCAGCAGCACGCTCCGGCCGCCGTTGAGCAGCGGCGCCCACAGCTCCAGCGAGAACGCGTCCCACGGCAGCGGTGACGCCTGGAGGAACACGGTGTCGGCGCCGACCGAGATCGCGGGACAGTCGACGACCGTCCGGAGGGTGCCGCGGTGGGGCGACAGCGCGCCCTTGGGCCGGCCGGTGGAGCCCGAGGTGTAGAAGACGCTCGCCGTGCGCGTGCCGTCGGTCTCCGCGGGGGGTGCGGCGGCGGGGTCGCCGGCGAACAGCTCGCCCGGCGTGACGGCGGGGACGCCCGTCCCGGCACACACATCCCCGGCGAGCTCGCCGTCGTCGGTGACGAGGAGACAGGTGTCCGTTCCGCGCACCGCGTCCGCGATCCGGAGCCGGGGCCACTGCGGGTCGACGGCCACGTAGGCGGCACCGGCCCGCAGGACGCCCAGCAGCGTGGCCACCAGGTCGATCGAGCGGTCCATCGCCACCGCGACCTGGGCGCCGACGGGCACGCCCCGGCGGCGCAGCTGCGCGGCGACGGCCTCGGCCCGTTCGACGAGCGAGCCGTAGCTGATCGTCTCCTCGGCCTGCTGGACCGCGACGGCGTCGGGACGGAGCCGGGCGTGGTGGGCGACCACGAGTTCTATCCGCTCGCCGTGGGCGTACGGATCGGGCGGGGCCGCGCCCCGGCGGGCGCGGTGGACGTCGGCTGCCGTGCTCACTTGCCCGCCGCCGGCGTCCGTACCAGGTCGAGCTGCTCGGCCAGGCCCTGCACGGTGGTGTGGTCCAGCACGACCGAGAAGGCGAGCCGGGTGCCGAGTTCGCGGTTGATCCGGTGGCTCATCCGGAAGGCGAGCATGGAGTGCCCGCCCAGGGCGAAGAAGTCCTGGTCGCGGCCCACCCGTTCGACGCCGAGCAGGTCCGCCCAGAGGGCGGCCACGTAGTGCTCGGTCTCGCCGAGCGGTTCCGCGAAGTCTTCCGCGGCGTGGGCGTCGTGCCCTGCCAGCGCCTCCCGCAGGGCCGCGTTGTCTCGCTTGCCGTGCTGGGTGTACGGGATCTCGCTCTGGACGATGAAGCTGCTCGGCACCATGTAGTCGGGCAGGTTCCGCTCCACCCGGGCGCGCAGCTCCGCGATGTCCAGTTCCTCGCCGAGCACGACGAAGGCGACCAGTCGGCGGTCGTCGCCCTCGCCCTCGGCGAGCACGACGGCGTCCTGCACCTCGGGGTGGTGCCGGAGCGACTGCTCGACCTCGCCGGGCTCCACCCGGTAGCCGTGGATCTTCACCTGGTCGTCGGCGCGGCCGATGAACAGCAGCGCCCCGTCCGCACGCAGCTGTGCCAGGTCGCCGGCCCGGTACATCGGCATCGGGGCGCCGTCGACGGTGACCGTCACGAAGCGCTCGGCGGTGAGGTCCGCGCGGTCGAGGTAGCCGCGGGCCAGGCCCGGGCCGCCGACGAAGATCTCCCCGCGCTCGCCCGCGGGTACCTCCCGCAGGTCCGCGTCGAGCAGCCGGACCGTCACTCCGGCGAGCGCGGTCCCGATCGGCACCGTGCCGGACCGCACATCCGACTCGGTCACCAGGTGCGCGGTACAGGCGGTGGTGGTCTCGGCTGGCCCGTACAGGTTGTAGAGCTGTCCTTGGAAGCAGCCCGTGAGCAGGTCGCGACAGGCGGAGGGCTGGAGGACGTCACCGCCGGCGCAGAGCACCCGCAGCGACGCGAACGCGTCCCGGTCCTCCCGCACGACGTGGTTGACCACCATGGTGGGCACGAGCATCGCCGAGACGCCGTACTCCTCCATCTGCCGCCGGAAGCCCGCGGCGAGCAGTTCCGGTGCCGGCGGCAGGACGACCATCTGGGCACCGGCCGCGAGGGTGGTCCACATCTCGAAGTGGAAGGCGTCGAAGGAGACGTTGGAGATCTGCCCCGTCCGGTCCTCGGGGTGGAGCTGCGGCAGGCCGGGGTTGGTCGCGAACGACACGATGTTCCGGTGCTCCAGCACGATCGCCTTCGGCCGGCCCGAGGAGCCCGAGGTGAACAGGACGCTCGCCGCGTTCTCCGGCAGCGGTGCCGCGCCCGCGCCCTGGCCATCGAACCCGGCCCAGTCACCGATCGGCACGACCTCAGCGGGTACCGCCGTCAGCGAGCCGGCCGACGCCTGGTCGCTGAGGACGACCTTCGCGCCGCTGTCCTGCAGCATCCGGTCCCGGCGGGCGTCGGGGTAGCGCTGGTCCACCGCGACGTAGGCCGCTCCGGCCTTGAGGACGCCGAGCACCGCGACGGCGAAGTCGACGGAGCGGGGCAGGTAGACCCCGACCCGGTCCTCGACGCCCACCCCGTGGCTGCTGAGCAGCGCGCCCACGGCGTCCGACCTGCGGTCCAGCTCCTCGTAGGTGAGCGTCGTCGTGCCGTCTCCGACAGCCGACCGTCCCCCGTGGCGCCGCACCGAGTCGGCGAAGAGCTCGACCAGGGTGGCGGCGCGTTCGTTCGTTGTCTTCACAGCTTCCTCCCGCACGCGTGCTCAGCGGCGGCGTGCGATCTCATCGTGGAATTCAGGCGATCCGGCGAACCGGCGGTGTGAACGACCCGGCCGTGCCGACCCGGACCACGTCATCGCCGCGGGCTGCGCGGCCCCGATCGGTGCGCGTCGGCTGGTCGATCGGGGCCGCGGTCAGGGGCGAGGACGGCTGCCCGGTGGGTCAGGACGACGGCGTGTAGACGAACGGCTGCGTCCCGACCACGGTCCGGAATCCACGCTTGGCGAGGATCGGCTCCGAGGTGGGCAGGGCGTCGGTGAAGACGAGGTCGAGTCCCCGGGCGGAGACCTCCGCCAGCCGGGAGCCCACGACCGCGGTGAACATGCCGCGCAGCCGGTGCGTCGTCTTCGTCCGGCCGCCGGCCAGTTCGGCGTAGCCGGCGCGCTCGGGGTAGTGCACCCGCCCGCCGGCCACGGGCTCCGAGCCCACGTAGGCCACGTGGACGCTCATCACGTCCGGCGTCTCCTGCAGGCAGGCCCACAGCCGGCGCCGCTCCGAGTCGGCGTTCTTGCGGCCGATCTCCCGGGCGATCACGGCGTAGTCGGCGAGGCCCTCCTCGTCGACCACACGGCGCACGTCGAAGGCGCTGGTGTCGAAGACCGCCATCGTCTCCGCGTCCAGCGGCAGGGCCAGCACCTGCTCCCGGTCGTCGGCGACGAAGCCGGCGGCCTCCAGGCGCGCGGCCAGGTCGGAGGGCGCGTCGTGGGTGTAGAGCTTCCACTCCAGCTCGTAGCCGCCCTTGTCCGCGAGGGCCTTCTCGGCCTCGATCACGGCGTCGGCGTCGTCCGCCGAGAGCCGGGAGAACCGGATCTGGCAGGACGAGCGGTCCTCCGAGAACTCGCGCACCACGCCGCCGTGTTCGGCCCGCTCACCGGTGGCGGCACGCCCGTGGTCCAGGGCGGTCAGGAAGTTCTTATCGGGGAGACCGGTCATGGGGGAATTCCTCCTGGGTCAGGATGTCGCTGATGGGTCGTGCGGTGGTCATGCCGTCGAGCACCGCCTGCAGGCGCCGCAGGATCAGCTGCGCCAAGTCCGGCGAGAAGACCTCCGTGTTGTAGCTCATCGCCAGGACCAGGCCGTCGGCGTAGCGCTGGAAGACGAACTGCAGGTCGGCCTGCTTGGCGCGCCGGTGGATGTCCTTCGGAACGAAGGCGACGGTCGCCCCGATCGGTGCCGCGTCCCAGCCGGACTCCATCTGGTCCAGGTTGACCACGACGTCGAAGAGCGGGCTGCGCTCGGGGCCCCGCTGCCAGCCCAGGTCGCGCATGATCTCGCCGTACGGGTACTCGTCGTGCTCGAACGCCCGCAGGATCGTCTGCTGGGCCCGGGCGAGCAGCGCCGGCACCTCGTCGTCCGCGGCCACCTTGAGGCGCAGCGGGACGGTGCCGATGAAGGTGCCGATCTGGTCCTCGAACTCCTGGCGGTCCCGGCCGAGGGAGTACGTCCCGATCAGGGAGTCGGTGACCCCTGTGGTGGCGAGGAGCAGCCCGACCGCGCACCAGCCGACGGTGAACTCGGTGACCGAGTGCTGCCGGGCGAGCGCCCCGAACCGCTCGGCGAGGTCGGTCGGGAGGGTCAGGTACAGCCGGTCGCCGGCGAGCGCGCTGACCTCGGGCCGCGGCAGGTCGGCCGGAAGCGGTACCGGCACGGCCAGCCCGCTCAGCTCCCGGCGCCAGAACTCCCGGTGCTCGCTGCGGACTTCGGGCGTCAGCCGGTCGTTGCGCCAGGCCGCGGCGTCCTTGTACTGGATCGGGAGTTCCGGCAGGTCGGCGGCGCGTCCGGCCACCAGTGCCTCGTACAGCTCGTGCCAATCGCGGAAGAGCACCCGCGCGGACGAACCGTCGGCGAACACCTGGTGGATCGACGTGAGCAGCAGGTGGGTGTCGGTGTCGAGGCGGATCAGGTCGGCCCGCACCAGCGGCTCCCGCGCCGTCTCGAACGGCTCGTCCTTGCGGGCGACCACGAACTCGTGGACCTGCTCCGCGGAGCTGCCGGTCATGTCGTGGAAGCGGTAGTTGAGGGGGAGGGCACCCGGCGCGTGCACGGTCTGCACCGTCCGACCGTCGACGAGGTCGCAGGTCGTCCGCATGCTCTCGTGCCGCTCGACCAGCAGCTCGAAGCCGCGCCGCAGCAGCGACGGGTCGAGCGGGCCGCGCAGTTCCTGCAGGTCGTTGCGGTGGAAGGCACCGGGGTAGGCGCTCCCGCGGTCGATCTCCATCAGCAGGTCCTGCGTGCGGGCGCCCTCGTACTCCCCCGGGCCGCCCAGGCTCGGGATCGGTGCGACCACCTGCCGCTGGGCCTCGGCCAGGGCCTCGGCGAGGCCGGCGATCGTGGGGCTGACGAAGAACGTTTTCAGGTCGAGCGTGACGCCCAGTCGGCTCTGGACCCGTGCCAGCAGCTTGATGGCGCGCAGCGAGTTGCCGCCGACATCGAAGAACCGGTCCTCCTCTGTGACGTCGGAGACGCCCAGCACCTCGCACCAGATCCCCGCGAGGTCCTGGGTGACGGCGTCGGAGGGCCCCTGTGCTCCGGCCGGAGCGAGGGCGGGGGCGGGGGCGGGGGCGGCTGCAGTGGCCGGCTCGGCCGTCGCGCCGTCGGCCGGGCTCGCGGCGAGGCGCATCGGGGCCGAGGGGTCGTCGAGCGCCCGGTCGAGCAGGCGGCTGATGTCCGCCCAGAGCCGGTCGATCATCTCCGCGGTGAACCGGCCGCTGTCGAAGCGGATGGCCGAGCGGACCGTGCCCTCCTCCTCCGCCATCATGATGTTGATCGGGACGTCCCTGGTGTCCAGGTTCACCTCGACCGGCCGGACGGTGAGGCCGGAGCCCGCGAGAGCGCTGTGCGGCGCCTCGCCGTCCTCGCCGAACTGCTGGAACGCCACGATGACGTCGAACAGGCCCGAGGCCTGGAGCAGGCCGCGCTGCTGCAGCTCCTCCACCAGTTCCTCGTACGGGTAGTCGCTGTTGCGCAGGGCGTCGACGAACGTGGTGCGGACCGTCTCCGACAGCTGCTCGAAGCTGCCGTCAGCGTCGACCCTCAGTCGGAGCGGCAGGGACCGGATCAGCATCGCCACCAGCTGCTCCAGCGACTCGCTGTTGCGCCCCGCGATCAGGGTGCCGATGACCAGGTCGCCGTCCCGGCTGTACCCGTGGAGCGCGGCGGCGACGGCGCTCAGCATCGAGGTGAACACCGTCACCCCGCCGGCCTGGCAGAACGACTTGAGCCGCTGCCACAGCGGCACGGGGAGCTCGTAGTGCCGGTAGGCGCCGCGGTAGGAGGGGAGGCCCTCCGAGGCGACGGGGGCGGCCGGCAGGTCGAGGGCCGCCACCGGGGTGCCGAACCGGTCGAGCCAGTAGGCGGCGGCATCGTCGTGGCGGCCGCCGGCCTGCTGTGCCAGCTTGCGGTAGTGCTCGCCGTAGCCGATGCCGATCTCCGGCAGGTCCAGGGCCGCGCCGCGGTCGAAGTGGGCGTAGTAGGCGCCCAGGTCCCGGACCAGCAGCCCCAGCGACCACCCGTCGACGACGACGTGGTGGGTGCAGAGCGTCAGCAGGTGGCGGTCGGCGCCGATGGACGCCAACTGGGCCCGCAGCAGGGGGCCCTTCGCTAGGTCGAACGGACGGGAGGCGAAGGCCTTGGCCAGCGCGACGCTGTCCACGGCGCCGTGCGCGTCCCCGTCCAGCGGCGCTTCCAGCAGCTCCAGCGGCACGGTGAATCCGGCCGCCGGGGTGATCCGCTGGGTCAACTCCTCGTCCGCGTAGGAGAAGACGGCCCGCAGCGCGTCGTGCCGTGCGGCCAGTGCGTCCAGGGCGCG
This sequence comes from Streptomyces sp. NBC_01450, assembly GCF_036227505.1. NCBI lineage: Bacteria > Bacillati > Actinomycetota > Actinomycetes > Kitasatosporales > Streptomycetaceae > Streptomyces > Streptomyces sp. NBC_01450. The sequence continues at coordinate 348,800 of NZ_CP109481.1, read as the reverse complement.
CCGCAGCGCCTCGGTGTTGACCGTCCCGGTCAGCTCGAAGCTGCGGATCAGGTTGAAGGCCACCGAGCCGCCCGCGAACTCGGCCGCGAGCCATACGTTCAGCTGCTCCGCGGAAGTCGGCGCGGCGTCGAGGTCCGGCGGCGCGCCCTGGACAGCAGGCGTCGTAGTGGCGAAGGTGGTGATGTCCGCCAACTTCTCCAGGTGGGCGGCGAGTTCGGCCGGGGTCTCGTAGTCGTAGATCGCGTAGGGGTCGAGCTCCACGCCGTACACCGTCTGGAGCCGGTTGAGCACCTGGATGGCGCCGATCGAGTCGCCGCCGAGGTTGAAGAAGGACTCGTCGGGAGCGATGGTCTCGATGCCTAGCACGCCCTGCCAGGCCGCCAGGACCGACCCGAGCACATCGGCGGGCTGAACGGCCTGGGCCGGGTCGGCGGCGACCGCTCCGCCGGCCTGCGGGGCGGGCGCCACTGTGTTGGCGGGGTCCAGCCAGCAGCGGGTGCGGTCGAACTGATAGGAGGGCAGCTCGATCCTGCGGCCGTCGCCGGCGGTCTCCGCCCACCTCCAGCGGGCCCCTGTCAGATACATGTCACACAGAAAGGCCTCGAAGGCATCGGGGCGTTCGGCGAGTGCCACGACGGAGCGTGCGGCGCCACCGCGGCCCGCGACCGCCGAGGAGACCGTCGACATGGGGCCGGCCTCGACGAACAGCACCCGCTGGTCGCCCAGCGCAGCGAGCAGACGGTCGACGCGGGCGTCCAGGTCACCGGCGTCGGCGTCCTCGGCGTTCACCGCCTGCCGTACCGCTTCGGCGAGTTCGACCCGGCCGAGGCTCGCGTCGATCACCAGCTTGCCGACGCCCTCCCCGACGACGTGGCGCGACTCGACGCCCATCCGCCCCAGCAGGCCGTACATCGCGTACTGGAAGGCGAACCGGCCCGCCTTCGGGTCTCCGGCGTGCGCACCGGCGGCCTGCTCGGCCTGTACGTACAGCCGGTCGAACTCGGGGTGCGCGCGACGCAGGGAGGCGGTCAGCGAGGCCGACGCCGTGCACCGTCCGGAGACCAGGATGACGGTGACCGCGGCGCTGCTCTCCGGGCCGGTCGTCGCGGGGTCGACGAGCGCGGCGGTGAGCCCGGCCGTATCGGCCGCGGTGACGCAGGCCCGGTACGGGAAGTGCTGCCGGCCCGTGACCAGGGTGCGCTGGACGTCCTCGATGCACAGGTCCGGGTGCTCGACGAGCCAGGACCGCAGGGCCTCGACATTGGCGGCGAGCGCCGTGGCGGTCTTCGCCGAAACGGGGATCCAGTTGCCGGTGTTCGAGGAGGGGCCCGGCTCCTCGCGGGCGGGCGCCTCCTCCAGGACGGCGTGCACGTTGGTCCCCATGACGCCGAACGCGCTGACGCCGGCCCGGCGGACGCCGACGGCCGGCTCCCACGGCGTCAGTTCCCTGGTCACGGTGACCGCCGAGTTCGCGAAGTCGATCAGCGGGCTCATCGTCTGCGCGTGGAGGCTGGGGAAGAGCTGCCGGTTCCGCAGTGCGAGCACCGCCTTGACCAGGCCGGCCAGGCCCGACGCACTCCAGGTGTGCCCGATGTTGCTCTTCACCGAGGAGAGCGCGCAGAACTGCTTGCGGTCCGTCACACGGCTGAACGCCAGGTCGATGGCCTCGATCTCGATCGGATCGCCAAGCCGCGTGGCGGTCCCGTGCGCCTCGATGTAGGAGATCGTGGTGGGGTCGACGGCGGCCTTCGCCCACGCCTGCTCGATCACCTCGGCCTGCGCCGAGCTGTCCGGCGCGGTGAGGCTGCCGGAGCGGCCCGCCACGTTGTTGGCCGCGGTGCCCTTGATGACGGCATGGACGACGTCCCCGTCGCGCAGCGCCCGGTCCAGCGGCTTGAGTAGGACGCTGACGACGGCCTCGCCGGAGCCGGTGCCGTCCGCATCCGCCGAGAACGCCCGGGTCTTGCCGTCCGCGGACCGGATACCGAGGTCCAGCTCGTCCTCGTCGTCCTTCGGGTCGCCGAAGAGGTTCAGGTTGACGCCGCAGACCAGGGCCAGCTCGGCGTCGCCGAGCAGCAGGTCGTTCACGCCGTGGTGGACGGCGAGCAGGGCCGACGAACAGGACGAGTCGACCATGGCGGCCGGCCCGCGGAGCCCGAAGAACCGTGCGATCCGGCCCGCGGTGGCCGCGGCGTGGGTGCCCATCACCATGGTCGGCTCGACCTGGCGGGCGAGCTGCTGGTAGACCAGCCGGGTGTCGCCGACGTAGACCGAGGTCCGGGTGCCGTCGAGCGAGGTCGGATCGTATCCGGCGTTCTCCAGCGCCTGGTACGCGCTCTGCAGGAGCAGCCGGTGTTCCGGCGCCATGTTCCGCGCCTCGCCCGGGGAGATCCCGAAGACCGCGTCGTCGAACGAGTCGATGTCCTCGATGTAGCCGTTGAGCTGGTATCGCGCGTCGATCGACAGTGACGTACGGCTACGGCGCTCGGCGGACAGCTCCCGGACGCTGTCGCGGCCGTCTTGGAGATTCGCCAGGAACTGCGACAGATCGTCGGCCTCCGGCATCCGGACGGCCATCCCGATGACCGCTACATCGCGTGCCATGACCGGGATCTCCCCGGCAATCGCGGTGCCCCCGTCCGCAGACATAGTCCACCCCTTCTAGATCGCATTCACAATACGGCCGGCTGGGAATCCTCCCGGACGCCCTCCGTCAGACAGGGTGAAAACCCCGGTTTCGAAATCGATCCACCCAGTACATCGGCCCGCGCCACTCCCGCACGAGCAAGTGGGCTTCGTTCCAATCGGAGTGGGGCTCGATGCACATGCTTGCTGTCATGCCCATGCCGCACTGGAAAAACAGTAAGCGCACGATCGCAGGTTGTCAGGGCCGACTCAGGGATTTTGCGACCGAGGCAAGGCCCGAATGGGCGTTCAATGACGTTTTGTGCTGATCGTTTCGCCCTGTTCTGCCACGTAAGCACCCGCATGGGCGGCTCGAAGTCTTCAAGATCTTTTTACTATCGAGACGCTCGGCCACCCCTCGAAGGGGGGTCGCAAAAGCCCCCTTCGAGGGAGATCGAAGGAATTTGTCCCGGCATTTTTTATCCTTTGACGTGATCACCAGCAGGCTGATAGAAGATTCCCCGAATGGAATGCCTGTCGGGGATGAAGCGGCGACGGCCGGCGTCGAAACCGAAGACCTGCCGCAGTACCGGGGGCGCACATTCCCCAGCAAATTCTGTGTTCGCCGTCCCGCCCCGATTGAGCCAGCGAACAAACCGATCGCCCTTGCCCTCGGCGGCGCGGGCAACCGGTCAACGACCTATGGATAGGCGTGCACAAATGTCCACCACCGTTTCTCCCCGAGTTCTGATGATCGGCTGGAACACCCCGGCGTTCCTGGCGCTCAAGGAGCACCATGCCGATGTGGTGTCCGTGATCGCTCCCCGGCACGTGCGCAGGGCCAAGTCCCACGCCCCCGACGCGACCCACGTGGTCGTGCCGAACGACGGCGATGTGGAGCAGATCCTGGCCGGCCTGGCCAGGGCCGAGATCGCAATCGACGAGTTCGACTTCGTGTGCACGATCGGCGAGTGGCCGATCGTCGCCGCGGCGCTGCTCGCCGAGCACGGAAAGGCGGTCGGCATGAAGCTCTCCGCCGCGATCGCCCTGCGTGACAAGTTCGTTCAGAAGCGCCTCGTCCGCGAGGCGGGACTTCCCGTGGCCGGTGCGCAGATGCCGGACCTCCTGTCCGACCTGGACGGCGAGCAGCTGACCTATCCGATCGTCATCAAGCCGCTCACCGGCGCCGGTTCGCAGGACACCCACGTCGTCTCCGACGCCGCCGAGCTGGCCTCCCTCGTCGAGACCTACCAGCAGCCTCCCCGCGGCCCCTGGCTGGTGGAGGAGTTCATGGAGGGGGAGGAACTCCACCTCGACGGGGTCGTGCGGGCCGGAGTCGTCCGGGCGCTCTCGGTCTCGCGCTACTTCCAGAACGTGATCGCCATCAAGTCCGGCGGACTGGTCGGATCGGTCCTGCTCGACCCGAACGAGAACCCGGACCTCTACTCGAAGGCCCAGTCCCTGCTGACCGGGGTCCTCGACGCCGTCGGCCACGAGGACGGGATCTTCCACGCCGAGGCCTTCGAGAAGGACGGCGAGCTCACGTTCAGCGAGGTCGGTGGCCGCCTGGGCGGCGGCGTCGTCCAGGACATCGTGCTGCGCCGCTTCGGCGTCGACCTGTCCGACGAGTGGGCCCGCGCGGCGCTGGGCCTGCCCCCGGGGGAGCCGGCCGAGCCCAGCAAGGAGCAGTGTGGCTGGGTCCACCTCCAGGCACCGGCCGGCGTGGCGGAGCACGTGCCCGACGAGTCGGAGCTCCTGGCGCAGCCCGGCTGCGTGGAGGCCGCCATCAGCATCGGCCCCGGTTCGCAGGTCCCGTCGTTCAGCGCGGCATCGAACATGAAGGCCGGCGCCGTGATCATCGTCGGCGACAGCGAGGAGCAGGTCCGCGAGCGCACCCTTGCCGCGGCCGCGTGGTTCTCGCAGGCCGTGACCGTACAAGCCCCGGAAACGGTGTGACGCAGACAGCCACTACGCCCCGGGCCGCGATCCGCCGCGCACTGACGTCCGTGCTGCCGGAGCCCGGCCCGGGGCGCAACCTCTACTGGTCCACGCTGATCAACTCCGCCGGCAACGGCCTGTTCCTGACCACGAGTTCGCTCTACTTCGTGCGCTGCGTCGGCCTGACGCCGGCCGAGGTCGGGCTCTGGCTCACGGTCTCGGGCCTGATCGGCATGCTGGCCGGCGTCCCCGTGGGCCGCATCGCCGACCGCCGCGGACCGCGCGAGACCTATGTCGTGTCGCTGGTCGCGGAGGCACTCGCGACGAGCGCCATGCTGCTCACCCGCTCACTGGTCTCGTTCGTGGCCGTCACCACCATCGCCTTCCTGGCGGCCTCGGCGAGCAGTTCCTCGCGCGGGCCGCTGGTCCGCGCCGCCGGAGGCGAGCGGGCGGCCCAGCTGCGCTCCCGCCTGCGCACCGCGATGAACCTGGGCGTCACCCTGGTCGGCCCGGTGGCGGCGGTCGCCATCAACGTGGACAGCCCGCTCGCCTACCAGTCGATGATCGCCTGCGACGCCCTGTCGTTCGCCGTGTGCGCGCTGATGACGCTCAGGATGCCGCGCGTGCCGGGCACCAAGGCCACCGGCACCGCGAGCAGGCGGTGGCGAGTCTTCGCCGACCGCCCGTACCTGACGCTGATCGGGATCAACGCGGTGATCATGCAGCAGTTCCCGGTCCTCACCCTGGTCCTGCCGCTGTGGATCTCGCTGCATACCCAGGTGCCGCGCTGGGTCGTGGGGCTGGTGGTCCCGCTCAACACCGTCCTGGTGGTGCTCCTGCAGGTACGGCTGTCCCAGGGGATGGAGTCTCCGCTCTCGGCAGCCCGGGTCATGGTCAGAGCGGGGCTCGCCTTCCTGGCCTCGCTCGCGCTGATCGGCTTCCTGGGGCACATGTCGGCGGCCCCTGCCACGGTCGCCCTCATCGTCGCCATCGTCGTGTACACCCTCGGGGAGATCTGGTCGACCGCATCGGTCTACGAGCTGAGCTTCGGCCTGGCCCCCGCGGAGGCACAGGGCGAGTACCTCGGGCTGCTCTCCAACGGCACGGCGATAGGACGCCTCACCTCCCAGGCCCTGGTCACCACGCTGTGCCTGACCGTCGGCACGGCGGGCTGGATCGTCCTGGGGCTCCTGCTGCTGGGAGCGGGGCTGGTGGCTGTGCCGACCACCAAGTGGGCCGGGCGAAAGCAGGCCGCCCACGCGTAAGTGGGCCAGGCGAAACAGGCCGCCCCCGCGTAACTCCGAAAGGTCAGTCATGATCCTCACCAGCTACGACCCCGAACCGGGCGGCGCCGGCAACGTCTACCACGAGATCGAGGGGCACTGGGACGTGGCGCGGCTGGAGGCGGCGCTGCGCACTGTGGTGGCGCGGCATCCGGCGCTGCGCACCACGTTCGCCTCCGACGGGTGCCAGGTGGTGCACGACGACGTACCGGTGCACGTCCGGGTCCGGGACCTGCGGCAACTGCCGCGCCGGGCACGCGACCAGGCGCGGGCCGCCTACCGGGAGCGCGCCTCGCACCGGGTCGCCCCACCGGACCGGGCGCCGTCGGTGCACGTCGAGGTGAGCGTCCTGGCCGACGACCGGATGGTGCTGCACGTCAACCATGACCGGCTGACCATGGACGCTGGCAGCATGTTCCTGTTCTTCCGGGAATGGTGGCGGGCCTACCAGGGCGACGCCCCCACGGAGGCGGAGACCGCGTTCTCCGGCGAGGTCGCGGAACCGAAGGGCCCCCGGGACGACGCCGAGGCCCAGCGCTCCCTGGCCTTCTGGCGCGAACGGCTCGACGACCTCGCGCTCGCCCCCGACCTGCCGCTGGCCCCCAATCCCCCGGTGGCCCGGCCGCGGTTCACGCAGCGTCATGTACGGCTGACCGCCGGGCGCTGGGCCGCGTTCCAGGCGCACGCGCTCCGCCTGGGCATCACGCCGAGTGCGGCGCTGCTGACCGCCTACGGCCAGGTGCTGGCGTACTGGGGCGGCGGCGAGCGGTTCACGATCGCCACGACGGTGGAGCGCACCGCCGGGAGTCTCCTGCCGCCCCGCGGCGCGATCGGCGGCTTCTCGGACGTCCTGCCCGTCGAGGTCGCTATCGACCCGGCGGCCACGTTCGCGCAGCGCTGTGCGCCGGTGCAGCAGCGGATGCGCGCCGCCGCGGAGCACGGGCACGCCTTCGGCGCCGCGTCGCGCCAGGCGGCCGGGTCCGCGGCCGGCACCGCGTACCCGCAGGCGCCGTACGCGTTCACCTCCGCCATCGGGCACGAGCGCTCCGGCCTCGACGGAGCCGCGCTCGAGCTGTTCGGCCGGGAGGTCTTCTCGGTCGGCCAGGCTCCGCGGACCCACCTCGACGTCTTCGCGATGGAGCAGGCGGGCGACTTGGTCGTGCGGGTCGACTCGGCGGACCGGCTGTTCCCGGCCGGGCTTCCGGCCGCCCTGGTCGCCGGCTTCCAGCAGCTGCTGAACCAGCTCTGCGACGCGGCGGGCTGGACGGAGACCACGCACGACCTGCTGCCCGAGGACCAGCGGCGGCGGCGGGCCGAGACCAACGACACCGCGGCGCCGCTGGCCACGCGCATGCTGTGGGAGGACGCCGTCGCACAGGCCGCGGCGCGTCCCGACGCCCCGGCGGTGATCACCACGGGCGGCGTCGTGAGTTACGGCGGACTGCTCCACCGCGCGCAGGGCGCCGCCGCGTGGCTGCGGGAGCGCGGGGTCGGCCGCGGCGACCTGGTCGGGCTGGTCATGCGGCGCGGGCCGGAGCAGATCATCGGCATCCTGGCCTCGTTGCTCGCCGGGGCCGCGTATCTGCCGGTCGACGCGGACCTGCCCGACGAGCGACGCGCGTACCTGCTCCGCGACGGCGGGGCGCGGTGCGTGCTCACCAACGTGCCCGCCAACGTGCCCGGCAGCGGCGCGCGCGGTACGGAGCCGGACACGCTGCTGCTCGACTCGGCGCGGCCGGTGGTGCCCATCGAGCCGGTGGAGCCGGCCGCCGGGGCGACCACCGACGACCTCGCGTACGTGCTCTACACCTCCGGTACCACCGGACAGCCCAAGGGCGTGATGGTCAGTCACCGCAACGCCGCGAACGTGGTCGCCGACTGCACGGCCCGGTTCGGCGTCGACGCCACGGACCGCTTCTTCGGCATCAGCGCGTTCAATTTCGACCTGTCCGTGTACGACGTGTTCGGCGCGCTGTCGGTCGGCGCGGCAATCGTGCTGCCGGACGCGGACCGGGCGGCGGATCCCGCCCACTGGCTGGACCTCTGCGCGGAGCACCGCGTGACGGTGTGGAACTCGGTGCCGGCGATCATGGCGATGCTGAGCGAGGAGGCCGAGTCGGCGCCGGGCCGGATCGGCGCGCTGCGGCTGGTCATGATGAGCGGCGACCGGATCCCGCCGGAGTTCCCCGCAGCGCTCCTCCGGCTCAAGCCCGACCTCGAGGTCGTCTCGCTGGGCGGCCCGACCGAGACGACGATCTGGAACATCCTCCACCCGGTGGACGCCGAGGACGACGGCAGTCGGCCGGTGCCGTACGGGCGGCCGAACCGCAACAACACCGCCCACGTCCGCGGCCCCGAGGGCTGGGACCGACCGGACTGGGTGGCCGGAGAGATCTGGGCCGGTGGCACCGGCGTGGCCCAGGGCTACCACGGCGACCCCGCGCGCACCGCGGACCGCTTCGCGGACGGGCTGTACCGCACCGGTGACCTGGGCCGGTTCCTGCCGGACGGGTCGATCGAGATTCTCGGCCGCAGCGACTTCCAGATCAAGGTCAACGGCTACCGGATCGAGGCGGGCGAGGTCGAGACGCGGCTGACGGCCCTGCCCGAGATCCAGCAGGCCGTCGTGGTCCGACAGGCCGGGACGTACGGCGACCGCCTGGCGGCCCACCTGGTCCCGGCCGGTGCGAACCGCCCCGGACTGGACGAGCTGCGCGGGCGGCTGGCCGTGCACCTGCCCGGCTACATGATCCCGACCCTGGTGGTCTGGCACGACGCGCTGCCGCTCACCCGCAACGGCAAGGTCGACCGCGGCCGGCTCACCGCGATCCAGCCGGAGCCGCCGACACCCGCCGCTCCGGCCGCTCCGGCCGCTCCGGCCGCTCCGGCCGCTCCGGCCGCTCCGGCCGCTCCGGCCGCTCCGGCCGCTCCGGCCACTCCGGCCGCCCCGGTGGTCCCGGTGGTCCCGGCGGAGCCGACGCCAGCGGATGGGCTCCCGGCGGGCGGGTCCGTGGAGGCCGAGCTGGCGGACGTGTGGTCCCGCATCCTGCGCGTGCCCCCGGTCACGCCGGAGACGGACCTGTACGACCTCGGCGCCGACTCGCTGACCGCCATCCGGCTCCTCAGCGAGGTGCGCAAGCGCTTCGGCGTGACCATCCCGCTGGCCCAGGTGCACGAGGTCCGCACCGTGCGCACGATGGCGGCACGCGTGCGATCGGGCGGGTGAGCGGGTAGCCGCCGACGTTCCCGGCCGGCCGGTCGGCCGGGAACGTCGCGCTCGAACGGCTTGTATCGGATCAACCTCGGATCAACTTTGGATCGGAGATGATGTGGGCGACAACGACAACGACAACGACAACGACAACGACAACGACAACGACAACGACATCGACGCGGTCGTGGTCGGCTCCGGCCCGAACGGGCTCGCGGCCGCCCTGGTCCTGGCCGCCGCCGGGCTGCGGGTCCAGGTCCACGAGGCGGCCGACAGCGTGGGCGGCGGCGTCCGCACGCGGGAACTGACCCTGCCGGGATACCGTCACGACGTCTGCTCGGCGGTGCACCCGATGGCCGTCGCGTCCCTGTTCTTCCGCGCCTTCGATCTGGCCTCCCAGGGTGTCCGGATGGCCTGGCCGGAGGCGTCGTACGCCCACCCGCTGGACAGCGGCCGGGCCGCGGTGGCGTGGCGTGACCTGGACCGTACCGCCGCCGGGTTGGGACCGGACGGATCCAGTTGGTCCCGCCTGCTCCGCCCGCTGGTCGATCGGACGGAACCGCTGGTGGAGGCGGCGATGTCCGACCTGCGCGGGATCCGCCCGCAGGTGATGGCCCTCGCACGCCTCGGGCTGCGCGTCACCGAACAGGCGTCGCCGTGGTGGAACGCCCGGTTCCGCGGCGATCTCGCCCCCGCCCTGCTGACGGGCGTCGCGTGCCACTCGATCGCGCCGCCGCGCACGCTCGCCTCGGCCGGCGTGGGCCTCCTCCTCGGGTCGCTCGCCCATTCCGTCGGCTGGCCGCTGCCGATCGGCGGCAGCCAGGCCATCGTCGACGCGATGGTGGGGCAGCTGACCGAGCACGGTGGCCGCATCGTCACCGGCCACCGGGTACGGTCGCTCGACGAACTGCCACCCGCGCGGGCCGTTCTGCTGGACGTCGCACCGGGTGCCCTGCTGGAGATCGCGGGCCCACGACTGCCCGAACGGTACCGCCGTCAACTGCGCGGCTTCCGGCACGGCGGCGCGGCGTGCAAGGTGGACTTCGCCCTGTCCGGTCCGGTGCCGTGGTCCGCACCGGACTGCGCGAAGGCGGGCACCTTGCACCTGGTGGGTTCACGCGCCGAGGCGGTACGGGCGGAGTCCGACGTGGCGGCCGGCCGGCACGCCGAGCGTCCGTTCGTGCTGGCCGTACAACCGGGGGTGGTGGACCCGGGGCGTGCCCCTGCCGGACGGCATGTGCTCTGGACCTACGCCCACGTACCGAACGGGTCCACCAGGGACGTCAGCGAACAGATCAAGCAACAGGTGGAACGGTTCGCCCCCGGCTTCCGGGACCTGATCCTCGCCGAGCACGTCGTCACCGCGGCCGAGCAGGGCCTGCACAACCCCAACTACGTGGGCGGGGACATCTCCGGCGGCGCGACGACCGCCTGGCAACTGGTGATGCGACCGGCCGCCCGCTGGGACCCCTACCGGACACCGCTCCCGGGCGTTTACCTGTGCTCCGCCTCCACCCCACCGGGCCAGGCGGTGCACGGGATGTGCGGAGTGCACGCCGCGCGGCGTGCACTGCGCGACCGCTTCGGCGTGCGGTCGGACCCCTTGCGGCTGGTCGCCGAGGCGTACGGCGGCGGGACGAACACGGCGGCGGCCGACCGGTAGTGACCGGTCGGCTGTGCCTCGGGACCCGCGGGCTGCTGGGAGGCCCTGGCCCCATTCGTCGACCTGGTAGTAGTGAAGCTTCCCTTTGATCGTGGACACCTGGAGACTGGGACCTGAGGTTCCAGAGGAAGTAGCACCAGGTGGGAAGCAAATACACGAAGCGGTACACCGAGGAGTTCAAGCGGGACGCGATCGCGCTCGTCGACTCCTCGGGCAAGACGGTCAGCGCGGTGGCCCGGGAACTCGGCATCAGCTCGGAGTCCCTGCGCGGCTGGTACCGCAAGGCCATGGCCGACCGGGGCGGGGGCCAGAGCGGCGAGCTGACTAGCCTCGCGCTTTCGCGAGTGGGTCTGTCCGAGTCTTGATCAAATAAATGGAGAGTGCAGCTGACCTGCAACGATGGGACTTGTCGAGGGTCCTGTCAGCTGCAAGGAAAGAAGCACTCTCCAGGTGAAGAAGAGTAGCGGGTCGTACCCGCGTGTCCGTGTCGAGGGCGGCGGCCGTGGAGTTGTTGCCCAGGCCGGGGCCGTGCTGCTGGTCGAGACGGTCCGCAGGTCCGCCCTGGACACCGCGATATCCGCGGCGCTGGCGCCGTGGCGCAAGCGGCGGGCCGGGCACGATCCGGGCAAGATCCTGCTGGATGTGGCCCTGGCCGTCGCACTCGGCGGCGACTGTCTGGCCGACGTCGGCATGCTGCGGGCCGAGCCGGCGGTGTTCGGCCCTGTGTCCTCCGATCCGACCGTCTCCCGCCTCGTCGACGCGCTCGCCGCGTCCGGCCCGAAAGCTCTTGCAGCGATCCGCGGCGCACGTTCCGAAGTGCGTCAGCGCGTCTGGGAGTTGGCCGGGGCAAGCAGTCCGGCCGCCGACGGCCAGGTGATCGTGGACATCGACGGCGTGCTGGTCCTCGCCCACTCCGAGAAACAAGACGCCACCGCGACCTGGAAGAAGACCTTCGGCCATCACCCGCTTGTCGCGTTCGTCGACCACGGCCCAGCCGGGTCCGGAGAGCCGGTGGCGGCCCTGCTGCGGCCCGGCAACGCGGGCTCCAAACCGCCGCCGATCACATCGAGACCGCCCAACTCGCCCTGGCCCAGATGCCCCAACGCCTGCGGCGGGGACGGCAGACGCTCGCCTTCGAGGGCGTGCTTGAGACCGGTGCGGGCCGCCATCCGGGCGCCGGCGTCGACCGAGCCCCAGAAGGCGTGCGTGACGATCGCGGCGGCGAGGTCGCGTTCCCGCAGCGTCGCGAGCTCCTTCTGCTCCCGCTCCGACCAGCCTGGCGAGTCGGCGTACGAGCGTGCCGTGCCCAGCCAGTAACCCTCGGGACGCTGCCACGCCTCCATCGGCTCCACAGAGTAGGGAAGCCCCCTGACCAGGGCGGACAGTTCGGCACGTGCCGTGTTGAGGTCCTGCTGCAGCTGAAGCAGATCGCCGGGAAAGTCGTACGTTGTCGCCACGACCCCAACAGTAGTTCGACCCGGCGGCCGCGCTGCCCGTACGACGACGCAGCGGCACCATGTGTCCGGCCGCTTCCGCCGATGACAGCTCAGCGCTGGTCGGGCGGGGCGTCCTGCATGTACCAGCCGTAGGCAGCCATGGACTCCTTCGTCCACTCCATCAGCAGGTGCGCGCCCTCCTTGACGCGACTCTCGTCATGACCGCCATCGTTGGCGAACCACTGGACAAGAAGGCCGGCCGCCGGGCGGTCCACGTCGCCGGTGTCGCACACCGGGCACAGCTCCAGGTGGATCGGCCGCCCGTGTTCGTCGTCCTGCGGCGCCACCCCGCTCATGATGAGATCGCCCCGGCAGCGTGAACACTGCGGCAGCCGGTCGGAGAACTCCAGAAACGCCATGGCCAGCCCCCTTGCTCTGGATGTGGCCCTCCACCCAAAACCCACTGACCTGCGCCGTCAACCCCTCCCGCAGCGGTGAACGGGCCCCCGACCACGGATTCTGTCCACAGGGGAACGGGTGTCTGCTGGATGAATGATCGACAGCGACGACACGCAGCAGCCGGCCCCACGCCGCAACAGGGTCCTGGACGCCCTCAAGCGGGCGGAGCGCAAGGTGTTCACCCGACCCGCGCCGAAATCCGCAAAGGCTCAGGTGGAATTCCTCTACAAGCAGGCCAAGCAGTCCACGAAGGCCCTCGCCGAACAACTGGGCGTCTCGACCCGCACCGTGCAGCGCTACCGCGCCGGACAGCAGACGAAGCCTCAGAAGAGGCTCCAGGCGGCCTTGGTGGAGGAGACTGAATCCCAGTGGCAACCACAGGTCAGAGTCCAGGCGCGGGAGTGCGCGGCTACGACCGGCGGCATGCAGGTGGAGGTCTACGCCTACTTCGGATTCGCCTGCTCCGGAAGCTCGGACGACGGCCGCGAGCGCTACATCAGCACGCCGATCTCACCCACCTACGCGAAGCAGATCCTCCAGATGCAGGAGGCCGGTGCGACGGAGGAGGACCTGCATCCGGTCGTCGCGGACGCCATCACCGAGTCCTATTTCACGGAATGGGGCTCCCGCGCCAAAGGCATCCGAGCGGATTTCACGCACGTGAGGTCGATAGATTTCAAGTTCTGACCACCCGCAATTCAGAGCCTGCTATAAAACGTATTGAGCCAAAGCGCGATAGTTGTCACATAGGCAGGCCTGTTGTCACCTTCGAGGTTGGGCGCCGGACTCGGGGGTGTCGGCCGATGTCCCGTGGCGTTCTGGTTGGCAGATTCGCAGTCTTTCGCGTTCGCGGTGGCTGATTCGCATTGGATCTTGCTTCGATCGTGGGGTTTGAGCCCTGCTCCGCTCGGTTCGCTGCTTCGTGCCTGTCATGTTCGTTTTTGGCAGGAACACCGAGCCGGAGGTGGGGATGGACCTGGGGTTGGTCGATGTCGAATGGGCTGGTGACGGGGGTCTTCGCCGGTCCCCGCTGAGTGCAGTTCACCGGGTGAAGTTCGAGACGGCGGCGCCTGTACGTCGGTTCGCGTCGTACCGCGGGCAGCGGCACTTCCCGGGCTGGTACTGGGCGGCGACGACGTGCTCGCTGGTGGGGTTTGAGTCGTGGCTGGAGCGGGATCGGGTGATGCTGCTCGATCACGATCGACGGGTGGCCGGGCTGTCGTCGCAGCCGTTCCGGGTGTCGTGGCCGGGGGCAACGCGTCTCGTCTCGCATACGCCGGACTACTTCGCCCGGCTGGAGGACGGCTCGGCCGTCGTGATCGACGTCAGGCCGAGGGATCGGGTGGGGCCGCAGGACGCGGAGAAGTTCTCGGCGACCGAGTCGATGTGCCAGGCATTGGATGGCTGGTCGTACGTGCTGGTGCACGAGCCGGACCCTCTAGTGATGGCCAACGTCCGCTGGTTGTCAGGTTATCGCCATCCGTGCTACCGCGTCCCCGGCCCGGCCGGGAGGCTGTTGGACGCCTTCGACGAGCCGCAGCTTCTGGCCGACGGGGCCTGGGACGCGGGCGATCCTCTGGAGGTGCTGTCGACGCTGTTTCACCTGTTGTGGTCCGGCGAGTTGGAGATCGATCTGACTGCCCCGTTGGGGGACGGCGCGCAGGTTGTCCGCGGGGAGGGGACCGATGGGTGAGATCGCTCCTCGCGGAGTGCAGGGAACGCCACGTGCTGGAGGTGATCACGGGACTGCCGCCGGACACCGAGGAGGGAACACCGCCTCAGCCCGAGTACGACCCGGCCTGGCGAACACTGACGGAACGGGAAGCGGCCAAGGTCGCCGAGCTGACGGCGGCTGGGCACCGGACCAGCAGGCGGATGTTCATACGGATGCGTCAGCGTTACGAGGCCGAGGGATTGTGGGGTCTGGTCGACGGTCGGTCCCGCAAACCGCCGGCGGAGGTCGGCAGCACCGGCAGGGTCGACAACCGCGTGGTCGAGGCCCTGACCACGGCTCTGGCCGGACAGCATGACCTGTCGAGCGGTTATCGCAAGCGACTGTGATGGTCCAGACCGAGCAGATCCTGGCCGCTCGGCACGGCGAGGACACGGTGGAGATGCCGACGTTGTCGACGTTTTACCGGTTGGTGAACAGGCTCACCAAGGGCAATGACCCGTCCGGGGCTGCCACCGCCCGACGACAGCGTGCTCTGAGGCCGACGGGACCGTTCACTCCGTCCCTGGCCGTCCGGCCGGGCGAGATCGTGCAGATTGATTCCACCCGCCTGGACATCATGGCCGTGCTCGACGACGGTGTGGTGGCCCGGCCGGAGCTCACTATCGCGGTCGATGTCGCCACCCGCACAATTTGCGCTGCTCTGCTGCGGCCTGCCGGGACCAAGGGAGTCGACGCGGCCGTGCTGCTGGCACGGATGCTGGTCCCGGAGCCCATGCGGCCGGGCTGGAGCCGCACCCTGTGACTTCCTCAACCTGGCCCCAGGTGAGCGTCGCGCCGGCATCATCGGCCGCCGTTGCCGGTCCTGCATGGCCCGACGCAGCTCGGCGGCACCGATGGTGATCACGCTCAACCCCGTTCACCGATACGTGTGTTATCGCCACCGGGCGTGGACACGGACCACCCATGATCTGCCCTTGACACGGCTGCCGGAAGCGCTCCGGGCACAGCATCAACTCGATCGTCTCGCCCGTCGCCACCAGGCCCCGAGCATGGCGAAGGCTCTCGACACCGCCCACAAGGTCGTTGACGAATGGGCGCTACACGCCACCCCGATCAACGTCGGGGACGAGTGGGCCCGACGGCTCAGCCACATCGCCGCAGAACCGGTCAGCCGGGCAGTCCCGACTTCCGATCAACGCCGCCTGGCGGCCTTCCCTGAAACAGTCGTGCTGGCGGAACTTGTCCTCGATCCGCCTGAACACAGCATCGAGCCGAAGGACCTCTACCTGGCGACGACCGCCGAGCTCAGCCGTCGGCTTTCACGGAGTTACACCACACTGGGCATCCAAAACCCTCTCTTCCAGCACCTCTGCAACCCGCAGACCGGCCTCGATGAGAGCCAAACGCACTGAGCGTGACACGACCTCATGAGTCGGCACGGAGCGGGAACATGACGCTCAATCGCGGCAGTCTACGAGTTGCCTCTGCTTCATCCCTGACATTCCAGCGTTCCCCCGCCAACCCCCGGTTGACCACGTGCTCGCCGCGCTGAGCCCGCACCGCGGCATAGAACTCTTCGTGTCGGCGACGGGTGAATCGTGACCCTCTGACGGCGGATCAAAACTGACCCACTTCGTGGTCTTCTGACCAACCTGATCTTGATCGAAGGTCAGGAGAAGAGGGTGATTTCCGTGGAGGACTGGGCAGAGATCCGCAGGCTGCACCGGGCCGAGCAGATGCCGATCCGGGCGATCGCCCGGCAGCTGGGCATCTCGAAGAACACCGTGAAGCGGGCCCTGGCCACCAACCGGCCACCGCTCTACTCCCGGCCGGCGAAGGGTTCGGCGGTCGACACGGTCGAGCCGCAGATCCGGGAGCTTTTGAAGCAGACTCCGACGATGCCCGCGACGGTGATCGCCGAGCGGATCGGCTGGGACCGTGGCATGACCGTCCTCAAGGAACGCGTACGCGAGCTGCGGCCCGCCTATCTGCCCGTCGATCCGGTCTCACGCACCACCTATCAGCCCGGCGAGCTGGCCCAGTGCGACCTGTGGTTCCCACCCGTCGACATCCCGCTCGGATACGGGCAGTCCGGCCGTCCTCCAGTGCTCGTGATGGTCTCGGGATACTCGCGGATCATCGCCGCACGGATGCTGCCCACCCGCACCACCGGCGACCTGATCGACGGCCACTGGAAGCTGCTGACCGGCTGGAACGCGGTCCCGCGGATGCTGGTCTGGGACAACGAGGCCGGCATCGGCCGCGGCAAGGTGACCGGCGACTTCGCCGCATTCGCGGGCCTGCTCGCCACCCGGATCTACCTCTGCCGGCCCCGTGATCCAGAAGCGAAAGGGCTGGTGGAGCGGGCCAACGGTTACCTGGAGACGAGCTTCCTGCCGGGCCGCACCTTCACCGGGCCCGACGACTTCACCACCCAGCTGACCGCCTGGCTGGCCATCGCCAACCGGCGCCAGCACCGCACCCTGGGCGCCCGCCCCGTCGACCGGTGGGAAGCCGACCGGGCCCAGATGCTCACGCTGCCGCCGGTCGACCCGCCGCGCTGGTGGCGTTTCGCCACCCGCATCGGCCGCGACCACTACATCCGCGTCGACACCTGCGACTACTCCGTGCACCCCCTGGCCATCGGCAAGAAAGTCCAGGTCCGCACCGACACCGACGAGGTCGTCGTGACCCTCGCCCCCGGCGGGGCGGAAGTCGCCCGCCATCCACGGTGCTGGGCCAAGCAGCAGACCATCACCGACCCGGTCCATGCCCGCGCCGCCGCCGTTCTGCGCGGCGACTACCGCCACCACCAAGCCTCCCAGGCCCAGGCCGCCCGCCGGCACAACGCCGCCACCGCCAGTGATCTCGTCGAGGTCGAACAACGCCAACTCGACTCCTATGACCGCATGTTCACCCTCATCGAGGGCGGCGGCCAAGCCGATGATCCGGAGGTCTCCTGATGCCCACCACCAAGACCGCCGCCGCGGCGGCGGGGCCCAGGACCGGCCGTCAGACCGCCGCCGACCTGTCCTTCCTGGCCCGGGCGATGAAGGCCCCGGCCCTGCTGGACGCCGCCGAACGCCTGGCCGAACGCGCCCTGAAGGAGACCTGGACCCACACCGAGTTCCTCGTCGCCTGCCTCCAGCGGGAGGTCTCCGCCCGCGAGTCCCACGGCGGCGAGGCCCGCATCCGCACCGCCCGCTTCCCCGCGATCAAGACGATCGAGGAACTCGACATCACCCATCTGCGCGGCATAACGCGCCAACAGCTCGCCCATCTGGGCACGTTGGACTTCATCGCCGCGAAGGACAACGCTGTTTTTCTGGGACCGCCGGGAACCGGGAAGACACACCTGGCGATCGGACTCGCGGTCCGCGCCTGCCAGGCCGGCCACCGGGTCGCGTTCGCCACCGCCGCCGAATGGGTCGACCGCCTGGCCGCCGCCCACCACGCCGGACACCTCCAGACCGAGCTCACCAAACTGTCCCGCTATCCGCTGATCGTGGTCGACGAGGTCGGCTACATCCCCTTCGAAGCCGAGGCCGCGAACCTGTTCTTCCAGCTGGTCTCGAACCGATACGAGAGAGCGAGTGTGATCGTCACGAGCAACAAACCCTTCGGACGCTGGGGCGAGGTCTTCGGCGACGAGACCGTGGCCGCCGCCATGATCGACCGCCTCGTCCACCACGCCGAGGTCCACTCCCTCAAAGGCGACTCCTACCGCATGCGAGGACGCCAACTCGGACGCGTCCCCACCGCCACACACGACACCGACTGAACACCGGCAACCAGACCCGGTGGGTCAGAAC
Organism: Streptomyces sp. NBC_01450; assembly: GCF_036227505.1. Lineage (NCBI taxonomy): Bacteria > Bacillati > Actinomycetota > Actinomycetes > Kitasatosporales > Streptomycetaceae > Streptomyces > Streptomyces sp. NBC_01450. The sequence goes on along the minus strand of NZ_CP109481.1, from coordinate 330,698 downwards.
TCGACCGCCCACACCGGGTCAGGATTCAGCCGCCGCCGACACTTCGCCACACGGATCTGGATCCCCGGTCACAAACCCGTAGGCTTCCGACGCCACATAGTCCAGCAACTCCCACCCAGGCCAGTCCTCGCCCCAGTCCCTCCAGCTCCTCCCGGTCAACGCCAGCACCTCAGACGCATCAGCCAGAGCGTCCGGGTCAAGCACCGCTCGCCCGAAGATCTCGCCTCCGAGCCCGACCATCCAGAGGCCGAAGTAGTCGAAATCGTCGTCCGAGCACCGGCCGCCGAAGATCCGCTCAGCTGCAGCAACCAAGTCCCAGTGGAATGTCTGACGGGTTACCTGGTCGAGGCACAGCTGGAACTCGACGATCTCCACCTGCGACCTTCGCGACAGTTCATTCCGCAACCAGGCAAGTCGCGCATCCCTGCCCTCCGACTGGCGTCGGCAGGTCTCCATCAGTTCCCAGAAGGATTCAACGTTCACGCGGCACACACTGCCAGGTGCCACTGACAAGCACCGAGATCACTTCCGCGAAGGCCAGGTCGTTTGAGAATGCCGCCAACACCGGGCCGCCGACTACTTGGCAGCTCCGCAGGTCAGCGCCGCATCACCTGCCATCCGGTCTGCGACAGGACAGCCGACTCCATGGTGGTGGGTCGGCGTCCGCCGCAGTAGGCCACCACTGCCGTCGCCGTGGAGTTCAGGAAGATCGTGAACCAGGATGACCTGTCCACCGCGTCGATGGATCCGGTACGAAGCGGCTCTTCCCCGGCTCGCCGAAGGATGTCGACACTGTCGGCCAGGCCATCGATCGTGTGGCCACGCTTCAAGGAGTGGTGCATTCGACCCCGGAACACGCCCGCGTGCCGGTTGGCCGGGACCAGGCCGTCCCAGACGACGAAGTCAGCCCCAGCGATCAAGGCGTTACGCGCAGGCCCGCATGCCGGAGTCTGTTCGTGGAGCATGGCGATGAGGTCGTCGCGAGTCACACTGTGCCCCGGTGACAGGAAGACCAGTGATCGGCTACGTGTGACAACTCCAGCGCCTCTCTGGTGACAGTCAGGCTGCTTCGACCTGGTTTCTGTGCAGCCTATGCGGTGCCGTCGGTGACAATTACCGAGCCTCGGCACACGTATTCGGCGGGCCGTCGCACAGCGCTCTGACGGCGGTCCGCTCCTTACTCCGCACCCGAATGCGAGGCCCTGATGAGCAGCCCCTGGCCGCCCCGGCGCACTGTCCGCCATCCCGTTCCCCGCGCGGCCGCGCCCCGCGAGCCGGTCGACCACGCGCGCATCGGCCGGCGGGTCGTGCGCCGCCGGGCGAAGGGCATGGACACCGCCGCCGTCGTGGCGGCCCTCGAGGACGCCCGCTTCGACTCCCGCCACGAGCACCTCGCCGACGACACCCGCGGCCGGGCGGAGCTCGCGGAGTGGGAGCGCATCGCCCAGCTGCTCGCCGACGCGGCCCCGGGCACGGCCTACGACCCGGACACCGTCGACGTCGTCCAGGAGGCGCTCGCCGCCGAAGCCGCGGCCCGCTGCCGCCCGGGAACCCGGCCTGCGCGAAGCCGCCCGGATCGCGGCCCACGCCGATGAGCTCCAGGCCGGCAACAGACCCTTCCCTGATCAGGGGGTCAGTCCTCCGCGATGACCTCGTCCGCCTGCATACCCTTCTGGCCCTGCACCGCGATGAAGGTCACCTTCTGGCCTTCCTTGAGACTCTTGAAACCGTTCCCCTGGATCGACCTGAAGTGCACGAAGAGGTCCGGACCGCTCTCGGGGGTGATGAAGCCGAACCCCTTCTCTTCGTTGAACCACTTCACGGTGCCGGACTGCCGCTGCGCCATATCCACTCCCTCGAATCACGTGCTCGGGCTGGACGTGCAAAACGCCCAACGAGCTGATCATTCCCGATGACGGGGACGATCCCGGGAATCCCCGACCTTGTCTGACAAAGTGATCGGAGCCAGGCGATCAAACTCACCTGACAAACGGTCAAGATCTCCTGTCAGAGGTCAGCCGCCGCGATCACCGAAAGTGACCGTCACGCTGTCACGCTCCGGGGTGTCACGCTCCCTCGATCGGGTGTCACGCCGTACTGTCACGCTGCCCGCCCGGCCCGAAAAAACGGGCCAGAGGGCCGATTCCAGGGCCCGAGCCGATCAGCGTGACACGGGTTCGGGCCAGGCTACGGTCCGCGTTCGTCCGTGTCCGGTGGTGACCTGTGTCAGTGGGTGTTGATCGATTGCCAGCGAAGGCCGATCGATTGACTTCTGTGCCATTTAGGGATGACTGTCTGCGGGGTTTGTGACAGTGGAGGATGACCGCAGACGGCGACGATTACTCTGCTCGACGGGTCTGTAGTGTGCTGCAATGACAAGAAGCGAGCGGCTCGCGGAGCAGTTGGATTGGTACTGGCGCAAGAACCTGCGGCCACGGCTGGACGGTCTTACTGACGAGGAGTACTTCTGGGAGCCGGTGCGCGGCTGCTGGAGCATCCGCCCACGTGGCACGTCGGCCGCACCGATGTTGGAAGGCTCGGGGGAATGGACGATGGACTCCGCGTCCCCAGCCCCGGTGCCGGCACCGGTGACCACGATTGCCTGGCGGCTGGCGCACATCATCGTCTCGTGCCTGGGCTATCGGGTCGGATGGTACTTCGGAGGCCAGGACGTCGACTCCCAGACATTCGCCTACGCGGGGACCGCTGACGAGGCGCTAAAGCAGCTCGATGAGATGTATGGGAGATGGAACGCGGGGGTCCGCGAGTTCTCGGACGCTGACCTGGACAATCCGCCCACGGTGGGTCCCGAGCGGTTTCCCATGGAGAACAGGGTCCTGCACGTCAACAGGGAGCTGATCCATCACGGCGCCGAGATCTCCCTGCTGCGCGACCTCTACCGCCGGCAGGACGGAGCCGGACCGCACCGAATATGACTTTCGGTAACCGGCGATCGAGCTTCGGAAACTTACGTGGAGTCCGTGACGCTCCATGGCTGCTGCCGCCGATAGGCCTCACGATCTTTAACCGCCGTTCTGCCTTCCCTACGTTCTCCTTCGGGACAGGACAGCGTCATCTTCCGTCGCCGATATGCCTTCTGGCGACAGCGCTGAGAGCATGTCCGGCGCTGTGACCTACGACTCCCTTCTGGCATAGGGCCTGAACATACTGGGTAGCCCGGTGATTCAAGGGATTCGTTGCGGGTCGGGGCGAGGGCGTCAGCCCTCGCCCCGACCGATTTGGGTGGAGCCGCAGGTCCCGGCAACGGGACGGGGCTTGGGGTTGTCGCCGCACGTTGCTCTCCGGATGACCGGTAGGCCCGCTGACGGCATCGGGCTGAACACGTGCGCCGTCGTGACTGTTGTCGGCGTGCAAGTGAACGTGCACCACCACGTACGGATGAGAATGCACCGTTGTTGATGCGTGGAGGGGGCTGAGGCCGGGAGTCTTCTGTCGTCTGTTTGGGGTCGGTGGAGGGCGGCTGGCAGTGGTGTTGGACCCGCATCGGTGGTTGGAGCTGAGGCGGTTTCGCGGTCTGTACGAGTCGGGTGCGATGAGCCTGCGGGAGATCGCGAGGGAGACCGGGCTGAACCGTCGCACGGTCGCCAAGTACCTGTCGGGTGAGGTTCCGGTGGCGCCGCCGAAGAGGGCTGTGAACGGTCAGCCGCGCCAGCGGGTGGTGGACGAGGTTGCGCCGCTGATCGATGCGATGCTGCGGGCGGAGATCCTGCTCAAGGGGGCGGTGATCCACGAGCGTCTGGTGGCAGAGTACGGATTCACCGGCAACTACCAGCGTGTGAAGATGTATTTGCAGGAGGCAAGGCTGCGGATCGCGGAGGAACTGGGCATCAGCCCGGGTGAGCTGGCCGGACTTCACCGCCGGTTCGAGGTGGTGCCCGGAGCTCAGGCCCAAGTCGACTGGGGAGACGAGGGCAAGATCCTCGCCCACGTCGGGATCGCGAAGGTCTACTCGTTCCACATGACGCTGTCGTACTCGCGGGATCCGTTCTGCTGCTTCACCACCAGCCAGGACCTGGCCTCGTTCTTCGACTGCCATCGTCAGGCGTTTGCCCACTTCGGCGGTGTCCCGATGTCGATCGTCTACGACCGGACCAAGACTGTGGTCCGTCGGCATGTCGCCCCTGGTGAGGCCGTTCCTCTGCATCCGGAGGCGGTCGCGTTCGCTGGGCACTACGACTTCGATCCCGACGTCCTGGCCGCATACAGGCCCACTGGAAAGGGCCGGGTCGAGCGCCAGGTCCTGATCGTCCGCGACCACGTCCTGGCTGGACGCGCCTTCTCCTCCATCGAGGAACTGAACGCCGCCTTCACTGCCTGGGTCCCGCTGCGGCGGGCCAAGGTCCATGGCACTCACGGCGAGGTCATCGGTCTGCGGGCGGTCCGCGACCACATGGCTCTCCGTCCCCTGCCGGCCACCCCATACGTGGTCACCCAGCGGCACCTTCGCTATGTCGGCAAGGACTGCCTCGTCGCTTTCGAAGCGAACCTCTACTCGGTGCCGGCTCTACGGATCCGCCCGCGGCAGCTTGTCGAGATCAGAGCCACGAAGTCCCAAGTCACCCTGCATGCCACCACACCCGATCGCCAGGGAGAGACCCTGCTGGCCACCCACCCGCGGGCAGTTGGCCGAGGCGCCCGGGTCGTGGACGAGCGGCACTGGGACGGTCTGCCCACCGGAGCCAGCCGCCGGGTCACAGCGGGCGGAGACCTGCCCGCACCCCGCCGGCAGGACGGCGGAGCGGAGGCGGGATCGCTGTTGGCTTTGCTGAACCGGGCCGCGGCCACCCAGGTCGAGGTTGGCCGACGGCCGTTGTCGGTCTATGACGAGCTGACCGGCACCCGCCCCTTCACCACCCACCCGAGCACGAAGGAATCGTCTTGAGCGAGCTGGTCTCCACCCGTATCCGCAGCACGGCCGCGAAGCTGGGCCTTCCGCACCTGGCCGAGGCCCTGACCCAGTACGCGCAGCGGGCCGATGAGGCCAAGATGGGCTACCTCGACTTCATCGACCTGGTTCTGTCCGAAGAACTCGCCGTCCGTGACGACCGCCGCTTCCGTCAGGGCCTGCGGCTGTCGAAGCTGCCACACCACAAGACGCTCGATGACTACGATTTCTCGTTCCAGTCCGAGCTCGACCCCCGCAAGGTCAAGGACCTTGCCACCCTCTCGTTCGTCGAGGCCAAGGCCAACGCTGCCCTGCTCGGACCGTCGGGGGTGGGCAAGACGCACATCGTCGTCGCTCTCGCGGTCGCGGCCTGCCGGGCCGGCTATTCGATCTACTTCACCAGCCTTGACGACATGGTCCGCAACCTCACCGCCGCCGAAGCCGCAGGGCGCCTGACCAGTAAGCTCGGCAGCTACCTACGGCCAGCCGTTCTCGTTCTGGACGAGGTCGGCTACCAGCCCCTCGCCCGCGCGGAAGCCAACCTGGTCTTCCAAGTGATCTCAAAGAGATACGAAAAGGGCTCGATCATCCTCACTTCGAACAAGACCTTCAGCGAATGGGGAGAGGTGTTCGGCGATGAGGTCCTCGCCACCGCCATCCTCGACCGCCTCCTCCACCACTGCGGAGTCATCTCCATCAACGGCCCAAGCTACCGACTCAAGAACCGACTCGCCGCCATCGAACGCGATCGCAACGACGCAGCCTGACACCCGGTTGGCGCGAGGCCCCAGCTACCTGGGTGGGCGCCTTCTACGGGCAGTGGTCCAGCGGGCATTGCGAGCCGCCGACGTGCCTCTGAGAGCCGCGAACTCGTTCGGCCCCCGCACGAGTCGGCATGCGCCGGTGTCCTGGTCCACGAGGATGGGCCAGTTTCCGCCCACTCGGATCGGACGCCCATCTTTGCCCTTCGCGGTGGGGTGCCAGGTGAAGCCGAACATGCCCGTGACGGCCGGGGTCGCCCACAGGCCCAGTTCAAAGGCCCATTCATCCCACTGCTCGGTCAAGCCACGACCGAACTCCTCTGCGAGCCGCCTCGCCTCGCTCTCCTCCAACAGGACCCCCTCCTACGGCGTCTGAATTCACAGGCAGACCATACGAGAGAGGGCTCGAACGTGGTGCACGTATCTCTGTACTTGCTGGAGCAGCCAGAGGAGTACGCCGACAGCGTTCGAGCTGCTGGATCGCCCGCGACAGAGGCGGCTGCGCGATCCCGAGCCGCTGCGCGGCGCGCCCGAAGTGCAGCTCTTCAGCGACAGCGACGAAATATCGCAGTTCCCGGCTCTCCATCCGGCCACGCTACCCCGGATCAATACCCGGACAGTATCGCCGCCCACCCGATCGGTCTTGGACCCCAGCCGGAGTCCGAGAGCAGCATGGTCCTCATGAGTGAACGAACGATTGCGCTGGTCACCGGCGCGAACAAGGGAATCGGCCACGAGATCGCCGCGGGCCTGGGCGCCCTCGGCTGGAGCGTCGGCGTCGGCGCCCGCGACGATCAGCGCCGTAAGGCCACGGTGGAAAGACTGCGCGCGGCCGGCGTCGACGCGTTCGGCGTACCACTGGACGTGACCGACGACGCGAGCGCGACCGCCGCCGCACGGCTGATCGAGGAACAGGCCGGGCGCCTCGACGTGCTCGTCAACAACGCCGGCATCGCCGGCGGCATGCCGCAGGAGCCCACCCGGGTCGATCCCGCCACCATCCGGACGGTCGTGGAGACCAACGTGATCGGCGTCATCCGCGTCACCAACGCGATGATGCCGTTGCTGCGCCGCTCCGCCTCACCACGGATCGTGAACATGTCCAGCAGTGTCGGCTCCCTCACCCGGCAGTCAGGAACCGCTGCTGAGCAGACGACGGGTCCGATCGCCGTGGCGTACGCGTCGTCGAAGACGTTCCTGAACGCCGTCACCCTCCAGTACGCCCGGGAGCTGAGCGGCACGAACATCCTGATCAACGCCGGCTGCCCCGGCTACGTCGCGACCGACCTCAACGGTTTCCGCGGCGTGCGCGCCCCCGAACAGGGCGCGGCGATCGCCATCAAACTCGCGACCCTGCCAGACGACGGCCCGACCGGCAAGTTCTTCGAAGACGCCGGCGTAGTGCCCTGGTGATGTGCACGGTGGTCATCACCCGCGGGGTGAGGCGGCTTCGCCCGCGCGTCTCGAACAGGTTCATCGGCTGCGGCGGCTGACGCTCCGCTGCCCGGGGCAACGCTCCGCACCGCTACTGGTTCCAACATGAATGGCAATTCACCGCAGGTCGTAAGCAACGTGACCATCTGGTTCCAACAAGCGTGACCTGCGGGGTCCGAAGCGCAAGGTCACCACACCCCCATGGTTCCAACTACCGCGTCCCGTCACAATCGCCTTGGCCAGGTGCTCGGCGTGGTCTTCGAGCAGCGGCTTGATGGTGCCGTAGTAGGGCTGGTGGTCAGCTTTGCGGAGCCAGTGGAACACGTTGTGTCGCTCCCGGGTCCAGACGGCGCGTAGTTCGGGGTCGGGAGCGATGTGCGGCGGGCAGGGCGCGAAGTCGGGCTCGCCTTCGGTGACGCGGGTCCAGATGTAGGCGCTGACGGCCAGGCGTCTGCGGTCGTCGCTGATGGGCGTTCGATGGCTGGTGAGGTCCGGGAGCTGGGTGAGCATGTGCTGCCAGCTCTAGATGATCAATTCCAAGGGGTCAGTGATCGCACGAGGTGAGCGAGCGGAGGGTGGCTTGTCCGGTGCGGTCGTTATGCCAGATCACGGTGGTCAGCGCGAGGATGCGCTGCATGACGCGGGCGATGACGCCGCGGGGTGTGCGCCCTCGGTGCTGTTCAAGGTCGAGTTGTCCTTTGAAGGTCTCGTTGATCGACTCGATGACTTGTCGCAACGGCTTGAACAGGGATCCGCCGGGCCGTTGCCGTTCGCCCTTGCGGGTCGGCCGTAGCAACTGGATGCCCTGCTGGGTAAGTTCGTGTTCGAAGTCGCGGCCGAAGTAGTTCTTGTCGCCGATCAGTGTCTGGCCGGGGCGGGCGGCGACCAAGTGCGGTTCGGCGGCAAGCAGGTCCAGCAGGGTCTCGCGTTCGTCGGCCTTGGCCCCGGTCAGAGCGAAGACGACGGGCAGACCCTGGAGAGTGCATATCAGGTGCAGGCGCAGGCCCCAGAAGAAGCGGCTGTGGCTGGCGCAGTAGCCGTACTGGGCCCATCCGGCCAGGTCGGAGCGTTTCACGGTCTCCCGTGAGCGTCCGCATTCCACGGGCGTGGAGTCCACGATCCACACGCTGTCGCTCCACACCGAGGTGCTGGTGGCCAGGATCCGGTTGACCCGGCGCAGCAGCTCGGCGGCTTTGCGTAGCCGCTTGTTGTAGCCAGGTTGCTGCGGCAGGTACGGGAAGAGGTGCCGCAGGTGGGCCCGGGCATGCCGCAGCCACCTGGCCTCGGATGTGAAACCGAGCAGGGCCTGCATCATCGCGAGGGTGACCAGCTCGGCGTCCGTGATCTGCGGCGCGATCCCCACAGCCGGCCGCCACGGCGCCAAGTCCGGCCGCTCCTTCAGCAGATCGTCGGTCGTCGCATAGAGTGCTGTCGCGAGGGTGTCCAGGTTGTTCGTCACACAACGATCTTGGACGTCCTCGTTCTCGTTTCCACCGACACCCCTTGAAATTGATCATCCAGTGGCGAGGAAGTCTGTGAACGACAGCGAGAGGGCGCCGTACAGCGCCGGAGCCTGGGCCGTTGGTTGGGTCACCTTCCTGGGATCCGGCTATGCGGCCTCCGTGCTGCTGAGCAACGCCTGGCATGACTGCGACATCGGTATCAACGCCTCAGCCAATCTCGGGGACCTCGTCATGGCATCGACCTCTATGGCCATGGCTTCCACGTTGCTGTGGGGGCTCATGCGCAAGGTCACCGGCCGTCGACAGTTGCTGCTTCCCCTACTCATGACCGTTGCCGCAGCCGCCGCCCTACTGTGGCCCCTAATGGCGATCTGGCACGCGCCTGACGGTTATCCGGTCAGCTTCTGTGCGCCCGACAACGTGCCACCGTGGTGGCCGGATTGGCTTCCAGTGTGAGGCAGGAGGCACTTTTCCTGGCCCGCCGCGGCGTCTGCGTCGGCGATGGTGCACAACGACCGCACCGGACAAGCCAACCTCTGCTTGCTCACGCCATACGATCACTGACCCCTTGGAATTGATCATCTAGGGTTCCAGGGGCCAGGTTGCCAGGGCTTCGCGTCGGTGTTGGTAGTCGATGGCGGGGCCTGCGAGGAGTTCGGCGGTGATGGCGTCGAGGGCTTGTTCGAAGTCGCGGGCGGAGCCGCCCTGCTGATCGCATTGCTCACCAGTCACGGCCAACGGCTCTTCTATATCCCTGGCCGCACCGTTCACCACGCCTCCCACAGCTACTGAGGGGACGGCAAGACCGACGCCAAGGACGCCTACGTCATCGCCGACCAGGCCCGGATGCGCCGGGACCTGCAGCCTCTGCAGGACTGGGATGAGATCGCGGTGGACCTTGAAGATCCTCACCGCTCGCCGCTACGACCTGCAGCCGACCGCACGCGGGCCATCAACCGAATGCGGGCCCAGCTGCTGGAGTACTTCCCCGCTCTGGAGCGGGCGTTCGACTACGCCGCGGCCGCAGCTGTGGTCCAAACCCTGGCCAAGGCCGTACTGGCACTGGACGAGGAGATCTCCAGCATCGACCTGAAGATCGCTGCCCGCTTCCGTGAGCATCGCGACGCGGAAGTAATCGTCAGCATGCCCGGGATGGGCCCGTTGCTGGGGGCGGAGTTCATCGCCTGCACCGGAGGGGACATGGACGCCTTCGGGAGTGCGGGGCGCCTCGCCGGAGTCGCTGGTCTCACCCCGGTCCCACGGGACTCAGGCCGCGTCAGTGGCAACATGCGCGACCACACCGCTACCACCGTCGGCTCCTACGCGTCTTCTACCTCTCCGCACAGATCGCCGCCCGGTTGGCTTCGTTCGCGTTCAGCAGCAGCGTTTGTTCACTGGTTGCGGCGGCATCTGGTGATCGACAAGTTCCTGGATGTTCACGAGAAATAGCGTCAGGGCCTGGGGACGGCCTGGCCGACAAGGTCAGGGGCTCTGTCGTGCAGTGTCAGCCTGGCGCGCAGAGCACTTAGTGGCTGTTGTCGTTCCGATCTTGAGAGGTGGCCGTCGAACGGGAGTCTCGATCGGGTGACCGCGGCTGGTCACGGGCATAAAGGCAGGGCCTCTTGGTAGCTCGGGGTTGCGAAGCCAACCGAGATCCAGGAGACCCTGTTGCCGCAGTTGTACGCGCTCGCGCCGGTGGAGTTCAACTCGGCTGCACCGACGTGTGATTGTGTCGCTCACCGGTTCGGAAACGCGGCCGATCACCCGGAACGTGTTCGGTGGTTTCCGTCGGACATGACGGACGCGGAGTGGGCCGTGGTCCGGCCGCTGCTGCCGGTGCCGGGCTGGCTGCGGGGCCGGGGAGGGCAGCCGGAGGCGTACTGCCACCGGGCGATACTCGATGCGATTCGCCACCTCGTCGACAATGGCATCAAGTGGCGCGCGATGCCTGCCGACTTCCCGCCGTGGGACCGGGTCTACGCGTTCTTCCGCCGCTGGCGCGACCACGGTCTGGTCAGGGAGTTCCACGACCGGCTGCGCGCCAGGGTCCGCGAGGGGCTGGGCCGCGACGCGGAGCCGAGTGCGGGTGTGATCGACTCACAGTCGGTCAAGGCGGACGCCGTCGTCGGTGCGGACAGCCGTGGCTTCGACGGCGGCAAGCTGGTCAACGGGCGCAAGCGGCACGTCGTGGTCGACACGCTCGGACTGCTGCTGGGGGTGATGGTCACCGCCGCGGACACCGGCGACCGCGCCGCCGCGCAGGTCCTGCTTGGGCGTCTTCGGACGACGTGGTGGGCCTGCTCGCTGGTGGTGGCGTCGGAAGTGCTGTCAGAGTGGGACGTGTAGGCGACTGGTCCTTTGCCATTGAGTACGGTGACGCTGTTGGCCCCACCAGCACCGGCTTGGGCGCTGTCTCAGCCATGGGGGTGGAGGCGGTCAACTTCTCCCTGAGTCCGTGGCACCCGCCATCGATGTTCGCCTACTACCACGATGGCGACTGCATCTGCTCGTTCGGTATCGGGGAAGAAGCCCGCCGGTGGGGTAAGAGTCCCGACCTGCTGGTCCCAGCTCTTACCGAGATGGGAGTTCTGCCGGCACAGCTGGATTTGCGCGGGGCTGACGCCGAACGTGTCCGTAGGCTGAGCGTCCTGGTGATCGAGGAACACTTCCGATTGCAGCTGCCACGGGCGGACGTGCTGGACGGGGAACTCCCCATGTTCATCGTGCGCGAGGCATGATCGCGAGAGTCATATCATCTCCGGAGCCACAACTGGATCGCAGCAACGGTGGCGGTGCCGTGAAAGACGTACGCCCTCTTGTCATAACGGGTGGCCACGGCCCGAAAGTTCTTGATCCTGTTGACGGTGCGCTCGACCTCGTTCCTGCGGACGTATCGGGCCCGGTCGAAGACCGCAGGTCTGCCGCCCTTGCTTCCGCGGTTCCGACGGTGGGACCGCTGGTCGCGGCGCTCGGGAATGGTGTGCTTGATGTGCCGACGCCGCAGATAGCGGCGGTTGCGGCGAGAGCTATACGCTTTGTCACCGCTCAGATGGTCTGGTCTGGTTCGCGGGCGCCCGCCTGAGGGGCGGGGAACTCGAACCCGGTCCAGGACCGGGATCATCTGTGGGGCGTCACCCCACTGACCGGGCGTCACGAGAAGAGCCAGAGGCCGCAGCCCGCCTTCACCAGCCAGGTGGATCTTCGTGCTCAATCCTCCGCGGGAGCGGCCGAGAGCCTCATCGGATTGGTGCTGGGCAGGGCGACTGCGCTTGCCGGGTATCAGTGGTGCCAGCTTGGGAGCCCCGGCAGCATGCTGGTGAACGCGGCACACGGTGGAGTCCACACTCACCATGGACCAGTCGACCCGGCCTTCCGCATCGGCTTGGGCTTGGACTGCCTGGAGAACCCTCTCCCATGTGCCGTCCGCCGACCATCTGCGATGCCTATCATGGACCGTCTTCCACTTCCCGAACCGCGTGGGCAGATCCCGCCATGGAATGCCAGTCCGCTGACGGAACAGGATCCCGTTGATCACCCTGCGATGGCTCTGCCAACGCCCACCGCGCCCGACGTTCTTCGGTAAGTGCGGCTCCAGCCGAGCCCATTCCTCGTCTGATAGGTCGCCTCTCCCCACGCCGACCGAAACGATCAGGATGTCAAGACAGTCACGCGACCCATCGGACAGGCCCTAGGACGACGTTCCGCCGGGATGCCGCAGCCCGGAGTGAGCGCCAGCACGACGCCCGGCCCAAACAAGTCCGTCGTCCAGGACGGAGTTCCCCGCTGCACGATGAAGTGCTGCCTGAACTCCTGATCAAGAGGATTCTGGCGCAGCTGCTCGGCCGCCGGTCAGCTCGCCATACTGGCCGGCTCCTGCTCGCGATGGTGCTTGAGCGCGTCACGGGCGGCCTGTACGTCGCCGGGAGCAAACGTCATCCAGTACTGGTGGCACACGAGAAGCTCAGCGAGTTCGAGTTCCCTCGCTCGCAGCCGGTCAATCTCCTCGGCGTCCTCCGGGTCCCAGCCAGGCGAGGCGGGACGGGACGCCGGCCGCCACGCGTTCTCGTGTGTCTCCCACGCGTCCATCGGTTCCACCGACCACGGCACCTTTTCGAAAAGAGCCCGGAGGTCGGGAGGAATAGTCAAGACCTGTGGATCAAGTCAGTCGCTGTGGTGTCCCTGACGTAGTCGGCGACTGGCGTCAGCGCGCACGCGTCGGGTTCTTCCGGCCTCGGCGAGCAGGGTGAGGGCGGCGGGTGAGGGCAGGGTCTCGACGGCCTTCCGCTGGAACCAGTCGGATCCGGTGGTGACTTCCTCCGAGCTCCATGGCTCGCCCACGGTGATTGACCGCAGCAGGGTCCATTCGCGCAGTCGGCGGGCGAGGAACTCGCGCTCCGTGGTGATCTCGGCCATCGCGCGGGCCCAGGCGGTGAACCCCTCGTCGGTCAGCAGCTGCGCCGCATGATGGTCGAGGTGGCGGACGATGGCCGACTGCGCCATCGTCGTGTCCGAGTCGCGCAGGATTCTGGTCACCAGATCGGCTTCGTCTTCGTCACGGACGACGGCCAGCTCGTGCAGGTAGCGGGCGAATCGCCGGTGCTCGTCCTCGGCGGACCGGTCATCGGCGCGGTGGGGACCATTCATGCGGCGGCCTCCTCGGGGCGCTCGACCAGGTGGCCGCGTTCAAAACGGGCCCCGGCCCGCACCAGCGCCACGAGATGGGGTGCGTTGACCGTGCGCCAGCGGGCCTGAGCGGATTCGATCAGCTTGAAGACCATGGCGAGGGCGGCTCCCCGGCTGCCGGCGCCCTTGGTGACCTTCGTCCGCAACCGGACCGTGGCGAAGGTCGACTCGATCGGATTTGTGGTGCGCAGATGGACCCAGTGCTCGGCGGGGAAGTCGAAGAACGCCAGCAGCTCGTCCTCGTCGTCCGTGATCCGCTTGACGACCTTGGGGTATTTCGCCTGGTAGGCCCGCTCGAAGGCGCGGACGGCCCTGGCCGCGTGCTCCTTGTCCTCAGCGTTGTAGATCTCCTGGATCGCGCGCTTGGCCGCGGGCTGGGCCGACTTCGGCAGCGCGTCCAAAACGTTGGCCGTTTTATGAACCCAGCACCTTTGATGGCGGGTGTCGGGGAACACCTCGTTCAGCGCGTTCCAGAAGCCGAGTGCGCCGTCTCCGACGGCCAGGACCGGGGCCCGCATGCCTCGGCGGGCGCAGTCCCGCAGCAGCCCGGCCCAGGCCTCGGACGACTCGCGGTATCCGTCGGTCATCGCGATCAGCTCCTTCGTGCCGTCGGCCCGCACGCCCATCAGCACCAGGACCGCGGCCTTCGCCTCCTCCAGGCGGATGCGCAGGTGGACGCCGTCGGCCCAGACGTACACATAGTCGGTGGAAGACAGGTCACGGTCCATGAACGCCCTGTGGTCGGCCTGCCATTGGACGTTCAGCCGCGTCACGGTGGCGGGCGAGAGGCCGGCCGAGGAGCCGAGGAACTGCTCGAGTGCGGGTACGAAGTCGCCGGAGGACAGGCCGTGCAGGTAGAGCAGCGGCAGCACCTCGCTGATCTTCGGGGACTTCCGTGCCCAGGGCGGCAGGATCGCCGAGGAGAACCGCTTACGCTCGCCCGAGGCCTCGTCAATGCGCTTGTCGTTCACGCGCGGGGCCTTGACCTCGACGACTCCGGCGGAGGTGGTGACCTTCCGCGGCTGGTGATGGCCGTTGCGCACGACCAGGCGGTGACCCCTCTCGTCCCGCTCACCGGCCAACTCGGCTATGTAAGCATTGACTTCCGCCTCCAGGGCGGCAGCCAACATCCGCCTCGCGCCCTCGCGGACGATCTCGTCGATCAGGGAGCCGTTTGGCGTGGAACCGTCAGCATTGACTACCGTGAGCACGGGCGTGCCTTCCCGACCGGCGCTGCGAACGCCGGCCTACTCGGTGACCTTCAATCGATCACTCGGGAAGGTACGCCCCTCGCGTGCCACCCGAGCCCCGATCCACAGGTCTTGAGCATTGCTCGGAGGTCGGCGCGGACCTGATCAAGCTCGTTCTGGGCGTCGATCAGCATCGGGGGAAATTCGTACGTTGCCACGCCCATATGGTACGTCTGTTCGAACCGGACCCCGGCCTGCCCAGGGCGGATTGCGGCACCTCCTGCGCCGTCATGTTGTCCCCGCGTCGGCCGGCGGATCGACTGCGGATGTGTCTGTGAGCGGTTGCGCGGGCGTGCCGGTGTGGGTCTGGCTGAAGTAGGCGAGGACATCGGCGGCCTGTGCTTCCCGGAGGGCTCGCCGTTCGTGGGGCCCTCTCCGGAGCTTGTTCCACGCGTCGACAAGCTGTGTCGCATGGCCGATCCCGAAGATGATGACGACGACGGCACAGCTGCCCCACCAGGGCGCGTCGGCCACTGCCCCGAGCAGACCGCCCGTGATGACACTGGTGACTGCGGAAGCGTTCATGCCACGCTCCTGGCGGTGCAACGGCTGCAGAGCCGGCCTGCGCCGCCTTCGCGGGACACGGGGAGTGGACGCGAGAACACGTCAGGGCTCCTCGGATACGGAGGAAGACGATGGCGGACACCTGCCTGGTGCCGTCCGCGGGGGAGCGCGCCGCGCGGTCGGCCATACGGCTCTCTGTGGTGAGAGCGTCCCTGATGAGCTGAAAGCCCCGCCCGAGGGTGACGTGCTGCCAGCGTACTGAGCATCTTGCACACCGTTCCCCCCGCCGCTTGGCATGAGCGTCCCCGGACACCCCGATCGACGACCGGCAGCGGGCCGGTGCCGGAGAGCGCAATGCCGAGACCCCCTCGTGCGGGCCGCACATTCAGAACGTAAGCACCGGTCCCCGGTGAGGCGGCACCCTGCAGGAGACGGCAGAGCTGTTGAGGGGCGTAGCCCTGGGCGGGTGTGATCACGGGAGGACTCCGGAGGGGATCGGCTGCGCGGACGGACGCGCAGAGGGAACAGGGGGCGGGCTGCGGCTGGCAGGCCGAGAGCACAATGGGGCAGGCGACGGTTAGCCGTGCAACTGCGGGACCGGGAGGACACTGTCACTGACTGGTCCTTCGTTCGAGGGTGCTGACCTGCGACTTCTCCGCAGATCGGATCTTGGACTGCACTTGGGGTGCTGCTAGCGAGTCGATTGCCCAAGCGGGCTGCGCCGCGGCCGCCTTGTGAAGGGACGCCCGATACCTCATCGGCGAGCTACTCACGCAACCGCCGGAGTCAGCCTCAGGACTGCCTTGCAACGCCGAGGTGCACGGCCCGACACGGGCCGCCGAACGGCGCTGGGGTCGGCGCCACCGGTGGCACAGTGGTTCCATGTGCGGCCGTTACGTCTCCACCCGCAGTCCCGAGGATCTGGTCCAGCTCTTCCAGGTCACCGACTGGCGTGCCGAGGAGGTGCTGGCGCCGAACTGGAACGTCGCCCCGACCAACAACGTGTGGGCCGTCCTCGAGCGCATGCCGCGCGACCGGACCGATGCCACCGCGGTGGAGCGGGAGTTGCGGCCGCTGCGCTGGGGCCTGGTGCCGTCCTGGGCGAAGGACATGAAAATCGGCGCACGGATGATCAACGCGCGCGTGGAGACCGTGCACGAGAAACCCGCCTACCGCCGCGCATTCGCCAAACACCGCTGCCTGCTGCCGGCCGACGGCTTCTACGAATGGGAACAGGCCAAGGACCCCGACACGGGCAAGGCCCGCAAGCAGCCGTACTTCATCCATCCCGAGGACCAGCAAGTGATGGCGCTCGCCGGCCTGTATGAGTACTGGCGCAACCCGGAGGTCAAGCAGGACGGCGACCCCGCCGCCTGGCTGACAACCTGCACCATCATCACCACCGAAGCCACCGACACGGCCGGCCGCGTTCACCCCCGCATGCCGCTCGCCCTCACACCGGACCACTACGACTCCTGGCTTGACCCCCACCACCAGGACCCGGACGAATTGCGCGCGCTGCTCACCCAGCCCGCCGCCGGCCATCTGGATGCCCGGCCGGTCTCCACGGCCGTCAACAACGTCCGCAACAACGGCCCGCAGCTCCTGGACGCGATCACCCGATAGCTGCTGACGCTCGGCGGCCGAAGGCGCTGCATGGGATGTAGCGGCTTCCGTAGTTGGCGAGGGCGACGCGAAGGCCGTGGCCGTATGGTCGGCCTCGCCATAGCTGGCAGGCCAGCTGCACGCCCAGCGACCGCAGCACATAGACGCGCCCGCCCGCTGTCAGAGGCGCCCCCTACGGTCGGAGCATGACTTCCTTACCAACCCCGCCCACGAGCGACCGCTGGCTGCTCCAGATCACGATCCAAGCAGCGCGCGCCGACGACACCCGCTGGCGTGAGCAGTTGGCCGCGCTGCGCTCTGTATCGTCGTACGACCCGGACACCCAGACCTGGAGCACCTTCATCGGTGCCCTCAATCTGACGGCCGTCCGTACACTGCAGGCGCTCTTCGATGCGGCCCGATCGTTTGGGGCCGACATCCAGCTGGAGGCCGCTCCCGTCCCGGCATCCTGGCAGGGACGAGCGAGAGTGAGGTGGCCGCCCTCTTCACGTCGCAGGCCGACAAGGGCCGGCCACTCGGCCAACTTCCCGCGGACTGACCAGCGCGCGTAGGGCCTCACGCTTTCACTGCCGTACTGGGTACGCCGACCCGAGCAGCGAGCGGATGTATTTCCCTCAACCGATCTCGTCGACGTGGGCAAGGGTCTGCTGGCGGCCGCCGGACAGGCCGACGCTCACCGCGTGTCCCTTGTCAAATGGTCTGGTCCGAAGCCGTGCTCGTGACCTGCGGCGACCAGATCAGCTGAGACAAGCAGCGGCTCGGAATCTCAACTGATCCGGTCCGGTGTGTGCGGGTGCTGCACGTCGTCTCAGCCGATCTGGTCTGCTGGTGCCGGGGTGCCTGGAGACCAGTGGATGGGCTTGGATGAACGCTGTGGGTCGCTGGAGCAATCTCCCGTCTTCCTACACTGAGAGACGTGCGTCGCCTGTTGGCGGCCTCAGGGGTGTTCGCAGTCGGCGGGCCCGTGCTCAGCCCCTCGACTGGGTGACCTTCGGGGCGTCAGCAGTGGGCAAAGGCTGCGGACATGGCCTTTGGCAGGACGGGGGCGGGGCCTGGGAGTGTGGGAGAGGGCGGGTAGACGGTCCTGCCCTCCTTGATGGTCTCCACGACGGTGATGTCCTTGATCTTCCGTTCGGGGATCGTGAGCGGATTGTGGCTGAGGATCACGAAGTCGGCGAGCTTGCCGACCTCAATGCTGCCCTTGGTGTCCTCTTCGAAGTACTGGCGGGCGGCGTTGATGGTGATGGACTTCACCGCGTCCAGGGCCGACACACACTGGTCCGGGCCCAGGACGCTTCCTGAGCGGGTGATGCGGGTGACCTGGCTGGACAGGATGGCGATCGAGTTGGGCAGGGCGACGGGGGCGTCGTGGTGCGAGGTGTAGGCCATGCCGCGGTCCACCGCCCACCGGGCCGGTGAGATGTCGACCGCACGTTCGGGACCGAGCACGGTCTTGCGGTACCAGTCGCCCCAGTAGTAGGTGTGCATGGAGAAGAACGACGGGATGATCCCGAGTTCCCGAAACGCCTCGACCTGGTCCTCGCGGGCGGTCTGGCAGTGGATCGCCGTCGTACGCCGGTCCTGTCCGGCTTCTTTGGTGGCCGTGCGCACGCACTGGATGAGCTGGTCGATGGCGGCGTCGCCGTTCACATGCGCGATGACCTGCCAGTTGTTGGCGAAACCTGCCCGGACCTGGGCCAGGACGTCCTTGTCCGGCAGGGTCGCGTAGCCGCGGTAGTTCTCGTTCTGGCCGTCGGGAGGGGTGAGGTAGGGCTCGGTGAGCCAAGCGGTGCGCCCCTGGGGCGAGCCGTCCAGGAGCAGCTTCACTCCGGCCGTGCGCAGGCCCTTGGTGTACTCCCGGCTCGCCTGGACCGTGTCAGGGGACTTCATGGCCTGGTCGGCCTTGACGTAGACGACCACGTCGGTAGGCAGGCCATCGGGGTGGGCGTCCGCGACCTGCCGCAGGAGGCCCAGGACCTCCAGGCTCGCTCCCCCCTCCTGCACGGTCGTGAAGCCGAATCTCGCCGCCGCCCGGAGGCCCATGGCCAGGAACTGCCCGCTGTCGATGGGGTCCATCCCGGCGACGGCCAGGTCGGCGGCGGGGTTGAACGCGGTCTCTTCCAGCACCCCGTTCGGCTCTCCGTACACGGGCTCGGATTCGGTCACGCGCTCCAGCTTCCGCCTGATCACCCCGCCCTTCGGGTCCGGTGTCGTGGCGGTGTACTTGAGCCGTTCGAGCCCCAGGCTGTTGACCGCTCCCAGATGGAAGGACTGGTGGATCGCCAGAACGGGCTTCTCGGTGGAGACCACGTCCAGGTCGTGGCGGGTGGGGTGCTTGCCCTCAGTGAGCATGGAGTCGTCGTAACCGAAACCGATGATCCAGTCCGAGCGTTTCCCCACCTCGCTTTCGGCGAACGCGCGCAGCTTGTCCTGGAGGGATGCGATGCCGGTGACGTCGCCGTCGGGAGCGGCCAGGAGATTGGCGATGGTGGCCTGCAGGCCGGTGCCGGTGATGTGGCCGTGCGCATCGATGAAACCCGGCAGCAGAGCCTGGTCCGGCAGCAAGTCGTGCAACCGCGTGTCCGGCCCCTGCCACTTGGCCCGCGCCTGGGACAGGTTGCCGACGAAGACGATCCGACCGTCCTTGACCGCCACCGCCTCGGGCGCTGCCGACTTCGCGTCGGCGACCGTCACGATGGAACCGCCGGAGAAGATGATGTCAGCATCTCCAGACCGCGTTCCCGGCGAGATTTCCTGGGACATCACACACCACCTGTCTCCTGTGAGCGATCAACCTTCGCCACGAAGAGTAGTCACTTGCATGCAAAATATGATTGATCGACGCCGGTCAGCAGCAGAAAGCCGCACGCCGCGACCAGATCGTCGGAAACTGACACCAACGGCAGTATCGATCGGCGTTCGCCACCGGGCGTACTACTCGGGGTGGCCCCAGGCGCAGGGGGCATACAACCGTGACGAATAATGCGCGGGTGACGACGAGTTCAGTGCCGTATGCGGATGTTCCCGCTCGCCCCTGGGTGTCCGCCGATGCCAGGCGGTGGGCGGACGTCCGGGTGCCCGCGTGGGCGCGGCCGGTGGGGCCGGCTGTGGTGCTGCTGGTGGCGGTGGTCATGGCGGCGGTGATGTTCTCGCCCGACTTGATGTGCACGGTGGCAGCGCCCTGTGGGGCGGACTGGCTCGATGCGGCCGGATCGATGCTCTTCCTGCCGCACTTGGTGTGGTTGTTTGTGCTACCGGAACTCGCGCTCGTGTCCGCTCCGTTGCTGCTGATCTGGATGAGCAATCCCGATATTTGGCTGGGTGGGCCGGCTGAGAAGATCGCGGACGCCGTCGTTGTGGCGGGGCTGTGCTGGGGCTGGGCGGCCGTCGTGGCGCGGCTGCGTGCGCGCGGCCGCCAACGCTCGCTCGTGCTCGACGCGGCCGGCGGCATCACGGTGCCTGCCCCGGCGACGGACGACGTCCGCCCTTGGCGCCGGGGCCTGGTCCGCGGCATTGCGGGGGCGATCCTGTGCGCGGTGGCCGGTGCCCTGATTACGACCGTCGTCGTGGACGACCGAGCAGACGACCGCCTGGCTCGTACGGCCACGTCGGAGAACGCCCGAGTCGTGGCCTACAACACTGACGACTACACCGTCACCGTCCGCCTCTCAGACAACACACGACACAGGTTCGACGCGCAGGGCAGCTATCGGGTCGGCAGTAGCGTGCCGGTGCTGATGCACCGCGATTGGATGCGGCTCGCCACTGAGCCCTACGGCGACCGCACCGGCCGCCAGGCGCTGGCACTCGTCCTCGCCGGGCTCGGTGTCACCGTGCTCGGCTCGGGCCTGCTCTCCCGCCGCCGGGCGGTGGCGCTGCACCGCGCCCCGGTCCCGGTACTGCGCGTCCTGACCCGTCACGATCAGGGGCGTACGGAGATATTCGCCGCCGACGACACCGCCACCCTGCGTCCGGTGCTGAGCTACGAGCCCCACACCGGTACCCGCACGGCACTGCGCCAAGCCCTGCTCTACGGTGCACCTCACGAGGGAGGTGAGTTGATTCTGGCGAGCGCAACGGAGTCGGGGCAGTGGCTCGTCGAAGGGACCGCGTCCTCGATACGGCACGGTTCTCCCGACGGCATGGGCAAGCCCGAGGTATACCGTCCCGGCACAGCACGCACAGCACGCACAGCACGCACAGCACGCACAGCACGCACAGCACGCACAGCACGCACAGCACGCACAGCACGCACGGCCGCACACCGCCGGGCCGCTGAGGCCCACGTCCAAAACGCCCTCGCCGCGATGACCCCTGCTACCGGACCGGTCCGGTGGCAGGCAGGTCCGGTGGCGCGCTCCGTCGGAGCGGCGTTGATCGTCGTGACCATCATGCTGCTGGGGACGCTCTTCACGGGTTCCCCTACGTGGTGGCAGCTGCCCTTCTGGTCGGTAGGTGGTTTGTACTGGGTGAGCGTCTGCCTCCGGATGATGATCTGGCGGATCACCGCCGACTCCAATGGACTGCACGTTCGCGGCCTGTGGCGTACTGCCCACCTCCCGTGGGCGGATGTCATCGGCGCTGTCTACACCCCCGAAGGTGAGCTGATCGTCCGTTGCCGCACCAATGTTGACGACGCCCCCGTCGGCAGTGTCGGCTTCCCGCCGCTGGAGCGACGGCTGCGCCGCCCAGGCCGTGCTGAGCGTGCCGCCGCCGAGATCACCGCGATGGTCCGCGAGCCGGGCCTGCGGCCGAAAAACGACGCCGGATGCACATGAGCGACCCCCGCTCCGACACCGTCACGCTCAGCGGTCCGTCATATCGGCCGCTCGGGGGCTGACGCCAAGCAACTGAAGCTCGCGTGGCCTTGCGGTGGCTGCCGTACTTCGCTGCTGTAGTGCAGCGGCTCCGGAGAGCATGATCAGGTCGAGATTGGCTGTACCTGTGACCTACGGCGAAGCAAGGTGAGGAGCGTGAGGTGCGCCGTCTCACACGACCCTCACGCGCAGCCGTGAACGAGGCCAACGGTGCACTGGCGATGAACAGGCGTCGGTCCGATGCGGGGACGCTTGGCATCCCGTATGTACGTTCGATCCTGCGGTGTTGTGGCCTCCTTCGGGGGCGTAGCTTCAGGGCGCACCGTCAGGGCGTCCGCAGGCGCTCAATGAGTGCGGCGGACGCTGACGCGGTATGCCACGACAAGCTGGAGGCCGCGCGCGTCTGTCAGTCGAGGATGCGGAGCTGGGCGTCGGGTGTGCAGTGGGTGCAGGCGCGCACGCCCGAGGTGAGGAGCCGGCGTGCTTCGTCGCGCGGGATGGGGCGTCGTCGTTTGCCCGCGGCGTAGCAGCCGCCCATGTGCACTTCGATGGGCGGGCGTCCGTTGCCGATGCCGAGTTCGACGATCCA
Organism: Streptomyces sp. NBC_01450; assembly: GCF_036227505.1. Classification (NCBI taxonomy): domain Bacteria; kingdom Bacillati; phylum Actinomycetota; class Actinomycetes; order Kitasatosporales; family Streptomycetaceae; genus Streptomyces; species Streptomyces sp. NBC_01450. Next base: position 308,665 of record NZ_CP109481.1, on the reverse strand, counting down.
GTCCGGCTCCTGTGGCCGGTTCTTCCGGCCCTGTTCCTGTTCGGCTTCCTGCTTCTGGAGGGCGGCGATTTTGGTGTCGATGCGCTGCAGCCACATGGCGTGCCACACCCGCAGGGTGAGCAGTCGTGCCAGGTCAGGCGGCAGGTCGTCGAACATGTTTCCGATTCTAGATCTGAGAGTGTCCGGGCCCGCCCTCTCGCGTGTTCGAATTCTAGTTCGATAATGTGGGGTGGAGGAGGTGGGTGCTGTGGAGGCAGGGACGGAGGCACGGCGGGTGGCGAGTGTGATGCATGTGCGCTGCCCGGACCGTCTGCCGGGGGACGTCTACCGGCAGGTGCTCGAGCAGCTGGCGGAGCTTTCCCCGGTCGTTCAGGCGCTGCCCCCGTCGGCGGCTCTGGTGGAGTTGAAGGGCGCGCTGCGCTATCACGGCGTGGATGGGCGGCGGCTGGGGGAGGTGCTGCGGGTGCGGACCATTTCCCGGCTGGGTGTCGACGTGCGGGTCGGGATCGGCCCGTCCATCACGGTCGCGGCCACCGCCTCCGGCCAGATCGCCGAGCCGGGCGGCGTCCTCGCCGTCGACCCCGGCCAGGTGGCCGACTGGCTCGGACCGCTGCCCGTCGAAGCCCTCCACGGCATCGGCCCCCGCCACGCCCAGGTCCTGCGTGACTACGGCGTGCACTGCGTCGGCCTGCTCGCCGCGATCCCGCCCGACACCGTGCAGCGCCTCCTGGGCGGCCGGGCCGGACGCCAGGTGGCCGACCGGGCCCGCGGCATCGACCCCCGCCCCGTCACCCCGCGCGCCCTGCCCGCCTCCGCGAGCGTGAGCCGCACCTTCCCCCGGCACACCCTGGACGGCGCCGCCGTCCGCGCGGCCCTGCTCGACCTGGTCGTCACCCTCGCCCTCCAGCTCCGTGGCCGGGGCCAGGCGGCCCGCGGCCTGACCCTGATCCTGCGTTTCGCCGGAGGCACCACATGGGAGAAGACCCGCCGGCTCCCGGAGGCCTCCGCCCACGACGACGACCTGCGCACGCTGACCTACCGGCTGATCGACGCGGCAGGACTCCAGCGAGGCCGCCTCACCGGAATCACGCTGAAGGGCGAGGACCTGATCGCCGCCGACCAGGTTGCCGAACAGATCAGCTTCGACCGGGCCCGCGAGGCCCGGCTCGTCGCCGAAGAGGCCAGCGACCGCATCCGCGCCAAGTTCGGGCCCGGCGCGATCCGCCCCGCCACCACACTCCTGCGCGTCTCCTGACCCGACCGAACCCGCCGCGGAGGCGAAACCCGTGCTGCTCCAACCACCAGGACTTCCTGGCCTGTTGCCCCACACCCTGCCGCACTGGCCGTACGCCACCGCGGTGGACCAGGCGCTGGTCGGCCGTGGTGTCCCGCCGGGCATCGTCCGGGTCGACCTGGGCGCCCGCCCGGACGAGCGGATGCGCATCCGGCTGAGATGGGATGTGAGCCGCGGATGTAGTCAGGCGTGACGGCCGGGTTTACCTGACCGGGCCTTCATCTTCTCCTGGCTGTGTGTCAGGCATGTCCAGGATGGCCTCTCGGGTGTATTGAGGGCTCTTTGGGGGTGGGGCCACGCTAGGGGCCATGAGTTCGGTGAGGAGCCTGCTCGGGTCATCCGTGGATAGCGCCAGGCCCAGGGTCTGCACGATGCGCAGAGCGCAGTCCCGGATGGACTGAGCGTCCTTCTCGGGCGCCGCCGTGCTCCTAATCTCGTCACACACTCGGCTGAACTGTTCAGCGCTGATCGTTGGCCGGCTTATCGGTTGCGCCATGGTGCGCTCCTCCTGGAAGAGCGGGCGGTTCCACCCGCTCTTCCAGAAAGCGCTGAGCACACTTCAACGGCAACTGGAGAGAGCCGGCGCGCAGGCGCTTGACCAGAGCCGCTCAGACTTCGTTGGCACGCGCTCAACGCGCACTGTCACAGGACAGACTCCCGGGGCCGCGAGAGTCCGGTGTGGCGCAGCCAGTACCCGCCGGGCGGACGACTGGCGGGCTGCCAACAGCTGACACCGACAATTACAAGATCACCGACAGAGTCAAGATTAGTGAATTTGTGAAGCGTTGATCGCCGCAAGGCGATTCATGTGGACGACGTTTGTGCGGCTGGGGCTTTCCGTCCTCGAGGCATGGTGCCGCACACAGACCACACGTCAACCATCGACTGCGGCACGCCGCATGAGGCGGGGGCGCAGGGCGACAAGGAGTGCAGCGATGACGGCCCAGAGCGCGAGCGTGACGATGGGTCCCGTCGCGTGCGCGCCCCCGAAGTAGCTCAGGCTGCGGATTGCGCGGACGGCTGCGCCAGGCGGTAGCAGTGCCGAGACGGCTCGGGCGGCGCTGGGCAGCAGATCAACCCCTATAGCTGCGCCGCTGGTGGCGTTGCCGACGGTGAGCAGCACGAGGGTGGCGATGGGGAGGCCGACTGGGCCGAGGTAGGCGCCAAGCAGTTTGGTGGTGAAGGCGGCTGCGGCTGCCAGCAAGGTGAGGGTGAGGGCCAAGAATATGACGGAGGCCGGGACAGCGCCCAGAAGGGGGCCGGCGATGATCGCTGCGAGGGTGCCGATGGCCGCCGAAGCGCCGCCGAGCAGCCAAAACCGGTGACGCAGGTGTAGGAGCTTTGCCAGGCCAAGTACGTTCGAGGCGAGGACGAAACCGGCCAGGGTCACACCGAAGGCCACGTAGAAGCCGGCCAAGCCGCGGGCGTCGAAGCGGGCCAGGGGGACGACGTCCTTTGTGGTGACATGCATGCCCGCGCCGTTGGCGTAGACACTGACGAGGTTCTTCACCGCCGCTGTGGTGGATGGGCCGTCCGCCCCGGCGATCTCGAGACGCAGCCGCCCTGCGCCGTCGGCGCTGAGCGCGGCGGCAGCCTCGCCATGCTCCACTGCCTGGCGCGCGCTCTCGGCGTCAGCGGCCAGGTGCACCTCGACGCTGCCGCCGAGGGCCTGGCGCATCTTGTCTGGCAGGTGGTGGGGCGCTGTGACAGCGATGGGGACTTGATGTGGCTGGGGATCACGTTGCAGGCCGACGTAGCAGCCGATGAAGGCCGATACGACGATCAGGGCGATCACAATCGGCTGGAGCCAGATCTGTATTGGCGGGCGGCGGGTCTCTTTCGGCCTGGGCAGGAGTCCGGCTCCTGCGGACGCTTCTTGGCATTCGGGGGCCGATCGGATAGGGGTTTCCAAGGCCGGGCCTTCTGGTTGAGGGACGTGGGGGTCGTCCAGGGGGAACAGGCGGAGGTCAGCAGACCTCCGCTGCAGGCCCCTGATATTGCGGGCAATCGCGCGCAGGCATGCGACAGTGGCACCCAAGACATTTAAGAGCATATGCTCGTATTCTGCATACGGCAAGCACGCACCCCCCCGCACGGTCACCGTGCGGCTGCCGAGTCATCGCTCCCACGGCACGGACCGGCACGAGCTCAAAGAGATGAGAGTCGTGGCCAGATGCAGGCACGGCCCCGCTGTGGCCTGCGTAACGCCATCACGCGCGTTTGCACGAACAGGGCCGGCCGCCCGGTGCATGCCGACCCACCGCCGGCACGACGATGGCTCGGCTTCGAAGATCTCGCTGCTGCGCCGGTATCGACACCCGCTCAATGCCTCGTCTCCGCGATGGGGCACCACAGGTCACACAACAAGGCGTGCTTCCGACAGTGGCGCCAGGCGCGACCTTTGCCACGCGCACGCAGTGCGCACACCGTCCCCGTGGAGATCGACCAACGACGACGCCGGATGAGACGCAGCTGCCACGGAGGCAGACCACCAGGATTCGACCGGAGACATACCGTCGACACAACATGATCGAGCGCCGCTTCAACCAACTCACGGGCTTCCGTGGGATCGCCCGACGACCTGGGCGTCAGCCTGCAGCACGGCGGCTACCAGTACATGTGCGTTCATGTTCTCGAGGTCGACGCAGCGCGCACCGAACTCGCTAAGCGCGGCGTCGACCTCATCGGCAAGCCTTTCGAGATCGAGGACACCAGCCGTCGCCTGGCGTTCTCCGGGGCCCGTGGGGCAACATGATCGAACTGTCCCAGAAGCTCCCCGCCGGCTCCCGACCGGCCCCCGCTACGCCCTGGACGGCGTGTCCACCCGAGCCCTTGAGCAAATCCAAGCCCATGCCAAGGCCGTCGGCGACATCGACTCGCTGGCGCAGACCGGCTCCACCATTGTCCGCGCTCACCAACACTCCTCCGCCACGGGCGAAAAGGGGGATCCACCGGCCGGACGAACCGGACGATCGCGTCTTCGGCCCATCCTGAGGCGGACTGACCACCAAAATCCACCTCGCCTGTGACGGCAAAGGCCGCCCGCTCGCGATCCCGGTGACACCAGGACAACGCCACAACAGTGTCTGCGCGCGGCCTCTGATGGAACGGATCCGTATTCCTCACATCGGTTTTGGCCGACCGTGCTGCAGGCCTGACCAGGTCATCGCCAACAAGGCTTACAGCCCCTGCGGTTGGATGACCTGACGGAGTTCGCGGTTGCCTCACAGCCGACGGAGCCGGACGGCCCAAGAGGCGGCGCCCGGGCTGGGCAGTGAGGCCTGCCCCCCGGGATCGCCGTCTCAGGACTCGTCGGCGAGGAAGTGCTCGGCGAGGGGGGTGCTGGCGAACTTCTTATTCATCTCGCGGGAGAAGAGCAGCAGCGTGTTGCGCGGCCGATGGAGCACCGCGAGCTCCTGGGCCTGTCCGGCGGCGTTGCGGGTGACCGTGACGACAACCTTCATGGGCTCGCCGAGGACCGAAGCGTCGTAGATCTCGAGGAAGCCGTTGTCGCCGAAGTCTCCGGTGAAGCTGAAGTCCTGGAACTCGTACAGTTCGCGGGCCTTGACCACGATGGCGCGGACCGCCTCCGCGCCACGCGCGGTGCCGTTCATGGCGGCGCCTTCCAGGGTGACGTCGTCGGCCAGGTTGTCCAGCCACCAGGGGTAGTAGCTGAGTCCCTGACGGTCGTTGTCGCTGTTTTCCGCGTTCGCCATGTCATGTCTCCTTCTGAGATCCGGCCCTGGTCGCCTACGTATGGACCGGCTGCCGGTGATTCCAGCGAGCAGATGAGAGCATATGCTCCTATTTTCCCGGTAGCAAGCCTGCCGCCCGGCCGGCGTGGCGCCACCAGGGGCTGGCTGACCTCGTCACAGCCGCAAGCTACGAGTACATGGGAGCAGAGTCTCCAGGTCGCCGAGGGCGCGGGCGAACCAGGTTGGCCAGGCTCCGCCTAATGTGCGCCCACGCACCCTCTACTGGGTCGAGGTCGGGCACACACCCTGGCCCACCGCCTGCAGCGCAACACGCCGGGGCAAGATGCGCGGCCTCACCGCATGAACACTCACACACTCAAGGCCGTGAGCTCGCATCCGGGCGTCCACAACGCCCTCGAGCCTTGCCACTCACAGTCGGCACGCAGCGGACCAGCCGGACGATGCCGACCCAGCGACCGTCACCCAACCCTCACCTGGCGCGCCGCCAGCCCCCTACGCAGTCACGATCCATCCGGAAAGCCGCACAGCCGCTCGCCAATCAGGGGCGAACCGTTACGGCGGCCACCCGAGCCATTACATCGGGAGTGTCATGAATCAGGCTCTGGTCCGTAGCCGGTGGTGACGTCGAGTAGCCGTCCGCGATCATGGTCTTGTGATGGATATCAACTCCCTTATAGGGATGCTGCTTTCCGGACTGTCGGCGCTGGTCGTTGAGGACGTGGCGGAGGGCGGCGGCACGGTGGTGGTCACGGTCCGCACTCGGGCTGTAGCCGTGTTGTGTCCGGTGTGTGGAACTCCGACGGCGTAGGTGCACGGGTATCGCCATCGGGCAGTGACGGAGGTGCCGGTCGACGGCCGCCAGGTCGTCGTCCACCTGCGCGTACGGCGGCTGGTCTGTCCGATCCGGGGTTGTTGGCGGCAGACCTTCCGGGAGCAGATTCCCGGACTGCTGGAGCGCCACCAGCGTCGCACGGTGCGGCTTGCCTGGCAGATATCCCAGGTGGCACGGGAGTTATGCGGCCGGGCGATCCCGTCGCGCCAGCCGCCTCCTGCTCACCAACCCCGAAAACCTGCGCTCGAAGGAAACGACTCTGCTGGAAGAGATGGCCGCAGCCTGCCCGGAGATGACAGCACTCGCTGATCTGGTGCGCAGCTTCGCCGCCCTGCTGAAACCGGCTGCGGGCAACGACGTGAAACTCACCGAGTGGATCGCGGCGGCCCGCGCCGTCGACCTGCCCCACCTGCGCAGTCTCACCAACGGTCTCGAAATCGACCGGCCCGCGGTCGACGCTGGCCTCACCCTGCCCTACGGCAAGGACCGGGTGGATAGGTCCCCCGTTGGCCAGGCCGAGGCCCAGAGCGTAGGAGGCGCCGTCGGCGAAGCCGGCGACGGCGATCCGGTCGCGGTCTACTGCGAAGTGGTCGAAGACGCTGGCCATGGCGTGCTGCACGCTGGCCGCGTCCTTGCCGAATGCGCCGTCCGCGATGGCATCCCAGGTGACCTGTTCGGAGCTGGGGGCCAGGAGCAGAACCTTGCGCCGCGCGGCTTCCGTGCGCAGCAGGGTCAGTATGTCGCCAGGTACGCCGGTGGCTCCGTGGAAGGCGACCAGCAGAGGAGGCACGCACCAGTGGGGCAGGAGGGGTGGTACGTAGAGGAGGGCGGGTTTGGTGGAGGTGTCGAGCCAGCGCAAGCCTGCACCGAGCGGAGCATGAAGGGGCGGGGCGGGCTCGACGGCCAGGGCGCCGTCAGCGAGTCCGGTGGAAGTGGTGAGCACGGTTCCTCCGTGAGGCAGTGGCTGCGGCGCCGCGCCCGTGCTCCGCGACGCGGAACCGAAGGGGTGCGGTGGCGCGCGCCCGTTGCGGGACGAGGTGCGCCACCGGTGCTGCGCCGAGAAGGGGGCGCATCGCTCGTTGGTGACGGGGCTCCGGCCGGCGGGGCCGGCACGGAAAGCCGCCGTCATGTGCGTTGAGGGCAGCTGCCCGGGATGGTGTTGACGAGCCTGAACACGGGGGCATGAAGTGGCCCTTCGCGGTCAGCCGGCGCCGGTCCACGAGATCCACAGCAGGGTCATGGCGATGAACAGCGAAATGGGCTCCCACCACAAGACGCGGAAGCACCACTGATCAAGAAGTAGCTACCCTCACGCACCGACCTCGCGACCGAACGCGGGACCGGATCCGGGTGCGACGCGACCAGGCATGACAGCGGCGTCACGAGGTATGGACCTCCCCCTTCACTCCGGTGTGACGCTGCTCCCCGGGTCGGCGCCCGTCAGGCGTCGTCCGCAAGGTTCCTCGCTGGACTGGGCGGCTTGGCCTGGACGAGCTCCTTGACGTCGGCCTTCGCCGGATGGTGGTCCATGCGTGTGAAGGGGCCGAGACGGCGTTCATTGAGCCCGCAGACCCTGAGGAGCGGGAGACGCCGGTGCCGGTGTCGGCCTCCAGGCCTTGTTCGGTGGTCAGAAGACCTGGGCGAAGCAACCCAGGGTGACAGCTATCGAGAGCACTGCCAGCGAGACTGCCATGAGGGGCTTGGGCACGTGCATGGGAATCCTCCATTGTTTGGGCTGATGTGGCTCACAGGCAGTACCGAACGAGCCACTCGTCGGCGTTGTATGTGTTCATCGCCGGGTTCGGCATCGTGGCCGCCCGTTCTTCGATCATCTCCTCGGGGAGGATTCGCTTCGGCAGCTCGCCAAACCGGGCGGGCGTAGCGGGCGGGCGGCGGCCGGTGAGGTGGAGCTTCGGGGAGAGTTCGGCCGCTGCGGAGAGTGTCGGCTTACGCACGGGCGCAGATCCGATGGGGGTTTCCATGACAAGGCTTTCGGGTGGAGGGGTGCGAGGCTCGCTGGAGGGGTCAGGAGGAGGCGTCAGGCCACAAATATGAGCATTTGCTCACATTTATTTTGATGGCAAGAGTGGGTGATTCGGGGGGGCGTTGACGTCGAGTGACTGTCGCATTTGAGAGTACCTGCTCGTATCGTGGGTGGGTGAAGCTCCGGAGGAGACAATGACCATTGCGCCGACGAATCCCGGCGACTCGTGCAACAACCTGGCCCTGCGCAAGGCGGCCTGGTACCTCGGTGCGACCTACGACAAGGCCCTGGCCCCGGTCGGACTTCGCGCGACGCAGCTCAGCATCCTGCAGAAGCTGAGTGTGCACCGAGAAATGACGATCAGCGGCCTCGCCGACGTGATCGCCATGGACCGCACGACGATGGCCTCAAACCTGAAGCCGCTTGTCCGCGAGGGTCTGGTAACCGTCGAGTCGTCGGCGGCCGACCGCCGCGCACGGATTGCTGCCATCACGCCGGACGGCCTCACCCGACTGAAGACGGCGCTACCACTGTGGAATGCCGTGCAGGCGCAGTTCGAGGAGAACTTCGGCGCCGACGGGGCAGCCCATCTGCGCGCGTACCTCGAAGCCGTCCTTCACACCGGATTCGAGCCCTGGGCCGAGTAGGAGACGATGCTTCTGGCGCTACTGAGGGCTGACGCCGGTCGCCCTGACGTCACCGAAGTGCCCGTGAACACGCCGGGCGTGACGGACCCCTGCCCTCTTGACGCGGCTGCTTCCCTGGAGCGGGCGCATGGGGGGGAGTCGTCGGGGGTGTGTGAGATCGGGCGTCGACGGCAGGGACTCGCTGTGCCGCCTGGACAGGCAAGGTCATCACAGAGTCGACTCTGTCGGCCGCGACGCAGGAACTGATCGTAGATCCGGGTCGGCCAGATCAACGGCTGAGGCTTCTGCACCGACATGCACACCAAGGGACGCCACGCACGGCGGGGAGACCTCGGTGCGTCTCAACCTGATCGCGACTGAGGCCACGGTGTTCACCGAGGCCGAGCGGGCGGCCTTGGAACTGGCGGAACAGGGCACGCGCATCGCCGACGCGGCCGGTGGCGTCACCGACGAGGCCTGGGCGAACGCGGCCAACCGCTACGACGAGGACCAGTTGGCCGGGTTGGCGTCCCTCATCGCCGTGATCAACGCTTACGACCGCACCGCATGAACGTCATCGTCCAGCGGCCGGTCCAGCTTCGACGACGCCTCCACCGTTAACTTTCCAGCTGGCGGCAGCCACGGCAACACGCCCTGCGGCGCGGCCTTCGCTTCCTTGTTCCCCAATCCCATCCGCACTCGATTGCGGAATCGATCTGAACGCCGAGGGCAAGGTCCGCCGTTCCGCAGGTCTCGCGGTCACGCCCTCGGTACCCGGCGCCCCGGAACCGGCGTGTCACTACGAACAAGTACGCCGTGGCGTTCTACGACCGCTCGCGCAATCAAGCGGGATCTGGCACGACGTACGCATCTGCGGCTACGCCGTCAATCTGCGGGCCTCCCGGGCTCGTCGCAAGCAACCGCCTTGGCCGCAGGCGGTGAGCCGCTCCTTGAGAAGGGGTCCGTCAGGGTCGGCTGACGGAGATGTCGTCGGGGGCGTCGAGCGGGGTCGGGGTGAGGTCGAGGGGGGATGCCTCGGTGTCCGGGCTTCCGTCTGGCCCGGTGGTGGCGGTGCGCTGCCGGCGGCGGTCGTTGTACCAGGCGATCGCGCACGCCGCCAGGTACAGCAGGCTGATGGGGGTGGCGAGCAGCAGCATGCTGAGCGGGTCGGTGCTGGGGGTGGCGAGCGCCGCGAAGGCGGCGATGGCCATGAACATGCCGCGCCACCAGTCGGCCATCCGGCGTGCGCTGATCACGCCGCCGAGGTTCAACAGTACGAGGAGGACGGGGAGTTCGAAGGAGAGTCCGAAGACGAGGACCATGCGGGTGGCCAGGTCGAGGAAGTCGTCGACGGGCAGGAGGTTGGTGGCGTTGTCCGGGGTGAAGGAGATAAGCACCCGTGCCGTGGTGGGCAGGGTCCAGTAGGCCACGGCGGCACCGGTCAGGAACAGGGGGATGCTCGCCCCGAGAAAGGTCAGGGTGTATTTCTTCTCGTTGCGGTGCAGTCCTGGTGCGACGAAGGCCCACAGCTGATACAGCCACAGTGGGCTCGCGGCGACCACCCCCGCGGTGATCGACACCTTCAGCGCGAGGGTGAAAGGTGACAGAAGGCCGTTGAGAGAGATCACGCCGCAGCGGCCCGCGTCGTCCGCGCCGGCAGGCTGGCCCGGAGCGCAGCCGGGCAGGGGATCGATGAGGAATCCGATCAGCTGCTTGTAGAACAGAGCCGCAACGACGGTGATGAGCAGGATCGCTCCGACGGCCTTGAGCAGGCGGTTGCGCAGCTCGCGCAGGTGCTCCCCCAGGGACATAGGCGCGGCGTCATGTGCTGGTTGGATCGGCATGGGCGGTCCCGGTCCCTTCAAGTGCGGCACCGGCCGGATGCTGGTCGGTGGTTTCGGGGTTTCAGCGCCGGTGGGAGGTGTCTGCCTCGGTCGCCTCCGGGGCCGTGTGCCGGCTCTCGGCCGCGAGCTGGTGGGCTGCGGTGGCGTGGGGTCGAGGGTTCGTCCGCGTCGTCCTTCTGCATGGCCTTGGTCTCGCTCTTGAGGATCCGCAGCGACTGCCCGAAGGAGCGGGCCATATCGGGGAGCCGCTTGGCGCCGAACAGGAGCACGACGACGAGCAGGACGAGGATGATCTCGGGTGCTCCGAGCCTGCCGAACATGGGAGTTTCCTTTCCGAGGGTCTGAAAGCGCAGGGGCGGTGCTCCTGCGCGGTGGCCTGGCTGCGGACGGATGCGGCAGCCAGGCCCTGCGTGCCGGTCGGTGCGTTGACGGGCCGGGCCGACGGCGAGGCGGCCGTGGTCCTTCCCGGTTACGGGCCGTTCTTGTCGAGGCTGTAGCGCCCCGCGCCGGTGGCTTCCCGAGGCCCGTGGCCGGTGGCCGCGGGAAGCGGGCCGGGTGCGGCGGCCTTCCCGAGGCCCTTTGAGGTGTTGGTTCCGGCGCTGTCAGGCGGTTCGTCCTCCAGGCCGAGGTCGGCGGTCAGGTCGCCCAGCCCCAGGCTCTGGTCACCCAGCAGGTTCTTGGCCACGAAGGTCTTCGGGTTGAGGTCCTCGAGATTCAGGTCCTTGAGCTCGGTGGGGAGTTCGTCTCGAATGCTCGCCTGAGCGCTCTGCGAGAACTCGCGGAGCTTGCGCAGGGTCCGCACGGTGTCGGACACCATCTTGGGGAGCTTGTCGGGCCCGACAAGAATGACGGCCAGCACGATCAGCGTCACAACTTCGAGTGGGCCGATGTCGGAAAACATCCATGCCTCCCGTCGGGGATGGTGAAGGTTTCGCCGCTCCTGGAAGGAGGCGAAGCGTGGCGTGCCAGTCGTCCGAAGGGGCGCCTGCCGAACGCAGGCCGGCCGCACGACGGCGTGCGGCTCCCCGGGGCTGACCACCCCGGGTACAACTACGTAGGAGCGTTCGCTCCGGTCCTGCCCGCCGGGACACCCGGCGGGCAGGACGACCTCGGTTGAGGGCCCCTGCGGTGGGATCAGCGCAGGAGCCGGGCGAACAGACCGGACTCTTCGGCGAGGAGCTCCGGCTGCTCGAAAGCGGCGACACTTCCGCCCGGTCGAGCGCGTGCCGTCATGCCCGGGGCATGCCCGGACGTCTGGCCGTCCGCTAGCGGGACGGGCCGGCGGCGCGGCGGTACGGGGTCAGGAAGCGGGTCAGTTCCGTGAGCAGCTCCTTGGGGGCCTGCTCGGCGACCCAGTGGCCGGCGTCGGGGATGACCACGCCCTGCACGTCGTTCGCGAGGGGCTTCATCGCTCCCGCGACAAACTCGTGCCAGCTTTCCTTTCCGCCGATCGCCAGGACCGGCATGGTCAGTTTCGTGTGGGCGCGTTTGTCGTTCTGGTCGAGGGTGGCGTCCCACGCTCGGTAAAGGCCAAAGCTGCCGCGCAGGGTCTCAGGGTCGGAGAAAACGCGGTAGTAGTACTCGCGGGTGCGGTCGGAGAGCCTCTTTCCTCCCTGGATATCGAACTCGTATCCGAAGAAGACGTCTTCCCGGCCCCGGACCAGCTTCTCGGTCGCTGGGTGGTTCACCCGGTTGAAGGCGATGTGCCAGAGCCGGTCGTTGTCGGCGGCGGCGCTGAACAGCGATGGCGAGGGGTTGTGCATCGGCGGCCCGGGGACCTCCAGGAGGGCCACCCGGGCGACCCGCTCGGGGTGGTCCGCTGCCAGGGCGTAGCTGATGACCATGCCGGTGTCGTGGCCGACCACGGCGAACTGGTCGTGTCCCAGGGCATCCATGAGGGCCACCAGGTCATTGGCGAGGGTAGCGGTGTCGTAGCCGCCCATGGGCTTGCCGGTCAGACCGATGCCGCGCTGGTCGACGGCGATGACCGTGTAGTGCCGGGCGAGCTCCGGCATCACCATGCGCCAGGCGTACCAGTTCTGCGGCCAGCCGTGTACCAGCAGCAGCGGCGGGCCGTCGCCTCCGATGACCGCGTGCTGGCGCAGTCCGCCGGCTTGGATGAACCGGCTGGTGAACGTCTTGGTGAACCCGGCCGGAAGCCCCGGAGCCGTGGAGACCGAACCGAAACCCCTCGGCCTGCGCACGGCGGGGGAGGCAGTGGCGGACGGGGTCAATCCGCCTACCAGCGAGATACCGGCTGCGGCAGCAGCAGCAGCCGCGCCGCCGACGAAGCCGCGTCGGGACAGCCCGCGCCGGGCACTGTGTGACACCGGCTGTGATCCGGGGCCTTCCTGTGCGGGCGGCTCCATGGGAGACATGGTCATGAAAATTTTCCCTTCGTACGTTGCTTGAGCGTCAGGGCGAAGCCAGGACCTCGAGACTAAGGAGCATATGCTCGTATTTACGCCGGCTTCGGGATCCGACTGATGGTGCGCCGAGGCTGTGTTCAGGGGCTTATCGAGGCCGGCCGCCCTGCAGGCTGGTCGTCGCCCGTCATCCCCGGGTGACTGACGGGATGTCAGCGACCGGGGAACCGCTGCGTGATCTCCTGGAGCACCCAGCCGTTGCCGTCCGGGTCGCTGAAGGTGGCGAAGGAGCCGTAGGAAGCGCGGCCGGGGTGCAGGCCGGCAAGCCGCCCCTGTCCCTCGACCCGGTGGGTGACCTCTCCGGCCTCATGGCCGTGGTAGAGCAGTCCTGCGGCGTCGTGGAAGACTTCGCCCACCTCGATGCCGCGACCGACGAGTTCCGCGCGGGCTTCCTCGATGTCGGAGACAACGAGATACAGGCCCTGGGCCGAGCCGGGTGCGGCGGAGGTGATCCCCGTGCCGAACATGATCGAGCACTCGGAACCGGGCGGCGTGAAGTGCACCGCGCGCCAGTTCTCGCTGGCGGCCATGTCGATGTCCAGACGGAATCCCACCTGCTCGTAGAAGGCCTTGGCCCGATCGACATCGGAAACAGGCAGCACGGTGACTTCGAGCTTCATGTACATGTAGGGGTCTTTCTCTCTTGATGTCGGTGAATCTCACACCTGCGAGTCACCGGTCGACGGGGGCTGGGGGCGGCGGAGCAGTGCGAGGTGCCCACCGGCTCGGGGATCGCGATCCGGAGGGTGGACGATCGGGTTCCAGGTGGCGCACGCCTGCTCGATGCCGCCGCTCTTGAGGTGCATCTCGGCGCCGGTCACCAGGTCGAGGGCGACGACCCGACCTGCATAGGTGTCAGATGGGCGGGCTGTGGCGGCGAGGGCGTACGACAGCCAACCGTCACTTCAGGTGGACGGTGAAGTGCCTCTCGGTGTCACCGGCAGGAACGGTGCGAACAAAGCCTCGGGCGTTACGGTAGTCGCCTGATCCGCCGGTGATGCCGACGTCGACGTAGGACGGGGCGGGCAGGTGGAGCAGCGCCTGCGCGGCGAACTGTCCCTCAGGCAGAGAGAAGGTGCCCAGGCACTGGAGCGCGGCCGGATCGACGTGAGTGTAGGTGCAGACGACGCTGTGATCGCCGACCTTCTCGCCGTCGCGGTAGAGGTCTTCGTGGATGACGCGCTGGTCACCCGGGCTGATTCCCGCCCGGCCCAGATCGAGGTCTTCGAGCGAGGTCTGTTTGCCGACCAGCTCGAAACTTTTCGCGCGCTGGCCAACGACGTGTGCACTGGTGGAAGTCGACGTGTCGGCCGACGCCATCGGGGCGATGGCGACGCCAGCGGCGACGCTACCGGCGACGACAGTGGCGATGCCGGCGGCTGCACTCAGGTAACGCAGCTTGTTGATCTTCAATGTAGTCGGCAACTTGCCGCTCCGTTCTGTGGTGTGTCGATTCGGTGGCGGCAGAACCTCGGCCCGGATGCGCGGGGCCGACGCCTGCTCCGATCGACTTGGGTACAACCTCTGTTGAGGTGGCATTTCGACACTCACGCAACCCACGTCATCTTCCAAGGGGGTGACGGATGATCCGGTGGTGACTGCCTGGATGCCGAGTCGTGCTCTTGCTTGTGCGGACCTTGCGTAGTACCGGGTTGTTGCACGTGTCGACGAGGTCCGCCCGCGTCGGGGCCATGTCGTCATGACAGGGCTTACCGATATAGACGATAGGAGCATATGCTCCTATCGTCGGGATGGCAAGGGATGGGCCTTGGGTGACACCCAACGTGACCCTCGGTCCATCGCCGGGGGGGGGGCGGGTGTGCGGTGGTCGAGTAACCCCCCCCGGCCCTTCGCGGTCGGACGGTGATCCACCCGCGACCCGGACGTCCTCATCGTTGCGGACGTCGGATGCGACGAGCACCTCGCCGTGCCTTCGCTGTTGCTCATTTGGTTAGTGGATGCTCTAATCAATATCCCTGGCGGGTAGTGACTTCGTCCAGGCGCTACCGGATCAAGGTTTCGCCTGTGCCCGTCGGATTCGACGACTGAGGAAAGATCGTTAATGCAAACCTTCAGGAAGGCCCTGATCGGGGCGACCGCGAGCCTTGCTCTCGCCGCAGGCATCGTCGGCACCACCGCCGGTTCTGCTTCCGCCAACGAATGGAAGCTGTGCAGTGGGCAATATCTGCAGTTTGAGTGTTGGAGCGGTCCCGATAGGCAGTCGGGCCTGTCTTGGTACTGGGACGAGGCCTTCTCCTCCATCGAGACCAATGGGACGGCTATGGAGGTCTGGACCAAGCCGGGCTTCAAGGGGGATTACGGGTACTTCGCCCCCTGGGGTTACTGGCCGACGCTGACTTATCCCTACGAGAACAACATCAGCTCGTTCTCCTACCCCGGAGTCTGACCTCCGCCCCCAGGGGCACAAGACGACCACATGGTGGGCTTCTGCCCCTGGGGTCCGCGCCGCGTCCAGCACGCACCTACCGCCCGCAGAGCGAGGCCCTCGCTGCGACACGGAACCACGTCACCCGGGCTCTCCCCTTTCCGTCACGACCGATGCACGGTGATCCTTGATGTCGACCGACCCGACGAGTCCCCGCCCGCATACCCGACTGTGCGATGCCATGCTTCCGGCAGGTCCGCAGCCACGTACGCCCTCGGCGGTGGCCGAGCCTCGTCGTGATGAGGTCCAGGCGGCGCGGTGGTGTGGTGGCCGTTCTACCAGGCGGCGCGCAGTGACCACATCGGTGCTGTCGGTCGGTTTGAACGCTGTGGTGCTCGCCGGGTGCGCTTCCACGGACGACGGCAGCCAGCGCCGCCCCGCACCCTCGCCGCCGCCGGCGCAGCAGATGGTCCATCTTCTGGAGAGCGTGCTTCCTGAAGGCGAGCTTTCCGGGCAGCGGGGCAACGGAGTGGTGAGGGGTGACAAGCCGGGCCCGCCGCCTTCCGCCGAGCTGGTTTTCGGCGATGGGCCGCAGGCAGCGAAGGTGACGGTGAAACTCAACCGCTATCCCGTTCCTGTCCCCGCGCTGTTGTCGCAGTGTCCTAGCACCGCTTATTACCCCTACAGCCGCTGCGCACAGAAGACGTTGCCCGGCGGGGCCAGGCTTGTTGCGGACGAGTCGCCGCAGGAGGTGGACAAGTCGTCCGGCGCCAAGGTGTACAGCGCGCTGCTGACGTTCGACGACGGCAGGCAGGTCGCCGTGTTCGAAAGCGGCAGCCCGAACGGCCGGGCGACTACGAAGGCCTCCGCTCTTCCGCTGTCCCTTGATCAGGTTTCGGCCATCGCCACCTCGCAGGTGTGGCGGCCCGTTTTCTCGGCGATGACCGTCCCGCGTAACGGAGATCCCGGCGCCGGATCGACCCCCCGGATGTCGGGGGCGCAGATCAGCGGGACCATCGAGCAACTACTGCCGCCAGGACTGCCCGCCTCGAACAAGGGCGGATCGGAGGGCTTTGGGTACGTCGTGGTCGACGACGGCCGGGGCAAGAGTCTGGTCGCCGTGAACGTCCAGCGGTGGAAGACCGACGACCCCAACATGACGGATCTGTTCCGCAAGGCCGACACCCTCCCCGACGGTACCCGTGTCAGCATCACCAAGGGCGCCCCCGACGACGGTGGGGAGAGAGCGATCGAATGGTGCGTCGACACCTTCCGCACGCACGGCCTGCGCGTCGCGATCTCGGCCCTCAACGCCCCCGCCTACCCGCTCTCCGCCACCCGGGAGGAACCTGCCCTCACCACACGGCAGCTCCAGCAGATCGCTCTCGACCCGGCCTGGCGACGCGCCAGCCGTTGACCCCTTCACGGCCTGAGGGGTCGACGCCCGGCTGCGCAGGCCTACGAGCCTTCGGAGTGTTTCTGCTCGGACTCCGATGACCCGACGCGGGGCACACCCCCGCAACCCACCTCGACCAACCGCCATGGCAATCACACCGGGCCCACCCACCAAACCCACCAGCAGAAGCCGGAAAGCCACCTTAAATCACCGGTACCGGTATTGGCCCTAGTGGTAGTCCTTCAGCAGTGCCTGGCAGGCGGAGCGGGCGATCCAGGCCTGGGCACGGTCAAACGGCCAGGCGCGTTCGCCGACGAGTGTCATCCAGGCGTGTGGGCCAAGGTGGAACCAGAGCACATCGACGGCCTCCGTGCGAGAGACGTCGGCGCGGAGCGCGTCAAGTGTCACGAGGTGGTCGGCCACGCGGGTGAGGGCTTGGACGTAGTCGTCGGCCCCCCTGTCCAGGACCGCTTTGACGGCGGGTTCCCCTGGTGGGTTTCGGTAGAAGAGCCCGTACACGAGGTCCCAGTGGCGTTCGTGAGTGAGCCGGGTGCCCTCGGCGGTCAGCTCGATCACGGTGCGTGGGTCGTCGCTGGCCTCGATGGCGGCGAGGTTTTCGGCGATGGCCGGGTCGGTGAGGGCCGGCTCCAGCAGGGCCGTCAGGATGCTCGGCTTGTTTCCCACGCTGGTGTACACCGTCGGGACGGCGACCTTCGCTGCCTCCGCGATCCCCCCGATGGTGACCCCGGGATACCCCCAGGCCAGGAAGAGTGCGTGCGCGCTGCTCAGGACGGCCTCACGCGTCGCGGCGGCCGAGTCGGTGCGACGGGGGGAGTGGTACTTCCGGGTGGTCACCCGCGCATTTTACCTTCTGCCCGGGGAGTGAATATTGACAATAGGTAATTCTAATGAATATGTTCAAGCTTGTGACTATAGAGACTTCTAATGAATCTGTTGCGGTCATTGAGACCCGCCTTGTCCATCAGGTCCATCGCGTTGCCACCACCCTGCTGGCCGAGGCAGCCGTTCGCCCCTCGGTGCCGCTCGGCGCGCTGGCACAGCTGCGCGACTTCCTCGTCGTGAACCTGCGCCATCACCACGAGACCGAGGACGACGACCTGTGGCCGCGGATCGTTGCGGCGGCGCCGGCCACGGAGCACGGACTCGGTGCGCTGAGTGAGGAGCACGAGCGGCTGGACGCGGAGCTCGACCTGCTGGCCGCGGTGAATCTGAGCGGCGACGAGGAGGACGGGGCCGGTGAGGCCGTCGGCACAGGCCTCGGCGGCGGCGCGACGGATGGCTTCCGGGCCGCACTGCGGGACGCGGCCGTCGCGGTACGCGACACGGTCCAGGATCACCTGGCCCATGAAGAGCCACTCCTCTTTCCCGCGCTCCGCGACCACATCAGCCCCGCGGAATGGCAGGACTTCGCGCAGCGGGTGATCGTGACCACGCCGCCCGTGGCCGGACACCTGATGGTCGGTTTCCTCGACGAGGCGGGCACACCCGCTGAGGTGGAACTGATGCTCGCGGCCCTGCCGGAGCCGGTGCGCCCGCTCCTTGCCGCCATGCGCCTGCAGGCTACGAACGACCTGCGGATCCTGCGCGGGATCGGCTCATGACCTCCGCCCGCGTCCGGTGGCCGGACGCGGCGGACGCCGTGATCAGGGGCGACCTCACCGTCGCGGCCGCCTATGTCACCCCGGCCGGCGGTGCCGTGGTCACCAGCGTCTCGCCGGTGGGCCTCTCAGACCGGGAGGCGGGCCTTGTCGGCTTCACCACCTCGCTCGGCTTCCAGAAGAAACTGGAGCGCATTCTGCGGGACCCGCACGTCTCACTCGCCTATCACACGCGTGATCACGGCTTCGCCGCAAGTAGCTCATACGTGCTCGCGCAGGGCACCGCGTCGGTTGATCTGCGCCCTTCACCGGAGCGCCTGGCGGAGCTGATGCGGGCCTCGGAGCCCTTCCTCGGGGAGACCAAGCGCGGGCCGATATGGGACTGGGTGCTGCGCGAGTACCACCAGGAGCGCGTCTTCGTCGACGTCGACGTCGAGCGCGTCGCCGTCTGGCCCGATCTGGCGGCCCGCGGAGCGATGACGGTCACGGGCGCCGCCTGGCCTGAGGAACCGGCCGAGCAGAAGCCGCCGATGAACGGTACGGGCCCACGCGTCAGCCTCTCCGCAGTCGCGCGGCAGATCGGTGGGCTGCCGCACCGGCTGCTGGCCTTCCGGGGCGCTGACGGCTTCCCTGTGATTGTCCCGGTGGCGGTCACCGGACACGACGACACGGGACTGTACCTCGACGTGCCCCCTGAACTGTTGCCGCCGGGCGGGCGCAGAGCCGGGTTCCTCGCCCACGCCTTCCGGCCTCAGTGCGTCGGGCTGGCCATGCGGACGTTCACCGGATGGCTGTCCGTCACCGATGACGGCGCCCGCTACGCCCCCCACACGTCCAAGGGGCTGGCCGCGCCACCGTACAAGACTCTCCTGACGGTCTCGAATGGACTGCTGGCCAAGTACGGGCTGTGGCGTGCCCGTCGTGACGGCACGGCTGCCCGCCTGCAGGACCTCGCCGCCCGCGGCCAGGTGAGCTGACCCGGAAGGCCATGGGTCGCCCCGCGGCCTCGTCGCGTCCCAAAGCGGCGGGGTGTTGGCGGCCGAGCGGGCTGACGCCGGCCGGTCATCTTTTCGAAGGCGTGGGGATTCACCTCCCGGAGTGAATCACCGCGTGACACACACTTTCCGAGCGGAGATATACCAATGAATTCCCTTGCCATACACGCCGGTTCGATGTTCGACGGATTCAGCCTGTCGGGTCCCGCCACCGTGCACGTCTCGGGCGGCCGCATCGTGCGCGTGGACCGCACCGGCGCGCTGCCCGCCGACGGCAGCGAGGTCATCGACCTCGGCCGCTCGGCCTGTCTGCTGCCCGGCCTCATCGACACCCACGTCCACCTCGCCTTCGACGCCGGCTCGGACCCTGTGACCTCCTTGGCCGCCGCCTCCGACAGCGTACTCTTGGCGCACATGCGGGCCGCGGCCCGGTCCGCTCTGCTGGCCGGCATCACCACCGTGCGCGACCTCGGCGACCGCGGCTACCTCTCGCTGGCCCTCGTGGAGGAGATGGCCAAGCACCCGGAGCAGGGTCCGGAGATCCTGGCTGCCGGCCCCCCCGCTGACCACGCCGGGCGGCCACTGCCACTTCCTCGGCGGCGAGGTCGAAGGCGCCGAAGCTCTGCGTGCCGCTGTCCGCGAGCATCACACCCGCGGCTGTGCCGTCATCAAGATCATGGCGAGCGGCGGCCACATGACACCCGGTTCCGTGCCGCCGCACGCGTCACAGTACGGCTTGGAGGACCTGCGTGTCGTGGTGGACGAAGCGCACCGCCTCGGACTGCCGGTGGCCGCTCACGCCCATGGCATCCAAGCCATCAGGGACGCCACCGAAGCGGGCGTCGACAGCCTGGAACACGTCTCCTTCCTCACCGCTGATGGCATCGTCTCCGAGCCCGACCTGATCGACACCATCGTGAGAAAGGGAACCTTCGTCAGCCTGACGCTGGGCATGGACCCCGGCGAAGCCGTGCGGCCGCCCCAGGGCATGGCTGCGCATGCAATGGCCGCACATGTCAATGGCATCTTGGACACCTACAGCAACTTGCACAAGTACGGCGCCAACGTCGTCATCGGATCGGACGCTGGTATCGGGCCCTGGAAGCCCCACAACGTCCTCCCCCACGGCGTGGCCGACCTGGCGCGGCTGGGCGTCGCGCCGCTGGACGCGCTGATCTCCATGACCAGCCTGGCAGCCCGCCTGTGCCGTGTGGAGGGCCGCAAGGGCCGGATCACCCCCGGTGCCGACGCCGACATCCTGGTCGTCAACGGCGACGTCGAGCATGACCCTGCAGCCGTCCTGGACGTACAGGCAGTCTTCCGCGCCGGTATCCGCGTGTGCTGATCAGAGCGGGGGACCGGCGCGGTGGCTGCTGCTTCGTTTGTAGTCCTCGCCAGAGGGGCATCCGGAAGTGCCGCTTCGAACGCCTACCACGGGGAAGGTGGCTCGTGCCCAGGTCGGTTGCGGCCCGCGGCATCCTAGGCCGCGCCGAGGGTGGTCCCCCAGCGTGGTCAGAACCAGTGGAATCGAGTTGACTAGGCCGTTTCTGATGGCTCTTGGTGGGCTGGTGGATCTCGCGGGTTGC
Source organism: Streptomyces sp. NBC_01450 (assembly GCF_036227505.1). Taxonomy (NCBI): domain Bacteria; kingdom Bacillati; phylum Actinomycetota; class Actinomycetes; order Kitasatosporales; family Streptomycetaceae; genus Streptomyces; species Streptomyces sp. NBC_01450. The sequence continues at coordinate 287,961 of NZ_CP109481.1, read as the reverse complement.
CGGGCAGGAGGCCCGTCTGGTGCGGCGACACAGCTCACGGACGCACAGTGGAAGAGGATCGAATCTCTTCTGCCCTGCAACGGCAGGCCGGGCGGGCAATGGGCGGATCACCGGGAGGTGGTCAACAGGGTGTTGTTCAGGGCCCGGACTGGAGTTGAGGAACGGGCGCGGCCACCCCTTCGGGGCGCTGCGATGGGTGCCCGGGCGGCTCGGCTTCGCCGAGTGGCGAAAGGCTTCGGGAGGATCTGCTCCTTGCCCACCAGCTAATAAGAGCATATGCTCCTATTAGCTGGTGGGCAGGTGTGGTCCGCGTTGGCCGCAAGTAGTCACATAGCGGCAGCTGGAGTTGTCCGCTCGGTCGGGCCCCCATCCCTCCCGGACCGCCTCGACCGCCCCTTCATCGCGCGCCTGTCCGGGCACGCGCAGCATCGCGAGGTCGTACCGACCGAACATGTGCAAGGAGTATCACCATGACTGTCGTAAAAGCCGCTGCAGTCCAGATCAGTCCCGTGCTCTACAGCCGCGTGGGCACCGTCGAGAAGGTCGTGAAGAAGATCCGCGACCTGGGCGAGCGGGGTGTCCAGTTCGCGGTCTTCCCTGAGACCGTCGTTCCCTACTACCCCTACTTCTCCTTCGTGCAGCCGCCCTACAAGATGTCCAAGGAGCACCTGCGCCTGCTTGATCAGGCGGTGACCGTACCGTCCGCCGAGACCGACGCGATCGCCGAGGCCGCCCGGGAAGCCCACATGGTCGTCTCGATCGGCGTCAACGAGCGTGACGGCGGCACCATTTACAACACGCAGCTGCTGTTCGATGCGGACGGCACGCTGATCCAGCGCCGCCGTAAGATCACGCCGACCTATCACGAGCGGATGATCTGGGGCCAGGGTGACGGTTCGGGTCTGCGTGCGGTGGACAGCGCCGTCGGTCGCATCGGCCAGCTCGCATGCTGGGAGCACTACCTGCCGCTGGCGCGCTATGCCCTGATCGCCGACGGCGAGCAGATCCACGCCGCGATGTATCCCGGCGCCTTCGGCGGCCAGCAGTTCGCCGAGCAGATGGAGGTCAGCATCCGCCAGCATGCGCTGGAATCTGCCTGCTTCGTGGTCAACGCCACCGCCTGGCTCGATGCCGACCAGCAGGCGCAGATCGTCAAGGACACCGGCGGCCCCGTTGGCGCGATCTCCGGTGGCTTCTTCACCGCCATCGTCGATCCCGAGGGCCGCATCATCGGCGAGCCGCTCACATCCGGCGAAGGCGAAGTGATCGCCGATCTGGACTTCGCGCAGATCGACCTGCGCAAGCGCCTGATGGATGCGCGCGGCCACTACAGCCGCCCGGAACTGCTCAGCCTGCAGATCGAACGCACGCCGGCGCCCCACGTCCATGAGCGCAGCACTCACGTGCAGGTCCAGACCGCCCGGGCGGCTGAAGAAGGCCGCCCCGTCGAGGCCCGGTGAGCTGTTTGCCGAGCCTGGAGGTCCTGCCCGGGGCTCGAACCGGGCAGTAACTCATGTCGCCCATTGTCAGCCTGCGACAAGAGGGGATGAGCGGCGCAGGCGCTGGGACTTTCCATTAAGGGCATATGTGCCTAATGCGTCGCGGTGTCGCGAATCCGCTTCCTGTTTTTCCCGTCGCACCTGGGAAGTGCCCAGATGAACGGCTGAGCGACAAGTGTCGGATCAAAGCCGAAGGGATATGACCCCGGTCGACGACGCCGATGCCATCCTCAAGCTCGCCGACTACCAGGGCTGCTGGTCCATGGACGAGTTCCACTTTTGACCCGATGCCCGAGGTCAGCCGAAAGCTGCCCCGCGCACCGGATGGGACCGGGCGCCTGGTCGGCGCCGGACGGGAACAAAAGCGCGGCGAGAAATTTTAAGTCGAAATTCCCATTGCATATCACCGTCGCTCGTAACGATGGCACAGATTAGCCGAGGCTGAGGATGGCCCTGTGGGTCGTCCGGCCATGCGAAGAGGAGGAACCCATGACTGAGTCAGAGACTGAGAAGCAGCGCGTTGACATCGGAAAGCAGCACCCGGCCAATTACAAGGCTCTTATCGCCCTGTCCTCGACAGTGGAAGACACCGCCACCGCGGCAGGTCTTGACCCGCTTCTGGTCGAGATTTTGAAGATCCGCACGTCCCAGATCAACGGCTGCGCGTTCTGTCTCAAAATGCACACCCGCGACGCGCTCAAGAAGGGCGAGAACCCGGACCGGATCGCAGTGCTGCCCGCGTGGGAAGAGACTGGTTACTTCTCCGAGACCGACCGCGCGGCCCTACGTCTGACAGAGGCGATCGCGCGCGTGTCCGAGGGGCATGTGAGCGACGACGACTACAAAGCGGCAGCAGCTGTGCTCTCCGCAGATCAGGTCTCGGCGGTCGCCTGGCTGTCAACGCTGATGAACGCCTTCAACCGCGTCGCGATCACAAGCCGATACCCGGTCGCCGGCAACTGAACCAGCTTGTAGTCCGCGCGGGCATACGAGTGCTGTCGTCCCAGGATGAGTCCTTTGCGTTCGGACAGCCCCGTTCGACGCGTCGGACCTCGCCCGTCGGCTGACCTAAACCTGTACTTCACGGTATAGGGGGCGGCCTCGTGAAAGGCGGGCAGCGCAGTCAAAGGTATTTGCGGCACAGGCAGGTCCGCGTGGATCGGCGGCAGCGATCTGGCGGTGACGCTGCACCGCGCCCTCTGTGAGGCGGTGCGCCTGGGTGTCGCGTCGGCGGCGGTCTACCTGCTGGACGATGAGCGCAGCCAAATCAGGGTTGCGATGATCGGTGGCAGCGCGCCTTCCCTCTTCACGTTTCCCGGCCGGATGGGCCTCGACGCTCCCTACGCCTCGGCACGTGCCCTGGCTTCGGAAAGCGTGGCGGTACTGGCCGAGCCCGACTTGGCGGACGCGGACCAAGAGCATGTGCTGCCCTATCCGTACATCGCTCTCTCGGCTCCTGTCATCGCCGCCGATCACCGCTTCGGCTCCCTGACGGTCCTCCGACCGGAGACCCACGGCGGCTGGGAGGCGGAGATCTGCACCGGATTGAAGGAGATCGCTGACGATCTGGCCGTGACTCTCGCCGAACTAGCGGACAGTGGCACGGTGATCACACCGGGGCATATGCCAGCGCTCGTGCCGGTGTTCGACGGGCATACGGACATCGGCACGACGGGTTGGGGGGTGCCCGGCGTCGCTGGTTCCGCGGGCCTGAGCCTCATGTACCCGGTGCGACGCCTCTCTGACATGCTGAACCAGGCTACGACTCTGGACCACATTGTCGCAGCGGCCCAGCACTGCATCGTGTCCCCGTTTGGAGCCCGGGCCCTGGCCCTGGCCTCGGCCAGCGAGGGCCGCCTGTGGGTCCTGGGACATTGCGGGGCCTCCTCCGGCCTGGTCCGCAACCTGCATGGCGCCAGACTGGACGCCCGAACACCAGAGGCGGAGGCACTCCGAGGGCGTCCACTGTTCATCTCTGGCGACCGGCGGTGGTGCCCCGGAACCCTTCGACCGTGAAGAGTTGGAGGCCTACCTTCCGCTCGTCGGGAGCAGACACGTCATCGACCTGCCCATCACCGAGAGCAGCCACATCGTCGGCGTCTGCTGCCTGGCCTTCGACGGGCCCCGCTATTTCCCGCCCGAGGAGCGAGCCGTCCTCGGCATGATGGCGGGATCGCTGGGCGCAGCGGTGGACCGGGTCGAACTGAGCGCGAAGCAGCACGAAGTTGCCGAATACCTTCAGCGACGTCTCCTCCCGTCCACACTCGTTGAGTTGCCCCGGTTGACCACCACGGCGCGATTCCGGCCCGCCACGATCACCTTCAGCGTGGGCGGCGACTGGTACGACGTGATCAAGGGGCCGGGCGAACGAGTCGTACTGGTCGTCGGCGATGTGGAAGGCCATGACATAGAGAGCGCCGCCGTCATGGGCCAGGCGCGCAGCGCGGTGATCGCCTACGCGACCGAAGGGCACAAACCCACGGCTGTAATCGACCGGACCAGCCGGCTGCTCACCGAACTCGGGACGAATCTCCTCGTCACCTGCTGCGTCATCACCCTGGACACGGCCGACGGCACGGCCAACGTGGCCTTGGCCGGCCACCCTGAACCGCTGGTGCAACGGCCCGACGGAAGCATCGGTACCCTGCAGGCGTCGGCCAACCTACCCATGGGCGTCACCACGGGATACGCCTACCAGGAGCGCGAGCACACCCTGGAGCCCGGATCCGTACTGATGCTGTACTCCAATGGGCTGACCGGCTGCGACGAAACCGACCCCGACGCCCGAGCACTTTTCGACTCCGGCAGCCGCGAAGTCGACACCGACCTCGAACAATTGGCCGACCTTCTCATCGCCGACACACTGGGTCCCCGCCAACGTCGCGACGACGCGGTACTCCTCCTGGCCCGCTACGAAGGCGCCGGTGGCCAGAGCGTGCTGCGGACAGGACGCCTGCGCATCCAGCGCCGCGACCTGCACGGGGTCAAGGCGGCACGCACCTTCGTCGACGACCACCTGACTTCTTGGGGACTGGCAGCTCTGTCGGAGGATCTCCAGCTCATCGCCAGCGAGATCGTCACCAACGCCCTCATCCACGCGGGCAGCGACGTCGACGTATGTCTGCGGGCATTCCCCGACCGCGTCCGGCTAGAGGTACGGGACTCCGACAGCAACCCGCCCGTCCCCTCACCCCTGACCCTGGCCGAGGAAGAGAAAGCGGAATCCGAGCACGGCCGCGGCCTCCTCATCGTGGAAGCCCTGAGCACCGCGTGGAACAGCACTCCCAACGGCCGGGGCAAGACGGTCGCGATGGACCTACCCATCCCTAATGCCTGAAGCGGGGTGCACCGGGCGGGCTGGCGAGGCACCTGCGGTGATTCTCTGTGAACTATTCCATCAGGTGCGCGCAGTACAGCCGAAGCAGCTCCCCATGAAGGTCGCGGGCTCGTTCCGACAAGTCCGTTACAGGGCACGGCAGTTCGTCGGCCAGGCGTCCCGGATCGAGGAACGCCCGCCGCTCTCACCGAACTGCCCTGGAAAGTGCAACTCACAGGAGATCCGCCTCCCCGGAGACTTGTCGCGAAACGGGACTCTGTTCCGTACTCGGTGGTGACGCCGAGTCTTCTCCTGCCACCATGACACCTGTCTGGCCGGGGTCAGCGGTGCAGTCGTCGGGCTTGGAGGTACTCGCCGGCCAGCAGTCGCAGGGTGGCGATCTTGGCGGGGCCGGCGGGGCCGGCGGGGCGGCGAAGTAGGGCGGGGATGTCGGTGCGCGGCGGACGGCCGACTCACCATCCCCGAGCAGACCTTGGCGCAGTACCACGTCACCCGCGCCGACCTCGAGCAAGCCCACGACCTTCCCACCGTGCGGGCGCTGATCACCGACCTTCTCGACCGAACGGACCGTGCCCTGGCCGAGGGCCGGACCGTGATCGAACTCGCCCCGCCTGCTCACCGGCCCATGATCCGGTGCATGATCCGCTTGGATGAGCTCACCAGCGCTGCCGCAGATCCTCGGCGAGGTCGTTGACGAAGTCGAGTCGCTGGCTGGCATCGATGTAGGTACGGCAGGCGGCACGGTAGGCGGCCTGGTGGCCGTCCGGGCCGAGCAGGGCAGCTACGACCATGAAGGCGGGCAGTGAAAGCCGTCGACGTACTGTTGGTAGTCGGCCTCGGTGGCGAACCCGTTGAAGTCGAGGTCCGTGGTGGCCGCGGCGAGGTAGTCGAGGACGCGGTCGTGCAAGACGGGGTGCGAGGCGACCGGTGTTCAGCAGGGGGCGCAGTTCGGGGTGTCGGTGGTTCAGCGGCAAGGCTTTCGGTGACGTCCCGTTCCCACTGCGCGTACGCCGTCTTGCGGTCCGCCACCGGTCCGCTGTCGAGCAGGCTGTCGGTGCGATGCATGAACGCGGTGGCGGCGATCACGTGCGGAACCATATGGTCCGGCAGCAGCAGTCCGGCGGCCACCGCGGCCTCACGTTTGTACCGGGTGACCTGTTCCCGCTGCTGGCCGTGGCGGCTTGGTAGGAGCCGACCCCTTTTGTCGACCGCGGAGGACAAGCGTCGCCGCTGGCTGCCGGACCGGGCCTCAGCCGACCCAAGACACGACCACGCCGATGGCTGTCAACGCTCCTAGACACGCGCCGGTGCTGACAACGAATTAGGGTCCAGGCAGGCCAGGCCGATCTCGTTGAACCGGTGGATCACATCGCGCACCGTGTCCTCGTCGGCCTGGACCAGCCGGGCGATCACCGGAACCCGGTTCCCGCCGGCCGAGGCCAGCAGCATCATCGTCCGTCGGTACCGCACCGAACTGGTGCTGCCCCGGCGGGGGATCTGCTGCAGCTCTGGCCTTCTTGGTCCGCCAGCCTGCGCACCCGCACAGGCTCGGCCACCACATCTCCCGGCAGTCGGAAACGACGTCGCCACCTACAGTAGGCTACCCACGATTGCCTATCGGCGTGTCCTGGAACTGGTGGTAGCGCGGTAGGGGGCCAGGAACGGGATGAGTGCTGCGAGCAGATCCTGAGGGGCTTCTTCGGCGACCCAGTGGCCACTGCCGGGGATGACCAGGGGCTGTACGTCGTCGGCTGCGAGCTTCATCGTGTTCGCGACCCCCTCCCCGACACTTTCGGCTCCGCCGATCGCGAGAACGGGGATGGTCAGGTGTCGCTTCACCCGGTCGGCGTTCTGGGTGAACGTGGTGTCGAGGTCGCGGTACCAGCCGAAACTGCCGCTCAGGGCGTGGCGGTGCGAGGTGAGGGATTCGACGTAGTAGCGAATGGCGTAGGCGGGCAGCTTGCGCGCGGCTTTCATGTCGAGCTGCCAGCCGAAGTAGATGTCTTCCCGGCCTGCCACAAGACGTTCGTTGACGTCGTTGAGCCGGTTGAAGGGGAAGTGCCAGAGCATGTTGTTGGCCTGGGCCGGGCCGAGCAGGGGCGGTGAAGCTGTCACACCGGGGATGACGGCCTCTGCCACGGCGAGGCGGTCGACCCGGTCGCGGTGGTCGGCTGCGAGCGCGTAGGCGATCGGCATGCCGGTGTCGTGGCCGACGACGGCGAACCGTTCGTGGCCCAGGGCGTCCATCAGCGCGGCCAGATCGCCTGCGAGCGTGGCGGTGTCGTAGCCGTCGCGGGGCTTGTCGGTCAGTCCGATTCCACGCTGGTCGACGGCGATGACCGTGTATTGCCGTGCGAGCACCGGCATGATCATGCGCCAGGCGTACCAGTTCTGAGGCCAGCCGTGTATCAGGAGCAGGGGAGGCCCGTCACCGCCGATGACGGCGTGCTGACGTATTCCGCCGGCGTGTATGAGCTGGCTGGTGAATGTCTGCCGAAATCCTGCGGGGAGCCACGGGACGGCGGATACTGAGCCGAATAGCTTCGGTGTCTGCCGGGGAGTGGCCGCGGCGGGCAGCGCTGCAACTCCGGTGAGGGCGGCACCAGCGGTGACCGCGGCCGCGCCGCCGACAAAGGCGCGGCGGGAGATCCGGGGTGAGGGCTGGCCCTCGTGCGACGGCGGCGTCGCGCCAGGTTCTGCCTGGTTGTGCGATTCGAATGGCGACGGGTTCATGCTGGTTCCTTTCGTGGAGTTGCTCAGGTTCAGCAGCGCAGCGCTCAGGCTCAGCGCGCTCGGATCGGTGTTGCTGCGCGGAAGCCGCGAAGTGCTCCGACGCAGGTACGGGTGGACCACGCGGGTTGTCACCTGCGCGCGTGAGCTCCTCTGCACGCCTGGCGGCTCTTGGCGCGGGCGGCGAGGTGACGCCCCCTTGATTACGAGCATATGCGCGTATTGCTGAGGGGGCAAGGGTTGGCCACCTGAGAGGCACTCCGCCTCCGCGGTGCGCAGGTGCAACCTTCCGTTTAAGAGTAGTTGCTCGTATAATGGGGATGAGCTCTGGAGGAGACGATGAATGCTGTGGCGTCGAAGGCTGATGAGTGCAACAACCTCGCGCTGCGAAAGGCATCGAGGTATCTCGGCGCGACCTACGACAAGGCGTTGGCACCGCTGGGCCTGCGGGCCACGCAGTTCAGCATCCTGCAGCAGCTCAGCGTGCACGAAGAAATGACGATCAGCGGTCTCGCCGACGTGATCGCCATGGACCGTACGACGATGGCGTCCAACCTCAAGCCGCTCGCGCGTGAGGGGCTGGTCACCATCGAGACGGCGGCCGCCGATCGCCGAGCGCGGAGTGTGACGATCACGCCGGAAGGTCTGGCGCGGATGAAGGCGGCACTTCCCCATTGGGAGGGCGTGCAAGCCGAGTTCGAGGAAAAGTTCGGCGCTGAGCCGGCGGCTCAGATGCGCACTCTTCTCGAGAATGTCCTCGGCACTGGCTTCGATCCCTGGGCCGAGTGAGTGTTTGCGGCCTCGGGACGAGCACTACTGGTTGGGCGCACCCGTGCGGAATGTGGACGCCCTGTTCGGTGCGTAGCGCCACCGGATCGTAACCATTGGCAAAGTGCCTCGTCCGTGCTGGTGTCCGGGATTACGCACCGTGTTGCCTGCATCCAGATAGCAGCACTGAATGACGGCCTGCGTAGGTGGCTGAGCACCCCGCAAGCGGGGAATAGTCGGGGCCGCCGTATCCGCTCGTGCTGACACCTCCGCTCTGAGTGCCACGGAGAATGTGCCGCAGATCGACTGGCTCAACCGCCCGGTGGACGTGACCGGACCTGCTGAATCGTCCGCGCCACCCGGCTCTTCTAGCAGGCGTCGAGCGCGGGTGAGTAGTGGCGCCGACCCCTGCGACCTGCACTCCTGGACCGCTTCGGGGGCAGCCCGCACAGCGGCTTACCTGTCTGGCGTCGGCCTGTGCCGCGGTGGCCACCTCTGGGGCCTTGTGATCAATGGAACGGATGTCCCCTGGTGCCTCACCCACTCGGTTCTGCGGCCGCCGAGCATCTCGGAGGGCGTATGAGATCTCGGGCATGCTCGGGTTGGCTCGGTGGCTTTGTCTACTAGTACTCCACCCGGACTTCTGTATTTCTCCTGGTCAACGGCCTGGCGGTGGGGAGTGTAGCGAGGGTTTGGCATGGGTGGGACGGTCTTGGATCAGCTGTCCCGCCAACGTGTGTCCGCGCCGCATGTAATGACAGCGTCGGGCACGTGCCTGGTGGCGACGCCGCCATCGGGACCAGTTCACCGCGTGGTCACGGCGTGCAGGATGGCGGCCGGGTTGAGCTGCCAGCAGACGACGAATTTCGGCTGGTGTGAGGTCCACGAGGTCGGGTGTGTCGGCCTCGGCACCCCTTTTTCGCGCTCCTGCACGGCCATCACCGCGAGGAACGCGTGGGCGGGCGCTGTCACGTTGGCTGACCGGGTGGGATGATCTTCTGGTTGATCACGCTGGGAGGGGTCGTCCGTGGGGAGCACGTCGCCGTCGTACAAGGGGCACCGGTACCCGGTCCAGGTGATCTCGCACTGCGTGTGGCTGTACTTCCGGTTTCCGCTCAGCTTCCGCGAGGTCGAGGAGCTTATGCTCCAGCGAGGCGTCGTCCTCTCCTACGAGACCATCCGCCGCTGGTGCGCCACATTCGGCCAGGCCTACGCGAACGGACTGCGCCGCCGCCGGCCCCGGCCCGGCGACAAGTGGCACCTGGACGAGGTCTTCTTCAAGATCAACGGGGTGCAGAAGTACCTGTGGCGGGCCGTCGACCAGGACGGCAACGTACTCGACATCCTCGTCCAGAACCGGCGGGACAAGGCCGCCGCCCGACGCTTCTTCCGCAGACTGATGAAGAAGACCCGGTCGGTGCCGCGGGTGGTCGTCACGGACAAGCTCCGCACCTACGGTGCCGCCCACCGTGAAGTCATGCCCTCCGTCGAGCACCGCTCACACAAAGGACTGAATAACCGGGCGGAGAACAGCCACCAGCCCACGCGCCAGCGTGAACGTGCGATGAAGGGCTTCCGCAGTACTGGTGGAGCCCAGCGGTTCCTGTCCGCGTTCAGCGGCATCTCACCCCACTTCCGGCCCCACCGCCACCTGATGACAGCCTCCGACCACCGCGCCGAGATGACCATCCGCTTCGCCATCTGGGACCAGATCACCGGCGCTGCCAGCCGGCCCGCCACGGCCTGAACACAGGCCCTGACCGCGGGCCCACCACGCCCCGACGCACCATCAGACAGTCACGCACCCAACAACGTGACAACGCCCTCCCACCAGCCCACCCGGCAGCGCGAACGCGCGATGAAGGGCTTCCGCAGCATCGGTGGAGCACAGCGGTTCCTGTCCGCGTTCAGCGGCATCTCACCCCACTTCCGACCCCACCGCCACGTGATGACCGCCCCCGACCACCGAGCCGAGATGACCATCCGCTTCGCCATCTGGGACCAGATCACCGGCGCTGCCGGCCGACCCACCACGGTCTGACCAAAGGCCCGGAACCCAGCAACACCACACCCTGACACGCCGCCAGATCTCCACACACCCAACAACGTGACAGTGCCAAGGCGGCCGATGACGAGCGCAGCGTACGGCTGCCGTGCGTTGCGGGCCGGGCTCCCTCTTGCCGGACGTGGCGAGGGGGCCGAGTGGTGTGGGTTGATGGTCAGGCCGCAGCCTGATGCGATCTCGGTGCCCGCCTTCCCGATGGGGCGCCCGCCGGGTGATCGTCCGGCACGCGCAGCTGCCCTACTGGCCGTAGCGGCGCCGACGCTGGCCAGGGCTGCATCGTCACAGCCTCGTCCACCACCCGCCTCACATGCGGGTGCGGCCCGGCCGGAGGGTTTCCGGGCGGGCCGCGGTGGGTCGGCGGGCCGGCGCGGGCCGGCCGGTTTCGTCGGTCAGTCTCCGTCACTCGACTTCGTGGCGGTCTTGGAGTACGCGTCGTGCCAGGCGGCCTTCGCGCCCGAGTCACCGATCCGGTACACGTCGACGACCGCGCCCGCGGCCACCACCACAGACAGGATGGCCGCGGCGACGTGGAGCACCGACCCCGACCGCGCTCCCGACCGAGCCCCGGAAAGCTCCCGCGACTGCGGCGCGCCCGTACGGCCGGAGATCCACCACACACCGGCCGCCAGCACGAACAGGCCCAGCGCCCAGGGCAGCATTCCGTCGCCCAGCTCGGCGTGCCGCCGCACCAGCGGGTCGCTGTCCACGTGTCGCTCCAGCCACTCCCCGGCCTGGGTGGCCAGCGGCACGGTCGCCAGCGTGACCAGGGCGAGCAGCGGCAGTGCCAGTCCGAGCCGCCGGGCGGCCTGCGGCCACAGCGCGCATATCACGAGCGCCAGCGCGCTGAGCGGGACCAGGACAACGACGGCATGGACCAGCAGCACGTGCGCGGGCAGGCCGTTGATCAAACTCATCAGGCGCTCCTCCAGGGGCGGCCGTGGGGGACGCGAACCCGGATCGGGTGTTCGGGGGAGCCCTTTCGTGCGTCCGCGTGTTCGGGCGCGCCAGCCTGACACAGGAACCTCTCAGGTTCTTCTGAGCACCATCCCGCCAGCGGCCCGGCCCGTCCCAACCAGCTCGGGCGTCGTCCCACGTCGGCGGGTGGCAGAGCGGACGTTCGCCTGGCTGGGACGGTGCGACGTCTGTCCTCCCCGCGCAGGCGGGGGTGAGCCGAAGGCCGACAACCTCGGCAACGCCGAAAAGAAGTCCTCCCCGCGCAGGCGTTCCGCGTCACTGGCATTGCGGGGCCGCCTGTGTGTGCCGGTCGATGCTGCACTGCGCGTGATGTCCTGTTTGCCGGCGCCCCTTCGTACCCACGGTGCAAGTCGGCTCGCCTGACGCACGTGCCGCACCGCCGCGTGTCTCGGGTCTGGACATGCCTGAGGGGCCAGCACATCGTGCTGGCCCCTCAGATTTCAGTAGCGGGGACAGGATTTGAACCTGCGACCTCTGGGTTATGAGCCCAGCGAGCTACCGAGCTGCTCCACCCCGCGCCGGATTCCTCCACCCTACGCCAACCATCCCGCCCCCGAGACCATGATCGCCTGCCTGGCGCGAGGGGCGTCGGCGGCCAGGCCGTGATTCTGTGGGCTTCGACCGAGAGCGCGCCGAGCGGCGGACGGATTCCCCCGATGGGCTGGCCTTTCCCACCTTGGCGCTGCCTGGCCCGGCGTCGACGTCTAGGTCGGCGAACGTGTACGGGCGCGGCACACAACACAACGCGGGGGAGTGGGATGAGGGGTTGGGAGAGGGCGCTGTCGGTGCTGGAGGCGCTGCGTGAGCGCGGGAAGGCGGCCGGGCATGGCTGGACCCTGGACACGGAGCTTCTCCCACCGCACCAGGAGCAGGTGAACGCCCTGGAGAATCAGGGCCTGGTGGAGCTTGTCTGCCGGGAGGACCGTGCGGAGCTGTCGGTTCTGGAGGGTCGGCCCGTGCGGTGGGCGGCCCGTCTGACGCCGTACGGCCACGACACCCTTGCCTACGTCCAGTCCCGTCCCCGGCCCGAGTCCACGCCCGCTGAGACGGATTCGGACCGGCAGGTGGTGGAGCTGATCCCGTCGCAGATGGCGGCGCTGCGGGTGTTCGTAGGCCTCACCGGCCAGCTCCGGGTGGCGCCCGCCGATGGGCTGGCGGAGCAGGTCCGTACGGCTTCGTGTGATCACGGGATCAAGCGGTGGCGGCTGTATCTGACACAGGAGCAGATGGAGTCGGTGGGCGTTGTCACGTTGTTGGGTGCGTGACTGTCTGATGGTGCGTCGGGGCGTGGTGGGCCCGCGGTCAGGGCCTGTGTTCAGGCCGTGGCGGGCCGGCTGGCAGCGCCGGTGATCTGGTCCCAGATGGCGAAGCGGATGGTCATCTCGGCGCGGTGGTCGGAGGCTGTCATCAGGTGGCGGTGGGGCCGGAAGTGGGGTGAGATGCCGCTGAACGCGGACAGGAACCGCTGGGCTCCACCAGTACTGCGGAAGCCCTTCATCGCACGTTCACGCTGGCGCGTGGGCTGGTGGCTGTTCTCCGCCCGGTTATTCAGTCCTTTGTGTGAGCGGTGCTCGACGGAGGGCATGACTTCACGGTGGGCGGCACCGTAGGTGCGGAGCTTGTCCGTGACGACCACCCGCGGCACCGACCGGGTCTTCTTCATCAGTCTGCGGAAGAAGCGTCGGGCGGCGGCCTTGTCCCGCCGGTTCTGGACGAGGATGTCGAGTACGTTGCCGTCCTGGTCGACGGCCCGCCACAGGTACTTCTGCACCCCGTTGATCTTGATGAACACCTCGTCCAGGTGCCACTTGTCGCCGGGCCGGGGCCGGCGGCGGCGCAGTCCGTTCGCGTAGGCCTGGCCGAATGTGGCGCACCAGCGGCGGATGGTCTCGTAGGAGAGGACGACGCCTCGCTGGAGCATAAGCTCCTCGACCTCGCGGAAGCTGAGCGGAAACCGGAAGTACAGCCACACGCAGTGCGAGATCACCTGGACCGGGTACCGGTGCCCCTTGTACGACGGCGACGTGCTCCCCACGGACGACCCCTCCCAGCGTGATCAACCAGAAGATCATCCCACCCGGTCAGCCAACGTGACAGCGCCGTGGTCGGGTTTCCGAGACGCACGGCCGGGGGCCGTCGACGGCAGGTCGCCGCGATCTGGTTACTCGGCGGCGGGGGCTTCGTTACGGATCCTGTCGACGAAGGCTGCCTCGACCTGTGCGATGCGGTTGGCTTCTTCGAACACGCTGAGGACCTGTGCGGCGGGGATGACGACAGCGCCGGATGCGTCCGCGAACACGTAATCACCTGGGTGGACAGTCACGCCGGACACGACGACCGGCCGGTTGGCCTCGAAAGGTGTCACGACATCGCCGCCCCACTTGGTTGTCTGTCCCAAGCAGTAGGCGGCGAAGTCGTAGGTCGCGATTTCGGTGAAGTCCCGGAGACGCCCGTCCGCCAGGACGCCCGCAAGACCGTGTGCTGCCACCAGCGAGAGCTTTGATCCGCCTCCGAGCGATACCCCGGAATGCCCGTTGCCGGCCAGGACCAGCACCCGCCCCTGCGCGCCGTTTTCGATGGCGTCATGGAACAGCTGGGAGAAGTTGTAATGCTCAAGTGGGAGTGCTTCCTCGCACGAGGGGAAGAACGAGATCGTTATCGCGGGGCCCAGGAGGATACGACCCGGGGTTGGGGTCACCAGGTCGTTGATGTGACACCGGTGGCGGTGCATTCGTCCCATGGCGTCGGCGACGTCGGGGGTACGCACTCGCGAGGCGAGACCTTGCAGGTCGTTCTTGTGTGCCATGAGGCCTCCCGTCCGGTCATGCAGTCGTAACGTCAGGCCGGTGCGGGGATCTTGACGTAGTCCAGTCCGCCGGCGTCGAGCCACGTCTGGGTGGGGGAGCGGACCAGGCGAAGCAGGACGCTGTCGCAGCCGGGGCAGCGCAGTACCATCCCGGGACCACCGAGGTAGGCGTGCGTTTGGGCAAGCATCATCTGTTCGCCGCAGCCACGACATCGTCCGGAAGCCATGGTCATGTCGGTTCCGAACAGAGACTCGAGGTCCCCGGCGGCGGCGTTGCCGTCAAGGAAGTCAGGCGTCAGGGTCATGGAATTCACCTCGCTTTGTGTCGATGCACCCGGGAGAGTCGTCGCCACTGGTGCCCGGCCGCTGGCGGGGTACCACCCATGGCCGCGCACGCCACCTGCCTCTCGTCATCTGCTGGGTCCAAAACGCTCGGTTCGGATACGGCCAGGGTGGTGGCCGAAGGCGACCAGCAGTCCGGCGGCCTTTTCGACGAAGCCGGTGGAACCGCAGACATAGCAAGTGGGTTGGAAATCCGGTGGCCACCCGGCGCCTGACAGGTCAGAAGCGGTGAACCGCCCGGGGGGCCGTGGCCACTGTGGTGGGGTGGCGCGGGAATAGAGGTACGTCTTGTCGAGGCCCGGGTCGTCCCGTCTCAATTCCGATACGAAGAGCTGGTACTCCGGGCTGCGCACGGAATATACCAACCGGAAGGGCGTACGGCTGCCGATCGCGCGGCGCGTGCGGATCATCGCCATCAGCGGCACCAGGCCGGAGCCGCCGGCCACGAGCATAATCGGCTCCTTCTGCTCGGGACGCCACACAAACCATCCGCCGACCGGTCCGCGCAGCTCCACCACGTCGCCCACGGCGAGTTCGTCCGTCAGGTACGGGGAGACCTCGCCGTCATCTACACGCTGAACGGTCAGTTCGACGCTCTCACCGTCGGGTGCCGACGCCAGTGAGTAGCTGCGCTGCGTGCTGTAGCCGTCCTCCGCCGTGAGCCGCACATCGACATGCTGTCCCGCCAGATGACCCGGCCAGCCGGGCACTTCGAAGACGAGGGTGTGCGCAGTTTGGGACGCGACGCGCCGATCGGTCAAACGGGCAGCCTTCCAGCGCAGCCGGTCGCTCAGTCGCCTTGATACCGCTGCTCGCGCCATGGGTCCCCATAGTCGTGGTAGCCGATGTTCTCCCAGAAGCCCCGCTCTTCCTTGTCGAGCAGCTGGATGCCGCGCACCCACTTCGCGGACTTCCAGAAGTACAGGTGCGGAATCAGCAACCTGGCGGGGCCGCCGTGCTCCGGCGCGAGTTCCTCGCCGTTGTATCGGTAAGCGATCCATGCCTGCCCGTCGAGGAGGTCCTCCAGGGGGACGTTGGTGGTGTAGTCGCCGTAGGAGTGAACGAGCGCGTACTCGGCACTGGTCTCCACGTCCTCCAGAAGGACGTCCAAGGAGACTCCCTGCCACTCCGTCTCGAACTTCGACCACTTGGTGACACAGTGCAGGTCAACGGTTTGCGTTTGGCTGGGCAACGCCATGAACTCCGCCCAGTCCCAGATGTGCCGTGCGCCGGTCTCTGCGCGGATAGTGAACTCCCACTGGTCAAGGTCCACCGCAGGGGTGGGTCCGGCCGACAGAACGGGGAAGTCGGTGGTCTCATACT
Organism: Streptomyces sp. NBC_01450; assembly: GCF_036227505.1. Lineage (NCBI taxonomy): Bacteria > Bacillati > Actinomycetota > Actinomycetes > Kitasatosporales > Streptomycetaceae > Streptomyces > Streptomyces sp. NBC_01450. The sequence goes on along the minus strand of NZ_CP109481.1, from coordinate 272,116 downwards.
GCCCAGGAGGCAGTCTGTGTTGTGCATCCCGTGCTCGGCCGTGGAACCCTCGTGAAACGATGGGCATAAAAGTGCCCCCATTCTCTGCACAATGCGGTTTCCATTCTCCAGGACATCGCGCAGCACAGCATCTCGAGACGAGCCGGCGGCGTCGTTCTGGGCATCAATCCGGCTTGTCCTCCGCCCCCGATCCTGCGGATGTCCGCTAGTGTCCTGCGCCGGAAATCGCGGGCTTAAGTCTGTAGCCTGTTTTCATGTCTCGGGGTCCTCGTGCCGTCGAAGTTGTGCTGCTTGATGAGGAGCGCGCCGAGTTGCTGCGCTGGGCGGGCGGGGCGGTGGCGCCCCGCCTCGTCGAGCGGGCACGCATCGTCTTGGCGTGCGCGGATGGAAAGCCGAATACGCGTGTGGCGGCGGAGTTCGAGGTAACAGCGGACACGGTGAGGAAGTGGCGCTCGCGGTTTGCTGACCGGCGGATGGCCGGGCTTGTGGATGAGCCGCGGCCGGGCCGGCGCAAGTCGGAGCTGGTGCTCAGAGATGACGAACGGGCTCAGCTGATGCGCTGGGCGAGGCGGGCGAAGACCGCGCAGTTCCTGGCGCTGCGCGCGAGGATCGTGTTGCGGTGCGCAGGGGGTGGGACGAATAAGCAGGTGGCGGCGGAACTCGGGGTGCGCGAGCAGTCGGTGAGCCGCTGGCGGTCCCGGTTCGTCAAGCGGCGGCTGGACGGGCTGGTCGACGAACCGCGGCCGGGGCGGCCGCCGTCCATCCTGCTCGACCAGGTCGAAGACGTCATCGTCGCGACGCTGGAATCCACTCCGGGCCAGGACACCCACTGGTCGCGGTCTTCCATGGCGGCCAGGACCGGGCTGTCGAAGTCCACCATTGGCCGGATCTGGAAACGGTTCGACCTCAGAGTGCGGAACGTGAGTTCTTGTCCGTTTCGTGGTTGAGGTTGGGGAAGGATCGCTGGTCGCGGGTGTGGGGTGGCCCTCAGGCGTCGGGGCGGGCGAACAAGCCGGGTTCGGGTTCGATGAGGATGCCCCGGCTGACCAGGCGTTTCAGTTTGCAGCGGATGCCTTCGGTGTTCTTCGGGAGGATCGGCAGGTCGAGGGCCTGGCAGAGATCGCGGGCGCGCATCGGCCGGTCCGCGTCGGCCAGGGCGGAGAGGATCTGCTGGTAGGCGGGGTGGTCGGGGATGTCGGGGCGGTCCGGCCCGGTGGCGGGTGAGGGTAGCGGGAGCGTGAGGAGGGTCTTGCGGGTGATGCGCAGGTTCTCGCTCTCCGCGTCGAGTTCGCCGAGCTGCCGGGTGAGTTCTTCGATGCGGTCCCGGAACTGCTCGGCTTGGTCGTCCAGTTCGCGTTCGCGGGTTTCGATGTGTTCCAGGATGGCTTTGACCTGTGGGTTTTCGCTCATGCGGTCCTCCAGGAGGCGATGGTGGCTCCGGTGAGGCGGCGGCTCATGACGGAGGTCATCGCCCACAGGACGCGGGAGCGGGAGGAGGCGGGGCGGTGTTCGTAGTCGCGTACGAGACGGCGGTAGAACATCAGGATCCCGTTCGTCTGCTCCACGATCCACCGTTTGGCCTGTGGAACGAAGCCTTTGTCGTCCGGGTTGCGCTCGACGATCTCGACGTCGATACCCACGTGTCTGCCGTGCTCGACGACCTTCTTCTTGAAGCCCTGGTCGACCAGGGCCTTTTTCACCGTGTCGCACTGCTCGGTGACAGCGTCCAGCAGGGCGATGCCGGCGGTGTTCTCGTGCGCGGAGGCGGGCAGGACGACGCAGTCAATGACGAGGCCCAGCACGTCCACGGCCAGGCATCTCTTCCTGCCCGGCACCCTTTTCGCGGCGTCCCGGCCCGTCGTCGTGGCCGGGACGCCGACGGCCACGTGGATGCTCTGCGTGTCCAGGACCACCAGGCTCGGGTCGGCTAATCGTTTCCGCTTCTCCCGCAGCTGCCAGCGCAGCAGGTCGTGAATGTCCTGGTCGGTGCCCTCGTCGCGCCAGAGGTAGAAGTAGTACTTCACCGCTCCGGGCGGGGGCATGTCATGGGGCAGGAACTCCCACTGACAACCCGTGCGGTTCTGGTAGAGGATGGCGTTCACGATCTCCCGCATCGCGTACTTCCCCTGATGCCCGCTGACCGACGGATGCCGGGCCTTCCATGCCGTGATCACGGGTTCGACGAGCTCCCACTGCTCATCGGTGAGATCACTCGGGTACGGCTTGCGCATGCTCATGCCACAACTCAAGCGAACCCCGAACGCCTGACCGGCAGCGATGCCCCAACGTCACACCATCGAGCGATGACAAGACCGACGGAACGCCACATCCCGCACTCTCAAGCCGCACCTGCAGGATGCCTTCAAGCTGTCCACCGACCCGCAGTTCGTCGCGAAGGTCGTCGACGTCGTCGGCCTGTACCACGACCCGCCCGAGAAGGCCGTGGTGTTGTGTGTGGACGAGAAAGCCCAGATCGTGTGCCACGAACGCTGAAGGAGGCGTTGATGTAACTGCTTCTGGAAGCGGTGCTGTGCAGGAGATGGAGGTAGGTCCTCCGGGGTCGCCCTGCAGGGGGAGGCTCCAAACCACCGCAGGCTGCGCCGGTTAAGTGCCGGTCGTGGTGAGCGCTGCGGCAAAAGGCGCGGCAGTGATCGCGTCAGGTATGGGTCAGGAAGGCGAGCGTGAGCGAACCGCTGATGACGTGTCGTAAATTTTCTCAGTGGCGTCGAAACCGGGGCATGATCTGGGCTCCGGGACAAGTCCGGGGAGCCTGCCGACTGCCCGGACGGCGTCCGGCATGGAGGCGGCGCGAGCCTGGCCCGGGCTCTTGTGCGGAACGTGGGAACCTGTCGCCCCGATACTGCGGCCGGCCCGTTGGGCCGGTGGCGAGAGGGAGAACCTCAAGCGGACAAAACCGCGAGGGGTCGAGTACCGATGCGGGGCACGGGGGCGGACCGTCTCGTAGTAGCGATGAGGCCCTGTAACGCGGGCGGAGCGAAGGGGACGGATCGTCCGGGTCTGCTTGGTGGCCAACCGGAGTGCCCGGGATGAACCAGGCAAGCGGATCGAAGTCGTTTGAGATCTCGAAACACCTGGTGTTCGAGGCGTACTTGAGGGTCAAGGCCAACAAGGGTGCGGCGGGCGTCGACGGCGAGTCGATCGAGCAGTTCGAGGCGGACCTGCGGGGCAACCTCTACAAGCTGTGGAATCGCATGTCGTCGGGCTGCTACTTTCCGCCGCCGGTCAAGATGGTGGAGATCGACAAGCCGGGAGGACGCGGGGTCAGGGTCCTCGGTGTGCCCACGGTCGCGGACAGAATCGCGCAGACGGTGGTGGCGATGGTGCTGGAGCCGCTGGTGGAGCCTGTGTTCCACCCGGATTCCTATGGCTATAGGCCCCGGCGGAGTGCACTGGATGCGGTCGCGGCGTGCCGGGAACGGTGCTGGAGAACGGACTGGGTGATCGATATGGACATCCGGGGCTTCTTCGACAACCTCGATCATGACCTTGTCCTCAAGGCGGTCGCCCACCACACCGACCAGCGGTGGGTCCTGCTGTATGTGGAGCGGTGGCTGAAGGCCCCGCTCCAGCGGTCGGACGGCAGCCTGCTCGCCCGGGACCGTGGCAGCCCGCAGGGCTCAGCGGTCTCACCCGTGTTGTCCAACCTGTTCATGCACTACGCGTTCGATGCCTGGATGTGCCGGGAGCACCCCGGCATCCAGTTCGAACGGTACTGCGACGACGTGGTGGTCCACTGCCGCAACGAGGTTCAGGCGCATCATGTGCGCCAGGCCATCGCCGAGCGGCTGGCCGAGTGCGGGGGCCTGGAGTTGCATCCCCAGAAGACCCGCATTGTGTACTGCAAGGACAGGAACAGGCGCGGCTCGGCTGAGCACACCTCGTTCACGTTCCTGGGGTACGGGTTTCGCGTGCGCAGGCTCCGGACGAAGCGCGGAGAGTACTTCTTCGGCTTCAACCCGGGCGTCAGCGACGAGGCCGCCAAGCTGATCAGAGTGCAGATCCGCCGCTGGCGGCTGCACTTGCGCAGTGACACGACCCTGGAGCAGCTCGCCCGGGAGATCAACCCGGTCGTGCGGGGCTGGATCAACTACTTCGGTCGGTTCCATCCGACCGCGTTGCGTTCCAGCCTCAACCGCATCAACGATTATCTGGTGCGGTGGCTTGTCCGCAAGTACAAGCGGTTCCGGCATAAGCGAGCGCGGGCGCGAGAGGCGCTGGGCCGTCATGCGAGACGGTTCCCAGGACTCTTCGCCCACTGGAAGCTCGTCAAGCCGTGACCGTGGACGACTGGACGATGGGAGCCGTGTAAGCCGAGAGGTTTACGCACGGTTCTGAGAGCGGCGGCGGGTGAAATCCCCGCCGCCGACTCACCCAGGCGCTGGACCGCTCGAAGCCGGTGCTGCCGATGATGCCCGGCATGCCCGAACGGCGCACCCATGACTATCTCCGGCACGGCATCACCAGCCTGTTCGCCGCCTTCAACATCGCCGACGGCACTGTCATCGGTGAACTGCATCGCCGCCACCGGGCCATCGAGTTCAAGAAGTTCCTGGTCACGATAGACAAGGCGGTCCCCGCCGGACTCGACGTGCACCTGGTGTGTGACAACTACGCCACCCACAACACCCCCGAGATCAAGACGTGGCTGGGCAAACACCCCCGTTTCCACGTGCACTTCACCCCGACCGGCTCCTCCTGGATCAACCAGGTCGAGCGGTGGTTCGGTCTGCTGACCGACAAACTCATCCGCTGCGGTGTCCACACCTCCGTGAAGGCGCTGGAGGACGACATCAGGGCCTGGATCGACTCGTGGAACGAGAACCCCAGGCCCTTCACCTGGACCAAGACCGCCGACGAGATCCTTAAATCCCTCGCCGACTACCTCACCAAGGTCACTCCGCCAGCCACCGAAAACCAGCAAGAGACTTAAGCCTGCGATTTCCGGCGCATCACACTAGTTGCGGCCTGCCATGACCCCGCCGTCGACGTTGAAAATGGCGCCCGTCGTCCAGCTCGATGCCGACGAGAGGAGGAAGACGATCGCGGCGGCCACATCCTGCGGGGTTCCGACCCGGCCGAGCGGGTGCAGCCCGCTCAGCTGCTCCATCGCGCCGTCCAGCTGGTCTGCGGGGAAGACCTTCTCGAACAGGGGCGTCCTGGTGACGGCGGGAGCCACGGCGTTCACACGGATGCCCTCGCTGGCGAGCTCGATGGCCAGGTTGTGCGTGAGGGCGTGCAGGCCCGCCTTGGCCATCGAGTAGGCCGACGACGGTGTCACGGCGACGGCCTGGTGCGCCCACATGCTGCCCACGTTCACGATGGCGCCGCCCTGACCCCCGGTGACCATGCCCCGGACGATGGTCTGAGTCAGGAAGAAGGTCGCCCTGTTGAGGTCGTGATAGGCGTCGTAGTCCGCGACCCCGTAGTCGAGGAAGAGCTTGGGCTTGAAGAACCCTGCCGAGTTGACGAGGAGGGTGGCGTCGGGGTGATCCTCCGACAGCTGCTTCTGCGCCTCGACGACCTGGTTCCGGTCCGCCAGGTCGGCCGCGATCGACCACGCGCTGCCGGAGCGCGACAGGCTTGCCACGGCGTCGTCGAGCTTCTGACCCGGGCGGCCGACGATCACCGCGCTGCCGCCCTCCGCGATCACGTCTTCGGCGACCTTGAGACCCATGCCGCTGGCGCCGCCGATCACAACGAGTTTCTTGCCTTCGAAGTCCATGGCCGCGCGGTCCTTCTCTATTGAGCGGTGAACATTTCTCTCCTGTGCTGCTTAGACCCTGCCATAGCGGTGTCTACAACAGCTCTATAAGGTCTCTGCCCGTGAGGTTCCCCCGGCGTGCGGGAGGTGCTGATCAGCTGGTCAGGGCGGGTTGACGGGGTTTCAGGTTCGTTCGTTCGGCCGTTGCCCGCTCGGCGTAGTGCTTCTCCTCGAACTCGACGGGGCTGAGGTAGCCGAGCCGTTTCTGGATGCGCCGGCTGTTGTAGAAGCCGTCGATGACCCCGTTGCCCAATTGCTTATGCGGCGAGGTCGAGGGCAGCGAGGTGTGATGTCCGAGTGGGAGCGAGTGGTTGTCCGGTCCACCAGGCGTCGAGCCGGAGTAGGTTGACGGCGGTGGCTGTGAGGATGTGCGCGAGGGCGGTCTTCCCCAGTCCTGCGTAGCGGGTTCTGCGTGCGCCGGTGGCTGTGACCGCCTGGTGGATTGTGCCCTCGATGCCGGAGCGGATCGCGTAGACGGCCTTCCATTCCTCTGTGGACTGCTCGGCGCGGACGTGTTCGAGAACGGCGTCTTGATCTTGCGGACGGACGGTGAGCTGGCGACCGTAGCGTGTCGAGTTGGTGCACTGCCCGCGGGAGGGGCAGGGCCCGCAGGTCTCGGTGGCGAAGCGGATGCGGATCGCGGGTCGCTGGCTGTTGTCGAGCCCCTCGGTCCGCCGAGGCGGCCGTGGCGGCGGATGTGGGCGTGTCAGTAGCTTTGTGTAAGTCCTTTGTGTTCACCTGGTGTTGAGCCGGTCCTCGAAGAAGAGTGAGAACTGGTTCAGCGCCTTCTTCCAGTGTGCCGCGACGTGGTTGACATCGCGGGCTTTGGGGGTGATCAGCTCGCGGACGGCGAGGTAGAGCGCCTTCAGCGCGGCCTGCTCGGAGGGGAAGTGCCCTCGGTTGCGGGTGGTCTTGCGAAGCCGCGCGTTGATTGACTCGATCAGGTTCGTCGAATACACGACCTTCCTTATCTCGGGCGGGAAGGCCAGGTAGGGCGTGAACTCGTTCCACGCGGCCCGCCAGGCGCGCACGACGGCCGGGTAACGCTGGCCCAACTCCGATGCGGTGAAGTCTGCAAGGGCCTGCTCGGCGGCCTGTTCGGTGGGCGCGGTGTAGATGGCCCTGAGCGCCGACACCACCGCCGGATGGTGCTGTTTAGCGGCCAGTCGCAGCGATGCGCGAATCAAGTGGATCACGCAGGTCTGGACCGGGGCCTTGGGCCAGGTCGCGGTGACCGCATCCGGCAGGCCCTTCAGGCCGTCGCAGGCGACGATGCAGACGTCTTCCACTCCGCGGTTGCGCAGTTCGGACAGGACGTTCATCCAGGTCGTGGCGCCCTCGCCCTCGTCGCCGACCCACAGGCCAAGGACGTCCTTGCAGCCGTCCATGTCGACCCCGACGGCGAGGTAGACGGGCTTGGAGGCGACTGATCCGGACCGGATCCTGATCCACAGTGCGTCGATGTAGATGATCGGCCAGATGGCGTCCAGCGGCCGGTTCTGCCAGGCGGCGAGCTCGTCGGCGACCGCGTCGGTGACCTTGCTGATCAGATCGGGTGAGACCTCGACCCCGTACATGCCGGCCAGGTGGGAGCGGATATCCCGCACCGACATGCCCCGCGCATACAGCGACAGGATCTACTCGTTGAAGCCTGCCAGCCGCCTCGCGTGCTTGGGCACGAGCTTCGACTCGAAGGAGCCGTTGCGGTCCCGGGGAACCGCCACGGTGACCGCGCCTGCGTCGGTCAGCACGGTCTTCGGCGAGGTCCCGTTGCGGCTGTTGCCCGAGCCGCGGCCGGCCGGATCATGCTTCTCATAGCCGAGATGTTCGGTCATCTCGGCATCCAGGGCCCGCTCCAGCACGGCCCGGGTGACCTCGGTCAGCAGCCCGCCTTGGCCCAGCAGAGCGGCTCCTGAGGCGTCGGCGCGGTCCATCAGCCGCTCGACGACCTCGTCCACCAGCTTGTCCTCGACCGACTCGACAGCCGAGGCGTTCTCGTTGTCCGTCATGCCATGTCCGTCCCAGCTGACCAGGGCCCGAGCCTGGGCTCCGGCCAGCCTTTCACATCACGGACTCACACGATCTTTCAGACACGCTCCCGACCAGCGCGGACGAGGCCTGGTAGCGCGCCCATTGGTTGTCGGTCGTGGCGGAACTCGCCGTCGTAGACCGCCGGTTGGTGTGGCCTGCGTCGCGCACTTCAGGCGCGTCTTGGTGGCCGGTGGTGTGTGTTGCGGCAGGGGCAGAGGTTTTGCGGAGCGTTGCCGCCCGCTGTGCCCCGGGCTATGACTTCGGGTCGTCGACCTTGAGCTTGTCTCCGGTGTTGGAGACGAAGACGACCAGGAGCTTGGCCCGTTTGGTCCGGCTGGTGTTCTCGGTGAGGAGGTGGTGGGCGCCCGGCTGCTCGACCCAGTTCTCGCCCTGGTGGTAGGTAGTCACGGGCTTGCCTTCGAGCTGGCTGCGCACGGTGCCTTCGAGGACGTAGGCGTAGACGAACGCCTGGCCGTGCCGGTGCGGCAGCGCGCGTGCGTTGGGCGGGAAGGCGACGACCGCCGAGGTGAACGTCTTGCCCTTCACATTCGGAAGGGCCTGCTGGAGCAGCGGCTTGAGGGTCTCGGTGGAGGGCGTTGATACCATGGCCGCAGGCGATGCCACGGACGCCGCCGGCCGCGTGGCGTGGGCGGGCTGGTTGGAGGTCGAGCAAGCCGTGGCCGCAGTCAGTGTGGCGACGGCCAGCAGGCCACCGGCGATCCGCATTCCGATCATGATCGGTCTCCTGTTCAGTCTTCGGTGACGCAGATGATCGTCTTGCCGGGGGTGCGCTTGCCGCGGGCGAACGCGGAGGGTGCTTCGGCGAGCGGCCGCACAGCACCGACGACCGGCTTGAGCCGGCCGTCCCTTACCCGCTGGGCGAGGTCGATGAGCCGGGCGCGGTCGGGTTCGACGACGAAGAAGACCGCCCGCCCGTCCTTGGGCTGGACCTTGGGCGGCATGGCGATGGTGACCAGCGTGCCGCCGGGGCGGACCAGGGCGGCCGAGCGGTCGAGGATGTCGCCGCCGATCACGTCGAACACCACGTCGGTCTCGCCGACGTCTTCCAACTTCTCGGTCTGCAGGTCCAAGAAGGTGTCGACGCCCAGGGCGAGCGCCTTGTCCCGGTCGGCGGAGCGGCCGGTGCCGATGACACGGGCGCCGGCCTCGCGGGCGAGCTGTACTGCGATCGAGCCGACGCCGCCAGCGGCGCCGTGGATCAGGACGGTCTGGCCGGTGGTGAGGCGGCCGTGGTCGAACAGGCCCTGCCAGGCGGTCAGCCCGGAGATCGGCAGTGCGGCGGCCAGGATGTGGTCGATGTCCGCCGGCAGCGGAGCGAGGTTGCGGGCTTCCACCGCGGCGTACTGGGCGAGCGAGCCGTTGCGGGTCCAGTCGGCCAGGCCGAACACCCGCTGGCCGACGCTCAGGCCGGTGGTGCCGTAGCCCAGCTCTGCGACGACACCGGACAGCTCGTGCCCGGGCACGCTCGGCGTCCGGTCGCGGCCGGCGCGGTCAGTCCACGTGCCCGGCCAGTCCAGCTCGCCAGGGGTGAAGCCCGCGGCGTGCACCCGCACGATGACGTCATTCTCGGCCGCATGCGGGTAGGGCGTGTCCGTCACGGACATCCCCGCAAGACCAGCGTCACGGTCTCGCACAGTGATGGCTTGCATACAGGTCCTTGCTGGGAGGGCGACTCGAGCGCGCAGCCCGTTCACACGCAGGGCTCATAGCGGCTCGTCATCGGGAAGACGCAGCAGGTGGATGTATGCCGTGCCGCGTGATCGATTACACCTGCTCGCGTATTCCTTCGTCGCCCGTCGTGCGTTCTCATCAGGGAGACGAGGCAGCCCCTCCGGGTGTGACAGCTCAGACGCGCACGAGTTTGTCCGGGTTGATGACCCGGCGGTACGCGGTGATCAGACCGTCTGTGATCTGGACCGTGTCGACGGAGTAGACCCGGCCTTCGCGGTAGAACATCAGGGCGAGCTCGCCGCCGTCCTCAGCGAAGTCGATGCGGTCCGGTTGCCACTGGCGCCCTACACGCACCATGACCTCGGCGACGCGCTCGCCGCCGTGGATGAGCTTGCGCGCCGCAGAGACCTTGCCGCTGCCGTCGGTGACGTAGACGGCGTCCGGGTGTAGGAGCCTGACCAAGCCGGTCAGGTCCCCGGCCTCGTACGCGGCGCGGAAGACCGCGAGGACGCGTTCGCGTTCCGCCTTCGACGCCTGCGGCATGGACTGCTTCGCCTTGGCGACCCGCCGTCGCGCCCGAGAGGCGAGCTGCCGGGCACCCGGCACAGAGATGTCCAGCACTTCGGCGATCTTGCCGAACTCAAGACCGAAGACGTCGTGCAGGACGAAAGCCACCCGCTCAGGCGGGGACAGCTCCTCCATGATCAGCAGCATCGCCGAACCAACGGACTCATCAACGAGTACCTGCTGCGAAGCATCCGGCCCCGTCAGCAGTGGCTCCGGCAGCCACGGGCCGACATAGGTCTCCCCGCGGACCTGGGCACTCTTGAGAATGTCGTACGACCGCCGCGCGGCCACCGTCACCAGCCAGGCCCGCAGATCACCAATGTCCTGCAGATCCGCCCCGGCCGCCCGCAGCCACACATCCTGGCCACGCGTCGGCCACACTCCCCAGCAGCCGGTAGACCACACCGAAAACCGCAGGCCGGTGCCTCTCCCATCCGGCTCCGAGCGAGTCCACCTGCTCAGACCGTCCGGGCCCATGCCCGTCACCCATGCAGATCGCAACCTCCTCCAGCTTGCGGATCCAGCGTAGTCATCCGAACTCGGGATCTTGGCGGACAGCTCCGCGAGCCCGGACGTCCACCTGCGGCAACGCCCGTAGGGTGGAACTCCTGCTGGCCGACCCCGCGACCACGCCGCACCCGGGCGGGGTGCTGGTGATCGACGACTCGGGCGACCGCAAGGACGGGAAGGCGACCGCGCACATCGGTCGGCAGTGGCTGGGCCGACTTGGCAAAACCGACAACGGCATCGTGACGGTGACCACCTGCTGGGCCGACGAGAACCTCTACTACCCGCTGCACGCCGTGCCCTACACTCCCGCCCACCACTTCCCCAAGGGCAAGAGCGACCCCGACTTCCGCACGAAGCTGCAGATCGCCGCCGCACTCGCCCGCGCCAAGACCGCCGGGGTCACCTTCCGAGCCGTTGCCGCCGACTGCGCCTACGGCGACCAGGACGGCTTGCGCAGAGACCTCGCCGCGGCCGGGCTGCCGTTCGTGATGGCCCTCAAACCGAGCCGCGGCACCTGGGCCTACGGCAAGGATGCCTACACCCCCGTCCACGCCGCCCGTGCCCTGACCTGGACAAGACCCCGACCATCCCGGCGACTGGACCGCCATCGAACGGACCTTCCGCGACGGACACACCGAGACCTGGTGGGCCGCCGACGCCCATCTCGGCTGGTGGGGACCCGACGGGAACGTCCGCCTGGTCGTGGCCACCACCGACCCGGCCACCCTGCCCACGCAGGCCACCTGGTACCTGGCCACCGACCTGCCCCGCCCCGGCGACCGCCGCGAGGCCGACAGCCCCGAACCGGCCGCCGACCTGCACGAAGTCGTCCGGATCTACGGCATCCGCCACTGGATCGAGCAGAGCTACAAGCAGGTCAAGGACGAACTCGGCTGGGCCGACTTCCAGGTCCGCTCCGACACCGCGATTCGCCGCCACCAGACCCTGGTCACCTGCGCGTTCTCGTTCTGCTGGGACACCTGGTTCGCCCGACCCCCCAACCGGGAAGCCCTCCCACCGGTCTCCTCGGCTGTCACGCCGGCGGTACTGGCTGAGAGGGGGACCGAGCGGACCCCACCAGCCCCATCCGGCCAGCTGGCCCAAGGCGATCCGTGCCGTCCGGGCCTGGCTCGACCCCTGGATCACCCTCCAACGCTGCTGGCGAGCCTGGACCAACGCACCGCCACCACCCGAACTCCAAGCCCTGATCAACGCCGTCGGCGCAGGCCACCCACTTGATCTCTACTGCCCGGTCTAACAAACCACCGCTAGTGCCGCGGCAGGCAACGTTTGCCCTGTTGTGATGTGACGCGCCGCCTCGGTGCTGTGCCGGGCGGCGCGGGTCCGTCACGCTGTCCGGGTGGCGGAACGAGTACGTGTACGCGAGATCGACGATGACGAGGGCAGACGGCTGCTTCGGATCATCCGCCGGGGCACCGGGTCGGTGGTGACCTGGCGGCGTGCCCAGATGATCCTGCTGTCCGCGCAGGGCATGCCGGTGGCGAAGGTCGCCGAAGTGACGTTCACCAGCGATGACCGGGTCCGCGATGTGATCCACAACTTCAACACCGACGGCTTCGACTCCCTGTATCCGAAGTACAAGGGTGGTCGGCCGAAGACCTTCACCCTGCCTGAGCGGCGCGAGATCAAGAAGATCGCGAAGTCCAAGCCGGCCGAGCACGACCTGCCGTTCTCGACCTGGAGTCTGACCAAGCTGGCGGACTTCCTGGTCGCCGAGGGGGTGGTCGACGACATCAGCCACGAGGGCCTGCGCATCCTGCTCCGCGAGGAAGGCGTCTCCTTTCAACGCCTGAAGACCTGGAAGACCTCCCGCGACCCCGACTACGCGGCCAAGAAGGCCCGCGTCGAACACCTCTACGCGATCGCCGACGGCGAGGTCATACCTGAAGAGGGCGAGCCCGAAGTCGTCTTCTGCATGGACGAGTTCGGGCCCCTCAACCTGATGCCCCACCCGGGCCGGCAGTGGGCCGAACGCGGCGGCAGGCACAAAGACCCCGACCGCGAACCCCGCCGCAGGCGGCGGGCGACCTACAACCGCTACGGCGGAGTGCGGCACCTGTTCGCCGCCCTGGACCTGGCCAAGGACAAGCTCTACGGCCACATCAAGCCGGTCAAGAAGCGCACCCAGTTCCTGGAGTTCTGCCGCTACCTGCGCAGCCTCTATCCACCCGAGGTCCGCATCGCGATCGTCTGCGACAACTTCTCCCCGCACCTGACCACGAAACGGTGCCAGCGGGTCGGCACCTGGGCCACCACAAACAACGTCGAGATCGCCTACACCCCCACCAACAGCTCCTGGCTCAACCGCATCGAGGCCCAGTTCACCGCCCTGCGCTACTTCACCCTCGACGGCACCGACCACGCCAGCCACAAGGAACAGGGCAGCATGATCCGCCGCTACATCATCTGGCGAAACCGCCACGCCGATGACCGGCGCCTACGCGCCCTCGTGGACAGGGCAAACGTTGCCTGATGCGGCACTAGTAGACTGTCGCAGCTAATTCCTGGGATAGAGGTGACGCAGTTTGATGCGTGCGTCGTGGGTGGTGAACTGCCAGTCCACCTGACGTTGGTCGGTGTTGGTGGCGTTCTGCCAGGCTGAGAGTTCGGTGTTGAGGGTGTCGAGGTCGCCGATCCGGCGGTCGAGACATTGCCTGGTCAGCGCGGAGAGTTCGATCTCGGCGATGTTGAGCCATGACCCGTGCTTGGGCGTGTGGTGGATCTCGAGGCGCTGAGCCAGGGCGAAGGCCTCTTCTGGTTCGAATGCCTCGTACAGTGAGGCGATGCCGTGGGTGTTGAGGTTGTCCATCACCAGCACAACCGTCTCGGCATCGGGGTAGTCCACGCTCAGCAGCTGCCTGACCTGGCCGGCCCAGTCGATCCGGGTCCTCTGGGACAGTGCCTGAACTCGACGCCACCCGCGCAGGGGTTCGACCCATACGAAGATCGAGCACGTGCCGCAGCGGATGTACTCGCTGTCCTGGCAGGCGTCGTGACCTGGGCGGGCCGGGAGCGGGTCGCGGACATGGCCGAGGAGCTGGTAGGGCTTCTCGTCCATGCACACGACCGGACGTGCCGGGTCATAGGGCCGGGCATAGACGGCCAGTACGTCTTCCATCCGGGCCGCGAACTCCGCGTTCGCCCGTGGTGGGATGGTCCAGCACTTCTTCAGGTGAGGACGCAGTTCCGTTTTTTTAAGACCCGGCCGATGGTGGAATGGTCCAGATCGGGGATGTCTTCGACCAGTGCGACGTGCTTCTCCAGCAGCCGCAGCGACCACCGGGTATAGCCCTGGGGTGGCTGTGAGCACGCCATCGCGATCAGCCGGGCTTCGACCTCACCGGTCACCGGTGAGGGCACCGGCGGGAGGTCGCGCTTCTTCCGCGCGATGGTGGCGTGAACATCGCCACCGGTTTCGGTGAAACGCTTGGCGACCAGCCGCAACGTCTCACCGGAGACGCCGAGCCGGGCCGCGATCACCTCCTGCGAGCCGATCCCGCCTGCAGAGGTGTCGAGTGCGAGCAGCACCCTCGCCCGCCTGATTACCGAGGCCGGATGAACCCCCGTCGTGGTCACCCGGACCAACTCCTCGCGGTCCTGCGCGGTCAGCACCACCGGCCTCTTCTTCTGCGAACCCATCGCACCAGTCCTGTCCGGCAGAGCGGGAGAGGAATCTGCCAGACGCAAGCCTCTCAATCAAACAGCCCATACCTAAGCAGCGACACGCTACTAGCTTCCGAGCCGAATAGCGCAGGGTTGGAACACCGACTCTTCCCCAGTCGGGCACGCCCGGGTCCGCCCGTCAGGTAGCAGCCGGCCTCGCCACGGTCGCGTGGGGGCTGGCATCAATCCTGGCGATGCGGGGCCTCAACCTGCGATCGATCGCGTCGCAAAGCGTGGTCGTCTCCAAGGACCCGTAGCGCGCGGCAGGCCAGCTCCGGTTCCTCCCGTAACCGGCACCATGACGGGCCGATCGCCGTCGCCGCCGCCGAACAGACAGCCGATGCTGCCCGCGACCGTGCCGCGCAGTACCTCCTGACCGCGCGGCTGAAGGAGTTGCATGCGCTCCTGACCGGCCCGTCCTTCCTGCGGGTTTTGGGTGCCTGACGCGGCCAACGGCCCTGGCGGCCGCCATCATTGACGGACGTACCGCACCTTTTCCCTCCTGAAAGGCGATCGCCGGTGGACGCACTGCCCCTTCCTGATGATGTGCCTGCCTCGCGTCCTTCACCCGTCCCTGCCGGGGAGGTGGCGGCCGTGCCGGGGTGGGGACGCCGGATCACGGTGCCGTGCCCGGAGTGTGGTCTGCCCACGCACCGGCACCGGACGCTGGATTTCGGCGGTGCCACCCAGTACGGGAAGTCCTGGCGTCCCGTGGTCATGGTCGGGGGCGAGTCGGCAGAGGAGGACGGCGCCTGGGTGGCGCTGATCCCCGGTGACTTTCCGGCGCGTCCATTCGCGCAGACGGAACTCTTCCATCTCGTCAGCGGCATCGCCTGGCCGGGCGCGCATCACCGCGACTACGGCAGCGCCAAAGTCGCCCACAACGCATGCTGCCCGGTCGGGCACACCGACCGCCCGGACAGCAGCCGCGGTGCCGGCGAACTGTGGCAGGCCATGCGTCTGCGGATCACCCGCCGCGAGCGCGGAGGCGCTGGATGACAGCCAGCGGCGCTCAGTCGTCGACCTCCACGCTGGTGCACCCGCCGGCTTCAAGGTCGTCCTTTGACCGATCTGACCTTGTCATAGCTGACGACGGAGGCGCGGGGCGTGCCGTCGGGGTCGGTCCAGGTGAGGCCGTAGTTCGTCATCGCGACCGCAATGTCTGCATCATCGCTGCCGCCACTGACAGCGGGCCGGACCGGGCGTTATAGCGGGGCTCGTCACCTCGGTGGCGACCATGCTTCGGGGCCGCCGCCGTGCCACTCGATCAGGTGCGAGTCGGCTACATCGATCTCGTCGACACCTTCCAGCCCGGCGTGCCGGAGGAATGTCCACGAGAACGGGGTTCTGGCACAGATCTTGGGGAGCGGTCGCAGAGGGTGACGAGTCGTTCGATTGAAGGGCGGCCACGAGCCCGGCTGTCCGACTCGAAAGCTCACCTCGTAGCCTCCGCACATGACCGTTGATCCGTTCCAGTGCCGCTGCGTCCTCTGCTATGACTACGGTGACCGGGACGAAGCGGACCGCATGGATCTGAAGATCATCGAGGATGTGCAGCAGCACGGATGGCACGTCGTGATGGTTCCCGAGGACGAGATCGGTCCTGGATTCGCCTACACGATCGGCCTGTCACACACTCAGGGTGCACCTGAGCTCGCCATGTTCGGGCTCGATGTCCACGCCATGCACCGCATGCTCAACAGACTCGGAGCGAAGTCCGCCGCGGGTGCTGTACTGGCTGACGGCCAGAGGCATCCTGGCGTGGTCGACGGTCACCAAGTCGCGCTCAGGCAGGTCGATCTCCGTTGGTACCGGACCTTCTTCGGGCAGGCCATCGAGTTCTACCGGCGGCCTCCTTTTCCCGTGTTGCAAGTTGCGTGGTCCGACGTGGATGACCGCTTTCATTGGGAAGAACAGGCTGAGGAGAGGCATCGGGAGTCACAGCCTCAGTTGTGGCTGCGTCCGAGTGAGCACCCTGTCGGGATATGGACGACCGAACTCTGACCTCGAACGTGCCCACCAGCGACAGGGCAACACCGTCGCGAGAAGTTACTGGAGCAAGATCATTTTGCGGAGCAGTTCGAATCCGGCTCGACCGTAGAGCTGTCTCTTAATCTTCTTGATGCGGTTCACGGCGCCCTCGATGCTGCCCGAGCTCCAGTCCAGGGTGAGCCCGGCTGTCACAGCGTCGAGGTCCCGGAGCAGGTGGAGTGCGAAGCCGGTGAGACCGGGTAGCTGGCTGGCATCGACTGCGTCGATCCAGGCAGGGAGCGTGGCTCCGAGGCGTCCGCTGAGTATCTCGCCGAAATCGCGGACGTGTCTGGCGGCCGTGTCCAGTTCGGGGCAGCGGGTCAGAACGTCTTTCAGGCCGACGCGCTCTTCCTCGTTCAGGGCGGTGGGGTGACGGGTGAGCCAGCCAGTCACCTGCCGCACCGTCGGCGGCCGCGGTGGTGCGGCGGACGGAGCCCCGCGCAAGGTGGCAATGTGCGCGCGGACCATGGCGTAGGTGACGGGGGCGTGCTCGGCAACCAGCTCGCTGTGCAGTCGGGTGGCGCTGGTGCATCCCGCGGCGAATCTCCGCTCGAGGTAGGGCTTGTAGGGGTCCAGCCTGCTGGATCGGGGCCGGCTCTCGCGGATGGTGTCCTGCCAGCGTGCGGCGGTCGCGTACCGGAGCACGGTGTTGAGGCCCCAACCCAGGTGCCGGGCGATCGCCCGGCGTGAGTGGCCTTGGGCGAGCAACTCGTGGACCAGGGCGTGTGCTGCCTTCTTCCGCTCGGCCCGCCGGCCGACGGGCTCCGAGTCGTCCTGCGGCCGACCAGCAGCCAAGCGGGTGGCCTCCGGCAACATGTCGCTGGGCGACGGGATGCGCAGGCAGTCGCGGTGGGCGGCGACGCAGGTCTCCACGGCCCGGCCGAGGCCCTGCCACAGATGGAACCGGTCAGCGACCTGCAGAGCGTCGGGGGCACCGCGCCGGGCACCCTCGGCATAAGCGCCCGCCCGGTCCCGGCAGATGATCTCCACGCCGGGGTGGCGGTCCAGCCAGGCGGCCAGCGGCCCGGCTTCACGTGTCGGGAGCACGTCGACCACGCGATGGTCTTCGACGCTGGTCAAGACGGTGGAGTAGGTCTGGCCGCGACGAATCGCGAAGTCGTCCACGCCCAGCACACGCGGAGTACTGAACCGTGGATCGGGCAATGCTATGACCCTGCGTAACAAGGTCATCCGTCCCGCGCCGAAGCCCAGCTGGGCAGCCAGCCGAGCGCCGGCCCGCCCGGCCAGGGCGAGCCCCACTCGCTCCAGGGCATGGTTGAGCCGGGTGGTGAACCGTGCGTGCGGGGCGGCCAGCCGGGAGAACGGCTCGGCGAACGTCCGGCGCGGGCAGTCCGCCGACCCACAGATGAAGCGCCGGACCGTCAGCCGGATCACAAAGCCCTGCTCAGCGAGCGGAAGGTCCTTCAGCCTGCGCAGGTAACGGTCGTGGACACGGTCCGAGAAGCGGCTGCAGTCCGGACATGCAGCCCCGGCCGCGCGGCCTCTCGCCACCACCTCGACCGTGCCGAACGCGGCCGTCACCGCCTCGACATACACCTCGTCGATCCCGTCGAACACCAGCGAATCCCAGAACGGTGCATCGGTCTGCATGACCAGCACCATCACCGTCCACAGCCGACCACGGCAGAGACGGCCAAGGGCTTGGCGGAGCGTCAGTTTCGTCTGCCTGACGGCAAGGCGTACGCGGTCTCACGCGACCCCGCCCCTCGCAATCGAACACCGAAGTGACGCTCCGCAACTACTCCCCAAGATCTGTGCCAGAACCCCGTTCTCGTGGACAAAGTCAGCGGTCAGCTCGCCAAGCGAGCGTGCGGTGCCGATGAGCTCTCCGTTGACGCGTACCCGCCGACTGCCGTCGGTCGGGGATGGCGGGTACACGATGACGTCGAGCTCTCCGGGCATGGTTTCAGGATTGTTCGGCCTGCCCGGATGCGCCCGGACTGCGGGCTCAGAGCCCCGCGCAGCGCGCGCCGGACGGTGTGGACGCTCGTAGGCTGGCTTTCTCGGGGCACGTCGCGGAGGTCTGCCATGCCCCGAACCATCTGGTCAGGCGCCATCTCGTTCGGCCTGGTCACTTCTCTGAACTAGAGCCGACTGTCGACGTCGGACAGATCTCAGGCCTCGTTCTTGAAGGCGGCGTGGAGGGTAGTGCTGGACGGACTACACCGAGGCGAGTTGACACATAGGTGACCAAATGGTGCCCATGATGACTCCCGGGCTCCGGGCACCGGCCACCCGGGCGGGAACGCCCGTCAGTATGGGGGTCCGGCCGGGGTGGCCGGGATTGTGTTCTGGTCCGGCAGGTCCGCGTCGTTGGTCAGCGGGGCGGTGCTTCGACGCCCGTCATCGCGAGGGCCGCTGGCGGGAGCCGGTCGCCGTGGATGGTGATGTTCGCGAGGGCGGAGTTGAACTCCTGGAGTTCGTCGGGGCTGAAGCGGACTTCTTCGGCGCCGATGTTCTCCAAGAGGTGGGACAGCCTGGTGGTGCTGGGTATCGGTATGATCCACGGCTTCTGGGCCAGCAGCCAGGCGAGGTCGATCTGGCCAGGCGTGGCACCCTTGCGCACTGCCCACTCCTGGAGCAGCTGCACCAGCGGCATGTTGGCGGCCAGATTGTCCCGGCTGTTGCGGGGGAACAGGGTCCGGACGTCGCCCTCCGCGAACTGGGTGTACGGGCTCATCGTGCCGGTCGTGAAGCCCATGCCCAGCGGTGCCCAGCACACGAAGCCGATGCCGAGTTCCTCGCAGAGCGGCAGGACGTTCTCCTCGGGGCCGCGCCACAGGGTGGAGTACTCGTTCTGGATCGCGGTGAGCGGCAGGATCGCGTGCGCCCGGCGGACGGTCTGCAGGCCCGGCTCGGACAGGCCCCAGTGCAGCACCTTGCCCTGGGCGACGAGGTCCTTCACCGTGTCCGCGACGTCCTCGATCGGGACGGTGGGATCGACCCGGTGCTGGTAGAGCAGGTCGATGTGGTCCGTCCGCAGGCGCTTCAGCATGGCGTCGACGACTCGGCGGATGTGGTCCGGACGGCTGTTCAGGCCGGTTACGGCCCCCGTGTCCGGGTTGACGTCCCAGCCGAACTTGGTCGCGATCACCACCTTGTCGCGGACGGGCCGCAGTGCCTCACCGACGATCCGCTCCGCCTCGAACGGCCCGTACGCCTCGGCCGTGTCGAAGAAGGTCACCCCCTGATCAACGGCTGTCCGGATGAGCGTGACCATGTCCTTGCGGCTGGTGACGGGGCCGTAGAGGTTGCCCGGCATCGTCTGGGTGCCCAGGCCGATGCTGGAGACCTTCAGGGACCCGAGCCTGCGGCGACCGGTCTGCGTGATCGCCGCGGTCACCTGGTTACGACCGCGGACGGGGGCCCCGGTGCCGTTGGCCGACGGTGCCGCGTGTGCCTGGGCCGGTGCGGCCCCCGTCACGGCCATCAGCGAGGTCGCCGCGAGTGCGGCCGCCCCCAGGAAGCCGCGACGGCCGCGGTCTGCCGGACTGCTGTTCAACTTGCTGTCCTGTTCGTGCATGGGGTACGTCCTTCGTGGTCGTCTGTTGAGCGCACCCTCGGTGCATCACCGTGGGTGACGAAGAAGCGGGCCTTGCTGCCCTGGTCCGGTTGCGGTCCGGCCCGGCCGAACGCAACCGCGACGTGGTGGGCTCGGCGAGCGGCCGAAGCAGATCGATCCTGAGATGAACGCCTGGCGCTTTGCCCAGCGGAGTCGGTCCAGGTCCGTGGGCTTCGGATGATGTCCCCGCTCGTCTGGCGACGGACGTTCTGTGGCCTCGGTGGTCCGGGCGGTCGGGTTGATCGAATTGGCCGGGGGCTATGCCCATGAGACGTCGCCGGGCCGGATGAGCCCCTACCTGCACCGGGTCTTGCGATGTCAGCGCGCGTCACCCGGAAGCGTCGGCCTTGATCTCCTCCAAGGCGCGGCGGAGGAGGGCGCCCCGCGCCGGCAGCTGACCGGCTGGCTGCCCGCATGGCTGTGTCGCTTGCACGCCGAAGTCCGCGAGAAGGAAAGGGTGTTTCTCAGCCGAGGCGGTACCCGCCGACGGCGCTGACCGTCTGCGGGTCGCGGTGGTCGAAGACGATGCTGGCGCCGGTGTCCAGCGCGGCGATGTGGTCCATCTCGTCGCCGGTCAGCTCGAAGTCGAAGACCGCGAGGTTCTCGGCCATGCGCTCCGGTCGCGAGGACTTGGGGATCACCACGACACCGCGCTGGGTCAGCCAGCGCAGCACCACCTGGGCCACGGACTTGCCGTGCGCCTCCCCGATGGCGCTCAGCGTCGGGTCGCTGAAGATGTTGTTGCGGCCTTCGGCCAGCGGGCCCCACGCCTCGATCTGCACGCCGCGCTCGGCCATGAGCGCCTGGTCGTCGGCGCGCTGGAAGTACGGGTGGGTCTCGATCTGGTTGACCGCCGGGACGATCTCGTTGTGGTCGATCAGGTCGACCAGGCGGTCGGAGTAGAAGTTCGACACGCCGATCGCCTTGACCAGGCCCTGACGGTGCAGGTCCTGCATGGCGCGCCAGGAGCTGTAGTAGTCGCCGAAGGGCTGGTGGATCAGGTACAGGTCCAGGTAGTCAAGGCCGAGCAGGCGCAGGGACGTGTCGAAGGCCGCCTTGGCGCCCTCTTCGCCCTTTTCGTTGACCCACATCTTGGTGGTGATGAACAGCTCGTCACGGGCGATGCCGCTGGCCTTGACGGCCTTGCCGACGGCCTCCTCGTTGCCGTAGGCGGCGGCGGTGTCGAGGTGGCGGTAGCCGGCGGCGAGGGCGTCGGTGACGACCCGCTCGGTCTCCTCGGCGGGGACCTGGAAGACGCCGAAGCCGAGGATCGGCATCTGGACACCGTTGTTCAGCGTGACATTGGGGATCTTGGACATGGTGAACCTTTCGGGGTGGTGCTGAAGGGCGCGAGGGTGCGCACCGGCACGTGGGGGAACGGCGGTTCGTCGCCCGTGCTCAGCCGGTGGCCGGCGGCGGGCTGGATGGTTTTGGGGAATGTGGGCCGGGTGCTACTGGCCGCGGTCGCTCGGTTCTTCCTGAGCGGGCTCGACGGGGTCCGGCGCGGCAGCCCAGCTGGCGAGCAGGTCGAGGGCCTGGCGGCTGGGTGAGCCGGGTTCCGCGGTGCAGACGATCAGCACGAGACCGGCATCGGCAGGCAGATCCAAAGCTTCGTAGGAGAGCTCGAGGTCACCGACGACCGGGTGGTGCAACCGCTTGACTCCCGTGCGGTGCAACCGGACGTCCTGTGACGCCCACCGGGTGCGGAACTCCTCGCTGCGGGTGCACAGCTCCCCGATCAGATCGGTGAGCGCCTTGTCGTAGGGGTTCTTGCCGGCCATGAGGCGCAGCCCGGCGACGCTGTCGCGGCCGGTGGCCTCCCAGTCGAGGTAGTAGCCGGCCGCGCGGGGGTTCAGGAAGCGGAACCGTGCGGCGTTGACCGGCCGGGCGGGGTCCTCGTACAGCGGAGACAGGAGGGCTCTGCCCAGCGTGTTGGTGGCCATGACGTCCCCGAGGCCGTTGGTGACATAGGCCGGGGACAGCTGGCTGTCCAGGATCGCCTGGATGGCCGGACGTACCCGCTGCACCGCCGGGCGCCGGCGTACTGCCGCGCCGCTGTTGGCCGCACGCGCCAGGTCGAACAGGTGTGCCCGCTCGGCCTCGTCCAGCAGCAGCGCCCGGGCCACGGCGTCCAGGACGCTCTCGGAGGCTCCGCGCACGTTGCCGCGTTCGAGCTGGGTGTAGTACTCCACGGACACCCCTGCCAGGTCGGCCACCTCGCTGCGTCGCAGACCGGGCACACGGCGGGTGCCGCCGTGGTCGACGAGGCCCACCTGCTCGGGGGTGACCTTGCCGCGGCGGGAGATCAGAAAGTCCCGTACCTCGCTGCGGTTGTTCATGTCTTTCACGCTACGGGCCCCACCTCGACCGTGGGAGATGCTGCCAGCACCCCCCTCGGCACCATCCCGCACGGCGGCGTCCGCTGAGCCACCGCACGCTCATGCCGGGCCGCAGGTCGTCGCGCGCATCTGACCGCGGGTCCGGCCGAGCTGGCCTGGGGGTGATCCGCGCCCGTCGGGCGGCCAGGAAACGTCGCACCCCGGCGGCCCATACCGCGACGGCGGGCATGTCGCCTGCTCGGTAGGGGGTGCTGGCAGCATCTCCCACCGTCACCGTCGGCTACCTAGCCTCGATGACGAGGCAGCCGGTGTCGGCCGGTTGCACCAACGATGAGGAGCGCTTCATGCAGTACACCCGTCTGGGCACCTCCGGACTGAAGATCAGCCGCATCGCACTCGGATGCATGAGCTTCGGCGACACCTCGCAGATGCCATGGGCCCTGGACGACAACGGCGCCGAACCGATCTTCCGCCAGGCCGTCGAGTCCGGGATCACCTTCTGGGACACCGCCAACATCTACGCCTTTGGCACCTCCGAGGAGATCGTGGGCCGCGCGATCAAGAAGTACACGAAGCGTGACGACGTCGTCCTGGCCACCAAGCTGTTCAACCCCATGCACGGCGGACCCGGTGGGTCGGGCCTGTCGCGCAAGGCTGTGATGGAGCAGATCGACGCCTCCCTGACCCGGCTGGGCACCGACTACGTCGACCTCTACCAGATCCACCGCTTCGACCCGCAGACCCCGGTCGAGGAGACGATGGAAGCTCTGCACGACCTCGTCAAGGCCGGCAAGGTCCGCTACCTCGGCGCCTCCTCGATGTGGGCCTGGCAGTTCGCCACCATGCAACACGCGGCCCAGAGCCACGGCTGGACCCCCTTCGTGTCCATGCAGGACCAGTACAGCCTGCTGGCACGCGAGGAGGAGCGGGAGATGTTCGGCCTGCTCGCCCACTCCGGCGTCGGCTCCATCCCCTGGAGCCCCCTGGCCGGCGGCCGCGTCGCCCGCCCCTGGGGCCAGGACAGCACCGCACGGGCCAAGGCCACCCCCGACACCGACTACGCCGGCCGCCCCCTGTTCGTCGACACCGACGAAGCCATCGTCGACGCCGTCCAGAAGATCGCCGACGCGCACGGTGTCCCGATGGCCCAGGTCGCACTGGCGTGGGTACTGAAGAACCCCGTCGTGTCCGCGCCCATCGTCGGCGCCACCAAGACCCACCACCTCACCGACGCCGTCGCCGCGCTCGACCTCACGCTCACCGAAGACGAGATCGCCGCACTGGAAGACCCCTACACCCCGCGCCTGCCGACCTACTTCTGATCGGCCAACCAAGGGTCTGCCCCACTTCAATCGACTCTTCTCGGTAGAGCGATCAGGTCGCGTGATCTTCAGGCTTGGGCGGTGTGGCGTGGGCACAGGGGTGTTGGCCAATGGGACCGGCTGAAGCCGTCCCCGCCCGTCTTCACTGCTCTTTCCGTCGGGCTGGAAGGCCGAGATTCACCGGCCGACCAGGCGACTTGGTGTCGATCTGGCTGATCTTGGACTCGGCGCCGGCCAGACTGACGCGGAGCCCTTCGATCTCGCCGAGCCAACCCTCTCCTTCCGCCTCCGCGATGCGGTCAATGAGGTTGTGCCGGATTTCCACGAGCCGATCGCGCTGGGCGGGATCGGGTCGGAGGAGGGAGCAGCGGACGCAGGCGTGTTCGTGGATGCAGGCGGTTCCGTAGGCGCGGGCGCAGGTGCCGACAGAGAGTTTTCGGCGTTCGAAGTGGCCGAGGAAGTCTTCCCATTCCGTGTCGGTGGGAGTGCGGTACTCCTCGGCCGGGCGCAGTGCCCGGCGGCGTGCGATGAATGCGCGGTGGGCTTCGATGGTCTCGGCGGGGTAGATGGCGTGGTAGCCCATGGTGGTGTTGATGTTGGCGTGACCGGCGATGGCCTGGGCGCCGAAGCGGAGCTCCTGATCGACCGCCTGACCCGCGACGACATCGAAGGCGAAGAGTTCACCGACCAGTACACCGAGGCCGTGGAACAGCTCATCGAGGCGAAGCGCGAAGGCCACGAACCCCCGGAGACGCCCGAGCGGGAGGCGCCGACCGGGGAGGTCGTGGACCTGATGGCCGCCCTCCAGGAGTCCGTCACCAAGGCCCGGACCGCACGCGGCGAGGACGCCACCGTCCACGACATGCCCAAGAAGCCCGCGGCCAAGAAGCCCGCGGCCAAGAAGACGGCGAAGAAGCAGCCCGCCAAGAAGACCGCCGCGAAGAAGACGCCCAAGAAGGCGACGGCCCGGAAACCGCGCAGCGCCTAAGGGCTGTCCCGTAATGATCTCCGAACTGCCTGGGGCGTGTGGGCCGTGGTGCGGGCCACACGACTATCCGGCGAGTGTGAGGTTGTGCAGGTGGGCGATGCCGAGCATGGCGTGGTGGACTCCGTCGCTTTTGAGTCGGCAGTCGCGGAGGATCTTCCAGGTCTTCGTGCGGGCGAAGACGTGCTCGACACGGGCGCGGACCTGCTTGTGGGATTTGTGGTGTTCCTGTTTCCAGTCCGGAAGGTCTTCGCCCTTGCGTCGGCGGTGGGGTATGACGAGCCCGGTGCCGGGATGGCCGCCGTCGGCGATCGTGAGCGTCTTGCCAACGGCGGCTTTGGCGCCGGATTCCTCCCATGCCTTGCAGTCGTTGCGGTTTCCGGCGAGCGGCCGGCCGACCACGACGACGTGCCGCGTGTCGGCGTCGATGACGACCTGATGGTTGGTGGAGTACCTGTAGTTCTTCGACTGCTCGGCGATGGTGTGGTCGCGGGTGGGCACCAGAGTGCCGTCCACGATGAGCACGGTGCCCTTGGCGAACCGCTTGCGGTGCTTGAGAGCGAGCACGGCACGAGGTGGTCGATGATGCGGTCTGCCGCCGACTTCGAGACCCCGAACAGCGGGGCAAGCTGCCGCATCGTCAGGTTCGTGCGCCAGTACGCCACAACCAGCAGTGCCCGGTCCTCCAATGGAAGGCTCCATGGCCGGCCCCTCCGGACCGCGTCCGCACCCTCCCGACGCAGAACCGTCACCAGCTTGCCGAACTACCGCGGGCTCAACCCAGTGAACGGGGCTATCCAGGAAGGCTCCGACGCCGTGATCACACCAGCCACGGCGAGATCATGCCAGGTGCCCCTACGGATTGAGCTTGATCAGGAATCCACGCTCTCCGGGGAAAGTACCGGCTCTGCCCACGCCGCGAAGCCAAAGACCGGGCGCTCAGCAGGTCCGCCGGTGACGTCGTCGACAAGCGTGCGCCGAACTCTCCGGCTCTGGCGCACCAGGTAGCGCAGACCCTCAATCTCCACGACCCCGCACTCCCCGGCACTGAGATCCACGGACACGTCCTCGACCGGGCTGACCTGCCACCCTGCCTTGCTGGCGAGATACACCCAGACCTCGAATGCCCGCTCCGGATCCGCAGCCATGAAGCTTGACCCCACCTTGGCAACGATCTGCACCGGATCCGGCCGCACATCCACCGTCACGACAGCTCCTCTCCCCGAGACAGGATCATCGCAGCTCACGCCAGCGACTCCCGGAGCGACCCCCGCCTGCTGCCTACTGTGCTTTGCGGGACAGCCCTTAAAGCGGGTGTACGGGAGCGTGTGAGGGACGTCCCGGCAGGTGGAGGAGCCATGTCACCATTGGGCGATGCTGACTGAGGAGGACGCGCGCCGACTGGTGCTTGCCAAGATCGACGACGAACGGGGCTGCGTCGAGTACGACCTTCAGATCCTGCGGGTGGAGGCCTTGTCGTTCGGGTGGATCTTCTACTGGGGCGCGGCCTGGGACGGTCAGAGCGGACAGCGCCCGCGGTTGGGAGGCAACGGTCCATTCCTGGTGGATCGTGAAAACGAGCGGTTGATCCGTACAGCCACCAGCGTCCCCGTGGCCCGTCAGATCGCCGACTACGAACGCCGACTACGACGCGAAGCTCACGCCCGGAATCTGGCAGCGAAGCAAGCCGTACAGCAGCGCGGTACCGCAACCCCATCGACTGCCCCCGCCCGTTGGCGCCCCTCAGAGTCCTTGGAGCGACCGGAATGACCGTCGTTGACCGAACTGGCTAGAGCTACGGATCAGATGCTGAGCCTCTGTAGCAGGCATCATGGGCCTGTGGGGATAGACGTGGAGCTGCACTCAGCACGGCCGCCGCGTAACTGGCGCAAGTCCCGGGCAACGGTGCTGCAGAGTTCGTACGGGCACGGGGACGCGTTGGCCGATGCGATCGGCTCGCTCCGGCTGCTCGGAGTTCCTGGGCGGCTGACCGCCGTGGATCCGTACGGGGATGCTCTGATGAACGAGCAGGAGTCGGCCGCTGCTCTCGGCGAGATCCCGGAGCTACGGCAACGGTGCACCGATGAGCGTCAGCTCGCCGCCTTGGACGATCTTGCAAGGCTGCTGGAACAGTGCGTCGGCACTCCAGGCAGCTGTCTGTGGTTCCAGGGCGACTGAAGCCCGTGCCCCATCCGTGCCCGATAGGCTGGGAACTCACGGGGAACCACGGTCACTAGCGAGCACCGCGCATAGCGAAGGCCCCAACCGATGTTCCTGGTCAGGGGCCGTTCACCTGCGGTGGGTGTGGGATTTGAACCCACGGCGACATCGCTGCCACGACGGTTTTCAAGACTGTGTGCAGGACACGGCTTGCCGACGCAGCCCCCATGCCCTGAACCGGCCACTCACGAAGATGCCGACGCCGGCGGACAGCGCAATCAGCACGACGGAGGCCCCGCCCCCCACTGTGGCGTGGCGACCCTGGGGCGCCGATGCCCCCAGAAGAGCGGTGATCCCGGCGAAAGTCGCGGCGGCTACGGCAAGGAAGATCGCCATTTCAGCCCACCACATTGCCTGCGTCGGTCGAGTCGTCATGGCGTAGTTGTACCTCACGCCTTCCTTTCGTACAGCAGCGAGGTACAGCAACCATCGCGACCGAATCCAACCGCGAGCAGCCCCGCATGACCGTCTGACCAGCCGAGCAGACCCCAGCGACCGCCCCGCCCATAGTTCGCGTCGAGGGGGCGCGAGGGGGCTGACTCCGGTCGCGTTACGATGCGCGGTCTGGAGGGGATCATGAGTCTCACTGTTCCGCCGGCCCCGTTCGACATCTCCGACGTATTTCCAGAACTCGTGCCGTATGCGCGGGCAACCACTCTGCTGTACCCGCGCGCTGGCAGCCCCGTACGAGACGAAAGCTCGCTGGGCGGGCCGCTCCTCTGGCCCGCCGATGAGTCCTGGCCGACGTGTACGGCTCCGGATCACTACAACCCCGCCCGCGGTTGTGCGGTGGTCGGCCCGGCCCCTGTCTCCATGGTGCCCGTGCTACAGGTCATCGCTCGCGACGTTCCGGCATTGGTGTTCCCGGCTGACACCGACATGCTCCAAGTGCTTTGGTGCCCGCTGATCCACTCCGAGCACGACCAGCACTCGCCGGTGCCGGTGCTGCGGTGGCGATCCATCGCCGACCTGGCAGATCGTCCACTGCTGGATGAGGCGCCACGGCCTTACGACTTCGACGACGAGTACGTCCCACGGCCCTGCGTGATACACCCCACTGAGACCGTGGAGTACCCCAACTGGGACATGCCTGCGGAGTTGTCCGAGCGCGTGGGCAAGTGGAGCGAGGAAATAGAGGAGTCCTGTGGCATCTCCTACTACGACGCCTTCACCACCCAGCAGAGCAAGATTGGCGGATACCCCGGCTGGACACAGCCACCGAACTGGCCGCACTGCGCCTGCGGTTCCCGGATGGAACACTTGCTGACGATCTCGGCGAGCGAATCGTGTGGCCGCTGGCTCCCGGTAGAGGAGCGCACCCGTCCCGGTTGCGGCTGGGAAACCGACAACCCAGAACTACAGCATGACGGCCACGAAATGATCATGGGGGACTGTGGAGGCGTCTATGTCTTCGTCTGCCGCAGCTGCCCCACTTGGCCCACAACCCATCGCTACGACTGCTGAGCCGTAGGCCGCTGAGGCCGGGTTGTGCGGCTCAGGGCTCGTCTCACCACGCAGAGGACCAATCCTTTCCAAGCCTGTGGCGTCTGTGGGCGTGCCACAGGCGTGCCACATGGTGCGGTCAACCACGGTCAACGACGGCTCGTCACAGTCGATATGCGCTGATGAGTTGGGCGGCGCGACCGCTGGACTGACCTGGGGAACTCCGCCGCCGACCACACCCGCCCTTACAAGGCAGCGGTTGTGGACCTCCCGCACACCCAAGGTCGGCCGGAATGTGGTCGAGGTTCACGAAAGTTGAAGTCTGAGTGCGTTGTGGCAAACCGGATTTCGTTCGAGGTGTGCGGCGCGGGTGATCATCTGGACAGAGGTTCGGGTGCGGCCGTGGGCATGAGAGAACGGGCCCCTTGGTAGTGACGCGGTTACGACACCAGCACGACCAAGCGGAACCTGTCAAAGCGATCAAGGCAGGTAGATCGTTCTAACGCTGTGCTGGGATCAGCGGGGTGTCTGGTGCCGGCTGGTTGATCCATGCCGCTGCGGGGAGCTTGGGAGGCTCGGGTGGTTTGCGGACGAAGCGTTCGGGGTGCTTCGCGTAGACCGCCTGGAGGACGTCGGCACGCATCTCGCGGAGCTGCTCGGCGAGACCGAAGTGCACGTCGTGGGGCGTGTGCAGGCCGATCCCGGAGTGCCGATGCTCCTCGTTGTACCAGGTGAAGAACTGAGTGCACCACGCCCGGGCGTCCTCGAGGGATCCGAAACGCTCGGGAAAGTCGTGCCGGTATTTCAGGGTCTTGTACTGGCTCTCGCTGTACGGGTTGTCGTTCGACGTCTTCGGCCGCGAATGCGACTTGGTGACGCCGAGACCGGCCATCATCTGGGCAACGTTCTGCGCGACCATCGGGGATCCGCGGTCCGAGTGGATCGTCAACTGCCCTGCTTCAATGCCGTACTTGGCGATCGACTCAGACAGGAACCGCTCGGCGAGGTCCTTGTTCTCGTGGGCAGCGATCATCCAGCCGACCGTGTAGCGGCTGAAGATGTCGATGATCGTGTAGAGGCAGTAGTAGACGCCTTTGACCGGCCCCTTCAGCTTCGTGATGTCCCAACTCCACACCCGGTTCGGGCCCTCGGCGACCAGCTCGGGAACGGTCCGGGGTGGGTGGACGGCCTGGCGGCGGCGTTCACGGACCTCGCCGTGCCGTCGCAGGAGCCGGTACATCGTCGACTCCGAGCACAGGTAGACACCCCGGTCCAGGAGCACCGCGTAGATCTCGGCGGGCGCCATGTCGGCGAACTCCGGGGAATGGAGCACGTCGAGGACCCGTATCTCCTCCTCGGGTGTGAGAGCGCGGGCGTGTCGGCGCCGTTCCCGCCGCGGCTTGGCCGGGGCGGGGCTTCGGCGGTGTTGGCGGTAGTAGGTGGCACGGCTCACGCCGAGAGCGGCGCATGCCTGGACGCGTCCGACCAGCCCGGTGAGCTCTTCAAGGGCCTGGTTGCGGGCGGTGTTGAACGCCACGGCCGCGAGCTGGGCTTCGGTCACTGGTTCTTCTCGCCGTTCCGGGCCGGGGCGCTGTCCGTGGCGAACTGGTCGAGCAGCGCGGAGAGTTTTCCCTGGACCTCGATGACGGTGCGGGCCTTCGCGAGGTCGGCTTCCAGGCGGGCTTTCTCCGCCTTGAGCTTCTCGATCTCCTTGTCCCTGGGGTCCGCCTTCGGCCGTCCGGCCGACGCGGCGAGCGCGTCCAGGGCACCCTTGTCACGCTGCTGCCGCCACGTCGTGATCAGCGACGAGTACAGGCCCTCCCGCCGCAGCAGAGCGCCCTTGCCCTTCTTGTCCAACGTCTCGTACTCCGCGAGGATCCTCGCCTTGTACTCCGCGGTATACCGGCGAGGACCGGTCGAACGGGCTTCTACCTGCGGATCAGGGGTCCCGTGGTCATTCGTGCTGGCCACCCGGGCACTACTCCTTCTCCGCCCTCGACTCAATGAATCATCCAGTATGCCTGACTCGATCTACTTTGACAGAGAGGGCTTTGACCAGGTCGGCGCCGGTCAGCAGGAAGTCCGCGGGGCGCATGATGCTGCGGAGCTCGCGCAGGTAGGGGGTGTGCACGGGCCGGGGGAGATTCCCCAGCGTGCTGCCGATGAAGGCGATCAACCAAGGGTTGCTGGCCGGCAGCTCGGGTGGCCCTGGAAGTGCCGTGAAATCGGCGCGGAGGGCATGGAATATGAGCTGCGGACACTCCTGCACGAGGTAGGCGCTGGCTTGATGCAGGGAGTCCTCGCTGACGTCGACGGGGACGTGGTGGAGGCCGGGTGGGCCGAGAGCGTCCGAGATCGGCTTTGTCTAGGTGCTACTCCCCGAGCAGAGCTCCACGAGGGCTGCGGGCCCCGGTCCGCTCAGCGATGTCGCGAGCATGGAGCAGGAACACCCCGAGCACCGCACGCCACAGGGGGCACTTTCTGAGCTGGTTGATCTGCTCGAACAGCTCGCTGCCCCGGGCATCGTAGAACCAGGCCGGCGCCGTGGCCTTCGGGGTGCGCGTCAGACCGTCTCGGATGTCGGTGCGCAGTGCCTTGGCGTATTGCTCGGGTGCTCGGCGTCCAGGGTGTTGGTGTAGCCGTTGGTGCGGATGTCGGTCGCGAGCCTCGCTTCGGTCGACGGCGGACCGTCGGGGTTCACCTGATGCGTCCAGGTCGGCCGAGACGGGAAGTAGCCGTCGCCCCGGGGCGTCATCGCGCAGAGCAGTCGGGCGTCGTCGAGCTTTACCAACGGGCGTGGGCGCATACGGACGGGACAATCGATGTGCTGGCGCTGGACACGACAGGCAGGGTGCCGTGGTGGCCCAATGGAAGGCACGAGGTGACGTCGAACCAGAACGAGTTAAACAGCGTCCGACATCAACTCTCGCAGCGATGCGGCTCGTTGGGGTGACGTTTTCCACGTCCGGGGGTTGGGTCGCCGACCTCGGTGCTCAGGAGTACACCGAAGACCGCACAGACCTGGCCGCGGCGTCCGTTGCTTTGATGGCGGAGTGTGGGGTGTGTCCCGGGTGAGCCCGGCTTGGGTGGGGGCCTGTGCGGCGGTTGTTGTGCCCGGGTTCGCTTGCTGGTGCGGGTGGGTTGCTGTCGGGGGCCACCGGTGCATTGACCCTGAGGCTTTTGCGGGATGGCTCCTGGCGTAAGGAATTGTGGTGGTCGGCGGGCCCAGCGTGGGTGGTGGGTGGTTGTGGCGGGCTGGGTCGGCCCTTTGGGCTTACCGCACCGTGGTGGTCGCTCGGTATGTGCTCTGAGGCCCTCGCATCTGGACATGATCGCCAGTGCTGCTCCGGCCCGGCCATAGGTTGGGGGCCATGAATTCGTCTTGGTCTGCTCGTCCTTTGCCGCCTGCCGCAGACGCGACGCCGCGTGCGGTGTTCGGTCCGAGTTGGTTCGCGGCTGTGATGGGTACGGGCATCGTTGCCAATGCGGCGGTCACGCTGCCCCGGAGCTGTCCCGGGCTGGGGACTTTCGCCGTGGTGGTGTGGGTGGGTGCCGCGCTGCTGTTGATCCTGCTGGCTGTCGCTTACCTGAGGCAGCGGGCGCTGCGGGTACACGCGGCCGATCCGGTGGCGGCCCAGTTCTTCGGTGCGCCGCCGGTGGCGCTGCTCACGGTGGGTGCGGGCACGTTGTTGCTGGGCCGGCGACTGATCGGGTTTGAGGCAGCGCTGGGTGTGGACTGGGTGCTGTGGTCGCTCGGTACCGTGCTCGGTCTGGTCACGGCGTGCATGGTGCCGTATCTGATGGTCACCCGGCACCGCTTCGCGCCGGACGCGGCGTTCGGCGGCTGGCTGTTGCCGGTGGTGCCGCCGATGGTCTCCGCCGCGACGGGCGCGCTGCTTGTACCCCATGCACCGGCCGGGCAGTTGCGGCTCGCTCTGCTGCTGGGCTGCTATGCGATGCTCGGGCTTGGCTTCGTCGCGGCGCTGTTGGTGCTGGCCATGATCTACGGCCGCCTGGTGCACCACGACGTACCTCCCGCAACAGTGGTGCCCACGGTGTGGATCGGCCTGGGGGCGTTGGGCCAGGCGGTGACGGCGCTCGGGGCGCTGGCCGGGGTCGCGCCGGGCGTGCTGGCTGCGACCTACGCGCGGGGCGCGGCGGTCGCCGCATTGCTGGGGGGAGTTGCGGTGTGGGGCTTCGCCATGTTGTGGCTGGTGCTCGCCGCGGGGCTGACCGTACGGACGGTTCGGAGCGGTCTGTCCTTCGCGCCCACGTGGTGGTCTTTCATCTTTCCGGTGGGCGCTTGTGTGACGGCCACCAGCGCTCTCGCGGCGCGGACCGGTTCGCAGTTGTTCGTGTGGGTGGCTGTCGTGCTCTATGTGCTGGTGGTCATCGTCTGGGTGGTGGTGGTTAGCCGCTCCCTGCACCACGCCGCCGGGCACCTACGCGGCTGGCCCGTTGCAAAGCACGCGCGCCGACGGCCCGTCGAGCTGGAGGCGCAACTTGGCGCGGCGCCCGTGCTCAGGGGCACCATCCGCGGGAGTTCTGGTGGCGGGCGTCCGGTTTCAGAGGCGCGTGTGACTGTTTTGGATTTGGCGGGTGATGTTGTGGGTGTGGCGGTTACTGCTGAGGATGGTTCGTATGTTTTTACGGGCCTTGAGGCGGACCGTTACACGGTTGTGGCTGCGGGGTATCCGGCCCGGGCGGCTTCGCTCACTCTTGACGCGGCGGGTGAGGATGCCTTTGATCTGACGCTGGTGCATGAGGAGGGGTGAACGGTTCCTCGTTACTGACGGGTCCGCTCCGGGTGTTCGGAGCGGACCTGTTGTGCTTCTGGGGTGATGGTGGGTGCTGTGGCCGGGCGGGGTGGTCCGTCCTGGCGTCTGGCGTTGCGTGGCGCGGTCGTGGGGGCCGCCGGCCGTGTCGCGGAGTCGCTTGCTGGCAGGTGGCTGCGTTGCTGTCGGTCCGCCGTCGCTGCGCTGCACCGCCGCCCGCCACCAGCGCTGCCGTGCAGCGCTATGTGCTGCGCAGGGTTGGTACTAGTACTCGTGCCGTGGCTGGGGTGGGGTTGTTTTCGGGTCGCGGCGTGGGGCGTTACGTGTGTTGCGGGATGTATTTCTTGCGCAGTTGGGCGAGTCGGGCCATTTGTTCGCCCATGCCGCGTGTTCCGGTGAGGGGTGCGTGGGCGTAGGGCCAGAGCGTGCGGACGAGGCTGGTGTGGTGTGCGCTGCCGAGGGCGATGACGGGGGCGAGGTGGAGGATGTTTCGGGTGGTGGCTTGTGCGAGGAGAGTTTGGGGTGTGATGGCGTCGTTGGTGCCGTGCGGGGTGTCGTAGGGGTCGATGACGTCGTCGAGGTCGAGCAGGCCGTGGCGTGCGGAGAGGATGAGCAGCCGGTCGGGTTGTAGCGCGTCGGCTGTTGTGCGGCAGGCGCGGTGGTAGGAGCCGGTGTAGAGGTCTCCGGCCGGTGCGCGGTGGTCCAGTTTGCGGCTGCCGCATGGGATGACGATGAGTTCTGGCCGGTAGTAGTCGTGAGGGTCGTTGGCTGTCATGTGTGTTGCCCTGTCTGTTCGTGTGTGAGGTCAGTGGTGCCGGTGCTGTATGGCTCGGGCATGGGTCTTCTCTGGGCCGGGGTCGTGGGGTCGGTGGGTTCGGGGTGCGGGTGGTTGTCCGCGGGGGTTGGGGGGAGGGGGAGCTTTTCATGTGGGGGTGGTGTTGGTGTGGGGTTGTCTCGATGTGTGGGTGTTATGGCGTGATGGGGTGGTTGGTCGGTTTGGTTGGTGTCTTAGCGTGGGCGATGGGACATGGCCGATTGGCTGGTTGTGTCGGTCTTCGGTGTTTTTGAGTGAGGGAAGAAGGCGATCGCCATGGTGGCGTCGCGATCACGTGCCGGGCAGGCGGGGTTTGACGGGCTGGGTTTCGGTATCAATGAGTGGCTTGTGGATGAGCAATATGAGCGGTATTTGCGGGATCCCGGCTCGGTGGAGGTGACGTGGAGGGAGTTCTTCGGTTCTTCGGTGCCTGCGGCCCGCACGCCGGCGGGTGGTGAGGGGTTGGTGGGGGAGGTTGGGCAGGACGCGGCGGTCAGGGCGGTGCGTGTTGCGGCGCTGATCGACGCGTACCGGGTGCGGGGGCATCTGGTGGCTGAGACGGATCCGCTCGGGGTGGGGCGAGGAGCGGGGGATGCGGAGCTTGATGTCGCGACGTTCGGGCTGGGGGAGGGGGATCTGGATACGGAGTTCGTCGTGGACGGGTTTGCCGGGCGGGCCGCAATGACTCTTCGTGAGGTGCTGGCTGCGCTGCGCGAGTTTTACTGCGGGAGCGTGGGCAGCGAGTACATGCATATCCACAGCTCGCGGGAACGTCGGTGGGTGCAGCAGCGGGTCGAGTCGCCGCGGGTGGGGCCGGATGTGGGCGAGCAACTGCAGATTCTCTACCGGCTGGGTGCGGCGGAGGCGTTCGAGACGTTCCTGCAGACGAAGTATGTGGGGCACAAGCGCTATTCGCTCGAGGGCGGTGAGGCGGCGGTGGTGCTGCTGGACGCGCTGCTGGTGCGTGCTATCGGGCAGGGGGTGGGGGAGGCTGTCATCGGTATGGCGCACCGGGGGCGGCTGAATGTTCTGGCCAACATCATCGGCAAGTCGTATGCGGAGATTTTCGGTGAGTTCGAGGATGCGGCGGATGTGCGGTCGGTCCAGGGGTCGGGTGATGTGAAGTACCACCTGGGTGCGGAAGGGACCTACCGTGCTCTGGACGGCCGTTCGATCGCCGTGTGTGTGGTGGCGAATCCCTCGCATCTGGAGCTTGTGGGGCCGGTGGCCCAGGGGGTGGTGCGCGCCAAACAGGACGGGGCCGCGGACGGTGGTGAAGCCTTTCCCGTCCTGCCGATCGCCGTCCACGGCGATGCCGCGTTCGCCGGTCAAGGCGTGGTCTTTGAGACGCTGAACATGTCGCAGCTACCCGGCTACCGCACCGGCGGGACGGTCCACATCGTCATCAACAACCAGCTCGGTTTCACCACCTTGCCCGCCAACGGCCGTTCGAGCGCATACGCCACCGACGTGGCGCGGACGGTCCAGGCGCCCATCTTCCACGTCAACGCAGACGACCCCGAGGCCGTGGTCCGGGTCGCACGCCTGGCGTTCGATTACCGTCAGGCGTTCCACAAGGACGTCGTCGTCGATCTGATCTGCTACCGGCGCCACGGGCACAGCGAGGTCGATGATCCCTCCATCACGCAGCCGGCGATGTACGACCGCATCGACGCCAGGGCTTCGGTGCGGGGGCTGTACGCCGAGGCGCTCCTGCGCCGGGGGGACATCGCCGAGCGGCAGGTGGAAGGCGCCTTGCGGGACTACAAGGGGCACCTCGAGCGGGCCTTCGCCCAGACCCGGGGGCTGCCGGTGCCTCCTTCCCCGAAGCCTGTGAACCCCGTGGACGCTCAGCAAGCGGTCGCCCCCGGGGCGGCGACCGCGATCACGGAGGCCGCCGCCC
Organism: Streptomyces sp. NBC_01450; assembly: GCF_036227505.1. Taxonomy (NCBI): domain Bacteria; kingdom Bacillati; phylum Actinomycetota; class Actinomycetes; order Kitasatosporales; family Streptomycetaceae; genus Streptomyces; species Streptomyces sp. NBC_01450. The sequence continues at coordinate 236,435 of NZ_CP109481.1, read as the reverse complement.
GGCACGTGATTGCTTCCCAGACCGCTGTGCCGGAAGGTTTCACCGTGCACGCGCGCGTGCTTCCGCAGCTCCAGAGGCGTACCACGATGCTGGATACGGGAACGATCGACTGGGCCACCGCGGAAACCCTGGCCATCGGCTCCCTGTTGTTGGACGGGGTTGCGGTGCGGCTGGCCGGGCAGGACTCCCGCCGTGGCACGTTCGGCCAACGGCACGCTGTGCTCACCGACCGGCGCACCGGCGCGGAGCACACGCCGCTGAGCTCCGTCGGCTCGGTGGCGGCCGGCTTCGCACCCTATGACTCGATGCTGTCCGAACTGGGAGCGCTGGGCTTCGAGTACGGCTACTCACTGGCACGGCCCGACGCTCTGGTGCTGTGGGAGGCCCAGTTCGGCGACTTCGCCAACGGGGCGCAGGCCGTGATCGACGAGTACATCGCGTCGTCCGAACAGAAATGGGGCCAGCGCTCCGGGGTGACGCTGTTGCTGCCGCACGGTCTGGAAGGGCAGGGGCCCGATCACTCCTCCGGCAGGATCGAGCGGTTCCTCCAGCTCTGTGCGCAAGGGAACATGACCGTCGCCATGCCCTCCCTGCCGGGCAACTACTTCCATCTGCTCAGGCAGCAAGCGCTCAGCGAGCGTAGAAGGCCACTGGTCGTCTTTACGCCGAAGTCGATGCTGCGCTCGAAGGCGGCTACCTCCGGGCTGACGGAGCTCACCACGGGCGCGTTCCGTGCGGTCATACCGGATGAGACGGCGGACACCGCCCGGATCAGGCGTGTGCTGGTGTGCTCGGGCAAGGTCTTCTACGACCTGGACGCCCATCGGCGCAGCGCCGGCCTGTCCGACACCGCGATCGTCCGCGTGGAGCGTCTCTACCCGTTCCCCACGGAGGAACTCGGTGCAGAACTCGCCCGTTTTCCGGCCGGGGCCGAGGTGCGGTGGGTGCAGGAGGAGCCGGAGAACCAAGGGGCATGGTCCTTCGTGGGGCCCCGTATGCACCGGCTGGCGGGCCGTCCCGTCGCATGCGTCAGCCGGCCGCAGGCGTCGGCCCCGGCCGTGGGCTCTGCCCGCCGGCACGCCGGTGAACAAAAGGATCTCGTGCTGTCGGCGGGCCTTTCCCCCTGAGCGTGGACACCTTGGACACTGGACCTTGAGGGTCCAGAGGAAGAGATGTCACGCATGGTGATGAAGGTGTATTCGGCGGAGTTCAAGGCGGACGCTGTCGCGCTGTACCTGTCGGACCCGAAGAACACGTTCGAGGGCGTCGGCAAGGACCTGGGGATCAGCCGGGAGACGCTGCGGAACTGGGTGCGGGCCGAGCGGGCCCGCAAGGGCCACGCGGCGGGCACCAGCGGCTCGCCACGGGCGGCACAGACTGCCGAGGTAGCCTCCGACGATGTGCTGAAAGAAGAGAACAAGCAGCTCAGGGCCCGGATCAGGGAGCTGGAAACCGAACGGGAGATCCTGCGGAGGGCCGCGAAGTATTTCGCCGGCGAGACCAACTGGTGAGCCGTTTCCAGTTCGTTGATGATCATCGCGGCGCGTTCGGCGTCAAGCGGCTGTGCCGGGTCCTGGAGGTCTCCCGGTCCGGGTTCTACCGGTGGCTGAAGGCCGCCCCGGCCCGCCTGGCGCGAGCTCGGGAGGACGCCCGCCTCGCGAGGCGGATCCGGGAGATCCACAAGGAGTCCGACGGCACCTACGGCATCCCGCGCATCACGGCCGAACTGAAGGCCGCCGGGATCGAGGTCAACCACAAGCGCGTCGAGCGGGTGATGCGCCGCATCGGCGTCCAGGGCGTGCACCTGCGCAAGAAGGTCCGCACCACGATCCCCGAGCCGGAAGCGGCCCCGGTGCCGGACCTGCTGCGGCGGGACTTCACCGCAAGCGAGCCGAACGCCAAATACGTCGGCGACATCACGTATCTGCCCGTCGGAGATGGCCAGTTCCTCTATCTGGCAACGGTGTTGGACCTGCATTCCAGGCGGCTCGCGGGCTGGTCGATCGCCGACCACATGCGCACCGGGCTGGTCACCGACGCGCTCGAAGCCGCCGCCCGCACCCGGGGCGGCAGCCTCGGCGGGGCGATTTTCCACAGTGACAACGGGGCGCAGTACGCGTCGAAGGAGTTCGCGAAGGTGTGCAGCCGGCTCGGCGTGATCCGCTCGCGCGGAGCGGTCGGCACCAGCGCGGACAACGCCGCCGCGGAGAGCTTCAACGCAACCCTGAAAAGAGAGACCCTCCAAGGAAAGAAACGCTGGTCAGGGGCGCGTGAGGCCCGCCTCGCGGTGTTCCGGTGGGTCACCCGCTACAACACCAGACGCAGGCACTCGGGGCTTGGCTACATCAGCCCGATCGCCTTCGAACAGCGATCAGTTACGCTGACCGCTGCCGCATAGCAAATGGTGTCCACGCTTCGGGGGAAGGCCCCGGCCTTCCACTGAGCGTGTCGCCCGGGGCGCTGGAGGGGAGTGTAGGGCGCCTGTTCGCAGTAGCCCCGGTGGGTGGGGGCCGGGTGGGTGGGGGTCGGGGTGGGTGGGGGTCTGGCTTTGCTGTCTGGTGGGCTCGGGGGCGGGTGTCCGGGGTGGTTTTGGGTGGGGCGGTCGGTTGCCTGGGTGGATGGGTGGCGGGCGTTTTGCTGGCGGTGTCGTGCGGGTGGGTGGTGGTGGCGGTGGTGTCTGTGGGTGTGCTGGCTGGTGTGTGCCGTTCGGGTCGGGATCGGGCCGGGGGGCCTGCGGCGGGGGAGGGGTTGGCTGTCTGTCTGTGTTGGTCTCGGGGGGTGCTGCTCTGGGGTGGTGGAGGTTTTCTCCGGGGTGGACGGGGTTTGGTGCGGTGCTGGTGTCGGTTCTGTGTCCTGGTGGGGGGTTCGGGCTGGCTTGTTGGGTGTTGGTATCTGGCTGGACGGGTGGGGCAGGGTGCGGCTGGGGGTGCGGCTGGGGGTGCGGTTGGACTGTCTGTGGGTGTTGGCGGCCGTGGGTGGTGGGCTGTGCTGTGGTCTTGGCGGGCGTTCTGGCGTGAGGTGGCAGGGTTGCGGTGGGCATGCCCGTATTTGGTTTCAGGTGAGACCGTATTGAGTGAGTGGGTGGTTGTAGTGTGGTCTCATGGCCGCCGGTGTTCCGTACACAGCTACCGCCTCGCGTGTGACCGACCGTCCTGGGGATGCCTCGCCTTTCGCTCTCGGTCTGCTGTTGCGCCGGGCGCATTGGCGTGCGGCCGGGGTGATGGAGGAGGCGCTTCGGCCGCTCGGTATCGAGTTGCGGCATTTCGCTGTGCTGATCGTGCTGGTCGACCGGGGGCCGACGGTGCAGCGGGATCTGGTGGCGGCGACGGGGTCGGACAAGGCGGGGATCATGCGGGTGGTGGATGACCTGGAGCGCAAGGGGCTGGCTGTGCGCAGGGGTGTTCCGGGGGACCGGCGGGTGCGGGCGGTGGAGATCACGCCTGAGGGTGTGGAGTTGTTCGATGCGGCTCATGTGGCGGCGGAGCCGCTGGCGGGGCGTCTGGTTGCCGAGCTGGGGCCCGGTGAGGCCGAGCGGCTGAGGGATCTGCTGACCCGGTTCGCCCATCCCGCGGGCGGTCAGGTGTAAGTGTGCCCGTGCTCCGGCTGCCTGCCGCGCGGGCGGGTTTGGCCGCTGCGCAGCCGGCGGGTCTGCCTGGCGGAAACCGTTTCCGTTCGATGGAGCGGTTTGGTGGTTGCGCGAGCAGGCTGGAGTGGCCTTGCGGCAGTGGTGCGGTGGAGGTGTCTGATGGCGGCGCGTCCTGGGGCTGCTCTGATCTTGCTGTGCGGGTTTTCCGGCTGGGTGAAGACGGCGCTGGCCGAGCGTCTGGCCGGCGGGGTTCCAGCGGTGCGTCTGTGCCCGGACGCATGGATGGCGGCTCTCGGTATCGGCCTGTTCGATGAGTGCATGCGCGGCCGGCTCGAGGGGTGGTTGTGGGAGCATGCCCGGGAGTTGCTGAGGCTGGGGCGGGCGGTGATCCTGGAGTTCGGCTTCTGGGCGCGTTCTGAGCGGGACGAGAAGCGTGCGGGAGCGCGCGCACTCGGCGTTTCGGTTGAACTGCACTGCCTGGCCGCCCCGGTTGATGGGCTGTGCCGCCGCCTCGAAGCCTGCAGCCGGGAGGGCGGGCCGGGGACCGTCCCGGTCGGCCGCGAGTTGATCGAGGAGTACGTGAAGCTCTTCCAGGCTCCCGGCGATGACGAGCCTGCTCTCTTCGGCGAACCGTCTTTGGGCCGGCGTGGATGACGGGCTCTTTCGGTGCCCGCCCGCCGGCCCGCCGTCCGTGCGGGTGTGCCTCTGACCCGCCGTCCGTGCGGGTGTGCTTCTGATCGCGCGCGGCGGCAGGACCCGGCCCGCACGTGGGCTGGGTCCGTGGCCAAGCCCTCGCCGGCCCGGCGAGGGCTTCAGGCCGAAGTCCCTCGCCGGGGCGGCCACGGCCCGCAGTGCTGTCGGTGCGGCGGTCGGTGCTGCGAAGGCGGCCCTGGCCGGGACGGGCTGTAGGTGCGGCCGGGACGGGTGCCTGGTGCGCCCGGCCCGCACCGTCGTGGACTGCGTGCAGCGCAAAGCCGGAGCCGCACCCGCACCGCCGCAGCCGGAACGCACCCGCACCCGCCTGCACCCGCACCCGCCTGCACCTGCACCTGTGCCTGCCTGTACCTGTACCTGTACCTGTACCTGTACCTGTACCTGTACCTGCACCTGCACCTGTGCCTGTGCCTGTGCCTGTGCCTGTGCCTGTGCCTGTGCCTGTGCCTGTGCCTGTGCCTGTGCCTGTGCCTGTGCCTGTGCCTGTGCCTGTGCCTGTGCCTGTGCCTGTGCCTGTGCCTGTGCCTGTGCCTGTACCTGTACCTGTACCTGTACCTGTACCTGTGCCTGCCTGTATCTGCGCCGTGTGTGGAGCGGCCGGGTGCTGTCCGGCCGGGGTCATGCGGCGAGGCGTTCTGCGAGTTGTTTGGCCTTGGCGTTCGCGTCCTGGAAGGCGCGCTCGCGGGAGGCCTCGTAGAGGGGGATCAGTTCGGACATGGCCGGGTTGCGGGGGGCCATGGTGAGTTCCGGGACGATGAAGTCCAGGTCCAGGCCGAGGGTGCCCTGGAGGACGGCTTTGAGGTAGTTCTGTACGAATTCGTAGCCCTCGCGCGGGGTGCCGGGTGCGTAGGAGCCGCCGCGGCTGGCGACGACGACGGCCGGGGTGCCCTGGGCGGAGGGGGCCGGGCCCGCGGTGCGGCCGGGCAGCAGCACGTTGTCCAGCCATGCCTTGAGGGTCGAGGGGATCGAGTAGTTGTACATGGGGGCGCCGATCAGGACGGCGTCCGCCTGCTCCAGTTCCTCGATGAGCTGCACGCGCGCGGCGAACGCGGCGGACTGCCCGGGGGTGTGCTCGCGCGGGGCGGCGTAGTCGGCGGACCAGGCGTCGGCGGTGATGTGCGGGACGGGGCTGGCGGCGAGGTCGCGGTGGATGACGGTGCCCTGCGGGTGCTGTTCCTGCCAGGCCTTGCGGAAGGCGTCCGTGACGCAGCGGGACGAGGACGCCTCGGCGGGGAACACGGACGAGTCGATGTGCAGCAGCGTGGCCATGGACGTTCTCCCAAGGGCGGTGCCCGGGCCGGGGAGCCCGGGGCGGAGGATTTGTACGCAGAGATAGTTATACACGAGATAGTATTGAGTGATACTGTATCGAGTGTGACGGAGATGGGTGTGCTGAGCGAACGGGAGGCGGGCGGTCTTGGACGTCTATGAGGCGGTCACGAGCCGGCGGGCGGTGCGCGGATTCACCGGCCGGCAGGTCCCGGAAGGGGTGCTGGAGCGGGTGCTGTCCGCCGCGGCCTGGGCGCCGTCCGCGTCGAACCTCCAGCCGTGGCACGTCTACGTGCTGACCGGCGGGCCGCTGGCCGAGCTCAAGAAGCGTGCCGGCGAGCGCCTGGCCGCGGGTGACCCCTGGGACGAGCCGGAGTACGAGCAGTACCCGCCCGTACTGAAGTCCCCCTACCGCGAACGCCGGTCCGCCTTCGGCGAGCAGCGCTACGGCGCGCTCGGCATTTCGCGCGAGGACCTGGAGGCGCGCCAGAGGGCCGCGTCCGCGAACTGGGAGTGTTTCGGCGCGCCCGCCGCCCTGTTCTGCTACATCGACCGCGACCTGGGCCGGCCGCAATGGTCCGACGCCGGCATGTATCTGCAGACCGTCATGCTGCTGCTGCGCGCCGAAGGGCTGCACAGCTGCGCGCAGATGGCGTGGGCGAAGTATCACAGGACCGTCGCGGAGGTCCTCTCGCCCCCGGACGGGCTGATCCTCTTCTGCGGCGTGTCGATCGGATTCGAGGACGCCGGGGCGGCTTGCGCCCGTACGGGCCGCGCGCCGCTGGGCGAGACGGTCACGTTCGTCGGCGGTCACTGAGACCGCCTGCCCCTCCGGCGGGCCCGGGCGCCGTTCCTCGCCGCGCCCGTATGCGGGTTCATGTGGAATATTCCGGACATAGTTCCGACGAAAGGCATGTCATGAAGATCGCAGTCATCGGCGGTACCGGACTGATCGGGTCACAGGTCGTCAAGGATCTGAAGGCCGCCGGGCACGAGGCGGTACCGCACTCGCAGTCCACCGGAGTCGACATCATCAGCGGCCAGGGACTGGACGAGGCGGTGGCGGGGGCCGACGTCGTCGTCAACCTGACGAACTCCCCGACCTTCGACGAGGCCTCCCCGGCCTTCTTCCAGACCTCGATGGACAACCTCCTGGCCGCGGCCCGCAAGGGCGGCGTCGGCCACTTCGTCATCCTCTCGATCGTCGGCACGGACCAGGTGCCGGAGCTGGACTACTACCGGGCCAAGGCGCTCCAGGAGAGCATCCTCGCGGCCGGGCCCGTCCCCTACTCGATCGTGCGGGCGACGCAGTTCATGGACTTCATGGACGCCGTCCTGTCCTGGACCGCCGACGGCGACACCGTCCGGCTGCCCGCCACGCCGATCCAGCCGATCGCCTCCAAGGACGTGGCCGGCGCGGTGGCGGAGGTCGCCGTGGGCGCCCCGCTGAACGGCATCCGCAACATCGCCGGCCCCGAGATCTTCCCCCTGGACGAGCTGGGCCGGATCACCCTGTCCCGCAAGGGCGACAGCCGCACCGTCGTCACCGACCCCACCGCCGGCATGTTCGCCGCCGTCAAGGGTGACGTCCTCACCGACAAGAACGCCCACCTCGCCCCCACCCGCTACACCGACTGGCTCTCCCGGCCCTGACCCGCTCACGCCCTCTGCGGCGTGCGGGCCGCGGAGGAGCAGGCCGCGGAGGAGCAGGGCGTGGAGGGCAGGGCGTGGAGGGCCGGGGGCGGCAGTCTGCGGCACGCCCTGGCCGATGAGGTCTGCGAGGCCTGTGTCACCTCATGCCGGCCGGCCGTGAACCGCTGGGCCGGGGCCGGGGCCGGGCGGCGGTCGGGCCACGGCCCGGGGGCCCCGGGCCGTGCGTGCGGCGGCCGGCCCCGGCGTGGGCCGGTTCGCGTCCCGCGCCGGGGCCGGCGCCACGTTCGGGATGCCTGCCTGCGCACCGGCTGTGATCAAGCGGCCCGGGGGAGCGCTGGATAGAATTCGGGCATGGGTGAGCGGCCCGTCCACGCGGCTGCGCCGGGATTCGCGCCGGGAGCCGGTTCCGGTGGCGCGGGGGTTTGTCCCGGGGTGCTCGCACGGTGGGCCGGGGGCGGTGTGTGATGGGTGCGGCGTCGGGGGGGATGGAGCTGTACTCCGGCCGGGCCTCGGGCCTGATCGGGGCGCAGATCGCGGGCTACCGGGTGGAGCGCGAGATCGGCCGCGGGGGCATGGCCGTCGTGTACTGCGCCAGGGACCTGCGTCTGGACCGTACGGTCGCGCTGAAGCTGCTCGCCCCGGAACTGGCCCGCAACGACACCTTCCGGCGCCGTTTCACGCACGAGTCGCGGGTGGCCGCCGCGATCGACCACCCGCACATCGTGCCGGTCTTCGAGGCCGGTGAGACGGACGGGGTCCTGTACATCGCCATGCGGTACGTCTCGGGGCTGGATCTGCGGGCCCTGCTCGACCGGGACGGCCCGCTGCCGGTGCCGACCGCGCTGCGGATCGCCGGGCAGGTGGCGTCGGCGCTGGACGCGGCCCATGAACACGACCTGGTGCACCGGGACGTCAAGCCCGGCAACATTCTGGTGGCCCGGGGCACGGACAGCGATCACCCCGAGTACGTCTACCTCACGGACTTCGGGCTGACGAAGAAGTCGCTGTCGCTGACCGGGTTCACGACCGTCGGCGAGTTCGTGGGCACGCTCGACTACGTGGCCCCGGAGCAGATCTCCGGCCGCCCGGTGGACGGCCGGTGCGACCTGTACGGCTTCGCCTGCGTCGTCTACGAGACCCTCGCGGGCGGCCCGCCCTTCCAGCGGGACGACGACATGGCGCTGCTGTGGGCGCACCAGTACGACCAGCCCCCGCCCCTGAGCGAGCAACGGCAGGGCATCGCGCCGGCGCTGGACGGCGTACTGGCCAAGGCTCTGGCGAAGGTCCCCGAGGACCGTTACGACTCCTGCCTGGAGTTCGTGGCGGCACTGCGGGCCGCCGCGAGCGGCGCCGGCACCGGCATCGCTCGCGGCAAGGACGTGCACGCGCCGACCCAGGTGGTGCCCATGGTCGCCGAAGCCGCCCCGGCACCCGCTCCGGCGCCCGGCCCGGCACCCGCTCCGGCGCCCGGCCCGGCACCCGCTCCGGCGCCCGGCCCGGCACCCGCTCCGGCACCTGGCCCGGCACCCGCTCCGGCACCTGGCCCGGCACCCGCTCCGGCGCCCGGCCCGGTGCCGGATCCGCCCCGGTGGGCCCGGCCGGTCTTCGGCCGTACCCCCGGTTAGCCGCGCGCCGTACCCCCGGTTGGCCGCGCGCCGTACCCCCGTCCGGCCGTGCGCCGTCCGCCTGGGCCGGCCGTGTCCGCTCCTGCCGGTGTGCGGGGCCGTCGGCTTGCGAGGTGTGCGGGAGGGCCGCACACAATGGGGTGAAGAGGAACCGGTGAGGCGGAGGGCGAGGGGGAGGGCGCGGGGCCGACGGCTGGAGGTTGTGTTGCGGGTTTCCTGAGGCTGTGCCGTCGGCCTGTGTGCCGCAGACCCCGATGCCGGGAGTGGAGCTCGTGAGCGTCCTACCGTCGCCGTCCGGACCGTCGTCCGACCGTCCCAAAGGTCCTCCGTCGGGGCCGCTGGCGGGTCCCTCCCAGCCGAACCGGCCCGCACCCCCGGACGCCGAAACCCGCCCCGGCGGCGGCGGGCGGTCGGGACCGCCGCCCCCGCCGCCCGGCGGCGGGGGCCCGGGCGGCGGCGGGGGCCCGCACCATCCGTGGTGGAAGTCCGCGCCCCGGGTGGCCGTGGTCGCCACCGCCATCGTGGCGGCGGTGGCCCTGATCCTCGTGTTCACCCGTTCCGACGGCACCTCGGACCAGCAGCGGGGCGAGGTCTTCCTGCAGTCCGCCGGGAGCACGGGCGCGGATCCGTTCACGGAGTCGACCGCGAAGGAGAGCGCCGCACCGACGGCGACGCCCTCGCTGCCCTCCACAGCTACGGGCAACGCGGCACAGAGCGTGAACGGCGACGCCCCCGGCCTCTACGGCGGGACACGCAACGTCGCCAGCTGCGACGTGGAGAAGCAGATCACCGCCCTCAGGGCGGCCCCGTCGAAGAACGCGGCCTTCGCCTCGGTGCTGGGCATCCAGCCCTCCGCCGTCCCCGGCTATCTGCGCACCCTCACCCCCGTACAGCTCCGGGCGGACACCCGGGTCACCAACCACGGCTACCGCAACGGCTCCGCCACCAGCTACCAGGCCGTGCTGCAGGCGGGCACCGCCGTCCTGGTCGACGACCGCGGAGTACCGCGGGTGCGCTGCGCCTGCGGGAACCCGATGACACCGCCGGCCGCGCAGCAGACCGACCCCAAGCCGGTGGGCGAGTCGTGGTCGGGCTACCGGCCCTCGCACGTCGTCGTCGTCGTGCCCGCGCCCCGCCCGGTGAAGAAGTTCGTCGTGGCAGGCCCGGAGAAGGGCGACTGGTTCACCCGCGACCAGGGCGACCACCGCGGCGAGCACGACAGGAAGACGACACCGCCCCCGCCCCCGCCTCCGACAGGGCCGTCCACGCCGGGCAAGGAACGGACACCCTCGAACGGCAAAACCTCGCCGGGACCGGGTACGCCGTCCAAGTCTTCCGAGTCGGGTAAGCCGTCCAAGTCGTCTGAGTCGGGTAAGCCGTCGAAGTCGTCCGAGTCGGGCAAGTCCTCAGAGTCGGGTAAGCCGTCGTCGTCCGAGTCGGGCAAGTCTTCTGAGCCGTCCGAGTCGGGTACGCCGTCCAAGTCGTCCGAGTCGGGCAAGCCGTCCAAGTCGTCCGAGTCGTCGAAGCCGTCGTCACCGTCGGCGTCCGACAAGGAGTCGTCGCCGTCGAAGGACAAGTCCTCGTCGGAGTCGGGCAAGCCGTCCTCTCCGTCGTCCGGGCCGTCCTCGCCAGGTTCCTCCGAGCCGTCGTCACCACCGTCGTCGCAGCAGTCGGCGCCGTCGTCCGGGGAGTCCTCGAAGCCGCAGGAGCCGTCCTCCGCCCCGTCCTCCTTAGAACCCGGGCCGAAGACGTCCGCGCCCCAGAACACGGCGCCTGAGAATTCCGGACCCGCGCCCGCCGATACAGGGCAGGAACAGCAGCAGGAACCGCAGGAGGACCAGCAGCAGGAACAGCAACCGCCCGGCCCGGAGGGGTCCTAGCAGCGCCGGTCGCCGCCCGGGCCCGAGGGGCCCGTGAAGTGCGGTGAGGCGGGGGGCTGTCGGGGGGCGGCGCGCATACGCCGCACGGTGTCCCAGGACCACCGTGCGGCGTCTTTTTTGCACGCTTTACCCGATTGATTCCGCTTGGTCAAGTCACGACTCCTCGGAACGTGACCGTGCGATGCCTGTGGGGCCTACTTGAAGTGCGGGCCTCACCGGAATGGAAATCCGGAAAAGAAATGAGGCAGGACGGTAGGACGGAAATCCTCGCGGAGGGTTGTCTCTTTCACCGAAACCGCAATTTGTCCCGGTGTGGCGGTCCCGGTAAAGCGGTCCGCCGATCGCCGTCCCGAATTCCCGGGGCGGGCAGAAGAGCCCCCTGTATCGGTAGGAGAAAACCCATGACCCGTATTTTTCACACCCAGAGCGATGTCCGTCCCAAGCGCCGGGGCTTCCGCCTTGCGACACTCGCCGCCTCGGCAGCGGTGATCACCGGGGGCATCGTCCTTCCGGCGTCCGCCGCGATGGCCGCCCCGATGCCCGCCGCGCATGTCGTGAGCTTCGTCCACGGTGGCGGCGCCGGCGGTGACGGCGGTGACGGAGGCGGTGGCTTCATCGGCGGCGGCGGGGGCTCCGGCGGCTCCGGCGGCGGCAGCGTCCTGGGCGTCGGCGGTGACGGAGGCAGGGGCGGCGACGGCGGCGACGGCATCCTGTCCGGCGGTGGTGGCGGCGGCGGTGGCGGCGGCGGCGACGGTGTCATCGGCGGTGACGGAGGCAGGGGCGGCGACGGCGGCACCGGCCTGTTCGGCGGCGGCGCCGGCTCGGGCGGCTCCGGCGGCGACGGTGTCATCGGCGGCAACGGAGGCAAGGGCGGCAACGGCGGCTTCGGTGTCTTCGAGGGCGGCAACGGCGGCAAGGGCGGCGCGGGCGGGCTCGGTGTCCTCTTCGGCGGCCTGGGCGGCGCCGGTGGCGCCGGCGGCGGCAGCATCTTCTGACCGTCCCGCCCCCCTGGTGGGGCGGAGGTCCGCACGGCCTCCGCCCCCACTCACCCCTCCAGGAACCCCACCCCCACCCCCACCCCCACCCCCACCCCTCACCCCTCACTCCCGTACCCCCATTGACCAGTGCGCGGAGCCGGACGGCCGGCGCGGCGCCCGCAGAACCACAGCCTTGCTTCAAGGAAAACGGAGAACCCCCATGTCCAGAACTCGCTGGCAGCGTCCGCTCGTCCTGGCGGTGGCCTCGGTGGCCCTGGCCACCGGCACCGCGTGCGCCGCCCAGGCGGCGCCGGGTGCCGTCACAGGCACCAGCCAGATGGCCCCGGCCGACTTGTCCCACTGCGGGAAGGGCGGGGAAGGCGGGAAGGGCGGGGAAGGAGGCAAGGGCGGTGAGCCCGGCCGGCCGGGAGAGCCCGGCAAGCCCGGCGGACTCGGCGGGCTCGGCTGCTTCACGTTCGACGACCTGCCCGACAAGCCCAAGTCGGAACTCACGGGCGTGGACAAGATACGGATCGTGCTGACCGTGGAGTCGGGCCAGGCGGAGAAGGACGACGTCGTCAAGAAGTACAAGATCTCGGAGAAGGAGTTCGACACCTGGGACAAGCAGGTCCGTGACGGGGACTGGGCCGCGCTGATGGGCCTGAATTCCCTCTTCGGTTCCTGAGGAAATTTTTGAACGCCCCGGCCCGGTGCGGGCCGGGGCGTTCCTGTCAAGCCCCGAATTCACGGGCCGTGACGGCGGGGCCTTCGGCCGGGTTTATTCGATACAGCGGAAACCGCGGTACGGAAAATTATTCTCTGGAAAGACTGGAAAGAGGAATGCCATGCGTATGCGTTCTTGGAAGGTCCGTCTCGGTCTCACGGTCTCGACCGCCCTGAGTGCCGGTGTGGCGGTCGGCGCGCTGGCGCCGGCCGCGATGGCGGCGCCGGTACCGCAGAGCCATACGACCGCGGTGGCCGCCGCCCGGCAGCTTCCCGCCGGCAGCGCCCAGCCGGGCGGCAGCACTCAGACGGTCGGCGGCACTCAGCCGGGCGGCGGCGGCCAGTTCGGCAGCGGGCTGTTCGGCAGTGGGTCGTTCGACGGTGGGTCGTTGGGCACTGTCAAGGTGGGCGACGGGAGTGTGCGGATCGGTGACCGGGTGTGTGCGGGCAACTGCAACGGGACCGTCAACGGGAGCAACGGCGGGCAGGGCGGGATCTGCGCCGGGCTGTGCAGCGGCAGCGCCAACGGCGGTACGGGTACGGCCGGCGCGCCGGGCCGTGAGGGCGGTGTCGGCGGGCAGGGCGGGATCTGCGCCGGGATCTGCGGCGGCAGCGCCAACGGCGGTACCGGCGGGACGGGCGGGGCCGCGGTGGGCACCGGCGACGGCGGCCGCGGCGGCAAGGGCGGCACCGGCGGGATCTGTCTCGGGCTCGGCTGTGAGAGCGGCGGCATGGGCGGCCGCGGCGGCACCGGCGGCAGCGGCTGACGTCTCTCCTGCCCCTGAAGCGGTGGGAGGGGCGGCGTTTGCGGGGTCATGGCGCGGGTCACGGCGCGGACAGGCCGAGCAGGTCCGCCGCGTGGTGTCGAGGATCATCGTGGCTTCCTGCGGGGTGAGCCCCGAGTCGGTGATGTGGTCCACGGCCCGCAGGAACACCTTCCCGTCCTCGTAGGGGAAATCCGTGCCGAGGACGAGGCGGTCCGCTCCCAAGGACGCCGCGGCGGCGGCCGGCGCCGGCGGATGCGCATGGCTGACCGTGTCGTACCAGAGGCGGCGGACGGCGGCCGAGGGCCGCTCGGGTGTCCCGGGGGACTCGAAGGCCAGGTGGTCGTCGAGCCGGCGCGGCAGCAGCGGCAGTGCCCCTCCCCGGTGCGAGGCCAGGATGCGCATCCGCGGATAGCGGGCGACGCGGTCCAGCCGGCGGCGGACCCGGGCCGGGCGGATCGGCCGGCCCGGGAAGACCGCGCGCGGCCGCCGGCGCCCTGCGGCCGCGCACCGGCCTGCGGCTGGTGGAGCTGATCCCGTCCAGGGCGGCGCCGCGGGTGTCCGCCGGCCTCACCGGCCGGCTCCCGCAGCGCGGCCGGCCCCGTGTCGTGGTCGAGTGGGTTCGTGGGCGGGGTGAGGACCGTGCCGTCGGGGCGGCCGGGCGGTAGGGAGAGCGTGTGGTGAGGGAGCGGATCGACTACCGGGGGCTGTTCGCCGCCACGCCCAGCCCGTATCTGGTGCTGGGCCGCGACCTGGTGATCGTGGATGTCAACCGGGCCTACCTCGTGGCGACCAACCGCACGCGGGCGGAACTGGTCGGGCGGTATCTGTTCGACGCCTTCCCCGACAATCCCGCGGACCCGGGTGCCGACGGGGTGCGCAACCTCAATGCCTCCCTGCACTGGGTGCTGCGTTCGAAGGAACCGGACACGATGGCGGTGCAGAAGTACGACATCCCCGTCACCGGCCGTCCGGGCGTGTTCGAGGAGCGGTGGTGGTCGCCGATCAACACCCCGGTGCTGGGGGCGGACGGGCAGGTGGAGTGGATCATCCACCGGGTGGAGGACGTGACCGAGTTCGTCCTCTCCCGCTCCCTGCGCGCGCCGAGGATCAGCGTGCTGGGCGAGCGGGAGGCGATGGAGGCCGAGCTGTATGCGCGGGCGCGTGAACTGCAGCAGCTGAACGAGGAGCTGCGCAAGGCGCACGCCCGGGAACGCCAGGTCGCCGTCACCCTGCAGGAGGCCATGCTGCGCTCGCCCGACCTGGCGGGCCACCAGGACATCGCGGTGCGTTACATGCCCGCCGCCGGGTCCCTGAACGTGTGCGGCGACTGGTACGACGTGGTCGATCTGCCCGACGGCTTCGCCGTGGCCGTCGGTGACGTCGTCGGGCACGGCCTGGAGGCCGCCGCGGCGATGGGCATGCTCCGCAGCGCCCTGTCCGCGGCGGTCCGCGCCCTGCGCGAGCCGGCCAGAGCGCTGGAGGTACTGGGCCTGTATGCCCGCTCGGTGGAGGGGGCGCTGGCCACCACCGCGGCCCTGGCCGTCATCGACAACCGGGGCCACCGCATCCGCTACAGCAGTGCCGGCCATCTCCCGCCCGTTCTGGTGCACCCCGACGGCTCCTTCGGCCTGCTCGACCAGGCCACCGACCCCCCGCTGGGAGCCCGCCCCCGCCACATGCCCCGTCCCCAGGCCGCGCTGCCCTACACCCCGGGAGACACCCTCGTGCTCTACACCGACGGGCTTGTCGAACGCCGGGGGGAGGACATCGACACCGGCCTGCGCCGGCTCACCGACGCCCTCGCCCGCCACACCCGTCTTGCTCCCGAACGCCTGGCTGACATGCTGCTCGCCCGCCTCGGTGTCAGCAGCGGCGGACGGGACGACGTCGCCCTGGTCGTCGTACGGCTTTGACGTGTTCTCCCCGCCGAACTCACCGGCACCGGCACCGGGGGCGGCACCGGCACCGGCACCGGGGGCGGCACCGGCACCGGCACCGGGGGCGGCACCGGCTCCGGCACCGGGGGCGGGGGCGGGGGCGGGGGCGGTCGTTTTCCGGGGTCGGTCGGCCGGGCGGGCGGTCAGCCGGGGGAGAGGGACTGTTCGGCCCAGACGGTCTTGCCGGTGAGGGCGTGGCGGGTGCCCCAGCGCCGGGCGAGCTGGCCGACCAGCAGCAGGCCCCGGCCGCCTTCGTCGAAGGTACGGGCGCGCCGCATGTGCGGGGCGGTGCTGCTGGAGTCGAAGACCTCGCAGGTCAGGGTGGATTCCTCATGGATCAGCCGCAGCTGGATGGGCGGCCGGCCGTAGCGGATGGCGTTGGTGACCAGTTCGCTGACCGTCAGTTCGGTGATGAAGGCGGCGTCGTCCAGTCCCCAGGCGGTCAGCTGGTCGGTGGCGTGCCGGCGCGCCCGGGCGACGATGGCCGGGTCGAAGGCCAGGTCCCAGGCGGCGACCCGGTCGGCGTGCAGGGCCCGGGTGCGGGCGACGAGCAGGGCGATGTCGTCGTCGGGGCGGTGGGTGAGCATGGCGGTGAGGACCCTGTCGCAGACCGTGTCGAGGGTCCGCGCGGGGCGGGCGAGCGCGGCGAACATCTTGTCCAGCGCCTCGTCGATGTCGTGGTCGCGGGCGGCGAGCAGACCGTCGGTGTAGAGGGCCAGGAGGCTGCCCTCGGGCAGGTCGGTCTCGAAGGTCTCGAACGGCAGGCCGCCCAGGCCCAGCGGCGGGCCGGCCGGGACGTCGAGGAAGCGGACGGCGCCGTCCGGGGTGACCGCGGCGGGCGGCGGGTGGCCGGCCCGGGCGAAGGCGCAGCGGCGGGAGACCGGGTCGTAGACCGCGTACAGACAGGTGGTGCCGATGCCTCCGGCGCTCTCGGCGGCGCCGTCCGTGCCGGCCTCGTCGGCGGACAGGTGCAGGACGAGGTCGTCGAGGTGGGTGAGCAGCTCGTCGGGCGGCAGGTCGACGTCGGCCAGGGTGCGCACCGCGGTGCGCAGCCGGCCCATGGTGGCGGAGGCGCGGATGCCGTGGCCGACCACGTCGCCCACGACGAGGGCCACCCGCGCGCCGGACAGCGGGATGACGTCGAACCAGTCGCCGCCCACGCCGGCCCGGGTGCCGGCGGGCAGGTAGCGGGTGGCGATGTCCAGGGCTTGCTGGTCGGGCAGCGTCTGCGGGAGCAGACTGCGCTGCAGGGTCATGGTGCTGGTGTGCTCCCGGCTGTCGCGGCGGGCGGTGTGGATGCCGACGGCCGCCTTGGCGGTGAGTTCCTCGGCCAGCCACAGGTCGTCCGCCTCGAAGGGCTCCGGGCGCCGGCTGCGGCCGAAGAGGGCCACGCCGAGCGTGGCGCCGTGGGCCCGCATCGGCACCACCATCACCGAGTGCGTTCCGTTGCCCAGGAGCCGGGCGGCCCCCGGGTCCTGCCGCGCCCACCGGACGAGGCCGGGGTCGGTGGCGTCGTACAGGGCGCCGTGGCCCTGGGCCAGGCAGCGGGCCACCGGTGACAGGGCCGGGTAGAGGGTTTTCCCGCCCGCCGCGGGGGCGGGGCGGTCCTCGAGGACCGAGCGCACCGCGGCGCGGGTCATGGACAGGGGCCTGGCCGGGGCGGCGGGGGAGGGCTCGCCGCCGTGCCGGGGGGCGTCCAGCAGGTCGACGGCGGCGAAGTCCGCGAGCCGGGGGACGGCGATGTCGGCGAGTTCCTGCGCGGTGCGCCCGCTGTCCGCGGTGGTGCCGATGCGGGCCGAGGCCTCGCTCAGCAGGAGCATCCGCTGCCGGGCGAGGTGCTCCTGGCGCCGCGGGTGCGCCGCCAGGCACACCGCGCGCACCCGGCCGGCGGGGTCCTTCAGCGGGACGAGGGAGGTCGACCAGCCGTGTTCCGCCCCGGTGCCCGCGGGGCCGGCGCCGGGGCGCAGGTGCTGCGGGCCGGCGCCCTCCAGCACCCGGCGCATCTTCGCCTCGGCCTCGTCGCTCACGGGATGCGGCGCGATCTCCGGCAGCCGCAGCCCGCGCATCTGGTCCTCGGTGAGGGACAGCGCCTGCTCCATACCGGCATTGGCCCGCACCAGCCGCAGGTCCGCGTCGAAGACGGCCAGGACGCAGGGCGCCTGACGGAACACCCATTCCCCCAGCTGACCGCTCCCGGGCGGCCCGCCCCCGTACGCCTCGCCCCCGTACGCCTCGCCCCCGTACGCCTCGCTCCCGGACGTCCCGCCCCCGGCTGCTGGTGCGCCAGGCGCTGTTCCTTCGGGTGTCCTTCCTCCGGGCGTAGGGGCAGACGCCTGCCCCTCGGGTGCGGCGCTCACGGCGGACACCACGAGCCACTCGGTGCCGGGGCCGTCCTTCGTACGGCGGTGCGCCAGCAGTTCTTGCCGGAGCCGGCGTCCGTCGCGGTGCCGCAGTGCCACGGTGCCGCTCCACCGCTCCTGTCCGGCCGCGTCCCGCAGCGCCGCCGCGCCGGTGCCGACGCCGGCACCGGCGGCGAGCAGGCGGGCGGCGGGCTGTCCCAGGATCTCCGAGGGCAGATAGCCCAGCAGCTGCCGGGCGCCTTCGCTCCACCCCGTCACGATGCCCCGCGCGTCGACGGTCGCCGTGGCCGTGGCCGTGGCGGTGGCCGTGCGGGCCGGACCGGGGGAGGCGTCCGACTCGTGTGGCCGCTCACCAGGATGGGTGGGAAGTCGCTCCATCGCCGCTCATCTCGTCCTTCGGGAACCTGCACGGCCGGGGCTCTCCTGACAAGCATGATCCCGGGGACCGTGGAGCACCAGCCCGGCGCTGCCGCCGGGGCGCGGCCCGCCGGTCCGTCCGTGACCGCGCCGCGGCAAACCCGCGAGGGTCCCGCTGTGACAGGCCTGTGACAGGCGGCGGACAGCGTCATGAAGTCCCCCGGCCAGCCTTTATGTAAAGCGGACAAAACGCCTTATTCGGTCATATGTCCCCTGCTTTCAAGGGTGTGAGCGGTGACGACCGAGCCGACACGTCGGAGGAAATCCCATGAGCCTCACACTCGCCACGCCGCACGCCGAAGCCCCCGTCCCGGCCCTGGCCCCGCGCGAGCAGGAGACGCTGCGGCATATCGCCGCAGGGCGCACCTACCTGCAGACGGCCCGCCACATGGGGCTCTCCAAGCACACCGTCGACGCCTATCTCCGCCGTATCCGGGCCAAGCTCAACATCAACAGCACGGCCGAACTCACCCGGCTGGCCATCTCCCTGGGCCTGTGACCACCACGCCCCCGCGCCCCCGGGGCTGTGACCGCCACGTCCCCCGCGCCGCCGGGACTGCGATGTGACCGCCGCGCCGCGCCGTAGCGCCGCTGCTCACCGGCCCGGGAACACCGGGCCGCAGACGATCGCGGCCAGGACGGCCGGCGGACAGAGCAGGAGACTCACTTCCTCTCCTCCCGGCTCTCGTCCTCAAGACGTATGTGACCTCGCAGGTGACCTCGCGCCACACGATCCCCCCGCCGCGCTTCCCCGGGGGCGGGGACATCAAGGGAGGGCGGGCGGTTGCACGGGGCGGGTCCGGCCGCCGGCAAGCGGCACCGGCCGCCCCGGCCGGCCCGCGGCAACATGGCTGACATACAGTCAGAAATGTGTGCCCGCAGCCGAGTTGACCGAACGGCCCGGCCGTCCGGACCGTGCCGGCCGCCCGGACCGTGTCGGCCGCCCGAGGGGCGGGGGAGGGGCCACGCTCCTATGCTGGTGAGGCAGGAGTTTGCGTGTGGTGTCCACGGCGCGGCTGTGTGACCTGCGGTGCGCCGCGCAGCTGTCCGGCGCTCTCGGCCGCCACGCTCACGGGCTCCGTCCCCGGCTGCTGGGAGTGGGGCCATGACGCACGCGTGCGGACGACTGCGCAGGGGGGCCGTAACGGCCACGGCGGTGGGGATGCTGACGGTGCCGGTCACGGGCCCGGCCGCGTCCGGGGCGCCGGTGTCCGTGCGCACCGCGTCCACCGCCCCGCAGCCGCTCCCGTCCACCGCCCCGCAGCCGCCCTCGCCGGCGGGCGAGGTCCGCACACTCACCCCCGCCGTGACCCGGCAGCTCGATGGGGCCGTGCGGCAGGTCATGCGCGAGGCGAACGTGCCCGGGGTGAGTGTGGGCCTGTGGACACCCGGCCAGGGCACCTACATACGGTCGTTCGGGGTCGCCGACAAGAGCGACGGCCGGCCCATGTCGCCGGATCTGTACACGCGGATCGGCAGCGAGACCAAGACGTTCACCGTGACGGCCCTGCTGAAACTCGTCGATGAGGGCAAGGTGGGCCTGGACGACCCGATCAGCAGGTACGTCGCCGGGGTGCCGGGCGGAGACGGGATCACCCTGCGCGAGCTCGCCGGGATGCGCAGCGGCCTGTTCAACTACACCGAGGACCCGGGCTTCTTCAAGGCCTTCACCTCCGATCCGCAGCGCCCCTTCACCCCGCGGCAGCTGCTCGCCTACGCCTTCAAGCACCCCGTGCTGTTCCCGCCGGGCCAGAAGTTCTCCTACTGCAACACCAACCTCATCCTGCTCGGCCTGGCCGTCGAGAAGGCCGGCGGGAAGCCGGTCCAGGACTACATCCACGACAACGTCCTCGCCCCGGCGGGCCTGCGCCACACCCTCTTCCCGACCGGCGCCGCCTTCCCTCGCCCGCACGCGCAGGGCTACAGCGACCAGACCGCGACCGGGAAGGTCGAGGACACGGCCGGCTGGAACCCGTCCTGGGCCTGGACGGCCGGCGCGATGATCTCCGACCTGGACGACCTGCGCGTGTGGGCGCGCACGGTGGCCACCGGCGTCCTGCCCGACGGCACCACCCTGATCAGCCCGGCCACGCAGAAGCAGCGGCTGACCACACCCCCCACCACGATCCCGGGCGCCGGATACGGCCTGGGCATCTTCGACGTCCAGGGCTGGATCGGGCACAACGGCTCCCTGCCCGGCTACGAATCCCTGACCGTCTACCTCCCCGCGGCGCGGGCGACCCTCGTGGTCCTGCTGAACACCGACATCGACCACAACGGCGCGGAGCCCAGCACCCTCTTCGGCGAGGCGATCACGAAGATCGTCTCCCCGGGCCACGTCTTCAGCCTGCCCGCCCAGCCCGCGGCCCGCTGACCGCCCCCGCGCGAGGCGCAGCCGGCACGCGGGGGACGGGCGCACGCGGTGCGGGTCTGCGGCCGTCGGAACGCGCACCGTACGGGCCTGCGGTCTGCGGTCTGCGGTCAGCGGTCAGTGGTCTGTGGTCTGTGGTCTGTGGTCTGCGGGCTGTGGTCAGTGGCGGGCGGCGGGCCGGGCGGCGCAGGCCGGTGCGGCGGCCGGGGTGCGGCGGCGCAGCGGCAGGCAGACCAGCGCCCCGGCGGCCAGTACGGCCAGCGGCAGGACGGCGGTGGTGTGCAGGGCGGCGGTGAAGGCGGCGGCGTAGGTCTGCCCGGCGGCGAGCCCGGCGGCGAGGCGGCCCTGCAGCAGGGCGCCGACGGCGGCGGCGCCCGCCACGGAGCCGATCTGGCGGACGGTGTTGTTGACGCCGGAGGCGGCGCCGGCGAGATGGGAGGGGATGGTGCGCATCGCCTCGGCGGACATGGGGGCGATGATGCAGCCCACTCCGAGCCCGGTGAGCAGGGTGGCCGGGACGAAGGCGTACCAGGCGGTGGCGGGCGAGGCGGTCAGGGTGATGGCGAGGATGCCGGCGCCGTAGCAGCCGAGCCCGGTGAGCAGGAGGTACCTGCCGCCGATGCGGTCAGCCAGGCGGCCGGCGAAGGGGCCGACCGTCATGGACACCAGGGACGAGGGGGCGAGCACCAGGCCGGCCTTGACGGCGCTGAGGTGCAGCACGGACTGCAGATAGAGGTTGAAGGGCAGGACCAGGCCGAGCATGGCGACGGAGACGAGACCGACCAGGGCGGTCATCGCGGTGAAATTGCGGTCACGCAGCAGCGCGAAGGGGATGAGCGGTTCGCGGTCCTGGCGGCGGCGCTGGTGCAGCACGAAGGCGGCGCCCAGCGCGCTCCCGGCGGCGAGCAGCGCCCGGATGCCCGCGCCCCACCGGTAGTTCTCGCCCTCCTGCAGGCCGAAGGCGAGGCAGAACAGGGCGGCGGCGGACAGCAGGAGGCCGGTCAGGTCGAACCGGTGCGCGCGGGCGGGCCGGATGTCGGGGACCACCAGGAAGGTCAAGACGAGCGCGGCCGCCCCGACCGGCACGTTGACCAGGAAGATCCAGCGCCAGTTCGCGGCAAAGACCAGGAAACCGCCCAGGGTGGGCCCGCAGAGGGTGGCCAGCCCGGCGACCATGCCCCACACGCCCATGGCCCTGCCGCGCCGTTCGGCGGGGAAGACGGCGACGACGAGAGTCGTCGTCTGCGGGGTGAGCAGGGCCGCGCCCAGGCCCTGGACGGCCCGGGCGGCGATGAGGGCGCTCGCGGTGGGGGCGAGCCCGCAGGCGACGCTGGCGAGGGTGAAGACCGCGAGCCCGGCCGCGAACAGGGTCCGCGGCCCGTGCAGGTCGCCGAGCCGGCTCGCCGTGATGATCAGGACCGAGAGGGCCAGGGCGTAACCGCTGACCACCCAGAGCGTCCGGTCGAGCGAGGCGTCCAGGCTGCTCATCATGTCCGGGACCGCGATGTTCACGATCGTCAGGTCCAGCAGGGTCATGAAGAACCCGAGCGAGAGGGTCACCAGGACGGCCCACGGGTTTGCTCGCCACGTCCGCACGGTCGGTGCTCCTTCTTCTCCGCCCCGGCGGTGCCCGGGGGCCTGCCAGGACAGTAACCCATCTATTTAGATGCATCAAGATAGATGCATCTCTCTTGATGTAATCTGGGGTCATGAACGGAGTCGACCTGTTCCTCCTCGGCCGCACCCTGATGAAAATCGGCGAAACCGCGATGCCGGAACCCGAAGGCGGCGCCGCCCGTCACGGCGGCAGCACCCGGTCCGTCCTCATCGTCGCCAGCGACCTCGCCACCCACCCCGACAGCGCCGTCGGTGAGATCGCCGCCCGCACCGGCCTGCCCCAGAGCCAGGTCTCCACCGCCGTCGCCCGCCTCAAAGAAGCGGGCGCCGTCATCACCGCCCCGGACCCCGCCGACCGGCGCCGCCTCCTCGTCCGCCAGGCCCCCCACCTCTCCGGCCGCGTCGCCGAAGTCCGGGCCACCACCATCGACGACGCCCTCGCCGCCGCCCTCGGCGACAGCACCCCCGAGCAGCTCGCAGAAGTCACCGCCGCCCTCGGCGTGCTGGCCCGCCACCTCTCCCCGCAGACCCCCGCCCGCCCCCGCCCCTGAACCCCCGGGCGTGCCGTCGCAGCCCCCGCTGCAGCCGCTCCGCAGGCCCATGAGGGCGACAACTCGCTAGCCTGGACACCAGGGGGCGGCTCGGGCGAAGCCCAAGGAGGCTGACGTGGCTCAAGCGACTCCTGAGGCCGGAGCGAAGAACACGGCACACACCGGCCCCGGCAGCTTTTTCGGCACCGGCGCCCACCGCTACCTGCCGATCGCCGAACACGGCCTGATCGGCGACCTGCGCAGCGCCGCCCTCGTCGGCACGAACGGCACCATCGACTGGTACTGCTGCTCCCGCTTCGACGCACCCAGCGTCTTCGCCTCGATCCTCGACGCCGAACGGGGCGGCTGTTTCGAACTCGCCCCCGACGTCCCCACCCGCACCAAACAGTTCTACTTCCCCGACACCAACGTCCTGATCACCCGCTTCTTCGCGGACGACGGAGTCGGCGAGATCCAGGACTTCATGCCCGTCGTCGACGACTCACGCGAGGCCGACCGCCACCGCCTCATCCGCCGCGTGGTGTGCGTGCGCGGAGCACTCCCGTTCCGCACCCTCGTCGCCCCCCGCTTCGAATACGGCACCGCACCCCACACCGTGCACGCCGAGGACGGCCAGGCCGTCTTCGCCTCCGCCTCGCTGCGCCTGGCCCTGACCTCCACCGTGCCCATCGAGGTCGCCGGCCCGGACGTGTGGGCCCTGTTCAAACTGCACGAGGGCGAGACGGCCGTCTTCACCATCGACCAGATCGGCGGTGACGTGGCACCCCGCTTCTGCGCCGTCGCCGAGGCGGAAAGAGAATTCAACGCGACCGTGCGCTACTGGCGCCGCTGGCTGTCCCAGTCCCGCTACCGCGGCCGCTGGCGGGAAATGGTCCACCGCTCCGCCCTCACCCTGAAACTCCTCACCTACGCCCCCACCGGCGCCATCATCGCCGCGCCGACCACCAGCCTGCCCGAACAGATCGGCGGCGAACGCAACTGGGACTACCGCTACGTGTGGATCCGCGACGCCGCGTTCTGCGTGTACGCGCTGCTCAGGCTCGGCTTCACCGACGAGGCCGAGGCCTTCATGGGCTTCCTCTCGGAACATGTGCAGTGCACCGGGTCCGGGCCGCCCGGGCCCACCGGCCCCCTGCAGATCATGTACGGCATCGACGGATGCCGTGACCTGCCCGAACGCGAACTGCCCCACCTCGAGGGCTACCGCGGCTCAGCCCCCGTACGCATCGGCAACGCGGCCGTCGACCAGCTCCAGCTCGACATCTACGGGGCACTCGTCGACTCCCTCTACCTCTACGACAAGTGGGGCAAGCCCATCTCCAGCGCCCACTGGGACAACATCAGCGCACTCGTCGACTGGGTGTGCACCCACTGGGACCAGCCCGACGAGGGAGTCTGGGAGACCCGCGGCGGCCGCAAGACCTTCCTCTACTCCCGCCTCATGTGCTGGGTGGCGATCGAACGCGCCATGCGGCTGGCCCGGCACCGCGGCCTGCCCGCCGACATGGTCCGCTGGGGCGCCGCCCGCGACACGATCTACCGGCGGATCATGAGCCACGGCTGGTCCGCCGAACGCCGCGCCTTCACCCAGTACGAGGACAGCGACATCCTCGACGCCTCCCTGCTGATGATGCCGCTGGCCAAGTTCATCTCCCCGACCGACCCCAAATGGCTCGCCACCCTCGACGCCCTCGGCGAGGACCTGGTGTCCGACTCCCTGGTCTACCGCTACGACCCCCAGGCCAGCCCCGACGGCCTCCAGGGCGAGGAAGGCACCTTCTCGATCTGCTCCTTCTGGTACGTCGAGGCACTCACCCGCGCGGGCCGCCTGGACGAGGCCCGCCTCGCCTTCGAGAAGATGCTCACCTACGCCAACCACCTCGGCCTCTACGCCGAGGAGATCGGCCACACCGGCGAACAGCGCGGAAACTTCCCCCAGGCCTTCACCCACCTCGCCCTGATCAGCGCCGCCTTCAACCTCGACCGCATGCTCGGCTAGGCGCGAGCGAACCAGTCACCAGGGCGCATGCCTCATAAATCCTCCTCGCCGCGCACACGCCGGCCGCCCCTTGTCATCCGGGTCATCCGGGTCATCCGAACTGGCCGGGCTGGTAGTCACCGGCGGGCTGCCGCACGATGACGTTCAGCCGGTTGAAGGCGTTGATGAGGGCGATGACCGACACCAGCGCGGCGAGCTGCTCCTCGTCGTAGTACTTGGCGGCGTTCGCCCAGGCCTCGTCCGTGACCCCGCCGGCCGCATCCGCGATGCGGGTGCCCTGTTCGGTCAGCTCCAGGGCCGCGCGCTCGGCGTCGGTGAAGACCGTGGCCTCCCGCCAGGCCGCGACCAGGTTGAGGCGCACCGAGGTCTCCCCGGCGTGCGCGGCGTCCTTGGTGTGCATGTCGGTGCAGAAACCGCAGCCGTTGATCTGACTGGCGCGGAGCCTCACCAGCTCCTGCGTCGCGGCCGGCAGCGCCGAGTCCGCCGTCACCCTGCCCGCCGAGACGAGGTGCCGCAAGGACTTGGTGACGAGCGGGCTGCCGAGAAGGTCCAGTCGGGCTTCCATGAGTGCACTCCTTGCCGTTGTGTGCGGATACACCTCCATGACGGGGCCGGCCCGGCAGGATGTGACATCGAGGACTGTGACGCGCGTCTCCCCGCCGCACTCACCCCGCGGCAAAGCCCCACGACGACGTGCCCCGCCCCCGCCCCCGCGCACCTGCCGGGCCGCCGCGAGCAGCACCACCCGCCCCCAGCGCACCGCCCCGGCCGCGCCGCGACACCGCACCCGGCTGTGACGCAGCTCCTGTCGCCCCCGCGGAAGGCCGCCGTACCGTTGTCCGCCACGCCCATCCCCGCCCGGGCGCGCAGTGCCCGCGACCGGATCACCCCCACCGGCACACCCAGGACAGGCGGGCACACGCACAGGACGGTCCACCATGCCCGCTGATCTCTCGCCCGTCATCACGGCCTCCACGCGCTGGCTGCTGTCGGCCTTCCCCCCGGCCGCCGGCCCGCTGAACCAGGCCCTGGCCGAAGCGCAGGCAGCGCACGCGGCCACCATCGCCGCCGCTCTGCGCTACCCCACCGCGCTGGACGCCGAACTGCTGGACCTGCTCGGCCCCGGAGGCTCGGGCCGGCTGGACTTCGTCACCGGCGCCGACGCACCCCCGCTGACCGACGCCACCCACACCTGGCGCACCCAGGTCGACGAGACCGTCGTCAGCTGGGCGGCCTGCCTGCTGGCCGACGCCGACCTCGCCGCCCTGGCCGCCGCCTGCCTGGCCGCCACCCACCACGGCCCCGACAGCGTGGGCGACGCACGCCGGCTGACCATCCCCAGCCCGCGCGACCACCGCGCGGCCCCCCTGCTGCGCCACCCGGACTTCCTCGGCCCGATCGCGGGCCTCCACCGCGAGACCCTCCTCGGCCTCCTCGGCGCCGCCCCGGCCGTCAGCGCCCCCGAACCCGGGTGAGTCCCGGGCGAACGCCGATCCCCTACGGCGCCAGAGCGCCGATCCCGTACGGCTTCAGAGCGCCGCCCCCGGTCCGGCCGCCGCGGCCCGTGGTGCTCAGGGCGCCTTGAAGAGAGCCGGGAAACGCGGAGCGAGCCAGGGCTTGCGCCCCCCGACCAGGATGCGGCCCTGAGCGAGGGCGCCCCACTGGCCACGGCGCCCGAGCGCCATCAGGAGAAAAGTGACCGGCTCGATGAGGATGGTGCAGTCCGCACGTTCCGGCAGCCGCTCATCGACCGACACCGCACCCCCGGCCACCCGCACACCGAACCGGCCGCCACCCCACAGGCGGATCGCATAGCAGGCGCTCAGCCCGGCCGTGCGGGCCGTGTCGGTCACCCGTGGCATCACCGTCGTCAAGAACGGCAGCGTCAGCCGCACCCGCCCGCGGTCGATCATGTGCGCACGCCCCAGCGCACGGGCGAGGTCGTAACCGTGTCCCAGCATGTGCGTGAGCAGATACGACCCCAGCACATCCGGTCCCATCGGACCCAGCGGAGTGACCACCGTCCCCTCCGCGCCCCGCTCCTCCAGCGCCCTCAGACACGCACCGGCCTGCTCCACGATCATCCCGGCCAGCGGCTCGGCCCCCCGCTCACCGAACGCGGCGAGCCCCTGCTCGTTGGCCGCGGCAAGACTCTGCGGCGTGCCGTCCCCGTACCCGCGCGCACGGCCCGCCGCGATGTCCGCCATCAGCTCGTTGGCCAGCGCCAGATGCGCCGCCGCCTCCCCGACGCTCCACTGCGAGTCCGGCACCCGAAGTTCCATGCCGGCGCCCGCGCGCAGCAGCGCGGCGATCTCCTCGGCCGTATCCCGTATCGCCACGCCGAGACCCTCGGGCACCGCGCCCCGCACGCCAAGCCCCGCCACTGATTCCACGCCGCCCATCCTCACT
Source organism: Streptomyces sp. NBC_01450 (assembly GCF_036227505.1). Classification (NCBI taxonomy): domain Bacteria; kingdom Bacillati; phylum Actinomycetota; class Actinomycetes; order Kitasatosporales; family Streptomycetaceae; genus Streptomyces; species Streptomyces sp. NBC_01450. Next base: position 209,580 of record NZ_CP109481.1, on the reverse strand, counting down.
TCCGTCCCCGTGCCCGGGTCCGCCCGCAGCCGCCGGGCGAACACGCGTCACGGATCACCCGGCGTACAGAAGACCAGGTGACCAAGGCAGCGACAAGCCCCTGGACCACGAGGCCGGACGCGGCCCCGCCCGCAGCACCGGCTGCGCCGGCCCAGCACCTTCGTCCTCACCCGCTCCGCCCACCCGCTCCGCCACCAAGCCGGTTCGCCCCGTCGGTTCGCCAAGTCCGCCCGGCCCAGGCCGCGTTGAGGGGACACCGCAGGCGGATGGCATAGTGCCCCGCATGCCGATACGGACCGCACGCCCGCAGAAGGGCAGAGGGCAAGGAGCCCTCGTCGCACTCCTTGTCACACTTCTGCTCACGGCCGCCGCGCCCGCCCTCGCCGACGAGTCCGACGGGTCCGGCAGATCCGGCGGGTCCGGCGCGGTCGAGCTGCGGTTCGAGGCTCCCAAGACGTTCGTCATGTACAACGCCGACGTGGGCGCGAAGGCCACGAACAGCGGGTTCGTCCTGCCGGTCGCCGTCGTGCCCGGGAACACCGAACCGGCCCGGAACATCAAGGTCGTGGTGGACGCGTCGGGGCTGGCGGGGGTGGCCCGTGTGGAGAAGGGCAGCGGCAACAACTGCACCGGCGGGGGCCGGGTGTGGACGTGCCGGTACGGCACCCTGCGCAACGACGGGGAGAGCATGCCGCCCTTCACCCTCCGCGGCGTGGACGGGGCGAAGCCGGGCGACAGCGGGACCATCACGTACACCGCGAGCGCGGACAACGCGCCCTCCGTCACCGGCACCACCCGCATGACCGTCGGGGGGCCCACGCTGTACGGGCCCGAGGAGCCGGGGAAGATGACCGGGGTAAAGCCGGGGAAGCCCGCGTCGCTGACACCGAGGTTCTCCAACCCCAGCCGGTTCTCCACGCGGCGCGGCATCGCCCTGCGGATCACCGCGCAGGGCGGCCTGGTGCTGACGGCTCGCCCCCGCAACTGCTCCTACAACCCGGCGTTCACCGACGCCTGGTGCACGTTCCCGGCGAAGGCCGCCCCGCGCACCGCGTACCGCACGAGCTCGCCCTTCACCTTCACCTCCGCCCCCGAGGAACTGACCGGCACGCTGGAGTACTCCTGGTCGTCCGACCCGCAGCGGCCCGCCGAGCTCACCATGCGCGGTACGGGCGCCCCGCTCACGCTGACCAGGACGCCCGAAGGGGCCGTCCACGACGGCACCGGCGCGGTCACCGCCGTGGAGACCACCGTGCAGGCCGACTACGCGGCGGCCGCCGGGACCGTGCGGGGCCGGGTCGGCGACACGGTGGGCGTGACGCTCGGGGTGCGCGGCCTGGGCCCCGGCAGGCCGACGGAGGAGAGGGGCCGCTTCGAGGTGGTCCCGCCGGAGGGCACCACGGTCACCTCCATCCCCTACACCTTCGAGGACATGGACGGGAAGTGGGCGTGCGCGCGGCCCGAGAAGCCGGGCGGGGCCTTCGTCTGCGATCTCAACAGCGACGTGTTGTGGCCGGGGGCCGACGGGACGACCAGCGTGGGCTTCCGCTTCCGTATCGACCGGCAGGTGCCCGGCGCCCACGGCACCATCCGCACGTACAACCCCTACGACCGCACGCCCGGCAACGACACCGCCCGCATCCCGCTGGAGGCGTCACCGGCTCCGCCGTACCGGGCGGTCGCGCGGCCCGCGGTGCTGATCCCGGCGGTGCTGGCCGCCGTGGCGGCCGCGGCCGCAGGGGTGGCGTACCGCCGTCGCCGCCGGGCCGTGTCCTGAAACCGGTACCGGTACCGGTGATGCTGCTGCCGCTGACGGTCGGCGTCGCGCCGTGTCACTGCAGGATGTTGACGGCCCGGGCGACCACCAGCACCACCGTCACCAACGAGACCGAGGACTGCAGCATCATCAGCATCTTGGCCCAGCGCGACAGCGGCATCACATCGGTCGGGCTGAAGGCGGTGGAGTTGGTGAACGACAGATACAGGTAGTCCAGGAACGCCGGCTCCCAGTCCGGCGGCGCGGTCTGCGGGCTCTGCATCTGCACGAAGAGGAAGTCGGCGTACTGAACCTGGCCGCGGACCCGCGCCATCGGCCCGCCGCGGTCCCACTCCCAGTACCACAGGGCGAACACGATGACGTTCGTCAGCCAGATACCGCCGCCGGTCAGCAGCAGCGGCCCGGCCTCCGTCCCCTCGGTGCCGTTCACCAGACCCGTCACCAGCCGGACCGCCGACCAGCCGTTGGCCACACTGATCGCACCGGTCAGAGCCAGCCCCCACCCCCGCAGCCACCGGGTGCTCGGTTCGACCCGCCGGGGATTCGCCGCGATCAGGCCGGCCAGCAGCACCAACTCCAGGACCGGCAGAGCCCAGTACGGCTGGAAGGCGAGCCGGTGCGGCAGCATCCACTGCAGAGCGACCGCCACCAGGATCACCGCGGTCACCGCCCAGCGCGGCTCACCCTGCGTCGCCCGCCGCCACGCGGGCGCCACCTCACGCTCACCGCTCTCCAGCAGCCGCTCGATCCTCGCCAGGCGGCTCTCGGCATCACCCGTACCCTCACTCATGGCGACGATTGTCCTCGGCGCAGCCACCCCTTCGAACAGGCCCCGACACACCATCCGCTGCCCTCAGACGAGGAGGCCGGGCGGGAAGCCGGTCCAGCGAAGTTCTGTGGGGAGGCGCCCCAGGGTCGCTGTATGAAGAGCACGGAAGCGGGCCGGCCGGGTGCGCAGCGGATGACGGTGAGCGCGGCGTCGGCGTGGTTGAGGCCCGTCCAGCGCCACTTCGGGGCGTCGAGGGCGTGAGCAGGCTTGCCGGCGGCCGTTGTCCGTCAGGCTGCTTTCGTCCGGGGAAGCCTCACCGTGCCGCGTGAGGCAGAGGCAGCGGGCAGCTGTTCCAGTCATGGGGCGTGATCCTCTGTCAGCGCTCATGATCCTTGCGAACGTCTGGACGGACGCGGGCCCGCGCCGTGTCGTTCCGCCGCCGACGAACGCCTCGCGCAGAGGCAGCGGCCCAAGGCGCCCTTCCGCTGACGTCTCCTTCAGCGAAGTGCGGGGCTGTCCGCGGGTTCTACCTGGTACGACTTGACGTTGCCCCGGGGGGAAGGGTTTATAGCGGCCCATCGCAGGGGTGAAGGTCCGCTCGGTCATACGGCCAGTGTCGATCGCACGACGCAACCCGGTCTTGAACGAACCGCTTGCGCACCGCCCAGCCGCAGCCCGTCCGCGAAGCACCTGCGGAACACTGAGATCGCCTACCTGCAGGTACGCCGGCACAACGTCGCGCGGTACCTGCTCGCCCGTCTCAACCGCGAAGGCGGCCGGGGCCGACGACGACGGCCAGGCCCTCGACGACGCCTGGATCAACGACGCCTGGATCAACGAAGCCGTCGTGGACCTCGGCTCCCAGCGGGGCCGGTACGCATACGTCACCGCCATCGGCTTCGCGGCCTGACCTGCGGCACGAGTGGATTCTCTTCCCCTGGGCAACGCGCAAGGCGCTGCGGGAGGTGATCCGGGCCGACCCGCCCGCCGCGCACTTCGGTCTGGGAATCGTGGTCGTGGCCAGTGTGATCGTGGGCTATTTCTCAACTCCCGTCGCGGCGGCCCTCATCGCCGGAGCCTTCACCGCACTGTTCATCGCGGCGCTCGCAGTCATGTTCCTTCGAGGTGTCCGGGGTGCGGACGCGTGGCGCCGGGAGGGATCTTCCGGCAGTCCGACGGTGCCGGCGCAGGGCCTGGGTCTGGGTCTGGGTCTGGACGGTGTGGCTGGGGTGGGGGAGGGCCGGGGCACGGTGGTGTGTGCCGGTCCGGGCCGTCTGGGCGCGGGCCGGCACACACGGGTCGGTCGATCCCGTCAGCGGCCGTGGCCGCCGTTGCTGCTGCTGCGGCTGTCGTCACCGGGGCTGACGATCGTCCAGGGGCGCATCAGGTCGTCGTCTTCGTGTTCGAGGAGGTGGCAGTGGTGGATGTACGTCGCCGGGAGCGTGGCGCCGCTGTGGGGAATCGACGCGATCTCATCCGTCGGCGGGACGAATTCCTCGATGATGATTCTGGTGACCATCTGCGCGGGCGCCTTGACCGTGTCCTTGCGGGACAGCACTTCGTCCGGGTCCGGCGGAATCGGCGGGCCGGTGAAGTAGTTGGCCAGCACCGGGTGGTCCTGCGGTTTGCGGCCACCGGAAATCCACTTTTCGTAATCCGTCTGGTAGGCGGCCGCGTCGATCGGCTGCCTGTTCAGCACCTGGAAGTTGACGAGGTGGACATGCATCGGGTGGGCGTCGTGGTTGGGGTTGATGTACTCCCAGATCTCGGTCGAGCCCTCCTTGATGAAGTCCTGGGACGGCTCCATGTAGGGCACCGCGTTGAACGTCATCGTCCTGAAGAGCTGGTGCTGGTACACGACCCATTCCCGTCGGCGGGTCTGCGGTTTCACCTCGATGGGTGCGACCGCCGGCAGGCTGAGTTTCTCGGGCGGCGTGCTCTTGTCCCCGCCTCCGGACAGTCGCTTGGCGACCCGGAATTGCATGATTTCTGCGATTTCCGGTCCGCAGCCGGGGATGCCGGGGAAGTGGACCTGCGTCCCCGGGTAGTTCGTCAGTGTGACGTTCGTGCCCGCCACCTGACTGAAGTCGACGATCAGGTCGTACCGCTCGGCCGGACTGATCAGGAAGTCCAGCATGCGCAGCGGAGCGCGGAGGCCGCCGTCTGTGCCGATCAGCCAGAACGGCAGCTGGGGCTGAAGAAGCACGTCTCTGGGAACGTCGAACCTCAGCCGCCAGAAACGCTCGTTCGAAGCGTTGAGAATGCGCAGCCGGTAGCGTCGCGGCTCGACGGCCAGGAAAGGGTATGCCTTCCCGTTGACGACCGGGGTGTCCTCGCCTTCCCTGTCGACCATGGTGTAGGCGAGCGAGCCGTTCTTGTGGAAGGTTCGGTCCTGCAGGATGAGGGGGACCTCGAATTCGCCTTGCGGCAGCCCGAGCCGCTCGTCGGCGGGGTCATGAATGAGGTAGAGGCCGGCAAGGCCCGCATGGACGTTGAGAGCGCTCATCCCCATGGCGTGATCGTGGTACCAGAGCATGCACGAATGGTCGTGGTTGGTGTAGCCGTAGATCGCTTCGTTGGGTTTGGCCCGGCTCGGGTCCAGGGTGGTGTAGCCCTCGGCGTGGAAGCCCTTCGGGCTGAACGACTGCTCCGGCAGGCCGTCGGACTGTGGTGCTGTGTAACCGCCGTGCTGGTGTACGACGTTCCACACGTTGATGTCATCGGGGAACTGGTGTTCAGCCTTGTAGGGAGGCGGAGGGACCGGGGCGACGAGGGGGTTCCCGTCGCGGATCATGTCGATCACGGACTGGTAGATGTGGGTGGTCGGCAGCTCGTTGCGCCACTTGACGACCGTCGGATGGTCCCTGGTCACGCTGAGGGTCGGCCCGAGATAGCCCATGCCGATCGGCTTGTGACGACGGCGCGGGTCCGTGGCCCAGTAACCCCATACGGGTGACGGTCTGAGATCCCGGTGGAAGCGCCACCAGCCCTGCCGCATCGTGAGCTCGTAGTAGTCGGCGCCCGGGTAGACGGAAGGATCCGGGATGGCTGTCTTCGGCCGGGGCAGCGGGTCGACGAACTTCTTCAGCCGGGGGGTGTTCGGCGTCCCCGCGGGGTCCTCACACCCTGCCGGCGGGTGAGCCGGCGCCGCATACACCGGCGTTCCCGGACCGCCCTGTGGAAGCATGGCCGCAGCGCCCAGGCCGCCGGCCATGAGGAATTTTCTTCGCTCGATCATCGTTTCCAGCCTTCCCTCGCCTCGCGTAACGCTCAAGGGATACAAGGCTGGTTCGGCGCGATGCCGGGCAGCGCGCCGGTCCGGTCCGGGAACGCCACTCTTTGAGTCGATCCCGGCAGTAATTCGGCAGACATCGGAATTGGAATCGAATTATTATTCCCAGTCTGAATACATGCAGAATAGGCCGGTGATCTGCTGAGCGTTATTCTGGCGTGTCACATTCTGCTGGGCGGCGGACCGCGGGTCGAAGTTTCACCGCTTCTCTGTGCGCCAATTCAATGCTCGCTGCGGCTCTTTTTGGTATACCCGCAGAGCGCTGGTCGTCTCCGTTCGCCAGCAGCAACGCGCACCACAGCGAACTGGGCGCCTTCCTCACGGCACGGCGCACGGAGCTGAGTCCGGCCCAGGTCGGGCTGCCCGACTCGGCCGGCAGGCGCAGGGTCAAGGGGCTGCGCCGGGAGGAAGTGGCCTTGCTGGCGTCGATCAGCCCCGACTACTACACGCGCCTGGAGCAGGGCCGCCGCCAGGCTTCCGAACCGGTGCTGGACACCCTTGCGCGTGTGCTGCGGCTCGACGACGGCGAGCGTGCCTACATGTTCGAGCTGTCCGGCCGGGACGCCGCCCGGCCCCGCCGGCGCACCACGCAGAAGGTCCAGCCGCAGCTGCGGCGTCTGCTGGACGACCTGTCCACCACGCCGGCCGTCGTCCTGGGCCGGCGCACGGACATCCTCGCGTGGAACCCCATGGCGGCCGCCCTGTTCACCGACTTCGCGCGGATCCCGGAAAAGAAACGCAACTTCGTACGGCTGGTCTTCTGCGACCCGGCCGTCAGAGCGCTGTACCCGGACTGGGACTGGGTGGCACAGACGAGCCTGGCGCAGCTGCGCATGGAGGCCGCCCGGGACCCGAAGGATCCACGGCTGGCGGAACTGGTGGGCGAGCTGTCACTTCAGGACCCCGACTTCCGGCGGTGGTGGGGCACCCATCGCGTCGCGGTTCAGGGCACGGGCACGAAGGTCCTGCACCATCCGGTCGTCGGCCGGCTCACCCTGGACTGGTCCTTCCTCACCTGCACCGCCGATCCCGACCAGCAGTATCACCCTGACCGCCGGGCACGGCACCCCCAGCCACGACCGTCTGCGCATCCTCGCTTCGTGACTCCTCCTCGTCCTGAAGGACGGGGCTTCTCGTTACGCCGGGTTGGCGTAGCGACGGACCAGCCCGGCCCGCAGAACGTTGAGTGCGCCCACTGTGTCGGCGTGCGCGTGGTAGCCGCAGGCGACGCAGTGGAATTTTTCCTGTGTGGGCCGGTTCTCCTTGGCGGTGTGCGCGCATGCGGGGCAGGTGCGGGAGGTGTTGCGGGGGTCCACGGCGATCACGTCCCGTCCGGCGCTTTCAGCCTTGGCGTGCAGGATCGTCAGGAACACCCCCCATCCGGCATCGCTGATCGACTTGTTGAGCCCGGCCTTGGCGGCGGCCCCGTTGGGCAGGAAGGTGCCCGGCCGGCCGGGGTCGGGCTTAGGCGCGGGGGCCTTGCTCATGTTGCGGATCTTGAGGTCTTCGTGCGCGATGAAGTCATGCGCGCGGACCAGGCCGAGCGCGGTCTTGTGTGCGTGGTCGAGTCGCTGGCGGCGCACCTTGCCGTGCAGCTGGGCGACCTTCTCTACCGCGCGCCGGTGGTTGGCGGTGCGGTCCTTGGCCTTGCGGCGCGGGAACCGGGACAGGGCCTGCTGCGCCGCCTGGAGCTTCTCGGCGGCCTTACGCCCGTGGCGCGGGTTGGGCACGAACCCGCCGCCCGAGTCGGCGAGGAAGTTGGCGATGCCCAGGGCGATGCCGGCCACGGAGCCGGTCGCGGGCAGCGGTTCGGGCTGTTCCTGCTCGGCGGTGAGCACGACGAACCACTTACGGCCCTCACGCTTCACCGACACGGTTTTGACCCGGCTGGCCACCGGGCGGTGCTGGTTGACCCTGACGTGGCCGGCCCCCTGGAAGCGGACACGCGTGACGGGGTCGTGCGGGGTGGAGTCCCAGCGGCAGCCGTCCCCGTCCTTCGGGAAGTCCACCGTGTCGAACCAGTTCACCCCGCGAAAGCGCGGGTAGCCGGGACTGTCGCCGGACTTGACCCGGCGGAAAAACGCGGCAAACGCCTTGTCGAGACGGCGCAGGGTGGCCTGCGGCGAACTGAACGACCAGCGGCCCTGACGCTCCGGGTCGAACGCCCGGATGTCCTTGAGCTGCGAGGACTGCGTCCCGTACGTGACGGTGGTCTTCGAGACGTGCCGCCAGGCGTCGCGGCGTTCCTGTATCGCCGCGTTGTAGAGGGAGCAGTGATCCCGCAGCATCTCGCCGAGCGCCTGCTCCTGACGGACGGTGGGCCGCAGGAGGAACTTGTACGCACGGATCATCCCAAGCCCAACCCCTCCGGTTGAGTTCGCTTGATCTTACTACACTTGGCGTATGTCACCACGATGGGAACAAAACCCCGATATCCGACGGGAAAATCACGTCATCCACCACCTTCATGCCCACTTGGTGTTTGTCACGAAGTACCGGCGTGAGGTCTTCAACGACGACATGCTGACGCGCTGCGAGACGATCATGCGGGACGTGTGCGAGAGCTTCGGCGTCCAGCTGCACGAGTTCAACGGCGAAGGCGATCACGTCCATCTGCTCGTGCGCTACCCGCCGAAGGTTGCCCTGTCCAAGCTCGTCAACTCCCTCAAGGGCGTCAGCTCCCGGTACCTGCGGGCGGAGTACACCGGCCGGATCAACCGGACCGGGACGGGGTCCGTGTTCTGGTCCCCGTCGTACTTCGCGGGGTCCTGCGGCGGCGCACCGCTGAGCATCGTCAAGGACTACATCGACAACCAGAAGCGGCCGACCTGACCGGCACCCCCCAGACGCAGAGAACTCCGGCGCTTCGCGCCTCCAGGCCGAGGATCACATTCCCGCCCGGCCTGAAGGCCGGGATTCCCTGCGAAGAACAAGGGATGGATCGCGCGGGGCGAACACATTCAACCCCGCATCGGCCACCCGTCGGCCAGCGGGAAGGCACGAAAGACGTCCCAGGCGGCCACGGCGGCTCGCTCATGTGCTCGGGCCGCCGCGCGAAGCGTGCGCACAGAGGTGTCCAGTCCCAGCCCACGGCCACCGGGCAACTCGTCACGGAGGCATACCCGCCCGCGCGGTGATGGCCCGGTCGGCTGGGCCGTGTCCGCCTGGGCGGCGGCGGGCCGGGGCCTGCTGGCCCAGCAGGCCCCGGGGCCGGGTTTGCGCCGTGGCCGCCGCGGCGGGGCGGCCTGCAGGAGCGAGGTGGTGGCGGTGGTGGTGCCCATGAGGCGTGTGCCCCGTGGTCTTTCCCCGGAGCCGCCATCGGGAGGTTGGACCGGTTGGGCTGTCACCTCGTGGCGGCGCCGCCGTCGGTGTCCCGTGACCGCTCCGGGCCGGGTGGTGTTCCTTGTCCGCGCGGTGGTGTCAGCCGAGCGGGCCGGCCGCACCGCGCAGGACGGCCAGGGCCGGGGCGTACATGCGTGCCTTGATGGTGGCGAGGGTGTCGCCGGCCTTGCTCAGGTTCGCCTGGGCGATCTCCACGGCCGTGGGGCGCACGGCGTCCTCGTCCGTCGCACGGTCGACGATGCCGGCGGCCGCCGCGTCCGATCCGCCGTAGCGGCGGGCGGTGACCATGGCCTCGTGCGCGGTCTGCGGCGCCAACCGGGACTGGATCAGGGCGCACATGCCGGGCGTGAAGGGGATGTTGATGTCGGCCTCGGGCAGGCACCAGAAGCCGCGGTCGGCGCGCATGACACGGAAGTCGTGCGCGAGGGAGAACATCGCACCGGCGGCGAACGTGTGCCCCTGCAGGGCGGCCACGGTGATCACCGGCAGGGACAGCATGCGGGCGAAGAGTTCGTGGACGGAGCTGCGGTAGCTCTGCTGCTGGTCGGCGTGAGCGGACAGCCACTCCAGGTCCAGGCCGTTGGAGTAGAACTTGCCGGTCGCGGTGGTCACCAGGGCGCGTGGTCCTTCGGCCTTCTCCACCTCGCCGAGGGCGGCGTTGACGGAGGTGATCCAGTCGGGGTGGAAGCGGTTCTCACCGTCTCCGAGATCGAGCACGAAGACGTTGTCCTGGCGGTCAAGGGTGGGCATGGTGCGCTCCTGGGGGTTGTGCCGGCCCCATGTCGGGGCCGGACCTTGGTGGAATCAAGCCTGTGTGTTCCTGGCGGGGCCCGTGTGCCCTGTGCGCGAGTGGCCCCTGGCCCTGGGGAGGGCGGCCGTGTCTCACACGAAGGCGCTGTGGCCGGTGATGGACTTGCCGACGATGAGGGTCTGCATCTGGTGGGTGCCCTCGTAGGAGTAGAGGGCTTCGGCGTCGGCGAAGAACCGGGCGATGTCGTAGTCGAGGAGGATGCCGTTGCCGCCGAAGATCTCGCGGCTGAAGGCGACGACTTCGCGCATCCGGGCCGCGACGTACTCCTTGGCCAGCGCGGAGTGCTCGTCGCGGAAGATGCCCTGGTCCTGCAGCCGGGCGAGCTGGACCAGCATGCCCCAGGAGGCGGTGATGTTGCCCAGGCTCTTCACCAACAGGTCCTGCACCATCTGGAACCCCGCGATCGGACGGCCGAACTGCCGGCGCTCCTTGGCGTAGTCGAGCGCGAGTTCATAGGCGCCGATCATGACGCCCAGGGCCTGCCAGGCGACCCCGCTGCGCGTCTGGCGCAGGACCTCGGCGACGTCCCGGAAGCCGTTCATGTTCTGCAGCCGGTTCGCCTCCGGTACGCGTACGTCGGTCAGGGTGATCTCGGCGTTCTGCACGATCCGCAGCGCGATCTTGCCTTCGATCTTCACCGGCTCGAAGCCGGGGGCGCCCTTCTCCACGACGAAGCCCTTGACCTGGTTGTCGTCGGCGTCCCGGGCGAAGACCACGACGTAGTCGGCGAAGGTAGCGTTGCCGATCCACTTCTTGGCGCCGTTGAGGACCCAGGTGTCGCCCTCGCGCCTGGCGGTGGTGCGCATGCCGCCGGAGACGTCGGAGCCGCCGAGCGGCTCGGTCAGGGCGAAGGCGCCGATCTTCTCCATCGAGGCCATGGCGGGCAGCCACCGGTCGCGCTGTTCCTGGTCGCCGCCGTAGTAGATGGAGTAGAAGCCGAGCCCGTTGTGGACGCCGAAGAAGGTGGCGCACGAGGCGTCGACGCGGCCCAGCTCCGCGGCGAGCATGCCGTCGAGCAGGTGGCTGATGGCCGGCAGGTGCTCGCCGTAGCCCTCGTAGGCCAGGGCGGCCAGTCCGCTGCCGCGGAACCTGTCGATCATCTCCTTGGGCAACTCGCCCTTGCCCCAGGAGTCGTTGACCAGGGGCTTGATCTCATCGTGCAGGAAGGTGCGGGCCTTGAGCAGTATCTTGCGCTCCTCGTCCGACAGCAGTGCCTCGTAGAGGTAGAAGTCGGCGGTCAGCTGGTCGTCCAGCTTTGCGAGGGGGGTGGTGGTGGCGGTCATCTCAGTTCTCCTTGGGGTGCTGGTTGCGGCGGGTGTCTTCCAGGGCGGACAGGGCGGCGGGTTGCTTGCGGTCGCGGGCTTCGGCGAGTGGGTGACGACGGTGTCCAGGTCCTCGGGGGTCACGACGCCCTGCTGGACGAGGTGGATGGCCTGGCGGCTGAGCGCGTTCTGGAGCCGGTTGCCCACGAAGCCGGGATTTCCCGGCGTTCGACGACAGGGGCGGCCCACGGCGGTGCAGAAGCCGACGGCTTGTTCGGTAGTGCGTTCGCCGGCCACGGCCCGACCGTCCGTGTGAGTGACCCGTGCCCTGACCACGCCGGTGGTCTCGACGGACCGGCTCCAGGACGCGCGGGGCGCAGTCGTAGCCGGGGATGGCCTTGAGCGGGAAGGCCGGCACCGGTGATCTGCTCTTCGGCGTCGTACGTGCCGAACGCGTCCGCATGTCACTTCCCCGTCCACCGCGGGGCACGGCGCTCGGCGAAGGCGGTCATGCCCTCGCGTGCGTCGGCCGAGGCCGTCAGAGCGCCCATCTCCTTGCGCTGCACAGCGAACGCCTCGGCCTGCGGGACGCCGTCGGCGGCCCGCGTGAGGTTCTTCACCGCGGCCAGCGCGAGCGGGGCGTTGTGCGCGAGCCGCCCGGCCAGCTCGACGGCGACGGCCACCGCCTCGCCGGGCGCGGTGAGCCGGTTGGCCAGTCCCAGCTCCGCCGCGCGGCCACCGCTCACCGGCTCACCGGTCAGCAGCAACTCCATCGCCAGGTGGTACGGGATGCGCTTGGGCAGCCGGAGCACGCCGCCGCCTCCCGCGATCAGACCGCGCTTGACTTCGGGCAGGCCGAATTTCGCGTTCTCCGCGGCGACGATCAGGTCACATCCCAGGGCGAGTTCGAATCCGCCGCCCAGGGCGAAGCCCTCCACGGCGGCGATCAGGGGCTTCGTCAGCGCTGCTTCGGTCAGGCCGCCGAAGCCGCGGCCCGGGATCACGGGCGACTCACCCCGCAGGGCGGCCTTGAGGTCCATGCCGGCGCTGAAGGTGCCGTTCGCTCCGGTCAGGACACCGGAGCGCAGCGCGGTGTCGGCCTCCAGCTCGTCCAGCGCGGCGGCCAGGCCGGCGGCGGCCGCGGCGTTCACCGCGTTGCGTGCGTGCGGGCGGTCGATCGTGATCAGCAGGGTCGAGCAGACCCGCTGGACGCGCACTTCGCTGCTGTTCATGGCTGTACTTGCTCCTCAAACTGTCTGCGGCTCAGCGAGTGGCCGCCAGCTCGGCGAGGACCTCCGCGGTGTCCTGGCCGGGAACCGGGGCCAGGCGGCGGATCGAGCCGGGCGTGGCGGAGAACCTCACCGGGATCCCGATCGTGTGGACCGGGCCCTCGGTCGGGTGCACGACCGTGTCGAGGAGGTGGCCCTCACGGACGTAGGGGTCCTCGTGCGAGTGGTCCAGCTCCAGCACCGGTCCCATCGGGATGCTGTGCTTGGCGCACACCTCGGCCCATTCGGCCGTGGTCAGCGCAGGGGTGCACTCGTCGACCAGGTCGGACAGACCGTCCGCGTCGGCCGGGTTGAGGGCGGGGCCGTTGACGCGCGGGTCCGCGGTCAGCTCGGGACGGCCGGCGGCGGCGAAGAAGTCGCGGTAGTTCTGCGGGTTGTACGGGATCACGGCGGCCAGGCCGTCCTTGGTGCGCCGGGCCTTGTGGTGCTGCGACAGTGACCGCGGGTACCCGGTGGGGCCCGTCGCCGGCTCGAAAGTGTGCCCCGCGAGATGCTCGACCAGGTTGAACGTGATCAGCGTGTCGGCCATGGGGATCTCGATCTGCTGGCCGTGCCCGGTCCTGTTCCGGTGGACCAGGGCGGCGAGCACGCTGTAGGCGATGGTCAGCGCGGAGACCTTGTCGGCGAGGATGGTCGGCAGGTAGAGCGGTGTGCCCAGGGTGCGGTTGGCGATGTCGACCAGCCCGGAGGCGGCCTGCACGGTCTCGTCGTAGGCGGCGGCGTCAGCCCGGTCGGAGTCGCCGCGGAAGCCGGCGCCGTGCGCGTAGACGAGGCCCGGATTGGCGGCGCCGAGGTCGTCGTAGGCCAGGCCCAGCCGGGCGAGCGCGCGGGGACGCATGTTGGTGATCAGCACATCGGCGGTGTGGATGAGCTCCAGGGCCTGGGCGTGCTCGGCCTCGTCCTTGAGGTTGAGGGCCACGCTGCGCTTGTTGCGGTTGACGTTGAGATACAGCGGGGTCATGCCCGGCGTGTTGCGGTATTCGCCCACCCGGATGGTGTCCGCGGGGGATTCGATCTTGATGACATCGGCGCCCAGATCTCCGAGGATCTGGGCCGCGTACGGGCCCATGACCACGGTCGAGAGGTCGATGACCCGCACGCCGTCGAGCGGCCCGGGGGCGTGTGTGTCTGCCATTTTCGCGTCCTTTCATGCCCTTGTTGGGCTATGCCGAAGAACGCTAATGGTGAATTTCGGGCAAGGGAATTATCGTATTGCTAACGTCAGTGTGACCGCAGCGGTCACAGTCATGTCGCATTACTGAAACCGGCACCACTGGAGCGGTCTCGGCACTGTCCGCCGATGTTCGGGTGCCGGTGGACAGCGAAGAGGGCCGAATTCGTGGCAATCGCGAAAGACCGTGTACCCATGGCGTCGTGCTGCTTCAGGACGTCGAGCGTGAGCAGGGCGCCTGCCGGTCCGGCCTGCTCGGCTCAGACGTGAACCGGGTCGGCGAAGACCTCGCGGGCCGCTTCGATGAGTTCATCGAGGTCACCGCCGCAGGCGCGGTCGCGGCGCCAGATCAGGACAGTCTCCAGCCGGGGCTCGAAATCCGTGAAAGGCAGGACCTTCGTATTCTCCATCGCGTAGCGGTGCATGGGGCTGTCCGGGTCGAGTATGGAAAAGTAGAAAGCCATTCCGCTGGAAACTATTTGAGCGATTCCCGCGTATCCGGTATCCGTCAGCTTGATACGTTTCTTGATCCCCAGCTCGAACATTTCCCGGTCGAGCTGGTCGACATGAGCGGCACTGATTTCCTTGGGTGCGACGATGAGGGAGAGGTCGGCCAGGTCGGCCAGTGCCACGGAGTCCCGCCCGGCGAACTGGTCGGCCGGGACCACCGCTGCCAGCCGTTCCGACATGACGGGCAACTGGTCCAGAGCGGGGTCGCTGATCGGCAGCCGGGCCAGCGCGAGCGGAAGCCTGTCCTCGCGCACGCCGATGACCAGAGCCCTGGAACTGCCGGGCCAGCGCAGGAGCTCGCACCGCTTGCTGACGTGCTCGGCCAGCGTGTCGACGAGGCCGCTCAGCCGGGGGTGCACTCCAGGGGGAATGCCCACGAACACGGTGATGCGCCCGGGCCGGCTCACCTCGCGCAACCGCCACGGAATGGAATTGATCTGCTCCAGCACGTCTCGCGCTATCGGCAGCAGCGCCTCGCCTGCCGGTGTGAGCGTGACACGGCGTGTGTCGCGCTCGAACAGCCGGTGGTCGAGCTCCCGCTCGAGGTCCCTGATCCGCTGGCTCAGCGGCGACGTGGCCATATGCAGCCGGCGGGCCGCCGCCGAGAAGTTCAGCTCCTCCGCAACCGCAATGAAATACCGCAAATGGAACATCTCCACTCTTTTACGTTAACTCCGATAAGGGTCTGCGGAGAATCAACTTGCGGGCTTCAGGACCGACTTCGCAGGTCACCGCGCCGATCGCCGCATGCTGTTCCTCTGCGAGGCCGGGGTCCGGCAGCGGTTCGGGTGTCTGACAGTGGGTGGTCGAGCGGACATGCGCGAAGCGTCCCCAGCAGTTCAGCGAATTCTTGAGCCCGT
This sequence comes from Streptomyces sp. NBC_01450, assembly GCF_036227505.1. Classification (NCBI taxonomy): domain Bacteria; kingdom Bacillati; phylum Actinomycetota; class Actinomycetes; order Kitasatosporales; family Streptomycetaceae; genus Streptomyces; species Streptomyces sp. NBC_01450. Next base: position 194,497 of record NZ_CP109481.1, on the reverse strand, counting down.
CGCTTCAGTGACGGGTGGGTGACGAACCGGAACGGGATCTGCTGCGAGGAAGTGATGGCCTCGCAGGTGAGCGGACGGGCAGGTTCGCGGGCGAGCTCCAACGGGGTCCGCGTGGCGTAGTCCGCCTTCGCGGAGATATGCATGCGCGCATGCCTGTCCGGCCGGCTGCCCGGCGCGAGGGATTCCACCGGTTCCCCTCCTGCATTGCGGGAACATTGCCGCAGGTGAAGGCCAATGGACACCTCTTGACATCCTTTTATGGACCGCTTTAGCGTCCCCATTCATGAGCGAGCCGCTGACGACCCCCGGCGAAGGTTTCCACCCCCATCTCCACGACGCCGCAGGGCACTCGGCCACCCCCCTGCGCACCCGCCTGCATCACATCCGCGCCGACGCGCTCGACGGCGACACCGCGCAGACCGGAGGCATGCGCAGGTTCGCCGCCGTCAGCGGCAAGGCGGTGGGCTCCGAAAAGCTGTGGATGGGCCAGACCCACGTCGCGCCCTCCACCTCCTCCTCCGACCATCACCATGGTGAATCCGAGACCGCCATCTACGTGGTGAGCGGACACCCCGAGTTCGTGTTCCTCGACGCCGGCGGACCGCGGCCGCAGGAGGTGCGCCTGCGCACCTCTCCGGGTGACTACATCTTCGTCCCCCCGTTCGTGCCGCACCGCGAGGAGAACCCGGACCCCGCCGAAGAGGCCGTGGTCGTCATCGCCCGCAGCACCCAGGAGGCGATCGTGGTCAACCTTCCGCAGCTGTACGCGCTGCCGGCCGGGGACGTCTGACCAGACAGTTCCGGCGCGCGGCGCCGGTCAGGCGTCCGGGGCGGCAGGCTGCGTGCCGCTGCCGGCCGGGGCCCCGGCGGAGGGCCACTGCGCCAACGAGATCATCCCCGCCACCCGGCGGATGAGGTAGAAGGCCAGCGGCAGCTCGACACACGCCGCGAGCACCGCCGACAGCCACACCCCCGAGGTGCCGAAAGCGAGCGACACGTCGAACCACGCGTCGCAGATCAGCAGCACCGCCGTCGTGGTCCCCGCCACGATGACAGCGCGGTGCCGCAGCCAGCCGAGAAGCGCCGTGGACGCCATCGCGACCATGAGCAGGGCGTCGAATCCGACCCACGTCACGCGCCATTGGCGGACCTCGTACACGGACGGCAGCGTCGCCGCCAGCAGGACCGTCCACGGGACGAGACCGGCGGCGCAGACGGTGAGCAGCTTCAGCGTGCGACGCCGGTGCCCGCGTATCGGCTCGGGCAGATCGGCCGCCGGTACCGCGGCCCCTTTCCGGGTACTGGGTCGGGTGTCGCTCACGTCGGCTGCTCCGTTCTCGTCTGTCCCGGACGGACAGTGGCGGGGGTGTTCCGCCGGCGTCGGGCGGTCAGATGTCCGGTGATGATCCAGCCCAGAACTGCCAGGCTAATACCCGGCCCACCGCCGCCGGACGGCGGCCGAGACACCGCCGTGGCGCCTGGTCACAGACGGTTGCGCGCCGGTTTTCGGCGGGTGAGCACATCCGCGTCGCAGCTGCCGCGGTCCGTCAAGTCCCGAGTTTCCCTGCCACGCGTTTAAGGGGCATGACTCCTTCGTCTGCCGGTGCCTGATAGAGATGCGGGCCCGTTCAACAGCAACTGGCCCTCACACATTCCGGAACTGCTCGCGCAGTGCGAATTACCGGACATGCATCTCGTCACCGAAATACCGAATGGCTGCGAATCGGCAGAACTGTTCGGAAACCCTGATCATTTCTCACGGAGGAGAATTCCCATGACCCGTACTTCCCGCACCCAGCGCCTTGTGATGCTCGCCGCCTCGACCGCTCTGGCGGCAGGAGGCGCGTTGATACCCTCCGGCGCTTTCGCCGCCACCCCGGCGACACCGCACACCGGGACCGTGGCCACGGTCGTGGCAGGCCATCAGGGCCATCAGGCCGGCGAGATCACGGGGCTGTCCAGGAACAGCACGACCACCACCACCAGCACGACGGTCAAGAAGGAACTGACCGACGAGGGCCTCGTGGTAGCAGCCGCTGGGGCCGGTCGCGCTCACGGGGGCGCCGCCATAGGGGCGGTGACGGTCCATCCGGCCGCCGCCGCGGTCAGAGTGGCCGCGGCGGCGGCCGGTTGCCGTACGGGGGTGATCCGCGGGTGTCGAACTCGTCGGTCTGGCGGCCCGCCACGCCCGGACCGGCGTGTCCGGCCGCGTACGCCGAGCCGTCGGCGGGGGGAGTTGTCGACCCGGCCGGCTCCCGGAACATGGTTCCGGATGAGCGCGATGGGCGCCCCGGACGGCGTTCCGGTACGTGCGGTGGCTAGCGCGTCAGGCGCAGTCCCGCGATGAGGAGTTCGACCAGCCGGCGTGCGTCGTAGCGGGGATCGCTGTCCGCGCCGATGCAGAGGTTGCCGACGCCGCGCATGAGCTCGTAGGCGTCCGCGTCGGAGCGGATCTCGCCGGCGGCGGCTGCGGCGCCGAGCAGCTGGGCGCACACGGGCACGAGCCGGTCGAGGAAGTAGGCGTGCAGCGCGTCGAAGCCGGCGTCGTCGGACCGCAGCACGGCAGCCAGTCCGTGCTTGGTGACCAGGAAATCGACGAAGAGGTTGATCCACCGCCCCAGTGCGGCATGGGGAGTTGGGCAGGTCGCCAGCAGGGCGGGGCCGGCCTCGGCGCAGGCCTCGACCTGGTGCCGGTAGACGGCGATGATGAGATCCGCTCGCGTGGGGAAGTGCCGGTAGATCGTGCCCGTCCCGACGCCGGCCCTGGCCGCGATGTCGCGTACCGGCGCCTCCACGCCCGATGTGACGAAGACCGCGGCGGCCGCGTCGAGCAGGGTCTCCTTGTTGCGCCGGGCGTCCGCCCGCCGGGGCCGGGCTGCCTGCCCCGCGCCCCCGTCGCCGCCCCCGCTCCCGTTGCCGTCGTTCACCGCGCCGTCCTCTCCGCTGTCGGGCTTGTCAAACGGAACGACGTTCCGTATGTTCTTTCCGGAACAAGGTTCCGTTTGCTCATGATGTCAGAGCAGGGAGCCGGCAGCCAAGCCGCGCAGCGCCCTGCCGCCACGCTTCACCCGCAATGGAGGAACACGCTCATGCAGTACCGCACCTTGGGCCGCACCGGTGTGCAGGTCAGCTCCCTCGCGCTCGGCGCGATGAACTTCGGCGCGATCGGGCGCACCACCCAGGACGAGGTCACCGCCGTCGTCGACGCCGCCCTCGAGGCGGGGATCAACGTCATCGACACCGCCGACATGTACAGCGGCGGCGAGTCGGAAGAGATGGTCGGCAAGGCCATCGCCGGCCGCCGCGACGACATCGTGCTGGCCACCAAGGCGGGCATGCCGATGGGGGACGGGCGCAACCACCGGGGCGCCTCGCGCCGCTGGCTGGTCACCGAGCTGGACAACAGCCTGCGCCGCCTGGGCGTCGACCACGTCGATCTCTACCAGATCCACCGGTGGGACCCGAACACCAGCGACGAGGAGACGCTGTCGGCTCTGACCGACCTGCAGCGCGCGGGAAAGATCCGCTACTTCGGCTCCTCGACCTTCCCCGCGTACCGCCTCGTGCAGGCGCAGTGGGCCGCCCGCGAGCATCACCTGAGCCGTTACGCCACCGAACAGCCCAGCTACTCGATCCTGCAGCGGGGGATCGAGACCCACATCCTGCCCGTGACCGAGGAGTACGGGCTCGGTGTGCTGGTGTGGAGCCCGCTGGCCTCGGGCTGGCTGTCGGGCGCGATCCGCGAGGGCCGGGACATCACCACCAGCCGCTCGACGTTCATGCCGCAGCGCTTCGACACCACCATCCCCTCCAACCGGGCCAGGCTCGACGCCGTCGAGCAACTGGCCGAGGTCGCCGACGGGGCCGGCCTGACCATGATCCAGCTCGCGCTCGGATTCGTGACCGCGCACCCCGCCGTGACCAGCGCGATCATCGGCCCCCGCACGACGGACCACCTGCACGCGCAGCTCGCCGCCGCGGACACCGTGCTCTCCGCCGACGTACTCGACGCGATCGACGCCATCGTCGCCCCCGGCACCGACCTGGCCGCACACGAAAAGCACGACACCCCGCCCTCCCTGCTCGATACGTCACTGCGACGCCGCTGACCGCCCGCGCGGACGCCATGTGCTGCGGCGCTCCGCGCCGCCTGGCCAAGGACGCGGTGCCGGGCGCTTCGCCCGGCTGAGGGCGATCGTGCGCGGCCCCGCGGTTTTTCACGGGGCATCCCGGGCGCGCAGTGGGCGGGCGGTCCGGGCGACGCCGATGGCGGCGGCCGAGGCGTCGCGGACCAGGGCCACGGCGTCCTTGGGCTGGTGGGTGAGCAGGTCCGCCCCGGACTGCTGAGTCCTGTCGTAAGACCCTCGTATGCTGAGGGTATGAGGCGGACTTCCTTTGCGAACTGGCCCTGCTCCATCGCGCGCACGATGGATCTGCTCGGCGACTGGTGGACGCCGCTGGTCCTGCGGGAGGCGTTCTACGGGATCAAACGGTTCGACGAGTTCCAGCAGGAGCTCAAGATCGCCCGCAACACCCTGACCGACCGGCTCCGGCGCCTGGTCGACGAGGGCCTCATGGAGAAGAGGGCCTACCAGCGCGATCCGGTGCGCTACGACTACGTGCTGACCGAGAAGGGCCGCGACTTCTTCGGCGTACTGGCCGCCATGAACGCCTGGGGCAACCGCTGGCTCAGCGGTGAGCAGGGACCGCCGGTCGTCTTTCACCATGACCGCTGCGGCCACGAGAGCGCCGCCGAGGTGGTCTGCGCCGGCTGCGGGGAGCCCATGACGGCGGAGGACACCCACCCGCGCCTCGGGCCCGGCTATCCCGCGCATCTCGCCGAGCGGCCGGACATCCGGCGGCGCTTCACCGCCTGAGCACGGCTCGCCCCCGCCCCCGCCCCGGCCCCCGGGCTCTCGTCCTCGTCCTCTCGTCTCTCGGGCGTGCGCTTGGGGATCTCCCTTGACAGGTGAGTCTATCTACGCAACTCTCAAGGTCAGGGCCCACTTGAAGGTGTTTTCCGGTAGGGATGCAGAGGGAGGCCGAGCGAAGCCATGGAGTGGACGGGCGCACGCTATGCGGACAAGCCGACGGTCGAGGTGCGGACACGGATCGACGCTCCGCCCCGGCAGGTGTGGAGGCTGGTCTCGGACATCCGGCTGATGCCGGCACTGAGCGTGGAGCTGCAGTCGGTCCAGTGGCTCGACGGGGCGGCCGGCCCCGCACTCGGCGCCCGTTTCGTCGGCAGCAGCAGGCACGAGGCGCTGGGGGAGTGGGAAACCACCTCCTACATCGTCGAGTGGGAGCCGTACCGGGTGTTCGCCTGGGCGGTCGCCGATCCCGAACACCCCAGCTCCGTCTGGCGGTTCAGCCTGGAGGCGGCGGACGGCGGCACGGAGCTGACCCAGTGGATGCAGATGGGCCCCGGCCGCTCAGGGCTCTCCTTCGCGATCGACCGGATGCCGGAGAAGGAGCAGAAGATCGTGTTCGTACGGCTGCGGGAGTTCGAGCGGAGCATGGCCGGCACGGTCGACGCGATCAGGAAGATGGCCGAAGGCGCGGAAGGGGCCGGTGCGTGATGCGTACATCGACGACGATCGAGGCGTCGGCGGGGAACTGGCGGGAGAGCGTCGACTTCGTGGTGGAAGCCGAAAAGCTCGGGATGGACATCTGCTGGGTGGCCGAGGCCTGGGGGGCCGAAGCGCCCTCTCCGCTGGGCTACCTGGCGGCACGGACCGAGCGGATACTGCTCGGCTCCGGGATCATCCAGCTCGCGACACGCACCCCGGCCGCCATCGCCCGTGCCGCCCTCACCCTCTCCCACATCTCCGAAGGGCGCTTCCTCCTCGGCCTGGGACCGTCCGGACCTCAGGTGATCGAGGGACTGCACGGCGTGCCGTTCGCGCGGCCGCTGTCCCGGATGCGGGAGACCGTGGAGATCGTCCGGCAGGCCGTCGCGGGCGAGAAGATCGCCTACGAGGGGCGGGAGTTCACCATTCCGCTGCCGGGCACCGGCGCGAGACCCATGCGGATGTCGATACGGGCCGAGTACGACCTGCCCATCTATCTGGCCACCCTCTCCCCGAAGATGCTCAGGCTCACGGGGGAGGTGGCGGACGGCTGGCTGGGCACGAGCTTTGTGCCGGAGGGCGCCAAGGAGGCGTACTTCGACCACCTGGACACCGGGCTCGCGGCGGCCGGACGCACACGCGCGGACCTCGACGTCTGCCAGGGCGCCGAAGTGGCCTTCGCCGAGGACGAGGACGCGCTGCGCACGATGGTGGCCGGCCGGAAGAAGGAACTCGCCTTCAGCCTGGGCGGGATGGGGTCCGCCACGACCAATTTCTACAACAACGCCTACAGCAGGCAGGGCTGGGCGGAGACCGCCGCGGAGGTGCACGAGCGCTGGCAGGCCGGCGACCGGGACGGCGCGGCAGGTCTGGTCACCGACGAGATGGTGCTCGCCACGACACTGATCGGCACCGAGGACATGGTGCGTGACCGCCTTCGTGTCTGGCAGGCCGCCGGTGTCGACACGGTCCGCCTCTACCCCGCGGGCGAGACGCTCGACGCCCGGCTCACCACACTGGGGCGGGCGCTCGACCTCGTACGCGACCTGGGCAGCCCCGCATGAACGGCCCGCCGGCGCCCGGAGCCTGAGCCACCGGCGGCTGCCACGCTGGTCTAGCGCTTGCCCTCGACCAGCCGGGCGAGGTTGTCCAGGGCCATACGGGTACCCAACTCGTTGTCCTCACGGGGTACGTCATCGGGAATGCCCTCATGCACGATCACGACGTCGGTCGCGTCGCCCACCCGGGTGAGCGACGTGGTCATCGTCATCGTGCCGCGCAACGCGTCCTCGGACGTCTCGAACTCGAAGACCTCAACCACCAGTTCGCCGGGAACCAGTCGTGCGAAGCGGCCGTGGTAGGTGTCCGTGTGAGCGGCCGACTTCCCTGAAACGGCCGTGTCCTGGTAGCTGAGCGAGATGCGGAAGGCGCCGCCTTCGCGAGGGTCATTCGTGGACGCGGCTGGTCATGCCGGCGGGCACCCGCCAGGCTGCCACCGCGTCCGGGTCGGTCAACGCCTGATAGACGGCCGCCGGGGCTGCCTTCACGCGTCGCGAAACTCGCGTGGCGTACATGAGAGGCAACGTACTACTCCCGGGGCGGACCCGGCGCTGTTCGACAGGCAGGCTCCGGACCACACCGAGACCGCAGGGGCCCCGGCACGAGGCCACCACGGGCACCAGCCGGACGACCCGGTACGCGCCGCCGGGGCAGCACATCCGCGCGGCCAAGGCCGACGCCCCGCCCCGCTTTGCCTCGCCCCCGTCCTTTCGCCCGCCAGGTCCCGGCTTCCGCGCCTGGAGCGGTCCGACGAACCGCCGGGTGAGGCCCGGCCGATGGCGTCGCGCGCGAGTGCTCCACCCGTCAGGCGCCGAAGCGGCGGCGGGAGGCCTCGATGTGACCGAGGTACTGGTGGGTCCAGGCGCACATTCCGTCGACGGTCGCTCGCAGGGCTTGGCCCGGCCTGGTGAGGGTGTACTCGACCCGCGGTGGCACGACGGGGTGCACCTTCCGCTCGACCAGGCCGTTGCGCTCCAGCATGCGCAGGTTCTGGGTGAGCATCTTGTGACTGATGCCCTCGATCTCGTCCCGCAGCTCGCTGAAGCGCAGGGTGCGTTCGCCGAGGGACTCGATGATCAGGAACGCCCAGTTGTTGGCGACGTCCGAGAAGATCTCCCGCGCCAAAGAGTCCGCGCGCCTGAAGTCCGCTTCCTCGGGGGAGCCCCTGAACTGCTTGGTCACCATACGGTTCCCAGTTGACGAGATCCGGGGAATCGCCCAGGCCATGGATGCCTCACATGCTGTGACCGCGTCGGTCGAGGTCGTCGAACCGGACCAGCACGCCCTGTTCCGGCACGGGGCGAATCCAGTCATGGGACTCGGCACTCCCAGCCACCTGTGAGAGTGGAGTCGGCCACCGGCCAATGAGAATCGGACGATGACCGGGCTCACGTGGTCTACACCCTTCTCACGCGAACGCACCGTCACGTACGTTCCTCCGTGTTGATCATGGGCATGCGGACATGGCCACGGGAATCGGCTGATCGGCTCGGCGTGCCCGCCGGCGTTCTTGAACACCAGATCACGTAAGTGGGGGAAACTTGCCTGCCGTCGTCAAAGTCGCGATCCATGCCGATCCGGCCGTGTTCAGCCGTGCCGCGTTGCTCCTTGACGCGCCGTCGGCGTACGCTGCCGAGTCCACCGCCCCCGGTGTGCTGTGCCGGCCGGTGTGGGCCTCATCTCCGCAACGCGGTGCGTCTGTTGACGGATACCCGTCGTCAGGGCGCCTTTCCCATCTACAGCGACGGCGGCTCGGGGCCGGACAACTCGACCTGCGCCATCCTCGATAGCGACACTGGCGCTCCAACAAGCGGATGAAAACGCAGTTGTGTGAGGACAGAGTCACCAGTTCCCGTTGCTGAGTCGGCCAGGGGGCAGCGCGTACGCGGGGCCGGTCTGTATGCCGTTCGCCCCGGTGCCGCCGGGGATGCTCCGACGCGGACATGGGGAGAAAGACATGACGCCGGTGGCGGCCTCCAAGGGCGGTGTCAGGGTGCACTGACCCGTACTCATGGCTGTCGGTGACGCCTTCCGGGTGGGTGTGTGGATCACCCTACGACATCCGAGTCGGCCCCTGCGCATGCCTTCATCCGATTCACGCGCCCCTCGGTTACAACACCCTGGTCCAAGTGCGGACCGACGTGCTGGAGTCAGGAGTTTCCCGCGATGGCGCCTACTCCGCGCACGACGAAGCCGCAGGCGCGGTCGGTCATGACCACCGGACGGTCGTCGTGCCCGAAGTCACCCGCACTGCGGCGAAACCCGCCGCCTCACTGACTTCCATGTCTTCGCAGGACGCCCTCCGGCCCATCTTTGACACCTGCTGCCGGCGACCCGCCGGCGGCATCCGGGAAGCCACCCAAAAGAGAAGGATTCCGCATTGGATGCCATGGTGCTTGAGGCCCAGAAATGGGTCAACGCGACGTACAGCGGCGTAGCCGGGTACAACAGTGCTCCCGAGGACGGGAAGACCGGCTGGCTGACCATGTACTCGCTGACCCGGCGCTGCAACACGAGCTGGGGATCACGGCGCTCTCGGACAGCTTTGGCGCCGGTACGCTGGCTGCGCTGACCGCACACGGCGGTGTCCCCGCCAACGAGACCAACAAGAACATCATCAAAATCGCCCAGTGCGCCTGCTACTGCAAGGGTTACGACGGTGGGGGCATCGACGGTGACTTCGACTCCACGCTGGGCGTCTCGATCGCCGGGCTGATGAGCGACGCCGGCCTGAGTGGTTACAACGGGTCGATCCAGCCCAAGGTCTTCAAAGCCCTGCTGACCATGGACGCGTACGTCCTGCTGGCCGGTGGCACCGAAGAGGTCCGTTCGATCCAGCGGTGGCTGAACGGCCGCTACATCAACAAGTCGACGTTCTTCGTCATGCCCGCCGACGGCCACTGCACCCGCGATGTGCAGACGGGTCTGATGAAGGCCCTGCAGTACGAGTTCGGCATCCCGGAGGGATCGGCCACCGGCAACTTCGGCCCCGCCACCCAGCAGGGCTTGCGCGACCACCCCGTCTCCCAGGGATCCAGCAGCGTCTTCGTGCAGCTCTTCTCCGCGGCCTGCGTCTTCCCGGGTGACTACCAGACCTGGGCGCAGCTGCTGGTGTCGACCGGCGACCCGGACCGGCCGGCCAGCGCGTGCGACACCAGCAGACGGATCTCGGCGTCGCGGTCGAAGAGCCTGTACGACGCCGGATACCGTGTCATCGGCCGGTACCTCGCCGAGGAGCCGCAGTACAACACGGAGAAGCCCATCGCCCCCGGCGAGCTGGACGCCATATTCTCCGGTGGCCTCAGGGTCTTCCCGATCTGGCAGTACGGTGCCAGGACCCTCGGTGACTTCAAGTACACCGTGGGCTTCCAGCACGGACTGCTCGCCCACGAGAAGGCCGTCGCGAACGGCTTCAACAAAGGCACGGTGATTTACTTCGCCGTCGACTACGATGCGACCGACCCCGAAATCACCAGCAACATTGTCCCCTATTTCAATGGCGTGCAGTCCGGTCTCGCCAGCAAGGGGAAGCGGTACATCGCGGGTGTCTACGGATCCCGCAACGTGTGCTCCCGGGTCACCGACGAGGCGTATGCGCGGTTTTCGTTCGTCTCGGGAATGTCCTGGGGCTTCTCCGGAAATCTCGGATTCCCCATGCCGAGCAACTGGTCCTTCACCCAGATCAAGGAGTTCACGTTCGCGGCGGGCGGCGACAGCTTCCCGCTCGACAACGACGTGCTCCATCCGAAGACCGATCCGGGGGTGGGCGCCGACGGCGTCGGCGGCACCGAATCCCCGACGGATGCCTACCTCCAGTACATCGACGACCTGTACGCCTGCGCGGTCCAGTACAACAAGGGCAATCCGAGCCTGCGTGTCATGGAGTTCCTGCGGTACCCCAACTACGTGGATCTCTACTCCGGTTGGCAGACACTCATCGGCGACGTCGACCGCGACTGGATCGACTACGCGACCGCGAACGGCCCCAAGCGGGTGACCACCTTCAAGGACCCGTCGTACGGCACCAGGTATGGCGTCGACCACTTCGGAGCGACCGCCAACGGCTACTACCTCAAGGGTGCGGGATCGGGCACCGGCGCCAATCGCGGCGACTTCGCGGGCTGGGGCGGCGACCTGACCACGTTCTACGCGGAGTGGCGCAACAACGCCGACGAGTACGCGTCCGGTTACGAGTTCTGCACCGAACGTCTCGCGAAGATCAATGTCGACTCGACCTTCTCCTTCAACGACCTGATCGAGGACGTCGACGGCTACCTCGTCGGCATGGCGGTGCGGGACGGAGCGAGAATCAACGAGGTGATCCGCGCTCTCATCGGGGGGTACCGGCCACCTCAGCCGCTTCAAGGACTACTACACCAAGCGGCACGGCGGCAGCGTCGCGAACGTGGCGGACACTGCGCGCACCATGCTCATCGACGTCGGCGGCGACGACGTCCTGGACGCCATCCGCACGGCAGCCATCCGCAAACTCGCGGGCGTGGCCACCATGCTTCCCGGCTATATGCCCGACGACAAGCTCAACCCGTACCTCAACGGATACGCCGACACCATCCAGCGTATTGTGGGGAACGAGAATGCCAAGATGCGCGCCTACATGGCCAAGAACGGACTGAAGAGCCTGTAACGGGCAGTACGGAGGGCACGATGAAGCCCCGGAGATGGGCCATCGCGGCAAGCATTTCATTCGTCTTGATGGTCCTGATGTACGGATACGGCGCCTCGCACATGTTCTCGCTGGACAAGGAAGAGGAATGCACTGTCATCCTCCACCAGCGTTACGACGCGAAGTACGCCCACGCGAAAGAGCAATTTTTTCCACTGACGCAGAAATGCAACGCGTCGTACGACATGGTGCCTTTCTTCGTCAATCCGTCCGTCGTTCTCCTCCTGGGTGTGACGTTGGCCTGCGCGGGGGCGGCCGTGACCGCGACTGTCCGGCGCCGGCGTGCCGTGCCGCTCCACGCGAAGTCCCCACGACCACCGCACCCCTTGGAGAATCGATCATGACGGAACCCAGCACCCGGCCGGCTCGCCGCACTGTCCTGAACGCAGGCCTCGGCCTCGCGGGCGGGCTCACTCTGTGGGGCGTCGGCGTCCCGAGTGCGAGTGCCGCCCCCTCGGCCGACGTCCGCCACTGGACCGGGAGGAAGAGTGCCAACGGCTGGCCCGTCGTCCCGTCAGCTGCCGAGCACCGCATCGAGGGCAGCCCCGCGTCGCTGACGGCACTCGACGGCGATGTCGCCGCCGTGCTGCTGTACGTGGCCCGACGCTTCCACTACGAGGTCGACTCACTCGGAAGGGACGACGTCCACGGTCACACCACGCAGACATCAGTCGCCGCGGACTACGAGTCCAACTACCTGTCCGGCACGGCGATCTCGATCCGGCCGGAGATGTACCCGGTCGGTGCCGAGGACCGTCTCTTCCCCCAGGAGGTCGCGGTCGTACGGGACATCCTGACCGAGTGTGAAGGTGTGGTGCGCTGGGGCGGCGACGACAGGAGATCGCCCAAGCAGGGGCACTTCCAGATCGACGTTCCGCCCGGAAGCGCCACGCTGAAGAAGGTGGCTGGGAAGTTCAACGGCTGGGACGACAAGCCGGGACAGGGCGCGGGCACCCCTGAGGACATCTTCGGGAAGAGCCGCCGCACCGCGGCCAAGCGGCTCGCCGACCGTCAGCGGGCCACCGCCTGAATCGGCTGAACAGCCGGGCGTTCGGAGTTGCCGGTCACCAGCCAGGCCTGGTGACCGGCATGAATGCCCGGCGCCTCTATGTCTCTATAAGGTCCTCGTCGACGCCATCCGCACGGTGGGCTCCTGCGACTGACGCGCACGCCCCCGGCGTGCCCGCGCACAGGGACCTCCTGTGCGGCGGCACCGCCCGACCCTGTGCCATGGCTTGACATCCGCAGGGGCATCAAGCTCGCCGTCCGCTACGAGGCGACCGTGCTGGCCGCAGCCATCAATGAGTGGTTGTGACCAGCACTTTCGAAGCACACCCTAGATCGTTGCTACGGTTCACCGGTGTCTGACTCTTCACGCGATACCGCCGAAGGCGCCGGCTGGGGCACCCTGGAACACGGCGAGTACCAGCACCTCATGCCGCACCAGGTCGAGAAACTCTCGTGGCTCAACCCGAAGACCCTGTGGGCCGCACGCAACGGCGTGCTGGCCTCCTGGTTCGGAGATCCCACAGGCCACACCCGCAGCCGCTGGGCGGCACAGCGGACGGCCGCCGGAGCACCCGCCACCAAGGTGATCCGGCGCGAGGACCCGGACGAGTTCTCCTTCATGGTCATCGGAGACACCGGCGAGGGCGACGATCCCCAATACGCCGTCGTCCCCGGCTTCCTGAAAGTCAGTCAGGGAACACAATTCGCCGTCATCGCCAGCGACGTGATCTACCCCGTCGGCAGTGCGGACGACTACGGCACGAAGTTCTTCCGCCCGTACCAGAACTACCAGGCACCCGGGCCTTCACCCTTGATCGTGGACACCGGTTGTTATGCGGCGGTGGTCAGCGTAGTTGATCGCTGTTCGTAGTTGATCGGGCTCTGCTGACCGAGGGCTGAGTGCCGTCGCCAGGTGTTGTAGCGGGTGACCCAGCGGAAGACCGCAAGGCGGGCGGCGCGAGCTCCGGGCCAGCGTTTCGCGCCCTTGAGAGTCTCCCTTTTCATGCTGGCGTTGAACGACTCCGCGGCGGCGTTGTCCGCGCTGGTGCCGACGGCCCCGCGTGATCGGATCACGCCGAGGTCCTTGCAGACCTGGGCGAACTCCTTGGAGGCGTACTGGGCTCCGTTGTCGCTGTGGAAGATCGCTCCGCGCAGGTTCCCTCCCCGCGCGCCGGCGGCGGCCTTGAGGGCGTCGGTGACCAGTTCGGTCCGCATGTGGTCGGCGATCGACCAGCCCACCAGACGCTTGGAGTGCAGGTCCAACACCGTTGCCAGATAAAGAAATTGGCCGTCGCCGACCGGGAGGTAGGTTATGTCGCCGACGTACTTCTTGTTCGGCCCAGAGGCGGTGAAGTCCCGCTGGATCAGGTCCGGCACCGGGATGGCGTCGGCTGCGGGGACCGTGGTGCGGACCTTCTTGCGCAGGTGCAGCCCGACGATGCCGAACTTCCGCATGACGCGTTCCACCCGCTTGTGATTGATCCGCAGCCCGGCGCCCTGGAGCTCGGCGGTGACGCGCGGAGCCCCGTAGGTGCCGTCGGACTCGGTGTGGATCGACGTGATCCGCCCGGCAAGTTCGGCGTCCGCACGCGCCCGCCCGGCCCGCGCATCCAAGCCGGCCAGGTGCCGGTAAAACCCGGAACGGGAGAGCCCCAGGATCCGGCACAGCCGCTTCACGCCGAAGGCGTCATGGTGGTCGGCAACGAACTGGAAACGGCTCACCAGCTGGTCTCGCCCGCAAAATACTTCGCGGCCCTCCGCAGGATCTCGCGTTCCAGCTCGAGCTCCTTCACCTGGGCCCGCAGCCGCTTGTTCTCCTTCTCCAACTCGCTGGCCTCCACCGCGCCGGGCACGGCGGCCTGCTCGGCATCCCGCACCCAGGTGCGGAGCGTCTCGTGGTTCACCCCAAGATCCTTGGCCACCGACGCGTACGTCCGGCCCGGGCTGGAGCGGTACAACGCGACGGCATCGGCCCGGAACTCAGGCGAGTACTTCGACGTCCCCAACGGGAACTCCTGTCCTTCGGATCTTCACGATCCAATGATCAGGGTGTCCACGGTCAAGGGGTAACGCCCCCCATATACGCGATACCCGGCAACCACGACTGGTACGAAGACCTCGGCGGCTTCATGCGCGTCTTCTGCGACGACGCCCCGCCACTGGCCCCTGAGCCCGCGCCGCGCCCCCTCTCGCGGGCCTGGCTGCGGTCGCTGCTGTGGCACCGGCCGCACCCGTCCGGCGGACAACGCCTCACCGAAGCACGGAAGTTGCGCTCCGCGCCGGCCCAACAGGCCGTCCAGCCGGGCCCGTACTGGGCGATCGACGCCGGGCCGGTGCGGATCATAGGCATCGACACGGGACTGCTGGGGACCCTCGACGCCGAGCAGGGCGCATGGCTGCGCGAGGTGTCCAAGGGACCTCTCCCCAAGATCCTCGTCACCGGCTCGCCCCTGTACGTGGACGGCGAACACCACCCTTGCGCCATCGAGGGCGGCGGCACCGTCGACGACCTCGTCCGCGACCCGGACCACCGCTATGTCGCGGCCATAGGCGGCGACATCCACAACTACCAGCGCTACCCGGTGCAGGTGGACGGCCGCACCATCCAGTACGTGGTGTCGGGCGGCGGCGGAGCCTTCATGCACGCCACGCACACCATCCCCCGCGTCCGCGTCGCGAACGTCACCGAGCAGGAGTTCCGCTGCTACCCGCTGCGCGGCGACTCCCTCGCCTTCTACAGCAGGCTGTACGGACGCAGGCTCCGTCTGCGCCGCCTGTTCACCCTCACCGAGGCCGAGGCGACGGCCGTTGTCGCCGAGCGGCTCGGCATCCCGCCGACCCGCACCCAGGGCCCGCCCGCCCCCGTCACCCGGCGCACCCGTCTGATCGCGAGCCTGCTGGGCGCGGGCGGCCGACCCGACCGCACCTCGCGCTTCCGCCTGCCCGTGCGGAAGATCTACACCCAGCTCTTCTCGCCGAGCTCGGCGACCTACAGCCCGCCGTTCTTCAAGTGCTTCCTGCGCCTGGACGTCACTGCGGAGGCGGTCCGGCTGCGCTGCTTCGCGGCCACCGGAAACCGCGCGCAGGAACTCGAGCCGCCGGTCGAGGACGAAGTCACCATTCCGCTGCTCTGAACGCCCCGGGACGTCGGGACGCCGCGGCTGCGCTATCATTGATCTTGAGCAGGCCGCCCGAACATGTGGCGGTCGGCCTGGCGTTGGTGGTCCAAGGAAAGACGTCCCGCTTCCTGCGGGGAGATGCAGGTGCAAGGCCTGCCCGGCGCTCCGCACAGCCCCGCCTCCGGTATCCCGGAGGCGGGGCTGCTTTTTTCATGGCCGCTGCCCGCCTGCCGCGTACTGCCGTGTGTTCCGAGTGGCACGGCTCTTGCGCCGGCCTCCTGGGGGCACGGTGCGGGTGCTCGGCTCCGCCGGCGAACCACCGTACGCCGGTGGCGGCATGGGGTGAGCCCCCCGCGGTCTAGCCCGGCGGGATCAACAGGGCGCGGACGGGCGACGAGTGACGTTTCTCCGGTGAACCGCTTGCGCCATTGAGGTGAGTAAAGCCATTCCAAGGGGAGGGTCCAGGATCGATATAGGGATCCTCTTGTCCTGGCAAAGGACGGTCGTGTCGTGACAGTCCTTTCCGTGTGACGTGTTGAACCCCAAGGGAGGAGCCGGACATTGACTTACGGGAAGAAGCTGAGGGAGCAGATCGCCGAGCCGCAGGCCACTCCGCTGATCGGCGTGTACGACATGTACTCGGCGTCGATCGCGGCCGAGCACTACGACGGGATGTTCGTCTCCGGCTTCGGCTTCGCGGCCTCGTACTACGGGCTGCCGGACATCGGCTTCATCGCCTGGCCGGACATGGTGGCGTTCGTCCAGCGGCTGCGGGGCGCGTTCCCCCGGCACCACCTGCTGGTGGACATCGACGACGGATACGTCGATCCCGAGGTCACCTGCCATGTGGTGGAGGGGCTGGAGCGGATCGGGGCGTCGGGAGTGATCCTGGAGGACCAGAAGCGGCCGCGCCGGTGCGGGCACGCCGACGGCAAGCAGGTGCTGCCGCTGTCCGAGTACCTCGCCAAGCTGGAGATGGTGCTGGCGACCCGGCAGGACATGGTGGTGGTGGCCCGTACGGACGCCACCGACGAGCACGACATCCTGCACCGGGCCGAGAAGCTGGCCGCGACCGACGCGGACGTGGTGCTGGTCGACGGGGTGCGCAGCGTGGAGTGGATCCGGCGGATCCGCGAGGTGGTCGGCGACAAGCCCCTGCTGTTCAACCAGATCGCGGGCGGCAAGTCACCCAGGCTCTCCCTGACCGAGCTGTCCGAACTCGGCGTGGACGTCGCCATCTACAGCACGCCGTGTCTGTTCGCCGCCCACCGGGCGATGCACTCCGCGCTCGCCGACCTCAGGGCGGCGGACGGCCGGCTGCCCGTGGTGGACGCGGCGGACGGCGTCGGCGTCAAGACCGCCACCCAGCTTCTGGAGCGCAACATCGCGCGTCTGCGGCCGGAACCCCAGGGCGTGAGCGCGTGACACCGGGGCCCGTCCCACCACGGCGGCTGGGTAGGGCCGCCGTCCTGGCGGCGGCCCTGCTGGGCGCCGCGGCAGCACCGGCGGCCGCGGGCGACAGCCTGATCACCGTGCTCGACAACTCGCACGCCGACTCGATCCTCGAGGTGGACCGGACCGCGAACATCCAGCAGGGCAGCGGAACGGCCGGCAGCGACCACGAGGGCAGCACCGTCGACATGATCGAGGTCCTGGTCGCGGCACACCAGCGCAAGGAGAACGACGACTGACCCGCCGGGCGGCCGGCGACGGGACGGTGAGGACCTGCCGTGCGGGGCAGGCCGCAGGGAAGTGACGGTATGTGCCTGTCCGGGCCGGGTGAGCGGGGTCCGACAGGGACGGCGTGAGCGCGGGCAGCCGGCCGGGCGCGAGGGCGGAGATGTCGCGCGAGGTGGAGGGTGGTCGCACCTGTGCGGCCACCCCAGCCCGGCGTACACGGCTCGCCGGGCGTCTCCACCCGGTTCACGCGCGCTTCGACGGCACCGGAACTCCCTGACTCTCTCGGCGAACATCCTGACGCCCTCGTTGTCGGTGGCCGGCGTCATACTGCCGTGCATGACGACATGGCAGGAAGTCGCGAAGACCGACAGTCTCGTACGGGAGGCCTTACGCGCCGCGCTGCGCCATGTGTGGCTGCGCTTTCCGGAGGTGGTCCGTGAGCGGACGCAGGAGCAGTCCGTGATGGCGAAGGTCGAAGGCGCTTTGCAGCCTCGTATCGATGCAGCCCTCGGCGAGGGTTTCCGCGTCGACTCGGAGTACAACCGCTGGCACGACCGCGACCGCGAGGGCCTTGAGATTCTGCGGACCAAGTATCTCGAGGGATGGGGCGACGACGGCCAGGACCTGCAGGTTCGTCCCGACCTGATCGTCCACGACGGAACGGGCGACCTCAGCCGCAACCTGCTTGTCGTAGAAGCGAAGCAGGGCACCGTACGGGCCTGCGACCGTGCGGGTGACTACCGCAAGCTCGACGGTTTCCTGACCCTTTTCCAGTACCGGCAGGCCGCCTTCCTCGAATTCGACGGCCGGGGCGGACCGCCCCGCCTGCAATGGCTGACAGCCGCAGCACCACCGCCCGACCCGTCGCGTCAGGCGGCAGAGACGGTGCAGCTCTGACACTCCCCAAACCCTGTCGGGACGGCCGAAGCGGGCTCTTGGCTGTCGGTGGTCAGAACCTCCACCAGGGCCTCGACGTCGAAGACGGCAACGTCGTCGCGTACTGCGTCGACGGTCTGGTCCTTGACGTGCCCGCCAGGTCGATCCCGGCGCTGGCCGACTGGACGCTGAAGGAGGCGAAGCCGGGGCAGCCGAAGCCGTCCGGGCCGGGCAAGGACGCCGACCCGCTGCTCGTACGCACCGAGGCCGCGTGCGAGCGCTACGGCCTGCCGCTCACCCTCACCGAGAAAGAGCGGCTCGCCGGGCGGCTCCCCGAGGGGCACTAGGTCATCAGGCAGCTCCCGCCGGCCGAACTCGCCCGGCTCCTGGGCACGTTCGCGTCGCGGGTGATGACGCCGCGCGGCCCCATCGCCGTCACCGGTCTGGAGCTGATGACCGCACTGCACCCGCCGACCTGCGCGTGCGGCACGGTCGTCGGCCTCGGCGCGCCGACGCACGAACGTCGCCTGCCGCGGCGCTAGTTGGCGAGCCGGCCATTGCGTTGGCCAGAGAGCTGAGCCCTGTCTGCTCAAGCGCCATGACCCCGGGTGGGTGGTCAGGCTCAGGTGAGCACGAGGGGGGCGGGCGTGCCGAGTGGGTCCGTCGAAATATTCAGTGTCGTGCCGGTCGGCGGGAGTACAGACTCGCTCCATGGCGGACATGCACGTATTCCGGGACACGGTCAGCCGCTGGGCGGCCGGCGGCCCCGGTGAACCGGCGAGTGATCTGGCGGTGCGGCTGGGGCTGCGGACGGCGGTGCTGGTGGAAGGCCTGAGTGACCTCGCGGCCGTCGAGGCGCTCGCCGCACGGCGTGGCCGGGACCTGGCCGCCGAAGGGGTGTGCGTCGTGGCGATGGGCGGGGCGATGAGTATCGGCCGCTACGCCGGTCTCCTCGGGCCGCCCGGTCTTGGCCTGCGCCTGAGGGGACTGTGCGACGTGGGCGAGCAGCGTTTCTACGACCGCGGCCTGAAGCGGGCCGGGGTGCCGCACGAGGGCTTCTTCGTGTGCGTGGCGGACCTGGAGGACGAGCTCATCCGCGCGCTGGGCACGGCGCGCGTGGAGGAGGCCATCGGGGCCGGGGGCGACCTGCGGGCCTGGCAGACCTTCCTGAGTCAGCCCGCGCAGCAGGGCCGGCCCCGGCAGCAGCAGTTGCGGCGCTTCCTCGGCACGAAGAAGGGCCGCAAGATCCGTTACGGCCGTCTCCTGGTGGAGACCCTCGCTCCCGGACAGGTACCGGGCCCGCTGGAGGGCCTCCTCGCGAGTCTTTGACTGCTCCCCTCCCTGAAGGGAGGGGATTCCTTCCTTCAGGGCTGAGCGGGGATTCCTGGCTCAGGCTGCCTCCGGGAGCAGCGCTCCCGGTGGTCTTACGCCCTCGACACCAGCCGGGTTCAGACCTGCCGGCGGGGGCGTTGCCGGCACAGTGGCGGGAGCGCGGGGTAGCCCCGCAACTCGCGGTCGGGGCAGCGCACGTCCATGACGAGGGCCGGAAGTGGGCGTTGAACTTGCGGCGTTCAAGAAATTGCTGGGCAGCCAAGCGCGTTGATCACGTCATGACTCAAGGACCAGCGCCGCGTCCACTGGACGACGAAACTCTCTCCGACCTGCTTGGCAAGCAGCAGTTCGGTACGCTCGCCACGGTCAAGCGCAGTGGCCACCCCCACCTGACCACCATGCTGTACAGCTGGGACGCCGAAGCTCGCATCGTGCGGTTCTCGACGACAGCCGACCGGATCAAGGTCCGGCATCTGCGGCGCAACCCGCAGGCGGCGCTGCACGTACAGGGCGGCGACGTGTGGTCGTTCGCCGTCGCCGAAGGTGAGGCCGAGGTCTCCGGGATCACGACGGTTCGTGGTGACGCGGTGGGGCGGGAACTGCTCGGGATGATTCCGAAGGCCGCGAAGCCCGAGGATGAAGAGGCGTTCCTGGAGCAGTTGGTTGCAGAGCGTCGGGTGGTCATCCGGCTGAAGGTGGACCGGCTGTACGGAACCGCGCTCAACATCAAGGGCTAGGACATGCTGGGGCCGTGCTGGTTTTGCAGCCACTCGTCGAGGACTGCGACCAGCACGGTCGCCTCGCAGCGGACGGCGGGCTTGATGTCACTCCCGTCGAACAGTTCGCTGGTCTGGAGGCATGGGCAGAGCTGTCGCAGCCGGGATCGACGCCGCCGATGCGGGCGAATCCGTGTCAGCGTTCGAGGATGAGGGCGAGGCTCTGGCCGACGCCGATGCAGAGGGTGGCGATGCCGACTCCGCCGCCCTTGCGGGCGAGTTGGTGGGCGACGGTGCCGGCGAGGCGGGCGCCGGAGGCGCCCAGGGGGTGGCCGAGGGCGATCGCGCCGCCCTGCGGGTTGAGGATCGCGGGGTCGAACTCGGGCCACTCGGCCACACACCCGAGGACCTGCGCGGCGAAGGCCTCGTTCAGCTCCAGGACGGACAGGTCGTCGAAACTCTTGCCCGCCTTGGCGAGGGCCCGGTTGACGGCCTCCACGGGGGCGAGGCCGAAGTACTGCGGGTCGATCGCGGAGACACCGGTGGCCGAGACGCGGGCCAGCGGCTCGCGGCCGGTGGCCTTGAGGCCTTCCTCGTCGGTGAGGAGGAGCGCGGCGGCGCCGTCGTTCAACGGTGACGCGTTGCCTGCGGTCACGGTGCCGTTCTCGGTGCGGAAGGACGGCTTCAGCCTGGCCATCGCGGCCAGAGAGGCGTCCGGGCGGACGGACTCGTCGGCGGCGAAGAGGACCGGGTCGCCCTTGCGCTGCGGGATGGGCACGGGGGCGAGCTCGGGCTCGAACAGGCCGTCGTTGTGTGCCTTCGCGGCCTTTTGGTGGCTGCTGAGGGCGAACTCGTCCTGCTGTTCGCGGCTGATCTTGTGCTTGTCGGCGATGAGTTCGGCGGACTCGCCGAGCGGGATGGTCCACTGGGGGTCCATCTTCGGGTTGACCATGCGCCAGCCGAGGGTGGTCGAGTACAGCTCGGCGTGCCCGGCCGGGAAGGGCCGGTCGTTCTTGGGCAGCACGTACGGCGCGCGGGTCATCGACTCCACGCCGCCGGCGACGGCGATGGAGGCGTCGCCGACCGCGATGGCGCGGGCGGCCTGGATGACGGCTTCGAGTCCGGAGGCGCACAGCCGGTTGACCGTCACGCCCGGCACCGACGTGGGCAGGCCCGCGAGCAGGGCCGCCATGCGGCCGACGTTGCGGTTCTCCTCGCCGGCGCCGTTGGCGTTGCCGAAGTACACGTCCGCGATGCGCGCGGGATCCAACCGGGGGCTTCGGGCGAGGAGTTCGCGGATGGCGTGTGCGGCCAGGTCGTCCGGGCGTACCGAGGCCAGAGCGCCGTTGTGACGCCCGATCGGCGTGCGCACGGCGTCGACGATATAGACGTTCTTCACTTCAGGCCCTCCGCGACGGTCAGCTTGGCATCGGTCTTGGCGATGATCTCCCCGACGCCGACGCCCGGTGCGCACTCGACCAGCACCAGGCCCTCGTCGGTGATGTCGAGGACACCGAGGTCGGTGATGATCCGGTTCACGCAACGCTTCCCGGTCAGCGGCAGCACGCACTCGGTGAGGATTTTCGGTGAGCCGTCCTTGGCGGTGTGCGCCATCACGACGATGACGGTGCGGGCGCCGTGCACGAGGTCCATCGCACCGCCGATTCCCGTGATCATCTTCCCCGGGATCGCCCAGTTCGCCAGGTCCCCCCGCGCGGAGACCTGCATGGCGCCGAGCACCGCCACGTCGATGTGGCCGCCGCGGATCATCGAGAACGACAGTGCCGAGTCGAAGAAGGAGGCGCCCGGCAGGACCGTCACGGTCTCCTTGCCGGCGTTGATGAGGTCCGGATCGACCTGCTCCTCGGTGGGATACGGGCCGGTGCCCAGGATCCCGTTCTCCGACTCCAGGACCACCTCCACGCCCTCGGACAGATGGTTGGGGATCAGCGTCGGCAGCCCGATGCCGAGATTGACGTACTGGCCGTTCTCCAGCTCCCGCGCGGCCCGGGCGGCCATCTCCTCACGACTCCAGGCCATCAGCCGTTCACCGACCCTCGTGCCGCAGGCACGGACACCGTGCGCTGCTCGATCTTCTTGTCTGCTGCCTGTTCCGGCGTGAGAGCCACCACCCGCTGTACGAAGATGCCCGGCAGATGCACCGCGTCCGGATCGATCGCGCCGGGCTCGACCAGCTCCTCCACCTCGGCGATCGTCACCCGCCCGGCCATCGCGGCGAGGGGGTTGAAGTTCCGGGCCGACTTGTTGAAGACGAGGTTGCCGTGCCGGTCGCCCTTCGCGGCCCGCACCAGCGCGAAGTCGGTGCGGATCCCGCGCTCCAGCACGTACTCGGTGCCGTCGAAGTCGCGTACCTCCTTCGGCGGTGACGCGAGCGCGACCCCGCCGGAGCCGTCGTAGCGCCAGGGCAGCCCGCCGTCCGCGACCTGGGTGCCCACCCCCGCCGGGGTGTAGAACGCCGGGATCCCCGCGCCGCCCGCCCGCAACCGCTCCGCGAGCGTGCCCTGCGGGATCAGCTCCACCTCCAGCTCACCGGCCAGGTACTGCCGCGCGAACTCCTTGTTCGCCCCGATGTAGGAGCCGGTCACCCGCCCGATCCGGCCCGCCGCCAGCAGCACCGCCAGACCCGACTCCATCGCCCCGCAGTTGTTCGAGACGACCGACAGCCCCGAGACCCCCCGCTCGAACAACGCCTGGATCAGCACGTTCGGCACACCGCTCAGCCCGAACCCGCCCACCGCCAACGACGCACCCTCCGGCACGTCCGACACCGCGTCCAAGGCCGTGGCGACCACTTTATCCATCTTTATTTACTCTGCCTCTCGCCAACGTGGATCCATCGGACGCTGTTTCCGTAACGCAATGTCAAGAATTCGGCGAGTTCTTTAATGTTTTATGGGCGTTACGCGTGGTGCGGGCGTTGTGCGTGTTGTGGGTGCTACGCGTGTTGCGGGAGTGGCTCCGCCGCAGACACGTCCGTCTCGTCGTGTCTCACCTGGTTGACACCTGGGTCCACAGTCCAACGCCCCGGCATCCGCCGGCATCCCGCAGATGAGTGATATCGCAGGCGATCTCTATGCCGCTCTGTCGGTGTGCGTCGTGCGAACAAGGTATTCCCGCGCCGATCCTCGTTATCACTCACGGATTCCGTTGACGCGCATCATCCGAGTATCGAGGCTTCGTTCCAACAGCGGAGAAACGGCAGGACCGGGGAAATTCTCATGAAGACATTCGTGCATCGGGGACAGATCACCAAGGTGGTCTTCGGCAGCGGTACGCGCAGCCGCATCCCCGAAGAGGCCGATGCTCTCGGATGCCGTCGGGTGCTCCTCCTGTGCACACCTCATCAGGCGGACCAGACAGCGCAGACGCGCGACCTGCTGGGTGCGGCAGCCGTGGGGACTTTCGCGGAAGCGGCCCCGCACACCCCTGTCGAGGTCACGGAGAAGGCGGTCGCGTACGCCGGATCCGTGGGAGCGGACTCCGTGCTCGCCATCGGCGGTGGATCGACCATCGGCCTTGGCAAGGCGATCGCCGCGCGGACCGGCCTTCCGCAGCTGGCGCTGCCCACCACCTATGCCGGCTCGGAGATGACGCCGATCCTCGGCGAGACCGAAGGCCACAGGAAGACGACCCGGCGGCTGCCGGAAGTGCTGCTCAAGACGGTGGTGTACGACGTCGACCTGACGCTCACCCTCCCGGCGGCGACATCGGTGGTCAGCGGCATCAACGCGATGGCGCACGCCGTGGAGGCCCTCTACGCCCAGGACCGGGACCCGGTCGCCTTCCTGATGGCCGGTGAAGCGCTCGATTCCCTCACCCGGTCCCTTCCGGTCATCGCGCGACGTCCGGACGACGGTGAGGCGCGCGCGGACGCGTTGTACGGGGCGTGGCTGGCGGGCACCTGCCTGGGCACGGTGGGCATGGCCCTGCATCACAAGGTGTGCCACGTACTGGGCGGCACCTTCGGGCTGCCGCACGCCGAGACCCACACGGTCGTCCTGCCGCACGTGGTCGCCTACAACGGGCCGGCCGCCCCCGAAGCCATGGCACGCATCGCGCAGGCGCTGCCGGGGGACGACGCCGCGAGCGGTCTCTTCGACTTCGCCGGCGGGCTCGGCGCCCCCAGGGCACTACGGGACCTCGGCATGCCCGAGTCGGGGATCGGGCAGGCGGCCGAACTCATCGTGCGGGACGGCTACTGGAATCCGCGTCCAGTGGACCGGACAGCAATCCACGCCCTCCTGACCCGCGCCTGGGCCGGCGAGACACCGTGAACGTCACCGGGCGACGAACACACCCGGACCGACTCCGTCATCGAACACTCAATGACCAAGGGAGCGCGCCATGCGTGATCTGACCAGCGACACCATCACCGATGCCGTGATCTCGACCATGCGGGACACCAAGGATGCCCGTGTCGCGGAGATCCTGGAATCACTGGTACGGCACCTCCACGCCTTCGTCCGCGATGTCGAACTGACGGAGGAGGAATGGGCGCAGGGAGTGGACTTCCTGACACGCACCGGGCAGACGTGCACGCCGACGCGCCAGGAGTTCATCCTGCTGTCCGACGTGCTGGGCGTCACCATGCTGGTCGACGCCCTGAACAACCGACGCCCCGCCAATGCCACACAGAACAGCGTCCTGGGCCCCTTCTTCAGGGAGGACAGGCCGCAGCACGCCGACGCCGCCGACATCTCCGAAGGTCTGCCCGGCACCCCGCTGTTCTTCGAGGGACGGGTCGTGAACAGTGAGGGAGCACCGGTGACCGGCGCCGGGGTCGATGTCTGGCACAGTGACGCGGAGGGCCATTACGACGTGGATGTG
Organism: Streptomyces sp. NBC_01450; assembly: GCF_036227505.1. Taxonomy (NCBI): domain Bacteria; kingdom Bacillati; phylum Actinomycetota; class Actinomycetes; order Kitasatosporales; family Streptomycetaceae; genus Streptomyces; species Streptomyces sp. NBC_01450. Next base: position 169,605 of record NZ_CP109481.1, on the reverse strand, counting down.
CCCGGCCAGGTCGACCCGGCCATGCGCGCGCTGTTCAGGACCGACGAGAGGGGACACTTCAGCTTCCGCTCCATTCGCCCCTCCAGCTACCCGATCCCCGGTGACGGCCCGGTCGGCGAACTCCTGACCGCGACCAGCAGGTCGCCCATGCGTCCCGCCCATGTGCACCTGCTGATCGACGCCCCGGGATTCCAGCGCGTGACCAGCATGCTGTTCCCTTCGGACGACCCGTACCTGGATTCCGACCCGGTGTTCGGGGTCAAGGAGTCGCTGGTCGAGTCCTATGACACCTACGAGGCCGACGCAGGGCCCTGCCGCGGACTGACCGACGTGCCCTACACCCTGCTGCGCCACACCTTCGTCCTCGAGTCCCTCCCCGCGCAATGAGGGTGACTGGCGCCGTACGCGCAGTCGGTCCGGCGTAGGACGCGATTCCTCCGGCATCAACAGGCGGCGTTGCACGCTTCAGCACAGGCACCAGGGGCCCAGCACGGCACTGGTGCGGCCGGGCCCCGGATACGGGGCCGGCGTGCAACCCCGCCTCGGACGCGGCGAAGCGCGATCCGTCCGCCACGCGGGCGATGACCTCGCGTACGTCATGGGGCAGCCGCCCCGCCTTCCTGCCCAGCTCGAACGACATGCCCGCCAACGCACCCAGCGGCACGGTGAGTTCACCCGGTGTCCTGCGCAACAGGCCGAAGTTCTCCCCGACTTTCACGGAGGTCCTCCGATGGCTGAAACCCTTCACACGCCAGTCGATTTCCGAGCCACGATGAGCCGGCTCGCCACGGGCGTCAGCGTGATCACTACGCGCTCCGGAAGCACGCCCATCGGCATGACGGCGAGCGCCGTGTCCGCCCTCTCCCTGGACCCGCTCCAGCTGCTCGTGTGTATCAGCAACCACCTGTACACACGGACCGCGATCGCGGAACACGGCCGATTCGCCGTGAACGTCCTCGGCGAGGACAGCGAGCACCTGGCACGGCACTTCGCCGCCTCGAAGGCGGACAAGTTCGCGGGCGTCGAGACCATCGACGACCACGGCGTGCCGGTGCTGAAGGACGCCATCGCGGCTGTCGTGTGTGACGTCGCCGAGGCGCTCCCCGGCGGCGATCACACCATCTTCGTGGGTGAGGTCCGCTACTGCGAACACAAGGCGGACTCCCGGCCACTGCTCCACTTCGCGGGCGGCTTCGGCGCGCTCAGGGCTTCGCACTAGTCCTGGTGGCAGCGGTCCGGCGGAGGCCGCTACGGCGCTCGTGACCGGGCCGCTACCGCCCCCGACGTCCGGCTCCCGCGAGGCGAGCCATGGGTGTCGGGGGCTCCGCCCGTCCCGACGACTCGACGGAAAGTGCCATGACCAGCTCCGTTGCGACATTCAAGCTCCACCCTCCGGCCCAGCCTCCGCATCTGCTGACCCGCCCGCGGCTGCTGCGTCGGCTCGACGCGGCGACCGAGCCCGTGGTGGTGGTCTCCGCGCCGGCCGGCGCCGGGAAAACGGTGCTCCTGACCGAGTGGTCGCAAGGCCTGGCGGCTCGTGGAGAGTGCGCCTGGCTCAGCCTGGACGCGTACGACAACGCCCCGGGCCGGCTCTGGACCTGCATCCTGCGAGCGGTGCACCACGCACGACCGGATCTGCCCGCCCGCCTCGACAGCGACGGGTGGACGCTCGACGCATGGCTCGAGGACATCCTGCCGAGTCTGGTGGCCGGACTGGGCGGAGAAAGACCGCTCACGCTGATCCTCGACGGACTGGAATCCATCACGGACACCGACGCGGTGCGCAGCCTGGCGGACTTCCTGACAAGGCTTCCCGCCGGCTTCCGCGTCGTCCTGTCGACCCGGCACATTCCCGGAAGCCCCCTTCCGACCCTGCGCGCCCGGGGTCTGACCGCCGAACTCGACCAGCACGACCTGGCCTTCACCCCTGAGGAAGCACAGACAGTACTCACCGATCTGCTCGGGTCAGCTCCGAGCGCGGACACTTCGAGCGCGCTGTACGAGGCCACGGAGGGATGGGCGGCGGCGCTGTGCATCATGGGGCGCACCCTCGCCCGCTCGGCGAACGAGGCCGACACGGAAGGGAACCTGGCCCGCGGCAGGCAGGCGGTCACCGAGTATCTGGCCACCGAGGTGCTCTATCGGCTCACCACCGAACAGCGCGAGTTCCTGCTGCGTACCAGTGTGCTCGACGAGCTGAGCACCGGGCCGTGCCAGGCCCTCGCCGGGGAGCGGGCGGGTGTACTGCTGCGCGAGCTCGCACGGACCGTACAGCTGCTCGTGCCCGTCGCCGCCGATCCGTCGGCGTACCGGCATCACCGGGCACTGTCTTCGGTGCTGTCCGGCATCCTCAGGTCCGAAGGGTCGGACACCGTCGTGTCCCTGCACCGGGCGGCGGCCCGGTGGTACTCCCGGCAGGGCGAGACGACCGCGGCCGTACGGCACTGGACGCTGGGCGGCGACGAGTCCGCGGCCGTCGCGTCGGTTCTCGACGGCTGGGAGAAGGCGATCTCGGCGGGCCGTAGCGCGCAGGTCGCGCACTGGCTGGACCTCCTGCCGTCCCGCACCGTCGCCGTCGACGCGCGATTGTGCGTCGTGGCGGCGATGGCGGCTCTCTCAGGAGGCGCACCGGAAACGGCCCGGCGCTGGCTGGATGTGGCCCAGCTCAGGCAGACGGGAGCGGAGACGGTCGGCGAAGGCAGCACGGTGTCCGATGCGGCAGCCGCCGCGCAGGCCATGGCCTGCTGTCTGAAGGGGGAGGTCCTGACCGCCGGCCGGCTGGGCGAATCCGCCGTTGCCGGCACCCCGCCGCTGACGTCCTGGCGTGCCCTGGCCTGCACGGCCCGCGGTGCGGCTCTGCTGTGGGCAGGCCGCTACGAGGAGGCGGAGGCGCTGCTCGGCGAGGCGACCCGCGACGCGCATGCCGCCGGGCATGGCCTGGTGCTCGTACGCGCGCTGGGCTCGCGGGCGGTGTGCGCGCTGCTGGCCGGACGGCACGAACTGGCGCGCATCCTGAGCGACGAGGCCCTCGACGCGGTCGCGACGGCCGGCCTGGGCGGGCACTTCGTCTCCGTGCCCGCCTACATCAGCCGGGCCGGCCTGCTCCTCGAAGAGGGACAGGCGAAGGAGGCCGAAGGGGCTCTGGCCGCCGCGGAAGCGGTGCTGGCGGGCTCCTCCCGGACCGGAGGCGAACCCCACATACGGGCCTTGTGCCACTTCACACGGTCGCGACTTGAGAGTGCGCGCCGCAACCCGGACGCGGCGCGAAAGGCCCGCGAGGCAGCCGAGCGGACAGCGGCCCGGTGCGAGTCACCCGGGGTGCTGACGGACCTGCTCGGCCGGACCGGCGAGGACACCGTGGTGCCGTCTGCCGCCCCCCGCCCCCAGGACCTGTCGCTGGGGGAGCGCCGAGTGCTGCGCGCCCTGTGCGGTCCGCTGACACTGCGTGAGATCGCCTCCGAGCTCTATGTGTCCCACAACACCGTCAAGACACAGGTACGCGCGATCTTCCGCAAACTCGACGCGCACGACAGGAGCGAGGCGGTCGCCAGGGCCCGGGAGTGCGGCGTGCTCTGACCCGGGCCCTGGCATCCTGCTACCGGGATTCATTCGCAGCGGATCGGGCATCAGCCCGGTGGTGAAGCGAGTCTTGTCGTGGCGACGCGGAGCGTCGCGGATTCCGGGGCGGCGGAGCCGGATGGCCCGTGTTCACCACCCGTGGTGCAAAGCGTCGTGATGGCTGGTCCTGGCGGAGCCGGGTGATGCTCACACCGGCCGGTTCTGTTGCTGGATGTACTGCTCGACCACGGAGAGTGGAGCGCCGCCGAGGGTTCCTGCGAAGTAGCAACCGCGGGAGGAGACGCCCTTGCGGGAGTTGACGAGCTTGGTGACGGCGACCTTGGGCGGGAAGTTCACCAGGAGGTGGACGTGGTTGTCCTTGCCGTTGAACTCCACCGGTTCGCACGCGAAGTCCGCGCATACCGACCGCATGATCTCGTCCATGCACGTCAGGTGAGTGTCCGTGAACACCTTGTGCCGGAACTTGGTCACGAAGACCACGTGCACATGCATCACGAAAGCGTAGTGCCGGCCAGTTCTGATCTTCTGCATCTCGCACCAACCCAGGTACGTATCGTGGTCGCCCTGCAGCTTCGGTACAGCTTCCGCCTGTACCCGGACACGGCCCAGCGCATCGCCCTGGCCCAGGCGTTCGGGTGCGCCCGCGTCGTGTTCAACGACACGGTGCGCGCCCGTGAGGAAGCCCGGAAGGCGGGCGCGGCGTTCCCGGCGGCCGGTGAGCTGTCCAGGAAGCTGATCACCGAGGCGAAGCGGACGGTGGAGCGGTGCTGGCTGGCAGAGGTCTCCGTTGTGGTGCTCCAGCAGGCTCTGCGCGACGCCGAGGCCGCTTACCGCAACTTCTTCGCCTCCCTCAAGGGGGCCCGCAAGGGCCCCAGAGCTGGTGTGCCCCGGTTCAAGTCCCGCAAGGACAACCGTCAGTCGGTCCGGTTCACCGCCAACGCCCGCTGGTCGATCACCGGTTCCGGGAGGCTGAACCTGCCGAAGATCGGTGCGGTGAAGGTGAAGTGGTCACGCACCCTGCCCGCGCAGCCCTCCTCGGTCACCGTGATCAAGGACGCGGTCGGACGGTATTTCGCGTCCTTCGTCATCGACACGGACCCGGCCGCCGGCGCCCACCGGATGCCCGACAGTGACCAGACGGTCGGCATCGACCTGGGCCTGACGCATTTCGCGGTCCTCTCGGACGGCCGTGTGCGCCGCGAGTTCCACCACCAGCTCTCCACCAGGCTGATCCGCGAGAACCAAGCGATCGGTGTGGAGGACCTGGCGGTCAAGGGGCTGGCGCGCACCAGGCTGGCCAAGAGCGTGCATGACGCGGGCTGGGCGCAGTTCGTGGCCATGCTGGAGTACAAGGCGGTCAGGTACGGGCGCACCCTGGTGAAGATCGGCAGGTTCGAGCCGACCTCCCAGACCTGTTCCGCCTGCGGCGTCAAGGACGGTCCCAAGCCTCTCCACATCAGGGAGTGGACCTGCCCCGCGTGCGGCACGGTCCATGACCGGGACCACAATGCCGCGAAGAACGTGAAAACGGCCGCCGGACTGGCGGTCGCAGCCTGTGGAGCGCAGGTAAGACCCGGACTCCTCCTGGCACAGCGCGACGAAGCAGGAAGCCACGGATTCTCGCCCGAACACCGTGCCGCGTAGCGGCACAGGGTTCGGGCGAGAAGGCCAGAATCCTCGGGCTTCAGCCCGAGGAGCAAGTCAATTGGCGTCCTGGCGCCGGGCGTAGTCCGCCTGAGTCTTGTACGCGGTCTCCCCGTCGTCGCCCACGTTCTCGATGCCGCAGACCTTGCGCGCGAGGTCTGCCATGCTGCCGCTCGGGGACATCTCGGCGCGCTTCATGGTGAGGGTACGGATGGCCAGCAGGGGCGTGCCGTTGAAGTTCTCGAAGGTGGTGATGCGGTCGCCCCAGTCGGACAGGAACATGTCGCGGATCACCCGGCTGATCTTCAGCCGCTCGTAGGGCCTGCCGACCGGTCCGGTCTGCAACGCCTCCAGCCACGGCCGCAGTTCGGGCTGCTGCCACTGACCCTCGGTGGGGAAGATGAGCGCGGCACGACCGGACAGGTCGATGAGCTCGTGGGCCATCTCGGCGATGTGCTCGAGGTAGTACGCCCGCCCGAAGTCGAACATCAGGACGTTCGGCTTGTAGATGCCACCGGGGGTGAAGAACCCCTGGTCCTCCGAAGCGATCAGATGCGCCTTGAGCGTCTGGTGGAAGCCGGCGAACCGGGCGACCCGGGCCTGGACCGGCGGCAGCTGGTAGGTGCCGATGTGCTCGGTGATGAGCAGGGCCAGACCGAGCATCAGCTCGGCCTTCACCATCGCACGCATCGCCGAGTGGTAGTGCAGCCAGTCGAAGACGCGCTGCGGGTACAGCGACGCGTGCTGGGGGTTACCGATGTGGAAGACCCGGTTCCAGGGGATGAGCACGTCCTCGAACACGATGACGCTGTCCAGCTCGTCACCCTGCGAGGCGAGCGGGTGCTCCACCTCCTCGCCGTCCCGGACGTTGCTCTCCCGGCAGATGATGGTGACGCCGGGGGTGTCGGGCTTCACCGCCCCGTAGATGATCTGTTCCGCGATGATGCCGGGGCGGTAGAAGACGCCGATGTGGATCCAGTCCCCGAAGGCCGCGCCGGTGCTGATCGCCTTCACACCCCGCACGGTGATGCCCTCGTCCGAGGTGCCGACCACCTGCAGGGCAGGGGACTCGGCCTGCGCGGAATCGCGCGAGCGGTTCGCCTGCGGGTCGACGAAGGCCGGCGTCGCGTTGAGGTCACCGTCCCGCACCACGTTCCAGAAGTCGAGGATCCCCTCGGTCAGGTCCCTCCCGTCGGTCCCGACGGACTGGCTGCTCCAGGGCTCCGGGTCGTCGACGTAGGTCAGCAGGACGTAGTTGTTGACATCCGGCGTGCGCGGGATGGATCCGCCGCCGAGTTCCCGCTGCACCGTCTCCAGGTAGGTCCGCTTGCGCAGCAGCTCCTCCTTGGAGCGGTGCTGGAACCACGTCATGGACCGTCGGACGCCGTCCTCGTCCACGAACGTCATGACGTCCTGGAGGTCCGGGCGGTGGTGAAGGTCGTAGAACGCCGCGATGCTCCTGGCATACGCCCGGGTCTTCGGGTGCGTGGCCACGTTGTCGACGAGTTCGTCACCCACCCACACCTTGCGGCCGTCGTTCAGTGCCGCCAGGTATTCCTTGCCTGTACGCACGTCGTGCTCCTCTCCAGGGGCAACAGATCCGGATGGCACGGAGCATCCGTCGCGGCAGGGTGAGAGGACGGCGCGCAAGGGGCAATCACCCGGGTGAAAGCGGCGATCACCGGGGAATCCGCATTGAGGGCAGATGTGGCCGTGGGTCATGCTTGCCCCATGAGCAGCACAGACCCCGCTGACGGCCAGGCAGGCGGGCGTGGGCACCAGGCCACGGCCGGGCTGCGCCTGCGGGGGCGGGACCGCGAGATCGCGGCTGTGCGTGACGCGCTGGACGCGGTACGTGGCGGACGGGGTGCCTGTGTCGTCGTGGAAGGCACGCCCGGCGTCGGCAAGAGCCGGCTGCTCGCGGAGCTGGACGAGATGGCGCGGCGGTCCGGCTTCGATGTGGTGTCGGTACGGGCCGATGAGCTCGACCAGTACGCGGCGGGAGCCGCCCTGCAGTCCGCCCTGCAATCCGCCCCGCAGTCCTTTGACGGTTCCGACCGGGCCGCCGCAGCCGTCGACGACCAGCGGCTCTGGCTGCTGGACAGCATCACGGACGCTCTGGAGGACCGGGCTCAGCGCGCCCCGGTGGCCGTGCTCGTGGACGACGCGCAGTGGGCGGATCCGGCCACGCTCTTCGTGCTGCGCACCCTGCCCGGACGGCTGGCCGCCTCGCGGATCCTGTGGGTGCTGGCGGTACGGTCGGACACCGAGCGGCCGACCGTGGCCAGGGTGCGGGAGGACCTCGAGCACCTCGGAGCCCGATGGCTGACCCTCGGCCCCCTGCCACAGCAGGAACTGCAGCACATCGCGACCGACGTCCTCGGGGTGAGGCCGTCACCCGGTCTGGTCAGACTCCTGCGGGGCGTCGGCGGCAATCCCTTCCTGGCGATCGAACTGGTACGCGCTTTCGCCGACACGGACGCCGCCATGGAGGCGGGCGAGGCGAGCCTCCTGCACGACGGCATCCCCGCCAGTTTCCGGCGGAGTATCACCGCGCGCCTGGAACGGCTCCCGGAAGATGCCGTGCGCCTGCTGCAGGTCGGATCCGTCCTCGGCCGCGAATTCGACTTCGGCACAGCCGCCCGGATGCTCGGCAGGCCGGTCGGCAGCCTGCTGTCGGGCGCCGAGGCCGCCCTGAACGCCGGCCTGCTCTCGGCCGACGGCCCGCGACTCGCCTTCCGTCACGACCTCATACGGCAGGCCTTCCACGAGAACCTGCCCCTGGCCATCCGGACCGCCCTGCACCGGGAGGCGGCCGACAGTCTGCGGGGCATCGGGGCACGATCGGCCGAGGTGGCCTGGCACGTCGTCATGTCAGGAGGCCCGGTCGACGACGAGGCCGTGACCACGCTGACCACCGCCGTACGGGAACTGTCGTCGTCGGCCCCCGACGCGGCCGCGGACCTGGCCCAGCGGGTCGCCGGACTGCTGCCCCCACACGACCGGCGTCGCATCCCCCTGCTGACCGATGCCGCCGAGTACCTCGGCCGGACCCGCCGGGTCCACGAGGCACTCGACCTGGTCGACGCCACTTTGCCGGAAGGACTCGAGCCATTGCAGGAGGCATGCCTGCGCCTGGTGGCCGCCGAGATCCACCAGGCCGCGGGCGACGACGCCGCCGCGATGACACACCTCCAGCAGGCACTGGACCTCCCCGCACTGCCGGCCGACCTGCGCGTGCGGCTGCTGAAGACCAAGGCGACGGGCCACGTCTACCTCGGGGACATCACCGCTGCCGAACAGACCGGCCCCTGGCTGGTCGAGGCCTCCTACCGCAGCGACGATCCGGCCGTCGTCGTCAGCGCCATGGTGTTCCAGTCGCAGACGTCCTTCTACCGTGGGCGCCTGCCCCGCGCCCTCGAGCTCGCCGAGGAGGCCACCCGACGCGCCGGCACCCAGTCCGCCGCACTGTACCTGCGGCCCCCGCGGATCCCGGCGCTGTGGCTGGCCACCGTGCTGACCGCCACCGACCGGCTCGCGGACACCGAGCGCATCCTGCGGGAGGGACAGCGCGAAGCGGAGGCGATGGGCCTGGGCTGGTCACTGCCTCACTGGCATGCCGCCCGTGCCTGCGCACTACTCGAACAAGGAGCGCTGGACGACGCGGCCGTGGAGGCCGAGTCCAGTCTGATGGTGGCGGACGAACTCGAGATCACTCTGCCGAATCCGCAGGCCCGCTCCGTGCTGGCGATGGTGGAGATCAGACGCGGTGACCTCACCAAGGCCAGGGACCACCTCCGCGCCGCCGAAACCGCTCCCGGCACGCACACACAGCGCTACGGCCCGTGGGTGTCTCTCGCGCACGCCGCTCTGGCGGACGCGGAGGGCGAAGACGGCGAAGCGGCGGTGGCACTCACGGCAAGCTTCACAAGCCGTGAGCCGACGCGGCTGCTCGCGATACCTCCGTCCCACTGGCCCGGGATCGTACGCATCGCGCTCCGCGGCGAAGACCCCTCGGTCGCGCAGGCCGTGTCCGGCGCACTGCGCGGCCTGACCGCACAGGACGAGAGCCGGCAGATCATCGAGGCCGTCCGCGCCCACATCGACGGCCTGCTCCACCGCGACCCCCGTGCACTGGAGACCGCCATCACCGGCTACCGCAGCACCGGCAGGCCGTTGGCCCTGGCGGCGGCCTGCGAGGACCTCGGCGAGCTCATGACCGCATCGGGCGATACGACGTCGGCGATCCCGTACTTCGAAGAATCGGGTCACCTGGCGTCGGCCTCAGGAGCCGGGCGCGATCAAGAACGGATCAGGGGGCGCCTGCGCCAGCTCGGCGTACGCACCGCCCCCGTGCGCAACCACACGGCCGGCCCCCAGGAGTGGGGGAACCTGACCGAATCCGAGCGGAAGGTGATCCCGCTCGTCCTTGAGGGCATCACCAACCGGGCCATCGCCGACCGGCTCTACGTGTCCGTGCACACCGTCAACACGCATATGAAGCACATCTTCACCAAACTCGGCATCAACTCGCGGGTCGAGCTGACCCGGCTGGCGATCGAGCGGGGCATCAGCGTCGACGGAGCCGACTGAGCGGTGCACCGACCGCAGGACACGGTGGCAGGGATCCCTTGAATGGGTGACGCCCGGCTTGGGCACCACCCGTGATGCTGGATGCCACGGCGTGGCCTCCGCCACGGCACCGTCATTCATCAGGAAGTGACGCCTCATGAACACGATGCGCGCGGCACGCGCCCACCGATACGGAGGCACCGGACCCACCTGGACCGACAGCCTCGACGGATCCGGGCGTGAGTGGTCAGCCGTCATTCCCGCACACGAGGCGTCCGGCGTCGTGGCGTCGCTCCGCCCGGCCCCGGCGCACTCGACTCCACCAGCGAGTTGATCGTCCCCCTCGCACAACCCGCGCCGCGTACAAGGCGCCCGAGAAGGAGCACCGGCGTGACAAGGTCGTCATCCATGTCGCGGAAGGACGGTCAACCGCAGCCCAGGGCGGTCGGGCCCGATGCCCGTACGGGCCCGGAGCGCGGATACCGCGGCCGACTCCGGGCCGCTGTGACCGCGAGCGCGGCCCCGCACGGATACACCCTGGCGCTGTGGACCGCCACCGCGGTGACGTCGTCCGAACGGGGCGCCCCCAGGGCAGCCGAAGTCCTGGCGCTCCTTGCCGGTGCGACGCTCACCTTCGTCGCGCTGGCCGCCGTCGCACACGGCGGCGCCCCCATGATGACGGACAGATCCGCCCCGGCCGGTACGCGGATCTGGGCGGCCTTCCATCTGCCCATGGCGGCTTGCGCCGCGCTGGTCACCCTGTTGCTGACACGGTGTTGCTCAGGTCCCCTCCTGTGGGGGCTCGTCGGGACGACCACGACCGCCGTGTACCTGCTGGGTGTCAGCGCCCAGTTCCTCTGCTTCGCAGTTCGCCATGTCACCGAGAATCCACAGGACACTCAACCATAAGAGGTCCAGCGTCTCCCTCGCGCAATTTCGTCGCGTACCGAAGACTACGCTCTCGTGCTTGACGCCCAGGGTGAAGTGATCGGTGAGGGGTGCGATTTTTCCAGGTGTATAAGTGAATACCTGGGGAGAGAGGACCTCGAATAAGGCCGTGTCCTGTGTGCGGGCGAGTGGGCGGTCGGGATGGCGCCGCTGGTCGATCGCCGTGATGTGCTGTGACGAGCCGGGCGAGGCCTTCCGGCTGATCTGCCGGCCGTGCCGCCACCGTTAGCACCGAGGCAAAGGGCGCAATGCTGGTGGGGCCAGGTCAATCACTAGATTATGCGATGCGCCTCAGCGGCCATCCGGCGCACTCTGGGCGGATGGGGAATGCGCGCCGTTCGGGACGGATGCCGGTCGGAGCCGGCCCTTAGTGAGGGCGTCGACCGCGGCAGGCGGTGACGCGGTCCGGGAGCGGGCGGCCTTGCGGCGCTCGGGCCACGGACCACCGGAGCCCGAGATCGTCAACCGGCCGGCCTCGGGTCAGGGGCCGCGCACCCGCGGGTGGCGGCAGCCGCCCAGCCCTCTACCCCCTCCCCGCGGCCCGGATCTCGGCCCGCTCCACCCTTCGTGCAATCCGCGCACGTCGATCCGGCAGAGATTGCGTCCGCCAAATGTGCCGGATATCGCATCAGTTGGGCATTGTTGTGCATCCCGGGAAGGATGTATGTTCCATGCATGATCAGAATTGCAGTGATCGGATTCATCGGGGTCGTCGCAATCGCCTTTGGTGTCACGGCGTTGACCGTCTCACCCTGGTGGTGGCCGGTCGCCGTATTGTGCGCGGCGATAGCCGGAGTCGGCACTCATGATCTGCTTCAAAGACGCCATTCAATCCTGCGCAACTATCCGGTGCTGGGACATATCCGCTTCATGCTGGAGTCGATCCGGCCGGAGTTGCAGCAGTATTTCATTGAGCGCAATTACGACGGCCGTCCGTTCGACCGGGATGTGCGCAGTCTCGTCTACCAGCGCGCCAAGGGAGACGAAGCGGAGCTTCCGTTCGGAACCGAGCGGAACGTCTACGCCGAGGGCTACGAATACTTCGAATCGTCGATCAGGCCACTCGCGGTGGGGGTGGAGGAGCCCCGGGTCCGCATCGGCGGCCCGGACTGCACCAAGCCCTACGACATGTCCTTGCTCAACGTCTCGGCGATGAGCTTCGGTTCGCTGTCCGCCAACGCCATCCTCGCCCTGAACCGGGGGGCCGCCCTCGGAGGCTTCGCCCACGACACCGGCGAAGGCGGCCTGTCGGACTACCACCTGCGCCACGGCGGTGACCTGGTGTGGGAGGTCGGCACCGCGTACTTCGGCTGCCGCACCGCGGACGGAGGCTTCGACCGCGCGCGGTTCGCCGAAAAGGCCGCTCACGACAACGTGAAATGCGTGTCACTCAAGCTGTCCCAGGGAGCCAAGCCCGGCATCGGGGGAGTGCTGCCCGGAGAGAAGGTCACCGCCGAGATCGCCCGGGTGCGCGAGGTTCCCGAGGGGAAGACCGTCATCTCGCCCCCCTACCACCAGGTCTTCGGCACGCCCCGGGAGCTGATCCGGTTCATCGCCGAAATGCGCGAGCTGTCCGGGGGCAAGCCGGTCGGCTTCAAACTGTGTGTGGGCTCCCGGCGCGAGTTCCTGGCGGTGTGCAAGGCCATGGTCGAAGAGGGCACCGCGCCGGACTTCATCATCGTGGACGGAGCGGAGGGCGGCACCGGAGCGGCCCCGCTGGAGTTCGCCGACCACCTCGGCAGCCCACTCACCGAGGGACTCATCACCGTCCACAATGCCCTGGTCGGCGTCGGCCTGCGGGACCGGATCAAGATCGGTGCCAGCGGCAAGGTGGCCACGGGAGCCGACATCGTCAAGCGCATCGTGCAAGGCGCCGACTTCACCAATTCGGCACGCGCCATGATGTTCGCCATCGGATGCATCCAGGCGCAGAGCTGCCACACCAACGCCTGCCCCGTCGGCGTCGCCACACAGGATCCGCGCCGCGCACGCGCCTTGCACGTCGACGACAAGTCGGCCCGGGTCCACCGCTTCCAGTCCGCCACGGTGAAAAGCGCACAGCAGATCATCGCCTCGCTGGGCGTGAGCGAACCCGCCGAACTGCGCCCGCACATGCTGCGCCGGCGTGTGGACCCGGTCACCGTCCAGTCCTACGCGGAACTCTACGACTGGCTGGCTCCCGGGCAGTTGCTGATCGAGCCGCCCGAGTCCTGGGCAGCGCACTGGAAGGCCGCCGATCCCGACCGCTTCAGCGCATGACACGTCTCGCGGCGGTGAGAGGGCGGGGCCGCCCTCGGGACCCAGCACTGTGATTTCCCGGTCCGTCCGTGCGGGTCATGATGTCTGCGCGGACGAGGGCGGCCGGGTCGCTCGTCCAGCCAGGGCGTCGACGCACGCCGGACTGCTGCCGGCGCCTGTGCAGACGGCGGCGCTCGAGGCGACCCTGCGCGCGCAACGAGGCCGCCCCCTGAGTGAGCGAGGTCGCCTTCGTACGCGGGGAGTTCCTGGCACGCCGGCGGACGTGGCGTCGCACAGCCTGGGCATCCTGGAGATCGGCTACGGGCGGCCCGCGGAGGCGGTGAGGCATCTGCGGTTCGCTCTCACCACCCCCTGCTTCTTCGTCTCCACCCGCGTGCTGCCCGTCCGGCAGAGGCGGCGGCCCGGGCCGACGAGCCGGAACTTGCATGCCGCGCGGCGGACCAGCTGTCTTTGTCGACGCAGGCGAGCGGCACGCCCCTCGGCCTCGGAGTCGATGCCAGAACCCGCGCCCTGGTGGCCGACGACGCCCTCGCGGAAGATCTGTACGTGTCCGCTCTCGGCCATCTGCCCCAGACCCGCGCCGTGCCGCAGGTGGCCCGGACCCATCAGCTGTACGGCGAGTGGCTGCGGCGCCGGCGCGGACGCCGGGAGGCGCGTGAACAACTGCGCACCGCGTACGAGATGTTCTCCTCGCTGGGGACGAGAGGATTCGCCGAACGGGCCCGCGCCGACTCCCGCACCCAGCTCGCGTGCATCATGCTCCGCGCCGACTGCCATTGTTTGGTCGCCGGAACAGCCCTGCCGAACAATGCGCTGGCCGCTGAACTCGGTGTGACGAGCCGACGAGGACCCCGTCCGGCACGACGGACTGCCGGGCGGTCACGTGGCTCGGTTCAGGGGGACGGGGGATGGGGGGACGGGGGACGGGTGACGGGGGACGCGGATCGGTATCCGTCGTGCAGAGATGCCGACGGATGCCGATCCGCGGTAGGCCCCGTGATGCAGCAGGCGGAGGGGTGTTCCGGAAGGCCGACACCAGCAGGCCCGGCGGGAGTTGGGTTCGCGAACGCTTGCGCTCGGGCCGGTTCGGGTGCTGGTGGTCACCGCACCCGAACCGGCCCGCTTCACGTCGCTGGGTCAGCTGTGCAAGGTCGTCACCTTCAGGGCCGGGTCGCCGGCGATCTCCGCTTGTGTGAAGCGTTCGGTGACCCACTGCTTGCGGGAGAAGAGGCGGGTCTGGTCCGCATAGTGGGGTGAGGCCGGGTTGGCCGACTCGCCGTAGGTGAGGAGGGTGTGGGCGCGGGGACCGTCGGCGGTCAGTTCGACGGCCATCAGGAAGCTGGTGCCGAAGGCGCCGGCGGGCGGGGTGCCGGTGCCCGAGTCGGGGCCTGCCTCCACGACGTCGAAGCAGCCCACGTCGCAGCCGGGCAGCGGGATGCCCGCCCACTTCTGTACGGCGCCGAGTTCGGTGTCGACCGGGAGGTCACGGGCGGCGAAGTCCTGGACGGCGGAGGCCAGGGCGCGCTGGACGCGCATGTCGTCGCCGTTGATGCCGCGCGGCGTGGTGAGGGGCTGGGCGGGGTCGTAGGGGACGCGGTGCCAGGTGTCGGGCGGGCCTTCGCCCAGGAGGTGGGCGTAGAAGGTGATCCAGAGCGCGGCGCCCCGGCTGGTGGCGTCGGCGCGGGTGTCCCAGCGGGCGAGGGTCGTGCAGGCCTGCCGTACGTCGACCTCCTTGCCGTCCGCGGCCGTCAGGCTCGGGTGGGCGCGGCACATGTCGACCACGTCGTCGCGGCCCGTCTCGGCCGACAGGACACGGTTGCCGAGCATCGACGCGCGCAGGGTGTCCTCGGTGAAGCCCGGGGCGCCGAGTCCGTCCGTGCCGTCCCGGCGTTGGGCGATCATGCGGAGTCCGAGCTGGGGCCGCTGGTCGAGACGGGGATCGATGTCGTACACGCCGGGGAGGCCGGTGAGGGGCGCCTCGGGGTTGGTGTACTGGGGCCCGTTGTTGGAGTTGGCGACGTAGTCGGTGCGGCTCAGCTTCGGCTGGTGGGAGGGGCCGTAGACGCCCGGCACGAGCGCGTCGGGGTCGCTGCCCCAGGCGCAGGACGACGTCGAACCGTCCAGGGCGGCGGGCGTCTCCTCGCCGGCCGGAAGGGTGCAGCGTCCCAGCTGTGCGTCGGTGAGGTGCGGGACGGCCGAGGAGTCGGTGAAGTACGTGCCGCCGCTGGTGTCGGCCGCGAGGGTGTAGGTCCAGGGGATGCCCTGGTAGGTGTTCTGGGCGGTGCGCAGCTGGGCGAGGTTGTGGGCCTTGCCCATGGCCAGCCAGGCGTTCATGGAGCGCAGGTTGTCGGCGTTGGCGTCGCGGATGGCGTAGGCGGTCTTCGTGGTCCAGGCGGAGGAGAGGACCGGGCCGAAGCGTGAGGTGTACAGGGTGCGGTCGACGGTCGACAGCTTGCCGTTCTCATCGCGGACGCTGACCGGGACCGTGCGGCGTTTCATCCGCTCGGCCTTCCCGTCGACCACGTAGCTGGTCGGGTCGCCGGGCACGAGTTTCAGGGCGTAGAAGGAGGCGTGCTGGGCGTCGCTCGCGGTGTGCGTCCAGGCGAGGTTCTGGTTGTGGCCGATCTCGACCAGGGGAGTGCCGTACAGGCCGGCGCCGGACACGTCCAGGGTGCCGGGGATCGTCAACTGCACCTGGTAGAAGCGGAAGTTGCCGACGGTCCAGGGAAGGTGCGGGTTGGTGAGGACCATCGCGTTGCCGGTGCGGGTGGCGTCCCGGCCGAGCGCCCAGCCGTTGCTGCCGACGTCGGCCGTGGCGAGGCCCTGCGCGTCCGGGGCGCCCGGGGCGATGGGCGTCGCGGCCGTCGCGCCGGAGGTCTCGGAGGGCGCCTCGCCCTTGCTGTCCGGGGTGTTGGGGGCCTCCGTGCCGCCCGCGTCCGCCGTCGGGGGCTTCGCGTCGCCGATGTCCGGCGCCAGCGGCACCTCCGCGGTCACCTTGTTGACGTCGTACACGACGCTCCACAGGTCGAGCGGGGTGATCGGCCGCACCCAGGGCTTGCCCTTGCAGCGCGGGTCCGGCAGCTTGCCGACGTCCGTGTCCCGCAGATAGCGGTTGTACCCGGCGGCGTACCCCTCGACCATCCGGCGCAGCTCCGCCGTCGGTCCCAGCGGTGCCTTACGGTCGAGCAGCCGCTGGACGGTGCCCGCGCGCCGTTGCCCCTTGTAGTACGTGTCGCTCGCGAGGTTGGAGCCCTCGCCGGACTCCCCGTCGGGCCCGAAGAACCGGGACCGCTCGCCCCGTAATGTCACCACCTGGTCGGCGAGTTCGCACACGTTGTCCTGCGCGAACGCGTAGCCGTAGCCGTATCCGAGCCCGTCGAAGTCACGGGCCAGGATGTGCGGGATGCCGTACTCGGTCCGGCTGATTCGGGCCGTGTGCCCGCCCGCGGCCACCGTCTCGCCGCCCGGCCCCGTCGCGGCGGACGAGGGCGCGGGCAGCAGGGCCACGGTGGCCGAGGTGAGACAGAGGGCGGCCGCGACGGCCGCCAACCGGCCTGACAGAGAATATCTTTGATGCTTCGTCAGTGCTCTGGGTTCACCCATGGCTGCCACCCTTCAGGGTGAACCGACGGGTGGCATCGAGCCTCCGGCGGATTTCCGGGCGGCGTGTCAGTCCGGGGATGTACGCCTTTGGGCCCTGCCGGCCGTCCGGCCCGCTGTCTGTCGCGTCCTTCGGAATGTGGACTTGGACCATCGACGCGCCACCACACCGCGAAAGTCGGCGGTGGCGACGTTCTCAACCCAGCGTGAGCCATCGGATGTCGGGGCGGCTGACGTCCAAGGCTTCCTCCCTGGTGACCGGCTCGCGCCCCAGAGCGTCGGCCAGGTCCAGACCGTGCACGGCGACCTCGACCACGCGCGTCAGCAGGAACGCGCGAGGTGCCCCGACTCAAGACGAAAAGCCTCAACCACCCGCCCCTGATCCATGCCGGTCAGGCCACCCAACCAGAACTGGTGCAGCAGCAGATCGCACACGTGCTCCGTGTCCTCGATACGGCCGAGGTCGCGTCCGGTGCATGTCGGGGCTGGTCACTCCTCGCCGTGCGCCGGTTGACCGCGCGCGACCAAGGGGAGCTCAGTCAACCTCTGTTCCTGCAGTAATTGATGCTCTGGTCAGGAGGCTGGTATCAGGTCGTTCCCGTATCTGTTTTGAGACGTCACTATTCGTGTGAGTTTCGGACAAGACGGGTAATCCGTCGCTAGAGTGCCTGCGTTTCGATGCACCCAGGGGGACTCGTGGAACTACTTGTTCGATTTCTGATTGCGGTCATCGGTGGGCTTCTGTGCCTCTTCATGACGTGCTTGCTCGCCGCGAGCGGCTTCCTGCTTGCCGTCGCCTGCATCGTGTTCGCGTGCGTTGTCGGGGTCCTCGCCGGCGTTCTGGGCGGCAAGGGAGGGCGGGAGTTCGCGATGGACACGGCCCGGACTCCGATGAAGACTCTGCGGGCCACGGGCCGTGGAGTTGCGGGGATCTGGGAATTCTGGTCGGAAATGGTCTCCAACAATGGCTGAGTGCTTCTCAGCGTCACTCGTGTGAGAGCCACCCGGCCAGGAAGCCGCGCACATCAGGACGGTTACGTCCGCCACCCGTTCTGAGGCGGACGAGAAGTGCTCAGCCAACTGCGCAGGTACAAGACTGTGTGTCCGTGTCGGGCCCGGGTGACCAGCCCAGCGCGATGCAGGACGCCCAACGGGCTGCCCCGCGATTGATCTTGGGGCGTGCCGGCCTTGAGGTTCGGCCGGCTGGTGGTTCAGCAATCGCAGGTCGGCCCGTTACTCGTACCGGTACTTCAGCGAGTCCGCCTCCGCCTGCTCGATGTCGGCGATCGTCAGCTCCGGCATCCGCAGTTGGGCCAGGGTCACCTCGGCCGAGGCCGGCTGGGCGTCCGCCGGCAGCCACTCCTCCGGCTTCCAGGCCCCGCTGCGCAGCAGCGACTTGGGGCAGTGCGGGTAGACCTCCTCGATCCCCAGCACCAGCGCACTGGCCGGCGGCTTGCCCACGGCGGTCAGCTGCGACAGCAGCTCCGGGCGGGTGGAGACGCAGGCCCGGCCGTTCACCCTGAGCGTCGTGGTGCGCCCCGGAATGACGAACAGCAGCCCGGCCCGTCCGGTGGCGATGACGTTCTGCAGGGTGTCCAGACGCTTGTTGCCGGTCGCGTCCGGTATCGCCACCGTCCGTGTGTCCAGGACGGCGACGAACCCGGCGGGGCCGCCGCGCGGGGAGACGTCACAGTTGCCCTCGGCATCCGCGCTGGCGACCAGGACCAGCGATGAGCAGCCGATCAACCGCCGGGTCTGCTCGGTGAGTTCGGTCATCTGCTTGCGCACGGCCGCGGCGCCGGGGAGTTCGTAGACCCGGCGCAACGCCTCCTGGTCGGGCACGGCGTCGAGGCGGAGCGAGTCGAAGGCACTGCCGGCAAGAGGTGTCGTCATGCCTCCGACCCTAATGGGCCGACCCGCGATCGATCTTGGCCGGTGAGTGTGGGGACAGACATGCCGCGGCCGAGGACGTCTCCGTGCGGATCGACGGGATGCAGACCCAGGTCCGCCGCCCACGCGCGGGCCGTCCCGGCCGACGGCCCTTCGTCCGCGGCGAGCGCAGGCAGAACGCGAGCGACGAGGCGTCCCGGGTTCACGGCGCCACCCTCACCGTCGACGGCGGATTCACCGCGGGGTAGTGGCGCGGCGGTGCGGTGGGGAGGGCCGCGTGCGATCTCTCGGTTTGGTGTCAGTGGTGTCAGTGGAGTCATGACAGTGACGGCGTGTCAGGGATGGGTGCCGGTGCTGGTGGCGCGGTTGCTTGAGCTGGGGCGCGTGGCAGGAGGTTCCGCGTCTGTCCGGAGCGGAGACGGCGTCCGCGGTCGACCGGCTTCCACCCGTTGCGGGAACTGTCCCGGCCCAGGAACTCGAGCGCACCGGGCACCTGCCCGCTCCAAGCATCCCCGCTCCCACGCCGGTCCCGCCACGCGCCCAGCAGGAACGCGGCGTGACGCTTCCGCTGTAGTGCTCACTGTGAGTGAAGCGCCGGCCTTGGGGATTGCGCGCAGTTGCCCGTAGCGGTTGCCGCTCGACGGAACGCGCCACTCCGACGGCCCGGCCCGCGAGACGACGGAAAGGAGTTTGATCGATCCGGCAGGCCCAACCCGATCCACCTGTTCTATCGGCGCAGAACTGTCCTATCGGCACAAGACGCATGCGTCAGAGTCGCTTGACGGCGAGTCGTTGGTCATGGGCGTCGAGGACTATGAGGTTCCTTGCCGCTCCATCGCCGTCGTCCCCGTCCCACCAGTCCGCGAAGGCGGCGGCCAGCGCTTCCGCGCCCGCCTTGTTCGAGTCGGTCCGCAACTCGACGTCGTAGTCGGGATCCACGAGGTCGACGGTGGAAACCTTGGTGACGTGGCGGGCCGCATTCGCCTCGCCACCGTCGCGGGCCCATGCCTTGAAGTCGGCGAGGAGCCGACCGTTCGCCTCCCGCCTGGAGACGGCGTGCGCCGGGGGCCGCTTCGGGCTGTTGCTGACACCGTCATGGCAGCCCTGCACCCACGCCCCGCGGTCCATATCGCCGGCATCGTCGGCTTCCAGGGCCCGGTGGGCGCATCCTCCTCCGACGACCTCACGCACAGCGGCACCCTTGCCGCCCGCGTCGTAGATGTCCTTGCCCGCTTTGTACCCCGCGGCGTAGGCCACCTTGAAGTCGGGCGCGGCTGTGCTGTGTTCGGCGGGCGAGGACGAGGACTCCGAGTGCCCGGTGGGCGGGTTCGTGGTGCCGCAAGCCGCCGCGGTCAGGCAGGTCAGAGTGAGGGAGGCCAAGAGCACGCCTAGGCGATGAGGGTGATGGTGTCCCGATCGCTGATTCACTGTCTGGTCTCCATTCGACTCCGGCGCGCCTGGTTAGAGGGGGCTTGTCGTCCGGTGGTTGCCCCGGTGACCGAACTTGTTTTATTTCCCTCACGCCTTGGATCGAAGGCCATGTATGGTCCATGATCTGCCACTGCGGGCCGCCTGACCACGGTCCGCGGATCGCATCTTCAGTGGGGGAAAAATTGTGGTTGAAGAATGGCCTTCTTTCCATAGCCGTGGCTGTGTCCACGCTTGTTGTCCAAGCGCCGGCGTGGGCTGATCCCACGCCCACGGAAGCAAGTGCCGGCTCGGAGCTCGGGAGACCGTCCCCGGAATCCGGCGTTCCGGGGGCCGGTACACCGTCGACCGGCCAATCCGAAAGACCCTGGGAAACCGAGAATCCGTCTCCGGATGTCACGAACTCCCTGTCTCCGAGCCCGTCACCACCGACGACTCAGAGTGCCGCCCCCTCACCCACCGGACCGGCGCCCACGCCCACGGCTACGCCGAGCGTCGATGAAAGCAGCGCCCCGGCAGGTGAGTTGGAGAAGTTCTGGACCCCGGAACGCATGGCGAAAGCCCAGCCGGTCGAGGAACAGCAGGCAAGGGAAGCGCAAATACCGGAATCCGTCCGCAAGGGACTGCTCCGTTCCCCGGCGCATCCGTTCGAGGGCATCAAGGAAGTCGGTACCTTCTACTGGGCCGACCGGAATGCCGACGGCGAACTGTATTACCGCTTCTGCGCCGGCACGGTAGTGCCGTCGCCGGGGAAGAACCTGGTGTTGACCGCAGCGCACTGCTTCGATAGTGCCGATCGGCAGCAAAACATGGTGTTCGTTCCGCAGCACAGCAAGAACAAGCCCCAGCCGCACGGAATTTTTCCCATCGCAAAGGGGCAGATCTATGCGGACCCGCGCTACATGCGCAGGGGTGGTGACAAGGACTTCACCGATCTGGACTTCGCGATCCTGAAGACCGAGCCCCGGTCGGACGGCAGGGAACTCGACTGTGACGGCTACGTGTCCGGTACCTCCGGCGGCCCGTTCATCACCGCGGGCAGCGAGAACCCGCAGGTCGTCGGTGTGACCGGCGGCTGGATGACCGGCGGGCATTCCGCGGACACGTCGTACTCGTCGTACTTCGACGGCGATCTGAAGCGCATCTACGAAGCCGCGGTGGCCGGCAGGAAGCCGGCCCCCATGCGTCGCTACGACACCCCCATCTACAACGTCCACTGTGGCTGAACAACGCCGTCCGACCCAGCCCACCGCAGCTGCCCGTCGGCCAGCGCACCGGCCCTGCCGCCGTATCCAGTGGGACTGGCACGAACGCAAGGAAGCACAGGGCTACGACTCCTCCTCACCGGCCAGGAAGCCGGGTCGTCACCTCCCGCAGCACCCACCCGTTGCCGTCCGGGTCGCTGAAGGCGGCGAACGAGCCGTAGCTGGTGCGCTGCGGGTGCGGGCCGCCGACCCGCCCCTCTTCCGTGCCGCGGTGGAACACCCCGCCCGCGTCGTGGAAGATCTCGCCCATCGGGACGCCGCGGTCGGTCAGTTCGGCGTGGGCCGCCAGGATGTCCGAGACGATGAGGTGCAGACCCTGCACCGAACCCGGTGCGGCCGTGGTGACCCCGGTGCCGAAACGGAGGCGTGCGCGCCCCAGTTCGTCGCCGGTCAAGGAGGTGACGAGATTCCTGCGGGATCGCGTGCGGCGGGGCGAACGCCTCCCAGGTCAGGCCGTGCTCGCGCCGCTGATGCGGGACCCGCACAGCCACCTCCGCAACAGCCCCGTCCGAGAGGCCACTTGGCCGTCCTCCCGGGCTGACGGGGCGCGAGGTGTCCAGGCGACAACATTTATGCGAACTGCCACAGACGTCTCGTGAGCGGGCGCCGGCCAGGGCCCTCACCGCAACAGGTTGACTCCGGGCGGTCGAGGGTCGGAGGTCTTGATTCCGGTGGCTCCGTGGCTCCGTCGTCGCGTCGAGAACTCGGGAGCGCCCGGGGCCGGGTCCCCGGACAATGATCGTCATGACGTCCCTCCACTCCAACCCACTCTTCACCCGGCTCGCCGATGCCGAACGGATCCTCGTCGCGGGCGCGGGTGGCGGCTTCGACATCTACTCCGGCCTGCCGTTGGCTCTCTCCCTCCTGCATCAAGGCAAGCAGGTATATCTCGCGAACCTCTCCTTCAGCGCACTCGACGGTCTCCCGATCGATGACTGGGTCGCCCCCGACCTGGCCGCCGTCACTCCCGACTCCGCTTTGCACCAGATCTACTTCCCGGAGCGGACCCTCGCTCAGTGGCTGCGCCAACACGGCTACCCGTCCACCGTGTACGCCTTCCCCCAGACCGGGGTGCGCCCGCTGCGCGCCGCCTACGAAGCACTGATCGAGCTGCACAGCGTCGACGCTGTGGTGCTGGTCGACGGCGGTACGGACATTCTGATGCGCGGTGATGAAGCCGGGCTCGGCACTCCGGAGGAGGACCTGACGAGCGTGGCGGCGCTGGCCGCGCTGGAGGGCATACCGACCCGGCTCGTCGTGTCGGTCGGCTTCGGCGTAGACGCGTACCACGGCGTGAACCACGTGCAGGTATTGGAGAACATCGCCGCACTGGAGCGCGACGGCGCGTACCTCGGCGCGTTCTCGATACCGCGCGCCACTCGTGAGGGCGCCCTCTACCTTGACGCGGTGACGCACGCTCAGCACCACACCCCGGAGCACCCCAGCATCGTGAACGGTTCAATCGCGGCAGCCGTGCGCGGCTCGTTCGGCGATGTCCGGTTCACTGACCGCACCCGGGGCAGCGAGTTGTTCGTGAACCCGCTGATGTCCCTGTACTTCGCCTTCGACCTCCCGGGCCTGGCAGCCCGCTGCCTCTACCTGGACCGGATCGAGGACACCCACCTGATGCGCCAAGTCCACTCGCGGATTGCCGAGTTCCGCGAATCCACAGTCACTCGCCCACCCCGCAGCTTCCCGCATTAGGCCGTGTCCCACAGTTCCACCCCGCGGCCGAGGCTGCTGGTGGCGAGGGTGCGGCCGTCCGGGGTGAGCACCGTCGCACCGTAGGCGCTGTCCGGGAAGGTCTCACGGAGCCGGCCGGTACGGGGGTCCCGCAGACGTACCGTGCCGTCGTCGGCGGCACTCACCATGCGGCCGTCGGACCGGAACGCCACCGAGAGCACGGAACCGCGGTGGCCGACGAGACGATGACGCAAGGGCACGGCCAGGAGCACGGCGAGATCGGAGTCGGTGCCGATGAGGGCGTTGGACTGCGCGGCGAACTGCCGGGGCAGGGCGACCTTCCAGGCGGAATCGGCAGCCTGTCGCTGCTGTTCGCCGGCCCGGCTCTGCTGCCAGGCGACCAGGGCGGCGGTGAGGGGGAGGACGAGCAGGGCGGACAAGGCGGCATTGAGGGTGCGCAGACGCCGGGCGGTACGCGCTGCGGCGCGCTCT
Organism: Streptomyces sp. NBC_01450; assembly: GCF_036227505.1. Taxonomy (NCBI): domain Bacteria; kingdom Bacillati; phylum Actinomycetota; class Actinomycetes; order Kitasatosporales; family Streptomycetaceae; genus Streptomyces; species Streptomyces sp. NBC_01450. Next base: position 146,245 of record NZ_CP109481.1, on the reverse strand, counting down.
TCCTGATCATGTGCAGTTGTGCTGGCGGTGGGGAACTGGTGCTCCAGAGCGGTCAGATCCTCAGCAGGACCGCTGCTGAAGCGCTCCTCGGCAGGGACGAGACGACTTCCCCGGTACAGAGCCCCCGGGGTCAGTGGCCGGCTGCGGTGTCCCCGCGGAACGCCCCAGCCACCACGGGGACCAGTCGCCGCTCGATCTGCTCGGCTGACAGGGTGGCCAGCTCGGCGCCGATGGGTGCCAGCGCGAGCCAGTTCAGCAGGCCGGCCGCGCATCGCGTACGGAAGATCAGTTCCTGCTCGTCGATTCCGGGAAGGTTCGCTGTCAGCACCCGGAGAGCCTCCCGGCGACTCCGGTCGAACTTGCCGGCCAGCCGCTCCCACCCCTGGGGCGGCTCGATGCCGACGCGCGCCACGGTCCGCATCACGGCCAGGTCTTGTCCGCCGGCCGCCAGTGCGCGCACCATCGGCCGGGCGAAGGCTGCCGCCACCTCCTGGAGTGTCGAAGTGGAGTCAAGGGGATCGAGTGCCTGGATCTGCGCGTCCAGATACCGTTCCAGCGCGTGCTCGATCGCCGAGTCGCACAGCGCCTTCAGTGATCCGAAGTGGTAACTCACCGCGGCGACGTTGGCTCCGGCGCGGTCTGTGATCTCGCGGAGTGTCACGCCCTCCTGGCCTCGTTGCGCGAGCAACTCCAGGGCGGCCGTCTGCAGGCCGTCCCGCGTGCGCTGACCAGCCTCTCGGCGCAGGTCCGTCTTTTTCGCCTGTATCACAGCATGAACTCAAGCAGCCGCTTGAGTTGTTTGTCAAACAGCCGCCTCGCGGATCGAGCTGAAGCCGAGCGGATCCGGTCCCAGCGTGAGCGCGATGCCGAGCGCGGCACCGGCGCCATGTCGCGGCAGGGCATGTGCCGTCCGTGCTGTCATCGCGCGAGCGGCACACGCTTCCCCGGAGGCTGCCGGACGGCTTACACGAAGGCGCTGTGGCCGGTGATGGACTTGCCGACGATGAGGGTCTGCATCTCGCGGGTGCCCTCGTAGGAGTAGAGGGCTTCCGCGTCGGCGAAGAACCGGGCGACGTCGTAGTCGAGGAGGATGCCGTTGCCACCGAAGATCTCGCGGCTGAAGGCGACGACCTCCCGCATACGGGAGGTGACGAACGCCTTGGCCAGCGACGAGTGCTCGTCGCGGAAGATGCCCTGGTCCTGCAGCCGGGCGAGCTGTACCAGCATGCCCCAGGAGGCGGTGATGTTGCCCAGGCTCTTCACCAACAGGTCCTGCACCATCTGGAACCCCGCGATCGGACGGCCGAACTGCCGGCGCTCCTTGGCGTAGTCGAGCGCGAGTTCATAGGCGCCGATCATGACGCCCAGGGCCTGCCAGGCGACTCCGCTGCGGGTGAAGCGCAGGATCTCCGCGACGTCCCGGAAGGAGTTGATCTTCTGGAGGCGATTCGCCTCCGCCACGCGTACGTCGGTCAGGGTGATCTCGGCGTTCTCCACGATCCGCAGCGCGATCTTGCCCTCGATCTTCACCGGCTCGAAGCCGGGAGCGCCCTTCTCCACGACGAAGCCCTTGACCTGGTTGTCGTCGACGTCCCGCGCCCACACCACGACGTAGTCGGCGAAGGTGGCGTTGCCGATCCACTTCTTGGCGCCGTTGAGGACCCAGGTGTCGCCCTCGCGCCTGGCGGTGGTGCGCATGCCGCCGGAGACGTCGGAGCCGCCGAGCGGCTCGGTCAGGGCGAAGGCGCCGATCTTCTCCATCGAGGCCATGGCGGGCAGCCACCGGTCGCGCTGCTCTTGGTCGCCGCCGTAGTAGATGGAGTAGAAGCCGAGCCCGTTGTGGACGCCGAAGAAGGTGGCGCACGAGGCGTCGACGCGGCTCATCTCCATGGCGAGCATGCCGTCGAGCAGGTGGCTGATGGCCGGCAGGTGCTCGCCGTAGCCCTCGTAGGACAGGGCGGCCAGCCCGCTGCCGCGGAATTTCTCGATCAGCTCCTTGGGGAACTCGCCCTTGCTCCAGTACTCGTTGACCAGCGGCTTGACCTCTTCGCGCAGGAAGGTGCGGGCCTTGAGCAGTATCTTGCGCTCCTCGTCCGACAGCAGAGCCTCGTAGAGGTAGAAGTCGGCGGCCAGCTGGTCGTCCTGCGGTGCGAGGGGGGTGGCGGTGGTGGTCATCTCAGTTCTCCTTGTGGTGTCGGACATGGCGGAGGTCGTCCAGAGCGGTGATTCCCGGCAACTAGTTGACCGGCAAGTCACCTCCCTTGTGACGGCTGAGACTGATCCTTTGGAGTGGGCACCCTGACGATGGATCCTGATGGTCCAGGGAGGGATGTCCGGGGAGGGATGTCCAGGTGGGACGCAGGTCTTCGTATCCGGAGGAGTTCAGGAAGGACGCGGTCGCGCTCTGTCGCGCCGCGGGCGGCAAGCGCGCGCACATACGCGGCGGTGGCGGCGGACCTCGGCATCACCGCCGAGCCGCTGCGGACGTGGGGCCGCAAGGAGAACGAGTTCCAGGCACTGCCCGAGCGCCGCGAGGCCGGCGGGAGTCCGGCTGGGGAGCTGGCCCGGTTGCGGGCGGAGAACGCCCGGTTGCTGAAGGCGGAGAAGGAGTGGCGGCCGGGCGTCCGGGCCGGCGCGCCGGATGCCGTACAGGTCGCGGACCGCTTCCGTGCGTGGAAGAACCCGAGCGAGGCGGCTCACAAGACGGCCGTGGCACACCACGGCTGCCCACGTCAGGCAACTCGCCGAATCGACCTGGTCAAGCCTCGCGGCTGAGAAGGCTGACATCCTGCGGGAGCGTCGCCCGCAGTTCCCTCACCAAGGCGCGCACGACAGCGGATCCGGCCAGTTCGGACGTGGTGACATAGCCGACCTGGCGTGTCGGGCGCTCGGGGCCGAGATCAGTGATCCCGACCGAGTCCGGTGCTCCGACCAAGGAGAGCGCCGGCATGATCGCCATTCCGTGACCTGCGCTCACCAAGGAGAGCACCGCTCCGTCGTCCTCGGCCTCGACGGTTGCCTTCGGGATCCAGTCCTGCGCAGCCCACCAGTCGCGGGTGTACGAGCCGCAGTTCTCGGCCCAGTCGACCAGCGGCAGCGAGCGCGGGGCGGCGTGACCCGTCGCGTGCACCAGGGCATACGGCTCTTCAAGGAGTCCGTTCGCGACCAGACCTGGTGGAAGCAGCACGGAGCCGCCCAGTGTGGCGATGGCTATGTCGGCTTTCCCGTCGGCCACTTCGCCCGCTGTGCCGCGCCCCACCTCGCGTACGATCCGCACCCGCGGCTCGATCCCGGGGTGTCGGGCGCGCAGCCGCTGCAGGACGGCCGGCAGCAAATGGAGAGCCGCGCTGCGGAAAGCCGCGATCCGCAGCGGCCCCTCCGCGGCATCGGACCGGGCCGCGCCGCGCGCCTCGGCGGTCAGGACGTCCAGCAGGCGCAGGATGCGGCGGGCGTGCGCGACGGCCTTGTCTCCGGCGGGGGTGGGGCGGGCGCCGGTGCGGCCGCGTTCGAAGAGGACGGCACCGATTCTGCGCTCGCTGCCGCGAACCGAGTGGGAGACCGCGGACTGGGTCAGACCGAGTACGCCGGCCGCGGCCGAGAAACCGCCCGTGTCCGCGACCGCCACCAGGACGCGCAGTTCCTGCGGGGCGAGATCGGAGTCGGTCGTGCGGGCCACGGGGCGCTCACCTCAACGTATGAGAACTGCTCATGGAACGGTGTGTCGCATGAGCCCAACCGGCTGCCCGGGCGGCGCATTCCCGCCTTACGGTCCGGGCATGAACGAGACCGCGCTCACCGTGCACCAGACCGCCCGCCCCCACGGCTTTCCCACCGCCGAGCACTTCGCCTGCGTCGAATCCACGCTTCCCGACCCCGCGGCCGGCAGCGCGCTCGTGGAGAACCTCTACTGGTCCGTCGACCCCTACCACCGCGAGATGATGGACGACGTGCCCGGCGGCTTCGCACTCGGCGCACCGCTGGAGGGCCGCGCCATCGGGCGGGTGATCGCCTCGCGCACGCCTCGGCTGACCGAGGGCGAGATCGTGTTCCACCGGCAGGGCTGGCGCACGCACGCGGTGGTCACGCCCGAGGAGATCCGGCGACTGCCCCGGTTCGACGGGGTGCCCCTGACCGCGTACCTGAGCACCCTCGGCGGCACCGGCCTGACCGCCTATGTGGGCCTGACCCGGATCGCCCGGCTCCAGGAGGGGGAGGACCTGTTCGTGTCGGCCGCCGCGGGCGGGGTCGGCACGGCGACCGGGCGGTTCGCCGGACTGCTCGGCGCCGGACGGCTCGTGGGCAGCGCCGGCTCGGCGGCGAAGGCCGGCCACCTCATACGGGAGGTGGGCTATGACGCCGTCTTCGACTACCACGACGGGCCCGCCGCCGACCTGCTCGGCAAGGCCGCGCCGGGCGGCATCGACGTGTTCGTCGACAACGTCGGCGGCGAGCAACTGGCCGCGGCGGTGGGAGCGCTGCGCGAGTTCGGGCGCATCGTCCGCGTCGGCACGATCAGCCAGTACAACACCCCCGACGCGCCGTCGCCGCGCTTCAACTACGCGGACATCGTGGAGAAGAGCCTCCGCATGGAGGGCTTCCTGGTCAGCAACTACCGCGCCGTGCAGGAGGAGTTGTACGAGTTCGCGGTACCGCATCTGCAGAGCGGCCGGCTCGCTCTGGACGAGACGGTGGTCGACGGTTTCGAGCACATCGTGGACGCGTTCCTGGGAATGCTGCGCGGCGAGAACACCGGCAAGATCATCGTGCGGGACCGCACGCAGGCCCGTCCGTAAGACGGGCACCCGAACTCCGGTGTCATGAAGGGAATCCGTGCGCGTGGGGCTGGTGCGAGCGTCATCACGAGGTCGAGGTCACAGCGCGAATCATGCGGGCAGCGTATCGGGGCCGGCACGCTGCACGCCCGCCGCCCGGACGGGCACCCAGCCCGAGTTCGTCTCACCGCACAGGACATCGTCTAAATGATGTTGAGGCGGTCGAGGAACGGTGTCGCGGCGGATGTGTCCCCCGTGATGCGGCAGTGGTCGCGCCAGGGTTTGCGGGTGGTGGCCCAGGCGATGAAGGCGAGTGCCGTGCTGTGGACCCGGGTGGTGGCGTCCGCACCGGGTGCCACGGTCAGCTGCCCGTCCGGCTCGGTCGCGGGGAGGAGGGTGACGGTGGTGGCGCCCGGCCCGGTCAGGTCGAGGACGAGAGGCCTGCGGACGGTGGCGGTGAGTTCGGGCCCCTGCATCTGGGGGAGGCTGGCGCGCATGAAGTCGACGGCGAGGGCGACCTGGTCGTCGGTCGGTTCCGGCAGGGTGAACGGGAGCGGGCCGTCCGGGGCGAGCATGTCGTTGCGGAGGTGACAGAAGACGTTGAAAGCCATGGTGTTCGCCAGGAGGTGGCGCGGATACGTCCCGAGCCCGGCCACCTGGACGGCCTCGTCGGCCCCGGGTACCTCCTGGGCCGCTTCCAGGAGGTCCAGCTGGCGAGGTGTGCTGCGCCGCCACTCGTCGAGGACTTCCGCATGGCTCCAGCCACGGCGTTCGTCGACGCGCAGGTCGTGGTAGCGCTCGCGGTTCTTCGGCAGTGAGGGGTCGGGCGGTGGCGGGTCCACCGCCTCGGAGGCGAGGGCCGCGAGGTGGGCCAGCACGTCGATCACGCGCCAGCCGTCGCATGCGGACGGCAGGTCCCATTGCTCGTCGTCCACCTGGGGAATGATCTCCGCCAGTTGCGCCGTGCTCGAACGCGCGGCGGCGATGCCGGCACGGGTCATCGTTCCTCCCTCGCCTCTCTCGAACGGGACGGCCCGGTCAGGATGCGGCCCGGCGGGACATTCGGTAGGTCGCGGCGACATCCGCGCGGCCCAGTCCGCCGTCGGCCGCGAGGTGGAGGCGTTCGCGTACGACTTCCGCGATGCCCAGGCGCAGGCCGGCGGCACGGGCGGTGTCGACTGCCGCCCGCTATCGGGGGGTTCAGGCGTCCTGGCCGATCCAGACGGTCTTGGCGTTCATGAACTCCCGCATGCCGAGGTCGGACAGCTCGCGTCCGTAGCCGCTGCGTTTGACGCCCCCGAAGGGGATCTCGGGGTAGCTGGCCGTGTTGCCGTTGATGAAGGCCATGCCTGACTGCAGGGTCAGCTCGGCGAACCTCCTGAGGACCTCACCGGTCACCGGACTCGTCGTTGCCATAGCCATGAATCCACGCTAAGACCGGCCGATAAGACCTGCAATTCACCCATGTGCACCCCTCCTGACCTGCGAAGCGGCGCGCTCGCCATCGGGAGCCGTACCTTCCGCTGCCGATCACCCAGCAGGGCACCGGATGCGCGGAAAACGCAGACACGCGAACATTGTGATATCCGAAGCGGCGGCAGCGGTGACCGCGGCCGCCACCAAGTACCCACCGTCGGCTCTCCGCGTTCCGCGCCGCACGATTCTTACTGTGCTCAGTCGCCGAAGAAGCCGAGTTCACCTGGTACGCCGAGGAAGGGGAAGCGCGTGACCGCCTCTGGGATCTTGAAATCAGGCAAGGGTGGACTGGCCCTCGGAGCGGCGGTGCTCTCCGTCCTGACCGTGGTGCCGGCTCACGCCGCAGACGACCTCGGCAGGGCCCCGGGGGGCCAGAAGCCGACCGTGGTGCTCGTACACGGAGCATTCGCCGACGGGTCCAGCTGGAACGCAGTGGTGCAGCGCCTGCAGCGGGACGGCTACCAGGTCATCGCCCCGCCCAACACGCTGCGCGGCATACCCCAGGACTCGACGTACCTGAACAGCCTCCTGAAAACCATCAAGGGGCCGATCGTCCTCGTCGGACACTCCTACGGCGGCGAGGTGATCTCGCAGGCGGCCGCCGGGCTCGACAACGTCAAGGCGCTGGTGTACGTCAACGCGATCATGCCGGACAAGGGTGAGTCGTTCGCCAGCCTCTCCGGCAAGTTCCCGGCCGCCCCGCTCACCAAGGCGCTCCAGCAAGTGCCCTTCCGCAACGGCGACGGCACCACGGGCACGGACATGTACATCCAGGCCGCCAAGTTCCACGCGACCTTCGCCCAGGACCTCCCGCAGCAGCAGACGTCCGTCATGGCGTCGACGCAGCGCCCGATCGCGCAGTCGGCGTTCACCGACAAGCTCACCGCAGCGGCCTGGCGCGACAAGCCGGTCTACGTGCTCGTCGGCAGGCAGGACCGGGCCATCGACCCAAGCCTTGAGCGGTACGAGGCCAAGCGCGCACACGCGCGCAAGACGGTGGAGATCAACTCCTCGCACGTGTCCCTGGTCTCACACCCCCAGGCGGTCACGGATCTCATCGTGAGCGCGGCCCGCGACTCCGGTCACCAGTAGGCGAACAGACATCTTGCTCAGCTGCCCCTCTACAGACACGGGCACACGAAAGGGCCCCATGCAGCGGATTGCGCCCTATGAAAACGGCTCATCCACCTCGTTTTCGGGCAGGGTGCCCGGTCCTTCAGGGTCGGGGTGAATGCTCGCTCCCGCGGAGCGGGGCAGGGGTGGCCGAATCGCCTTCAGGGCGATTCGGCGTCTTGCCCGGGGTGACGGCGCGTCGCACGGCGGCGATCAGCCAGGAGTTCAGGGAGCGGTCGTCGGCCTCGGCGGCGGCTCGGGCCTGTTCGTGCAGGTCGTCGGGGAGTCTCAGGTTTACATGCTTCATGGGACCATGATTGAGCTAGATTGGTCCTATGGCAAGGTTTCGGATGTACCCCACGGGCGAGCAGGAGCAGCAGATGCTGCTGCACTGCGCGCACGCCCGGTACGTGTGGAATCTGGCCGTCGAGCAGCATTCGTACTGGTACAGGGGCAGGAAGGCCGCGCCCGGTTTCGCCGAGCAGTGCCGCCAGCTCACCGAGGCCCGCACCGCCAGTGAGTGGCTGCGTGAGGGCAACGCGGATGTGCAGCAGCAGGCGTTGAAGGACTTCGGAAGGGCCAGGCAGGCGAGGTTCACCTCCGGGTTCGGCGAGCCGACCTGGCGCAGGAAGCACCGGCACGAGGGCTTTCGCGTCATCGGCACCGACCGCGTCCCGGAGTTCGACACCGACGGCGGCCCGAAGCTGAACGCGAAGACCGGCAGGCAGGTCATGGGCCGCTCGGTGGTGGTCCAGAGGCTGAACCGGCGATGGGCGCAGGTGATGGTGCCGGGCTGCGGCTGGGTCCGCTTCCGCCTCACCCGGACCGGGCTGCCGCAGGCGAAGACGTTCCGGGTCACTTGGAAGAACGGGCAGTGGCACATCGCCTTCGCCGTCATCCCCGCCCCGGTCACGGCGCCGGGCACCGGCGAGGTCATCGGCATCGACCGGGGCGTCACGATCACCGCGGCCCTGTCGGACGGCCGGATGCTGAACTGTCCCCAGCTCACCACCCGTGAGCGGGCACAGATCCGCAAACATCAGCGGCGCGGCGCCCGCGCGCCCAAGAACAGCTCGCAGAAGACGACCGAGTACGCGAAGGTCGCCGAGCTCAAGGCCCGCGAAGCCGACCGGCGCAAGGACTGGTGCGAGAAGACCTCGACCATGCTGGCCAGGTCGTACGACCTGGTGCGGTTCGAGAAGCTGAACATCAAGAACATGACACGCTCGGCGAAGGGGACCAACAAGGAGCCGGGCAAGCGGGTCGCGCAGAAAGCAGGGCTGAACCGGGCGATCCTCGCGCAGGGCTGGGGCCTGCTGCGCCGGCGCACCGAGCACAAGGCCCCCGGTCGGGTCGAGGACGTACCCGCCCCCTACACCAGCCTGCGGTGCAGTGCCTGCGGATGGATCGACAAGAACTCGCGCAAGAGCCAAGCCGAGTTCGTCTGCTCCTCCTGCGGCTTCACCTGCAACGCGGACACCAATGCAGCAACCAACGTCGCGGCAGGACAGGACGGCGATAGCCGCCCCGGGTGCCAAGCCCGTGCCGGAGGGACAACACCGCCCAGACAGCGGTCGAGTGTCCGTGAACCGCAACCCACCCGGGTTGGAATCCCCCTCTTTTAAGAGGGGGAGGATGTCAATGTCAGAGACAGGAAACCGCCTGCCCCAGCTACATACATCGACGTATCGCGTGCCACGAGGAGGCCGGCCCCGACGGGGAGCGGCAAGCGCACACGTGACTCGGGTGCCGAGGGGGTGTGCAGGATCAGCGTGTCGCCCAGCAGATGGGCCGTCAGAGCGCGGCCGTGACGGTCACGTACCGTACGCGGACAACGGGCCTCGCCCTCGCCGGAGCAGGTGTGCTCGTGGCGCAGAAAGCCGGTGCGCGCGTCCCGGACACGTAGGGCCGCCCCGTCTGGGAAGACATGCGTAGGGGTGAGCACGGGTTCCGGACTACGCGGCCAAGAAGGCGCGGGTCGAGCACCTGTGCGCGATCGCTGACTGCGAGGTTGTACCCGACGAAGACGAGCCAGAAGTGGTGTTTCGCCTGGACGAGTTCCGTCCGCTCAACCTCCAGTCGCGTCCGGGTCGGCAGTGGGCCGAGCGCGGCGGCAAAGGCAAGGATCCCGACCGTGAACCCAGGCCACGGCGGCGCGCGACCTGCACCCGACCGTACGACATCCGGCGCCTGCTCGCCGCCTGCACCCCGACCAACTCCTCATGGTTGAACCGCATCGAGGCCCAGTTCACCGCGCTGCGCCACTTCACCCTCGACAACACCGATCACGCCAGCCGCAAAGAGCACGGCAGCATGATCCGCCTCTACCTCATCTGGCGAAACCGCCACGCTGACGACCGGCGCCTACGAGCCGAGGTCGCCAGGGCAAACGTTGCCTGATACGGACTGGGTGGCCGTCGGTTCCCGGGCGGCCGTAACGACGGCTGTCAGGTCTGCGCCCGCTCGGAGCAGTGCCACGGTCCGTGTGGCGATCTGGTCAAGACGCTGTTGCAGGATGCGTTGGGTCTCTCCCAGGCCGTCGAGTCGGTGCAGGGAGCCCATGATCTCGCGCACTGCGGGAATGCCGTAACCGGTGTTGCGGAGGGCCGCAACGATTCGGGCCGCTCTGGAGGCTGAAAGACCGTAGCGGCGTGCTTGCAGTGACGTCACTCGCTCGGGGGTGACGAGCCCTTCCTGCTCCCAGAACCGCAGGGTGGAGGGACGTACATTGAGCGCTCCGGCGAGCTCTGTGATCGTCATCGCGTCACTGTCCTGCTCGAACTCGGGTGCGTTCGCTTCGGCCTGGATCGCACGCAACGCTTGTTGAGCGTGCAGGGCCTCCTCTCGTTCCCGCGCGAGTCGAACATGGACCGTGTTGATCGCCGAGGCTGCCTCCGCGAGGGTTTCTGTCCGCAGTTCCGCGAGCATCTGCCGGGCTGTGACAGGGCCAACAGCACCTGCGAGTCCCCGGTAGGCGCGAAGGGCGTGGACGTGCAGCGGTGTGTAGGAGCGGTAACCGTTGCTCGATCGAGCGGCTGGGGGAATGACTCCCAGCCGCTCCAGGTCGCGAACCTGTTGCACCGAGTACCCCGACTCCATGGCGACGTCGGTGGTTCGGAGCGGTACCCGTTGCGAACCGCTCACCAGCTCGCCCATCAGCCAACCCCACATAAGCACTTGAAGGTGATGCTTGAACCATGAGTATGGAACAGATCATCGCGACCGTGCGAGGCTTCGCCGGCGCGCTCGTGGTCGTCCCGGGGCCGGGCGGCGACTTCCCCGAGCTCGCGTGGGGGGATGCGTTCTTCTACTACGCCCCCGACGGTCGGATGCCCCAGAACGTCCAGCCTTACGGGACGATCGTCATCAAGAACTACCCCGACGACGCCGCCTCCGACCTTGACCCTCCGGGCCGCTGGCGCGTGAACATCCACGCCGACCGTGCGACGTTCCGGGCGCTCACGGGGGAGGAGTCGCGCAGCCTCACCCGGCCTCGCGACTACGCAGCCGTCGACAGCGTGATGCCGCACCCGGTGTACGGGGTACTCGGCTGGGTCTCTGTCGTCAATCCTGGTGAGAGGACAACGGACACGGTGGTGCAGCTTCTGCGCAGCGCCCACGGCGCTGCTTGTGCCAGGTTCGCGCGGCGACATGAACCGGGAAGGTCTCTGGAAAATGACTGACACGGTTCCAGGCCAAGCGGACTTGAGGGCGAACGTTGCCCGATGCGGCACTGGCGGGCGACGAGACGGGGCCGGGTGTAACCGCGAGGAGCGTGTCCCGCGGCGTCGAGACCCGGACGGCGGGGAGTACGACGCCCACGTATACGGCGGTGAAGACGTACCCTTCGGAGACATCTGCCGAACCGCACCGAAGGGGTCGGGAGTTGGCCGTACCAGCGGTAGGTCCGATCGCGGACTTCCGCGCAGAGCTTCGGCGCCTGGTCCGCGCAGGCAAATTACCTGCTCTGAGTACCTCAGGAGCGCAGGTCAGTCATCTTTCCTTTGAGGACGCCTTGCGGGCGTGAACCCATCGGCCGGGGCCCCGGCCGGCCCTGGCTGTTGCTCCGGGCCAATCCAGGTTCGGGCGATTTCCGCGACCCAGGTGGCCGCCGCCTCCGGAGCGGGTGGGGGTGCGCCGACGACGACCAGTTCGGTGACGCCTGCCGCACCGAGTGCGGGGAGGTGCTCCGGTGTCCCGTCGCTCAGCGCGACGGCGACTGTGAGCTCGTCAAAAGCGCGACCGTGGCGGGCGCACTCGTCGGCGAGAACGGCGATGCGCGCCGGGACGTCGGCCGCCGGGACGTTGAAGCCGTACCAGCCATCGGCGAGCGTGACCGCGCGGCGCAAGGCGGCGTCGCTGTTGCCGCCGACCACGACCGGGAGCCGGCCGCCGCGCAGCGGCTTCGGGTTGACCCGGATCGCGTCGAAGCGGGTGAACTCCCCTGAGAAGGAGGCCGGGTCCTCGGCCCAGAGGGTGCGCATCGCGGCGAGGTACTCTTCGGTGCGCTGCCCGCGCCTGGCGAAGGGGACCCCGAGCGCTGCGAATTCCTCGGCCGACCAGCCGACTCCGACCCCGAGGCTGAACCGCCCGGCGCAGAGCACATCGAGTGTGGCGGCCTGTTTGGCGGCCAGGACGGGGTTGTGCTCAGGCAGCAGGAGTACGCCGGTGGCGAGCTCGATGCGGCTGGTGACCGCCGCCGCGAAGGCCAGGGCAAGCAGCGGGTCCAGCCAGTCCGCGTCCGCGGGCACGGCGATCCGGCCGTCCACGGAGTAGGGGTAGCGGGAGGCCGGTTCATCCACGAGTACCACGTGCTCGCCGCACCAGAGCCTCGCGAAGCCGTGCGTCTCCGCGGCTGCGGCCACCGCACGGATCACCTCGGGACGGGCACCGTCACCGATACCGAGCGCGTGCAACCCCACTCGCATTCTCCACCTCCGGGCGTCACCTTAAGCACGAAGCCCGGACGCGCTCGGGTGACGTGGCGCGCCGCGCGCGGAGCCGGCGGGGCGTGTCGTCCGGACGAGTGAGACCACCGCCCCCGTACCGGCGCTGTGATGCTTGCCCGACTCCGGTCGTCTCCTGGGATGTTGAGCCCGTAGGTCAGTCTGGTGCGGGGGCTGTCGAGGGGCCACGCACTGTTGCTTCGAGCACGCCGGTCAGATTCTCGTCTCCCCTCGGCCCCTACGGGCGGGCACCGCTTCGCGGTTCCGGTTCCGGTTCGGGAGTCGGGAGTCGGGAGACGAGCAGGTCCCTGGCCTCTGGTCGACGGCGGCGTTGCGGGTGAGGGTGGACAGGGAGCTGCGCGGGGGACTTCGGCGCCGTGGAACGTTCCCGCGGCAGAGGCATCCAGCGCTCACGAACGCCGGACAGGACGTCCTCGGCGTTGTGCTTGCTGAAGCCGAACTTGTACATCAGCAAGCGGCGCAGCCGCGGTTGGGCGTCCAGCATCTCCTCGACGGCCTCGGGCACGACGACGTCGCATCCCCGGAGCGTGGGCGGGTTCGCGTCCTGGGCACCGGCGAGACGTTCGCTCGCAGGCATGACCACCAGCCGAACGCGAGCCGGCGCCCGCCGTTCCTCCGCTCGAGCGCCACCCGCTCGGGATGGCGGCGGTCGTGCAGTACGCGTTGTCCGGCGGTTTGTGCGGCGGCGCCGACCGGGCCGGGGCCGGGGCCGGGGTCGTGCAGGGCCATCCGGGCCATGAGAGCGACCCTGCGCAGCAGCCAGGCGCGTTCGGCCCCGAGGGCGAGCACCCGGTGCATCTCGCGGCGCAGGTCGGGGGCGTTCGCGTACGCCTCGTGCGGAGGCGGCGCGTCGATGACCTCGGCGGTGTTCGGGGTGAGCCCCACGCTCACACCTCCACCGGTACGCCGGGGCCGGCGCCGCAGCGTTTGCAGAGCACCGTGTCGGGGCCGGGGCCGGGGTCGCCGTGGTTGAGGGCCGACGGGTTCGCCGGGGAGGGCACGCGCACCTGCGCCGGGCCCGGGCAGACGTCGATGGGGCACGGCTTGTGGGTCGCGAAGGCCCACTCGGTGGGGTCGTCGGGTGATCCGGCGCCGCAGCCGCCCCCGGTGGCCGGTCGCCGTGCTGTGGTGCCGGGCCTGGCGAGGGGCCGCAGCTCGTACGGAACGCCGGGGCTGGTCATGCCGAGCACCTCAGGCAGGCGCGGACTTCGCGGCCGCTGCGTGTCTGGTGGACCTCGGTCGACTGTGCGAGGTACTGGACGATGCCGGTGCCGCGGCCGTGTTCGTCCGGGGCGATGTCGGGGCGAGGGTGCTCCACGGCCATTCCGGAGTCACTGACCACTATGTGCAAAGTGCCGTGGTCGAGGACGAGCTGCAGGGTCATGTGCTCGCGGCCGTACTGGGCTGCGTTGGCGGCGAGTTCGTCGACGATGAGAACGGCGGAGTCCCGTTCGCTCGCGGGGACACTCCATGTCTCCAGCAGATCGGCCGCGAAGTGACGGGCGGCGGAGACGTGCGCCTCCTGCGCAGGCAGGGTGAGCAGCGCCTGGTGGCTGCAGTGCCGGGAGAGCAGCGAGCTCGGGCGGGGGGAATCGGTCACAAACATGGTCTTCTGGCCATTCTGTGGATGTGCGGAGACCGGAACGGGGGAGACCGCCAACGATTTCGAGGGGTGGTCGGTATGCCGGATCCTGCATGGGAGCGCTCATTCAATTCCACGGGCGGCGCCTGCCGAACGGTTCGAGTTATGCGCGGCTTTTGTTCAACTTCTTGCGGGTCAGGTCAATGCCGATGGCAGGGCTGGGCTCACTCGCCTCTGGCAGAGCTCGATGCCGTACCCGGCGAGCCGGGCGGCGCAGTTCGGCTCCCCCCACGTCCGTGGTCTTCTTGGCGGCCCTCGGCGTGCAGATGCCCTGGATCCCCTTCTCCGCTCCGGGCTGCACGGACTTTGGAAGAGAGGGAGAGGCGGGCCGAGGGATGGGCGCAAGCAACTGTCCGGGCGATCCTGCCGCTGTGGTGCCGCACGTCCCCAGGGCCGGTGAGGTGCTGCAGCTGCTTCGCCTGTACAGCTGTCGTCAGGGGACTGTGTCGGCACCAGGGGCAGTCCTGCGGCTCGGCCGCGGGGGCCACCGCGGGCATCCGCCGGGCGCCCTTGTCGGACGATCTTGATCTCGCCGATTCCGGAGCCGTACGGCGTGGTGGGGTCGGTCGGCGACGGTGACCACGGGCGCGTCTTTGCGGCCGATGCGACGAGCACTGGCCGCCTCGATGACCATCGGCCGGACGCCCCGTGCGTGCTCACCAACGTGATCCACCGGCTTTGAGGACGGTCGGACACGCCGGAAGCCGGCCCGCCGCGGCGTCGGGCCGGCTCCCGGCACCTCATGCCCGGATCGTGACCAGCTTCTGACCGTTGTCCGCGTAGATCTCGAAGTGCTCGATGGCTGCCGGAGACATGGCAACCGCCCCGGGGATCGTGGTGCCGGGAGGGTACTCGCCCGCCCGCCAGGTAGCGGCGTCCGCCCGGGCCCCGCCGGGCCCGACCGCCTGCAGCCGGCAGGTGATGCCGGCGGGTGCCCCCTTGGCGGAGACCTGCAGGACACTGCCCCAGGCAGAGGGTGAGACCTTCACCGAGGCGGTGACGCCAGTGGCGGGATCGCTTCCGGAGAAGGTGCGCGTTGCGGCCGGTGCGGTCGGTGCGGGCCGCGTCGCCTGAGGGCCCACGGATCCGACGACCGCCAGCCATGTGCCGCCGGCCGCTGCTGCGATGAACATCAGGGAGGCGGCGGCGCCGGCCAGTTGCAGACGCCAGGTCCTGCGGCGCCGGGCCGCGGCTCGCTGGAGCAGCCCCTCCAGCACACCCGACTCGGGCGCCTGCGGCACCGCAGGCCGTGCGGGCGGGGAGCCCTGAGCGCTCTCGGCTGCCCGCGCCACCAGTCGATCGGCCAGGTCCCCGCCGACGGCCGGCACCGTCTGACCTGCGGCTTCTGCTGCGGTCACCGTCGCGAGCAGTGCGGGCAGCCCCGCCAGCTGGGCGTGTTCTGCCCGGCACTCGGCGCATCCCGCGAGGTGGGCGCGCACGTGTTCCATTTCCGCCGGGGGCAGCGTGCCCAGGACGTATCCTCCCAGCGCCACCCGGAGGGCGTCGTGCTCCGCGCTCATGGTCGCCACCTCCTGCATGCCGCGGTCATGGCTCGATGCCCCGTTCCTGCAGCACCAGCCGCAGGGCGTGCAGGGCGTAGTACGTCCGCGACTTCACGGTGCCCAGCGGGATGCCCAGCACCCGGGCGGCCTCCGCCATGGTCCGGCCCTGGTAGTAGGTCTCCAGCAGGACCGCGCGGTGGTCCGGGGACAGCGTCCGGATGGCATCGGCCACCGCCCAGCTTTGCAGTGCCTGCTCGATCTCGTCCTCGCCCGGTGCCTGCTCGGCGGCTCGCTCCAGCGCCTCGCCGCCGGCCTCGGCCGGTCTGGCCTGCCGGGCCCGGTGGGCGTCGATGACCAGGTGCCGGGCGACCGTGCACAGCCATGCCCGCGCCGGGCCGCGTGCCGGGTCGAACGCGGCGGGATGCTGCCACGCTCGCAGCAGCGTCTCCTGCACGACATCCTCCGCCCACTGCCAGTCTCCTGAGGTCAGTCGCAGCACGTAGTGGAACAGGGCTCCTGCGTGCTCCGCGTACAGAGTGCGCAGCAGTTCCTCGTCTGCGGTCGAAAGGGTCCCTTTACCGGAGACACGGTGCGCGGAGCGATCCGGATCGGTCCTTGGACCACGCTTTCGGGAACTCCAGGACATAAGTCGATCATCGCTCATATGTATTGCTTTGTCGTGCAACGTACGGCGTGGTGCAGGTGACGCTCTGCGAGCACCGCGGGCGCACGCCCCTGCCGGGCCTGACGGCACCGCCAGGGCCAAGCCGGGCGGAGCGCCGGGGGCCGGCTGGGCCGCGGCGACCGCCAAGAAGAATCACAAAAAGTGCATATCTTCCGAACCGGTCGCCCCTCGCCGCCCGTGGAGTCAGACAAGAGCCGGCTTACGCGGCATTCCTCCGCTATTCCGCTGTTCCCCGCGCGACAAGGATGGATCAGAGGTGACCGAGATAGGCAACGCGGCGCACGCGCTCACGGTGTCGGCCACGCCCGCGCCGCCCCGGCGCACCGGGCTCGGCACCACCGGGCAGCCCCGTGCCGGGCCCCGCGCACACCACGGCGACGGCCCTGCGGAGCGCTCGACGCGTACGGCGAGACAGCGATCGAGGGCTGCGCAACCACCAGGGCGGAACTCCACCCGCCCAGTGAGCGCAGCACCTGCACAGGCACCGCCGCACGGCGATACGTCACTCGCGGCCCCGGACGGGGAACTGCCGCATGTCGCCTGCGACTTCGCGGCATGCAAGGGCCGATGCGCAGCGCGGGGCCTGTCGAGGCCACCGGCCGGCACAAGGACAGCACCAGCGCTCGTTCGCAGGGGCCGCCAGGGGTACGCGGCCGTGACACGGCATCCACCACGCATCACTGCGGTTGCGTGTGCTCAGCCGGCGCATTCCCCATCTCTGCCTGATCAGTGAGGAACGAACACCATGTACCTGAACTTTCGTATGCCAGGCCGGCGATCACGCGCCGCGGCCGGGCTGGCCGTCGCCACCGCCGGCGCGTTGGGGCTCCTTGGCGCATGCGGCCAGTCGTCGCATTCCTCGTCCACCGGAACCGGTGCCATCAAACCCGGTCCAGGTCAGCACCAGACGGCCGGGATGCCCGGTGCCACCGGACCGGGGAATGCGGCGGGCTCCGCTCCCGGCGCCTCGCCGATGCCCGGCATGAGCATGCCCATGAGCCCCCCGAGCACGGGCACGTCGGCCGCGCCGGTGACCGGGGACGCCGTGGCGATCAAGAACTTCGCATTCTCCCCGGCCGCGCTCAAGGTCAAAGTGGGCACGACGGTGACCTGGACCAATCAGGACACCGATGCCCACACCGTCACCAGCGCGGGATCCGGCGGCCCGTTGCATTCGACAGCCCTGAACACCCACGCGACGTACAGCTACACGTTCACCAAGCCCGGCACCTACTCCTACCTCTGCACCATCCATCCGTTCATGACCGCCACCGTGGAGGTGACCTGATGACCAGCTACTACGACAGCCACGACAACCACGACAGCGCACCGGCCGGCGATGCCGAGCAGCCCGCCACGGAACACGGTATGACCCGGCGCCAACTCCTCCGCCACGCGGGCTGGTTCGGCGGCGCCGTGGTGCTGACCGTGGCCAGCGGAGAGGTGATCAGCCACATCGCCGACTCCCGGGAGACCAACTCCGTGGCCGCCGCCGGCGCCGCCGCAGCGGCGAACGGCTCGCTGCGGTTCGTACAGGTCTCCGACAGCCATATCGGGTTCCAGGGCCCGGCGAACATGGACGTGACCGGCTCATTCACCGAAGCGATCCACCAGGTCAACTCGCTCGGATTCAGACCCGACTTCGTCATGCACAGCGGCGACCTGACCCACCTGTCCACGGCCGGGCAGTTCGACCAGGTCAAGCAGCTGATGACTGGTATACAGACAGACCGCGTCTTCACCGTACCGGGCGAGCACGACTCCATCGGCGATGCAGGCCGCGCCTACCGGCAGACCTTCGGCAGGGGCACGCTCGGTGATGGCTGGTACAGCTTCGACACCCACGGCGTGCACTTCATCGCCCTGGTCAACACGATGAGCCTGGAGAAGCTCGGCCATCTCGGCAACGACCAGATCGACTTCGTCCGCAAGGACATCGCCGGACTGTCGTCGGACACCCCCATCGTGGTCTTCAGCCACATCCCGCTGTTCGCCATGTACCCGCAGTGGGGCTGGAGCACCGATGACGCCCTCAAGGTGATCGCCCTCCTGCGCCGCTTCTCCTCCGTCACCTGTCTCAACGGGCACGTCCACCAGCTGTTCACCAAGACAGAGGGCAACATCACCTTCCACTCCGCCACCACCACCGCCTACCCCCTGCCCAAGCCGGGCCATGGCCCCGCCCCCACTCCGCAGGTCGTCCCCGCCCGTCAGCTCAAGGACGCACTCGGCATCCGCACCGTCGGCTACCGCCAGGGCGACCGCGAACTGGCCATCAAGGATCGGAGGCTGGCATGAACACCCACAGACTCCTCGCCCCCACCCTGCGATCGGCGAGCGCCGCCACCCTCGCCGCCGGCGGATACATACACGCCCAGCTCTACGTCGACGAGTACCGCTTCATCCACATCATCGGCCCCCTGTTCCTGCTCCAGGCCAGCGCCTCCTTCGCCCTCGCCGCCCTGCTGCTGATGGGGACGCCACCCCTGCTGCTGAGAGCCGCCGCAGCCGGCATTGCGCTCGGCGCCCTCGCCGGCTTCACCGCCTCACGCACCGTGGGCGTCTTCGGATTCACCGAACACGGCCTGCAGCCCGCCCCACAAGCACTCCTCAGCCTCCTCACCGAGACCGGCACGCTGCTGCTCCTCGCGATCTGGCAGATGACCGTGACAAGACAACACCGCGCTGCCCGAACACCCGTCAGGACACCCGTCTGGGACCGGGCCACCATCCGCACACCACCCAACTGAACCACCACCGCCAAGGCGCCCGGGACGGCAGCGTCCTGGCTCGGGGGGCCCCTATGTCTTTGGCCAAGGGAAACGGGAGTGCGTTGGGCCGGGGAGCCGGGGAGCATGGTGGGGTGGCTGATCTGCTGTGGGATGACGTGAGCTGTTTCTTCGACCCGGACTTGATGGGGTCGCTGCCGGACGTGCGTGTCCCGAATGCCTCGGTGGAGGACTGGCAGGCGATCCTCGATCTTGTCGTGGAGCGGGGCTGGAAGTGCCAGTACTCCGAAGGAGAGACGGTGCTTGCAGTGCCCCGAGCAGAGGCTGTGCTGGGCCGCCCGGCGGATGCCGAGTGCCCGGAGTTGCGGGTCTGGCCGACTGCCGATGTGTTGGCGATCTTTCGTTTCGGTGCCGACGATGAAGTCGACTTCGACGTCGACCTGCGGGAGTTGCAGGGCCAGGAGCGACTTGATGTGTTCTGCGACTTCCTTCGCAGGATCGGGCGGCGGTTGGGCAAGCCGGTGCTGATGGATCCGGAGGGCGACTACGGGCATCCGGTGCTTGGCTTCGATGTCGAGACCGATCGCGTCGTGCTCCTCGCTGAGCCGCCGGTCAGGTGACTGCGGTGGGCGGCTGGGGTTCGTAGAAGGTGCCGTCGCGGAGCATGACGAAGAGGCCGTCGGCCCGACGCCTGGCGAGGCAGAGCAGGGCCTGGTGCTGCCGTCGCCGACCTCGATGAGGATGCGGGCTCCGCCCGGGCAGGCGTTTGCCCGCAGGACGTGGACACGGTGATCCGCGCCCATATCCACGGCGACCACGTCGGCTGGAACAGCCGCCTGACGGACGACGGAGAGTGGCGGCCGACCTTCCCCGACGCCCAGTACGTCATCCCGCGCGCCGGCTTCGACTCCTGGAACCCGGCCAACGGACACCGGACCCGCTCCGGCCCCCGGATGGCCAACGTCTTCGAGGACAGCGTCGCCCCCGTGCACCGGGCCGGACAGACCGTGCTGTGGGAGGGCGACCACTACGACATCGACGCCCAACTCCGTATCGAGCCCGCCCCCGGCCATACGCCCGGCTCCTCCGCGGTATGGCTGCGGTCGGGTACGGACCGGGCGGTGTTCGCCGGGGACCTGCTGCACAGCCCACTGCAGATCTCGGAGCCGGACGACTGCCCCAGCTTCGACGAGGACGAGCCCCGCGCACGGGACAGCCGGCGCCGGGTGCTGGGGGAGGCCGCGGACCGGGGCGCCCTGCTGCTTCCCGCGCATTTCCCCGGGCCGGGCGCAGCCGAAGTACGACGCGTCGGCGACCGGTTCGCGGTGAAGGAGTGGGCGGCATGGCGATGAGGGCGTTCTGCGGCACCGGCATCCCGGAGCGCACCGGCTGGTGAGCCTTCCCGAAGAGCCCGCGGGTACATCTGCCCGGGTCCCTTCTCGCTGAGCTTGGATGAGTCTCACTGACCTGAGCGGGGGAGCCTCGAATCTCATGTCCGAGGGCTGTTGTCGAGGGGGCGGTCACCCACTGGGGTGACTCGCGTCCCGCTCCATGTGGCTTGTCTCCCGGCATCCGTGATGGTCGAGCCACGGGTGGGGCACCAATCCTGCGGGGTGGGGCTCCGCCGGAGGTCTCGGGTTTCGATCTGGCCTGGCTGGAGCGTGCCCCACGAGATACGGAAGCCGTTGGGGTACGCGGTGGAGGTGCTTTCGAGGCCGTTGCTCCGGTCCGGGACTTCCCGTCGTACCGGAGAGCACAGCCACCTGCCCGCCGAAGCGGCACGGCGGCTTGGCCTTGCTCCTCAGAAGTGGGTGGGATCCCGAAGACTCGGCGGAGTCGAGCCATGTCGTGCCGATCGCGGTCCGTGGGCGCGTATCCCTGATGGAAGTAGACCTGCTGCTCGGCGGACAGACACGGGACAGCCGTCCTCTTGATGGTGCCTGTCACGAAGCATGAGGAGGGATAGATGAAAGGACGCTCCGCTTCGGGCGACGCCTGCACCGCCGAGCCGTCATGGGCGAAGGCCAGCGGATGGAGGTCGATCTCGCGCCCATCCGGCGCCGTCATGACGAATCGGATCGGCCTCCAGTCAAGGCTCTCCACGAAATTCGCGTCGGAGAGGGCCGCCACCGCAGTGTCCTCCTGGTCCTGCCGGTGCATCAGATCCAGGTCGCGATGGTCTCGGGTCTGCTC
The DNA here is from genome assembly GCF_036227505.1 of Streptomyces sp. NBC_01450. Taxonomy (NCBI): domain Bacteria; kingdom Bacillati; phylum Actinomycetota; class Actinomycetes; order Kitasatosporales; family Streptomycetaceae; genus Streptomyces; species Streptomyces sp. NBC_01450. The sequence goes on along the minus strand of NZ_CP109481.1, from coordinate 125,166 downwards.
GCCGACCAGAGCGTCGATCCCCCACCCTCCACCGATCCAGACATCCACCTCTGCCCGTCTCAACAGGGCCAGGACGAACAACACGTCGTCAGCTGTCATCACCTGAGGCAGGCTAGAAGCGGTCACCCCGGACAGCGAACGGTTTCCTTCCGCCCGCGGCCGGCGGGCGGTGGGCGGTGGCTGGGGTGGTCATCCGCTCGTGGAAGGCGCGGGGAGTGGGTCGAACAGGGCGCATTCCTCGGGCGTAGGCCGCTGAAAGAACCGGATTGCGTCATCAAGCCGCGAGTCCGTGATGTGGAACGTCCCTGACGGCAGTGGGGCGTCCAGCACACGTAGGGCGACGCTCCACCGCACCCGCTCGACCGGACTTGGGCGGCACGCGGCGAGGTTCACCGGCGCGGGCCGGCTCTCGCTGAACGTCAGACCTGACCTGGAAACCGCCCCCTCCCATGAGAACTCTGGAAGCAGGCATCTCAGCAGGGGCGGCCTTGACGGTGACGGTGGTCCAGCCGGCGGGCACGGCCGGCTCGGGGCGTGCCCCCGACTCCAGTCCGTTGAGCAGCTGATCACGGTCGATGCCGGCGGCGGCGTATCGCCGCACCGGTTTCACCACCGCCGGCACCCCTGAGAACGCTCTGAAACCGCGCTGAATGGGGGGTCGGCCACGCTCCGCGGCATGACGACGACGACCCCGCCAGGGGCAGCGGACCGGGAGGGGATCACCATGAACGGCCTGCGACTGATCCGTCGGCACGCGGCGGCCTTCGGGCGCTTCGCCGGGCTGGGCAGCGGGATCACCCTGGCTGCCTCGGCGACCCTGGTCCTGCTGTCGCAGTGGATCCCGTGGATGGCGGCGAACGCACTCACCACCCTCGCCTCCACCGTGGTCGCCACCGAGCTGCACGCCCGCGTCTCGTTCGGCCACGGACGGCCCGGTCTGGCCGGCCACCTGAAGAGCGCGGCCACCATGGCCCTCGGCTGGCTGCTCACGTCCGCCGCGGTCGGCTCGCTGGCCGCGCTCCGCCCCGGCGCCGGACTCGTCCTGCAGCAGACGGTGTACCTGTCGGCCACCGCGCTCGTCGGGATCGGCCGCTATCTCGTGCTGCGTCTGACGGTGTTCGCGGAGCGCGCCCCGCGGCCCCGGACCGGCGGCGGCCTCCGGTTGCGGGCCGCGTACGACGCGGCGGCGTGAGGGCCGGCGGAAAGTACCGCGGCCCGGGGTCGGGGCGGGCTGTGTGTCCCTCGGGGGTCGGCAGGAGCGGATGGACGTGCGGCTGGCCGTCGGCCTCGTGGGTCGACGGCCAGGCCGGACACGTCGGCCCGCTCTGCAAGGCGGCGGCTGTCGGGGGTGGATCAGGTCGCGGGTGCCGGCGAAGACGAGAATTCCTGAGCCACTTCGAACGGCGGCGGGTTGCCCTCGGCGACTGTGGCAGATCCTATTCGGCCCCGTGCATTCATGAGCACAACTGTCTTCGCTGCCCCCTGCTCCACCCCTCACCGACCCAGCGGGCCCGCACCCTCCAGATCCGTGACAACCTGCCCGCCCGGATCGCCGCAGCGGAACGCGAAGGACGGACCGGTCAGGTCGAAGGGCTCAAGGTCAGCCTTGCGGGCGCGAAGGAGAAGCTCGCCCAGCTCGGCGAGATGGCCCGGCGAGCGAGCACCGTCCACCTCGGTATCCCCGAGTTCCGCGCTATCGCCGGCCGCACTACCGAGCTTCCGGGCACCCGCCCATCGGCCGCGGCCCTGAGGTGTGCTCTGCCACAGGCCCCTGGCAGCATGGCCGCTCATGAACATTGAGTCGTCCGATCGCTCCTGGCTTCGAGACTTCCACGGTGGTTACCTGCTCGAGGGATACACCCTGACGCTGGTCCGCGGGCTTTCCCCGCAAGAGTTCCTCGACCGCATCGGCGCTGACCCGACAGGAGACTTCACCGGTTTCAAAGCGTTTGCCGCCCGGGATCGTGAGTTCCAGGGGGATCAGACGGACTGGGGCGACTTCATGTTCGTTGGCGCCACCCACGTCCGGGGCAAAGACGCTGACTGGGTCCTCGCCTTGGAAATCAACGGCGGCATCGAGATCCAGACCGACGGCATGAAGAACGCTACCCGTGGCACCCGGGGCGTCTCCCACTTCCGCAGCCCTAACGCCATGACCCTGTTCTCCTGGTGGGAGGACGGCGAACTGCGCACCCGGTTCGAAGGTCCTCTCCACCGCGACGGCACCACTCCCGACGAGCTCGTCGACCTCATGCACCAAGTGGGCTTCGACTTCGAAGACGGCGGATGTGGCCTCGAGGAGTACGTTGCACTCGCCGAAGAGCTCACCGGGGTCCACGTGACCCCGGGCATGCTCGAAAACGGCACATACTCCACGGGCATCGTCGAGGTGCCCACCGAAGACTGGACCCGTGTCATCGTCGACGTCACAGACGCCCATGGCACCAGCACCTACGTCGAAATCCCCAACCCCTCGCATGATCAGCGTTAGATCATGCGGTAGTTCAGAGCATGAACGCCGGGTACCACGACGTCGTCGTCGAAGGCACCCTCTACGCCGACCGCTACGGCGACATGCTCGCCCAATCGCGCGCCGACCACCGTGGCCCGACCCACGGCTACTACCTGGACGTGCCGTTCGCCGAAACTCTCGCCCGGCACGCCACTGAACCGATGCTGCTGCTTTCGTCCCTCCCTGCTGGAGTTGATGGAGAGGGAGGGCGGGATGGGCGGCGCGGGTCGCGGCCGGGGATCGGGGCCGCGCTCAGCCGGCTGCGCGTCGGCCGGGGCTGTCGCGCTCGGGCCGCACCAGCGCGACGTTCAACGTCTTCCTGGTGCCCCACCCTGTGGAGAACGCCCAGCCCGTCCAGGGATGGCCGCGCCCGGCCCGAGCGAGCAGGCCGACGAACGTGCTTCTGGCCGTCCGGGTGGGATCGGTGGTACGGCCGCGGTGTACTGGGGCCCCCATCGTCGTCGTACCTGCCGAGCAGCAGACTGCGAGGAGCGGCCACAGGGCCGGTGACCGCACCGACGACCGCCTGGGCACAGCGCGCAGCCGGTTCTGCGACCGTCCGGAGGCGAGTTGACCCTCCTCCCACACGATCAGCTCACCGTTTGTGCGAGTTACCACGGGAGTTCTGGCATGCCGACGAAGGTCGCACAGAAACAGCAGGGGACGGTTTCCCACCGGATGAACTTCTGGGGACCACCCGGCAGGCCCGTCCACCGTGGCATGGGACTACGGGGGCATGCCGTGGGAGATCGTGCAGCCCGACGACGGGCTCTCGGCGGCCCGGCGATCGGTGCGCTGCCGGGCGTGCGGCAAGGAGCTGACCTTCACCGTGTACAGCGTCACGGGTACCGGACGACGGCAGGCGCGCTGGCGGGCGTTGGCCAGGGGCGGTCTTGGCACCGCTTGGAGCGGGAGTCGCGGTCTTGTTCAGCGGCGCCATTGTCGGTGTGGGAGTCGCGCTTGTGATCGCGGGTCCTATCCTCGGGTTGGTGTTCGGGATGGCCGCCTCGGATATGTTCGGGAGCAGTACGAGGCAGCAAGAGACCGGTTCGCGAGGCACGTCTGCCTGGCTTCGGGTGGTACCGGTCCGAAGTAGTGACGAACGCCTTGAGAACGATCAGTCCCGCTGGGCCTCGCGGGGTGGTCCGTGCAGGGGCCTTTGCGGGTGAGGCGCCTGCTCATGAGGGTAATGAGTGACCAGGTCAGTTGGGCTTCGCCGTAACGACAGCGCCTCGCCGCGCGCGCCATTGAGGACGAGCTCTGGGCGGAATGTGCCGCACGCCCTGGAGCCGCCGGCCGGCTCCGGCTGAACGGCTACACCCCGGACATGCTCGACCGTGACATCAATGGCAAGACCGCGCCGATCAGATGCTGCGCGAGGGGCGCTTGAGCGCCGGCCCTGTCCAGATCGTCATCAACACCTTCCGCGAAGCCGACATCTGAGAACAGTGGTCCCCCCGGTCGAAAGAGCCGCTTCACGCATCAGCCAGGGCTCAGCCCGACGAGAGCCGGACGGGCGACTGGCGGCATCGATGCTGACCTGGGGTGACGCGTTACGTGAGGCGTCCGGGACGCACTCAGACGGTTCAGAAGCTGTGAATGAACTGTCTGCGAGTGCGGCGATGGATTCAGGACTCACCCCCGATCCACGGGCGGGGGCGATGGGTTGGGACGCGCTGGGGCTATTGCCAGGGCAGCATCATCGACACCGGCACCGGCATTGGATCCTGGCGACTGGCGCGGGCGGCAGAGCCCGCCCGGACCGGGTGAGATCTGCCGCCTGAGAGTCCAAAGTTCCAGCAGGTCAGCGGAGACTGGACGGGATGTCAGGCACCGCAACGGGACGGAGCACCGTGAGAGAGTCTTCCTGACGAGCCATCATCGCAAAGGAGAACTTGTCGATTTCCAAGCAGAGATCGACATCGTCTGGGTGGTATCCGCTCCGCAGCCCGCCGGCGAGGTCTGCCGCGGCACGAGAAGTCCTCGCGCGGTGGAGATACGGGGCCGCCTCAACTTCGCCTCCGGCCATACATTGACCAATGTATTCAGCGCAGGCCAGGTCCTCGTCGGCCTGGCCTCCCTCACCGGTGACAACGAACGTCACCGGACCGGAATCCTTGGCCTGCAGGAACCGCGCGGTCGGGCCGGCCACTACGAAGCTCGCGCACAAGACCAGCGGCGCGTTCGCGACGGCCAGCGCGCCCACGGTTCCTGCCGTCGTCTTCTGCACCAGCGTGCGGCCAGCGAAATCGCATGACCTGAGCAAGCCAGGTGAGTTCACCGCGTCGAAGCCCTCTGCTGGAGCTCCGTCCTTCAAAGCCAGCCAACCCGAGCGGCTCTCCTTCAAGGCAAGTGCCTCACTCTCCGTCGAGGCCAGGATGATCCTCTCGACTCCACGCGAGAAGGCCCAGGCAGCCACGGTGAAGGCGCGCATGACGTCGATGACGACTGCAACACGGGGAACGCCGGTCAACTCCGGGATGCCAACGAAGTGATGGTCCATCGCATTATTCTGACGCCCCTGGATCATCCGAAGGGCACGATAGATCGGGCTGCCGTCGGGATGACGGTCAGCGAAGCGGTTCTGGCACCAGCCGAATCCCGTCGTCAAGACGAGCAGTGGGAAGAGTAACTGGGCCGACAGTTCGGGGCTGTGAAAGAGGTCTTGCTCCGGCTGGAGGAGTTGCTGTTCCAAGCGGGTCCTGCCCGCCTGGCATTCCCGGCGAATGAGTCATCCAGATCAAGGCTGGTGTACCACTGAGGTCAGACCGCGGGGCGGCGCAGCACGTCCGTGGGCTCCCAATCGCTCTTCCAGAAGGCTTCGAGCCCGTGCTCGTTGATGAACTGCCGCTCAATCTCGTGGATGGGGTACATCCCTTGGATGTTGATCACGTCGTGACCCTCGTGTCCCGGAACGCCAACGTCAATGCCCAGGTAGTCATCTCTGTCGAGGACCATCGGCGCGAAGACGCAGAACGCCGTCATCTCCGACTCTGGCACGATCCGCTCGCCGAAGTTGATGGTGCTGCCGTAGCTGAAGGGACAGGTGCCACGGAGCTGCTCGGCAAGGAAGCCCACCGCGTGCGCCCAGATCACGTTGGTCGAGTTCACGCTGAGACAGAGTTCCGGCGAGCCGTGCTGCCAGTCCGGATGTTCCGCCAGCGACAAGCCGTAGGTGAGCGTCGTGAGAAGTCCATCCGGCAGGTCGTCGTACACGATCTCTGTCACGCCACGCATGCCCTGTTTGGTCGACTCGACAGGGAAGAACCGAGGCTCCCTTGCCCCCGAAAGCCGATCAAGATGGGCGAGGTACTTCTCTACGCGACTGACCATGCAACCAGCCTGCACCATCACTCACAGGTGGACGCCACCTGGGGCGTCACCAGTAACGCTCCGCAACGGGTCCACAGAACTTGAGCCAGAACCCGAACTCCTGCGCAGCGGGGGATGTGCAGAGACAGTGTGTCGACCAGCCCGGCGTCGAGTGCCGAGCGATCGTGGCGCCGCCGCCCATGAGGACGACGTCGAGTTCCTTGCCGCTGTCCGACGACGCCGCCTCGGAGCGCTCGCGGGCGGCGGTGACGGCGTCGGGCAGACCGGTGGTGACGAACGTCCAGCCGAGGTCGGTGAGCCGCACCGGCTTCGGCGGCGAGCTCGTCACGACGACGAACGCGGGCTCGCCGACCTCGTCGGCGCCGTAGCCGGTCGTGTCGTCCCAGCCGTTCGGTCCGTCGACCACGTCGAGGAGACGGCGGCCGAGGACGACGGCGCCCGAGCGTGCGGTGCCCTCGCGCAGGACCCAGCGGTCGTCGCGGTCGTCGGAGAACGCCCAGGTGTGCGGGGCCTCGCCGCCGGTGCCCAGACCGTTGTCCGGGCCGGGGCCTGGCCCGGTGACGAAGCCGTCGAGGGAGACCGAGATGTCAGCGATGACGCGAGTCATGCCGGGGCAGACCCGATCCCCAGCCCGAACTCATCGCGCACGCATGAGGCATGTGTGGGATGCGAACCCGATAGCCGCGGAGCAGAGGTCCGCCGGTCCGTCAGTTTCCGGTTCACCGGCCGCGCAGGCCCACGCTGATCACGCGGCCGGCCTGCCGGGCGGCTTCCGCCAGCCGTTCCAGGCGGTGCGCGGGATCGGTCAGGACGCAGAGGGCCGCCACCGGGGCGCCGTCCGCTCCAAGCAGCGGTACCGCCGTGCAGCACACCCCGCTCATCACTTCCTCCTGGTCGAATGCGGCACCCCGGTCCCGGATCGCGGCGGCCTCCTGGAGCCAGGACGCGGGAAGCGGCCCCAGCAGGGGATGGGGATGGGCCCCGGCCACCAGCACCTTGCCCGCCGCGGTGAACCACGGCCAGGTCGTACCGGTCCGCAGCGGGACCGGCTGCTCGGCCTCGCCGGGACTCCACTCCACCATCAGGGTCTCGCCCCTCCACAGCACGGCGATCCCCACCGTCATCCCCGTGATCTCCACCAGACGCCGCACCGGTTCCCTCGCGGCGGACCTCAACCGGGGATGCGGCTGCCACTCGCGCCCGAGGCGGAACATCCGCAGGCCCACCCGGTAACTCCCGCGGCACCGCTCCACCGCACCCAGGTCCGCCAGCTGTTCCAGCAGCCGGTACGCGGTCGTCTTGGGCAGCCCGCATTCGGACGCCAGCCTGGTCGGCCCGGCCTCCACGGCCCGTTCCACCGCTTCCAGCAACGCGAAAGCACCTTCCAGCACGCTCCGTCCGCCAACGCCCGCCGCCGAAGGCGCACCAGCCGTGGCAGTCGCACCAGCCGCGCCTGCGGCCACACCTGCGGACTCGGATGCCGGTGCCGGTGCCGGTGGTGGCGGCGGTGGCGACGGAAGATTTCCCGGCATGACCTCCGGCATGACCTCCGACCGCTGCACCGCCACCAGCATCCCCGGTGCGATCACTCCACGTCCGGTCACGCTCCCGCCTCCCCCGTCTGCCCGTTGCGCGGCCGGCAGGCGACGGCCCCTGCCGCCGTGCTCGGACGGGGCGCGGTCATGGCCCGTCCGTTCGACCGCACCCCAGCAGACTGGCACTGGAGTGTGGCTTGAAACCTTGTCGAATGCTTGTCGCCCAGGGGAGACGCTTCCCGGAGGGGAGGCAGACGACATGGTGGACGTGCAGTTGCTCGGTCCTGTGGAACTGTCGGTGGGGGGCCACGTGGTGGAGGTGGGCCCGCCGCAACGCCGTACGGTGATGGCCGCCCTGGCGGTCGACGTCGGCCGGCCCGTCGCCGTCGACGTGGTCATCGAGCGGGTCTGGGGCACGCGTGCGCCGAACGGGGCGCGGGCCGCGGTGCACGCCCATGTCGCCCGGATCCGGCGGATGTGCGAACAGGCCGCCGAAACGGCGAGAGAGCCCTTACGCCTGGTGCGGCGCTCAGGCGGGTACCTGCTGGAAGCCCGCCTGGACCAGGTGGACGTGTACCGGTTCCGGCAACTGATCGACCAGGCACGGGCGGTGGAGCGGAGCGACCCGGCGCGGGCGGCGCGGCTGCTGGGCGACGCACTCGGCCTGTGGCGCGGAGACCCCCTGTCCGGTCTGCAAGGACAGTGGGCGGCGCGGATGCGCGAGGCCTGGCGGCGTCAGCGCCAGGACGCCGCCGTCGGGTGGGCCCGCGCGGAGCTGCGCCTGGGTGATCCCGCGTCCGTCATCGGCCCGCTGACTGGCCTGCTCGGTGAGTATCCACTGGCGGAACCCCTGGCAGAAGCACTGATGCGAGCGCTGCACGACACCGGGCGCAGCGCGGAGGCACTGGACTGCTACGCCGCCGTCCGTGAGCGGCTGGCGGAGGAGCTGGGCACGGATCCGGGAGTGGCGCTGCGGCAACTGCACCAGGCGATCCTGCGGGGCCACCAGTCCGAGTCCGCTTCGCGGCCCAAGCCCCCGATGCAGCCGCCGTCCGCGGCGGCGCGACCGGGCGACCGTCCCGCCCAACTGCCCATGGCCGTACGCGGGTTCACCGGACGTGACGAGGAACTGGCCCACCTCGCGGCGATCCTCGCCTCGGCGGAGGGAGAATCCGCGGCGGTGGTGATCTCGGCGGTGTCGGGCATGGCGGGGGTCGGGAAGACGGCGCTGGCGGTGCACTGGGCGCGCCGGGTGGCAGGCGCGTTCCCCGACGGGCAGCTGTATGTGAACCTGCGGGGATTCGATCCGCAGGGGGCGGCGGTGCCTCTGACGGAGGCGGTACGGGGGTTTCTGGACGCCTTCGGGGTGCCGCCCGAGCGGGTGCCGCCGGGGCTGGAAGCCCAAGTAAGCCTGTACCGGAGCCTGTTGGCGGGGCGCCGGATCATCGTGGTGCTGGACAACGCGCGGGACGAGGAACAGGTCCGTCCGCTGCTGCCGGGCGCGGTCGGCTGCATGGCGCTGGTGACCAGCCGGAACCGGTTGACCGGGCTGGCGGTGACGGAGGGTGCGCATCTGCTGGCGGTCGACTCGCTGAGTCCGGACGCGGCGCGGGACGTGCTGGCGGAGCGGCTCGGAGCGGGACGGGTGGCGGCCGAGCTGGAGGCCGTGGCGGACATCGTCGCCTCGTGCGCGGGACTGCCGCTGGCGCTGGCGGTGGTGGCGGCCCGTGCGGCCGTACAGCCGCGCAGGCCGCTCAGAGCGCTGGCGGATGAACTGCGGCAGGCGGGCGGCCCGCTGGACGCACTGGACGGGGGAGAGGAGGCCAGCCAGGTGCGGGCGGTGTTCTCCTGGTCCTACAGCGCGCTCAGCATCGGTGCGGCCCGGATGTTCCGGCTGCTGGCGCTGCATCCGGGGCCGGACGTGGGAGGGGCGGCGGCGGCCGCGCTGGCGGGGGTGTCGCCGGAACGGGCCCGGGGACTGCTGAGCGAACTGACCGGCGGGCACCTGCTGGCCGAGCACGTACCAGGACGCTACACGTTCCACGACCTCCTGCGGGTGTACGCCGGGGAGCTGGCGGCCGCCTACGACGGTGAGCGGGTACGGCGGTCGGCGCTGCACCGGATGATGGATCACTACCTGCACACCGCGAGGGCGGCCGATGTCCTGGTGACCCCGCAGCCCAATCCGGTGGCGACGGGGCCGGCCGCGCCGGGGTCCAACGTGGGGGAGCCCGCCGACTACGGGCAGGCGCGGGCCTGGCTCGTCGCCGAGCACGCGGTACTGCTGGAGATCGTGCGGCAGCCGCCGCCGGACTTCGACGGCCATGTGTGGCGGCTGGTCACGGTGCTGACCAGCTTTCTGGACCGGCACGGGTACTGGCAGGCCTTGCTGGCGGCCGGGCGCAGCGCGCTGGCGGCGGCCCGACGCGAGGGCGACCTCGCCGGACAGGCAGGTTCCTACCGCGGTCTGGGGCTGGCGCTGGACCGGCTGAAGCGCCCGGGGCCGGCCCGGGAGCACTACCTGCGGGCACTGGAGCTGTTCGGCACACTGGGCAGCGACGCGGGGCAGGCCCGTACACATCAGCATCTCTCGCGGATGTCGGGGGCACAGGGCCGCCCCCAGCAGGCGCTCGAGCACGCGTACCGGAGCCTGGAGCACTACCGGAGGGCGGGCGACCGGGCGGGACAGGCCGCGGCGTTGAACCACATCGGCTGGCGGCAGGCCAACCTCGGCGACCACCTCGGCGCGCTGGCACACTGCGAGCAGGCCCTTGAGCTCGCGCACGAGGCCGGGGACGTGGACGGGCAGGCCCACATCCTGGACAGTCTGGGCTACATCCATCATCACCTGGGCCGGTACCGGCTGGCGGTCGACTGCTACCGGCAGGCGGCGGAGCTGTTCCGCGCCACCGGCGAGCGCCGCAGCGAGGCCGCCTGTCTGCTCTGCCTCGGCGACACACATCGCAGCGCCCACCAGCCCGACGCGGCCCGCGGCGCCTGGACCCGGGCCCTGTCCCTCACCGGCGAACTCGGCCTGCCCGACGACGACTTCCTGCGCGCCGAAATCCTCGACCGCCTGAGCTCCGCGGCCACCTCCGGCAGGCCCTCCGGCCACATCCCGGTCCTGCCCCAGTAGGCCCGGGCAGCGGACCGGCCGTTTCGGGCCTGCGGTTCCGCTGAGTGGAACAGGGCACGACAGGCCGTTCCACGCCCGCCACACTCTCGGAGAGTTACGACGTGCTGGCGCTGTTTTCGCACCTTTCGAGTGCCGGTTCCATCGAGCGGCGGAGGGGAGGGAACATCATGGAGAAGACCGTCGTGGAGAACGACCCGCAGATCGACGATCCGGATTCTGCCCTGGTCACAGTGGGAGTCAGCGTCAGTTTCTGACGCTGTCCGGAAGGACCCGACCGCATTCCCGGGGGGTCCATCAGACGCTTCCGGTGCAACCCGAAGATCCGGTCGCACCGGAAGCGTTCAAAGAACATCGGCATGGCAGGGCCACCTCGTCGGGGCGAGCCGAATGCCGTGCCCGCCCTGTCACCATCGAGCGGCCGGGGGAGGAGCGCCATGGAGAAGACCGTTGTGCACAACAATCCGCAGATGGAAAACCGTAAAGACGTCGATTCGACAGTGATATCGGTGATGGTGGTAGTCAGCTTCTGACCAGCGCGGCCTCGCTTCCAAGCCTTGCTCCGTGCTTCCGCCCGGGAGACACGGGCTCACGCCGGAGGGCATATGAAGATCACGCTGGTCTGCATGCCGTGGGCCACGACAGCAACCCCTTCGCTCGCACTCGGGATCCTTTCGCGAAGGATCGCGGACACCTTCCCGGAAATCGAGACGAAGACCGTATACGCCAACATCGAGTTCGCCGACTGGATGGACCAGCAAGGAGGACTCGGCGCCCCGGAGTTCAGCTTTTTCTCCCTGCACAGCTATTTTCTGGGATGCGGCGACTGGGTGTTCTCTTCCGCCCTCTACAAGGACCCTTCGTGGCGGGTCGACGAGTTCACCGCCGGATTGAAGGGAAAGATCACGGACAACCAGTTGGAGACATGTCTGCGACTGCACCGGATCGTTCCCGATTTCATTGAAGCCACCGCACAGCAGATCGTCGCCGACGGCCCCGATCTCGTGGGCGCGACCTCGACGTTCCAGCAGAACGTGGCGTCACTCGCACTGCTGCGCCGGATCAAGGAACTGGCCCCCGGCACGACGACCGTCATGGGCGGAGCCAACTGCGACGGCCCGCAAGGGGAGGCGCTGCACCGCAACTTCGACTTCCTCGACTACGTCGTACGCGGCGAGGCGGAGCGGACGTTCCCCCAACTTGTCGAGGCCCTTCGCACCGACGGCGAGCCGGACACCTCGCACATCCCCGGCCTGTGCCGGCGTGACGGCAGCGCCAGCGTGAGCAACCCCTCCACCGAGCGGCTCCTGGCGCCGTCCGAGATCCCCGCGCCCGACTTCGACGCCTACTTCGAGCGCCTCAGGCGCTCGCGCGTGCAGTCCTGGTACGAGCCGGTGCTCGTGGTCGAGGGCGCGCGCGGCTGCTGGTGGGGCGAGAAGCACCACTGCACGTTCTGCGGACTCAACGGTTCGGCGATGACCTTCCGCAGCAAGAGCCCGCACACCTATCTGGAGGAGATCCTCACGCTCGCCGGGCGCCACCATGTGCTGGACTTCTACGCCGTGGACAACATCCTGGAGATGTCCTACCTCGACTCCGTCCTGGACAAGCTCGCCGAGGCCCCCTTCGACCTGCGCATCCAGTACGAGGTCAAGTCGAACATGAAGCTGCCGCAGATCGCCCAGATGCGCGCGGCGGGTGTGGTCAGCGTCCAGCCGGGCATCGAGAGCCTCAGCAGCCGCGTGCTGAAGATCATGGACAAGGGCGTGAGCGGCACCCACAACATCCGGTTCCTCCGGGACGCCGAGACCCACGGGCTGTCGGTGGCGTGGAACTACCTGTACGGGTTCCCGGGTGAGACCCAGGACGACTACCTGCCCCTCATCGAGCAGTTCCCGGCCCTGTACCACCTCCACCCCAGCACCGGAGCGAACAGGATCGCGCTGGAGCGTTTCAGCCCCTACTTCGACCGCCCCGAGCTGGGCTTCGCCGACCGGCGCCCGAACCCGCAGTACCAGATCACCTATGACCTCCCGGAGGCCGAACTGACCGATCTCGCCTACCTGTTCGACACCCCCGCCCAGGGCATTGACCGCAAGCTCGCCGAACGGCTCGCCGAAGCCCTTCAGGAGTGGGCCGACAACTACATCCGCAGCAGCCTGTCCTACGCCGACCTCGGTGACCGCATCACGCTCACCAACTCCCGGCCGGGCTTCTCCTGGCGGTCCATGACCCTGGAGGACCCCGTCGAGGCCGAACTGTTCCGCGCCCTGCACGACCCCAGGTCCGTCGCTCAACTGGTACGCCGCACGGCCCAGGCCGGCCGCGCCTGGGACGAGAGCCGCGTCGAGGCCCTGCTGGGCGACTGGCGACGACAGGGGCTGATCTTCGTCGAGGCCGACCGTGCCGTCCACCTCGCCACCGAGGACGAGAACCAGTTGCTGTGCCGCATCCGGCGCGACTCGCAGAGCGGCGGACCCGAGCTGGCCCTGGAACTCGCCGAGGAGCCCACATGCGTGACGATCTCCTGACCCCGCCGTCCACCACCGCGGACGGCTCGCTCCCCACGCGTCAAGTGCACGACCTGTACGCGCGCGGCGTGCGCTACGCCGAACTCCACGAGCCCGTCAACCTGAGCTCGCCCACCCCCCGCGATCTGCGCGCCCTCGACTTCGTCCGGGTCGCCACCGCCCGCGGCCTGCTGGTGCGCTGGCAACTGCGGGCAGGCCGGCGCGCCGATCCGGCCCTGACCGCACGCGACCTGACACACCTTCAGCCCCCGGCCTCCCTCGACGGCGCCCGCCCGGCCGAACGTCTCACCGAGTGGCGCAACCGGTTCTACATCGGCCGCTGCGTCTGGCGCCGAGGCCCCGGCTTCGTACAGATCCGCGACCGGCGGGACGGAGTACTGCAACGCTTCAACCTGCTCCAGCCCGCATACGTACAAGCGGTGACCCTGCTGGAGCAGCAGCAGATGAGCGGCGTCGATCCCGATGTCCTCGTGGCGCTGCGCGCCGAGCACCTCGTGCTGGACTTCGGCGGCCTCGACTGGTGGGCTCCCTGCCTCATCGACCGGTGGCCCGTCCCGTCCATGGTCCTGTGACCGGTGCCCCCACCTCCTGACCCGACCACCCGAAGGAGCCGGCATGGTCAATGACGTCGCGGCCGCGGTCCTCGCCTGCGGGGCCGTGGCCTGGCTGGTGTGGCGCGGGTTCTTCACCGCACCGGGGTCCTTCGGCTCCTGGGCGATGTTCTCCCACATCGGCGGCTACCGCGCCCGGCTGCACGACGTACGCGACGGGCGGCCCGTCTGCCCCTGGGAGTACGAACTGCGCCAGGACCACTTCGGCTCCGCGGACGCGCTCGCCTCGCTGGTGCGCTACCTCGATGAGGAACACGGCCTGCGTGTGGTCGGGGACGGCGTACTCCTGGTGCCTTTCGGCCACATCAGGATCGCGGTCAGAAACGGCAGGATCGTGCGTGCATGACCTGGTGGCGACCGCTTTCCCGGTCCACGGCACGGCGGCCGGACCGGCGCTGTGCTGCTTCCGCCTGATCCTGGCAGCCGCCCTGCTGTGGAAGATCACCGCCGACCACGTCTACGGCATGGCACGGTTCTTCGACCTCCACCCCAAGTCACTGGTGCGCTGGCGCTACGAGCAGGACGACATGGCCGTCAAGGTGCTGCTGAGCCCCACGGCGTTCAAGGTCTTCTACACCGCCCGGGCCGTGGCGATGCTGTGTCTGCTGGCAGGGGTGCTCACCCCGCTCGCCGCGGCAGTCGTGGCCGCCTGGTGCATGTTCGAGTTCACCTTCGACCGCAAGTTCAACACCCTCTTCCTGGGCATGATGTGCGTCCCCTTCGTCTTCGCCTCCGGGGCCGACGCCTATCTGAGCCTGCAGTCGCTGCTGGACGCCCCCTCCCCGGCCGCGTTCTTCGACCCCGCGCGGGCACCCGCGCCAACAGGACCCTCCTGGCCGCAGGCCGCCGCCGTCGTGCTGATGTTCCAGGTGTACTGGAGCAGCGCCTGGTTCAAGGCCGCCTCCCGCCAGTTCACCAGCGGGGACACTCTGCAGAAGATGTTCGAGCAACTGGCCGCTCTGCGCGACGAACTGCCCCCGGGACGGCGCGAATACTATTTCCCCGACTGGTTCACGCGCCGTGTCGCCACCGCCGACCCCGCGCTCGCCGCCCGCCGCTGGCTCCTGCCCTCACTGGCGACGATCGCCGTGGAGGCCGCGCTCCCTCTCCTGCTGATCTTCCCGGCCACCTGGCCGGCGGGCGCACTTCTCGGCCTGCTCACACACGCCGCCTTCACCGCACTGCTGCCCAAACGCCTCGTACCCTTCAGCCTCGCCTCGGTGGGCACCTATGTGCTCTTCCTTCCGCAGCACACGTTCGTGACCCTGATCGGAGGACTGACGTGACGGACCAAGCGGCCTGGGCACCCACCAGCTTCGGCGCCCGCGCGCACGACTACGACCGACTGCGCCCCGGCTACCCCCTCGAAGCCCTCACCGAGACCCTGGCCGCCCTGGGCGCCGGCCCGCCGGGTACCGCACTCGACATCGGATGCGGAACCGGCAAGCTCGCGGCCGCGCTGACGACGCTCGGCCACGAGGTCACCGGGGTCGAGCCGGACCCACGGATGGCGGAGGTCGCCTCGGCAGGCGGGCTGGCGGTCGAGGTCGGCGCGTTCGAGACATGGGAGCCGGACGGCAGGCGGTTCGACCTGGTGGCATGCGGCCAGGCCTGGCACTGGCTGCGCCCCGGACAACGGACACAGAAGGCAGCACGGTGCCTCGGCGCGAGTGGCCGGATCCTGCTCGCCTGGAACTTCGGCTCCTACGCGCTGCGCGACGCGCCCCGTCTCAACGAGGTCTATGCCGCTGTCCTCCCCGGCGGCCTGCCGGCCGGGCCGGGCGGCCGGGTCTCCCTGTCGGAGTCCGACCTCGACGGCTACGCCGAGGAACTGCGATCCCACGGATTCAGGCACGTGACCCAGACCGCCGTGCCCTGGCAGACCCGCCTCACCTCCCGGCAGTTCTGCGAACTGCTGGCCACCGAGAGCCGCCACCTCGCCCTGCCCGAGGCGCTGCGGCGGCGGCTGCTGAGCGAGGTCGCCGCCTTCCTCGACGCCGAGAAAGGCGGCGAGATCGGCGTCGACTACACCTGCCTGGTCGTGGGAGCGTCCGCCGCCGGGTGACGCCGCCGAGCCCCGGCCCGGCGGCCCGTCTCACACGACGCTCTGCCCGTCCGGGTCGGCGCGGGACTCCGATTCCCCGCCGCCCTCCGGCGGCTGGCCCAACTGGCGCACGACCGGCACGACATGGTTGGCGACCGCCAGCAGCGCCAGGCCGACGGCGATGGCGATCAGAGGGACCTGGACTCCGAGACCGTCCGCCAGCGCGCCGCACACCACCGGGGCGAGCCAGCCGCACGACTGCGAGGCCATGTTCGCCGATGTCATGACGCGTGCGGTCATCGCGTCCGGAACCATCGCCACCATGCCACTGGCGAACACGACGTTCAGCGGAGTCACGAAGAGGATGCTCGCACCCAGACACAGGGCCGCCAGCCACGGCCGGGACGCCAGCAGCACGATCCCGCCGACGCCCGCGGCGACCATCCAGGAGACGATCAGGATGATCCGGTAGCCGGACAGGCGTCGCACGACCCATCCAGCGGCGAGCGCGCCGCCGAGACCGCACGCGGTGGCGATCGACTCGGCCGCGCCGATCTGCGAGGGCGACGCGCCGTGGTGCCGCAACGTGACGACGAACATGAAACCGATTCCGGTGAAGAACAGGTTCATCAACGCCATCCACAGCAGTGCGTACCGCAGGAACGCGCTGCCCCGGATGAACGCCAGCCCCGCGCCCAGGTCGCGGCGCAGCGCAGGGCGGCCGGCGGACCGCTCGGTGGCGTCGGGTCCCAGGGGGGTGCGCAGGAACAGGCAGGCGAGGGCGACGGCCCCGAAAGACAGGGCGTCCACGAGGAACGGCGCCCAGCGCGCCCATGAGAACAGCGCCCCGCCGAGCGGTGCTCCGGCCAGCTGGGCACCGTAGTCACGTGCCTCGACCCGGGCGAAGGCGGTCCTGACCTGTGACGCGGGGACGATGCGTTTCACCAGCGGTGCCGCCGCGCCGGCGAACGCCGCCGACGCCAGACCCTGCACCAGCGCCACAACCGCGATCAGCGGCAGCCACAGGCGCCCGGCGGCCACGATCCCGAAGACGACACCCATGGCGGCCAGTTGGACCAGTGAGGACCCGATCAGCAGAGCACGTCTCGGATAGCGGTCGGCGGCCACCCCCGCGGGCAGCAGACCGGCCACCAGACCCACACTGCCGCAGGTACCGACACCCCCGGCAGCGGCGGCGGACCCGGTGGAAGCCAGCACCAGCAACGGGAACGCCAAGGTGGAAACACTGGTGCCCAGCCTCGACACCGCCACCCCGGACCACCAGATGTTGTAGTCCCGGTTCCGCCACAGCGGGGTGGGCTCCGGCCCTTGTGGATCGGCTTTGCGTCCGTCGTGTTGGGCCACGGTTCAACGTATCAGCCGCCCACCGAAGCGTGTCGACCCGCGAGCAGACAAGAATGGCCCAACTGGCCTTAGAAGGAGGCTAGTTGGCCGAATTGGTCACCGCATCCTCGGCGCGGGCGGCGGAGCCGTGGAGCAGGCTGAGTCCCGGCTCGGCGGCCTCTTCACTTCAGCGCCCGAAGCCGCTTTGTGAGACTGGCGGGCGGCGTCGCGACCCGCTCCGGACGCGGGCTCACCCGAACGCGCGTACGTGTCGGCGGGGCATCGGCAGCGGGGCGTGGTGAGGTGATGCGGGCGGCGGCAACCGGGCCGGGAGCGCCGGCTCGCCGCCCGTCTGTTCCTTGTCGAGGTGACTCCTCCCCCGGCTGAAGCCGGGGGCTTCTCGTTACGCCGGGTTGGCGTCGCGACGGACCAGCCCGGCCCGTAGAACGTTGAGTGCTCCCACCGTGTCGGCGTGCGCGTGGTGGCCGCAGGCGACGCAGTGGAATTTTTCCTGTGTGGGCCGGTTCTCCTTGGCGGTGTGCCTGCATGCGGGGCAGGTGCGGGAGGTGTTGCGGGGGTCGACGGCGATCACTTCCCGTCCGGCGCTTTCAGCCTTGGCGTGCAGGATCGTCAGGAACACCCCCCATCCGGCATCGTTGATCGACTTGTTGAGTCCGGCCTTCGCGGCGGCCCCGTTGGGCAGGAAGGTGCCCGGCCGGCCGGGGTCGGGTTTCGGTGCGGGGGCCTTGCTCATGTTGCGGATCTTGAGGTCTTCGTGCGCGATGAAGTCGTGTGCGCGGACCAGGCCGAGCGCGGTCTTGTGCGCGTGGTCGAGCCGCTGGCGACGCACCTTGCCGTGCAGCTGGGCGACCTTCTCCACCGCGCGCCGGTGGTTGGCCGTGCGGTCCTTCGCCTTGCAGCGCGGGAACCGGGACAGAGCCTGCTGCGCTGCTTCGAGCTTGGCGGCCGCACGGCGGCCGTGGCGCGGGTTGGGCACGAACCCGCCGTTCGAGTCGGCGAGGAAGCTCGCGATGCCCAGATCGATGCCGGCCGCGGAGCCGGTCGCGGGCAGCGGTTCGGGCTGGCCCTGCTCGGCAGTGACCACGACGAACCACTTACGGCCCTCGCGTTTCACGGACACCGTCTTGACCTTGCCGACCACGGCGCGATGCTGGTTGACCTTGACGTGGCCAACGCCCTGGAGACGGACGCGGGTGACGGGGTCGTGCGGGGTGGAGTCCCACCGGCAGCCGTCGCCGTCCTTGGGGAACTCGACCGCGTCGAACCAGTTCACCCCACGAAAGCGCGGGTAGCCGGGCGTGTCGCCGGACTTGACCCGGCGGAAGAACGCGGCGAACGCCTTGTCCAGTCGGCGCAGTGTCGCCTGCTGCGAGGAGAACGACCAGCGGCCCTGACGTTCCGGGTCGAACGCCCGGATCTCCTTCAACTGAGCGGACTGCTGCCCGTACTTGACGCTCGTCTTCGACACGTGCCGGTAGGCGTCGCGGCGTTCCTGCAAGGCCCCGTTGTAGAGGGAGCAGTGATCCCGCAGCATCTCGCCCAGCGCCTGCCCCTGGCGGACGGTGGGCCGCAGGAGGAACTTGTACGCACGGATCATCCAGCCCACCCCCTCCGGCCAGGTTCGCTTGATCCTACTACACTTGGCGTATGTCACCACGCTGGGAACCAGATCCCGATATCCGACGGGGAAACCATGTCATCTACAACCTGCATGCCCACTTGGTGTTTGTCACGAAGTACCGGCGAGAGGTCTTCAACGACGAGATGCTGACGCGCTGCGAGGCGATCATGCGGGACGTGTGTGAGAGCTTCGGCGCCCAGCTGCACGAGTTCAACGGCGAAGGCGATCACGTCCACCTGCTCGTGCACTACCCGCCGAAAATCGCCCTGTCCAAGCTCGTCAACTCCCTCAAGGGCGTCAGCTCCCGATACCTGCGGGCGGAGTACACCGGCCGGATCAACCGGATCGGCACGGGGTCCGTGTTCTGGTCCCCGTCGTACTTCGCGGGGTCCTGCGGCGGCGCACCGCTGAGCATCGTCAAGGACTACATCGAGAACCAGAAGCGGCCAGTCTGACCGTCATCCCCGAAGACGCAGAGAACTCCGGCGCTTCGCGCCTCCGGATCAAGGATCGCATTCCCGCCCGGTCTGAAGGCCGGGATTCCCTGCGAAGATCAGGCGATGGGGAGCGTTCCTGTACGGCGTACTCAGATCCGTTGCCGTGACGGCCGAGGACGTACGAGGCGGGGCGGTCTTGTCAGTGGCAGCAGGCAGACTGCGGTGCATGACATCGGTGACCGCACATGACTATGCCTGGATACGTTCCTCTCCGCTGTTTCGCTACGCACTTGAGACCGGGTACACCCTGACCCTGGTGCGGGGCGTCGCCCCGAGGGAGGTGCTGCGGGTGATGGAGGCGGAGCCGCAGGGCACATGCACAGGAGCGGACGCGCTGATCGGGCGGCAGGATGAACTGCTCGCCCCGACGGACTACTGGGACGAGTCCTTCATCGCGGGCGCGTTCACCGTCCCGGGCGAAGGTGGCGACTGGACGCTCGTCCTGCACGTAGGAGACGGGGGCATGGGGATGCAGCCGCGCTTCCTGGAGGCCCTGTCGGCCGGCGGGTGCGCCGCGGTGCACTCCAGCAATGGAGGCAAGCCCATGCACTTCTTCCACTGGTATGAGGACGGCGAACTCCGGACCACCTTCGAGTGGCCCACAGACAGGGGCGGCAGCACGCCCGATGCCCTCAACTCGGCGATGCGTGACGTCGGTTTCGAACTGTCGGACGACGAGGGCGAGACGAACGGGCGCGTCGACACCAAAGCGGCGGTCTTCGCCCTCGCCGAACGTCTGACCGGGGTTCGGGTGACGGAGGAACTGCTCCGGGATGCCGAATACCAGCTCGGGCATGTACCCGAGGAGCCCGCCGAGGAGTGGACCAGCATCGTCATCGACATCACCGACGCCCACGGGGAACCCTTCTACAAGGAAGTCACCCGCGACGAGGTCGAGCTCGCTACGGCCCGCGCCCGCGCCCGCGCCGTAGAACCGATCGTCATCCGCGGGCCTTCATCGCCCACTACCTGACCCGCGGTCTCGTTTCCCACGGCTGCGAGGCCTTGCCGTCCGGGTCCGGCCCGGCAGTTCGTGGCCAGTTGCTTCGCGCCGGCCATCGACGACGCCTTGCTGGAGCGGCTGTTCCTTGCAACGATTTACGTCCTTGAAGTCGAGAACCAGCAGCTGCGAGAGCAGAGCCAGCCCGGAGACACGGTCCGGCCGATCCCCAATAGGCGCCGTCCGCAGCCCGTCCGTTAGGGCGTGTCCGGCCGATCATCGCTGTCATGCCGGACCTTGACGAGTGGGGCAACCGCCGGGTGACCATGGCTTATGACTCGCGCCCTCTCGACGCCGTCCGTCATCACCCCAGGCTTCCTCGCCGCCTCTCCGCAGCCCGTGCTTACGGCTGCCCGAGGCCTGCTGCTACGGCCGTGGAGAGGGGCCGACACGCCAGCATTCCTCGCCGCGTACCAGGACGAGGAGATCCGGCGCTGGCACACGCGCCGCCCCGCATCCGAGGTCCAGGTGCGGGAGTGGTTCGAGGCCTACCGCCAGGACTGGGAACACGAGAAGGGGGGCCACTGGGCTGTCACCCGTGACGGCGGCGACGTGCTCGGCCGGATCGCACTGCGTGGCATGGACTTCGACGACGGCACTGCCGGTGTCGCGTACTGGACACTTCCGGCCGCCCGCGGTTCCGGCGTAGCCACGCTCGCCCTTGCGGCGCTCACTACCTGGGCCGTGGATGAAGTCGGCTTTCACCGCCTGGAACTGGACCACTCGACCCGAAACCAAGCCTCATGCCGGGTCGCCACAAGAGCCGGCTATCGCCTGGAGGGCACCAAGCGCAGCGCCGCTGTGCACGACGACGGCCGACACGACATGCACCTGCACGCCCATGTACGGGGCGATTGAGTCTGTCCAGACGATCGGTGGGACAGGCTCTGGCCGTCAGCCGATGCCGCCTGCCGCGAGCCGCGGTCGCCCTGCTGACGCAACGGGCCTTCAAGATCGGGATGATCACCCTGTCCGACCGTCACCAGCAGTTCCGCCGCGGCGAACAACTGGGTCTGACGGGCCGGGCGGGGTGTCGAGCACAGCGGCGAACGTTTCGAAGACACGAGCGGCAACGTCGGGTACCAAGAGTGAGCACGCATGCAGCACCACTGCATTCGGCCTCGCCGGCCCCAGGCCCTTGCCACGGACCGCCACTGGGCGAACCTCACTGCGCCCCTGCGGATCCTGGACTGGGAGGGCTGGGGCCAGGCTCCGCAGGGCTTCGAACGTTGCGATGCTCTACGCCTACTCGCTGCTGCAGCCGTCCACGGCGGCCCGTGTCCGCACCGTCTTCCCGGTCCTGGGCAGTCCGGCATAACCTCACCCTCGCCGACCCGTTCCGGAACTGGCCCGAGGAACTCCGACGCTGTTGCCCGTGAGAAATTGCCAATACCTGTGGATGGTTCACCGGCAGCGGCAGATGGTCATGGGCGAAGCGGCATACTGTCGTCGTGACGACTTATGACGGCATTGGTGCGACCTACAGTCAAACCCGACGACCGGATCCCCGGGTCGCTGTCAAGATCCACACGGCGCTCGGCAGTGCTGCGACGGTGATCAACGTAGGTGCCGGCACCGGCTCCTACGAACCGCCGCAAACGGTGCTGGCAGTTGAACCCAGTTCAGTGATGATCGCCCAGCGTCCGGCCGGATCCGCGCGGACCCTGCAGGCATCCGCGGAGTCGATCCCTCTCGCCGACGACTCGGCCGACGCGGTGATGGCCCTCCTGACCGTGCACCACTGGACCGACCTGGAAGCCGGTATCGGGGAACTGCTTCGGATCGCCCGGCGGCGCATCGTCATCTTCACCTGGGACCAGATCACATTCCGCAGGTTCTGGCTGGTGGACGAGTACCTGCCGGAGGTAGCCGCGTTCGACGACACGCGGGCCGTCGCGGTCGACCGGCTGGCTGCACTGCTGGGAGGCGCCCGCATCGAGACGGTTCCAGTCCCGCATGACTGCACCGACGGATTCGGCGCCGCCTTCTGGCGCCGACCTGAGGCCTACCTTGATCCGGAAGTGCGAGCCGGCATTTCGATGCTCGCCCAGACTGGCGAGAAGGTCCTCCGTCCGGGTTTGGCCCGGCTGTCCGACGACCTGTCTTCCGGCCTGTGGCACGAACGTCATGCCGACCTCCTCGACCGCGAAACACTCGACGTCGGCTACCGCCTTGTCATTGCCGACCTGTAGGAACAGGTGAGCGACCCGACTCCACACTCAGGTAGGCGCGGGCCTTCAAGTAGGGAATTGTCAATACCGTGAGGGTGGTTGAGGTCGGTCATGCCGCGAGGGTCTCGGGGCGTTCGGCGGATTCATCGTGCGCAGGTGAACCCAGTGCTCGGCCGGGAAGTCGTAGAACGCCGGCAGTTCGTCAACGTCGTCGGTGATCTCCCGGGCGGCCTTGGGCCACTTCGCGCCGTACGTCTCTCGAACGCGGCGACGGCCTGGGCCGACGCAGGCAAAGCATTGAGGACATCGGCCGTTTTGTGAACCCAGCACCGCTGGTGGCGGGTTTCGGGGAACACCTCCGCGAGGGCCTTGCAGAAGCAGATCCTTGGTGCCGTCCGCGCGCACGCCCACGACGACCAGGACGCAGGACTCGGCCAGGCGGATGCGCAGGTGGATGCCGTCGGCCCGGACGTAGACGTAGTCGCTGCCCGTCAGGTCACGTTCGCCGAAGGCCCTGTGGTCGGCCTGCCAATGGCCGGTCAACCGAGTGACCGTGGCGGGCGTGAGCCCGGCCGAGCTGCCGAGGCACTGCTCGAGCGCGGGCGCAAAGTCGCCGGCGGCAGCATCTCGCTGATCTATGGGGACTTGCGGCACCAGGGCGGCAGGATCGCCGAGGAGAACCGCTTGTGCTCACGCGTGGCCTCGTCGACGCGCTTGTCGTTCACGCGCGGGGCCTTCACCTCGGTTGTCCCGGCGGCGGTGGTCACCTCCCGCGGCTGGTGGTGGCTGTTGCGCACCATCAGACGGCGGCCGTCCTTGTGGCGCTGGTCGGCCAACTCGGCTGTGTTCGCGTCGACTTCGGCTCGATCACTCGGGAAGGTACGCCCTTCGCGTGCTCCCCGAGCCCCGAGCCCCGAGCCCCGAGCCCCGAGCCCCGAGCCCCGATCCGCAGGTCCTGAGCATTGCTCGTTGCCCGCGTTTCCTTGAAGTACTGCTTGATCGCACAGCGGTGAGCCGCTGTCACTCGGGCGTTCCGTGCGGGTTCGATCGGATGATCGGAGTGTTGATGCGGAGTTACGGCGCGCGAGCGGCAGGGCAGTGCGCCTGATGCCATATCGCGCCCCTGAGTGAGAAGTTCGTTGGGCAGAAGGTGCGGACAGGGTGCAGGGGTCAAAACCCCGATCCGGAAGGAAGCCCTGTTGATGAAGCACCATGCCACTCTGACGGCGTGCGCGTCCCTGCTGGCTGCTGGGATGCTCGCAGCGGCAGTGCCCTCTGTCAGCGCTGATCCGGCGAAGTACCCTACGCACGAAGCCGCCGCGCAGCAGCTCAGGCAAGCGGGCATCACCTGGTCCTCGTCCGGTCGCTGCAGTGACCGGAACAGGAGCACCTGTACCTCCTTCACGCAGATCAACAAAGCCACCATCGCGGGTGTGATCGCGTTCAAGAAGGCCAGTAGGTGCACGGTGAACATCACCGGTGGTACGGAGAAGGGACATTCGCCGGGCACCTACAGCCACTGGAACGGCTACAAGGTGGACGTCAGCCCGAACCAGTGCGCGGACAACTACATCATCGGCAACTTCCGCTACGCGGGACGGCGGGGTGGTGACAACGCGAAGATGTACAAGTCCCCGGCAGGCAACGTCTACGCCAGGGAAGGTTCCCACTGGGACATCCTGTACTACAACGGCAACCGGTGAGACGAGTGAGGGTCCGGCCACCAGGGCCGGACCCCCATGTGCGGCGATGGTGGCGGTGTCCCGACCGTTCGGCGGGATCCGGCCCGAGTCGGGTTCGATCATGCGGTTGCTCATGCGCGGCGACGTGGTCTTGCCGTATCCGGAGGGCCCCATCAGGACCGGATCCGTCCTGACCCGGCCTCGAAGCTGAGGTCGTTCAGGGCCAGGGCCCCGTCAGGGTGGTCCCTGCTCACCGGTTCGAAGCGGATTGTCGCCCTTCCTCGCGCGGGTTCGGGACCGCAGCCCGTGGTCGTATCGCCACGTGCACGCCCTCCCGTGAGAGTCGATCGCGCATTACCGATGACCGAGGTCGCCGTAGTGGGCGAACAGCGCCAGCTGATCTTGGATCCAGGGGTTGAACGCCAGCAGCTGGCCCTGTACCCAGGGGTCGAGGCGGTGCTGTGCGACCTGGCCGCTGTCCAGGCTGGTGGTCTTCGTGTCCGCGGTCACGACGACCCGGGCGGGAGTGAGCCCGCCATCGGGAAGAGTGGCCGCCGCCGCGGAGCCGCCGGTGGCGAGGAGTGTGCCTCCGACGAATACCGCGGAAACGCTCGCGGTCGCGATACGCCGCATGAGCTTCTTCATGGTCTTTCCTCCTTGCAGTGTCCGCCGCTCATGGTTGCGATGGCGGACCTGCCGTTCTTTAGGCGCTGTCAAAGCTACGCATCGACATGTAGTTGAACAATGAACTAGTGTGGTGAATGAAATCACCTGAATGTTGAGGAATAGGAGGGCGATGTCCTGAAGGGGCGCTGAGTGCGGAATCGTTCGATTGGCGCGCCTGCGGCAGGGGGGCGCGGGCGGGCCGTAAATGCTCAGCCGCGGTAGGTCTCCAGCAGCCGCAGCCAGACTTCGCCGAGGGTGGGGAAGGCGGGGACGGCATGCCAGAGCCGGTCGAGGGGTACCTCGCCGGCGACCGCGATGGTGGCTGAGTGCACCAGTTCCCCGACGCCGGGGCCGGCGAAGGTGACGCCCACCACGGTGTTGCGGTCGGTGTCGATGAGCATGCGGGCCCGGCCGCGGTAGTCCTCGCCGTACTGGTGGGCGCCGGCGACGCGGGCGAGGTCGTAGTCGACGACCTCGATGCGGCGCCCGCTCTGCTCGGCCTCGCGGCTGGTCAGGCCGACGGAGGCGACCTCGGGGGTGGTGAAGACGACCTGGGGGACGGCCGCGTGGTCGGCGGTGGCGACATGCGCGCCCCAGGGGGCGTCGTCGATGGGCTCTCCCTTGGCGCGGGCGCCGATGACGGTGCCGGCGATCCGGGCCTGGTACTTGCCCTGATGCGTCATCAGGGCGCGGCGGTTGACGTCGCCGACAGCGTAGAGCCAGCCGCCGTCGACGCCGATGACACGGAAGGTGTCGTCGACGGTCAGCCAGTCGCCGGGGGTGAGACCGACGGTCTCCAGGCCGACGTCGCGGGTCTGCGGGGCGCGGCCGGTCGCCAGCAGGATCTCGTCCGCGGCCAGCTGTCCGCCGTGGGAGAGCGTGATCCGCACCTCGCCGTCCCCGCCGCCCTCGCGGGCCATGGAGGTGACGGTGGTGCTGAAGCGGATGTCGACGCCCGCTTCGCGCAGTCCGTCGGCGACCAGTTCGCCGGCGAACGGCTCCATCCGCTCGAGGAGCCCGTTCTCGAGGACCAGCATGGTCACCTGGGAGCCGAGGGCCTGCCAGGCGGTGGCCATCTCGACGGCCACCACACCACCGCCGACGACGGCGAGGCGGCCGGGCACCTTGTCGGCGCTGGTGGCCTCGCGGCTGGTCCAGGGGCGCACGGTGTCGAATCCGGGGATGGGGGGCAGGGCGGCGCGGGTGCCGGTGGAGACGGCGACGGCGTGCCGGGCGGTCAGGGCGATGGTGTCGCCCTCGGGGGTCTGCACGGCCACCTGCTTGGGGCCGGTGAGGCGGCCGTGGCCGCGTATGAGGTCGACGGAGACCGAGTTCAGCCAGTCGACCTGGTCCTCGTCCTTCCAGTACGAGGACATCTTGTCGCGGTGTGCGAGGACCGCCTCGACGTCCAGCGGACCGGCCACCGCCGGGCTGAGTCCGGGTACGCGGCTCGCGTCGGCACGTGCCACCACCGGCCGCAGCAGCGCCTTGCTCGGGTCGCAGGCCCAGAACGAGCACTCGCCGCCGAGGAGTTCGCGCTCCACGATCACGGTGCTGAGCCCTGCGGCGCGGGCGCGTTCGGCCACGTTCTCGCCGACCGGACCCCCGCCGATGACGATCACGTCGTAGGTGCGGGGTGTCTCGTTCCTCACTGCTGCGTTCCTCACTGCTGCGTTCCTCACTGTTTCGTTCCTTATTGCTTCCGTGACTCGGTCGGACACTCCGGCGGCCGCGGCCCATTGCCGACCGCGCTTGCCGTTCCCCGCCGCCGGACGGCCCCGGCGGCCAAGCCATCTCTCGGCGCCCGCGGCGCCCGCGGCGCCCGCGGCGCCCGTTCGGCCGGCGCGGGCCCGTGTCCGCCGGGCCGCCGGGCGGCGGAGAGCAGGCTTGCCCTCGCCCTGCGGTGTGGTGCCGGCCTTCGGCCCGGACCGCGGGAACCGCTGGGCCGGACCGGCTGCCATCCGGCCGGACACGGCCCGTTGCAGCGCTTGGACGGTGGCTTGCGGGGTTGTCAGCGGCCGGGGAGGCGCTGCGAGATTTCCTGGAGCACCCAGCCGTTGCCGTCCGGGTCGCTGAAGGTGAGGAAGGAGCCGTAGGAGGCGCGCTCGGGGTGCAGGCCGGCCCGCCGCTCCTGGCCGGGGCCGCGGTGGGTGACGTCCCCGTCCTCGTGGCCGTGGAAGAGGCCGCCTGCGTCGTGAAAGATCTCGCTGACCTCGATGCCGCGGCCGGCGAGCTCCGCGCGGGCCTCCTCGATGTCGGAGACGATGAGGTACAGGCCCTGGAACGAGCCGGGTGCGATGGGTGTCATCCCCTCGCCGAAGATGATCGAGCACTCGGAGCCGGGCGGCGTGAAGTGCACCACCCGGATGTCCTCGCTGGCCGTGTGGTCGACGTCCAGGCGGAATCCGACCTTCTCGTAGAAGGCCTTGGCCCGGTCGATGTCGGAGACGGGCAGCACGATCATTTCGAGCTTCAGATTCATGGGGGGTGTCCTTGTTTCTTGACGTCGATGGATTACGCCCAATGCGTCACCGGTTCGACAGGTAGTGGTCGCAGCCGGAGTGCCTCGCCGCACCCGGCTGCTGCGGCGGACGGCGGTGACGGCCGGAGGGGGACTCGTCCGCCGCCCGCGGCGCGGGATAGGCTTATTCGGATCGGTGGTCCATATACCCGGACCACTGATCCGAATATATGGACCACTGATCCGAATAGTCAAGGGGGACAGATGCGGGCCGACGCCAGGAAGAACCGCGATCACCTGCTCGCAGTAGCGGGCACCGCCATCGCCGAGCAGGGCGTCGACGTGTCACTGCGCGACATCGCGCGCAGGGCCGATGTCGGACTCGCGACGCTGCTGCGTCACTTCCCGACGCGTGAGGCGCTGCTCGATGCCCTGCTCCATACGAGCTTCGACGAGCTGACCGCTAAGGCAGGCGCCCTCGAAACGTCCAGCTCGCCCGGCGATGCCCTCGTCACGTGGCTACGCGACTGCGTCGCGTGGACAACCGAGTATCGGGGCGCGGTCGTGCTGATGGCAGCCGCCATCGAGGACACCGAGTCCGCACTCCACGCTTCGTGCGTCACTCTGCGCGCGGCCGGTGCGCGGCTCCTCACCCGCGCCCAGGCCGCGGGCATGGCGCGGGCCGACATCGACGGCGTCGATCTGTTCGCGCTGGTAGAGGCGCTCGCTTGGCTCGGCGATCAACGCTCGCTCGCGCCACGTGCCGATCACCTCTTCGACGTCGTCGCAAGCGCGATCCTGACCGGCACGGCGAGCAGTGACGCCGAGGGGGAACGCTGACCTCGCGCCCGTGGCTGAAATCGTCGCGCACGCGGACCGGCGAACCCGGCCGCGCGCTCGGCAGGAGCGGGTCGACGCCGAGTTCGCCAAGGCGGTCAAGGCGGTCAAGGCCACCGGCATCCCAGTTCCCCGTCTGTCCGGGCGATCTTGTCCAGTGATTTCTCACAACCGAGAGAGCCGATGAAGCGGTCCAGTCGTGAGACGGCTTGCTGCGATACGTCAACGGATCCCGCGGCGTCGTCCGCGAGCTCCAGGGCGTGATCCGCTGAGGGAGCCTCCAGGACGTCGTGCCGTAGGGACTCGGCGATCCGTGAATCCCGCAGGTTGTCGGCGCTACCGCCGATGAGGAGAGTCGGCGCTTTGGCTCGCGGGAGAGCACGGGCCACATGGTCGGTGGTCAGGACAGGAGTGAGCCAGGCTGCCGCGATGTCCCGATCGGCTGCGACGCCGCAGGCGAGTGAGCCCAGGGACTTGCCGACGAGGAGGCGGCAGGCTCCTGCCCCGGCGTCGATGGCCTGGGTGACTTGCCGCTCCACCCACGCGATCCGGTCGTCCACGGTGAACTGTGGGAAGTCATCCGGGACCTGCCACCACAGCTCTTGGACCGTCCAGCCGTGCTGGAGCGGCACGCCACGAGCGAAGTGCTGCAGCGGCCTGGCGGGCGAGTAACCGACGCCGGTCGGTTCCCCCCTCCCGCGCCATCCGCGGAGCCGCGATCGACGCCCTGCTCACCGACGCCGAGAAGATCACCAAGAAGATCCCTGGGTGTGGCTCCTTTGCGGGGACTGCGGGGACTGCGGGGACTGCGGGGATCAGGTGCACGGCACGGCAGGCCCCGTCAGGTGCGGAGCAACTCCGGGGGACGGCTGGCGGGGTGGGAGCGGCTGTCGCCGTGACGGACTCGGCGGGCATGCCCGGGGCTGTCCCCGCGCCCGCCCCTCTTCAGCGCCCCGCCGCCACCCGCCGTACCACCGCCAGCGCCTCGCGCACTGCCCCCGGGATGTCCGTCACCGGGAAGCGCGCCTGGCGCACCACGCGTTCGCGGTCCACCACCAGCACCGCCCGCTTCAGCCGCAGTGCCTGCCCGGCACGGAACACTGGTAGCCGCAGAGCGGCGGCGAGGCGCAGGTCGACGTCTGAGAGCAGGGTGAAGGGGATGCCCTCCTCGACCGCGAACACCCGCTGCTCGTCAGGACGTTGAGTGCTCACGCCGCGCACCTCGGCGCCCGCCGCGCGGAAGTCGTCGTACGCGTCCCTGAACAGCCGGTTTTCCAGTGTGCAGCCGATGGCGCCCGGGATGTCGGCCCAGCCGTCCGGCAGCGGGCCGGGGCGACCGGTCGCCGGGTAGCAGAACAGGACGGTGGCCGCGGCCTCGGCCACCGGGTCCAGCGGCTCACCGTCCCGGTGCCCCGGCAGTTCGAGGCGCGGCAGCCGCTCGCCCACCAGGCCCGCCACCCGCAGCGCCTCCGCACTCTCCTCGTCGGCCGTGCCGCTCAGCGAGCCGTCGCCGAGCAGCCAGCGGTCCGCCCAGTCCTGCATCGAGAGCAGCACGGGCAGCAGCCCCCGCCCGCTCTCCGTCAGCCGGTACTCGTAGCGCACCGGGCCACTCTGGTACGGCACCTTCTCCAGGACCTCCGCCTCCACCAGGTGCGCAAGACGCTCGGTCAGCACCTTCCGGGAGATCCCCAACTCCTCCTGAAGCGCGTCGAACCGGTGGTGCCCGCGTGCGGTCTCCCGAACCAGGAGCAGGCTCCACCAGTCGCCGACCACCGCCGCCGCCTGCGCGATCGCACAGGCGGCGTCCCGCTCGGGCACCGACCTGACCATGGGTCTCCTGTCTTGCGGATACAACGTCCGGTCTTTGAAGCCATCTTGCGCCATGAGGTCAGTTCCGGATAGGAACTCAATCGCAGCATGTAAGTTCCCATAAGAGACTCACGGGGGATGGGCGCAGTATGAGCGAGACACCGACGGTCCCGGAGCGCGATCGCCGCAGCACCCACCACACGACCTCGCCCCCGGCCGTCTTCTGGCGCTACTGGGCCGCTGCCACCGTCAGCGACGCGGGCACCGCCGTCACCGCCCTGGCTCTGCCCCTGGTCGCCCTCACAGTCCTCGACGCCACCGCGCTCCAGGCCGCCCTGCTCGCCGCCGCCGGACAGATCTCCTGGCTGCTGCTCAGCCTCCCGGCCGGAGTGATCGCCCAGCGCGTCCCGCTCCGCCGCCTCCAAGTCACCCTCGATCTCGTACGGTTCGTCGCCGTCGGATCCCTCCCGCTCGCCTGGTGGCTCGACCGGCTCAGCTACCCGCACCTGTTGCTCGCCGCGCTGGTCACCGGCGCCGCGACCGTACTCTTCGACATCGGCAACTCGACCTTTCTGCCCGCCATCGTCCCGGCCCGGCAACTCGCCGACCGCAACAGCCTGATGTCCGGCACGCACGCCGTCACCGAGACCGGAGGGCCCTCCGGGGGCGGCCTCCTCGTGCACGCCGCAGGCCCGGTCGGCGCGCTCCTCGTGGACACAGCCAGCTACCTGCTCTCCGCCGTGCTGCTGCGCACCCTCCCCGAGCGCCGTCCCGCCGCCCGCACCGGCGACGGCACCCTCCGGCTGATCCGCGAGGGCTGGACGTACGTGACGCGGCACCCAGTGATGCTGCCCTGCATGCTCTGGGCCACCGCCACCAACTTCGTCTGCGCCGCCCTGGTCGCCCTCACACCCCTCTACCTGGTCCGTGAGGCCGGACTGACGCCCGTACAACTCGGCATGGTGCTCGCCATGGACGGAGTCGGCGCGCTCGCCGGATCCGCCCTGGCGGTCCGGCTGACCCGTCGGTTCGGCACCGCCAGGGGGCTCGTCGGGACCGCGCTGGCCGGCGGAGCTGCCGCCCTGCTGGCCCCGCTGACCACGTCCGCAGCCGACGCATACTGGTTCGCCCTGGGCAACGCCGGCTTCGCCTTCGGCGTCGTCATCGGGTCGATCACCACCCGCACCCATCGCCAGACCGAGTCCCCGCCCGAGCTCCTCTCCCGTGTCATGGCCACCGTCCGCTTCATCTCCTGGGGCGCCCAGCCGGTCGGCGCCCTCACCGCCGGCCTGCTCGCCACGTACGCGGGGACGCACGCGGCCCTGTGGACGGTGTGCGCAGCCGCGCTCCTGCCGCCGCTGTACCTGCTCGCGGTCCCGGTGGGCCGCCGCCGGGACTTCGCCTGACGCGGTCCTGGAGCCGGCGTGTTCTTCGTTCGACACCGCGCCGACGGCGCTCATGCGCCGCTGCGGGCCGGTGATCGGCAAACGGCAGGTCGAGGACCCGGCTGGCCGTCCAGGCCGCGGTGGATATCGGTGCCTTCTGCCGGGCCCGCATCCCCGCGCCGTGCACCGCCAACACGCTGCTGGTGCTCCCGGCCGACGGCAAAGGCATCGTGAGGCGGCCCGACGCCCTGCGGTCTACGACGCTGAACCCGCCCCCGGCGTCCACACGACGTGACCCCGCCCGGGCGGCGGCCACGGCAGCCGCACACACCGCCCGGCCCGATCTCGTCGAGGCACCGCACTCCCTCAGGCAAGGGTCAACATCCTATATTTATGGCGGGAGTTGGCGTCGGCAGCGGGGCGGGGCAACGTGAGTCACGTCGAAACGGGCTATCCCGAGCGGCAGCTCGACGATGCTGTCGAGAAGCTGCGCGGCGGGCAGGGCGCGTCGGCTCTGGTGAGTGCCGAGAACGGGCTTCAGGCCTGGCTGGAGCGTTTCGAGGACAATGACCCGTTCACGGTGGACATGGCGAGGGCACTCTCACAGCACGCTGAGGTGCTGCACCGCTGGGGCGATCCCGACCTCGCGGTGGGTGCCGCGGACCTGGCGATCCGCACCTTCCTCAACCGGCGTGACGAGATCAATGGAACTGCCGCCGCACGCACGAGGTATGTACCCGCCTTCATGAAGGCCGGACTGATCGCCGCTGACATCCACCAACGGTTCGGCCGGTCCAGCATCGCAGCGAGCGCCCGAGGCCTGGTCCAGGATGCCGGCCCCAGCGTGCCGTCCGTCAGCATCGAGGCCCCCGTGCCGCTGCTGGCCGACATGACACTGGCCCGGGCGCTGAAGCAGGTCACACCGGCAGGTGATGAACGGGCGGGCGAGTTGAGCCGGGAATTCGCCCGTGCGGTGACCGCCCCGGCCACCGACTGCTCTCTTGTCACGTCGTCCCTGCGGTGCACGAGCGACGACGCCCCCATGGTCGCCGGCATGTTCGCCGCCGCCGCAACGGCGACATGGGATCGCGAACCGGCCGCGAGCCTGCGGCTGGGGCTGGAAGCCCACGTTCTCTACGCGCACCAGTCCGAACGGCAGTCGCCCGAACTGCGCCACAACATGGGCGAGCACGGCCCGTCCTGGGCGTATGTCCTCCTCATCTGCTCCCAGATCTGCGCGCGTCACGGCCTGCGTGAGCTCACGCTCGACCTCTCCTCCTGGATGGCCGGTACTGTGGCCGCGCTGATCCCGTTCGCCGTGATCGACCTGGAAACCCGCTCGGTCGCGCACGCTTGTAGCTCCTGGCGCGCCGAGCTGATGAAGGCCGCCGGTGACAAAGCGGGCGCGGCCGATGCCCGCAAGGTAGTGAGAACACTCGATGCGATGCCCTGAACGGCGCCTTTACGAGACATCGTTGAAGGCCGCGCCGGTCCTTTCGGCGACAGACACCCACACCCGACGGTACGGCGTCACGCTGGGGACATGACCCACCTCGGATGTCCGCCACGACTCAAAAACGGAAGCTCGCGGGTTCCCAGTTCGAAACGGCGGAGCCGGACCAGAGCGGCTGAGACCACATCCGGCATTCACCCGCCCGGGACCACGTCACCTGAGATTCCCTGCACCTCCACATCTCAGCTGAACCGGTCGCCGCAGGTCAGGAATCCGACTCGGGGCCAGATCACTGCGGAGACAGCGAGGTAGGGCCGCTCAGCCCAGTACGTCACGCAGCAGCCGCGCGTTCTTCACCACCTGGCTCGACCCGGTGCGCACGGCGGCCGTCGTGACCTCGGGTATCCGGCCCTTCGCCGCGCAGCGCGAGGCGCAGTCGACGCCCAGGGCGAGCAGCGCTCCGGTGCCCCGGACCACGGGGTCGCGCAGCAGGCGGGGCAGGGCCACTTCGAGCACGGACCAGACGGTGGCGTACGCGCCCGTCTCGGCCGCCGTACGCAGGGAGGCGGTCACCCGGTTCGCCTCGATCGCCCTGCCCGTGCCACCACGAGTTCGCGGTGGTGTGGCAGCTGGGCGAGCCAGAAGGGGACCATCGGGTCGCAGAGACCGCTCTTCCGGTACGGCCAGATCAGGGCCTCGGCGGCCGGGAGCAGCGGGGGACCGGGGGCCGGCTCGGGGCGAATGTGGCTCACCCAGTCCGCCAGGTGCACACCCGAGTGGGCGTCGGGCCAGTTCGCGGGACCGGATTCCCAGTGCGGCAGACCGCCCTCGCGCAGCCACCGCGCCAGCCGCTGCCCGGCGTCGGACTCCAGCCGCCCGGCCGCGCCCAGCACCTTCTCGTCCGCGGTCGGGGTGACGCGCAGCAGTGCCTGGGCCAGGTCGACCGGCGCGGGCGTGATGCCCAGCCCGTCGAGCACCGACAGACGCCTCACGAGTTCGGCGGCGTCCAGCGCACCGGTGGCGTCGGTCGGCACGGCCAGCAGGAACGGCTGCGCGTCGGCCTTGATGATGTCGACCGCCTCGGCCAGGCGCGCCCTCAGCAGCTCCCCGGCCGGGGAGAAGGCGTTGAATTTGAGGCGGGCGGTGAAGTCGCGCTCCCTCGGCTTGTCGCCCCGCAGCGCCGCGGCCACGTCGTACACGTCGGACTGGGTGAAGCCGACGGCCTCACGGGGTTCCTTGCGCATGACCGGCTTCAACGCCCGGGCCAGCGCGACCCGGTCGAGATGGGCGTGCCGGACCAGCCCGTTTAGGACACGTTCGAACGTCACCACGTCCTTGTCGTTCGCGACGACCGCCGCGAGCTCCTCGGCGACCTCGACGCCCGTCTCGATGGGCGCCGGCACCGGGCGGGGTTCGGACACGGCGGGCAGCAAGTCGGCGTACTGGCCCGTGAGTTGGCCGGTGAGCCGGTCCGGGGCGATGCCAAGCAGATCGGCGGCTCGTGCCGCGAGAGCGGGGTTGATCCGTGCGGCGGCCGTGCGCAGCTCGGGCAGTACGCGGTCGCCCGCGGCCCTGAGGTGCCGGGCGATCACGTCGAGGGCGCGCTCCTGCAGGTCGACGTCCCGGTGGTCGAGGGCCGTCGCCGCATCGAGCACGGTCCGGGCGGCGCGCGCGGTCTCCCGCCGGGCCGCGCGGTCGAGCCGGGTGAGCTGGGCGCGGACCAGCTTCTTCTCCGGTCTCAGCAGAACCCGTTCGCACACCTCGGTGAGCACGTCGGGCTCCAGCAGCCCGGCCTCGTCCAGGCCGATCAGGACCTCCTGGGCGTAACGTTGCCGAGGTGCGATGCGATTCCACCGTGCGTGGGCTGAGGAACAGCTGGGCAGCGATCTCCTGGTTGGTGTGGCCGTCCTTGTACTGGTTGGAGCGGCGGAGGAGTCGAGCGGTGAGCGCGGGTACCGTCCGGAGCGACGTCAAGGGCGAGGAAAGCGAAGGGACTCTTTGCATTTAAGCCGCTTTCACGGCGGAGGAGAAGGAAGCCCTTTCATGGCCTCGCCTCAGGCAATGCTATCAGTCGGCTCGGGACCAAGTCGTGTGCGTTTTCCGGGGTGATGGCCGTCGGCGCACACGAAAACTGGGAGGCGCCGCGCGGGCGCCTCCCAGTCGAAGCCGACGGCGAGGAAAGCGAAAGAACTTGTTTTCAGAAAAGGAATTGAGAAGGAAGCCCCTTCATGGCCTCGCCGTGGGCAACGCTAGCACTCAGCCCGGGATCAAGTCGCGTAGATTTTCGAGGGTGATGACTCGGGAGTCCGGGTGCAGCCCCTCGGGACGTTCGAGACCGATGTACATCACGGGCTCGTCCGGGACCGGGCCGCCGTCCCACAGATCCACGGTCGTGGCGCCGCCGGACATCAGGCCGATCAGGTACCGCACCGTCAGGTACTCACGCTCCACGATGGCGCGCACCACCTTGGACGCCGACACCTGGTTCTCCTCGACCCGGTTGGCCGACGAGATGGCCTTCAGATACAGGTGCAGCCACTTCGCGTGCCACCGGCCGTCGTCCTCGCGCCGGAACACCAGCGGCAGCGCCACTCGGCCCACCCCGCGAAGCTCCGACTTCATCCGCACCGTGCGCGGCTCGAACGGCCGGCCCTTCTGCTCACCGTCGCGCAGCATGAAACCGAAGAACGACTCCTCGACCTCCTCGAAGCCCTCGCCGGCGTAGATGTTGACCTGCGGAACGATGAATGTGCTGCGTACCCGGTCCAGGGACAGGTTGATGAATTCCGAGGCCCCGTCGGGCGCCTCGGTGACATCGCCCGAGTGCTCGCCCCCGACGGCCTTGAGGGAGGTGTAGGAGAGCCAGGAGTCGGTGCTGTAGTCGGTGTGGAGAAGCAGCGCCGAGAGGTCGTAGTCGGTCCGGTTCTCGGTCTCCTTCCAGTACACGAAGAAGCGCAGCTGCTCGCCGTCGACCGCCGAGACCGAACCCCGCGGCAGTACGCCGAGTCCGGCCGCGGTCGCCCTGCCGCTGAGCGGGAGCGCCACGTCGAGGACGTCGGGTCCGAGCAGCAGCCGGCCCGGCGCCGGGAGCCTGCGGCGCAGCTCGGCGTCGAGGGCGGCGATCAGACGATCGCGGTCGGCGGCCGGGCCGGGCGGCCGGTAGTCGGGGGTCACCCAGGCGCGGCCCCGGCGGTTGACGAAGATGCGGGGTTCGTCGGTCTCCCGCTCCCGGTTGTGGAAGTGCTCGCGGACCGAGAGCACGACCCGGCCGGAGACCTCGGGGGCGACCCGTACCGCGGCGGCCACCACCGCGTCCCGCTCCTCCTGGCCGGCGGCGATACGCAGCAGGAGGTCCAAGGCGCGGAACAGCTTGCCGGGAGCGGACTCCAGCAGCTTCACCGCACCGAGGACGTCGAACTCGTCGAGCAGCTTCTCGACACGGCTGTCGAAGGACCGGGCCTCCTTCTCGCCGCGCGCTACGGCGAACACATCGGCGGCGTGCGGCCAGCGCGGGTACTCGTGCGGGTGCAGACGCTCACCGAGCCGCTTGAAAGGCTCGCGGTGCGCGTGCACATCGGCCAGCTTGGCGGGGTTCGCCGCGACCACGGCGTCGAGGCCCGCCAGCAGCGCACGGCGGGCCGGCCGCGAGAGTGCCCGAAACCGGGTCGGCTCCTGCAGCGTCACGTCGCCGCCCGACAGCGCGCAGGCCAGCCGCAGCACATCAGTGACGGTGTCCAGAAGGAGGTTCGCGCCGACAGCGAGACGGGCCTCGTTGACGACCGCCCGGTTCTCCCGGACCGGGATCGACTCCGGCTGGGGGCCGGGCGCGCACCGCTCGGCGAGGGTCTTGAGGTCGCGCAGGTGGTCCTCGCCCAGTGGCGTCGTGCTGCCTGCCAAGGCCAGGTACAGGTCCGTGAGTTCGTCGTCCAGGTCCCGCCCGAGGTGCAGGACGGTCACCCGGTCGCCCGCCGAGGCGATCAGCTCGTCCTGCGCCGCGAGCATCTCCTCGTAGGTGTGCTGGTAGCGGCCGTACGTGGGGAGGCTGAGCAGGTCCAGCACCCCGTGCGCCAGCTGCGTCAGCACGTTCTCGCGCGACTTGTCGTCGCCGA
Source organism: Streptomyces sp. NBC_01450 (assembly GCF_036227505.1). Lineage (NCBI taxonomy): Bacteria > Bacillati > Actinomycetota > Actinomycetes > Kitasatosporales > Streptomycetaceae > Streptomyces > Streptomyces sp. NBC_01450. The sequence continues at coordinate 88,411 of NZ_CP109481.1, read as the reverse complement.
GCGCCTTCGTCACACACCGCATCCAGAACTCTTCGGTGTCCGGCACGTTCGCTGGAAAGTCGATGAAGTACGCGTTGTGCTGAGCGTGGTCGCCCACCATCTCGCTCACGGTGCGCAGCGTTCGCCCGGCGGTGTGCACGACCGCGGCCTCGGACAGCCCCGACAGCCGCTCCAGCAGCTCCGCCGAGAGCTTGAAGCCCACGGACGTCAGCGCCGCGTCGAACTGCCGTGCGGCGGCGGCTCCTTCCCCGGCGGAGCCCTTGGGGGAGGCAAGGCGGTGGGTGTGCCGGATGACCAGCGATTCGAGACTGAGCGCCATTCGGGGATGATCGCAGAGGTGTGCGAGCTGGTGCACAGGAGTTTTTTGTACGCGCTCCGACGGCCGGCTGTTCGGGCTTGGGTACTGGACCAGCCTGGGAACGTGCGGTGTGCAACCTTGTGGCCGCTGATGGGGGTGCCCGAAATTGGTTCTGGCAGCAGTTTCGGGAGGGGTACTGCCGGGGCGAGACCTTGGGCCGTCAAAGTGAAGTGCGATCCGTGTTCCGCAGGCCGTAGCGTCCTGGGATGAGCAGTTTCAACACGCACCGGAGACGGGTCTACGACGAGGGCCTGCCCGCGCGTGTCCGGCATACGAATCTGCGGTGTTGCCTCGTCCACTTCGCGCCCTATGGCTTCCGAGCCACCTATCACCACCTCTGCCTCAGCGCGGGGATTCCCAAGAATCTGGAGAAGGATCCGAACTCGCTGATACGCGCCGTCGAGGAGCTGCACCACGCCCGACAGCTCTGGCTCGCCGACGAACGTGCCTATGCCGACAGTCGCCGAGCGGACAAAGCACGTGGCTTTCGGCAGGTGAAGGCAGACGAGTCCTGGCGCGGCTGGCAGCGTGGGTGGGGGAACATCGCCTACTGCCCCGAGCCGACAATCCATCCCGACGAGCCGCTGCCAGTGGTCGTCGAGCGGGTGCTCCGATCGTCGGTCCCGCCCGGTGAAGCTCCTGCGCTGACGTGCCGTGTATGCGGAAACCGGGACAACACCAGCGCCTGGCACGACGGCGTCTACCGGATCCATCAGCTGTGCAGGGAATGCGGGGTCAGCCTCGCGGTGCGGCGGGCCGACGCGCCCGACCCGCTGTTGGCGGCCGATCACGCCCGACAGTGGAAGGAAATCTGGAGGCTGCGCAACGCATCTCCTCGCAACCCGAGCTGAGTTTCGGCACGGGGGCCGGCATCACGGTGGGGTGAGAATCCGCGCTCGGAGGAGTGCGAAGGACGCGCGGCCGTACATGCCCCGTTTGAGGAGCCTGATTCTGCAGACGTGGCCCTCGACCGCGCCGGAGCTGCAGGACAGGGTGAGTGCGGCGGTGACGGCATCGATGTCCTGGCGGAGGAAGCCGGCGAAGGAGCGGACCGGCCTCAGGTCGCAGTTCGGCCCGCCGGATCCACTCGCCCACGTTCCTGCGGTCGCGGGCGGATGCCGGCAGGACGGGGCCAGACGACGATCCCCGCGTCTTCTGCAACCTCCCACAGCTCAGCTTCGGTACCGCCGAGGGCCTCATCCCCCTCGCCGCCACGGATCAGGGGGCCGCGGTCTTCGGAGCGCCGCGGGTCTACGGGTCCTCAGATGACGTGGTGGTACAGGGGGCAGAAGGCGACTGGGTCGGACACGCGATGGGCTTCTCCGAGTGGCTGTGAGTGGCTGTACCGCTACCTGATCGGCGAGGAGATGGCCGGCTGGGACAGCGCGGCGTTCTACCCGGGCCCCGTTCAGCTCGAGTACCCGCCGACAGGACCGGGCCAACGCACCCAGGAGGCCTACGGGCCCGAGCGTGGAATGTGAGCTGCACACCAACCGGGACAACCTGTAAGCGGACCTTGGCTGTCGCCAGGTCTGCTTGCCCCTGGTGCGCGGCGCCTTGATCAGTGAGTGTGTGCGCATGATGCTTCCGCCCGCTCAGGAGAAGACCGAGTTGATCGAGGTCGTCCGCATCACCGACCCAATGAGGCATCTCAGCGCCGCGAACCTGGTGGGTGACGATGTCGCGATCTGGGAGGCGGCTCAGGTCAGCAACGCCCTGACGTTGATCAGCTCTGCTCCGGATAGTGAGCTGCACCGCTGTTTCATCCCGGGCTGGGGCATCCGTGCTCATAGCGCCACCGACCTGCTCTTCCAGATCGCCTTCTGCTTTCAGTGCCATGGCGCCCGCCTGTGGGGGCCGGACGTGCCCGCCGAGTTGGATGGGATCCACGGCTTTGATCCGGACAGTCCTCCGGCCCTTGAACTGCTTCAACGATTCCGCAGCTCCACGCCGGGCCGACGCGGTTGAGGGGCGCCACACCTTCCCGGTCGAAGTACCGATCATGAGGCGGCCGTCTTCAGCACGCGGGGAAGACGGACGTGGAGGTGCTCAACTGCAACTTCACGCCCGCGTGCGCGAAGTACTCAGGCAAGGAATTCAGTGAGGCCGCCGGCCCTTTTCCGGTACTGCTGGATGACGGTGAAGGTGCTGTCCGCGTCGTTGAGTTCGCTGATCAGGTCGAACAGGGCGTCCTCGGACGGGTCGTCGATGTGGTGGCCGTTCTCGCTGTCGAAGTCGCCGATCGGACCAGCTCGGCAAGGCTCTGCCGGCAGTCTCACGCCTGTCGTCGCCCGGCTGGCCGAGACAGCGGCGGACGGCCGCTGCGTCACGCTGAGGGCCACACACGGATCCTGCGACGACGGCCCCGTCGTCAAGGCGCTGGAGACGGACGAGAGCGTGGTGCTGTACGCCTCCGTCGCGGGGGAGCGGAGCGGCCCCTGCCCCGCCGTCATGACCGAACAGAGCGTGAAGGCGGAACTGGGGAAGCCGCTCGGCGACCGCATGCTCCTGGACACCTTCACCGGCCGACCGGTGCCATACGGAGAACCCGACGGGCCATCACCCAGCTGGTCCTAGCGGCCTGAGCCGGAGGCTCGTCGTCTTCGGCGCACCCTGAGTGCGTGCCCCTGGACCACGTTCCGTCCGCACCGTGAGTAGGATCACAACCTAATTCGAGGGGTCCCTCATGTTAGTCTGGATGCATGAGTCACCAGCACGTCCCGCCCGCGCCCCAGGCGCCGGCCAAGCCGTTGCGCCGCGACGCGCAGCGCAACAGGGACGCGATCGTGGCCGCTGCCCGCAAGGCCTTCGCCGAGCAGGGGCTGGACGCTTCCCTGGAGGGTGTTGCCCGCGAGGCGGGTGTCGCGATCGGCACGGTCTACCGTCACTTCCCCCGCCGGCTCGACCTGGTCGAAGAGCTCTTCACCGCGAAGTTCACGGATCTGCTCGCCGCAGCCGAAGAGGCCGCGGCCATGGACGACGCCTGGGAGGGGTTCTGCTTCTACCTGGAAAAGCTCTGTGAACTGCAGGCCTGTGACCGCGCCTTCAATGACCTGGTCTCGGCTCGGCTGCCGGTCCATGCGCTCGGCAGGGGAATGTTCGAGCGCACGAAGGAACGGCTTGCTCAGATCTTCCGCAACGCCCAGGAGCAGGGCGTCCTGCGTGACGATGTCACTCCAGAGGACATCGCTTTCGTGATCTGGTCCCAAGTGGGGATCATCCAGGCCACCCGTGCCGTCGCCCCCAACGTCTGGCGCCGCCACCTGCACCTGCTGCTCGACGCCTTCCGCGCCGAGTGCGCCCACGAGCTGCCCGAACCCCCGCTGACCCCGCAGCAGGTCGAGCGGACCCTCACCACTCTCGAGTGCCCCGAAGAGGAGTGCCGCGAGTGCGGCGAGGAGGCCTGAGCCGCGGCTGACGGCGTCGGGCAACAGGGCCACCACGTCGGGCAATACGGCGTACGGCGGGACATGCGGCGGGCCCGGTGCCGCGGTCGGCATCCGGGCCCTCGGTCCTGCGAGGGGCGTCACCATCCAGGGGATGGCGTTCAGTTTTCCGCCAGCAGCTGTGCCAGCTCGGCGTCCAGGTCGAGCCGGCTGGATTCGGCCCCCGGCGGCACCGCGGACCACGTTTCGCGCAGGAAGGATTCCACGTCCTGCGCGGGGAACTCGAGCAGGGCCGACCCGGCAGGCGAACGAAGAGCCATGCGCACCGCATCGCGTCCCGAGCCGCCGGTCGGCCACATGTGCACGTCTCCGTGCCCGGTGTGCTCGCTCAGAGCCTGAGCCAGCGTGTCGCGGCTGAGGAACCACTCGACCGTTCCGCTCTGGTCCAGGGTGTGGAAGACGGCATGCACGGCATAGGGATCATCCGCGTCGTACCGCAGTGCTGCGCGTATCGGCACCGACAGGTCGTGCGACACGACAAGCCGCACGGGCAGCTCATGTGCCACGGTTCTGACCGATCCCACTGTTCCTCACTTCCACGTCCCCGCTCGCCCGGCACTGCGATCGCTCCCCATGTGCTTCGAGACGCGGGGCGTGGCAGTGCCACGGGAGCGACCAGTAGCGCCGGAGGACGGGAGTCGCACACACGGCTCCCGCGTGCTGTTCCCGTTCGGCCGGGCGGCGATTTCACCGGCTCGCGCTCGATGTCGGCTCGGCGAGCGGTCGGTTTGACGAGTCGCAACGGCACAACCCAAAGCCACGTCGTTGCGGCCGGTCAAACCGACCGTGTCGGCCTGCGGCCACATCAGCGCTGGTCCGCGTACCACGCGACCTGGTCGAGGTGCCAGCGCTCGGCGCTGACGCGGTACCACGTCGTCGCCTCGTCCCAGCGGTACCCGTTCCAGACGTACGCGTGGCTGCCGTTCCAGCGCTCTTCCCCGTAGTGGCCCTGGCGGTCGTCGTTCGTGTACCAGCCGCGGGGGGTGCCCCAGCTGTCGTCCTGTGCCTGGTGGTGAGCGCTCTGGTATCCGTCCGCGCGGTCGCCGCTGGTGGTGAAGGCGGTGATCGCGGACTGCGTGTGCTCCCCGGGCGCCGAGGCCGTCGCCGCTGACGCCGTGCCGCTGACTCCGAGAAGGGCTCCGCCTGCCAGTGCCGTAGAAGCGACAGCGGTCGAGACGCGCTTGATCCACTTGTTCATGGTCATCTCCATGTGATGTGCCGCGATTCCGTTGACCGGGCGGCTGTCCTGTCCGTGATCCGGGGGATCCGGATCGGCCGGGTGCCGAACGGTGAGGATCATCCGGAGGGGTCCCTCATGTTCGACGTCGCCCAGCGTACTCGAGGGGGCCCTCATGTTTGCGGTGAGGCTCATCACAGCACGTCGGATGGGGTGACTGACACGCGTGGCGTGACGGCGGCCGAGGCGGCGGGCGCCGGGTCTGACCTGCAGGAACGGGCATCCGGGACCCGGGGCGCCGACGCCAGGCTCGCGCTGGGAGCCGCCGGGATCAGGCGCCGCCTGCGCCGCGACCTGCGCATCGGGGATGTCGTCCAACATCACCGCCCGGCTCTCCCGCGGCCGACGCGCCACCTTCGCCCTTGTCGCACCGCCCGCCCCCGGCACCGACGCCCGGGCCGCAGGCGCCGCCCTCAGCGGCAAGAGGGTGCCCATCGGTGGTGTCCGCCACGAGTTCCGCGACGTACCGCGAGACTTCCGCGCGCGCCTGTGCGTCGAGTTCCCGAAGGCGACGCTCCCGCGGAGCCTCTCCGTGCACCGCCGGCACCTGGCCGCCGGGTTCTCCAACGGGAAGGACACCGCCTGCCCTGTCCACATCGACCCGTCGGTCGGACTGGGCGTCTCGGAGCGCACGAAGCTGTTCTCCGACGGCGACAAGTTCTGGATGTCCGACGGCGACAAGGGCGTCGGCAGGTGCGGTACGGCTGACGGCTGCTCCTGCGGCTGCGTCGACCGCATGTACTTCGAGTCCGCCCCCACAGACCTTGCAGGTGCCGAGAGCCACGTCCGTGCTGGTTACGCGGCATGTTGGTACTCGCGGGGATGCCGCCGAGGCGGTCGTGTCTGCGGACGTCGAGAGGGACGAGTCGGTCGGATTCGAGCGGTGGCGGGAGCGGGAGCAGGGGTGCGGTGCCTCGGCGGCGCAGGTGTGGGTCACGCGGCCAAACACCACCTCGTGACCCAGACGAGCAACCCCACCAACTCCCCCTACCAGCGCGGCCTCATCGAGGACAAGATCTACCGGGCCGTGGACGACAGGGACGAGGCCATCCGGTACGACATCACTCCGATCTACAGGGGAGCCAACTCCGTCCCCGTCCGCCTCGAGTACTCCGCCCACGGCGACAAGGGATTCGAGCTGACCGGCTGGCTCGACACCCCTGCACCCGCGCCGCGGCACCCCCACGGCACGCGACAGTTCGGTCGGCGGACCGATGCTGTGGCCCGCCGACGAGCCCTGGCCGATGTGCGCCATCCCCCACAAGCGATCCAGCGGCTTCCACTACGCCGAGGTAATGCGTAAGCGGGACATCCTGGAGCAGGCCCGGTGGCGCGACTCGCGATCCGGACCGACCGCCGGAGAGATCGAGATCATCGACGGCTTCAGACGCGGCCGGCACGCCCCGCACCTCGCCGACACCCGCCACAACCTCCACGTACGACTCCTCCGGCGCCACTCCGAGGACATCGGCACGCCGCTGACCGAGCAGCCGGTCCCCGAGGCCGTCGGCCGCGAAGAACTCGTACCGGCCCCCTGCGTGCTGCGCCCCGAGGAAATGGTCGAGCACCCCTACCTCGAGGCCCTTGCCCCCTCCTTGCAGGCCCGTATCGACGCATGGGAGGGGCCAAAGGACGACGAAGGCCCGCAGTACATCTACGACCTGTCCACGGCCCCCGGCTGGAGGATCGGCGGATACATCGCCTGGAACCTCACCGGGCCGCAGTGTCTGGCCTGCTCCTCTCAGAGAATCGGGCCTCCATCCGGGCTGTCAGGCGGCCGAACAGGGTGACGGTTTCGGTGCGGTTGCAGTGCTGCGGCCACTCCAGCCACTCCGGGTCATCAAACGTACGAAGCAATGTCAGCAGACCTACTTCGCTCTCAGTCACTCGCACGTCTTGGCGCGTGAGCTGCACGAGCATCCGCACGGGCCTCCGCCGAGCGTGCCCGTGCACCCTCCTGTCCCGGCAACACCCATTCAAGTTCAGTAGCCGGGCGAGGGTGAGGAGGCGGGCGCCGATGCCGATGGTGCGCCGTGTGCCGGCTCTGGCGGGGAGTCGGGCAATTCGCGGATACGTGGGACCGGCGAAGGCAGCACCCAGACCAGGCACATCACGGTCCCGGCTGTTGCGATTCACAGTGTCGGGCGTAGCCCGATGGCCGTGCCGAGCGCTCCTCCCGCGAGCGCGCCCAGCGGGCGCATCCCGTGGGTGAGGGTGCGGTAGGCCCCGTTGACGCGGGCACGCAGGGCGTGGGGGATGAGGGCCGTCTGAAGTGAGCCCAGCGAGATGTCGACGATCATCGCGCCCGCGCACGAGCCGAATTCGGCGAGGAAGAGGAGGCTGAGGACGAGGGGGTCGGGGCCGTCCGCGAGGGGTACGAGCAGCAGCGGAACCGGGAAGGCCGTGAAGCCGACGACGACGGCGGGTCCTATGCCGAGGCGGCGCACGAGACGGCCGGTGAGGGACGCACCGATCAGCCCGCCGATCGCACCGATGCCGAGGACCGACCCCAGCACGCCTGCGCTCAGGCCGAGTTCGGTGGTGGCGTAGAGCACGAAGAGCGTGTGAAAAATGAAATTGAAGAACTGAATCGTGGCGGATGCGGCGAACGTGGCGCGCATGACGCGCGAGTGGAGGATCCACCGCAGGCCTGCGGTGAAGTGTCCTTTCGCGGGTGGCACGGCCGACGGTTCGGCGGGGGTTATGCGCGCCAGGCAGTAGGCGGAGGCCAGATAGGTCACCGTGTCGGCGAGGAGTGCCAGCGGCGCGGTGAACAGCTGGACGAGGAGACCTCCGGCGCTGGGGCCCGCGACGAAGGACATGGCGCGGCTGCCGTTGACGAGGGAGTTGCCCTCGATATAGCGCTCGGTGGGGATGAGCGAGACGAACAGGATGGTGTTGCAGACGTCGAAGAGGACGGTCAGCGCGCCGATCCCCGAAGCGACCGCGTAGAGCTGCGTGAAGGTGAGTGCGTCGAGGGCGTACGCGAGGGGAACCGACGCGATGAGCAGGGCCCGCGCGAGGTCCGTGGCGATCATGACGCGGCGGCGGTGCGCTCTGCTGTCGGCCCAGGCGCCTGCGGGAAGAGAGAGCAGCAGGGCGGGCATGAGCTGGGCCGTGGCGAGCCAGCCCATCTGGGCGGCGTCGGCGTGGAGGGCGAGGACGCCGACGAGTGGGAGGCCGATCTGGGATATCTGGTCGCCGGCGAGGGAGATGCTCTGGCCGGTCCAGTAACGGCGGAAGGATCGCTTGCGCAGGAGGTCGGGAACGGCTGCGGATAAGCGGCCCGAGGCCGTCATCGCGGGCTGCCCGTGCCGTCCGGAGCGATGGAAGTCTCCTCGTTGCCGGCGGGCTGCCGGGGCAAGGGAAAGGCGGCCCGGACGATCTGGACGAGCCGTGCGCCCTGGGGGCGGGCGGCCGGGTCGCCCTGCCGGTCCTCGTAGGGGCGCAGCAGACGGTCGAGTTTTTCGCCGAGGTCAGCGAGCTCCTCCGCCGTCAGGTAGAGCACCTGGTCGCCGATGTGCTCGGCTTCCTGCCACTCGCGCGGCAGATCGCGGCGCTCTTCGACGGCGCGGGTGATCAGCTCGAAGTAGCGTTCGGCGACCGCGGTTTCCAGTGCCCTGCTGGCCTCTGCGACGGCAGGGTCCTCGGAGTAGTTGGGCCATTGAGTGAAGCGTGCGGTGGCGCGCCAGGGTTTCTCGCGGCCTTGGCCGCCCGGTGCGACCTCGACCAGTTGGTACTTGGCGAGCATCCGCAGGTGGTACGAGCAACTGGCGACGGATTCGCCGGTGAGCTCGGCCGCGCGGGTCGCGGTGAAGGGGCCTTCGGTACGGAGCAGGCCGACGAGGCGCATACGGGTGGGATGGGCGTAGGCGCGCAGAGCGCGGGGGTCGGTGAGCCGGGCTGTGCGGGCAGGGGCTCCTGATGGCTCGTCCCTCTGACTGTTCGACATGTTGTAAAGGTATCTTTAGAAAGATTCCTTTACAACATGTGCTCTGCGTGACCCTCGCGTTGGCGCCGGGGTCTGATGCGGCCCGCTGCGGCGCTGGAGGGTGAGGAACTGAACCTGCTGTGCGAGGACGTTGGTGCAGGACCGGAGTTCTCGCACCTCGCGCGTGTGCTCCTGGCGAAGCCCGCGCTCGGCCGCCTTCAGAGACTGGACCTCCTGCCGGAGGGACGCTGAGGGTGCGGCTGCGTCTTCTCGTTCGGGTCCGAGGTTTCGGAACTCCGCCAGAACACGGGGGTAGCGGTAGACGCCGGCTCTGCTGACGGCGGCTTCAACGGCGAGGGAGGCGACGGTGAGGGAACCGTCACTACGGGTGGGCTCTTCGCGAAGCAGACGCTCGGATGCCGCTTTGAGGCTTGAGTTGATATGCCGGCGCTCCAAGCACCCGGCGGCGGGGCCCGGCCTCCCTTCTGGCGGGCGCAGCGCCACGCGCCGGCGGCCCGGCCCGCTGCCGGGGCCTCACCCCGTTGACTGCCGGGCGGAGGGTCGTTCCATGGCGTTGTCCAGATGGGTGATGACAGCCGGCACGTCATCACTCTCGGTGCTCCGGATCAGCTGCAGGGCCGGCCGGACGAGGCCACCCGGTCGCGCTATCAACCGTGCGAGCACGGCGGCCCGGATGTCGAGCCGCTCGATGGCGGCCTCGCGCTCCTCTTCGTTCTGGCCGGCGAGCAGGACGGCGTTGTGCCACGCCTCCTCGCGGGACTGACGGACACTGAAGTCGAGGATCCGCTCGTCGGTGCGGGCTCCGACCTGATCCAGCAGCGACAGCAATGGCGACAGGGCGCCGACCGAGTCCTGCACCGCCAGCACCACCCGCCCAAGGATGTCGTTGATCAGCAGAAAGTCGCGCCGTAACGCGTGGATGGCCTTGCCCGGGCTGGTCCGCGCGGCGGCGATGGCCAGGTCGAGGTTGATGTGCGCGTTCACGCCGAGTATCAGGTGCTGGACGATGATGGTGTCGGCGTCGTCGAGCAGCCCGAACGCCTCGCGCCAACAGCGCGGCCCGCTCCGGTCACGACGCCAGGCGTCATACGCGTCGAAGTAGCGGTTGCCGAAGAACGTGTCGAAACGGTCCATTCGGACGCCGTCGTCGAACAGCCCCCCGTGAATGGCCGTGCGGACCTCAACGGTCACCTGTCGGTACAGCGCCGCGAAGTACCCGACCCGGTCACCGGCGCGGCCGGCCTCCCGTACGATCCCGGCAAGCCTGTCCACGACATCGTCGATGTTCTCTGCCGCCATGCCCAACTCCCTCTCGCGGCCCCGTCGTTCGGCCCGCACTCTTGCTGCTGTCCGCAGCGCCGACTACAGCCCCGTCCTACCACCGCACACCGGGGAACGGGACCACGCGTGGGACCACGGGAGTTACTGATCTCGGTTCGGCAGGGTGATGCTTGCTGAACTTCCTGCTTCGGGCTCGTTGCCTGTCGTAGTGGCGGCGGGCTCCAGACGAGACCCTCAGAGCGCCGAAGGCACTGGTCTGGAGCGCGTCGGCCAGGCGGTTGTCGCGGACGCAGCGGGCCTGGACGGTGCGGCTCTTGCCGGAGGCCCGGGCCCCTCGACCGGGGTGAGCTGTGGCGAGCAGGCCGGCAGCAGGAACACCGTCAGCCACTCGCGTTCGGCAATCCGCCGCTGTATCGCCTGGAGACGTCCTCGACGGGTTCATAGCCGGAACCGGCCTGCCCCTGGACACCCCGACATCACCCTGCCAAGCCGAGACCAGTATCGACGGCTTCGGAAGCCACCCCGGCGGCTCTTCGCTTGACCAATGTCGGCGAGTTGGGGAGTCGCGGCAGTCTGCCTCATGGACTGACCGCAGGTCAGGCGGTCAGTTCCGTCTGGGCCGATGTCGCGGTAAAGGGGATGTGGCGGATGTACCACTCGGTGGCGAACAGCCGTTCCCGTGCATCCGGCGGAAGGTTGGCGATCACTCCCGGCAGGGCTCCCCGCTCGACCTCGGAGCGATGCGCCAGTACGGCGGCGATCTTCTGCTCCATCCAGGGGCCGACATCGACAGTCGCGGTGACCTGTTCGTCCGGAACGCTGTACACCGCCTTGCGCGCACCGATCACGTCTCTCAGCGCCGGCACGGCCGAGTGCGGGTGCGTGGCCAGGTAGAGGGCACGCGGCTGCCAGGGGGCACCGGCATCCGGGTAGAGCAGCTCAAGGCCGGCTGCCTTGGCAGCGAGCATGGTCACCCGATGGGTGTGCACGTGATCTGGGTGACCGGGCAGCCCGCCGTAGGCGTCATGGGTGACCATGATGTCCGGGCGCAGCTCCCGGATGTGCGCCACCAGCCGCCGCACCGCCTCGTCGAGCGGCGCATCGCAGAACCGCACACAGCCCGGGGCCGACTGCGGTACACGCGCATCGGCGTAGCCGAGCATTCGCGGCTTGCCGGCGTCGAGGATCCGCAGCGCCTCGGCCAACTCCGCGGCCCGCGGGGTGTCCGCGGCCCAGGTCGCCGTGACAACTGCGGTACGCGCGCCCGCGGCTGCGTGACGGGCGAGCACTCCGCCGGCCGACAATGACTCGTCGTCGGGGTGCGCGAAGACCGCGAGCAGGCTCGGCACGGGCATGGACAGACCACCTTCCAGGGCGAAGGGAGCCTGATCGTACGTCCCCCAGCGCGTCGACCGACGCCGTGGTGAACAGCGGCACGTCGGCCGCCCCGGCCTGCGACATGCCGAACCGCACCCCACACCACTCGGTCGCGCGCCTCAAATTGATCAAGGCGGTCGGCTGCACGGAAGCCGGGCGGTGACGGGCGATCCCCGAGCTCGTGGGCATCCCGGCCCCGGCCGTGACCCGCTGGACAACAGCCCATGTGGATCCGCACGGGGCTGACGTCACCGCGCCGCTGAGGCTTCTGGACTGGGAGGGCTGGGGTCAGGCCCCGGAGGAGTCCGACGCCGCCACGCTCTACGCCTACTCGCTGCTCCACCATGACGTCGCCACCCACGCCCGCGACGCCTTCCCCGTCCTGGACAGCCCGGCCGGCCTCGCCGCCGAAGCGACCGTGGGCGCCCAGCTGCTGCAGACCGTGAGCCGTGGGGACAACCTCGCCCTCGCCGACCAGCTCCGGGACTGGTCCGCGGAACTGCGCCGACACTGACGGCTCTTGCGTCCGGCCAGCCAAGCCTGGAGATCAGCCTGCCCACCCGATGCCACGGACCCCGATCGCTCCGGCGTGCGGTATGGCCGCATGCAGCCTCACCGGTGCCCGACTTGGCGTCCACTGCGCTCTCGAACGCGGAAGCCGATTCATTCGGGTCGTCTTGCTGTGCGTCGTCATCGTGCTGGCCGGCAAGCTCGCCAGCTCGCCTACCACCAGTTCGCGCAGTGGCCACGAGCGAACCTCATCAGGAAAGCGCCTTCCGAGATCCGGTCCGCCTCGGGGCGGCCGGGATCAGACCGCCGACCATGACCGGGACCAGCCGGCCCGCCACGCCGGATTCGCCCTGCGACCCCACGGGCCCGTTCGGAGTCGTCTCACGTGGCTGGGATAAGGATTGGACGGTGTGACGCTGGGCTTGTAGCTTGCACTGGACCGCGACACCGCCCGAGGAGGTGAGACCCATGAACGCTGTATCGATATGGGTGCTCCCCCTTCCCGTCACGGCCGGCGATTGACGTAGGTGTCGCCGGGAGCGCCTCGCCAACAAGGCACTCCCGAAAGGCAACACCTATGGACTCTCCACAGTTCACCACCGAGCCGTCGTCGAACGATACGGTCGAGCGCGACTCCACCGTGGGCGACCTCCCCGGCCTCCGGTCGCCGGCCTCCGGCGCTGATCGCGCGCCCCTCATGTTCGACGTGATCATTGCCGGGTGCGGGCCGACTGGCGCGATGCTGGCCGCCGAACTGAGGCTGCACGATGTGCGGGTACTCGTTCTGGAGAAGGAAACCGAGCCCGTGCCGTTCGCCCGCATCGTCGGTCTGCATATTCGCAGTCTCGAGCTGATGGCAATGCGCGGACTGCTGGATCGCATGCTCGAACACGGAAGACAGCGTCCGGCCGGCGGATTCTTCGCCGCCATCACCAAACCCGCACCCAAGGGCCTGGATTCCGCGCACGCCTATCTGCTGGGCATCCCACAGCCGGTCATCGTCCACCTGCTCGAAGAACATGCGATCCAACTGGGTGCGCAGGTCCGGCGCGGTTGTGCGGTGGCCGACTTCGAGCAGGACGACGAGGGCGTGACCGTCGAGCTGGCCGACGGCGAACAACTGCGCTCGCGCTACCTCGTCGGCTGTGACGGCGGGCACAGTACGGTACGCAAACTCCTCGGCGTCGGCTTCCCCGGCGAGCCCTCGCGGACCGAGACGCTGATGGGCGAGATGGAAGTGGGCGTGCCGCAGGAGGAGATCGCCGCCAAGGTGACCGAAATCCACGAGACCGACAAGCGATTCAGTCTCAGGCCCTTCGGCGAAGGGGTCTACCGCGTCGTCGTCCCCGTCGCGGAAGCCAGCGATCGCGCGGAACCGCCCACCCTCGAGGATTTCGAACAACAGCTGCGCGCCATCGCCGGAACCGATTTCGGCGTGCACTCCCCGCGCTGGTTGTCCCGCTTCGGGGATGCCACCCGGCTGGCCGAACGTTATCGGGTCGGGCGGGTGCTGCTGGCCGGCGATGCGGCACACATCCATCCACCCACCGGCGGACAGGGCCTCAACCTTGGCGTTCAGGACGCATTCAACCTCGGCTGGAAACTGGCCGCACAGATCCGCGGCTGGGCGCCGGGAACACTGCTGGACACCTACCAGGCCGAACGTCACCCGGTCGCCGAGTACGTGCTGGACAACACCCGCGCCCAGATGGAACTGCTGTCCACCGAACCGGGCCCGCAGGCCATGCGCAGGCTGCTCACCGAACTGATGGACTTCGACGAGGTGAACCGCTTTCTGATCGAGAAGATCACCGCGATCGGCATCCGCTACGACTTCGGCGAAGGCCCCGCCCTGCTCGGCCGCCGCCTGCGCGACATCGACGTGAAACAGGGTCACCTCTACGGTCTGCTGCATCGCGGCCGCGGCCTGCTGCTGGACCGCACCGAACGCCTGACCGTCGGCGGCTGGTCAGACCGGGTCGATCACCTCTCGGATCCCACTGCGGCACTGGATGTTCCGTGCGTCCTGCTACGCCCCGACGGCCACGTCGCCTGGATCGGCGACGATCAGCAGGACCTGGACGACCACCTCTCCCGCTGGTTCGGCAAGCCCGCCAACTGATGTCCCCTGAGCAACCCAAAAGGCCCGAGGATGATCGGAACGGCCAGGAGCGACTGACCATCGGAAGGCTGGAGGCAGCATCAGCCGTGGTGCTCTGGCGCCAGGGCCGGCCTGCGAGGAGGGTCAGCCTCCGAGTGGCGACCGGAAGACGGCGCAAGAGCACCGCGGAGGGGATCGGCGCAGACGGCCGTGCGTTCGTCTGACGGCCGGTTGATGAGCAGGACCCGGTTCAGCCTCCGAGGCTGTGTGCAAGGTGGAACAGCTCTGCCAGGCGCAGCACCCGTCCGTTGAATCCTGGCAGGGGGACATGGAGCGGCTGGGTCCAGTGGGCGGGGATCGCATCCAGCCCGTAGTACGCCCCCGCGAGGCCCCCGGTCACCGCGGCGACGGTGTCCGTGTCACCGCCGAGATCGATCGCCGCGCGTATCGCGTCTTCGAAGCCGGTGGTGGTGCGCAGGGCCCAGACGGCGGAGCCCAGACAGGGCCAGACGGCACCGTTGAACTCGGTCGCCTGATCGGGGTGCCAGTCGGGCGCGAGGACTGTGGCATAACGGCCGCGATGGTCGGGGTGGACAAGAGCCAGGATGTCCGGGAGCGCGGTGAGAGGGTCGGCGTCCTCGAACGTGACGCGGATGAGTTCGTGGAAGATCGCGGTGCCTTCCCAGGCCGCGCGGTCACCGTGGGTGAGGGCAGCGATGCGGCGGGCCGCGTCCATGGTGGCTTCCTGGCCGGCGGCCGCGAAGTGGACCGCGGAGGTCGATGCCCGCATCAACGAGCCGTTTCCCGCCGCTCGTTGATTGACCTGGAAATGGATCGCGGCGGCGAGGTCCCAGGGCATGCCGTTGGTCAGGACGTCTTCGGTCTGCAAGCCGATGTCCTTCGGTTCTGATGCGGCCCACCGCTGGAAGCGGGCGAAGACGTCCGGCAGATCCAGCCCGCCCCGCTCCAGCAGCGACTCCGCGACCAGGACGGCCATCTGCGTGTCGTCAGTGGCCTCGCCGGGGTCCCAGCCCCCGCCTCCGCACATCTCGCCACCGGCACCAGGCGCGGGAAACCGCGCGGAGAACGCTCCCCGGGGACCGAACTCGAAGGGGCCGCCCAGAGCGTCACCCACCGCTGAGCCGACGACCGCGCCAGCGGCCCGCTGAATCCGCTTCATTCGCGCAGGTTATCCGTGCCGCGCCGACGACCGTGCGGCCCTATTCCTTCTTCGGCTCCCCGAACCATCGGCAGCGAACGCGTCTCGTCTACGGAGGCGCGCCGCGTGAGACACCCTGGGTCTGAGACACCCGTACTGGTCACATAACGCCGTCCAGCCCGGTGTCCGCCGGCAGCTGTGTGAGGGCGGCCGCCCGGATCTCGGGGAACGAGGCCGTCATGTCCGTGCCGTGCCGGGAGCGCAGCAGCACCCGTCCGCTCGCGTGCATGGCGAGTTGGGCGCGGTAGCCGTCCCACTTCGCCTCCCCTGCCCACCCGGCGGGCAGAGCGGGGCTGTCCACGGCCACGGTCAGCATCGGCTCGGGCAAGGACCACGTCATGCGGAGATGCCTTCCACACCGAGCCCTTTCCAACCTCAGGTTGAGGCGTGGTGAAGGACGACGACGGCCTTCACGATGTTGTTGATCCGGTTGGTGCTGCAGCGGAGCTTGCGTAGCAGGCGCCAGCCCTTCAGGACGGCCATGGCCTGCTCGCCGAGGCACCGGATTTTGGCGTGGGTGCTGTTGTGCCGTCGCTTCCAGCGCTTGAGCCGGCGGCCCCGGAAAGGTACGCGGACATGGCGGCCGGCCCCTTGGTACGCCTTGTCCACCCAGCACTTCAGCCCTGCCGTTGCGAGCGCGTCGATGATGCCGTGTTCGCGCGCGGCGGTCAGGTCGTGGGTGGAGCCGGGCAGGGCCGCGGAAGCCCACAGCAGTCGGCCGAAGGGATCCGTGATGACCTGGACGTTCATGCCGTGGCGCTGGTGTTTTCCGGAGTAGTACGGGGTGTCGGCGGCGATCCGGTCGATGGGCAGGAGGGTGCCGTCCAGGATCACGTACGCCTTCGTCCGGACGGTCGTCATTGCCTCGGCCAGGGTCTGCGCCTGGGCGGCCAGCACTTCGACGGCCTCGCGTATGTAGCGGTAGACGGTCGCGATGCCGATCTCGAACCCTGCGGCGAGCTGGGCGTACGTGTCGCCGCATCGCAGGTGGGCCAGGGCGAGCAGGGCCTGACGGCCGACGGGCAGACGCCGCCATCGCGTACCTATCTCCCGCCGGTGAGCGGCCAGTTGCCTCGTCAGGTGCCACAGCGGGCGGCTGGACAGATCGATCGACGACGGGTAGACAAGCACGCGAAGCTCCTGGCGGACACGGGTGATCTTGGTCGAGAACCCGTCTACCAGGAGCTTCGTCGTTCCGTACAACCCATGCCCACCAACACCCCGACGCCACAGCCAGGTTGGAAAGGGTTCTTTGTTTGACCGGGCTGGATACCTGCTGTGTGATCTTCGGGTACACGTTGTGGAAATCAGGTGAGAAGTCTGGGGTTGGGGGCATGGGTCGGGACGTTTCGCGCTGCCCGGGTGGCGGACGGGCCCGGCTGAGGGAACGTTTCGTCTCGGTCGCCGCGGTGACCGCGCTGGTGGCGGCTCTGTCCGTGCTGGGGGTGTCCGGGGCAGTGGCCGAGGCCCTTTTGTCGGACGGGACGGGCGCTGCGGCCGCGCTGCGCAAGGCCGCTGCGTCGGGGGAGTGGGTGGAGGTGCTCGACGAGCGTGCGGAGTACTCCACGACCTACGCGAACCCGGACGGTTATGCGCTCACGTTGGAGCAGTCGGTTGTGCCGGTGCGTGTGGCGCGGCCTGACGGTTCGTGGGTGGCGCATGCTCGCCTCCGGGGGCTCGAGTTCGATCCCGCGTGGCCCGCTGCGTGCCCTTTCATCGCGACGGGTACGGCAGGACCATACGGCCGACGGGAAACCGAAGGTTTGACGGCGCATCCGTGGCGGGTAAATTTAGCCCGACCAACCGGGGGAAGAATCGGTCACGAAAAGAACGCAATTTACTACCGAGCGTGATCGCAAAGAATGTTCAAAGATTACCCAGCAGCACCCTCGAGTTGCCGCATTCCCGAAGCTATCCTGATGTCGGCTGGACCTAGGAGCGGGTGGCAATGGCCGGGCGATTTGGCCACCCCTTGCTGGAGACCTCTTCATCGTAGATATGCAGTTTTTTCGGGCGAGGGGTGACGGTTGAAGCCGAGTATGCTGACGCGACCTGCCGGGCAACTTCGCTTCAATATCCTGGGCCCGCTGGAAGGCTGGTTCGGCGACCAGCGGTTGCGACTCGGAGGCGCCGTCCAGGAACGGGTGCTGACCACACTGCTGCTGGAACCGGGAAGGGTGCTGCCGGTCTCCCGGCTGGTGACCTCCGTCTGGAGCGACGATCCGCCTGCTACCTCGTCCCATCAGGTGCGCAAGGCCGTCGCGATCCTGCGTCAGCGCATTCCCCAGGGCGACCAGGTGCTGGTCACCGACGGCCCGGGGTACCGGGCGGTGCTGACCGACGGCCAACTCGACCTCATCGAGTTCAATGTCCTCACCGGCGTCGCGAAGGACGCGGCGGCGTCCGGTCGCACGAGTGAGGCGGTCGGCGCGCTGCACGAGGCTCTCGCCCTGTGGCGTGGTTCGGTGCTGTCGGGAGAGGGCGGCCCGGTCATCGAGGCCGCCGCGACCGCTATAGAGGAACGCCGGCTGGCGGCGCAAGAGCGCCTCTTCGAGCTGCGACTGGCCCTCGGTGAGGCCGCGGACCTGGTCGTCGACCTGCGCGAGGTCGTCGCCCTGCACCCCCTGCGCGAGACCCTGCGCGGCCAGTTGATGATCGCGCTGTACCAGTCGGGGAGGCAGGCCGAGGCCCTGGAGGAGTTCGCCAAGGTCCGCGAACTGCTGGTCGAGGAGCTCGGCGTCAGCCCCGGTGGAAAACTCGCCGCCCTGCACGAGGGGATCCTCCGCGAGAGCCCCGAACTCGCCGGTCCCCGGCCAGCGGTCCCTGCTCCCGCCTCACCTCCCTCCCCCGTCGTCGACCCCCCGTGCACGCTGCCGTACGACATGCCCGGATTCACCGGCCGCAAAAGGGAACTGCGGAAAATCCTTGACCTCGCGCAGCGCAGCGGAACCCGCATCATTGCCATCGACGGTATGGGCGGCAGCGGAAAGACCTCACTCGCGATAAAAGCCGCGCATCTGCTTTCCGGCGACTACCCGGAAGGGCAGCTTTATGTGGACCTGCGCGGTTACGCTCCCGAGGGGGATCCCGTGGTCCCGGTCAACGCGATGGGCGTCATGCTGCGTGCCCTCGGAGTGCCCGAGGAGCGAGTACCCGACAAGGCCGCGGGACGGGCGGATTTGTGGCGGCGAACGGTTTCCGGCAAACGCCTGCTGATCTTCGTGGACAACGCGTCACGAGCCGACGACGTGCGTTCGCTCATCCCGGTGGGAACATCCGGCTGCCTGGTGCTGGTCACCGCCCGCAGGCGCCTGTTCGACCTCGACGGCGCCGAGTGGATCTCGCTCGGCGTGATGGCGCCTGAGGAGAGCGCCGACATCATCGCCGAGACCCTCGGCGCGGAGCGCGTCGCGGGCGAACCCGAGGCGGCGGCCGAACTGGCAAGGCTGTGCGGTCATCTTCCGCTCGCCCTGCGCATCGCCGTCGCCCGGCTCGGCAACCGCCCGCGGTGGACCGTGCGGTACATGGCCGACAGGCTGCGCGACGAGACCCGCCGGCTGGACGAACTCAGCGTGGGGGAACGGAGCGTGGCCGCTACGCTCCGGCTGTCCTACCAGGCGCTCGACGAGGAGACCCGCGCCGCGTTCCGGCTACTGGCCCTGCACCCCGGGGGCAGCATCGACGCGTACGCCGCCGGAGCGCTGCTGGGCGGGTCGGCGCGGGACGGCGAGGACGTACTGGAACTGCTGCTGGACGTGCACCTCGTCCAGCAGCCGGAGATCGGCCTGTACGCCTACCACGACCTGGTCGGCGCCTTTGCGCGCAGGCTGCTCGGGGGTATCCCCGGGGACGGCGCCGCGGCCGCCGTGGAGCGTCTGCTGGGTTACTACTTCACGGTCACCGAACGCGCCTGCGCAACGCTGTTTCCGGGACGCCGCGAGATCGCCACTGGCATCAAGGCCTCCGACGTCGATGTGCCCGACGTCCGGGACACCGATCCGGCCCGCGCGTGGTTCGCGCGCGAACAGAACACCCTGATATCGCTGATCGGGCTCGCCGTGCAGTACGGAGACGACAGGTACGCCGTCTGCCTTGCGCGCAACCTCGCCTTCTACCTCAACGCCCACGGACTGCTCGACGACTTCGAGAGCGTATGCCGCAGCGCCGTGGACACCGCGCGGCTCCTGGGTGACGACCTGCTCTTGGGGGTGAGCCTGGCCAACCTCGGCGTCGCCTACTGGGAACTCGGCAGGTTCACCGAGGGCATCAAGGTGGCCGAGCAGGGGTGGAGCGTCGCGGCCCGTATGGGCGACCGCGCCACGCAGGCGCACAGCGACAGCACGCTCGGCCTCTACAAGAGCCTGCTGGGGCGCTTTCCGGAAGCCCTGGAGCATCTGCTGGCGGCCGTCGACGGCGAGCGTGAACTCGGTCTACGCAGGGCGGAGGCGGAGTCCCAGACGGTGCTCAGCACGCTCTACGAGCAGTGGGGACGGTACGCCGAGGCTGCTTCCGCCGCCCGGCGTGCGCTGGACCTGTGCCGGGAACTCGGCCAGCCCGAGAACGAGTTCGTGGCCACCATCGACCTGGCCATCGCCCAGGTCGGCCTCGGCGAGTACGCGCAGGCCGAGGGTCTGATGAAGCGGGCCCGCGCGATGTGCGACGACACCCGGGAGCCCGGCATGGTGGCCATGGCGATGGCCCTGTCGGCGGACATCGCCCAGCGGCTCGGGCACACCGACCAGGCCGCTCAGTACGCACGCACCGCACTGGAGTACGTCGGCGCGAGCGCGTCACCCCTGCGCCGCGTCAAGGTCGAGAACATGGTCGGCCGGCTGTTCCACCGACGCGGGGAGCACGTGGAGGCCAGGGCCCTGCACGAGCGGGCGTGGGAAGGGGCGGCGGAGCTGGGTTACCGCCCTGAAGAGGCGTACGCCCGCCTCGGCCTCGCGCAGGTCTGTGACGCCCTCGGCGATGACGCGACGGCGGCCAGGCACCGCGAGGTCGGCGAGGAGATGTTCGCCGACATGGGCGTGCCGGCCGGCCGGCGCCGCCGGTAAGAGCGGAACGGCCGCGCTCCCCTCGCCCGACGGGGCGGGAGGGCGGGGCCGTTCGGCGCTGCCAGGCGCCGCCGAGGGTGCGGCCCTGGGTGCGGGACCCGGCTTCTGCTCACTCCGCCCCCCAGTGGGCGGCGTCCAGCCAGATCGCGTTGATGCGGGGGCCCTGCGGCAGCAGCACGACCTCGACCCGGGCGGTACCCGACTCGTATCCCGTGAGGTCCAGCAGGCCGCGCACGGCGGAGCGCAGCACGGCGCTGTCCGCCTCGCCGGGCGGCGGCAACACCTCCTGCTGGTCGGACAGTTGCCGGGGTTCGATGCCCACGATGTGGTGCATGCCGTTGGCGCTGCGGGTCTCGATGCTGAACACCGGTCCGTCCGGGACGTCATGCGTGACGTAGGAGCCCGAGCTCCGCATGACCTCGATGTATTCGGCTAAGCGTTCGGCGTCCTTCATCTCGCTGAGGGCAGCGTTCAGACCCGTGAGGGCGCGGGGCTGGTCCGGGGTGGTGGTCATCGGGTGATCTTTCTCGTAGGCGAGTGGTACGCAGAGGAACGAGCCTCCTTCGGAACGGTTCTGGTTCTTTCCCGAAACGTTCCCGGCAGGTTCCCCCCGGGCGGATGGGGACCGTTGCGCGTTCCGTGCGAAACAGGGCTGCTGCCCGTTGTCACGGGGTTCGAAGCGTGTGTGTTGCTCGCGTGCGGTGTGTCGGCCGCCGAGGTACGGGGTGGTTCGCGTGAGGTGTGGTGGTCGCGGGGCCCGGCGGTCGGCACGCGACATCCGTTCAGGCGGCGGACGATCGCCGGTAGGCGTGGACGAAGGCGGCGAAGCGGTCGAGGGCGTCGTCGACCTCGTCGGCCTCCAGGCCGCTGATCGACAGCCGCAGCGAGCGCAGCGCGGGACGGCCGTCGTAGAAGTGGTGCAGCGGCGTCCACAGCACGCCGTGCGTCGCGGCGGAGTACTCGAGGGCGGCGTCGGTCGCTTCGAAGGGCACGTCGACCACCACGAAGAAGCCGCCCTCCGGTGTGTTCCAGGTGACGTGCGAGGGAGCCGGGAAGCGCACGGCGAGCCCGTCGACGAGCCGTCGCAGGTTCCGCTGGTACACCTTCCGCACGTCGTGCGTCGCCCGCACGAGGCTGCAGCCGTGCTCCACCAGCCAGCCGCCCGCTACCGCCTGGCTCAGCGGCGCGGTATTGACCGTGACCATGCTCTTGGCTTTGGCCAGCACGTCCGCGAGCAGGAACCGGTCGCCGTCCGCCTGCAGGACCTGCTGGTCGGCCACGGCGAAGCCGATCCGGACGCCGGGGAAGACGGACTTGGACAGCGAGCCGAGATGGACGACGCGCCGGCCGGCGTCCAGCGACTTGAGCGTGGGCAGCCGCCCCTCGCCGAGCGGGAACAGACCGTACGGGTTGTCCTCCAGCAGCAGGATGTCCTCCCGATCGGCCAGTTCCAGCAGGGCGTGCCGCGAGGCCAGGGACAGCCGCAGGCCCGTGGGGTTGGCGAAGTCCGGCACGAGGTAGCAGGCGCGCGGCCGCAGACCCGCGGCGCGCGCCCGGTGGATACGGCGCCGCAGGTCTGCGAGGTCGATCCCGTCGGCGCCTCCGTCCACCGGGTGCACCGGCATGTCCAGTAGCCGCGCGGCCCCGGTGACGCCGACGTAGACGGGGTTCACTGCCAGCAGCACGTCCCGCTCGTCGCGCCGCAGCGCCCTCATGGTCAGCAGGAGCGCTTCCTGGCACCCGGTGGTCAGCACGATCGACTCCGGGTCGACGTCGATGCCTTCGTCCACGCTCAGGTACTGGGCGATCAGGTCGTGGATGATGCCCTTGGTCCGGCCGTACTGCAGCAGGCGGCGCCGCACACGCCGTTCGTCGAAACCCCGCTTGTCCCGCAGATGCGCACAGTATGCGCGGAGCGCGCGGTGCACGTCCTCGACGTCGTAGAAGCCTTCGTACGGCGTCCCCGCGGCCAGTGACAGCGCCTCGGGGTAGCGGCCGGCGACCTCGTTGAGGAAGTTCATGGCGGACAGCAGCGGATCGGCGAGGGAGCCGTGGAGGTCCGACAGATCCAGCTCGGCCCCGGCGGCCATGGCGGGCGGCCCCTGGGCATGCGCGCCCGCCGGCGGCAGTACGCGTCCGGTGATCGGCGGGCGCACAGGCGCGGTCATCGGCTGCCGCCCTCGGCTGTGCCGGGGACCGGCCCGTCCGCGGTGGCCAGCCCGGTCACCGCCTCGAGATCCGGACAGCCCGCCAGCGCCATGGCGCTGTGCAGTTCGGTCCGGAACAGGTCGAGGACGCGGTGGGCCCCGGCCTGTCCGCCCACGGCGAGCCCCCACAGGACGGGCCGGCCGAGGAGTACCGCGCCGGCGCCGAGCGCGAGTGCTTTGAGGATGTCCGTGCCGCTGCGGACCCCGCTGTCGAACAGCACCTCACACCGACCCGCGACGGCGTCGGCGACCGTCGGCAGGGCCGAGACGGCGGGTGGCGCGCCGTCGAGCTGGCGGCCGCCGTGGTTGGACACCACGACCCCGTCCACGCCGAGGCGCGCGGCCGTCGCGGCGTCCTGCGCGTCGAGGACCCCCTTGAGCACCAGGGGCAACCTGGTGTGCTCCCGCAGCCATTCCAGGTCGCGCCACGACAAGGAGGGGTCCACGAGGTCGGAGGTCTGGGTGGCGATCGCGCTGACGCCGGTCCGCGCGGCGGCCGGTATGCCGTCTGCACGCCGGTCGAAGTGCGCGGCCCGCACGCCCTCGGGCAGCCGGAAGGAGCCGCGCAGATCAGCCTGGCGACGGCCCATCCGCGGCGTGTCCACGGTGAGGACCAGGGCGGTGCAGCCGGCGGACTCCGCCCGGGACAGCAGCTCGGCCGTCATGCCCCGGTCCCGCAGCCAGTACAGCTGGAACCATGTCGTCCCGCCGACGGCGGTGATCTCCTCGACCGGCACGCTGCTGAAGGTACTGACGGTGAAGGGTACGCCGGCATCGCGTGCGGCCCGGGCGACCGCCAACTCGCCGTCGGGGTGGACGGCGTGCTGGTAGGCCATCGGCGCTACGGCTGCGGGGATGGCGCACGGCGTGCCCAACAGATTGGTGGCGGTGCCGGTCGCCGAGACGTCCCTGAGCACTCGGGGGACGACGCAAATCCGGTCGAGCGCCGCACGGTTGGCCCGCAGGGTCAGACCCGCGCCGGCGGCTCCGTTGACGAACCGTTCGATCATCGGGGGCAGCGCGGCCGACGCCGGACCTTGGGCGTCGGCCGGTGCGAGCAGGTCGGTGGGGGCTGTGTTGATCACAGCACGCTCTGCAGCGATGCGTCGCGCTCGGCCTGGACGGCCTCGTACAGGGCCCGGACGTTGCCGTTGCCAAAGGTCTCGGCGCCGATCCGCTCGACGACCTCGAAGAACAGCGTCCGGCGCGGGTGCGTGGTCCGCGTGAAGATCTGGTACAGCTGGCCCGCGTGATCCTCGTCGGCGAGGATGCCGGCGTCGCGCAGCGCCCGTACCGGGTGCTGGGTGTGGTCGAGCCGGTCGGGCAGACGGTCGTAGTAGGTGTCCGGGGTGCTGAGGAAGGCAACGCCGCCCTCGCGCATCCTCGCCGTCGCCTCAACGATGTCGTCGGTGGCGAAGGCCAGGTGGTGCACGCCGCCGCTGCCGTGCCGGTCGAGGAAGTCGCCGATGTGGCCCGGGTCGTGGTCCGGGCTGGGGGCGAGGACGGTGAAGGTGAGCTCCCCCGACGGGCTGCGGACCGCCTTGGAGTCCATGGCCTCCTTGTCCTGCACCATCAGCTCTTGGTAGACGCTCTCGAAGCCGAAGACGCGCTCGTACCACTCGGTACTCGGCGTGAGCTGTCCGACGGGCACGCTCACCGCGACGTGGTCGAGGAGGGTCAGGCCGGGGGTCCCGCCGGGGGCGTCGCCTCCGGTCGCGACCGGGGTGAACCCGGGGAGCGGGCCGGGCTGCGCGCCACCGGCGGGGGGCTGGACGAGGGTGTGCCGCACGTCGTCGAAACCGGAGTGGAGGGTCGCGGTGACCCAGCCGTCTTCATCGGCCGGAGAGGTGTGCGGCAGGGCCGAGCGGGACAGGGCGCGCTCGAAGGCGGACCGGGCGTCGGAGGTGAGCAGGGCGATGTCGACGACGCCGTCACCGTGCCGGTCGAGGTACCCAGCAGCGGCGTGCGCCGCGTCGAGGGGCTGGGTGAGGACGAGCACGATGCCGCCCTGGCGCAGGGCCAGCGATCGGCTACGGCCGCCATGGTCGGTGCGCGCCGCCTCCGCGTAGACGTGGAAGCCGTAGCCGTCCACGAACTGCTCCGCAGTGGCGGTGACATCGGAGACGTACATCTCGGTGTGGCTGACGTGCAGGTCCTCGGAGGGGTTCGTATACGTCATGGCGTGTCCTCTTTTCCATTTCTCGCAAAGGGTGCTGATCCGGAAGGGGATTCCGTGGATGCGCGATCGAAAAAGGCCGTCGGGGTTCACACGGCCGGAAAGGTGGGCGGAGTTCAGTCCCGCGCCATCTGGTCGGCGAGGCTGCGGGGCCGCATGTCCGTCCAGTTCGCCTCGACGAACGCGATGCTGTCCGCTCGGCTGTTCAGGTCTTGGGCGACCGTCCAGCCGGCCGGGACGTCTGCGAAGGCGGGCCACAGCGAGTACTGGTGCTCGTCGTTCATCAGCACCCGATACTGCGCCTCGGGATTGTCGAAAGGATTGGTCACGACTGACCTCCTGTCAGTAGTGGGACGGTGGAGTCGGCATGCGCGCACGGACGACGCGGCCGGCGGCGGGAACGAGCGGAATTCCGGGCCGGTCAGCCGCCCCAGGACGTGTCCCCGCCGACGGACACCGGGCCGCTAGGAAAATTCGCGCCACGGCCCCGGGAGGGCAGTGCAGAAACTCGTGTGATCTCGCGGACACCGGAGGTGGAGAAAGGCATGGGGGACTCCCGATCTCGGGCAAGGTGGAATGTCGATGTGACGCCGCGGGGGAATGTTGCGCTCGGCCGGCGCTTTTCCTGCCGCATTCAGGCTGCCAGCCCGGCCGGGCGCGGTTCCAGCCCCCGGGCCCTTCACCAAGGTGCCGATCGAGCGGGTGTCCTGTCCTGCCCGGCCGCAGCGCCCCCGGGGCAAGCAGCCGAACTGCCTGCGGCGAACGCCCGATACGCCGGGGCGGCCGATGCGTCCAGGTTGAGCGGCCGGCCCGGCGGCGTTGAGCAGCCGTGACCGCAGGCGCGCTGTGCAGCCGTGCCCCACCCGCGCGTGCGCCGGGGCGTGTTTCGAAAGTGGCGTCGTCCGCCCGGAGGGCGGGGCCCGCGGCGTCTGGTGCCGGGGGTACCTCCCACGCCTTTCGGGCAGTGGGGGAGCATCGCAGGCGGAGGGTCGTCCGCGTGCTGGGCGTACGCGGACGATCCCGACAACGCGGCGAGGCGCCGTGCCAGGCGCCGCGGGCCGGACGGGACTTTCGCAACACGCCCCAGGTCCGCCCGGACGCAGGACCGCGCCGGGGCCCATGGGCCGGAGGGCCTGCTTTCCCGAGCCTTTCGTGCACATCGCTTCGGGGCGGATGTTCCGCCTGGCTACCTTTTCCGTGACCCCGTACGGCACCCGGACAGCGGCTGCGACCCGGGATCACCCGCGTGGTGAGGGTCTTCACCCTGCCAGGACCACAAGGCACGGAGGCTGGCATGCAGTTCGGCGGCACCCACGACGTACACGACCTGCCGCCTCGGTTCGACCTGCCCACATGGCTGGCCGACGACGAGGTCGCGCTCTACGGATGGGCGGCGGTCCACGAACAGTTCGACATGCGCGCCGCGGCGCGGGACCTGGGTATGGACCCGGAGCGCCTCGACGGCTCCCTGGCCGCCCTGACCGAGCGGGGACTGCTGCACGTCCTGCCCGGCGACCCGCCGCGGCTGCAGGTGGTGGACCCCGACCTGGCCGCCGAGGTCGTGATCACGCCGTTCGAGGAGACGATCAAGCGGCACCAGGCGGGTCTGCGCGTCCTGCGCGACCACGTCGCCGGGCTGCGGCAGCACTACGTGGAGGGCATGCGCGGCAGGACCCCGGGGGCCGAGCTCATTCCCCGGCTCGACGAGGTGCGCGTCGCGCTCAACCGGGCCTCGGCGCGCTGCCGTTCGGAGATCATGACGAGCCAGCCCGGCGGCAACCGCGACCCCGAGGCACTCAAGGACGCCCTTACCCGTGACACGGAGGCGCTGGCCCGCGGTGTGCGGATGCGCACGCTCTACCACCACACCGCCCGGTTCAACGCGCCGAGCCAGTCCTACGTCGCCCAGGCGTCGGCACTCGGTGCCGAGTACCGGACGGCGCACGAACTCTTCGGCCGGCTCATCGTCTTCGACCGCGAGGTGGCGTTCATCCCGGACACCTCTGGCGCCTGGGGCGCCGTCGTCATCCGGGAGCCGAACATCGTGCACTTCCTGTGCGAGGTGTTCGAGCAGGTCTGGACCCTGGCCCAGCCGTTCTCCAACGCGGCGGCCGACGGACTGGAGATGATCTCCCGCGAGATCGACGGGAAGATCGTCAAGATGCTCGCCGCGGGGCTCAAGGATGAGACGATCGCGCGGCGGCTGGGCATCTCGCTGCGCACGGCGCGCCGGCACATCGCCGACATCATGCAGTCCCTCGGGGCCGGCAGTCGCTTCCAGGCGGGCGTGCTGATGGCCTCGAGCGGTCTGCTGGCCGATGACGGTGGCCCGGTCCTGACGGACTGACCGTGCCACCGTGCCTTCCTGACCGGCCGGACCGACCGTCCCCGTCCGCCCCGGGTCACGCCCCCAGTTGGAACTGGACGAGTGTGCAGTGGCTGTGCACCTCGGCGAGCGCGTAGCTTCCGCGTCGCGCGACATACAGCGCCTCTCCCGCGCGGAGCCGTACCCGGACGCGGGGCCCGGCCGGCCCGCTGTCCCCGCCGGGCCCCGGCCCCGCTCCTGCTACCCGACACTCGCAGGACCCCGCGAGCTGGAGCAGGACGGCGTCGTGCTCCAGCGTGTGCGGCGCGGTCCGCTGGCCCGCCCCCAGGCTCCAGTACCGAGCGTGCACCGGCCGGCGTACGAATCCGCTGAGGTGGTCCGCCATCTCCCGCATGGGCGGCTCCGCGGCGCGCAGGGCCGGCGGCGCCGCGCGCCCGTCCAGCGCCCGTCCAGCGTCCGGATCCGGTGAGCGGCTGTCGCACGCACCCACGACGGTGGCGGCGCCGGCCGGCCAGACCATCGCCGGCCCGCGGCCCCGGTACGTCGTGACGCACAGTGCGATGTCGCGGAAGAACCGGTCGGCGTCCGGATGCGGATACTGGATGTTCACATCGATGCCCTTCGTAGTCGGTCACGGCCCGGCACCGACCGCCGCCTGTGTATGTGCGGCGTCGGGACCGGCCGGCGCAGTGCCGGCGGCGTGCGTGGGGAAGCCGCCTGTCGGCCACGCCCCGCACCGGGCGGTCCGGATCCGCGGCTGCCCGTCCGTAGGACGGGTTCCGCGGCAGTCGGCCACGGGGAACGTGCCGGATTGCGGAATGCAACCGCCGGACGCCCGAGTGGCGAGAGGCCCCGCATTCATGATCGCCTCCTGAGGAGCCGTCGGGCCCTGCGGCGTACCCGCGTTGCGCGCAACGGTCCCGGCACGTCGCACCGCGGCCGCGGTGGTCACGTGTTCCAGGCTGGCAGCGGGCTCACCGCACCTCAACCCCTGGCCCCCCTCATCAACCGGCCTCTCCCCGCCGCGCCTTGCCGTCTCGCGCGAGCGCCGGAGTGCGTCCGCGGCAGGCCGACACGGCGCGATGTCCCTTTACGGACATGGCCGGTTGCAGAGCGCGGCGGACATGTCATACCGAAATGCCGCAAGTTCGGTACTGGGCAGCCCCACGCGCGGGGTGTTGTCGCAGCCGAGTTGCCTGGTGAGACGCGGTCCTGCGGCCACGCGTCACCGGCGGCGGGCCGCCCGGCGAGCGGGGCTATGAATGCCCGTGGACGGCGTGGCAGCATCCAAGCCGTCACGGGACGGGTCGGTGCCCCGGGGAGCGGACCGGCCACCGAACGGTCCCGTGCCTCATGGGCGGAAGCTCACCCGCTTGTCCCGTGGCACGCCCGGGACATCGGTGATCACAGGCCCGCAGACGCAGTCGACGCACCGCCGATCCGCATGCCCTGAATCCGCGTTCCCCGCATACGCACACCCCCACACAAACATGTCCCACAGTCCCGCATGTTCCGGCACACCCATCGGCGGACGCCCCGCCGGCACACACCCACCAGCGCGCCCCCGCCGGCGCACACGCGAGCGGCCGAGCCACCGTCCGGACGGCCGACACCGCAGCGCCGTGCGAGGAAGGGCCGCCCCACCCTTGCCCGTCCAACCCCTTCACACCTGACCCCTCACCACTCGCCCTGTCACGAGGAGGCACCACGTGAGTGACCCGTCCTGCCACGCCGCACCCCCGCCGCTGGACCCAGCCCCTGTGTCCCGGCCCCCGCGCCTGGCTGCGCACGGCGTTCCCGCCGCGGACGCGTGGAACGACACCTCTCGCGGGATCGCTCCGGCGACCGTCTCCGAGCTCTTCGCACGGCAGGTGGCCCGCGCACCCGACGCGATCGCCGTGACCTACGGGGACACGGCATTGACGTACGCGGAGCTCGACGCGCGCGCGGACCGGCTGGCGCGGGTGCTGGCCGACCGCGGGGTGGGGCCGGAGTCGTTCGTCGCAGTGGCCATGGACCGGTCCGTGGAACTCGTGGTCACCCTGCTCGGGATCGTGAAGGCCGGCGGCGCCTATGTGCCGGTCGACCCCGGGTACCCGGCCGAGCGGATCACCGCGATGATCGGCGACTGCGACCCGGCGCTCGTGCTGTGCACGCCCCCGCACGCACGGCCCGGCGAACTCCTGGCCGACAAGGCACTCGTGGTCGACGACGCGCTGATCGAGGCCGGTGGGGCCCTGCCGGCCGTCGGGGCGGCCGTGCGTCCGGACCACCCGGTCTACGCGGTCTACACCTCAGGGTCGACGGGGGCGCCGAAAGCTGTGGTCGTGCCCCACTCCGCGGTGGACCGGCTGGTGCACGAGGCTTCGTACGCGCCTGTCTTCGGTGACGACGTCGTGGCCCTGCTGGCGTCCGTGTCGTTCGACGCGGCGACGTTCGAGCTGTGGGGCGCCCTGCTCAACGGAGCCACGCTGGCGATCGCGCCGCCCGGCCCGCTGTCCGTGTCCGCTCTCGGTGCGTTCCTGCGCGCGCGCCGGGTGAGCGTGCTGTGGCTGACCGCGGGGCTGTTCCACCAGGTCGTCGACGCCGATGTCGAGGTGCTCTCCGGGGTGCGGTGCCTGCTGGCCGGCGGTGACGTGCTGTCGCCCGCGCGCTGCCGGAGCGTGCTCGACCGGCTCCCCGGCACCCGGCTGGTCAACGGCTACGGCCCGACCGAGAACACCACGTTCACCACCACCCACGAGGTGACCGGGACCAGGGCTGGGGCGAGCGTCCCGATCGGCCGACCCATCGCCGACACTCGCGTCCACGTCCTGGACGCGCGGTTGCGGCCGGTGCCCGTCGGGGCCACGGGCGAGCTCTACGCGTCCGGCGCCGGCCTGGCCCGCGGCTACCTCGGCCGGCCCGGACTGACCAGTGAGCGCTTCGTCGCCAGCCCCTTCGGTACGGGGGAGCGGATGTACCGCACCGGCGACCTGGTCCGCCAGACCGCCGACGGCGTCCTGGAGTTTGTCGGGCGCGCCGACGCCCAGGTCAAGCTCCGCGGCTTCCGCATCGAACCCGGCGAGATCGAGGCGGCCCTGCTGTCCCACCGCGACGTGGCCCAGACGGCGGTCGTGGTCCGGGAGGACTTCCCCGGCCGTCAGCACCTGGTCGCCTACGTTGTGCCCGAGAGTGTCGATACCACCGCACTGCGCCCGTACCTGCGCGAGCGGCTGCCCGCGTACATGGTCCCGGCAGCCGCAGTGGCCCTGGATGCCCTGCCGCTCACCGCCAACGGCAAGCTCGACCGCAGGGCGCTGCCGCTCCCGCGGTACGGCTCGGTAGCCGGTGGCGGCCCCCGGACCGTGCGGGAGGAGATCGTGTGCACCGCCTTCGCCGAGGTCCTGGGCGTGCCCGAGGTCGGCGTCGAGGAGAGTTTCTTCGATCTGGGCGGGACCTCGCTGTCCGCGATCGCGCTCATGGAGCGCCTGCGGTCCCGGGGCGCGGCGGTCGACATCGGGACGCTGTTCGCCGAGCCGACCGTGGCCGGGCTCGCGGCCTCGGCGGCCCCCACTGAGGTCGACGTGCCGCCGTGCCGTGTTCCGCCGTCGCCCGGCCGCATCACCGCCGAGATGGTGCCCTTCGCCGGCCTGTCCACCGAGCAGCTGGACGCGGTGGTCGCGCGGGTCGAGGGGGGCGCGGCGAACGTCGCCGACGTCTACCCGCTGGCGCCCCTGCAGGAGGGCCTGCTCTACCACCACCAGCTCATGGCCGACCAGGGCAGTGACACCTACGTCGTACGGGAGTTGTTCCGCTTCGGCTCGCGCCGCGCGCTCGACGCCTTCCTCGCCGCGTGGCAGCAGGTCGTCGGCCGGCACGAGATCCTGCGGACGTCCCTGGCGTGGGAGGGGCTGCCGCATCCGGTGCAGGTGGTGCACCGTCGGGCGACGATGCCCGTCGTCGAGGTGGCCTCCGACGGCGGCGACGTGGTGCGGCGGCTGCTGTCCGTCAGCGACGGGCTGATGGACCTGCGCCGGGCCCCGCTGATGGACGCCTTCGCGACATCGGACCGCGAGGGCTGGGTGCTGGCTCTGCGGCTGCACCATGTCACCCAGGACCACACCACCTTGGAGGTGATCCTGGACGAGGTGGCCGCGATCATGCGGGGGGACGGGGCAGACCTGCCGATACCGCTGCCCTACCGCGCCTATGTGGCGCAGGCGCTGCTCGCCGTGCCGGCCGAAGAGCACCACGCGTACTTCGCGGGGCTGCTCGGCGACGTCACCGAGCCGACCGTGCCGTTCGGCGTGCCGGGCGTCCGCGGCGACGGCCGGGACGTCGTCGAGCGCACGCAGGCGCTGGACGCCGCTCTCGCCGCCCAGGTGCGGGTCCAGGCGCGGCGGTTCGGGGTGAGCCCCGCCACGCTCTTCCACGTCGTGTGGTCACGCGTGCTTGCCGGGATCTGCGGCCGAGACGACGTGGTCTTCGGCACCGTGCTGTTCGGCCGCATGCAGGGTGGCGCGGGAGCCGACCGTGTACCGGGCCTGTTCATCAACACCCTCCCGGTGCGGGCGCGGGCACGCGAGGGGGGCGTGTCGGACGCCGTGCGCGCCATGCATGCCCAGCTGGCCGCGCTTCTGGTCCACGAGCACGCGTCGCCGGCCGCGGCCCAGCGTGCCTCGGGGGTCCGTGCGCCCGCGCCGCTGTTCACCTCCCTGTTCAACTACCGTCACGAGTCAGGGACTTCGGGTGCCTCGCCGGCCGGGTTCGAGCGCCTGCTCGAGAGCGAGCGGACGAACTACCCGCTGACCGTGTCCGTGGACGACGACGGCACCGGCTTCGCCTTCGTGACGCAGGCCGCCGAAGAGATCGACCTCGAAGCGGTCGGGCGACTCCTGGCGGCGGCGACCGAGAACGTGGTGGCCGCCCTGGCCCAGGAGAGCGCCGGCCCGCGCGCACAACTGCCGGGGGCCGGGGGCCCGGACGGAAACGGCGAACCGGACGGGCTGTCGGAGGAGGATCTGCACCGGGTCCTGGTGGAGTGGAACGACACCGCGGTGCCGCCGCCCGCCGCTTCGCTGCCGGAGCTGTTCGCTGCCCGGGTCAGAGAGGCGCCGGACTCCCCCGCGGTGGTTCTCGGGAACCACGAGGTGTCCTACGCGGAACTCGACCGCCGGGCGAACCGGCTGGCGCTGCAGCTGGTCGAACTGGGGGTACGCCCCGGCGCACCGGTCGCGCTGTTCCTGGAGCGCTCGGTGGACCTGGTCGTGGCGACTCTGGCCGTGTCGAAGGCGGGCGGGGCGTATGTGCCGCTGCACGCGGGCCATCCCGCGGACCGCCTCTCCTGGGTGATGGCCGACTGCGGGGCGCGGGTGCTCGTGATCGACCCGGCCATGGCGCGGCGGGAGTTCGACCACGACGCGCACGTCGTGGTCCTGGACGGCGCAGCCGGTGCCGGTGGGCGGGAGGACGCACCGGCCGTCCGGGTGCTGCCCGGGGAACTCGCCTACATCATGTACACCTCGGGCTCGACCGGGCAGCCGAAGGGCGTGGCGGTCACCCACCGGGACGTGGTCGCGCTGGCCACCGACCGGCGCTGGGAGGGCGGCAACCACCGGCGGGTGCTGATGCACGCCCCGCACGCGTTCGACTCCTCGACGTACGAGATCTGGCAGCCGCTGCTGAACGGCGGCACCGTCGTGGTGCTGCCGCCGGGGGAGTTCGACCCTGCGGCCCTGCGTCGCGCGGTCGTGGACGGCGGCGTGACGGGGATCCTGCTGACCGCCGGGGTGTTCAACCGCCTGGCGGAGGACGGCAGCGACCTGTTCGGGCAGGTGCGGGAGGTCCTGACCGGCGGCGACGTGGTGTCGGCCGCCGCGGTGCGCCGCGTCCGCGCGGAGTATCCGGGCACGGTGCTCGTCGACGTCTACGGGCCGACCGAGACCACGCTGTTCGCGACGTCCTACCGGGTGGGGCCCGACAGTCGCCTCGACGAGGGCGTCCCCATCGGCCGGCCGCTGGACGGCATGCGGGTGTATGTCCTCGACGACGGCTTGCGACCCGTCGCGCCCGGCACGACCGGAGAGCTCTACATCGCCGGCGTGGGTCTCGCGCGGGGCTACCTCGACCGGCCGGGGCTGACCGCCGAACGCTTCACGGCATGCCCCTTCGGTCCGCCGGGCGAACGGATGTACCGGACGGGCGACCTCGTGCGATGGCGAGCGGACGGGCAGCTGATCTTCGCTGGGCGCGCGGACGACCAGGTGAAGGTGCGCGGCTTCAGGATCGAGCCGGCCGAGATCGAGGCGGTCCTCGCGCGGCGGCCCGAGGTGCGCCGCGCCGCCGTCGTCGTCCGCGAGGACAGGCCCGGGGACAAGCGGCTGGTGGGCTACGTGGTGCCCGCCGCGGGGGCGAGCGCGGTGCCGGCCGAGCTGCGCGCCGCGGTCGCGAAGGTCCTCCCCGACTACATGGTCCCGGCCACCGTCATGGTGGTGGACGGGTTCCCGCTGACCCCCAACGGCAAGCTCGACCGTAACGCGCTACCCGCGCCGGCGTACGCGAGCGGCGCGAAGGGCCGCGGGCCCGCCGACCGCCGCGAGGAACTCCTGTGCGCGGTGTTCGCCGAGGTCCTCGGGGTGGCCTCGGTGGGTGTCGAGGACAGCTTCTTCGACATGGGCGGGCACTCGCTGCTGGCCGCCCGGCTCATCAACCGGATCCGCTCGGCGTTCGACGCGGAGCTGGCCATCGGCGCGTTCTTCGAGGCGCCGACCGTCGCGGGCGTCGCCGCCCGGCTGGCCGCGGCACCCGCGTCCGCCACCGCCGGACGCCGTCCCGCGCTCCGC
This sequence comes from Streptomyces sp. NBC_01450, assembly GCF_036227505.1. NCBI lineage: Bacteria > Bacillati > Actinomycetota > Actinomycetes > Kitasatosporales > Streptomycetaceae > Streptomyces > Streptomyces sp. NBC_01450. The sequence continues at coordinate 54,340 of NZ_CP109481.1, read as the reverse complement.
CCCATGGCACAACTGAAGGAGTCATCGTGATCGCACCGTCATTCGCACAGAGCCGCCTGTGGTTCCTCAACCAGGTCGAGGGCGGCGCCACGTACAACCTGCCGGTGGCCGTACGGCTGACGGGCCCGCTGAGCGCGGACGCCCTCGAGGCCGCGCTGGGCGATGTCGCCGACCGGCACCACAGCCTGCGCACCCGGTTCCCCGAGCGGGACGGTGGCCCCGTGCAGGAGATCGTCGCCGGTCCGCGTGGCCGGCCGGTCCTGCGCAGGGCCCGCACGACGCAGGACGGGCTGGCGCTCGCGCAGGAGGAGTTCGCCCGGGCCGGCTTCGACCTGTCGACGGACCTGCCGCTGCGGGCCCTGCTGCTGGAACTCGCGCCGCACGACCACGTGCTGGTCCTGGTGGTGCACCACATCGCCTGTGACGGCTGGTCGTTGAAGCCGCTGTGGCACGACCTGTCCGTCGCGTACGCCGCGCGCAGTGCCGGCCGGGAGCCGCAGTGGGAGCCGCTGCCGGTGCAGTACACCGACTACACGCTCTGGCAGCGGGAACTGCTTGGCGCGGCGGACGACCCGGGCAGTCTCCAGTACCGGCAACTCGCCTACTGGCGGGAGGTGCTGGCAGGGGCGCCCGAGGAGCTGGCGCTTCCCGCGGACCGACCGCGCCCTGCGGTGGCCGGCCACGCGGGCGGGCGGGCGGCGCTGACGATCCCCGCGGAGCTGCACGGCCGGCTGGCGCGGATGGCCCGCGCGCACGACGTGACGTTGTTCATGGTGCTTCAGGCGGCGGTGGCGGCCCTGCTGTCCCGGATGGGGGCGGGCACGGACATCCCCATCGGCACCCCGGTGGCAGGACGCACCGACGAGGCGCTCGACGACCTGGTCGGCTTCTTCGTCAACACCCTGGTCATTCGCACCGACCTGTCGGGTTCCCCCACCTTCGGTGAGCTCCTCGCCCGTGTGCGGGAGCGCAGCCTGGGCGCCCTGGACCACCAGGACGTGCCCTTCCAGCGGCTGGTCGAGGAGCTGTCCCCGGCCCGTTCGATGGCCCGGCACCCGCTGACGCAGGTGCTGGTGGCCCTGCAGAACAACCAGGTGGCGGCCCCGGACCTGCCGGGGGTTCAGGCCCGGCCCTACCTGGTCGGGCAGCCCGTGGCAAAGACCGACCTGACCTTCGACTTCGGCGAGCGGGCGGATGGCCAGGGCCGTCCGGCCGGGATCGACGGCGTCCTGTTCTACGCCACCGACCTGTTCGATCCGGGCACGGCCGAGTCCCTGGTGACGCGGCTGGTGCGGCTGCTGGCGTCGGTGGCGGCCGACCCGGGCCTACGGGTCAGCTCCATCGACCTGCTGTCGGACGAGGAGTGGCGGGATGTCCTGGCGCCGTGCAGCGACACGGACAGCGCGGTGATGCCGGGCCGCACGCTGCCCGAGCGGTTCGAGGCGCAGGCCGCCGGAAGCCCGCACGCACCGGCGGTCGTGGACGCCGACGGTACGCGGATCACCTACGGTGAGCTGAACTCCCGCGCCAACCGCCTGGCCCGGATGCTTGTTGCCTGCGGCGCCGGCCCCGAGACCCGGGTCGCCGTCTCGCTGCCCCGGTCCGCGGAGCTGGCGGTGGCGCTGCTGGCCGTGCTCAAGAGCGGTGCGGCGTACGTGCCCCTGGACCCGGACTATCCGGCCGACCGGGTGGCGTACATGCTGCGGGACGCGGACCCGGCGGTGGTGGTGGCGTCGGGCGATACGGCAGCGACCGGCCGGGGACGGCCGACGCTGCTGCTCGACGACGTGCGGACCGCCGCCCGCCTGGCGCTGCTGCCGGACGGCGATCTGACCGACCAGGAGCGGACGTCGGCCCTGTTGCCGTCGCACCCGGCCTACGCGATCTACACCTCGGGATCGACCGGCCGCCCCAAGGGTGTGCTGGTGCCGCACGCGAGTGTGCTCCGGCTGTTCACGGCGACGGACGGCTGGTTCGGTCCCGGCCCGGACGACGTGTGGACGTGGTTCCACTCGTTCGCCTTCGACTTCTCGGTGTGGGAGATGTGGGGTGCTCTGCTCCACGGCGGGCGCCTGGTCGTGGTACCGGTGGACGTCGCGCGCGCACCGGCCGAGTTTCTCGCGCTGCTGGCCCGTGAGCAGGTGACGGTGCTGAACCAGACGCCGTCGGCGTTCTACCAGCTGGCCCAGGCCGACGCGCAGGATCCACGGTCGAGCGCCGCGCTGGCCCTGCGCAGCGTGGTGTTCGGCGGGGAAGCTCTGGACCTCACCCGCCTTGCGGACTGGCACGAGCGCCACGGCGACCGGACGCCGCAGCTGGTGAACATGTACGGCATCACCGAAACCACCGTGCACGTCAGCTACAAGGCGCTGAGCGCCCTGCCTGCGGGCAGCGGCCCGGTGCCCGGCGCGATCGGCCGTAGCATCCCGGACCTGAAGGTCCACGTGCTGGACGACGCCCTGCTGCCCTGTCCTCCCGGCGTGCCCGGGGAGATGTACGTGTCCGGAGCCGGTCTGGCGCGCGGGTATCTGGGACGCCCGGATCTGACCGCGGGCCGGTTCGTCGCCGATCCCTACGGCCCGCCCGGGCGGCGGATGTACCGCAGCGGCGACCTGGCGCGTTGGAACGCCCGCGGGGAGCTGGAGTACCTGGGGCGCGGCGACGACCAGGTCAAGATCCGCGGCTTCCGGATCGAGCTCGGCGAGGTTGAGTCGGTGATCGCCGGGCACCCCGCGGTGGCCGCGGGCGCCGTCCTGGTCCGCGAGGACCGGCCCGGCGACAAGCGTCTGGTCGCCTACCTCACCGCCACCGCCACCGCCACCGACGCTCAGTCGCCAGCCGACCGCGGCCGGATGGCGGCCGAGGTGCGGGCCCACTGCGCCGCGCTGCTGCCGGACTACATGGTTCCCGCGGCGTTCGTGGTGGTCGACGCGTTCCCGCTGACCGTGAACGGCAAGCTGGACCGGCGGGCGCTGCCCGCGCCGGACGTGTCGGCGCGGGCAGCCTCGCGGGCCCCGCGCACGGCCGAGGAGGAGGTCATGTGCGGCTTGTTCGCCGAGGTCCTGGGCGTGGCCGGCGTCGGCGTCGACGACCACTTCTTCGAACTCGGCGGCCATTCCCTGCTGGCCGTCCGGCTCATCAGCCGTATCCGCGCCACGCTCGGCGTCGACGTCGAGGTCCGTACGTTCTTCGAGGCGCCCACTCCGGCCATGCTCCTGGCCCGCGTGGCGGCCGCGGCCGCGGGCGGCCCGGCGCGTTCGCGCCCGGCGCGCGGGCCCAGGCCGCCGATCGTGCCGCTGTCATCGGCGCAGCGGCGCCTGTGGTTCATGGCCCAGCTGGAGGGGCCCAGCCCCACGTACAACATGCCGGTCGCGTACCGGCTGACGGGCGACCTGGACACCGCGGCGCTGCGGGAGGCGCTGGCCGACGTGGTCGGCCGGCACGAGAGCCTGCGCACGGTCTTCCTCGAGGCGGCGGGCGAACCCCACCAGCTCGTGCTGCCACCCGAGCAGGCCCGCCCCGGACTGCCGGTACGCGACGTGGCCGCCGACGCGGTGGACGCCGCCGTCGCACAGGCCTCCGCCCGCAGCTTCGACATCGCCACCGAACCCCCGCTGCACTGCGAACTGCTGGCTCTCTCTGCCACCGACCACGTCCTGGTCCTGGTCCTGCACCACATCGCCGGCGACGGCTGGTCCATGCTGCCGCTGCTGCGCGACCTCGCGGACGCCTACACCGCCCGCCGCACGGGCGAGCAGCCCCGATGGACCGAATTGCCACTGCAGTACGCCGACTACGCGCTGTGGCAGCAGGAGTTCCTCGACACGCTGGACGACGCGGGAAGCCCGGGCGGCGGTCCGGTCGACTACTGGCGCCGGCACTTGGCAGGGCTCCCGGACGACCTTCCGCTGCCCACCGACCGGCCGCGACCGGCGCTGCCGTCCTACGCCGGGGCGAGCGCCCCGGTGGAGATCGGCCCGGAGCTGCACGACCGGCTGGTCCGGCTCGCCCGCTCGCACCGGGTGAGTCTTTTCATGGTGGTGCAGGCGGCGTTCGGTGTCCTGCTTTCCCGGCTGGGCGCGGGCACCGACATCCCTATCGGCACCCCTGTGGCCGGCCGGCGGGACGACTCCCTCCACGACATCGTCGGGATGTTCGTCAATATGCTCGTGCTGCGCACCGACCTGTCCGGGGACCCCCGGTTCTGCGACCTGCTCGGCCGCGTCCGGGAGACGGACCTGGCCGCCTACGACCATCAGGACGTGCCGTTCGAGCGGCTGGTGGAGCTGCTCAACCCCGGCCGCTCCGCGTCGAGGCACCCGCTCTTCCAGGTGATGTGCGCCCTGGACAACACGGCCGCTGCCGAGTTGCGGCTGCCCGGGCTGGCGGTGCAGGAGCGGCCGGGCACCCGCGCGGCGGCCCGGTTCGACCTGTCGCTCAGCCTGACCGAGCACACCGCCCCCGACGGCGGCGCGGGCGGGGTGTGGGGGGTCCTGCAGTACGCCACCGACTTGTTCGACACCGGTACGGCCGAGGCGATGGCGGCCCGGCTGGTGCGGGTGCTGGAGGCGGCCGCCGCGGATCCCGACGCCCGGATCGGCTCCCTCGACATCCTGTCCGCGCAGGAGCGCGACACCCTCCTGGTGGGCTGGAACGACACGCGCGCCGACGTGCCGGTGCGCACCCTGCCCGACCTGTTCCAGGATCAGGTGCGGGCGGACCCGGACGCCGTCGCGGTCGTCTGCGAGGGCTCCCGGCTCACCTACGGGCAGCTGGACGCGCGGGCCAACCGGCTCGCCCGGCTGCTGGCGACCCGCGGGGCCGGACCCGAGCAGATCGTCGCCCTGGCGCTGCCGCGCTCCGTCGAGTCCATCGTGGCCCTGCTGGCCGTGGCCAAGTCCGGCGCCGCCTACCTGCCGCTGGACACCGACTACCCGGCTGAGCGCATCGCGTTCATGCTCGCCGACGCCCGGCCGCTGCTGGCGGTGACCACCACCGCGACGGGAGACCGGCTGCCCTGCGTCACCGCGCTGCCGCACCTCCTGCTCGACGATCCAGCGACGATCGAAGCCCTCGACGCCGCCTCGCCGCAGGAGGTGACGGACGCCGAACGCCGCTGCCCCCTCCTGCCGGCCCATCCCGCCTACGTCATCTACACCTCCGGGTCCACCGGGCGCCCCAAGGGCGTCCAGGTCACCCACCGCGGCATCGCCGGCTTCGCGACCACCCAGCGGGAACTGCTGGGTATCGGGCCGCGCAGCCGCGTCCTGCACTTCGCCTCGCTCAGCTTCGACGCGGCGACCGCGGAGATCTGCCGCGCCCTGCTGTCCGGTGCGGCACTCGTGGTGAGCCGGCGCACCGTGTTCGGGCCGCACGGGCTGGCCGAGACCGCCCGCGGGGAGGCGGTCACCCACGCTTTCCTGCAGCCGACGCTGCTCGCGGCGGGGGCCGACCTGTGCCTCGACGGTGTCGAGACCCTGACTGTCGGCGGCGAGGCGTGCCCGCCCTCCCTGGTCGGGCCCTGGGCGCCGGGTCGCCGGATGCTGGTCTTCTACGGTCCCACCGAGGCGACCGTCCTCGCCACGCATCACCTGATCCGCCCCGAGGACGCCGCGCACCCGTCCGCTGCCCTTCCCATCGGCAGGCCGCTGGCCAACACGCGGGCCTACGTGCTCGACGCGCTGTTGCAGCCGGTGCCCGCCGGAGTGACCGGTGAGCTGTACCTCGCGGGCACCGGTCTCGCCCGCGGCTACCTCGACCGCCCGCAGACGACGGCGGAGCGGTTCGTCGCCTGCCCCTACGGGGCCCCGGGCGAACGGATGTACCGCACGGGGGACCTGGCCCGGTGGAGCGCGGACGGGGAGCTGCACTTCGTCGGCCGCACCGACGACCAGGTCAAGCTCCGGGGCTTCCGGATCGAGCTGGGCGAGATCGAGTCCGCGCTCGCCCGCCACGACGGCGTCGCGCAGGCCGTCGTGATCGTCCGCGAGGATCGGCCCGGCGACCGGCGCCTGGTCGCCTACGTGCTCCCGGAGCCCGGCGCGGTCCTCGACCCGGCGGGATTGCGGGCCTTCGCCGCGCGGACGCTGCCCGAGTACATGGTCCCCTCGGTCGTCGTGCCGATGGCGGCCATGCCCACGACGGCGAACGGCAAGCTGGACCGGCGGGCGCTGCCCGCGCCGGACGTGTCGGCGCGGGCAGCCTCGCGGGCCCCGCGCACGGCCGAGGAGGAGGCCATGTGCGGCTTGTTCGCCGAGGTCCTGGGCGTGGCCGGCGTCGGCGTCGACGACCACTTCTTCGAACTCGGCGGGCACTCGCTGCTCGCGACCCGCCTCATCGGCCGTATCCGCACCGCCTTCGGCACCGAGACGGACGTCCGCGCCATCTTCGAAGCACCCACCGTCGCCATGCTCACAGCCCGCATGGGCGCCGCGCCCGCCTCGTCTTCCGCTTCGTCCGCGCTGGAGGCCGTGCTGCCGATCAGGGACCGGGGGGTGGGTGAGCCGCTGTTCTGCCTCCCGCCGGCCGGCGGACTCAGCTGGGCCTACGCCCGGCTTCTGCGCCACCTCCCGCCCGAGCAGCGCCTCTACGGCCTCCAGGCCAGGGGTGTGGCCGGGAACGAGCCGGCCCCGGAGACGGTCGAGGAGATCGCGACGGACTACGCGCGCTGGATCCGCCGGATCCAGCCGCACGGCCCTTACCGGCTGCTCGGCTGGTCCTTCGGCGGCGTCAATGCCCACGCCGTCGCCGTCCGGCTCCAGCGGGAGGGCGAGCGGGTCGAGTCGCTCGCCCTCCTGGATGCGTACCCGCACAGCGCAGACGGCGAGGCGGACGACACCGCCCTGCTCGCCGACCTCGCCCGCTCCCTCGGGGTCCCGCCGTCGTCGGCCGGCACCGGCGACCTGTCGCCCGGGTGGATCCTGGGCCGGCTGCGCGCCGGTGACCATCCGCTGCGGGACGTCTCGGAGCAGACCCTGAACGCCATGCTCCACGACTACCGGATCGCGCGCGATGCGCGGCGCACCCACGTGCCCGGGGTGTTCCGAGGGGACGTCCTCGCGTTCACCGCGGCGGCGAGCACCCCGCTGTCGGTCACGGCCACCGGCACATGGTCGCGTTACGTGGACGGGCGGATCACCGAACACCGCGTCGAGTGCCGGCACGAGGACATGCTGCAACCCGCGCACATCGGCGTCGTCGCGGCTGCGGTGGCCGATGGGCTGCGGTCCGGTGGCCGCGCCCGCGAGCGCGCGGAGGCCGAACTTGCGGCAGCGGGCGGCCGGGTGTGATGCCGGCGGCCTGATCGCGGAGGGGGTGGGGTCCCGGCCGGCCGGGACCCCACCCCCTTTGGCATGGTCCTCGTCGGGGTGTGCTCAGGTAGCAGATCCGACAAGCCGGCGTTCGCCACGGGCCAAGACCCTCAGCCGACAGCCGACAGCCGACAGCCGACAGCCGACAGCCGACAGCCGACAGCCGATAGCCGTCCGCGGGTCGCGGCAGCCGGCCTGGGGAGCGGGTGGGCCGGAGCCGACGACCGGCCGGCGCGGTCGCCGGCTCCGGCTCGGGTGGGGCTCCGGCACCGCGTCTTCGACGCATGGGCTGTCGCAGGGCGGCTCGTTGCCTTGCCCCGGCCCGTCCCCGGGCTACGCGGCCGCCCCGCCCGGTCCCAGCCCACGCGGCCACGCCCCCTTGGGCCCGCCCGGTCCGGGCCCGCGGCCCTGGCCGTCCTCGCGACAGCACGCGACGGAAGCCCTGGCCGCCCGTGCCACCGCGCTCCGTCGGTAACCGGCCCCACGACGGCGCTCAGCCTCGCACCCCCGCGACGCCCAAGGGGTCGCGGGGGTGCGAGGCGACAGCGGGAGCCGGCGCGGGGTTTGCCGCCGTCGGGGCAGCGGTCGGGCGGGGGGCACAGGTTCGGCCTCGGCGGGCTGCCGCCGGGGCCGGGCGTTCTGCCCGCGGGGTCAGCTCCCCCCTCCGCCGCCCTCGCCGTCGGGCGGGAGCGGGGTCGCGGTGCTCCACGACGAGGCGCTCGGCGCGAGTTCCTGAGCCTTTGCCGACGCCCGGGCGAGGGCGGTCTTGAGGGGGATGCCGAGCGCGGACGCGGCGGCGGCGACGTCCTCGTACTCAGGTTGTCGGTTGACAAGGCGGTGGCGGTGGCTGGCGAACTTGATCCGGACCGGGTGCCCGTCCAGCGACACGGTGGCGAAGTGCCGCGCCAACTCGTGCTTCCCGACCGGGTACTCGCGCAGGCCCAGGGTCGAGGTCTCGGTCAGCACGACATCGCGGAGCGCGGCCAGCCGGGACGGCGGGCACAGGACCGACAAGGTGTGGGCGGGGCGCCCCTTCTTCATCACGATCGGGGTGAGCCAGGCATCGGCGGCGCCCGACTCCAGCAGCCGGGACAGGACGTACGGCCAGACGCGGGGGTCGAGGTCGTCGATGTTGGCGTCGACGACCACCGCCTCCGTGAGCCGGGGCTCACCGCCCCCGCCGTCCTCGCCGTCCTCGACCTCGCCGCCTGCTGCTGTGACGGAACGGCCCAAAACGACCCGGACGACGTTGGGCGTCCGCGGCAGGTCGCGGGTGCCGGCGCCGGTTCCGGTGGCCCGTACCCGCAGCAGCGGCAAACCGCCCCACGAGCCGCACAGGGTCAGCAGCAGGGCAGCCCCCGTCGGCGTGCACATCTCGAAGGGCTGGTCACCGGAGCGGACCGGGGCCCCGTGGTCGGCGGCGAGGCGCAGCACGGCGGGGACGGGCACGGGGATTGATCCGTGCGCGCTGTCGACCCGGCCGTGGCCCAGGACCAGGGGGGTCGAGGTCGCCTCGGTGATCCCTAGTTCGTGGTGCGCGGCGCAGACGGCCGTCACGTCGGCTATCGCGTCGAGCGCGCCCACCTCATGGAAGTGCACGTCGTCGACGGGGACGCCGTGGACGGCCGCCTCGGCGCGGGCCAGCCGCGAGAACACCGACAGCGCGGTGTCGCGGACGGGCGCGGGGAGGGACGCCCTGGCGAGCAGGGCGCGTACGGCGTGCCAGGTGCGGTGCGGGGGGCTCGGCTCGGTGTCAACGTGCGCCTTGGTCGCGGCGAGCCCGCCGCGTACCACGCGCTCGGTGCGGAGGCGGATCGCTCCGGGCACGACCGCGTCGACCGCCCGCTGCAGGGTCTCCACCGAGGCCCCGGCGTCGAGCAGCGCGCCCATGAGCATGTCTCCGCTGGCCCCTGACGAGCAGTCGAACCACGCTGAGGCGGCCATCTAGGTCACCTCCTGGTGCGGCGCCCCCGCGGCGCGGCGGGCGATCCGGGCAGCGGCGACGGCCGCCCCGAATCCGTTGTCGATGTTGCAGACGGTGATGCCGGGCGCGCAGGAGTTCAGCATCCCCATCATGGCGGTCAGACCGCCGAGTGAACTGCCGTAGCCGACGCTCGTCGGAACCGCGATGAGGGGGACCCCGACCAGGCCGCCGACCACGCTGGGCAGCGCGCCTTCCATGCCGGCCACCACGATGAGGCAGTCGGTGTCGTGCAGTTCGCCGAGGACCGCCAGGAGCCGGTGCAGGCCGGCCACGCCCACGTCGCGGATGCGGCGCACCGCGCAGCCGTACTCCGCCGCGACGAAGGCCGCCTCGGCTGCCACCGGCTCGTCGGAGGTGCCGGCGGAGAGCACGGTGACCGTGCCGCGGTGCGTGGGGCGTTCGCCGAGCGCGGCGCAGCGGGCGACCGCGTCCACCCGGGCGTCCGGCAGGGCCGCTTCGACGGCTGCCAGCGTCTCGTCGGACAGCCGCGTGGCCAGCGCCGGCCGCGAGCCCGGCTGCTCGCGCAGCGCCAGCAGCAGGGCGACGGTCTGCTGCGGGGTCTTCCCCGCGGCGTAGACGACTTCGGGGTCGCCGGTCCGCAAGGCCCGGTGGGTGTCCAGCCGTGCGAAGCCGAGGTCCCTGACGCCGCCGCGCCCCGCGCCCGACAGCGGTCCGTCCCGCAGGGCGCGCAACGCGTCCTCGACCGTGCCCGCTCCCGACGCGACGCGTTCCAGGAGTGTGCGCACCTCGTCAACGTCCATTCCCGTCCTCCCGGGGTCGTCCGACGGCCATGGTGTTGAGGGATCCCGAGCGGAATCCGAGGGGATCGACCTCGACCTGCCCGAACCCGGCCGCGCGCACGGCGTCCAGGGCCGGGTCGCAGCCCAGCACCGCCGGGACCGCGGGCCGGTCGACCTGGATCAGGGCACGGTCCCCGAGATCGCGGACGCGCAGATCACCGGAGGTGATCCCGGCGTTCCGCAGCGCGTTCCGCAGCGCCTCCTCGGCCTGCTCGACGCGGGACAGCCGTTCCCGGGTGATGGTCAGCCCGTACGCGATGCGGCTGGACAGGCACGGGGAAGCCGGTTTGCTCCAAGTGGCCAGTCCCCACCGGCTGCTCGCGGCCCGCACCTGGGCCTTCGTCAGGCCCGCGTCGGCCAGCGGGGTCAGGGCGCCCTGTGCGGCCGCGGCCTTGATGCCGGGGCGGAACGGGTCGAGGAGATCGTCGGCGTTGGTGCCCGTGGCGATCTGGCCGATCCCCTCTCCCGTTGCGAACGTCCGCAGCCGGTCGAGGAGTTCGGTCTTGCAGAACCAGCACCGGGACCGTGCGTTGCGCCGGTATCCGGTGCGTTCCAGTTCATGGGTGGTCACGAAGGCGTGGCGGACCCCGAGGTCCTGGGCGATCGCGCGGACCGCGCCGCGCTCGCGCTCCGACAGGCTGGCGGAGTCGCCGGTCGCGGCGAGGACGCGGCCGGGGCCGAGGGCGCGCGCGGCCGCGGCCACGACCAGCGTCGAGTCGGCGCCTCCGGAGAAGGCCACCAGCAGCGAGTCGAGGCCGGCCAGGCGCGCGTGCAGGTCATCCAGGCGCGAGGCGAGTTCGGCGTCCTCGGCAGCAAGGGCGGGGCGGGGCGCCGCAGCCAAGGCGGTGAGAGCCGCCGGATCGGCGGTCGGAAGGGTCGAAGGCAGGGGCGTGGGCATCACAGGTCACCCAATTCCGAGGGCGTGGAGCATAGGGCGCAGCTTCGCGCAGGTCTCGACGTACTCGTCCTCGGGGTCCGAGCCGGTGACGATGCCGCAGCCGGCGTAGAGCGAGGCGGTGTTGGAGTCGACCAGGCCGCTGCGGATCGCGACCGCGAACTCGCCCTGGCCCGCAGTGTCGGCCCAGCCGACCGGGGCGGCGTACCAGCCGCGGTCGATCCCTTCGTTGTCGGCCAGCCAGTCGAGGGACTGGGCCCGGGGGTGGCCGCCGAGCGCCGGGGTGGGGTGGAGGCGCTCGACGAGGTCCAGGATTCCGGCGGAGGTGTCGGCGAGTCGCCCCTCGACGGCTGTCGACAGGTGCTGCACGTGGGGGAGTTTGACCACCCGGGGTGCCTCCTCGTCCAGGTGCGTGCAGGTGGCGCGCAGGGCGTCCCGCAGGGCGCGTACCACCACGTCGTGCTCGTGCCTGGTCTTGGCGCTGTCGGTGAGTTCCCGCGCCAGGGCCGCGTCCTGCTCGGGGGTGGCTCCCCGGGGCGCGGTGCCGGCGAGTCCGAGGGTGTGTACGGCACGGCCGGTGAGCCGTACGAGATACTCCGGGGTCGCTCCGAGGAAGGTCTGGGTGCCGCGGCCCACGGCGAACACCGTGGCGTGCGGGTGCGTCCGCTCCAGCCGCCGAAGCGCCGCCGGGAGGTCGAACGGCGCACCGGCGGTCACCCGCACCTCACGGGCGAGCACGACCTTCTCGAAGCCGCCGGCGCCAATGCGGCCGACAGCGCGCCGGACCAGGTGCTTCCAGTCCTCGGCCGATGGAATTTCGGTCAGGGCCGCGGCTGCGCCGCTTGGTTCGCCGGACGCAGAGGTGGCGGGCGGCGCCGCGGCAAGACACCGTGCCGCCAGGCGGATCAGGGACCGGGCAACGTGGCGGGGGTTGTCCCCGGGGTGGATGACGGCGTTCAGGCGGACCTCCGCCGTGCCGGCGGCGGTGGCGCCGCGTATCTGGAGTGCCGGCACCCACATCAGCCCGTCGGGCCAGGCGGAGCCCTTCGGTGTCCTGGCGGGGGCGAAGGAGAAGCCGCCCACCAGCACGGGGCCGATCCCGGTGGGTCCTTCGCCGGGACGTCCGCCGAGCACCGCGCCCGAACTCAGCCGCTGCCAGGACTCCCGGGTGACCGCAACACGGCTGTCACCGTGGGCGGTCACGTCGTGGGCGGTACCGAAGGCGACGAGGAAGCCGCCGTCCCATGCCGACTGCCAGAGCAGGGAGCGTTCCGTCTGCGTACGGCCGTGGCTCCACAGGTCGATGGGGCGCGGTTGCGGTGACCGGGTGGCACAACTGGCGAGCACGGGGCGCGCCTCCCGGCGGGCGGCGGCGGCGGCCCGTCGGCACACGTCGAGGAGGTCTTCGTGGAAGGAGCGGCCGAGCGGGCCCGGAGCGGTGTCCCCGGGGAGCGCGGGCGCGGCGGCCGGACCGCAGGCTGTCCCTGGGCGGGACAGGTGCCGGCCGGGCAGCGGACGGGGGGGCAGGTGGGTATCGACGGACATCGTTCGCCTCCGGGGGTCAGACACGTGTCAGGCCGTGGGCGCGCGGCTGCCACAGGGTGCGGCCGACGGCCTCCGCGACCGGCCGGAGCCGGTCCATGAGTTCGGTGAACTGCGCGCCGCTGAGCGCCTGGGCACCGTCGCAGAGAGCGGCCTGCGCGTCGGTGTGCACGTCGATCAGCAGCCCGTCGGCCCCGCACGCGGCGGCGGCCAGGGACATGGGCCCGACGAGGTGGGGCCGGCCGGTGCTGTGACTGGGGTCGACGATCACGGGCAGATGTGTGAGCCGCTTGGCCTCGGCGACTGCGCTCAGATCGAGGGTGAAGCGGGTGCTGCGGTCGAAGGAGCGGATGCCCCGCTCGCAGAGCACCACGTCGCCGTTGCCCATGTGCATCAGGTACTCGGCGGCGAGCAGCCACTCCTCGATGGTGGCCGCCATGCCCCGCTTGAGCAGCACCGGTCGGCCGGACGTCCCGGCCTCACGGAGCAAGGCGAAGTTCTGCATGTTGCGCGTGCCGATCTGGAGCATGTCGCTCTCCTCGGCGACCCGTTCGACGTCCTGCGGGGTGACCACCTCGGTGACGACGGGCAGCCCGGTGCGGCTGCGCTGCTCGGCCAGCAGGGCCAGGCCCGCGACCCCGAGGCCCTGGAAGCTGTAGGGCGAGGTGCGGGGCTTGAAGGCGCCGCCGCGCAGCATCGCAGCGCCGGCGGCCACGACCGAGTCGACGACGCCGTTCATCTGGGACTGACTCTCCACCGCGCAGGGTCCGGCGATCACCACGAACCCGTCGCCGCCGAAGACGGCCCCGTCCGGGCCGCCCACCTCGACCCGGGAGTCGGCGGGGCAGAAGTCCCGCCCGGTCAACTGCTGGGCCCCCGAGACCATGACCAAACGGTCCACGCCGGCGGCGGTCTCGACGGCGAACGCCACCTCGGGCGCCGCGGCCGCCTCGGTGATCACCAGAGTGGCGCCCGCGAATTCGCCGATCACCGGATCGAGGCCGATCTCCCTCAGCAGGGCCAGCACGTCTGCGATCTGGTCCGGCGTCGCGTCTGCGCTCATGACAGCGATCATTGGTGCCTTCCCTAGGTGTGTGCGCCGCGCACCTCTCTTTGCGGGAGGTTTCGCGGACGGAGGCGATTCCCGCAAGTCGCGGGGCGCCGTGGTGAATTCGGGCTCGAGAGGGCCGGCCCGCGCGTGGCGGCGGCGGCCCGGAATTTTCCGGAAAGGACGTGTGTCGCACCCTTTTTGCGGGGTGCCGGTACGGTGGCCGGCGATTCCGGGGCCGCGGGCCCGGCGTGCCCGTTCGGTGATGAGAAGGATGCTGCCACGTCGGCGCGGCCTATTCCTAGCCCCGCCCCCGAGCCGTCCGGCCCACCGGCCTGTCGACCCGGAAACCTGCTCCCACCAGGTACGACGTCTCGTACGGCGCTCCTCACGCGGCGCCGCGTTCCACCGGTGTGCACCTTTTGCCGCCGATGCACCCCCGCTTTCCCCATACGGCCATGTCCACAAGGAGACGAGAGGCAGAACGAGGTTTCTGGCCCATGCTATTGATGCGCCCCGGCAGGAGGGCGGCCTGGAATTCCGACGCATACGGAGGCAGGAAGATGAAGATGATTGACATCAGTCAGGGTTGGTACCCGGGGATGCCGTCCTATGACGCCCCCTGGTATCCGGAGTTCGGTACGCGCCGGGCCATGACGCCGGCCACCGACCCCGCTAACGGCGGCCGCACTTTTTCCGACCTGAACCTCTTCCCGCACAACGGCTCCCACGTCGAATCCGGATTCCATTTCTACGAGGACCGCGAGAAAATCGACGAGGTCCCCCTGGAGATCTTCGTCGGCCGGGTCTGCATCGCGGATCTCTCGCACAAGGGGGACCTGGACCCGGTCACCGGCGAGGATCTCGACAAGGCGCTGGAGGCCGTGTGGCAGCCCGGGGACCGGCTGCTGATCAGGACCGACCACCCCAACCGCTACCTCGGCCGCGCGGACTACTGGGACAACCCGCCGTACCTCACGGTCTCCGCCGCTGACTGGGCCGTGGAGCACCAGGCGGTGCTCGTCGGCATGGACTGCATCACCGAGCGCCCTGACGACCGCAGCGGCCAGGTCCATCGGCGGCTGCTCGGCGCCGGGATACCGATCCTGGAGAACATCCAGAACCTCGACCGGATCACCGGACCGGTGGCCCAGCTCATGGCGCTGCCCATCAAGATCGCGGGGGTCGAGGCGGCGCCGGTGCGCGCCGTGGTCTTCGAGGACTGGCCGCTGTGAACCCAGGCCGGACCGACGCCACCGGACCGTCCAGACGTCCTGCCACCGGCGATACCGCCACGGTCTCGCTCACTCGCACCCGCGCGCCGACGGCGGAGGCCGTGGACCGCGCGGTCGAGGACGCTCTGGGGCTCGTCGGCGACCCGCTGGACGCGCTGGGACGCGGCGACCGGGTCGTGATCAAGCCCAACATGTTCCAGCGCAAGCCGGGTTTCCGCACCAGCCCCGAGGTGCTGCTCGCGCTGGCCAGACGCGCCTCGGCCCGCGGAGCACAGGTGTTCGTCGCGGAGCGCACCCGGGTGCTCCAGGAGATTCTGCGGGACAGCCCCGTCCACCGGTACGCCGAAGTGGTCAGCTTCGACGATCGGCCGCTGCGCATCGTGCAGATCCCGGGGGCCACCTCGCTGCGGGTGCCGATCGCGGTGCCCGACCTCGTCACCGACTGCGACTTTTTCGTTGGAGCCCCGCAGTTGCGTACCCACTCCAGTGTCGTGTTCACCAACGCCATGAAGAACCTTGTCGGCCTGCTGCCGGGGCTCACCACCCGCATTGTCCACATGGCGGGGGTCGAGGAGAGCATCGTCGACCTCAACCTGCTGCGCCCGCAGCACCTCGTGGTGTGCGACGCGACGACGGTCATCGAGGGCAACTACCCGATGGCCGGCCGGAGCAGGACGGTGGGCGTGGTGGCCGCCTCCCGCAACGCCGTGGCCCTGGACGCGGTGACGGCAGCCATGGCCGGGATCGACCCGTCGGAACTCGCCTACCTCCAGGACGCCTGGAGGCGTGGGTTGGGCCCGGCCGACCTCCAGTCCATCGGGGTCCGCGGGGAGGAGCTTCGCGACGTGTCCTTCCAAATCGAACGCGGACCGGTGGATCTGACCCCGCCCAGGGCGGGCATCCACATCCATGCCGAAACGGCCTGCCCGGACTGCCGCCGCTGGATCGCCGCGGCGTTGCGGCAACTGCGCGGCGAACTGCTCGCGTACGAGGGGGAACTGACCGTCGTGTCCGGGCCCCGGACCGAACTGCCCGAACTGCGCGGCGCGGTGGTCCTCGTCGGCAACGCGACGTACGAGCACCGCGAGGCGGGAGTGTACCTCGAAGGGTGTCCACCGCGGGCGATCCAGGTGGCCGGGTTCCGGCAGGCCATGGGTCTGCCCGTGTCGGAAGCCGAGCTCAGTCAGTCACGCCTGCCGGTGTCAGGCACCGCCCTCGACCCGGTCTGGCCCGAACTTGAGGAGTCTGTCTGAACGTTGACGACCTCGCGTGGAGCCCGGCGCCCGGCAGTCCCCGGCGCCCGGGCTCCATGCCGTTCCCGCCCCGGTACTCGTCCCCGGTAACGCGGCGGGAACCCATCGGGAAAGGCCACGCCCAGCATCAACGGTGTCAACAGCGACCACCACGCGAAAGGCAACCACCATGGGACGCAAGCGAGCCGGACTGGTCGGAATCCTCACTGCGGTGCTGGCCTTTGGACTCACGGCGATGGGCACGGCGGACCACGCGCCGAAACCGTCCCCCGCGCACCACGCGCTGGCCGAAGACAAGGGCCCCACCTTCGCCACCGCGTAGCCGGGGACACCCCGGCATACGCCGCCAAGCCGCACTGTGACGCGCCACAGCGCGGAACACCGAAGCACGCACCACCCGACCGCCCCGCGCGGAAGCACGCATGATGCCCCGGGGCGCCGCGCGGACCCGGTCACCACACCGGACCGGCCGCGTACCGAGCCCTGAGGGACGAACCATCGCCAGGCGCCGGCAAGCACCTAAGCCCGATTTGGAGGAGCAATGCCTCAGCCCACCGTCGTCGTCATCGCTGACGATCCCATCGTCAAAGAAGGCACGGACGCCTATCTCAGCCGCGTCGACGGGTTGCGCCTGAGTCCGATCGATGCCCTGCCGACCGCCGACGTGCTCCTCCTCCTCACCACACGCATCACCGAGAGCACCCTGGCGCTGCTCCGCAACGCCGCGACCGTCAACCGCAACCGGAGTCGACGCGTGGTGCTGGTGGTGAACGACATCAGCGAGCGGGAGCTGGTCCGTGCAGTCGAGCTGGGCCTCACCAACCTGCTGCTGCGCCCGGACAGCACCTACGAGCGCATCGTCGAGGCCGTCTGCCACCCGGGCGACTGCGTTCTGCCTACCTCGGCGATCCGGCTGCTGGCCGAACACGTCAAGAACGTGAACTCATGCGGTGCTCAGCTCCACGGCCTCTCGCACCGCGACATCGAGATCCTGAAGATGATCTCCGACGGCGCCAGGACGGCGGAGATCGCCGCAGCGCTCCGCTACTCCGAGCGGACCATCAAAAACGTCCTCCAGGCCATCATGAAACGGCTCAGCGTGCGCAACCGGGCACACGCCGTCTCGTGGGCGGTGCGCGCGGGACTCATCTGACTGTCCGGCGAGGTGAGACATGGGCCCACCCGCCCTGTAATCATGCGGCTCCGGGGCCGGATTTCGGCCCGGAACGCAATGTCCACATTGGATTTGTAACCGAGAGCTGACACCGTTTGTTGCCGAATTCGAGCAGCACGTGTTGATTCGCAGAGTCGGAAAATGTCACCGAGAAATGACACCGGTGCGGAGGGGCGCTTCACATCGGGAGGGAGGAAAGACGCACTGGCTCTGAAGGCCAGGACGTGTTTGTCATGGTTCGACGAATACGTCCTTGTTGAGCAGGTGCGGCGGATCCGCTCACCCGCCGGAGGTTATCTCGGACCAGGGGCAGCGACTGGCCACCGGCCACTGAGACCGCTGAGGTCATACACGTGTCGACACGGGTTTACCTTTCCGGTGACGACAATAGGGGGAAGACGGTTTGAAACTGCGGATAACCGAGCGTAGAGCGGAGACGGTCACAGCGGGCCGCACATACGACAGTATTAAATGCGGCCTTTTGGATATAATCCACAGCAATTACGTCTCGGTAGGATTCATCTTCGAGAAAGGAGTAGACGAGAAGCGACTTTTGGAGGGTCTTCGTCGCGCTCTGTCCCTTGTTCCGAGCTTTGCGGGGCGACTCCGGCTCCGACCGGGCGGGGCAGACATCGTTTGCTCTGATGCCGGCGTTCCTGTGTCAATCTTTGACGTCGAAGCGACACGTAATGAAGCTCTGTCAGACATGTCGAACCCCAACACGAGCTTCGGTGACACGGTCGACCTGGAGAGCCTGCCTGTAGAGCTGCGCCCTCTCCTGACGGTACGCATCTACTGGTTGGCGGATGGCGCACTTGCTCTCGGGTGCAGCTGGCATCACACTGCGGGTGACCTGCACAGCTTCATATTGTTCATGCAGGCCTGGTCGGCATTCGTTGAAGGCGATGCACCGCCGCAGATACTCATTGTCGATGATCGTGAAGCGCATTTCGACAGATTCCTTCCGCTGGAAGATTCGAGTAAGCCTGGCTACCGGCTGCTGACCCCGCGTGAGCTCGAACTACACAGCCACCTGCGCGAGCTGCCGGACGAACAAAAGAGAGTCACGCAGATCCACTTCGCCTCAGAAGAACTAGATCGAATGCGCCGAACGTTCAGCGAAACGGCCAAAGGAAAGCTTTCATCAAACGATGTGGTGTGCGCCCATCTGGTGACATCGGTTCGTCAGCTGCAGTGTGATGGCGGAGTGAATATATCGAGTATTGTCAGTCTGCGCACCCGGCTTGGCATGCCTGCCGGACTTATTGGCAATCCTCTCTGGCCCATGGTTATATCCAGTTCCTCGTCGCAGACACCTGTGGGCCTTGCGCATCAGATCAGAGAGGGCCTTGACGACTTTTCGAGGCTGCATCTCAATATACGCACGAGCCGCACATTCATCAACGAGACGGGAAAATCCTGGCCTGGCGATTACGGCCGTGTTCTAGGTGTGCCAGGGGACCCGATCTTCAGGATTACGGACTGGAGAAATTCTGGCGTCTATAGCATATCATTCGATGGTCAATTCCCGCGCTTCTTCAATTTCTTGCCGACGGGACTTTCTCAACTACCGCCTTCACTTGGCCCGCTTATTTCAATTATCGAAGCCCCCGGGCGCAGTGGACTGCTGATTACTCTCATCACGTCGGCGGCACTTGCGGAAGATTTGCGCAGCCCTGCAGGGGGGGAGATGATCCATCGGTTCAGGGAGCCGGGAGACGTTCAACCGACTTTTTTATCGGCCGTCGAACTGGCCTGATGTCAGTTATCCATGTAGTTGGGACACTTCCATCGCAGTGACCTGCAGAATCCCAACTGTGCTCATGAGTTGGGGATGGAGGGGCTGGCGCTCTGACCTGGCCATATGTCCAATCTCGCCCCAAGGGGACTCCGGACTGCAGTCGTCTGACCTGTGATGCCTTAACCTCGTGCTTTCGCGAGTGGGCCTGTCCGGGTCTTGATCAAATAAGTGGAGAGTGCTGCTGACCTGCAACGATGGGACTTGTCGAGGGTCCTGTCAGTTGCGAGGAAAGAAGCACTCTCCAGGTGAAGAAGCGTAGCGGGTCGTATCCGCGTGTTCGTGTCGAGGGCGGCGGCCGTGGGGTGGTCTCGCAGGCCGGGGCGGTGCTGCTGGTCGAGACGGTCCGCAAGTCCGGGCTGGACACCGCGATAGCGGCGGCACTGGCGCCGTGGCGCAAGCCGCGGGCAGTGCACGATCCGGGGAAGATTCTGCTGGATGTGGCCCTGGCCGTCGCGCTCGGCGGGGACTGTCTGGCCGACGTCGGCATGCTGCGGGCCGAGCCCGACGTGTTCGGCCCCGTGGCCTCCGATCCGACGGTCTCCCGTCTCGTCGACGCTCTCGCCGCAGCCGGCCCGAAGGCGCTCACCGCGATCCGGTCAGCGCGGGGCGAAGTGCGGTCGCGGGTCTGGGAGTTGGCCGGTGCGGATGGTTCGGCCGCCGGTGGCAGCGTGATCGTGGACATCGACGGCGTCCTCGTCCTGGCGCACTCCGAGAAGCAGGATGCCACCGCGACCTGGAAGAAGACCTTCGGCCATCATCCGCTCGTCGCGTTCGTCGACCACGGCGAGGCCGGGTCCGGGGAACCGGTGGCCGCGCTGCTTCGGCCCGGCAACGCCGGCTCCAACACCGCCACCGACCACATCGAAACCGCCCGACTCGCCCTGGCCCAGCTGCCCAGACACCTGCGGCGGGGACGGCAGACACTGATCCGGACCGACCCCGCAGGCGGCACCCACGCCTTCCTCGGCTGGCTCTCCCGCCGGGGCCGGTGGCTGTCGTATTCCGTCGGAATGACCATCACCGACGCCATCCACCAGGCCGTCCTGAAGATTCCGAAGAAGGCATGGACGCCGGCCTGCGACGCCGACGGCACCGAGCGGCCCGGCGCCTGGGTCGCAGAGATCACCGACATCCCCGACCTGAGCACGTGGCCCAAGGGCATGCGGCTGATCGTCCGCAAAGAACGACCGCACCCCGGCGCCCAGTTGCGCTTCACCGACCTCGACGGACTACGACTCACCTGTTTCGCGACCAACACAAAAGGCGGCCAGCTCGCCGACCTGGAGCTGCGTCACCGCCGCCGGGCCCGCTGCGAGGACCGCATCCGAAACGCCCGCGCCACCGGACTGCGCAACCTGCCCCTGCACGACACCGCCCAGAACCGGATCTGGCTGGAGATCGTCCAGATCGCACTCGACCTCCTCGCCTGGATGCCGATGCTCGCCCTGATTGCACAAACCCGCCGCTGGGAGCCCAAACGGCTTCACCTGCGCCTGTTCTCTGCCGCCGCCCAGCTGGTCACCACCGGCCGCCGCCGCTGGCTCCGCTTCACCGCCCGATGGCCCTGGACGGATGTGATCACCCTCGCGATCCAGCGACTCGCAGCCCTGCCGAACCCCGGCTGACCAGCGACTCCGACCATCCCGACGAACCAAAGCAACATCCCGGAGCCGTGGAACCCCGGCGCCCACCCGACGCGACAGCCGGGCCACCAACCTGCCCCAGCCCACGAAAATCCGCACCACCCAAGCACAGAGTCCCCGTCAGCGAACCGACGAGGACTCATGAACGATCGAGGTTAGGGCTGTTCGCGGGTTTGTGACCAGGGGGGTGGCGTCGCATGGTGCTGGTCGGCAGGGATCGGCGGGCGGCCCCAGTCCAGGACGTGGAGGCCTGTGCTGTGGATGAGGCCGGCGTCGAGTTGGAGGAGCTGGATGGGGGAGTGCCCGTGTCTGCGCAGCCACCTGAGGCGGCGTTGCTGTTCGGCTTGGCTCAGTGTGTGCCAGTGGTCGTAGTGGATGCCGGGGGCAGCGCCGGGGTTCTCGCGGGCCCAGGCGCGCACGAGGGTGGTTTCGTCTGGTGCGCTGTGCAGGGTGATCAGGGCCCAGGCGGTGTCATACGCCAGTGCCAGCCCGTGTCGGGCCATGAGCCGGCGGGTGCGCAACTGGCGCACAGGGGCCAGGAACCAGCGTGCGGTATGGAGTTTCATTCCGGTGTGCTCCCGGGATCGTGAGGGCGGTGCCGGAGGGCGGCGGCGGTGGTCAGGTCGTGGTGGCCGAGGGCCGTGAGGGTCTGGACGAGAGCCTGGACGAAGACCTCCCGCTGCTGCGGGGTGTGCAGGGTGGTGACGAGGTCGTCGGTAAAACGTCGGATGTCACCGCGCAGGTCGTCGTCCTGCGCTTCCTGCGGAGCAGGCAGCCCCTTCAGCGCCTGGGCAAGGTCTCCGAGGTCGTTGAAGCGGTTGGGGAACTGGGCCATCCACCACACGCGGCGTAGGTCCGGGTCGGCGAGCACCCGCTGCAGCTGGGCCAGGCGATGCAGCTCCTCGCCGTGTTCGAGGTCTGCCGCCTGCTGCCGACGGGCATGTTCCTCGGCCAGGGCGCGGTCCGCTGCCGCGACGCTCAGCTCGGCCATGCCACTGACCTCCAGCCCGGGCATGGGGCAACCACATTGTGCTAGGGATGAGTTGATGGCGTCGTGGGCCGCTGCGAGATCCAGAACGGAGTGCTGGCACAGGATTCCCGCGGCCTGCCGGCGCAGGTGCGCACGCGCCGGCATCGCCAGGTCGCCCTGGCCCGTGTCACCGGGGTGCGTCGTCCACTGCCAGCTCCCTGTGATGCGGACGGTGAAGCGCACACTGCTGATGCGGCTGGCCATCCGCTCGTCGCTCAGCAAGAGCGGATGAGCCGTGCTCGCGCCTGCCGCATCTGCTGTGCTGCGCCGGCGCAGCAGCCTCACGCCGTCACGGCGGCGCAGTCACCGCCGGACCGCGCCATGGTGCTGGGGCTAGCAGGGGAGGCCACCTCGGAGATCAGCTGGGCGAACAGCTGTGCGCGCCGGGCCCGTCCCAGCTCGGAGCTTTCGCGCGAGCCCACCAGCAGGCCGGAGGGGCCTTCCTGGCCCAGATAACCGCGCAGCACCTGCGCCGCCAGGGGCAGGACCTGGTCGTCCTGGAGCTTGGGCGAGTCCAGCCAGGCCGCCAGATGCCGGTACGCCGCCTGCGATGCCGTGGGCTCCTGCAGGGCCGCGCGCCAGCCGCGGACGAACAGCTGACCGGCCAGCACATCAGGAGCGTCGACGGCCTCGCCGGTGCTCTCCTGGTTCGCAGACAGCGGCAGGAGGATGTCGCTGGTGATGTCGGTCAGGGCCAGGAACGTGCCCGCTCCGGCCTTACGAATGGTGCTGTCGCTGGATTCTGCCCATTCCACGATCTCCGACAGCACCAGGACGCGTTGCTCGGGAGTGCTCACCAGGGTACGCACCGCGTCGGCGACGGTGTCCCGGGCCTGGTCGTCATCGCGGGAGGCCAGCAGCCGCAGCCGGGTCAGGGCGACCCGGGGATACCGCTGGCCCAGCTCGCCCGCGCAGACCGCGGCGACCGCGGCGATCAGCTCTTCGCTGGTTGTCTTCTGCTGGGCCCAGTCGTACAGCTGCTTACGTACAGCGACGCCAGAGACCGGATGGAGCGCCATGGTCTCCAGGATGTGGATGGCAAGCTGACGGTGCGCCACACGGTCGGTCTCGATCCACCGCCTGGCCACGGACAGCACGGTCGAGCCGCCGGGCAGCAACGCCAGCGGCACCAGACAGTCGGCGATGCGCTGCAGATGACGCACGGCGATCTTGTTGGGTGCGCTGATCTGGGAGGCCCACTCCAGCAGCACGGGCCGCAGCTGCGGCCGCTGCCGCCACACATACTTCAGCGCAGCCCCGGACAGCCCACGTTGCTTCTCCTCCAGGGAGATGCCCTCGTCATCCCTGTACGAGGCGTCGATCGCGTCCAGCCGCTTGTCCAGGTCACGGCCGGACAGCGCACCGCCACGCGGCAGCTCACCACCGACTTGCGTGAACAGCTGGTCCGCGGCCCCCAGTACGACGGCGGCCGGAGCTCCATCCAGCAGGGCGGCCGCGATCAGGAGCGCGCGCTCCTGCAGGTCTCCCGGCGCGGAGTGCCGCTCGAACCAAGTTTCCAGATGCTTCTGCCAGTCGGTGAACTGCTTGCCGACTGCGGACTGGTCGTCGTCCTTGGCCTCGGCGATGAGCCGGGCCAGCCGGGCGCCGTCGGATGCCGGCGCCTCGGGGGCGAGCAGATCGTTGAGCGGATCGTGCGTCAGCCAGTCCACCCGGCCAGCAGCGAGGTGGCGCAGATGGGCCTCGGCGACCTTTGCGGCCGAGGGGCGCGCGAGGTGCACGGTCGGCACGGTCGCGAGGGCCTTGGGGTTCCAGCCGTTTGGGTCGGCCAGGATGACCAGAACGGCGTCGGCGGCCTGTGCCTGCTTCTGGTAGTCGGCAAGTCCGGTGTAGAAGTCCTCCGACAGATCGCGGTAGTCCGTCAGATCCAGGACGAATGCGCGCCCCTCGGCGTGGGGGATCTGCTCGGTGCGCGGCTGGTCCCAGTCCAGGATCAGCCAGTTGATCTGCTTCCTGGGCACCCCCGCCTTGCGCAGCGCATGCAGCGCGGCGGTGCGCCGTCCCGTGCCGGCCTCCCCGCACAGCACCAGGACGTGGATCTTGCCGTAGGGGCGGCTGAGCATACTGACGGCCTGCGCCACTTGGCCGGGGGGATCGACGAACGCGTGTTCCGCGAGGTCCAGTTCGCCGTCGTCGAGACTGGCGCTGCGCAGGTACTGCCAGCCCCGGACGTACTGGTGGTGGTGCTCTTCGTAGTCGCCGGCGACCTGCGTCACCTGTGCCTGGCCGGACGCTTCGATCTGCTGCTGCACCGCTGCGGTGCCCTCGGCGTCGGTCATGACTGCTCCTGGCTGGGGATGTAGTCGCGGCCGACCTGGATCAGCCGGGCCTTGCCGCTGGCCTTGCCCTTCTGGCGTACCCCGCCGCTGCTCTCGTTCGCGGTGGTGGCCTTTGTGCTGTGCTGAGCGGCCTGGCTGGGGCGGCCGTCGGGTACGGCGCCGCTGTCCTGTGTGAGGTAGGGGGCGAGTACCGAGGGGACCAGCCCGGGGACGAGGAGCCAGCAGACCTGCTCAAAGCCCGGCTTGCCCTCGACGCGGGCGGTGGCCCGGTGGAAGTGATGCTCCTTGAGAGCTGGTGTGCGGCCCGCGGCGACCGTGCGGCCAAAGACGGTGTCCGACACCACGGCAGCCAGCAGCACTCCGTGGTCCACCGCGGCGGTCATGGCCCGGCGGGCCGCGTCGCTGTCGACCAGCCGGCAGGCGTCGTTGACCGCGTCCCCCCGGTGCTCCGGCGGCGCCAGGGGCCCGACGTGCACGCTGGCCCGCAGCCGGATCGTCGGCGCGCTGGCCAGCCGGGTCTGCTCGCGCCGCTCGAGTGCCTGACCGAGGTGGACGAGGAGAGGGTCGATCAACCGTGCCGCGTGCCGGGCCGGCAGCACGAAGATGGCACCGTCTCCACGGTCCTTGACGGCGCCGAGCAGCGTCGCGTCACCAATCCCGCACTGAGCGAACACCGTCGACAGCATGCTGTCCAGATCGGCCCGCGCGGGCGCCATCTTCGCCTCGGGGAGCTTGCTGTACTCCTTCATGTCGACGGTCAACAGAGCATGCTCCGGCGGCACATCGGTGACGTCGGACGGGACGAGAGAGGGCATGGGCAGCAGCCTTTCCATCGTGTCGGGGAAATCCGAGTGGGTGTGCTGCCTCATGCTGGACACGCCCGGGCGACGGCGGTGCCCAGTGCTGGGCACCGCGCCGGTGCGGTCGGTCACGTCTGCGCGTGAGCGTGTGACTGGATCGATGTGATGTCGCGGATGATGAGTCCGCCAGCGGCCTCTGTGGCGAGCCATCCCTGCTCGCGCCACGGTTTCAAGGCCGTTCCCACGGCGTTGCGGGACGCGCCGATCAGCTGTGACAACTCCAGCTGCGTCAGCCGCACGAGGCATTCGGCGCCGCCCGCCGACGCGGCCTGGAGCAGCCGTCCGAGGGCCGAGGCCAGGCGCATGGGCACGGCCGAAGTGGCCATCTCGAGACGTACGGTGTCCGCTTCGCGTACCCGCGCGATGGCGTGACGCAGCAGCGCGGCCTGCAGATCGTGACGGTCCACGAAAGCCAGGAAGTCAGGGGCAGGGATGATGTGCACCCGGCAGTCCTCCGCGGCGATGACCGACGCGGTGCGTGGCTGGTTGTCCAACACCGCCAGCTCGCCCAGCAGTTCACCTGCGCCGCGTACCGCCAGCAGCGTCCGTTCGCCATGCGATCCGGTGAGCGTGATCAAGGTTGATCCGGAGACCAGCAGGATGACGTGGGTGCCCGGATCCCCCTGCCGTAACAGCACGCTCCTGGCCGGGCGCACACGGACCGGAGCCAGCTGACACAACTGCGACCAAAGATCACCACCGATGACCGAGACATGCGGCTGATACATACACCCCCCGAGTGTGGTACCCGTCACGCCACGATGTTCTCAAGCAGTGATGTATCCGCTCAACAATCCAATTCTGGCCATGCCGATGGCAGTTGCCGTTAAATCGACTGCCCACTTCACCGCACGGAACTTCCGCTGCGCCAAGCCAGCGAACAACGCCAGCCGCTCCGCCTCCGCCCGCGCAGGACGGCCAGAGCCCATCGCCGAGAACGTCGACACGAGTTCCTCGGCTCCGCCCTGTTCCGGGACAGGACCTACGAACACCCTGAATCCACCGCGCCGTGGCAGCACAGGGCGGATCGCGGACAGGGCAACGACGAGTGCCGCACCAAGAAGAGTCGCAGCACACGCCAGCGCAGCCACCGAGAGCCAACTGGACCCCGGCACAGTCGACAGCGTCGCAGCGTCCACGGCCAGCAGACCGCCAGTCACGCCGCACAACGTCGTCGCCTTCGTGTCCGCCCGCTGCATCTCAACGAGCATCTCCGCTGCCGCATCCCCAAGCCGCCGGCAACCCGTGCAGTCAGCTGGAGTGAACCCCCCGCCCATGTCAGCCACGTCGTTCCTCCATCGGGGCTTCGGTTCTGCATCGCTTGGTTTTGCTCCACACCGTGCAGGAATCACGTCGGGGCCTGGGCACACTGCAGTGCATCACGCATGCCGAACCCGTCACAGTCCGGCTGCGCCCATGCGCCAGGCCGGACGCCAGGCCGCTGACCGGGCCCGCGGTATCGACCCCCGCCCCGTCACCTCGCGCGCCCTGCCCGCCTCCGCGAGCGTGAGCCGCACCTTCCCCCGGCACACCCTGGACGGCGCCGCCGTCCGCGCGGCCCTGCTCGACCTGGTCGTCACCCTCGCTCTCCAGCTGCGCCGCCGGGGCCAGGCGGCCCGCGGCCTGACACTGACTCTGCGCTTCGCCGGGGGCACCACGTGGGAGAAGACCCGTCGGCTCCCGGAGGCCTCCGCCCACGACGACGACCTGCGCACGCTGGCCTACCGGCTGATCGATGCGGCGGGACTGCAGCGCGGCCGCCTCACCGGGATCACGCTGAAGGGCGAGGACCTGATCGCCGCCGACCAGATTGCCGAGCAGATCAGCTTCGACGGGGCGCGCGAGGCCCGGCTGGTCGCCGAAGAGGTCAGCGACCGCATCCGCGCCAAGTTCGGTCCCGGCGCGATCCGCCCCGCCACCACGCTCCTGCGCGTCTCCTGACCGGCATTGCGGCGCCTGCACCTTGACTGGTCGCCACACGTCCGGAGGGCGGCGCGGAACCAGATCATTTAAGGACGGGACACCAGGACGTTCGTCGACTTCCACACAGTGCGCTCGTGGTGGTGCTCGGTGGGGATCGCCTCGGCATGTAGACCCGCGGGTGGAGCTTTACACGGTGCGTTCCAGGAAGTCCCGGACCAGGGGGACTTGGCAGTGGGCGCGGAGTTTGCCGCGCAGGTCGGCGAGGATGCGTGGACCGTCGGCCGTTGCCGGAGCTGTCACGCGGCGACGGCCGACGACAGTACTTCGTAGCGGTGGGCCATGCGCTCGGAGCTGACGGTGCTGATCAGCCCATCGGCCTGGTCGAGCAGTTCCCGTGCCCTGTCGCTGTCGCCGCACTTGTGGACGCTGTCGGCCAGGTCGAGAACAGCGTGGAGGTGGTCGCGCTGGTGGTCGGGCGAGGACGCTTCGACGCGCCGGCTCAGGAAGGGCACGGCCTGGGACGGCTTGTCGCAGGCGAGCCAGGCCCGCCCGGTGGCGGCGTCCACGGAGTCCTTCGTCAGCCAGGTCGCCCACCACGGCGGGCGCTCATCGGGAGAGGCGAGATGCAACAGCGCTTCGTCGCGAAACCGCAGGACTGCGTCAGGGTCGTGCCGACGTCCTGCGGCGTAGACGTTCCTTTCGGCGATGACCGCTGCCACCGCGGAGGGCAGATCCGGCGTCCGGGCGGCGATGTCGAGCAGTGCGGCGGCATCGTTGTGGTGACCCAGCCATGCGGCCTGATAGGCGGCGGAGGCAACGAGGTTGGACGTCGCGTGACGGGCGGTCAGGGATGTACCGGTCTCGCGGGCCAGCCGCATCCCGGTGTGGTAGACGCGCTGAGCCTGGGGGTGTCGTCCGGAGTCGAAGAGCATCCAGCCGGTCTGCTCGCTCAGCTCGATGTAGGCGGTGTGGAGCCGGTCGACCAGAAAGCCGTGGTCGCGGGCCTGCGCGACGACGCGGGACGTGCTCTGCCAGATGCCGAGACCCCACGTGAGATCGCCGCTGGCGCTCCCGGTGGAATCGTCCATCTCCCTCAGGTCCCGGACCGCGCTCTCGATCGAGCCGACGAGTTTCTCGTTCAGGCGCGTGGCGCCGGGCGCGTCGGCGGCCTGCGCGATCGGTCCGAGCAGGAGTGAGAGAGCGGGCGCGGTGGCTGCCGCCCCGGTGAGCATGAGCAGGTTGCGGCGGTCCATCATGTCTCCTTGGCTGATTTCGTGGAGCAGAGCCTCCAGGGGTGCGTCGCCGGGCGCGTCGAGATGACGGTGACGAGTCCGGAGACGGGGAACGTCCCAGCCGATGTCGGAGGCGGTAATGCACCGCCCTGCCCTGGCGGTGAGCACCGCCAGGGCATCCGCCTGGTTGTCAGGATGCGGATGAGCGGGGCACTCGCGCAGCCAGGGATAGGCCGCCTTCAGGTGGAGAGGAGAGCTGCCGCGGCGGGCCCGCCTCTCGTTGATGCGGCCGATGAGCTGCTCCGGCCGCATCCCCAGCTGCTGTAAGAGGGCGGCGAGCACGGTGGCCGGCGGGGCGTCTAACGCTGCTGGCTCCATGGGCACTCCAAGTCCGGCGGGGTCCTGGCCGGAAGCTACCACCGCGCGGGATACCGGAACCGGGCAGCGCAAATGGGACTTGGTGTACGTACACCGGACGTCGAGTCCGGTGTGTCTACACCGAGTTGGTGCATCCACCTCGTACACCGCAGCAGCCCCTCCCGATCACGAGTGCGGCTCGGCTTGGCTGTCTCACCTCGCAGGACTTTGCAGGGGGTGAGTGATGCGAGCGGTGATCTTCGGATCCTCCGGGCTGCTGGGGCGCAGCGTATTGCGGGCGTTCGGCGACACGGCCGTGACGGGCACCGGCTTCAGCCGGGCCGTCGGCGGGCTGGTCAGGGTCGACGCCACGTCGGCCGACGACATCGACCGGCTGCTGGGACGGCACCGGCCGGACGTCGTCGTCAACTGTGTGGGCGAGCGCCGGCCCGAGGTGTGGGAGGGTGCCCCGGCTCAGGCTCTCGGCCGGAACGTCGACGCCGCCCGGCTGATCGCCCGGGGTGTTCACCGGTGCGGGGCCCGCCTGCTGCACATCTCCAGCGACTACGTCTTCGACGGGACGGCGCCCCCGTATCGGCCCGACAGCCTGCCGAACCCGCTGAACGCCTACGGTCGGTGGAAGCTCCTTGCCGAGCGGGCTGTGCGCGCCGCCTGCCCGGACGCGGTGATTCTGCGGCTGCCCGTGCTCTACGGGCCCGCGCAGTTCGCCGCCGAGACGAACCTGACTGTGATCGCCCGCCAGGTGGGCGCGGGGGCTCGGGTTGAGTTGGACGACGTGTGCGTGCGCTACCCGACGCACGCGGACGAGGCCGCCGAGGTGTGCCGCCGGATCGCCGGGGCCCTCTGGCACGGGCAGTGCCGGGGCTCGGTCGTCCACTGGAGCGCGGAGCAGGGCTTCGCCAAATTCCAGACGGCCCTGTTGATCGCCCGCAGGTTCGGCCTGTCCGCCGGCCACATCCACGCCGGGGAGACGGACGCGGCGTCCGGTGACCGGCCGGTCGACTGCCGTCTCGACTGCCAGGACCTGCCCGCAGGCCTCCGCCCGGTACGGCGTCGGCTGTTCAGCGCCGAATTCCCGCCCGTGGTGGAGCCCTGGCTGGCTCCCGCCCGACCCGCTTTGAGCCGAAGGGAAGAACCGTGACGTCCGCTGTGTACGAGGACTTCGCCCGCGCGTACCTGACCGAGGTCGCCGCCAGTGTCCGGCACATGTTCACCCGCGGCACCGAGGCCGCCGCCCTTCTGAAGTCGGCCGTCGACGGCGGTGCCCGGGTGCGCGCCTTCGGCAACGGCGGCTCTTCGGCGATCGTTCGTTCGGCCCTTCTCCAACTCCGTGCGCACGCCGAACTGTTGGTGGACGACGCGATGATGAGCCCGGCGGCCATGGCCTACGGCGCCCAGCGGCAGGACTACCGCACGGTCTTCGCCCAGTCGCTGGCCAGGGACATCGATCAGGCGGGCCTGGTCATCGTCGCGAGCGTCAGCGGCCGGTCGGCCAACATCCTCGAGGCCGTCCGGCTCTGCGGCGAGACCCGCGTGCCGGTACTGGCGGTGGTGGGCGGGGACGGGACCCAGATGGAGCCGGTGGACGGCATGGTCTGGGCAACAGGGACCACCGACCAGCAGATCAGCGAGGACGCCACGCTGACCGCGCTGACCTGGGCGACCGACAGCGCACTCGCCCCGCCCCAGGAACCGCTGCCGACCGGTCAGGAGCGGGCCCTGCACGCCCTGGCTGCCGTCGACGTCCCCCTGCTGGCGGGCTTCCTGCAGGGGGCCACCGAGGCCGTCGCCGACGCGGTCCGCAGCAGACGCCGCATCTATGTGCTGTGCCCCGACGGCGGCCCCCTCGCCCTCGCCGGCGAGCACTTCGCCCACAACCTCAGCTGGGACGCCCCGCTCGGAGTTGAAGGCGTACGGCCTCCGCTCGTGGTCTGCGATCCGTCACTGGCCGACATGAGCGCGATCTACAACGACCACCCCGACCCCGCCCACGGCGCCCGCCACCGGCTGAGCAGCGCCTTGCCGCAGGATGTGGTCTTCCTCCTGACCTACGACTCGGACGGCAGGACAGCCCAGGAGGCCGTCCGCGCCGCCGCCGCGGCGGGTACGCGGCTGTTCCTCCTGCACCGGGACGGCCCCGCCCTGCCCGGCACCGGCCAGGCCTTCACCCTGCCGCCGGCCGACGACTTCACGCAGGCGGCCCTGGTGCAGTCGGCCGCCCACCTTCTGTGCCGGACCACCCGCGCCACGCTGGCCGCCGGGCCCTCGCCCGTCGACCTCATGGCGCAGGACCTGGCGCCGCTGCGCGAACTCTCCAACGCCCCGCAGTCCCTCTGAACGAAAGGTTCCCGGCATGTCCGCACGTGAGATCCACACCGAGATCGCCCGCCCCGCCCGAAGCGAGATCGCCGCCCTGTCCCGGCTCCCGGTCGCCTCGATCGTGGACGCCCTCGGCAAGAGGGGCACCCTCTCGTACTGCCTGAAGTTACAGACCCCCGGCCTCATCCTGTGCGGCAGCGCTGTCACGGCCCTCGGCCCGGACGTGACCGTGCGCCGCGCGGCGATCGACCTCGCACAGCCCGGCGACATCGTCGTCGTGGCGGCCGGCGGCGGCAAGGAACGCTCCTGCTTCGGGGGCGTGACCGCCGCGCACATGCACAGCCGGGGCATCACCGGCGTCCTGGTCGACGGCATGGTCCGCGACGTCGCCGAACTGCGCCGCGTCGCCTTCCCGACGGTCGCCCGCGGCATCACTCCGCTCAACTACGACTACCCCGCGAGCCGGGAGCAGGGCGCGGTCAACGTTCCCGTCGACATCGACGGCGTCCACATCACCCCCGGGGACGTCGTGGTCGCCGACGACGACGGCACCGTCATCGTCCCCCGCGACCAGGTGACGGCCGTCATCGCCACCACCCAGGCCGCCCAGGCCGCCGAAGCAGAGAAGTGGTGGGGCCGCCGCGGCCAGAGCCTCGGAGCCGTCCAGCAGCTCACCGACTCCGGCTACACGATCATCTGAGGAGAACGCCGTGGCCGACCACGCCCGACTCGCCGACACCTTCGAGCGGTTCGCCGCCCAACAGGCCGCAGGCAAGTCCCCGCTGTACGAGACCCTCGCCCGCACCATCGCCCGTACCCCCGAGCTGCTCGACCTCGCGGCCGCCACCCGGCCGGGACAGCCCGCCCCCAACATGCTGCTCGGGGCTGTCCACCACATCCTGCGCCGCGGCGTCCAGCACCCGCTGGCCACCCACTTCACCGGCCACGAGGAACTGCCCCCGTCCCGCGCCGACGCCCTGCTCACCGACTTCTGCCGACAACACACCCGGCAGATCAGGCGGATCATCACCACCCGCTCCGTCCAGACCAACGAAGTCAACCGATGCGCCGTCCTCGTGCCGGCCTTCGCAGCGCTCCAGCAGCAGCTCACCGACGGCCGCCCGGTCAGGATCGTGGACGTGGGCGCCAGCGCCGGGCTGAACCTGCTCTGGGACCACTACACCTACGACTACGGCGCCCACCGGCTCACCCTGCCCGACAGCGACCCGGACACGGTCCTCACCTGCGAGATCAAGGGCGGGATGCCGCCCCTGTCCCTGGACGTCACACGGTTCGCCCCGCCGGTCGGGATCGAGCCCAGCCCGGTGGACGTCACCGACCCCGAGGCGACCGAGTGGCTGGCCAGTCTCACCTGGCCGGAACAGACGACGCGGATACGCACCCTGAACAACGCCCTGGCCCTGGCCGCGCGCACCCCGCCGACGATCCTGGCCGGCCGCGCCCAGGACCACCTCGCCGACATCGTCGCCCAGACCCCGCCCGGCGAACATCTCTGCCTCGTCTTCTCGTGGTCGATCTACCAGATCTACGGATCACCCGGCGGCCGGGAACGCCTCGCCGCCACCCTCACCGACCTGAGCCGCAAGCGCCCGCTCCATGAGATCTCCATCGGCCACTTCGGCCACGAAACCCCTCGCATGATCATGGCCAGCTATGACGGGGGCGTGAGCCGCTCCGACGTCGTGGCCCACTGCGACGTCTACGGCACCTGGCTCAACTGGCTGGCCGAACCGGCCGACCAGCCACGCACCTGACAGGACGGACAACCCCCATGACACACACGATCACCAGGGCGGTCGTAGCCGCCGCCGGGGCCGGGACGAAGATGGCGCCGATCACCCGCATCATCTCCAAGGAGATGCTGCCCGTCGGACAGCGGCCGATCCTGGAACACCTCGTTCACGAACTGGGCGACGCCGGGATCCGCGACGTCCTCTTCGTCATCTCCTCACACAAGAGCCAGATCCCCGCCTACTTCGGCAGCGGCACGGCCTACGGAATGGACTTCTCCTACCGCGTCCAGGACGACGGCGCCGGCCCCGGCGCGCCCGTCCTCGACGCCGAAGCCTGGACACAGCAGCAGCCGTTCGTCCTCGCCTTCGCAGACAACCTGATCCGCCCGGCCGCCGGAGAGGAGACGCCACTCGCGCGCCTCACCTCCGGCGCCGCGGCGGACTGCTCCGTCCTGACCCAGCTGTTCCCCACGGACAGCATCCCGGCGGAAGAGACCCTCCTGGGCGCGGCGGCCCCGCCCCGGACAGACCCCGCCCCCTACGCCGTCGACTTCGGCCGCGACCTCCTGGACCACACCGGCGCAGCCTGGGTTCACGCCTGCGCCGCCCGCTGGGTCCTCGGGCCCTTCGTCTTCGAGGCCCTGCGCACCTGCCCTCCCCGACCCAGCGGCGAGCTCTACCTCATCGACGCGGTGCGCCGCTGGATCAGCACCGGCAACCAGCTCAGGGCCGTTCCCCTCCTGCCGGGCGAACTCCGGTTCAACTGCGACAACTGGGAGACCTACCACGATGCCGTCACCGCCCTCCGAGCCTGAACGCCCCACCCCACACCGCCGGGCCGGCCTCCGCGACGCCACCGCCCTCCGTACAGGCACCCGGATCCTGCTGGACAGCCCGTTCCAGCAGCCCGGCACGCAGGTCACCGTGCTCCTGCCCGAACAACCGGTCCGCAGGATCGTGCTCGCCCTGCCCGTCGAAAAGGGCGACGGGACGAAGTACGGCCGCAGCCTCACCGAGATCGCACGGCTCCCCGCGACCCTGCGCGACGCGACCGCCTTCGCGGCGCCGACCTTCAGCGAGTCGCCCTGGCTGGTCAACCACGCCACCCGGGCCGACTGCCGACAGGAGGACCACCTTGTCCGCGTGGTCGTGCCGACCGTCCTCGCCGCCCTCGGCACCCAGGCCCGGCCGCCGGTTCACCTGCTGGGGTTCAGCAAGGGAGGCTTCGCCGCCCTCAACCTGCTGACACGGCACCCCGACCTCTTCGCCGCCGCCAGCGTCTGGGACGCCTCGCTGCTCAGCGACCGGCCACCCCACCCGCAGCTCGTGGACGTCGCGGGCAGCACCGCACGGCTTGATGAGTACGACGTCCGGAAGAACCTGCGCCGCCACGCCCACGTCCTGTGCGGAGCCTGCCGCATCGCGCTCGGGGGCGTCGGCACGCTGGAGGCCGACTGGACCGCCGGCCGCCAACTCCTCGAAACGCTCGGCATCCCCCACCACGCCTACCGGAACGCGCCCGCAGACCACCGGTGGGACGTCGCCTGGCTCGCACCGGCGGTACAGCATCTGCTCGCCCTCGAAGCCCTCCAGCACCCAGGCCAGGACCACCCGAAGGAGTGACAGAGAGAAGGGGGGATTCAGTCCTTCAGCATCGCGTTGCGCACCGGGATCCAGTCCAGGGCGGAGCGGATGCTTTCCTCCAGGGACAGCTTCGGTGTCCATCCCAGGAGCGTCACGGCCCGGTCGCTGGCGGTGTACCCGCCGGCGACGTCGCCGGGGCGCGGATCGGTGTCGACGGTTGCCAGGGGCGTGCTCACGACGTTGTTGAATGCCGTGTACAGCTCCCGGACGGTGGTGCCGGATCCGGTGCCCAGGTTGATCGCGGTCGACGGCTTCGACCCGGTGAGGATGGAGTCGAAGCCGTCGACCGCCGCGATGTGGGCCGCGGCGAGGTCCCAGACGTGCACGTAGTCACGGATGCCGGTCCCGTCGCGGGTCGGGTAGTTCACCCCGGTGACCGGGAACGGCGTGCCCTCCTGGTGGGCCTGGATCAGCTTCCCCAGAGCATGGCTGGGCCTCTTCAGCTGCAGACCGGTGCGCAGCAACGGGTCGGAGCCGACCGGGTTGAAGTAGCGCAGCGACAGCACCCGCATCTTCCCGGCCGCCGCGATGTCGGCGAACATCTCCTCGCACACCGCCTTGGTCCGCGCGTAGGGGCTCTGCGGCACCAGCGGCGTGTCCTCGGTGACGGGCGAGCCGTCCTCCGCCTGGTAGATGGAGGCCGAACTGCTGAAGATGAGGCGGTCGCAGCCGTTGCGGTGCAGGTGGCCCACGAACGCCAGACTCTTGGCGACGTTCGCCTCGTAGTAGCCGATCGGGTCCGCCACCGACTCCGGCACCACGATCAGCGCCGCACAGTGCACCACGGCGGAGATGTCCGGGTGCTCCGAGAAGATCCGGTCGACCAAGGCACCGTCCGCGATGTCACCCTCGTAGAAGATCCGCCCCTTGGTGAACTCCCTGCGGCCCCTTACGAGGTTGTCCAGGATCACCGGCGTGATCCCCGCGTCCAGACAGGCCGAAGCAACGGTGCTTCCGATGTACCCGGCCCCACCCGCGATCAGGACAGACACGATGATCCTCTTCCCGGCCTCGTTCTAAACCCGATAGGCAACGAGCAGCAAGGCTAGCGGTGTTCCGGCACGCAGCAGGGAGGACTTGCCACTGCCGGACGGCCCGAACACCGCCCCGAACCTCTGCCGGCGCAGCAGGACCAGAAGGCCGGCGGTGAGCCGGTCGCGGCCGAAGAACCGGTCACTGTCCCCGGTCTCGAACCGCACCAGTCCCTTGTACGGCGGTTCCGCTCTGTCCTCGTGATCCGCCTGGCCCAGGACGGCGATCTCGTCCACGGCCTGCTTCCACCGGGCCTCCCACTCGGCCGCATCACCCCCACACGCCGCCGCGTAGGCCAGTACCACTGGCAGCGTGGGCAGCTGCTCACCGCCGGCTGCCTGCGACAGCGTCGTGATCGAGTAACCGGCCCGATCCGCCAGCACCCGGTAGGTGACCCCGCCCGACTCGGCACGCAGTCTCCGCAGTTCGAATGCGAACTGCTGCACCGGGCCGGCTCCCGGATCCACCGGCACCTCACGACGCCCCGCCACGCCCCCACCCCCGTCAGCTGCTTTTGCACCAGACCGGCCAGCCACGCTACGGACTCGCCACAAGCCCCGGAAAGATCGCGTCCGGCCATTGTTTGGCCGCCTGACCTGCACTGCCAAACAATGCGCCGGCCGCTGAACTCGGTGTTGCGAGCGGCGAAAGGTCGCTCTAGGGGGAAGCACCTCTGCCTCGTTGTGGCTACCTGGCCAATATCCATCGGGTCTGCATGAAGGAAGAAGGACGACTGTGAACCTCAGACGCGCCCTCGGCACAGCAGCGACCGCTGCCCTCGCCGTCGGACTCATAGCGATTCCCGCCCAGGCGACGCCTGCAGCTCCCACGGCTCTGGTCACGTATGCGGGCAACAGCCCGGACGGCAGTTACGCGCAGGTGGACTACGAGTACACGGCCCGCGGCGACGGCTGGTTCAGCACCAAGGTCCGCAATGGCTACGTCTACAACATCTCTGGAGGCTACGCGTACACGTACCTCATAATGAAGCAGACGGTGCCCACCAACCCGCGCGCATCCTCCGTGCTCGCCTGGGCGCCGGACGGAGCGTCGGATACGCAACTCTTCTACGGCGACGAAAGCAAAACTAAGGACGTGCACTTCTACGTGTGCCTTGGGAGTAGCTCGGACGAAGAGCAAGGCGGCTGTGTGCAACTGCGCAAGCTTTAGCCTCAATCTTGCGTGACGGTCTGTGGCTGGTGGCGGGCAGACCAGTGGCCCGGCCCAGCGCGACCGACAGCATGGTCTTGCCGACCCCGGGCGGGCCGACGAACAGCACGTTGGAGGCGTCGTCGAGGAACCGTTCGTCGTGTTCGAGAACGCCGACGCCACCCTGCGTAGGCTGGCCCGCCACTGGGAGACGGTCTGCCGGCCGGGCGACCCGAGGGTGTCCCCGGCCTTCACCGCGCTGACCGACGTCCTGTTCGCCGGCGGCATGGTCCGCATGAACGTGCTCTACGACGGTGACCCCACCCTCAGCGTCCTCGGACCGGAAGGCCACGAGCAGTTCTCCACTGTCATCCTGGGGCAGGTCCCCACCGGCACCTTTCGTTGAGGACGGAGCGGCGGCCTCCGTAGCGTCGAACGACACCGACGCACCCAGCAACGGAGGCGGTGCCCATGAGCGCACCCACGCCCGCCGGCCCCGCACCACACGGCCCCGGCCTCCAGCCGCCCGACTTCGGCCGGCCCTCCCCGGCGCTGATCGCCCGCGCCGACCGCGGCTACGCCCGCTTCCTCGCCGTCCAAGCCCCGGACGCCGCCCCCGGCGACCACGACCAGGACGACGACGCGGCGGGCCCCCGATGAGCGACACGCACGTCGTGCTCTACGACCCCCAGGGCCTGATCGAGGCCGAACTCCCCCTGGACCGCGCCCCGTACGAGGCACTGGTCACCGCCGTCCTCGCGTGGAAGAACCCGGACCTCGAACCCCGCGACTACGAGCAGATCGCCCTCCAGCTCACCGGCCACACCCGCGCAGTCGCCGCCGACGTCCGGCGCCACGTGGCCGCCCTGCCCAAGAGCGACGGCCGCGGCGCCCTCGCCGAAGTCATCCTCCGCGAAGCCGACAGGCGCCTGTCCGCACCGCTCAAGGGCACAGCCCAGTGCGTCCAGAACCGCGCCCGACTCGTACGGGCGCTCTACAGGCAGCTGGACCGCCCCACAGAACCCCTCCCGGCCGCCACATAGCCCGAAGAGGGAGCAGCCCAAGATCCCAGGGCCTACACGCACGCCAGTGCGATTGATGGTCTACACGGGAGTGCCAGTGGTCGTTCGTCTGAATCCGGCTACTGAGCCGTGGTGACGCACTGACACTTGCTGCCGATCGGCGGCGACGCGTGTGGCGAATTCCCAGGTCAGTCTCGTGCAGACCAGCAGCCACGACGATCGCACTCGTCAGCGCCGGGTCTGGTTTGAGGCGGCGGCCACAGTCCAGGACGCCGCCCGCTACGCCCGAGCCGAGTGCCTGAACCGTTTTGAGGTCGCGCAGGAGCTACGGCGTGCCGTGGGGACTTCCGCAGCGCAAGGGGCCAGTAGGACATCCCATGTAAGCGGGCACGGTACGCCGGTGGGCACCGCGCGCACGCTGCTGGCCGGCGGTGGTGCGCTCCAACGTCGGACCGTCTCGTATCACGGACTGGCTGGTTGTGCGGTGATGTTGAGGCAATCCGGTCTTAGAGCAGTGCGGTGCGGTTGGCTGGTGGTCGGTAGGCGCAGGGACTGGCGAGGCCGGCATATCGTCGATCCCTGTTGTGATCCGTGAACCACGACCCGGACTCCTACACCAAACCGGCCGCCTGCGGACGCCCTTGCTTCCGCCTGACCCTTCTCAGCTGTACCTGAGCTTTGCTGTCGGCGCGGAACTCAGTTCTGACCGTTTATGGTCGAACTGAGCAATATCCGTCGCCGGTTCGACCTCAGTTACGAAGGTGTCGAATCGGTGGATGCCCTGACGTTGTTGATCTTGGGTGCGGCAGGCGCTCTGAGCGTCCTCTTGTTCACAGTGCGCGGCCTTTTGGACCAGCTTCCCGAGGTTTTCGAGGCTTGGCATCGGGCTAAACGGGCGATCCGCGATCGAGCTGGTGACGACGACAGGCCCTCCTGATGCCTCTTCAGGTCCACCTCGACCTGGCGGCCGCGCTCGCGGCCCTCGCCAAAGGCAGTGCCCGCGCCGTCGCCCTCTGCCTCGACCATGCTGACCTGCCCGACCTCTCACCGTGACGTACCCGCACAGCGCCCTCAGCGTCCTGTACAGCGCTGTCGACCCTTTTGCGGCCCGAGTGCACCGGGGCGGCGATCGACGCTCACAGCGCAGGCGATCAAGGATGGGATCCCGGGTGGGCTCACGGGAGAGGGCCTGGGCCGGGCCGCACAGGGAGCGTTCACCAGCCCCGCCCCGAAGACCGCGCTGCGTCGGCCAGACTGCCTGGATGACCACCAGGCGGCGCCGTCTCGGCGCGGGCCCGAACACCACCCCAACCGCCCCGGCCGAAACGGTCAGCACCCGCCGGCTGCCCGCCGAACGAGTCGAGCCCGTCGTGCTCCTGGAGGACCAGGGCACGGCTGGGACGAACTGCTCTCCGATCCGTCGGCCGACCTCGCCCCTGTCGCCCGTGACCGACTGCGGCAGCTCGCCGAACTGGAGCGGCCTGGCCAGCCCTCGCTCACGGGGACCGGATCATCCACGGCGACCTGCGGGCCGACAACATGGTCCGCGACCACGACCGCGGCGTGACCTTTGTGGACTGGGCACACGCCACCACCGGCCCGGCCTGTATCGACGCCGCCTCCCTCGCGCCGCAACTCGTCCTCGCCGGACACGCGCCCGCAGACATCGCCCGCCTGCTCCGCGACCACCCCGCCACCGCCAGCAGCCCCGACACCACCACCGCGTTCCTCGCCGCACTCACCGTCCACTGGCACCGCAACGCCCGCAAGCTCGCGCCCCCGGCGCCCCCGGACTGCGCGCCTACCAGCACCGCGCGGCCGCCGCCGGTCTCGCTCTCCTCGGCTACCGACTGAGTTGGAACGCCAGCTGTCTCGCTCTCGTGTCAGTGGCTGGTTGGCCCCGTGTCAGTGACGTGCCAGCCTTGCCCGGTACCGGCAAATGTCTCGAAGTGTGGGGTCAAGTAGGAGCAGACTGGTCGGATGCAGCTCACTCAGGTGCGAAGTCGCCTCTTTCGCAACATCGTTGACAGCGGCGACGTCGCTATTGCGCCGGATGTCACGGCGCTGGTCGGCAAGAACGAGAGCGGGAAGACGGCCCTGCTGACGGCGGTCTACCGCTTCAACCCGGTCTATCCCGAGCACTCCTTCAACCGAGGCCAGGACTATCCGCGCTGGCGGAAGGTCCAGGACACCCGGTCGGGGGAGATCGACAAAGCGAAGCCGATCACCTGCTCCTTCGAGCTGGACGACGACGACCTGAAAGCCATCGCCGACGTGCTCGGCCCCGGTGTGGTGACGGATCGTTCCTACTCCCGGTCCATACCGTATGAGGGCCGACACACGGCCGACCTGCTGGTCGACGAAGGCGTGGCCCTGTCGAACCTCTACGCGGACAAGGACGTGCCGCCCGCCCTGCGCAGCGTCCTTGGAACCCGAAGCATGGCTGCGGCCGTGGAGCAGGCCGAAGGCCTGGAGGTCCCGGAGGACTGCGGCTACACCTCGGAGGACGTCACCGGCTTTGTCGCGGCCGCACACGAGCGGCTGACTGACAGCGCAAGCGCGTGGCAGCGCGCGGTGCGCATCCTTCGCACGCGCGAGCCGAAGTTCTTCTACTTCAGCCTCTACCAGAATCTCCCTGGTCGGATCGCCCTCGCGGACCTCAACGGTCAGGAGGAACAGCCCGGTGCCTCCCCGAAGCAGACCGCCCGGGCCCTTCTGGAGCTTGCCAGCACTACGACCGGGGCGTTGTCGGCCGAGGACTTCGAGGAGCGCAAGGCCGAGCTCGAAGCGGTGAGCAACGACCTCACCCAGCAGGTCTTCGAGTACTGGAAGCAGAACCAGGACCTGTCCGTGGAGATCGACCTGGACAAGACCACGGTCAACACCCCGAACGGGCAGCAGGCCGTCGCCACCCACCTGGACATCCGCGTCAAGGACCGCCGGCACGGGTTCACCAACAACTTTTCCGCCCGCTCCAGCGGCTTCCAGTGGTTCTTCAGCTTCCTCGCCGCGTTCTCCGAGTTCGAGAAATACCCTCACGGCGTCGTCGTCCTCCTGGACGAACCCGGACTGAGCCTCCACGGACGCGCCCAGGCCGACTTCCTGCGCTTCATCAACGAGCGGCTCGCGCCCGTCGCCCAGGTCATCTACACGACCCACTCGCCGTTCATGGTCGAGACCGCCCGGCTCGACCGCGTACGCATCGTCGAAGACCGCGGACCGGACACCGGCGCCGTCGTCACCGACGAAGTCCTCTCCGTCACCGACGACTCGCTCTTCCCGCTCCAGGCCGCCCTCGGCTACGACATCGCGCAGAACCTCTTCGTCGGCGCTGACAACCTCCTGGTCGAAGGAACGAGCGACTACACGTACCTCACGCTGATCAGCGACTTCCTCAAGGAGAAGGACCGCACGCACCTCGATGACCGGTGGCGCATCCTGCCCGCCGGCGGCGCCACGAACATCCCCGCCTTCGTCGCTCTCATCGGCAGCAACCTGCAGGCCACGGTCCTCATCGACAGCACGCCCGCCGCCGTCGCCAAGCTCAAGAACCTCACGGGCAAGGGACTCCTCGCCCCCAAACGCCTGCTCACCGACACGTTCAGCGATGGCGTCAAGGGCAGCGACATCGAGGACCTGTTCTCCCCGGGGGACTACCTCAAGCTCTACAACGCCGCGTTCGGCACCGGGCTGAAGGTCAGCGACCTCAACGGCAACGACCGCATTATCGCCCGGATCGGCCGCGCGACCGGAGCCTCATTCGACGAACACGGACGCCCCGCTGACGCACTGCTCCGCAAGCGGGACACTCTCCTGCCCAAGCTCTCCGAGACGACCCTCAGCCGCTTCGAGCAGCTCTTCACCGCCATCAACCAAACCCTCGCCTGACCCCGCGGGAAGCACACGAAGCAGCGGGCCGTCAGTCGCTGACGGACCACCCATGCAAAAGCTGCTTCTACGCCGCCCAGCCGAGACCGAGGCCAGCCAGCACCTGTCCTCGGATCCGCCGCCCGCGAGCAGTTCGCCACCGTGATCCTCGCGCGGGTCGGCACCAACACCTGGCAGCGGCTCGCCCCGATAGCCGGCCCCGCCCCGAAGCACAGCGCGCATCCGGGCCGCGTCCACGTCGTCCAGGACGGCACCGCCCACCAGACGCAGGCGCTCCCTCCTGACCGACGCCGAAGCCCCCAACTGGCTCGCCGCCACGGCGGCCGGAGAGAGCTGACCCCGCCTCGGACCCACCACGGGCCCCGGAGGATCAGCTTGCCCCGGGGCCCGACGCGAGTGCGACAGCCGGGTGTCTCGCTCTCGTGTCAGCGGCTGGGCGGCTGCGTGGCAGTGACGTGGTCGTCTCGCGTCAGCCCCGTTGTCAGTCCCCCTCCGTAGCCTTGGCGCAGAGTCATCTGCGACAGGAGGGCAACGTGGCCCGCAACTCCATCAATCAGCGTGCGATCGAGAAGCACCTCAAGGAGATCGCCAAGGGCTATGAACGCGCGGCCCGGCGAAACCCGATCCGCGTGCCGATCCAGACGGAGGCGTCTGCAGAAGGAGGCGCGTTGCCTGGCCGTGACACCGCCGAAGGCGCTCCGGTCCTGTCCCGGCTCCTGCTCTGGCTGGAGGAGAAGGCCCAGCTCAGTTCCGGAAGCTACGTCAACGTGGCCCGGTTCGTGGAGGAACAGCAACTGGATGGCGAGGACCCGTTGGTGCTTGCCTTCGAGTTGGAGAAAGACGACCTGGTCAAAGTACTGCGCGCCTATGGGGGCATGCCCCACGTGTATCTCACCGACGCGGGACGCGCCGCGATCCACCGGTTGAAGAAGCTGCGGACAGACCGCGCCGCTCGTCTCCGCTGCACCATGGACGCCTTCCTGCGGTGGCTGTTCGACACCGCCGGCAACCAGCAGCCCGCCGACCCGGCCCTCTTCCTCACCTCGCCTGCTGCCTATTTCGCCGGGTCCGCCATCTCCAGCGACGACCTGCACGAGGCCCTCGCCCACCTGGTAGAGCACAAGCTGATCGAACTCATCGACACCGACCCCGCCACAGTCGCCATCACACCCCAGGGCGTCAGCTGCGCCCTGGCAGGAGGAAGCGTGCAGGACCACATCAACCAGCCCCGCCCCGGCACCACGTACAACAACTACATGCCGAACGCCAAGGGCGTCATCATCGGCGAACAGCAGCACTTCACCCAGACCAACACCGACGGCGTCGACCCGACGTTGTTCGCCCAGCTCGCCGGGTACATCGGCCAGGTCAGCACCACCCTGGGCATGTCCGACGCGGACCGATCCGAGCTGGAGCGCGTCGCCCAGGACCTCCACACTGAGGCGACCTCCGAGAACCCTGAGCCGGGCCGCCTGCGCCAGTTCGCCACCCAGCTCAAGGACAAGCTCCTGGAGGCCGGTACCACCATCGCGGCCACGATGGGCGCTCAGATGGCCGACCAGGCCCTCGCCGCGCTGATCCAGTAGCCCTTACGGCAATGCCACGAGCCCTGGAGGATCCGTCATGACATCCCCGGGGCCCGGCTCGGGGGGCGCAACGTCCAACGACGTTCGACGTTGCGGCTCCCGCCGTCGTGCGTGGGTATTCGACTCTGGCGGTCCGCGCCGTCATGGCCTGCGCTGCGGCGCATCAAAGCTCGTCAGCGGTCACGTTGTGGCCACCTACCGGGAAGGCCGACGACCCGTCATGCTGAACTGGGGCGAACCAGCACACACCACATGACCGAACTCTCGTGACCAGCATGAATCACGCTCCGCCCTAGCTCTAGCCCCAGCGCCGCCTGTGCCGCAACGGCAAGGCCCCGATGCTCGCTGAAAGGAGCAGAGCCGTGCTGGACAGTCACAGCGAAGACGATATTGAACCCGAGACCGATGAAGAACTGTTTCGAAACCCCGTCTGCTATGAGCCGGCGGGACGCAACCTGGACCTTGAGCGGGACGACCTCGGGATCCCTGAAGTGCCGGGACTGCTGGCGACGCTTGTGAGCATGCGCGGACGGGTCCCCGTCGACCGGCGGGGACTCATCTGCCCCGACTGTCGGGACCTTCGAGGCAGGCGCGTTGCCATGTATCTCGTCCAGCGTGACGGCGTGTGGCTGGCATCCCACTACCGGAAGCCAGGCGAGAAGCCCATCAGTCACGAGTCCGACGAGCATCTGGCCAGGAAGGAACGGGTCGCAAAAGATTCAGAAGACCATGGCTACCGAGCCGACATCGAGTCGGCCACGCCGGACGGCCGTGCTCGGCTCGACGTTCGCATCAAAGGCGATAACGGAATTGTCCTGGGCTACGAGCCCCAGCTAAGCCTTCAGTCCGCCCGCACCATGCGTCTCCGTGAGCGATTTCGCCGCCGCGCCGGCATCCGATCCGTCTGGGATTTCGCGGATCCCGATCACGACGGCCTCGGCATGGTCCCATACGTGCGCACGCCTAACCTGCCGGCGTCTGTCATACGTGTCCAGAAGAACCCGATCGAGGTCCGAGACGGGAACTATGTGCTCGAAGATGTGCGATGCAGCCCTGGCGGAGCCATCGCCCGTTGCCCAGGGAAGCCGTATGACCCGGAGAACCCGCTTTCCGATGCTTACTGCGGTCGCCAGCATCTGATCCTCATGCCTGAGCACCAGTCCAGCGCCGCCTACGACACGAGTAAATCGGCACTGACGCTCACCCGATTCATTGTGGAAGCGGCCGGCGGAGCGCGTGTGCCCTTTCGTCGAAATGGCATGTACGGCTGGCTCCCCTCCGACCAGTGGGACCGATATCTGTCAGCGAACGGGCCGGAAGAGCAGTCCTCGAGCGAAGACCGTAGCGCAGTCCGCCGCGGCGACAGGCGAGCCTTGTGCACGGAAGACCGGCCAGCCACGGAAGCTCGCAACGAGCCCAAGAAGCGTTACGAGAGTCGCACCGTCGTCCTCGA
The DNA here is from genome assembly GCF_036227505.1 of Streptomyces sp. NBC_01450. Classification (NCBI taxonomy): domain Bacteria; kingdom Bacillati; phylum Actinomycetota; class Actinomycetes; order Kitasatosporales; family Streptomycetaceae; genus Streptomyces; species Streptomyces sp. NBC_01450. The sequence continues at coordinate 10,088 of NZ_CP109481.1, read as the reverse complement.
GACCCGCGAGGTGACACCCCAGCCCGCTCTGCCCGCGATCGACGCCTCCGGCCAGCCGATCCCGCCTTGCCACATCTGCGGTCAGCCAGCCAGCCTCCGAAATACAGAAGATAAACCCGAGCACTATTCGTGTCGTCAACGGCAGGGTGCTCCCTCCTGAGACTCCAGGACGCACGCCCAGAACGCCCGCTGCGCCCAGAACCGCGCCCGCCTCGTGCGGGCCCTCTACGGAACGGCTGGACCGGCTCACCGAAGCCGGATGGGGCCACCTTTGCCGTCCCGTCGCCGCAGAAACGAACACGGCGCCCGCCCCGGGCATCACTCGGGACAGGCGCCGTTGTCGATCCGTCAGGCAGCCCAGCCCAGCCGAGCCCGAGGGCGGCCAGTACCTGGAGTTTGTCCGCAGTGAACTTGGCGCGCCTGCTTGGTGTTGGACAGAAACACCCCGAGCTTGACCTCTCTACCGCCCTCAACGCTCTACGTGGGCCTGTGAGACCGTCACAGAGCCCGTACGCGCCTTCGTCTTGGCGCCGTCGTCCGGGCGCTAGATCATCGGCCGCCGGCATCGTATCTGTCTGGATCCCAGTTCGCATCGATTGTGGGATCGTCAGGATCATCATCGGGGAGGAACTTGGGATCCGGTTCCCAGTTCACGTAGAAGTCTTCCGGTGGGACATCGAGGATGACTTCGTCACCGAGGTCTCCCAGCTCCCAGAACTCCTCATTCTCGACATCGATGCCGCATGCAGAGCAGGCGAAGATGTAGGGGGTGAAGACCACGACGGGCTCGTTCGTCTCGTCGAGGTGGGTGTCGCCCACGAGCCAGCCCCTCGAACCGCAGGCAGGGCACGGCCTTTCCTCGTCGTATTCCATGTAGCCCGGGGGCTGCTGTGTGATGGTGGCGAGCACGACCTGACGCTCCTTCGGCGCCAAGTGCCCGTAGCGCTGCTCGAAGACGGCCCGCGCCTTGGCGAGCTTTCTCTCTAGCTGGATGCGGGCGGCTTTGACACGTTCCTCAATCAGCCTGTCGTGCAGGGACGTGTAGCTGCCCCAGTAGCTCTCCGGAGCGATCTGCAGCTCAGTGAGCAACGGGTCGATCAGCCGAAGACACGTTGTGAAGACGGTCTGGACTTCGGAGACGTCGTGAACGCCGCTGTGCGCGACCCCATTACGCGCGTTCGCGACTGGCTCGAGGGCCTTCCTGTCGATCGGGATCTGCTTGCGCAGGATCTTGTGAACACGAGAGTGAGCCTCAACGAGGCCGATCGTCTTTGCCTGACTTGCCGGAGCAGACGCATGCGTGCCATGGCCAGTGGCGTGGAGCAGCGAGTCGAAGTCCCTGGCCTCGACTATGAGCGCCGGGTGCAGCGTCGCGAGGTAGGCCTTCAAGAGATGCTCAGCGGCGATCCCGGCATGATGCACCGCGAAGTCAAAGGACTCGGTCCCCTGGCTGAATGCCGTCAGCGCCGCGGTCATCCACTTCTGCGAAGACAGTTTGAGCTGTTTGGCATCCATGGAAGGACCCTAGGGCTGATGAGACAGCGGCGAGGTCCACTTTCCGTGCTCAGCCAGCAGTCGCGCTCACCGCCACGGCGGCCGGAGAGATCTGACCCCGTCTCGGACACGCCACGGGCCCGGGAAGCAGACACCCGGGGCCTGGCTCGGAGCGCGCGGGACAACACGGATCCACCGATGTCAGTGGGGGCTGAGACCATAGAACCGGGCGAAACCGCCCTCACGGGACAGTAGTTGACGATGGAGACAATGCGCACCATGAGACTGGCACTGAATGAGGAATGGGCTGTCGGCGCCCGCATCGGGGGTGGCGGCTTCGGTGCCGTGTTCGAGGCGGAGAACCCCGCCGGCGAGAAGGCGGCGGTGAAGCTCGTGCCCAAGACGCCGGGCACCGAGCGCGAGATGCTGTTCACCGACCTGGACGGCGTCCGCAACGTGGTGCCGGTCATCGACAGCGGTGAGCACGAAGACCAGTGGGTGCTGGTGATGCCCCGCGCCGAGAAGTCCCTGCGCGACCACCTCCAGGAGCACGGTCAGCTGCCCCTCAACGAGGCGGTCGCCGTCCTGTCCGACGTCGCCGAAGCACTCGCCGACCTCAAGGACCGCGAGGTCGTCCACCGCGACCTCAAGCCGGAGAACGTCCTGCTGCTCGGTGGCCACTGGTGCCTGGCCGACTTCGGCATCGCCCGCTACGCCGAAGCCACCACAGCCCAGCACACCTACAAGGGCGCGGGAAGCCTGCCGTACATGGCACCCGAGGTCTGGAAGTACCAGCGGGCCACCGGCGCGACCGACATCTACGCCTTGGGCGTCCTGGCCTACGAGCTCCTGGAGGGCGCCAGGCCCTTCACCGGACCGGCCGAGCACGACTACCAGGAGCAGCACCTGCACGGAACCCCGCCACCGCTCACTACTGCTCCGCCCCTCCTGGCCGCGCTGATCACCGAGTGCCTCTTCCGGGCCCCGCAGGGCCGCCCCGCGGCTGGCAACGTGCTCGCCCGGCTGGGGCAGATCCCCGCGGCCCCGCTCTCCGGCGGGCTGGCCGCGCTCGCGCAGGCCAACCAGGGGGCGGTCGCGCGCCAGGCCGAAGCTGACCGCCGGGCTTCGGCACACGCCACCGAGGCCGACCGCCGCAAGACCCTGGCCGAGGCCGCCACGACCTCCTTCTCCTTGATCGCCGACGCCTCCCTCACAGCCCTCACGGCTGCCGCTCCGAGTGCGGAGGTCCGCAAGGGCAATCAGGGAGGCTGGGCCGTCCGGATCAACGACGCCCAGCTGACCCTGTCCGGACCGAGGGAGACCGCCCCCGAGGTCTGGCGCACCACCTCGACGCCGGCGCCGTTCGACGTCATCGCGTCCGCGATCCTCTCCCTGAAGGTCCCCGCCAACTACCACGGGTACGAAGGCCGCAGCCACTCCCTCTGGTACGCCGACGCGCAGACGGAAGACCAGTACCAGTGGTTCGAGACCGCCTTCATGGACACCCGCTGCGCCCCACCACGGGAACCATGGAGCCCTTCGCGCTCGACCCTCACCACGAATCACGCGCCGCCGTCAGCCCGGGGATGATGCATCAGGTGGCCTGGCCCTTCATCCCGCTCGTCATCGGGGACCTGGACGAGCTCATCAGCCGGTGGGCCGACTGGCTCGCCCAGGCGGCGACCGGCCGACTCACCCACCCCAGCACCATGCCCGAACGCGCCCCCCAGGGCTCCTGGAGGCGATGACCACACGGGGCCGTCTCACAGCGGCCCCGATCCGAGCGCAGAGCGAACGGCTAAACGGCGATGGGGCCGTACGTCCTATCGCACGGCTGGCTCGTTGGACCGGGCATGACGACGACGTACGACACGGCTCCGCGGCCCGTCCCGAAGGCAGAAGACGCCATCCCGGACGGTCCGCTTCGACCCGAGCGAGTCCCGGGAGATCGACCAGCTGTCGCGATCCTTCTCCGCCTTGTCGGGACTTGGCAGAGGCGGTCAGGGGCCTCGATGGCCGTGGCGTCGAAGGAGGTCGGTGAAGAACTCGGTGAGCATCTTCTCAGCCGATGCGCGGTCGGATAGTTCCTGCCCGCCGATGCGGTACACCTCATACCCCTGAAGGGTGAGCCGTCGGTCCTCCGCCATCATCGCTCCGTACCGACCGGAATCGGCAAGCGGGGGCGCGTTCTTCTGCGGATTGTCGCGGGAGTAGTGCTGGATCCCGTCCACCTCAATCACGGCTCGGGCCCGGTGGTTCATGAGCATCAGGAAGTCCATCCGCTGGCGGGCGAGGGCAGGCCGGCCCTGCCGCTCGGCGACGGTGTAGGGGTCATAGTGCAGGTACACCTGCGGGATCAGCGCCGGGACATCGAACCCGAGTTTGACGTAGGTGTCGAAGACCAGCTCCTCGGCGCCGTTGCCACTGAGGGAGCGGCGCAGCCGGCCGCGCAGTTCGCGACGAGCCTCGTCCGGGTCACCGGCAGAGTCGGGCCGTCGGCTCTTCCACCAGGCGGCCAGGTCCGCCCAGCTCAGCCCGTGCTCGCCCAGAGGCCGGTCGTACACGAGGCAGAACTCCTCGTTCTCGACGATACGGATCGCGTTGCCGATGGAGTCCGGGAGCACGATCCGTGGTTTGGGACCGTCCGCGGCAAAGATGAGGTTCTTCATGTCCGTACTGACACCGTGCAGGCCCAAAGGCGCCAGAACCCGGTGCAGGTCCTCGTTGCTGTACTCGCTGACCACGCGCCGGGCTACGGTCACGAGCGCAGGGAGGTCCATGTCCTGGAGCCGCGCCCTGACATAGGACTTCTTGCTGTTGTAGGGGTCTTCATCCGGCTTCTGCGGTGCCAGCCCCAAGTACTCGCACACAGCTGCCAGATCCTGGGCCTTCACGTGTTTCCACAGAGCCTCAGCGATGGCATTGCGAACCTTGAACAGCGGCACTCCGCCCGGTGAGGTCATCACAACATCATGGACGGGACGCTGACCCCCCGGAAGACGCAGTACGGCAAGGGAGCCACGGCAGGAGCACGACAGCAGCATCCTCCGCGTCAGGGTGTACACGCAGCAGCCCTCGCCGGCCCTTCGGCTCGCATCCGCGTACACATAGTCGGCAGGGGGAGTGGTCAGAAGTTTTGGGGCAGCGGGCAGTTGCCTAACGGCCCGCCGCAGCTCCTCGTCCTCGGACGTCCCGACGCATCGGGACGGCTGCGTACGCGGTGGGCCGGACCGATTGTCGCTGCTCCCGGGCCGAGGGCGGGGTATTTGTATGGGGGTCGGCAGTTCCGGTCTCAGGCCCCGCCACCGTTACTTGAGTCCGTGTGCGGCGGCGATGTGGGGGCGTTGCGCGAGGAGGGTTTCGAGGCGGCTTTCGGGCCACAGGTCGATGTGGGGCGCTGTGCCCTCAGAGTTGTGGCGCTCAGCCCAGCTCACGGCGTCGGCGGTGAACCGGCCGCTGGTGGCGATCACAATTCCGCGTACGAGGGGTGGAGGGCGGCTGAGGACACGGGGTAGTCGTCGTCTTGCGTCGGGGGTGGTGTGGTTGGGTTGTGGGGGCGGCGAGCACGGCGAGCTCACGCGGCGGCCGTACGCCGGTTTCGCGTACTCGAGTGGAGGGGTGGTCAGCGCGGCTCCGCCGTCGCCCAGCCACACGGTCTTCCCGGCGCACCAGAGTGATCGAAGTGGAGTATGAGCGGCCGGCCAAGTCCCGGTAGTCGAGGAGCAGCTGAACCGGGACCGAGTGGTCTCGCACGTCCCCAAAGATGAGTTGTTGCACGTCACTAGTAGACTGTCGCAGCTAATTCCTGGGATAGAGGTGGCGCAGTTTGATGCGTGCGTCGTGGGTGGTGAACTGCCAGTCCACCTGACGTTGGTCGGTGTTGGTGGCGTTCTGCCAGGCTGAGAGTTCGGTGTTGAGGGTGTCGAGGTCGCCGATCCGGCGGTCGAGACATTGCCTGGTCAGCGCGGAGAGTTCGATCTCGGCGATGTTGAGCCATGACCCGTGCTTGGGCGTGTGGTGGATCTCGAGGCGCTGAGCCAGGGCGAAGGCCTCTTCTGGTTCGAATGCCTCGTACAGTGAGGCGATGCCGTGGGTGTTGAGGTTGTCCATCACCAGCACAACCGTCTCGGCATCGGGGTAGTCCACGCTCAGCAGCTGCCTGACCTGGCCGGCCCAGTCGATCCGGGTCCTCTGGGACAGTGCCTGAACTCGACGCCACCCGCGCAGGGGTTCGACCCATACGAAGATCGAGCACGTGCCGCAGCGGATGTACTCGCTGTCCTGGCAGGCGTCGTGACCTGGGCGGGCCGGGAGCGGGTCGCGGACATGGCCGAGGAGCTGGTAGGGCTTCTCGTCCATGCACACGACCGGACGTGCCGGGTCATAGGGCCGGGCATAGACGGCCAGTACGTCTTCCATCCGGGCCGCGAACTCCGCGTTCGCCCGTGGTGGGATGGTCCAGCACTTCTTCAGGTGAGGACGCAGTTCCGTTTTTTTAAGACCCGGCCGATGGTGGAATGGTCCAGATCGGGGATGTCCTCGACCAGTGCGACGTGCTTCTCCAGCAGCCGCAGCGACCACCGGGTATAGCCCTGGGGTGGCTGTGAGCACGCCATCGCGATCAGCCGGGCTTCGACCTCACCGGTCACCGGTGAGGGCACCGGCGGGAGGTCGCGCTTCTTCCGCGCGATGGTGGCGTGAACATCGCCACCGGTTTCGGTGAAACGCTTGGCGACCAGCCGCAACGTCTCACCGGAGACGCCGAGCCGGGCCGCGATCACCTCCTGCGAGCCGATCCCGCCTGCAGAGGTGTCGAGTGCGAGCAGCACCCTCGCCCGCCTGATTACCGAGGCCGGATGAACCCCCGTCGTGGTCACCCGGACCAACTCCTCGCGGTCCTGCGCGGTCAGCACCACCGGCCTCTTCTTCTGCGAACCCATCGCACCAGTCCTGTCCGGCAGAGCGGGAGAGGAATCTGCCAGACGCAAGCCTCTCAATCAAACAGCCCATACCTAAGCAGCGACACGCTACTAGGGCTAGAGCACCACCACCCCAGTCAAGGGGCCGGTGCTCATGCTCATCAGGCACCCGTCCCCTTCATCGGCGCGACATTGGTGGCGTCCACGACGGGGCGCAGGCGCCGCGCCAGGGTCACGGCGTCGCCGACGGCCCAGTAGTGGACGAAGAACAGTCGGGGCTGGTCGGTGAGGTTGTGGTGGTGGAGCTCGACGAGGTCGGCACCGCCGCGCCGGAGCCCGGTGAGGACGTCCTGGACCTCGTCGGCGATCACGGCGAAGTCGCCGCTGACCGCGGCTCGGCCGCGGCCGAGCGGCTGGAAGTTGAACGAGGTGGTCGAGCCGAGGCCCGGGGGAAGGAGGAGGTGGCCGTCGGTGATGGCCTCCCGGCGGACGAACGTGCTCTGGTAGACGCCGCTGTCGGCGGTGCCCTTCGTCCCGAGCGCGGCGTCGATGGCCGCGGTGTCCAGGTCGAAGCGTACGGCGAGGGGCACGCCGGGGGGCACGGCGAAAGCGGCATGGGCCTTCGGGAACGGGGTGGCGGTGCGGTCCAGGGCGGCGCGCAGACCGCGGGCGACGGCCACCGGGTCGGTGCTGTGGGCGTGGAGGTGACACCACCAGACGTCGGGCCGCTGGGCCAGCAGGTGCTTGTGGATCGCGGTCTGCCCGATCCCGTGCTCGTACAGGGCGTCGCTGAACGGCTGGAGTTCGCGCTCGGTGACCACCGCGTCGCCCATCAGGAGCGAGCTGCCGTCGGCGTACCGGACGAAGGACACATGGGAGCCCAGGGCGAGCGCGGGGTCGATCATGATGCCCCGGGAGACCACGTGGAGGTCCCGGCGCAGCAGGGGCGTGTGGTACATGAACCGCTTCATCCCGCCCGGTGCGCCGAGGGCCGCGCCCACGTCCGCCCAGTCGGCGAGTTCGGTCATCACCGGCGGGACCGGGGTGTGGACCGGTTCGGCCCCCGGTCCGGCGGTCGCGGCACGGGCGGGGGGAACCGCCCCGATCGCTCCGGTCAGTACGGGCGCAAGGGCGGCGGTGGCCAGCACGCAACGCCGGGACGCTGTCGGTCTGGGGTCGGCGTGCTGCTGTCGGTCATCAGTCATCTCATATGCCTCCTGGCGCGATGGAAGCACGGGAGGACACCCGGACCCGTGATCGGCACCGGCACATGGGCCCAGGTGGGCTAAGCGGGCTGGAGCGGTCGGATGAGCCCACCGCACTCCACCGGACGAGCCCGGGTCTAGCCGTACAGCTCTTCGACCTGTCCCGAGAAGTCGCGCATGACCGTCTCCCGGCGCAGCTTCATCGACCCGGACGGCTTCGCCTACCGGCCGCTGCACCCGCGCTGGCACACCGTCATGGACGGCGGCCTCGACCCACCATCGGCGACGTCATCACCCGGTTCGGCACGTGGGCGAAGCTCGGATTCAGGCCCACCGGCCACTCACCCCGCCGGGGCCTGGCCACCAGTGGAGTGACCCCCGAAATTCCGACACCATGACCAAAACGGGATCGCGGCGTACTGGTGGTCTTCCGGTGTGGGCACCGGGCGACCGAACTCGTGGTGGAAGTAGTCGACCAGATCGGTGCCGTAGCAAATGATGTCCGTCTGGTACATCGACAGCACGGGCGTGCCCGTTCGGTTCGGATCCGCCAGCAGACACCGATGCGAGTAGATCGGCACCATCACCGGGACCTTAGTCAAGTAGATGCGAGCCACCTCCAAGGCGTCCTGAGTGCCCGTCGGCCGCGGATCCCACTCCGGATGCCAGACCGTGGTGTCGGCTAGGGTCGGCAATCCTTACGACGCCGTGGAGGCCCGCGTGGTCACCCGAGAGTAGGACTTGCCGGCCTCGCGGATCCGCTCGACGGACACGGAGAACCAACGAAGCCCCTCGATCGTCGGCGTGTTGAATGAGATCACCACACCAACGACGAGGGGCTTCGCCTTGTTACCTACCCTGACCCACCGGATTCACCCAGCAGGTCGAGATGAAAGGGGTCCGGTCGGTAACGTTTCTTGAACCCTCAGTCTCTGAGATGAGATGGCAGGGAGAGCTTTCCCGAAGCCTTCAGGGCATGGAGTCGCTCGCCAGGATCGATCACCTGGAGAATCTGGTAGGCGTATGCGACCAGAGCGGGCGAGCGATTCGCTACGACTTCTGCATAAAGCCCCCACAGTCCTTCCCTGGCGATGTCCACACATGCGTCAGAGACATCGGCATCCTCATTGTCGACGAGACCGAGAAGTAGGTCGAGAGATTCGACTCGCGCCGCCAATGGTATGTCGCTTGCCAGTCCCGCCATTAGTACAGAAGCGACAGAGGGTGCCGGCTCATGCGGGAAATACTGAGTGAAAACATGTTCAGTGATTCCCGTGTTCAGAGCTTCTTCGCGAGTTTGAGCTCTGAAAAATCGATAGAGATTGGCCGGCAGGTGGGCGGCACTCGCGGAGCAGCCACACTTCAACTTTGCCCAGTCTACTAGGCTGATCTCATTGTCGACGAGTTCCATCACGCTCATTTCTTTCCCCATCTTCCGCCCGGCCATCCCACCCACCTACGGATTCGTGTATGTGCCTCTACCTGGTGTTCCCGAAGCTGAATCGCAGTCATTTACAGCCTTCCTGACGAGTTATTTCCCGACGGTTCATCAGGCCGCGATGTCACGTGTGCAGGGTGCGTGGCGGCACGGCTCCGCACAAAGATGCTGCACAGATTTCAGCTCCAGGTTTCTACCGGGCGGTTCAGTTCTCAGACTTCTCACTGCGTGCGAGGAAACGTTGGAGCAGCCGCATCGCTGGTTCGTGGTTGTAGTGCTCAGCGATCTGCAGGGGGGTCTCCCCATCGGCAGCCGGCAGGCGCGGATCAGCGCCGTAGGCCAACAGGATCGCAGTGGCAGCAGTGTTCAACAGGTGCCCCGATTGCAGATGACCGTCTCCCTCGACGTCGATCGAGTGAGTGAGCAACGTATGACCGAAGCACAGCTCGTTCGGGTCTGCTCCGGCGTCCAGGAGCGCGGTGAGCACCTCGTACTCACTCATTTCCACGGCCGTGTGCACGGGCGTCCATCTCTCCACATCACCAAGAGGATTCACAAAATTCCTGTCATCATCCACCTACGCCTCCAGTCCGCTTTCAGTGTTTTCTCTGGAATCGAGCATCAATACCCAGAGGGTGTCCCTTCATTCTCCCAATCCTACATGCTGCATCAAATTAGAGCAGGCGTTGCACCGACACCCGACCCGGACGAGAAACCCCCACCCTCATAGCCAGCCCGGCCCGCGCCAGCGGGCCCCAAGGTTCTGGAGGCGCAGCCGGAAGGACCGTCAGGCGGGGGAGCGCAGCGGACCCGCCCAAGAGTGCGCAGCACCCCCCAACTCCCGTACAAGAAAGCTAAGTAGCGGGACATGACACACCGTCACCTCAGACAGCGCGCAGCGCGGCTCGCCGGACGCGAAGCGGCCGGCCCCCTCAACTCCCGAAGCGAAGCGAAGGGAGTTGGCCAGGCGAAGCCCGGGCGCGGTGAGCGAAGCGAACCGCGCCGCTTGCATATCGCGTAGCGATATGGTAC